>NZ_VDQT01000010.1 GCF_007667275.1 Stenotrophomonas rhizophila
TGCCTTGCAATCGCATTTTATTCGTTCTCTTGCTCCTTACTATCGTCATAGTAATTTAAGAGTAAACTTTTTTTGTGTTCTGAACCTTTCATCATTACGTTTGGAGAAATTTGATATACACTTCGTTTTATTTGTTTTACAAATCCATTCTCCTGTAATTTTTTCATGATTCTTGAGACGGTATCTAGTGAAACCCCACATTCTTTAGCGATGTCTCTCTGACTGCCTATGAAGGTATTATTGGCTTGTTCTGTGTTTTCTAGTATGTAAACAAAAACATCAACTTGTTTACTATCTAGCACTCCTAAAACTTGCAGGAAGTCCATTAAATATATCTTCCAGAATTGTTTTTGACCATAGGCTCTTTTGGTTATTTGCTCGACATGAATTTTCTCACCGGTTTCTGTGTCGACGTATGTTTTTGATTTTTTACCTAATAATGTTTGTGTGTCAGCATGATATTGCATATTCTTGTCCATTTTTTCACCTCCTTCTCGCATTATATATGTAGTATAAAAATCTGTAAATATGTTCTGATTAAATCAGTACGATTGTATTGATATATCGGTACATGTGTAACGGTACATCAGTACAACAAAAACTCCAAAAACCTTTATGTATCAACGTTTTAGACTACTTTTTTTAAAAAACACTCTCTTCTTAATCAAAAGGGCTTTTCTCCATGCAAGGTACGGGTAGTATTTTTCGGAAAGACCACCGAAAAATCTCCACCCTTTCCCCCTTGCATGGAGAAATTTTGTCGGTGGAGGCATATTCGCCAAGCCGACCATACCTAAAACGAGGATTTATGTAATCGGCTTGTTCTAGCCATTGTACCGACAAAACCGCAATTCTTCCGTCCGTTGTTGTTCTCTTTTTCTTTATAGGGATACGCTATGCGGGGGATTCCCCCACACCCCCTTGCCATCCATCCACCCTAAAACGAAGAGGAAAAAACCTTAAAAACCAGCTAGTACCTTGACTATTTTCGGATCATCGGCATATACTAAGGTTAGATGGAATGGGGAAAGGGAATACCCCACGTTAAAAAATCAAGCCCTTGTATGACGTGGCGGGAGGGACTACCGCACGTAAAAATTTTAAAACCCATGTAAGATTTAGAAAATTCTTATTGTTCGTTTATAAAAAAAGACCTAATATTTTTATTAGGTCTTTTTTTATTTTCCTGTTTTTTAATTTATAGACCTGTAAGGAGAAAAGCTGATGTCTAAAAGTATAGAGTTTTACAGGTTGAGTAATGACTTTTACAATGAAAATACTCATTTGGTAGAAATTATGGATAAAGAAAAAGATGGTAGTTTTAAAAATAAAGAGCGAGGTTATGGTGTGTTTTTGGTCGATATAGATGGGTTGAAATTCGCCCTACCTTTGAGATCTAAAATGCATATAAAGCATAAGGATAATTTCACTACCAGAATTTATAAAGATAAGGGTAAAGATGTTCGACATGGTCTTGATTATTCAAAAGCGATTATTATTACAGAAGAAAGATTTGTTGATACCTCCAGAATATTCATCCTTGAAAACAAAAGTGATTACGTGAAAATTAACAAGGATGAACATCATATAATAAAGACTTTTGAAAAGTATGTATCGAGATATAAGCAAGGGATTAAGAAAAATGATTCTAGGATTTTAGCAAAGTATAGATATTCTACTTTGAAAAACTATCATGCGGAGCTAGGATTGCCTAAGTTAATTCATAATTAAAATTAGGAAAGAGTGCTATGAAGATTAGAAAAGCGCTCTTTTTCTTTTTGGTTGATTGTTATACATGGGGTAGCGTCAGGGAAATGCGGATTTACAACGGTAATGTAATTTTCACCCATAAATAAAGCCGATTTTAAGAAATCGACTGTTGAACTAAAGCTCCCTT
>NZ_VDQT01000011.1 GCF_007667275.1 Stenotrophomonas rhizophila
GCTTTTTTTATCGTTCCATTCCCATATCTCGTTGTTTTTCCCTTTGTGGTTTCTCCATTTTTGCCAATGAGTCCTGGACTAATTTATCTTGTCTGTCATCCAGGGACTTTATCAGTTTTGGTTCAACATTATTAATCCTCATAAACGTCTTTACTCGGTCAATTTGAGCGTGTAAAACTTTCCCCATTCTCTCTTTAAAAACAGAAAACTCCTTGCTAATCTGCATAAGTTTTTCCTTCAATTTTCCGTTCTCTAATTTCAATTCGCGATTCTCATTTTGGTAAGACCTGTTCTCAAACTTTAGGGTGTCCAACTCTTGTTTTAACTGCTTTTTCTCCTTCAACTGGTCATTGTATTTATTAACGAGTCCATTGTACTTTTCTATCAAGTCTCCATAGTTCTTTACAATGTCCGTTTGCTTCACTTTTTGCAGTGCTTTTTTCTCTGCTAATGAGTCTAAATTCTCCTCAATATCCTTGTAATAATAGCGAATTTTATCTTGTCCAATCTTCATATCTGCTTTCAGCTGCATAACCTCTTTTTGAGTTTTCTCCAACTCCTTCTGCAGATTCTCTGCTTCCAGTTTATAAGCCACACCATTTGTCGCATAATTCACTAGACTTTTATAATCTTGCTCCTTCATTCCAACAAGCCCAAGAACCTTTTTGGCTTCGATATTTTTAATCGATTTCGATTTGTCATCAATCTCTTGAATATGCTCCATTGTCCGTTCATATTTCTCTTTAGCTTCTTTCTCCATGCTTTGAAACGTTTGAGCCTTATATTTAGCCGTTTCTACGTGTTTACGGCTTGATGAAACCCCTCGCTCCAAGTCAAAATCATTTTGCTTCAAGTACTTGTTAAAATCGTCCTGAAGGCTCACCAGTTGCTTTTTCTGGCCAAAGAAATCTTTAGCCGATAGTCTACCATCCTCCGTTACTGGAACAAAACCTACGTGCATGTGAGGGGTTTTCTCGTCATAGTGAACAGTCGCATAAATTAAATTTTTTTCACCATATCGATCAGCAAGGAACTCATGAGCAGTTTCAAAGTACCGTTCCTGCTCCTTTGGTGAGATCTTGTCAAAGAACTCTTTATCAGAGGTGATAAGGAATTCTGATAGAAGAACAGCATCTTTACGAATCTTCTTTCCAGAGGTCACATTGTTTTCAATCACTTGCTTAATTTTCTCGTTATAGTCAATCTGCTTTTGACCGTTTATCAAGTCATAATTCAGATGAGATTTTTCCTTATCGATGTCGGGATTCGTTTCACTTTCCCTCTCTCTTTGGTTGTGAAATTGAATGCCTTTTATGGCTGTTGATTTCATTTTCTGCATTCGAATAATGGAGTAACTCATGGGGGTACGCACCCTTTCTTAAAATCAATAGATTAATAGAAAGTGTAACACACTACACTTTGCACGCAAAGTTTCATGTGGTCTGCGACGCTAATTCGGCTTTGCCGAAC
>NZ_VDQT01000013.1 GCF_007667275.1 Stenotrophomonas rhizophila
CCATCTATGGATAATCTTGTAATTGTTATTTTGACAGGATCAATTCCATCAGTTATTAACTTTGTATGCAAAATATCGTATCTCTGCCGGAATTCATCTAATAAATCTGGATTAATAAACATAGTAGCCATTAGTGCGGAATTTAGATTATTGTTTTCTAAATCGGAAAATGTAGATTTAAGATAAGCCCTATTCCATTTTCCTATTGCGTTATCATCGTCGTTATTAACTAACGTATTAATGCATTCGAAATAATTATTTGTCCAATCTTCCACCATTCCTTTAATTAATGCTTCCTTGCTAGGAAAATGGTATAATAATCCACCTTTACTCACGCCAGCTCTTTGGGCGACTGCCTCTAATGTGAGTTTGACAACTCCTTCTTCTTTTACAATTTCAGATGCAGCAATCAATATATTTTTTTTCTTATTAGCATGCTTTGAAATAGACATAATAACCTCCATAACTTAGATACATATAATATACCGTCTGGACGGTTTTTTTGTCAATCGAATTAAAGCTCTTATTTAATATCACTCTTTCACATAAAAATAATCCAATAAATTAATCTAAAGAT
>NZ_VDQT01000014.1 GCF_007667275.1 Stenotrophomonas rhizophila
GCTGCGCCGATGGTAGTGTGGCTCAAGCCATGCGAGAGTAGGTCATCGCCAGGGTTTACACCCGAGAACCCCGCTGCATGCGCAGCGGGGTTTTCCTTTTTTTGCAGGCACATGCTTTTACGTGCACTTGCAGCAACAACTTCAAGAAGAACTTCAAGTTCACCTCACAAGTTGTTGACAAATTCGAAAAGCCTGACATAATAGGCGGCTCGCAACGACGAAAGGCCCTCGGGTCTTCCGGGCATCACGACCAACGGTCGTGATCTACCACCAGGTAGGTATCGACAGTGAGTCGATACGCAAGACACCTCGAAAAAAGGTGTTGACGAAGCGAAAAAGCCAGCTATAATGGGCGGCTCGCAACGACGGAAACGTCGGGGCACGCGGAGGAAGGCGCTGAGGCCGACTCCAAAGTTCTTTGACAGTATGCGCAGGTATCTTGTGAAGGCGCCTGCAGGAAGGATGTATGTCCATCT
>NZ_VDQT01000015.1 GCF_007667275.1 Stenotrophomonas rhizophila
AGTGGTGGAGCCAGGCGGGATCGAACCGCCGACCTCCTGCATGCCATGCAGGCGCTCTCCCAGCTGAGCTATGGCCCCACGATGCTGGAGCGCGAATTCTACGCGTGTGAAGAGCATTCGCCAAGGGGTTGCGAACGATTTCTGCGACGCCATGCGGACAAACAAAAAGCCCCGACAAGAGTCGGGGCTTTCTGCTTTGTAACTGGCGTCCCCACGGGGATTCGAACCCCGGTCGCCACCGTGAAAGGGTGATGTCCTAGGCCTCTAGACGATGGGGACGCACGAAAAACTGAATTGTATTCACTACCTTCCAATCGGCCTAAGGATTGGAGTGGTGGAGCCAGGCGGGATCGAACCGCCGACCTCCTGCATGCCATGCAGGCGCTCTCCCAGCTGAGCTATGGCCCCACG
>NZ_VDQT01000016.1 GCF_007667275.1 Stenotrophomonas rhizophila
TCCGAATGGGGAAACCCACTATACGTAATGGTATGGTATCCTTATCTGAATACATAGGGTATGGAAGACAGACCCAGGGAACTGAAACATCTAAGTACCTGGAGGAAGAGAAAGCAAATGCGATTTCCTGAGTAGCGGCGAGCGAAACGGAACATAGCCCAAACCAAGAGGCTTGCCTCTTGGGGTTGTAGGACATTCTATACGGAGTTACAAAGGAACGAGGTAGACGAAGCGACCTGGAAAGGTCCGTCGTAGAGGGTAACAACCCCGTAGTCGAAACTTCGTTCTCTCTTGAATGTATCCTGAGTACGGCGGAACACGTGAAATTCCGTCGGAATCTGGGAGGACCATCTCCCAAGGCTAAATACTCCCTAGTGATCGATAGTGAA
>NZ_VDQT01000017.1 GCF_007667275.1 Stenotrophomonas rhizophila
GCCGAGCTGCTGGAACTGGTCGAAATGGAAGTCCGCGAGCTGCTGAGCAAGTACGACTTCCCGGGCGACGACACCCCGATCATCTCGGGTTCGGCCCGTCTGGCGCTGGAAGGCGACCAGAGCGACATCGGCGTGCCGGCGATCCTGAAGCTGGTCGACGCCCTGGACACCTGGATCCCGGAGCCGGAGCGTGCGATCGACAAGCCGTTCCTGATGCCGGTGGAAGACGTGTTCTCGATCTCGGGCCGCGGCACCGTGGTGACCGGTCGTATCGAGCGCGGCGTGATCAAGGTCGGCGAAGAAATCGAAATCGTCGGTATCCGTCCGGTCCAGAAGACCACCGTGACCGGCGTGGAAATGTTCCGCAAGCTGCT
>NZ_VDQT01000018.1 GCF_007667275.1 Stenotrophomonas rhizophila
TTCCAAGCCAAGATGATTGATATCATTAGTAAAGGTGTGCAAAAAGCTGAAAAAGGCGGATCTGGTAAGAAAGAAGCAGGCGGTGACGGTGGTTCTCAAGGCGAGAAGAAGGAAGAACAGTAAAAAATAATAACTATAATAACGAGTGGACAATTTATATATTGTCCACTCGTTATTACTTTATCTTGCTATTAACAGACAAAATGGCCCCCTCTAATTAAGCGAAAGGTTTACTAGCAACAAAAGCCTTATTGTTGTCAGTAACAGGTGAACCCCACTGATTAAAGTTTCACTTTATGTGAGTAATGAACTTTATTTTGAAACAGGGGGCGGGGATAATGCTAGATCAGATAAGAAAATAA
>NZ_VDQT01000019.1 GCF_007667275.1 Stenotrophomonas rhizophila
GCGGCATTAAAAAAATTAAAGCAAGAAGGATACCAAATTCTATTTGTTCCAATGCATGAGCCATTTGATCAAAAAGCTTCGCGTGAAGTAGTAGACTTAATGGGAGAAGAGACGTATATGCTTCCATATAAAATGGATATCGATGAGAAAATATTCATTTTATCACAATGTTCATTACTAATTGGTATGCGTCTTCATGCACTAGTTTTTTCTGCTGTAGCCAAAACTCCAATGGTCGGGATTTCATATGATCCGAAAATTGATTCGTTTTTAAGTCAAGTGAATCAGCCAGTTATAGGAAGTGTGGATGGCGAATGGAG
>NZ_VDQT01000001.1:0-1131502 GCF_007667275.1 Stenotrophomonas rhizophila
GATCGAACCGCCGACCTCCTGCATGCCATGCAGGCGCTCTCCCAGCTGAGCTATGGCCCCACGTCGTGAGGAGCGGAATCATAGCGACGCTTTTTTCGATTGGCAAGAAAAAAGTGTCATGCATTCGACACACGCTGATGACGAAGGCGCAGTGCATTACTGATCACCGATACCGAACTCAGGCTCATCGCTACCGCCGCCAGCATCGGCGACATCGTGATGCCAAACGGATACAGCACGCCGGCGGCGACCGGAATGCCCAGCGCGTTGTACAGGAACGCAAACCCGAGGTTCTGGCGCATGTTGCGCACGCTGGCCGCGGAGAGCTGGCGTGCACGCAGGATGCCGCGCAGATCGCCCTTGACCAGCGTGACCTGCGCGCTGGACATGGCCACGTCGGTGCCGTTCCCCATCGCGATGCCGACGTTGGCACTGGCTAGTGCCGGTGCATCGTTGATGCCGTCGCCGGCCATCGCCACGACGCGTCCCTGTGCCTGCAGGCGGCGGATCAGGTCGGCCTTGTCGGCGGGGCGCATCTCGCCATGGACCTCGTCCAGCCCGAGTTCGCGCGCCACTGCATTCGCCGTTGCGGTGCCATCACCGCTGGCCATCACGATGCGGACGCCGTCGGCATGCAGCTGTGCGATCGCTTCGCGGGTCGAGTCCTTGATCGGATCGGCGACCGCGATGAGGCCGGCGAGGGCACCGTCCACTGCCAGGAACATCACGCTGGCGGCCTGCTGGCGCAGGCGCTCGGCATCGTGCTGCAGCGCCTCCAGTGCGATGCCATGCCCGGCCATCAACGTGGTGTTGCCCAGCAGCAGCGCCTTGCCCGCCAGGCTGCCGCGCACGCCCAGGCCGGTGATGGAGTCGAAGTCCTGCACGCTGGCCAGCGCCTGGCCGCGTTCGCGTGCCTGCGCGACGATGGCCGCCGCCAGCGGATGCTCGCTGCCCTGGTCCAGGCTGGCGGCCCACTGCAGCACCTGGTCGGGATCGAATCCGGGCGCGGCCAGTACCTCACGGAAGGCCGGGCGACCCTCGGTGAGGGTGCCCGTCTTGTCCACCACCAGGGTGTCGATCGTGCGCAGCGCTTCGATTGCTTCGGCATCGCGGAACAGCACGCCGTGCTGCGCTGCGCGGCCGGTGGCGACCATGATCGTCATCGGGGTGGCCAGGCCTAGTGCACAGGGGCAGGCAATGATCAGCACCGCGACCGCGCTGAGCACGGCATGCGTCCACGACGGTGACGGTCCGAACAGGCCCCAGCCAAGGAAGGTGAGCACGGCCACGCCCAGCACCGCCAGTACGAAGCCGTAGGCGACCTTGTCGGCCAGGCGCTGCATCGGTGCGCGCGAGCGCTGCGCCTGCGCCACCAGCTGCACGATCTGCGCCAGCATGCTGTCCGCGCCCAGGCGTTCGGCGCGGATCACCAGGCTGCCGGTGCAGTTGAGGGTGGCACCGATGACCGCATCGCCCACGCCCTTGGCGACCGGAACCGGCTCGCCGGTGAGCATCGATTCGTCCACGCTGGAGCGGCCTTCCAGCACGCTGCCATCCACCGGCACCTTTTCGCCGGGCCGCACGCGCACGCGGTCGCCGGGTTGCAGCGCGCCGATGTCCACGTCTTCCTCGCGTCCATCCCCGCGCAGCACGCGCGCGGTTTTCGGCGCCAGGCCGAGCAGCGACTTGATGGCCGCCGAGGTCTGCGCACGCGCGCGCAGTTCCATCAGCTGGCCGAGCAGGGTGAGCGAAATGATCACCGCGGCCGCTTCGAAGTACACCCCCACATGGCCGTGCTGCTGGAAGGAGGGCGGGAACAGGCCGGGTGCCACCGTCGCCACCACGCTGTAGCCGTAGGCGGCCAGCACCCCGGTACCGATCAGGGTCCACATGTTGGGGCTGCGGTTGCGGATCGACTGCGCCCAGCGCTGCAGGAACGGCCAACCCGCCCACAGCACCACCGGCGTGGCCAGGGCCAGCTCGATCCAGACCCGCACGTTGGCCGGCAGTACGTGCAGCAGCGGGGTCATCGCCAGCATCGCCAGCGCCATCGTGGCGATGCTCAGCGGCAGGCTCCACCAGAAGCGCCGACGGAAATCGGTGAGCTCGGGATGCTCGCCCTCGTCCAGGCTGGGCATCATCGGCTCCAGCGCCATCCCGCAGATCGGGCAGGTGCCGGGGCCGTCCTGCACGATCTGCGGATCCATCGGGCAGGTGTAACGGGTGCCGGCCGGCACCGGGCCGGTGGCGCGCGCGGCGTGGGTGGACGCGCCGTGGGCGGAGCAGCAGCTGCTGTGGGTGTGCGGTGCGGTCATGCGCGTGGCTCCGCCAACGCGCCCAGGATCGGGCACTGCTCCAGGTCGCCGTGGCCGGGGCAGGCGTGCACCAGCTGTTCGAGTGCGGTGTGCATGCGTTGCAGTTCCGCGATGCGCTGTTCGATGTCCTGCAGGCGGTGCACGGCGGTATCGCGGACCTGCGCCATGTCCTGCCCGCGATGGTCGCTCAGCCGGAGCAGCTCGCCGATTTCGTCCAGGGTGAAGCCCAGCGCCTTGGCGCGGCGGATGAAGCGCAGCCGGGTCAGGTCGGTGTCGGAAAACACACGGTAGCCGCCTGCACTGCGCTGGGCGGTGGCGAGCAGGTGCTGGCGCTCGTAGTAGCGCACGGTGTCGATGGGCACGCCGGCCTGGCGTGCGAGTTGTCCAATGTTCACGGCGACCTCGCGGGAGAGCAGGGAGCCAGTGTGAACCCTGGAGTCTGGTCAAGAGTCAAGGGTTTTCCGGTCGGGGCGCGGATGTCGTTACCGAACCGATTTACAACTAGTTTCATAGCTGCATGTGAAGCCGCTCCGTACGCTCCTCTGGAATCGCCGGGAAGCCTTGATCCAGCAGGGTTTCACCCGTTTCAGCAGCCGTTCCAGGAGCGCCGTCATGGATGCATCTTTTCCCCCTTCTTCGTCGATGACGAAGCCGAGCTCGCCGACCCTCATGGAAGTCGCCGTGCTCGAATACCCCGGCAGCCTGCGCGCTGCCGCACCCGTGCTGTCCGAACTGGCGCAGCGCTGCAACCGCACGGCGGCGGCGGGCAAACGTACCGGCGCGCGGATGCTGGTGACCCGCTGGACCCTGTCCACGCGCGGGCACGGCATGCAGCGGGTAGCCGGTGCCGAGCTGTTCGGCGACGCACCGCCGGCGGTGATCGTGGTGCCCGGCAACGAGCCGAGCTGGCCGCTGATGCAGGCCGACGAGCGCACGCTGACCTGGCTGCGTGACTGCCATGACGCAGGCAGCCTGCTGGCGGGTTGCGAGGAAGGCGGGTTGCTGCTGGCGTCGGCCGGCGTGCTCACCGGTCGCTCGGTGAGCCTGCCCGACCTGTCGCGCTGCCCGTCGCTGGCGGCGGTGGTCCCGAGCTGGCAGCCGAGCGAGCGCGCGCTGGTGGACGACGGCGACCTGCTGACCGCGTCCGGTCCGGAAGCCTGGAAGTACCTCAGCCTGCGCCTGCTGGCCCGCATCTACGGGCAGAGCGTGATGAGCGCGGCCATCCAGCAGCTGCAGCTGGTCATCCCGCGCGGCGTGCAGGAAGACCTGGAACGGTTCAGCCCGAATTTTGCGCATGGCGACCGCGGCATCCTCAAGGCGCAGCGCTGGCTGCACAGCATCGCCGCGCGCGGGGTGACCCTGCAGGACATCTGCGACGCCGCCGGTCTGGAGCCGCGCACCCTGCAGCGGCGTTTCCTCAAGGCCACCGGGCTGCGCCCGATCGCATACTGCCAGCGCCTGCGCATCGCCAAGGCACAGCTGCTGCTGCAGGCCGGCGGCGCGGTCGATGAAGTCTCGTGGGCAGTGGGGTATTCGGACCAGAGCGCGTTCCGCCGCCTGTTCCTACGCATCGTCGGGGTCACCCCGGCGCGGTACCGTCGCCAGATCTTCGCCCAGCGCCGTGAGCGCACGCGCGGTGCACTGCCGCACCTGCGGGGCGAACCGCTGCGCCCGGCCGCCTGAGCGGCGACAGTGCGTTGCCCGTATCCGGCTGCAGCGGCGGTCGGATGCGACTACCCTGTGGGTCGTTCGTCACTTTTGCGCTCCCCAGGAGTTTCCATGTTGTTGAAATCCTCGCCCATGCTGGGCTCCCTGCTCGCGATGTCCCTGCTGCTCGGCGTGGCCGGCTGCAGCCAGGCCCAGCAACCCTCCAAGCCTGCGACGCCTGCGGCAGGCGGTGCGGCCAAGGCCACGGCAAACCGTCCGGCGGTGCTGCAGGGCATCGAGAAGCACGGGTTCGAAGTGATGGGCGAGTTCGACGCGCCGGGTGGCCTGCGCGGCTTCGCTGGCCTGGTGGGCGGTCAGCAGCCGGCCGCGGCGTATGTCACTGCCGACGGCAAGGCCGTTATGGTCGGCACATTGTTCAATGAGAAGGGCGAGGATGTCGGCGCCGGTCCCATTGACCGGCTCGTGGCCAAGCCGATGTCCGACCGGATCTGGAACAAGCTGGATGCCAGCGCCTGGGTTCGCGACGGCCGCGCCGATGCACCGCGCGTGGTGTACACCTTCAGCGACGCCAACTGCCCGTACTGCCACCGGTTCTGGGAAGCGGCGCGTCCGTGGGTGGACAGCGGCAAAGTGCAGCTGCGCCATGTGATGGTCGGGGTGATCCGCGAGGACAGCCCGGCCAAGGCTGCTGCCATTCTCGGCGCACCCAACCCCAGCGCGGTGTTCCTGCAGAACGAACACGATTTCAGCAAGGGCGGCATCAAGCCGGCGGCGAGCATCACCCCGGCGCTGGCCAACAAACTCGACGCCAACCAGGTGTTGATGGTCGAGCTGGGGTTCCAGGGCACGCCGGGCATCCTGTTCCGTGACGCCGAAGGCGTGGTGCAGCGCGTGTCCGGCATGCCGCAGGGCGAGGACATGGACAAGGTGATGGGCGCACGCTGATCGCGGCGTGACATGAATGCGGCGCCCCGGACGCGCCGCATTGATCTGCACCAACGCAGGCGCCACCGTGCGCCGTCATGCTGCGACGCATGAGGTTCTGTTGCATCCCGACGCAGTCACCCGCCACGTGGCGCTCCGACAGGGGTGCGCGTCATCGGCGTGACACGTTGACTTCACGATCCGGTCACCGCGCGATTGGTACTCAAGGCGCAGGCAAGCGCACCGAGTGCGCGAAACCCGGGATCAGGAGGGAGTCCCGCATTACCGGGTTGTCTGCCAGGGGGCGCACGCGCTGCGTTGCGTTCCCGGCGGGCGGTGTTGTCTGCGGTCCAGGGAGGACGTGATGCGTTGCTCTGTGCTGGTGCTCTGTATTGCCGTGCTGTGCGCGGCCCCCGTTCATGCGCAGGATTCGGCCGAGGCGTTGCGCCAGGACATCCGCGCCGTGCGCCAGACCCTGCAGGCGATGGAACAGCGCCTGGACGCGCTGGAGCGTGCCGAAGGCCGTCCGTCCACGTCGTCGCCGCCCGAGGTGGTCGCGGTCGCGCCCACCGCGATCGCCCCAGCTGCCACGCTCAGCCAGGCTGCGAGCACCAGCGTGCCCGGTACCGGGCAGGCGATCCTGCCGCCGCGCGATTCGGTCGCCGATCCTTCATCGGCCGCGTCGCGACCCGACAGCGCGGCGGGGCCGACCGACCCGGAGCTCAAGGGCTTCTTCGCCATTCCCAACACCGATACGCTGATCCGCATCGGCGGCTATGCCAAGCTCGATGCCATCGCCGATGCGCGCGCGGCGGGCGATGAGGACCAGTTCGTCACCTCGTCGATTCCGGTGGGCAGCGCGCACCGCGACGCCTCCAACTTCAACCTGCACGCCAAGCAGACCCGCTTCAGTTTCGAGGCGCGGCGGCCAACCTCGCGCGGCAACCTGCGTTTCTATCTGGAAAACGACTTCTTCGGCAGCAGCGACGGCTACCAGTTCCGCCTGCGCCACGCCTATGGCCAGCTGGGCAATACCTATGCCGGTTACGGCTACTCCAGTTTCATGGATGCCGACAGCCTGCCCGACACGCTGGACTTCGCCGGTCCGGGCGGGGCGGGCTACCTGCTGGTGGCGGGCATCCACCACAGTTTCGGCCTGGGCAAGGGCAACACCCTGACCGTGGCCGCCGAGGATCCGGACAGCCAGCTGGCCGGGACTACCGACGACACCATCGCCGTGAACCGGCTGCCCGACGTGACCCTCACTGCACGCATGGAGCGCGACTGGGGGCACCTGCAGCTCGGCGCGGTGGCGCGCAGCCTGGGCTACGACGGCGACCAGCAGGATGACCGTCGCTTCGGCGGCGGCGCACAGCTCAGCGGTTCGGCCTCGGTGGGCGAGCGCGACCTGCTGCTGTTCGGGCTGCTGGGTGGCAAGGGCCTGGCCCGGTACACCGCCGACCTGACCGGCTCCGGACTGGACGCGGTGATCGGCCTGGACGGTCGCCTGCATGCGCTGTCGCTGCAGGGCGGATTTGTCGGCTACACGCATTACTGGTCGCCGATGTGGCGCTCCAACCTGATCTACGGCCAGCTCACGATGGCGCGCAACGCCGCACTCGCCGCCGACGCCTTCCGTCAAAGCCGATACGGCGTATTCAACCTGATCTGGAGTCCGGCGCCGTCCTGGACGATGGGCATGGAGCTGCTGTACGGACAGCTCGAGCAACAGGATGGGCAGCGCGGCGACACGATGCGGCTGCAGGGCAGCCTGCAATACAACTTCATCAAGTAGCGGAGAGACCGTCATGGCGCAAGCGAAGAAAATCGGGGTGGTCGGTGCCACGTTCCTGGTGGCCGGCAACATGATGGGCTCGGGGGTGTTCCTGCTGCCTTCGAGCCTCGCCAAGATCGGCACGGCGTCGATATGGGGCTGGCTGGTCACCACCGCCGGCGCGCTGCTGCTGGCGTTCGTGTTCGCCAAGCTGGGCAAGCTCGCGCCCCGGGCGGGCGGCCCATATGCCTATGCGCGCGACTGGTTCGGACCGTACATGGGCTTCCAGACCAACACCGTGTACTGGTTCGCCAACTGGATCGGCAACGTGGCCATCCCGATCGCGGCGGTGGGCTACTTCAGTTACTTCTTCCCGATCCTGTCGCAGCCGATCCCGCGCTGCATCGCCGTGCTCGCACTGGTGTGGGCGCTGAGTTTCGCCAACGTGATCGGCCCGGCGTTCGTCAGCAAGGTGCAGACGGTGACCACCAGCTTCGCGCTGGTGCCGATCCTGGGCATTGCGATCTTCGGCTGGTTCTTCTTCGACCCGGCAATCTTCAAGGGCGCCTACAACGTGTCCGGCGAGTCCAACTTCGGCGCGATCTCCAGTGCGGCCGCGCTCACGCTGTGGGCGTTCATCGGCGTGGAATCGGCGTCGGTGACCGCCGGTGTCGTGGAGAACCCGGAAAAGAACGTCGCGCGCGCGACGCTGGCCGGGGTGTTCCTGGCCGCGGTGGCATACATCGCCAGCTCGTCGGTGATCATGGGCATGGTGCCCAATGGAGAGCTGCAGGTCTCCGATGCGCCGTTCGCGCTGGCAGCGGCCAAGGCAGTGGGCGGGTGGGGCGGGGCGGCGGTGAGCCTGTGCGCCTTCATCGGCGCCGCCGGTTCGCTCGGCGGCTGGATTCTGTTGACCGCGCAGAGCGCGAAGGCGGCGTCCGACGATGGGCTGTTCCCGAGCATCTTCAGCAAGACCAACAAGGACGATGTGCCGGTCAAGGGCGTGCTGATCGTGGCAGTGCTCATGACCGTGGCGGTGCTGGTCACCTCCACCTCGGAGACCGCTTCGGCGCAGTTCGACGTGATCACCTCGGCGGCGGTGGTGCTCACCCTGCTGCCGTACATCTACTCGTGCGTGGCCTGCTATTTCGTGGTGGAGCGCTCGCACACCCTGGCCCACGTCGGCGCGTTCTGGTTCCTGACCAGCATCACCGTGGTGTACTGCCTGTGGGCGATCTTCGGCTCCGCCGGCAGCATCGTGCAGTACGCCTTCCTGTTCGTACTGTTCATCACCGTGTTCTACCCGTTTTTCAGCGAGGAGCGCCGCCGCCAGCGTGGCCAGCTGCCGCCGCTGGACACCACGGGCAGCCGCACGGCTCCGTGACCTTCCACCCAGGAGAACTGCTGTGTACTTCAAGTCACTGGATTACCCGATCATCGTCATCGACGCCGACTACGAGTCCCCGCGCATCGGTGGCATCCTGATCCGTGCGTTGGTCGAGGAACTGCGCGGAAACGACCAGCGCGTGCTGTGCGGGCTCACCCTGGCCGACGCGCAGGCAGGGGCGCGGACCTATGTGGCCGCCTCGGCGGTGCTGATCTCCATCGATGGCACCGAAGACGAGCCGACCGAGTTCCAGCGCCTGCTCGGCTTCCTCCGCGAGCAGAGCGCCCGCCGGGGCAGCCTGCCGGTGTTCCTGTACGGCGAGCGGCGCACCATCGAGAAGGTGCCCAGCAAGCTGCTCAAGTACGTACATGGCTACATCTTCCTGTTCGAGGACACCAAGAACTTCATCGCGCGGCAGGTGATGCGCGCGGCTGAAGATTACATGCAGAACCTGCTGCCGCCGTTCTTCAAGGCGCTGATCCACCATTCCGCCGAATCCAATTATTCCTGGCACACGCCCGGTCACGCCGGCGGCGTGGCGTTCACCAAGTCGCCGGTGGGACGCGCGTTCCATCAGTTCTATGGCGAAAACACGCTGCGCAGCGACCTGTCCATTTCGGTGCCCGAGCTGGGCTCTCTGCTGGACCACAGCGGCCCGATCAAGGCCGCCGAGAATGAAGCAGCGGCCAACTTCGGCGCCGACCATACCTTTTTCGTCACCAACGGCACCTCCACCGCGAACAAGATCGTCTGGCACGGCACGGTGGGGCGCGGCGATGTGGTGTTCGTCGACCGCAACTGCCACAAGTCGCTGCTGCACGCGCTGATCATGACCGGCGGCGTGCCGGTGTACTTCACCCCCAGCCGCAACGCGCACGGCATCATCGGGCCGATCAGCCTGGACCAGTTCACGCCCGAATCCCTGCAGCAGGCCATCGCCGCCAACCCGCTGGCCAGCAGGGCGTACAAGGCCGGCTCCAAGCCACGCATCGCGGTGGTGACCAATTCCACCTACGACGGCCTGTGCTACAACGCCGAGAAGATCGCCGAGGAGATCGGCAGCGCGGTGGATTTCCTGCATTTTGACGAGGCGTGGTACGCCTATGCCGCGTTCCATCCGTTCTACGAGAACCATTACGGCATGGCCAAGGGCAAGCCGCGCGGGCAGGACGCGATCATCTTCACCACCCATTCCACCCACAAGCTGCTGGCCGCCTTCTCGCAGGCCTCGATGATCCACGTGCGCAATGCCGCGACCCGTGAGCTGGATGCCGAGCGTTTCAACGAAGCCTTCATGATGCATACCTCCACCAGCCCGCATTACGGGGTGATTGCCGCCTGCGATGTGGCCTCGAAGATGATGGAGGGGGCGGCCGGCGAATCGCTGGTGCAGGAGATGCACGATGAGGCGATCGCGTTCCGTCGCGCCATGCTGCACGTGCGCGAGGACCTGGGCCGCGACGACTGGTGGTTCAGCGTGTGGCAGCCGGACAAACTGGAGCGTGCGCTCGGCAAGGGCGACGCGCCGGTGCCGCTGGTGGCCAAGCGCGCCGAGTGGTACCTGCAGCCGGACGCGCACTGGCACGGCTTCGATGGGCTGGTGGAGGATTACGTGCTGATCGACCCGATCAAGGTCACCCTGTTGACCCCGGGGTTGTCGATCGACGGCGAGATGGGCCAGCTGGGCATCCCGGCGGCGGTGCTGAGCAAGTTCCTGTGGGCGCGCGGGATCACGGTGGAGAAGACCAACCTGTACTCGGTGCTGTTCCTGTTCTCGATGGGCATCACCAAGGGCAAGTGGAGTACCCTGGTGACCGAGCTGATGGCCTTCAAGGAGCTGTTCGACAGCAATGCGCCGCTTACCCGCGCATTGCCGGACCTCGCCGCGGACTACCCGGTTGCGTATGCCGGCTGGGGCCTGCGCGATCTGTGCGAGGCCCTGCATGGCTTCAACCGCGACTTCGGGGTGGCGCAGGTGATGCGGGCGATGTACGTGGACCTGCCCGAGCCGGTGATGACCCCGGCCGAGGCCTACGACCACCTGGTGCGCGGGCAGATCGAGCGGGTCGACATCGAGGCGATCAGCGGACGCATCGCCGGCACCATGCTGGTGCCGTACCCGCCGGGCATTCCCACCATCATGCCCGGCGAGCGGTTCGGTGCCGCCGACGAGCCTATCATCCAGTCGCTGCGCATCGCCCGCGAGCAGAACGCACGCTTCCCGGGCTTCGAGTCGGACGTGCACGGGCTTATCATCGACCTTGACGGCGATGTGCCGAGCTACAAGGTGGAGGTGCTGAAGACCTGAGCCGCGGCCAGGATCTTCGGCAGGCGATGGATACGGCACGCGAGCAGCGGATCCTCAAGTTTTCAATCGGAGTCACGGTGGCGGTCAGCGCCACCGGCTTCATCGGTGGCCTGCTGGTGGGGTCGCAGGCGATCCTGTTCGACGGTGTGTACAGCCTGGTCGACGTGGCGCTGACCCTGGTGGCATTGGCGGTGCTTCGATTGCTGGGCCGCGAGGGCAGCCCGCGCTTCCAGTACGGCTACTGGCACCTGGAACCGATGGTGGAGGCGCTGGGCGGCGCGATCCTCGCGCTGGCCTGCATCTATGCGTTGGCCAATTCGATCATCGGCCTCACCACCGGCGGGCACGTGGTGCGAGCAGGGCCGGCCTTGATGTGGGCGACCCTGTTGTGCGTCAGCAACCTGGGCATGGCCGCCTTCGTGCGCGTGCATGCGGCGCGGTTGCGCTCGCCGTTGCTGTGGCTGGACGTGCGCGCGTGGCTGCTCAGCGGCATGATGAGCCTGGCCGTGGTGCTGGCGTTCGCCCTGGCGCTGCTGCTGGAAGGCGGCGACCAAGCGCACTGGATTCCCTTCCTCGATCCGCTGGTGCTGGCGATCATCAGCCTGGCGGTGTTGCCGGTGCCGCTGCGCGGTGCGTGGAAGGCCATGCGTGAAGTGCTGCAGGTGGCACCCGACACCCTGGATGCGCGCGTGCAGACGGTGATGACGCAGTTCATCGCCGAGCATGGCTACCTGGGCTTCACCAGCCATGTCGCCAAGATGGGGCGCATGCGCTTCGTCGAGATCCACATCCTGACCCACCCTGACACGGTGATCGGCACCATCGGCAGCGTGGATGCGCTGCGCGATGAGATTGCCGAGCGCCTGGATGCGCGGGGGAGTGAGTTCTGGTTGACGATTGATTTCACCGCGGATCCGGCCTGGACCTGATGCCGCTGGGCTGAGAGGCCTGACAGTTCGATACGTTTCATATACGATACGTATATATCGATCTTTCTGGAGCTCCCCATGGGCATCGTCAACATTGATGACGAGCTGCACGACAACCTGCGCCGCGCCAGCGGCGTCTCCGGCCGTTCCATCAATGCGCAGGCCGGGTTCTGGATCAAGGTGGGCATGCTGTGCGAGATGAATCCGGGCATGTCCTACCAGGAAATCGTCAACCGTGAATTGCGGGCGGCCGGGGTGGATCCCGGTGCCCTGCGGGTGGCGGTCGCGTGATCAAGACGGTGGAGGAACAGGCGCTGATGCGGGCGTCGGGGCGCCTGTTGGCGTCGGTGTTCGAGGCGCTGGACCGGCTGCCACTGGAAGGCATGAGCACCCTGCACGTCAACGACTGGGTGGAGCGCTTCATCGTCGATGAGCTGCACGCTCGTCCAGCCAGCAAGGGGCAGTATGGCTTCGGCTACGTGCTCAACAGTTCCATCGACAACGTGGTGTGCCATGGCGTCCCTTCGGCGGACGATGTGCTGCGCAGTGGCAGTATCGTCAATCTGGACATCACGCTGGAGAAGGATGGTTTCATTGCCGATTCCAGCAAGACCTACCTGATCGGCGAGGTGGATTTCCAAGCGAAACGCCTGGTGCGCGTCACGCGCGAAGCCATGTGGAAGGGAATAGCGGTGGTGCGCCCGGGTGCGACGCTGGGCGATGTGGGCTTTGCCATCCAGCAGCACGCAAAGGCGCATGGCTACAGCGTAGTGCGGGAGTTCTGCGGGCACGGTATTGGCCGCGAAATGCATGAAGAGCCGCAGGTGCTGCATTACGGCAAGCGTGGCACCGGCATGGAGCTGGAAGCCGGCATGACCTTCACCATCGAGCCGATGATCAACCAGGGTCGGGCGGCGATCGACATGAGTGAGGATGGTTGGACCGTGACGACGCGCGATGGAAAGCTGTCGGCGCAGGCGGAGCATACGGTGCTGGTAACCGACACCGGTGTGGAAGTGCTGACCCTGCGCAGCGACGAACGCCGGGTGTAACGCCGGGACCGCAGGTACATCCGCCACCGTAGAGCCGGGCTCTGCCCGGCGGGAACATCCGACCCATTTGTAGCGCCGGGCTCTGCCCGGCAGGGACGTCCGACATGTTGGCCAGCCGGGCAGAGCCCGGCTCTACGCCGGGATAACACTTCCCGGATTATGTTTAAGCCTCACGGGGGTGAATCGCGAGCAGTGAGCTGCGCTCAACGGGCTTTGCGTTGCCGTGTCCTGTGCGTGGATTTCTGTTCGGTGCAGCCTTCGGGGCCGGTGTGCCGATTCGTCGTGCATGTCTCCCATGCTTGCGATCCAGTTGGTCGATGAATACTGACCGCAGGTTGTCCTACATGGGAGTGAATGACGATGAGCAGCGAAAGCCTCGAAGGCCTCGAAAGCCCTGAGGGCTTCAATATCGTGGTGAATCAACCATCGTTGAGCAGCGATGGGCCGAAGTCGAACAAACCTTGGACGTACTTGACCATGTTCAAGGTTACCTGTCAGGGAAGCGACAAGATACGTTGTCCCGTCTATGCAAATGGACGCCAGCAGATACCGATTCAGATCAACATCGAGGCGCGCGATGAGGATGGCGTGGTTGTAGATGTCAATCATGGCAGGCTTTATCTCAATCTAGTCCTGTACGACGACGTCGAGGTATTTCCCAAGGAGCTTGGGCGTTCTGGAAGCGAGAACTCCAAGTATATTTATCAGTGGCCAATAGGAAATGCACCCGCAACTGCATGCGAACTTGCTCATGGGTCGCTCCCGTTTGAGGACGTAGAGAGCACGCAAACGGTGATGCAGTTCGTTACCGCAAACAAGGTGGGCACTTACAAGCTCGGCGCACGTTGCAGATCGCCTGGGTGGGTTCTCTTCACAACAACTACGCCAAACCCTTCACGGGGGAAATTTGACAGTTGGCTGCTCATTGATGCGCGGGAGCCGGTTCCGATGCCCTGGGATGAGTTTGGAATGTCGCGCGAGGACGCCTATAACAGTAGAGAATGGGACCTTGATCTATACTACATTTATTTCAAGGACGTTAATCTCAGAATCGTGGATAGCGTCAGCTATGGATCTGCCGTCCACGACATGCCACATTACTCTTGGAACAAGGGCGGCAAGCAAATTCACCACGTCACCTATCGGGCAAATGAGCGCAGGATGGTGCGGCATCGTTCATGTGCAGATCCCAGTAACTATCTCAACTTCTATGTCAATTCGCGCGCGGGGCAGGCAACCGCGGCACGCGTCACGGATACGCGTCCATGCGGAAGTTTTCATTCCGATCCACGTGTGATGGGATACATCAATCAGTATGGAAACGAAAGCCGGGTCATGATCAAGGGTTCCTCTGACGGGAACACATTGCACCTGCGAGATCCGCACAGCAAAGACGAGGATCCGGTCGAGGGGGAGAGCGGCGAATAGGTGGACACGGCGGCTGCGGAAATCGAACCCTGACAAAGTGAAATGGAGCCTGTTCGATGTGTATGTCGGCATCCGTTGGAGAACCATGTTGGGCGTCTCGCCAGGGCCGCCCGGCTTGATCCGGCGCCCTGCGAATGAGGGTCTCCGAGATCAGGGGCTGCGGGGGGGGGGGGGGCAGGCGCTGATGCGGTCGTCCGTTGACCGAAACCTGCGTAAGTGCTGACCCGTCGCAGCGAAATCAAGCAGGGCCTGCGGGCACATTCGACCCCATAGCGCCGGGCTCTGCCCGGCCGAGACATCCGACATGGTGGGCAGCCGGGCAGAGCCCGGCTCTACGCCGGGATAACAGGTCCCGGATTATGTTGAAGCCTCACGGGGGTGAATCGCGAGCAGTGAGCTGCGCTCAACGGGCTTTGCGTTGCCGTGTCCTGTGCGTGGATTTCTGTTCGGTGCAGCCCTTGGGGCCGGTGTGCCGATTCGTCGTGCATGTCTCCCATGCTTGCGATCCAGTTGGTCGATGAGTTCTGACCGCAGATTTTCCAACCTGGGAGTGAGTGACGATGAACAGCGAAAGCCTCGAAAGCCTCGAATGCCTCGAAGGGCCTGAAGGTTTCAATATCGTGGTGAACCAACCATCGTTGAGTGTCGACGGCCCGAAGTCCAACAAGCCCTGGAAGTACCTGAGTAAGTTCCAGGTTACCTGCCAGGGACTGGAAAAGGTGCGCTGTCCCGTTTACGCAAACGGCCGCCAGCAGATACCAATTCAGATCAATATCGAAGCGCGCGACGAGGATGGCGTGGTTGTAGATGTAAATCATGGCAGGCTGTATCTAAATCTGGTTCTGTACGACGACGTCGAGGCGTTTCCGTCGGGGCTTGGTCGCTCTGGAACGGAGGATCCTAGATTCATCTATCAGTGGACCACCGAAAACTTACTGGCAACCGCAGGCGAATCTGAGCATGAGTCGGTTCCGTCCGAGGGCGTGGAGAGCATCCAGACGGTGAAGCAATTCGTTACCGCCAACAAAGTCGGGACGTATAAGCTTGGCGCTCGTTGCAGGTCCCCGGGGTGGGTCCTCTTCACAACAAACACGCCCAATCCTCCAGAGGGAAAATTTGACAGCTGGGTGCTGGTTGATGCGCGGCAACCGGTCGCGATCGGTTGGGACAAGTTTGCCATCACCAGCCCCAGGGATGCCCACAACAGTGGTCCCCTGGATGTCGACCTGTACTACGTGTACTTCAACGACAAGGATAATACAGCGTTGAGGATCGTTGACTCGATTCACTATAGTGCAGCCCCCGATACCTGCCATTACGCCTGGATAAAAGGCTCGTTCCGGATGGAACAGGCAGCTTTCAGGGCACTGCACAAGCGGCTGGTGACATACTCGTCGTGCGGCTACTCGGCGACCTTCTTTGTCGGTGAGCGGTCCGGAGCGGCAGACGTTGGTCGCATCCGCAACTCAAACGGCAAGCCATGCGGGAACATGAGCTACCACCACGGGCTGGTTGGGTACATCAATCAATACGGTAACGAATCGAAGGTTGTTATCAGGGCATCTTCGGACGGAAATACCATCTCTTTGGGTAACCCTTCCAGGCCGGACGACTCCGCGCCCCCCGTTGATGAAGAGGCGGGATCTGCCGACGCTTAAACCCGGTGCGGCGGTAGTGGCCCAGGCAGGCGGGGATAAGCTTCACGTTTCACGCGTCGAGACGAGCTTGAGGAACGCCTCATTCTGGTAGCGGCTCATGCGCAGCTGCTGGCCGGTGTCCAGGGTCACCACGTGGTGGCCGTTGAACCACGGGTGGATGGCTTTGACGCGGCGGATGTTGACGATGGCGGAGCGGTGGACCCGCGCGAAGTGGCGCGGGTCCAGTCGCGCGGCGAAGGCGGCCATGGTGCCGCGGTGTTCGTGCATGCCGCTGGCGAGGTGGATTTCGACGGTGTTGCGCGCGGCCTTGACCCAGATGATGTCGTCCACGTCGATCAGCACGACGTGTTCATCCACCCGCACCGGGATGCGCTGCAGGTAGGCCTCGCGCTGGCGCAGTGCGTCCAGTGCCTGCAGGATCTGCGTTGTCGCCTGTGCGCTGCTGCCGGTTGGTTGCGCCAGCCGCTGGCGTACACGCTGCAGGGTGGCGGCGAAACGCTCCCGGCTGAAGGGTTTGACCAGGTAGTCCACAGCGTTGGCTTCGAACGCCTTGACCGCGTACTGCTCATACGCGGTGACAAACACCGTGGCGGGCATGCGCTCGGCGCCGATGGTGGCCACCACGTCCAGCCCGGTGATGGCCGGCATCTGGATGTCCAGGAACACCAGGTCCGGTGATCGGTCGCGTATCGCCTTTACCGCCGACACGCCGTCGCCGCATTCGCCGAGCAGTTCCAGCTCCGGGTCTTCGGCAAGCAGGCGCACGATCGCGCGCCGGGCGATTGGCTCATCGTCCACCACCAGTACCGTGATGCTCATGCGGGCGCGGCCCCGGCCTGGAATTCGGGTTCATCGTCCAGCGCGCCGAGTTCGCGGAACGGCAGACGCACGCGGCAGGCGACGCCTTCGGGCCAAGTCATGTCCAGTCGTACGTCGGCGGCGTCGCCGTAGAGCTCCTTCAGGCGCAGCCGCGTGTTGGACATGCCGATGCCGTGCCCCGCCGGTGCGCCGGGAGTGGCGTCGAGCGTACTGTTGCGGTTGCGCACTTCGATGCACAGTACATCGCCGTCGCGGCGCGTTTCGATTTCGATCACATCGCTGCCGATGCGCTGCCCGATTCCGTGGCGCACCGCATTTTCCACCAGCGGCTGCAGCAGCAGGCTGGGCACGGCGCAGTCGAGCGTGTCCGGGGCAATGTAGGTGCGCGTGGTCAGCCGGTCCTTGAAGCGGATGCGCTGGATGCCCAGGTACAGTTCGATCAGGTCCAGTTCCTGGCGCAGCGGAATCTCCTGGCCGTCATAGTCTTCAAGGAAGGCGCGCAGCAGCTCGCTCAGCCGCAGCAGCATGTCTTCAGCCGAAACCGTGTCTTCGTCGAGCAGGGTGATGATCGCGTGCAGCGTGTTGAACAGGAAGTGCGGCTGCAGCTGCGACTTCAGGGCCAGCAGCCGCGACTGCGCCAGTTCGGTGGCCAGCCGGCTGGCCTCCACTTCGCGGCGTGCCTTTTCGGCCTGGAAGTGCAGGGCCTGCTGCAGTGCGAACAGGGCCCAGTAGGTGAGCAGGCCGATGGCGAAGTGCTGGGCCAGGAAGTAGCCCAGCTGTTCCAGGAAGCCGCTGGGCTCGAACA
Organism: Stenotrophomonas rhizophila; assembly: GCF_007667275.1. Taxonomy (GTDB): domain Bacteria; phylum Pseudomonadota; class Gammaproteobacteria; order Xanthomonadales; family Xanthomonadaceae; genus Stenotrophomonas; species Stenotrophomonas maltophilia_AE. Next base: position 17,068 of record NZ_VDQT01000001.1, read on the forward strand.
GGGTGGAGGCCAGTGCACCGATCAGCATGGCGCCGAAGGTCACCGCCAGGCTGGCCAGGATCTGCCGGCCCAGGCCAAGAAGGCGGCGGGTGGGATCGATCGGATAGCGCTCGGCCAAGCGGAATACCAGCGGCGCCAGCGCGGCCCAGGTGAGCCATTGGATCATCGCCCAGCGCAGGTGCACGAGGAACGGCCAGCTGTCGCCGTGCAGCCCGTCGCTGAGCGAGTGCTGCACGGCAAATACCAGCACCACGGCGCTCCACAGCAGCAGGTAGCGAGTCAGGCTGATCGAGGTGCTGCCAAGACGAACGTTCATGGCCGGTATCCGAAGCGCCCGGCACGGCGGGGCAGGGTCATCTTAGGCGTGCGGGCGGCTGCCCGGAAAGCGCCATGAGCACCCATTACGATTGGTCCTGCCGGGACGACGATTGGTCCCGGATCGGTGGCGGGCGCGTGCCCGGGCACGGCCTGATGGCAGCGAACCCCAACCGCCGGAGACGCCGCCATGTTCCCTGTCCGCCTTGCCGTCCTGTCCAGCCTGCTGCTCGCCAGCGCCAGCGCCACGCACGCCGCCGCGCCGCGCTATCTCACCCTGCTCAACCGTGCCCACGACAGCATCACCACCCTGGAGGTGGCCGCCGCAGGCAGCGATGCGTTCGAGCAACGACCGATCGATGCCATCGACGGTGGCGGCGGCAGCACGACGGTACGCCTGGGCGACACCGGCTGCCGCTTCGACCTGCGCCTGCAGTTCCGCAACGGACGCAGAGCCCTGTACCGCGACGTCAACACCTGCAAGGGCGACACCCTGGTGATCACCCCCCCGTAGAGCTACGCCCTGCGTGGCTGCCCCATCCGGAGACCGTATGCCCGGAGCGGCACCCATCGTCACCCCGGTCCGCTAGGATAAGCACGGCGTCATCAGGGAATGGCGCGCGTGGCGCTTTGGGACGGACCATGAAAGAACTGATCAACGTAGTGATGATGCTGCCGTTCGGGCTGATCCTGCTGTGCCTGCCGTTCAATGTGCTGATGCTGCAGCGGATGCGCCGGGACCATCCGCTGCTGTTCGAGGCGTTTGGCGAACCGCGGACGTTCGGGCCGGGCGGAGCCCATTGGGGCAACAGCGACTACACGCGCTTCCTGCTGCTCCGCACCCATCACGATACGCTGGATTCGGGCCTGCTACGACTGCGCGATATACAGTGGGTGCTGCTGCTGGCGAGTGTCGCCTCGCTGGTCGTCTTCGTGTTGCTGGCCGTTGCCGGCCAGCAATAACCGACGAAGAACAAAGGCAGCTCCACCGCCACCCTTCACTCGCGTGCGTTGCCGTTTGCTTCGAACCCGGCACGCTGCACCGGGTAAGGAACCACCTGCAGCTGGCCGGCCGCCAGCAGCGGGCGCAGGCGGGTGACTTCCTTGCCGAAGTAGATCGAGGCGCCGCCTGGACCGTACAGGGCGGTGGACTGCGAGGTGATCGTCCTGTCGTCCTTGCCTACCTGGGTCGGGTCTGGGCGCAGCAGCAGGTAGGCAGGTGCGCCGGGACGGGCGCGATCGATGAACACGCTCAACGAGTATTCGTTGCTGCGGCGGACGAACGCGGTGAAGGGGTGCTGCTTCACGGGATGGAAGCCGGCATCGAGCAGCTCGGCGCTGGCAGCGAAGGTGCCGCCCTCGGAAAGCGAGACACGGATGTCGATCTCGGTCTCGCCCTGCAGCCCATCCAACCGGTACAGCGCCACCGGCATCGCCGCCCCGTCGAGGGTCACGCAGGCCGCCACCTCGGCAAACTCGAGGCGGCGGGTGCGGGCCTTCTCTTTCGGCGTCAGATAGGTGAGGGGATGGCTGGCCAGTTCGGCCAGCCCACCCACGCAACCGGACTGGATGTCCGGGACCGATGCGCGGTAGACCTGGTGGCCGCAGGCGGGCAGCGCCGCGACGACGCAGGCCAGCAGCGCGACGCGGGCGCCTGGCTTCACAGCTGCTGGACCAGGGCGTCGCTGGTGCGGTCGATGGCGAGCTTGATGCCCTCCACGGTATCGACGCCGGCCGCTTCCAGTTCGTCGAAATCGGCATAGGCAAAGCGCCGCGGTTCCGGTTCCAGGGTGATCACCTTGGCCTGGTTCTGCACGTTGTTGTAGGCCACCACGTCGGTGAAGTAGTTCTGCTTGCCATCGCGGCTGACCAGGCGCGCGGCGACCTTCAGGGTCGGACGGTACGGCGCGTTGTCGCCCGCACCGGCGGCGGCGTACCCGACGAAGTCCATGTTGAGGTCGAGCTGGGCATCGGCCTGCGTGGTGCTGGCGTACTGCTTGCGGAGCCCGAAGCTGCCGCGCTGGGTTTTCGCATTGGGGCCGTCGACCAGGGCAGCCGGCCAGATCAGGGTCTAACCGCGCTCGCCCATGCGCTGGGTCAGGCTCTGCTTGAAGTACACGCCGGGGTCGAACTGCGCGGAGGCGAATGCCGCCTGCAGCTTGCCGCGCTTGTTGGCCATGTCGGTAGCGACCACGATGCCGCCCACCAGGCCGCCGATGCTGGCGCCGGGGTGGTTCATCATCAGCACGTCGACCTGATAGGGCTGGGCCGGCAGGACCACGATGGTCTTGATCGGCGGGGTGGCATCGCGGTTATAGGACTGCTGTGGTGGCAGGCTGGCGCAGCCACTCAGCGCGGCAGCGACGACAATACCCATGCACCAACGACGGAAAGCCAAACGCTTCATCAGATATCCCCCTGGATAATGTTGGCCCGGGAGAGTCCGCCACGCATGGCCATGCAGAACCTGCCGCCCCCGCGACGGGTCGATCCTCCCCCAGGATCCGTTCCGGAAAGTTCCGGGACCGGGCGAGATTAACCGAGCAGAATCGACCACGCCAGTGGGTGGTCGGAAAACCTGCTGCACTTGCGGCCGGAGTTAATACCTGTCATGTGCGGAGATAATCGGCTGCCTCCCCCTATGGCGATCAAGGGCGCGTGGTTACAGGCACGTGCACGGCCATCAGCGCCGCGACCCAGTCGACAAACACACGCAGCTTGGCGCTGACGTGGCGGTTGGGGCGGAAGGCGATGTGGAGTGGCATCGGGTCCACCGTCCAGTCGGTGAGGACGCGCACCAGTTCGCCGCGTTCGGCATGCGCGGCGGCCACATACTCCGGCAGCCAGAGCACGCCCAGGCCGGCAACGCCGGCGGCAAGGTAGGCGTTGCCGTCGTCCACCGCCAGTACGTACCGGCCGTGCACGGTGGTTGTGTCGTCGCCGCGCTGCAGGGTGTAAGGCATGACGCCGGCCCTGCGTGAGCCCCGGTAGCCGACGATGCGATGCGGCTCAGCTTCCAGCGCCTGCGGATGATCCGGCATGCCCACCCCATCGAGGTAGGCGGGCGCGGCGTAGAGCCCGGCCTGCAGGTCGCCGATGCGCCGCGCCACCAGCGAGGGGTCCGTAAGTTCGCCGCCGCGGATCACGCAGTCCACGTTCTCATCGATCAGGTCGACGTTGCGGTCGCTGACCCCGAGGTCGAGCTGGATGTCGGGGTAGCGGGCATGGAACCCGGGAAGGGCGGGGACCAGCAGGAAGCGCGCCAGTGGCGCAGGCACATCCACGCGCAGGCGGCCACGCGGATTGGCGGCGAAACTGGACAGGCTGGTCTCGGCATCGTCCAGGCTGGCCAGCAGCCGTGCGACGTGCTCGTAGTAGGCGGCGCCATCGGCGGTGACGTTGACCTGCCGGGTGGTCCGGTTGAGCAGGCGCACGCGCAGCCGCGCCTCCAGCTGCTGTACCAGCTGGGTCACGGTGGTGCGGCTCATGTGCAGGGTGTGCGCGGCCTTGGTGAAGCTGCCGGTTTCCACGACACGGGCGAAGGCCTGCATGGCATCGAAGCGGTCCATGGGGAGTTCCGGAAGCGGGATTGTTTGGATTCTACAAACAGTGATGGTCAAGGTGGGTTGTTTATCCGCGATCGGGCAGCGCCTACCTTGGTGGTCTACCCACAAAGGGCCCTCGGCCCCAAGGAGACAACTATGGCAACCCGTGACGTCGTGTTCCCCCCGGGCCGGCAGGACCTGTATGCGAAGTACCGGTACTCGCCGGCGGTGCGCGCCAATGGCCTGCTGTTCGTGTCCGGCCAGGTCGGCAGCCGCGAGGACGGATCGCCGGAGCCAGGCCTGGAGCCGCAGGTGCGCAGGCTGTTCGAGAACCTCAACGCGGTGCTCGCCGAAGCCGGCTGCACGTTCGATGACGTGGTCGACGTGACCGTTTTCATGATCGACCCGGACCGGATCCTGGAGCAGGTGTGGCCGGTGGCGCTGGAATACTGGGGCGAGGCACCGCATCCGGCGCTGACCGCGGTGGGCGTGACCTGGCTCAGCGGCTTCGATGTGGAATTCAAGGTCGTTGCCAAGCTGCCCGGGTGAGGTGACCACGGCAGGCCAGCGCAGCGGCCTGCCGATTTCTTTTGCGCCACCGAGGGCATAGGATCAGCACGGACCTCGGGAGACGGCGATGGCAAGGGTGACCGGAATCGGTGGCGTGTTCTTCAAGAGCCGTGGCGACCGTGCCGCGCTGGCCGAGTGGTATCGGCAGCACCTGGGCATGGCGCTGGAGGACTTCGGCGGCGCGGTGCTGCGCTGGCCGGACGACAAGGCCAACGACGGCGGCCTGACGGTGTGGGCCTTGGCCGACACGGACAGTAACTGGTTCAGTCCAAGCGATGCGCCCTTCATGATCAATTACCGTGTGGATGATCTGGACGGGTTGCTGGCAAACCTGCGTGAGGCCGATGTGACCATTGTCAGCGGGCCGGAAACGCACGAGAACGGTTCGTTCGCCTGGATCCTCGATCCCGATGGCAACAAGCTGGAGCTGTGGCAGCCGATGGCGTGGGACCCGGAACGACGCGTCGGTTGAGCGTGGCGGGAGTGCGTCTTCACGCGGCTCCGGCGCGCGGTTGTCGATAGTGGCGGTGTCATTCCGTTACCTCGCAGATTTCCATGCCCTTGATTCCCGAGCGCGTCCGGCGCTGGCCGCGGCCATGGCGCGTGGCGTTGTTCTCGCTGCTGGCCCTGTACGCGTTGTACCTGCTGGCGGGCAATGTGTTCCTCAACACGCCGCTGTTCGATGCGGTCACCAATCGCAAGCCTGAAAAGTTCACCTTGGAGACCGGGCCGTCATTGACCCTGATGCCCGGGCATGCGTTCGTCTGGAACATCCGCATCCGTGGCCAGGCCAACCACACCGTCTACATTTTCCGCGCGGACCGGGCCAGTGCGTGGATTTCGCTGGTGCACCTGTTCAAGCGCGAGGTGCGCATCCCGAGCATCGACGCGACCGGGGTCGAATCGGAGATCGAGCGCGTGGAAAAGGCGATTCCGCCGCCACCGCGCGGCGATCGTGGCTGGAACATCCGGCTGGATGCGATCCACAGCGACAGCATCCGCAGCGGGCGCTTCGGCAAGCTGCTGATCGTCGGCCAGGGCCACGGCACCGTGGGCTTCCAGAAGCAGACCAAGGGCGGTCCGTCGGAACTTTTCGATTCCACCGCCGGCTTCGAGCAGGCCACGATCAGCTATGACGGGATGACGCTGCTGGATGAGGCGCATATCGCGTCGCGCTTCCACTACCCGCGGCATTACCGCGATGAGGCGCCCGGCCTGCGCAAGCTGGGCATCACCTTCGCCGAACTGCAGATGGACGGACGCAGCCAGGCGATCAACATCGACACCTCCGGCCCGCACGTCAAGGTGGGCAGCATGCCGGCCGAAGCACGGCTCAACGCGACGCTGACCATGGACCGGGGCCTGCTGCAGCCCGGCAGCCGGCTGGTGTGGCGGGTACCGGTGCACGCCGGCGTGCATGCGCCGGACCGGGGGCTGCTGTCGCTGCAGCTGGACGTGGCCCAGGACATCCGCATACAGGCGCGGCTGCCGCGTGATCCGGACACCGGCAGCGAGCTGGATGCCGACCTGCGCGTGAGCGGGCGACGGATTCCGTTCGAGGCGCCGGCGGAACTGCTGCCACGCCTGTCCGGGCAGGTGAAGGGTGCGTGGCGCTTCGATTCGTTGAACTGGATCGCCGACCTGTTCGTGCGCAAGCCGTGGTTCCGGCTGGATGGCGGTGGCCTGCTCCAGGGCGATCTGAAGATCGTGGACGGCGCGCTGGCACCCGGCAGTCGCGTGGACGTGCCGAAGGTGGTGGCGGTGTCCGAGGTGGCCGGGGTGCGCATGCAGGGCGAGGCCAGTGCAGTGGGCCGCATCGTGGAGGACGCGCCACCGCAGGCCGAACTGCAGGTGGCCATTCCGCAGTTCCGCGCCGCGCCGGTCGATGCGCCGAAGACCGTGCTGTTCGATGGCAAGGCGATGGCGCTGACCCTGCGCGGCGACGCGCGCCTGCAGCAGCTGCGCGATGGCATGCGCGCGCGTCTGCGCTTCCGCGATGCGCGCGTGCCGGACCTGACCGCCTACAACCGCTATGTGGGCGGCAACAACGTGCGCCTGCTGGGCGGCACCGGCCTGCTCAGCGGCGATGTCGAACTCGATACCTCCGGCCGGGTTGGGCAGGGCCGCGCCGACCTGCGTGGCCGAGGCGCCCGCATGCAGGTGGCCGGCATGGCGCTGAGCGGCGATGCGCAGGTACAGGCGCGGCTGCAGCGGGCCGACCTGGACAACCGCCAGTTCGACCTCGGTGGAAGTACCGTGACCCTGCGCAATATCCAGGTCGATGGCGCGGGCGATGCGAACTGGTGGGGTGAAGTGGCGCTGCGCAGTGGGCATATCGATGCCGCCGCGCCGTACGAAGTCACCGCCCAGGCCGACCTGCGCCTGCGCGACGCGGGCCCGGTGCTGGGGGTGTTCGCCCAGCGCAGCGACTACCCGCGCTGGGTGCTGGGACTGCTCGATTCGGGCGAGGTGCAGGCGACCGGGCAACTGCGCTGGCGCCGCGATCACCTGGCGCTGGACGATCTGAAGGCCGAGAACGACCGGCTGTCGCTGCGTGCGCGGCTGGACATGGCCAAGGCCGGGAAGCGCGGCGACCTGTACGTGCGCTGGGGCGTGTTCGGTGCCGGCATCGAGCTGGACGGCGAACAGCGCAGCTGGCACCTCAAAGGCGCCCGCGAGTGGTACGACGGCCGCCCGCGGATCCTCCCCGCATCACCCCCGCAACCCTGACGTAGTGCCACGCCCTGCGTGGCAGATCCCAGCCGCGCCGGGCCGGTCATCCTCGGCCGCCTGCCCGCGTTCGCGCGGGCCGGTGGTGCGGGCCGCGTCCTCTGCATCCCCGGCGTCGACCAACTGCCGGGCCAGCCCTGCGTCGGCGATATGCCCGTGCAGGAACAACAAGCCGCTGTAGATGTTCATGTGCGTCCTCCACTTGAGAGGAATTGACGATAGGCGCAGGATGCAGGGCGTAAAAGCGAGCATTTCGCAAGCTTTCCTTGAGCTGGATTCAAGTCGCCATGTCCCGGATGCCGCTTCAGCCCCTGCAGAATTTCGTCACCGCAGCGCGCCTGGGAAACCTGACCCGCGCGGCCGACGCATTGAATCTCACGGTCAGCGCGCTCAGCCACCAGATGCGCCAGCTCGAGGAGCGGTTGGGCTATGCGCTGCTGCAGCGGCAGCCGCGCGGGGTCAAGCCGACGCCGGAGGGCCAGCGCCTGCTGGAACAGGTGGGCCCACACCTGGATGCGATCGCGCAGGCGTTGCAGCCGTTCGCGGCGCGCCACGACCGGGTGCTGTCGGTCAGCGCATTGCCGTCGATGGCGTCGAACTGGCTGGTACCCAAGCTGGGCTCGTTCATGGCCGCGCACCCGGAGATTGAATTCAACCTGGAATCCAGCGAGCGCCTGATCGATTTCGAGCGGCAATTGCAGTTCGACGCGGCGCTGCGGGTGGGGGCGGGGCAGTGGCCAGGCCTGCATGCCGAACCGCTGTTCGACGAGTGGCTGGTGCCGATGGCCAGCCCGGCGCTGGTGGAGCGGATGGGCGGGGTGGATGCATGCCCGTTGTCGCAGTGGCCGCTGCTGGGCGATCCGGATGGCGAATGGAACCGTTGGCTGGCGCTGGTGGGCGACGCTGCGCCGTCGCGTTACGTGGCGATGTTCAACGATTCCGAGTCGCACCATCGCGCGGCGCTGGATGGCTTCGGGGTGGCGCTGGGACGGGTGACGCGGGCGCGGCTGCTGCTGGATTCAGGGCAGTTGATCGCCTTGTCGCCGCATCGGTTGAAGACGCGCTGGTCGCATTGGCTGGTGTACCCGTCGCGCTCGTCCACGCACCGCGGCTTCCTGGCGTTCCGTGAGTGGTTGCACGCGCAGGCACGCGAACACGCCACCCACATGGCCACCCTTTCGTAGAGCCACGCCCTGCGTGGCTGCGCGGTGCCCGATCAGCCAGCGCCCCCCGGCCAATACTGGCTGTCAGGCGTACTCCGCGCGCCAAAAATCGCCTGGCCCACCCGCACCACGGTGGCGCCTTCTTCGATGGCGATCTCGAAATCCCCGGACATGCCCATCGACAGTTCATCGAGCGCGATCCCGGCCGGCAGCGTCGGGCGCAGGCGGTCGCGCAGTTCGCGCAGGCGCACGAAGCAGGGGCGGACCTGTTCGGGGTCGGCGGAAAACAGCGCCAGCGTCATCAGGCCGCGCACGCGCAGCTGGGTGAACGCGGGCAGCTGCTGGACGAAGTCGGGCACCGCGATCGGGTCCAGCCCGTACTTGCTGGCTTCGCCGGAGGTATTGACCTGCACGAACACTTCGAGCGTGCGGCCTTCCTGCGCCAGCCGCTGGTCGAGTGCCTGGGCGACGCGCAGGCTGTCCAGCGCCTGGAACTCGCTGGCGAAGCGCGCTACATCGCGGGCTTTGTTGGTCTGCAGGTGGCCGATCACCGACCAGCGGATGCCGAGGTCGGCCATCGCGTCGGCCTTGCGCTTGGCTTCCTGCACCTTGTTTTCGCCCAGGGTGTCGCAGCCGGCGGCCACGGCCAGGCGTAGTCGCGCTTCGTCGACGGTTTTGCTGACCGGCAGCAGGCGCACGCTGCCCGGATCGCGTCCGGCGCGCGCGCATGCGGCGGCGATGCGCGCATGCACCGCGGCCAGGTTGTGGCGGAAATCTTCGACGGTGCTGGCCTGGGGCCAGGCGGGAGCGGCGATGGACATGGGCGGAAACCAGCAACAGGCGAAGGCCCATTTTCGCATGGCGCATAACTGCCCGGCGCGTTGCGCCGCCGCCCGACCAACGGTCGGGCGCTACCGCTGAGGTCATTGTCCGGGATGCGGGGCCGCCGCCCGGCGGGGTTCAAGGGCGGGTGGCGCCCGACCGTTGGGGTTCAAGGGCGGGTAGCGCCCGACCGTTGGTCGGGCGGCAGCATCAGGGCGCGGCAGCGGTTCCCGGGCGGATGTAATGCGACTGCCCGTTGTCGTTGAGGAAAATCAGCTCCGGCTTGCCCTGCCATGAGGTCAGCATGGCGCCGGTGCTGTTCTGGTGCTTGATCACCAGGGTGGCGCCGCGGTCGGGGTTGGCGGTGATCTTGAACACCTCGGTGGTGCCCTTGGCGTCGTCCAGGGTGAGCGAGGCTTCGTCGCCCACGTCGGCGGTGCCGTAGCTGCCGCGCTGGGAACCGTCGGCGCCCAGCAGGACCAGGCCGGACAACGGCGACGCACGCGGGCCCTGCGGCACGCCCTTGCTGAGCGGGTCGGGCAGTGGCGCACCCACTATCACCCGCGCCTGGCCGCTGCTGTCCTGGATGACCAGGCCGCGCGCGGTGATGACGCGCTGGTCGGACTGGCTCTGATGCAGCCGCACGGCGGTGTAGCCGGAGACCAGCAGGGCCAGGCTGGACACGGCCAGGGTGGTGAGGGTAAGTGCGCGCGACATGGCCGGTTCCGGATCCTTGGATGGCTGCGACGATAGCCGAAGGGGTGTTTGCGACACCAGTCAGGGAAATCTGTATCTGTGCTCGTCGTGAATCCGGTCACAAAGCAGCGGGGCAGAGCCCCGCTCTACCAACAGAGGGCGCCGCACCGCTGCCGGGCTCTGCCCGGCAACCGCAGCACGGGACGGCAGCGCCTCAATGGAAGTCGCGGCTGTGGGTGCGCACGCCGTCGATCAGCGTGTCCAGGTTGTGCATGCGCTGCACGATCAGGTGCTGCACGCCGTCGACGCGCTCCAGCCGGCCATCGATCTGCATCAGCCGGGCTTCCACCAGCACGCGGTGCTGGCGGTCGGCGGTCCTGCGCCAGACCACCGCGTTGACCATGCCGCACTCGTCTTCCAGGGTCAGGAAGGTGACCCCGCTGGCGGTCTGCGGGCGCTGGCGCATGCGCACCAGCCCGGCAAAACGCACGCTGCGCCCATGCGGCAACTGCGCCAGCTGGTCGGAGCGCTGGCAGCGCCGCGCCTGCAGGTCGGCGCGGATGAACGACACCATGTGCTGGCCCAGGGTGGTGCCGGTGCTGTTGTAGTCCGCCTGCATGTCCTCGAAGGCGCTGGGTGCGGGCAACGCCACGTCCGCTTCGGCCGTGGCACGCACCGCCTCGAACAGCGGCAGCGGTTTTTCCACGCCGGACACATCCCAGCGCGCGCGATGGCGATGCCCGCTCAGGCCCTTGAGCGCACCGGCGTCTGCCAGCAGGCCCTGGTGGCGGCGGTCCAGGCGTGCACGCTGGCTGAGGTCGGCCACGCTGTCGAAGGCATGCCGGGTGCGGGCCTGCACCAGCGCGTCGGCCACGTCTTCGCTGAAGCCATCGACCATGCGCAGGCCCAGCCGGATGCCGGGCAGGGCGCCCGCCTGCGTGGCCGGCACCAGGGTGCAGTTCCACGCGCTGTGGCGCACGTCCACCGGCAGCACCGGCACCCCGTGGCGACGCGCATCCTGCAGGATCTGGTCCGGGGTGTAGAAGCCCAGCGGCTGGCTGTTGACCAGGCTGGCGGCGAACGCGGACGGGTGGTGGCACTTCAGCCAGCAGCTCACATAGGTGATCAGCGCGAAGCTGGCGGCGTGGCTTTCCGGGAAGCCATAGCTGCCGAAGCCCTTGATCTGCTCGAACAGGCGCTCGCCGTAGTCGCGGCTGTAGCCACGCGCGGCCATGCCGGCGAGCAGTTTGTCGCGATGCGGTTCCAGGCCACCGTGGCGCTTCCAGGCGGCCATCGAACGCCGCAGGGCGTCGGCTTCGCCGGGGCTGAAGCCGGCCGCGGCAACGGCCAGCTGCATCACCTGTTCCTGGAACAGCGGCACGCCCAGGGTGCGTTTGAACACCTTCTCCAGTTCCGGCGGGTAGTCGATCTCTTCGATGCCTTCGTCCTTGAGGCGTTTGCGGCGGTTGAGGTAGGGGTGGACCATGTCGCCCTGGATCGGCCCGGGACGCACGATCGCCACTTCGATCACCAGGTCGTAGAAGCAGCGTGGCTGCATGCGCGGCAGCATGGCCATCTGCGCGCGCGATTCGATCTGGAACACGCCCAGCGTGTCGGCGCGGCAGATCATGTCGTAGGTGGGGCCATCGCCGGCGGGCAGGCGGGCCATGCTCAACGGCTGCCCGTCGGCGCCGCGCACCCCCTGCTCGTACAGCATCGCCAGGCATTTGCGCACGGCGGTGAGCATGCCCAGGGCCAGGCAGTCCACCTTCATCAGCCCGGTGGCATCCAGGTCGTCCTTGTCCCACTGGATCACGGTGCGCTCGGCCATGGCCGCGTTCTCCACTGGCACCATTGTCGACAGTGGATGTTCGGAAATCACGAAGCCGCCGGGGTGCTGGGACAGGTGGCGCGGGAAATCCACCAGTTCGGCGGTCAGCGCCACCACCCGCCGCATCAGCGGGGTGTCCGGGTCGAAACCGCGTTCGCGCAGCGCATCGGGCAGCGGTTCGTGGCTGCTCCAGCGGTCCAGGCAGGCGGCCAGTTCGTTGACCTGGTCCGGCGGCAGGCCCAGCACGCGGGCGACGTCGCGCACCGCGCTGCGGCCGCGGTAGCTGATCGCCACGGCGGTGAGCGCGGCGCGTTCGCGGCCGTAGCGGTTGAATACGTACTGCAGCACTTCCTCGCGCCGTTCGTGTTCGAAATCGATGTCGATGTCCGGCGGTTCGTCGCGCTCTTCGGAAATGAAACGCTCGAACAGCAGTTCCATGTGGCTGGGGTCGATTTCGGTCACCCCCAGCACGAAGCACACCGACGAATTGGCCGCCGAGCCCCGCCCTTGGCACAGGATCTGCTGGCTGCGGGCGAAGCGCACGATGTCGTGCACGGTGAGGAAGTACGACTCGTACTGCTTGAGGTGGATCAGGCGCAGTTCGTGCTCGATCTGCCGGCGCTGCGAGTCGGTGGCACCCCCGGGCCAGCGCCAGCGCATGCCTTCTTCCACCAGCGCGCGCAGCCAGCTGGCCGGGTCATGGCCGTCGGGCACCAGTTCGCGCGGGTAGGTGTACTGCAGCTGCGCCAGGTCGAACCGGCAGCGTTCGGCCACGCGCAGGGTTTCCTCCAGCAGCTCCGGCGGGTACAGCGCGGCCAGCACCTGGCGGGTGCGCAGGTGGCGTTCGCCATTGGGGAACAGATGCCAGCCGGCGTCGGCGATGGTGCAGTGCCGGCGGATCGCGGTAAGCGTGTCCTGCAACGCACGGCGGCGGCGCACGTGCATGTGCACGTCGCCGCTGGCGACCACCGGCACGTCGTGTTCGTAACCGAATTCCAGCGCGGCTTCCAGCCGCTGCACATCGTCCGCTTCGCGGTGCAGCTCCAGCGCCAGCCACAGCCGGTGCGGAAACCGCGCCTGCAGCCAGGCGGCATCGGTGGCGGCGGGCGCGCGGTCGGCCCACAGGCACAGCAGTCCCTCGGGCAGGGCATCGAAGTCTCCACGCAGGCAGCGGTACTGGCCCTTGGCGGCGCGCCGGCGGCAGGTGGTGATCAGCTGGCACAGCCCGGCATAGGCGGCCAGGTCGGTGCACAGCAGCACGACCTTGGGGCCGTTTTCGATCTGGAATTCGGCGCCGATGATCAGTGCCAGCTGGTGCTTCTTCGCCGCCTGCCAGGCGCGCACGATGCCGGCCAGTGAACATTCATCGGTGATCGCCAGGGCGCGGTAGCCCTGTTCTTTCGCCCGCGCGAACAGTTCGTCGGCGATCGAGGCGCCGCGCTGGAAACTGAAGGCCGACAGGCAATGCAGTTCGGCGTAGTCGGGCAGGGCGCTGGTCATGCGAACCAGCCGTGCAGCATGAACGGTCCATGCCGCGCGCCGGCGGCGGTATAGGCCCAGCCACGCTGGCCCAGCGCGGTTTCCACCACGTAATAGTCGCGGCGCACATCGTCTTCGTCCCACCAGCCCGATTCGATCCGTTCCGGTCCGGACAGGATGCGCAGGTCCGGGTCGTACAGGGGCTGCGGGGTGGCCAGCAGCCAGCCGGGGCGCAGGGGCAATACCGGCGGCGGCCCCTTGGCGGCCTGGGCGGTGGTGCCGGTGGCGCGTTCGGGGCGGTGTTCGGCGCGCAGTGCCACGCCCTGCACGGCGTCGTCGCCCAGCCGCGCGCGCAGGCGTTCGCGCAGCTGTTCCCAGGGCATGGCCTGCTGCGGGCGCGGGTCGAACAGGTCGCGCGCGGCGGGGACGAACGGGGGCAGGTGTTCGGCCTGCAGGCGCAGGCCGCGGCTGCCGGCGGGCAGGCGCAGGTGGTCGACGCGGTTGCGCGCCAGTTCGAACAGCATGGCCGCGTCGCGTTCGGGCGCGAGCAGGCCGATGCTCAGCCGCGTATCCGGGTGCCGTTCGTGTTCGAACCACAGGTCGAACTGCTGCGCGCCGCCATCACGCGAACACAGGAAGGCGGCGAGGTCGGCGGTAAGGCGGCGCAGCGGGAACAGCAGGGCCTGGGTGGAGTCGATCTCATAGTCGAACTCGATCCGCGCATCGAACCGGTCCGGCGGCCGGAAGTACTGCAGCGGTGCCAGCGCGCCGATACCGCGCAGCGCATCCAGGTGGGCCAGCACCTGGGCCGGGAACCGCCGCGCCAGGCTGTCGCGGGGCAGGGCGAAGGCGGCGCCCAGGGTGCGCAGGCCGGAGCGCGCCAGTACCGTGACCGCGTCAGCGGGCAGGCCGCTGCGTTCGATCGGAAGCTGCGCCAGTGCCGGTTCCAGCGTGCCGGCGTCCACCCCCAGCCGCGCGTGCACGCTGGTCAGTACCCAGGCGGCATGCGGGTTCGGCGCGGCCACCAGGCGGTGGCGGAAACCCAGCTCCTCCAGGCCCTCGCGCAGGCGTTGTTCAATCGCCGGCCAGTCGCCGAACAGGGCGCGGCTGGCGCCGATCTCCAGCGCCAGCGCATGCGGGAAGGCCAGGCTCACCTGCGAGCTGATGCCGTACAGCCAGCTGGCCAGCAGCTGCCGGGTGTCCTGCTCGCCGCGTGGGTCGTACTCCACCGTGAGCATGTCGCGGGTGAGCACCTGCGCGGCCGACAGCAGCATGCCGCGGCGCAGGCCGAGCTGGCGCGCCGCGGGGCTGACCGCATGCAGTACCCGGCGCTGCGCCGGGCCGGTCACCAGCACCAGCGGCGCGCGCGGATCGGGCTGCTGGCGCAGGGCGGCGTCCAGCGCCAGTTGAGGCAGCAACAGGCAGGCCCACTGCATGGCGGCGCCTCAATGGGCCACGGCCAGCGGCAGCGGCTGCGCCGGTGCCTGGCCGCCACGGCACTTGAGGACCCGTACCTGGCCGGCCTCCAGCTGCAGCCGCAACGGGGCCGGGGAGGGGTTGCGCGCCAGCCGGCTGTCGCGGAAGGCAAAACCCAGGCACTGCCCGGTTTCGGCCGCGACCTGCAACCGGCGCAGGGTGCGGTCGTCGGCATGCCCGGGCCAGCACAGTACCGCCGCACACGCGGCCGAGCGCAGGCATTGTTCAGCCGCCCACAAGGCCTCGCGCGGACTGGCATGCACCACCTGCAGCTGGCCCAGGGCCAGCCCGGCACCGGCCCAGCCGGGCGCGTGCGGCAGGTGCGGCGGCGCCACCAGCACCACGGTCTGCTGTTGCTGGCTGAGCCGGGCCAGGGTTGGCCAGACCAGCGCCAGTTCGCCCTGGCCGGGCGCGGACAGCAGCACTTCGGACAACGCCGACGGCGGCCAGCCGCCGCCGGGCAGGCGGGCGTCCAGCGCCGGGTGCCCGGTGGGGTGGGCCGGGGTCTCTGCAACCGCACCGCGCGGCTGCCCGCGCCAGACCTGGCGGCTTTCCAGCAGCTGTTCCAGTGCCCGAACCGCGCCCATCAGGGCACCTCCCGGGAGGGCGAAAGCAGGCAGGGATGGGCGATGAACCTGAACATGAAGGCGAGGATGGGCGGAGAGCGTGTCAAGGGGTGAGACCGACATGCTAGCGCCAATTAGCAAAATTGCTAATGAATTTTCCCTTGGAGAGCAGCCGGGCAGAGCCCGGCTCTACACGGGGCCCTGGTCACCTTGAAATGAACCGGCTGTTGACACGGATGAACGCGGTGGACGACCCTTGACCGGATGGGTGCCGGAGACGGCATCCAGCGGATGCGGTGGCTGTAGCGACAGGCGGAGGGGCCTGATCGTGGCCGGCGTACCCGTGTAGTTCCCGAGACCGGGCCAGTGGGCCCGGTGTCTGCCACTACGGCGCTGCACCCTTCTGCGGCAAGACTCCCTGGATTTTCTGCGTCAGCAAAAGGTGTTTCGCCCGCTTATGAAAACGATTACAAAGCCGCTGGCCCTGACGGCCGCCATTGCCGTGTCGCTTGCCGCCGTTGCTTCGGCGGCGCCGGCCGTCGCTGCCGAGGCCTTCACCGTGCTGCGCCTGGAACAGGCGCCTGCGCACCTGGATGCCTCTGCGGTGGCCGCGCAGCTGCAGGCGCTGGACGTGGACGTGCTGACCATCGACAACGTGGTCCGTGCGGCCGACACGATGGACACCGCGCTGGCGCCGGATCCGCTGGCGGCGTTGGCCGACCAGCTGGGCTACACCTACCGTTTCGTCAGCGCCGATCCGGCTGCTGCTGAACAGCGCGGCAGCGTGGTGTTGTCGCGGCTGCCGGTGGAAGCCGAATCGGGCGTGGAGGCGCCGGGCCTGAACTACCTGCGGCTCAACGATGGCCGCCACGTGGTGGCGCTGTATACCCGTGCCCGTGGCGCGGCCGATGCGGCGCCGGTCAAGGCGCTGGTGGACGGCTCGCGCCTGGGTGCGCCGGCGGTGCTGCTGGGCAGCGATGCGCAGACCGCGACCGGCGCCGGATTCGCTGCGATCGGCAAGAGCGATGGCTACAGCGTTGGCTTCGAGGCGGCGGCGTCGACGCCGGTCAAGCTGCGCCTGGATGACACGCTGAGCATTACCGGCCAGCGGGTGACGCTGGGGTACACCGCACCGGTCGGGGGCGATACGCCGTGGATGGACACCGGGCTGGGTGCCGATGCCCGCGCGAAGCTGCTGGTGGCGCGCATGACGGTGGATGAGAAATTCCAGATGCTGCACAGCTATTTCGGGCTGGGCAAGGACGGCGGGCCGTTGCCGGAAGGCGCGGTGGGCTCGGCCGGCTTCGTGCCGGGCGTGCCGCGGCTGGGCATTCCGGCCCAGCAGTCGGCCGATGCCGGCGTGGGCGTGACCAACCCGGGCGGGATCCGCAAGGGCGATATCGCCACGGCGATGCCGTCGGGGCCGTCCACGGCGTCGACCTGGAACCCGCAGATCGCGTTCACCGGCGGCGCCACGATGGGCCGCGAGGCCTGGCAGCAGCGCTTCAACATCCTGCTGGCGGGCAGCGTCAACCTGCAGCGCGATCCGCGCAACGGCCGCAATTTCGAGTATGCCGGTGAAGACCCGCTGCTGGCCGGGCGCCTGGTCGGTGAGTCGATCCGGGGCGTGCAGAGCCAGCACGTGATTTCGACCATGAAGCATTTCGCGCTCAACGACATGGAAACCTCGCGCAACTTCCACAGTGCCGAGATCGGCGAGCAGGCGATGCGCGAGTCGGACCTGCTGGCGTTCGAGATTGCGCTGGACGAAGGCAAGCCGGGGTCGGTGATGTGTTCGTACAACAGGATCAATGGCACCTACGGCTGCGAACACGATTACCTGATGAACCAGGTGCTCAAGCAGGAGTGGAAGTTCCCGGGTTTCGTGATGTCGGACTGGGGCGGCGTGCACAGCGGTTCGAAGGCGGCGCTGGCTGGCCTGGACCAGCAGTCGGCCGGTGAGGTGTTCGACAAGGCGGTGTACTTCGACCAGCCGCTGCGCCTGGCGGTGGCCGGCGGGGTGGTGCCGCAGGCGCGCCTGGACGACATGGTGGCGCGGATCCTGCGCACGATGTTCGCGCATGGCAACTTCGACCTGCCGCCACAGCACGTGCCGATCGACGTCGCGGCCGGTTTCGACGCTGCGCAGCGCACGGTGGAAGAGGGCAGCGTGCTGCTGCGCAATGAAAGCGCTCTGCTGCCGCTGGGCAGGGACGTGCAGCGCATCGTGATCATCGGCGGGCACGCGGACAAGGGCGTGATCGGTGGCGGTGGTTCGTCGCACGTGGGGTTCACTGCGCGGGGCACCAATGCGGTGCCGGGCGTGCTGCCGACGACGTGGCCGGGCCCGGTGATCTTCCATCCGTCGTCGCCGTTGCAGGCGCTGCGTGCGGAGCGCCCGGATGCGAACATCGAGTACGTGGACGGGCGCGACGTGGCGGCGGCGGCGCGCGCTGCGGCGGCGGCGGACGTGGCGATCGTGTTCGCGACGCAGTGGTCGGCCGAGTCGGTGGATCTGCCGCACATGCAGCTGCCGGACAACCAGGATGCGTTGATCGCGGGGGTGGCCAAGGCCAATCCGAAGACGGTGGTGGTGCTGGAAACCAACGGGCCGGTGGAGCTGCCGTGGCTGCAGCAGGTGCCGGCGATCCTGCAGGCGTGGTACCCGGGCATCCGCGGCGGTGAGGCGATCGCGGCGCTGCTGACCGGCAAGGTCAATCCGTCCGGTCGCCTGCCGGTGACCTGGCCGGTGGACGTGTCGCAGTTGCCGCGCCCGCACGTGAACGGGCTGGGCTTCAATCCGAAGCAGAAGCCGGATGACACCATCGATTACAACATCGAAGGCGCGAACGTGGGCTACAAGTGGTTCGCGGCCAAGGGGCTGACCCCGCAGTTCGCGTTCGGCCACGGTCTGTCGTACACGAGCTTCCAGTACGACAACCTGACCTACACGGCGATGGGCCAACGCCTGGTGGCGACGGTGGACGTGCGCAACACGGGCAAGGTGGCCGGGGCGGACGTGGCGCAGCTGTACCTCAAGCTGCCGGAAGGCAGCGCCACGCCGATCCGCCTGATCGGGTTCCAGAAGGTGATGCTGCAGCCGGGCGAGTCGCGCCGGATCCGGATCGAGGCCGAACCGAAGGCGATGGCCAGCTTCGATACGGCCGACAAGCAGTGGAAGATCGCCGAAGGTCGGTACGAACTGCAGCTTTCGCGGGCGGCCAACGAGCCGCTGCAGACCTCGCCGATGGTGTTGAGCGGTGGTGTGGTGAAGTAAAGCCAGAGCCAGAGCCAGAGCGCCTGTCTGCGGGTTTCTCTGGTTTGGGCCGGCGGGGGCGGGTCCGCGGGGGACGCTGCAAGTACGTCCATGTAAGCTCAGTCGCCGCTTGCGCGCGTGCGCTGTCCTGCGCACGCGGCAAGACCGGGGTTGGGCTCCTGCCCAACCCGTCGGGCGTATACGCCCGACCCATGCGGCTCATGCCCCCGCAAACCCACCCCCGCCGACCCTTTGACAATTGGTAGGTGGTCAAAGGAAATCAAACGCAACGGCAACGGCAACGGCAACGGCGTTCTTCGGTTGGGTTCATGCGTTACCGCGCTGGGCGGCGATGTCGGCGGTCGTTTGGGAACCGACCCTACCGCGCATCGCGGTGATCGCCAACGATAGGTACCCGCCGCTTTCATGGAAGGATTCACGGCGCCCCCCGTACCCCCATGCCCGCCGGCCCAAGCCAGGGACGTCCGCAGATCAGGGCTTTGGCTCTGAAGGCTTTGCTGTAGAAGGCCGTTGGCGGCCAACCAAAGGCACATATCGGGTAGCAGGAAACAGCGCTAGGCTGCGGGAGTTGCCTGCCATCACCTTCCCGGAGAGAGCCATGCGTGTTCGTGTCGTGCCTGTGCTGTTGCTGAGCCTGATGGTCGCTGCCAGCGTTTCGGCGCAGACCGCGCCGATGACGCCGGATATTCCGGCCAAGGGCTTCGTCACCCCCACTGCGGGGTATGACTACGACAAGCGCGAAGTGATGGTTCCCATGCGCGATGGGACGAAGCTGTATACGGTGATCGTGGTGCCCAAGGGTGCACGCAACGCGCCCATGCTGCTGACCCGCACGCCGTACGATGCCGCCAACCGTGCCAAGCGCATGGATTCGCCGCACATGCGCGACATCCTTCCGCAGGGCGATGAAGTGTTCGTCGATGCCGGCTATATCCGCGTGTTCCAGGATATCCGCGGCAAGTACGGTTCAGAAGGCGATTACGTGATGACCCGGCCGCTGCGCGGCCCGCTCAACGCCACCAAGGTGGACCATGCCACCGATGCGTGGGACACCATCGACTGGCTGGTCAAGCATGTGCCCGAAAGCAACGGCAAGGTGGGCATGCTCGGCTCTTCGTACGAAGGCTTCACCGTGGTCATGGCGCTGACCAACCCGCACCCCGCACTCAAGGTGGCCGCCCCGCAGAGCCCGATGATCGATGGCTGGATGGGCGATGACTGGCTCAACTACGGCGCCTTCCGCCAGGTCAACTTCGGCTACTTCACCGGCCAGCTGGCCAAGCGCGGCAAGGGCCCGGCCATTCCCAGCCAGGGCTACGACGACTACACCACCTTCCTGCGTGCCGGTTCGGCCGGTGACTATGCCAAGGCCAATGGCCTGGAACAGCTGCCGTGGTGGCACAAGCTGGTCGAGCACCCGGCCTACGACGCGTTCTGGCAGGAACAGGCGCTGGACAAGCGCATGGCCAGCACCCCGCTCAAGGTGCCCACCATGTGGCTGCAGGGCCTGTGGGACCAGGAGGACATGTGGGGCGCGGTGCACAGCTACGCCGCGATGGAGCCGCGTGACACCGGCAATACGCTCAACTATCTGGTCATGGGCCCGTGGCGGCACAGCCAGGTCAACTACGACGGCAGCAGCCTGGGCGCCCTGAAGTTCGATGGCGATACCGCACTGCAGTTCCGTCGTGACGTGCTCAAGCCGTTCTTCGACCAGTACCTCGTCGATGGCGCGGCCAAGGCCGATACCCCGCCGGTCTTGATCTACAACACCGGCGAAAACCACTGGGACAGACTGCAGCAGTGGCCGCGAACCGCTGCCCAGACCCGGCCGCTGTACCTGCGCGCCGGCGGCAAGCTCTCGTTCGAGGCGCCGCAGGCGGGGGAGGCCACGTACGAAGCCTACGTATCCGACCCCGCCAAGCCGGTCCCGTTCGCGCCGCGTCCGGTGCGCTTCGCCGACCGCGACATGTGGACCAGCTGGCTGGTCAAGGACCAGCGCTTCGTCGATGGCCGCCCCGACGTGCTCACCTTCATCAGCGAGCCGCTCACCGCGCCGCTGCGGATCGGTGGCGCGCCGCAGGTCAACCTGCAGGCGGCCACCAGCGGCAGCGACAGCGACTGGGTGGTGAAGCTGATCGACGTATATCCCGACCAAGTACCGTCCACCCCGGAAATGGGCGGCTACGAACTGGCGGTGTCGATGGCGATCTTCCGCGGCCGCTACCGCGAAAGCTTCAGCGAACCGAAGGCGATCACCGCCAACCAGGTGCTCGACTACAGATTCGGCCTGCCCACCGCCAACCACGTCTTCCAGCCCGGTCACCGTGTGATGGTGCAGGTCCAGTCCAGCCTGTTCCCGCTGTACGACCGCAACCCGCAGACCTTCGTGCCCAACATCTACCTGGCCAAGCCGGGTGATTACCAGAAGGCGACCCAGCAGGTGTGGCATGCACCGGGGCAGGCCAGTTTCATTTCGCTGCCGGTGTATTGATGGGCGGAGCCGGGCAGAGCCCGGCTCTACGGCGTGTCAGGGCTCAGCCCGACACGCTGGGGTAGTCGATGTAGCCCTTGGCGCCGCCGCCGTACAGGGTGTCCGGGTCCAGCTCGGACAATTCCACGCCCAGGCGCAGGCGTTCGACCAGGTCCGGGTTGGCGATGAAGGCGCGGCCGAACGCGATCATGTCCGCGTAGCCCGACGCCACCGCCTGCTCGGCACTGTCCTTGTCGTAGCCGTTATTGGCGATCCACGGGCCGCGGAACTTCGCCCGCAGCGCCGCATAGTCGAACGGAATGTTGTCGCGCGGCCCGCCGGTGGCGCCTTCGATCACGTGCACGAAGGCCAGCCCACCGATCGCATCGAGGCGCTCGACCGCGCGTTCGAACAGCGGCTGCGGGTTGGAGTCGTGCGCATCGCCGGCCGGGGTTACCGGCGACAGGCGCACGCCGGTGCGATCGGCACCGATCTCCGCCGCAATCGCACGCACCACCTCGTCGAGCAGGCGGGTGCGGTTCTCGATGCTGCCACCGTAGTCGTCGGTGCGCAGGTTGCTGCCATCGCGCAGGAACTGGTCGATCAGGTAGCCGTTGGCCGCATGCACTTCCACGCCATCGAAGCCGGCGGTGATCGCATTGCGTGCGGCCTGCCGGTAGTCCTGGACCAGCGCCGGGATCTCTTCCAGGCGCAGCGCCCGCGGCCCGGAAACATCTTCGAAGCCCTTGGCGGTGAAGGTCTTGCTGTTGGCGCGCAGCGCGCTGGGCGCCACCGGCACTTCACCCTCGGGCAGCAGGCTGGTGTGCGAGATGCGGCCGACGTGCCAGAGCTGCAGCACGATGCGGCCGCCGCGGGCGTGCACGGCGTCGGTGACCTTGCGCCAGGCATCGATCTGCTCCTGGCTGTAGATCCCGGGCGTATCCAGGTAACCCTGGCCGAGCGGGCTGATCTGGGTCGCTTCGGCGATGATCAGGCCGGCGCTTGCGCGCTGCTCGTAATACTGGACGGCGAGCGGATTGGGCACGCGTCCGTCGATGGCGCGGTTGCGGGTGAGCGGTGCCATCGCGATGCGGTTGCCGACATCGATGGCGCCGAGCCGGGTGGGAGTGAACAGCGTGCCGTCAGGAGACTGGGTCATGTGCGATGCCTTGGGGAAGGGGAGGTCGTGCAGGGGATACGACACCCAGCATAGGCCGGGGTGCGTTGCAGCGATGGGAAGGATTGTTGCGGGGTGCTGTGTGCACGTTGCGTAACGCAGACCAGGCGTAGCGTAGGTGCGAACCCAAGCAGAGGCAGTGCAATGATCGATTACCAACTCAAGGGCAAGGTCGCCATCGTCACCGGGGGCGTGTCGGGCATCGGCCTGGCCGTGGCCGAACTGCTGGCCGATTCCGGTGCGGCCGTGGCGGTCTGGGACCTCAAAGACGACGCGGTACAGAAGACGGTCGAGGCGATCCGTGGCAAGGGCGTCAAGGCCATCGGCATCGCGTTGGACGTAACCGATGAAGCGGCAGTGGAAGCCGCCGTGCAGCGCACCGTGCAGGAACTGGGTGGGCTGGATATCGCGGTCAACAACGCCGGCATCGGTGGCCCGTCGGCGAGCAGTGGGGACTATCCGGTCGATGGCTGGAAGCGCGTCATCGACGTCAACCTCAACAGCGTGTTCCTGTGCCAGCGGGCGCAGATCCAGGCGCTGCGCAAGGCCGGCAAGGGCGGCAGCATCATCAACATGGCCTCGATCCTGGGCCAGGTCGGTTTCCCCAATTCGGCCGCCTACGTGGCCGCCAAGCACGGCGTGGTCGGGCTCACCCAGACGGCGGCGTGGGAACATGCCGGCGACAACATCCGGGTGAATGCAGTCGGGCCGGGCTTCATCGCCACGCCGCTGCTGGACAAGATGGACCCGGCGGTGCGCAAGGCGCTGGAAGCCAAGCATGCGCTGAACCGACTGGGCAAGGCGGAGGAGGTCGCCGCGCTGGTGGCCTGGCTGGCCAGCAGCGATGCGTCGTTTGCCACCGGCACGTATTACGCCATCGACGGCGGCTACCTGGCCCAGTGATGGTGTGCACGCCGCGCTCACAAGCACTTTCACGGCGCTCCCACATCGCCCACGCAACGCTCTGTTCACCTTTGAGGAGTGCGTGATGGGACTGGAACAAGATCTGTCGATTCTGCTGCGCATCGCCGCCGCGATGCTGTTTGGTGGCGTGCTCGGCATCGAGCGCGAGTTGGGCAAGCATGCGGCCGGCCTGCGTACGCACATGCTGATCGCCGGTGCCGCGGCGTTGATCGTGGGCCTGGGCGACAGCATCGCCGAACACTTCCAGCAGGAACGCTACCGCGACCTGCTGCAGGTGGACCCGGTGCGTTTGATCGAGGCGGTGGTGGCGTGCGTGGGCTTCGTTGCCGCCGGTACCATCCTGCGCGGCAACCGCGACGACGAAGTCAGCGGCCTGACCACAGCCAGTTCGCTGATCATGGCTGCAGCGATCGGCATCGCCGTGGGCATCGGGGAGTACGTGATCGCCATCGGGGTGAGCGTGCTGTGCGTGATCGTACTGACAGTGTTCCGTCGGCTGGCCAAGAAACTGGAGTCCACATGAGCAGCGAACGTCCCTTCGAGCTGCAGCGGATCGACCACCTGGTGCTGCGCGTGCAGGACCTGGAGCGGTCGGTCGCGTTTTACCGCGATGTCCTCGGCTGCAGCGTGGCCCGGGAACGCCCTTCGCTGGGCATGGTGCACCTGCATGCCGGTGCGTCGATGATCGACCTGATCGCGGTGGACGGTTCGCTGGGCCGTCGCGGCGGCCCCGCCGCCGGCACCCAGGGCCGCAACCTGGAACACCTGTGCCTGCGCATCGAGCCGTTCGACGAGTCCCACCTGCGCGAACACCTGCAGATGCACGGCGTTGCCGTGGACGGTGAGGTGTCCAGCAACCTGGGCGCGGAAGGCGACGGGCGATCGCTGTACCTGCGCGACCCGGACGGCAACGGGGTCGAACTGAAGGGCCCCTCCACGCCCTGCGGCTGCTAGGGGCACCGTTCAATCTTTGGTCTAATGGGCGGACGGCGCATGTCTCCGCCATGGTTGGACCATGATCATTTCCGCTTCCACCGACTATCGCGCGGCCGCGCAACGCCGGCTGCCGCCTTTCCTGTTCCACTACATCGACGGCGGCGCCTACGCCGAACACACGCTTCGGCGCAACGTCGCCGACCTGGCCGACATCGCGCTGCGCCAGCGCGTGCTGCGCGACATGTCCGAGCTGAGCCTGGAGGCCGAGCTGCTCGGCGAGCGGATGGCGATGCCGGTGGCGCTGGGCCCGGTCGGCCTGACTGGCATGTACGCGCGGCGCGGTGAAGTGCAGGCGGCGCGGGCGGCGGCCAGTCGCGGCATTCCCTTCACCCTGTCCACGGTGTCGGTGTGCCCGATCGAAGAGGTGGCACCGGCAGTCGACCGCCCGATGTGGTTCCAGCTGTACGTGCTCAGGGATCGCGGCTTCATGCGCCATGCGCTGGAGCGGGCAAAGGCCGCCGGGGTGACCACGCTGGTGTTCACGGTGGACATGCCGGTGCCGGGGGCGCGCTACCGCGATGCGCATTCGGGCATGAGCGGCCCCCACGCCGGGATGCGGCGCCTGCTGCAGGCGGCGACCCATCCGCGCTGGGCGTGGGACGTGGGCCTGCGCGGGCGCCCGCATGACCTGGGCAACATCTCCACCTATCGTGGCAGCCCCACCGGCCTGGCCGACTACATCGGCTGGCTGGGCAGCAATTTCGATCCATCGATCTCGTGGAAGGACCTGGAGTGGATCCGCGAGTTCTGGAGCGGGCCGATGGTGATCAAGGGCATCCTTGACCCTGCGGACGCGCGTGATGCGGTGCGCTTCGGTGCCGACGGCATCGTGGTGTCCAACCACGGAGGTCGCCAGCTGGACGGGGTGCTGTCCACCGCACGGGCGCTGCCGGCGATTGCCGACGCGGTCAAGGGCGAGGTGGAGATCCTGGCCGACTCCGGCATCCGCAGCGGGCTGGACGTGGTGCGGATGTTGGCGCTGGGTGCCGACGGCGTGCTGCTGGGGCGCGCGTTCGTCTACGCGCTGGCCGCCCAGGGCGGGGCCGGGGTCGGCAACCTGCTGGACCTGATGGCGAAGGAAATGCGCGTAGCGATGACCCTGATCGGCGCCCGCAGGCTGGCCGACATCAACGCGGATGCACTGGCGCTGTGATGCGGTGGCGCCGGGCCGGGCCCGGCATTACCCGCATTGGACCGACGTGATGATGTTGTCCTTGTCGATGTACACGCGCAGGCGGTCCGGGCGATGGTCGCGGCTGGTGATGGTTTCGGGCCCGATCGGGTTGATCAGTCCGGCGCCGCTCTGCTTGAGCAGGGCGCGCATGGTGGCTTCGTCGGCAGGCTTGCCGACGGCCCAGGCCAGCGGTGCGGCCGTGCACTGGCCGCTGCCGGTGATCTCCGGGCCCGGCGAGGCGGCGCAGGCGGACAGGGCCAGGGTGGCAAGCGCCACCAGCGGAACCAGAATGCGCGGACGGAAGGTCATGGGTCGCTCCAGCGGGGCCAAGCCTGACCATACCACCCCGGCATGCCGTGCGCTCAGTGCGCCTCGCGGGCGTGCAGGGCGGCGCTGTTGAGCAATGTGGTCCATACAGTGTCCAGGTACTCCACGAACACCGGCGGTGCCGTGGCCAGCGACGGGCTCGGGTGCCGCTGCCCGGCAGCATGGACCCCGCCGGCGGCGTCGAGCCGGGTTTCGCCGGCGATGCCGTAGCGGGTGGTGCCATCGATCAGGCTGACATGCAGCTGATGGGGATCGTTCTCGCCGCCGCAGAAGGTCCGGCTGGCCAAGGTGATCTCGGCCTGGCCGTCCCCATCCAGATCGGTGGCGCTAACGTGCTGCAGCAACCAGCGGGCTTCCAGCACGGGCCCGGCACAGGGCTGCCGGATCTGCCGCTGCCATTGCTTCGTCCACGCTGTGCTGGGACCCGGGCGGATGTACAGCCGCGCGGTCAGGATCGCGGTGTCCAGCGTCCCGCCGCGGCCGGCGTCGTCGGCGAGGCTGTCGCTGCGCTCCAGCACCAGCACCCCTTCGCCATGGCGGTCGCGGTAGTGCACCCGCCGCAGCGCGACTTCGCCGCCGGGCATCGAGGCCGGGTCGACGTCCTGGGCGGACATCAGGGTCAGGCCGGGCAGCTGCGCGACCGGCGCGGCGTCGTCACAGGCGGCCAGCGCGGCGCAGGCGGTGCCCAGCAGGGCGGGGCGGAGCAGGCCGATCAGGCCGTGGGCAGGGAAACAGGTCGGCATGGGGGAGATCTACTGCAAAGCGCGATCATCCCCGGTCATTCCCGGATTGACCATGCGGGTCGTCGCTTTCGGCATGGCAGGCAATCGTCAAACAGCCACGCTATAGTGATCGATCAATGCGGTGCCCGCTTTCGCGCCCGGGCTGTCTGGCGCGTCGTACCTGATCAAATCCATGACTGCTGAAACGACTACTCCGCCGGACGCCCCGGCCCAGGCTTCCGGTCCGCTGTTCTACCGCCAGCCGCTGCCGCTGCAATCGGACAAGCACGCCAACTGGCGCCTGCGCCCGGGTTCGCTGGCGTTCGCCGCCGAAACCAATGCCATCCCGGCGGTGATCGGTGAATTCGGCATGGCCGCGCAGCATTTCCCGATCCTGTTCACCGGCAACGATGCGACCCCGATTGTGGCCGTGGGCCTGGCCCGCAACAACCTGTTCGTGACCGACGGCAAGTGGGCCGACAACACCTACGCGCCGGCCTACCTGCGTCGCTACCCGTTCGTGTTCATGCAGTCCGAGGAAGACGGCAACTTCCTGCTGGCGCTGGACGCTGATTCCGAACAGGTCAACCAGGGCGTGAGCGACGAAGGCGAGCCGCTGTTCGTCGACGGCAAGGCCACCGAACTGGTCGACAATGCGATGAAGTTCTGCGCCGATTTCACCCGCGAACACGAGCAGACCCGCCAGTTCAGCGCCGCGCTGAAGGCACAGGACCTGCTGGTCGAGCGCAGCATCGACGTCACCCTGAACAGTGGCGAGAAGATGTCGGTCAACGGTTTCCAGGTGGTCGACGTGGAGAAGTTCGAAAAGCTTCCCGACGACATCATCGTGGCCTGGCACCGCAATGGCTGGCTGGCTTCGATCCACCACCACCTGAGCTCGCTGGCGCGCTTCAACGCGCTGGTGCAGCGCCAGAGCGAGCAGGTTGCCGCAGCCGCCTGATCCGGCTGGCGTGCGTGGGGTAGACCCCTGGCGCCGGGCATTGCCCGGCGCTTTTCATTTGTCCGGCGCTGGCGCCGGCTGCGGGTGCCGTTCGAACCCCACCAGCTTGCAGGACTGCGGTGCGGCGTCGAGGCCGACCCAGCCGTCGCATGCGTTGCCATCGCCGTCGAGCCTCCGCTGGTGGCCGAACAGTTCCTGCGTGCAGATCGCGCCGTCGCCGACCCCGGTGATTTCGGTGATCGAGGCCAGTACCCGGCGGCCATCGTCCAGCCGCACCACGTGCACGATGAAATCGATGGCGCTGGCGACCTGGCGGCGCAGGCTGTCCTCGCTGCCGGTGACGCCCGCCAGCACCGCCAGCCGGGCGATGCGGTACAGCGCGTCGCGCGGGGAGCTGGCCTGCAGGGTGGCCATCGAACCGTCCTGGCCGCGGTTGATCGCCTGCAGCAGGTCCCATGTCTCGGCGCCGCAGAGCTCGCCGACCACCACCCGGTCCGGACGCATGCGCAGGCAGTTGCGCAGTAGCTCGGGGATGCCTACCGCATTTTCGCCGTCGGGACCGCCACTGCGGGTGGCCAGGCGCACCACGCATGGGTGATCGAGCGAGAGTTCGACGCTGTCTTCCAGGGTCACCACGCGCTCGCCGGGCGGCACGCAGCCCACCAGCGCGTTGAGCAGCGAGGTGCGGCCCGAGCCGACGCTGCCGGTCACCAGGATGTTGCAGCGTGCCGCGACCATCGCCTGCAGCAATCCCTGCATGGCGCCATCCAGGCTGCCCCTGCGGTGAAGATCGCCGAGGGTGAACGGATGCCGGCGGAAGCGGCGGATCGACACCACCGGTCCGTCCACCGCCAGTGGCGGAATGATCGCGTTGAGGCGGCCGCCGTTGGGCAGGCGGATGTCCACCATCGGATGGGTCTCGTCGAGGCGATGGCCGAGCGGGGCCAGCATGCGGCGAAGGATGCGCAGCAGGTGCGACTCGTCGCTGAAACGCTCGCGCACCTGTACCCGCCGGCCGCCCTGGGACACCTGGATGTCGTTGCAGCCATTGACCAGGATGTCGTCGATGCCCGGGTCATGAAGCAGGTCGTCAAGCGGGCCGAAGCCGATCAGCTCCTTCACCAGGGCGTCGGCCAGGATCTGCAGCTGCGCCTCGTCCAGCGCTATCGCCCAAGCCTGCAGGAACTGCCCGGTCTGCGCGCGCACGTAACGCGCCACCGTGTCCGGCGCCCACGCCTCGATGTCGATGCGTTGGTCTTCGATGGCCAGCAGCAGGTGCTCGAGCGCGGCGACCAGCACGTTCTGGTACGCGTCGCTGTGCGCGAACGGAAGTTGCGGGTCGGCAGGCACGACCGCGTCCACCTCGCGCGGGGCATGAGGGGCGAGCGGTCTCATGGTGCCGTCCATCGTCGCAAACAGCCACGCACGGCCGTGCGGGCGGTGCGGCACCGTTTCGGTTGCAGCACGTCCATCACCTTGCCCCCTGTTGTGCAGTCCGGCGCCCACCACGTTCCGGCGTCGCCGCTGCGGATTATCTTCAGGTCGTCCTGGCAGTCTCGATGCACAAAATCGGCAAACCCGCCAGCGTTATCGACCTGCGTATTTTTTGCCAAAAACCGGGACGTGCCGGAATCTGTAAAACAAGCTGTTTTCGCCCCGGTTTACAGCGCGGGAGGATTATCCGCGGACACGCGGAATTGACGCGGCGTACACATGGTCGTGACGAAACTTGGATAATGCGCCGCGGGATGGGATGGGCAATCCGCAGCGCGACACCGGGCGGCACCACGTCATCGCGGCATCGCTCGATCTGGAAGGAACGTGTTTCCGCGGCACTGCGGTGCGGCAGCGGGTACGATTCACAACGGGGGTCCACTGTCATGGCCGATGGTGTGGTGGACGAAGCGGGAGCAGCTGCGCTGCGGCCATTCGATCTGGCAACGCTGGGTGGAATGTTGCGTGTGTGCGAGCTGGAGGTGGTGCTGCTGGACGGCAATGGGCCGCACGCATCGATCCAGTCGCAGGTGCATGACGAGTCCCTGTTCTGCAGCGCGACGTGCGGGTTCCAGTTCCGCGGGCGCTTCATGCTGCCGCAGGACTGGTGCCTGCTTGGCTACATCCACGAGACCGATCCCGCGCAGAGCTGGTGCCACGGCGTGCCGCTGGTCGCTGGCACGGTACTGACCGTGTTGCCCGAGGGCGTCAGCGAATTCGCGTTGAGCGCCGGCACGCGGCTGAGCCTGCTGCTCACGCCGTTGCGCCGGCTGGAGCGCAAGCTGGCCGAGCTCACCCTGCGCAACACCCTGCCGTCCGGCCAGGCCTTGTCGCTGTTCCGTGCCGACGCCGGTGATGGCGCGTCGGCGGTGGCGCAGCGGCATGCACAGTGGCCCGGGTGGTTGGGGGAGGACGTCGGCGGATTTCCCGCGGACGCGGTCGAGTCGGTGCTGCACGCGCATGTGCAGGCCCTGCTGGGCGTGGACGGTGCGGAGCGGGTGGCCAGTTCGCGCGCGCGCCGCGCGCACTACCTGATCGCCCAGCGTGTCGAGCAGTTCATGCGCCAGAACCTGCGCCGCTACATCTACATGCACGAGATCTGCGATGCGGCCGGGGTCAGCGAGCGCGCGTTGCGCTACGCCTTTGAAGACCTGTTCGGCACCTCGCCCAACCGCTACCTGTCGATGCTGCGCCTGTGCGCGGCCTGCCGCGGGCTGTCCGTGGCCGACGCCACCCGCAAGTCGGTCAAGGCGGTCGCGTTGAGCTGCGGCCTGTGGGACCTGTCGCGATTTGCGGACAACTATCGTCGTGTGTTCGGCGAGCTGCCCCGCGACACCTTGATGCGCGCGCCCACCTCGATCAGCGGTTCCTCCTGACGGCACGATTCCGGCAATTGCCGGAATCGTGCATGGCGCTGCCGGTTTCCGGCCCTTTCTTGCCGTAATGCGCGAACGCCCTGCCGGAATGCGGCGTGCGCGCGCGCCGCGCCGCGGTGTAATGAACCCACTGGCCGACCGACCTGGATTCAGCATCCGCGTCGCCGGCGCCACGGGGGCATGCGCTGATGGACCGCATCACGGCACCAGAGCAGTTCGAAGACAAGGGGACGCGGACCCCTGCCGCAGCGCCGGCGGTCCGCGCCGATGCCGATGTCGCCGGTGCAGCGACCGCGGCGCAGCAGGCGCTGTCGTCGGGCCCGACCGGTGGGCTGGCCGGCTTCGGGCCCGACGTGGCCGCACGGGTCGCACCCCCGTCCAATCAACGATTCCGCCGCGGGATCGCGCGGAATCCCCACCGTTTGACCTGGCTCGCTGTCAACCGCGGGATGTCTCCCCCGTCATCGCTCAGGGGGCAGCGAGCCAGGCCATTCCCATTCTTCGCAGGGTGCCTGTGCGCACCACGCTGTCCCGGTCGGCCCGGGACCCCGGTTTGACCCGGCTCGTCGCCACGCGCGATGTCTCCCCCGTCATTGGGTATGACGACGAGTCGGGCCATCACTCCTTCCTGGTGCCGTGCTTCATTCCACGCCGGGAATCCTGACCGCCAGTGCGGTGGCTTCGGCCGCGCAGTCCTGCGCTTCCACGCCGTTGCCACGCAGCGCGTCGATCTCGGCGCGCGCGGCCGCCATGTCGGCACTGAACTGCGGGTTGGCATGCAGCACCGCCACGGCGCCGGCCGCCACCGCGCGACCCTGCAGCACGTCGCTCTGCCAGTGCGCGTTGCAGATCAGCCGGTTCTCGCCGAACGCGCGGCCGCGGGCCAGCACGGCGTCGGCCCGGGCCGGACTGAGTTCGCTCAGCAGCAGCGCCCACGCCCAGCCGATGGCGGTGTGCCCGGACGGGTAGGAACCGTCCGTGCGCAGCGCCGCCTCGTCGGCCGGGAAGCAGGTTTTTTCCTTATAGAACACGAACGGACGCACGCGGTTGTAGTGGTCTTTCGCGGCGTAGGTGGCGAGGCCCGCATCGACCATGCTCCGCTGCAGCAGCAGGTACAGCCGCGGGCTGTCCTGCTGGCTGATCGGTACCCCGAGCGCGCAGGCGAAGGTGCTGGCGGCGTGCGGGAAGCGAAGGTCGGCATCGCGGCTGGCCAGCGCGTAACGCGGACCGGCCTTGAGCTTCTGCGAGGCGCGGCTGACCGCCTGGTCGCGGGCAAAGGCAGGCGTTCCCCTGGCAGGCGGCGCGGGCAGCAGGGCCAGGCTGTCGGGCAGGGCCTTGCCCAGGTAGCCGGCCGGCACGCCCGGCCGAAGTTCCGGTACCGGCGGCGCTGCCGCAGGCATCGGGCTGGGCAGTACGGCGGGCGCAGGGCTGGTCAAGGGGCCACTGGCGCAGCCGGCGAGCAGGGCGGCCAGAGCAACGGCGGGGAGGGTACGGCGTGCACGCATGCGATGCTCCTTGCAGTGGGGGCGCGTCGTTGTCGCGCTCAGCGTTCGCGCTGTGCGACCTCGCGCAGGGGGAAACGGACCTCGATCCGCGCGCCGCCCAGCGGGCTGGTGTCTACATGCAGGGTGCCGCCCAGCAGCCGCGCGCGCTCCTCCATGCTGATCA
The DNA here is from genome assembly GCF_007667275.1 of Stenotrophomonas rhizophila. Taxonomy (GTDB): domain Bacteria; phylum Pseudomonadota; class Gammaproteobacteria; order Xanthomonadales; family Xanthomonadaceae; genus Stenotrophomonas; species Stenotrophomonas maltophilia_AE. The sequence continues at coordinate 48,830 of NZ_VDQT01000001.1, forward strand.
GGCCCAATCCCGGCGAGCGCCGCTGGTGGCCTGGCGGCATGCCGATGCCATCGTCGTCCACGCGCAGCACCAACTGCGTGCCGCGCACGCAGACCAGCACGTCGGCGATACCGGCCCGCGCGTGCTTGTCGACGTTGTTGACGGCCTCCTGGACGATCCGGAACAGGCTCAGTTCCTGTTCGTCGTCCAGCCGCGGCGCGTCCTCGATGCTGCAGCGCAGGCGCAACCGGCCGCGCGCGTTGCGCTTGATGCAGAACGCATCCAGCGCGCTGGCCAGGCCGGTGAAGCGCAGGATGCTGGGATGCAGTTCGTGCGAGATGGCGCGGATGTCGTTGGACACGGCCAGCAGCTGGTCCTGCAGTTCGACCACGCTGGAGCGCTCCTCAAGCGGAATATGGCTGCGCAGCGTGCTCAGCCGGATCGAGATCGCCGCCAGCGACTGGTTGACGTCGTCGTGCAGGTCGCGCGCGATGCGGGTGCGCTCTTCTTCCTGCACCACCAGCATGCGCCCGGTGACTTCGCCCAGGCGCGCATAGGCGCGTTGCAGTTTGATCCGGCTGGACAGTTTCTGTTCCGACAGTGCGCCCAGGAACAGCAGCGCGAAGCCGGTGCACAGTGTCCAGGCCTGCCCGGTGAGCAGGTTGCGTTCGGTCGACCAGAATCCGAACGGCCCCAGTCCTTCCACGCCCAGCTGCATGCCCAGTACCGCCACCGCCAGCATGGTCACCGAGGCGCCGGCGATACCGAACACGATCAGCGCCCAGACCAGCAGCGGGATCGGTGCCAGGGTGAGCAGCGGCGTCACCACGCCGTCCTGCCAGTCCACCGTCCACAGCACCACCAGCAGGCCGAACAGCATAAGCGCCAGTGCCACCGACTCCCAGCGCCAGCCATGGCGGCGTTCGGGCATGTCGATGATGCGGGCCACGTTGACCAGCGCCGGTACCAGCACCAGGTAGCTCACCGCGCTGGTGAGCGCCAGCTCGCGCATCGCGGCAACAGTGAGGATGCCGCCGCGCCCGCCCTGCGCGAGCGTGTACCACCATGCACTGCACAGCGGCAGCAGCACGCAGGCCAGCAGCAGGAACAGGGTCAGGTCACGATAGTCTTCCAACGCTGCGCGATCGCCACGCCAGCGCAGCAGCAGCCATGCCACCCCGCCCACCATGGCGAATTCGGCAAGGCTGGCCAGCACCCGGGACAGTGAGGCCATCGGCACCAGCGGCAATGACAGCACGGTGCCGATGCACGCGGCCAGCACGCAGGTACGCCATTGGTTGCGGGGGGTGACCAGCAGGAACCCGAGCAGCAGCGGACCTGGAATCCAGATCACGTGCAGGTGCAGCTCGTCCGGGAGCAGCGTGGGCAGCCACTGGCCCAGCAGGCAGCCGACGAGGACGGGTAACGCCAGTGTTAAGAGCGTGCGAGCATCGAGTGCAGAATATGTGAATCGCACCGGGCGCGGCGGCACGAACCTCCTGTTTTGCCCGTCCGGCGCCTCTACGGCGACCTGATCTGCTTGGCTGCTGGCCTGCACTCTGCACCTCGGGGAGATGGGCCGGACCGCAACGTCGATCCCTGCGCCATACGTGGTACGAACATCCAGTTTGAGGCTTGCCGCCGTGTCACTTCCGCCCCACAATCGGCCCGATCTAAACAGGTTGCCGCAACGCACGCTATCCAAAATCCGACGCGACGGGGGAGCTGGCGATGGAAGAACCGATGTCACCCTACAGCCGATTCGTGGTCGACGGCTTCGATGCCGACGCACTGCTCGGGGTTGTACGTGATACCCGCTTTGAACAGCGGCTGCTGGCGTCCGGACATTTCCGCGCCTGTGTGCAGCGGCTGGTGTTTCCGGAGTTCAGCCTGGACAGCGGCGCCTACACGCTGCCGATCTTTGCCAGCGGCAGCTTCAGCCAGGGCATGGTCGCGCTGGCCCTGGCGGTGACCTGCGAACAGCCGATGTGGGCGAACGGGCGCTGGATTGCCCAAGGCCAGGTGATGGTGTTCGCCGAGGACAGCGAGCTCAATGTCCGGCCCAGCCCCGGCGGTTGGCAGTGGGCGGTCATGCTGATTCCACGCGAGGTGCTGCAGCGCGAATCGGTGCGTCGGCTCGGCCGTGAGCTGCGCCTGCCGCGCACCGGCTGGTACAGCCGGGCCGCGGCACCGCGCGATGCGCGCAACCTGCGCGAGGGCGTGTTCGCCGTGCTGCAGGAAGCTGCCGAGTCGCAGGGCGTGGTCCTTCCGGACCAGCTCAGGGAACAGGCCCACACCCTGCTCGGGGTCTTCATCGACGCGGTCGGGGCGGCAGACGGCGGGCCGGAGCGGCGTGGCCTGGGAAGCGGTACCGAACGCCGCCGCGACGCGATCGTGCGCCAGGCCGAGGCGTACCTGAAGTCGCAGCTGGAGAGCCCGTATGACAGTCGCGCGCTGTCGCGTTACCTGGGCGTGGGCGAGCGGCAGCTGGAGCGCCTGTTCCGCGATGCCTACGGCCATGGGCCCTGTCACTGGCACCAGCTGGCGCGGCTGAATCTTGCGCGGAGTGCGCTGCGTCATGCGAAGGGGCGGGGAGGGGTCACGGAAATTGCGACTCGTTACGGCTTCGCGCACCTGGGGCGCTTTTCCGTGATGTACCGCGATGTATTTGGCGAAAGCCCGCGGGATACGCTGCGTACCTGAACAGGTTTGCATGGACGTCACAGAATGGTTTGCCGTCACGATGTCGTCACGGTGCGGCTGTAAGTGTCGATCCGTTGCGCGGGAGTGGTCGCAGAGCCGCCCCGTTCAACCTCAATCAGGGGACGATTGACAGCCAAGGGAGACGAGCTCATGCAGGTTTCGTATTCGACGGCGGAGTGCCGATATCGCCGGGTAGTGCTGGCAGACGACCACCGCGTGGTCGCGCAGGGCATAGAACATCTCCTGGAAGACCGGTTCGATTCGATCGAGCTGGTGTCTTCCGGGGAGGAACTGGTGGAAGCGGTCCGCCGCGATCCGCCGGACGTGGTGGTAGCCGATATCAGCATGCCCGGCCTGACCGGCATCCAGGCACTGCGGCGGATGCGCGAGGAAGGCTACGAGATGCCGGTGGTGTTCCTCACCATGCACGATGAATCCAGCGTCGCCGCCGAAGCGATCCGGGCCGGCGCGCGTGGCTACGTGCTCAAGAGCGCCGCCGGCGAGGAACTGGTGCGGGCGCTGGCCGGCGTGATGGGCGGGCATACCTACGTGACCCCGACCCTGGCGATGGATGCCATCACCAGCGCCGGTCGCCAGCAGTACGTGCTGACCGACAAGCAGCTGCGCATCCTGGAATATGTTGCGAGGGGCCTGCGCTCCAAGCAGATCGCCTACGAACTGGGCGTGTCGGTGCGGACCATCGAATCGCACAAGTACGCGATCATGCAGGAGCTGGGCGTGCATGGCACCCTGGAACTTGTCCGCAAGGCCGAGCACGAGGGATTGATCCGGCACTGAGCCGGTCCCCGTCCACGCGCGCGGGCAAGTAGATTTACTTGCCCGCCGCCCGTTGTTTTTCCCTTGTTTCCGCCATGCCTGCGGCACACCATCGCTGTGTGCCTTGACCTGGCGGAAACCATGAATGCTGTGCGCGTGCTGCTGGCCGAAGACGGTTCCGCCATGGGACGCCAGCTGCGCGGGCTGCTGGCCGAGCAGTTCCAGGTGATCGGCCTGGTGCAGGACGGCGCCTCGCTGGTCAAGGCGGCGCAGAGCATGTTGCCTGACGTGGTGGTGACCGACATCGCCATGCCGGAGGTCAACGGCCTGGAAGCGGCAAGGCGCCTGCGCCGGGAGCGGCCGGTGCTCGGGGTGGTGTTCATCACCGTGCATGCCGAGCCGCAGATGGTGGCCCAGGCGATGGCGCTCGGCGCCTGCAGCTACGTGCTCAAGTCCGACGCGGGAGACGACCTGGCGCCTGCGGTCCTGGCCGCGTCGCGGGGCGAGCCGTTCGTGTCGCGTTCGTTGTCCTCCGCCCTGTTGTCGTCAGGCACGCAGCAGCGCGCCCGCTAGAGCAGGATGCCGAACAGCTTGGCGACCAGCTCGTCCACCGACATCGCCAGCAGCACCAGCGGACACAACGGCAGCGCCGCGTGCAGGGCGATCCAGAGCAGCACCCAGCGGTCGACCGGCACGATCGCCATCCTTGCCACGCCCTGGTAGACGGCATTGAAGTCGGCCAGCGCGGACGGGTCGCCGTGGTCGAGCAGTGAATCGGCCGGGCGCGTCGGCGCGCGCAGCGGATGCCAGCGCGCATCGAAGGTGGCGGCCATGCGCGAGGCGAGGGCGTCGAAGCGGAACAGGGCATGGCGTTTGGCCCGCACCATCGGTGGGGCCAGAAGGAACAGTGGCGCGACAAGGACAAACGTGGCGCCGACCACGTAGCCACCCAGCAGGTGGCGCAGGTCATGCAGGGTGGCGCCGAGATAGGTGATCTGGTTCAGGCACGCACCGGCCACCAGTATCCCGCCGACCAGTGCGAGCACCGCGAAGCGTTCCTGGGCGCGCCCAAGGAAGCCCAGCCCGCCGGCGCCGTCCGGATGCTGCGGGCGGAGCGTCAGCCCGACCCTGGGCAGGCGCCACAGCAGCCCCATCCAGAGCAGGAAGCGCCACCACCACAACAGCAGTACCAGCCGGTAGAGCGGCAGCGACACCCATTCGTACCAGTGGCCGGCCGCACTCAACGCATTGCCATCCATGCGCCAGTCGACAACGCCCGGCAGCAGCGTGACCGGTGCCTCGCCGATCAGCGCGGGCAGCCAGGCCAGTACCACGCACACCGCCTCCGGCAGCCAGCCGTCGCGACCGCGGCGGACGCTTGCCAGCAACGCCTCCAGCCGTGGCAGGCGCCTCTCCGTTACCACCGCGGGGTGCGAGAGCTGACGGAAGGCATTGTGCAGCAGCGCGTCCGCGCGCGGCGCAGCGACCACCAGCAGCGGCAGGGCCAACAGCAGGCGTGCCAGTGATGCGTAATCGCCCGACAGGGGCATGCCGGACGCGCGGGGCAGAAGCCAGCCGCTGCCCGCGCACAGCAGCAGCAGCGGCAGCAGCGCCACCGCCAGCAACGCCAGTGCCAGCCACCACGACAGGTGCCGGCTGCGGCGCGTGGCGCCGGTCGCGTCCAGCAGGCGGTGCACCAGGCCACCGCGCATCAACGAATAGCCATGCCGGACCATGCAGGTGCCCCGTTTGCGTCCACCGCGAGGATAGCGCCGCCTGCGCCCGCGGGCGGCGCAGTAAAAATACTGGTGGCGATGCAGTACTTATCTGGGTTGTGCGCCTGCGGACGCGCGTACAAGCTGGATCCCTGTCGCATGGAATCCGGCAATGCTGCTCCTGGTGATCGACTTCCTGACCCGGTTCTGGACCGACATGATCCATCGCGCCGACGGTCCGATGACCTTCCGCTTTTTCCTGCAGCCCACCATGGCGTTGATCACCGCGCTGATCGACGGTATCCGCGACGCAAGGTCCGGGCGCACCCCGTACGCGTGGCGGATCGCGCACAGCGAGCCGGTGGCACGCAGGGCGGCGTGGCGCGAAGGCGTGACCGCCACTGCGCGGATCCTGCTGCTGGGCGTGGCGATGGACGTGATCTACCAGGTCCGCACCCTGGGTGGTTTCAGGTATCCGGCCGAAGCGTTCGTGATCGCCGTGGTGCTGGGATTCATCCCGTATCTGCTGCTGCGCGGGCCGATCGACCGCATCGCCAGCCGCTGGCTCAAGCGTCATCCCACCCCGCCGGAGCACAAGTAGACCGATGAACGATTCCGCTTCCGACGACGAACTGCTTCGCAACCGCGCACGCGGCATCGCCCACGCCAGGGAGCTGCTGGGAGGCGCCGACGAAGCATCGATCGAGCTGTCATCGCGCCGCACCGGCATGTCCTTCCAGCGCACCCGCATGAGTGCGGACCGCACGTTGATGTCCATCATCCGCACGGCGCTGTCGCTGATCGGGTTCGGCTTCACCATCTACCAGTTCTTCGGCCACATGGTGGAAACGGCACAGGGCGGGCTGCGTCCGCACGCGCCGCGCAACTTCGGCGTGGCCCTGGTCGCGCTGGGGTTGGTGCTGCTCACCCTTGGGATTGTTTACCACCTGCGCTACATGAAGGAGCTGCGCGCCGAGCGCGCGCTGATGACCGAGCAGGGACTGATCCACGGACAGAGCCACTACCCCGTGTCGCTGACCCTGATCACCGCCGGCCTGCTGTGGGGCCTGGGCGTGCTGGCGATCGTCAGCATGACCTTCAATGTCGCCCCATTTGGCTGAGGACCTGTGCATGAGCGTGATTGCGGACACCATGATCGACCTCGAAGGCGGGCTCTTCCTGATGGGGTCCAATGACCACTATCCGGAGGAGCGCCCGGCGCACAAGGTGCGGGTGGGGCCGTTCCGGATCGACCGCTACCCGGTCACCAACCGCGAATTCTCCCGCTTCGTGCGCGACACCGGCTACGTGACCGCCGCCGAACGCCCGGCCGATCCGCGCGATTACCCGGGCGCCGATCCGGCGCTGCTGGTGCCCTCGTCGGTGGTGTTCGTGCAACCGTCGCGCCCGGTCGACATGTCCAACACCCACAACTGGTGGCAGTACGTGGCCGGTGCCGACTGGCGCCACCCGCGCGGACCCTTCACCCACCTGCAGGGCATGGACGACCACCCGGTGGTCCACGTCAACTTCGCCGACGCGTTGGCGTACGCGCAGTGGATCGGCAAGGACCTCCCGACCGAGGCCGAGTGGGAGTTCGCCGCCCGCGGCGGCACGCAGGAGACCGAATTCGCGTGGGGCAACAGCCTGACCGTGCGCGGCCGCCACCAGGCCAATACCTGGCAGGGCGACTTCCCGTGGCAGAGCCTGGACGAGGACGGGTTCCGCTGGACCTCCCCGGTGGGCAGTTTCCCGCCCAACGGCCATGGCCTGTACGACATGATCGGCAACGTCTGGGAGTGGACCAGCGACTGGTACCAGCAGCACGACCAGCTGCAGGGCAAGCCCTGCTGTGCGATCGACAACCCGCGTGGCGGGGTGCGCGAGCGCAGCCATGACCGGCACGACCGCAGCGCGATCCCGCGACGGGTCATGAAAGGCGGCTCGCACCTGTGCGCGCCGAACTACTGCCGGCGTTACCGCCCAGCGGCACGCATGGCGCAACCCATCGATACCTCGACCTGCCACGTGGGGTTCCGCTGCGTGGAACGTTGAGCTTCCTTTTCCTGCTGCAACGAGGTGATTGCCATGCCCATCACGACGCCCGCCCACTACCGCCGCAACTGCGTTGCCTGCGCGGTGCTGCTCGGGACACTGGCGCTGGTGGCGGCGCTGCCGGCGCATGCAGTGGAGGGCGGCCTGGGCCGTTCCATCACCGGGATGCAGATCACCTCCTACGTGGGCGTGATTCCCCCTGAGCCCGGCATGCAGTGGTCGCTCAGCTACGTGCACTACGACGGCAAGATCAGCGGCAGCCGTGCAGCCCCCATCGCCGGCCAGGTGTCGCTGGGGCTGGAGGCGGACGTCAGCCTGACCGCCGCCACCGGCGTCTACGTGTGGCCGACCGGCCCGGGCAAATGGAACTTCGCGTCGATGCTGACCGTGCCGTACATCGACGCGGACATCACCGCCGGCCTGCAGGGTCCGCTGGGCAACCAGGTGCGCACCCAGGACAGCACCTCCAACCTGTTCGACGTGTACTTCGCGCCGGTCATCGCCGGGTACCACATCGACCAGGTCCAGCATGTGTCCTTCGGGCTGTATGTGTATGCGCCGACCGCCCGGTACACCCCGGGCAAGCTGGCCAACCCGGGCCTCAATGTGTGGACGGTATCGCCGGCGGTGGGCTACACCCACCTGTTCCAGAAGGGCACGCTGGAATTCAGCGTGCTCGGCGGCATGGACTGGTACAGCCGCAATGACGACACCGATTACAAAAACGGCCTGGTGCTGCGCGCCGACGCGCTGCTGGTCAAGCGCACGCCGAGCGGGTGGGGGTTCGGCGCAGCCGGCGGCTGGCTGCAGCAGGTGCAGGACGACGATGGCGATATCGCCGACCGCCTGGATGGCTTCAAGGGCCGTTCGTTTGGGTTGGGGCCGGTCATCTCCTACGGAAAGAAGTGGTCTGGCGGCGAGCACCTGGACGTGTCCTTCCGCTACCTGAGTGAACTCAGCGTACGCAACCGCTTCGAGGGCGATCCCTGGAGCGTCACCCTGAGCGCCGGTTTCTGAACTGGCTTCTGGCCCTTCGCATTCCTGGAGACTGGTCCATGCCAACCCCTGCAACGACACTTGGCTACGCTGCCTGCCTGCTGCTGGCCGGGGTGGGCGCCACTGCATTTCCGGTGTCCGCCGCGCCACCGGCGCCGGCGGCCGCGGCGACCGCAACCGGGCAGGACCGCGATCCGCAGGCGCTGGCCGCGCTGGACCGCATGGGCGCCGCGCTGCGAGCGCTGGACCATTTCTCGCTGGTGTCCGACGCCAGTACCGAGGTGGTGCTGGAGGATGGGCAGAAGATCGAGCTGGACGGCGTGGTGACCTACAAGGTCAAACGCCCGGACCAGCTGTTCCTGGAACTGCGCAGCGACCGCCAGTTGCGCCAGCTGATCTACGACGGCAACCGCCTGACGCTGTACTCGCCGCGATTGAAGTACTACGCACAGGTGGAGGACGTGGGCGCCACCCTCGGCGAACTGGTGGAAGCGGCCGCCAACCGCTACGGGATCGAGATGCCGCTGGCGGACATGTTCCTCTGGGGCACCGACAAGGCACCCAAGACTGCCATCCGCGGCGCGCTGCACGTGGGTGGCGGCACCCTCGACGGGGAGGCGATCGAACAGTACGCCTTCAAGCAGGACGGGGTGGACTGGCAGGTCTGGATCTCCAGCGCGACCTCGCTGCCGAAGAAGCTGGTGATCAATTCGCTGGACGACCCCGCACAGCCGCAGTACCGCGCGCGCCTGCGCTGGGACACCAGGGCGCCGGTACCTGCCTCGGCCTTCCAGTTCACTCCGGCGGCGGATGTCGCCCGGATCAAGCTGGTGCCGGTGGAAGTTGCCGCCGTGGTACCCGACGCAGACCCGGAGAACTGACATGCGCATGCTGGCAGCAGATCATCGAACCCTCCTGCGCGCCTGCGCGGGCAGCCTGCTGGTGGTGCTGGCGCTGGGCAATACGCTGGCCCATGCACAGCATGGGCATCGCGGTGGGGGCGGCGCGGCACGCGCCGGTGCCCACGCCAACATCAATCGCCCGGTGCAGCGACCGCAGGGCGGTGCGGTCAACCGGGGCGGCGGAAACCACGCGCGTGGCGGTGACATCAACCGCAACGCCGACCGCAACATCAATCGCAATGTCGACCGCAACGTCAACCGCAATGTGAATCGCAACGTGAACGTCGACGTGGACTACCACGACCACCACGACGACCACTGGAACAGCTGGGACGACCATCCCTTCGCCACGGCCGCGGCGGTGACCGCCGGGGTGGCCGTGACCTCGGCGGTAATCGGGTCCATCGTCAATTCGATCCCGCCCAGCTGCGTGACCACGGTGATCAACGGCATGGCCTACCAGCAGTGCGGCAACACCTGGTACGAGCCGCGCTACAGCGGTACCACCGTGCAGTACGTGGTGATCAACGCGCCGCGCTGAGCGGCGGCGGACCGGTAGTTTTGCCTGCTCGGCCTGCGTAGTTATGCGGATTACCCGGCAGTGCGTGCGCAGTACGCTGTGTGCAACGTGACGTTCCCATTCGAATCTGGAGCCCGTGCCATGAAAGCCTTCGCGATTGCGGTCCTCGCCACCCTGCTGGTGGCCTGCGCCTCCACGCCCACCGTCCATACCGATTTCGATCCCGGCGCGAACTTCGCCTCGTTCAAGACCTACAGCTGGGCGATGAAGCCGCAGGGCGGTTCGCCGCTGGTGCAGCAGCGGATCGTCGACGGCATCGACGCCCGCCTGGCCGCGCGCGGCTGGACCCAGGCCGCCAACGGCGACGTGGCGATCGCCGCGCATATCGTGACCACCCAGCGCCAGACACTGGACACCTTCTACACCGGCAGCAACATGGGCGGCTGGGGCTGGCGCGGTGGCGGCTGGGGCGGTGGCATGGGCATGGGCTCGGCCACGACCACGGTGCGTACCTATGACGTCGGCACGCTGGTGGTGGACATGTTCGATGCGCGCAGCAAGCAGGCGGTCTGGCGCGGCACGGCCGGTGGCACGGTGCCGACCTCGCCGGAACGCGTCAACGCGGCGGTGGAAGCCGGGCTGGACAAGCTGTTCGCCAACTTCCCGCCGGGTTCAGCGCCGGCGCGCTGAGCCAGCGCGGCATCGGTTTCACCGCGTGGCGTCGTGCCAGGGCCCATCCCTCCCACTGGCACGGCGTCGCGCACTTTCTCCGTTCACGACCCGTCCCGACGAGGTGCCCCCGTGACGAGCCGCGCAGCTCCCGCCGCTTCCACGCTGCTGCTGGCCCTTCTTGGCGCGGCAGCGCCGGCCTGGAGCCAGCAGGCTCCGGCCGTGAACATGCCCATCGGCGGCAGCTGCGGCCACCGCGAACCGGGCGACACCCGGCCGCGGATCGGGCTGGCGCTGGGCGGCGGGGGCGCGCGCGGCATCGCCCACGTGCGCATCCTGCGCAAGCTGGAAGCGCTGCGGATCCCGGTGGACTGCATTGCCGGCACCAGCGCGGGCGCCCTGGTGGGGGCGCTGTATGCGTCCGGCAAGAGCCCGGCGCAGATCGAGCAGGTGGTGCTGGACACGCAATGGATGGCGATGTTCAGCGATACGCTGCCGCGCCGCGAGCGCTCGCTGCAGCGAAAGGCAGACGACTACGAACAGCTGGCGCCGATCGGCATCGGACTGGGCGGGCAGGGCAAGCGCATCCAGTTGTCTGGAGGCGTGTCGCAGGGCGAGCGGCTGATCGCGTTGTTCGAGACCGCTACCGGCGGCAGCCGGGTCAGCGGCGATTTCGATGATCTCTCCGTTCCGTTCCGCGCCGTCGCCACTGACCTCAACACGGGCCAGGCGGTGGTTCTTGGCCATGGCAGCCTGCCGATGGCGATGCGCGCCAGCATGTCGCTGCCGGGCATCTTCCGCCCGGTGGCGATCGACGGCCGGGTCCTGCTCGATGGCGGCGTCTCCAACCAGGTGCCGATCGACGTGGTGCGTGCGATGGGTGCCGAGCGGGTGATCGCGGTGGATGTCGGCACGCCCCTGAGCGAGCTGGATCGTGACGCCAGCCTGGTCGACGTGATCAGCCAGCTCAGTGGCTTCCTGACCACCCGCAACGCACAGCGCCAGCTGGACACGCTGGGCGCGCAGGACCTGCTGATCGCGCCGGAACTGACCGGCAAGGTGGCCACCGGCGAGTTCGACAAGGCCCCCGAAGCGCTGGAGATCGGGCAACAGGCCGCCGACCGCGCCGCGCCGGCTCTGCGCGCGTTCTCGCAACCGGAGCCGGCCTGGCAGCGCTGGTATGCGACCCGCGCGCAGCGAGCCGCCAGTACCGAGCCGGCGCCGATCGCGTTCGTGGAAGTGCGCAACCACACCGGCTACGCCGACCAGCTGCTGCTGTCCTACCTGCCGGTGGAGATCGGCAGGCCGCTGGACAGCCGGGCGATGCAGGACGGCGTACTGCGCGCCTACGGGATGGATACCCTGGCCAGCATCAGTTACGAGGAAATCCGTCGCGGCGACCAGGTCGGCGTGGTGATCACCGCGTACGAGAAACCGAATGGTCCGGCCTACCTGGAGGCCGGTGTCAGGCTCAGCAACGACCTGGACGGCAACCATGAAAGCAATCTGCGCGCCGGCCTGCTGTTTGCGCCGCTGTCGCCGTATGGCGCCGAGGCGCGGGTGACCCTGCAGATAGGCAGCGAGCCGGCCCTGCAGGGCAGTTACTACCATCCCTTCGATGTCGGCAACCGGTATGCCTTCGCCGCCGCGGGCGGCTACGAGACACGCAGCTTCAACGTGTTCGACGCGGACGGCAACAAGACCTCGCGCTACCGCGTGCAGCGTGCGGGCGCGAGCGTGGCGATGGTCCGCAACGTGTCCAACGTGCTCTCGCTGCGCGTCGGCGTGGAGCGGTTCGCTGGCAGGGCCAGCATGGACATCGGCTCGCCGCGGGTCCCGCGCACCGATTTCGACGAAGGCGCGCTGACCGCCAGCGCCGCCTACGACAACATCGACAGCGTGTACTTCCCCCGCGACGGTTTCCTGGTCAGGCTGGGGACCTACCAGTCGCGCGAGAGCCTGGGTGCCGACAGCCGCTTCGGCCAGATCGACCTGGACGCAGTGGGGGCCTTCCCGTTCGGCAGCAGCGCGCTGCAGCTGGGACTGCGCTACCACGTGACCGCGTCCGGCACCGCCCCGGTGCAGAGCCTGTACCGCCTGGGCGGACGCTGGCGGCTGGCCGGCTTCCAGCACAACCAGCTGACCGGGCAGGACTATGCGCTGGGGTTTGCCGGCTACACCTATGAGCTGGGGAAGGTGCTGGGCCGGTCGGCGCAGGTGGGCGGCACCGTGGAATACGGCAATGCCTGGCAGCGTCGTTCGGACATGTCGCTGAGCGACGGCATCTGGAACGGCAGCCTGTTCCTCGGCTTCGATTCCTGGATCGGGCCGTTGATCTTCGGCCTGGGCATGCGCGAAGGCGGCCACCGCGTGGTCTTCATCGAGCTCGGCCAAGCCTTGTGACGCCGGCGGTTGGCCGGCGCCACGCAGGGTTACAGCACCTGCGCCAGGATCACCGCCAGCGCGCCGACCCAGCAGACGAGGACGAACCATGCCAGCACCGCGTTGGCGCTGATGCCGCGCTTGCGCACGAACAGGCTGACCACCAGCGCGGCCAGCAGCGGCACCAGGAACAGGCACAGGATCCAGAACCAGGGGTGGGTGATCATCGCAGCCGCGCGCCGCTCATCGCGGCGCGTCCACGACGATGTACTGCACGGTGGTGCCGACATAACGCGGCTGGTACCAGCCATTGCTGCACTGCTGGTAGCCGATGCCGTCGATCACCACCGTGCTGCAGTCCACCGGCAGGCTGTACACCACCGAGCCGATCGCCGCAGCGGTGAGCGCGGCCCCGGCGGTGAAAGCGGCTGCATCCCAGAACGGATGGTCCCAGTAGGGCGGCGGCGGGGGCGGCGGCGGGGGATACGGATGGGGTCCCGGACCGGGACCGGGTCCGGGATGTGGACCGGGGCCGGGGCCAGGGCCAGGATGCGGACCAGGACCAGGACCAGGACCAGGACCAGGACCAGGACCAGGGCCAGGGCCAGGGCCGGGATGCGGTCCAGGCCCAGGACCCGGATGTGGACCCGGGCCGGGACCAGGACCGGGATGCGGGGTGAAGCCGCCGCCGCCGTGGAAGCCGCCACCGCCACCGAAACCGCCGTGACCGGCAATCGAGGGATGGGCGAAGCCACGCAGGCCGGGCCGGGCCTCGGCAGAGGCCGGCAGCAGCATCGCGGACGTGCCGGCGCACAGCAGGGCGGTCAGCAGCGCGGTGCGCATCGAGCTGGGCAGGGTCATTTCAGCGGCCTCCAGTGGCTGTGTCATCGGCGGCCACGGCCACCGGCACGAACACGATGCGGGTGGCGCCGTCGGGGCGGAACACCAGGTCGTTGGCGGCCACCGCGCTGCGTGTGTTCCAGTCCAACGTCGCCAGGTAGCTGGGCAGTGCCGGGTCGGCGTGGCTGGTGATGAGCAGTTGCAGCGGCAGCCGGGTGGTGTCGGAGATCCACACCTGCCAGTCCACGCCGGGCTGGCGGAACGCGTAGTGGCGGGTGGGCTGGTTGTCGATGCGGTCGGTGCCGACGAACAGCGCCGAGTCGATGCGCTCGGTCGGGAACCCCGGGGTACCCCACAGGAACAGGTCGGCCAGCGGGAATTCGATGCCCAGCTGGGTCGCCGAATCGTTGAGCAGGGCCTGGATGCTGCGGTCCAGGTTCTCCACCCGCGCGTAGTACTTCTGTTCGGGCGAGGCGATGGTCAGCGTATGCCCGTCATAGAACAGCTGGCGGTGCTGGTGCTCACTGCGGACTTCCACGAAGAAGCGGTCCGGCCCGATCACCTTGTAGTCCACCGTACCGGCCAGGGCCACTTTCTGCCCGTCCTCGAGCACATAGTCGGTGCGGGTATTGGCCGACAGGGCGAACTGCGGCAGCGCGCGCAGGGCCTTGCCCATGCGCTCGAGCGCGGCGATCGCATCCGGGTCGCGGGTGGCCGCGCCGACGGTGTCGCTGGCGGTGGGTGGCGCGGCAGTGGCGGTGGACACGACCCAGGGCGGCGCCAGCAACAACGCCAGCAGCAGGCAGGAACGGGAAAGGCGCATGGTGCTCTCCGGCGGGTGACGGCCTGCGGCGCAGGCCATGCCCCACTGTGCGCACGCGGTTTCGCGCCGACAACCGGAGTTTCACCGAGCCGCCCTAGGTATTTCTACCGGTCAGGGCGCGCGCTGCGGCGGGCTCCCACCCGCGGCGATCCAGGCATCCACCGCCTGCTCGACCACGGTCATCGGCATGGCGCCGTTGCCCAGGATCAGATCGTGGAAGGCGCGGATGTCGAAGCGTTCGCCAAGCTGCGTGCGGGCCTTTTCGCGCAGGGCGAGAAGGCGCAGCTGGCCCATCTTGTACGACGACGCCTGGCCGGGTTGGACCAGGTAGCGGTTGACCTCGATCCGCACGTCCGAAGCCTGCATGCCGGTTTTTTCCTCCATGTAGGCGATGGCCTGTTCCGGCGTCCAGCGCTTGCGGTGCAGGCCGGTGTCCACCACCAACCGCACCGAGCGGAACATCTCGGCCTGCAGGCGGCCGATGTCGCCGGCCGGATCGTCCTTGTATATGCCGGCTTCGGCCATCAGCTGTTCGGCATACAGCGCCCAGCCTTCGGAGAAGGCGCTGGGGTTGAGGCTGCGCCGCAGCAGCGGCAGGTCGGTCAGGGTCTGCCCGATCGAGATCTGGAAATGGTGGCCGGGCGAGCCCTCGTGGTAGGTGAGGGTGGGAAGGCTCCAGCGGGTGTTGGACGCCATGTCGCCCAGGTTGATGTAGAACGTGCCGGGGCGCGATCCGTCCAGCGCCGGCGGATAGTAGTAACCGCCCGGCGAGGTCGCCTGCATGTGCGCCGGCACCGGCTGCACCACCAGCTTCTGCGGTGGCAGGTGGCCGAAGTACGTCGGCAGCAGCGGGTCGAGAGCGCGCAGGCGCTGCTCGATGTCGCCGATCAGCTGCTGGCGGCCAGCCTCGCTGTCGGCGTAGCGGTAGCGTGGGTCCTCGCGCAGTGTGCGGATGCGCGCGGCCACCGTGCCCTCGCGCAGGCCCAGCTCACGCAGCCGTGCGTCCATGCTTTTCTCAAGGCGCGCCACTTCGCCCAGGCCGATCTGGTGGATGGCGTCGGCGCCCAGGTCGGTACTGGTGTACCAGCGCAGCGCGGCATCGTAGTAGGCATCGCCGTGCGGCAGCGCCCACATGCCCTTGTTGCCGGGGTGGGTCGCCCGCAGCGCCACTACGCGGTCCAGCAGGCGCTGGTAACCGGGATTGACCGAGTCGCGTACGGCAGTGGTGGCCTGTTCAACCAGCGCGGTGCGGTCGGTGGCGGGCAGGTCGGACAGTTTGTCGAGCCTGCGCTGCAACGCGGCCACCCACAGGCTGTCGCCGGGAGCAGGGGCCAACAGGGTCCGGAACTGGGTTTCCGCGCCGGCCAGCGCCACCTCGGGTGGCACCACGCCCTGCGCGGCCTGCATGTCCAGGTTGGCGCGGACCTGGTCGAGCTTGCCGCCCATGGCCTGCAGGCGCGCGATGTAGCGGCGCGCGCTGGCCACGTCGGTCACCGGCACCTGGTTGTCGAAGAACTGCGGCAGGTTCACCGGCAGGCTGAACAGCTGGTCCACCGCATAGGTGCTGCCGCCGACCGGCAGCCACGCGGCCGACCACGGCACCGCCATCAGGTCGATCTGGGCCTGGTAGAACCAGCGCGCCAGCCCATCGCTGAGCTGTTGCTGCGGGTCCAGCGGTGCACCGTTCCAGGCCTTGATCGCGGCCAGGTTGTCGGCCAGCAGGCGGCGGTTGACCTCGCGCTGGGCCAGCGACACATCGGTGAGGCGGCTGGCGCTTTCTTCGGCACCGGGACCGCCGATCCCGAGCAGGGTGCGCAGCTCGGGGTCGGCGTTGATCGCGGCCAGGGTCTGCGCGTCGAGCAGGGCGTTGAAGGTCTGCGCCTGCGGCGTGGCGGCGGCGCGCGGCGGTGCCTGGGCAGCGGCCGGCGCAGGATGCAGCGCGGAGGCGATGGCGAAGCAGAGCAGGGTGGCGACAGCTACGGCGGGCGTGGACGAAGGCACGGGACGGACTCCGATGGCGGGCAGCTGGAACGGAGGCTACAGGATTCGTTTACCCGGCGCGTATCGACCAGCAGGCGGCATTGAAGACAACCTCGCTGCCGTGCACGAACGGTGCGAACGCGTCCACGACCGCGTGCAGGATGCGCGTGCGCGCCGCAGGCTCCAGGTCGTTGGCACGCAGCGCCTGGCCGACCGGGCCGAGCAGCGAAACGTAGGTCGGCAGCTCGTCCGCCGCCATGCGGCATTCCATGTCCAGCGCGGTGATCTCGATGCCGTTCCAGCCGCTGCCTTCGAGGATGCTCCGCACCTTTTCCGGATCGGCGAATGCGAACTGCCCGGGACCTCCTTCGGCACGCGCCGGCAGCCGCAGCAGGGGCGCGGCGGCACGCTCGGCGGTGGTCATGAACGGATTGTCGCCCGGGTCGCGCCATGCGATTGCGTGCAGGCTGCCACCGCTGCGCAGCGCGCCGCGCAGCTGGGCGAACGCCTGCACCGGGTCGTCGAAGAACATCACCCCGAAGCGCGACACGATGCGGTCCAGGCTGGCCGGGGCGAAGACCTGCTGCGCGGCATCGGCCACGGTGAAGTCGATGGCCTTCCCGGCGCCGCGGGCGCGCTCGCGGGCCACGGCAATCATCGGTGCGGAGATATCCACGCCGCTGCAGCGCCCGGCAGGACCGAGCCGCTCGGCGATGGCCAGGCACAGTGCGCCGGTGCCGCAGCCCACGTCCAGGACATGTGCATCGGGGCTGGCTGCGATGGGGTCGGCCAGGACAGGAACGAAGCCGGCGAACAGACCGTCCAGCAGCGCTTGCGCCTGCACCCAGGCATCGCCTGCCGGACCGTTCCACAGCGCGCGCTGGGTGGGGGGAGCAGCGGTATCGGTCATCGGGTGCGGTCCATGTTTCGAAGATGGCGATACTGTGCCACCTCAACCGCGATTGAGGTCAAGCCGCTCCGATGCGCCCGGTCAGCCCAGCGATCGCATGCCATGCGTGTGCGGCAGGCTGGCCTTCATCGTGTCGATGAAGGCGCGCAGCCGCGACGGGATCTGGCGTGCGGACGGGAACACCAGGTGCACCGGCAGCGGTGGCGCTTCCCAGCCGGGCACCAGCTGCAGCAGGCGTCCCTCGCGCAGGTCATCGGTCACCAGCCATGACGACACCACCGCGGCGCCGAGGCCGGAGAGCGCGGCACGCCGCACCACGAACAGGTTGTCGGTGAGCAGGCGCGGCTGGATGTCCACCCGCAGTGCCGGACCGCCGGTGGCCGGCAACAGGCTGAAACGTTCGCGGTAGAACGTGGTCAGCGCGATCCACGGCAGCCGTGGCAGCAGCGCGGCGTCGTGCGGATCCGCCGCGCCCACCAGCGCGGGGGCGGCGATGACGATGCGCGGCACCTCCGCCAGTGGCACCGCCACCAGCTGTGGCTGGTCCACGCCGCCAACCCGGATCGCGCAGTCGACGCCATCGGCGATGAAATCCACCGGGCTGTCCTCCAGCATCCATTCCAGCGTCACCTGCGGGTAGCGCGCAAGGAACTGCAGCATCGGTTCCAGCAGCTGGGCCTGGCCGAACGCATGCGGCACCACCACGCGCAGTCGGCCACGCGGCACTTCGCGTTCACCGCGCAGGTCGGCCTGGATCGCATCCCACTCGTCGACCAGCGCCCGCGCGTGCGCGTAGCAGCGCTCGCCGTCCGCGGTGAGGGTCATGCGGTGGGTGGAGCGCTGGATCAGGTGCAGGCCGAACAACCGTTCCAGCGCCTGCAGGCGGCGGCTGACCGTGGGCTGGGTGGTGCCCAGCTGCGCGGCCGCGGCCGACAGGCTGCCGCTTTCCACGATGCGGACGAAGGTATGCAGCAGGTCGATCCGGTCCGCGCCGACGACCGGGGAGGCGATGGCCATGCAACCTTCGTATGATGGATATGTACTCAAGCCTACTACACGCCTGCTGTTCCAAGCACGATCCTTGCACCACTTACTGTTTCATGGAGTGGATCATGTCCAGCGTGCATATAGGGGCCCTGGTGCCCGAACGAACCGGCGTCCCGTCGCGGTTGATCGTGGCGCTGGCGGCTGGCGCCGGCTTTTCGGTCGCGTCGATCTATTACAGCCAGCCGATGCTGGGGGTGATCGCCGCTGGCCTGGGCAGCGATGCGCAGGCCACCGGCATGGTGCCGACCTTGACCCAGCTGGGCTACGCGCTGGGCATCCTGCTGCTGGCGCCGCTGGGCGACCGGGTCGACCGGCGGCGGCTGATCCTGTTCAAGTCCCTGCTGCTGGCCGCGGCGCTGGTGGGCGCGGCCGTGTCCGGCGGCCTGCCGTCGCTGCTGCTGGCCAGCCTGCTGGTCGGGTTGATGGCCACGGTCGCGCAGGACGTGGTGCCGACCGCGGCGATGCTCGCCCCCGAACACCAGCGTGGCGCGGTAGTCGGCAAGGTCATGACCGGCCTGCTGCTGGGCATCCTGCTCTCGCGGGTGGCCAGTGGGCTGGTGGCGCAGGCGCTGGGCTGGCGGGCGATGTTCGGGTTCGCGGCGGCATCGGTGGTGGTGATGGCGCTGGCCTTGGCGCGCGAACTGCCGCACCTGGCCCCGACCACCTCGCTGGGGTACCCGGCGCTGCTGCGTTCACTGGGGCACCTGTGGCGCGGGCAACCGCAGCTGCGCCGCGCGATGCTCGCGCAGGGACTGCTGGCGGTGGGCTTCAGTGCGTTCTGGTCGACCCTGGCGGTGATGCTGCACAGCCGCTACCAGCTGGGCAGTGCGGTGGCCGGTGCGTTCGGCATCGCCGGCGCGGCCGGTGCGCTGGCCGCGCCGCTGGCCGGGCGCTGGGCCGACCGGCTGGGCAGCCATGCGGTGGCGCGCATCGCCATCCTGATCGCACTGGCCGGCTTCGCGCTGCTGCTGCTGGACCGCTGGCTGCCGCGCGCGGCCGTGCTGCCGCTGCTGGCGATCAGCGCGGTGGTGTTCGATTTCGGTTTCCAGGCCGCGCTGGTCTCGCACCAGACCCTGGTCTACGGCCTGGCGCCGGAAGCGCGCAGCCGGCTCAACGCGCTGCTGTTCACCGGGGTGTTCCTGGGCATGTCCGCCGGGGGCGCCCTCGGCGCGGTGGCGCTGGCGCACTTCGGCTGGAGCGGCGTTGCCGGCCTGGCGGTGGCCACTGCGGCAATGAGCCTGGTGGTACGGCGTCGCTGAGTTCAGCCGGCGGCGTCGGCGGCATCGTCGAGGCTGATGATGCCGCGCTTGAGCGCCAGGGTCACCGCGTGGGTACGGTCTCGGGCGCCCAGCTTTTCCATGATGTTCTTCATGTGCGCTTTGACCGTCTGTTCGGAGATCTGCATGCGCTCGCCGATGCCCTTGTTGGAGCGGCCGCAGGCGACGTGCCCGAGTACCTCGGTTTCGCGCGGCGACAGGCTGTCTTCGACCACGTGCGCGGCGATGCTGGCCGCCAGCGGCGCGGGAATGCCGGCGCGCCTGCCGCTGTGCACGGTGCGGATGGTGTCGACCAGTTCATGCCGCAGCATGTCCTTGAGCAGGTAGCCGCTGGCGCCGGCCTGCAACGCACGCACCGCGCGGACGTCGCCGCGGTAGGTGGTCAGGACGATGATCCGCGCGCGGGGATCGTGCTGGCGGATCCGGGTGATGGCTTCCACCCCGTCCACGCCGGGCAGCTGCAGGTCCATCAGCACCACGTCCGGCTGCAGCGCCAGGTACTGGACCACCGCCGCCTCGCCGTCGGCGGCCTCGCCCAGCAGGCGCATGTCCGGCTGCAGGCCAAGCAGCGCGGCCAGGCCGTCGCGCAGCAGGGGATGGTCGTCTACCACCAGGATGCCGATCGGTGGGGGTGCAGCGGTCATGCAGTTTCTCCGGTAACGCCGGGGATTGTCGCAGGCCGGGAGCGGTCGACGACTCCCCATTCGGGGCAGGCGCGGGGGGCGGGCCTGGGGTAGCGTCGGGTCCGCATCCCCCAAAAGAGGTGTCGTGCCCACCATCCATGGGGGGTAGGGCATTGGCGCTGGTGCGCTCACTATCTGCCTACCCCTCCTGCAAGGATTCCCGATGACCACCGCCACCGCCGTTCCCGGCCGCTCGCTGCTGTCGCCTGCCGACCACGCGCTCGTGCTGATCGACTTCCAGTCGCAGATGGCGTTCGCCACCCGCACCATCGATATCGCCGCGCTGCGCAACAACGTGGCACTGGTGGCCAAGGGTGCGGCCGGCTTCAAGGTGCCGGTGGTGCTTACCACCGTGGCTGAAAAGTCGTTCTCCGGCCCGCTGTTCCCCGAGTTGCCGGCGATCTTCCCGGGCCAGAAGGTGCTCGACCGCACCACCATGAACAGCTGGGAAGACCAGCCGGTGATCGATGAGATCAACCGCATCGGCAGGCAGCGCGTGGTGCTCGCCGGCCTGTGGACCAGCGTGTGCATCGTCGGCCCGGCGCTGTCGGCCATCGAGCAGGGCTTCGAGGTGTACGTGATCACCGATGCCTGCGGCGACGTCAGCGACGAAGCGCACGAACGCGCGGTCACCCGCATGGTCCAGGCCGGCGCGGTGCCGATCACCTCGGTGCAGTACCTGCTGGAACTGCAGCGCGACTGGGGCCGCTCGGCCACCTACGACCTGACCACCGGCATCGCCCGCGAACATGCCGGCGGCTACGGCTTGGGCATCCAGTACGCCAAGGCGATGTTCGGCGCGCAGGAAGGCGGCCACTGAGCATGGCCGCCAGCACCACCGGCCTGGATTTGGGGCTGCTGGTGCTGCGGCTGGGCGCCGGAGGCTTCCTGCTGCCGCACGCGCTGGGCAAGCTGTTCGGCTGGTTCAACGGCCCCGGCCTGTCCGGGTTCGCCGACGAGCTGCGCGGGTTCGGCCTGCCTGCACCGGCACCTGCACCGCTGCTGCTGGCGGTGCTGCAGGTGCTGTGCGGGGTGGCGGTGCTGCTGGGTTGGCAGACCCGCATGGCGGCCTCGGTCGCGGCGCTGTTCCTGGCCACCACCGCCGTGCTGGCCCTGCCCAAGGGCTGGTTCTGGATGCGCGGCGGCGTTGAATACCCGGTGTTCTGGACGCTGGCGCTGTGCGCCGTCGCCCTGGCCGGGCCCGGCGCCCTGGCGCTGCAGTCCCTGTGAGCGGAGCGCCGCCCATGTCCCCTGATCCGCAATCGCCTGCACGCCGCGAGCTGCTGCTGGGCGCCGGCGCCGCGATGGCGCTGGGCCTGGCCGGTCGCGCGCTGGCCACTTCACCGGAGAACCCCATGACCCCGCTGCTCATCCGCAATGCCCGCATCACCACGCTGGACCCGCGCCTGCCGCAGGCCGATGCACTGGCCGTGGTGGACGGGCGCATCGCGGCGATCGGCGCCGAGGCCGAGGTGCGCGCCGGGCTCACCGGCGCCACGGTGATCGACGCCGGCGGCCGCCGGCTGGTGCCGGGCCTCAACGACAGCCATACCCACCTGATCCGCGGCGGGCTGAACTACAACCTCGAGCTGCGCTGGGACGGGCTGCGCTCGCTGTCCGATGCGATGGCCATGTTGAAGGCGCAGGTCGACATCACCCCCGCACCGCAATGGGTGCGCGTGGTCGGCGGCTTCACCGCCGAGCAGTTCGCCGAGAAGCGTCTGCCCACCCTGGCCGAGCTCAATGCCATCGCCCCCGACACGCCGGTGTTCCTGCTGCACCTGTACGACCGCGCACTGCTCAACCGTGCCGCGTTGCGCGCCTGCGGCTACGACCGCAACACCCCGGACCCGCCAGGCGGGCAGATCGCGCGCGACAGCCTGGGCAACCCTACCGGCCTGCTGCTGGCCAAGCCGAACGCGCTGATCCTGTACGCCACCCTGGCCAAGGGACCGCGCCTGCCGATCGAGTACCAGGCCAATTCGACCCGGCATTTCATGCGCGAACTGAACCGGCTCGGCATCACCTCGGTGATCGACGCCGGCGGTGGCTTCCAGAACTACCCGGAGGATTACCAGGTCATCGAACAGCTGCACCGCGATGGCGAACTCAGCGTGCGCATCGCCTACAACCTGTTCACGCAGAACAAGGGCAGCGAAGTGCGGGACTTCCAGCAGTGGAGCGAAATGCTGGCGCCGCGCCAGGGCGATGACCTGCTGCGCCACAATGGCGCCGGCGAAATGCTGGTGTTCTCCGCGGCCGACTTCGAACTGTTCAACGAGCCGCGCCCGGAGCTGCCGGCCGGGATGGAGCCGGAGCTGGCCGAAGTGGTGAAGCTGCTGGTGGAAAAGCGCTGGCCGTTCCGCATCCACGCCACCTACGACGAGAGCATCACCCGCATCCTTGACGTGTACGAGCAGGTCAACCGCGAGATACCGTTCGACGGCCTGCACTGGTTCATCGACCACGCCGAAACCATCACCCCGCGCAACATCGACCGGATCCGCGCGCTCGGCGGCGGCCTGGCGATCCAGCACCGCATGGCCTACCAGGGCGAAGCTTTCGTTCAGCGCTACGGCGCCGAGGCCGCGCGGCACACGCCGCCGGTGCGGCGCATGCTGCAGGCCGGGTTGCCGGTCGGCGCCGGTACCGACGCCACCCGGGTGGCCAGCTACAACCCGTGGGTGGCGCTGTCCTGGCTGGTGACCGGCCGCACCGTTGGCGGGCTGGCGCTGTATGGCGAGGAAAACCTGCTCGAGCGCGAGGAAGCGTTGCGCCTGTGGACCCAGGGCAGCGCCTGGTTCTCCGGCGACGATGACCGCAAGGGCACGTTGGCAGTGGGCCAGCTGGCCGACTTCTGCGTGCTGTCGTCGGACTTCTTCGCGGTAGCGGACGCCGCGATCGCCGACATCACCAGCGTGCTGACTGTGGTCGGTGGGCGGGTGGTGTACGGCGACGGCGACTTCGGCCCGCTGGCGCCCACCCTGCCGCCGGCCATGCCGGACTGGTCACCGGTGAACCGCTTTGGTGGCTATCACGTGGGCGGCGTCGCGACCGGGCTGGTGGCCCGGGCGCACGTGCATGGCGCCGGCGGTTGCCGCACGCATGCGCACGGCCACGCGGCAGCCCACCCGGTTCCCACCGACGCGCCGAACGCGTTCTGGGGCGCGCTGGGATGTTCGTGCTTCGCGTTCTGAGCCTGGCGCTGGCGACGGCCTTGCCGTCGCTGGCGGCCGCATGTGAGGACGGGTCGAGCGGCCGCTGCGTGGCGCTGGACGGCGCTGGCGAGCTGCAGCTGGATGCGTCGCTGCGCCTGCGCGGCATGTATTACGACCCGACCCGCTTCGGCATCGGCGGCAGCGAGGATGGCTATGGCCTGCTGCGCGCGCTGGCCTCGGCGGCGGCGCGGCGCGGCGCCTGGGATGGAATGGTGCAGCTCGGCGTGCACGCCGAACAGGGCCGCAAGGGTGGGCCGGGTGGGACCGATCGTGGCGCGCTGGACCTGCAGCAGGGCTATGTGCGTTGGCAGGGTGAGCGACTGGGCTGGCAGCTCGGGCGCCAGGAAGCGGCCTATGGCAGTTCGCGGCTGCTGTCGGTGCGCGACGGGCCGAACATCCGGCTGGCGTTCGATGGCGTGCGCGGGCGCTGGCAGCAGCGTGGACTCACCCTCGACCTGATCGCATTGCGCCCGGTGGATAACCGCAGCGGTGCGTTCGACGACCCCAGCGACCGCGGCCAGTTCCTGGTGGGCAGCTATGCCACCTGGCAGCACGGGCGACCGGGCAACGGCCTGGACCTCTACCTGCTCGGCTACGGCCGCGACGACGCACGTTTCGCCACCGCGAGCGGCGATGAACGCCGCCGCTCGCTGGGCGCACGCTGGTTCGCGTCGCACCCGCGCTGGGACAGCAACATCGAAGGGGTTGCCCAGCGAGGCACGTTGTCGCGCGCGCAGGACGCCCTGGCGATCCGCGCCTGGACCCTGGCCAGCGACAGCGGCCTGCGCTGGCCGGCGCGGCGCTGGCAGCCGCGGCTGGGGCTCAAGCTGGACATCGCCAGCGGCGACCGCGATGCGCACGACGGCCGCTTGGGTACCTTCAATGCGCTGTACCCGAAGTCGGCCTACTTCAGCGAAGCCAGCCTGCTGGCACCGGCGAACCTGGTCGATGTGCAGCCGACCCTGACCCTGAGCCCGCGCGCGGGCCTCAGTACCGAAATCGGCTGGCAGCTGGCGTGGAAGCACCGCCGCAGCGATGCGGTGTACACGACCCCGGCGCCGTTGGCGGCGGTGCCCGGTACCGCCGGCACGTCGCGCCGGATCGGCCAGCAATACAAGTGGGAAACCACCTGGCAGGCCAGCGACCACTGGACCTGGAAAGGTCAGCTGGCCTGGTTCGATGCCGGCCCCGGCCTGCGCGAGGCCGGGGGCAGCGACACCCTGTTTGCATCGGTAGTAGGAGCATGGCAATGGTAGAGACACACGAAAACGCGGCCCCTGGCGCCTGGTCGCCGCTGAAGATCCGGCTGTTCCGCGCCATGTGGCTGGCGATCCTGGGCAGCAATGTCGGTACCTGGGTCAACGACGTTGCCGCAGCGTGGGTGATGGCCGAGCGCACCGGCTCGCCGCTGATGGTGGCGCTGGTGCAGTCCGCGACCACGGTACCGGTGGTGCTGCTGGCGCTGGTGGCCGGCACCCTGGCCGACATCGTCGACCGTCGCCGCTACCTGCTGTTGACCCAGGGCTGGATGCTGCTGGTGGCGGCGACATTGGCCACCCTGACCGGCCTGCAGCTGCTGAGCCCGCCGCTGCTGGTGGCGCTGACCTTCGCCATGGGCTGCGGCGCGGCGATGGCGATGCCGGCGCAGGCCGCCATCGTGTCCGAACTGG
This sequence comes from Stenotrophomonas rhizophila, assembly GCF_007667275.1. GTDB lineage: Bacteria > Pseudomonadota > Gammaproteobacteria > Xanthomonadales > Xanthomonadaceae > Stenotrophomonas > Stenotrophomonas maltophilia_AE. The sequence continues at coordinate 73,976 of NZ_VDQT01000001.1, forward strand.
TGCCGCGGCCGATGCTGGCGTCGGCAGTGGCGTTGAACTCGATCGGGATCAACATCGCCCGCTCGCTGGGGCCGGCCATTGGCGGCCTGATCGTGGCCCAGCTCGGCGCCGGCTGGGCGTTCGGCCTCAACGCCCTGAGCTTCGGCGCGATGCTGTGGGTGCTGTTCAACTGGAAGCCCGAGGCACAGGCCTCCAGCCTGCCGCCGGAAGGCTTCGGTGCCGGGCTGCGCGCCGGCCTGCGCTACGCGCTGCGCGCCGGTCGCCTGCAGGCGGTGCTGGTGAAGTCGGCCGGGTTCTTCTTCTTCGCCAGCGCGGCCACCGCGCTGCTGCCGCTGGTGGTGCGCGGCGAGATGAGCGGTGGTGCGGGTACCTATGGCCTGCTGCTGGGCTGCATCGGCATCGGTGCGGTCAGCGGGGCGTTGCTGCTGCCGCGGTTGCGTGCGCGCCTGGACCGCGACCTGCTGGTGCTGCTGGCGACCCTGGCCTGCGCAGCAAGCCTGTTCGGGCTGGCCTGGCTGCGGAGCATGGCGCTGCTGCCGCTGGCCATGCTGGTCAACGGCTTCGCCTGGATCACCGTGTTGTCTTCGCTGCAGATCGCCGCGCAGACCGCGGTGCCGGCCTGGGTGCGGGCCCGCGCGCTGTCGCTGTACATCATGGTGTTCTCGCTCGGCATGGCGGCCGGTGGCCTGAGCTGGGGCAGCATCGCGCAGCGCACCTCGATCCCGTGGGCATTGACCCTTGCCGCGATCGGCGCGGTGGTCGGTGGCCTGCTGGTGTGGCGGGTGCGCATCGCCGGCAGCGAGGACCTCGACCTGCGACCCACCGGGCACTGGCCCGCGCCCGAACTGGCGGTACCGGTCACGCATGATCGCGGCCCGGTGCTGGTGACCGTGGAATACCGGATCGACGCGGACGACCGCGCGGCGTTCCATCTGCTGCTCGGTGCCCTGGGGCGTACCCGGCGCCGGGACGGGGCGGTGATCTGGGGCGTGGCCGAGGACGTCGCGACGCCCGGCATCCACCTGGAGTATTTCGTGACCGCGTCGTGGATCGAACACCTGCGCCAGCATGCGCGGGTCACCGCCGAAGACCGCGCGCTGCAGGAGCAGGTGCGCGCGCTGCACCGCAACGAGCATGCCCCGATCGTGCGCCATTTCGTGGGCGGTACGGGGGCACTGGCGGCGCTGCACGCAGGCCACGAACCGCACGCACTGGGCTGACCATGCCACCGTTTTAACCGCAGAGCGCGTATGGTCGGCGCTCTTTGAGAGGAGCAGGTGCATGCGCTGGATCGTTCTGTTGGCCGCCTTGGCCATGCCGCTGGTGGCGTGGCTGTCCCAGACCGGTGCGTTCGGTCCGACCAACGGTGCGATATCCGACCGCTATCCCACGCTGCTGGTGGCAGCCGGCTATGCGTTTTCGATATGGGGCCTGATCTTCCTGTGGGACGTGGCGTTCGGGCTGTGGCAGCTGCGCCGGCGCCGGCCCGATGAGATCGCCGGCGTGCGCGGCTGGGCGGCGCTGGGTTTCGCCCTGACCGCGGCGTGGATGCCGGTATTTTCCCAGCAGCTGTTCCTGCCGGCGCTGGCGATCATATGGGGCGCGCTGGCATGCCTGCTGGTCGCGGCAGTGCGCGCCGCCCCTCCGATCGCCAGCGCCGGGCAGCGCGCGTTCGCCGCGTATCCCCTGGCCCTGCATGCCGGGTGGTTGACCATGGCGGCCTTCCTCAATACCGCGCAGGTGATCGTCGCCTACCAGTGGCTGCCGACCGGCAACATGCTCTCGTGGAGCGTGGTGCTGCTGGCCATGGCCACGCTGCTGGCATGGGTGATGAACCAGCGCCTGCGTGGGCACTTCGCCTATCCGGCGGCGGTGCTGTGGGCGCTGGTCGGGGTCTACGTTAAGCAATCCAGCTGGCGCCTGCCCGGTGCCGACACCGTGGCCGTGCTGGCCCTGGCCGTGGCCGCGCTGCTGGTCCTGCAGACCCTGCTGCTGCGGACGCGGGCCTGGCGCGCGCCGCGCGTGGGCGTGGTTGCCGCACACCGCCACCGTCGCTGAAGAGGAGAACACACCATGCGCGCAGCACTGCACGAACAGTTTGGCGATCCCACCGAAGTCCTGCACGGCGGCGAGGCGCCGACCCCGCAGCCCGGGGCGGGCGAGGTGCGGGTGCGCACCGTGCTGGCACCCATCCACAACCATGATCTCTGGACCGTGCGCGGGCAGTACGGCTACAAGCCCACGCTGCCGGCGATCGGTGGCAGCGAAGCCACCGGCGTGATCGAGGCACTGGGCGAGGGCGTGACCGGGCTGCGGGAAGGCCAGCGGGTCAGTGCGGCGTCGGTGCACGGCACCTGGGCCGAATCCTTCATCGCGCCGGCAAGGATGGTCATCCCGATGCCGGACAGCATCGAAGACAACATGGCCGCGCAGCTGATCGCGATGCCGCTGAGCGCGTTGATGCTGCTGGAGTTCCTGCAGGTGGAAAAGGGCCAGTGGATCGTGCAGAACGCAGCCAACGGCGCAGTCGGCAAGGCGCTGGCGATGCTGGCCAAGGCCCGCGGCGTGCACTGCCTGAACCTGGTGCGGCGCGATGACGGCGTGGCGGAAATGCAGGCGCTGGGGATCGACCACACGGTGTCCACCGCGAAGCCGGACTGGATGGCGCAGGTGCGCGCCCGGTTGGGCGAGGGCGGGGCGACCGCAGCCGTGGATTCGGTCGGCGGCAAGGCCAGCGGTGAACTGGTCAGCCTGCTGGGCGAGAACGGCACGCTGGTGTCGTTCGGCTCGATGACCGGCGAACCGATGCAGATCGGTTCGGGCGATGTGATCTTCAAGCAGGCCACGGTCAAGGGTTTCTGGGGCAGCAAGGTCAGCCAGGCGATGGCGCCGGAGGACAAGCGCCGCCTGGTCGGCGAACTGCTGACCCTGGCCGCGGCCGGCGGCCTGAGCCTGCCGGTGGACGCGGTGTTCGGCCTGGACCAGATCGCGGAGGCCGCCAAGGCCAGCCTGCAGCCCGGCCGCAACGGCAAGGTCCTGCTGAAGCCATGACGGCAAGGCAAGCACACCCCGCACGCTAGAATCCCCCTGATCCAAATTCCACGAGCCCCATCATGAACGACCCCCGCTTCTATCCCATCGGCACCCCCGGCCAGCCCTGGGGCGCCGCAGAGAAAGCGGAATGGCGGACCCGGCAACTGCCGGTACGGCGCTACGCCGACGATGTGTTGCCGGTCATCGACGCATTGCGCGACCGCTTCGACGTGGTCCAGTACGGCACGCTCGATTACGCCCCGCACAGCTACCCGCTGTTCGCCGTCCGCAGCCGCGACTGGAACCCGGCGCTGCCGTCGGTGCTGGTCACCGGCGGGGTGCACGGGTATGAAACCAGTGGCGTGGAAGGCGCGCTGCAGTTCCTGGCCACGCGCGCGGCGGACTATGCCGGTCGTGCCAACGTGCTGGTCGCACCGTGCGTGAGCCCCTGGGGCTATGAGCGCATCCAGCGCTGGAATGCGGATGCGATCGACCCGAACCGTTCGTTCGTGGCCGACAGCCCGGCGCAGGAGTCAGCCGCGCTGATGGCACTGGTGGCGCCGCTGCGGGCGGGGATGGTGCTGCACATCGACCTGCACGAAACCACCGACAGCGACGAAAGCGAGTTCCGTCCGGCCTTGGCCGCGCGCGATGGCAAGCCGTTCGAACCGGGGCTGATTCCCGATGGCTTCTACCTGGTCGACGACACCGAAAACCCGCAGCCGGCCTTCCAGCAGGCGGTCAATGCGGCGGTGGAGCAGGTGACCCACATCGCCCCGGCCGACGAGCGCAACGAAATCATCGGCTCGCCGGTGGTGGCGCCGGGGGTCATCCAGTATCCGCTGAAGCAGCTGGGCCTGTGCGCCAGCATCACCGGCGCGCGCTATACGACCACCACCGAGGTCTACCCGGACAGCCCGCGCGCGACCCCGCAGCAGTGCAACGACGCGCAGGTCGCGGCGATCTGCGCGGCGATCGATTACGCGCTGGCGCATTGAGCGTTGCGGGCGTGGACCTACGCCTTCACCCAGCGTGCGGTGATGCCGACCAGCAGCAGGGCAACGGCAACGAGGCAGAAGGCGGTGACCAGGCTGCTGCCCTGGGCGACGAAACCGATCAGCGCCGGGCCGGCGAGGATGCCGGCATAACCGAGCGTGGTGATCGCGGGAATGGCCAGGCTTTCGGGCATGGTCTTCTGGTTGCCGGCCATCGAGAACAGCGCCGGCACGATGTTGGCGCAGCCGAGGCCGATCAGTGCGTAGCCCAGCAGCGCCGGCAGCAGGGCGCCGGCAAAGGTGGCGATGCCGAAGCCGGCCGCGGCCACGATGCTGCCCAGCAGGATCGCGCGCAGGCGGCCGAGTTTCGCCACGATGCCGTCGCCGACCAGGCGGGTGACCGTCATGGCGATGGCGAAGGTCATGAAGCCCAGCCCGGCGCGGTCCGGCGGCACCTGCTGCACTTCGTGCAGGAATACTGCGCTCCAGTCGAGCATGGCGCCTTCGGCGAGGAAGGCGACGAAACAGAGCACGCCGATTGCCAGCACCACCCCGTGCGGCACGGCGAATACCGGTGCGCCGCTGGGCGCACGGTCGCGGCGCCAGTACGGGACGGACAGCAGCAGCACCGCCACCATCGCCACCGAGGCCAGCACGCAGACCCACAGCGGCGGCAGCCGCAGGGCGAGCAGTGCGGTCATCGCGGCGGCGCCCACGGCCCCTCCGATGCTGTAGAAGGCATGGAAGCCGGACATCATCGGGCGACCACTGTCGCGCTCCACCATCACCGCCTGGATGTTCATCGTGCAATCGCAGGCGCCCACGCCGGCACCGAACACGAACAGCGCCAGGCCCAGCGTCCACGGTGAGGGAGCGATGGCCAGCAGGGGCAGGCTCGCCATCACCATCAACAAGGTGGCGATCATGACCGCGCGGCAACCGTGGCGTGCGGCAAGGATCCCGGCCAACGGCATCGCCAGCAGCGAGCCGGCGCCCAGGCACAGCAGCACCAGGCCCAGCGCGCCTTCGTCCAGTCCGGTGCGGGTCTTGGCGAACGGCACCAGCGGTGCCCACGCTGCGGTGGCGAAACCGGGCAGGAAGAACGCGGCGCGGGTGGCGTGCTGTTCGGCGCGCTGGCGGGTTACGGGCAGGACATCGGGCGGTGATCGCATGTTGCTGGAAGCGTTGACATCGGGGCTGCCAAGCTTACCTGCACCTTCCCGCAGGTCACGACCTTCGTGCCAGCTCCGGCGCAAGCAGCGCTGCTACCCAGTCCATGAACGCAGCGACACGGCGCGGCAGATGGCGCCGCTGCGCATACAGCAGGGTCACCGGCATCGGTTCGGCGACGCAGTCCGGCAGTACTTCCACCAGCGTGCCTGCGGCCAGCGCCGCCCGCGCGCCCAGCCGCGGCACCTGGATGATGCCGAGCCCGGCCAGTGCCGCCGCGCTGTAGGCCTCGCCGCTGTTGACGGTGATGGCACCGCGCATCGGCACGCTGCGGTAGGCCTGGCCATCGTGGTACTCAAAGCCGGGCGAGCGCTGGCCCAGCGTGCCCACGTAATGCACCAGCGCATGGTGGGGCAGGTCCTCCACCGAGTGCGGCACCCCCTGTGCCGCCAGATAGGCCGGACTGGCGCAGTTGACGATGTGCATCACCCCCAGTGGGCGCGCCACCAGCGTGTTGTCGTCCAGCGGGCCGACCCGGACCACGCAGTCGAAACCTTCGCGGACCAGGTCGACGCGGCGGTCGGTGCCGCTCAACTCGATCTCCAGCCCCGGGTGCCGGGCCAGGAAGTCCGGCAGCCGTGGGATCACCAGCTGCCGGGCCAGCCCGCTGGACATGTCCACCCGCAACCGGCCCTTGAGCTGGCCCGTGTCGCGGCGGAACATGCCCTGCAGGTCTTCCATGTCGTCGAGCAGATCGCTGGCGCGCTGCCGGAACTGCTCGCCGTCGGCGCTCAGGCGGACCCTTCGGGTAGTCCGGTGCAGCAGCTGCACACCCACCTCGGCTTCCAGCCGTTGCACCGCCAGTGAGACGCTGGCCTTGGGCAGGCCCAGCTGCTCGGCGGCAGCGGTGAACGAGCCGAGTTCGGCGACCCGGAGAAAGCTGCGGAGGTGGTCGAGGCGGTCCATGGATTGTTCGCCGTGGTTGGACAGTTAAATCAGGATCGCGCGATTTATGCGATCCGGCAATGCCAATAGTCTGATCGCACCCCAACCGGAGCACTCCCATGACCACTTCTTCCCGCATCGTGCTGATCACTGGCGGCAGCCGCGGCCTGGGCCGCAACGCCGCCCTCGCACTCGCCGCAGACGGCGCCGACATCGTGCTGACCTATCGCAACCAGGCGGACGCCGCGCAGGCGGTCGTCGCCCAGATCCAGGCGCTGGGCCGTCGTGCCGCCGCGCTGCCGCTGGACATGGCCGACAGCGCTGGCTTTGCCGGCTTCGCTACGGCCGTGCAGGCGCAACTGCAGGCCTGGGGCGCGAGCGGCCTGCAGGGGCTGTTCAACAACGCCGGCGAAGGCCTGTATGCCGGTTTCGCTGACACCACCCCGGCCCAGTTCGACGAACTGGTGGCCGTGCACCTGAAAGGTCCGTACTTCCTGACCCAGGCGCTGCTGCCGCTGATCGCCGATGGCGGCCGCATTCTCAACGTGTCCAGTGGCCTGGCCCGTTTCTCGCTGCCGGGCAGTTCGGCATACGCGATGATGAAGGGTGGCATCGAGGTCTTCAGCCGCTACCTGGCCAAGGAACTGGGCGCGCGCGGGATCAGTGCCAACACGCTGGCACCGGGCGCGATCGAGACCGACTTCGGCGGCGGGCATGTGCGTGACAACGCCGACATCAATGCGATGGTCGCCGGCAACACCGCGTTGGGTCGCGCGGGCAAGCCTGACGATATCGGGCCGGTCGTCGCCGCGTTGCTGTCGCCGCGTACGGGGTGGATCAACGCACAGCGCGTGGAAGCGTCCGGCGGCATGTTCGTCTGAGCTCGAACGCGTCGCACGGCGCCGGTATGATGGCCGGCCTTGCCGTTCCTGCGGGATTCCCTTGCGCGCTTCCGTTCCGATGCACCCGATGGGTCGTGTGTTTGCCGTCGTCGCCCTGTTCGAGGCGTTCACCTGGGCCGGGCTGCTGGTCGGCATGTACCTGAAGTACCACGCCGCCGTGCCGACCACGGCCGGCGTGGCGCTGTTCGGGCCGGTGCATGGGCTTGCCTTCATGGTCTACGTGGTGGTCACCGTGCTGGCCGCGGTCAAGCTTCGCTGGCCGTGGTGGGCGGCCGTGCTGGCGCTGCTGGCCGCGGTGCCGCCGCTGGTGACGCTGCCGCTGGAGTGGTGGTTCAAACGCCGCGGGCTGCTCGCCCGGCGCTGATCGGCAGCGCCCCCGGCGCTACTTCCAGGGCACCCCGCGCAGCTGCAAGGCGCGCTGCTGCATCAACTCCGCGCGCGCTGCTGCATCAGCTCCGCGTGCACGCGCGCATAGTCTTCGTCGGTGAAGGCCACGGCCATCGGCGAGCGCGCGGCCTCGGCAGCGACGCGGGCGCGTGCCTGGTCCAGGTCCTCGCTGCGCAGGGCGAGGTCGGCCATCACGATCACCTTGCCCGGCTGCACTTCCACGTAACCGCCGGTCACATACACCTGCAGCGGCGGCTCGGCGCCGAGCGGATACACCGACACCATGCCTTCGCGGAGCGTGCCCAGCAGCGGCGCGTGCCGGGCCATCACCCCGAACCGGCCCTCGCTGCCGGGCAGGCTCACCTCGCGCACCTCACCACTCCACAGTTCACCGGCCAGGCTGATGATCTGCAGCGACAGGCCGGGTGCGTGGTCGAACGCGGCGGGTGGGGAAGGTGAGGCCATTGCCGGAAGCTCTGGACGCGGTGGCCCCAGCTTAGTCATGTCGTGGCAAGGCGGTGTGGATCCCGCTGGATGAACGCAACCGCGCTACGACGCGCAAAGCCAAATGCGAGCTGTTACCATTTGACACGATAGCCACGCCGGTCCTTGAATCGACGAAGCCGAATCAATCGAACGCCCGCCCCTGTGCGGCGCGTTGTCCTTTCTGATCGGTCGTGGTGGTGCATGCGTTCAACTCCCGTCTTATCCCGCTTGCCGGCCCCGGTTTCGTCGGCGCAGTTCCGGCTGCGCCTTCCGGACCGCACGCTGGACGCGCGCGGCTGCCATGCCGCGCTGCCGAGCGGTGGGACCGCCACGCTGGAGGCGCGGGTACGCGCGTTCTTTGCGCGCCAGCACGACGGGCCGCCGCTGCTGGTGGGCCTGTTGCCGTTCGATCCGGACGGCGACGACGCGATCTACCAGCCCCGCTCGCTGGAGACGGCGGCGCCGGACGCGGCGACGTCCGCCATGCCGTTCACCGGCGTCGTGCAGGCCGAGCCTGGCGCGGTCCAGTACGCCGACGCGGTCCGCAAGGCGCTGGCCACCCTGCGCGACGACGCCAGCGCGCTGAAGAAAGTGGTGCTGGCGCGCACGCTGCGTGTGCGCGAGCGCACGACGATCGACGCGCGTCGCCTGGTCGGGCGGCTCGAGCAGGATCCGGAAGCGATGACCTATCTGTGCCCGCTGCCCGTGGAAGCGGGCGACGCACCGGCCTGGCTGGTCGGCGCCAGTCCGGAACTGCTGGTCTCGCGTCGCGGTCGGCAGGTGCTGTCGCACCCACTGGCCGGTTCGGCCCGGCGTCGCGCCGATCCGGACGAGGATGCGCAGGCGGCTCGGGATCTGCTGTCCTCCGCGAAGGACCAGGATGAGCATCGCTACGTGGTCGAGTCGATCGTGGCAGCGTTGCGCCCGTACTGCGAGCGGATCGATGCCGCGGCGCAGCCAACGCTGCACGCCACCCCCACGCTGTGGCACCTGGGCACCCGCATCGTAGCCTCGCTGCGTGATCCGTCCACCCCGGTTGCCGCGCTGCTGGCGGTGCTGCATCCCACGCCCGCGGTCTGCGGCACGCCGACCGCACTGGCGCTGCAGACGATAGCGGCGCTTGAGCCGGTGCAGCGCGGTTTCTACGCCGGCGCGGTCGGCTGGATGGACGCGCAGGGCGATGGCGACTGGTACGTGGCGATCCGCTGCGCGCGGGTGCAGGGCCGGGAAGCGCGCATCTACGCCGGGGCCGGCATCGTGGCCGACTCGGATCCGGCCGCGGAAGCCGCCGAGACCGGAGCCAAATTCGGGGCGCTGCTGGCTGCGCTTGGCGTCGACGCCGCCCTGCCGATCGAACAGGGAGATTTCCGATGAACACCTTCGCCGCGCCGCTGCGCCAGGTCTGGCCGCCGGCCCTGGTCGCCCGCTATCGCGCCGCCGGCTACTGGCGCGGCGAAACCTTCCCCGGCTTCCTGCGCGAGCGCGCGGCGCAGTTCCCCGATGACGTGGCCGTGGTCGCTGGCGACGTCCGCCTCACCTACGCGGGGCTGTGGGAGGAAGCCGGCAGGATCGGCGCGGGCCTGCTGGCGCACGGGCTGGTGCGGGGCGACCGGGTGGTGGTGCAGCTGGGTAATACCGCCGCGTTCGTCAGCGTAGTCTGCGGCCTGTTCCGCGCCGGGCTGGTGCCGGTGTTCGCGCTGCCGGCGCACCGCTTCGCCGAAGTGTCGCATGTGCTGCGCACGGCCGAAGCGAGCGCGTACATCGCTGCGGCCAGCTACGACGGATTCGACTACCGTGCGCTGGCGCGCGAGCTGCAGGCGTCGCTTCCCACGCTGCGGCACGTGCTGATCGAGGGCGATGCCCAGGAATTCAGCGAGGTGGCAGGGTTGGCCGGGGACGCGCGGGCGCTGCCGCCCGACCCGGATCCGCAGTCGGTGGCGTTCCTGCAGCTCTCCGGTGGCAGCACCGGCCTGTCCAAGCTGATTCCCCGTACGCACGACGATTACCTGTATTCGTTCCGCGCCAGCAACGCGATCTGCGGCATCGACCGTGACAGCGTGTACCTGGTGGCGCTGCCGGCCGCGCACAACTTCCCGATGAGCTCGCCGGGCTTCTTCGGCGCGCTGTACGCCGGTGCGCGGGTGGTGCTCAGCCCCGGTGCCGGGCCTGACACGGCGTTTCCGCTGATCGCGCGCGAGCGGGTCACCTGCGTCGGGCTGGTCCCACCGCTGGCACTGCTGTGGGCACAGGCGGCCGGCACCACCGCGCATGACCTGTCCAGCCTGCAGGTGCTGCAGGTGGGCGGCGCAAAGCTGGTCCCGGAAGCGGCGCGGCGTGTCATCGACGGCCTGGGCTGCCAGTTGCAGCAGGTCTTTGGCATGGCCGAAGGGCTGGTCAATTACACCCGCCTGCACGATCCGCTGGAGTGCGTGCTCACCACCCAGGGCCGTCCGATCTCGCCGGACGACGAGGTGCTGGTGGTAGATGACCACGGCCACCCGGTCGCACCAGGCGAGGTCGGCCACCTGCTTACCCGCGGTCCGTACACCATCCGCAGCTACCACAACGATCCCGGCGCCAATGCGCGCGCCTTCACCGAGGATGGCTACTACCGCACCGGAGACATGGTCCAGCAGCTGCCAGGCGGCTACCTGGTGGTGCAGGGCCGTGCCGGCGACCACATCAACCGCGCCGGCGAAAAGATTTCCGCCGAGGAGATCGAAGACCACCTGCTCGCGCACGCCAGCGTCTTCGACGCGGCGGTGGTGTCCATGCCCGATCCGTACCTGGGCGAGCGCAGCTGTGCCTTCGTCATCACGCGCGGCGAGCGCCCCACTGCCGCCAGCCTGAAGGCATGGGTGCGCAGTCGCGGTCTTGCCGCCTTCAAGGTGCCGGACCAGGTGGTGTTCGTGGACGCCTTCGGCACCACGGCGGTGGGCAAGGTCAGCCGCCGCGAACTGCGTGCGCAGCTGCGCGCGCGCCATATCGAACAGACAGGAGAACCGCGCTGATGGCGCTGCCCACCATTCCATCCTACGCGCTGCCCACGGCGGCCGAACTGCCGGCGCCGCGTGGGCCCTGGCAGCCAGAGGCCGGGCGCATCGCCCTGCTGGTGCACGACATGCAGCGCTACTTCCTGGCCGCCTTCGGCGCGGAGGTTGCGCCGCTGGCGCCGGCGGTGGCCAACATCGCCCGGCTGGTCGCGCAGTGCCGGGCGCAGGGCATACCGGTGTTCTACACCGCCCAGCGCGGCAACCAGGACCGGCGTGACCGCGGCCTGCAGGCGGACCTGTGGGGGCCGGGCATGCAGGCGATCAGCGAACACGAGGCGATCATCGATGCGCTGGCACCTGCCGACGGCGACCACGTGCTGGTCAAGCACCGCTACAGCGCCTTCCAGCGCAGCAACCTGGAGACGATGCTGCGCGCCCGCGGCCGCGACCAGCTGCTGGTGACAGGCGTGTATGCGCATATCGGCTGCACCGCCACCGTGGTCGAGGCGTTCCAGCGCGACATCGAAGCGTTCATCGCTGCCGACGCGGTGGCTGACTTCTCGCGTGCGGACCACGACCACGCGCTGCACTGGATCGCCCGCACCTGCGGCGTCCCGATGACCACCGACCAGCTGCTGGAGCGCCTGGCATGACCGACACCACGTCCCCCACGCCGTTGACCTTGGAGCGCATGCGCGCCGACGTTGCCGGCATGCTCGGCGAAGCGCCGGATGCGGTCGGCGATGACGATCACCTGATGGACCTGGGCCTGGATTCGATGCGCGTGCTCGGGCTGGTGCTGGCCTGGAGCGAAACCGGCATCGCGCTGGAGTTCGGCCAGCTGGCCGAACACACCACGCTGTCGGGGTGGTGGCAGGTGGTACAGCAGTTGCAGGCCCGCGCGGGCGCATGACGCACCCGGAACGGCAGCCGCTGAGCGAGGCGCAGACCGGGCTGTGGTACGCGCAGCGGCTGTCGGCGACCCCGGCCGCGTTCAACACCGCCCACGTGGAGTGGTTCGACGGCGCACTGGACGTGGCGCGCTTCCGCGCCGCGGCCGACGCAGCGGCCAGCGAGGCCGAGGCCCTGTGCCTGCGCATGGCCGAGGACAGCGCGGGCGTCCCGCAGCAATGGCTGGACCCCGCGCATGTTCCGTTGCTGCAGGTGGTGGACCTGTCGGCACGACACGACCCGGTGCAGGCGGCGCGGCAGGCGATGCAGGCCGATCGCCTGCAGCCGGTCGATCCCGGCCGCGACCGCCTGGCCCTGCAGCAGCTGTTCGTGCTCGGGCAGCAGCGCTTCGCGTGGTACCTGCGCGTGCATCACCTGGCCACGGACGGCTACGGCATGGCGTTGTTCAGCGCCCGGGTATGTGCGCTGTACGCCGGCGACGCTACCGATGCGCTGCAGCCCGTGCACGCGGTATGGAGCGAAGATGCGCTGTATCGCCAAAGCGAGCGCCGGGTCGCCGATGCCGGCTACTGGCGCACGTACCTGCAGGGCGCGGCACCTGTCGACGCGCTGGGCGCGGGCAGCGGCTCGGCCAGCGCCGACGTGCTGCGCCTGACCGACGCGGTGGACGCGCCCCTGCGTGATCGGCTGCTCGCGGCGGCACGGGAGATGGGCCAACCGTGGCCGGACCTGCTCACCGCGTTGACCGCCGAGTACTGCCGGCGGTTCGCCGCCAGCGACGAACTGACGGTGGGCGTGCCGTACATGGGGCGGTTGGGCAGCGCGTCGGCGCGGGTGCCGGCGATGGTGATGAACGTGCTGCCGTTGCGTGTCCAGGCGGGCGCCGACGAGCGCGTGGAGGACAGGGTCCGCGACACCGCACGGGCGCTGGTGCGCGGCCGACGGCATGGTCGCTATCGCGGCGAACAGCTGCGCCGTGACCTGGGACAGGTGGGCCTGCAGCATCGCCTGTACGGGCCGCTGGTGAACGTGCAGCCGTTCTACCGGCCGCTGCCTTGGCCGGGCGTCGACGCGCAGCTGGAGGTGCTGTGCACCGGGCCGGTGGACGACATCAGCTTCGGCTTCCGTGGCGATGCGACCACCGCGCTGGACCTCGAGATCGAGGCCCACCCGCAGCAGCACACGCTGCCCGCGGTGCAGGCGCACGCGCGGCGCCTGCTGCATTTCGTATCGGCCGCGCTGCAGGTGCAGGCGCGCGGCGGACGGCTGGACGAGGTTGCCCTGTGCACGCCCGCCGAGGTGGAGCAGTGGCTGCACACGGTCAATGCCACGCAGCATGCGCTGGCGGATGTCACGCTGGCTGCGCTGCTGGAGGCGGGCATGCGCGCGTCGCCGTCAGCCACGGCGCTGGTGTTCGACGGTCAAACGCTGAGCTACGCCGCGCTGGAACAGCGCAGCCGGGCGCTGGCCCTGCAGCTGCAGGCGCTGGGCGTAACGCGCGAGTCGCGGGTGGTGGTGGCATTGCCGCGTTCGATGTCGCTGGTGATCGCGCTGGTGGCGGTGCTGCGTGCGGGCGGCGCGTACCTGCCGGTGGACCTGGAGCACCCCGATGCCCGGCTGCAGAAGATCCTGGCCTCGGCGCAGCCGCAGTGCGTGCTGGCCGAGGCAGGGGACGCGCCGCGTTTCGCCGGGAAGCAGGTGCTCCCTCCAAGCCAGTGGTCGACCCACGCCGATGCGCCGCTGCGTGACGATGTGAGCCCGGACGACGCGGCCTACGTGATCTATACCTCCGGTTCCACCGGCGAGCCAAAGGGCGTGCTGGTGGAGCACCGCGCCATCGTCAACCGGCTGGAGTGGATGCGCGTGCAGTTCGGGATCGGATCGCAGTCGCGGATCCTGCAGAAGACCCCGGCCACCTTCGACGTCTCGGTCTGGGAGTTCTTCCTGCCCCTGATCAGTGGGGCCACGCTGGTGGTCGCAGCACCGGGGCTGCATCGCGATCCGCGGGCGCTGACGCAGCTGATAGTGGCCGAACGGATCACCACCGTGCATTTCGTGCCGTCGATGCTGGAGGCGTGGCTGGGCGTTCCCGAGCCGGGCGGACTGGCGCTGCGGCAGGTGTTCACCAGCGGCGAAGCGCTGGACGCGCGGCTGCGCGACCGCTTCCACGCGCGCGTGCAGGCGGAACTGCACAATCTGTACGGGCCGACCGAAGCCGCGGTGGATGTCAGCTGGTGGCCGGCGTCGCCGGAGGATCGTTCAGACCCGGTGCCGATCGGCTACCCGGTCTGGAACACGCGTCTGTATGTCCTCGACGCGCAGCTGCAGGCGCTGCCTGCCGGCGTGCCGGGCGACCTGTACCTGGGGGGCGTGCAGCTGGCGCGCGGCTACCTCGGACGCGACGATCTCACCGCCGGCCGTTTCCTCGACGACCCGCACCTGCCGGGCGGCCGGATCTACCGCACCGGCGACCGCGCCCGCTGGCGTGGCGACGGTGCCTTGGAGTATCTCGGGCGCAGCGACCACCAGGTCAAGCTGCGCGGCCTTCGCATCGAGCTGGGGGAGATCGAAGCCGCATTGCGCAGCGTGGCCGGCGTTGCCCGTGCCGAGGTGTTGCTGCGCGACGGCGACGCGGGCATCCCGGCGCGGCTGGTTGCGTATGTCTCCGGTGACGCGCTGGAACCCGACGCGCTGCGCCGCCAGCTGGGCACGCAGCTGCCGGCGTACATGGTGCCGGCCGCCATCGTCGTCGTGGATGGCTGGCCGGTGACCGCCAACGGCAAGCTCGACCGCGGCGCGCTGCCGCTGCCGGATACCGACCTGCCGGGCCGCCGCGCCGAAACACCCTCGGAGCGTGCGCTTGCCGCCCTGTTCAAGCAGGTACTCGGGCTGGCCGAACCCGCTGCGGCGGACGCCGACTTCTTCGCGCTCGGCGGCGATTCGCTGTCGGCGGTCCACCTGCTGCTGGCGATCCAGCAGCGCTGGCGGCACGACCCCGGGCTGGGCGCGGTGTTCGCCGCACCCACCGTGGCCGCGCTGGCGGCGCGGCTGGATGCACCGGTGGCCGCGGCCGACCATGGGCTGGGACCGGTGATCGAACTGGCGCGCGGCGAGCCGGGCCGGGCGCCGCTGTTCGTGATCCACCCGGCGGGCGGCATCGCCTGGAACTACCGTGGGCTGGCGCGTGCGCTGCACCCGGCGCGCGACGTGCACGGGCTGCAGTCGCCCGCGCTCGATCCGACCCGACCGCTGCCCGCCAGCATCGATGCGCTGGCCGCCGACTACGCATCGCGCATCCTCGCGCTGCAACCACGTGGTCCGGTGCACCTGCTGGGCTGGTCGGTGGGCGGCATCATTGCCCAGGCGATCGCCGTGCAGGTCCAGGCCCGGCAGCGCGAGGTGGGCGCGCTGGTGCTGCTGGACGCCTACCCGAGCGAATGCTGGCGGGCCGAGCCCGAGCCCGACCCGGTGGCGGCGCTGCGGGCGTTGCTGGCCATTGCCGGCCATGATCCCGAGCGCCACCCCGAACTGGACAGCCGCGAACGCATCGTCGCGTTCCTGCGCCAGGGCGACAGTGCACTGGGCAACCTGCCCGGGCACGTGCTCGACGGCGTGGTCCGTGCGGTGACCGGCACCAATCGCCTGATCCGCGAACATCACCATCGCCGCTTCGACGGCACCCTGGTGCACGTCCGCGCCGGCCTTGACCACGCACGGCGCCCCCACCTGCAGTCGGCGCTGTGGCAAACGCATGCGGCGAGGGTGGAGGCGCTGCCCTTGCCGTTCCTGCATGCCGAGCTGACCGGGCGCGACGCCGTGGCGCAGCTGGCGCCGTGGCTGTCGGCACGCCTGCAGCAGTGGGACCTCCCTTCACCGAAGGACCGAACATGAAACTCACCGGATTCGATGGCACCCTGGCGCTGGTCACCGGCGCTGCCGGCGGCATCGGCGTTGCGCTGGTCCGCCAGCTGCTGCACAGCGGCTGCGTGGTGGTCGCGACCGATCTCGCGCTGCCCGACCTGCCGGCCCACCCGCGACTGCATGCACGCGTGCTGGACGTGACCGATCCGGCCGCGGTCGACGCGCTGGTCACGGCGACGGAAGCGCAGTGGGGTCCGATCGGTTTCGGGATCAGCGTCGCCGGCGTGCTGCAGGTTGGTGCGGTGACCAGCATCGACGACGCGCAGTGGCGCCGCGTGTTCGCGGTGAATGCAGACGGTGTCTTCCACCTGGGCCGCGCCCTGGCGCGGGTGATGACACCGCGCGGGCAGGGTGCCATCGTCACGGTGAGCTCGAATGCGGCCGGCGTTCCGCGCCATGGCATGGCCGCCTATGCGGCATCCAAGGCGGCCGCCACCATGTTCACCCGCTGCCTCGGCCTGGAACTGGCGCCGCACGGCATCCGCTGCAACATCGTCGCGCCGGGGTCCACGCTGACCCCGATGCAGACCGGGATGTGGGCCGATGCCGATGGCGCGCGGCAGGTGATCGACGGCAACCCGGCGACCTACAAGGCCGGCATTCCGTTACTCAAGCTGGCCACCCCGGACGATATTGCACGGGCGGTGATGTTCCTGCTCTCCGACGAGGCCGGCCACATCGCCATGAGCGACCTGTATGTGGACGGCGGTGCAACGCTGCGCGGCTGAGGCCTACGACCTGCGCCGCGCCCGCGGCTTGGCGGGTGCGCGGCCGGGCGCGCTGTCGCGGCTGGGCAGGGTGCCGCGCTGCTGCATCTGTTCCAGCCAGGCCAGGTTGTCCACGTAGGCAAGGAAGTGCTCCAGGTACGCGGGGGAGACCTCGCCCATCCAGCCCAGTGCACGATGCACCAGCACGCTGGAGTTCAATGGACCGCCGTCGCTGGGGGCCTGTGCCAGCGTCTGCCGGACCTGGCCGGCAGTACGCAACGCCGCCCACGCGCTGCGGAACTCGGCGAGGGCAGGCAGTGCAGGGTAGTCGGGATTGTGCGTCGGGCGAGGCTGGGCCAGCGCGGCCAGTGTGTCCGGCGTTCCAGCGGTCTTCGGTAGCGCCGTGGGAACCGGCGCGGCAGCCATGCGTTCGGCGTAGGCGGCCAGCAGTGCTTCCAGGCGAGCGTCCAGCACGCCGCGCAGCGAACCGCTGGCCAGCTGCGCGCGCCGCTGCAGCGCTTCCAGGAACGCGAACTGCACCGGATCGAGGCGATCCAGCTGCTGCCCGCGCCACTGCGCGAGCCGGTCGGCGTCGGCGCGGTTACCGTCCATCGCCCGCCGCGGTCGGTTTCGGGCGCGGAATCGGCGCCATCTCCACGCGTCGGTTGCGCGCCCGGCCTTCTTCGTCGGCGTTGGAGCCCACCGGTTGTTCGGCGCCGAAAGCGGCAGCGAACACCGACCCGGCCGGCACGCCTTCGGCGATCAGGGTGCGGGTCACGGTCAGCGCGCGCTCGGCCGACAGTTCCCAGTTGTCGGCGAACTGGCGGTTGCTGTCGCGTACCGGGCGGTCATCGGTGAAGCCGCTGACCATCAGGATTTCCTCGCGCGAGGACAGATACCCGGCCAGCGGCGCGGCCAGGCTGCGCAGCAGCTCGCGGCCTTCCGGCTGCAGCTGGTCGGAATTGAGCGCGAACAGCACGCTGCCACGGATGCCGATGCGGCCATCCACCAGCGTCACCCGCCCGGCGGCCAGCGGGCCGGCCAGGGCCTGTTCCAGGGTCTGGCGCCGTTTCGCTTCGGCCTGGCGCTGCGCCACTTCCTCATCGAGGCGATGCGACAGCTCCAGCTGCAGTGCCACCACGCCGACCAGGATCAGCACGAACGCGCCCAGCAGCACCGACATCAGGTCGCCGAAGGCGGCCCAGATCGGCGCGCCGGTGTCGCCTTCCAGTTCGATCTCGTCGCTCATGCGGTGGCCGTTCCGGCGCTGCGGCGGCGGCCGGCCAGCTGCTGCAGTTCTTCGATGATCTGCTGCTGCGAGAGCACGCTCAGGTCGATCACTTCGCGCGCCTGGGTCACGTAATAGGCCAGCTGCTCATCGCTGCGGGTCATCGACGCGTCCAGCGCGCCGGCCACCTGCTGCAGCTGTTCACCCAGCCCGCTGCTGGCGGTGCCGAAGCTCTGCATCGCGGTACCGAACGCCTCGGCCAGGCTGGCCACTTCCACCGCGCTGCCGCTCAGTTGCGCGGCCACGCCATCCAGCTTGCCGGTCTCGGCAGCGATGTGGTCGGTGAACTGCGTGCCCACGCGCTCCAGCAGATCGGCCGAGGTGCTGACCAGCGCGTCCACGGCGGTGCGCTGTTCGGTGGACGCGTGGTTGACCGCATCCAGCAGCGTTTCCAGCGTGGCCAGCAGGCGGGTGCGTTCGTCGAGCATGGCGGTGTCGCGGACCATGCTGTCGGACAGCTTCTGGCGCAGTTCGGCGACCACTTCGGCGGCCGCCTTCGGGGCTTCCGAGGCGAGCGTGACCAGTCGCGAGATCTCGCTGATGGTCTCGGCCGCATGCGCCTGCGCCTGCGTGCCGATCTCGTGTGCGGTACGCGACAGGGTTTCGCAGACCGCCTGCTGGCTCGCCGCAACCTGCGCACCGTTGTCGGCCCATTGCTGGCCGAGCTGTTCCGACAACTGCGTGAAGGCATCGCTCCAGGTGGCCAGGCGCTGCGCGTCGCGGGCTTCCAGACGATCCTGCAGGCCGCTGTGCGAGGCCTGCAGGCCATCCACCAGCGAACGCGCATGGCCATCGAAGCTGGCGGTGGCGGCGACCAGTGCCTGCTGGTTGCGTTCGGCCAGTTCGGCGTTCACCGACTGCTGGCCCTGCAGCGCATCGCGCCACGCCTGCGCGTGGGTGCTGGCGCTGCTGTCCATGCGCTCGGCCACGGTGTCGACCCAAGCAGCCAGACGCGTACCAACCGAATCGAGCAGGCGGGCACCGTGCTCCCCCTGCAGCTGGCTGAAACCCTCAAGCGTGCTGCGCAGATCGCGGGTAAGGGCGGCATGACGCTGCTCCTGTTCGGTCTGCGCCCCGGTCCATGCATCCACGCTTGCGTCGAGACGGGCGGCCAGGGTTTCCAGCAGCTGCACGGCACGCTGGTCGTGCTGTTCGCTGAGCGTGGCCAGGGTAGAACGCAGTTCTGCCGACAGGGTGTCGTGTGCCTGCTTCTGACTGCTGAGCGCAGCGTTCCAGGTCTCGCAGGTGGCGGCGCGGCTGGCCTCGAAGCCACTGGCCAGGCCGTCAAGCTGCGCACGCACGGCATCGCCTACCGTGGCCTGCAGGGCCGTGGTCTGCTGGCTGATGCCGGCCATGGTCTCGGCCATGATCGGCTGCAGGGCCTCGCCGACCGCACGCGCACTCTGCGCGACGCTGGCCTGCAATGCCTCCTGCACCGAACCGGCCAGGCGCTGGTGGGCGGCCTCGGCGCGGGCATGGAAGGCGTCCTGGCTGGCCGACAGGCGTTCGCCCGCCGCGCCGCTCTGCGCTTCGATCGCCGCGCTCATCGCCTCGAGGCGGTCGACCAGGGCCGGCATCAGGCCGGCCTGCGCCTGCAGCAGGCGGAACGCTTCGGCACGCTGCCAGGCCTGCGAATGCACGTGCAGGGTGGTGGCGATGCGGGTGTCCAGCTGCTGCACCACCTGCAGGCGTTCACGCCGGCACAGCGCGGCGAGCAGGCCGAGCATCGCCGAGGTGGCGACGCCGGCGATGGAGGTGCCGAACGCCACCGCCAACCCTTCCACCGGCGCACCGAGCGAGCCGCGGATGGCCTGCAGGTCGGTCGCGCTGCCCAGCGCCAGGCCGGTGCCGCGCAGGGTGGCCATCATGCCGAGCAGGGTGCCGAGCATGCCCAGCAGCACCAGCAGGCCGACCAGGTATGGGGTCAGCACCGGTGCCGGCAGCGCCACGCGCTCGCCCTCCACCCGCAGCCGCACGGCATTGCGCAGTGCATCGGGCACGCGCGCCAGCCACTCGCCCAGGCGCGCCGGCGCCTCGGCGGCATCGGCCACCGCCAGCGCCAGCGCCGAAGTCGCCTGCCGGTAGCGGTGCAGTTCCACTGCACCGGCCACGTAACAGGCGGCGATCACCAGCGCCACCGCCATGCCGACCGGGTTGCTGCCGACATAGCCGGCACCGATCCAGCACACCGCCAGCAGGCCGGCAAGGAAAACAACGAGGTAGAGAGGAGTTCTGAACATGACAGCCCGGTTAGTGGGGGCGAAGCGCTGCAAGCAGGCCTTCGATGGGGTGAAAACGGACATCCAGCTCGGCTAGGAGCACGGCCTGCATGTCGTTCCTGAACAAGTGCAGCCAGCCGCTGTCGGGATCGACCTCAGCGGTGCCGGCGTCGTCGCGCAGACGCTCGAAATGGGCGCCGAGCAGGGCCGGTACGCTGGCCAGCAGTTGCTGCTCGCGCGGGCTCAGCGCCTGCTCCATGGCCGCGTCCACCTCGGCCAACCGGGGCAGCTCGCCGGACCCGGCACTGAGCCGGTCCCGCAGCAGGCCGCGCAGGCGCCCGGTGGCGGTGAGCATGGCGCGCTGCACGGTGAGACAGCGCTGGCGGTAGGCGGTGGCGTCGGTCGCGGCCGGTTTGCCTGCCGCCGGCGGGGCGGTGATGCTTTCGACCAGGGTGGCGCGTACCCGCGCGCATTCCTCGTCAAGCGCCTCGACGGAAGCCGGTGCGGCGTCGGCCACGGCCGGCAGGCGCCCGTCGAGCGCGCGCGACAGCGCCACGGCCCGGGTCCAGTCGATCCACTGGCTGAGCCGGTCGGACAGGTCGGGCCCGGTACGCGGGGCATTGCGGTCGGCCAGCGCCGCCAGCAACCGGATGAAGGGCGGGCCGGGGACAGGCGTGCGGTGCTGCTTCTTCGCCATGGTTCCGGTCAAAAACCGCGAATTTTACACTGTAATGACCGACCGACTCCCTGAATGCCCTTGCACACACGGTGCACACGCGCCTATGCACCGCGCTTACATCCGTTTGCCTACGGTGGGGGCGGGCCAACACATCGCCCGTTTTTCCATCCAAGGAGTTCAACCATGTCCACCCTGCAGATCCCCAAAGGTACCCTCGTCATCGTCGCTGATGGCGGCTCGGCCCGCGTGTTCACCAATGTGGGCGACGGCCGCACGCTGCAGCTGAAGCAGGAGGAGGAACTGGAGGTCAAGGACATCAGCGCCGAAGGCGTCTCCGGCCAGGGGCCGTCCGGCGCAGTGCCCAAGGACATGAGCATTTCCCAGCTCAATGAAGCCACCTTCGCCAAACAGCTGGCGCAGCAGTTGAACGATCACGCGCTCAAGCACCGCTATGAGCACCTGATCCTGATCGCCGACCCCACCACGCTGGGCCACATCCGGCCGCAGCTGCACAAGGAAGTACAGAGCCGGATGCTGAAGGAGATCGCCAAGGACTACACCAATTCCACGCTGGACGACATCCAGCGCGCCCTGGCGGCCTGAGTCATGGCCTACGCACGCAGGTTCACCGATCTGCTCGAGCCTGCCCGCGCCGAGGTAGAGGCTGGCACGGGCTGGCAGCTGCTGGAATTCGGCACGGACTGGTGCGGGCATTGCGCGGCTGCGCAGCCGGTGGTCAAGGACTTTGTTGAAAAACACGGTCTTGACCACCGCAAGGTCGAGGACGGCAGGGGGCGCCCCTTGGGGCGCGCCTTCACGGTCAAGCTCTGGCCCACGCTGGTCCTGCTGCGCGACGGGCAGGAGGTGGCACGGGTGGTGCGCCCCACCACAGAGGGAGATCTGGATGCCCTCGAACGCGCCGTCGGGTAGCTGAATATCCCTTTATTCCCAATTTACCCAAAAGGGGTATAGTGGCCACATCCCTCCGCTGGATGTCCGTCATGAGCCTGCCCTTGGATGTTCCCGGCCTTGAAAAGGCCACTGCGTCATCGGTGAAGACCCGGGGCTGGCCGAGCCTGATGCGCACCGTGCGCGAAAAGCAGGCCTTGGTGATCACCAACCACAACCACCCCGAAGCGGTGATCGTGGACATCAAGGCCTACCAGGAGCTGCTGGCCCGCGCGGCCGGCAACCCGGATGACGCGCGACAGGGGGAACTGGATCGCCTGCGTGCGGAGTTCGATACCACCCTGGCCAGTCTCAATACCGACGGTGGGCTGGGCAAGGTGATGGGCCAGCCGATCCGTCGCGGGCGCAGGACCGCCCTTGGCCCGTCGCTCTGATCGGTGGCGCAGATACTGGTTCTGGCCGGCGTCAATGGCGCCGGTAAAAGTTCGCTGCTGGGCACATGGCTGCGCGACGCCGGGCTGACCTGGTTCAATCCGGACAGCTTCACCCGGCGGTTGGTGGAGCAGGGCTGGCCGCTGGACGAGGCCAACGCCGCAGCATGGAGCGAGGGCGCGCGACGGTTGCGCCAGGCGCTGGCCGATGGCACCGACTTCGCGTTTGAAACCACGCTCGGCGGCAACACCATTCCGCGCCTGCTGCGCGATGCCTGCCAGACCCACGACGTGGCGATCTGGTTCTGCGGCCTGCACAGCGTGGCGCTGCACATCGAGCGCGTGGCCGATCGGGTCAGCCAGGGCGGACACGATATTCCGCACGACAAGATCCGCGCACGTTTCGATTCCGCGCGCGAAAACCTGATCGAACTGCTGCCGCATCTTGCCGAGCTGCATGTGTACGACAACAGCGCGCCCGCCGACGCAAAGGGCAGGGCGGCACCGCTGCCGCTGCTGCAGCTGGATCGCGAGGGATTGCATTTTCCGGTCACGGTGATCGATCTGCTGCAGACGCCCGATTGGGCCAAGCCGATCGTGATGCGCGCTATGGAACTGCACGCAAGCGCATGACACAATCAGTAAAAAACGGCTTGAAACAAGGCGTTTGGACAGCATGTGAAGAATCGATAAAGGCCGCATGCACACACTGTGCTAACATGTTCGCTTGATCATTGCCTCGGGCCATTGCCCGTCTCTCGGTCATCCTTCCTGCAGCGCCGTGGTGTACCACGCGGCCGTCCGGGAACGCCTGTTGCTACCCCTCTTCGCGCCTCGTGCCGCGTTCTTCCAGAGGCGGTGTTTACCTGTGCCTTGCGCGGGACCTCGGGTGCGTTGATGACCCTGCTTCCAGGAGAAAGCAGATGCAGGAACTGCATGCCGCACATGCCCATTTCGGGTGGTTCAAGCGCCGCCGCCAGATGAAGGTCGACGAAGTCACCGTGGTCGATCGCCCAATGCTCAAGAAAGCCGTGGGTGCCGCTGCGCTCGGCAATGCGATGGAATGGTTCGATTTCGGTGTGTACGGCTATCTTGCGGTTACGCTCGGCCAGGTGTTCTTCCCCGCCAGCAGCCCGACCGCGCAGCTGATCGCTACCTTCGCCACCTTCACCGTAGCGTTCCTGGTCCGGCCGCTGGGCGGCCTGGTGTTCGGCCCGCTGGGTGACAGATATGGCCGCCAGAAAGTGCTGGCGTTCACCATGATCCTGATGGCGCTGGGTACCTTCAGCATCGGCCTGATTCCGTCCTACGACAGCATTGGCATGTGGGCCCCGGCATTGCTGCTGCTTGCGCGCCTGGTGCAGGGTTTCTCCACCGGCGGTGAATACGGCGGCGCGGCGACGTTCATCGCCGAATACTCCACCGACCGCAACCGCGGCCTGATGGGCAGCTGGCTGGAATTCGGCACGCTGGGCGGCTACATCGCCGGTGCGGCCACGGTCACCGCGCTGCACATGGCCCTGAGCAGCACGCAGATGCTGGACTGGGGCTGGCGCCTGCCGTTCCTGATCGCCGGCCCGCTCGGCCTGCTCGGCCTGTACATGCGGATGAAGCTGGAGGAGACCCCGGCCTTCCGCGCCTATGCCGAAGAGGCCGACAAGCGCGACCTCGAACGCCCGGGGCTGGGCGCACTGCTGCGCGTGCATTGGCCGCAGCTGCTCAAGTGCGTGGGCCTGGTGCTGGTCTTCAACGTCACCGACTACATGCTGCTCACCTACATGCCCAGCTACCTGAGCGTGACCATGGGCTATGCCGAGAGCAAGGGCCTGCTGCTGATCATCATCGTGATGCTGGTGATGATGCCGCTCAACGTGGTCGGCGGCCTGTTCAGTGACCGGCTGGGTCGGCGCCCGATGATCATCGGCGCCTGCATCGCGCTGTTCGCACTGGCCATTCCGTGCCTGCTGCTGGTCGGCAGCGGCAATGACTGGCTGATCTTCCTCGGTTTGATGCTGTTGGGGCTGGCACTGGTGTGTTTCACCAGTTCGATGCCGTCCACGCTGCCGGCGCTGTTCTACACCCCGGTGCGCTACAGCGCGCTGTCGATCGCCTTCAACGTCTCGGTGTCGCTGTTCGGCGGCACCACCCCGCTGATCACCGCCTGGCTGGTCGAGCGCACCGGCGACCCGCTGGTGCCGGCGTACTACCTGATGGGCGCGGCGGTGGTCGGCCTGGTCACCATGCTGTTCGTCAACGAAACCGCCAACCTGCCGCTGCGCGGCTCGCCGCCCGCTGTGGCCAGCGAAGCCGAAGCGCATGCGCTGCTGCGCAGCGATGAACCGGTGACGGTGGACGCCACCCAACCCACCTTGCCCGAAGCCAACACCAGGGCTACCGAGATCCCCACCGCCACGTAACGGTGACGTAGTGCCACGCCCTGCGTGGCAACCCACCCAACCCGGCGAAACCCCCGCCCCGCGCCGCAACATGCGGCGCGGGGCATTCCGGTGCTAGGATCGACTCATCTTGAATCGATCTAAATCCATATGACCAGAGCGGCAACGTCGGGGTGGGTGGCATTGGCCATGGGTGCCATGCTGGCAGCAGGGGGCGCTACGGCGGCACCGAAGAGCGTGGGCGAACGAGCCTACGCCGCGGTTGACCCGTTCATCGGCACCGGTGGCGAAGGGCACACCTACCCGGGCGCGACGGTGCCGTTCGGCATGGTCCAGCTCAGCCCGGACACGCGCATCCAGCCGCGCGAAAAGGCCTACGACTGGGCGGCCGGCTACCGCCATGACGACAGCAGCATCGTCGGCTTCTCGCACACCCATTTCTCGGGCAGCGGCCATTCCGACCTGGGCGACGTGCTGGTGATGCCGTTCACCGGCGATCCGGGCCTGGAGCGCGGCGATCCGGAAAAGCCGCGCAGCGGCTACGCCTCGCGCTTCGACCACAAGGATGAGAAGGCCGAACCGGGGTATTACGCGGTCACGCTGCAGGACTACAAAGTCCGCGCCGAACTGACCGCCAGCGCGCGCACCGGCGCGCACCGTTACACCTACCCGAAGGGCCAGGAGGCGAAGGTGCTGCTGGACCTGCGCACCAGCCTGTACGACTACCCCGGCAAGATCCTGTGGTCGCGCCTGCGCCTGCGCGAAGACGGCACCGTGACCGGCTTCCGCGAGACCCGTGGCTGGGCGCCGGGCCGGCAGCTGTATTTCGCGATGCGCTTCTCGCGCCCGCTCACCGGGCACGCGCTGCACAACACTGAAACCGACATCGCCTACAAGGGCTTCCCGCCGCCGGGCCAGAACCACCCGGAGCAGCGCCCGCAGATCGAAGGCCGCCAGCTCGTCGGTACGTTCGACTTCGGCAAGCTCGATGCCCCGCTGGTGGTCAGCGTGGCGATCTCCTCGGTCAGCGAAGCCGGTGCCATCGCCAACCTCGACGCCGAGGCGAAGGACCAGGACTTCGACCGCGTCCGTGCCGACGCACGCACGCAATGGCAGCAGGCGCTGTCGGTGCTCGACATCGAGGCCCCGGCGCATGACCGGCGCAGCGCCTACACCGCGCTGTACCACAGCCTGCTGGGCCCGACGCTGTTCATGGACGTCGACGGCCAGTACCGCGGGTCGGACAACGCCGTGCACCGCGCCGAGGGCTACACCAACTATTCCACCTTCTCGCTGTGGGACACCTACCGGGCGCTGCATCCGCTGCTGACCCTGGTGCAACCGGAAAAGCGCACCAGCGACATGGTCAATTCGCTGCTCGCCCACCAGCACAACAGTGCCTACGGCATGCTGCCGGTGTGGGCGTTCCACGGCCAGGAAACCTGGTGCATGATCGGCTACCACGCGGTGCCGGTGATCGCCGACGCCTACGTCAAGGGCATCCGTGGCTTCGATGCCGACAAGGCGCTGCAGGCCATGGTCGCCACCGCGAACTACGGTCCATACGACGGCATCGCGCAGTACCGCGAACTGGGTTGGGTGCCGATCGACGAAGAGGGCGAGGCCGCCAGCAAGACCCTGGAATATGCCTTCGACGACTGGACCATCGCGCGCATGGCAACGGCCATGGGCAAGGCCGACGTGGCCGCCGAGTTCGACAAGCGCGCAGGCAACTGGCGCCACGCGTTCGACCCGGAAACCGGCTTCATGCGCGCGCGCAAGCGCGACGGCAGCTTCCGCACCCCGTTCGATCCCAGTGCCAGCGGCTACGGCACCGATTACACCGAGGGCAACGCCTGGCAGTACTCGTGGTATGTGCCGCATGACGTCGCCGGCCTGGTCGGCGCGCACGGCGGTGCCGACAAGCTGCTGGCGCGGCTGGACGCGGTGTTCGATGCCAAGGTCGACCCGTCGATCTTCGAGCACATGGAAGACATCACCGGCCTCATCGGTTGGTACGCGCACGGCAACGAACCCAGCCACCACGTGGCCTACCTGTATTCGTACGCGGGCCAGCCGTGGCGTGCGCAGGCCCGCCTGAAGCAGATCATGGACACCCAGTACGCCGACCGTCCCGATGGCCTGGCCGGCAATGACGACCTGGGCCAGATGTCGGCGTGGTACGTGTTCACTGCGTTGGGCTTCTACCCGGTGGCACCGGGCAGCGCCGAGTACATCATCGGCCGCCCGTTCCTGCCCAAGGCGGTGCTCAACCTGCCCAATGGCAACACGTTCCGCATCACCACCGACGGCATGGGCAAGGGCCACGAGTATGTCGGTTCGGTGACGCTCAACGGCAAGCCGCTCAACCGCACGTTCCTGCGCCACGCCGAGATCCTGGCTGGCGGCGAACTGCATTTCACCCTGCAGGCCGAACCCAACAAGGCCTGGCCCGGCGCGGACGCGGAACAGCCGTACTCGATGTCGCACTGAGCGCGCTCAGCTGTCTTCGTCCCAGCCATCGCCGTCCCCGTCCACCGGGGGCGGCGATGTCGTTTCAAGATCGGGATCGACCGGTTCGAGCAGGGTGTAGTCGTCGCGCTTGAGGTCACGGAAGGCGCGGCCGACCGGATAGGCTTCCAGTGCCGGCGAGCGCACCTGCAGCGAGGCGGGCGTGTTGGCGGCACCGGAGAGCCACGCCAGGGCCAGTTCAGCGGGCAGGAACACCGGCCCATCCGGCGTCAGCGGTTCCGGAATGGCGCGGTTGGGCGCGGTGAGCACGCTGAAGGAATCCATCGCGCGGCCGTCGTCGTCCTCCCAGTGCTCCCAGATGCCCGCCGCCAGCAGGGCGAGACCATCACGCCGCTGCACGAACAGCGGCCACGGCGGTCGGCGCTGGCGGTCCAGCTTGTAGTACCCGGTCATCGGAATCACGCACGGGCGTTCTGCCCAGGCCTTGGCGAAGATGCGGCTGCCCGGGGCACGATCCAAGCGGGCGGTGACCGTGGTGTAGGGCGTGTCAGGCGTCTTCGACCAGCGTGGCACCAGGCCCCAGACCATGTCCGTCACGATCAGTTCGCCATCTGCGTTTCGGGCGAGCACCGATGCCGGCGAGCCCTTGCCGATGTTGTAGCGGTCCGGCGCGGCGGCAACGGCACTGGCAAGCTCGCGCGGCAGTCCGTCAGGGACCGATTCCGGCTCGGCAATGGCTTGGGCGAAACGACGCATGCCTGCAGGGTAGGGGGCATGCCGTGAGAGCGCGGTTGAGCGGCGGTGCGGGCGGCGCTAGAGTCGGGTGGTGGTTGTTTCGCGGTATCCGCCCATGCCCCATCGAAAAAAAGACATCACGCCGGTCGACGCCGCCGGCCAGCGGCTGCCGCTGGGCCCCGAGTCCGCCGTGCTGTGCCGGGCGCGCGATTACGCCGCCGGCACCGTGATTCCGCTGCACCACCATCCGGATCGCCATCAGCTGGTCTATGCCGCGTCAGGCGTGCTGGTGGTCCAGGCCGGCACAGGGCGATGGGTGGTGCCCAGCACCCGCGCGATCTGGATGCCGGCCGGGATTGGCCACAAGGTGAGCTGCATTGGCGCGGTGCGCATGCGCAGCCTGTACATCCTGCCGCAGGCCATCGCCGATGCGCCGCCCAGCGCAGCGACCGTGTCGATCACACCCTTGCTGGCCGAACTGATCGGTGCGGCCGCCATCGTAGAGCAGCCCTACGTTCCGGACTCACGCGACGGCCATCTCATGCAGCTGATCCTGGATGAGCTGCAGGCGCTGCCGGTGCTGCCACTGCATGTTCCGGAACCGGTCGACCCGCGCCTGCAGCAGATCGCACAGCACTGGGACGCCGCGCCCGACGACGCTTCCACGCTGCAGGACTGGGCCGTTCGCCTCGGCGTGGACGCCAAGACGATCCAGCGCCTGTGTGCGCGCGAACTGCACATGACGTTCGGTCAATGGCGCCAGCAGATCCGGCTCGTCCGCGCCCTCGAACGCCTCGCCCATGGCGAAAAGGTCATCGACGTAGCGCTGTCGCAAGGCTACGCCAGCCCCAGCGCGTTCACCGCCATGTTCAAGAAGCGCTTCGGCCAGCTGCCCAGCCAGTTCTTCCAATAACGCGAAACGTCTGGCGCGAAACGGTACTGCCGACGGTAGTGCCGACTGTTAGTCGGCAACCCCCGTCAGCGCCCGTTGGTCTTCGGCAGAAACGCAGTAGCCAACCCCAACAGCGGGAGGAACGAGGTGAGGTGGTACACCCACACGATGCCATGGATGTCAGCCAGCTTGCCGAGCCCGGCCGCGCCGATGCCGCCGATGCCGAACATCAGCCCAAACATGAGCCCGGACACCATCCCGACACGCCCCGGCACCGCTTCCTGCGCGTACACCACCAGCGCCGCAAACGCAGACGACATCACCAGCCCGACGGCCACGGCCAGCACGGCGGTGCCCATCAGGTTGGCGTAGGGCAGGGCGAGCGCGAACGGCGCCACGCCCAGGAAGGAAATCCAGATCACCGCCTTGCGGCCGATCCGATCGCCCACCGGCCCGCCCATGAAGGTGCCCAGCGCGATCGAGGCGAGGAAGATGAAGAGGTACATCTGGCTCTGCTGCACGCTCAGATGGAAGCGTTCGATCAGGTAGAAGGTGAAGTAGTTGGTGATCGAGGCGATGTAGACGAACTTGGCGAACATCAGCACCGCGACCACGGCGATGGCCTGCACCACCTTGCCGCGGCTGAGCCCGATGCCGTGCGAGCGGGCCAGGCTGTTCATCTTGGCCTGGCCATGCCGTACGGTCCAACCGGTCAGGCGGAACAGCACGAAAATCGCCACGGCGGCAATCAGCAGGAACCAGCCGATGGCGCGTTGGCCATGTGGAATGACCACGGCGGCGGCCAGCAGCGGGCCGATCGCCGACCCGGTATTGCCGCCGACCTGGAACGTGGACTGCGCGGTGCCGAAGCGGCCACCCGACGCCATGCGCGCGACCCGCGACGCTTCGGGATGGAAGGTGGCAGAGCCCACGCCGACCACGGCGGCGGCCAGCAGCAGCATTTCGTAACTGTTCGCCATCGCCATCATCGCGATGCCGACGAAGGTGGCCACCATGCCCGAGGGCAGCAGGTAGGGGAGCGGGCGCTTGTCGGTGTACATGCCCACCCACGGCTGCAGCAGCGAGGCGGTGAACTGGTAGACCAGCGCGATCGTGCCGATCTGTCCGAAGCTGAGCGCGAACTGGCTCTTGAACATCGGGTACACCGCCGGCAGCACCGCCTGGATCATGTCGTTGAGCAGGTGCGCGAAGGCGGCAGCACCGACGATGCGGATGGCAAAGCCCTGCTGGGTGGCGTCCGCGGCAACGGGCAGCGGCGCGGCAGCAGGGGCGGCAGGCGAAACGGACGACGGGGTTTCAGTGCTCATGGGACCAGTTCGACAGCAGCAGCGATCCGGGTGGGCCACGCCCGTGGTGCGGCGCGCTCCCGCCTGGACCTGTGGGGGCAAGCGAAGGCGGAAGCGTAAGGCGGGCGCGGGCGGCCGTCTCGCGCGATTGGGGCGGCCATCGTCGCATTCCGGACAACGGCATGCTGTGCCGGTTCTGGCGTCGTAGATCAAAGCGCCCCTCACGCGCGGGCTGGCACGATGGCACGCGTTCCCCACGATCCAAAGGAGACCACCGTGTCCTCAACGCCCGTCGTGACCCGCCATTGGGTCATCCATCCGTTCCATGCTGCCGTGCTCGGCGGGGTGCTGCCGCTGTTCCTGGGTGCACTGCTGGCCGATTACGCCTACTGGAACACCTATGAGATCCAGTGGAGCAACTTCGCCTCCTGGCTGCTGGTCGGGGCGATGGTGATGACCACGCTGGCCCTGGTGTGTGGCCTGGTCGGGCTGGTGCGCGGCAGCCGCACCGGGTTCTACGTCGCGGTGCTCGCGGTTACCTGGGTCGTTGGCTTCATCAATTCGCTGCACCACGCGCGCGACGCGTGGGCGATCATGCCGGGCGCGCTGCTGTGGTCGGTCGTTGCCACCGTGCTGGCACTGCTGGCGACCTGGCTGGGTTTCGCCAGCGTCCGCGTCCGCGTTGGAGGTGTCCTGTGAATCGCGCATTCCCCAAGGTACTGTCGCTGTCCGTGCTCGCCGTGGCCGTGGCCGCCTGCAGCAGCAAGGCGCCGGACATGAACCAGCTCGGGGCCAACCCGGAGCTGCCCAAGCCGCACCGTGGCGTCATGCCCGACATGACCATCGCCAAGCCCACCCCATGGGGTGACCAGGTGCCGACCGTACCGGCCGGTTACAAGGTGTCGGCCATTGCCACCGACCTGGCCATTCCCCGCCAGACCCTGGTGCTGCCCAACGGCGACATCCTGGTCGCCGAAGGCCGTGGCGGCAGCGCGCCGAACCTGAAGCCGAAGGACGTCATCGCCGGCAAGATCAAGGCCAAGGGCAATACCCAGGTGAAGAGCGGCAACCGCCTGACCCTGCTGCGCGACGCCGACGGCGACGGTGTGTACGAACTGAAGACCGTGTTCGCCGACAAGCTCAACGCGCCCTATGGGCTGGCGATGATCGGCAACGCCCTGTATGTGGCCAACCAGGATGCCCTGGTCCGCTTCGACTATGTAGAAGGCCAGACCAAGGCCAGTGGCGCGCCGACCAAGGTCACCGACCTGCCGTCGGCGATCAACCACCACTGGACCAAGTCCCTGGCCGCCAGTGCCGACGGTACTCATCTGTACGTGGGCATCGGCTCCAACAGCAACATCACCGAGCGTGGCATGGCGGCCGAGGTCGACCGTGCCCAGGTCTGGGAAATCGACGCGCAGACCGGTGCCCACCGCACCTATGCAAGCGGCATCCGCAACCCGACCGCGCTGGCAGTACAGCCGGGCAGCGGTACGTTGTGGGCGGTGGTCAACGAGCGCGACGAGATCGGCCCGAACCTGGTCCCCGACTACCTGACCTCGGTGCAGGAAGGCGGCTTCTACGGCTGGCCCTACAGCTACTGGGGCAAGCACGTGGACTCCCGGGTGATGCCGCAGAACCCGGACAAGGTCGCGTCCGCGATCACCCCGGACTACGCGCTGGGGTCGCACGTGGCAGCGCTGGGCGTGTCCTTCGCCAACCCCGCGGTGGGCGGCGCGTTCACCGACGGTGTGTTCGTGGGCCAGCACGGCAGCTGGAACCGCAATCCGCCGGTCGGCTACAAAGTGGTGTTCGTGCCGTTCCGTGACGGCAAGCCGGCGGGCGAGGCGGTCGACTTCGCCACCGGGTTCCGCACCGAGGACGGCAAGACCCGCGGCCGCCCGGTCGGGGTCACCGTGGACCCGCGCGGTGCGGTGATCGTCGCCGACGACCTGGCCAACACCATCTGGCGGATCACGCCGCCCGCGTCCGCGCCGACGCCTCCGGCGACGCCGGCGGCTCCCGCGGCAACGCCTGCGCCGGCAGCAGCCGGCCAGTAACGCGTTCGACGGCAGGCGCCTGCGGCATCCCCGCACGCGCCTGGTTACCACCGATCTGCAACGAAAAACGGCGGCACCGAAGTGCCGCCGTTCGTCTAGAGGGCGGGAGATGGCGCCCGCCCGGGGCTCAGGCTGCCTTGGCCGCCTGCGCGCCACTGCTGGCCTTGGCGATCAGCGTGAGCTTCTCATCGGTGGCCTTCTCTTCCTGCAGCGTCGCCAGCAGCAGCGGCAGGGCATCCTTGTAGCCGAGCTGCTTGGCCAGCGCGGCGATGGTGCCGTACGAGGCAATCTCGTAGTGCTCCACCTTCTGCGCGCCGCCGATCAGGGCGGCATCGCGGACCGGACCCTTCTCCACTTCCTCGATCACTTCCTTGCCTTCCTCGACCAGGCCTTCCATTGCCGCACACTTGATGCGCTTCAGTTTGATCCCCAGCACTTCGACGACCTGGTCGATGCGCTCGACCTGGCCCAGGGTTTCCTCGAGATGGGTTTCAAAGGCGGATACCAGCTCAGGGTTGCTGGCGGCGCGGGCCAGGCGGGGCAGGGCCTTGGTCAACTGCTTCTCCGCGCTGTAGATGTCGGAAAG
Source organism: Stenotrophomonas rhizophila (assembly GCF_007667275.1). Lineage (GTDB taxonomy): Bacteria > Pseudomonadota > Gammaproteobacteria > Xanthomonadales > Xanthomonadaceae > Stenotrophomonas > Stenotrophomonas maltophilia_AE. Next base: position 106,404 of record NZ_VDQT01000001.1, read on the forward strand.
TTCGTGGATGAAGAGGTCTTCCATCGTTTTGATCGCCATGGTGCAGGTCCTGCGCGTGAGTTGAAGTCCCATCCTGCACCGAGCGATGTTATGCGCGGTGCTGTTCGCGTGATGCCCGGCGAGAGGAACGCGTGAGCGCGGCCTTGACGCGCGCCTGCGACGCAGCGGCCTACAGTGCGCTGAACCGCGCAGACGAGCTTGGGGGAGCAGGGCCATGGCACGCCGCAAACGGCTGAGGATCGCTACGTTCAACGTCAACGGCATCCAGTCGCGGCTGCCGCACCTGCTCAGCTGGCTGGAGCGCGAGGCGCCGGATATCGTTGCGTTGCAGGAACTCAAAGCCAGCCAGGACGCTTTCCCGGAGGCTGCCATCCGTGACGCCGGCTACGGCTGCCTGTGGCAGGGACAACGGGCCTGGAACGGGGTGGCGCTGCTGGCACGCGGCCAGGATCCGATCGAAAGTCGACGCGGGCTTCCCGGCGACCGTACGGATGACCAGAGCCGCTACCTCGAAGCGGCCGCACATGGCGTACTGGTCGGCGGCCTGTACCTGCCAAACGGCAATCCCCAGCCTGGACCGAAGTTCGATTACAAACTGAAGTGGATGCAGCGCCTGCATCGCCACGCTGCCGGGCTGGTGGGCCTGCCGCATCCCGTAGCGCTTATCGGCGACTTCAACGTGGTTCCCACCGACGATGACATCTACGACCCCACCTCGTGGCGGCGCGATGCGCTGCTGCAGCCGGAAGTGCGGCAGGCCTACGCCGACCTGCTGGCGCAGGGCTGGACCGACAGCCTGCGTCGGGTCCACGGCGACGCACGGATCTACACGTTCTGGGATTACTTCCGGCAACACTACCAGCGCGACCGCGGCCTGCGCATCGACCATCTGCTGCTCAACCCGGTCCTTGCCGATGGCCTGAAAGACGCCGGCGTCGACCGCTGGGTGCGTGGACTGGAGAAGGCTAGCGACCACGCGCCGACCTGGATCGAAGCGCTCGCTCCGCAGTAGATGCGACGAACGCGTGACAGCGGCGCGGCCGGGCATGAAGGATTCAGGTGCGCGCGTGGGTGCACGACGCTCATGGTCGGAAAGCATCTGCTTATAGCGCTCGAGTATCGATATCGCGCACAAAACGCGGCATTTCAGGCGCAATGCGTGTGCGACGCGAAGCCGGGTCACGGACTTGTCGCATCGAGTTCACGCGTTGTTTATTCCGCACACAGGTAGATTCGATCCAAGGTTCGCGCGCGACGATTCCGGCGCCGCAAAAACCCCCGCCCTTGGCGCAATGCCGATGGCACCCCCACCGCGGTACCACCTTCGAGATTCCCCCCATGTCGCATGTGCGTCAGATCGCTGTTCCCGTGGCTTTGCCCGTTCCCGCTGGCGACGAAGGCGGTGCACGCGTTCGCCGCACACCCCGGCTGCGCGCCGTCGAGACCACCTCGCCGCCGCCGCTCGGTCGTGTCGATCCAGGTCGACGCGTCCTGTTCGTCACCTCCGAGATGGCGGACTACGTCAAGGCCGGCGGGTTGGGCGATGTCGCCGCTGCGCTGCCACGTGCGCTACGCACCCGGTCCGACGTGCGGGTGCTGATTCCGGGCTACGACGAAGTCATCGCCGGCGCACCGGACCTGCGCCTGGTCGGCCGCGTGCCGGCACGGGCCGGGATCCCCGCCTGCGACATCGGTGAGACGGTTGCAGGCGGCCTGCCGGTGCTGGTGCTGGTGTGCCCGGGGCTGTTCCAGCGTGGTGGTAGTCCGTATGTGGACGGCAGCGGGCAGGACTGGAGCGACAACGCGGTGCGCTTTGCCGCGCTCTCGCGCGCCGCGGCGGTGATCGCCTGCGGCAACGCCGGCATGGAATGGCAGCCGGAACTGCTGCACCTGAATGATTGGCCGTGTGCACTGGCCGCGGCCTATCTGCGCTGGTACGGCTCGGACGTGCCCGCGCTGTTGACCGTCCACAACCTGGCCTACCAGGGGTTGTTCCCGCTTGAAGACGCTGCCGTGCTGGGTGTTTCGCCGGAGCAGGCCGAGAGCATCACCTTCCATGGCCGGCTGTCGTTCCTGCAGGCGGGCATCGTGCATGCCGACCACGTGAACACGGTCAGCGTGAGCTACGCGCGCCAGATCACCGGCCCGGAACAGGGCTGCGGACTGGACGCGCTGCTGTCCGGGCATGCGGCGAGCGGTCGCTTGAGCGGCATCGTCAACGGCATCGACAGCAGCTGGGACCCGCGCACCGACCTGCACCTGAGCGAGCACTTCGACCTGCACCGCTGGGAAGGCCGGGTCGCCAACAAGCGGCGCGTGCAGCGTGCGCTGGGGCTGCCGCACAGCGATGGGCCGCTGTTCGCGGTGGTCTCGCGACTCGTCCACCAGAAGGGCTTGGACCTGAGCTGCGCGGTGGCGCACCAGATCGCCGCCGCCGGCGGCCAGCTGGCCATCATCGGTGGCGGTGAACCGCGCATCGAAGCGGAAGTGGCCGCGCTGTCGCGGCGGTTTCCCTCCTGCGTGGGCGTGTACCCCGGCTTCGACGAAGGCCTGGCCCGCAAGATGTTCGCCGGGGCTGATTTCCTGCTGATGCCTTCGCGTTTCGAGCCGTGCGGGCTGAGCCAGATGTATGCGCAGCGGTTCGGCTGCCTGCCGATCGCGCACGCCACCGGCGGCTTGATCGACACGGTGGAGGACGGCGTGACCGGCCTGCTGTTCAACTCGGCCGACGCCGACTCGCTGCGTCGCTGCGTGCAGCGCGCGTTCCGCACCTACCGCATTCCGGGCCTGCTCTCGGCCATGCGCCGCGCAGCCATGCTGCGCCCGAGCAGCTGGGACCTGGCCGGCACGGAGTACCTGAGGCTGTATGAGCGCGTGCTGGATGCACGCGTGCAGGAGCTGCAGGCATGAGCGAGCACGCCTTCGTTGCGCGCGACGCCAGCTTCGCATCCGAACCGACCGAATCACCCAGCAGTACGGGCGACACTGCGCTGACCCCGGCGCAGCTTGACGCACTGCGCAGCGGCGACCCGGACGCCGCCCGCCGGCTGCTGGGCGCGGTGGCTACCGACAGCGGCGGCGTGCGCTTTGCGGTGTGGGCCCCCAATGCCAGCCGGGTCGCGGTGGTAGGTGATTTCAACGGCTGGGATGCGGAGCGGCATCCGCTGCGCCTGCATCCCGAAGCGGGGGTATGGGAAGGGTTCGTGCCGCGCGTGGCGGCCGGTGCGCGGTACAAGTTCGCGGTCACCGCGGCCGACGGAAGTTCGGTGGCGCTCAAGGCCGACCCGATGGCGCGGGCCTGCGAGCTGCCGCCCGACACCGCCTCGCGCGTTGCGGGTCCGGCCACGCATGCCTGGCAGGATGGCGCGTGGATGGCCGCACGCGGCGTGGCCGAGGGCCAGGCCATTTCAGTCTATGAAGTGCACGCGGGTTCCTGGCGCCGCGATGCGGACGGCCAGCCGCTCGGCTGGTCGGCGCTGGGCGATACATTGATTCCCTACGTGAAGGCCTTGGGCTTCACCCACATCGAGCTGCTGCCGGTCAGCGAGCATCCTTTCGGCGGGTCCTGGGGTTACCAACCCCTGGGCCTGTTTGCACCGACTGCGCGCCACGGCGGGCCGGAAGACTTCGCGGCGTTCGTCGACCGTTGCCACATGGCGGGCTTGGGGGTGATCGTCGATTGGGTGGGGGCGCATTTCCCGAGCGACGCGCATGGCATGCAGCGTTTCGACGGTACCGCGCTGTACGAGCACGAAGACCCGCGCCTGGGCCTGCATCCGGACTGGAACACGCTGATCTACAACTACGGGCGCACCGAAGTGGCCGCGTTCCTGATCGGCAGCGCGCTGGAGTGGATCGAACGCTTCCACATCGATGGCCTGCGCGTGGATGCGGTGGCTTCGATGCTCTACCGCGATTACAGCCGCGCCGAAGGCGAATGGCTGCCGAACGTCAACGGAGGGCGCGAAAACCTGGAGGCGGTCGCCTTCCTGCGCCAGTTGAATGAGGCGATCCGGACGCGCTTCCCGGAGGTGCTGGTCATGGCCGAGGAATCCACCGCGTGGCCGGGCGTCACCGCGCCTGCCACCGCAAACGGCCTGGGCTTCACCCACAAATGGAACATGGGCTGGATGCACGACACCCTCGCGTATCTGCGCCGCGATCCGATCCACCGTGGCCACCACCACGGCGAAATGACCTTCAGCGCCATCTACGCCTTCAGCGAGCGCTTCATCCTGCCGCTGTCGCACGACGAAGTAGTGCATGGCAAAGGATCGCTGCTGGCGAAGATGCCTGGCGACCGTGCCCAGCAGTTCGCCAACCTGCGGGCCTGCTATGGATTCATGTGGGCGCACCCGGGCAGCAAACTGCTGTTCATGGGCGGCGAGTTCGCCCAGCCGGCGGAATGGAACCACGACGCTGCCTTGGACTGGGACAGCGCGGTGCAGCACGAACATGCCGGCATCGCCCGGCTGGTCGGCGACCTCAACCGGTTGCTTCAGCAGGAACCGAGCCTGCGCCTGGCCAACGATGACGATGCCGGATTCGAGTGGAGCGTCAGCGATGACCACCAGAACAGCGTGCTGGCGTTCGTGCGGCACCCGCCGCACGGCGAGGGCCGGGCAACGCTGGTGGTCTGCAACTTCACCCCGGTGGCCCGGCATGGCTACCTGCTGGGGGTACCGTCCGCCGGTGACTGGGTCGAGATCCTCAACACCGACAGCGCGTTCTATGGCGGCAGCAACCTGGGCAATGCCGGTCGCGTCGCGACCATTGACCAGTCGATGCACGGCCACGCGCAGTCGCTGCCGCTGACCCTGCCTCCGCTGTCGGTGCTTTACCTGCAGGCCAGGGAATGAGTGCAGCGCAGGTGCGGTGGGGAGCCTGGCAGGATGCTGATGGTTGCTGGCGTTTCGCGCTGTGGGCACCGGCGGCCACGTCGGTGGATCTGCTGCTGGAGGACCAGGTGCTGCCCATGCACGGCAGCGACGATGGCTGGTTCGCGCTGACCGCGCCTGGTGCGCCGGGAATGCGCTATTGCTACCGCATCGATGGCGGCGACGCGGTGCCCGATCCGGCCTCGCGCCAGCAGCCTGAAGGGCTGTTCGGGCCCAGCGCGCTGGTGGCCGACGACTTCGACTGGCAGCATCCCGACCGGTCCGGTCGGCCGTGGCACCAGGCGGTGATCTACGAGGTGCACGTGGGCGCGGCCGGCGGGTCGTTCAACGCCGTGCGCGAACAGCTGCCAAAACTGGCCGACCTGGGGTTCACCGCGATCGAGCTGATGCCGGTGGCCACCTTTCCCGGTGACCGCAACTGGGGCTACGACGGCGTGCTGCAGTACGCGCCTGCGCCCGCCTACGGCACGCCTGACGAGCTCAAGGCACTGGTCGATGCCGCGCATGGCCTGGGGATGATGGTGCTGCTGGACGTGGTCTACAACCATTTCGGGCCGGACGGCAATCCGCTGCCGTCCCTGGCGCCGGCGTTCTTCCGCAGCGACCTGTGCACCCCGTGGGGCAACGCGGTCGATTTCCGCCGCCCCGAGGTGCAGTGCTACTTCATCGACAACGCGGTGATGTGGATGCGCGACTACCGGTTCGATGGCGTACGCCTCGACGCGGTGCACGCCATCCATCCGCTGGCGTTCCTGAACCTGCTGCGTGACCGGGTGCGCGCGGCGCTGCCCGGCCGCGAGGTGCTGCTGGTGCTGGAGAACGAGAACAACCAGTCGGCATTGCTGGCCAGCGGGTTCACCGCGCAGTGGAATGACGACTTCCACAACGCATTGCACGTGCTGCTCACCGGGGAGCAGGAAGGCTACTACGGCGACTATGCCGACGATCCTTCCGGCCGCCTGCGCCGGGTGCTGGCCGAGGGATTCGCCTGGCAGGGCGAGACTACCGGCAGCGGGCGGGCGCGCGGCGAACCCAGCGCAGGCATTCCGCCGCAGCAGTTCGTGGTGTTCTGCCAGAACCACGACCAGACCGGCAACCGTGCGCAGGGCGAGCGCCTGCTGCAGCTGGTAGGGCCGCAGCGGACCGCGCTGGCGATGGCATTGACCGCCTTGACGCCGATGATCCCGATGTTCTTCATGGGCGAGCCGTGGGGCGCGCGGTCACCCTTCCTGTATTTCACCGACCATCGCGCGCCGCTGGACGAGCAGGTGCGCCAGGGCCGGCGCGACGAATTCGCGCACTTCAGCAGCTTCAAGGACGAGCACCGTCGCGAGCTGATTCCGGATCCGAATGCACCGACCACGCTGGCCCTGTCCCGCGCGCCCTGGCCGGCGGAGGACGATCCCGATGCCGCGGCCTGGCTGACCTGGTTCCGGGACCTGCTCGCGGTGCGTGCGGCCTGGCTGGCCCCAGTCGCCAGCGCGCAGTCGCTGGGCGCGGATGTGCTGGCGCCGGGCGTGCTGCGCGCCGGCTGGCAGCTGCCCGGTGCGCAGTGGTGGATCGCCTTCAACGCCAGTGATGCCACCGTGCCGGTGCTGTTGCCGGCCGGCCGCGAAGTATTTCGGCTTGGCCCGCCGGCCGATGACGACGGACTGGCGCCCGACAGCCTGTACGCCGTCGTGGTGGCTGCACCATGAGCGCGCAACCGGGAGTGGACGCATTGGCGGAGGCGGTCGGCCTGACCGTGGACTGGGTGGATATCGCCGGGCGTCCGCAACGCGTGGACGACGCGGTCCTCGGCGCGATCCTGGACGCGCTGGAGATTCCCAACGCCACGCCCGCGCAGCGCCGCGAGGCGCTGTCCGCGTTGGGGTCGCGCCGGCAGGTGCCGCTGCTGCGTACTGCCGTGGTCGGGGCGCCGGTGGATGCCGGCGCCGCGGATGCGCCCTGCGTGTGGGAACACGAGGATGGCGGCCGCGAGGACGGCCGCACCGACGTGTCGGGCCAGGCAACGGCCCCGGCACATCCGGGCTACTGGACCCTGGCCTGTGGTGCGCACACCCAGCGTGTCGCGGTGGCACCGCCGCGGTGTTTCGGCGTGCATGATGCGGTGACCCGCGCGCATCCGTGGGGCCTGGTCCTGCAACCGTATGCGGCCCGTGGCCAGCACGATGGCGGCACCGGCGATACCGCTGCCTGCGCGGACTGGGCGCGGCAGGCGGGCGCGGCTGGCGCGGACGCGCTGGCACTCGGGCCGGTACATGCCGCTGGCGGCATGGACGCGCACTACAGTCCCTATTTCCCGGGCGACCGGCGCTTCCTGGAGGCGGTGTATGCCGCCCCTGTCGAGCAGTTCGGTGATGTAGCGCTGCAGGTGCTGGAGCTCCACCCTGCGCTGCGCGAGCAGCTCGCCGCAATGCGGGCCGCACCATTGATCGATTGGCCGGCGGCGGCGATGGCCAAATGGGCATGGCTGGGTGCCGTGCGCGGCGCGATCGCCGATGACGCCGAAGCGATCGGCGACCTGCAGCGTTTCGTCAGCGACGGTGGCCCGGCGCTGGCGCGGCACGTGGCGTTCATGCATCCCCGCCTGGGTCTGTCGTCATCGCTGTATCTGTTCGGACAATGGATGGTGAGCCGCGGCTGGCAGCGCGCACAGGCGCAGGCGCGCGGCAGCGGGATGGGGTTGGGCCTGATCGCCGACCTCGCGGTGGGCTTCGATCCCGCCGGCGCCGAAGCCGACGCCGCCGGCGGCGCATTGCTGCGCGGCTTGGTGCTCGGTGCGCCGCCCGACAGGTTCTGCGCCGCAGGCCAGGTCTGGGGCGTGACCAGCTATTCGCCGCACGGGCTGGCCGAACAGGGCTTCGCACCGTTCATCGCGCTGCTGCGTGCGGTGATGCGCGACCGGGGCGGAATCCGGATCGACCACATCCTCGGCTGGCAGCGCTTGTGGGTGGTGCCCGATGGCGCCGGGGCAGGACAGGGCGCCTACCTGCGCTATCCGCTGCAGGACCTGCTCAACATCGCCGCGATCGAGTCGTGGCGCAGCCGCTGCATCGTGATCGGCGAGGATCTCGGCGTGGTGCCCCCGGGCATCCGCCAGACGCTGGCCGCACGCGGCGTGCTGGGCATGGATGTGCTGCCGTTCGCCCGCGATGAGAACGGCGGGTTCCTGTCGCCCGGGGCATGGCGCGCGGATGCCGTGGCGATGACCGGCACCCACGACCTGCCGACCCTGGTCGGCTGGCGGCGGGGGCTGGATCTTGGCTGGCGGCACCGGCTCGGCGAGCTGGACGAGGAGGGACTGCGGCAGCAGGCCGCCGAGCGCAGCGCGGATATCGCACGCCTTGATGCCGCCATGAAAGGTCGCGCCCTGGATGAGATCGCCGGCCGCCGCGCGGCACTGGAGTACGTCGGCGCCAGTCCGTCCGCGCTGGCGCTGCTGCCGGTGGAAGACGCGCTGGGCATGGCCGAGCAGGTCAACCTGCCGGGCACGTTGGGCACCCACCCGAACTGGCGCCAGCGGCTGCCCACGGAAGGGGTCGAGCACACATTGGAGGATGCCATGGACCGTTTTGCTGCCGCCCGCGCGCAGGTGCGCCCATGAGCCGGGTGCGTGCCACCGCGCGCCTGCAGCTGCATGCGGGATTCACCCTGGACTATGCCGCGCGCCAGGTGGATTACTACGCCGCGCTCGGGATCAGTCACCTGTACCTGTCGCCGATCTGGCGCGCCGTGCCCGGTTCGACCCATGGCTACGACGTGGTGGACCCGACCGAGGTGAACCCCGAGCTGGGCGGCGAACGTGCCCTGCGCGCGCTTGCCGGCCGGGCGCGACAGCGTGGCATGGGGCTGGTGCTGGACATCGTGCCCAACCACATGGCCGCCCACGCGGACAACCGCTGGTGGTGGGACGTGCTCCGGCACGGCCGCGCCAGCCCCCATGCCGACTGGTTCGACATCAACTGGAACGCGCCACTCGCAGGCGGCGCGCTGCAGCTGCCGATCCTCGATCGACCGCTGGACGCGGCCATCGACGACGGCGTGCTGCGCGTGGAGCAGGAGGCTGGGGGTGCGGTGCTGCGTCACCACGAGGCGCGGTTGCCGCTGGCACCCGGCACGGTGCCCGATGCCGCCCCTGCCGATCTGCGCGTCGTCATCGAGGCGCAGGCCTACCGCCCGATCTGGTGGCGGCTGGGCGACGACCGCTTGAACTACCGGCGCTTCTTCACCATCTCCAGCCTGGTCGGCCTGCAGGTACACCACGAAGGGGTGTTCGAGACCGTGCATCGCCTGCCGCTGGCGTTCCTGGCGGAAGGGCTGGTGGACGGCCTGCGCGTGGACCACGTGGACGGCATTGCCGACCCGCAGGCCTACCTGCAGCGACTTCGCACCGCGATGGACAGCGCATGCGCCACGCATGATGTTGCGCCCCTGCTGTGGGTGGAAAAGATCCTGGCGCCGGACGAGGAACTGCCGGCGTCGTGGGCCTGCGACGGCACCACCGGATACGATTTCATGGACCAGGTCGCGGCGTGGCTGCACGACGCGTCGGGCGAGGCGCCGCTGGCCCGGCAGTGGCACCAGGCCACGGGGCGCAACACTGCGTTCATCGCTGAAGAGCGGCAGGCGCGCGGTGAAATGCTGGCGCGTGGCCTGCGCAGCGAGTTCGACGCACTGCTGCGGCACGTGGCGCGCATGGAACGCGCCGAGTTACCGGCCAGCGCCCGGTTCGGGCGTGCGCTGCTGTCGCGTGCGCTGACCGCGCTGCTGGTGCGCTTCCCGGTATACCGGACGTATGCCACGCCAACCCGTTTCGACGAGCACGATCAGCGTCGCTGGGACGCGGTGCTGGACAGCGTGGAGCGCGAGGAACCGGCGGATACGGCACTGGCGGCGGGCTGGATTGCTGCCTGCTTCCGCGACAGCGGCGATATGCGCGCACGCGCTACGCTGCGGCGGCGCTTCCAGCAGCTCAGCGCGCCGCTCAACGCCAAGGCGGTAGAGGACCGCGCGTTCTACCGCTACGGCGTACTGCTCTCGCGCAACGAGGTCGGCAGCCGTCCCGACCATTTCGCCCTGTCCACCCGTGCCCTGCACACGCGCACGCTGATGCGGGCCCACCACCACCCACAGGCCATGCTGGCCACGGCCACCCATGACCACAAGCGCGGTGAAGACAGCCGTGCGCGGCTGGCAGCGCTGTCCGAGCAGCCGCAGTGGTGGGGCAGGCAGGTGCGCACCCTGGATCGTCGCGCCGCACGCGCCGGGTTGGCGCTGCCACCGCCGGCGGTGCGCCACATGCTGTGGCAGACCCTGCTCGGCGCGTGGCCGATGCAGGGCCTGCAGGACCCGCGAAGCTTCACTGAACGGGTCGTGCAGTGGCAGCTGAAGGCGCTGCGCGAAGCCGATCTGTTTTCGTCCTGGACCGACCCGGATACCGCCTTCGAGACCCGCACGCAGGCCTTCATCGAACAGCTGCTGCTGCACCCGGCCACGGTCTCGCTGCGCGGCGTCCTGCAGCAGGCGGCCGAGCATGTCGGCGCCGCCGGCGCCCGCAACGCGCTGGCCCAGCTCACGCTGCGGCTGACCGTGCCGGGCGTGCCCGATCTGTACCAGGGCACCGAGGGCTGGGACCTGTCGCTGGTGGACCCGGACAATCGCCGCGAGGTGGACTACGCGCAGCGCCGCGCCTGGCTCGACGATGCACGCCGCTGGCCGCAGCTGCTGGCGCAGTGGCAGGACGGCGCCGTCAAGGCGCGCCTGCTGCGTGACGTGCTGGCCCTGCGACGCGAACAACCGGCGCTGTTTGCCGAAGGAAGCTACCAGCCGCTGCATCCGGACCGCGATGTGCCGATGCTGGCCTTCCAGCGCGAGCACGCCGGCCAGCGGCTGCTGGTGGCGGTGGCGCACCACACCGCGGCGCAGCCTGCCCGGCAGGGCGCCGCGCTGTCCGCTTCGCATTGGGGCGGGGCGTCACTGACGGTCCCGCCCGGGCGTTACCGCAACCTCCTGACCGGCGCCACGCTGGTCAGTGATGGCACTCCCCTGCGCCTGCGGCAGCTGTTCGACGGCAGCCCGGTCGCGATTCATTCAACCTGCTGAGATATGACGATGGACGAGCAACAGAAAGCCGAACGTACCCGGGAACTGGCCCGGCAGATCTGGGAGGCGGAAGGCCGCCCGGAAGGACAATCGGCACGTCATTGGCAGATGGCCGAGCGGCTGGTCGCCGCCGAGATCGAAGCGCTCCTGCACGACCAGGAGGTCCCGCGATGAGTACCGCCAACGGCGCAGGGCAGACGCGGGTCAGGGCAGGGCGACCGTACCCGCTGGGTGCCACCTGGGATGGGCTGGGCGTCAACTTCTCGCTGTACAGCCGGCACGCCACGCAGGTGGAGCTGTGCCTGTTCAACGAACGCGGGCGCGAGGTGGAGCGGATCCGCCTGCCCGAATACACCGATGAGATATGGCACGGTTACCTGCCGGACGCGCGGCCCGGCCAGCGCTATGGCTACCGCGTGCACGGACCGTACGCGCCGGAGGCCGGCCACCGCTTCAACCCCAACAAGCTGGTGATGGACCCCTATGCCAAGCAGCTGGTCGGCCAGATCAAATGGGCGCCGCACCTGTTCGGCTACACCCTGGGCCACAAGGACAAGGACCTGAGCTTCGACCGGCGCGACAGCGCGGCCTACGTGCCGCGCTGCGTGGTGGTCGACCCGGCGTTCACCTGGGGCGCCGACCGCAGCCCGGCCACGCCGTGGGACCGGACGGTCATCTACGAAGCGCACCTGCGCGGGTTGTCGATGCAGCACCCGGCCGTGCCCGAGGCCATGCGCGGCACGTTCTCGGCGCTGCGCTCCGACGCGCTGTCCGACCACCTGCGACAGCTGGGCGTGACCGCGCTGGAACTGCTGCCGGTGCATGCGCACGTGGACGACCAGTACCTGGTCGAGCGCGGGCTGAAGAACTACTGGGGCTACAACACCCTCGGCTTCTTCGCACCGGACCCGTCGTTCCTCTCCACCAGCACCATCGCCGAGTTCAAGCAGATGGTGGCCAGCCTGCACGACGCCGGACTGGAGCTGATCCTCGACGTGGTCTACAACCACACCGCCGAGGGCAACGAACTCGGTCCGACGCTGTCGTTCAAGGGCATCGACAACGCCAGCTATTACCGCCTGGCCGATGACCGTCGTTACTACATCAACGACACCGGGACCGGCAACACGTTCGATCTGACCAACGCCGGCGCACTGCGCATGGTGATGGACTCGCTGCGCTATTGGGTGCAGGACATGCACGTGGACGGCTTCCGCTTCGACCTGGCCACCATCCTCGGGCGCGAACGCGCCGGCTTCGATCCGTCCGGCAGCTTCCTCGATGCGGTGCGCCAGGACCCGGTGCTGAGCCAGGTCAAGCTGATCGCCGAACCCTGGGACATCGGGCCCGGCGGGTACCAGCTCGGCAACTTCGCGCCGGGTTGGGCCGAGTGGAACGACCGCTTCCGCGACAACCTGCGCGCGTTCTGGAAGGGCGACGAAGGGCAGCTCTCCGAGTTCGCCACGCGCCTGATGGGCTCGGCGGACCTGTTCGACCACAACGGGCGCCGGCCGTCGGCGTCGGTCAATTTCGTGACCGCGCACGATGGCTTCACCCTGCACGACCTGGTGAGCTACAACGACAAGCACAACCTGGACAATGGCGAGGAAGGCCGCGACGGCACCGACCACAATATTTCCTGGAACCATGGCGCGGAGGGGGCGACCGACGACCCCGGCATCCTGGCGCTGCGTCGCCGGCAGATGCGCAACCTGCTGGCCAGCCTGCTGCTCGCGCAGGGCACGCCGATGCTGCTGGCCGGGGACGAGTTCGGCCGCACCCAGAACGGCAACAACAACGCGTACTGCCAGGACAACCCGATCAACTGGATCGACTGGGAGCGCGCGGCGAGCGAAGAAGGCCAGCAGCAGTCGCTGTTCGTACGGCGGCTGCTGGCGCTGCGCCGACGCTACCCGCAGCTGCGTCGCAGCCGCTTCCTCGACGCCCGCGATGGACATGGCACCGACGCGGCGCACTGGATCCGCCCGGACGGCCAGCCGATGCAGGAAGGCGACTGGCACGCACCGCAGCAGCGGGCCTTGATGTTGCAGCTGCCGGCGATGCCTGCCGACGGCGACGGCAACGGCAACGGGGTGGAGGGCATCCAGCTGTTGCTGCTGGTCAATGCTGCGGCGGAGCCACAGGCCTTCGTGCCGCCGCCGCTGGACAACACGCCATGGCGGTTGTTGATCACCTCGGTCGACGACGCGCCGGTGCAGGCCGACGAGCACGGACACTGGCACCTGCCGGACCGCGCCATCGCGCTGTTGGCCAGCCGGGGCAGCAGCGCGCACTGACCGCGTTGCACCACCAGTAGAAGTACTGAGGCCCGCGCTGCGCCGCAGCGCGCATGATGGGAATGAACGGGGGCGGCCGCTTGGCGGTGCGCCCTGCGTTCAGACAACAGACTTCCCAACGCCAGGGTGGCGCCATGCAGTGCCTGCGGTGCGCGCGACGCTGTCTCCCGGCTGCAGGGGTGCTGCTGCCCGCCTTGTTGCTCGCCGGCTGCGTGCAGGGGCCGGCGTATGTACGACCCACGGTGCAGGTACCGTCGCACTATCGTTTTGCTTCCACGCCGCTTCCACCGGCGCCGGCACCCACCTTGGCCGAGGTGCCGCGCTGGTGGCGCCACTTTGGTGATGCGCAGCTCGACGCGCTGGTCGACGAGGCATTGCGCGCCAACCATGATCTCGGCATCGCCACGGCGCGGGTTGACGAGTTCGCCGCGCGGGCGGCAGCCTTCCGCGCCGAAGCGCTGCCGGTGCTCGGCTATGGCGTGGCTGCCGGGCGCCAGCGCACCCCGGGTGTCGGCACCGGTGGCAATTACGCAGGCCTGCTGTCGGCCAGCTGGGAGCTCGATCTCTGGGGGCGCCTGCGACGCGAGCGCGAGGCCGCGCGTGCCGAGCTGATGGCCACCGAGGAGGCGCGACGTGGCGTCGCGTTGACCCTGGTGGCGGCGGTGGTGACTGGCTACATCACGCTGCTGGACCTCGACCGCCAGTTGGAGATCGCACGCGCAACGCTGGCAGGGCGAGGCCAGAATGTAGTGGTGTTCCAGCAGCGCCTGGACGGAGGGGCGTTGTCGGAACTGGAAATGCTGCAGGTGACCGCCGAATACGAAAGCGCGGCGGCGGCCATTCCAGAGCTGGAGCAGGCACTGGCGATGCAGGAGCACGCGCTGTCGGTGCTGGTTGGCCGCAACCCCGGCGCCATCGCGCGTGCGGGCACGCTGCAGGCCCTGCATGCGCCGTCCGTTCCGCCCGGGCTTCCCTCCGATCTGCTGGCGCGGCGTCCGGACATCCTGCAGTCCGAACAGGCGCTTGTGGCGGCCAATGCGCGCATCGGTGTAGCCCGCACGCTCTACTTTCCGCGCCTGTCGTTGAGCGGGGACGCCGGCTCGGCCAGCACCGAGCTGGACCGGCTGTTTACCGGGCCAGCGCGGACGTGGTCGTTTGCCGGGCAGCTGTTGGGGCCTATATTCGCCGGTGGCAGCATCGCCGCCGCCAACCAGCAGGCCGAGGCACGCAACCAGCAGGCCTTGCTGGCCTACCAGGGCGCGATCCAGGATGCGTTCCGTGACGTGGATGATGCCCTGGTGGCCATCCAGTCGAACACTACGCTGGTGGCGTCGCTGGAGCGGCGCGTGACAGCGCTGCGGCGTGCGGTCGGCCTGGCGGTGGAACGCTACGACAACGGTTACTCGGACCACCTGGAAGTGCTGGATACCGAACGTGGCCTGTTCTCGGCCGAACTGGCGTTGAGCAGCGCACGGGGCAACCGCTATCGGGCACTGGTCGCGCTGTACCAGGCGCTCGGTGGCGACTGGGCCACGGAGGCCGCGCAATGACCCCGCCTCCCACCCAGGAACCCTCGATGCAGACCGCAGCAGCCCCGCCAGCCGAGGCGACGGGCCCCGCAGCCGCAGCGCCTGCGGCACCGCCCGCAGGACCGGCACCCGTGCGCCGGATCGTTCGCCTCACGCTGGCGGCGCTGTTGCTGGTGTTCGTGTACCACCTCATCGCCGACCGCTTCACCCCGTACACGTCGCAGGCGACAGTGCAGACCTTCCTTGTCCAGATCGCGCCGGAAGTAAGCGGCCCGGTGGTCGCCGTGGACGTACGTGACAACCAGCCGGTGAAGGCCGGGCAGCCGCTGTTCCGGATCGACCCACGGCCCTTCGACATCGCGCTGCGCGCGGCGCAGGCCAGCCTGGCAGTGGCGCAGCAGGGCGTGGATTCGAGCGCGGCCGACGTGCGGGTGGCTGCCGCGCAGCTGCAGCGGCAGCAGGTGGAGCTTGCCACCAGCCAGCAGTTGGGAAAGATCGTGCTGGACCTGTCGGCAAAACGCGCCTTGTCGGAGACCTCGGCGATTCGTGCGCGCAGCGACATCGCCCGGACCCGTGCCGAGATCGAGCGCGCCCGGGCCGAGTCCGAGCGTGCGCGGATCCGGCTGGGCGATGGCGCGGCCGGGCATCCGCAGGTGCTGCAGGCGCTGACGGCGGTGGAGCAGGCCACCCTGGAACTCCGCCACACCACCGTGCTGGCCCCCGGTGCCGGCGCGATCACCAACCTGCGGCTGGCCCCGGGGCAATTCGTCAGCCGCGGCCAGCCGGTACTCGGTTTCATGGCCGACGGTCCACGCTGGGTGACCGCTGCGATGCGCGAGAACCAGCTGGGTCGGATCCGTCCCGGTGCCCGCGCGTACGTGACCTTTGACGACCAGCCGGGCGACGTGTTCCCCGCGCGCGTGGACAGCGTCGGCTGGGGCATTGCCAACGGCGGCGAATCACCCACCGGGCAGCTGCCGACGGTCGACGCGCCGACCGGCTGGCTGCGCGAACCGCAGCGCTTTCCGGTGCGCATCGCGCTGGACGGTGCGTCCGGCAATGCAGCCGCGTTGTCGCCGGGGCGCAGTGGCGCGCAGGCCAGCGTGGTGGTGCTGACCGCGGACGGCTCGCTGCTCAATCCGTTGGCCCGGGCATGGATCTGGGTCGTCGCGCAGCTGAGCTACCTGCAATGAACGCGCCGGTCCCGGGCGTGCAGCGCGCAGCCACCCATGCGGTGCTGCGCTTCGCGGTCGCCGTGACGGCGGCATTCGTGATCGGCGAGGTGCTGGGCTGGTGGCCCAGCTTCCTCGCCGCCGTGCTGGCAGCGGTACTGCTGGCGAGCCTGCCGGTACGCCCGACGCTGCGCATGGCCGTTGGGCTGGTAGCGGTGATGGCGGTCGTCGCATGGCTGCCGTACCTGCTGGCGTCGTTGCTGCGCGGCGTGCCGGTGGTGCTGTTCGGGCTCGCCGCGCTGGGCATGTTGCTGGGGTTCCATGCACTGCTGCAAGGGCGTCCCAAGCTGCCGGCAATGCTGCTGCTGATCTGCCTGGCGGTGATACCGGTGGTGGTGCTTACCGCACCGGCGCAGGCGGCTGCGTTGCCGTGGGCCCTGGTCCGCGGCATGGCACTGGCGCTGGCGCTGATCCTGGTGACCTTCGCGGCATGGCCTGCGATGCCACCACCGCGCGCCACGCCTGCATACGCGCCGCTGGGCGCGACCCCCTGGCGCCTCGCGCTGCTGGCCACGGGGGTGATGCTGCCGATCCTGCTGGTGTACCTGCTGTTCGGTCTGGTGGATGCGTTGCCGGTGATCGTCACCACGGTGATGCTGGTGATCCATTTCGACCCAGGGCAGAGCGCGCGTCACGCGCTCGCCCTGATCCTGGGAAATCTTGCCGGTGGCCTGCTCGGCTGGTGCATGCACTTGGCGTTGCTGACCACACCGACCCTGCCGTTCCTGGCGCTGCTGCTGTTCCTGGTCTCGATCGGATTCGCCCAGCGCATCGCGGTCGGCGGCGCGGTCGGTGCGGTGGCGCTGGTCGCCTGCAACGCGGCGTTGATCATCTTCGGCACCGCGCTCGCCACCGGCCCTGCGTCGGTGATGGTGTGGCTGACCCGGCTGGCCCAGTTCGCGCTGGCCGGCGCATTCGCGCTCGGCATGATGCACCTGCTCTGGCAGCGCTTTGCCACCGTCGCCGCACGCCCGGCGGCGTTACCTTCGCCTTCAACCCACGCGCCCTGAGCGCCAGGAGACCTTCCATGACCACGCTTCGTTCCGCAGACGCACCCGAATTGAATCCGGCGGCCAACGATCCGCGACAGAAGAAGCGACTGGTGCTGGGCGTCGCGGTCTGGGTCGTCGGCTGGATCCTCGGGCTTGGCCTGATGCCGGTGGTGGAAGCCTCGTCGCTGTCCGAAGGCCTGAAGACCACGCTCAACGGCGTGCTGCTGCTCGGCTTCCCCAAGCTGTTCCTGGTGCTCGCGGTGGCGATCATGGGCAAGCCGGGCTTCGCCTATCTGAAGTCGCTGATCGGTGCGCGTCTGCGTCGGTTCGCGCCGCCGGCCTCGGTCAGTCCGCTGCGTTACCGGATCGGACTGATCCTGTTCATCGCGGTCATCGTGCTCAGCTCGATAGGCCCGTACGTCGTGCCGGAATCGGGATCGCTGCGCATGCAGCACCCGCACCTGATGGCAATGAGCGGCGACCTGCTGCTGATCGTCAGTCTGTTCATCCTGGGCGGCGACTTCTGGGACAAGCTGCGCGCCCTGTTCGTGCGCGACGCCAAGGCGGTGTTCCCGCCGGCGTGATCTGCACGGAAAAGTTCAGGGCTCGTCGGCGGGCGACATTCCGGGCGGGCGCGACAGCCACACCGGGCCTTCGCGGGCCCGGTCGTAGCCGACCTGGTAGAGCACGGTCATGCGCGCCGGATCAAAGCTGGCGGCGTCGGCCAGCGCAAGCCGCGAATCGATGGTGACCCAGGCAAAGCGCGCACCGTCGCGCCGGGCGTAGGCGTACTCGCGGAACAGGTCGCCGATCATCCCGGCGCGGCCGGCGACGTCGATGGAACGGAAGGCAATGCCGCGCAGCGAACGCTCGGCCGGGTCCGAAGCCGCAGCCAGCTGGCCGTTGTGGATCATGAAAGCGTCGTAGGTGGCGGGCGCGCGCGACAGCCGGTTGTAGAGGCGCTGCGGATCGATGATGCCGGCGTGCAGGAAAATGTTGGCGGCAACGAAGCCGTCCACGTGCATTTCGTCGTAGCGCTTGCCCAGCACGTCCACCTCGATCAGTACCGGCGGGAAGGCGATCGGGATCGAGGCCGATGCCAGCATCACCCGTCGAAACAGCGCCAGCGCCTCCGGCGATCCGCGCGTGGCGATCAGCCCCATGTTCCAGACCACGAACTGGCGCGAATCCAGGTCCGCCGTGCCCATGTACAGACGACGCCCGGCGCGGTGTTCAGCGGCGATCCTGGCCAGCAACGGTGCGTCGATGGCGCGTGCGATCAGTGCCTCCAGCGGCGCGGTGTTCGCCAGTGCATCGCGGCGCAGCAGTGCCATCAGCGGATTTCCGGCCGCGAACACGTCGGCGTCAGAGGTGGTGGTGTAGAAGCGCCGCAACGCGTCGTCATGGTCCGGTCCAAGGAACGCGTAGGGCGCCATCAGGGCGCCGGTCGAGACCCCGGTGACGATCTTGAAGGTGGGGCGGCTGCCGGTGGCGGTCCACCCGTTGAGGAAGCCCGCGCCGAAGGCACCGTTGGCGCCGCCGCCGGACAATGCCAGGTGCGGGTAATGGATGCGGCCGTCGGCCGCGACAGGGAACTGCTCGGGGTGCTCGTCGCGGATGGACTGCTCGAAATCCTCCTCCATGTCGCGATTCGGGCGGCCGGCCCAGGCGCGTACATCCGGCATGCCGGGCACCACGGCCCAGGCGATCTGGTCGGCGGGCACCGGGGTGCGGGGCAGGGTGGCGCAGCCGCCCAGCAGCAGGCACACCACCAGGACAGCGGCCAGAAGCGGAAGGCGGCGGAAGGCATGGATCGCATCCATGCGCGCAGCGTGGCATCGACCCGGACCCGGTTCCACAGTAATTCCCGCAGCGTAGGGACACGCCACGCGTGTCAGCGTGGACCTGCACCGAGCGGTGCGGCACCCCGTGGACACGCATGGCGCGTCCCTACATATCCCAGGTAGGTGGGGTGCCGAATCTCTCCAGCAGGAACGCCGTCACCTCGCGCACCTTGCGCGACCGCAGCTTGTTCTCAGGCGACAGCAGCTGGATGTAGGAGGTTTCGGTCGCGACCGAGCCTTCCCACGCACCGAGCAGCGGCACCAGTTGCTGCTTCGCGAAGCTTTCGCGGTGGTACAGCCAGCTGGGAAACAGCACCACGCCGTGCCCCTCGAGCGCGGCGGCGAGCAATACTTCGGCGTTGTTGCTGCACAGCGGGCCGCTCACGTTGATGCCTTCGAACGGTTGCGCAGCTGCCTCGCGGAAATACCAGCGCTGCCGGCCGAACTGTCCCTTGTAGAGCAGGCAGCGGTGGTCGAGCAGGTCCGTCGGTGTGTCGGGCGTGCCGTGCTCGGCCAGGTAGGCCGGGCTGGCTGCGACGATCTGCTGCTGCGCGGCGAGGGTCCTGCCGATCAGGCCGGAATCGACCCGCGGCCCTATCCGGACCGTGATATCCACGCCTTCCTGCACCGGGTCGATGTAGGCATCGGTGAGCTGCAGCTCCACCTCCAGCGCCGGATGCGCCGCCTGCAGCTGGTTGACCAGTGGGGCGACGTGAAGCCGACCAAAGGCCTCCGGGGCATTGATCCGCAGTCGACCACTCAACGCGCCGTCGTCTCGGCCGAGGTCGTCCACTGCCGCATCCAGCAGTTCGATCGCTTCGCGGGCCTGCTGGTAAAAGCGTTCGCCTTCCTCGGTCAGCCGCACCGCACGGGTGCTGCGGTAGAACAGCTGGCGGCCCAGGTCCTTCTCCAGCGTGGCGATGAAACGGGACACCGACGAGGCCGGCACCTGGAAATGCCGCGCGGTCGCGAGAAAGCTGCGCGTGTTGGCCACCATCAGGAAATAGCGCAGGGCCTTGAGCTGCATGGGAATGCTCCGGTAATGCTGTTTCAGCAATTGTGATTTGCCGTGTGGCGGGATTGTAGCTGTATCGGCATCTACCTACGATGGCCGCCTGCCCGCACTGGCGGGCCCCTCCCCAGGACTACCGCAATGACTTCCCTGTTCACCCCGTTTGACCTGGCCGGCACGCCCCTGCGCAACCGCGTGGTGATGGCGCCGCTGACCCGCGCCCGCGCGCCCAACGACATTGCCGACGAGCGCATCGCGCTGTATTACGCCCAGCGCGCCACCGCCGGGCTGATCGTCAGCGAGGGCACGCCGATCTCGCAGGAAGGGCAGGGCTACCTGTTCAACCCCGGCATCTTCCGCCCCGAACAGATCGAGGGCTGGCGGCTGGTGACCAATTCCGTGCATGCGGTGGGTGGCCGCATCGTCGCGCAGTTGTGGCACGTGGGACGGGTGTCGCACCCGAGCATCCAGGCCGACGGCAGGCTGCCGGTCAGCGCCAGCTCGAAGCAGGCGGTGGGTGCGCAGGCGTTCGGCCTTGACGAGGCCGGCAACCCCGCCCTGGTCGCGCCGCCGGCACCGCGTCAGCTGGCCACCGATGAAATCGCCCGCATCGTCGGCGAGTTCGCCCAGGCGGCCGCCAATGCCATTGACGCCGGCTTCGATGGCGTGGAGATCCACGGCGCGAACGGCTACCTGCACGAGCAGTTCCTCAATCCGCTGGTGAATGACCGTACCGACGAATACTCGGCCGACAGCATGGACAACCGCCTGCGCTTCACCCTGGAGGTGATCGACGCGGTGGTGGCCCGGATCGGTGCCGCACGCACCGGTATCCGGCTGTCGCAGTACGGGCAGCTGTTCGACATGCCGCTGCACGACGAGATCGACAGCACCTACGCGGCGCTGAGCAGCGAGATCGGCAAGCGCGGCCTGGCGTTCGTGCACCTGATGGACCAGTCCGGCTTCAAGGTCGGCGAGGTGGTCGTCGAGGGTGGCGCCGAGAGCGGGTTCCAGGGGCTGCTGCGCACCATGCGCGGCAACCTGCCGAACACGGCACTGATCCTGGCCGGCGGCCTGGACCGTGCACGCGCAGAGCAGCTGGTCGACGCCGGCCTGATCGATCTGGCGGCCTTCGGCACGCCGTTCATCGCCAATCCGGACCTGGTGGCCCGCCTGCAGAACGGCTGGCCGTTGAACACCCCGGACCGCGCCACGTTCTACGGCGGCGGCGCGCAGGGTTACATCGATTATCCGAGCTACCAGGCCGCCTGATCGGCAAACGCATCGGTGGCGCGCACCAGCGCGTCCACCGTGGCCGGTTCGGTCGCGCTGTGGCCGGACAGCACCATTTCCAGCCGGGCCTCCGGCCAGGCCTGGGCCAGGTCCCACGCACTGCGGGGCGGGCAGATGATGTCGTACCGCCCCTGCACGATCACCCCGGGCAGGTGGCGGATGCGGTGCACGTCGTGCAGCAGCTGGCCGTGTTCCAGGAAAGCGTGGTGGCGGAAGTAGTGCGCTTCGATCCGCGCCTTGGCCAGCGTATCCAGCGGGTCGGCGTGGGACACCGCATCGACCTCGTGCACCAGCGTGGCGGCAAAATCCTCCCACCCCAGCCACGCCTGCGCGGCGGCAATGCGGGTGGCGCTGTCGCCGCTGTCCAGCCGCTGCCAGTAGGCCTCGATCATGTTGCCGTGTTCCGCCGTCGGCAGATGCGCGGCGTAGCGCGCCCAGCGTTCGGGGAACAGCCAGCGTGCACCGCCGTCGGCCTCGTTGAACCAGCGGTTTTCTTCGGCACGGCCCAGGTAGACGCCGCGCAGGATCAGGCCCGCGGCATGGTCCGGGTGCGCCTGCGCGTATGCCAACGCCAGCGTGGAGCCCCACGAGCCGCCGAATACCAGCCAGCGTTCGATGCCGAGGCGCACGCGCACGGCTTCGATATCCGCCACCAGGTGCGGCGTGGTGTTGGCGCGCAGCTCACCGAACGGCGTGGAACGACCGCTGCCGCGCTGGTCGATCAACACGATCCGGTAGCGGGCAGGATCGAAGAAGCGTCGATGGGTGGGGGACACGCCCGCACCGGGTCCACCGTGCAGGAAAACCACGGGCAGGCCGTCCGGCGTACCGCATTCTTCCACGTGCAGGGTATGCAGGTCATCGACGGCGATCGCGTGCTCGCGATAGGGAGCCAGCGGCGGGTAAAGCGTGCGCATGCGGAAGCCTTGGACGGGAACGGGCACAGGTTAACCCACGGCTTTCGTGGAGTTGCGTGGTTCGTCCGTCAGCAGGTTGGCGCGTTATTCCTGGGCTACCGCGATCTCCACGTCACGGGCGGTGTCGCGCAGTAGTTCTACCGTGAAATCCGGGGAGCCGCGCTGCGCCTCGATCACCACGGCATCGCCGTCTTCGACGGCCACCCGATAGCGGTCGCCCAGACGCTCACCGATGGCGCTGCGGGCCGCATTGGCAATCGATACTTCAGAGTCGCCTTTGCTGACCGGAACGTCCACGTGCATCGGCGATTCTTCCTGCAGCCAGATGCGGAAGCTGATGACGCCGTTCGACTCGGCCGCGTCATGGATGGCCAAGCGCCAGCTGTTGGCCGGCTTTGGAAGCTCGCTGTCGGTGGCCCGCGGGCTGAACATCGGCGCGAACTGTGCCATGGCGGTTTGAGTGCCCGCGAACAGCAGGCACGCGGTGAGGGCGAAAGAGGCCTTGAGCAGGGCGGGGCGGGAAGGGCGGTTCATGTGGATGGCCAGGCAATAACGTTGGATTCGTAGCGCTGTTTCTACGCCCCTGCGGGTAATCTGGACGTCAATGAGCCCGTCGCCTCTCCATCACGCCCTTGTTCCGTTTGAACCCGCCACCCGCGCCTGGTTCGCCTCCGCGTTCCCTGCACCGACGCCGGTCCAGGCGGCGGCGTGGGCCGCCATCGGCCAACGCCAGCACACGCTGGTGATCGCGCCCACCGGTTCGGGCAAGACCCTGGCGGCGTTCCTGCACGCCATCGACCAGCTGTTCCGGCAACGCCTGCACGACACGTCGCCACGCCGCACACGCGTCCTTTACATCTCCCCGATCAAGGCATTGGGCGCCGACGTGCAACGCAACCTGCAGCTGCCGCTGCAGGGCGTGAATGCGGAGCGCGAGCGGCGCGGCGATCCCCCGGTAACGCTGGGCGTGGCAGTGCGCACCGGCGACACGCCGACCGCCGAGCGCGCACGCATGGTCCGGCGCCCGCCCGACATCCTGATCACCACGCCGGAATCGCTGTTCCTGATGCTGACCTCGAAGGCGCGCGACACGCTGCGCGAGGTCGACACCGTGATCGTGGATGAGATCCACGCGGTGGCGGGCAGCAAGCGCGGCACGCACCTTGCGCTCAGCCTGGAACGGCTGGACGCGCTGCTGCAGGTACCGGCGCAGCGCATTGGCCTGTCCGCCACGGTGCGCCCGGTGGAGCGGGTGGCGGCGTTCCTGGGCGGCGACCGGCCGGTGACCGTGGTCGACCCGGACAGTCCGCGCCAGCTGGAGGTGCGTATCGTGGTGCCGGTGGAGGACATGGCCGACCTGCCGGCGCAGGCGGGGCCAGCGGGTGCGCGCGAGATGGGCGGGCAGGCCGGTTCGATCTGGCCGCATGTGGAAGCCAGCATCCTCGACCAGGTCCTGCAGCGCCGTTCCACCATTGTGTTCGCCAACTCGCGCGGGGTCGCCGAAAAACTCACCGCGCGGCTCAACGAGCTGTACGCCGAACGCACGGCTCGCGAGGCCGGGCAGGCGCTGCCCACACCGGTACCGGAACACTACGGATCGTTCACCGGCAGCACCGTATCGCGCGTGCTGGACAGTCCGGCGCTGATCGCACGCTCGCACCATGGATCGGTGTCCAAGGAACAACGCCGCGATATCGAGCAGTCGCTCAAGGACGGCAGCCTGCGCTGCGTGGTGGCCACCTCCAGCCTCGAGCTGGGCATCGACATGGGGCTGGTGGACCTGGTGATCCAGGTCGCCGCGCCGCCGTCAGTGGCCAGCGCGCTGCAGCGCATCGGACGCGCCAGCCACCAGGTCGGCGGCACGTCGACCGGGCTGGTGTATCCCCGCACCCGGCGCGACCTCATCGACGCCACCGTGGCCATCCAGCGCATGCTGGCGGGGCAGATCGAGGCGGTCGATCCGCCGCGCAACCCGCTGGACGTGCTGGCCCAGCAGACCGTGGCCGCGGCCTCGATGGAGACGCTGCAGGTTGAGCAGTGGTACGCCACGGTGCGCCGCGCCGCGCCGTACGCAACTCTGCCACGCAGCGCCTTCGATGCGACCCTGGACATGCTGGCCGGGCGCTACCCGTCCGACGACTTCGCCGGCTTCCGGCCCCGCCTGGTCTGGAACCGCGAGCGCGGCGAACTGAGCGCGCGCCCCGGGGCAAAACAGTTGGCCGTGACCAGCGCCGGCACCATTCCCGACCGCGGCATGTACAGCGTGATGCTGCCGGAAGGCGAGGAACGGGCGGGCTCGCGCCGGGTCGGCGAACTCGACGAGGAAATGGTGCACGAATCGCGGGTCAATGACGTGATCACGCTGGGTGCCACCTCCTGGCGCATCGAGCAGATCACCCACGACCAGGTGGTGGTGACGCCGGCGCCGGGACGTTCGGCGCGGCTGCCGTTCTGGCGCGGCGAAGGCGTGGGCCGCCCGGCGGAGCTGGGGCAGGCGGTGGGCGCTTTCCTGGCGGCGATGGATGCCGATGCGGCCAGCGGCGCGATCGCGCCCGCGCATCTGCAGGACCTGCAACGCTGCGGCCTGCAACCCAATGCCATCGCCAACATCGTAGGCCTGCTCGACGAGCAGCGCCAGGCGACCGGCGTGCTGCCCACCGACCGCCGGCTGGTGGTGGAGCGCTGCCGCGACGAGTCCGGCGACTGGCGGGTGATGCTGCATTCGCCGTACGGACGACGCGTGCATGATCCGTGGGCGCTCGCCCTGGCCGCGCGCATCCAGGACCGCTGGGGCGTGGATCCGGCCGTAGTGGCCAGCGACGACGGCATCATCCTGCGGCTGCCCGATTCGACCGGACGGCTGCCCGGCGCGGAGCTGTTCCTGTTCGATCCGGAGCGGCTGCGCCGCGAGGTGAACCAGTCGGTGGGCGGCTCGGCGCTGTTCGCAGCGCGCTTCCGCGAATGCGCCGCGCGTGCGTTGCTGCTGCCACGGCGCAGCCCGGGACGGCGTTCGCCACTGTGGCAGCAGCGGTTGCGCTCGGCCGAGCTGCTGGCCATCGCGCAGCGCTATCCCGAGTTCCCGATCCTGATCGAGACCGCGCGCGAATGCCTGCAGGATGTCTACGACCTGGACGCACTGGACGCGCTGATGCGGCGCCTGGCCGAGGGCAGCATCGAGATCGCCGAAGTCACCACCGAGGTGCCGTCGCCGTTCGCCGCCAACCTGTTGTTCGGCTATGTGGCCGAGTTCATGTATGGCACCGACGTGCCGCTGGCCGAGCGCCGTGCGTCGGTGCTGTCGCTGGACACCGGCCTGCTCGGCGAGCTGCTCGGCCAGGTGGATTTGGGCGAACTGCTGGACGCGGCCGTGGTGGAACAGGTCGAGAGTGAGCTGCAGCGACTGGCACCGGATCGGCAGGCGAGCGGCAAGGAAGGGTTGGCCGACCTGCTGCGCGAGCTGGGTCCGTTGAGCGAAGTGGACGCCGCACTGCGACTGACCGATGCCCCGCACGCAGCGACGCACCTGGCCGCACTGCAACGCGAACAACGCGCGTTCCCGCTGCTGCTAGCCGGCCGCCCTTGCTGGGCGGCGGTGGAAGACGCCGCGCGGCTGCGCGATGCGCTGGGCGTGGTGCTGCCGGACGGGCTTCCCGCCATCTTCCTGCAGCCGGGCGCCGATCCGCTGGGGGAACTGCTGGGGCGCTACGCACGCACCCATGCACCGTTCACCACCGCAGAGGTCGCGCAGCACTGGGGCCTGGGCGTGGCGGTGGCCGATGCGGGACTGGAGGCGTTGTCGGCGCAGGGCAAGGTGCTCGGCGGCCACTTCGGCGTTGCGCAGCGTGATGCGCCGGATGCCGGTGCGACCGGGCCGGTGCCGCTGGCGCGGCGCGAATGGGTGGGCGAAGGCGTGCTGCAGCGCTTGCGGGTGCGCTCGCTGCAGGCGGCGCGTGAAGCGACCCGCCCGGCACCGCGCGATGCCTATGTCGGCCTGCTGATGCAGCGCCAGGAGCTGCTGGCCGACGCCGCGGTCGCCAATCGCACTGCGGCCGTGCCTGTACGCGGACCGCTGCAGGGCGCCGATGGCGTGCTGCGCGTGGTGGAACTGCTGGCAGGGGTTCCGTTACCGGCGTCGGCATGGGAGAACCAGATCCTGCCCGCGCGCGTGGCCGACTACACGCCCGCGTTGCTGGACGGCCTGCTCGCGACCGGCAGCGTGGTGTGGGCGGGACACGGCAAGCTGGGCGACGACGACGGCATGGTGTCGCTGCACCTGCAGGCGCTGGCGGCTGAATCCCTGCCGCCGCCGCCGGCGTTCGAGCCGTCGTCGTTGCAGGCGGCGATCCTGCAGGTGCTGGCCGACGGCGGCGCGTACTTCGCGCGCCAGCTGTGGGCAGCGGTGCTGGCGCGCACGGAGGGCGCCGACATCGACAGGCCGGATCCGGAGGCGCTGCACGATGCGCTGTGGGAGCTGGCCTGGGCCGGATGGGTCAGCACCGATCTGTGGACGCCGCTGCGGCATCTGTCCGGCGCGCGTCCATCGCGTCCGCGCGTGGTCAGCCCTGCGCGGCAGGGCCGGTACGCGCGGGGCAGGGCGATGATGCACCCGCCCGGGCTCGACGACAGCCACGCGCTGCAGCGTGACGCGACCTCCACGTCCTCGCTTGCGGGTCGCTGGTCGCTGCTGCAGCGCCCGGCCAGCAGCGACACCGTGCGCGCGGTGGCGCTCGCCGAAGGGCTGCTGGACCGCTACGGCATCGTCACCCGCGGTGCCGCCGTTGCCGAAGGCATCGCCGGCGGATTCCCCGCGCTGGTGCAGGTGTACCGCGGCATGGAAGATGCCGGCCGCGTGCTGCGTGGGCGTTTCGTGGAGGGCATGGGCGGTGCGCAGTTCGCCGAGCGTGGCCTGGTCGATGCGCTGCGCGAGGTGGCAGACGCACAGCCGCAGGGCAGCGTCGGTGCCACCCTCGGGCTGTCGGCGGTGGACCCTGCCAATCCGTTCGGCCCGGTACTGCCCTGGCCGGCGCACCGTGCGGTGCTGCGGCCGGTACGTCGGCCGGGGG
Source organism: Stenotrophomonas rhizophila (assembly GCF_007667275.1). Taxonomy (GTDB): domain Bacteria; phylum Pseudomonadota; class Gammaproteobacteria; order Xanthomonadales; family Xanthomonadaceae; genus Stenotrophomonas; species Stenotrophomonas maltophilia_AE. Next base: position 133,586 of record NZ_VDQT01000001.1, read on the forward strand.
CGCTGGTGGTGATCGGTGGCGGCCACCTCAGGATGTACCTGGCCCAGGGCGGGCGCCAGTTGCTCACCTGGTTCGACGGCGACGGCGCCGGAACAGATGCGGCGCTGGCGGCTGCCGCGCAGGCGTTGGCGATCGCGCTGCGCCGTGGGCGGCGGCTGTCGTTCACGCTGGAACTGATCGATGACCAGCCGGTGCGGCGCGATGCGGTGAGCGAAGCGCTGCGGGCGGTGGGATTCACCCGTGCGCCGAAGGGGTTGGCGTGGGAAGGGTGAGAGCGGTCAGGCGGGGTCGATGAGGCCGAGGGCGCGGGCGGTGCGCAGGTTCTCGGGGGTGTCGATGTCCAGCGCCAGTCCGGGGGCGTCCAGCAGGAACAGCGACGACGGGGGCAGGGCGCGCAGGCGGGCGCGGAAGCCGCTGTCGGGGGTGCCGGGGGTGAGGTCGGTGAACCAGTGGCCTGGGATTACTGCGGGTACGCCGGGGGTGCTTGAGGCGTCGGTTGACACGCATGGCGTGTCACTACCTGGCGTTGTGGTTGCGGCGCAGCCTGAGGAGGCGTTTGAGGCGCCTCTCAACAAGGCGTGGAGGTGCGCGGCTTCGAGGGCCGGCTGATCGCAGGTGATGACCAGCACCTGCGCGTATTCAGCGACATACGGCGCGGCGGTGTCCAGGCTGCTGCGCATGCCGCGGCCGGGATCGGGATTGATCGCCAGGGTGCACGGCTGGCCGGCCAGCGCTTCGCGCAGGAGATCGGCGTCGGGTGGCAGCACGGCCACCACGGCGCCGGGCGTGGTGCCGCGTGCCAGCCGCACCATGCGGTGCAGCAGCGTTTCACCGTCGATGCGCAGCAGCTGCTTGGGCTGGCCCAGGCGCGTGCTGGCGCCGGCCGCCAGGACCACTACGGCGTGGCCGCGTGGCGCGCCCGCGGTCATGACAGTCCCGGTGCCGCGTGACGCCACGCCTGCAGCTGGGCGGCGATGCTCAGCGCGATCGCATCCGGGCCGCGACCGCCCAGGGCCAGCCCGACCGGTGAGCGCAGGCGGGGCGACAGCGCGGCGCAGGCCGCCGCCGGCAGCACCTTGAACAGGTCATCGCGGCGTCGGGCGGGCCCAAGCAGGCCGATGAAGGGGATCTCCGTGGCCGCCAACTGCTCCAGCGCGTCCCGATCCAACTCGAAGTTGTGATGCATCACCAGCACCGCGTCGGGCAACGCGCCGGACCACACAACTTCACCGGGGCGCTGCGTGCCCGGCAGCGGCAGGGCGTCGGGCAGCCGCGCACGCCAGCGTTCGCGCGGCTCCACCACCTGCACCCGCCACCCCAGCCCCTGCAGCAGTGGCAGCAGCGGCGTGGCCTCCGGCCCGGCGCCGAGCAGCAGCACGCTGGGCGCCGGGCGCCACTGCAACCGCCACTGCATGGCACCGCTGTTCCATTCCACCGGCAGGCTGGGCAGGGTCGTCGACACTTCGGCGGCGCCGCAGTGCCAGCTCAGCCGGCCATCGACGTGCAGCTGCAATGCCAAGGTATTGTCGCCCTGCAACCAGGAAACCAGCACGGCCTCGATGCCCGGCACTGCCGCCATCGGAATCAGCGCGACCCGCTGCCGACCACGACAGCCCACGGCATTGCCGCCAAACAGGGCGTCGTCGTCGCGGGTATCGATCTCCATCCAGTCCAGCGCGCCATGGTCGGCGGCGTCCAGCGCGCGCCGTTCGATCTCCGGCTCTAGGCAGCCGCCGCTGAGCCAGCCCACATGGCCGGCGTCGCTGAACTGCACCAGGGTGCCGGCGCGCGTGTACGTGGAGCCCTCGGTCTCCAGCACTACCGCCAAGGCAGCGCGCTGGTTGGCGCGCACCGCATCGAGCGCCGCTTGCAGCACACGGCCCGGGTTGCCGTCCTCGGCATCCAGCGCAGTGGCGACGCGTCCGGCGCTCATCCGATCGCGGGCAGCCCGGCCAGCAGCTTGTCCAGCGTGATCGGGTACTCCCGCACCCGGGTGCCGGTGGCGTTGTAGATGGCGTTGGCCACCGCCGCGCTGACCCCACACAGGCCGAGTTCGCCCACGCCCTTGGCCTTCATCGGCGACGACACCGGGTCGGTTTCGTCCAGGAACACCACTTCCTGGTGGGGAATGTCGGCGTGCACCGGTACTTCGTAGCCGGCCAGGTCGTGGTTGACGAAGAAGCCCAGCCGCGTGTCCACCGCCAGCTCTTCGGACAAGGCCGCGCCCACGCCCATGGTCATCGCGCCGATCACCTGGCTGCGCGCGGTCTTCGGGTTGAGGATGCGGCCGGCCGCGCAGACTGCCAGCATGCGCCGGATCCGGCTTTCGCCGGTGGCTACGTCCACGCCCACTTCAACGAAATGCGCGGCGAAGGTGGACTGCTGGAACTTCTCTTCCAGCTCGGCGAACTCGATGCTGTCCTCGACCACCAGCTCGCCACCGGCGGCGGCCTTGCCCAGCGCGAACCGCTTGCCGCCGCCGCTGACCTGGCCGTCGGCAAACGTCGCCGTGGCGGGGTCCAGCCCCAGCTTCGCCGCCACCGCCTCGCGCAGCTTGGTGCACGCCGCGAACACACCGGCGGTGGAACTGTTGGCGCCCCATTGGCCGCCGGAACCCGCCGAGGCCGGGAAACTGGAATCGCCCAGCTTCACGGTCACCTGTTCAATCGGCACGCCCAGCATCTCCGCTGCGGTCTGGCCGAGGATGGTGTAGCTGCCGGTGCCGATGTCGGTCATGTCGGTTTCCACCGTGACCTGGCCATTCGCATCCAGGCGCACGCGCGCACCGGATTTCATCACCAGGTTGTTGCGGAAGCCGGCGGCCACGCCCATGCCCACCAGCCAGCGGCCATCGCGCTGCTGGCCGGGGCGGGCATTGCGCTTGTCCCAGCCGAAGCGCTGCGCACCGTCGCGCAGGCACTGCACCAGTTGCCGCTGGGAGAAGGGGCGCTGCGGATTGGCCGGGTCGACCTGGGTATCGTTGCGGATCCGGAACTCGACCGGATCCAGGCCCAGCTTCTCGGCCATTTCATCCATCGCGATTTCCAGCGCCATCAACCCCGGGGTTTCGCCCGGCGCGCGCATCGCATTGCCTTCGGGCAGGTCCAGCTGCGCCAGGCGCAGGCCGGCCAGCCGGTGGGCACCGGCGTACATCAGCTTGGTCTGCTGGATGGCCTCTTCCGGCGAGCCGCCAGGCAGGTTGCCCGACCACGATTCGTGACCGATCGCGGTGAGCGTACCCTGCGCAGTGGCCCCCAGGCGGATGCGCTGCAGCGTGGCCGGGCGGTGGGTGGTGTTGTTGGCGATCTGCGGGCGCGACAGCGCGACCTTGACCGGGCGCTTTGCGGCGCGGGCACCCAATGCGGCCAGCAGCACGTCCGAACGTACGAACAGTTTTCCGCCGAAGCCACCGCCGATGTACGGCGAGATCAGGCGCACGTTCTCCTTCGGCAGTCCCAAGGTCTTGGCCAGGTCGGTCTTGCCCCAGTCGATCATCTGGTTGGAGGTCCACACGGTGAGCTTGTCGCCCTCCCAGGCAGCGAGGGTGGCGTGCGGTTCCATCATCGCGTGCGACTGGTCGGGGGTGTGGTACAGCGCGTCCAGGGTCACCGGTGCTTCACCAAAGGCCTTCTCGAAATCGCCCACGCGGGCATCCGGGTCGGTCTTCTGGAAGTGGGTGCCGGCCTTTTTTGCGGCGGCCAGGTCGTAAGCGCCTTTCTGCGTGGTATAGCGCACCTTGACCAGGCCGGCCGCGGCACGCGCCTGTTCAAAGGTCTCGGCCACCACCAGCGCCAGCGCCTGGTGGTAGTGCGAGATCTCCGGACCGCCCAGCAGTGCGGCGGTATTGCGCTGCGACTTCTGCAGCGGCCCGGCGTTGTCGGCGGTGACGATGGCCAGCACCCCGGGGGAGCGGCGTGCGGCGTCCAGTTCGATGCTGCTGACCCGGCCCTTGGCGATGCCAGCGGTGACCACGTAGCCGTACGCCGGCGCGGCCACCGCATCGTGGCGTTCATAGGCATACGGGGCATGGCCGGTGGTCTTGAGCGGACCATCGATACGATTCAACGGCTGGCCGACCACCTTGAGCTGGTCGATTGGATTCTTGCCGGCGGGGGTGTCGAATTTCATGGCTTATCCCTTCGCCTCCAGCAGCACGGCGGCGAGCGTGCGTTCGGCCAGCTGCACCTTGAAGGCATTCTGTGACGAGGGCGTCGCGCCTTTCAGCAGCGAGGCCATGACGGCCGCCGCACCCTGCGGCAACAGTGCGTCGGCTTCGGGCGTGCGCCAGGGCTTGTAAGCCACGCCGCCCAGGGCGACCCGACCGCTGCCGTCGCGCTGTACCACCGCGGCCACCGACACCAGCGCGAAGGCGTACGAGGCACGGTCGCGCACCTTGCGGTAGATGTGGGTCCCGCCCAGCGGGGCAGGCAGTACGGCGGCGGCGATCAATTCGCCCTTGTCGAGCACGGTCTCCACCTGCGGCGTGGTGCCGGGCGCGCGGTACAGGTCATTGAGCCGGATGCGCCGGCTGGAGCCGTCCGGGCGGATGGTTTCCACCACCGCGTCCAGCGCCATCATCGCCACCGCCATGTCGCTGGGATGGGTGGCGATGCAGGCCGGGCTGGTGCCGACCACGGCCAGCTGCCGGCTGATTCCGCCTATCGCGCCGCAGCCACTGCCGGGCAGGCGCTTGTTGCAGGGCTGGGCGGTGTCGTAAAAGTAGGGGCAGCGCGTACGCTGCAGCAGGTTGCCGGCCGTGGTGGCCTTGTTGCGCAGCTGGCCGGACGCACCGGCGACCAGCGCGCGGGTCAGCAGCGCATAGTCGCGGCGCACGCGTGCATCCGAAGCCAGGTCGGTGTTGCGCACCAGCGCACCGATGCGCAGGCCGCCATCCTCGGTCGCCTCGATGGTATCCAGCGCCAACCCGTTCACGTCGATCAGATGCGCCGGCGTTTCGATCTCCAGCTTCATCAGGTCCAGCAGGTTGGTACCGCCGGCGATGAAGCGCGCGCCCTGGGTCCGCGCTGCGGCGGCGGCCGCTTCGGCCGGGGAGGTGGCGCGTTCGTAGCTGAAGGCCCTCATGCGCGCTTCCCTCCCACGTCTTCGATCGCCTCGATGATGTTGGAGTACGCACCACAGCGACACAGGTTGCCGCTCATGCGCTCACGGATCTCATCGGTGGAGAGCGGGGTACGCGCCTGCAGGTCGCCGGTGACGTGGCTGGGAATGTTGTCGCGCACTTCCTGCAAAACCGCCACCGCCGAGCAGATCTGGCCCGGCGTGCAATAGCCGCACTGGTAGCCGTCGTGCTTCACGAACGCGGCCTGCATGGGATGCAGCTTGTCCGGGCTGCCCAGACCTTCGATGGTGGTGATCTTCGCGCCCTGGTGCATCACTGCCAGGGTCAGGCAGGCGTTGATCCGGCGGCCGTCGACCAGCACCGTGCAGGCGCCGCATTGGCCATGGTCGCAGCCCTTCTTGGTGCCGGTCAGGTGCAGGTGCTCGCGCAGCGCATCGAGCAGGGTCACCCGGGTGTCCAGCTGCAGGGTGCGCGGACGACCGTTCACCTCGAAGGCGACCTCGGCGCTGACCGGCGCGCGGGCCCCGGCCGGGTTTCCCTGCGCCTCGGCAACGGCCGCGGGCAGGACCATGGTGGTGGCCGATCCGGCGCCGAGTTTCAGCACGTCGCGTCGCGACAGGGAAAGGTGCGGAGGGGTAGGCATCGGTTGGCTCCTCGTTGGCTGCGGCCGCCTGGCTCACGGGATAGGCACGGGCACGCCCCAGGCGTGCCGACCGGGCCATCCTGGGGCAGACGCAGTCGGCATACGGTGAAACGGGTGAAGGCAGGCGCGACCCTCAACGCATGACCTTGTCCGGGGTGATCGGGGTGCTGCGGATCCGTTTGCCGGTGGCGTGGTAGATCGCGTTGCTGATCGCGGCGGACACCCCGACCAGGCCGATCTCGCCGACGCCCTTGGCGCCCAGGCTGCTCACCACCCGGTCGTCCTCGTCGGCGAACAGCACCTCGATGTCGTGGATATCGGCGTTCACGGACACGTGGTACTGGGCCAGGTCGTGGTTCATGAACCGGCCGAAGCGGTGATCCGACTCCGTCTGCTCATGCAGCGCCTCGCCGATACCCCAGATCACACCGCCGATGATCTGGCTGCGTGCGGTGGTTGGATTGAGAATGCGCCCGGCGGCGATCGCGCTGACCACCCGCATCACCCGCACCGTGCCCAGTTCCTCGTCCACCCGGACCTCCACGAACACCGCGCTGTGGGTAGCGCGGACGAACTTGCGCTGCTCCAGGATGTTGGGAAGCAGCAGGTATTTGGCGTCGATGCTGGACAGCCCTCCGCTGGCGAGCAGGTCGCTCAGCGGGATCGCGGTGGCAGGGTCGGCGGCCAGCGCCATGCGTCCCCCGGCGAAGACCACATCCTCCAGCCGCGCGCGTGCGAATTCGGCGCGGCCCTGTTTGCGGGCCAGCGCAAGCAGCTGCTTCTTCAGCTTCCCGCAGGCTCCCTCGACTGCCGAGCCGACGGTGGCGACGTGGGACGAGCCGCCTTCGATCGGCGCGACGGGCAGGGTGGAATCGCCCATCTGGAAGCTCACCTGCTCGAGCGGCAAACCCAGCGCCTCTGCGGCGATCATGCTCATCACCGTATAGGTGCCGGTGCCGATATCGCTGGCGGCACTGCTCACCACCAGCCGGCCATCGGCATGCAGTTCGGCGTGCGCGCGGGCGAACATCTGCATCGCATCCCACTGGCCGGTGGCCATGCCCCAGCCTACCCATTCGTCGCCCTCGCGACGTGCGCGTGGCAACGGTGCGCGCTCGCTCCAGCCGAAGCGTTCGGCCCCCAGCTGGTAGCACTCGCGCAGCGCCTTGGTGGAGAACGGCTTGCCGTCGGCCGGGTTGGTCTCGGCGTAGTTCTTCAGGCGCAGCGCCAACGGGTCCATGCCGATCTTCGCGGCCAGCTCGTCCATGGCCACTTCGAGTGCATGCATGCCATGGGCGGCACCGGGCGCGCGCATGTCCATCGGGCTGTACTGGTCAAGGTCGACCAGCTTGTAGCCCAGGTGCACGTTGTCGCAGGTATACAGCTGGCCGCTCCAGTTGACCACGACCTCGACGTAATCCTCGATCCGGGACGTCTCGGCGATGGCGTCATGCGAAATCGAACGCAGGGTGCCGTCCGCGTCGGCCGCCAGCTTCACCCGCTGCACGGTTTCCGGCCGGTGGCCGAAGGTGAACATCTGCTGGCGGGTCAGCACCACTCTTACCGAACGTTCCAGGGCGAGCGACCCCATCACCGCCAGGGCCAGCTGGTACTGCGGGCGCAGGCCCGAACCGAACGCGCCGCCCACATAGGGGTTGCGCACGGTGACCTTCTTCTTGGGCAGGCCGAACACGTGCGACACGTACCAGCGACTGTTCTGCGAGCCCTGGGTCTTGTCGTAGATGGTGAGGTGGCCGTCGTCGCCGCGGATGACGGTACTGGCGAACAGCTCCATCGGGTTGTGGTGCTCCACCGCATGGTGGAAGTCCGCCACCACCTGGTGGGGTGCGGCGGCGAAGGCATCCTGCGGATCGCCCTTGTCCTTGGGCGGCGCCGAGAAGCCCGCTTTCATCTTGCGCGGCTCGTACGCGCGTCCGATCGCGGCGAGGAGGTTGGTGTCGTGCTCCTCGACCGCATAGAACACCTCCACCCGCTCGGCGGCCTCGCGGGCGGCCTCGAAGGTCTCCGCAAGAACCAGCGCCACCGGCTGGCCGCTGTACAGCACTTGATCGTCATGCAGCGGCCGGAACGGCTTGCCAGCGGGTGCGGTCATGTCCTTGTAGAACAGGCCATTGCCGCGCATGTGTGGTCGGTTGAGGTGGGTGATGATCCTCAGCACGCCGGGTACCCCTTCAGCGGACTGCAGGTTGAAGCCAACGATGCGGCCCTTGGCGATGGTGCTGCTCACCGCCACGCCGTAAACCAGTTCACCCTCCGGGAACCATTCGGCCGCATAGCGCGCCTGGCCGGTGACCTTTGCGCGCCCGTCGATGCGGGGCGTGCCGGTGCCGGTCGGCACGTGGCCGGTGCCGGGGACGGCGACCGGCGGCTGCAGGGGCAGGTTCATGCGGCATCTCCGGTGGGGAGCAGGGGCACGCCCTGGTTGGTGACCGTGCCGTTCGCGGCGGTGGTGAGCGCGCGGATGATGGCGCGGTGGGCAAGCGGGATCTTGAACGCGTTCTGGCCCTGCGAGACGGCGCCGTCCAGGAGCCGGTCGGCAGCCGCCGCGAACGCCTCGGTGCCGGGCCGCTGGCCGACCAGAAGGGCTTCTGCCGCCGGGTCGCGCCACGGCTTGTGCGCAACGCCGCCCAGCGCAAGGCGCGCGCCGCGGATGCTGCCGTCGTCGGCAATATCCAGTGCCGCCGCCACGGACACCAGAGCGAAGGCGTAGGACAACCGTTCGCGCAACTTCAGGTAGGCGCTGTGCGCGGCGTATTCCGGCGCCGGTGGCAGTTCGATGCGCAGGATCAGTTCGTCCGGCTGCAGCGTGCTGTCGATATGCGGGGCATCCCCCGGTAGGCGGTGGAACCCGGCGAACGGGATGGTCCGTTCGCCCCGCACGCTGGCCACGTGCACGGTGGCCTCCAGCGCTGCAAGCGCCACGCACATGTCTGAAGGGTGGGTGGCCATGCAGTGTTCGCTGGCCCCGAGGATCGCGTGATGGCGGGTCAGCCCGCCCACGGCCGAGCAGCCGGTGCCGGGTTCGCGCTTGTTGCACGGGGTAGCCCGGTCATAGAAATACGTGCAGCGCGTACGCTGCAGCAGGTTGCCGCCATTGCTCGCCATGTTGCGCAGCTGCGGCGAGGCCGCCGCGAGCATCGCGGCCGACAACAGGGGATAGTTGCGTTCCACCAGCGGATGCCAGGCGGTATCGGCGTTACGCGCGGTGGCACCCAGGCGCAGCCCGCCGTCTTCGCGCTGTTCGATGGTATCAAGCGGCAGCCGGTTCACGTCCACCAGGGCAGCCGGAGTCATCAACTGCAGCTTCATCAGGTCGAGCAGGTTAGTGCCGCCGGCGATGAAGCGGGTGGTGTTGGCGCCTTCGGAATCGGCGAGGGCCTGCAGCGCCTGCTGCACCGATTCGGCGCGTTGGTAGGTCGGGGGAATCATGCCGGCACCGTCCCGGGCACCCAGTCTTTCGGGGTCGGTCTGGCGCCCTCATCGTCGCCATCCAGCACCGACATCACCGCATCGGTGATCTGCGGATAGGCGCCGCAGCGGCAGATGTTGCCACTCATCAGCTCGCGCACCTGGTCGCGGCTGCAGGCCTTGCCTTCGTTGACCAGGCCCTGTGCCGAGCAGATCTGCCCGGGGGTGCAATACCCGCACTGCAGGGCATCGCAGGCCACGAACGCCGCCTGCAGCGGGTGCAGCACGTCGCCTTCGGCAAAGCCTTCGATGGTCTGCACCTCGGCCCCGTCCTGCATCACCGCCAGGGTGAGGCAGCTGTTGATGCGCCGCCCATCCACCAGCACCGTGCAGGCGCCGCACTGCCCGTGGTCGCAGCCCTTCTTGGTGCCGGTCAGCTGAAGCCGTTCACGTAGGAGGTCGAGCAGGCTGACCGTGGATTCGAGCTGCAGGGTGTGCAGCGCACCGTTGACGGTGAGCGTCACGGGGTAAAGCTCGCGCGGACGCGGGTCGGGGCGGTCGTACTCGCTCATGGCAGTTCCGGCTGGGGCGATTTGCCCCACGGTGTGCCATGTCTTGTCTAGTCAGAGTGCATGGTGGATGCACGTAGCGCGAAGACGAGCGTTGATGGGCCGCGTTCATCCTCCCCCGCGTACCACCCGTTTCCGATACTCGCGGACGTTGTCGCCGCGTATCCGCGTCTCCTGGGTGCCGTTGTTGGTGCCCACCTGCTGGTCCGAGCCGGTCACCGGCTTGGCCTCCACCGTGGTCTCGCGCTCGAACGCGTGCGATTTGTCGGTGTTGCGGTAGTACCGGTACAAGCCCCAGTACAGGGCTGTTGCGCTGGCAGGGCCAGCCAACAGCAACCAGAGTCCACTATCGTCGCTCATGAGGCAGCTACCAGGAACCAGAGGGTGATGGCTTCAACGACCGTGCCGGTGGTGAGCGCGGCCAGCAGCAGCTTCCACTGCTGCACCGGCACGCTGCCCATGGTTTCACCGGTGCGCCCGTTGACCGCGATGTAGTGCAACATGCCGCCGTTCCTGCCGGGCTGGTGGTACGAATACAGCCACACCGGCAGGTACATCGACACCCAGCGCGAACCGTGCACGTCCACCTGCTCGGTTTCCCAGCGCACGCCGCGGTCGTAGCGGCGCACCGAGCCCTCGACCTCGGAACGGGCGATGGACAGCAGCTGGTCTTCCAGCCGCGGTTTCATCTTCTCCACGTCCAGGTTGCGCTTTTCCGAGGTAAAGCCCAGCAGGTACGATGCATTCCACTTCAACGCATTCTTGGTGTCGAACGGCAGGATCGCGTTGATGATGTTGTTGGTGTTGACCTTGGTATCCAGGTTGCCGCGCTCGGCCGAGGATTCCAGCGGCAGGTCGTCCACGGTGAAATCCACCTGGCGGTCCACCTGGTACACGTCCGCGTCGTAATACGTTTTCTTCTTGTCGCCTTCGCCGCGGGTGTACTGCCGGGTCTTGATCTCACCCTTGCCGGTCACGCGGGCGCTGACATTGCTGTCCACGATCATGTACGGCATGTACACGCCGACCACGTTTTCCGGAGTGAACTGCTCCTTGAACGCCTTCAGCGCGAACAGCCGGCGCTTGTCCACGAACTGGCGGATGCGCGCGACCGCGTCGTCTTTCGTGATCCGGAACGGCAGCACCGCATCGGGCACCGCGCCGTTGGCGACCTGTTCGTTGACCCCGAACACATGGCGGCACCAATGGCAGCGTGCGGTCATGGTCGTTTCGGTGTTGATGGTGACTTCAGCGCCGCAGCCGGTGCACTTGAAGCTCATCAGGCTGGCGGTCCCGGCCTGGATGTCGCGGGCACCGGAGGCGATGACCGTGCCCCGCAGCTGGTCGAGCCCTTCGCCCAGCCCGAATTCCTGCTCCACCAGCGCGCTGTGCCACTCGTGGCGACAGAACTGGCACACCAGCACGTCGGTGCCCAGCTTGAGGCGCACGTCGGTCGAGCCACACTTCGGGCAACGGTTGAGCCCGTCCTTCAGCTCCTCGGCCCGGGTATCGAGCGCGACCGGATCGGGCGCCTCGATCTCGGCGCGGATCGGGTCGGGCAGGGTGGCCGGGTCCAGCGGGAAGCTGCCGGGCAGCGGCGGGACGTCGCGTGGCGAACCGGGTCCGGTGACGGCCTCGGGCAACGGCGGCGGGCCCCCGGGCAGCGGGGGCGGTGTTCTTGGATCGGACATGGTTATCGTGCGCCCGCCTTACAGACCCAGTGCCTTGGCCTTGAGCGCGTCGTAGTCGTCCTGGGTGATCAGGCCGAGGTCCAGCATCTCCTTGGCCTTCTTCAGCTTGGCCACCGGGTCATCGGCCGCCGGCGCTGCCGGGGCGACCGGCTGCTGCATCGCGCCGGCCCCGAACATGCCGGTCGCCATGCCGACGCCGACCAGCCCGGCCGCGCCGCCGTTCTCACCGGCCGACTGGATGCCTTGGGCCACGCTCGCCTGCAGGTTGGAGTTGCCACGGCCGCCGGTCAAGGCATCGGCGCGCTGCACGGTCTTGAGCAGCTCGCGGGTATTGGCGTCGTACTCGATCGAGACGATGGCGGTCTTGACGATGGCCAGGCCACGGTCGGACTTCCACTGGTAGCCCTGTTCGACGGCCGCGGACAGGCTCTGCGCGAAGCCGAGCGAATCCTGCTGCAGCTTGGTGATGCGGTTGCCCTTGCCCGGATCGTTGGTATACAGGCTGAAAGCGGGCGCCAGCGAACCCACTACCTCATTGAAGAGCTGGCTGGCGGCCGCGTTGTCCAGGTCGGTGAAGTCGAACACCTTGCCCGGCTGCAGGTAGCTGGCCGGCACGAAGTTCTTCACGAACAGGATGGGGTCGACGATCTTCAGCGTGTACGAGCCGCGCGTGATCGCGCCAACCTGGGTATTGAGGAAGCCGTCGTCCCAGTAGATCTCGGACTGGGTGCCGAAGCGGTTGTCCGGCAGCTCCTTGAGCGAGACGAAGAACGCGGCCTGCTGGCCGCCCGGCTGGCCGCCGAACTTGAAGCGCTCCCAGCTCTGCTTGATCAACGGGGTGACGATGCCGTCGCCGGCAAAGATCGACTGCGAGTTGAGGTCATCCGAACGCCACTCGTAGCCACCCGGTTCGGCGACGAAGCCGGTGATGGCCCCGTCCTGGAACAGCAGCAGGCCATAGCCCTCGGGCACCACGATCTTCGAGCCGTTGCTGATGATGTTGGACGAGCCGCTGGTGTTGGACCCGCGCCCGGCGTTGGTGCCCTGGGGCACCGCCGCGAACAGCGCCGCCGTGGCCGGCAGGCCTGCCGGCACGGTGTAGAAGTCCTTCCACTGGTCGGCCAGCACGCCGCCGACTGCACCCTTCACTGCCTGAATGAGACCCATGGCCCGCTCCCTGAGATCCAAGGACGGGCGGGGTGCCCGTCACGATGAAGGGACTATAGCAGTGGGGCGAAGAGCGGGAGTGGGCGTTTCCGGCACCTTGCCCGACCGGGATATCATCACCGGCAATGAAGGCAACAGCTATCTGATCGGGACCGAAGGTGTAGACGTAATCTATGATTTGAACGGGAACGATACGCCCTTAGGCCGAGACAGGGACGATATCCCGGTAGGAGGTGCTGGCAACGAACCGGTGGCTTTCTCAAGCGCAACCTTGGTATTAGCTTGGATGCACATTGCAAAAAGCCGATTGGTCGCGCCGAAGTACACACTCTTCTTGACGCCAGCGAATGGCGGTATGCTGCTTGCGAGGAGGTCCGCCTTCCGCCTGAAGCAGAAATCTAGTATTAGCGGGGTAATTCATGGCAGGGGCAATACTCATCGGTGAGATGGGTGACATTTCCATCGGCACGATTCCATTCGCGCTTATTGTGAACAGGATAAGAAGTACTTTTCTGCCAGGAGAGATTGCTGTCCGAAATAAGGTTTTCAGTCCGATTGACGATGGCGGGATGAATTTTATTTCAGCCATCGACCTTTCGTCGGATGAGTTTCACGCATTCGCCGCCGCGGTTGAGGAGGTCTATCGAGCACGCAATATCGAAGGAAATCTAATCGTTCACGAAAGTGTTTGGCGGGAAATTATTGATGCCATTAAGATGGATTCACGCTATGGAGGTCATGGCCACATATAGCGTGGGTACTCCATCCAATTGACGCGAGCCCAGGAACGCGGAAGACCCGTTCGGCGCGTTGATGGGCACCATTGTAGGACGTAGCCTTGCGAATTGACGACGCCGCCATTGAGCAGCCACGTGCAACCGGTAGTCCGGCCGGGCGAAGTGTCGAGTGTCGAGTGTCGATCGCATCCCCATCGAATTCGATCTGGGCGGCGCCCAGGCGACCTGCTCATGGCGCTGCCTGTCATTGGCGCGGCAGCACGGCGGGCGAGGGTCGTAGTTTCCGGCCTGCCGCCGCGCTATTTCAGCGCTTTGCGCGCTCTACCAGTGTCTTTCCGGCCGGCGTGCCAGCGGCCAGGCCATACTCTGCGACGGCGCTTCCAGCCAGGCATACATCGGACCTTTGCATGGCTGCAGGCTGCAGGCTGCATGCGAGGGTGCGCAGCCGGTGAGGATAGCTATCTCGGTGCAGGGATCGAGGCAGGCTGAGGCTGTGCTGCCAAGGGGCAGTTGGGCGCTGCTCAGTTCATGGGCCGACGTCGCCATTGCTGGCAAACCCACGAATCACACGTTTAACTGGGAAATTGAAGACGTGCACGCAAAGGGATTTGCGACGTATGTAGGCGGCAAGCGCATAGCAGTCGTCGTGGCAAAGGAGAGTCCGTACAATGGGCGCGTAGTCTCCGCGTTCCAGCCGGATTCTTGGCAGCTTACTGAGTGGGGAACTGAGTGATGAGCATTGTTGAGGATGCGCTCCTATGGGATGGGGTTTACGCAAACATCGCGATGTATGCCCTGTTTGAAGGCGACCCCAATATGCAGGAGTGTTCGTTTGCTACTGGCGATGTGGAACCGATAAAGGCGTGGCCCCCATTTCTGCTGGAAGATGAGCTCAACACCCTCCCTGGTCGATCCCTGGTAAATTATGAGGTCAGGCTCTCAAGAATTCCCGACGATCTGGCAGGCTATCTGGAGGTCTGTACGGGCGTGGCCAAGGCCAAGGGCGCGGTATTCATCTGGTTCCAGTTTGAGGCATCATTCAACTTTGATTATTTGTTCACCGGCGAAATTGCGAGGCAGATCTATTACATTGTTGATCGCGATGGTCGAGCGTACAAAGCTCTGGAAGATGAAAATCTGCTCAGCGATGGCTGGAAGAGCATTGTTTTGGAGAAGCGCCTTCAGATTGTTGACATGACTTGACGAAGTCTTAGGCTGGGGGTCGTTGACTTGGGCGATGCGGATTAGTCTCTAGCGGTCTACCTGGGTCTGGTGCTCAGCCTGTGGAGCCTGTGATTAACTTTCGGTAACTTGGCATTGAGGCTGGGAATGTAGGTGGAAAGCAGGCTTGGCGCTCTACTCACCTCTACGGAGCGCCAGCGCCCAACGGGATAGTTCCTGCGGGGCGGGCGGCCTCAGGCTTGAAGACGAACATGCCGCTTTTGTGGCTTTGCATCGCGGGATCAAGTTGGTGACATGGTTGGAGGACAGATGTACCTGCATTGGCTGAAGCAGCTGCCCACGTCTGATGGCGAGTATCCGTCTGCAAGGTGCCCTTCCTGTGGTAGTACAGGGCTGAGTTTTAAGTACTTTGGCCCTGCCTCCGGAGAGTACGGCTGGAAGGTTGTATGGTGCGAGACGTGTTGGTCAGGCATCAACGTGTCGCGCATCAAGCTTCCAGGCTCGCAATCCATAGTTAGGTCAGAAGATGGCTGTAAGGATTTTGAGGCCACGCTTAAGCGTATTCGCTTGGTATTGGAATGAGTAGAGCCGATGATTCCCTGTTTGAATTCTATGGGGTCGTAGAGGTTGTGGCTGGAAGGCCAATAATTGGTGAGGTAGTCGGACGCCGGGGCGCTGTGATAGGGAAGGCGCAGAACGAGGAAACCGGGGCGTGGTCATACTCGGTATCCATGCTGGAGAGCCGGGAGAGCTGGAGCCTCAGGGAAAATGAGATTGTTTCAACCGGGCTTCATATGACCAGGCAGGATTTTTACGATGGTTCCTCAGTAAAAATCTTGTCGGATCCGGAAACAGGCGAGGGCACTCTCGCCGATCCGACGGAGTGACGACCGTACTCAGGGCAGGTCGCATTGCATCTTGCCGTCTACGTAGTACGGCTTGGGCACGTTTGGATTGTCGCTGGTCCTTTCGAACACTACTTCGAAAGAGTCCACCTTCGGCGTGCCGTTGCGGTCCGTGCAGGCTTCCTGCAGTTTCTTCTTGACGGAGGCGATACCTGCGTCCCGAGTGGCACCGTCGGCGCTGTTGGTCAGGTTTGCCACCTCAGCGAAGGCGAGGGAACTCATGCCCAGCAGGCATGCGGCAAGCATGGCGGTGTGCAGCTTCTTCATTGCGGCTCCTTAGCAGTGTCCATCAGGTTCCTTCGAACAATTCGAGCGGAACAATCAAAACGTCGGGCGGTACGCCGTCGACGCGCAGGTAGCTTAGGGAACCTTGGTTAAGGCTCCGTCGGCAAGAGGTCCGGCGCGTGGACCGCATTCCTGCTGACCGGCATGCTCCGCCCGCAGCCTGCCTGCCGGCCGTCTTGACGCCATCTTGGCATCGTCCGAGGATACTTCCAGGCGTGTCCAGCTGGAGACCGGTCATGAGCGGCGCATCCCAGAAAACCTCCTCGTCCCCGCACGTGCTGCGGTTTGAAACGCTGTCGCTGGATCCCGGTGAACTGGCCGTGGTGATCGAGCTGGAGCAGCCACCTTCGGCCAACTGGGTCAAGGCCCTGGAGCGCGAGCTCGGGCAGAGCGACGGGCTTGAAGACGCGTTCGCGCGATGCGACGGGCGCTTTGTCTACATCGTGGGGCTGGAGCCCGGCCTGCGTGGCACGCTGCAGCGGGTCAGCCGGGTGCTGCAGGCCGTGCAGGGCGGGGGTTCCCCCAGGAAATCCGAGCAGGTCAGCACCCACGCCGTGCACGCGTGAGCCACTGCGCGGGCGTCAGGCGCTGCCGGGACGCTCCCGGCGGCGGCGCTCGTACAGTTTCATGTCGGCACGGTTGATGGTGTCGGCCACGGTCTCGCCAGAGCGGTTGATCGCGCAGCCCCCGGAGAACCGCACCGGTGCCAGGTGCGCCCGCTGCTGATACTCGGCTTCCAGGGCCTGCAGCCTGCCCAGCGTTGCTCCCGGCACGAACACCAGGAACTCATCGCCGCCCAGGCGGACCACCACCTCGTCCTGCTGCAGCGGCGCGGACAGGAAGGCCACGAACTCGACCAGCACCGCGTCGCCATAGGCGTGGCCCCGGGTGTCGTTGATCTCCTTGAAGTGGTCCAGGTCGAAGACCAGGCAGCCCCAGGCGTCGAGCTGCTTGCTGGCAAGTTCGGCCAGGTAGCGGCGATTGAACGACCGGGTGAGCGGATCGCGGATGGCCATCTCCAGCAACTGCCGCTCCTGCAGGTGCTGGGTGGTGATGTCCTGGGCGTGGCCGAGGACGTAGGGCGGGTCGGCCTCGGTATCCAGCACGTTGTGATAGGCCCAGTAAC
This sequence comes from Stenotrophomonas rhizophila, assembly GCF_007667275.1. Taxonomy (GTDB): domain Bacteria; phylum Pseudomonadota; class Gammaproteobacteria; order Xanthomonadales; family Xanthomonadaceae; genus Stenotrophomonas; species Stenotrophomonas maltophilia_AE. Next base: position 150,400 of record NZ_VDQT01000001.1, read on the forward strand.
GGCGTGAGCCGTCTTCGGCGACCAGCTCCATCAGGCCCGAATCGCTCTGGTTCTCCACGATGCGCTCCAGGTAATACTGCAGGTACTCCAGCCGCTCCAGCGGCATGATCTCGGCCAGCGTGCGACCGATCAGCTCCGCTTCGGGACGCCCGAGGGACAACGAGGCGGCCGGGTTGACCGAGGTGATCGTGCCGTCGAGGGTGTGCGTGCAGATCAGGCCCAGGCTGTGCTGGAACAGTCGCCGGTAACGGGCTTCGCTGTGGGCCAGGGCGTCGGTGGCCGTGCGCTGTTCGGTCACGTCCTGGATCGCACCCACCAGCCGCGGGCCGGTAGCGTCCTCCACGCGCTGGCCGACGATGTGCACCCAGGTGCGATCGCCCGTGGCCTTGAGCGCGCGCACGGTCAGGTCGATCGGGGTGCCGTTGGCGGCGCAGGCGGCAATGGCGTCCTGGAGCTGCTCGCGGCTGCTGTCCGGGTAGAACGACAGCGCTGCGGCCAGGTTGGGGTCGAAGTCCTCGGCCACGCCGTGGATCAGGCGCGTTTCGCGGGTCCAGTCCAGGGTGTTGCTGTCCAGGGCGAGCTCCCAGCCGCCGACTTTGGCGAGGGTGTTGGTGCGCTCCAGGAACGCCTGGCTGCGTTGCAGCTGGCGATGCAGGCGGTTGCTCTCGGCGATGCGGTTGAGCAGGCTGGCGCGTTGTTCCATGCCGATGGCCGCCACCCGTGCCAGCCACGCCAGCGCTTCGCGCTGGGCGGCGGTGGCGTGGCCGGGTTCGGGGTTGAGCAGGCACAGCGTTCCGATCCGGCTGCCGCCTTCCAGCCGGATCGGCGCGCCCAGGTAGTGGCGGACGTAAGGCGGGCCTTGCACGATGGGGTTGTCGGCGAAGCGCGGATCTTCGCGCGCGTCCTCCACCTCCAGCACCATGTCGGACTGGATCGCCCAGGTGCAAAACGAAATGTCGCGGGCGGTCTCCGACGCCGCCTCCAGGCCGATGTGCGCCTTGAACCATTGGCGCTCGCCATCGATGAGCGAAATCATCGCCACCGGCATGCCGGTCATGGCGTAAGCAGCGTGGGTCAGGGCATCAAAGAACGGCTCGGGGTCAGAATCCAGGATCCGCAGGGAATCCAGTGCTGCCTGGCGTGCGCTCTCGGTCATCCGGTGCCTCCACAGCGTGTTTCGACACGACCCTCCGTCGTGCCTGCGGCCATCCTAGGCAGCTGGGATGCAGCAGTTGGTGAAAGCAGGTGATATGCGACATTAACGTAATGTTATAGTGTCACATTGCCAGTCACCCACACGCCATGAAGAACCACGCCCTCGTTGCCGCCGTCGCTGCCGTCCTGTTTGCCCCCGACTCCCGCGCCCAGTCGTCCGATTCCGCCCTTACCCTGGGCAAGGTCGACGTGCACCAGCACACCGAGGGCCAGCTCACTGCCCACCAGGTGCTGACCTCGGTGGACGTGCTCGGCGCCGACCAGATCGAAGACAAGAACGTGTCGCACAGCTGGGAACTGCTCGGTCAGATGCCCGGCATCCAGTTGACCGAGACCCGGCAGGGCGCGGAGTCCGGCAAGGTCAGCTTCCGGGCGTTCAACGGCGAGGGCTATCTCAATGCGATCAAGACCCTGATCGATGGCATCCCCAGCAACGTCAACAGCGGGAACCAGCGCTTCATCGACATGCTGTTCCCGCTGGAAATCAGCTACATCGAAGTGGTGCGCGGCACCAACGACCCGCGCTACGGCCTGCACAACATCGGCGGCAACGTGAACTTCGGCACGCGCCAGGGCGGGAACTACACCGATGCTCGGCTGGCCTATGGCAGCTACAACACCCGTGACGCGCAGCTGGCCATCGGCCGCGAAAGCAACAGCGTTGCCCAGAACTACTTCATCGGCACGCAGGCGTCGGACGGCTACCGCGACCATGACACCTCGCGGAAGTACGCAGTGGGTGGTAAATGGTTCTACGGCAGCTTGGATGACGGCATGCGCATCGGCCTCACCGCGCGCGCCTACCACCACGAGGCCGACGAACCGGGCTTCATGACCGCTGAGGAACTGCGTACCGACCGCCGTGGCTCACAGCTGCGCAACGCCAACGATGGCGACGACCGCGACATGCGCCAGATCGGCGTGCACATGGACCTGAAGCTGGCGGACAGTCTCTATCTGGGCAGCAAGCTGTACTACAACCGCTACGAAGACGACCGCCGGGTGACCTTCAGCGACCTGCCCATCGGCAATGCCCCGCGCCAGCGCCGGGTGTGGGATGAGAAACAGACCGGCATGCTCACCACGCTGACCTGGCAGCCCGGCGCCACGCTTACGCTGGAAGGCGGGGTGAACATCGAGCATCAGGACAACGGTTACATCCGCGAGCGTTTCAGCTACGCCGAGCCCACCGACTTCAGCGCCACACCCGCACGCGTGCAGAACAACGACCGCCACACCTTCGACAACTACGGCGCGTATGTGCAGGCTATCTACCAGCCCATCGAGGCGCTGAAGATCGTGCCGGCCTACCGGGTGGACCGTTTTGATGGTGACACCCGCCTGCCGGGCGGCATCACCGGCCCGCTGCAGCGCTACGGCACCATCGACCAGCCCAAGCTCAGCGTGGTCTATGCCTTCACCGACAGCACCAATGTGTATGCCAACTGGGGCCGCGCCTTCCAGGTGCTGACCGGCTCCACCGCGCCGGCTTACCTCACGCCGGGGCAGGGCGCCATGAACCCGTCCACCAACACCGGCATGGAGCTGGGCATGAAGTTCAGCCCGTTCGCCGGCAGCCAGGCGCGCATCGCGGTATGGCAGCAGGATGCGGCCAACGAGGTCTCCAACATGCCCGCCACCGGCACCACCGTGACCCTGGGCAAGACCCGCCGCCGTGGCGTGGATGCGCAGATCAGCGCGCAGGTAGGCGAGAAGTGGACGGTGTGGGCGTCCCACGCGTACCAGGAGGCGAAGATCGAGCGTGACTTCCGTGACGCGAGCCTCTCGCTGGAAGGACGCGAGGTGGCCGCAACGCCGCGTTACATCAGCAACGTCGGGCTTGACTACCAGGCCACCGAGGCTCTGCAGCTGGGGCTGCAGGGCAGGGCGCAGGGCGACTACTACCTGGAAGAGCGCAACGTGGCCGGCAAGTACGGTGGCTTCGCGGTGCTGGACCTGAGCGCCCGATACCAGTTCACGCCGCGCTGGAGTGTGGACGTGCAGGTGAAGAATGCGACCGATCGCCAGTACGAATACGCGTGGTACGACAGTTTCTTCTGGGAACAACCGCAGCCGATGTTTTCACCGGCTGCGGGGCGTGGCTTTTACCTCGGTCTGAACATGAAGCTTTGATTGCGTGAAGTAGTCTGGGTCGCACTTGGCAGGCATTCCGAGGGACACGCAATGCGTGTCCCTCGGAACCCGAGCATCCGCACGTAGCGACACGCCATGCGTGTCCCACGGAACCCATGCCGAAACCAGGACGCGCCAAGCGCGCCCCAGCCATCATCAGAACCGCGCAGTAGCGCCGACGAAGAAGGTGCGCGCACCACCGTCGTAGTTGTTGCCTTCGTCGATGGTGGAGACGTCGCCGGCGTTCAGCACGCCTGCGCGCAGGGTCAGGTTCTCGTTGACGTCGAACCCGGTCACCAGGTCCCACGTCGTGTAGGCCTTGGCGAAGGTCGCGCTGCTGCTGGAGACCAGCTGCTCGCCGATGTGCTGCGCGCTCAGGTTGAGCGACCAGGCCTCGGTCACCTGCCAGTCCAGCGAGGTGTTGGCGGTGATCTTCGGCACCACCAGCAGGTTCGCCCCGGTGGTGCGGTTCTTCGATTCCAGCATGCGCGTGGCGTTGGTGGTCCAGCTCAGGCGCTCGTGCAGGGGCACGGTGACGCTGGCCTCCACGCCGCGGGTGCGCGCCTCCTGGATGTTCTGCGCCACCGTCCACCAGAAACCGTTGACGAAGCTGGTGTCGTAGCCGGCAATCTCACGCAGCGGCACCTGCTCGATCTTGTCGTCGAAATCGGTGAGGAAGTACGTGGCCGAGGCCGACCAGCCGCCGCGGTCGAAGCCGACGCCCAGCTCGTAGTTGGTGCTGGTTTCCGGCTCGAGGTTGGGATTGCCGGCCATGTAGCAGCCGGTGGTGCCATCGGCACTGACCGAGCGGTTGGTCCAGCCTTCCACGGTGAGGCTGCGGCAGCCGTTGCCGCCCGACTGCGTGGCCGCACCGGCGCTGCCTTGTTTCAGGTTCGGCGCCCGAAAGCCCTGCGACACACCGCCGCGCACGGTCCAGTCGTCCGACGGGTGCCACACGCCGTAGATGCGCGGGCTCAGGTTGTCGTCGTAGTTCTCGGTGTTGTCCCAGCGCAGGCCCAGGGTGAGCGTGAAGCGCTCATGCAGGGTGATGTGGTCTTCGGCGAACAGCGCCCACGAGTCGGCCTCGTTGGTTGGGCTGATCCGGCCGCTGCCGCTCCAGGTCACCGGCACGGTGCCGATGGTGTCGGTGTTCTGCAGCTCTTCGCGCTTCCATTGGCCACCCACGTTCAAGCGGTGCTCGAAGCCCAGGTGGAAGCCAGTGGCGAAGGCGGTATCGAACACGGTTTCCTTGGCGTGGTTGCCCACCTGGCTGCCCTTGTCCTCGTAATCGTTCTGGGTCAGGGTGGACTTGGAGGTGCTGGCATCGCCGTAGCGGCCGTCGTGGGTGACCACGTAGCCGGTGTGCACCAGCTTGGACAGGCCCCATGCGCCGACATCGCCGCCACCGCGGTTGCGCTGCGTGCCATGGGTGGCCTCGAAGCCCAGCGTGTGGTCGCCGTTGATGGCCCAGTTGAGCAGCGCGTTCGCATTCTCGGCCTTGGTACCCGGGGTCTGGCCGCGGCCACGGTCGGATTCGCGATCGGTGACGTTGGCACCGACGCGCAGGCCCAGGCTGTCGGTGAGCGGGCCGCTGAACAGCCCGCCCATCTGGGTGGTGTTGCCGCGCGTGGACGAGTCCGGCTTGCTGTAGTTGTAGGTCACCGAGCCGCCCCATTCGGGCGCGATCTTCCGGGTGATGATGTTGATCACGCCGCCCATGGCGTCGGAGCCATACAGGGACGACATCGGCCCGCGCACCACTTCGATGCGTTCGATCATGTCCGGCGACAGCCAGTTCAGATCCTGCGGGCCGAGGTCATCGCGGTAGTTCACGCCGGACGAATTGCCCTGGCGGCGACCGTCGATGAGGATCAGCGTGTACTGCTCCGGCAGCCCGCGCAGGCGGATCTTCGACTGCGCGCCGGAGAGGGCGTAGCCACCGGTCACGCCGGGCACGGTGCTGAGCAGCTGGCCGATGCTGGAGACCGGCTTGCGCTCGATGTCCTGGCGGCTGATCACGCTGATGCTGGCCGGCGCGTCCTTGATCCATTGCTGGGCGCCGGTGGCGGTGACTACTACGGTGTCGAAGTCCTTGGCGTCGGCGGCGGCTTCGCCGTTGGCGTGGGCCTGTGCGGACAGGGCCAAGGCGATGGCCGCAGTCAGTGCGGCCAGGGAATGGGCAAGCGTGGGGGGTGCAACGCGCATCGAGCAAACTCCTGGAAAAGAGGGTCCGCTGGCGATGGCTGGGACGTCCGTGTGGTGATTCTGAAATCGTTCACAATGATATCACGAATCATTCGCATGTGACACATTCGGACATGTACCGGTAGCGCCGGCCGTTGGCCGGCCTGCGGGGGATTTGCATCGGGCGATGAAGGTCCGCGAGGGCCGGCCAACGGCCGGCGCTACCGCGTTTGCGGACTTTCCGTGGGCACCGCGGGCGCCTGCCTCACCAGTCGGTGGGGGCGTAATCCTTGAGGAACTGGCCCCACACGTGGTTGCCGGTGTTCGCGCCGTGGATGATCGGGTCGACGATGCGCGCGGCGCCGTCAACGATGTCCAGCGGCGGATGGAAGCGCTCTTCGGCGACCTTGCGCGCTGCGATCTCCGCCGGATCTTCGTCGGTCACCCAGCCAGTATCCACGGAATTCATGTGGATGCCGTAGTTCTGGTAATCGGCCGCCGAGGTGCGCGTCATCATGTTCAACGCGGCCTTGGCCATGTTGGTGTGCGGGTGGCGGGTGGTCTTGAAGTTGCGGTAGAACTGCCCCTCCATCGCCGACACATTGACGATGTGCTTGTCGCGCTCGGGCGTGCGCAGCATCAGCGGCTTCAACCGCGCATTGATGATGAAGGGTGCGATGGCGTTGACCAGCTGCGTCTCCAGCAGCTCCACCGACGGCACTTCGGCCATCAGCAGGCGCCAGGAGTTGCGTCCACGCAGGTCCACCTGCTGCAGGTCCTGGTCCAGCCGGCCTTCCGGGAACAGGTGCTGCTGGCCCAGCAGCTCATCGGCCAGCAACGGCACCTGCGACAGCTCGGCGGCGCGGGTAAGGCCATCGGCGCCGACCAGGCCGTCCTGCAGCGCCGGTACCGCCGCGTCCGAACCCAGCGCCAGCATCTCCGGGCTGCGCAGGCCTTCGTACTGGCCCACCAGCTTGCGGATCGTCTCCGGCACCTCGTGCAGCGCGGCGGTTTCGCCGGCCATCATGTGCGCATAGAACTGCGGCGGACGGCGCACGGTCTGGCAGGCATTGTTGATGATGAAATCCAGCCGCGTGCGCGTGGCCAGCAGCTCATTGCAGAACGCTTCCACGCTGGGCGTATGGCGCAGGTCCAGCCCGTACACCTGCAGGCGGTGGCCCCATTCGGCGAAGTCCGGCTCTTCGGCATAGCGGGCCGCCGAATCGCGCGGGAAGCGCGTGGTCACGATCAACTCGGCGCCAGCGCGCAGCAGCTTCAGGCCGGCCTGGTAGCCGATCTTGACCCGGCCGCCGGTCAGCAGCGCCACGCGGCCACGCAGGTCGGCGGTTTCGGTGCGCTTGAGGAAGTTCAGATCGGCACAGGCGGTGCACATCTGGTCGTAGAAATGATGCAGCAGGGTGAACTTCTGCTTGCACACGTAGCAGTGCCGCACCTCTTCCGAATGCACCGGTTCCGGCGTGGCAGCGGCGCCCTCGCCGTTGCGCGCATCGTGCAGGCCGGCGGCGTGTGGCGGGAAGTAGTTCGGGGTGCTGAATACCGGCTTGCGGCGCAGGGTGCGGATGCCGGTCTGGTCCAGCAGCGCTTCGGCCTTGCGCACCTTTTCCTGCTGCAGCCGTACCTTGGCCTGCTGCTTCAGCTTCTGCCGCCGTTCCTTCGGTTCGGGGTGGTAGACCCTGGCCACTACCTGGTGGAAACGCACGCGCTCGTCTTCCGGCAGCGTGTCCAGCATGGCGCGGTCGGCCTCGATCGCCTCCAGCAGGTCCAGCGCGGCGCGCAGGCGGTCGGTCAGGGGCAGCTCGTCCTGGGGCAGGGCGTCGGCGGGGGAAGAAGCGATGGCGTTCACGTTGGATCCGGAGGTAACGGCGGGAGGGCGGTCGGCAGTGCCGTCAACCGCAAGGGAGCGGCCCCTGCCGTTGCAGGGCAGGGGCGCTCGGAGGGCCGCTATTCTCCCCGATCCGGGGGTTTCGTGCAGGAGCCGGCTGAACCGCCGGGTTATTCCGCGTCTTCGCCGCCCCGGGCGGCGGTCGGGTCGTGCGCGTCCTTGGCGGCCTTGGCCTCGTCATCCAGGTGCTGGCGCACCTTCTTCGCCTGGTCGGCAGTGACCGCACCGGCCTGGTTGCCGAAGTCCTGGCGGATGAACGTGGCCAGCTGGGCGATCTCCTTGTCCGACAGGCGTTCGGCGAAGCCGGGCATGCCCAGGTTGGAGGGACGCTGGGTGGTTGAGGGCAGTTCGCTGCCGGCCAGCAGCAGTCGGATCACCGAGGTCGGGTCGTCGGCCAGCACGGTGGGGTTGCCCGCAATGGCCGGGAACACGTTCGTATAGCCCTTGGCATCGGTGCGATGGCAGGCCGCGCAGTTGTCGACGAACAGTTCGGCGCCGCGGCTGTCGTTGATGCCGGTCTGCAGTTTGCGCGCCGTGGCATCGCTGGCGGTGTACGTGGAAGGATCATGCGGGCTGGCCGGCAGCTGCTTGAGATACACCGCGATCGCCTTCAGATCCTCGTCGGTGAGCTTCTGCGTGCTGTGCGTGACCACGTCGGCCATCGGCGAGCCCACCACCGCGCTGTGCGCGTTGCGGGCGGTGCGCAGGGTGTCGACGATGTCCTGCTCGGACCAGCGGCCAAGTCCGTCGGCCGCGTTGCCGCGCAGGTTGACCGCGTTCCAGCCGTCGATCACTTGGCCACCGGACAGGTACGCCGGGCTGGATTCGTCCAGCGCCTTCTCCTGCAGGGCGAGGCCACGCGGGGTGTGGCAACTGCCGCAGTGGCCGAGGCCCTGCACCAAATAGGCGCCGCGTGCCAGCTGCGGATCGCTGTACTTGCCGGGATCGAACGCCACCGCGTCCGCCTCGGGCGCGAAGGTCTTGCGCCAGATCGCCAGCGGCCAGCGCATCGACAGCGGCCAGGTGATGTCCACGGCCCGGTTGTCCTGCCGCACCGGTGCGATGTCGCCGTGCAGGAAGTACGCGTGCAGGGCGCGCACGTCGTCGTCGCTGATCCGCGCGTAGGACGGGTAGGGCATCGCCGGGTACAGCGTGCGGCCGTCAGGCGCGATGCCGTGGCGGACCGCACGGTCGAAGTCATCCAGCGAATATGCGCCGATCCCGGTGTCCTTGTCCGGGGTGATGTTGGTGCTGTAGATGTTGCCGAGCGGCGATGCCACCGGCAGCCCACCGGCGAACGGCTTGCCGCCCGGCTTGGTATGGCAGGCGGTGCAGTCGCCGGCCGCCGCCAGGTAACGGCCGCGTTCGATCAGCGCCGCATCGGCCGCGGGCCCATCGGCCAGCACGCGGGTTCTGGTGGGAATGAAGGCATAGGCCAGGGCGGCCAGCAGCACGACCAGGCCGATGACCACGATCCAGAGAAGAAGCTTTTTCATGCGCGCCTCCTCAAGCCTGGACCAGGGGGCCCGGATCGGGCAGGTACTTCTCGCGGATGGCCTTGGCCGCCCAGTACGCCAGCCCGCCGACCAGCCCGGTCGGGTTGTAGCCGTTGTTCTGCGGGAAGGCGTTGGCGCCGATCACGAACACATTCGACACGTCCCAGCTCTGCAGGTAGCGGTTCAGCGCCGAGGTCTTCGGGTCCGCGCCCATGATCGCGCCGCCGCAGGTGTGCGTGCTCTGGTACTTGGTGATGTTGTAGTGCTCCCCATCCTTCTTGGCGTCGCCGCTCATCGACAGCGGATTGAGCGTGCGGCTCATCTGCATGGCCTGGTCGACGAAGAACTGCGAGGCCTTGATCTCGTTCGGGTGCCAATCGAAGGTCATGCGCAGCAGCGGGCGGCCGAAGGAGTCCTTGTAGTTGGGGTCCAGGCTCAGGTAGTGCTGGCGATAGGACATGCACGCACCCTGCACCTCGTAATAGAAGTTGTGGCGGAAGTTGTCGGCCGCCGCCTTTTTCCATGCCGCGCCCCAGCTCGGGGTGCCCGAGGGTACGTTGATGCCGCGCACCGGGCCGGCGCCGGGCTGACGAGCCCACACCAGGCCGCCGCCGACGAAACCGGCCTTGGCGTTGTCCAGCTGGTTGCCGTTGAGGTCGTCCATGGTGGTGCCGGCGCCACCGATGCCGATGAAGCCGTTGGCCTGCACGTCCTTGTCGAAGAACAGCACCACCCGGTTGAGGTTCTGGTAGGAGTAATTGCGGCCCACGGTGCCGGTGTTGGTCTGCGGGTCGTAGGCTTCGCCGATGCCGGAGACCAGCATCAGGTGCACGTTGTACAGCTGGAACGCGCACAGCAGCACGATGTCCGCCGGCTGCTCCACTTCACGGCCCTGCGCATCCAGGTAAGTCACCCCGGTGGCTTTGCTGTTGCTGCTGTCCAGGTTCACCTTGAGCACCTGCGAATGGGTGCGCAGTTCGAACTTCGGCCGCTGGCGCAGCACCGGCAGGATGCAGGCGTTCGGGCTGGCCTTGGAATAGTTCAGGCAGCCGTAGTCGCTGCAGAAGCCACAGGCATTGCACGGCCCGAGCTGGCAGCCATAAGGGTTGACATACGGCCCCGAAGCGTTGGACGCCGGAATCGGGTAGGGATGCCAGCCCATTTCCTTGGCTGCCTTGTAGAACAGCTCGCCGCCGAGATAATTCGGATTGGGCCCCAACGGGTACTCGCGCGAACGCGAGCCCTCGAACGGGTTGCCACCCTCCTGCACCACGCCGTTGATCACGCCGGCCTTGCCGGACGTGCCGCACACCAGCTCGAACATGTTCAGGTGCGGCTCCAGCTCGGCATAGGTCACCGGGAAATCCTGGATGGTCATGTCCGCGGGGATGAACGCCTTGCCGTAACGCTGCTCCACATTCGTGCGCAGCTGCAGGTCTTCCGGCAACGGCCGGAAATGCGCGCCCGACCAGTGGCTGCCCGCACCGCCCACGCCGGTGCCGGGCTTGAACGAGCCCATCTGGCGATAGGGCACGGCGGTGTCGGCGATCGAATGCCGGATCGTCACCGTTTCCTGGTTGAGGCTCTGCAGGTACTTGCGGTGCACCGAGCCTTCCAGCTCGTCCACTACCTTGGGGTAGGCGAAGTCGGGCTGGGTATCGCGGTCGCCGCCGCGTTCCAGCGCCACCACGTGCAGGCCGGCGTCGGTGAGTTCCTTGGCCAGGATCGCGCCGGTCCAGCCCATGCCGACGATGACCGCATCGACTTTCGGTTTCGTGATTGCCATCGGTCAGCCCCTCCGCCCGGACAGGTCCACCGGCGGCAGGGGGTAGCCCTTGTCGCGCACGCCGATCCAGTCGATGTAGTCCGCGCGCATGCCCGGGTAGCCGATCATCTTCCAGGCACCCATGTCCTTGTTGGCGCCGTACTTGGGATCGGCGAAGTAACCGTTCTTCACCTCGCCCAGCAGGTTGGAGAAGAACAGCTTGCTGGAGATCGCGTCCAGTTCCAGCTTGCCGCCCTCGGCTGCCTTCAGCAGGGTTTCCTGCTGTTCGTGGCTGAGCTGGGCGAAGGTCTTGCCGTCGAACTGGCTGCGGCAGTGCGCGTCGAACGCATCGATGCCGACCTTCAGGATGTCACGCAGGGCGAGCTTGCCCTGGTAGCCGAACTCGCTGGGCGCTTCCAGGAAGGGGCCCTGCATGTACCAGATGGCGCCGGCGGCATACGGGGTCTGCATGTGGCGATCGAGGAACTCGGGCACGCCCGATTCCACCGCACCCGGGCCGGTATCGTCGGACGGGATCAGGCGGTCGCAGGCGGCGGTGATGAACGCCCACTCGGCGGCGTTGAAGAATTCGGGGCTGTAGTCCCTGGCCGGCGCTGGGGCCGCGGATCCGCCATCGGCGGTGGTGGCGCTGGGCGCGCAGCCGGGAAGCGCGGCGGCAACCGGAATCAGGGTCAGGCCCTGGAAAAAGCGGCGACGGGTCAACGTCGGCCGGCTCTGGTCCTCGTCTTTCATGGGGGTGGCTACCTGTGGGGGGTGGCTGGATGAACCGACCCATTGTGTGTAGGTGGGACGCTTTCTGGAATGGCAAACTGGGAAAGGCGCTGTTGCCTGAAAGGAAATAATCGCCATGATCGACGACCTGGGCGAACTCCGTACCTTCGACCGCATCGTGTTTGGCGGCAGTCTTTCCGCGGCCGCGCGTGAGCTGGGCGTATCGCTGGCGGTGGTCAGCAAGCGGCTGAGCGCGCTGGAGGCACGGCTGCAGGTGCGCCTGCTCAATCGCAGTACGCGGCGTGCGTCGTTGACCGACGATGGCCTGTTGTTCCATGAACATTGCCGGCGCGTGCTCGATGCGGTGGAGGCGGCCGAATCGGCACTTGAAGAGCGCCACTCGGCGGTAGCCGGGGTGCTCAAGCTCACCGCGCCCAACGGATTCGGGCGGCGGCACATCGTGCCGGCGGTGCGCAGTTTCCAGCTGGAGCATCCGGGTGTCAGGGTCCACCTTTCGTTGCGTGACGAGCTGGTTGACCTGGTCGGGGAGGGCGTTGAGCTGGCCATCCGCTATGGCGCACTGGATGATTCGCGGCTGATGGCCCGTCAGCTGGCCCCAAATCGTCGGATCCTGTGCGCCTCGCCGGAGTATCTGCGCAGGCGTGGGGTGCCGACCTGCATCGAGGACCTGCGCGGACATGACTGCATTGCCTCGGGAAATCCGCCGGTGTCGCAGTGGCTGTTCGCCAGTCCCGACGGCGTCCTGGCCATGTCCATCGAAGCATCTACCGTGTGCGACGACGGCGAGGCCGCGCAGCTGATGGCACTGCAGGGCGCCGGGATCGCGCGCAAGTCGATCTGGGACGTGGCCGACGACTTGGAGGCAGGCCATCTGGTCGAGGTGCTCCCGCATTTTGCCTTGGCCACCTCTCCGCTCAGTGCGGTGCACGGGTCGGGCAAGCAGGTGGCGCCACGGGTCCGGGTGTTCCTGGACCACCTGCTCGCGCACCTGCGTTCCTCGGTGGCCTGGCGTTACGCCACGCTTGCGGGCACGGACGTGCACCCCGCATAGCCCTTGCTCAGGCAGGGGCATCCGCGACCGTCAGCGCCGGCTTCTGCCAGGTGCGGTCCAGCACCGCCTTGGCCGGACTGTAGTTGCGAAGAATCAGGTAGAACGGTCCCGCCGGGGCTGGCAGCCAGTTGGATTCCTTGCCCTCACCCGGCGAGGCAGCCTGGATGTACAGCGTCAGACCACCATCGGCGTCGCGCTTGAGCTTGGGCAGCATGGCCGAGTTGATCAGGTAGCGGTCCAGCGGGTTGTCCACCAGCAGCTTGCTCTTGCCGTCGTACAGCGTGACCGACCAGAAGGCGTTGGTGGGCGGCAGCTGGTCCTTGGCAAACCGCAACACGTAGTTGTGCTGGCTGCCATCGGCTGGCGTGCCCTGCGCGTCGACGAAGTAGCTCTGGTAGTCGGCTTCGGACGCCGAATTGCCGTAGATGCCCAGCTTTGCACCCGCAAAGCGATAGAGGTAATTGTCCTTCAGCGCCGCGCGCGTGCCGAACATGTCCGCGCTGGCAACCTTGGCGGTGTTGATTTCAGTAGCAACGAAGCGCTCCAGTTCCTGGTTGGCGTCGGCGATGCCGCCCAACAGGGCTTCCCGGTCGGTGGCAGGAAGCGCCGCCTCGTCAAAGGGTTTGCCGGGCTCGACGCCGATGCCGGCGAAGCGTTGGCGAAGCGCGGTTTCGCTGTCCAGGACAGGCGCGAACTGCAGCAGGAAGTTCAGGTAGGAGAAGAAGCCCAGGCCGTTGGCCTTTTCAGCATCGTACGGCGGGAACGTCAGCGGTGCTGCCGCAGGCGGTGCCGGGGTGCCCAGGAACGCGCTGAGCGGTTGGACCTTGTACTGCGCCTGCAGCCGCTTGACGTTGTCCAGGTCCGAGGGCGCCAACAGCTGCGTGCGGAACAGCGCGTACGCCAGCTGGGTCTCGGCACGGAACACCTGGCGCACGCCCTTGGGCGTTTCACCGTTCCAGCCCGGCCCGGCGACCATGAACGCACCGGCCTTGCCCTCGGTCGCCGACCGGTTGATGTAGGCGAAATTGTAGGTGTACAGATCGATCAGCTGCACGGAGAAGTAACGCTTGGCGTCGATCGCCGGCACGCTTATCACCACCGGCTCGGCGCGCAGGTCCATCCACAGGAAGGAATAGGGCGTGTCCGAATTGGGGGTGATGATGGCCGTGTCCTTCGGGGTCGCCACCGTGGCCACGTTGCCGATTTCGTTGAAGCCGGCATGGAAGTTGGCGCCACCCCGATCCACCGCCTGCTGGTACAGGGTCTTGTAACCCTCCACGAGCGGGAAGCCCCATATGTAGGCGTCCTTGGCGGTGGCGCGCAACGCGCTGGTACGCGCAGCGGCGGGCGCGGCAGGCGGGGCCGATGCGGCCGGGGTGGGCGTCGCGGCAGCCGTGTCGGGCTCGCGCTTGCCGCACGCTGCCAACGCGCACAGGGTGATCAGTGCGAAGCCGAACCGGCGGGTCAGGTACGGAGCATGTCGAGCCGGGGTGTAGAACGTCGCCATCTGGGCAGCCTGCGTCGGGCGGAGGTGGTGATGAGCATGACGCCCGCTTCAATCACGCTCCACCGAAATAGCTGCAACCCCGGCGCGTAAAACTACTTAACTCACGATCCAGGTGCTTCACGTTGGGCTTGCTAGAGTCGACGCACTTCAAGGAGAAGCCTGGCCATGACCCTTACCGACCACCAGCTCGCCGTCCTGCGCGCGATCCACGCCACCGATCCGGTTTCGGCCGAAGACGCAACGTGGGCGGTCACCGCGGGACTGGCCGTGCAGGCCGAGGATGCGGATATCGATCTCACCCCGGCTGGCCGGCATGCGCTGGACCAAGGGCAGCCCGCGCCGCCGGCAGCGCCCGGCCGCGCGCCCTGAATCAGATGTTGGCCAGGCTGGCCAGCGCGAGCAGCGCCGTAGCGACCGTGACGACACTGAAGTACAGCCAGCCCAGCACCGTGAACTTGAGCGACGTGACCAGCCATGACTCCCCATAAACCCGGCGCTGCATCACCAGCAGGTAGATCGGCATCCACACCAGCACGCCGGCGATGGCCAGGCCGATCAGGATGTCGGCGCCGGGGATTCCGGCCAGCGGGGTACCCAGCATCGACAGCAGCAGGACGCCCAGCAGGCCCACGCACAGGAATGCATGGCTGTACAGCGCCACTACCAGGTGCTCCAGGTACAGGCGGCCGCTGCCCAGGTAGAACACCTTCAACAGCAGCGCGAACAACGGCACCAGCACGAACAGCACCGACGGAACCGAAGAGAAGAACGCATTCACGGCCAGCTGCGGATTCTCGCTCACCCGCGGCAGGTTCTTGCGGATGGCAGCGGCCTTGCCGTCGAGCCAGTGGTTCACGAAGTCCGGCAGCCCGTCTATCTGCACCGGCTTGGAATGCCCACCCGTGGACGCCGGCGCCTTTGGCTTGACCGCAACCGGTGCGGTCGCGGCAACGCCCGCCGGCTGCGCTGCCAGTTCCTGGTTGCGCCGTACCGCCTGCTTCTCGACCTTCTCGATGGCCGTGTCCAGCGGCGCGCGCAGGCGCTCCGGCATGGCCTGCCGCGACTGCGCCAACGGTGCCACCAGTGCACGCCGCACCTGTTCCACTTCGGCGCTGCTGGTCGCATCCCGGAACGCGCCTGGCACTTCGGGCGGCGTGGCGGTCTGCTGGATGAAAGTGCCTCCATCCACATGCACGGCGAGCCGGGCAACGAAGAAGGTCAGCACGCTCAGGATCACGAAAAGCCGCATCGGCGGCACGTACCTCGCGCGATGCCCGGCCAGGTAGCTGGCCGCCAGCCGGCCGGGCAGCAGCAGCTGGCGCAGGGTGCGGAAGATGCGCCCATCCAGGTGCCAGAACGACTCGAACACTTCCTCCACCGCATGCCCGAAGCTGCGTACCGGGCTATGTGCCGATTGCCCACACTGGTGGCAGAAGTCGCCGTGCAGGGCAGCAGTGCAGTTCTCGCAGGCGGCAAGGGGGGACGCGGAAGCACTCATCAGGGCCGGGGCAAGGGCAGGGAAGGCGCATAACATAGCCGGGCCCCCGCCCGGCTGCCAGTGCCCGCGGCATGGTGGAACGCGGCCTCAGGCCTGGTCGTCGATGGGTGCCTCCGGGCCATTGGTCATCACCGAGCGGATGCCGATTTCGCGGGCGCTGGGTGAGGTGTAGGTCTCGCTGGTGCCGATGGTTTCACCGTTGGCGGAAAGCAGGTTGAACATCGGCTGGCCGTTGGCGGCGGACGTCCGCTGGTAACGGTCGTCGTAGGGCGCGTTGGCGCGGACCGAGCCAATGCCGGACAGCGCGCTGTGCCTGGCGGTGTAGCGCTCGCTGCGCAGGATCACTTCGTTGTTGCCGGCTTTCAATACAAAGTGGTACTGGGAGCCGGAGAGGGTCAGGACGTATCGAGCGGCCACGGGAACTCCTTCAGGCGTGCCGGGGAGGGTCGCTTGAATGTCTGTCGGGCCCCGGCAGGTGTCTATCCTCAATCCGACCGGGCCATGCATTCTTCACTGGCGGCGGGCAAGTAGAAGTACTGACGCGCCGTCCGGCCTGCCTCCGCGATCCTCTGCATGGACATGTAGGCCGTGAGATCGGCATCCACCGGAGTTGACCCGTGTACCTTGCTGCCACCACCCGCCCCCTGGACCCGCTACCGCTGCAGAGCTGGCTGGTGACACTCACCGAGCCGGTGGTCACCATCATCGCGTTGCTGGCCCTGATCCTGATCACACTGGCGACGATCAAGGCGTTCGCGAAGATGATGCGGTTGATGGTGCGCGGTGGCAGCCATCCCGAGCGCAGGGCCTTGTGGCTCGAATATGGCCGCTGGCTGGTGGCCGGCCTTACCCTGCAGCTGGCCGGGGATATCGTGGAATCGGCCATTTACACCACGTGGGACTCGATCGGCCAGCTCGCCGCCATCGCGGTGGTGCGGACGTTCCTGAATTATTTCCTGGAACGCGACATCGAAGAGGTCCGCGAGCGCCAGCATGGCGACATTCCGTGATTTTCGCGCTGCGTTCGCAGCACCCTGCACGCGGAGTCCACGTCCCGATCCCTAGAGTCGGTCCGACCCCGTTCCGGTGCGACACGTGAACCTGCAGACCCGCATTCCCCAGCCTTTGCCCCGCCGTCCGAATCCCGACACCTGTCAGTTCGAACTGCTTGACGTGGACGCCCTGCAGGACCCGTGCAGCGGACGCATCGTGCATCTGTACGCAATGGTCGCCCGCTGCCTGTCGTGCGAGTCGGTGTTCAAGGCGCACGAAGGGCAGGGGTTCGTCAGCACCTCGGTCGCCCGCGTGCTGCGCTGCCCCACCGGGTGCGGCGAACAGGCCCTCAGGGGCGCGGTGCTGCGTCAGTGGAGCGCGCCGCCGCCGGTAACGTCGCCGGCGCCGGTGCCGCTGGCCTGCCCAGCGTAACGACCGCGTCGACGATCTGCTCCGGAGTGAAGTCGCAGTGGCCCGTGCCGGTAGCCGGCAAGGTGGTGAGCTGCGCGGCAGCGCCCGCCTTGGCGACCAACGCCGGATACACCGCCTCGAGGCGCGGCGTCACCGAGGGATCCTCGCGGTTGTACTGAAGCAGCAGGGGCCGGCGGAGGGCGCCGGTCAGTGCCAGGTCGCGGTCCAGCCTGGCCTGTGCCGCTGGGTCTGCCGCCACCCTTCGCACGCCGGCGTTGAACGCCTTGTCGTCGCCAAACCCCGCGTACGCCGTTTCATGATTTCCTGCCGGCATGCCTCCGGCGCGTTTGAGCAGTTGCTGGAACACCAGCGCATGCAGGCTGAGCGTGCCTGAAAGCTCGTCCGGCGTCACTTCCAGCCGCCTCGCCAGCACTCCTGCGGCCTTCGGGTTGCCCTTCACGGCAGCGTCGATCGCGGCAAACAACTCACCCTGTGGGAGTGTCACCGCGTCCGCCGACGCCAGGCCTGCGACGGGCAAGCCCCTGGCGTTCGGGAAGAAGTACTCGAAGGCCAGTAGCGAGGTCAGCATTTCCGCCGCCAGTACGCTGCCCGGCAGGTTCGCCCCGCACAGGGATGCGCCACCGGCATAATGCGCGGGCAGCCGTTCAAGCGTGGCGATGGCGACCGCGCCGCCCATCGAAAACCCCATGATCCAGGTATGGCGGGTGTCCGGATGCTCGCGCAGGAACTGCGCACGCAGCCGCTCCAGATCGTCGATGGCATCCTTCACCGCCCAGCCCTGGCTGCGGTAACCGCTCTGCGCAACCGCATAGCCGGCCTTGCCCAGCGCTTCGGTCCAGGGATTGGCCGGCCAGGGATCCGGTCGCGGCGTGCCGACCGGTTCGAAGCCATGCGCATACATCACCAGCTCGCCGTTCCAGTGCGCGGGCACGTCAATGCGCCAGGGGGCGCCCTGCAGGGTGCCCGTTTCCGTACGCGGCGGCTGGTCGGACGTGCGCGGCCTGCTCCATGCCGGCGCCGGCAGCAGGCTGCAACACAGACCGATGCACAGCAGGAGAGGGCGGGCTTTGCGCATCCGGTGCATCCTCAATCGGTGGCTGGCGCAAGATCCACCAGCAGGGTGGGAATCAACTCGGAAACCGTCGGGTGGATCGGCACGGCCCAGCGCAGGTCATCCAGTGGCCGGTCCGCGCTCATCGTGTCGAGGATGCCGTGGATGGCCTCGTCGCCGCCAGTGCCGAGGATCGCCGCGCCCAGGATGCGGCGTGTGCCGGCATCGGCCACCACTTTCATGAAGCCCTGGGTCTCGCCTTTCTCCACGGCGCGGCCGACTTGGGTCATCGGTCGCTTGGACACCAGCAGCGGGCGTCCGCTCCGCGCCGCCTCGGTTTCCGACATGCCGGCCCGGCCCAACGGCGGGTCGATGAAGAGCGCGTAGCCGGGCACGCGCTGGCTGACCCGCCGCTCTTCGCCGTCGAGCAGGTTGGCCGCCACGATCTCGAAGTCGTTGTACGCGGTATGGGTGAAGGCGCCGCGGCCATTGCAGTCGCCCAGCGCCCAGACCCCGGGCACGGAGGTCTGCAGCTGGTCATCCACCGTGATGTAGCCACGCTCGTCGGTCTTGATGCCGGCCTTGTCCAGGCCCAGGTCGTCGGTGTTCGGGCGCCGCCCGATGGCGATCAGCAGGTGGCTGCCAATCACCTCGGTCGTACCGGCCGCAACCGAAACGCCATCGGGGTGGCGTGCGAACGTCATGTCGCTCACCCCGGTGTGCACCGCGATGCCTTCGGCCTCCAGGATCGCGCGCGCCGCCTCCGATACATCAGGATCCTCGCGGGATATCAGGCGGTCGGACCGCTCCAGGATGCTGACCTGCGCCCCGAAGCGTCGATACATCTGCGCGAATTCCAGCCCGATGTAACTCCCACCGACCACCACCAGGTGGCGGGGCAGGGTCTCCAGCGCGACCATGCTGCTGTTGGTCAGGTACGGCACCTCCGCCAGCCCGGGCATGTCCGGCACCGCTGCACGCCCACCCACGTTGATGAAAATGCGCGGCGCGGTCAGCCGCACGCCGTCCACCACCACGGCGTCCGGGCCATCGAAGCGCGCATGGCCCCGGATCAGTTCGACGCCCGCCATGCTGCCCAGCCAGTGCTCATTGCTGCTACGCGAGTCCAGGATGACCTTGCGTGCCCGTGCGGCCACCACGCCCATGTCCACGGTAATCGGTCCGCTGGAGAAGCCGTACTCCGCGCCGCGTCGGGCCGTGTGCGCGGCGTACGCACTGGCCACCAGTGTCTTGGTCGGCTTGCAACCGGTGTTCACGCAGGTGCCGCCAACCAGATGACGTTCGATGATCGCGACCCGCATGCCCGCCTCGTGCAGGCGGCCCGCCAGTGCAGGGCCGGCCTGGCCGGTGCCGATGATGATGGCATCGAAGCGGCCGTCGGGAACGGGTGTGGAGGAAGTTGCATCGGAACTGGGCATGGAAGGATCCTTTGACGGGTCTTGTATGATCCCGATGGCCGCCACGGGAGGCGGTATCAGGTTCACCATGGAGATGAAGCGTTGAACTATCTGGTAGTGGGTGTTGTGGTTCTGTCGATGCTGGCCGGGTGTGCCCAGGCCCCTCAATCCGCCGCCGCTGCGGCACCGCGTCCGGCGCCACTCGCGCCGACCGTTGACAAGGCCACCGCGCTCGGCGGTCAGCGCGCCGCCGGCGCGCCGTATGAGGTGGTCGGCAGCGAAGTCTGGGACGTGAAGGATCCGGTGTCCGGCCGCACCTACCAGGTGTTCGTCGCGCTTCCCGCGTCATACGCCGAGTCGCCCGGGCGCAGGTACCCGGTGCTGTATGTCACCGATGCCGACTACGCATTCCCGTTGGCGCGGCAGATCGGCCGCCGCCTCAATGTAGAGGGACCGAAGCTGCAGGAGTTCATCCTGGTCGGCTTGTCCTATGCGGTCGGCGACGATGGCGTGACCAGCCGACGCCGCGACTACACGCCCACACGCAAGGGGCCCAGCAGCGCGCCCGCGGAGGCGGTGCACGGCGAAGCGGCGCCTTACATCACGTACCTGCGCGAGCAGGTGCTGCCGTTCGTGGCCGGCCGCTACCGTACCGACGAAAGCCAACGCCTGCTGCTGGGACACTCCTACGGCGCGCTGTTGGGCACCCAGATCCTGTTTACCGACCCGGGCCTGTTTGCCGGCTACATCCTCGGCAGCCCCTCGTACTGGTACGACAAGCATGTGATGGAGCGTTTCGAGCGGGACCATGCCAGCGCCCACGACGACCTGCCTGCGTCGGTGTACATGTATGTAGGCGAGCGGGAAACCCCGGCCTTCGGCAACGATGCCGACATGGTGGCCGACGCACGGCGGATGGACGCCGCCCTGCGTGCGCACCGCTATCCATCGCTGCGCCTGCAGCTTGACGTGCTGAATGATGAAGATCATCTCAGCGTCGCCCCGCGCGGGCTGACGAAGGGCTTGAAGTACCTGCTGGCCGCCGACGCGGCGAAGTGAGAAGGCCGGAGGCGGGATGGGAATGAACAGTTCAGCTTGAAGCGCGAAAGATTGGCACTCGGCCGCCACTCACGCAGGGATCACGCGGTGATAATGATCCCATCACCGCTGCAACGATGGATTGATGGATCGATACCGCCAGATCGTGGACCTGTCCGAGGACTGCATCAAAGAGCTGGACCTGGACGGGGTCGTAGTCGCCATCAATGACAATGGTCTGAAGCTGTTCCGGGCCACGCAGCCTGAAGACATGCTGGGCAGGGACTGGAAGGCAATGTGGCCGCCGCTCGCGCAGCCGCTGGTCGAGCAGGCGTTGGCCGCCGCGGTGCGGGGCGGCAAGGTGGAATTCGAAGCCTCCGCGCTGGATGGCAAGGGAATGCTGCGCGACTGGCGCGTGCGGGTGGCCGCGCTGCGGGATGGCGGCAGCATCGTGGGCGTACTGGCGGTCAGTTCCGATGTGACCGCGCGTAATGCCGCGCTCGCCGCCGCCGATGTGCTGGGCGCCGCGTTCGACGCCAAGGCCGATGAGGCGGGTGCGTTGCTCGCCAGTGCGGCGAGTCGCGAGGCAAACCTGATCGAGACACTGCGCAGGAGCCAGTCGCGCCTGTTGGCCACCAACCTGGCGTACCAGGAGCTGGAGGTGCGGCATTTCCAGGTCGCCCAAGGCCGTGACTTCGCGGTAGCGGCGCAGCGCGCTGCGGAGATGATCGCCGACCACGCCCAGAAGGGCGAAGCGGTGGGTCAGTTGCTGGCCGGCGTCGTCCACGATCTCAACAATTTCCTGCAGTCGGCCACCGCGGCGATCGACGTGGTCATGGCCAGTGGCGAACTGAGTCCGAAGAACGCTCGCCTTCTGGACATCGCCGAAGCCGCGCTGGAGCAGGGCGCGGAAATGTCGCAGCGGCTCATCGGGTTTGCCCGGCAACACCCGTACCGCCCCGAGCCGGTCGAGCTGGCTGCTCTGGTCAAGAAGATGCAGCCGCTGCTGGAGCAGGCGGTGGGCGCGGGCATCGCGTTGATCGTCGATCCCAGCGACCCGGCGTGCTGCGCCATGGTGGACCGCAATACGCTCGAGCGCGCCCTGTTGAACCTGGTGGTCAACGCGCGCGATGCCTGCGTGCCCGGCGACAGCATCCGGGTCACCACCGGTCGGCTCAGCGTTGCGGAGGGCGGCGGCACGAGCACCCGCGTGCCGGGCGAGTACGTCACCCTCACCGTATCCGACACCGGCTGCGGCATGAGCAACGATGTGCTGTCGCGCGTGTTCGAGGTGTACTTCACCACCAAGCCGCCGGGCGAGGGCTCGGGCCTGGGCTTGCCGCAGGTGCACAGCGCGGTGCGCCAGGCCGGTGGTTTCGTGACCGTGAGCTCCAGCCCTGGCGCGGGTGCCAGTTTCGAGCTGGCCTTGCCGCGCGTACAGGGCGACAACGACTGACCGAAGGTGCGCCTGCACACCGTGCAGATAATCGGGTCTCACCGCTTTCACCTCGCTTCGCGCAGCCTCGCTTTCACAGCTGCACCCGCAGCATGAGAACGGAGAAGCACGACCCGATGAACACCCGAATCGACTACCCGGAACGCGGCGCAGCAGGCCCCGGCGTTGCGGTCATCAATGAAACCACGGTCATTCCAGCGACACCGGAAAGCGCCGTGTCGTGGAGCGCGATCTTTGTCGGCGCGGTGGCGGCTGCAGCGCTGTCGATGATCCTGCTGATCCTGGGCGTCGGCCTGGGCCTTTCCTCGGTGTCGCCGTGGTCGTTTGAAGGCGTCACCAAGGAAACGTTCGGCTGGGCCAGCATTGCCTGGCTGACCTTCACTGCACTCGCGGCCTCTGGCCTGGGCGGCTACCTGGCCGGCCGCCTTCGCACGAAGTGGACCCGCCTGCACGGCGATGAAACCTACTTCCGCGACACCGCGCATGGCTTCGCCTCGTGGGCCGTGGCAACGCTGCTCACCGCCGGCCTGCTGACCTCCGCCATTGGCGGCGTGCTGGGTGCGGGGGCCAAGGTGGCCGGTGCCACCGCAGGCGCCGCCGCGTCGACCGCCGGCGTTGCAGCCGCAGGCGCCGGTTCGGCCGTCGCGATGGACCCGGAGCAGGGCGACTTGGGCTACTGGGTGGATTCGTTGTTCCGCCGTGCCCCCGGCACCGACGCTGCGCCGGGTACGCCGCCGCCGCCGGGCGCCGCCCCGACCGCTCCGGATGCCGCCGTCGGTCCGGCCATGGCTGGCCCCGCGACGCCGCGTGTGGCGCCGCCGCGCCCGATGCCGGGTCCGGGCATGGGTGATCGTCGTGAGGTGCGTGCGGAAGTCAACCGCATCATCGTCACCAGCCTGCAGGGCCAGGGCCTGAGCCCCGCCGACCAGCAGTACCTGGGCCAGCTGATCGCCCGGGAGACCGGAATGAGCCAGGCGGAAGCCGAAGCCCGTGTCACCGACATCCAGACCCGCATGCGTGCGGCGCTGGAGGAAGCGAAGAACACCGCCAAGCAGGCGGCTGATGATGCCCGCAAGGCGACTGCCTACGCCGCGCTGTGGCTGTTCATCACGCTGCTGATCGGCGCCTTCGTGGCCAGCCTCACCGCCACCTGGGGCGGCCGTCGCCGCGACCTGTAACTTCATCGAGCAAGGAGAACCGACATGAAAATGCTGCTGCTGTGGGCACTGGGCGTGCCGATCCCGCTGTTGATCCTGTGGGCCATCTTTACCTGAGCATGATCCGCACGTAAGAACGAAGAAGGCCGCCTCCGGGCGGCCTTCTGCATTGCTGCACGGCAGCGGGAAATGGGCCCGTGCTCCCGCTATCGTCGCGCTCCACACCCGCGTGAGAATGGAAGCAGCATGAAGCGCACCACCGGATCGTTACTGGCAGTCCTGGGCCTGATGACCATCGCAGGCACCACGTATGCTGCAGACGCCCCCAAGCGGCCCAGCGTCGAACAGCTGCAGAAGCTCGTTGTCGACCGAACCCCGCAGAAGACCGTGGATACCCCGGACCACGACCGCATCACCGCGCGCCGCATCGACATCGTCGACGAGAAGGGCACCATCCGCATGACCCTGTCCGGGCAGACCCCGGCGCCCATCATCGACGGCATCCAGTACAAGCGCGCCTTCAACGTCGCTGGCATGGTCCTGTACGACGACAAGGGCAGCGAACGCGGTGGCTTCGGCACCGCCGACCTCAATGGCGGCATGGCCGTGCTGGCGCTGGACCACCCGGCCATGGACGCGATCGGCTGGCGCGTGTCCCCAGACGGCGAAGTACGGTTCTCGATCAACCAGGCGCCGCCCCTTATCCGCGAGCCCAAGCTCGACAACCGGCTCATCCCCGGCGTAGCAACGCCCACCCGCATCCAGCTGGTGGTAGGCGCCGACGGCACGCCGGCCATCGCACTCAACGACAAGGCGGACCGCGCCCGTCTGCGCCTCACCGTCACCCCGGAAGGTTACGGCGCCATCGAGTTCCTGGACGCGCAGGGCAAGGTCATACACACCTTGGCCCCGGAAGCGAACCTGCCCTGAGCCTGGAGCTGCCCCTGGCAGCCACGCTTGACCCCAAGGCAGGCGGCGCCCGAAGATCGGCACTGACCAACGGGATCAGGGATCGAGCATGGCCGGCATCATCGGGGATCTGCTGGAGGGCATTGCTGGATTCGTGACCGACGTGTGGCTGCTTCGCCGGCAGCGCAGCGCCAGGGGCCGTCCCGGGAACAGCTGGGGAAACGATGCCGCCGACGTCTTCATGTTCAACGCATGGGCGATCGGCCTGTCGATCGTAGCGGTCGCGCTCGCATCGATCCTGTTCTTCGTGCTGAAGCTTCCGCCATGGATCAGCCTCGCCCCGGTAGTGGCAGGTGGGATCTATCTCGGCTATCGGTGGCTGGCCCTGGCGCGGGCGTGAGATTGAGGCTGGAGCTTCCCGACCCTTGAAGCGCTACCTGCGCCATTTCCTTGCGGACGGCTGTGCCGCCTCCTGGCCATTGAGCCGCAGCTGCAGATATGTGCGAATGTCCGCCCAGGCAATGCTTTCGCCGGATTCCAGAAAACCCTCGTACCGTTGCTGAGCCAATGCATGCAAGCCAGATTTCGCCTCCGCACGTTCGGTTTTCTCCGTGATCGCTTGCACAATGAAGTCGTGGGGCAGACTTCCAGTCTCAGCGGCAGCGCGGGCAATACGGGAGCTCATGCCTTCCGGCAAGTGGAGTGTGATCATCATCATTCTGGGTCGAGGCGGAGGGCGCACAAAGACTGTAGCGCAAGCATACTATTGACCCACCTCAAGGGTCAGGACCAGCCATGTATGGATTGATCGGCAAGATGCTCGTCGCACCCGGCCAACGCGACGCGGTGATCGATATCCTTCTGCAGGGGACGGGATCCATGCCTGGCTGCCAGAACTACATCGTGGCCCGCGACCCCACCGACCAGAACGCAATCTGGATCACAGAGGTGTGGGACAGCGCGGAGCAGCACCGCGCCTCACTGGCATTGCCGGCAGTGCAGCAGGCCATTGCCCAGGCGCGGCCGTACATCACCGGCTTCGGCGAGCGCTTCGAAACCGAGCCGGTGGGTGGTTTTGGGTTGCCGGGTGCATAGCGAGCGATAGACATGCGCTTCTCGAGAACCATCATGTACCGCGTGGTCATGATCCCGCTGATCCTCATCATGGGAGTCATCAATCATTATGCAGAGCTGAGCCGGAGCGAATTGATGTTTATCGGTGGTCTGTGCATGGCCATTGCCGCAAGACTGACCGACAAGTTCCTCATGGAATGGAAACCGCTGCTGATCACGCTGGCTTGCTCACTGGTCGGGCTGCTGGTGTTCCAGGAATGGCCTGCCGGCAGATACCTCAGCGAGGCAACGCTGTGGTGGAGCATCTTCACCATTCCTTTCCTGGCCTTTTCGCGACCGGAGAAGCAGGCAAAGCGACGCTAGGGCGCCGGTATGGATCGGGCAGGCTTCGCTGGCCGGTATCTTTTCTGAGCGCGGCACAGTAGTTGTACGGGCGCGCCGGGGCAGGGCAGCTGATGCAATGCCGGGGCATCGGCCGTCCGGCCGCCGTCCTGGAGCTTTCCATGCGCATTCGTACCCTTTCCCCCTCCGCCGTGCTCGTTGCGGCTCTCGTCGCCGCCGGCGCGAGCATTGCCGCACCGCCCGCCGCTACACCCGCCGCCCGTACCATGCCAGGGCCCGTCAACGCCGCATCCGCAGGGATAACCCTGCAGGGCACGATCACCGCGCTGGATACCCGCACCCGTGCGGTCACCGTGACCGGTGCCGATGGGGGTGCGCTGGAATTCGTCGCCGGCGCCGACGTGCGCAATTTCAACCAGCTGAAGGTAGGCGACAAGGTCACCCTCGATTACACCGCCGCGGTGGCCCTGGACCTGCAACCGGCCGGCAGCGCGCCGGTGGGACTGACAAAGTCGCAGTCGCAGACCATTCCGACCCGCGGCGCCAAGCCGGGCGGCGCACGCTCGAGCACGATAGAGCTGGTCACCGAGGTGGCAGCGGTGAATCCCACCGCCAACACCATCGCCCTGCGAGGCCCCAGCGGCAACACCCAGCTCATCGCGGTAGAACGCCCGGACCTGCGCGCCAAACTACCGAGCGTGAAGCGGGGCGATCTGGTCAAGATTTCCTACACCCAGGCGGTCGCGGTGGCGATTCGCCACGACGGTCAGTAATCGCTACGCCGGACGAACGCTGACGGCATGAACCACCGCATGGGCCCCGCCACGGAATGTGGCGGGGCCTTTCAGTGTGCTCGTGAATCCGGGCCGCGCAGGAGGCGGGTGGCGATTACAGCGCCCCTTCGCTGCCGGAATACGTGACGCTCCACGGCTTTCCCTTCTGGTCGGTCATGCACGACCAAGGCGCATCCGCGCCGGGCACGCGCACCTTGACCAGGATCCCGGCTTCCGCACCCAGCGCCTCGCTAACCGCGAGCTTCGCAGCGGGGACACGGGTCTTGGCGGCCACGGCAGCCAGGCAGGCCTTCTCTGCAGCGGGATGCGATTCTCGCGGTGCCGCGCCGGCCGGCGACGCGTCCTGAGCGGCGGATGCGGTCGAAACCACCCTGCACACGCCATTGGCGCGGTTCTTCCCGGTGTAGCTCACATCGCTGGAGCCATCCGGATTCCGACTCACCGAGACGGTGACGCCAAGTTTGGCATCCCTCGCTTCGTAGTAGTTCTCATTGGATACCTTCAACGCGGCCTCGCGACCATTGATGAAGGCCGGCCCGCCCTCGTCCACGTGCAGCTCGATGTTGCCCGGGCAGGTGGCGTTGAGCTGCGGGATCTGCGCCTGCGCCTCGAAGGCGGCCAGCGAAGCAAGTAGGGATACGGATACCAGCATTGCGTTCATCGGCGAACTCCGTCGGCAGGGGCATTGTTGTCTGAAGGGGAATCGCTTACCGGACTGCAGTGATTCCAGCTTATCGGCCGTGCCCGCATACGCAGTGTGTAGTCTCGGTCTCAGTCCGCAATGATCCGGTCGCCCTGCGCATCGTGCGCTGGTTGCGTCAAACAGCCACACGGGACGGGGCCTTCGGCGTGGCCAAGCGGACACGCGGTTTTGTGATCGCGTTCCAAGCTGGATGCGCGGCAGTGCTAGGAATTCCAGGGAAATGGCGCGAATGACTACGCAGACAAACGCACTTGATCGCATTAGATGGATCAATAGAAACAAACAACTTTGGGTAGGCTGGCGCCTGCGGCACGGTAGTACCTCGGGGCGTAAGAACTCCCAGCAAGACGCAACAGTTGGACTCCCCGTGTCGGGAGGGTGACGAAATACAACACCCCTGTGGAAATACGTCGCGCCGGTCTTGCTCCGGTTCTTACCCTCCCGACTCCCTCGCCATCCTGGCGGGGGACGTTTCCCAACGGAGGTCCACCATGTACGGAAAATCCCAAGACGGCACCCCGATTGAATCGGCCCGGCAGAAGCTCTGGTGGCGTAAGCCCAAGAGCGTGATGACCAACGCACTGCATCACGACAGCCTTGAGACCTTCTCCGGTTGCCCGCCGATTCCCCGCGTGAAGTTGCGTGGACTTTGGATCGACGCGCTGGGCATCAAGCCCGGTACCCGTCTCTACGTGGAGACACGGCCTGGCACGATCGTGCTTTCGACCGAGCAGGCCGGCATGGGTGAGTGCCGGTCCATCGCCTATCGAAGGGTCGTGCCGCCCCATGCGGGATAGCTCGCGCCAGAGGCGATAAGCATCAGGCCGAAACAGCCGGGGCGCGCGATCAGGTCGCCGCGGGCAAGCTCCTGCGTTCGCCATCCACGCTGGCAAGGAAGACCGGCTTCTCAACGCAAGAAATTCAGTAGCGTGAGAACGACACGCGTGAGCACCTCAAGAGGGATGGGGTGCTCCGCGTGCCGTGGCTCCCAGGACTGGGTTATGACGCGCTCGCAATCGGGACACAGCGGCCAGCTGTTTCCGACATTGTTTGGGCATGCGGTGGATCCATCGCGTATCTGCTCAATTCCAACTACCGCAGGCCTTGCGACGATGAAGCGTGGTGGCACGCGGCGAAAAATCGGCCCACACACCAAAAATGGGACGCGTTCGCATCTACGATTGCCGCCGAACTTGAGGTTGGTCACATGAAACGAAAATATCCACTAGCCGCCACGCTTGTTGCGATTGCCATATCAGCCACCTTGGCCGGCATAGCCTCGCTTGCGCTCAGCAATGCCGAAGTAGAGGAGCTGGCTGCGAAATCACACGCGGAAGCCGTCGTTGCACAGCTTCCTCAGGATCGGCGCGAGCCGGGTGGTGCGGCCACTCCCTCGCAACGGACATCCCAGCGACAGGTTCAGTCGCGGCTGGACCCGGAGGTCTTCAACGCACTGAGCGAACGGACTTACTACATCTCACGCATGCAGGTGCGACCCAAAGGGGATGCATTGGACTATGTCCAGCCCCTGCGTCGACGTTCTCGAGAAGGCGACGCCCTGGCAAGCTTCAAGATCTATCTCGCTGTTGCCGATTGCAGGACGAAACTCTCAGGAGCAGCCAACAAGGGCGCCGCCGCAGGCATGACTGAAGCGCAGCACTTGACTCAGTTACTGGCGGCGGACGAGTGCATCGCTCTCGCCAACGACCAGTACGTGATGACGAGCAACTGGCTTTCGTTGGCCGCGGAGCAAGGTTCAATCGAAGCAAGGCTTTTCTACAGCTTGGACGTGAACTCTGTACTTGGCAGTTCACGGCAGAGGCTCGCGGATCCTGAAGCAACCATCGCATGGAAGGAGAAGGCAGTGGCCTACCTTCATGAGGTGGCGGGAACAGGAAACGTAGATGCAATGGCCGCCCTCTCCAATGCATATGAGCAGGGGATTCTCGTACCGAAAGATTCCGAGGTGTCCTACGCCTACACATTGGCAACCAACAGAATGATGCCAGACGAAAACCGTGAATATCTGATGCGATCAATGGAACAAGGGCTTTCGATCAAGCAACGGGAATCGGCCGTCGCCCTATCTCATCAGATCTATGATTCCTGTTGCAAGCCTTGAATGTAGGGTCAATATGATCAAAAGGAAGAAGATCGCAATTGGTGTGGCGGTCGTGACGATTGGTGTCGGAATGGCTGCGGCGAACGAGTTCATTGAGCCTCGCATATTTGGTCCTTTCCACTGTGACGCCTGCATGGTTGAGCCCGTTATGCCCGGGCCGTCCACAGAGGCATTCCTGCAAAAATTGCGCGCCAATCTACTCGTGCAGCGTAATCGGACCTTCACTGGCGACAAGATTACGGTTTGTAGTCGCGGATTCTGCACTACGTACACGATCACTGAAATGAACGGTTTTCATGGGGGTGGGACGCTTGATAACCGTTCACCGATCAATAGCAGCAGGCCCTCCGGTTCGAGCGTTCTGGGGGGAGGCTCCAATGCCGGGGGAGGATGGGCAGGTTCCGTAACTACGGGAGCCCCGACTCCCGTTCCGATGGTGCCGTGCAATCTAGGAGGCGCCGTTCGCATGGTGCCGGCAGGGGGGTGCGACTTCTAGCACAGCCTGCCGCGACTCTCTTCACAGTTCATCTACGTAACCCAACGCAAGCTACATGCGGGGTCATGGCTCCGGTAAAAATCCGCTCCAAGCCTGCAATATTTCCGACGTCCCAGACGAAAGGAGAAGTGGAATGAACATCTCGAAGAAGCATGTGGCAACAGCGCGTACCCTGGTCGTCGCACTCGTCGCAGGCTTGAGCCTCGCCGGTTGCGCCACCTACAAAGACGAGTTTGCAACGATCAATTCCCGACTCGATTCGCTCGACACCAAGGTGAACAGCGCGGCCCAGAGTGCAGACCAGGCCAACCAGTCCGCACAGCAGGCCAATCAGCGTCTGGACCAGATCGAAGGCCGTATCCAGCGCCTCGAATCCCAGCCGACCACCAAGCGTCAGCCGCGCGGCTGATCGCTGTTGGGCAATACGTAAGACAATTTTGAAAACCGGGACCCGGTGGCCGTTCGTGGCCACCGGCTTCTTTGCTTGACCCGCAGTAGCTTCAAGGAATCCCCCATTACCATGTCCCTGCATTCTTCCTTCCGGCCTGTCTTTGGCGCCTTGGCGCTGGCCCTCTCACTGGCCTGTTCTGGTGCGGCTGTCGCCCAGGAAGAGCGATCCATCGAGGCGGATCACTCGTCAGAAGCGGTGGACATGCTGCCGACGGGGCAGGAAGTATCCCAAACGGTGATCGATCTGGCCGGTTGGATCAAAGCAAGCAACGACACCGTCGGTTATCCGTTTGCCGTCATCGACAAAGCGAATGCACAGATCCTGGTGTTCGACGGCAAAGGGAAGTTGCGCGGTGCAGCGCCCGCACTGTTTGGTTCGGACAAGGGCGATTATTCGGACCCCAGCGTCACCAAGTATGCATTGAAGGATATCCCGCAGGGCCAGCGCACCACGCCGGCGGGTCGTTTCATCGGGGGGTATGGCCCCTCGCTGGATACCGGGCGCGTACTTTGGATGGACTTCGATACCGCGGTGTCCATCCATCCCACCGCGACCGGCGTCAAGTCCGAGCGCCGCCCCGAGCGACTGGCATCGCCTGCGCCGGATGACAACCGCATCACCAACGGCTGCATCAACGTCGACCCCGGGTTCTATGCCAAGGTGATCAAGCCGACCTTCGAAAAGGGCGGGCTGTTCTTCGTGCTGCCGGAGGTCATGGCCATGGCCGATGTCTTCCCGGATTTCGTTGAGAGCCAGTCCACCGCGCAGCACAAGGAAGGCAAACGCCCCCGGCGTGAACGCGCGGAAGCGCGGGACGGCGTCTCGCCGTAAAGGCGGGTGACAGGCAGCCGACGAATGTCGACTACCGCAGCAACTTCAGAAACGCATCGACGGCAGGCGCCTGCCAGGCGCCTTCGCGCCGGATGATGCTGAGCGGTCGCTGCAGCGCCAGCGCCCTTACCGGCAGCTTTACCAGCCGACCATCCTGCAATTCGCTGCTGACACTGATGGTTGGCAGCCACGCAATGCCACCTCCGTGGATCGCCGCCTGTTTCAGTGCTTCGGTGTTGCCGAACTCGACGATGCTGCCGGTCTCCACGCCAAGCTGCTTCAGCAGGGTGGCAATCAACTCGCGCGTGCCCGAGCCGGGCTCCCGCATCAGCAGCGGTTCGCCGTCAATATCTGACTGCCTCATCCGTTTGCGCAGCGCCAGCGGGTGATCGGCGCCGACCACCGGGATCAGCTCATCGCGGCTGAAGGCGTCCACCGCCACGCCCTCCACCCGGATCGGACCTTCGACGAAGCCCAGGGTGAAGCGTAGATCGGCCACCCCCTGTGCCACCTGTTCGGTGTTGCCCACGAACAGGGAAATGCCGATTCCGGGGAAGGCCCGCCGGAACCGGGCGATGTAGCGGGGCAGTACGTAGGTGCCGATGGTGTTGCTGGCGCCGATCGACAGCTGCCCGGCGCGCGCGTCGGCGAAGTCGCGCATGGCGGCCTGGGCGCTGTCGGCCACCGCGAACAGGCGCGTCGAATAACCGTGCAATACCTTGCCCGGGTCGGTCAGGCGCATGCCGCGCGGCTGCCGCTCGAACAGCACCACGCCCAGCCGCGCTTCGAACGCCTTCAGCTCGCGCGACAACGCCGGTTGCGAGACATGCATGCGCAAAGCCGCCGCGGAAATACTGCCGGTTTCGGCAATGGCATGGAATATGGCCAGGTGATGGAGGTTCATCTGCAGGATTCGTCTCAGAGCTGCCCGCTAACGTACTGCACCAGGAGGCTGCTGGCAGCCACCGCCACCCAGACGCCAAGGCCGAGCGCGATAGGCCGGATACCCGCGGCCGCCATGCGGCGGAGGTTGGCCGACAGGCCGATGGCGGACAGCGCGAACACGATCAGCACCTCGGCCAGCCCCTGCAGCACCGGCAGAGCTGCGGTGGGCACCCAGCCGGCCGTACGCAGCCCCGAGGCGACCAGGAACCACAGGATGAACCACGGGAAAAGGGCGCCCAACCTGAAACCTCCGCTGCCTGCTTCCGTGACGCTGCGCCGCTTCGCCAGCGCGGCCATCACCAGCGCCAGGACGAGACAGATTGGAATGATCAGGGTGGAGCGGGTCAACTTGACGATGGTGGCGTAACCGCCGGCCAGGTCGCTGTAGGCATAGCCGGCGGCAACCACCGAGGACGTATCGTTGATGGCGGTGCCGGCCCACAGGCCAAAGCCCGTGTCGCTCATCTGCAGCAGGTGCCCCAGCAGCGGGAACAGCAGCACTGCCACCACGTTGAACAGGAAGATGGTGGAAATGGAGAGCGCGGTTTCGTGATCGTCCGGCTTCAGGATGGGCGTGACGGCTGCAATCGCGGAGCCGCCGCAGATCGCCGTGCCGACGCCGATCAACACGGTCAACTTGCCTTGCACGCGCAGCCAGCGGCCCAGCGCCCAGGCGCTGACGAAGGCCACGGTGATGGTGACCAGGGTGACCGACAGCGATTCCAGGCCGGTCCGGAGCACGTCGGCCAGGCTGAGGCCGAAGCCCAGGGCAATGATCGACCACTGCAATATCTGCCTGCTGCCGAAACGGATACCGGCGTCGAAGGCAGCCCCCGGCGCAAGCACGTGGCGGACGGCGATGCCCAGCACGATGCCGAACACCGGGGCGCCGATCCAGGGCAGCAGGTGGCCGAGCAGCAGCGCCACGATGGCGAGAATGGCGGTCAGCAGCACGCCATGGCCATGACGTCGGCCCCAGTCGGCGGAGAGGGCGAAGAATGCGGGCATTTCGATCGGCGCAGGAGAGACAGGTGCCCAGTCTGATCCCGCCCTCGATATGCATCCAATACAATTAATCTGGCTCAGCCATGCATGAAAGGCATGGCTCCCCCAGGCGTGGACACCGACGCACGCGCCACCAGCTGGTGCGCCAGCACATGGCTGCCTGCACACTGCCCGGTGGCGCCGTTGCGCCGGATCTCGCGCAGCAACAGGTCAATGGCGGTGTCGGCCATCTGTGCTACCGGCTGGTGGATGGTGGTCAGCTCCGGCCACACCATCGTCGATGCCGTGGTGTCATCGAAGCCCACCACGGACAGGTCGCTTGGCACCAGCAAGCCGCGCCGGTGTGCCACCGAGACGACGGCCGAGGCCATGTCGTCGTTGCTGGCGAAGATCGCGGTCGGGGGCCGGGGCAGGGCGAGCAGGTGTTCCGCCGCTTCCAGGCCGGAGCGGTAGGTGAAGTAGCCGGGCTGCACGAGGGTGTCGTCGTAGCCGATGCCAGCGGCGTCCAGCGCGTCGCGGTAGCCCTGCCAGCGATGTGCGCTGGCGGTCTGGTTGGGATCGCCGGTGATGTAGCCGATGCGCGTATGTCCGTGCGCGACCAGGTGCTGCACCATCTCGAACCCTGCCAGGCGGTCATCGATGCGGACGCAGGCAATGCGGTCGCTGAAATGGCCGGAGGCGATCGCCACCACCGGCACGCCGCTGTTGATGAACTCGGCCACGATGCGCTTGGACTCGCACAACGGCGGTGGCAGGATCACGCCCGCCACACGGGTGGCCAGTTGCCGCGCCGCGTCGCGACGCGCCTGCGGGCCGAGCCCGTCCCAGGTGGCGATCAACAGCTGCGCTGCGGCCCGGGTGGAGCCGCGCAGCGCACCGACCAGCAGTTCGCGCAGGTAGCTGGCGCTGGGATTGGTGTAAATCAACGCGATGCAGGTGTGCTGCGCCGCCGCCAGCGCACTGGCGGCCAGGTTGGGGCGGTAGTCCAGCGCGGCCACGCTGCGCTGCACCCGCTCGCGGTTGCTTTCACGCACGCCGGCATGGCCATTGATCACGCGCGACACGGTCATCGGGGACACGCCGGCATGCGCGGCGACTTCATCGATGGTGACCGCGCTGCCCTTGCGGCGCACCGCTCTGGACATGTTCCTCAAGGATGGGACTCCTTTGCTGCGCTGCATGATGACAAGCGTGTGACCGGGTGATTAGTCTGCGCCGTGACGCGATGGTAGCGCTACCACTGAGCCGATGTAAGGCGCAGCGGCACCCCCCCATTTACCGCGCGGCTGTTCCTGCAGGTCTGAAACGAGTTTGAGTCGCAGCGCTCCTGAAAAGCGCGTTGCGATATTCGGTGTGGAAGACGGGCCTCGCCCGTGCGTGCCCCCAGGAGGGGCGGTACATCCATTCGATCGTATGTCAGAGGGGAGAGTCATGAGCGCTTGTGCTTTCCGTCGTACCCCAGACCTGAGGGCTCATCCATGAGCCGCAGGCTGGCGAAACTTACTTCCCGGGCCATGTTCACCTTCGTCGGTGGCGTCCTGGTCATCAATCCCGCCTTCGCACAGGACGCCGCGCCGCCGGCACCTGCCGCGCAGCAGCAGTCCGCGTCCACACCGACCCAGCTGGACACGGTGCAGGTTACCGGCATCCGCAACAGCCTCAGCCAGGCGATGGACATCAAGCGCGACTCCGCCGGCGTGGTGGACGCGATCAGTGCCGAGGACATCGGCAAGTTCCCCGATACCAACCTGGCCGAATCGCTGCAGCGCATCACCGGTATCTCCATCGAGCGCCGTGATGGCGAAGGTGCGCAGGTTACCGCCCGTGGCTTCGGCCCGCAGTTCAACATGGTGACCCTCAACGGCCGCCAGATGCCCGGTGCGGACGCGTTCGGCGCGGCGGGGCAGGTCGCCATCGGCGGTGTTGACGGCGGCACCCGTGCGTTCAACTTCGCACAGCTGGCGGCCGAAGCGGTCAATGGCATCGAGGTCTTCAAGACCAGCCAGGCCAACGTGCCCAGCGGCGGTATCGGCGCCACCATCAACATCCTCACCGGACGTCCGTTCGACCATGAGGGCACCGTTGCCAGCGCCGGGGCCAAGATCGTCTCCGACCAGAGCCAGCCGTTCGACAACGACCTGACCCCTGAACTTTCCGGCATCTTCAGCTACACCAACCCGGACAAGACCTGGGGCGTCGGCGTTAGCGCGAGCTACCAGAAGCGCAAGGGTGGCTCGGTGCAGGCCACCAACAACTACTGGAACATCCAGCCGTGGACCGGGACCATGCCCGGCAATCCTACGGTGACCAATGCGCCGGCCATCGGCGCGCTGTACGGGCGCCCGAACGACCTGCGCTACGCCTTCGCCGATTTCGAGCGCGAGCGCATCAATGGCCAGGCGGTGCTGCAGTTCGCACCGACCGACGCGGTGACCCTGACCCTGGACTACACCTATTCGACCAACGAGATCGAAGAGAATCGTGGCGAGCAGGGCATGTGGCTGCAGAACAGCAACTACACCGATGTGGTCTTCGACACCAGCGGTGCGGTGGCTACGCCGATCTACATCCGTGAGATCGCCGGCACCAAGGACTTCGGGCTTGAACAGCAGCGCAGCATGCAGAAGTACAAGCTGGGTTCGCTCGGCTTCAATGCCACCTGGAACATCACCGACCGTTTCAAGCTGAGCT
The DNA here is from genome assembly GCF_007667275.1 of Stenotrophomonas rhizophila. Lineage (GTDB taxonomy): Bacteria > Pseudomonadota > Gammaproteobacteria > Xanthomonadales > Xanthomonadaceae > Stenotrophomonas > Stenotrophomonas maltophilia_AE. The sequence goes on from NZ_VDQT01000001.1 coordinate 185,813, forward strand.
TCGACGGCCACGACTCGAAGAACGAGAGCCGGCCGAACGATCCGCTCACCGGCGGCGGCTCCATCTTCTCCAGTATCGCCGGCACCAACAACTGCACCACCGGGCCGCAGTGCGGTGGCACGTACGTGCAGGAAATGGTCTGGAACAACGGCCTGCCGGTGGGCACCCAGGTCTGGTACCCGACCGCTGCCGATGCCATCGCCAAGACCAACGGCGTGGTCAACGGCGGGTTCGTGCCGGGCGAGATCGGCTCGCAGGTGCTGCGCATCAATTCGCAGACCCAGATCAGCGAGATCAAGCAGGGTCGCATCGACGGTGAGTGGGCCTTCGACGCGGGCCGCTTCCAGTTCGGCGTGGACTCCAGCAAGCAGACCACCCACCGCATCCAGGCTGCGGAGAATTACAACACCCTGGGCGACTGGGGCGTGGCCAATGTGAACGGGGACGTTGCCAACGGCCTGATGGACCTGCTGCAGCCGGTGAACATCGTCGGCATGTTCGACGACTTCAACGTCAACAGCTTCAGCGCCTGGCGTGGCGACGCAGGCCGGCTGGCGCAGTGGGCGGGCCAGTACTATGGCGCCAACCTCGGCGTCAGCCCGCAGAATGCCGCCGACAACCGGGTCGAAGAGAAGACCAATTCGGCCTATATCCAGGTCGAGCTGGACGGCGACCTGGGCGGCCACCGCACCAATACGCGCCTGGGCGTCCGCTACGAGACCACCGACGTGGTGTCGACCTCGATCATCGCCATTCCGGAAGGCATCCAGTGGCAGGCGAACAATGACTTCCGCGTGCTGTTGTCCAACGAGCAGCAGCCCTTCACCGAGAAGACCAGTTACAGCTACATCCTGCCGAACCTGGACTTCAGCATCGACCTGCTGAATGACCTGAAGGGCCGCGTGTCGTTCGGCAAGAGCATCGCCCGCGCACCGATCGGCAACCTGTATGCCGGTCCGACCGCACAGCAGCCGTTCGGCTCGGTGCTGATCGATCCGTCCTCGCGAGCCAGCGGCACGGCGCAGAACCCGGCCCTGAAACCGCTGGAATCGGACAACCTGGACCTGGCGCTGGAATGGTACTTCGCCGATGCCAGCTACGTGTCGGTGACCTACTGGAACAAGCGGGTCAGCAACTTCATCGGCAACACCATCGTGCAGGAAAACCTGTACGGTCTGCGCGACCCGTCCTCGGGGCCGGACGCGCAGGCGGCGCTGGGGTTCCTGACCAGTGGGGCGTGTATCGCACAGGTGGGTCCGGCCAACGCGGCGGCCTGCTCGGCCAACGACACCTCGCTGTTCACCGCGCTGGCGCTGCTGCGCAACAACCCCGCCGGGCTGGGCGCCTACAACGGCACCGACGCGCAGGTACTGGCCACCGAAGCGGCCTACGACCTGGTAGGCGAGGCGGACGACCCGCTGTACCAGTTCAACGTCAACCGCCCGATCAACCAGAACGAATCCAAGCTGCACGGCTGGGAACTGGGCGGGCAGTACTTCTTCGGCGACACCGGCTTCGGCGTGCTGGCCAACTACACCATCGTCAATGGCGACGTGGGCTACAACGACGCCGGCGACCCGAACGTCGACCAGTTCTCGCTCACCGGCCTCAGCGATACCGCCAACGCCATGCTGATGTACGAAAAGTACGGCTGGTCGGTCCGCCTGGCCTGGAACTGGCGCGACCAGTACCTGATCCTGGCCAACCAGGGTTCCAGCCGAAACCCGTACTATGTGGAAGAGTACGACCAGTGGGATCTCAGCGTGGGCTACACGCTGAATGACAACTGGTCGTTCAGCCTTGAAGCGATCAACCTTACCGGTGAGGACGTGCGTTGGCGTTCGCGCACCTCGCAGATGATGGTGAAGCTGGCCGACCAGGATCCGCGTTACATGCTTGGCGTTCGTTACAGGTTCTGAACAGGTCACGGGTGCCGCTGTTCCGGCAGCGGCACCCGTGCAGGCTCCTGCAGGGATTGGACTACACATGCCGCGTTACGAAATGCTCAACAACATCGCCCACCGGGAGCTGCGGGTAGCGACCGGGTTCGGGCCCGAATATGGCGACGCGGTCGGCATGGTGCCGGCCTACCCGAGCGAGTACGCCGAACTGCAGCGCGAATACCCGATCTTCCTGCGCAGGGACGCCGCCAGCGGGGAATGGCAGTCGGTGGCCTTGCTGGGGTTCGAGCAGCACGAGAACCTGTACCTGCAGGAGGGCCGCTGGAACGCCTCCTACCTGCCCGGTGCAGCGGCCAAAGGGCCGTTCCTGATCGGATTCCAGGAAAACCGCATCGACGGCGAGCTCACCCGGGAGGCGGTCCTGCACGTGGATCTCGACCATCCGCGCGTGGGTACGTCACAGGGTGAGCCGGTGTTCCTGCCGCAGGGTGGCAATACGGCGTACCTGGACCACATTGCCAACGTGCTGCGCGGCATCCACGACGGCCATGCGTTTGGCGCCGACATGTTTGCCATGCTGGATGCGAAGGGACTGATTCAACCGGTCACGCTCGACGTGCAGATCGACCCGCAGAACAGGGTAGGGGTGAACGGCCTGCACGCGATCGACCGCGACCGCCTGGCCCAGCTGGACGGTGCCGCGCTGGCCGAACTCAACCGTGCCGGCTACCTGGAAGGCGCGTACCTGATGCTGGCGTCGCTGCACAACATGCGGCGGCTGATTGCCGAAAAGCAGCGTCGCCTGCGCTCGCAGGATGCCGCCGTGGCGGCGGGCAGGAACTGACCGATGCCGGATGGCGTTGCCATGCGCACCCTGGAGGGCCTTCAGCCCGACGCGCTGCCGCTGGAGGCACTGGTTGCCGCTGGCGAGCCGGTGGTGCTGCGTGGCATCGCGCGTGACTGGGCGCTGGTACAGGCCGGGTTGCGCTCCACCCACGAGGCGCTGGCGTACCTGCGTGGCTTCGATGCGGGCGTGCCGGTGCAGTACTCCTTCGGCGGCCCCGAGATCGAGGGGCGCCCGTTCTACAACGACGATTTCACCCGCTTGAATTTCGAGGTGCGGCGCGGACTCCTGACCAAGGTGCTGGACGAGATCGCCGACACCCTCGATGCGCCGAAGCCGCCCACCTACTACGTGGCCTCCCTGCTGATCGAACGTGCGCTGCCCGGGTTCGCACAGGCCAACGATGCCGGACTGGCCGGGCAGGGCATCGACGCCTCGGCCAGCATCTGGATCGGCAACCGCGTTACCGCGTCCTGCCATTACGACACCCCGGACAACCTGGCCTGCTGCGCGGTGGGCCGGCGCCGGTTCACCCTGTTTCCGCCGGAGCAGATCGAAAACCTCTATCCCGGCCCGCTGGAACCGACCCCGGGCGGGCAGGTGGTCAGCGTGGTGGACTTCGACCATCCGGACTTCGACCGCCATCCCCGGTTCCGTGACGCGCTGGCGAGCGCGCAGACCGCCGTGCTGGACCCGGGCGACGCGATCTTCATTCCCAGCATGTGGTGGCACCACGTGCGCAGCCTCGAACCGTTCAACGTGCTGGTGAACTACTGGTGGCGCAGCGTGCCGGGCTTCCTGTCTTCGCCGCTGCCGGCGCTGCAGCATGCGATGTGGGCGCTGCGCGATCTGCCGCCGCGCCAGAAGCAGGCGTGGGCAAAGATCTTCGAGTATTACGTATTCGGTCCCGGTGAGCGCGCAGGGCAGCACCTGCCCGACGCTGCCCGGGGTGAGCTTGCACCGTTCGATGAGACGCAGGCGCGGCGCACGCGCGCGCAGCTGCTCAGCCGACTCAACCGCTGATGGGGGCATCGCTTTGAACGCTGCGAACACGACCGAAGGACGGATCCGCAAGGTAGTCATTGCCGGCGGCGGCACCGCAGGCTGGCTGGCCGGCTGCGCGTTGTCGCACCAGTTCCGCGAGCAGCTGGACATCACCCTGGTGGAGTCCGAGCAGATCGGCACCGTCGGCGTCGGCGAATCCACCGTGCCGCCAATCCGCACCTTCCACCGCTTCCTGCAGATCGATGAGCAGGAGTTCCTGCAGGCCGTGGCCGGCACCTTCAAGCTCTCGATCTCGTTCGAGAACTGGCGCCGCCCCGGCGAGCGCTTCATCCATCCGTTCGGCACCATCGGGCAGGGCACCTGGGCCACCCCGTTCCATCACTTCTGGCTGGACAGCCTGCGCCGCGGCATGCCCTCGGACCTGGGCGACTTCTGCATGGAAAGCGTGGCCTCGCGCGGTGACCGGTTCTCGCTGCAGACCCAGCCGCAGGTCAACTACGCCTATCACTTCGACGCCGGGCTGTACGCCAAATTCCTGCGCCGCCGCGCCGAAGCGCAGGGCCTGCGCCGGGTGGAAGGCAAGATCCGCGAGGTGCGGCAGCACGCCCACGACGGTTCCGTTGCGGCGCTGGTGCTGGAAGACGGGCAGGTGATCGAGGGCGACCTGTTCATCGACTGCACCGGCTTCCGCGGCCTGTTGACCGAGCAGACCCTGCACAGCGGCTACGAGGACTGGAACCAGTGGCTGCCCAGCGACCGTGCCGTTGCGGTGCAGACCGAGTCGGTCAACCCGCCGGTGCCGTATACCCGTGCCATCGCGCACGAGGCCGGATGGCGCTGGCACATCGCGCTGCAGCACCGGGTGGGCTGTGGGCTGGTGTTCTCCAGCCGCCACCTGTCCGATGACGAAGCGCAGGCCAAGCTGCTTCGGGATGTCGAGGGCCCGCCGCTGCGCGATCCGTGGCTGGTGCCGTTCCGCAGTGGACGCCGCTTGAAGGCGTGGAACAGGAACGTGGTGGCGCTCGGCCTGGCCAGCGGCTTCATCGAGCCGCTGGAATCGACCAGCATCCACCTGACCATCAGCGCCGTGGTGCGGCTGATCCAGCTGTTCCCGTTCGATGGGATCACCCCGGCCCTGACCGCGCTGTACAACGATGTCAGCCGCCAGGAAATGGAGCACGTGCGTGACTTCATCATCCTGCATTATCACGCCACCCAGCGCGACGAGCCGATGTGGAAAGCCTGCCGCGAAATGGAGCTGCCCGAATCGCTGGCGCTTCGGCTGCGTGCCTGGCGCGAACGCGCACACGCCTGGCAGGACCCCGGCGAACTGTTCCGCGTCGATTCCTGGACCAGCGTGCTGATGGGGCAGGGCATCCAGCCGGGTCCGCCGCACCCGCTGGCGCGCGCGCTCGGCGATGCCGATCTGCGCACGCTGCTGGCGCGGATCCAGCAACCGGTGCAGCAGGCGGTTGCGACGATGCCATCGCAGGCGGAATTCATCGAGCGCTACTGCAAGGCACCGGCAGAGGTCTGGCCACGGAGCCTGGCCACCGCCTAGCGTGGCCGTGTTCTGCTGCAGGAAATTGGTAGCGCTACCTTTCTGGAATACATGGGGAATAGTGGATGGATCTGGTTGCTGGAATCGATGCAGGTACGCAGAGCCTGAAAGTGCTGGTCTACGACCCGGCCAAGCGCAGCGTGGTGGCCAGCGCCAGTGCCCCGCTTGAACTGGACAGCGCCGCCGACGGCAGCCGCGAGCAGCGCCCGGCCGACTGGGTGGCTGCACTGCACACCTGCTTCGCGGCCATCGCCCCTTCGGTGCGCGCGCGCATTTCCGCGCTGGCCGTGTCGGGCCAGCAGCACGGCTTCGTGCCCCTCGATGCTGCAGGGGAGGTGCTTGCACCGGCCAAACTGTGGTGCGACACCAGCACCTCGGCCGAGTGCATCCAGATCATGGACGCGGCGGGCGGCACCGGAAAGACGATCGCCCTGGCCGGCAACCCGATCCTGACCGGTTACACCGCTTCCAAGCTGCCGTGGACGAAGACCCACCGGCCGGACGCGTACGCACGCCTGGCCACCATCCTGCTGCCGCACGACTACCTCAACTTCGTGCTTACCGGTGAGCGCTTCTGCGAACATGGCGATGCCTCCGGGACCGGTTGGCTGGACGTGCGCACCCGCACCTGGTCGCCCGAACTGCTGCGCGCGACCGATCCGGACCGCAACCTGGCGGAGTGCCTGCCGCCCATCGCGCCGCCGGACGCCCTGTTCGACATCGCCCCCGCCGCCGCAAAAGCATTTGGACTGCCTGCCACCGCGAAGGTGGCCGTGGGCGGCGGTGACAACATGATGGCCGCCATCGGCACCGGCTGCGTTGCGCCCGGCCGCCTGGCGATGAGCCTGGGCACCTCGGGCACGCTGTTCGCGTACTCGGACACGCCGGTGGTCGACCCCGACGGCGCGTGGGCCGCGTTCTGCTCGTCCACCGGCGGCTGGCTGCCGTTGATCTGCACCATGAACTGCACCGTGGTCACCGAGCAGGTGGCCGACGCGTTCGGTTTCAGCACCCGCTTTGGCGACGGACACCTGCGCGCCACCGCACCCGGCGCCGACGGCCTGGTGATGCTGCCGTTCCTCAACGGCGAGCGCACCCCGGACCTGCCGCATGGCAAGGGCGTGCTGGCCGGGCTGGACACCACCAACATGACCCCGGCGCACTTCTACCGTGCGGCGATGGAAGGCGCTACCTACAGCCTGAAGTACGGCTACGACGCCTTCGTGCGTGCCGGCATGCGGTTCGAACGCATCGTGCTTACCGGCGGCGGCAGCAACAGCGCGCAGTGGCGGCAACTGGTGGCCGATGTGTTCGGCCTGCCGGTGGACGTACCGACCCAGCCCGAAGGCGCTGCGTTCGGCGCCGCGCTGCAGGCGCTGTGGGCGCTGGGCAAGGCGCGCGGGGACGCGGACTCGATCGCCGACATCACCGAGCGCCACGTTGCGCTCGACCCGCAGCTGTCCGCACGCCCGGATGCCTCGCGGGGCGCCGCCTACGCCGCCGCCTACGACCGTTTCCTGCGCCACCTTGACGCCATCACGCCGCTGCAGCGCGGCTGATCCCGCTTTTTTCGCGACACCTCGCACAACGAAAGGAACCGCAGCATGAGCACCCAGCCCTTCATCGGCGCCACCGAATACTTCCCCGGCATCGGCCGCATTCCCTTCGAAGGCCGCGGGTCGGACAACCCGCTTGCGTTCAAGGTGTACGACGCCAACAAGGTCATCGGTGGCAAGACCATGCAGGAGCACCTGCGCTTCGCGGTCTGCTACTGGCATACCTTCTGCAATGCCGGGCATGATCCGTTCGGCCCGGGTACCCGCCACTTCCCGTGGGAGGCCGGCACGCCGATGGCCAGCGCCGAAGCCAAGGTCGACGCCGCGTTCGAGTTCTTCACCAAGCTGGGCGTGCCGTACTGGTGCTTCCATGACATCGACCTCGCGCCGGACGCCGATGACGTCGGCGAGTATGAGAAGAACCTCAAGCACATGGTCGGCCTGGCCAAGGAGCGCCAGGACGCCACCGGGATGAAGCTGCTGTGGGGCACCGCGAACCTGTTCTCGCACCCGCGCTACATGAACGGTGCCTCGACCAACCCGGACTTCGCCGTAGTGGCACGTGCGGCGGTACAGGTGAAGGCGGCGCTGGAAGCCACGGTGGAGCTGGGCGGCGAACATTACGTGTTCTGGGGTGGCCGCGAAGGCTATGCCTCGCTGGTGAACACGCAGATGAAGCGCGAGGTCGACCACTTCGCTCGCTTCCTGACCATGGCGCGCGACTACGGTCGCAGCATCGGCCTGAAGGGCAACTTCCTGATCGAGCCCAAGCCGATGGAGCCGATGAAGCACCAGTATGATTTCGACAGCGCCACCGTGGCCGGTTTCCTGAAGGAACACGGGCTGCACAAGGACTTCAAGCTCAACATCGAAGCCAACCACGCCACGCTGTCCGGCCACACCTTCGAGCACGACCTGCAGGTCGCCTCGGACCACGGCCTGCTGGGCAGCATCGACGCCAACCGCGGCAATGCGCAGAACGGCTGGGACACCGACCAGTTCCCGACCGACCTGTACGACACCGTCGGCGCGATGCTGGTGGTGCTGCGCCAGGGCGGGCTGGAAGGCGGCCTGAACTTCGACGCCAAGGTGCGGCGCGAGTCGACCGACATGGAAGATCTGTTCGTTGCCCATATCGGCGGGATGGACGCCTTTGCCCGCGGCCTGGAAGTGGCCCATGGCCTGCTCAACGACTCGCCGTGGGAGCAGTGGCGCGCCGAGCGCTACGCGAGCTTCGACAGCGGCGCCGGCAAGGACTTCGAACATGGCAAGCTCAGCCTGGCGGACCTGGCCGCACTGGGGGCGAAGGGCGGTGAGCCCAAGCAGATCAGCGGCAAGCAGGAACGCTACGAAAACCTGATCAACACCTACCTGCTGCGCTGATCGCGGCAACAAGGAAGAGCGCCATGACCCACCACACCCTCCCGCGTCGTACCCCCGTCCTGATGGTCGCGGTCGTCCTGGCGCTGGTTGCCTGCAAAGGCGACGACAAGGTCGCCGCCACGGCGGCGCCCGCAGCGACTGCCGAGGCCACCCCGTGGCCGTCGGTGAGCTGGCCGCTGGCCGAAGACCCCGCCTTGGAAAAGCGCATCACCGAGCTGATGGCGGGCATGACGGTGGAGGAGAAGGTGGGCCAGCTGATCCAGGGCGACATCGCCAGCACCACCCCCGAGGACGTGCGGAAGTATCGGCTGGGGTCGATCCTGGCCGGCGGCAACTCCGACCCCGGCGGCCGCTACGACGCCTCGCCCGCGGAGTGGCTGGCGTTGGCCGATGCCTTCTACGCGGCCTCGATGGATACCGCGCAGGGCGGCAAGGCGATCCCGGTGTTGTTTGGCATCGATGCGGTGCACGGGCAGAGCAACATCGTCGGCGCCACCCTGTTCCCGCACAACATCGGGCTGGGCGCGGCGCGCAATCCGGAGCTGGTGCGCCGCATCGGCGAGATCACCGCGCTGGAAACCCGGGCCACCGGCATGGAATGGGCGTTCGCGCCCACCGTGGCGGTGCCGCAGGACGACCGCTGGGGACGTACCTATGAGGGCTACTCCGAATCGCCCGAGGTCGTAGCGAGCTACGCCGGCAAGGTGGTCGAAGGATTGCAGGGCAAGGTCGGTTCGCCGGAATTCCTCGACGGACGCCATGTCATCGCCTCGGTGAAGCACTTCCTCGGCGACGGCGGCACCACCGACGGCAAGGACCAGGGCGACACGAAAATCAGCGAAGCCGAACTGGTCCGCATCCATGCCGCCGGCTACCCGCCGGCGATCGCCGCCGGCGCGCAGACCGTGATGGCCTCATTCAACAGCGTCAACGGCGAGAAGATGCATGGCAACAAGCCGTACCTGACCGATGCACTGAAGGGCCGGATGAACTTCGGCGGCTTCGTGGTCGGCGACTGGAACGGCCACGGCCAGGTCAAGGGCTGCACCACCACCGACTGCCCGGCGACCATCAATGCCGGGCTGGACATGCCGATGGCCTCGGACAGCTGGAAGGGCATGTACGAAACCACGCTGGCTGCGGTGAAGGCCGGCACGATTTCGCAGGAACGCTTGGATGACGCCGTGCGCCGGATCCTCAAGGTGAAGATGCGGCTGGGCCTGTTCGAGGCCGGCAAGCCGTCCGCGCGTGCGGTGGGTGGCCAGTTCGCCCTGATCGGCGCGCCGGAACATCGCGACGTGGCCCGCCAGGCCGTGCGCGAATCACTGGTGCTGCTGAAGAACCAGGGTGGGGTACTGCCGCTGGCGCCGAAGCAGCGCATCCTGGTCGCCGGTGACGGCGCCAACGATGTCGGCAAGCAGGCCGGTGGCTGGACCCTGAACTGGCAGGGCACGGGCACCACCCGCAAGGACTTCCCGAACGCGGACACGATTTTCGAGGGCATCGCCCAGCAGGTCAGGGCGGCGGGGGGCCAGGCCGAGTTCGCAGTGGATGGCGCCTGGAAGGCCAAGCCTGACGTCGCCGTGGTGGTGTTTGGCGAGAACCCGTATGCCGAGTTCCAGGGCGACCTGGCAACACTGGCGTACAAGCCGGGCGACGAGACCGACCTTGCGCTGATCAGGAAACTCAAGGCAGAAGGCATTCCGGTGGTCGCGGTCTTCCTGAGCGGTCGCCCGCTGTGGGTCAACCGGGAGATCAACGCTGCCGATGCCTTCGTTGCCGCATGGCTGCCGGGCTCGGAAGGTGCAGGCGTGGCCGACGTGCTGCTGCGCAGGCCGGACGGTGCCGTGCAGAACGACTTCAAGGGCAAACTGAGCTTCAGCTGGCCGCGCACCGCGGTGCAGTACGCCAACAACGTGGGGCAGAAGGACTACGACCCGCAGTTCGCGTTCGGCCATGGCCTGACCTACGCCGACAAGGGCGACCTGGCCGCGCTCCCTGAAGTCTCGGGGGTGACCGGTAACGAGGGCGCGGCCGGCGTGTTCTTTGCACGCGGCGACGCCGGCGCCGGCATGGCGCTGCGGCTGGAAACCGCCACCGGGCAGGGCGTGACCGTCACCAAGGTGCCGGAGGGCCTGGAAGGCGACCTGCTCAAGGTCACCGGGGTGGACCACCTGGTGCAGGAAGACGGCCGTCGGTTTGCCTGGTCGGGCACGGGTGAGGCGGTTGCCGCCCTGCAATCGCACACCGCCCTGGACCTGCAGCGCGAGAGCAACGGCGATCTGATGCTGGTCACCACGCTGCGCGTGGACGCCGCACCCAAAGGCGATGCCTGGCTGGCGGTGGGCTGTGGCACCGGCTGCACGGCGCGGGTGGCGATCGGCCCGACCTTGGCGAAGCTGCCGGTGGGGCAGTGGACGCGCGTAGGCGTGCCCTTGAAGTGCCTGGCCGGTGCCGGCGCGCAGGTGGGCACGCTGGATCGCCCGTGGTCGCTGGTGACCGCGTCGGCCATGACCGTCTCGATGTCGCGCGTCGCGCTGGGCGCTTTGAACGAAGCGGACGTCACCGTCGCCTGCGCGGGCGCCGGCGCATGACGCTGCGGCGCGCCCTACCGACCCTTGGGCGGGCGCGCCACCGAGTCGCGCATCACCAGCCGGTGCGGCAGCACGTGGTCGGTCAACGGGCGCGCTTCGTCGTTGCGGTGGCGGATGGTACGCAGCAGGATATCGATGGCCGCATCGGCCATCGCCGCAATCGGCTGGTGGATGGTGCTCAGTTCCGGCCACACCGTGGTGGCGGCCGAGGTGTCATCGAAGCCGACTACCGAAAGGTCGCGCGGCACATCCAGTCCCCGCCGGTGCGCGACCGAAATGGCGGCAGCGCCCATGTCGTCGTTGCTGGCGAAGATGGCGGTCGGCGGCCGCGCGTGCGCGAGCAGCAGCTCCGCCGCGCCCAGGCCGGAGCGGTAGGTGTAGTTGCCACGCTGGACCAGTTCGGGGTCCACCTCCAGGCCCGCCTCCTGCAGCGCGACGACAAAGCCGTCGTAACGGCGTGCGCTGGCGCTGAGGTCATCGCGACCACAGATGAAGCCGATGCGCGTGTGCCCGTGCTGTATCAGGTGCTCGGCCATTTCTTTTCCGGCGTGGAAGTCGTCGATGCGCACGCAGGAAATACCGTCCCCCTGGCGACCGGACGCGATCGCCACCACCGGGATGCGCGCCTTCACCAGCTCGCCGACGGCGGCCGCGGATTCGCACAGGGGCGGTGGCAGGATCACGCCATCGACCCGGCTGGCCAGGCTGCGCGCGGCCTTGCGCTCGGCCTCGGCATCCATGTTTTCCCAGTAGTCGATGGTCAGCTGCACCGGTGCGTTGGACGCCACGCGCAGCAGGCCTACCAGCAGCTCACTCAGGTACGCACCGCTGGGGTTGGCATAGATCAGCGCGATGCGGGTGTGCTGCGCGGCGGCCAGCGCACTGGCCGCGACATTGGGCGTGTAGCCCAGCTTGCGCACCGCGCGCATCACGCGGTCGCGGGTCTCTTCGCGCACATTGCCCTGGTTGACTGCCCGCGACACGGTCATCGGTGAAACGCCTGCCAGCGCCGCCACCTCGTCGATCGTCACGCCACTGGTTTTGCGGCGGACCGATTTCTTCGGCTTGTCCAATACGCGTTTCCTTTCGTTTTCGCAACGCTACCGTGCGGCGGGCAGGGGAGATGATGCAGCGACCAGGGCACGTCTCCAGCTTACCCGGTTTACTGCCGAAAACGCCGCATCGTGCCGCTGTCGAACGGTGTCATTGGATGTCGAGCGCTGTCATCGCCTTGCTGCTTTTTGTAGGCAGCGCACGCGCCGAAGACGGTCATTCGCTGTGGATGCGCTATGTACCGGTCGAGCCCGTGCTGGCCGCCACGTACCGCGCGCAGTTGAGCGATATCGTCGCGCCCGACGCGACGCCGACGCAGCGCGCTGCGCGCGCGGAACTGGAGCGCGGGCTGGCCGGTCTGCTGGGCAAGTCGCCGCGGATGCATGCCGATGCAAGCCGGTATTCCGTGATCCTGGGTACACCGCGGTCGTCCAACGTAATCGCAGCGCTGCACGGCGAGATCGATGCGCTGGGGCAGGATGGCTATGTGCTGAAGCGCGTGCAGCACGACGGACGCAGCGTGCTGGTGGTGGCAGGGCAGCGCGACATCGGCGTCCTCTACGGCGTGTTCCACCTTCTGCGCCTGCTCCAGACCGGGGCCGCGCTGGACAGGCTGGACGTGCATGAATCACCGCCCGTGCCGCTGCGGGTACTCGACCATTGGGACAACCTGGACGGCCATGTCGAACGCGGCTACGCGGGTCGCTCGCTGTGGGACTGGCAGAGCCTGCCGGAATGGAAAGACCCGCGTTACACCGATTACGCGCGTGCCAACGCCTCGCTGGGCATCAATGGCACCGTGCTCAACAACGTCAACGCCAGCGCCTGGAGCCTTGCGCCTGCGTACATCGAGAAAACGGCGGCGCTGGCGGAGGTGTTTCGTCCCTATGGCATCCGCGTTTTCCTGAGCGCGCGCTTCAGTGCCCCGATCGAGCTGGGTGGCTTGAAGACCGCGGATCCGCTGGATCCGGCGGTGCAACGCTGGTGGCGCGACAGGGTTGCCGACATCTACGCCCGTATTCCCGATTTCGGCGGCTTCCTGGTCAAGGCAAACTCGGAAGGACAGCCGGGACCGCAGGATTACGGGCGCTCGCATGCCGACGGCGCCAACCTGCTGGCCGACGCGCTGGCGCCGCACGGCGGCGTGGTGATGTGGCGGGCCTTCGTATATGCCCACGACGTGCCTGCCGACCGCGCCACCCAGGCGTATACCGAGTTCGCCGGACTGGACGGCGCGTTTCATCCGAACGTGATCGTGCAGGTCAAGAACGGGCCGATCGATTTCCAGCCACGCGAACCCTTCCACCCACTGTTCGGGGCGATGCCGCGCACCCCGCTGATGCTGGAATTCCAGCTCACCAAGGAGTACCTCGGCTTCGCCACGCACCTGGTGTACCTGGGGCCGTTGTTCGAGGAAGTGCTGCGCGCCGACACCCGCCGGCACGGTGCGGGACCGACCGTCGCCGAGACCCTGGCCGGCATCGCCGGGGTGGCCAACATCGGCAGCGATCGCACCTGGACCGGCTCGCACTTCGACCAGGCCAACTGGTACGCCTTCGGGCGCCTGGCCTGGAATCCGCAGGCGTCGGCGCGCGATATCGCAGCGGACTGGGCGGCGATGACGTTCTCGCCGGACCCGGCCGTGGTGCAGCCCATCGTCGGCATGATGATGGGTTCGCGCGAGGCGGCGGTGAACTACATGACCCCGCTCGGCCTGCACCACCTGATGGCGCGCGGCCACCATTACGGCCCCGGCCCCTGGGTGGACGGTGGTCCGCGTGCGGACTGGACCTCGGTGTACTACCACCGCGCCGACCGTGATGGCATCGGCTTCGACCGCACCGCAAGCGGCAGCAACGCCGTCGCCCAATATTCCCCGGACGTGGCCGCCACCTATGCCGACGTCGCGAAGGTTCCAGAACCCCTGCTGCTGTGGTTCCACCATGTCCCCTGGGACCACCGCATGCCGTCCGGGCGCACCCTGTGGGATGAACTGGTCAGCCGCTATTCCCTGGGCGTCCGCCAGGTCAAGGCCATGCAGGCCACCTGGGCCACCCTCGCACCGCCGCCCGCCAACGCGGACGCACCGGCATCCGCAACGGAACCCGCACCCGTAACGGAACCCGCACTCGCAACGGAACGGTCACCCGTAGAGCGGGGCTCTGCCCCGCTGACCGGCAGCATCGACCCGCAACGACACGCGCAGGTAGCCGCCTACCTCCAGATCCAACTACGCGAAGCCCAATGGTGGCGCGACGCCAGCATCGCCTACTTCCAATCGATCAGCGGCCGGCCCTTGCCCCCGGGCGAACCCGCACCGCCGCACCCGCTGGCGTACTACGAGGCACTGCAGTTCCCTTCCGCACCAGGAGACGGGCGATGAAAAGCTCACGCTGGGCAGTGGCCGCCGTGTTTCTGGGAATGGTCACGCCATCACTGGCCCAGGAGTCGGCGAAGACACTCCTGCACCCGCTGTTCCAGGACCACGCCGTACTGCAGCGCGACCAGCCGCTACCGGTCTGGGGCGATGCCGATCCGGGCGCGGCGGTAGCCGTCACCTTCGCTGGCCACACCGTCACCGCTCGCGCAGCGGCCGACGGGCACTGGCGTGCCACGCTTCCCGCCACCGCTGCGGGAGGGCCTTATTCACTCACCGTGCGCGCAGGCCAGGTCACCCAGGTCGCGCGCGACCTGCTGATCGGCGACGTGTGGCTGTGTTCCGGCCAATCGAACATGGAGCTTCCGGTGCGGCGCGCGCTCGACGCGGACAGCGAGATCAGCTCGGCCACGCACCCGGACATCCGTTTGTTCACCGTGCCCAAGGCCGCGGCGGTCACGCCTCAACAAGGCTTCGCCGGCCCCGTTTCATGGCAAGCCGCATCACCGGACAGCGTGCGCGACTTCTCCGCCGCCTGTTTTTACTTCGCGCGCGAGCTTAGAAAGACCGTCAACGTGCCGATGGGCCTCATCCAGTCGGCGTGGGGCGGCTCGCGGATAGAGGCCTGGAGCAGCGCCGATGCCCTGCGCGCGCAGGGCGGCATGGACGAGGCGCTGGATGTCCTCGCCCTGCATGCCCATGATCCCGCCGCGGCGAACGCACGCTGGGGCCAGATCTGGCAGCAGTGGTGGACGCAGCGCGAGGGTGCCACGCCCGGCGATGTGCCCTGGCAGCCCGACGCCAGCCACACCGGGTGGCACGCGGCACCGGCCCCGCTGGGCGCATGGGAGCGCTGGGGCGTGCCGGCGCTGTCCAGCTACAACGGGATGGTCTGGTACCGCAGCCAGGTCACGCTGACCGCCGCGCAGGCAGCACAACCGGCCACGCTGGAACTCGGGCCGGTGGACGAGACCGACGTGACCTGGGTGAATGGCGTCGCGGTGGGCAGTCAGTACGCCCCCGGCGAAGCACGCCGGTACCGGCTTCCTGCCGGTGCATTGAAGGCGGGCACCAACCAGGTGGTGATCAACGTGCTCGACACGTACGGCGACGGCGGGCTGGCGGGTCCGGCGAGCGCCCACGCCGTGCGCCTGGACGATGGCACCCGCGTGGTCCTGGACGCCCCCTGGCAGTACCGGATGGCGCCCGGCGCGCAGGCACCGCCGCCCGCGCCGTGGCAGGCGGCCACCGGCCTGTCCACGCTGTACAACGGCATGATCTCGCCATTGGGCACGTTCGGCCTGCGCGGCATCCTGTGGTACCAGGGCGAGTCCAACACCGGCGACGGTGCTGCCTACGCCGACCGACTGCGCGGCCTGCGCGCGGATTGGCGCACGCGGTTCGGCACCGACCTGCCACTGCTGATCGTGCAGTTGGCCGGCTACGGACGGCCGCCCGCATCGCCTGTCGAGAGCGGCTGGGCACAGGTGCGCGAGGCGCAACGGCAGGTCGCGGCGGACGATCCGCACAGCGGCCTGGCGGTCACCATCGACATCGGCGACGCCTACGACATCCATCCGCCCAACAAGCAGGAACTCGGCCGACGACTGGCAACGTTGTCGCGCCATGTGGTTTACGCAGAGCGCGCAGGCGCCGCATCCGGCCCGGTGCCGCGCAACGTGTCGCGCACCCCGGACGGGCTGAGGATCCGCTTCGACGACGTCACCGGGCGCCTGGCCACCACCGGCGCGAAGGGACCGATCGGATTCGAGCTGTGCGATGCCGACGTGCGGCAATGCCGGTATGCGGACGCCGTGTTGGACGGGGACGATGTCGTGTTGCGATCCGACGGCGTGGCGCCGGACAGCAGTCCGCACCACGGCAGCGCACGCGTGCGCTACTGCTGGGCCGATGGCCCGGTCTGCACGCTTGGCGACAGCAGCGGCCTGCCGGCGGGGCCGTTCGAACTACCTCTGGAAGAAGCAGGGAGGCCCTGATGCGCGTTTTGCTTGCCATGCTGCTGTTGCTGACGGTCGCGATCCAGGCCAGGGCGGCCGAGGCGCCGCCGGTCTACTTCGACTGGTTCGAATACAGCGGCCGCGACCAGGCGTTTAAAGCGCCGTTGCCCGCCGGTCACTACCGCAATCCGATCCTTGCCGGTTTCCACGCCGACCCCAGCATCGTCCACGCGAACGGCCGCTACTACCTGGTCAATTCCAGCTTTACCTACTTCCCGGGCATCCCGGTGTTCGAAAGCATGGACCTGGTGCACTGGAAGCAGATCGGCAACGTCATCGACCGCCCCTCGCAGCTGGATTTCGACGGCCTGGGCGTGTCGCGCGGCATCTTCGCGCCCGCTATTTCGTTCCACGACGGGCTGTTCTACGTGGTCACCACGGCGGTAGACAGCGGCGGCAACTTCATCGCCACCGCGCGCGACCCGGCCGGTCCGTGGTCCGACCCGCACTGGCTGCCCGGGATCGAGGGCATCGACCCGTCACTCTTCTTCGATGACGACGGCCGCGTGTACCTGCTCAACAACGATGCACCGCCCGGCACACCCCGCTATGAGGGCCACCGTGCGATCTGGATGCAGCAGATCGACCTGGACCGCTTCACCCCCGTCGGTCCGCGCAGGGTGCTGATCGACGGTGGGGTGGAACCTGCGAAGAAGCCAATCTGGATCGAAGGCCCGCACCTGTACCGGCGCGATGGCTGGTATTACCTGTCCGACGCGGAAGGCGGCACCGGTCCGCAGCATTCGCAGGTGGTCCTGCGCAGCCGCGACGTCTGGGGACCGTACGTGCCGTATCCGGGCAATCCCATCCTGACCCAGCGCGACCTGCCGGACGACCGCCCGCTGCCGGTCACCAATGCCGGGCATGCCGACCTGGTGGAAGGCCCGGACGGTTCCTGGTGGGCGGTGTTCCTGGCCAGCCGCAACTACGCGACGCGTCACTACAACACCGGGCGCGAGACCTTCCTGCTGCCGGTCGAGTGGCGCGATGGCTGGCCAGTGATCCTGCCGGCGGGCCAGGTCATCCCGTATGCGGTCAAGGCACCGTCGTGGATGCAGGGCGAGGCGTCGCAGGCACCGTTTACCGGCAACTTCGTCGACCGCGACGACTTCTCCGCGCCAACGCTGGGCAACGGGTGGCTGCGCGTGCGCGTTCCCAAACAGCCGTGGGCAGACCTGCGTGCGCGGCCGGGCAGCCTGGCCGTGCATCCGCTGGCGGAGGACCTGGACACGCTGAAGAATCCCGCGTTCCTCGGCCGGCGCCAGCAACATCTGCGCTTTGACGCCAATACGGAGATGACGCGTCCGCAGGCCGGCGTGGCCGCAGGGCTGGCCGCGTTCCAGAGCGAGGCGTACTGGTATTTCCTGGGCGTCCGCAGTCTCGACGGCGACCGCATGGCGGTCTTCCTCGAAGGGCGCGACGGCAAGGGCGTAACCCGCACGTTGGCAACCCGGGAAATGGAGGCAGCGGCGTCGCTGCAGCTGAGGATACGCGGTGACGAAGGCCGCTATGCGTTCGCCTTCGACACCGGCGACGGGCGGGGCTGGCAGACGCTGGCCGACGACGTGGACGGAACGGTGTTGAGTACGGATCGCGCAGGCGGCTTCGTCGGCGCACTGCTGGGACCATTCGCGCGCGATGAGCGTGCACTGAGGAGCAAATGATGACGCGCAGGCCCATGTTCCACACGCTGGCGCTGTGCGCCGCCATCGCACTGTCGCCCGCAGGCCACGCTGCCGAACCAGCGCCCTGGCTCGACACTTCGGCCAGCTTTGAAACCCGCGCCGCTGCGCTGGTCGCGCAGATGACGCTGGAGGAGAAGGCCGCGCAGATGCAGAACGCCGCCCCGGCCATCGAGCGCTTGGGCGTGCCGCCCTACGACTGGTGGAACGAAGGCCTGCACGGCGTGGCGCGGGCAGGGCAGGCCACCGTGTTTCCGCAGGCGATCGGCCTGGCCGCCACCTTCGACGTGCCGCTGATGGGGCAGGTGGCGACCACCATCAGCGACGAGGCGCGCGCCAAGCACCACCAGTTCGTGCGCGAAGGCGCGCATGGCCGCTACCAGGGGCTGACCTTCTGGTCGCCGAACATCAACATCTTCCGCGATCCACGCTGGGGCAGGGGCCAGGAAACCTACGGCGAAGACCCGTACCTGACCGCGCGCATGGGCATTGCCTTCGTCCATGGCCTGCAGGGCGACGATCCGAAATATCGCAAGCTGGATGCCACCGCCAAACATCTGGCCGTGCACAGCGGGCCCGAGGCCGACCGCCACCACTTCGACGCCCAGCCCAGCAGGCGCGACCTGTACGACACCTACCTGCCGGCCTTCGAGGCGCTGGTGAAGGAAGGGCAGGTGGATGCGGTGATGGGCGCCTACAACCGGGTCTACGGCGAATCGGCCAGCGCCAGCCACTTCCTGCTGCGCGACGTGCTGCGCCGCGACTGGGGCTTCAAGGGTTACGTGGTCTCCGACTGCTGGGCCATCGTCGACATCTGGAAACATCACAAGATCGTGCCCACCCGCGAAGCCGCCGCCGCGCTGGCGGTCAAGAACGGCACCGAACTCGAATGCGGCCAGGAATACGCGACGCTGCCGGCGGCAGTGAAGCAGGGGCTGATCAGCGAAGCCGAGATCGACGATGCGGTGACCCGCCTGTTCACCGCGCGGATGCGGCTGGGCATGTTCGATCCGCCTGAGCAGGTGCGCTGGGCACGCATTCCGCCGGAGGTGAACCAGGCCCCGGCGCACGATGCGCTGGCCCTGCAGGCGGCGCGCGAATCGCTGGTGCTGCTGAAGAACGACGGCGTGCTGCCGCTGCCGCGCACGCTCAAGCGCATCGCCGTGGTCGGGCCGACCGCGGACGATACGATGGCCCTGCTCGGCAACTACTTCGGCACCCCGGCGGCGCCGGTGACGATCCTGCAGGGCATCCGGGACGCCGCCAGGGGCGTGGAGGTGCGCTACGCGCGCGGCGTGGACCTGGTCGAAGGCCGCGACGATCCCGACGCCACCCCGCTGATCGAAGCGGCCTACCTGCGCCCGTCGGCCGACTCGCCGGAGCGCGGCCTGCGCGGTGAATACTTCCGCAGCGCCGACTTGTCCGGCAAGCCGGCGCTGGTGCGCACCGACGCGCAGATCGGCTTCCGCTGGGACCGCGGCTCGCCCACGGACAACCTGATGGCGCGGGGCGAAGCAGGACCGGGGCAGGGGGTGCCCAACGATCACTTCAGCATCCGCTGGACCGGCCAGCTGCTGCCACCGGTGTCGGGCCGCTATCGGATCGAAGCCGCCGCCGACGACGGCTTCCGTCTGTACGTGGACGGCATGCGCGTGCTGGAGCACTGGGCCGACAGCGATCGCATGCAGAGCGGCGGCGTGGAGCTGGACCTGCAGGCCGGCCAGGCCTACGACCTGCGCCTGGAGTACTACGATGCCGAGCGCGATGCCGGCGTGCGCCTGGGCTGGCGCATGCCCGGGGCCAAGCCGCCCTTCGAGGAGGCGCTGGACACGGCGCGCAGCGCCGACGTGGTGGTGTTTGTCGGCGGCCTGACCGGCGACGTCGAAGGCGAGGAGATGAAGGTCAACTACCCCGGCTTTGCCGGCGGCGACCGTACCGACCTGCGCCTGCCGGCCACGCAGCGGGCGCTGCTGGAAGCGCTGCACGCCACCGGCAAGCCGGTGGTGATGGTGCTCACCGGCGGCTCGGCCATGGCCGTGGAATGGGCCCAGGCCAACCTGTCCGCGATCCTGATGGGCTGGTATCCGGGGCAGCGCGGCGGTACCGCCGTGGGCGAAGCGTTGTTCGGCGACATCAATCCGGGCGGACGCCTGCCGGTTACCTTCTACACCGCCGACCAGGCAATGCCGGCCTTCGACGACTACAGCATGGAGGGGCGCACCTACCGCTACTTCCGCGGCACTCCGTTGTACCCGTTCGGGCACGGGCTGTCCTACACCCGGTTCGACTACGGCAAGCTGCGTCTGGACGCCTCGCGCATCGCAGACGATGGCCGTTTGAAGGTGTCGGTGAAGGTTGCCAACGCCGGCAAGCGTGACGGCGATGAAGTGGTGCAGCTGTACGTGCGGCGGGTTGCGGCCGGGCCCGGCGACGCAGTGCAGGCGCTGCGCGGTTTCCAGCGCGTGCACCTGGTCGCCGGCGAGCAGCGCACGGTGGACTTCGAGCTGGACGCGCAGGCGCTGCGCCAGTACGACGAAACGCGCAGCGCGTATGTCGTGCCACCCGGCGAGTACGAAGTGCGGCTGGGCGGCTCCAGTGCCGACGCCCGTGTGCTCAAGCGCTTCACCGTGGAGGCGAAACGTGACTGATCACACCTTGTCGGTGCGGGAAAAGCTCGGCTACAGCCTGGGCGACCTTGCGGCGAACCTGATCTTCCAGACCCTTGTCACCTATCTGGCGTTCTTCTACACCGATGTGTACCGGCTCCCGCCGGCGACCGCGGCAACGCTTATTTTCGTGATCGGGCTGCTCGGCGCGTTCGTGTTCACCCCGTTGATCGGTATCCTTGCCGATCGCACCGCTACCCGCTGGGGCCGGTTCCGCCCGTGGATCCTGTGGACGGCGGTGCCGTTCGGCGTGCTCTCGCTGCTGGCCTTCAGCACGCCGGATTTCGGTGAGCGCGGCAAGGTGGTCTATGCCGTGGCCACCTATGGCCTGCTGATGCTGGTGTATGCGGCCAACAACCTGCCGTACTCCGCCCTGAGCGGCGTGCTCACCGGCAGCATGGCCCAGCGCAACAGCCTGTCCGCCTACCGGTTCGTGGCGGTGATGATCGCGCAGTTCATCATCCAGGTGCTGCTGTTGCCGCTGGTGCTGATCCTGGGCGACGGCGACCGCGTGGTGGGCTTCGAACGGGTGATGACCGTCTTCGCCGTGGTGGGAACGGTGTTCTTCCTGATCACCTTCGCCACCACGCGTGAGCGCGTGGTACCGGCCAAGGAACAGACCGGCGGCGTCCTGCAGGACCTCAAGGACCTGCTGCACAACCGCCCGTGGCAGGTGATGCTGGCGCTGACCGTACTGGTGTTCGTCAATCTGGCGCTGAAGGGCGGCACCTACATTTATTACTTCCAGTACTACATGAGCGAGCCGGCGCTGGCCGGCTTCCTCGAAAGCTCCGGCTTCAACCGCTTCATCGGCGGCCTCAACGCAACGCTCAGCAGCTGGGGCCTGGCCGGCTTCACCTGGCCAGAGGACCCGGCCACCTCGGCCTTCAGTCTGTTCAACGCCTGCGGCATCCTGTGCATGATCCTGGGCATCGGCGTTTCCCGCCGACTGGCCGACCGCTTCGGCAAGCGCGATGTGTTCGGCGCGGCGCTGCTGCTGTGCACCGTCTTCCTGCTGGTGTTCTACCTGTTCCCACCGACTGCCGTGGCCGTGGCATTCGCCTCGTTCATGCTGCACGGGTTCTTCTACGGCATCACCATTCCGCTGCTGTGGGCGATGATCGCCGACGTGGCCGACTATTCCGAATGGAAGAACCATCGGCGCGCCACCGCGATCATCTTCTCGGCCATGCTGTGCGGCCTGAAAATCGGGCTCAGTGTCGGCGGCGCGCTGGTGGCCGCCATCCTGGCTCACTACGGCTACCAGACCGGCGCCGCCGAGCAACCCGATGCCGTGGTCGACGGCATCCGCCTTACCGTCAGCGTGTACTGCTCGATCCCGTTCCTGGTCGCAGTCGCGCTGCTGTTCCTCTATCGGATCGACAAACGCATGGAAAACCGCATCGAGCACGACCTGCTGCAGCGTCGCAACGGCACCGACCTGCAACAGTTGGCTGCACGGGCCATCTCGCAGCCGCTGGTGAGCCACATCTACACCGCCGATCCTTCCGCGCACGTGTTCGAAGGTCGCCTGTACATCTATCCCTCGCACGACATCGACGCCGGAACCCCGTTCGACGATGACGGCGGGCACTTCGGGATGGAGGACTACCACGTGCTGCGGATGGACTCGCCGCAAGGGGAGGCCACCGACTGCGGCGTGGCCCTGCATGTACGCGACGTACCCTGGGCGGAGAAGCAGATGTGGGCGCCGGACGCCGCCTGCCGTGACGGACGGTACTACCTGTATTTCCCGGCAAAGGACGCCGAAGGCATCTTCCGCATCGGCGTGGCCGTGGCAGACCGTCCGGAAGGACCGTTCACCGCCGAGCCCAGGGCGATGCCCGGAACCTACTCGATCGACCCGGCCGTGTTCGAGGACACTGACGGCAGCCATTACCTGTACCTCGGTGGGATCTGGGGCGGCCAGCTGCAGAAGTACCGCGACAACCGCTACGACGCATCGCACGCAGAGCCGGTCGGCGACGCGCCTGCATTGGGGCCGCGCGTGGGTCGGCTGCAGGCCGGCATGACCCGGCTGGCCGAGCCCCTGCGCGAAGTAGTGATCCTGGACGAACGCGGGCAACCGCTGCGTGCCGATGACCACGAGCGCCGCTTCTTCGAGGGGGCGTGGCTGCACGCCTGGCAGGGCCGCTATTACCTGTCGTACTCCACCGGCAACACGCACCTGCTGTGCTACGCCATCGGGGACAACCCGTATGGGCCGTTCACCTATGCCGGCGTGATCCTCAAACCGGTGGTCGGCTGGACCACGCACCATTCCATCTGCCAGGTCGACGGGCAGTGGTACCTGTTCTATCACGACGCACTGCTGTCCGGCGGCGTCACCCACCTGCGCTCGGTGAAGTGCACGCCGCTGCAGATGGACGCGGACGGCAGGATCAAGACGATCGATCCCTATGGCGCCTGAAGCCACCTCGCCGAAGGACGACGCGCTCGCCCCGCTGCCTGCGGGTCGCCTGTATTGGCTGCGAGCCGGCGCGCTCGAGGTCGCCTTGGCGCCGGAGGCGGGTGGGCGCATCGCGCAGATCCGCTACGACGGCGTTGACTGGCTGGTCGGCGTGGACGACGGCGATTCCGCGGCGATTGCCTGGGGGTGTTACCCGATGGTGCCGTGGGCCGGACGCATCCGGCATGGGCGATTCGCATTCGACGGCACGCCGTACGCACTTCCGACCAACTTTGGTGGGCATGCGATTCACGGGCTGGGGTTTACCCGGCGGTGGGAAATCGATGCCCTCGCTGCGGACTCCGCCTCCTTGTCGCTGGCACTTCCCGAAGATGAAACCTGGCCGTTCGGCGGCGTCGCAACGCAGCGTGTCCAGCTGACGCCCGGTCAGCTGCAACTCCACCTTGCCGTGCAGGCCGGCCAGCAGGCCATGCCCACCGTGCTCGGCTGGCACCCCTGGTTCCGCAAGCCGGACCGGCTGCTGTTCACCCCCGACGCCATGTACCCACAGGACGGGGAGGGCATCGCGACGCTACCGTTGGTTGCCCCCACGCCGGGCCCATGGGACGACTGCTTCCTGCAGCACCACGAAGTGACACTGGAATCAGCAGGCCAACGCTTGCGCCTGCGGGCGGACACCGATCACTGGGTCATCTACGACGCCGCCCCTCACGCCACCTGTGTCGAACCGCAGACCGGCCCACCCGATGCCTTCACCCTGGCCCCGACCCGGCTGGAGCCAAACCAACCCCTGCAGCTGACCTTCACCTTGAGTTGGAACCCCACACCCCCCGGCGGTGACGTATTTGCGGATTCGGCACGAACGGCAAGTGCAGCTGCAGCGGTCTGCCACGTTGGCAGGGCAGCGCGTTAACGGCGGCAGGAGTTAACGACATCAGCGAATCGGGGGTTGTTCTCCGCGCCATCATTTCTGGCACCGTCGGCACGCCAGGCCAATGCACTCGCTGGGGCGTTCCCGATCCATTAATGGGTCGAGATTTCCGATCCCAATACTGTGAGCGCCGTCACGTGTATTGCGGTGAGGGATTATTGCAATCTGGCATGTAGACGCATAGCGTACGTGGTGCGATCCCGCTTCTAGACAAAGGAAAGTCGGAATGAAGATTAAGATGATTGGAAACTCGATCTTGATAGGAGTCACCGCTCTGGCCCTTGCTCCTCAAGCGGCCGTTGCGGTTGCACCCAACGGGCAGACGACGACGTCGGTAGTTCAGGTTTCAAAAGACGTTGACAGGGCCTCTTTTGTGAATCGACTTACGAAAACTTTCAAAGCAATGGCTGCGTCGGATTCAATAGAGACAAGCGCTGCCGGCATCCAGTATTTAGAGGAAATTCACCGCCCGGGAATACACGGGCTCATCGAGCAGATTTCGGTTCCTTCTTTTTCGGGGAATCCTAACACCGTTTCGATCATGTATGACGCACCCCCTCAGGAAGGGTCTATCAGGACCAGTCAATGGTGCGGTCAAAGAGATGGTTACACCTACGTGTTCCAAGTGACTGAGAAATACATGCGATTGACGCCGAATGGCGTCGTTTTTGGATGGGTGATGACGAAGAACAGCCAGTGGATGGTGACAACCTGCCCGGGTGAGTTGGCTTGATAGCGAGTGATCTCGAGTTGAGTAGCAGAAACGCTGCCCAACAGGAAGTTATTACGTGCGAGAAGCCGATCCTCTTCTTTGCCAACGCACTGGGTGACCATTTACTCACACGCCCTACTGTCTTGGCTTTGGCCAAGTTGTTCGAGGGGCGTCTTGGTTACATGGGCGTGTCGTTCGCTGCAGAGCGATTTTATCCGGACGCGAATTTCAGGTGCGTGTGTCCAATTGCATTTTCTTATGGCGAGAACGGGGCGCATGACTTTGAAATGTCGTCGTTGCTGTCTTACGGGGATAGCTTTGATGCGATCATTTCATTGAATCCTTGGCACTCTCCACTTCTGGAGAGCGTTCGCCATGCAGTTGCTCCCAAGCCATTCGTCACGCTCGGCAGCGAGAGCGGAGTGCTTGCTCGCAATCCTTCCCCGAAGAGGGATATGGCCGCGAAGATCTTTTCGATGGCGAAGTTCTTCAGGGCGGAATCTGAGCTTGCCTCGTTCTTATCACTGCATCCTGCGTCGCCTGGAGCGCGTGCATGCGCCGATTACATCCTTGGAAAACTTCCTGCCGGGAAAAAGTTGCTCAGCGTACACACGTGGACACACGATTCAAAAAGGTGGCCGATAGAGCGCTTTAGAGAGGTCATCGCG
This sequence comes from Stenotrophomonas rhizophila, assembly GCF_007667275.1. Lineage (GTDB taxonomy): Bacteria > Pseudomonadota > Gammaproteobacteria > Xanthomonadales > Xanthomonadaceae > Stenotrophomonas > Stenotrophomonas maltophilia_AE. The sequence continues at coordinate 211,195 of NZ_VDQT01000001.1, forward strand.
GCGTTCGTCTCGCGTCTCCCGGGCTACGTTGTCATTGTTGTTGATCCTGTCGACACCAATCTTGATGCCGGTTTTCCAGATGGTGCAGTGTTTACCTGTGATGGCGTTGATCTCGATACGGCGACAGATATAGTTGCCCGCAGCGATCTCTTCCTGGGCATAGATTCCTATTTTCTTCATGTTGCGGATTTCAGTGGAATTCCCAGCGTAGGGATATTTGGCCCGACGAATCCTGAAACATGGGGGGCGTCTTACTCCCCAGCTGTCAGCCTTCGCTCGGGAACATTTACAGCCGAGGTGTCCAGTGAAAGCGTGATGAACGCGTTGTTCAATATGGCGGGGCGAAGCGATTGGGAGCGACGGCCGAGGCAAACCCATGAGCTTTCGCTTTGGAATTTCCCATAAGGAACGTCCGCCTTCCAGTAGTCCCCGTCTGTCTTCATACTGCTGTTGGCCTTGGGTACTACATCCTGCGCCTTGATTCATGGTGACAGGGACGCGCTCTACGGCGAGATCGCCCGCTTCCGCGGTGCGGCGAAACTTTCCTGGACTGACCCGGCACATCGATGACCATCTTCCCGTTCTGCTAGACATGCAGAACGATGGGCTCTCCCACCAGGAACGGCCGCAGCGCCGCCATGAACCGCTCATGGTCTGCACTGCGCTCAAAAACCCCGATATGCGCATCCAGGTCGCGCCACTGCACCTCCAGCAGATACGCGTCTTGCGGGTGCAGCGACCGCACCAGCCGATGCGCGAGGTGACCGGGCGCAGCATCGAGCAGGCCGGCAACACCCGCGAAAGCCTGCTCGAAGGCTGCGCCGGCGGAAGGGGCGATGGCGAGGAACACCAGTTCGGTCACCATCACGCGGGCACCGACACGGTCTGACCCACGACGTCGATTACCACCTTCCCACGCAGCCCTCGTGCGCTCCCGCCCTCCAGGAGCGCATGCGCCTCGCCCATCCGGGCCAGCGGGAGCACTGCGCCGATCACCGGCTTGACCAGCCCCCGCTCCACCAGCCGCGTCAGCGCATCCAGCTTGCCGCGGTTCTGCCGGGTGAACACGAAATGGTAGGCCGCGTTCTTTCCCCACGCGTCCACCAGGTTCTGCGGGGTGGAGATATCGACCAGGCTGACCACACGCCCGAAGTCGGCAAGCACCTGCGGGCTGCGGGTCAGCGTGTCGCCACCGATCGTGTCGAAGACCACGTCCACGCCGCTGCCGCCGGTGAGCTCCATCACGGCGTCAACGTAGTCGGTGGTTGTGTAGTCGATCACATCGTCGGCACCGAGCGAGCGTAGGAACGTTGCATCGTCGCTGCGCGCCGTCGTTATCACCCGCGCCCCGATGGCCTTGGCGACCTGGATGGCCAGCGTACCGACACCGCCGGCACCGCCGTGGATGAGGATGGTTTCGCCGATACCCAGCTGGGCACGGGTCACGAATGCTTCCCAGACCGTTCCGCCGGCCAGGGTCAGGCTGGCGGCCTCGAGATGACTCAGGTTGCGGGGCTTGCGGCCGATCAACTCGACATCGGCCACGTGCTGTTCGGCATACGAGCCCATGCCCCCGAAGATGCGCGGCGTGTAGTAGACCTCGTCGCCCACCTCGAATCCGGTGACCTCCGACCCCAGTTCTTCGATGACGCCGGAAATGTCGTGGCCGATGACCGCGGGCAACGGCACATAGGCGGCGTAGTCGCCGCGGCGGATCTGGTAATCGAGTGGGTTGAGGGCGGTCGCATGCACGCGCACCCGCACCTGGCGTGCGCCGACCTCCGGCGCCGCCACGCGACGCAGCTCGAAGGCATCGCAGCCGCCAAAACGGGCCAGTACCACGGCATTCATTGTTGCATTCATCAGCAGGGTTCCTTCGGGTGTCGACGCAGACTGCGTCGGGGTACCCATATGCTGGCGTTGCGGGGCACGGCCCGGTAGCCAGCACTGCGCTGAATCTGTTTCAAGCATCGATTGAAACTGGTGGTGCGGGACCTTTCACGGTGACGTGGGTGCTCCATTGGGGGATCATGGGCCACCCGCCAACCACATTCCCGGCCCGATGCTGCGATGGACTTCAACGACCTGAACCTGTTCGTGCGCATCGCCCAGCTGGGCAGCATCAGCGCAGCCGCACGCGACCTCGCGTTGTCTCCCGCTGCAGCCAGCGCCAGGCTGGCCGCGTTCGAGAAGCACCTGGGCGCCCGCCTGGTGCATCGCACGACACGACAGGCAATGCTGACCGAAGACGGCCTCGCTCTGCTACCGCATGCAGAGCACCTGCTGGACGCAGCGGCGGCGGCGAGGGCGTCGCTGCGCCGGGAGCAGGCTGCGCCGGGCGGGGTACTGCGGATCGCGGCCCCGGCATCCTTCGCCCGCATGCACATCGTTCCAGGGCTGGCGGATTTCATGGCGCGCTACCCGAGTGTACGCCCGGACCTCCGCATCTCCGACAGCATGGTGGATCTGGTGGAGGGTGGATTCGATGTGGCCGTGCGTTACACCGAACTTGCGGATTCCTCGTTCGTGGCGCGGCGTATCGCCCCGGACCGACGCGTGCTGGTGGCCTCGCCCGACTACCTGGCGCGACATGGCCATCCCGGGTCGCCCGATGCCTTGGACCAGCACGCGTGCCTGGTGGTTGGCACGCTCGATCTCTGGACGTTCGGCACACCGGACGGCGCCAACATAAGCAAGCGCGTAGCCGCCGCATTGCGGATAAACGACGGCGGGGCAGTGCGCGACGCCGCATGCACCGGTCTTGGGATTGCCCTGATGGCCACCTGGTGCGCAGCGGATGAACTGCGCAGTGGGGCGCTGGTGCCCGTGCTGGCCGACTACCCGCTGACTTCCACGCAGGCGTTGTGGGCGGTGTACCCCAGCGCCCGGGAACTGGCGCCGAAAGTCAGGGTGTTCCTGGACTGGCTGGTGGAACGGATCGGCACTGAGCCCTATTGGGACAAGGATCTACCGGCCGTCACAGGTGAAGACGGGCGCCCTTCGCTGGCAGGGTAATTCCCGTGTCGGCGCTAGAGCATCCCAAGCTGCCGGCGCACCCCGTCGACATGGGAACGCCCCACGGGAAGCTTGTTCGCCAGCTCTGCGCTCTGGGACAGGAAGCCGGTTGACGCCCGGACGGGGGTGCCTGATTGGTGCGCAGAACCTGGGTCGGCCGCGTGAAGGGGCCGGCAAGGAGCTTTCACGGGAAAACCGCAAAAGAAGGAACTAATAAGCCACTGGGCTGCCGGATCTTCCGCTCGCCACCTGGGTTTGAACAAGGAGTCATCATGCGCCGCTCCATCGCGTCTGCCGCCCTCGCACTTTTCCTGTCTTCGTGTGGAGGCGGAAACACCCCATCCAACGTCGACGCCCTGGGCGCGGAAGAAACAGGCAAGACCAAGGCGCTGGAGGCGGGCGCGGCGGTGCTGCAGGATCGGCCGCCCGTGGACGCCATCAACGCCTACCTGGACGGTTTCCATTTCTACAGCGGCCAGATGAAGGTCCAGATGGAAGCCCACCACTACTGTTCAATCCTCAACGAGGATGTCATCCAGTGCACCATCTACGACGGGAACGTCAAAGATGCCAAATTGATGGGGGTGGAATACATCATCAGCCAGAAGTTGTTTGCCGGTCTTCCCGAGCATGAGAAAGCGCTGTGGCACAGCCACGTGCATGAGGTGAAATCCGGCCAGCTGGTGGCGCCGGGCATCCCGGAGGTGGCCGAACACGCGCTGATGGAGAAGCTCATCCACACCTACGGCAAGACCTGGCACACCTGGCACACCGACCTGGACAAGGACCTGCCGCGCGGCATGCCGCAGTTGATGATGGGCTTTACCGCCGATGGCCAGGCGGACCCGGCCATGGTCGCTGCCCGCGACAGCCGGCTGGGAGTGGACAGCGAAGACAAACGCGCGCGTCGTGCGGATATTCCGGCGCCGGCGATCGATGGCGGCGCAGACGCTTGGCAGAAGGGAAACATCATCCAGATCGACGACCCGAACGGGCACTGAAGAACTGCGGTTCACGATCCTGGCGGCACGTCGTCACCACGTTGGTGCCAGGCAGGAAGCTCCAGCGGGTGCCGCTTCAACATGGCCTCGATGAGCGCGCAGACCTGCTCCCGTTCGGTATCCGTGCAGTGGTCCAGGATCTCTGCAGCCAGGTTCTCAAACTGCGGCCAGAACTGCGCTGGATGACGCACATGCGCCAACCAGTGCGCCAGCATGGCGTCCAGCGCTTCAAGCCGCCCCTGTATGGCGGGGCGGATGCTCATCCAGGCGGCGCCATCAGGTCGAGCGCAACCTGGTAGTGATGGCCGTCGTCGCGGAGCAGCACACGGAGCCCGGGCTGCAGCACGCCATCCACATGCAGCGTCGGCTGATCCCGCGCATTTCGTGTCACCACGAATTCGTAGCGGCTGCGACCAAACCGGTAGCTCAGCTCGAAGGACGGCCACTCATCCGGCAGGCAGGGTTCAAGCGACAGCTGATCGCCCTGGCGACGGATGCCGAGCAGGGATTCGACCAGCAGGCGGTACATCCAACCTGCCGAGCCCGTGTACCAGGTCCAGCCGCCGCGACCCACGTGCGGGGACACCGCGTAGACATCGGCCGCCAGCACATAGGGTTCGACACGGTAGGTCTGGACGGCCTCCGGGTCCAGTGCGTGGTTGAGCGGATTGATCATCGCGGCCAGTTCCCAGGCGCGGGCCGCATCGCCCTGGTGTGCGAATGCCATGGCCGCCCATACGGCTGCATGAGTGTACTGCCCGCCATTTTCGCGCACGCCCGGCACGTAGCCCCGGATGTACCCGGGATCCTCTGTCGTCTTGTCGAACGGCGGATCGAGCAGCTGGATCAGCTTGGCGTCCTTCCGCACCAGGTGGGTGTAGAGGGAATCCAGAGCCTGGCCGGCACGCTCGGGCGCGGCAACGCCCGACAGCACCGACCAGCTCTGGGAGATCGAATCGATCCGGCATTCTTCGCTTTCAGTCGAGCCCAGCGGCGTACCGTTGTCGAACCAGGCGCGGCGGTACCACGCCCCATCCCAAGCATGCAGTTCCAGGTTATGGCGAAGGCGGTCGGCCTGCTCCTGGCACCAGTGCGCACGGTGCTCATCGCCACGCGCGTTGGCCAGCACGATGAAGCGATGAAGTGCGTCATGCAGGAAGAAACCGAGCCAGACGCTCTCACCGCGCTGCTGGTCGCCGACGCGGTTCATGCCGTCGTTCCAGTCACCGCTGCCCATCAATGGCAGGCCGCGCTCGCCCAGCAACCGGCACCCGCGCTCGAGCGCGAGCACACAATGCGCGTACAAGGTGCCGCGCAGTGCGGATGGGGTAGGCATGTCGTAATACCCTTCCTCGTCCGGGCTCACCGCGCGCCCCTCGATGAAGCCGACCATTTCGTCCAGCACGCTCGCGTCGCCGGTAACCTCCAGGTAGCGGCAGGCGCCCTGCGGCAACCAGAGATAATCGTCCGAACAGCGGGTGCGCACGCCGCGACCCTGCGGCGGGTGCCACCAGTGCATCACATCGCCTTCGGCGAACTGGTGGGCGGCACACAACAGCAGGTGTTCGCGTGCCAGGTCCGGGCGGGCGTGTACCAGCGCCAGCACATCCTGCAGCTGGTCACGGAAGCCGAACGCGCCGCCGGACTGATAGTAGCCACTGCGCGCCAGGTAGCGGCTGCCCAGGGTCTGGTAGACCAGCCAGCCATTGGCGAGCGCGTCCAGGGCCGGGTCCGGCGTGCGCACCTGCACGCTGGCCAGCACATGGCGCCAGTGGATGCGTACCGCGTCCAGCGCATCGTTTGCCTCATGCGCGCCCTGGCGGCCCCTTGCCAGCGTGAGCGTTTCCTCGCGATCACGACCCGCGCCCAGCCGGAACGTGGTTTCACTGCGCTCACCCGGCGCCAGCTCCAGCGGCACCTGCAACGCCGCGCAGGGATCCAGCCCTGCGCCCGCGCGTCCGCCCAGCCGCTCGCGACGCAGGGCAGCCGGTGCGTGCAGGCCACCGTTGCGACCGAGGAACTCCAGGCGGTCACAGGTCCAGCCGCAGCCTTCCGCATCGGTGTCGAAGAAGGCCATGCGGCCACCGAAATCGGTGCTGTAGGTATTGCGCGCCAGCAACGCGCCGGTCTGCGCGTCGCGTTCGGTGACCACGTGCATGCGCGACTTCGCGCGCAGGTCGCCCATCACCCACTCAACGTACCCGATGGCCGACAGCCGCCGTGGCCTGCCCGACAGGTTGTGCAGGCGCAGGACCGAATACTTCAGCGGCGCGGTGACGTCCACGAATACCCACAGCTCGCTGACGATGCCGTCCTCGATATGCTCGTAGACCGTGTAGCCGAATCCATGCCGCGTGCGGTAAGCGCCGGTGCCGCGGCGCGGCAGCGGCATCGGCGACCAGACCCGGCCGGTGTCCTCGTCGCGGACGTAGAACGCCTCGCCACCGGTGTCGGACACCGGGTCGTTGAGCCAGGGCGTCAGCCGGAACTCGTGCGCATTCTCGAACCAGGTGTAGCCCGGGGCGCTCTCGCTGACCACGGTGCCCAGGCGGGCATTGGCAATCACATTGGCCCATGGCGCCGGCGTCGGCGCGCCTTCGCGCAGCACCACCACGTACTCGCGGCCGTCCTCGCTGAAACTGCCGGTGCCGTTGTCGAACTGGCCGGCACCTCGGTACGGCAGGAACGGCCACGGATCGTCCACGTCTTCGTCCTGCGCGGGACTCGGCGGCAATCCCGGCTCGGGTCCGAGCTCGTCGACCACGGGCAGCCCGGCGGTGTCCTCCACCGACAGTGCCAGTTCCTCCTGCACCGCCAGTGGCACCAAGGCAGGCACACGCCGAGTGGGCGCAGCCTGGCGCCCCACCTGCGCGACCAGTGTGCCGTCTTCGTCGCTGATCACCGCCCTTGCCACCGCCTGCAGCAGGATGCGGTCTTCGTGGGTCATGTTCTGCACCGGCCGCACGAAAATGCCACCGGGGCGATCCAGCAGGCCGGTCTCCGAACTGGCGGCCACCATCCCCAGGATCTGGTCCTGCAGCTCCTGCCGGTAGCCGGCCTTGCTGTCGTTCCAGATCACCAGGTCGGTGTTGAGGCCCTTCTGGCGCCAGTACGCATGCGCCTGCACCAGCTGCCGGACCAGTTCCACGTTTTCCGCGTCGGTGACCTTGAGCAGCACGATGGGCAGGTCGCCGGAGATGGCGTGCCCCCACAGCCCGGACTGCCCGCGCTGGTTCTGCTGGAGGATGCTGGCGCCGGCGCGCAGCAGCGAATTGGCATACAGCACGTGGCTGGCCAGGCGCTCATACAGCTGCGCCTCGGCCTGGGTGGCATTGATCTGCCGGCGCACCACCTGGCTGTGCGTCCAGGCCAGGTCGAAGACACGGTCGGCCAGGCGGCGATCACGATATTTGTCCAGCAGCGCTTCGCAGCCGGGGCGGTCGGCGCCGATGCCATACACCATGTCCAGCTGCACGGTCTGCTCCGGCTCCAGCACCACGCGCACGCGGATGGCCACGATCGGATCGAGCACCGAACCGGCCGTGCCGGAGAGCTCGCTGTCCGTGGTCAACGCCTGCGGCGTGCGCGGCGTGTTGCCACGCCCCAGGAAGCGCGCCCGGTCGGTTTCGTAGGAGATCGCCGCCACGTCGGCATCGTGCACCGCCACCAGGTGGAACATCCACGGTGGCACTTCGTCGTGCGAACGCGGGCGGCGCGTGCACAGCACGGCCTGCTTGGCGGCCAGGATCTCGCTCTGCACGAACAGGTTGCTGAAAGCGGGATGCGCATCGTCCGCAGCGGCAGGCGCCAGCACCACCTCGGCATAGGTGGTGATCTCCACAGTACGCGGGCGACGGCTGCGGTTGGTCAGGCGCAGGCGCCGCAGTTCGATGTCGTCCTCGGCGGAGATGGCGACCTGAAGGTGGCTCTCGCAGCCGCGCTGCGTGCTGCGGAATTCCGCCTTGGCGTCGGAGAAGATCGCCTCGTAGGTGTCCGTCGCCACGCAGGTGGGCTGGTAAGCGGCAGACCAGAACTCGCCGCTGTCCACGTCGCGCAGGTAGCAGAACGTTCCCCAGGCATCGCTGGTGCCATCTTCGCGCCAACGGGTGAGCGAAAGGTCACCTAGGCGACTGTAGCCGCCGCCGGCATGGGTCAGCATGCCGTGGTAGCGACCATTGGACAGCAGCTGCACTTCCGGGCGCGGGCCGCCTGGCTTACGCAGCACGCGCAGGGCGGTCTCGTGCTGGGCCATGGTGGCATGCTCGCCCAGCGCCTCGACTTCGTGCGGATGGAACACGCCGATGCGCGGGATGCGCTCCTGCAGCAGCAACAAGGTGGCCTGGAACTCGACATCGGCCACGAAGCGGCGTTGCATCGGCTGGTCGCGCAACAGGTAGTCCAGCGACAGCAGCCCCATGCCCTGGTGGTGGGCCATGAACGAACGCAGCAGTACGTGATCCTGTCCCGGCGGTACCCGGGCCGGGGTGTAGTCGATCGCCTCGTACATGCCGAAGCGCCCGGAGAAGCCGAGGGCTTCCAGCGCCTGCAGGTTCTGGCACGCCGCTTCCGGCGCCACCATCAGCGCCATCATGCTCGCGTAGGGGGCGATGACGCGGTCCTGGCCCAAGCCGCGCTTCAGCCCCAGTCCCGGCACGCCGAACGCCCGGTACTGGTAGTTCAGGCGGGCGTCGACTGCGTTGTAGCCGGACTCGGACACGCCCCACGGCAGGTTCAGGCTGCGGCCGTAGACGATCTGCGCCTCCACCGCGTGCCGCGCGGTCTGGTCGAGCAGGGTGTCCGGGAAGCTCGGCATCACCAGCTGCGGCATGAGGTACTCGAACATCGAGCCGCTCCATGACAACAGCGTCGGCGTGCCGTTGACTTCGGTGAGCAGTCGGCCGAGCGCGAACCAGCTCTCCTGCGACAGCTCGCCCTGGGCAATGGCGACGAACGCGCACAGCCGTGCTTCGGAGGCCAGCAGGTCGTAGAAACTGTTGTCGAGGCGGTGGTCGTCGACGTTGTAGCCGATCGAAAGCAGGTTGCGGGAACGGTAGAACAGGAACCCGTATTCCATCAGCGAGAACTGCCCGGCACGGTGCGCCAGTGCCTGCAGGTGCTCGATGCGCGCGCGCGCCTCGGTACCGGCGGCGCCGGGCAGGGCGGACAGCTGGCGCAGGCTGGGGATCGGCGCATCCGCATCCGCGCGGACCTCGGCTGGAATCTCCTCAAGCGCAGCCTGGGCGGCATGGCATTCGGCAGCGAACAGGGACGGCCAGTGCAGCTCGCCTTCCCCCGGCGATGCCGGTGCCGGCCACTGCGCCAGCACGGCGTCGGCCAGCCCGGCCAGTTCCTGCAGTCGCGAAAGTGTTGGCGCGATGCCGACAGGAAGGTCGGCCCGCGTTGACGCCAGCCGCTGGCGAAGGCCAGTGATCGCCTCGGCCAGCGGTGTATCGCCGGCGCGGAGACGCAGGCGCTCCTCATCCAGCACGCCAAGGGTATCGGCCAGGCCATCGAAGGTGTGCGGTGCCAGCAAAGGCGCGTCCACCAGCGCGAGCAGGCCCTGGCGCAACGTAAGCAGGTGGCCGGCGAGGTTGCCGCTGTCCACCGTGGAAACGTAACGCGGCGGCAGCGGCGCGAGGGTTTCGGTGTCGTACCAGTTCAGGAAGTGGCCGCGATGGCGCGGCAGCTGGTCCAGCGTACCGAACGCCAGCGCGGTGCGTTCGGCGACCGCGCCCTGCTGCAGATAACCGAAATCCCACGCCGACAGGTTGGCCAACAGGGACAGGCCGATGTTGGTCGGCGAGGTACGCCGTGCCACCACCAGGGCCGGATGTTCCTGGATGTTGTCCGGCGGCAGCCAATGGTCCTGCTCGCGCACCCAGGCCTGGAAGAAAGACCAGGTGCGACGCGCCAGCCGGCCCAGGAACGCCCGCTGCGTGTCCGACAGTTCGGCCACGATCGCGGCGGGTGGCCGGCCCAGCCACCCCATCAACGCGGGCGCGAAGGTCCATGCCAGCAGGAAGGGCAGGGCGATCGGCAGCGCCTGCGGGCGCAGCACGGCCACCACCGCCACCAGGCCCAGCGCCATCAGCGACGCCGGTGCCATCACCCGCCATTCGGCGCCACGATCACCGCCGAGGCGGCGCTCGACTTCGCTGGAGGGATTCCATTGCAGCAGGTGACGGCGGGTGATGGCCATGCGCCAGAGCGTGCGCAGCACCGCGCCAGCGGACAGCAGCGCCTCGTAGGGCAGGCAGGCAATCTGCGTGGCCGCGCGCAGCAACGACTGCAGCGTCCCGCGTCCGACCTTGATGTAGTGGGCCTCCAGCGGCGTGTCGTCCGGAACGCTCAGCGCATCGCGGAGCATGCCGATCAGCGGCGGCGCGAACCACAGCGCCAGTACCCAGGCGGTCCATGCAACCGGGTTTTCGGCCCATAGCCAGCCCGCTACCAGCAAGGCAAACGCCGCGATGGGCACCAGGCTGCGGCGCAGGTTGTCCAGCAGCTTGCCACGGGATAACAGACTGAGCCGGTTGCGCTCCCACCCGGAGCCCGGGCGCGGCGTCCACGGCAACAACCACGGCAGCAGCTGCCAGTCACCGCGGATCCAGCGTGCACGGCGCTTGGCGTCGGCGGCGTAGCGCTCGGGGTAGTCTTCGTACAGCCGCACGTCGCTGACCAGACCGGCGCGGGCATAGCAGCCTTCCAGCAGGTCATGGCTGAGGATGCGGTTCTCGGGCAGGCGGCCCTCGAGCGCATGCTCGAAGGCGTCCACGTCATAGATGCCCTTGCCCACGAACGAGCCTTCGTCGAACAGATCCTGGTACACGTCCGAGACCATGCGCGTGTACGGATCGATGCCGGGTTCGCTGCCGAACATCCGCGCGAACCGCGAGGTGCGGCGCCGGCCCAGGCTGGTGCCCACGCTGGGCTGCAGGATGCCGTAGCCCTCGACCACGCGCTGCAGCGCCGGATCAAAGCGCGGGCGGTTGAGCGGGTGGGCCAGGGTGGCCACGAACGCACGCGCCGCATCCCGCGGCAGCTGCGTGTCCGAATCCAGGGTGATGACGTAGCGGACGCCGATCAGGGCGACCGTGTCACCGACGGTGCGCATGAACGCGGCCGCATCGCCATGCCGGAGCAGCGCATTCAGCGCTGCCAGCTTGCCGCGCTTGCGCTCGTGTCCCATCCACACGCCTTCGCCCGGGTTCCACTGCCTGGGGCGGTGCAGCAGGTAGAAGCGGTCGCCATGGTCGGACGCGTAGCGCTGGTTCAAACTTTCGATCCGCTGCACTGCGTGGGCAAGCAGGGCGTCGTCGGTCGGCGCCTGCGCTGCCGGAGCGTCCAGGAAGTCGGTCAGCAGGACGTAGCGCAACTGCGGATCGCGGTTGGCCAGGAAACGGACCTCCAGCGCTTCCACCAGCACGTCGATGCCATCCGGGCTGGACAGCATCGACGGCACCGCCACCACGGTGGCGCAGTCGGCCGGAATGCCTTCGCTGAAATCCAGCTTGGGCAGTGGCTTGGGTGCGACCAGCACCGTCGCGGTCCAGTTCACCAATACGATGCCCAGCTCACTGAACACCAGCAGCCCGAGCAGGGCGGCCAGCCAGACGGGTACCGCGCCAGTGCCGGTTGCCGCCAGCCCATAAGTAGCCAGCACCGCGAGCAGGGTGATCGGCAGCAGGTACAGTGCCAGCGGCACGCGATGCGCCAGCCGCCGTGCCCTGCGGTGGCGCGGCGCGGTGTCGGCCACTGCGTCAACGGTGGCGTGCAGGCCTTCGCCGACCAGCCAGTAGCCCACGTGCGTGCGCGGGCCGTCGGGTGGGGTGGCGGACCGTGCCAGCTCAAGTGCGATGGCCGCCACGCGCTCTTCCGATACGCGGCTGCCACGCGCGATCTTCTCCACCACGTGGCGGTAGGCGTCGCGGGTGCCGAAATCCATCTGTGCATAGACGGCCATCGGGTCTTCGCGCAGCCGCTGCTCGACTACGCTCATGTCTTCGACGAAGGTGCGCCAATCCATGGTGGAGAGGAAGCGCAGGCTGCCGATGCTGTTGCTGATCGACACCTGGTCGGACGCCTGCTGCTGGCCTTCGCCCGCAACCAGGTCCTCCACACGCTGCCCCGCTGCTGCTGCCCACTGTTCCAGCCAGGCAAGGGGCATGGCCCATGCGCCGCCGCGACCCTGCAGCGAGCGCGTCAGCTCGGCGATGAACGCGCCGGTCAGGGGCGGCTCGGAACGTGCCATGTCCGCCACCACCAGCACCACATCGGTGGGGGTGTCCGACGCCGCACGGTTGAGTTCGCCCGCCCACTCCGACGCCAGGCGCCGGTCGGTTCCGTCACGCATCACCCGTGCCGCCATCCGCCGCAGATTTTCCAGCAGGGCCAGGCGGAGCATGATCGGAACCGCCCACAGCTCGCCCAGGCTCAGCGGCGCCAGCGTCTGGTACGCGGCGATGAACCGTCCCAGCGTGTCGCCGTCGATGCGGCCATCGCCGTGCGCGATGGCCTGCATCGAGAGCTCGTAGACGCGCGGCAGCCCGGCCGAAGGGCCCGAGACCAGCGACGGCAGCTGACGGCTGTAGCCGCGCGGCAGGTGGCGCCGCGCGGTCTGGATCTGTTCTTCGATCAGGTAGTAGTTGTCCAGCAGCCATTCCCCAGCCGGGGTCACGGGCCGCTGTTCGCGCACCACGCTGCTCAGCAGCGTATTGGCGTCCTGCAGGACCCGTTCGTTGGCCTGCAGGCGTTCCAGCAGGCGCTCCGGGCTGCGGCGCATCCGCACGCGGTGCTGGCGTGCCAGCGCGCGGCCGTAAACCTCCATCTGTTCAACGCTGTACAGCGCCGAACGCAGCGGCCCCTCCGTGGCCTCGATGGCCGGGGCCGAGGCCTGGCGTTCACGCCAGCGCCAACGTACGAGACGACGCAGACGCAACCAGCGGCCAAATAGACGACGAAGGTGGGGCATAGGGTACCGGGGGGGAAGGGCAGGGTCGCCTCCGGCATCGTTGCATTTGGGGGGCAGTGGGCGTTGTGAAGGTGCGATTCAGCTCCCCGGCGCCGCAGTGAATCCGGGGTGATGCGCGTGGCGTTCCGCTTCACCGCATGGGAACCGGAAAGACGTGATCCTCCTTCATCCGTTTCTTCCCCCATGAAGTGAAGGTTTTCCATGTCCAAGAAGCAGCTCACCACAATCAACCCATTGACCGAAGAGGTGATCGCCACCTACGCCTACATGTCAGACGACGAAGCCGGCGCCGTCGTCAAGGCCAGCCACGAGGCCTACCTTGAGTGGCGCCTGCGCTCGCTGGATGAGCGGGCGAACGTGGTGGCCGCCATCGCAAAGGCGCTGCGCGAACGCAAGGAAGAGTTCGCCCAGCTGATGACCCGCGAGGTCGGCAAACTCATTGAAGACAGTCGCACGGAAGTGGAGCTGTGTGCCGCCATCTGCGACTACACCGCCCAGCAGGGGCCCGCAGCGTTGGCCGATGAGGAGCGCGATGTCGACGGCGCCACCGGCATCGTCACCCATTCGCCGATCGGCGTGGTGTACGGCATCCAGCCCTGGAACTTCCCGGCCTACCAGGCGATCCGCTACTCCATCGCCAGCCTGATGGCCGGCAACGGCGTGCTGCTCAAGCATGCGGAGAGCTGCACCGGCAGCGGGCTGCTGCTGCGTGACATCTACGAAAGTGCCGGACTGCCGAAGGGCCTGCTCGGCGTGCTGCTGATCAGCCATGACCAATCCAACGACATTGTGGAAAACGACCTGGTCCGCGCGGTGACGCTGACCGGCAGCGAGACCGCAGGGCGCACCGTGGCGGCGAAGGCCGGCGCAGCGCTCAAGAAGACCGTGCTGGAGTTGGGCTCCAACGACGCCTATCTGGTGCTTGACGATGCCGACCTCGACCTGGCCGTCGAGACCTGCGTCAAGGGCCGCCTGTTCAACAACGGGCAGACCTGCGTCAATGCCAAGCGCTTCATCGTGACCGAGAAGAACTACGACGCCTTCGTTGCTGCTTACGCCAGCAAGTTCGAAGCCATCAAGATGGGCGACCCGAACGCCGCCGACACGCAGCTGGGCCCACTGGTTTCCGAGGCGCAGCGCGACAAGTTGCATGAACAGGTGACCAAGAGTGTCTCGCAGGGCGCCCGCCTGCTGGTGGGTGGTGAAGTCCCGGATCGTACCGGCTGGTTCTATCCGGCCACCGTGCTGGCCGACGTGGCGCCGGGGCAGGTGGCGTATGACGATGAGCTGTTCGGCCCCGCAGCCGCCATCATCCGTGCCAAGGACGATGAGGATGCGCTGAGGATTGCCAACGACAGCCGCTACGGACTGGGCGGCGGTATTTTCAGCCGCGACGTGAAACGCGCCCGTGAGCTGGCCACGAAGTATTTCGATACCGGGATGGTTTTCATCAACACGTTCGACGTCGCCTCGCCGGCGCTTCCCTTTGGCGGGGTGAAGGCTTCGGGCTACGGCCGCGAGCACGGTCCGGAAGGTCTGAAGGAATTCGTGAACGTGAAGTCGATCAAGATCCCGGCGGCAACCTGACGCCAGGCGATGGGCCAGATGGGCGGGGGCCGCACGGCTCCCCGCCCTTGCTACGCCACCCGACCCCACGTCTCAGTGCAGGGACGCTGCGGGTCCGAAGAATTCGTAGTGCACCTGGTCGTCCGGAACCCCAGCGTCCATCAGCTGCCTGCGCATCATCCGCATGAAGGGTTTTGGACCCAGGAAATAAACGTCAACGTCGCGCCTGCCTTCCTGGGCGGCGGGAAGCCACTGTTGCAGCTGATCCAGTGTCAGATACCCGATGCCATGCGGCGCGTCCGTTTCCTGGCCCTCGTAGTGGTCATAGCAGTAGTAACGCTCCAGCTGCGGGTAATGGGCCGCGCTGCTGTCGATGTGCTGCTTGAACGCATGGACGTTGCTGTCTCGCGCGCATTGAATCAGGGTGAGCTGCCGACCGGTACCCAGGGCCTGCTGCAGCAGCGGCAGGATCGGGGTGATGCCTACGCCCGCACTGATGAACGTGATCGGGCGGCTACCGGGCACCAATGTAAACGCGCCGCCCGGGGCATTGAGCAGCAGCTCGCTGCCTACGTGCACGTGATCGTGCAGGTGGTTGGAGACCACACCGCCGGGTTCACGCTTAACGCTGATCCGGTACGTCTCGCCGTTGGGTGAGGCAGACAGGGAATAGTTGCGGCGAAGCTCTTCGCCTTCCACGAAGATGTGCAGGCCGATGTACTGCCCCGGCGCGAAGTCCATAACCGCCCCGCCATCGACAGGGGCAAGGTGGAACGAAGTGATTTCCGCGCTCTCCACCACCTTGGCGATGACCCGGAACGCACGGTCGCCACGCCACCCTCCCACTGCCTGGGCCTGTTCTTCATAGCGCGCGGTCTCCGCGCCGATAAGGATCGCGGCCAGCTGCCCATATGCCTCCGTCCAGGCGCTGAGCACCGCCGGCGTTGCAATGGCCGGGCCAAGCACCTCACCAATCGCCGCGATGAGGCACTTGCCGACGATGTCGTAGTGATCGGGCTGGATCTGGAGGGCAACATGCTTGTTGACGATCTGGCTCGCCAGGGGACCCAGGGCTTCAAGGCGGTCAATGTTCCTCGCATACATAAGCACACCGTTGGCCAGCGCTCGCGGTTGATCGCCGCTGGCCTGGTGGGTGGCGTTGAAGTACGGGCGGACTTCCGGATGCTCGGACAGCATCGACTGGTAGAAGTGCGTGATCAGTGCCTCGCCGCCTTGTTCAAGCAGCGGCACGGTGGAAGAAACAATGGCGCGAACGTCGTTGGAAAGCATCGTGGTCACTCGTGTTGGACGAGTAGGGGAGAGCAGCATTCGTGCCAACCGCAGGACCTTGAACCATCAACGACTTGGCGCCATGATGAGTCAGAATGACCCATGCCCGGCATGGGTCGATATGACTTCACGAAGGTCAATATGACTCAGGCGAACCAGCTTTCGGCGTTGCTTCCCCTCCTGACCGACCTGACCCAGGAGCTGCCCGATGTGGAGCGCTTCCGTCGGCTTCTGGAAGGGCTCCGGGCGGTGTTGCCCTGCGATGCCACGGCACTGCTCCGCCTGGAGGGCAATGATCTGGTCCCCGTTGCCATCAACGGACTCAGCCCCGACACACTAGGCAGGCGCTTCAAGGTCACCGAGCACCCCCGTTTGGCGGAACTCCTGGCAACGCAGGGGCCGGTGCGCTTTCCCGTAGACAGCCCGCTGCCAGATCCCTACGACGGCCTGGTCGAGGGACTGCAGGGCCACCTGCCGGTCCATGACTGCATGGGCTGCGCACTGCGCATAGAAGGCAGGGCCTGGGGACTGTTTACCGTTGATGCGCTGGACACTGCGCGTTTTTCGGAAGGGGATCTTGAGCTTATCGCCGCTTTCGCCGGCCTGGCGGCGGCATCGGTTGCCGCTGCTTCGCGCATCCACACGTTGGCACAGCAGGCAGAAGTGGCACGGGAACAGGTGACCCACGCCATGCAGGAGGGACCGCGTGCGGCCCGGCGCCTCAGCGGCCAGAGCGTCGCGCACAGACAACTGGCCAGGGAGATCGACCTCGCCGGACCTACCGACCTGTGCGTGCTCATCCAGGGCGAAACAGGGGTCGGCAAGGAGCTGGTCGCGCGGGCTTTGCATGCGGCGTCGAGCCGTGCAGGCAGGCCCATGATCAGCATCAACTGCGCGGCGCTGCCCGATGCCCTGGTGGAAAGCGAGCTGTTCGGTCATGTCAAAGGTGCCTTTACCGGCGCCACCTCGGACCGCCGCGGCAAGTTCGAGCTTGCCAGCGGTGGCACGCTGTTCCTGGACGAGGTGGGCGAGCTGCCGCTGGCAACCCAGGCCAAGCTGCTGCGGGCTCTGCAGGAGGGGCAGGTGCAGCGGCTTGGATCCGACCGGGAGCACCACGTGGACGTACGCGTGATTGCAGCAACCAACCGTGACCTCGCCGACGATGTGCGGCGAGGGACGATGCGCGCCGACTTCTACCATCGGCTGAGCGTGTTTCCCCTGCATGTGCCGCCTTTGCGGGAGCGCGGGCGCGACGTGCTGGCCATCGCCGGCTTCTTCCTGGAAGAGGCGCGCGCCCGCCACCGGATGGGTGGGCTCCGGCTGGACGCGAGCGCTCAAGCCGCCTTGCTGGCGTACCAATGGCCGGGGAACGTGCGCGAGCTGGAACATACCCTCGGCCGTGCCGTCATACGGGCGCTGAGCGATCACGAAAGCCGCCCCCGCATCCTTTCATTGCGTGCCATTGACCTGGGGCTGACAGTTCCTGGGCCAGCAACCACGCCTACTGCTGCACCGAATTCGATGCCGGCAACGTTGTCCATGCCTGACGACCGCGGCCTGCGTGAGGCTGTTTCCGCGTTTGAGGCGCATCTGATCCGCACCGCGCTCGAACAGCATGATTACCAGTGGGCAGGCGCCGCCCGGGCGTTGAAGATGGACCGCGCGAACCTGGTGCGGCTGGCCAAGCGCCTGGGTATCGAGCGGCTTTCGTCGCGTTGACTATTGCCCGGAGCCGGTGGGCGACAGACTCGGTCACCCACCTTTCCGCTTGCGCGGCGTCTTGCCCGCACCCGCCGCGACAGTCCCGCCCGTCTTCCTGGTGATGGCCCCGATCCGCGGATCGGCGGTCACCGCGCAGCTGCTGGCCGGGGTGACCAGGCAGGTGCACGGGGCCAGCACCCCGGGCGCACCGGTTGCCGTCATGCCGACGAAACCGAGCGGGGCATGGGCGTGGCGGATGCCGCGCGGTGGCTCTGCCGCAGGCTCGCCCTCGGCATCAAGCGGCCAACCGGTCTCCCCGGTCGTGCGTACCGCCACCTGCCAGTAGTCGCCGCAGTGGTACTCGCCGTCCGGGTCGAAGCGCACCTGCAGGCCATCCTCCAGGTCGATCCAGTCTTCCCCAACGCCGGACGCAGGCTGCAACGGAACCGCGCCATCGTCCAGGCTCACATCGCCGCGCGCCTGCTGGTCCCAGCGTCGTACCTTGCTGGTCGCGCTCGCCTGCCGCGGCGCGTCCGTCGCCAACACCAGTTCATCGCCTTCCACGCTGGCCAGTCGGCACAGCGGGCCCGGGCGGCCCTCCAGATCATCGTTCTCGTCGCTGAGTTCCACCCACTGCGCGTCCGTGAAGCCACGCGTACTGCCCACGCGCAGGCGCTTGCCGCCCCCGGAGACCCAACGCGTCAGCACGCTGCCGTTGTCGCGTGACCACTTGAAGGTCGGTGCGCCGCTGTCGCTGCCGCGATGGATTTCCACGCGGTAGAGATGGTTCTCGGTGCCGCGGTAGGCGACGTCAGGATCGGTTACGCAGGGATCGTCCAGGCGCTCGGGCGGTTGCAGGCGCAGCGTCATGGCCGGCTCTGCATCGCGCTCAAAGAGATGCAACGGCACCGCGCATGCCTGCTCCGGGCTTTCGCGCAGCAGATCAAGCTGTGCCTGCAGCGCCTCCAGCCGTTCCTGCAGCCGCGCCCGCTCATCGTCGTCCCCGGCCTGCTCGATGCGCGTCTTCAAGGCCTCGATCCGGCCCTGCAGGCGCTTATCCACGTCGGCCAGATCGAGCGCGCGCACCTGCCACACCACCTGCGCACGGCTGGACGTGTCCGGGCCGCCCAGCGCGACTTCACGAAGCTGCGGCATTTCGGTGCTGGTTACGTGACGCTCCCAGACCTTGAGGTACACCCAGAACCGCGCGTCGTCGCGGCTGGCGTTGCCCAGCCAGCGGCGCAGCGGGTCGATCGGCCCGTCCTTTCCTTCAGACGGGGTGTAGTGCGGCTGACTCAGGTAGTCGCACCCGTCGCTTTCGCAAAGGATGCCCTGCACGTAGTAGCGCCCCGCACTGATCTGCAGGCCCAGGCCGCCGTTGTCGACCAGGGCCAGGCCAAAGCCAGGGCTGCCAGCGGGCGCGGCGTAGGGTCCGAACAGATCCAGTGCCATCGTGCGCAGGTAGTGCAGGAGGATGGCACCCTGTTCGTTCGGATCCGCGTCCAGGGTGACGCGTCCCTGCTGCAGCAGGACCTGGCTGAAGTGGTGGCGGGGGTCGAAGCTGTCCCGCGAGAAGTCGCCTTTCATGGGGTGTTCCTTTTTGGATTCAGTCCGCGAACAGGAGCCCGACGGTCATGCCGGCCGGTGTATGTTGGTCCAGGCGCGCGCGCAGGTTGGCTTCGCGCTGGGGTTCATGGAGATCGTGGTAAACGCCCATTTCCGAGCCGTCATCGGCCCCGCGACGGATCTCCTGCGCGGTGTCGGGGGTGAGCCGCGCGTACCCCGGAAGGCCGTAGCGGCGGGACTGGAAGCGCGGCTGCACGCGCTGGCGTTCGGCCGTGACCAACGTCTTCCCGATCGCTTCCGGCAGATGCCGCGCGCGTACCGCCGCGGTCACCTCGTCGGGCTGGCAGCGGTAGCGTCGCGGCGAGCGGCAGTGGCAGGGAATGTGGCTGTAGCGCACGCACCCGATCTGCCGCCGCGCCACGTTCAGGCAGTCATCGAACAGGGTGTTCTCCACCAGCGCCATCGCATGCACCTGTACCTGCCCGAACACCGTGCTGTCGCGCAGGGTAAGGCGCACATGGGCCACCGCCGCATCCAATGCCCCGATGGCGTCGCCGCTGCCAGCCGCATCGACGATGCTGTCGTTGATGACCAGCGTGATCGGATCGGAACCCGCTTCGTCCTGACGCACGTGGATGGAACCCACAATACTGTGCTCGATCTGCACGTGTGCCTGCACGCCGAGCAGTTCCAGGCTGGGCTCCGAAGCGCGCTCCGGGCCGCAGTCGCAGCCGATCCCCCAACCCGGCACCAGCGTGCAATGGCGGATCACCACGGCGGTTCCGCAGTGGGTGGTCTGCGGGTCCTGCGCTGCGCTCACCTGCATCGGTCGCCCGGCAAGCAGGATGCCCTCCAGCGTGAAGCGGCTCCCGGCGTCCAGCTCCACGCTCAGCGCATCCGGCAGGTCGGTCTGCCAATCGATCAGGCGGATGACCGGCCGCGCGCCGGCGGCGGCGCGCAGCGTCAGCGACTGCCCGGGACGAAGGCGCACGTGCACCGGTTCGACCCACACGCCGCTGTGCATCAGCTCGATCACTGCGTGGTCGGGCATTTCCTCTTCCCACCTGCGTAGCGCGTCGCCAAGGCGGGGCAATGACGAGGCGCCACCCTGGCCGACGCGATACAGCGTGAAGGATTCCGCCGGCCGACGTGCAGGACGCGGATACTCGCCGCCGCCGATATCCGCTGCGAAGCCATAGTGATAGCTGACCCGCACGCCCTTCTTCGGCACCTGGTCGGGCGGAAACATCAGCCGTCCGCGCTGCGGGTCCACCGCAACCGTGCCGCGCCGCGGCCGGTAGCGCCAGCCGCCCAGGTCGGCCACCACGATCGCATCCATCGGCACCGGTGCGCTGCCGTCCTGGTTGGCCCACTGCTCGGCCCAGACCGCCAGGCTGGCATCGACCCCATAGTCCTCGCGCAGGTGGTCGCGCAGGTCGCGGCGGCGCAGCGGCAGCGGCAGGTTCTGTTCGTCGGCCTGGTGGAAGGCGTCCGGCTCCGGCCGCGGCCTGCGGTACAGCGGCGCATCCTGGCCCAGCACGCTGAAGGTGAAACAGTGCGCGCCGGCTTCCTCCACGCAGTAGGCCGGGGTACGCGTGACCGGGTAGCTGCGCATGCGCCAGACATGCACGCCAACACTGGGGATGTTGTACCAGCCCCCGCGATGGCGCGACGCGATGCGACGCAGGTCGGCGCTGTGGGCCAACGTGTCGAACGGCCCACCGCAGCGGTCCAGCGCGGACAGGTTGCGCAGGTCTGCCGTGCCGAGGCGGTCGGCATGCAGGTGATTGAGGTGCTGGGCGCGGTCAAGCAGGCGGAAGTGCTCCTGCGCGCGCGCCGGCCAGCCGCTGACGTCGAACGCCAGGTCTTCCAGCAGTGAAACCGTGCCCTTGCGACGCCGCTGCGCGATCAGATGCGCGATCTCGCGTCGGGGCACGCGGACCCGCTCCAGCGCCGGGTCGCCGCCTTCGCCCAGCGGCGCCTCTACCGGCTGGTAGCCGAGCAGGTCGGCGAGGTAGGGCACGGCCCAATCCGCCGCGGTTTCAATGAACCAGTTGTCGTACAGGCGCGAAATGTCGTCCTCGACCAGGTTCACCTGCTCGGCGATCACCCGCAGCAGCGCCTGCAGCGGGTAGCCCTGTTCGGCGTCACGGATACGGTGCACTGCGGGCAGCAGCCGGTACAGGCGGTCTTCGCGGGGAAGCGTGTGCAGCGATGGCAGGTCCATGTCGGCACTCACGAGTCGGGGTTGAGGATCAGGGTGTCGGCGACGGACGGCATGAAACAGGCGATCTGCGCGGGCCGCGCCACGCCGTTTTCCATGCGGCCCGGTCGCGCGTCCACGCGGGGCGGTGGCCGCTGCAGCGTGCCGCCGCCCTGCAGCGATTTGCCGGGGTCGTCGCCATGCAGGATCTTCTGCACCTGTGCGGTGATCTGCGCCTGGCTCACCAGGCGCGGCTGGCCGCTCTGCGGGTCGAGCTCGGTATCGGTGATGCCGCCGAAGCTGTCCACATCGACCCAGTCGACCCCGGGAACCGACTGCATCGCCGCGATCGCCTCGCACAGCAGCGCCGGCTGGCCCAGCGCCCGCGCATCGAAACCAAACCGCACCAGCAGCCGCTCGCGCACCGCGGTAGCCACCGGCTCCCAGCGGTAACCCGGCAACAGCCGCAGGTTCGCCTGCAGGACCAGTGCGATGCGCTCGCGCCAGACCAGGCGTACCGGCAGCCCTGCGTCGCCCAGCGAACGCAGCGCCTTGGCCAGGTTGCGATGCAGGTCCGAATCGATGTCGATCGGCATGTCGTCGACACCTGCGTAGGTCACCTGCACGAACGCGCCTGCCACGTCGGCCAAGCGGCGTGCATCGGCCTTGGCGATGCCGGCGAACATACGGGTGAAGTCGGCGTAGTCCGACACCGAGACCAGGCGGTCGAGCGCGATGACCGAGCGTGGCGCGTTCTCGCGGATCAGTGCGTCGGTCTCCCGGTCGGCGCCGCCCGAGGCGCGCAGTGGGTTGACCACGTCCTTGAGGCCCAGCGGGCGGGTGACCATCAGCGCGACCTGGCCCGGGCGCACGTTGCCGCCCTTGCCGATGCCGTTGCGGTATTCGGCGCGCAGGTTCTCAAAGCCACTGGGCGGGCGCAGGCCGTGTTCGCCGTCGCCGAACACCACCCCCGTGCCCCCGGCGCCGTCGGTGGTGGTAACGAACGCACGGTCGTCCGGGCCAAGCATTGCCAGGCTCGGCGCTTCGGTCCACGCCACATCATTCACGTACACCTTCAGCGTGCTGGTGGCGCCCAACGCGGTGGGCGCCGGGCGCCAGGTCAGCGGCGGCTGGCGCAGGTCGAACCGCTGCAACGGGCGGCGCGCGTCGCTGCTGCCCAGTACTTCGCGCCGCGTTTCACCATGGCTGGCGGCAACCACGTTGCCGCGCAGGCGCACGCTGGCCCGGTAGTAGCGACAGGCCAGCGGCGTGGCCAGCTGCAGGGTGGTGTGCGGACGGTCGCCGGGCAGGGTCGGGTCCTGGCCGTGGCGCAGGCCGGCGACCATCATCAGCTCGGCCGAATGCACCCCGCGCACGCCGGCGATGTCGCTGCGTTCCCCTTCCACCACCACCCAGCGCCCGGACCCCAGCTGCTCGTGCAGGGGCGCCAGTTCCAGGGTGTCGCCGTAGACCTCGTCCAGGATCGGCGCTTCGGCCAGCACCAGCACGCGCCGCTGCGGGTACAGCCAGGTACTGCGCAGTTCCGTGATGAGCGCGCGCGACTCCTTGCCGCCCTCGACCTCGCGCCACTCGGTTGGCCCGTCTTCATCGCCGACATCGATCCGCGTGGTATCCCCGGACAGGCCGTAGGCGCTGCGCGGCCCGTTGCGCGTGCGCGCCACGCGCAGCACCTCCAGGCGCGGCGGGTCGTCGAAGTCTTCGCCCGCGCGCGACACCAGGAGCAGTGCGCCGGCCGCCAGCAGCGGGTCGGCGCTGGCAAGGAAGGCATTGCTGCTGGTCTCGTCCGCGGCATAGCGCCAGTCCGGCCAGCTCTGCAGCGACGGCAGGCCCTCGCCATCCGATGCCGGCACCGGGTGCGCCGCAGTGGCGCCGAACAGTGCCTGGCCGGCACCGAGCAGGTACACCGCCTGCAGCGCAGCCGGTTCGGCGCCGGCGTCGGAACCGCGCCAGGCGGCGTAGTAGGCGTCCTTCAGGCGCGGCGCGAAGGCCGTGATCAACTGCGGTTGCAGGTCGGCACCGCGCGCGAAGGCGGCGCCAAGGTCGCGACGCAGGCGAAGGCGGTTGGCCGCCTGCACCTGGGGCGGCACCAGCAGGGCCTCGGCCGCGTCATCAGGCGTGGAGGTGACGGTGCCGCTGCGCGGGAGTTCCAGGGTGCCCAGCGCATCGCCGAATGTTGCGATGACGTCGCGCGACTCGCCTTCAACCCCGTGCTGGAGTTGTTCGCTCCATTCGGCCAGCGGCCAGGCCTCGGCGCCCAGGTAGAGGCCATCGCGCAGCCGCGTCACGTTACGCAGGGCGCGTGCATCGCCCTGGCCGTTGTCCAGCAGGCGCTGCAGGTCGAACGCCAGTTGCTGCAGCAACGGCAGCGCCTGCGGCACCAGCGTACCCAGAGGCTGCAGCCGCAGCAGGGTGCGTTGGGCGTCGAAATCGATCACCACCGCCAGCACACGGCGGGCCTGGTAGCGGATGGCGCTCTTCGCGAACTCGAACAGCAGCAGGTCACCCACCTGGACTTGGCTGTCCACGCCCTCCACGTACAGCTCGTTCAGCGCAGGCAGGCTGTCGGCGTCGATACGCTGCGGTCGCTGGCGGCGGATGCCCAGGTCATTCCACTCCCGGCGCGCCTGCAACGGCTCGTCGGTTTCGAACATCTGCGGCAGTTCGTCCGGGCCGGGAATCGACTGCGCGCGGGTGCCGACCGGGATGTCCACGGGCTCGGCCTGCTGCGTATCGACGGTGTAGGCCAGGTGCACGCTGGCCGATACGCCGGCACGTGGCTGGTAGCCCACCAGGTTCGCAAGTTCCACCAGCGAGCGGCGCTGCACCGCCGTGCTCAGGTAGCCTTCGTTGGCAATACGCTCCTGGTAGAAGGTGAGCACGTCGCCGACACACGCCCACGCATCCAGCAGCGCCAGCGCGGGATCGGCCGGGTCGCGCGTGCTCAGCGCCTGCAGCGGCCGATGGCTCACCAGCGTCTGGCCGTCGGCGCCGGACGCCAGCACTTCCATGCCGGGCAGGCGTGCCTTCATGCTGGCCAGGAATCGCCCATGGGTACCGACCCGGCAGGGCAGGGCGGGCAGGGCCGGGCGTGGCGACATCTGCACCGGCGTCATCGTGGTAACGCCGCTGCAGCAGCCGCAGTCCGCGCCACCGCAGTGGCAGTCGTGTGCGCTCATCGTCCACCTCCCACGCTGATCGACAGCCGTCCGTTTCCGGGTTGTGCGGCGTCGCCGTCCAGGCGTGCTATCTCATTCCGCTTCAGGACCAGCACGCCATCGTCGAGTTCGCGGTTGGGCGGCTCGTACATGCGCTGCAGGCGGGTGACCCGCGCACACTCCACCCCGGGCACCGACATGGCTTCGGCCACCAACGCGCTGACGCGCATGCTCTGGCCGAACTGCAGGCGGTCGGGATGGAACCAGCCGGGCTGGCCGTCGCGGCGGCAGCCGGCGCTGAACCGATCCAGCAACGCTGCCTTGACCGCGCCACGCTCGTGTCCGGGCAGCGCGCACACCTCCAGCGCCAGGTCCAGCGGCACGTAGATCGCGGTCTCCACGTGCAGGTCGTGGCCCATGCGGCGTGCGTGTTCAAGCGCAGCCTGGACCTGGCCAACCAGCGCTGCCGACGCTGGCACCTGGCCAATCGGATCGAGTGCGACGTCGGCCTCGTACCAGCTGCCGGTCCACACAAGCTCGGCCGCAGCGCCCTGCAGGCGCGGCTCGCGCCCGGCGATGCGCGCATAGTCGTCGGCCACGATGGCGCGCTGCAGGTCGGTGCGGAGCGCCGAGGGCGCAAGCAACCGTGCCTGCGCCAACGGTTCCGGGTCGACGCCTCCCTGCGCTGGCATCGGGTTGCCGACGCGCAGATCAAGGCTACTCAGGTGCTGGCCGCGCACATGCAGGCGGTTGATGCTGCCGGCGCCGACATTGCCTGCAGCACCGTTACCGACCCGGTACCACGCCCGCATCGCCAGGCCGGCGCGCGGGGCCTGGCCCAGGCTGCCGTCGCCGAAGCGCAGCCGGGCACGGCCGTCGTTGTCGATCTCGGCGACGACATGCCGGTCATTGCCCTGGCTGCCGAGCAGGTCGTAAACCGGTGACCAGTGTTCGTTGTCGCTGTCGCTGACGTCCAGCGCCGGCCGCGCATCGCGCGGATCGCCACCGGCACCGGCACTGGCGGGGTCGCCCGGTGCGGGTGCGCGGTGGCAGTGGGTCAGTGGCGACTGCGCCAGGCGCCAGCTGACGCGCGCAGCGCTCACCTCGCGGTCGGCGGGCACGCCTTCGCAGGCGCAGCCGGCGGCACCCTCGACCTCCGGCACCGTGCCCAGGTCTTCCGGGCCGGTGCTGCGGCCATGATCGACCAGCACCACGTTGGCGAACACCATCGACACGTCGCGCAGGCGGGCGCAGTTTGGCGCCGGGCCGAGCGCGGACAGGCACAGCGGGAACGGCAGCGCGTCGCCGGCATGCCAATCGATCCGCAGCAGCGGCGTCGGTCGTGGATCATCCGGCCCTACGGGAAACAGGCTGTCTTCGTCCGGCGTGACCGTGACCACGCGCACTGCCCACACCCGCAGCGGATCGGCGTCGGCGGCCAAGCCGCTGCGTGCACCGACCACCTCGCGCAGGATCAGCACGTCGCCCACGCGCAGGTCGAGCACGCGCGCCTGGCCTTCGGCATCGGCCCACGCGTCGCGCAGCACAGCCGTGGTGGCACCGCGGTGCAGGCAGCAGTCCTCGCGGCCCCAGTCGTAGAGGCCGATACGGTTGTGCGCGGCGCGCAGGCGTACGCGGGCGCCGGCATCGCCCACCGGCTCGAACACCGCCAGCGCCGGTTCGGCCAGGCCCGCCATGCGTTCGTCGTCCAGCACCGTTGGCAGCGGCGCATCGCTGGCAATGCCGCTGAGGAAGGCGAGGTCGGCGGCGGCCAGCTCGACGTCGCTGCCGGTTTCCAGCGCGACCCAGGCGCGTGCGTTGCAGCCTTCGTGCAGGCGGTAGTCCACCAGGCGGGCATGCCGGCGCACTGAAATGCGCTGGCGCGCGGTACCGAGGTAGGCCTCGGTCGCCACCGCGTCCTGGTAGTAGCTGAGGTAGTCGCCTACGTAGGCCAGCAGCTCGGTCAGGGTGATGCCGAGGTCGGGCACGCAGCGCGGCTGCCAGTCCGGTGAGATCAGCGCCAGGCGGTCTTCGATCAGGCGCTTGAAGCTGGCGTAGTCCTTGGCCAGGTAGGGCAGCGACGGCTCGGCCGGGGCTGCTTCAACGCAGGGCGCGGCGCTGGCGCAGTCTAGATCGGCGGGGCAGCCGACCTTGAACGAGAACGGGATGCTGGCGTACATCGGATCGAGCCCGGCCACGTCCTGCAGGTGCAGGCGGTAGCTGCCGTGGTCGCCACGCCGGTCCAGCCGGACGATCAGCCAGTCATCGCGGTCGGGGCCGTCGCCCACGTGCGGATCCACATCGAGGATGGCCAGCGGGCGGTCGCTGCGCCCGCCTTCCACGCGCAGGTGGCGTGGCAGGTCCGGGCCGTCCTCGCGCAGTTCAGGCGGCAGCTTGCCGAGGAAGGTCACATGGAGCGTGAGCTGGTCATCGGAGACTTCCACGAAATCCAGCCCGACCCGTCCCTGGAAATTACGGACGGCCTGGCGGCGTGGATCGGTAAGGCAGGAAAGGTGCATGGCATGGCTCCTGGTCGCGGCCCTACAGGTCGTGTTCGAAATCGGCAACAGCGTCTTCGCCGGTCCGCAGCACGCGGTAAGCCACCCGCACGCGCAGCGCGGCGTCGTCGGCGGTGACCTCCAGGGCGCGCAGCTCGACGACCTCCTGCAACCAACGCTGCAACGCGGCCTGCAGGGTGAACTGCACGGTCGCCGCCAGCTCAGGACTGTTGCCGGCGAATACCAGCTGCAGCAGGCCGCTGCCGAACTCCGGCCGGTTGACGCGCTCGCCCGCCTGGGTGAACACCAGTTGTTCGATCAGGTCGCGCACGTAGCCGTCGAGGCCGACAGCGGCGCTGCGGCCGCGGCCATCAACGTGGAAGGGGAAGTCGAGATGAACGCTCATCGGCATGCTCCTGGCGGTCACATCGCGCTGACGCGCGACTGCATCGCGCCGACGATCGGCGCACCCTGCGGAATCTGTTCGGCGCTCTGGCAGATGCCCGGCCCCGGGCCCGGGGCCGGTGCCAGCATCACCGGCAACCCCATCACCTTCACCCGCGTGCTCGGCATCGACCAGCGCACGGTTACGCACGGCTGCGGCTTGCTGGGCGGCACAGTGAACGGACACCCGGGCAGCACCGCAATGGTCGGCGCGCCCGGCGGAATCACCGCCACCGGCTGCCCGCTGACCAGCACGCGGGCCTGGCCGGGCACGACCTTGGCCTGGCCGGCGGCGTGCTGGCAGGTCATCGCGGCATTGGCGTGGAGCAGGAAACCCGGCATGGCGGCCGTCCTCAGGTAATGGTCATCGCGACCTTGTTGAAGGTGATGGCGGGGCCGACGAGATAGATCGACGCGCCCTTGCCGTTGTCGATGTAGATGCCGCTGTCGTTCACCACCAGCATCGCCCCGGTGGTGCTCTTGAGCACGATGCCGCCGGTGAGCGGTGTGGGCGGCATGTCGCTGACCATCACCATGTTCTGCAGCAGGGTCTGGATGACGATGTTCGGATCGGCCGGGTTGCCCAGCTTGGCCATCGCCGGGGCATCGCTCGGCAGGTCGAAGCGGCCGCCCAGCCACACCGGTTTGTTCGCGTTGCCCTGTTCGAACATCACCCACACCCCGGCGCCCGGCGGTGGCACCGCATAGATGCCCATGCCCGGTCCCGGTGGCCCGGACAGCGGCGTGCACGGTTCGGCCCAGGTGGTGGGTACGAACGAGGCGACGTCGGCAATGGACAGCAGCAGGCGGCCGCGGAAGTAGGGGTCGGCGTTGCTGGTGACCGTGCCGCGGTAGATGCCGGGAAACTGTCCGTTGCGATTCGATTGGCTCATACCGGCACCTTCGGGGTCAGCGAAATCAGGCCATCGCGGCTGAGCTGGAAGCTCTGCTTGTATTCGCCGCGCTTGAGTTTGTGGGTCACGCTATCAACGTAGTACAGGCCGTCGTAGGCCAGGCTGGCGCCGCGCACGCCCACCAGCATCCGCGAGCGCAGCACATGGCCGTAGCGCAGCACGTCCAGCGAGCCGGAGGCGGTAATGGCATTCGTCGAGCCCTTGAGCAGCCGGCCCAGCACCTTCTTGGCGGTGGAAAGGGTGTCGTCGCCACCGGATTCGCGGAACATGGCCAGGCGCAGCGGCGCGATCGGTCGCGCGCCCAGCGGCGGCTGGAAGATGCTCACCGCCGGCACCGGCAACGGAATGGGCACCCGGCCGGTGGCCGGATCGTAGACGGTGACCAGCATGTTCTCCTTGGCCAGGCCGTCCAGCGAGAAGCTCAGCGACTCCACATTGGTGTTCGCATCCATGTTCACGTTCAGCGCTGGCTGCGGCACCGGAATGCGGATGTCCGGGCCCAGGTAGGCGATGCTCTGCCCGGGCAACGGGCCGGGTTCCACGTAGAAGACAAACCCGTTGTCCTGGGCAATGCGCCGCAGGTGGGTCAGGTCGGTGCCGTTCTGCGACTCGATGCGTTCGGTCATGATCGGCTGGGTCGGGATGAAGCCGGGGATCACGATCGGCGCCACGCCCAGGAACGCGTACTTCGCCAGCACCGCGTAGGCCTGCACCGTGTCGGACATGTTGGGGTAGGGCAGGGCCAGCTCGATCAGGTCCATCGCCGCGCTGAGGTCATCGCCGGTCACGGTGAGCGTGGACTGGCCCGGATCATTGCTTGGCGACAGGTCCTGGCGGGTCACCATGCCGTCCATCAGCACGTGCGGCATGCCGCCCAGCGTGACCATCACGATGACCCGGGTGACCAGCGGGTCGAAATAACCGGCCGGAAGCAGGGTGGTGAGCAGGCTGGATTCCTTGCCCACGGCGAAGGTCAGCTGGAAGCCGGCGCGGTCGCGGCCGCTGGTCACTTCCACGCTCTGCAACGCCTCGACCACGGCGCGCGTCGCCGGGACCGGCACGGCCGGCCCGATCATCAGCGTAAGGTGCACGCCCTGCAGCATGGCTCACTCCCGCGCCGGCGGCGGCACGCCGTCGGGCAGGGTGATGCGCACGCGTTCGCCCACCTCGTCGGTGAGTTCATCCGGATGCATCACGCCGTTGGCATCGCACAACCGCCAGAACGCTTCCGGATCGCCCAGTTCGCGTGCCGCGATGTGGTCCGGCCGCTCGCCTTCGACCACCACGTGCTCGCGCAGCAGGGTGAAGCGTTCCAGCGCCGGCAGCAGGCGCCGCTGCAGGTACGGCACCACGGTGCCGTCGGGCAGGGTCAACGTGGTGATCGGGACGTCGTGGTAACGGCTGGTCGGGGGGAAGTCATAGTTGGTCATGGCGAAGTCCTCAATGGATTCCGGAAATGCCGAGCGCGCGGAAGTCGCCCTGGACCGCCTGCGCGGCCAGCCGTTCGCGTGCCTGCAGGTAGCCCATGAACAGCCCGCCGCCGCGGCTGTCGAAGCCCAGGTCGTCGACGCTGAGCACGCGCAGGCCGAGCGTGACCTTGGCCCGGATCGGGTTGAGCTGGGTGTCGAAGGCCTCTTCGGTGATGCTCAGTTCGGTCACCCGTACCGGCACGATCCGCTGCGGCCCGAACACGAACACCGCCAGCGGCGCCATGGCCGGCGCGATCTCCAGCGAGCCGGTCGACGCCACCGCGTCGGCGCTGCGCAGGGCGGCGCTGGTCGGCTGCACCAGCGCTTCGAGCGCCGCCAGCTGCGGGTGCAGGCCCAGCACCACGCTGGGGCCACGCCCGGACTCCAGCGCGTCGGTGGCGTCGATTTCGGCTTCCAGCTTGATCGTTTCCACGGCCGGCCCCTTCAGGCGCAGCGCTTCGCTGCGGTCGCCCTGTTCGGCGCCGGCTCCGCGCACCTGCAAGGTGCGGGTGAGGGTGTCCGGGTTGTACTGCAGCGACACGATGCGCAGCACGTTGCCGGCCAGCGGATCCAGCAGGGCCAGGCCACCTTTCACCAGCTTCGGGGTGCGCGTATAGCCGCTCATGTCACTCTCACTCGTAGCTCTCGGCCACGCCGCGCAGGTAGCCGGGCTGGCGGCGGTCCAGGGCAGCGGTGGCCATGCTCAGCGGGCATTCCTCCGAACCGTCCTCCATCCGAACGATAGGCAGGCGGTAGTACACGTTGTCCGGATCATCCAGGTCGATATCCCAGGACGCTTCGCCCAGTGCGAGCACCATCACCAGGCCGATATGGCGGGCCACGGCGTCCAGCACGGCGCGGTGCTCCAGCGACAGGGCCGCGTCCGGGTTGGCGAAGCGCCCCAGCAGGAACGCTTCGACCGCGTCCAGCGATGCCATGTCGCGGCCCGGGTCATCGGGCATCATCGCGTAGAGTTCGTCGCGCACCTCGACATCGCTGGCAAGCCAGATCTGGAAATCTTCGCGCGAATGAAATTTGAAGGCGTGGAAGGCGTCGGTCATGTCCGTGGCTTCGAAAGAGGGTGAAGGGGTCATCGTCTGGGCAGGTTGCGGCTGACGAACGTGGTGTTGCCCTTGCCGTCGAAGGTGCGCCGCTCGACGAGGATGCCATTGTCCAGCAGCAGCTTGAGCAGTGGTCCGCTCGGCTCGGTGTCGATCAGCATCCACTTGATCTTCCAGCCGCGCTTGACCAGCTTGGCGTCGCGCAGCACTTCCGAGACGATTTCCGCGGTGGCATAGATCACTTCGGTCTCGTAGGCCTTCACCTCGATGCCGACTTTGTTCTTGACGTCGGCGATGTCGAGCCGACGCACTTCGTCCTTGCCGGTATTGACGGTCTGCTCGGTTTCCCCAATGCCCAGGCGCGCGTGCTCGGCGTTGACAATCGCGTTGGCCTTGTTGGCCTTGTTGACGTTGGCGTTGTAAACGTTCGACCAGCTCTCGTAGACCAGATCACCACCGACAAGCTCGTACATCGCACGGCGGGTCTTCTTATGCGCGGGCGTACCCGGGTCCTGGCCCCGCAGCTTCGCCTCGAGCTCGGCGTACTGGGCCTGCTTGGCCTTGGACAGGCCCTTGGCGGCGACGAAGCCTTCGCCGTCGCCGGCGAATTCGGTGCCCAGGTCCAGCGTGCGCAGGTGCTGGTCGAGCTGTACCTGCAGGCTTTCCAGTTCGGCCATGGCCTTGCTGGCCGCTTCCGGGCCGAGCGTGCGCATGAACTCCATCTGCTGCTTGATGGCGTTCGGCAGCTTCTGGACTTCCAGCACCGCCTCGTAGGAAGCGCGATGTTCCGGCTTGACCGCGTCGATTCCGATCAGCCGGGCAATATCGGAGATCGCCAGCCGCACCCGACCCGAGAAGCCCTGGTACTTCTGCATCGCGCGCACCGTGTCGGCGTGCATGCCTACCGTTTCGGGGCGTGCATCGGGGCTGCAGCGGATGCGGATATCGGTGATCTGCCCGGTCTTCTCGTTGATGTCGTAGTCCACCCGCACGTCGTTGCCTTCCAGCGCGGGGTCGATACTGGCCAGCCTGCGCAGGTCGGGCGGCAGCTCGCGCGCCATTTCCTCCAGCGTGGCGCGGCGTTCTGCAGCCGGTTTCGTGCCCGGGCCGGCGGCGTCGGGTTTGGCGGTAGCGTCCTTTTCGGCTTCCCGCAGTCGAGCTTCGTCGTCGGCCGTGTTCGACTTTTCCCTGACCGGCGGCCGTTCCAGCGGGCTCTTGCCGGTCGGCTCAGCCGGGGTGGCAGCGTGTTCGGGGGGCAACGTCTCCTTCGCACCCGGGCCACCCTTGTCGGCGGGTTTGGCGGGGCCTTGGGCATCCTTCGCCGCCTGCCTGGCCTTCATCACGTTGCCGGCAATGAACAGCCCGTTGTTCTGCACCGCCGAGCCGATTGCCTGCGCCCGTGCACGGCGCGCGGCGGCGTGGGTCATCGCGCCGCTGTTTTCCTGCGCGGCAATGCCCACCATCTGGTCGAGGAAGCTGAGATTGCCCCACACCAGGCCGCCATAATTCAGGGCTTCGTTGGCGATCTCCACGCCCTTGGCCACGCGCTCGGCGGCCTTCAGCGCGTCGGTGGCGGCCGTGACCTGGGCCTGGGTGAACTTTCCCTCCTGTACGATCGCGAACACCTTGTCGAAACGCTGTACCCGCAACGTGGCCACGGTCTGTCCCAGCGCGCCGACGCCACCCAGGACGCCGAGTACGTCACTGACCGTCTGCGCGTCCAGGTACAGGCGGCCGGCCTTCCAGCGCTGGATCAGCCGCGCAGCCGCCACGCCGGCGCCGATCACCGCACCCGCGGTGCCCGCCGAGGCGACGAACAGGCCCACCGCGGCCAGCGTCATCACCAGGTCGTCCAGGCGCTTTTCCGCCAGTGCCCAGTTGGCTGGGGCACTTTCGATGTACATGGTTTCCGGTGCGCCGGCTTCCAGCCCGAGGTTCCCGGTACGCACACCGATCTTGCCGCGGCCGTACGCGGCATGCCCGCCGAACTTGGTCAGCGCAGAACGCAATGCCTCACTCGGCGTGCCACCCATGCCCACGTACGCATCGCCATCGCGGTTGGTCACATCGCTGACCAGCCAGCGGAAGCGGTCGCCGTTCTTCGCCATCGGCCCGGCCGACAGCAGCAGCGGGTACTGCTCGCCGGTGACTTCGGACATCAACGTGGCGTTGAGCCTTCGCATCGGCTGCAGGTCGGTGGCACCGCCGGTGCGCTCGGCTTCGTGGCGCTGGTAGCGCTTGATCTGGTCCTGCACCAGTTCCAGGTCGCGCTCACGGCCATAGTCGGACAGGTTTGGTGCCACCTTGCGGAAGTCCTCCAGCTCCTTCTGCTTCTCGGCCTCGCTCTTGCGGAGGACATCCAGCGCCGAGCCTTCGAAGCGCAGCTCCGCCTGCGCCAGCAGCTCACGCAGGTACTTGCCCTTGGCCACGTCGCCGGCGGCTTCGGCCAGCTTGATCTGGGCCCGCAGCTCGGCCAGCTGCGCACTGGGCTCATCCAGCGCCTCGTCGACCGCTTTCTCCATCGGCGCCACTTCGGTGATCTTCGCTGCTACCGAAGGAGGGCGGATGATCTGCTTGCCCTGCCGGTCCTCGTTGATTGCTGGCGTGGTGATGGCGCGCACCAGGTAGATACCCTTTTTGGTGAAGGGGATCTCCTGCTGGGTGCGGGGGCCTGCGAACAGCTCGGCCACCCAGCTCAGGGCCGCACCGATGGCGGTGGTCAGCAACGAGACCGGCGCCAGTTCCAGCGCCAGCCGGTTGGCGGCGGCATTGGACATCCGCTCGCCCACGGTGTCGCCCTGCGGGTTCACCGTGCCGCGCGCAGCGCGCCGGTTGTCCTTCCACCAGTCGCCGAAGGCGCGGTTGAACTCATGGTTGGCCCCGCCCATGCCGGTGACATCGGTGCCGGCACCGCGCTTGGCATGCTGCAGTGCCTGCAGCTTCTCCTCGTAGTTGGGGCCGCTCTCGTCGACCTTCTCGCCCTTGTTCCGGGCAACGTCCTTCTTCGCCTGCTGATCGGCGTACTGGGTGACGTCGAAGGTTTCCCAGCGGTAGTGGATGGTTTCGCCGATCTGCGAGATCGCCTGCAACGCCGTGTTCCCGTTGCCATTGGCGCCCCAGTCGATGGTGGCCGAATAGGTCGGGTTGGCGTCGACCGGCACCAGCTTCGGGCCGGTCATGCTCACCGGCCACGGCGGCGCGTTCGGTGGCTGGCCGTCGCTACGCCCCTCCACCGGGCTGGCATACAGCCCGGCGCCACCCGTGCCTTCCTTGCTGCCGCCACCACCGGTGTCGTAGGTGGGTACGAAATAGATCACCAGCGGGTTGGGGGTGGCGTTCACCCGCTGCCGGAACGCGCCCGCGTCCTGCAGGATCGCAGTGAGATCCATGATCGGCAGGGTCCTGGGGGTGGGCGTGCCCGCCGGGGCGTTCTTCGCCTCCTCGTCAGCCTGCTTCTTCTCATCGGCGGTGAGGTCGCGCGACACTACCGTGCTGGCGCTGGGCTCGATGTCGATGCTCTTGCCGCTACGGTCCACCGTTACCGCGCGCATCGCGTTGCCGTAGTGGGTGTAGATGCCGGGGGTGAACTTGAGGCCCTTGATGGCCTTGAAGGGCAGCTTGCCGCCCACCGGCTTGCCGCTGTCGTCGTAGACCTTGAGGAACTTCGGGTGCAGGCCGACGAACACCATTTTGCGCAGCTCTTCGCCCCGGAAGTTGAGCTTGTTGGCGCCCATGTAGGCCGCTGCAGCGTCCATGCCGGTGGCGTGGATCTGCAGCCGGGTCCAGTCCGGGTCGTCCTTTTTAGCGGCGTCGGGCGCCTTGGGCGGCGGCGCGGTCTTGCCGGCCTCGGGCTTGCGCCGCAGCACGGGATCAGCGCCACGGTCCTGCGCCACATGCGCCAGTTCGTGCGCGATCAAGCGCTGGCCTTCGGGTTCGCGTGGCGCATAGCGGCCGGGGCCGAACGCCACATGCGCGCCGATGCTGTAGGCCTGCGCGCCCAGCTCGCGCGCCGACTGCGCCGCCACCGTATCGTGATGCACGCGCACATGGCCCAGCGGCGTGCCGGTCTGCGCCTCCATCTCGTCGCGCAGTGCGGGCTCCAGCGGCTGGCCTGGGCTGTCGAGCGTGCGCGCCAGCGACACCGGCGGGGCGATGCGCGATGCCCGCGGGCCCGGCGCAGCCGCGCCAGGCAGCGACAGCGCGGCGCGTCCGCCGGCATACGCGTCTGCAAACCGGTCCGCCTCGCGCTCGCGCGGATCGTCGTGTTCGCCGAACGCAACCGATCCGGCGGCGCAGGCGCTGCAGCTGGCCTCGCCCAGGGTGTGGTTGCCGCAGGCGCAGCGCGACGCGCTCCCCGACGTAGGCGCAGGCGCCAGGCAGGCATCACGCTGGCGCAGCGCTTCACTCATGGCCGCAGGCAGCCAAGCAGGGACGTGGCGACCGCACGCGCGCTATCGTCAGGCGCGGTGGCGCGGCTGAGCGCCACCGGCGCGGCCACGAGGTGCTCCCGCGCGTCCGGCGGCGATGCCAGCGGCTGCCGGGCAAGCAACGCGCCAAGCTGCGCCTCCAGCGCCGCCTGGAACTGCTGGCGCTGCCCGGCACCCAGCGCAATGCCGTGCAGGACGATGCGATCGATGTGCACGCGCGTGCTCATGCCGTAGCCCGCCGCGCCGCGCCCGGGCTGCCGACGCGGAAGTCCGCTTCGTCGACCGGCCGGCCCAGTTTGCGCAGTTCCGCGCGCACCGCCGCCAGCATCCGTGGCATGTCCACCACATCGTCGTCGGCCGCGGCGGCGAAGGCGGCGTTGAGCGCGATGGAATGGATGTTGCCGCCACTGAGGTTGAAGCGCGCCAGGCGCTCGCAGTCCAATTCGCGGCGCGGCACCTCGGCCGGCAACGCGTTGCGCCAGATGCGGCACCGTTCGGCCGGGCCGGGGTATGGAAAGTTCACCACGAAACGCAGGCGGCGCAGGAAGGCGGTGTCGAGCGACGCCTTCATGTTGGTAGCGAGGATGGCCAGGCCGGAGAACGACTCCATGCGCTGCAGCAGGTAGTTGATCTCGATGTTGGCGTAGCGGTCGTGGCTGTCCTTGACCTCGCTGCGCTTGCCGAACAGCGCGTCGGCCTCGTCGAAGAACAGCAGGGCGCCGCCCTGTTCGGCGGCGTCGAACAGCCTGCGCAGGTTCTTCTCGGTTTCGCCGATGTACTTGCTCACCACCGAAGACAGATCGATGCGGTACAGGTGCAGCCGCAGTTCGTTGGCGATCACCTCGGCCGCCATGGTCTTGCCGGTACCGCTTTCGCCGGCGAACAGCGCGCTGATGCCGAGGCCCCGGTTCATGCGGTCGCCATAGCCCCACTCACGGTAGACGCGGTGGCGGTCGCGCGCCTGCGCCGCGATCTGTCGCAGCAGCGCATGCGGTTCAGCGCTGAGCATCAGGTCGTCCCAGCGCGCTCTGGGCTCCAGCCGCTGCGCCAACAGGTCCAGCCGCGGCGAAGCGAAGTCCCGGCACAGGTCCCAGGCCGCCACCGCGCGGCTGCGTGCGCCCGCCGCCGCCTGGCCGATCCGGCCCAGGTCGAGATCGAAGTGGCTGGACAGGCTTGCCGCTTCGGCCTCGTTGTCTTCGTCGCTGAGCGCTTCGCACCACGCGTGGTACTGCTCGCTGGGGGTCGGCAGCGGCGCAGGCGCATGGCAGCTGGGAAGCTCCAGCGCCGACGAGGGGTCACGTCGGCCCACGAACACCGGCCCCAGTGGCAGGCCGAGTAGGGTCGACACTGCGGCCAGTCGCTCACCCTCGGCCTCGTCGGCTTCCACGTACAGGGCCAGCGGCAGCAGCAGGCTTTCGCGGCGCCACAGGCGTGCCAGCGTTTCCAGCTCGCCGCGCTGCAACGGCACCGCATCGGCGGAGAGCTGGTAAAGCCGACGCGACAGCCGCGCGCAGACCTGGGTGGCGACCGCCAGCCGGCTGTTGCGGTCCTGGCCCAGCAGCTGCACCACCGGCGGGGCATCGCCGGGGGCATCGTCGAATGCCGCCAGGATCTGCTCCACGCTGGCCTGCTGCAGCGCCGACACCGGACGCTCCGCGACCTCGGGCCCGATCCAGGTGCCCAGGCGCGCATCGGCCACGTTGAGGCCCTTGACCGCGTTGACGATGCGTTCGTCGGCGCGCAACGCAGCGGCGGTGAGCGCGGTCGCACCGGGCTGGTTGATCTCCAGCAGGCGCAGGTGGCGCAGCGGACGATGCGGCGAGAGCGCGTCCCACGCTGCATCGTCGAACAGGCGCAGCGCCAGCG
Source organism: Stenotrophomonas rhizophila (assembly GCF_007667275.1). GTDB lineage: Bacteria > Pseudomonadota > Gammaproteobacteria > Xanthomonadales > Xanthomonadaceae > Stenotrophomonas > Stenotrophomonas maltophilia_AE. Next base: position 248,363 of record NZ_VDQT01000001.1, read on the forward strand.
CGAAGGTCGGCACCGCCACCCCCGCCTGCGCCGCTGCAATGGCGGCGGGCAGCGTGGCGTCCAGCTCCACCGCCACGCACAGCCACAGGATGTCGGTCTCGAAGCTGTCCAGCCCAAAGCGCTGCGCCAGCGCCAGCAGTGCCGGCGGGGGCGTTTCACCCGCGATGGCTTCGCGCGCCGCAGCAACATCGGCCAGTGCTGCAGCGGGGTCGGGCGCCGGCAGCGCTGGCAGTTCGGTCTGCTTCTTCCAGCGCGGCCAGCCGCGCGCATCTCCACCCGCTGCCGGGAGCTCCGTAACGCTGGCCGGAGCGGGCGCCAATGCGTGAAGCCGCAGGTGCAGCCAGTCCAGCGACAGCGCCAGGTAGCGCTCGTTGGCCAGGCTCCAACCCGGATGGTCATGCGAGGCGAGGGCGCGCAGCGGGGTCATGTCAGTTCCACGCTCTGCTGCGGGTCGAACTGCACCCCAGCGTCGTTGCGCAGCACCGGCAGGCTGTCCACGCCTTCCACGCGCAACGCGACCGGATGCAGCCCGGCTGTGGCCAGTGCCGCCGGCACGATCGCGTGCACCGCACTGGGCTGGCTGGCGTCTGCCGGTGTGTCGACGTCCTCGACAGGCAGTTCCTGGCCGCCGAACAGCAGGCGCAGGCCGGCCTGCTGCGTGGACAGCAGTTGCGGGAGGCATTCAATCGACAGCGCGAGCTCGGCACCGGCGGCTGCCGTCAATGGCGTCACCGTAATGCGCGGCGCCAACATCCACGGCACGGCATCGCCGATCAGCTCCGGTTGCCCCGGCGTGCTGGTACGCAGGCGCAGCGTATACAGACCCGGCGCCCACGCCGCCGCCACATCCGCCGCGTCGGCTGCGGGCAGCTGCACCTGCCAGTGGCGGGGGCCATCGGCCAGCAGGGGCAGGGCTTGGCGCAGCCCGCCGCGGGCGTGTTCAAGCACCAAGTGGGTTCCGGCACCGGCGCCGTCCGCGTCCACCCGCAGCAGGTCGCCGAGGCGGCCGCCACGCAGGCCCGGCAGGGTGAGGTTCTCGATCGCACGCAGGCGCGGCGGCAGTGCTGCCACGGCGCGTGGGCCGCGATCCTCGGGTCCGCGCCGCAGTACCGGCCGCGCCGCGCGCACGCCCGCGTCGGACTGGATCAGCACCACCGAGACCTGGTACGCCATCGACGCGCGGAAGCGCGCCTGCGCCGCCGTCCACAGCTTGGACAGCTCCTCAGCGCTCAGGTACTGCGGCGTGATCTTCAACCATTCCACCTGGTCGGCCAGGCTCTCGGCGGAAAACGCGCCGAACGGCAGCGCCGGAGGGCCCAGCAGCGCACGCAGGCGCTCGCGGTCGAGCATCGGGGTCTCATGCAGCGCCTGCATGCCAAGCCCGAACAGCGCGTCACGATTCAGCTCCTGGCTGCCGAACGCGGTGAGCAGGTAGTGCAGGTCCAGCGCCAGCGGCGGATTGGAGACACGTTGCCCGGCGCCGTCGCGCGAAGCCAGCCCGGTATTGCGCCAGCCGCTGTTGGCACTCACCTGGTACAGGAACAGGTTGATCTGGTTGGGCTCGTTGTCGCCGGTGAGCACGCGGTCCAGCGCCATCGCGCCCACGCTGACGCTGCCCAGCGCGGACAGGTCCAGCCCATCCAGGTGGCGATCGACCAGGTTCTTCAACGCTGCGGTCACCGCGGCGATGGCGAGGGCGTTGCTCATCGCGGACCGCCATGGCGCTGGCGCAGGTAAGCATCAAGACTGGGCGCCGCAGCGCCAGCGACCGGGCGCGACGGCGGGCGCTGTGGCGCGGGCGCAGGCGCGTTCGCACGGATCTCGACGCTGCCGATGGTGACGTGCACCGGTGCCACCGCAGGTGCAGGCAACGCAGCCCGGCGTGCCGGATGGGCAACCGGCGCGGCGGCACGCTGGGTGGGCGGCAGGCGCGGCGGCAACGGCAGCGACGCCGCCGGCGAGGGAGCAGGGGAGGGTCCTTTCGGCGCGGGCCGCGCGCGGCGCAGGGGAGGTGGCTCGGGTGCCCCGGCTACTTGTCGCACGTGTGCCGCCGAACGCGCTGGCTCAGCGGGCCCCGCCATGCGGCGTTGGCGTCGCATCGGCGGGGTCGGATCATGGGTCTCAAGTGCCACGGGGGCCACTGCATGACGGATCGCAGCAGCGCCGGTCTCGATGGATGGCGGCCGCAACGAGGGCGGCGTGGGCAATGAGAGTTGCGGTGCAGGTACACCGGCAGGCACCGGCGTGGCCGGCTTCCCGTCACCATGCGCGCGCGGTGCGACCTTGCCTTCCGCGCGGTCGTAATGATGGATATCGTGACGGTGCACGATGTAATCCGTACGCGCGCCAGGCGGCGTCGACGCCGGCACGACCCCTCCGGCGTCCAACGCCATCAGCGGGGAAGCCACGGCCCCGCGCGCTTCGAACACGCTCGGCCTGCGCCGGCGCAGTGTCGCCTGTGCCTGGCCCTGCACGCGGTCCACCAGCCCCCGCAGGAACCCGGTCATGGCTGCACCAGGTCAAGGTAGAAGCGTCGGCGAACCGGGGTCAGCGCCAGGATGTCGTGTTCACGCCAGCCGTAGGCGCTGGCCAGCTGGTGCACCTCGGCCAGCAGGTCCTGTGCCCAATCGTCCAGGCACTCCCAAAGATAAGCGCCGATGTCGAACGCCGCCTCCCACGCCGTGGCGCATGCCGGGCAGGTCAGCGCCAGGCGCAGATCGGCCAGCGGGTCGGCGTCGGCCATGCGGGCTTCCAGCCGTGCCACCAGGGCGCCAGGCAGTTCGTCGGCACTGGCATCGCGTTCGCCCTGGCGCACCCGCAACACGCAGCGCCGCAGCAGCGTCGCCACCGCCATCGAGGGGTTTGCGGCGGCGTCGCGCAACGCCGCGACATCGTGGCTGCCGGGCAGGCGAAACGCGACGTCCCAGCACTCGTCGCGCAGCGAGAGCTCCGCAGGCCCGTCCAGCGCTACGTGTTCACCCGCAAACGGGTCGCAGTCGAACACAGACTCCAGGGTCTCGCCACAGGCGGGGCACTGGGTCAGGGTATGCAGCTGCGGTCCGAACAGCGCCGACTGCAGCCGGAACAGCGCGGCGTCCCGGGTACCCAGGCTCGCCGTGCGCCACGCATCGGTCGGGTCCTGCGGCCAGACCGCCTGCAACAGGCCCACGGCGCGCGCCACGGCGTCCGAGGCATGCAGCTGCTCCCAGGTCTGCAGCAGCACCTGCTCGAATCCGGCGTCGCGAGCGGCAGCAGGCATCGGCGTCATGCTCAGGCCGGCTCGGTGAAGCTGGGCTCGGCCGGCTCGACCACGTCGGGGTCGCGCTCCCAGCCTTCGTTCTCCAGCTTGATGTGCTGGATCGCAACCGCGTTGGCATTGGCGTCCAGGTCGGGCAGCGCCTGGTACTCGGACACCCAGCAGCGGAACAGGCGATAGGCAATCGCCAGCTGGCCGGCTTCGTTGTAGACCTCGATGATCAGGTCCTTGCGAAAATCCTTGAGCGAGGTTTCCGAACCCAGCCCGGAGCCGAAGTTCCACACCTTGTTCGCCCACTGCTCGAACTCCTTGTCGTGGGTCACGCCGCGCTCCAGCGTGATCGGTTCGGACTTGCTGCGGCCGGGCGACTTGCGGCTGATGCTCGGGTCGCCGCCCTCGCGGTGTTCCACCACCTCGGTGCTGCGCTTGAGCGCGCCCACCTTGCTGATGCCGGCCACATATTTGTTGTCCCACTTGACGCGGAACTTGAAGTTCTTGTACGGATCGAAACGCTGCGTATTGACGGTGAACTGGGCCATGGACGTGCTCCGGTGAAGAGTGGGATCAGGTCTCGATCGCGCCGGCGATCTGCTGCAGCTTCAGCACCACGAACTCGGCCGGCTTGAGTGGCGCGAATCCCACCAGGACGTTCACCACGCCCAGGTTGATGTCGTTCTGCGTGGTGGTGTCTTTGTCGCAGCGCACGAAATAGGCGTCGCGCGGCGAGCTGCCCTGGAACGCGCCCTGGCGGAACAGGTTGTGCATGAACGCGCCGACATTGAGCCGCACCTGCGCCCACAGCGGTTCGTCGTTGGGTTCGAACACCACCCACTTCAGGCCGCGGAACAGGCTTTCCTCGATGAAAAGCGCGGTCCGCCGCACCGGGATGTACTTGTACTCGTCGGCCAGCTGGTCGGCGCCGCGCAGCGTCCGCGCACCCCAGACGACGCGGCCGCTGGCCGGCATTGCGCGCAGGCAGTTGATGCCGCGCTGGTTGAGTTCACCATTCTCCGCATCGGTAAGCGGCACCGACAGCTGCGGAACTCCCACCAGGCCCGCATCCAGCCCGGCCGGCGCCTTCCACACACCGCGCTGGGTGTCGGTCCGCGCGAACACCCCGGCCACCGCGCCACACGCCGCGAAGGTCTCGATCGCGTTGTTGCGCAGCAGGTTGGGTTTGCGCAGCCGGGGGAAGAACAGGGCGGCATTGCGGCTGCGCGGATCGGCGAACTCGTCCAGCCCGTCCAGCGCATCGGCCTTGGTGTCCCAGGTACTCGGCGAGTCGATCACGTGGAACGCACGCCGCTGCTCGCAGTACGCGGTAGCCGCCGCCAGCACGATGGGCTCGGCATCGAAGTTCACACCGTCATTGCTGCGGTATGGCGGAATGCACAGCAGGTTGAACAGGTCGGCCTGCTCCAGCGCATACAGGCCGCGTTTCTGGATCAGGCCAAGTTCGGGCAGGAAGTCGGTTGCGGCCAGCGCGCCGCCATCGCTGGCGCGGCGGTCGGCCTCGTCGTACGCCACCTGCAGCGCCGCACGCGCGGTGTCCATGGCCTGCTTGAGCGTTGTCGTGTCGACGCCGTCGCGCACGCCCTTGTCGAAGGCCAGCTTGGCGTCCGCCACCGCGCCCTCGGCGGCGCTGACCTCGTCCACGCCATCCTCCACCGTGGCCGGCAGGGCGCCCTGCACACGGACCAGGTTGGATTCGGAGAGCAGCACCCGGTCCACGCGGCGCGCGCTCTCCACCACCGTGAGGTTGAAGTAGGTCTCGCTGCCGCCGCCAGGCGAGGCATCGCGCACGGTCAGGTTGAGCAGGTCGCCAGGCGCCACGCCCAATGCGAGCGCCACTTCCGCATTGCCCGACAGCGCGACAATGGCGCGGAGCTTTCCGCCCCAGCGCCCCTCGTTGGCCGCCTGCAGCGACAGCCCGCCCACCTCCAGCGGCGCGCGCGACGGCGCGGCGGCCGTGGCCCCGGCAGCAAGCGCGGACTCCTTGGTGGCCCCTGCAGCCGCCGACGCAGCGGTGATCGTATCGGCCACGGCCTTGGCCGCAGACAGCTCGGGTTCCTCGGTGAAGGTTGCCGCCTTGGTGCTGGCATTGGCCACCACCGTGGACAGGTCAGCGCCACCGCCTGCGGCCGCCAGCACCTCCGCCGCGGCCGCCTCGGCATCGGCGCGGTCGGCGTCGCTGGCGTAGCTGGGGTGGAACAGGCGCACGATCACCGCCTGGCCGCCACCGTTGAGGAAGAAGTCGTGCACGGCATACCCCAGCTGGCTGCCCAGCCAGAGCCCACCGAACGTACGCTCGAAGTCGCCGAAACCATTGATTGTCACCGCTTCGTTCACCGGGCCACGCAGCGCCCGGCCGACAAATGCGGTGACCGACGTCGCCACGCCGGTGATGGTGCGCACGCCACTGGGAATCTCCTCTACATAGACGCCGGGATAGCTGAGGGCAACAGGCATTTCGGTTCTCCTTGGACTCGGTCAGTGCAGGTCACGGGTCTGATCGGTGGTGCGGGGCGCGCGCAACGCATACAGAAACTGTCCGTCCGGAAGCGTGCGGACCTGCAGCCGGCCACCTTCGGCAAGCGCAGCCAGCACCGCCTCGATGCGGTCGCTTTCGCGGCTGTACCGTTGTTGCGGCAGCCACCACCGAACGATGCCGTGCAGCGTGTCGGCGGCTCCGGGATGCGCGCGGAGATACGCCAGCACTGCGTCAGCAACCTCCTTGTCCGGATCTTCTCCGTGCGGCGCGTGCTCGCTCATGTGCGGCATCCCGGTGCTTTCCGGGCAAGGGTCGCAACATCCATGCCAGCGGCGCTCCCGGCCCGGGAACGCCAGCTGGCGAGGGATCCGCAGTGAGGGGAGGGGATGGAGCGCGGCTGGATCGGGTGATTGCGCACCCACGGGTAATGCAACCGGGTGCGCCTGCACCCGGCGATCAGTCGTGATCGTGCCGCCCGAGCCCGTGGCGCTTGAGCATCTTCCCGAGATGCCGGCGTTCGGTGTTGGCCGCAACGGCGGCCCGGCTGATGTTGTAGCCGGTACGGGCCATGAGCTGGGTCAGGTAGTCGTGCTCGAAGCGCTCCACCGCCTGCTGCTTGGCTTCCGCCATCGAAAGCAGGTCGTCACGGCATGTACCCGGCAGTACTGCCAGCGACGCCCCTGGCTCGGCAAACAGCGCTTTCGCCGCCAGCGCCAGTTCCGCGGGCCCGATCCGGCCCGCACTGGCGTGCATGCACGCGCGCAGCGTAACGTTCTCGAGCTCGCGTACGTTGCCAGGCCAGTCGTGGCGGGACAGCGCCTGCAGGGCCTGCTCGGTCCACTCGCAGGCGGCAAGGCCGAAGCGTGCGGTCAGCTCGGTCAGCAGATGCACGGCCAACCCTTCCAGATCGCCACCACGCTCGCGCAGCGGCGGCAGCGTCAGCTGCAGCGCACTGAGACGGTAATACAGATCGCGACGGAAGTGACCGTGTTCAATCGCCGACAGCAACGCACAGTTGGTGGCCGCCAGCACGCGCACATCGGCAATGCGCACCGAGCGCTCGCCGACAACACGGAACTCGCCGCTCTGCAGGAAGCGCAACAACGTTGTCTGCGCCCGCGCGGAGAGCGAATCGATCTCGTCCAAGAACAGCGTGCCACCGCTGGCGAACGCCACCAGCCCCTGCTCGCTGCTGCGCGCATCGGTGAAGGCGCCACGCCGGTGGCCGAACAGCTCGGTCTCCAGCAGGGTGTCGGTCAGCGCACCGCAGTTGACCGGCACGAACGGCTTGTCACGCCGCGGGCTGGCGTAGTGCAACTGGCGTGCCACCAGCTCCTTGCCCGTACCGGTTTCCCCCTCGATCAGCACCGATGCATCGCAGCGCGAATAGCAGTCGATGAGATCCTTCAGCTCCCGCATCGCCGCGGAGTCCCCGACCAGCACCGGCGTTTCATTGGCACCCTGAGTCGCACTGTCCATAGCACTTGATTCCGAAGTAGACCTCTCTGGATGCATTGCGCTGCAGGTGACGGGGATCCTGGTCGGAACCAGGCGCGGATGCAGGAGGCAGAAATTGAGGCGGTATCAAATGGCACGCAGAAGCAGGCAACAACCGGACAGCCGCCGCTGTTCAGCATCTGCCCGACACATCGGAGTGTGGCGCACATCACAGTTTCCCCGCGCGCCGATCCGTTTAACAAATCTAACTCCGCCCGCCGATCGAGCGCCCACCTCCACATCCCAACCCAATTCATTTCACCGGTGCGGCCAACAGGCACCGGCCGTACAACCGACGGCCGGCCCGATAAAAAGGGCAGGAGGCCAACAACACTGCCCCCGCCCGTGCCCAGTTACTTGGGCATCAACACGCCATCAATCACGTGCACCACGCCGTTGGACTGCCCCACGTCCGCGGTCGTCACAGCGGCCTTGCCGCCCTTGGCATCAACGACCCATACCTTGCCCTCGGAGAGCTTGACCGTAAGCTTCTCGCCTTCAACGGTAGTCAGCATGCTGGATTCACCGCCTTTCTTGGCCGCCGCCGTGAGCTGCGCCGCGGTGTGCGTGCCGGGAACCACGTGGTAGGTCAGGACCTGGGTCAACTTCGCCTTGTTTTCCGGCTTCAGCAGCGTATCAACCGTGCCTTTGGGCAACTTCGCGAAGGCATCGTTGGTAGGTGCGAACACGGTAAACGGCCCCGTCCCGGACAAGGTGTCGACCAGCCCAGCCGCCTTGACGGCCGCAACCAGCGTGGAGAGATTCTTTGCAGCCGACGCATTCTCGACAATGGTCTTGGTGGGGTACATGGCCGCGCCGCCCACGGTCGGATTGGTGGCAGCCGACACGCTGGCGGTTGCAAGAGCTGCTGCGATGCACGAAGCGATAGCGAGACGCCGAATGGAGTTGTACATGGGTAGGTCCTCTGATCTTGGCGCACAACGTTGTGCCTCTATACCTACGCAGCGAGGCGGCGTTCGGATGCAGTCTGTTACTCATCGCGAACGCCTCGAAAGCAAACGCGTTCAGCAGGGGATTCACGGCGATTTCACGGCAGCCTAGAATGGGGCAAGCCCAGGCCGGGCTGAGTCCTCCATATTCAGCGAGTTCCGGAATGCCGTGGATTGACCTGCGCAGCGACACCGTCACCCAGCCCACCCCCGCGATGCGCCAGGCCATGGCCACCGCCGAAGTGGGGGATGACGTCTATCAGGACGATCCCACCGTCATCCAGCTCGAGCGCCTCGCTGCCGACATGCTGGGAAAGGAAGATGCCCTGTTCGTGCCAACGGGCGTGTTCGGCAACCAGCTGGCCGTATTCACCCATTGCCGCCGCGGCGATGAAGTGATCGCTGGCGATGACTCGCACCTGGTCTGGCACGAAAACGGCGCAGCGGCGGTGATCAGCGGCGTGCAGCTGCGCACGATCGCCAGCAGGCAGGGGCTATTGGTACCCAGTGAGATCGAGTCACGTATCCGGGTGGGGGAGGACATCCATATTCCCCGCACCGGGTTGATCTGCCTGGAGAACGCGCACGGCAACGGCCGCGTGATCCCGCTGGCCACGATGGAGGCCACTGCGGCCATCGCCCGGAAGCACGGCGTTCCCATCCACCTGGACGGTGCACGCGTGTTCAATGCCGCCACCTACCTGGGGTGCGACGTAAAGGCCATCACCCAGCATGTAGACACGGTGATGTGCTGCCTCTCCAAGGGCCTGGCCGCCCCCGTCGGCTCGATCCTCGCGGGGCCGGCCGCCTTCATCAAGCGCGCCCGCTACAACCGGAAGCTGCTGGGAGGAGGGTGGCGGCAAGCGGGCGTCATTGCCGCGCCGGGCATTCTCGCACTCACCGAGATGACGCAGCGGCTGGATGTGGATCACGACAATGCAACGTATCTGGCGCAGCAGTTGGCCGAGGTGCCGGGCATCGAGGTCGACATGGAAGACGTCCACATCAATATGGTGTGGTTCGCGCTGCCCGATGGGGTGGACGTGCCTCGCCTGATGCATGCATTGGAAGCGGCAGGGATACGAGCCAACGGGGCCTACGGCGGAAAGATGCGACTGGTGACCCATTGGCAGATCGATCGGGAAGCCATCGACAGGACCGTCTCCGTGATCCGGACCGCAGTGACGGTTTGATCCAACGACTCACGGGGCGAGGACCAGCGCGCTACATCGGGTACGAACCGGCATGCGCCGTCGGTTGCGAACTGGCACGCTCCATTGGGCACGAACCGGCATGCGCCATGGTGTGCCTACCGGCCTTCTCCATCGGTTACGAACCGGCATGCGTCATCGGTAGGGTCGGTCGCAAGACGACCGCCCTGAAACCAACAACACCCGGTAACGCATGACCCCAAACGGAGAAGTGCGTACCACCACCCCAGCCTCCGCCGCACTTCCCCGCGACATTTCCACGACACCCCCCCGCCATCCTCGCCGCTGACGCATCGAGGATCGCTCCAGCAATGAAACGAAACCGGATTGCCCTCGCGGGGGGCTTCTGCTTGGCCGCTGTACTCATCGGCGCCGCATGGGTAGGCACTGACGAGGATCACGCACCGGCCGCCTCGTCGCCCACGCCGGTGATGTCCGTGCGACTCGTGCGACCGCTGGTCACCCGGCTGCCGCTGCGTGTGCCGGCCACGGGCAGCGTTGCCGCCTGGGAGGAAGCCAGCATCGGCGCCGAAGCCGACGGCCTGCGCCTGACTGCGGTGCAGGTCAACGTAGGCGACCGGGTACAGCGCGGCCAGGTGTTGGCGCGCTTCACTCCGGAGCTCATCCAGGCCGAGTTGGCCGAGGCCACTGCCGCAGTAGCACTGGCGGACGCCGAAGCGAAAGAAGCCGCCGCCAACCTGCAGCGCGCCCAGGTGCTGGACGCGTCGGGCGCGATCGCGCGGCAACAGTTCAACCAGTACCAGGCCGTGGCACTGACCACCCGGGCGCGCCTGGATTCGGCCCAGGCAGCGGCCAACAAGGCGCGGCTGCGGCTGCTGCAGACCCACGTGCGGGCGCCCAGCGACGGGGTGATCAGTGCGCGCACGGCCACCGTCGGCGCGGTGGTGCCCGCAGGCCAGGAGCTGTTCCGGCTGATCCGCGATGGAAGGCTGGAGTGGCGCGCGGTGGTGGCATCCACTGACCTGCGCGCCCTGGAACCTGGCCAGATGGCCGTCATCAACATGGCGGGAGCGGGTCCCGTGGAGGGGCGCGTACGCATGCTGGGTCCCGTGATTGATGCAGCCACGCGCAGCGGGCTCGTCTACGTGGACCTGCCCGCCGGGGTGCCGCTGCGTGCAGGTGCCTTCGTACAGGGCCACGTTGCCGTAGGCAGCGTAAGCATGCCGACCCTGCCACAGAGCGCGGTGCTGCTTCGCGACGGCTTCCACCATGTAATGCAGGTCGGCCAGGACGGCAAGGTGCGTACCCGCCGGGTAGAGGTGGGCCGGCGCAGCGATGACCGGGTGGAAGTCGTGTCTGGCCTGGGCGCTGACGATGCCGTGGTGGCGTCTGGCCTCGGCTTCCTCGACGACGGCGACCAGGTGCAGGTGATCAGCGTGGCGGCAGCCGCCAAGGCAGGTCGCCCATGAACCTCAACGTGTCGGGCTGGTCCATCCGCAACCCGGTGGCGGTGACGCTGTTGTTCGTCACGCTGGCACTGGCCGGCGCGTTCGGCTTCGCAGCAATGAAGGTGCAGAACTTCCCGGATATCGACTTTCCCATCATCACCGTCACCGCGACACTGCCCGGCGCATCACCCGCACAACTGGAAAATGATGTCGCGCGCAGGATCGAGGATGCGCTGGCAAACCGCCAGGGCATCAAGCACATCACGACAACGCTGAGCGACAGCGTGGCGACCATCAGCGCCGAGTTTCATATCGGCAAGCCTGTCCAGGAAGCAATGGACGGTGTGCGCGACGCAGTGGCAAGCGTGCGCGCGGATCTGCCCGCCGACCTGCAGGACCCGGTGGTGCAGAAGGTGGAACTGGCCAGTCAGCCGGTGGTGACCTATGCACTGAGCTCCAATACGCTGGACATGGAAGCGCTGTCCTGGTTCGTGGACAACCAGGTAAGTCGGCGCCTGCTGGGCGAGAGCGGCGTGGGTGCTGTTTCGCGGGTGGGCGGGGAGGACAGGGAAGTGCGGGTCGCGCTGGACCCGGACCGGCTGCTGGCGTTGAACGCTACCGCTGCGGAGATCTCAGAGCAATTGCGCCAACTGCAGTTGGAAGCCTCGGGCGGGCGCGTGGCGCTTGGGAACGCGGAACAGTCGGTACGCACCTTGGCAACGGTGGAGTCAGCCGAGCGCATCGCCGACATGGACGTCGTGCTTGCGGATGGCCGCCGCATCCGGCTGGCTGACGTAGCGGAGGTGTCCGACACCACCGCCGAACCGCGGACCGCAGCCCGAATGGACGGCTGGCCGGTGGTGTCGTTCGATGTGCTGCGTGCGCGCGGCGCCAGCGAGCTGGAAGTCGCCAACGCCGCCGAGGTCGTGGTCGAAGGGCTGCGCCACGAATTCCCACAGATCCAGTTCGAACGGGCGGTGGACTACGTAGCCCCGGTTGCGGACAACTACCACGGCTCCATGATGCTGCTGCTGGAAGGGGCGGTGCTGGCAGTGATCGTGGTGTTCTGCTTCCTGCGCGACTGGCGCGCGACGCTCATCGCCGCCGTTGCGTTGCCACTCTCGGCCATTCCCACCTTTGCGGTGATGCACCTGATGGGCTTCTCGCTCAACACGGTCTCGCTGCTTTCGCTGTCGCTGATTGTTGGCGTGCTTGTCGACGATGCCATCGTGGAGATCGAGAACATCGAACGCCACCTGCTGATTGGGAAGACGCCGTTCCGCGCCGCCGACGAGGCGGCCAGCGAGATTGGCCTGGCGGTGATTGCCACCACTCTTACGCTGGTTGCGGTGTTCCTGCCCACCTCGCTCATGGGCGGCGTGGTAGGGCAGTACTTCGTGCAGTTCGGCTGGACCGCAGCCATCGCCGTGCTGTTCTCCCTGCTGGTCGCGCGCATGCTGACCCCGACCATGGCGGCCTACCTGTTGAAGGCACCCGCCCGGCGGCACAAAGCGCCGCGTTGGGTGCTGCGCTATCTGCAGGCGGTGCGTGCGTGCATCCGGCGCCCGCTGCTGACGCTGTCCGTTGCGTCAGCGCTGGTCGCCCTGGGCGTACTGACAGCCGCGCAGCTGCCCGGCGAATTCATGCCGCCCGATGACGGCAACCAGGTGCAGGTGAGCCTGACCCTGCCGCCCGGCAGCACCCTTGCCGAGACGCTTGAACTGGCCGAGTCCGCCCGCGCCATTGTTGCGCGCAGTCCGTTCGTTGCGTCGATCCATACCGCGGTGGGCGCTGCCGGCGGTGGGTCAGGCGACCCTGATGAGGCCGCACCGACGGCCAGCGTGGGTACCGCCGTGCTGACCGCCAACCTGGTGGCGCGCGACGAACGCAGTGGCTTCACCCGGTCCACCATCGAAGGGCAGCTGCGCACGCAGCTTCACCAGGTAGCGGGCGCGAGGGTCAGCGTGGGCAGCGACAGCGAAGGTCTGGAGCTGGTGCTGGGCGGGGACGATGGCGACCGCCTCGCCAGCCATGCGCGCCGGGTGGAACAAGAGCTGCGCAGCATTCCGGGCATCGGCGCGGTGGTGTCATCCGCCGCCCTGGTGCGGCCCGAACTGGTAGTCCGCCCCGACTTCGCCCGCGCTGCCGACCTCGGGGTTACCTCCAGCGCCATCGCCGACACCCTGCGCATCGCCACGTTGGGCGACTACGTCCAGCGCCTGTCGAAATTGAACCTGAGCGAGCGCCAGGTCCCCGTTGTAGTGCGCCTGGCCGACAGCGGTCGCAGCGACCTGGACACGCTACGTCGCCTACCGGTGCCCGGGGCACGCGGCCCGGTGCCGCTGGAGAGTGTGGCCGACCTGTCCCTGTCGACCGGCCCCGCAGAGCTGACGCGGCATGACCGACAACGCAACATCAGCCTGAAGGTGGCACTCAATGGCCTGCCGCTTGGGCAGGTGGAAAGCGCTGCGATGCGCCTGCCCAGCCTGGCAACGCTGCCGAAGGCCATCAGCGTCGCCCCCGCCGGGGACGCCGAGGCGATGGGCGAGCTGGTACTGGGGTTCGGGCTGGCGATGGGCGCCGGCGTGCTATGCGTGTACATGGTGCTGGTGCTGCTGCTGAAGGATTTCGCGCAACCGCTGACGGTGCTGTTGGCGCTGTGCCTGTCCATACCCGGCGCATTCCTGGCGCTGCTCGTGGCCGGCCAGAGCCTGTCGATGCCTTCGATGATCGGGCTGATCATGCTGATGGGCATCACCACCAAGAACGCGATCCTGCTGGTGGACTACATCGTCATCGCCCGGCGCGAGCTGGGCATGAATCGCCACCGCGCCGTGGTGGATGCCTGCCGCAAACGCGCGCGCCCGATCGTGATGACCACCATCGCGATGGGAGCCGGGATGTTGCCGGTGGCGTTGGGGCTGGGCGCAGACCCCAGCTTCCGTGCACCGATGGCCATCGTGGTGATCGGCGGCCTGGTGACCTCCACCGTGCTGTGCCTGCTGGTGATACCCGTGGCCTACAGCGTGATGGACGACCTGGTGCAGGCCCTGCAACGGCGCTGGTTTGCCCGCCCGCGCGACAGCGCGCCTGCATCCCGGGAGGCAAACGCATGAACCTGGTCACGCTCTCAATGGCTGCGCTGCTGGCCTATGTGGCCGCCTGCATCGTGTACGTCTACCGGTTCCGTGGTCGCCAACGCTACGCCAGCTTCTCCCAGTACCTGCGCAAGAGCTGGCCCGTATTCGCGCCGCTGAACTGCCTGCTGTACATGGCAACCGCACCCTCGGCGCGGCAGCCGGTGCTGGAGCCGCACTACATCGAGGGTATCCACCGCCTGCGCCGCAACTGGCGACGAATCCGTGACGAGGCCATGCAGCTGCACGCCTCGGGCGCCTTCGAGGCCGCATCCGCGCCGGGGTCGGCCGGCCACCATGATGTCGGCTTCCGAACCTTCTACAAGCGCGGTTGGCGCAAGTTCTACCTGATGTGGTACGCCGGCCCGCACCGTTCGGCGCAGCGCCTCTGCCCAACCACCGTTCGCTTGCTGGACGGCATCCCCGGGGTGCGCGCCGCCATGTTCTCGGTACTGCCTCCCGGCAGCGAGCTGAGCCTGCATTCGGACCCATTGGCCTGCTCGCTGCGCTATCACCTCGGGCTGGACACACCGGGTACGGCCGACTGCTATATCTGCGTCGATGGCAATGCCGTGACATGGCGCAATGGCGAGGATTTCGTGTTCGACGAAACCTATCCGCACTACGCCCGCAACGACAGCGACGCCCTCCGGGTGATCCTGATGTGCGACGTGGAGCGGCCGATGAACCTGCTGGGGCGCACGTTCAATCGCATGTACGCCGGGTTGGCGTGGGCCATGACCGTACCCAATACGGCAGAGGACAGGCAGGGCCCCATCAGCTGGCTGTTCGCACGCCTCGCACCGCTGCGCGAACGTGGGTTGCGGCTGAAGCGCACGCATCGGCCGGTGTACACGGGACTGAAGGTCCTGCTCAACACCAGCCTGCTGTTGCTGGTTCTTGCGGCTGTGGGTGGCGTGCTAGAGTTTCTCTCGCGGCTTTTCAACCAGGTGGGGATGCCATGAGCAGGGGGGCGCTTTCGATCCTGATCATCGAAGACAACGCGCAGCTGGCCGCCAACCTGTACGACTTCCTCGAGGCCTGCGGGCATACCCTGGACGCCGCACCGGACGGGCTTTCCGGCCTGCACCTGGCCTCGTCCAAGGACTACGACGCGATCGTGCTGGACTGGAACCTCCCGCGGCTGGATGGCCTGACGGTGCTGCGGCGGCTGCGCGGCGAAGCCAGGAAGCAGGTGCCGGTCATCATGCTGACCGCGCGCGACCAGGTGGCCGACAAGATCGATGGCTTTGAAGCCGGACTCGACGACTACCTGGTGAAGCCCGTCGCGCTGCCCGAGATCGAAGTGCGGCTGCGCTCGCTGGTGGCTCGCCGCCGCAATGCCGGCGCCGCCGACAATGTTCTTCGGGTGGGCGACCTGAGCTTCGACCTGGGCACGCTGAAGGCGCAGCGGGCGGGCAGGGCGATCACCCTCACCCGGACCGGTCGCCGCCTGCTGGAACTGCTCATGCGCGAAAGCCCGCAGGTGGTGACCCGGGCCAAACTGGAACGCGTGGCCTGGGGCGAAGCCTCCCCAGAAACCGACCTGCTGCGCTCGCATATGTACGTGTTGCGCCGGGCGCTTGAACAGGACGCGGAAACGCCGCTGCTGCATACCGTGGCCGGTTCCGGCTACCGGCTGAGCGCAAGTGGATAGGGCGCTGCGCCGGCGCGGCGTGCACTGGTGGACCAGCGTGGCCCTGATCCTGATCGGTCTGCTGGTGCTGTTGGCCATCGCAGTGCAGAGCTTCAGTGGCCAGCTGCTGATGGAAGGTCGCTATTGGGCCGACCTTACGCGTGCGATCTCCAACGACCACGCCGAACGGGTGCGCCAAGGCCGCGCCGGGGAACTGCCACGCGAAGGGCTGGTCCGCTCCTGGTACCTGCCGGGCGGCGTAGCGCCGCCGGACCTGCCGCGCCCGCTGGCCAACCTGTCGGCGGGAAACTACAGCTCCGAGGCCTCGCTGCTGGATGATGCGGTGAACCTTGAAGCGGGCACGACCTATCACGCGGTAGTAGCGGATCTTCCCCGCGGCAGGCTGGTGACGCTGGTGGACATCGAGCCCCTGGAGCAGCAGCAGAACCGCTACGCGCGCCTGAGCCTGCTCTGGATAGTGTGCTTCGCCGCGGTGATTGGCGGTTTCATCGCCTGGCTGCATGCCAACCTGGTGCGACCGGTACGTGACCTGGCCGCGCGCATGCAGGCCATCGACCCCAGCGAAACCGGCGCGCGCCTGCCGACCGACTACCAGCGCGAAGAAATCCAGGTCATCGCGCAGGCCAGCAACGCGCACCTGGACCGGGTAGCGCAGTTCATCCAGCGCGAGCGCAGCCTGCTCGACCAGGCCAGTCACGAATTCCGCACGCCTATCGCCGTGATTGCCGGCGCCGCAGACGTGCTGCGCCAGTTGCCGCTGCCGGATACCTCGCAGCCGGCGTTGGCGCGGATCGAACACGCCGTGGAAGACCTTTCCGAAACGATGGTGGCGCTGCTGTACCTGGCACGCGAAGCGCCACCGGATGACGAGGTCACGGATGTAACCGCCCTGCATGACTTCCTGCCCCACGTGGCACGCGACCACGAACACCTGTTGCGCGGCAAGGACGCAGCACTGCACTGCGGCGCGCTGGAGCCCACGTTCATCGCCGCACCGGAGGCAATGATCCGCATTGCGGTGAGCAACCTGGTCCGCAACGCGATCGAGAACACCGAGGTGGGCCTGGTGGAGATCACCCTGGCGCAGGGCAGGGTGACCGTCACCGATTCAGGCAGTGGCTTCAACCCGGTAGAGGCAGCGCGGCGCTACCGCGACAGCCTGCGTCAGGCCGTGCCCGCGCGCGGGCAGGGGCTGGGACTGTTCCTGATCGGCCGCATCTGCGACCGCTTCCGCTGGACGCTCGACATCGACTCCGGTACCCACGGCACCCGCGCAACGCTGGATGTCTCAGCCAGCGTAGTGGAAGTTCCGTAACAGCCCGCCCACGACATTCCGCCGACATCGCCACTTCATCCTCACCTGGAACCGACCCGCACCGCGCGGGTCTCCTTCCCGATGAGGTCTGTCGTCTTATGTTCAAGTTCATTTGGCCCTTGCTGGCTTGCGGTTTGTCGTCCACTGCCTTGGCGCAGGAGGGGCCTGGCGGTGATCCGGGTGAGCAGGGTCCACCGCGATGGGGGCTGGGGATTGCGGCCATGGTGAGCGATAGCCCCTACGCGGGCGAAGGGACCAAGGTAATGCCCATCCCACTGGTCACCTACCACGGCGAGCGGTTCTACCTGGAAGGGCTGAGCGCCGGCTGGGTGGTTGCAAAAGGCGATTCCTTCGAGCTGGCCGCGGTGGCCAAAGGGCGCATGGACGGGTTCGATGTAAAGGACCTCGGGCGCTCTGAGCTGGCAGGCAACGGCATGGATTACCGCCTGCTTGAAGACCGCGACATGGGCCTGGACCTGGGGGCGAAGTTCAAATGGAGCGACGGCAATAGTGAGCTGGAAGTCGAACTGCTCGCCGACGCCACCGACACCAGTGGCGGCCAGGAATTCTCGCTGCAATACGGCTATGGGTTCGACGTGGGAATGGGCCGTATCACTCCCAACGTCGGGGTCACGTGGCAGTCCAAAGACATGGCCAACTATTACTACGGCACCCTGAAGGAAGAAGTGGCGCGCGGCGTGGTGGATTACAAACCCGGCGCGGTGACCATCCCACACGTGGGCGTTGGCTACTTCCGGCCCCTGGGTGAGAAGTGGATGCTGCTGGGCTTTGCCCAGTACAAGCTGCTGCCGGACAAGATCACCGACAGCCCGCTCATCGAGCGTGACACGAACGGCAGCGCCTCCGTGTTCGTGGGCTTCTCGCGCGGCTTCTGAGGCTCACGCGAAGCCCCATTGCCCGCTGGCCAACGCAGATCGCGACATGGCTGGCGGGACCTGGCAGCACCTAGCTGCATTCCGCTTCCATGCGCGGGGTCACCCCGTGTTGCCACGCTCACTCCGCATCCAATCTCAACCTACGAGACAATTTTCGAACATAATTGCCCCTGCAGCCCGGTTACCCGGTCTGCGTTGACACAATGGAGTGTTTCAGGAACAGGGGGCGTGACAATGGATAGGAACGACGCGCAGAACGCGCAGTTGGATGGAGAAGGCCTGCCCGAAGGGCAGAGGAACCAGGATGGCGCGCAGGCGCACCCGACCGACGGGGCGGATTCACCCGCGATGGACCACCAGGTTGAACTGGCGCAGGTAGCACTGGACATCCAGCAGCGCCAGCCCGGCAACGACGTCGAAGGGCAGGACCCGCAGTGGCTCGCAGAGGCACTCTGGCAGCACATCGGACAGGAGGGCGAAGGCACCAGCTACAGCCGCGAGAAGGCTCACCGCGATGCGGTAGCGGCAACTGCCACGGTAATCGGATTCCGTGCCGCCAAGCAGAGTGCTGCCCAGTACCAGGCGACCGGCGGCGGCATCCGCAACTGGTTTGCCGAAGCACTTGCACGGGTTTCCCAGGCCAACAGTGCAGATGGTACGGGCAGGTACTCGGGCCGTATCGACACCGAGCTGGAAAAGGCAACGGCCCACGCCCGCGACACCATTACCTGCAAGGATGGCTCGATCAATCAGAGCGAGCACCTGCACGGGCACATCGCCGAGCAGCACCACACAGATACCTTCAACATCGATGCGGCCACCCAGGATTCCGGCGTTCGCGCCGAGCGCCTGGAATCGCTCAAGCCGAATTCGGCAGATATCCGCGTTGCCGATGGGAACGACACCGTCGACTACCAATCCAAGTACGGGCGTACCGCGGAGAATTCGGAACAGGCCTTCAAGGATGGCGACTACGGCAGCCAGGAACGTCTGGTGCCGGCAGGGCAGGAAGGCCAGGTGGAGCGGGGTACCGACCGGGTAAGCCACGATGGCGTGGAATCGGAGCCGCTGTCCCACGAAGAAGCTAAACAAAGGCAGGAACAGGCGCAGGAAGAAGGCCGCTCCCATGAATACAGCTGGGACGACGTCGACCTGTTCACGCTCAGCAAGCAGGTCGCCAGGCAGGCCCTGCTGGCGGCGGCGCTGGCGGTGGCCGTGCAGGGCGTGCGCATCGGCGGTCGCCGCGCCTGGAATGCATGGCGCGGTAACGAGAACCCCAGCTTGAAGGAAGACTGGGACGAGTTCTGCGATTCCGCGCTGCGCAGCGGCGTACAGTCTGGTGTGACAGTCGCCCTGGTTGGCGCAGTCGTGGTGGCCGCGAGGAAGGGCTGGCTGGGAACCTCGCTGCAAGGCGCCGACGCCAGTTTGATCGCCATGGCGGCCTGCGTGGCGGTGGAGAATGCCCGCGTGCTTTACAAGCTCAGTCGGGAGGAATGCACCTTGGCCGAAGCCTCCGCAGAGCTGCTGGAAACCAACTTCGTCACCATTGCGACCTTGGCCGGCAGTTATGCAGGTTCTTCGCTGGGCTTTGCCATCGGCACCGTGTTCGGCGGTGTCGGCGTACCGATCTGCGCCTTCGTTGGGAGCTTCATCGGCGGCACCCTGGCATCGTTCGCGGCCAATGCCGTGGTCAAGGTCACTCCGCGCCTGGTCAACTACCTGGTCGACTGCGCCACGCCGATCGGCGCCAAGGCCCGCGATGCCACCTCGAACGCACTGTACGCCCTGGCTGATTCGGTACGTGGCGTGGCACGCTGGGTGGGCGCATGATCCGCTCGGCGCTGGATTCGCGCCAGCGTTTCCTGGATGACATGCAGCGGGCCCTGCGTGGTGGCCATCCCGGCGTGGTGGTGACCACGCGCGAGAACGGGCGACTGGACGCCCTGCTGGCCGAGCTCGCCGGCACGCTGGGGCTGAAGCTGATCGAGTGGAACAGCGCTTTTGGCGAGGTCGATTCCCGCAGCAAGCTACCGCGGCTCGAGGTGGATGAGGCCCTGCCCGACCTGCGTGAGGCGTTGCGGGAACAGATGGCGACCACCCTGACGGGCCGCCTGATCGTCGTGGCCGACGCCGGCATGGCGTTGGTGTCGCATCCGCGTGCGGTGCCGGCCATGGGGCAGATGCTGCAGCGGTTGGCACGACAGGCGCCCGGGCGCTCGCTGGTAGTCCTGGTCACGCCGGATGGTGAACTTCCGCAGGCCGGCCAGCTGCCGGTGCTGCCGCAGGTGCGCCTGCATGCCCCCGGCGAAGAGGAGATTGCTCGCCTGGTGACGGACGAGCTGGCACGGCATGGCAAGGCTGCGGACGAGTCCTTGGCCGCGCCGCTGCGCCAAGCCTGCATGGGGCTGGGTGAAGACTCGGTACGGGCACTGCTCAGCCAGGCCGCGCTGGACGAACCGCGCGAAGCTCGCCAGGTACTGCGGGATGTCAACCGTGAGAAGGCCGCGCTGATCGCCGGCAGCAGCCCGCTGCAGGTGGTGACCCCCTCTGAAGAGACTGCCACCATCGGTGGCCTGGAGCAGCTGCGGGGTTGGCTCAAGCAACGCGGCGAGGTCTTCGCCGACCGCACCGGCGCGGCGAAGCAGCGTGTTCGCCTGCCCAAGGGCGTGCTTATCGCGGGCATGCCCGGCTGCGGCAAGTCCCTCACCGCCAAACTGACCGCCAGGGAGTTCAACCTGCCGCTGCTGAAGCTGGACGTGGGCCGCCTGATGGGCCGCTACGTAGGCGACAGCGAAGCCAACATGCGTAGCGCCTTGGCTACAGCCGAAGGCATGAGCCCCTGCATCCTGTGGATGGACGAGCTTGAAAAGGCGTTCTCCGGCCTGGGTACCAACCAGGCCTCCGAGGTATCCACCCGCCTGGTGGGCTATCTCCTGACCTGGATGCAGGAAAACACTCAGCCAGTGTTCGTGGTGGCCACCGCCAACGATGTGACCAAGCTGCCGCCGGAGTTGCTCCGCAAGGGACGCTTCGACGAAGTGTTCTACGTTGATTTCCCCAACCAGGGCGAGCGCAGGGCGATCCTGGACATCCACCTTGGCGTGGAAGAAGACGTCATCAGCGGCGTCGAGCGCGATGCGCTGTGCAAGCAGATGCGTGATTTCAGCGGCGCTGACATCGAAATGGCTGTGAGCGAGGCCAGGCTGCAGGCGTTCATCGCCAAGGAGCCACTGGCCACGCACCACATCCAGATGGCCGTGCACGAAACGGTACCGCTCGGGCAGACGCTGGCCGAACAGATCCAGAAGTCCCAGGAGAAGTTCTCCACCCTGAAGCTGCGCCCTGCATCCGAGCCCGCTGCCGATGGCATGACCCTGGTCCGGCTGCGGGAAATGGCCGGTGGCAACGAGAAACAGCGCATCCAGGCCGGTGGTCACGGTGATGCGCCGAACGACGTGCTGGAGAAGCTGGGCAAGGACGAAAACGAGGCCGTGGTACTGGCAGTGCTTCGGCACCCGCACTGCCCGCAGAAGGTGCTGAGCTACTGGCTCGAAATGGACACCGCCAACAAGGTGTTCAAGCCCGCGCTGTTCGAGGCGGCCGCGCTGCACATGGACGCACCCTCGGAGCTGCTGGCAGAACTTGTACGCTCCAAGGACAGCCCTGTGGACACCAAGCTGGCTATGCAGCTGCACGCACTCCCGCACTGCCCCGGTGCGGTGCTGGAAGCACTGATGGACCTGCGCAAGGACGAGTCCTGGCAGGGGGCCATCCTTCGACATGCAAACTGCCCACACACGTTGCTCAAAAAATTCGCCGCTTCGGCGGACGTGAAGCTGCGTGCAGCCGCGGCCAGCCATGCCTCGCTTCCCGACGCCACGCGTGCAACGCTGCTGAAGAGCGACGATGTGTTCGTGCTGGCTGCGTTGTCTACGAACATCGGCTGCAGCATGGAAGAGCGCGAGTTCTGCCTGGACCTGGTCAATGCCCACGGAGTGTTGCGTGACGGCAAGGCGAGCCAGGCGCTGGAGAAGGTGCTGCACCAGCCTGAACCCATGCATGAGCGTGTCCAGGCGCTGCTTGCCAGGTCCACCGACGCGAGCGTGCTGCGCAAGCTTGCCGAGCGCCGCGACCTGGGCCGCGACCTGCAGGTCCAGCTGGCCGGCAATCCGGAGCTGATGGATGTACTGGCACGGAACACGGCGCTGGATCCCATGGCACAGGAGAGGCTGCTCACCGGTGACACGCTCGACGCCACTGCGGGCGGCGCAGTGGTGTCGCAACTCATCGGGACCACGGCCGGCATTGTTGCGAGTATGGCGTACTCCACTCTTGTTCAGCAGCTCCGACCCAGGGAAACGACGAAGGCCGCGCGGCTGCTTGCATCCAACCCGGCGCTGGATGCCCGGCTCATCGAAAAGGTCGCCAGGCTCGGGGACGAGGAGACGCGCTGCGTACTTGCCGCCCGGTCGTCGCTGCCGGTTGCGTGGGCGCGATGGCTGGTCGAGAACAAGCCTGCACGTAAGACCCTCAAGGCGTTGGCAGGGAATGCAGCGGTTGCCGGGAGCCTTCCTGAGAGCTTCGCCGAGGCGGCAGTCACCTGGTGCAATGGCGTGGACCGGCTGGAGATGATAGAAGCCGGGGTACTTTCCAAGGCTGTCATCCAGAGCTTGTCCAGCTCCATCGGGGACGCCGACGTGCAGGAAGTGCTGACCGAGTTCGCACGCTGGGAGGGGTTGCTGAAGACCGAGCCGGCCGAGGGCGATGTCGAGGCACAGAAGGGCAGGGACCGTGCTCGGCTGCTGCGGACACTGCGCGACCGTGCGTATGTCCTCGCGCAGGGGAACGCCGCGCTTTCAGGCAAGGCGTAACCGCGGCGCCGTGGCTGAGGGATTCCAGGGAAGTTGAATCGCAGGACCAGATAAAGGAACAGGGGAACAACATGCATCATCCATACCGTCGCACGCATCGCGTGCTGCGAAGCGCGCCCGCGTGCGTGCACCTGCGCTGGAGGGGCTGACATGGCATCCAGCCTGAAATGGCTCGACCACGACGCCACCGCCTACGACCGCAGCACACGCCTGCTTTCGCTGTTGAAAGAGCCTGAGACCCGGGATGAGCTGGGGATCGGCCGCATCCGCGACGCGCTGTCCGACCAGATGTTCCCAGGGACATCCGTCATCCAGACGCGGCTGCGCTACATGCTGCTGTTGCCGCGCATGTTCATCGACCTGGAACAATCCCGCGTTGCGGCGAAGGACTTCCCGGACCGGGCGCGTACTGCCGAGCTGGCACTCAACAAGCGCCTGAAAACGCAGGACGGCGCGTTCGGAAAGGAATCGGAGGAGGCGTTGAAGCGGCTGGCCAGTTCCGTGTACTGGGCTGGCCTGCGATCGTGGGGCATCCTGCTGCGCAGTGGCTCGCAACGCGATTACTACGCCGCCATAGACCTGATCCGTGCCGAGCGCAGCCAGAAGCCTCGCGGCGAAGATGGATTGGAAAGCGGCGATCCCGTGGCGCCGACCTGGCATCATTCCATCCAGACGCTGGTCGCCTCCTCAGCCCTGCAGGACGGCTCGCTTGACGTGACCCGCGACGAGGCGGTGTTCATCCGTGAGCAGTGGAAACGCTGCCACCCCGGCTCCCTGCTCACCTGGTTGGCGAACGATGAAACCCGGCTGCGCGAGTGCGCCGGTGCAAGCCTGCCTTGGCTTCATCCGCAGCGGTCCAGTGCGCCACAACCGCTGCAGGAGCTGCTCGAGCACGCACGCCGCTTCTCCGGGCTGGCCCACGGCGCTGCGCTGGTCTACAACCTGGCCCTCGCCGAGGCATCAGATAACCCGCAGCGCCGTAGCGTTTACAGCAAGGCGCTGAAGGGTTGGGTAGATGCGTTGCCGGAACTAGATCTTCCTGCCTGGGACATGCAGGCGTTCTGGGCGCAGATAGAGCAGGGCGGGAAGCCGGTTCCCGTGCGACTGCGCAGCTTCGTGGACGACTGGCTGGCATTGGTCCATGCGGGCAAGGCCGACAGTGCGCAGGCGCGGGAACTGGTCGAGCGCCGCGAACGCACGCTGAAGGGCAACCTGTCCCGCTTCAGTCCGGAGAACCTGCCGCGCTGGGGCGGGGCCTCGGGCATCGGTCTACTCAACTATCGCTGGTCGATCACCAGGACCCACCTGGCCGACCTCCTGCATGGCCTGGAGGCCGCATGATCGCACCGTCTGACCGCAGCACCCTCACCGAGGCGCTGCAACCTCCGCCGGGCTATCGCTTCGATGCCGGCGTGGCAACGACGTACACCCTGTCCCTTGGTGCCCTGTTGGGGCTGCCGGCACACATCGCGGTTCTGGCAGGGCAGGAGAGCAACGCAGAGGACGACCCGGTGCGAGCCCTTGAAGGCCTGCGACGAGCCGGCCAGAAGCTCGCTGTATTCTGCGAGCGCGGGCGCATCGAGGGGCCCGCGAAAGGAAATGCGCTGGCCGTGATGGCCGAAGGCATGGTGCATGAGGTGCGGGCGCCGCACGGCGGTACGTTCCACCCGAAGCTGTGGGCATTGCGCTTCACCGCAGAGCACGAGGGCACCACGCCGACCTCGCGCTTACGTCTGTTGGTGCTGACCCGCAACCTCACCTGGGATCGCTGCTGGGACCTCACGCTCTGCCTTGAAGGCGAGCCGATGAGGACGCGCCCGGAAGGGAACGGGAACAAGGCCGTGGCCGACCTGCTGCGATGGCTGCCGATGAACGTGGTGGGGAAGGCGCCCGACGCCGCCCGCAAGGAGATGATCGCCTCCCTGGCAAGGGACGTCGAGCGGGCCCGGTGGGAGCTGCCGGAAGGTTTCACCCGGCTGGACCTGCACGTGCTGGGCATGGGCGCGCGCCCGACGGCTTGGGCACCATTCGCAGACGATGGAAAGACCAGCGAGGCGCTGATCATCTCGCCGTTCGTGGGAGGGCGCGCATTGCAGTTGATCGCAGACCGGTGCAGCGGCCCAGTGCAGGTCCTCAGCCGCGGCGATGAGCTGGACCGGGTTTCACCCAGCGTGCTGGAAGGGCTGGGCGGCGTGCACATACTGAAGCCGGACATGGACCTTTCCGAAGGCGAAGAGCACGGTGACGGCGAAACGCTGCACGGCCTGCATGCGAAAATGGCCGTGTTCCGGCGCGGGCAACGGGTACACGTTGCCGTCGGTTCTGCCAACTACACCACCCGGGTCATGCAGCAGGGCACGAACGTGGAAGTGGTGGCGGATCTCAGTGGTACGCCGCGGAATGTACCTACGCCCGACCAATGGCTGGGCGACGCCTACCTGGGGCCGCTGCTGGACAGCTATACCCCCGCAGCGGAACCGGATCCGGCAGTAGCCGAGCGCCGGTTGCTCGAGGACGAACTGGAGAAGCTGCGCGCCAAGGTGGCTGCGGTGGACTGGGTGGTGTCCTGCGCACCCGCGCAGGACATGGCATGGTCGCTGACGCTGTCCACGCGCAGCATTGCGCTTGCGGGTTGCACGCTGCAGGCATGGCCGCTTTCCGTGCTGGCCGAGCGCGCCCGCCCGGTGCTGGGTGGCAAGGCAGAGCTGGGCATCTTTGCCAGCCACGAAGTGACTGCGCTGATTGGCTTCCGGCTGACCTTGGACGATGAGAGGGCAAAGGCGCTGGGCGTCGCGCCGGTCTGCTTTGCCCTGGAGGCGCAGCTGAAAGGCGCACCCAGCGATCGGGGCGATGCCCTGATGGCACACCTGCTGGGCAATCGCGCGGCGTTTCTTCGCTTCCTGGGCCTACTGCTTGACGACCCCACGATGGCGGACGCGACTGCCGGCGAAGCAACGACGAGCAGGAAAGAAAAGGGACTGGCCGCGTTGGCAACCAACGCGCCCCTCTTCGAGCAGCTGCTCCGCAGCTATGCGCGTGACCCGGAACGGCTCAAGGCCATCGATCGGATGGTGAAACGATTGAAGGACAGGGAGATCGCCGGAGAGCCGTGCATCCCCGACGAATTCATGGCGCTGTGGAACGTGGTCGGCGAGGCACTGGGCAAGAGGAGAACACGATGAGCGGCCAGCATGATCTTGCCGATGCAACCCCGGTGCTGAAGCGCCTGAAGCAGTTCCAGCTGAAGACGGTGAACTACGCGTTCCGCCGCATGTACGAGGACGCCGAGCCCGTCTCCCGCTTCCTGGTCGCTGACGAGGTGGGATTGGGCAAGACCCAGGTCGCCAAGGGCCTGATCGCCCGCGTGGTGGCCCACAAGGCGGCGGAGGCGCGGCGCATGGACATCATCTACATCTGCTCCAACGCCGCGATTGCCTCGCAGAACCTCTCACGTCTGCGGCTGGGCTCCGCCAGGACGGTGGTCCGCGCATCGCGGCTGACCCTGCTGCCCTTGGCGCTTGGGCCATCGGCTGACGGCGGGCTGGACGAGGCAGGCGTGAACTTCATCAGCTTCACGCCGGGCACTTCGTTTGAAACCAAGGGCCGGGGTGGCGTGGCCAGTGAGCGTGTCCTCATCCACCGGATGCTGCAGGGGGTGCCCGAGCTGGACCGTAAGGGGCTGGCGTGGGTACTGCGCGGCGGCTTGGGCAAAGACTGGCAGGACAAGTTCGCTCACCAGCAGCATGTCGACACACCGCACGCCGGAATCACCCAGACATTCATCGCTGCCGTAAAGGAACAGAAGCAGGCAATCAAGGCGCTCGCCGAGGTATGCCATCGGCACGCCCGCCGCGTGAGCCGACCGCTGGACGGCGAAGAGCGCGCCGAGGCGCTGCAGCACACGGCCTGGTTGCGCCGTACGCTGGCCCGCTGCTGTCTGAAAGCGCTGGAGCCGGAACTGGTGGTGCTGGACGAGTTCCAGCGCTTCCGCGACCTGCTGCAGAAGCCTTCCCATGAAGAAGATCACGAGACGGCGCCTTCGGCGTCGGCTGCCGAACTGGCGCAGGAACTGTTCAACCACCAGAACCAGCCCAAGGTGCTGCTTCTGTCCGCCACGCCCTACAAGATGTACGTGTCGCAGTTGGAGCAGGAGGACCACTACAAAGATTTCCTCGCTACGGCCGGCTTCCTGTTCAACGATGTCACCCGGCGCGATGCATTGGAGGCCGACCTAGGCGCGTTTCGTGATGCGCTGGTGGGGGTTGGCCATGGCCGGGAGCAGGCAGGTGCGATCAAACAGCGCATCGAAGCGCAGCTGAAGCAGGTCATGTGCCGCACCGAACGGGTAGGGGTGACCCAAGGTCGCGACGCCATGGTGCGCGACGTGCCGCTGGCACTCTCGCTGACCCCCGGCGACCTGGCTGACTATGCCTGTGTGGACGCACTGGCCCGTCAATCTGGCGCCCATGATGTGATGGAGTTCTGGCGCTCCAGTCCCTACCTGCTCAATTTCATGCGCGAAGACGGCTATGCCTTCAAGAAGCGCATGATGATGGACGCCAGGAGTCGGCGGGCACTGGGCAAGCTACTGACCGCGCACCCGCGCTATCGGATACTCAAACAAGGCACCCTGCAAGAGTACAAAAGCCTGGTCGCCGCCAATCCCCGGCTCGATGTGTTGGCGAAGGAGATGAAAGAGCAGGGCAGCTGGAAGCTTCTCTGGGTGCCGCCTTCCATGCCGTACTGGCCAGGCGAAGGGGCATATGCCGATGTTTCCCGATTCAGCAAGACGTTGGTGTTCTCAAGCTGGAACATGGTGCCCGATGCCGTAGCTGGGCTGTTGTCCTACCACGCCGAACAGCTGGCCATGGAGGGGCTGTCACCCAAGCCGAAATACACAACAGCCAGCCAGCAGCTTAGCGCACGGCTGCGTTTCAGCAGCAGCAAACGCGGCCATGAGGACATGAACGCGTTGGCGCTGATGTTCCCTTCGCGTGTGCTGGCGACCGTGGTGGACCCCTTGGCGCTGTCAGCGGCGGCCAATGGTGCGTTGACCCTGGCCGACGCGCGTACGCACACGATCGCCTGCATTGGCGAAAGTATTGCTCGGCTCGGTCTGCCCGAACCCGTGCTAGCAGGCCCGCCGGATGTGCGCTGGTACTGGTTGACGCTGCTGATGCTGGAGCGGGAGGAGGGCGGTGCAAATGCGCGGGAGGGCTGGGGTGGGGCGGCGTTGCTGATCGGCGCCGGTGATGGCGAAGAAGATGACCAGGCAAGGCAGGCAGGGCAGGGCTTTGCCCGCCATCTGGAATACTGGGAAACGGTCTGGAAGGAAGGCTTCAATGAAGCCTCGCTGCAGACGCTGGGGCCCCGGCCCTCGGACATAGCCGAGGTCCTGGCGGACCTGGCACTGGGCGGGCCGGCGGTGTGTGCATTCCGCGCGATGCTGCGCCTCCTTCCCGGCGCTGATGAGGTCGACCTCCGCCTGGCCGCAGTCAAGGTGGCAGACGTCCTGCGGCGCCAGCTGAACATGCCGGAGGCCGTGGCCATCATCAAGCACGAAGGCGAGGCGGTGTACTGGAAACAGGCACTTGCGTACTGCGCTGAAGGCAACCTGCAGGCAATGTTGGACGAGTACCTGCACCTGCTGCACGAGGAAACACAGCCCGATGACGGTACCTCGCACGCACAGGCCATTGCCGACGCGGCCAGCGCCGCCGGACACGTCCGCGCCAGCCAGCTGCATCCCGAAAGCGTGAAGCGGAAAGGTGACAGTCTCGAACGCAACGGCACCCTGTCGATGCGTTGCAGGTACGCGATGCGCTACGGCAACGCCACCGAAGACGACAAGGTAATCGCGCGCAAAGATACCCTGCAGAAGGCGTTCAACTCGCCGTTCCGCCCGTTCGTGCTCGCGTCAACATCGGTGGGCCAGGAAGGCCTGGATTTCCACTCCTGGTGCCACTCCATCGTGCACTGGAACCTACCGGGCAATCCGGTGGACCTCGAGCAGCGGGAAGGACGCGTCCACCGTTACAAGGGCCTGGCCGTGCGCCGCAACGTAGCTCGCCTGTCCGGATTCGTGCCCCGTTCGGGTTCGGGAGACCCTTGGCAGCGACTGTTCGAGGATGCCGAAGAAGGCGCGAAGGGCGGACCCGTCGAAGGCTTGGTACCCTACTGGATCTGTGAAGCACCCGGTGGCGTGGCGGTAGAGCGGCGGGTGTTCCAGTTCCCGCTGAGCCAGGACCAGCTGCGTTTTGATCGACTCAAGAGCAGCCTTGCCCTGTACCGCATGGTATTCGCCCAGCCACGCCAGCAGGACCTGCTGGGGCACCTGCAGGCGCGCAATGACGCCGGAGAAGACATCCAGACGCTGCTGGACCAGTGGCGGATTGAGTTGCTTCCAGACTAGGTAAACCGGCGAGGGGTGGCGGTCGGTTCGGCAGCCACCACGCTTTCGGCTTAAGTCAGGGCAATATCGTGTACGTAATATTGCCGCGCGCTAGCCAATTGGCCGGCGCGCCACCCAGCCCCGGAAACTCAGCGCAGCGTAGAACAGCTCCACATCCGTGAACCCGGCTGCCAGCAGCAGTGCAACCTCGTCCGCTTCGGAGATGGCCGGGAGCTTTTCCGCCATGACCGCAATCGACGCTTCGTCGCGCTCGTCCAGAACACCGTCCATCGACGCGAACGCGGCTGAGCGGCGCAACCAGCGCATGCGGGCTTCAGGCGTGTAGCTGTGGTGGGCAACCACGAGCACGCCGCCAGGCCGAAGGCGCTGGAACAATCCTCGCAGGGTCTGCAGCCGCGTAGCGGGATCCAGGAAGTGAAGCGTCAGCAGGCAAGTGGCGCCATCGAACTCGCGCACCGGCGCATCCTCGATGAGGCCTTCGACCAGCACAACACGTGAGGCGTTCGCGCCCAGTGTCTCCCGTGCAAGTTCCAGCATCGGAAGTGAGGGGTCTACACCGACAAATCTCCAGCCTGGCTGCGCCTTGGCAAAGGCATTGAGCTCCAACCCTCCGCCTGCACCCAGCACCAGCACCTCGCCCGTGGGCGGAACGGATTCCGCCAACAGGATGTGGGTCATGCGGTGGAGTGCCGCCATGCCAGGCACCTTGGCCTGGGCGGTCTGCCGATAGCTGCTGACTGCGGAGGGGTCCTTGAACGTAGACATGGATGCTCAGCCCGACTGGTCGCTTAATATGTACTCGCAATTGTTACATATAACGAACACGCAGCGCGGCCGGGTAGGGTCGGTCGCCAGACGACCGCCCGGAACCCATCAACACCCTTTAACGCATGACCCCGAACGAAGCCCGAGCGCAACCGAGAGGTGTCACGTAACGGTGCCCTGGCATTTCTGCGCCTACCGAAGCGCGGAATCGAACAGCTCCTTGGCCTGCCGGATAGCCGCCTGATGCGTAGAGCCCTTGTCAGCTCCCACCTCGCACAGCTTGCCCACCCGCTCACGGCCCAGCGCCGTGCAATCGGCCAGGAAGTCGTAGTGGCCCACCGAAGGCAACATCTGCAGGCGCACCTTCCCATTCGCTTCCGCAATGACCTCGCTGTTGGTGCCAGGCAAGGCAATCGCATCGGCCTCACCCACAACCACCGAAACCGGCATCTCCAAGCGCCCCAGCTCACCCGGCTCGAACGCCTGAACAATCGCCGGTGCCATCAGGAATACCGCGCGAACGTTGGGAATGCCGCGATCCTCCGCTGACTTGGCGACCCAGGGTGCCAGTTCCGGCGTAGCGACCGCCGCCAACCGCCGCTCAAAGGTCATCTCCGGGTTCTCGGCCTGCGGCAGGCAGACCCCGTCCTTCGGCGACGCCTTGCAGAAGGCAACCAACCTGCCCATGTCCGGACGCGCACCGGCAGCCACCAGCGCCGTGAACCCACCGGCGGAATATCCCACCAGCCCCAACCGGTCCGCATCCACATGCGGAGCCACCACAGGATCGGCCAGCACCGCCGCCAGTGCGGCGGCGAGGTCGTCCGCCCGGTTCCACATCAGTATGCTGCCCGCGTCCGTCATCGGGTCCACGCCGTTGTTGCCAGGATGGTCCACCGCCACCACCACATACCCCGCGCGCGCTAGGGCAGACCCGAACCAGCCCATCATGCGGGCACTACCGCCGTTGCCATGCGACACCAGCAGCAGTGGCCAGCGGCCCGGCGCAACCAAGGCATCCACGGCAGAAGATCCCTCTTGGAACAGCGGCGCGCCCGGCGGCCCTATCGTGAGTGGCTGCTCCTTCGCACCTGGCTGGGCCAGGTACCACACCGTATAGCGCACGCGGTCGCTGTGGCCGGCATCGCGCACCGCTGCGCTGGCCGTGTGCGCCACACCATGGGTTTCCCCAACAGCAGGGGAGGGCTGAGCCGACCATGCCACTGGCGCGAACAGACAGGACAACAGGACGAAGGCGTGTGGCAGTACTCGCACGGAAGAATCTCCTTGGGTCAACCCGGGTTGGACAGCGGCAGCCAGATCTCAACGCCACCGTGTCCGGTGCGGTCGTCGAAGCGGGCGTCATAGCGTTCGAAATCAGGTGCGTCTGCCAAGGTCAGGCCGGAGTGGGGCAGGTGGTCGTTCAACAGCCAGAACCAGGTGGAGCGGATCGTCGAGATGTGGCCCGCATGCCACGCCACCAGATAGTCCCCGGCCGGGATGGAAACGGAATGCCAGGCCGACGGCACGGCGGCGCTCGCACCTATCTCCATGCCGGCGATGTAGTCGAAGGCACCCTCGCCATCGCGGTTGCAACAGACCCCGAAGGCGATGTCCTTGCCCAGCTCCCGGGTCAACGCCAGCTGCTGCCATTGCGAGGGAATGGACGCCACGGTGGCGGCGGTATGACGGGCGCGGATGCCGGCCACGCGCAGCGGGCCCAGCCGCCGGCATTCCGGCTCCACCTGGCAGGGCAGGGGTGGGGCGTCGAGCTTGATGGCCTCAACCAGCGCCAGTGCGTGCAGGCCTTCCCGACGCACCTGTTCCGGCGCCTGCTTGAACTGCTCCGTAAAAGCATGGGTGAAGGCCGCATGCGAGGCATAGCCTGCAGCCAGGGCGACATCCAGAATGGGGACGCCGCCCGCCGCCAGGGTACGAGCCGCCTCGGTCAGGCGGCGTGCGCGAAGGTAGCGCGCCATCGAGGTACCGGTACTGACCTGGAACAGGCGTGAGAGGTGGAACGGCGAGAGCTCAACCGCCTCGGCGATCTGGGCCAGCGACGGATTCTCGGCAAAGTGGCTCTCGATGTACCACAACGCCTTGCGTGCCGCTCCCATGACGCCTGCTCCGTGCCAGTGACTGGGTGGCAGCGTAGCGCAGGGCGGGGGAGGGCGTTTGCGGGATCTTGCTGTAGGTGCGCGGTGTGGGTTGGGAGCGACAGTGTTGTGGGTTGTTCGGGGAACCTTTTTGCTAGCGCGAGCAACTCCGGAAGTGCGACCTGGTGCCTGGGTAAATGCGTGCCCGCGCACGGAATCTCACGAAATGATTTGCGCGGCACATGCCGTTTCGCGAACCAATTGATGCCGTGAACCGGGACCGGACGACGTCGAGTTCCAGTACCCTCACGTCTGTCGCATGGTGTGCCTTGGGTGTCAGAACCCGTAGCGAGCATTGCAAGTTGCACGACCTGTGTCGGGAGGGTGGCCGAATACAACACCCTCGCGGAAATACGTCGCACCGTTCTAGCTCGTTCGCGGTTCTGAACCTCCCGACTCCCTCGCCATCCCGGCGAGGGAGAACACAGAGGAGAACCATCATGCACGACGACTGGACGAACTTGACCCCCGAGCAACGCGCCCTTCTCAGGGGCTTCTGGCGCGCGCCGAAGAGCGTAATGATCAATGCGCTTCATCACGACGGACTCGAAACCTATCCCGGCTGCCCAACCATTCCGTGTCTGAAGGCGCGGGGGCTGTGGATGCGTGGACTGGGTATCGAACCCGGAACCCGGATGTATCTTGGTATCGGACGCGAGCTTTTTGTCATGGCGAAAGACCCATCACCGGAAGCCCTGTCCAAAGCGATGGTCCGGTTTGAGAAGACCGGCGGCAGTTGGAAGTTGGGCCCGATAGGCTAGGGGTCAGGACCAGCGGGGCGGCGGAACCGTCGCCCCGGGATCTAGTCATAGAGCCTTGGCACGGTATGATCGGCCAAAGGCTCAGCCGTGAACATGAGGCGGGCGGCTCTCCAAAACGAATCGGGGTGACTGCAATGGATATGCAGGTGCGGGGTGGGGCTGAAGAGGGAGTGCCTGCCCAAACAAGCGAGCTGACGTATTCCTGGCTCTATGAGCAGGTCCAGGTTCGGGCTGATCTAAGCATCTACCCGAAACCATCACAGGTTGAGAAGTGGTCGTTCCGTTCAGGCCTGGCGGCCGCCTGTGTCGGGTTGCTCGTTGCAGCCGCGTCTCCTTCAGTCATTCCGCCGATACAGGCCGCTGTGGTCGCGTCGATATGCCTACTGATTGAAGTTGTGGGATTCTTAGTCGGCGGAGTACTCACTGCCAAGCGCGAGTGGCGTCAGTACGCGAAACCTCGACTGTCTCATGCTGAGGAAATGGACGGGGAGTTCAATCACTGGCGCACTTTGATCGAGTCGCTCCGGGAGTTTCCACGCAAACAAAGAGAGGAGCGCCTGCGCTTCGTGACTGCGCTTCGCCAAGGCATGACGGAGCGGATGGGGCTCATGTACGGAGGGTTGCAGAAGCTCGGGCCTTTCCCGGTACTGGCTGCCTTGTACCTTCAATTCCGCAACTGGGAGTGGGGAGATTGGGCGGGGGCTTTTGATGTCAATCTGGTGGCTGGTTTGCTGATATTTACAATGGTGTTGATGTATGCGGTTGGCTGGCTAATGGTAGCTGTCCGGTCACGGCTGGATACCTACGTCAGTCTGCTGGAGGCGTCATTGCAGCCCGAATGGGTCACGATATGACGATCAACGATGGCTATGTTCCATAGGCCGGATTTCCGCTTGCGGACGAAGTGGGCTCCGACAGCAAGCGGACGCCCTATGTCGCTAATATCGCGTCAACGACTAGGGCGGAGCGTGGCGGCGGGATCCATCGCTCTGCGAGAGCAACACAGAAGAGCGCTGGAGGCAGGTCGACGTTACACGCAGGCGGCAATCGGATGCGCGGACGAAGCAGTCCGGAAATAGGACTGAACCAAACTGTGGATGGAGGCACTTCCCCATTAGGCGAGAGTCGATCATGAGAATGCTTATTCCATCGAACCGGATCCAATGGATTCCAAAGGAGTGGCACCTTGCGCACGAATACTGTTTCTTCCTGCATGACGAATTCGCGCGGATGCTGGTCGAGTACGAGGCCGCGGATGCGCCGACGGTGTCTTTTCAGTTCACGAGCAAAGCACAGGCCAAGAGGTTCGGAGATCTAGCGAAGAGGGCCGACGCCCTGACGGCGATGCGTGAGCTGGGACTGGACTCTGAGGCAAGACGCACTGTGCTGAATCAGGTCACCATGGCCATGGTAGCGGACTGCGCGCATCACATCTACGAATCCCTGAGGTGCTTCGAGAAGCGCAAGTTCATTCCGGGGTTCAACTTGCTCCGAAAGCCGCTGTTGGATAGCCTGATGTACCTCTCGTGGATGTTGGCCGACGAGGATGGATTCTACTCGGCATTCACGGCGGGAGATCCCACCAAACTAACTCAGAAGGTGCTAGGCAATCGTCGCAAAGAAATTATTGCGTCCGCGATCGCGAATACCCAGCTGGCGGGGATCATTACCGCCGAAGACCTAGTTTCCATCATCTTTGACGCCAAGAACGATGGCGGGTTCTACGGACTTTTCCAGCATGCGGTGCACTTGGTCACTGTGGAGCGCATCGAGATCAGGACATCACCGGAGAACTTCAACTTCATCTTTAAGAATCCGAACGACGATGGCGTTTATGAAGCACTCTACAAACAGCTCCCTACGGTCTTCCTGTATCTGGCTCACGTGATTCTATCCCTTTACGAACGAATCAAGCCTCCCGACCCAAGCGCCAAAAATGCCTTCGTGTTCCGCACCATTAATGCATACCGGTCCCTGTGCTACGAAGGAGGCCCGGCTGCTTTAGCGGAAGCCTTGGGGGAGGCGCTGTCGCAGCACGTCCAGTGTCCCCGTTGCGCGAAGCCATTGAAGGTTACGCAGTACAACGCTATGCGCCTTCTAATGACAGATTCCTTCCGCTGCACCCATTGCAGATACAGGCAACTATTTCCGCTGTCCTGGATGTTATAGCAGCCGCGAAACAGGTGATATGGAGACCAACGCATATGCGTTTCGTTGAAGACGGACCAGACATCCCAAACGAGCTGATCGTCGCGCAAGAAAGAGGCGAAGCGCTCTTTGTCTGTGGCGCCGGTGTCTCGCGCACTATTGGCCTTCCGCTCTTCCGTAGGCTCGTTGAGCAGGTTTACGCCCGCCTTGGAGAGAGCTGGCTGCACCATCCCGCCGAAGGGGCGGGAATGGTCGCGGGCGGGGAACTCTTTGGTCAATACGACAGGGTTCTGCGATGCCTGGAGCGGCGTCTGGCGGCGTCAGAATCGCCGCGCAACCGCAGTATGAAGGCACGCATCCGCGCTGCGGTGCGGGACGAACTGGCTGCCCCGGACGGGGCGGACCTGTCCAATCACTTCGCATTGATGACGCTTTCGCGCGACAATCAGGGCGTATCAAGACTGATCACCACGAACTTCGATACGCTCTTCGAGCGTGCTTGGCTGTCGGAGTACGGGTCCCCCACGGCAAGCCATGCGGGCGTGGCGCTACCTCGACCAATGACATCTGGGTTCTCGGGCGTACTTCACCTGCATGGCAGGCTGGCTGATGCCTTGGTCCAAACCGCTGAAACCGATCTGGTCCTCACCAGCGCCGAGTTTGGCGATGCCTATCTTCGTTCCGGCTGGGCATCGCGATATGTCTACGACTTGGCACGAACCCATACGCTAGTTCTGGTTGGCTACCAAGCGGACGATCCACCAATGCGCTATCTATTAGAGGCGCTTGAGGCGGACAGGGAGCTCTATCCGGACCTAAGAAGGGTCTACGCTTTCGGCGAGTACACCGACGGCGACGATGAGATCAAGGGGGCACTGTGGCGGGCTAAGGGCGTCGAGCCGATTCTGTACCGCGTCGATAACCAGGATCATTCCCCCCTGTATGCCACCTTGCTCGAATGGAAGGGTTACCAGGAAGATCCCACGTCATGGCGACGCGAACGCTTGCGGGCATTGCTCGCAGAGCATCCGCACCCGTCGTCGGAGAAAGCGATAGCGCGCTGCATCGCGCTGCTTGATCGGGGTGATGCGAGCCAACTACTGGGAGATCTCTCGCCTGACGCCGCTTGGTTACCTGTAATGGTAGAGCGCGGAATGTTCGACAAACAGCTGCCCGATGTATGGATTGCAAGCCGGGTAAACGATCCGGAAATGATTCGCGCTTGTTCCGCACTGAAGCTCTTAGACCCGCAAACGCGATGGCGCCTACAACTCGTGCTGGATCGAGCGGACAACGAATTGACAGCAGTCAGGGAAAGGGCTTGGCGCTTGTTGCTGAACATGCCGGTAGCGGTCTCCAACTCCATGTTCGACGGCGGTTGGTACGATTGGCGAAATCAGATTGCCCGCGGCCAGATCGACTTCCAAGCACGCAACGTGATCGCCAACATCGTGACGCCACGCATTAGGTTAGGTAAGCCCTTTTGGTGGCCGGATGAAGGCGATGAGGAGTCGCCGGAAACCTTGAATAAGCTCATACGGGTCGACTTGGAACCGGCTGATCATCCACCTCCGTCGGAAATATTGCAGGCGTGGCCGGACACGCTAGAAGCAGGAGTGGCGCTGTTCAGGACATTGGATCGATCTCTCTTCGAGGCCTTGGAACAGGCAACGGATCTGGGCATGACTGGTAGCTGGGATCGACCCAGTCGTGACATTCCCTCCATCGCTAAGCACCATCAAAACTCCGGTCGTGGCGGATTTCGACCCATCGTTCGGGCAATAGCAGAACTATGGCAACGCATTGCAGCGCACGATCCCGAGCAAGCACGCCGGTTGATAGGGCATTGGAGCCAATCGGCGTTCCTATTGGTGAGAAGATTGCACATCTTCGCACTTGCAGACGAATCTTGGCCGGATAACGACGCCGCGCGCGCCTTGCTCGGGCTCAAGGACGATGACTTCTGGGACGACGACACTCAGGTGGAAATTATGCGACTGCTGGCACGTCGGTGGACCACGTTCGGCAATGACGAGCGCGCAGCGCTGGAGGGCCGTTTGTGTGCCGGCGTGCCAAAGACGCTATTCCTGGACGAGGCAACGGAAGATGAGGATCGATGGCAATCGATCGTGGACAACTCGATCTATCGCCGACTGGCTCGAATCTCCTCAGCGGACGGGGTACTTTCGGATACGTCGAATGCGCTATTGGAGGAAATACGGTCGCGCCATCCAAAGTGGCAGGCAGAGCCTGGCGATCGCGACGACTTCTCCGTTTGGCACACATCTAAAGTCGGACCCGATGGCCATCCCGATTTGCTTGACGGTGTCGATGACGATCGGCTCGTGCAGGAGGCGGTTCGCGTTCAACAGGAGAGCCAGTATGACGAAGGCGATCTCTGGCGGGTCTTCTGTAGTGCCGACCCAGAGCGGGCGCTGCGGGGATTGAGGCATGAGGGCGATGCCCACCGATGGGACCCCGACGCTTGGCGCTACCTATTGTGGGCTGCGAGTGAGCAGGGTGATGCTGACTTCCAGCACGAAGTGGCCGAGCTGGTTCTGAAGATGCCCGAAGCAACGCTAAAAGAAATACTGCACGCCGTTAGTTCCTGGTTGGTGCGTCAACGCGAGACTCTGGTCGAAGCCACCGAGAGTCGCGAGCTGTGCTTTCTGAAGGTCTGGGACCGGCTGGCCGATCTACTGTTCGGAAATCAGGAAGGCCTTGAAACAGAGGCTGGCATGGACGGCGACCTGACCAACGAGGCGCTAAATCGGCCGGGCGGCGATCTCGCATCTGCGCTAGTAGACGCATTGGCGGCTACAAAGCCGGCCGATAGCAGCGGCTTGGGGCATGAGCTAGGCCCACGTTTCTTAAGAGTTGTGGATGCTTCCAACCGAGCAGGTCTTCTGGGGCGCGTCTATATTCTGCGCGTCCTTGCGTACTTGGACGCCATTGATCCAGACTGGACCGGCAAGTATTTGGTTCCGAGGCTGGATTGGGACCATCACGAGGCTTTGCCGTTGTGGCATGCCTACGCCCATGGGCCCATAGGGCATGCGAGACTCTTCAATGCGCTCAAGCCCGCCATGCTGCAGGCATTTGAGCGCAAGAGACTCCCTTCGCGGGCGCTCGAAGGAATATTCTCTAAGCTGTTTTCCGTTGCCGCGTGGCATCTCAAGGGGCAAGCAAACGAGTACGCGCTGCTTCCAGGGGAAGTGAAGCGGGCGCTCGCCATCGCGCCGGAAGAAGTTCGGCAGCACGCGGCATGGAAACTATGGAGAATGATCAGCGATGACAGAGTTGCCGACAAGGCCGAGCATTGGCGGACTTTCATCAAGCCGCTGCTACAAGGGATCTGGCCGCTCGATGCGAGAGCCAAGAGTATGGGTGCATCTGAAAGACTAATACTGATGGCCTTGGACTGCGACAGTGCACTGCCGGACGCAGTCGAATCAGTCCTTGATTTCATAGTGCCTTATCAGTTTTCCAGTCTCACGCATACATTGCGGCTTGAGACGCGCCATCAAGATCTATTTCAGGAACACCCGAGCGCTTTTCTATTCCTTGCAAACGCAATCATCGATCCTGATGTGTTCCAGGCTCCAACTGATCTCCCAATGTTCTTGGAAGAGTGTATTACATTGGATCCGCGACTGGAGAAAGATCCGGCCTATATCAGACTATATGGGCTTCGGCGACAGCAGAATGCATGAGTCTCTCTGATCTTGCATGTGCCTGGCGTTCCGCTAGCAGAGCAGCGAACGGTCGCGCTGCGCCTATGACGCGTGCGAGGGAGACACAGCCGATCACTGCAGCACGTCGGGTGTCCGAACTGGCGCCAGCTAGGCGCCTCCAATTTCTCCAGCGCAGTGCAGTCATCGAGCAGCTGGCGACGGCGGAGCGCCCCAAGAAGGAGAGCAGGGCAGCCAGCTAACAGCCTACAAGGAGAATCCAGGCGATCGGGTCAAGGACCTCCCAGAAATTGCTTGCCATGCCATTCGCCAGCCCCCTGTCCTGTCGGGCGAACCACCACGGAATGGCGAACCGGATGGCGAAGAAACCCACTGCCCCGGCCGCAATCCCGATCGGCCACGGCATACAGGGGAGTCGAATCCATTCGTGCTCTTTCTACTTCCCATGGAAAAGCGTCGAGATAAAGCGGAAGGAAATAACGGGGGGCAGGCGCCGGGCAGACCCCGGCGCCACCAACAGCGCCGTTACAACTGCTTGTCCAGGCTGATCTGCACGCCGTGGTCCCGGTCCTCGCCGCTGCCTACCAGACCACGGTAGTCAACCCGCAGGCCCCAGTTGCGCCGGAAGTCGAACATCAAGCCGGCGCCGAACATCCAGCGGTTGCGGTCGAAGCCGTCCAGCGAGGTGCGGTAGAACGGCACGCCCACCAGATCGGCGTATTGCATGGTGGCCACGCCGCTGCCCTTGAAGTCGTGCTGATACTCCACCCGCAGCTGCGGCGTCCATGCTCCCCACACCGCCGTGTTACGGAATTCCATGCGGAAGCCCGCGTTGCCGGTGCTGGTATCCACATCCTGATCACCGTAGCGCAGTGCGAAGAGCTCGCTTCCGCTTTCCGCATACGGGTCGAGGGTGCCCTGCGATGCATCCAGCCGTGCGTACGGCGTCAGCATCCAGTTGCCGCGCACCACGTCGGCACCCAGCGAAAGCGAACCGAACCACTGGCTGCCGTCGCGCAGGGCATGCACGAAACTGCCTTCGCTGGTGACATAGCGCCGCAGGTCGTAGTCCAGCAACTGGTGGCCCACCAAGGCATCCACGAACAGATGCTCACCGGGGGTGTAGCTGGCATACAGCGCCAACGTGTACGCCTGGCCATCGCTGCGGCTGCCGTTCTCGCCCACGTCGGTGCGGTCGCGGCCGTAGCCCAATGCCACGCCCAATGCGAGGTCGCGCCCGACCTGCAGGTCGCTGCCCAGCGTCACGCCGTCCGTGTTGAAGTCACCGCCCGCGCTGCCACGCCCATTGCTGCGTCCGCTACGCACGCTGCCGCCCACCCACAGCCCGAGCGGGGCCTGGGACTCGTTTGCAGTGGTGGCCGGCGCATCCAGGCCGGGTTCGCGGTCGAACGGCTGGCGCCGCTGTGCATCGCACCCGGCGCCGGGCAGGGCGCCCACCGCCGGCTCGCACCGCTGCGCGCCGTAGCCCAGGCTCACGTTGTTGCTGAAGCCGTTGTTGCCGCCGGCACCGTGCAGGCGCTGCATGCGTTGCTGGATGTTCTCGATCTGCGAGGTGGCAAACCGGCGCGCGGTATCGGCCTGGGCCGACAGCAGTCCACGCACTTCCGGGTCACGGGTGGGATCGGGACGCTGGGTAACCTGCAACGTGTAATCCCGGGTGCCGGTGAAGCCCAGTGCATCTGTGGACGTGATGGTGAAGGCAAACCCACCTGAAGCGGTCGGGGTGCCCGTAAGCGCCCCGGGACTGGCCAGCGACAGACCGCCCGGCAGCGCGCCGCCCGTGACGGCATAACGGTACGGTGCGGTGCCACCCGTGGTGGACAGCTGCTGCTGGTAGCCATTGGCGAACAGACCAGCCGGCAGCGTTTCCGGCGTAAGCGTGAGCACCGGTGCGGCCACGGTCAGCGTGTAGGCCTGGGTGAGGGTGCCCGCGGTGCCGGTGGTGCTGTCCGTAGCGGTGACGCTGAAGCTGTAGGTGCCGGCCGCGGTCGGCGTTCCCGCCAGCCGGCCGCTCGCCGCGTCCAGCACCAGGCCCGCAGGCAGGCTGCCTGCGCTGCTGGCAAAGGTGTACGGCGCCACGCCGTTTCCAGCGCTGAAGTCCACCTGGTACGCGCTGCCTGCCGTGGTAGCGGGCAAGGCACCGGCAACCGGGGTCAGGCTCAGGGCCGGGCGTGCGACCTCCAGGGTGTAGTTCTGCACCACGCTGCCCGCGGTGCCACCGGTACTGTCGGTGGCGGTGATCGTCAGCGCAAAGCTGCCGGCCTGGGTCGGCGTGCCGGACAGCACGCCGGTGCCGCCATCGAAGACCACGCCGCTGGGCAGTGCACCGCTCAACGCGTAGCTGTACGGCGCTACGCCGCCGGCGGTGGTGACCACCTGCTGGTAGGCCGTGCCCGCAATGGCGGGTGCGAGGGTCGGCGGGGTTACCACCAGCGTGGGGCTGGCCACGGCGAGGGTGAACGTCTGGCCGCTGGTAAACGGCCCGGCGCCGGTGCTGCTGTCGGTGGCCGTCACCTCCAGCATGAAGCTGCCGGCCTGGGTCGGCGAACCGCTGATGGTGACACTGTCTGCCGTGCTGCTGACGATGGCAACGCCGGCGGGCAGGTGGGTCACCTGGTAGCCGGTGTACGGGGCCGTGCCACCGGCCCAGCTGAAGGTCTGGCTGTAGGTCGATCCCGCTACCGCCGAGAGCGTGCCCGCAGTGCTGACAGTGATGCTGGGCATGCCCACGGTGATGCTGACCGTCGCCGGTGCGGAGGCGCCGCTGCCGTTTCGGGCGATGTAGGTGAAGCTGTCGCTGCCTGCAAAGCCAGCGGTCGGCTGATAGCTGATCGTCGTCGCACCGGTCACCGTTGCGGTGCCGTGAGAAGGCGCGCTACCCACCTCGACGGAGGTGGCGGCGCCGCCGGACAGCGCAAGCGTTACCGGAGCAGCGGGCGCCCCGTAACCGAACGTGGCGCTGACATTGCCCGCCACTGGCAGGCTGTCGGCCACGGTGATCGAACGGGACGAGCTAACGCTGTAGGGGCCGGAACCGCCCGAGCTGTCGGTGGCAGTGACGGTGAAGGTGAACGTTCCCAAAGCGGCCGGGGTGCCGGTGATGGCGCCGGCACCGTTCATGCCCAATCCCTGGGGCAGGGCACCGGCGGTGACCGCATAGGTATACGGCGCTGTACCGCCACTGGCCGGGTCGATCGTGGCGGTATACGCCTCCGATCGCGTTGCATCCGGCAGCGGTCCGCCCGGCAGCTGGAGGACAGGCGCCCCCAACGTCATCGTGTAGGCCTGGCTGCCCGTGTAGGGGCCAGGGGCGGCACTGGTATCGGTGGCGGTGATGGTGAAAGCGTACGAGCCGCCGGCCGTGGGCGTGCCGATCAGCGCGCCCGTCGCACTCAGAAGAAGGCCAGGCGGCAGCGCACCGGCTGTCACTGCAAAGGTGTAGCTGCCACTGCCCCCCGTGGCGGTGATGGCCTGGTTGTATGCCACACCGACGACAGGGGACGGCAGCGTCGCGGGTGCTATGGTCACCGGCTGGTCATCGTTGACGATGGTGACCGTGCCGGAGGCCTTGCCGATGATGGCATTGCTGGCACCGGACAAGGTGACGGCGAAGGTCTCGTTCGGTTCCGGGGTGGTGTCTCCGTTGACCTGGACCACAATGTCGCGGGAGAGGACGCCCGGCGCGAACGACAGGGTACCGCTGCTGCTCACATAGTCCGTGGGCGAAACCGCGGTGGTGTCCGAGGTCGCGTAATTGACGGTGATCGCCTGGCCGCTGGCCGCGGACAGCACCACCGTGAGCGTGGCGGACGACGTACCGGAATTGCCCTCGGTCAAGGAGATATCGTTGATCGACAACGTCGGCACGGCATCGTCATTGACAATGGTGCCCAGCGCCTGGCCGTCGGAGACGGTGGCACCGCTGACGTTGCTCACGTTGACGAAGAAGGTTTCATTGGGCTCGTTCAACGTATCGCCGAGCACCAGCACAGTGAAGGTGGCGCTGCTGCTGCCTGCCGGAATGACCTGCCCACTCAGCGAGGCGGCAGTGTAGTCACTGCCGGCAGTGGCGGTGCCATCGGCGGTGGCAATGTCGAACGCGACTCCACCCGGGCCTGCCGGCCCGCTGAGCGAAACCGTGAAGGTCATGGCGGTGGTGCCGCTGTTGCCCTCGTTGACGCTGACGTCGTTGATGGACAGCGCGGGTGCGTCGTCATCGATGATCGTACCCGTCGCCGAGGTCGGCGCGGCAAGGGTGTAGCCGGAACCGGCGCTCAGGGTGAGCTGGACCGTTTCATTGGCTTCAGGGGTGGCGTCCGCCACAGGCGTGATGGCGATGGAGCCGGTGGTGGCGCCGGCGGCGATTGTCAGCGGCGCAGTTGGCGCCGCATAGTCGGTTCCGGCGGTGGCAGTCCCCGACAGACCGAAGCTGATCGAGAGCGGCGTCAACGCAGGCTGATCCAGCGTGACGGTATAGACCAGCGAGGTGCCGCTGTCCTCGTTCACCGTGGCAGGCGCTACCGAAATGGACGCCGCAGGCACGTCGTCATTGAGGATCGTGCCGGTGGCGCTGGCGGGCGCGCCCACGGTGTAGCCGCTGCCGCCGGCCAGCGTGAGGATGACGGTTTCGTTCGCCTCAACCATGTTGTCTGCAGTGGGATTGATGACCACGGTGGCGGTGGTCGCACCGGCAGGAATGGTCACCGTTGCGGTCGCGCCGGTGTAATCAGTGGCGCTGTCCGCCGTGCCGCCGGTAGTGAGGTTGACCACGGTGGCCGAAGACAGATTCAGGCTGCGAGTTACCGTGTAGACCAGATTCGTCCCGCCATCTTCAGAGACGCTGGCGGGCGCCACCGCAATGGACACGCTCGGGGCGGCACTGACAGTGAGGGTGAAATTCTCCACCTCGAAATAGGTACCCGGACCGGTGCTGTTGTCGGTCACCCGGATGGCGACCGCGTAGTTGCCCGGGGCGGAGGAGGAGGTGCCACTGATCACCCCGTTGCTGGCCAGCACCAGCCCGGTAGGCAGGGCGCCCGTTTCCAGCTGGTAGGTAAGCGGTGCAACGCCGCCCGTAGCAGAAAGCGCCTGGTTGAAGGGCACGCCCTGGATCGCGGTCGCCGAGGCCGGCACAAGGGTAATGCTGGGATTCTGTACCGTGCCGCTGTAGCTCTTGTCGACCGTTGCCGACGTGCCATCGGTGGCGCGCACGCTGAAGGAATACGCGCCGCGCTGCGTGGGCGTGCCGCTGAGGGTGTCGCCGGCAAGCGAGACGCCGAGGGGCAGGGTGCCGCCCACAAGGCTGTAGGTGTAGGGATCCGTGCCGCCACTGGCGGTCAGGGTCTGCGTGAACGCCGTACCGGCGCGCAGCGTGGGAAGCGTTGCCGGCGCGACCACGATGGCGG
Source organism: Stenotrophomonas rhizophila (assembly GCF_007667275.1). GTDB lineage: Bacteria > Pseudomonadota > Gammaproteobacteria > Xanthomonadales > Xanthomonadaceae > Stenotrophomonas > Stenotrophomonas maltophilia_AE. The sequence goes on from NZ_VDQT01000001.1 coordinate 292,413, forward strand.
AATTGGCGGGGCTGACGGTGATGTTGACCCGCACCGCGCCGCCATTTCCGTTGGCTTCGCCGTCGGTGAACTCGAAGGCGTCGGAGGTGGTGTTGCTGCCGTCATGACCGTAGTCGACGAACCAGCGGTTGCCGTCGACGCGAAGGTTCGCCGTGCCGTTCTGGGGAAACGCAGGGCCATCGACCTGGCCGTAGCCGAAATTTCCCGCACCTTGGGCGCAGTCGGTGACCTCTATCGTGACGGTGCCGCCATTGGCCACGGTGGCGAACTTTTCCGCGCACACCGGTGAGGTGTGCGCCGCCCGCGCGGCACCGGGCCAGCACAGTGCGGCGAAGGAAAGAAACATCGAAACTGCGAACAAACGCGCGAAGCGCGCGCGGTCATTAAGGTACGCCATGACCTTTCCCCCTTGGAAAGATTTCACCTGGATGCAGAACAACATCGAGGTGCGCGTCCCTTGCTGGCTGCCCCGCGAGCGTTTCGCTCCCGTCGTTCCTTGACGTTGCCAGCGGCAGGCATCCACGCCTCCCCCCTGGGCGCAATTGGAACAGAGTCCGTGGGCCGAAGGAAGTCCCCGCCCGATGGGGCTTGTGAACATCCTGAATGGCGTTCAGAGTAAGTGCGCGTCACTCCGGCGCCGCCGCTCAGCATCCAAGGGGGATCAGATGAGCGAATTTTTCGTCGGTCAGATCATGATGACCGGTTTCAACTTCGCGCCCAGGTATTGGGCGCAATGCAATGGGCAGATCCTGCCGGTCCAGCAGAACCAGGCGCTTTTTGCGTTGCTCGGCACCCGTTACGGCGGTAATGGCAGCCAGACTTTCGGTCTGCCGGACCTGCGCGGGCGCACGCCGGTTGGCTATGGACCCTCCGCAGACCCGAACTGGCAGCCGCAACCGATGCAGATGGCGCAGATTGCCGGTAGCGAAACGGTGGCGCTGCTCACCAGCCAGCTGCCGCCGCATGGCCACCAGGTGAGTGGCGTGGCCACCGCGGGGGACAATCGCAATCCGAGCAGCCGCACCTTTGCCGGGACCAATGGCGGGGTGAAGTTCTATGCAGCGCAGGGCGGTGCGGAAGTTATGCAGGCACCGACTTCGGTGGCTCCCGCAGGCGCCAATTCGCCGCATCCGAACATGCAGCCGTACACCGCGCTGAACTTCTGCGTTGCCCTCAGCGGCATCTACCCGTCCCGCAGCTGAGCCCCCGGCCCCACACAAGGAGTACAACCACATGAGTGTTCCCTACGTCGGCGAGATTCGCATGTTCGGGTTTGCGCGGGTGCCCACGGGATGGTTTGCCTGCGACGGTTCGCTGCTTTCCATTGCCGAAAACGATGTCCTGTACACCCTGCTGGGCACCACTTACGGCGGCGACGGGGTGACCACCTTCGGTATCCCCGACCTGCGTGGCGCCGTGCCCCTTCACCAGGGCCAGGGCCCCGGTTTGACGTTGCGGCCGCTTGGCCAGCGCAGCGGCAGCGAGACGGTCACGCTGACCCTCCCGCAGATGCCCGGCCACACGCACTGGCTGGTCGCCAGCAGCGTCGCCGCCTCCCTGGACACCCCCGGTGCAACGGCACTGCCGGGCGTCGTGAGCGGTGAAACCTTCTACGTCAGCGACGTGGCTAACGCCACCGCCGTGCAGATGGAACCCACTGCCGTGTCGAACGCCGGCGGCAACCAGCCGCATGAAAACTGCATGCCCACGTTGACCGTGCAGTACTGCATTGCGTCCGCCGGCATCTTCCCTACGCAGTCCTGACCCACGCCCCCGAACAGAGAGACGACCATGACCACACCCTTTGTCGGTGAGATCCAGATGTTCGGCTTCGATTACAACCCCTACGGCTGGGCGTTCTGCAATGGCGCCACGCTGCCCGTGACGCAGAACAGTGTTCTGTACTCGTTGCTGGGCATCACTTACGGCGGCAACGGCAGCAGCACGTTCCAGCTTCCCAACCTGGTGACGCGTGCGGCCTGTGCCCAAGGCGCCGGGCCGGGCCTGACCCCGCGCAGGGCCGGCGATACCTTCGGGGTCACCGCGGTTACCCTGACCGAACAGCAGATGCCCTCGCATCAACACTTGCTCACCGCCTTCCAGCAGAGTGACCCTGCCAAGCGCAGCAGCGCGCCGGTGGCAGGCGGCGGTCTCTCGCAGCCGGGGTCCAATGCGGTGAAGCCGTTCAGCACCAATCCGCCGACCACGCCGATGTCGCCGACCATGCTCAAGCCCACATCGGGCGCCGCCCAGCCGCATGCCAACCAGCAGCCCTACCTGGCGGTAAACTTCTGCATCGCACTGACCGGCGACTATCCCGTCTTCCCGTGATGGGCTTGCCGCCTTTGGCATCGTTTCCGCCGGCGCGCTCGACCGCGCTGGCGGCCACGTCGGACTTGCGCTGGCGCTGTCGTCCGCTGCGTGACCACGACCTGGCGTGGTTGTCGGCGCTGTACGCCAGCACGCGTGAGCAGGAACTGCAGGCGGTGCCATGGCCCGCCGATGCCAAACAGCAGTTTCTCGCGCAGCAGTTCATCGCGCAGCACCAGCACTACCTGGCTCATTATCCCAGCGCGCATTACCTGGCCGTCGAGTTAGACGGCGAGGCGGTGGGACGCGTTTACCTGGATGAGACCGGTGCGGACGACCGCCTGGTCGACATCAGCCTGTTCCCAGCGTGGCGGGGGCAGGGCATCGGTGCCGCGCTGATCGAGCGCCAGCAGCAGTCATCGGCCGCACGCGGACGCGGGCTCGCGCTGCATGTGATGGTGCACAACATCGGAGCGCAACGCCTGTATGCGCGGCTGGGCTTCGTAGCAAACGGCGCCTCGGAAGATGGGGTTTACCTGCCGCTGCGGTGGCAGCCTAGTTGAAGACGGCCTGGTAGAGGAAGCCGGCGCGCTCCTGCGCGATGGGGACCAGGAAGATGCCGACCTCACCCACGCGACCGTGGCTCAGGGGGTAGATCTTCTGCGGGAATACAATCGGTGCGGTATTGCGGAACAGCAGCGAGAACGGTGCACGCGCCGCGCCCGGATGGGAGGCGGGCAGGGGACGGGCCTCCACCAGCACGAATTCCATTGCCATGCCGTCGTACTCGGCAGCGAATGTCTCATTCACGCACCCGGCGAAGTGTTCCAGCGTCAACAATTCCATGTCTGTCCCCCGTCGGGCAGGCCGCAGAAAGGCGGCTGCGGGTATCGTCGCCGCAATGGGTTGGTTGCGCAAGGTGCCCTGTGCCAGATGCTTATGTATCCAAGTTGAAATCGCCAGGCTCCTAGACCAGTATTCGGTAACACCAAGGATGGATCGGTACCGCATGAACGTGATGAACGGGCAGCTTTCGATCCATCGCATGGCTGTGGCGGCCGCTCTTTTTCTCTCGGTATCCAGCGCCGCTGCCAAGCCCGCCGCAGAAGTGGCGTTTGATGAGTGGCTGGCAGCGTTCAACAGCAACGACCGCGCCCAGATTCGTGCGTTCAATGAGCGTCGTTTTGGCGATGCTGACCAAAATCTGGACTACCTGCTCGACAGTCGCGAAGAGACCGGCGGGTTGGACGTCATCAGGCTCGAGCGCGCTGAACCCATGGTTCTGGTGGCGATGACGCGCGAACGGAACTTCCCGGCCTACAGGCGGGTCACGGTCAATCTGGATCAGGCAGGTGGGCTGAAGCTGAAAGACATCCAGCAGGATCCGCAGCGTATGTCCCAGGATGACGCGCTGAGGGCGCTGGACGCTTTCGCAACACATCTGGCGGAGACGGACCGGTTTTCCGGGGTGCTGGTCATCGAGCAGAACGGGAAACGGCTGTACGCAAAGGCCTTCGGGCTTGCCGATCGCGAGAATGGCATTCCGGTTCGGCTGGACACCCCGTTCCTGTTCGCATCCCAGGGCAAGATGTTCACCGCGGTCGCGGTGCTGCAGTTGATCCACGCCGGAAAGCTTGGTTTGGACGATCCTCTTGGAAGGTACCTGACCGGCTACCCCAACAAAGAGATGGCGAAAGTCACCATCCGCCAGCTGCTGTCGCACCAGGGTGGAACGGGTGACATAGGCGTACTCCAGCCGGAGGAGGGCGGTAACCGTGCCTGGGTACGGACCATCGACGACCTGATCAAGCTCAACGGCAACAGGGCTCCGTCGTTCCCGCCGGGTTCGGCGTTTGAATATTCGAACTATGGCTTCGTGCTGCTGGGTGCAGTGCTGGACAAGATCAGCGGACAAAGCTACTACGCATATCTGGACGAGCATGTCTTCGGCCCGGTAGGGATGACCGCCACGCGCTACCCCGATCTGGAGCACATGTCCGGCATCGCTCGCGGCTACACCCGACAGCCCGACGGCAAGCTCATCCCGAGCGCGGACCAGCTGCCGTGGCGGGGAACGCCTGCGGGCGGCGGGGTCACCACGGTCGACGATGAAGTGCGTTTTGTTGAGGCGCTCAAGGCTGGCAAGCTGGTTCCATTGCCGCTCTTGAGCGAGGCCATCAAGCAGCAGACCGACTGGTACGGCTATGGATTCATCTCATCCGGACCGGAAGCGTTCCCGCATTGGGGCCATGGCGGGGGAGCGGCCGGGAACAGTGCGGCCTTGTCGGTTTACCCGACCAATAACATGACCATGGCCTGCCTGAGCAACCGGGATCCGCCAGTGTGCGACCGGCTGCTGATCAATCTACATTGGCACTTGTCTCCGTCGTCACTGGTGCACGAACAGCCGCTCTGATAGTGGCGTGTGCGTAAACGGCAGCACGACGACTCCATGAAGATCATTGGAGCTTCCAGCATGAAGATTGCATTCGCGACCGCCGCCTGGATTCATGCTTTGCGCGTGACGCTGCTATGCATGCTGGCACTGACGCTGGTCGGTTGCAGTCGCATGAGTGAGTCGTGGAAAGAGGAAGTGCGATTGTCAGACGGCCAGCTGATCGTTGTGAAGCGCACCGCGAAGGGGACCATCACGCGTGATATTGCGATGCGTGCAACCGGCTGGAAACCGAAGGAGACCACGCTGCGGATCGCGCAGGTGGACGGCGCTGTCAAGCCTCCCGTGTGGCGATCGTTTCTGATTCCGGTCGTCTTGGACTACGAGCCGGCGTCATCGACGTGGTCGGTCGTAGCCACTTATATGTGGTGCAGCACCTGGTACCACATGGGTCGACCAGCCTTTCCATACGTGCAGTACGTTTCGGTCGGCGGAGAGGCGTGGCGAGTCGTGCCCCTGCAGCCGGGCTGGGTCGGCAGGCGCGCGAATCTGCTGACGCACATTCGACCGACTGGTGAGCCGTCCATGATCCGGGAGGCGTACAAGGAAATGCAATGGCGCGACGGCCCCGACCAGTTCAAGTCAATCTCAACGGCCGGGAAAACCAGCTGCTAGTGCGATATCCAGAGAGTTGGGCCAACGCGGCGGTCCGATCGTCGCGGGTTCCTTCTCAGGCCTCCGCCCAGCCATGATCGGCCAGACGCCCAGCCGCCGGCAGGAGGCCCCTTCTACGGTTACCTGTTCACTCACAAGCCGTTCGTAAAGAGTGGCTATACTTCCCCCCGATCATGATCCAGGATGGATTTGCCCTATGCGTTTCAGTGCAGCAGCCAGTTCGCTTGTCGTTCTACTGTCCATGGCGTCTACCGTCCCGGTATCTGCGGCGGAACCTGACATTTTCGGAATCAAATTAGGGGCACCATTGGCGCTTCCCCTTTGCCAGATATCCATGCCCGCCCCAGCCGCACCCAGAAGCAACAAAGGGATAGGGGCCAGGGCGTTCAACAAGCTGATGACCCCGCCACCGGAACCGCCGAAGGCCACCCCACCGGCAACAGGGTTGTGCGTCGCGCCCGGCACGACAAACATGGCCGTAGGCAATACCGAATTCGCGGCAGGCGAGTACGGTTATCTGGTCTTCGCCACGGATGAGTTCCCGGCGTGGGTTGCGCCCATCGGCATGGCGATCGGCGCGGGCGCAGGTGACGCTTTTTCTCTGGAAGGTGCGGGTGGCCTGGTTCTACTGCGCAACGGGCGTGTGATCGCCTTGCGCTTCAACACCACCGGGTTCGAGGCGCAGCCGCGCGTGATGGAGCTGCTCAAGCGCAAGTTCGGCTCGCCCAGTGCGGAAAAGGCGGTGACCTGGAACAACGATCTGGGCGGCAGCCGCGACTCGATTTCCGCGCAATGGCGCAAACCCGGTTTCTTTGCGGATTATTCTTCGGTCGTGCAATCGCAGCCCATGCGAGCGCAAGGGCTGTCCGGCGGGATCGGGTTCCTCAGCATCGGCAATGATCAGGGGCAGCAAGTGCTGCAGCCTGCCAGCAAGGAAGCGGAGTTCTAAGGAGGACCAGGCTCTCATAATCCGGCAAGACGTGAAAGTGAGACGTCCGTCTCACTTGGCGTCAATGTATTGACAACGGTTGACACCTGTGTCGATGCTACGCGCTCAAGACCCAGCCGGGTCCGCATAGCAGGGACGTTATGCAACAGGGGGCCGCCGTACTTACCGTTGTGGGCGCGGAGGGCGATAGCGCCGCATCCGACGATTGCCATCAACCCGATCTGGGCCTTCGCGGGCTCGTACTGCTTGCACAGTTCCACGGCGTTGCCGCTGATGCAGCACAGCTCGCGCATGAGTTTGGCCGCAGTGGCGAGGCGTTCGACGAGACCTCGCTGCTGCTGGCCGCGCGCAAGCTCGGGCTGAAGGCGAAGGTCACTACGCAGGCAGGATCCCGCCTGTCGCTGGCCAATCTCCCAGCGCTGGCATGGGACACCGACGGTCGCGCATTCCTGATCGCTCGGATCCAGGCAGACCAGGCACTGATCCACGACCTTGCGGAACGCCGTCCCCGACAGATTTCGCTGGAGGAGCTGCAACAGCGTTATAACGGGCGCCTGCTGCAGGTCGCTTCGCGTGCGTCGGTGCTGGGCGAACTGGCGCGGTTCGACTTCACATGGTTCATTCCGGCGATCATCAAGTATCGGCGCATGCTGCTGGAGATATTCGTCGTCTCCTTGTTCATCCAGCTGTTCGCGCTGGTCACCCCGCTGTTCTTCCAGGTGGTGATGGACAAGGTGCTGGTGCACAACGGGCTGACCACCCTGGACGTGATCGCCATCGGCCTGGTCTGCATGGCAGTGTTCGAAGTCGTGCTCACCGGCTTGCGTACTTATGTGTTCGCGCATACGAGCAGCAAGATCGATGTGGAGCTGGGCGCCCGGCTTTTCCGGCACGTATTGGCGCTGCCGCTGGCATACTTTGAATCGCGCCGCGTCGGCGACACGATCGCGCGGGTCCGCGAGCTCGAGAACATCCGCAGTTTTCTCACCGGCCAGGCGTTGACTTCGGTTTTGGATCTGCTGTTCACAGTGGTCTTCCTGGCGGTGATGTTCTGGTACAGCGGCTGGCTGACGCTGGTAGTGGTGCTGTCGCTGCCGGCGTACGCCTTGATATCGGCCGGCATTACTCCGGTGCTTCGGCGACGCCTGCAGGACAAGTTCGCGCGCGGCGCCGACAACCAGTCGTTCCTGGTTGAGACAATCAGCGGCATCGGCACGGTCAAGGCGATGGCGGTTGACCCGCGTGCGACGCGCACCTGGGACAACCAGCTGGCGGGTTATGTCAGTGCCGGCTTCGGTGTCACCCGTGTGGCCACTGTCGGCCAACAGAGCGTGCAGTTGGTCCAGAAGCTGGTGGGCGTGGCGATCCTGTTCTTCGGTGCCAAGCAGGTACTCGAGGGCAAGCTGTCGCTCGGGCAGTTGATCGCGTTCAACATGCTGTCCGGGCAGGTCGCCGCACCGATCATCCGGCTGGCGCAGCTGTGGCAGGACTTCCAGCAGGTGGGTATCTCGGTCGAGCGGCTGGGCGACATCCTCAACACCCGTACCGAGGTATCGGGCAGCCGGATGGCGCTACCGCCCATCCAGGGCCGGATCAGTTTCGAGCGCGTGCATTTCCGTTACCGCCCGGAGGCGCCGGAAGCATTGGCCGGCATCGAGCTTGACATCAAAGCAGGCGAGGTTATTGGCATTGTCGGCCGCTCGGGGTCGGGTAAGAGCACGCTGACCAAGCTGGTGCAGCGACTCTACACACCGGAGCGCGGACGGGTACTCATTGACGGTCACGATCTTGCATTGGCGGACCCGGCCTGGCTACGACGCCAGCTCGGAGTCGTGTTGCAGGAAAACTTCCTGTTCAACCGCAGCATCCGCGAGAACATCGCATTGGCCGATCCGGGCATGGCCCTGGAGCGGGTGATCAACGCAGCAAAACTGGCCGGCGCCCACGATTTCATTGCCGAACTTCCCGAAGGTTACGACACGGTGGTTGGCGAGCACGGCGCAGGGCTTTCCGGGGGGCAGCGGCAACGCGTCGCGATCGCGCGGGCGTTGATCACCGACCCGCGTATCCTGATCCTTGACGAGGCTACCAGCGCGCTGGACTACGAGTCCGAACACGCAGTGATGAGCAACATGCGTTCGATATGCAAAGGGCGCACCGTGCTGATCATTGCGCATCGGCTCAAGACCGTGCGCCACGCCAATAGGATAGTGGTCGTGGAACGGGGCAGCATCGTCGAGAGTGGAAGTCATTCCGAGCTGGTCGACCGCCCTGACGGGCACTACGCGCGGCTGCATCGGCTGCAGGCGGGCACGCCATGAGGCACCGGATCGAGGGCTGGAAAGCATTCGCGCAGCGCTATCTCGGCGTGTTTCGTGCGTCATGGACATCGCGCCGCGAGCTGGACACGCCAGTGCGAAAGTTGGATGAACGTGCCTTTCTGCCCGCACACCTCGAGTTGATCGAAACCCCAGTGTCGCCAACGGCGCGTTGGACCATGCGCGTCCTCATCGCGTTCTTCGTCGTGGCGCTGCTGTGGGCGGTCATCGGCAAGCTCGACATCGTCGCGGTGGCACCGGGCAGGACGGTGGTCGATTCACGGACCAAGATCGTGCAACCCGCCGAAACCGCGGTCGTGCGCCGCATCCTGGTGCGTGACGGCCAGAAGGTGAGGGCGGGGGAGCCGATGATCGAGCTGGACGCCACCACCACAGGCGCCGAGCTGGCGCAGGCCCGTGAGACTCTGACTGAGGCGCGCCTGGCTTCGCTGCGCCTGTCGGCACTGGACAAGGCCATCGACAGCGGCACGACGCCGAAGTTGGCGTCGGACGCCAATGTGCCGGCCGAGCGATTCGCGGCCGAGCAGGCCTTGGCAGCCAGCCAGTTTGACGCACTGCAGGCTAAGCGCCACAACCTGCTGGCCACCATCGCCCAGCGACGCGCGGAACGGCAGACGACCCGCGATGCGATCGCGCCACTGTCGGAGTCCGCCCGTATCTCCAGGGAACGCGCCGAGGACTACGGCCGCCTGGTCGAGGGCAGGTACGTGGGCCGCCACGATTACCTGCTGCGCGAGCAGGAGCGCATTGCCGCCGAGCGCGACCTGTCCACCCAGAGCAATCGCCTGCATGAGATCGATGCTGCGCTCAGCGCCGCTGAAGAGGAGCTGCGCGTGCTCGTCACCGATTTCCGTCGCCAGACCCGGGACGAATTGCGGGAGGCAGAGCGGCAGGTTGCACAGGGTGCCCCAGAGCTGGCCAAGGCCGGTCAGCGCGACCGCCTGATGACGCTGCGGGCGCCCGTGGACGGCACTGTGCAGCAACTGGCGGTTCATACCGTCGGCGGAGTGGTGACGCCAGCGCAGGAGTTGCTGGCCGTCGTACCGCAGGAAGCGCTTGAAGTCGAAGCCAGTGTGCTCAACAAGGACATTGGCTTCGTGCGACCAGGCCAGCGGGTGACGGTGAAGATCGAAAGCTTCCCATACACGCGTTATGGCTATCTCACCGGGAAGGTCGTCAGCGTGTCGCATGACGCGGCGCAGGACGAGCAATTGGGGCTGGTGTTTCCTGCCCGCATTCGCCTGGACGGCAGCACGCTGGATATCGACGGCGTAGTGGTCGCCATGAGCGCGGGCATGACGCTGAGCGCGGAGATCAAGACCGGGAAGCGGCGGGTGATCGATTACCTGCTAAGCCCGCTGCAGCAGCACGGGCAAGAGGCTTTGCGGGAGCGGTAGAAAATCCGGCCCCCGTTCGCGTGGCTAAATGAAGACTTTCTGAAGTTGACAGGAGCTTTGAGCATGAAGATTGCAGGGGCAACCGCCGCCCTCGTCCACGCTTTGCGCCTCATCCTGCTGTGCACGCTGGTGCTGGCGGTGGCCGGCTGCAGTCGCATGAGCGAGACGTGGAAAGAGGAGGTGCGGCTGTCCGACGGCCGCCTGATCGTGGTCAAACGCACAGCAAAGGGACGCATCACGCGCGATATCGCGATGCGTGCGACCGGCTGGGAACCCGGGGAGACCACGTTGCGGATCGCGCGGGCTGACGGGGATCCAAATCCGCCAGTGTGGCGCTCGGCCTTGCTCCCGGTCGTATTGGACTATGACCCGGCTTCATCTACGTGGTCCGTCGTGGCCACTCACCTGTCCTGCAGCACCTGGTACGACATGGGCCGCCCGGCCTCGCAATACGTGCAGTACATCTCGGCTGGCGGACAGGCGTGGCGTGTCGTGCCCCTGCAATCAGGCTGGGCCGGCAGGCGCGCGAATCTGCTGACCCACATTCGTCCGACAGGCGAACCAGCCTTGGTCCGGGAGGCGGACAAGGAAATGATCTGGCGCACGGGCTCGGACCCGTACAAGTCGATCTCGACGTCCTGGAAAACCAACTGCTAGTGCGTAATCCCATCTGGAAGTGACAACCACGCTAAAGGAACAGACATGGCAGACAAGCTCGATTATGCGCTGTTGGCAAACAGGGTCTATTCCCGCCCACCTGCAAACAGGATCAAGTTGCCGGAGGAATGGCAGGAACGCGCCTGGTACAAGGACGACCCGATCAGTGGTTATTCGGCCGGCGTTTATGAGCGCGACGGCGAGATTGTCATCTCGTTCACCGGCACGAACGAAGGCAAGCTTGTTGATTTCGCCGTCGCGAACCTCCCCGCCGGCATCGGAATTGCATCGCCGCAGGTGGCGCAGGCGATGAAGCTTGTGATACAGGTGATGAACGCTCATCCGGGCGCGACGATCAGTTTTACCGGGCACTCGCTGGGTGGGGGCCTGGCATCGCTCATGGCTGTGTTCTTCAACCTGAATGCGACAACCTTCGACGCAGCGCCGTTCGAGGCGAGTGCGGTGAGCCCAGTCGCGCTGCAGTACCTGAAGACGGTGCTCGGCCTGTCTGGTTACAGCCACCCTGCATTCGACGCGTACGTCGATGCGTCGGCTGCGGATTTCCCTGCGCGCGAAAGCAAGGTTACCAGCTACTTCCTCAAGGGCGAGATCCTTGAAAAGTTCCGCTTTCCCTGGTCGGTCATCGAAGGCGACGCAAAACCGGGAATCGACATCGGCACGCCTTCCATCCTTGAGGCCGAGAGCCTGGTTGCGAAGACCTTGGCGCGTATCGATCTGCACTCGATGACCCTGCTGCAGGCTGCAATGTATTCCAACGATTTCCGGCTGGGCCTGACCCAGCAGAGTCAGGCCGTTGGCGAGCTTCTCAGCACATCGCTGTACGGCCGCAGCCCGGATGGCGATAAGCGGGACCTGCTGACCAAGCTGATGAATGACCACGTGGCCGATCTGGCTGCTGGCAGCGGCTTGGCCAGGCTGGACGCGCTGGGACAGGACTTGTTCCGGATCGGTACGGCAGGCACGGCGGCGGACAAGGGACTCAACAAGGGAATCCTTGCCATCCTGGCCGAATTCTACAACTTCACTACTGCCGCGGTGACATCCGGCATCGTGGAGGAGGTGAACGGTGGTATCTCGCTTGATCTGTCACGCATTGCGGACTATTCCGACGGCCTGGGCAAGTTCCGTCTTTCCCAAGCGCTGTACGCGTTCCTCAAAGAGCGGGGTGATCTTACGCCGTTGGTGTTGTCAGGCCTAACGACATTGGTTGTTGAAAATGGCACCTCTTCGCTGTCCTATGACGGCAGCAACCGCAATGACCTGGTCATCGGCGGCGAAGACGTCGACACCCTGAAGGGTGCGGACGGCAACGACTTCCTGTACGGGCTGGAGGGTGGCGACGATCTGGAAGGAGGTGCCGGCAACGATTACCTGGCTGGCGGCGCGGGCGCGGACACCTACCGGTTCTTCAGCAACGACTCGGGCAGCATTACGGTCGACCGGGTCATCGACTCCGACGGTAGTGGCCAGATATGGTTTGACGGCGCCGCCGTCGTAGCAGGTCAGCGCACCTCCGAGCAATCCTGGTTGGACAGCACCGGCAAGCTCAAGCTGACGTTCCTGGACGGTGGCTATGGCCAGGGCACGCTGGTTATCGATGTGATCGCTACCCAGGACAGCATCCGGGTGCAGGACTGGGCACTGGGCGATCTCGGCATCACCCTGGGCGGGCAGGTGCCAGCTTCCAACGGTTCGCCGATGACTGGTGACGACGATCTCTTCGGCAGCGGCGGGAACAACACGGGCAACGATTCGGTCAGTGGCCTCGGCGGCAACGATGGCTTGGAGGGCGGTGCCGGCAACGACTATCTTGATGGCGGCAGTGGCAACGATCTTATGCTGGGCGGCACCGGTGACGACGTCCTGATCGGCGGCGACGGCAACGACTACATCTACGATGGCTACGAGCAGGCCGACTTCCGTCCCTTTGGTACTACCCCCGATCCGGACACCGGCAAAAGCGAGCGGGACCTGTTCGAAGAGCAAGTGGCCGAGCTGGGTGCAGCCGTGCGCGATCGTGGCAAGGCCTGGTATATGGCTGATGTCATTTTCGCGCCCGGCTGGAGCCTGCTGAACCCGAGTGCGACACCGAGCGGCAATGACACCATAGACGCGGGCGCTGGCAACGACAGTGTCGTGGCCGGTGATGGCAATGACACCGTACTGGGCGGCGCCGGTAGCGACCGTTTGGTGGGCGGCCACGATAACGACGTCATCTTCGGCGAGGACGACGACGACTTCATCTACGGCGATTATTACGAATCCGGCAATGCTCCAATTGCAGTGGGCTGGCGCTACTCCAACCAGTCCAACCCCAACGGAAATGATGTGATCGACGGCGGCGCAGGCAACGACAGCATCAGTGGCAACGGTGGCAACGACGTGCTCGCCGGTGGCGATGGCAACGACCGCATCTGGGGTCGTGGGTTGTCCAGCCCGGCAGACACTAACGATGACGACGCCGACTTCCTCGATGGCGGTGCGGACAACGATGAGCTGATGGGCGATGATGGCAACGACGTCATCCTCGGCGGCACCGGCAACGATTTCATATGGGGCGACAACAGCAGGGCGGGAACGCGCCACGGCAATGACAACATTGACGCCGGCGCGGGCGACGACTTCGTCAACGGCGAAGGCGGCGACGACTTCATCGCTGGTGGCAGCGGTGCAGACGAGCTCTCCGGCGACGCGGCCTACATCGACGGCTCGCTGCACGGTCGCGATCTGATCCATGGCGGTGCGGACAACGACATCATCGATGGCAACGGCGGCGACGACTCGCTGTTTGGCGACGACGGCGACGACACGCTGATCGGCGACAGGGCTTCCAACGAATCGCTGGCGGCGGCCTATCACGGCAATGACTACCTGGATGGCGGCGCCGGCAACGATCTGCTGTTCGGTGATGGCGGCGATGACCAGCTGGTTGGCGGCAGCGGCGATGACGAGCTGCAGGGCGGGGACGGAAATGACGTTCTCGAAGGCGGCCTCGGCAAGGACCGGCTATTTGGTGAAGCCGGCAACGATGCCCTCAGCGGCGATGACGACGACGACAACCTGTACGGGGGTGCCGGCGATGATCGCCTGAGCGGCGGCAGCGGCCAGGACACCCTCGTCGGAGGCGCTGGTAACGATGTGCTTTACGGGGACGACGGCAACGACACCCTCGACGGCGAGGCCGGCAATGACCGGATCTACGGCGGCGCCGGTAGAGACACCATCGACGGCGACGACGGCGATGACCTGATCCAGGCCGGCCTCGGCAACGACAGCATCTACGGCGGCGTGGGCCATGACGCCATCCTCGCCGAGGAAGGCGACGACGTGGTTTCCGGTGCGGAAGGCAATGACGAGATCGACGGCGGCGCGGGCAACGACATCCTGAACGGCGACCTCGGCAATGACGTGATCAACGGAGGCGACGGCCACGACCAATTGGATGGTGGCGCCGGTAACGACACCCTGGTTGGCGGCACGGGACTCAACCGTTATTACTTCAACCGCGCGTTCGGCCAGGACGTCATCCGCCTGGAGGCCGGCAGCGAGGACCAGATCTTCCTGTATGACGGCATCACGGCCGACGAGGTGGTCTTCAGCCGCGAGGGCGATGATCTGTTGCTGGCCATGGGCGACGGCAGCCAGCTACGTGTTGCCGGCTACTTCGTCGCCGGCACTGCCGCGTGGCTGCAGTTCAGCGATGGCGCGTGGATCAGCCGAACGCAGATGGATACGGGCACCTACTATGGCGCGGTCGGAGGGGGTGGTACGGGTGAAGACAACCTGCTGGGTACCGAAGGCGACGACCGGCTGTATGGCCACGGCGGCGATGACACCATCGACGGGCTCGGTGGCAACGATCTGATCGAGGGTGGGGACGGCAATGACACGCTGACCGATGGCCAAGGCGACGATCTGGTGCTGGGCGGGGCCGGCAACGACGTCATCAACCTTGTCTACAACGGCGGCCCCCTCGGCGAGGACATCGTCGACGGCGGCACGGGCGACGATACCTACAACATCGCCGGGTTGTCCGGCTATGACGTGATAGCCAACCTGGGTGCCAACGACGCTGGCTGGGACACGATCAACCTGCTCGGCATCACCCAGAACATGGTGACCAACTACCAGGTTGACGGCTACAACCTGACCATCTTCGTCTCCGGCAACAATGGCCAACCCAACGCCAGCATCGACAACATCATCGTGCTGGAGGGGTTCCTCGCCAACAACCGCCATCGGATCGTTTTCGCCGGAGGCGCGGAGATGACCGCAACCGACTTCGCCCTGCGTACCTGGGACGGCACCGCTGGCGACGATGTATTCGTGGGCAGCTATACGCCGGATGTCGCGTCGGGCATGGGCGGCAACGACCAGCTGTCCGGCCTTGGCGGCAACGACCGGCTGTATGGTGGTGATGGCGATGACGTGTTGGAGGGTGGCGACGGCGACGATGTGCTGCACGGCGAAGCAGGCAACGACATCGTTCGTGGTGGCGCGGGTAACGACCGCCTGCACATGACGTACTACGACAGCGGTATCGATCGCTATATCGGCGGCAGCGGCAACGATGGCTACTACCTGCAGCACAATTACAGTTGGAGCGCCTTCGTACCGAGCACCGATGGCGCTGGTATCGAAGAGGACGTAGATGGCGGCATCGACACGCTCTACACGAATTTCTACCATGCAACCCTGAGCGCCAACGTCGAGAACCTGGTCCAGACCGCGGCCAACTACTGGTGGGACGTGCCCAGCTACATGACGGGCAATGCCTTGAACAATGTCATACAGCTGATCGACATGACCTTCTCGACCAGCCTGAGTTTCCGCCTGGATGGCCTCGCTGGCGACGATACGCTGATGGGAACCCGCAGCCGCGACACCTACGTGGTGGACAGCTACGGCGATGTCATCATCGAACAGAATACCGCCTTCGACTCCATCGACACCGTGGAGACCGGCCTGGACTACTCCATCCAGAACCGCCTGGACCTGGAGAACATCCGGCTCACCGGCACGGCCGTGTCGGCCACCGGCAACAGCGATGCGAACGTACTGGAAGGACATCTGGTTGCGGGCGTAAACCAGCTGACCGGCCTGGGTGGCGACGACACCTACCTGGTTACCCTCAAGGACACCGTGAACGAGATGGTCAACGGCGGCAACGACACCGTGGTCATCTCCGGCTGGGACGAGCTGACGGATGTCTATCGCTGGGTGTCGGTGTCCGACTATGCGAACGTGGAGAACCTCACCCTCGACAACGTCTCCACGCAGGGGAACTTCGGGCAGATCCTGATGCGCGGCAACCTGCAGGGCGATGCCGGTGACAACGTGCTGATGGGCAACATGATGGCCAACGAGATCCGCGGTGGCGCCGGCAACGACACGATCCGCGGATATTACAAGTTAAATTACCTGAGCGAGGGCAACAGCATCAGCAGCGCGGACCTGCTGTACGGCGAGGATGGTGACGATACGATCGCAGCCGCGGTGTATGGCGCCGATATCTACGGCGGCCGAGGCAACGACCTGCTGATCGGAACGGACGGCGATCAGCACAACTACAATCGCAGCGGAAGTGATCGCTTCTTCTACGAGATCGGCGACGGCACAGACCGCATCCAATCGGTCAATGGAAGTCGCGATCTCGACCAGGTCATCTTCGGGCAGGGCATCGACCCGGACGCGATCGCCTGGTCGCAGGACGGCACCAGTCTCATTGTCCAGGTAGGCAGCGACCCCAACGACCGCTTGATCGTGGAGAACTATTGGCGCGAGGAGATGCCAGGTGTATACACCTTGGTGAGGTCGGTCGACGAATTCGTCTTCTTCGACGGCACCGTCCGGCGCGGCGGCTTGGAGCAATTGCCGTACACCAATGCCGCGCCGGTGGCGAACTGGTTCAGTTTTGAAGATCCCGTGCGTGCCGGTGAGGCCTTCGAACTGGTGCTGCCGGCAGGCGCTTTCGTCGATGAACCAGGCGACGTGCTGACCTACAGCCTGAGTGGACCAGATTGGATGGGCATCGACCCGACCACCGGAAGCGTCAGCGGAACGCCACCGCAGGACGCGGAGTATACGAACTTCACCATCTGGGCGACCGATCGGTTCGGACAGCAGGCCTCGATCTCCCTGAGCCTGCAGATCGTGGCGGTAGTGACCGGCACGCAGGGCGACGACGTACTGGTGGGCACGTCGCGCAGCGAGGAAATCCGTGGGCTGGCCGGGAATGACCGCATCACCGCCAACGGCGGCAACGACGTGCTGTACGGCGGGCTGGGCGACGACACCTACGTGATCGGCCAGAGTGATGTGGCCACCATCGTCGAGCTGGCCGGCGAAGGCTACGACACGGTCGAATTTGCGCGGTTCTCCTATGACGCCCCGGATGAAATCGAACGCCTCGTCATGGTCGAAGGCAGCGACGCCTGGGTGGCGTACGGCGGTGCCGGCGCCAATGAACTGATCGGCAACTCGCAGGACAACTACCTCAACGGCGGTGGTGGCGCAGATCGCATGGTTGGCGGTGCGGGTAATGACCAGTACGACATCGACGACGCAGGCGATGTAGTGGTGGAACTGGCGAATGGCGGGACCGACGACGTCGCCACTACGGTTTCCTGGACCCTGTCGGCCAACGTGGAGATCGCCAGGCTGGCAGAGGGTTCTGCGCTGAACCTTACCGGTAACGCCACGGCCAACACGCTGCACGGCAATGCCTCGGACAACACGCTCGATGGCGGGCAGGGCAGCGACACCCTGTATGGGTACGAAGGCAACGACACCTATTTCGTGGACGTCGAAGCCGACCGCGTGCTGGAAAGCCAGGGCGAGGGCGTGGACACCATCGTGCGCAGCTTCGGCAGCCAGTACGTGCTGGCAAACAACGTCGAGAACCTGCGCCTTACCGGCAGTGCCACCCAGGGTAACGGAAACGCGCTGGACAACCTCCTGGAGGGCAACGCATCTGCCAACACGCTGATGGGCCTGGACGGCAACGACGAACTGCGCGGCATGGCCGGCAACGATACCCTGTGGGGTGGCAACGGCAACGACGTGCTGAAGGGTGGCCAGGGCGATGACACGTACGCGGTCGACGCCACCACGGGCAGCGACCTGATCGACAACACAGGTGGCGGCACCGACACCTTGTACACCAATGGCATTACCCTCAGCCGCCTGAGCTTCGCCCGCGATGGCGACGACCTGCTGGTGAGGATCGATGGGGCAAGCACGCCGGCAGCGCGGGTTACTGGCCATTTCCTGGGCGGCGACGCCACGCTCGACTATGTGCAGGGCAGCGATAACCGCTACACCGCCGCCCAGATCGCCGCGATCATCAACGGCCCCACCAACCCCGGCAACGGATTCGACCAGACCATCACCGGCACTGCCGCCGGAGAGCAGCTGGTTGGCAGCACCGGCAAGGACCTGATCGAGGGCCTGGGCGGCGCCGATACGCTGTTCGGCATGGGCGGCAACGACACCCTGCGCGGCGGCGACGGCAATGACGCCCTGTACGGCGGCAACGGCACTGGCAGCGGTTCGGGCAACGACGTGCTGGAAGGTGGGCTGGGCAACGACACCCTGCGCGGCGAGGACGGCAGCAACACCCTTACCGGCGGGGCAGGGGACGATCAGTACGTCTACGGTGGCGGCAACGACCTGATCGACAACACCGGTGGCGGCACCGACTGGCTCATTTTCCAGAACGGCATCACCACCTCGCAGCTGGGCTTCACCCGCGATGGCGATGATCTGGTCATTACGGTCAATGGCAGCAGCAGCCAACGCGTCATCGTCAACGATCATTTCCTGGGCGGCAACCTGGCGCTGGATTACCTGCAACCGGCCAGCGGCAATGCGCTGAACACCGCCGCGATCAATGCGTTGGTGAGCACCGGTGGCGGCAATGGCGGAACCCCCGGCACCGGCAACGACGCCGATTACCCCTCGGTGAAGACCGGCACCGCGGCCGGCGAGCAGATCGTCGGCACCAGTGGACGAGACCTGATCAAGGGACTGGGTGGCAATGACACGCTGTTTGGCATGGGGGCCGACGACAAGCTTGAGGGCGGCGACGGTGACGACTATCTGTCTGGCGGCAATGGCAGCTTCAGCGGATCAGGCGTGGACATCCTGATAGGGGGCGCGGGTGCTGACCAGCTCGTTGGCGAAGACGGTAACGACCTGCTGTTCGGCGGTGCCGGCGATGACACGTATTTCTACGCCGCAGGCTCCGGCGCCGACATCATCGACAACACCGGCGGCGGCACCGACTGGTTGTACCTGGATGCGATCGCGCGTACACGGCTGACCTATCACCGCGACGGCGATGATCTCATCGTGCGCGTGGATGGAAATGCCGGCCAGCAGATGCGGGTGGTCAAGCACTTCCTCGGCGGCGAGTACGCCATCGCCTATGTGCAGCCGGGCGATGGGGGCTACGCCATTACCGCGTCGACCATTGCCGGCCAGCTGACGCCACTGGGCACCAGTAGTGCGGCGGCAAGCCTGGCGCCGATGCGCACGGCCGAAGCCGCTGTGAGCTTTGCGATGCCCGTCGATGAGACCACCGCACTGGTGCAGGCCATGGAGGATTTCGCGGTACAGGGAACGCTCCTGCAGGCCGCCGCGTACCTGCAACTTGCGCCAAATGTGCCCGCATCGGCCCCGCTCACAGGCGCGTCGCCAGTGGCCGGGGCTACCGGAATCGAGGTCGGAAAGCCGCAGCAGAGCACCCTGCCGTCGAAGGCACCCGACACCGGCGGCGCCCTGCAGGCTGAACTGCAACATCTGGTGAACAATCTGGGCAGCTTCACCAGCCACAGCGCGCAGCCGGCGGCTCACGACCCGTGGGAGGAGCAGGCGCTGCTGCTGAACGGCAGCAGCCGCGAGCACTGGCGCAACCCTCGAAACGAGGGATTGAGAGTGCGGCAGATGGCACTGTGAAGCCCGGGCGGAAGGGACCTCGTTGGTCCCTTCCGCTCATGTCGCGGATCGATGCCGCCGTCATGCGGGGTGTGCAAGTGGCCCGAACCCGGCCCATAGGGACTTTAGAAACTCGCTGCCCGCGTTCAAGGTCATGCCCCAAATGGATGATCACCCACCCCGGCGGTTGATCGGGATACAACCCCACCGCTGGCCGACCCCGGCATAGGTGGCTATAGTCGACCGCGGGGATCCGCCCAATCGACGCATGGAAGCCCGATGAACCTGTTATCCCGTCCGCCGAATCGCCCTTATCGCAACCTGTTCGTCGCAGCATTGGTTGGCGTCCCCGGCGGATATCTCATGGGGTCACTTCCAATCGTCCTGATCGACCTGTTCGAGTACGCCTCACTTTCGCGGACATTGGCGCTCATCGCCAGTGCTTTGCAATTCTCATTACTCGGTTACATAGTCATGGTGCCGCTGCTTCTGGTGTATGGACTTCCTGCACTCTGGCTGGCCCTGAAAGTGCGCCTCGCCGGGCCGGCGACAGCGTTCGCAATCTCCATGCTACCTGGGCTGTACATATGGTTCAGTGACTGGCCCGACTCGAGTGTCTACATGATACCGTTGGCCGTATCTGCAGCCACGGGCCTGGCATTTGTAGCATTGGCCTATCGGGGCGCTGAAGACGTAAAGATGCCTGACCGGGCGCCAGGCTTTCGCGACCACGGCGAATCCAAGGCAACCAAGAGCAATCCTGAGCGTCCCCGTTAGCAGGATGAGCGCCATGAAGGAGTATCTGATCTTCGCGGCAGTGTGTCTGCTGACCGGCTGCACCACGATGCCGCCGCTCACCGACGGCGTCACGCTTTCGCTTCGCTCCTACGATAGCGCTACAGGTGACTACGTCTTGGAGCTGGACCTCTGAATGCTGGGGCAGGGCGCCCGCTCGTGCTGCCGAGATTCCTGCAATAGGTACGGAAGTGGAATGTGACCCTCTCCAAGGCAACGGGGAGACTCCTGTGTGCGAGCAGCCGTTGATCAATCCGCATTGGCACTTGTCTCCGCCGGCGATAGGGGCTAAGTATCGAAACTGCCGACCCAAGTCGGCATTCACGCCTCCAGACGACTCTTTTACGATGACGGGGGCTATCAGCATGAAGATTGCAGGGGCGACCGGGCGTGCGACCGGTTGGAAACCCACGGAGCTCACGTTGCGGCTCCCGCAGACAGACGGGGCTGCCACGCCGCCGGTGTGGCGATCGGTGCTGGTCCCGCTCGTCATGGACTACTACCCGGCTTCGCAACAGCCAATCACACCAGTAGGTGGAGAACTGGGCCAACCTGACAAGATGGGGGGCAGAGCAGGATAATTACGTAGAAGCTACGAGCATGGCACGCAAGCGAGACCTCTGCTTGTTTAGCATTTCGATCTGCTTGTCTAGAATCGCCAGCCTCTTGCGCTGTGTCTCGCTGGTTTCTGGGCACGCCAGTGCACCTTCGATCAACAGCATGCATTCCGGGAAGCTACGGACCTCCTCTAGGCTGAAGCCCGCCGCGATAAGGCGCTGTATTTGCTTCACCTGGTTGACCGACACCGGTTGAAACGCGCGGTAGCCATTTCCTGATCGGGAAGATGCCAACATCCCGTGCTGATCGTAGTGTCGGATCGAACGCACGCTGACGCCGCTAGCCTCGGCTAGCTCACCAATCTTCATCAGGTCATTGCTGGGTTGCTTGGACATCGCGAAATCCTGGAAACGTCTACTTGACTCTAACACTAGTGTCAGCGTTTAGCCTCTGAGTTCCGCTCAATGAGGTTCGTTATCCATGGCCCTTCCCCAAGCATCACCCATTCGATACACCTGGCTCTATTGCATCGTTCTGTTGCTGGCACCACTGCTTGCGCACGGCACAAACCGGGCTTACACAGTTGAGTCACTGGACGGAGTCAAAATCGCTGTTCAAGAGGCGGGGAATCCTCAGGGGCAGCCCATCATCTTTGTTCACGGGCTGCTGGGTAGTCACCTCAGCTGGGAAAAACAGGTTAATGCCCCTGAGTTGCAGCGCTACCGGTTGATCACCTTTGATATGCGCGGACACGGCCTGTCCGACAAGCCAGTGGAGCTGGACGCTTACCGCGAGGGCCGTCGCTGGGCGGATGACCTCGCGGCCGTAATCAGGGACTCAGGAGCACACGAGCCTGTGCTGGTAGGGTGGTCCCTCGGGGCTGCTGTCATCACCAACTATCTGGCTGCGTTTGGGGACCGACAGATTGCGGGCGCGGTGTATGTAGGCGGGGTCATCGAGCTCAAGCCGGAACAACTAGTCGCCCAACCCACCGTTTACAGCGGCATGGCGTCATCGGACCTGCGACTGCATCTTGAAGGCGAGAAGGAATTCGTCGCGCTGTGTTTCAGTACAGCGCCTGACGACGCAACGTTCCAGCGCACGCTCGCCGCTGCGGCCATGGCATCAAGCGAGATGCAGGGCGCCGTCCACGGCATGTCGATCGATTCTGCCAAAGGATTCGGTTCGATGCGTAAGCCACTACTGCTCATCTACGGTGAGCAGGATGCGCTCGTTCAGCCAAGCGCCTCCGCAGCGCGGGCGAAGGAACTTTATCCCAGGACCGCAGTTGAACTGTACGCAAGGTCAGGCCACTCGCCCTTCTTAGAGGAGCCCACACGCTTCAACCGAGATCTCTCCGCATTCGTTGATGCAGCGAGTGCGCACTAAGCGAGGTCGCTACCGACCCGAATGCGTTCAGACCCAACACGCCAATGGGAGCGGCAGGCTTACGCAAGTTCAATGCTTGCCTTGGTCGTATCGTGTGCATGCAGCCTCAAGCTCACCGCCGTTCTTCAAGGCCCAGCTACATAGTGCTTCAAAGGGCTGCTTCAAGGAGTGACCAAGAGGGGTGATCGCATACTCGACGCCAATTGGTGCGGTTGGCAGTACGGTCCGCGTTACCAGGCCGTGTCGCTCGAGGCGCTTAAGCGCATCGGCAAGAGACTTGTGGGTAATTCCGTCCAATCGGCGCTTGATCTCATTGAAGCGGGACGGTTTCGGGCAGATCACGGTAAGAATCATGATCGTCCATTTGTCCGCGATCTTCTCCAGCATCGGTCGGACCTGCGCCATGTCAGAGAGGACTTTCTCAGAGCTCTCCGCCGAACAGGTATCACCGGGTATATCTAGGCTAGTCATGGTGCGTTCTTGATACTTGATATCCAGCGTATATCTTAGCAGCACTCTTGGTTTTTACAGGTGCTCACGAATGAAGAAGATGGAAGGAAAAGTTGCCCTGGTCGTTGGCGGTGCAAGGGGCATTGGCTTGGCTGTGGCTGCTCGGATCGCTGCGGAGGGCGCAACGGTGTTCATCACCGGGCGTGACCGCAAACAGGTGGAGGAGGGCGTCGCAGCGATAGGTCCAGGTGGCCGTGGCATCGTCGCCGATGCAAGCGTCCGTGAAGACATTGGTCGGGTAATGAGAGAGGTTGGCAGCCAGTTCTCTCGCCTCGACGCCCTCGTACTGAATGCAGGCCTGAGTGAGCCAGCATCACTTGCCGAAGTGACCGAAGAACACTTTGACCGACACTTCTCGGTGAACGTGCGCGCCCAGATCTTCGGTCTTCAGAAAGCCCTTGGCTTGCTTCAAGAGGGCGCAGCGGTTGTGCTGATGGGGTCGGTAGCAAGCTCACTCGGCATCGCCAACTACGGAACCTACGCCGCAACGAAGGCTGCCCTTCGCTCGTATGCACGCACATGGGCGGCAGAACTGGCCCCCCGCGGCATCCGCATCAACGTGGTGGCTCCAGGGCCTACAGATACCGAGATGATGGCGCGAGTCCCTGATGAGATGCGTAGATCAATCGTCGCCCCGATTCTTCTCGGTCGAATGGCCAGGCCCGCCGAAGTCGCCTCTGCGACGTTGTTCCTTCTCAGCGACGAGTCGAGCTTCATAACGGGCGTGGAGTTGTGCGTGGATGGAGGCATGGGCCAAGTCTAGTCACCAAGCGCTTAGCTGTGGATGCACGGGCTGGGCATTGAGCCTGGGGCCCGGCCGGGTGAGAGGGCAACAAGCGGGGCGCCGGCAGCGACGCCCCCGATGCCATCATAGAGTCCCGACACGTTATGATCGGCCAAAGGCTCAGCCGTCAGCATGAGGCGGAGTGGCTCTCCAAAGAGAATCGGGGTGACTGCAATGGACATGCAGATGTGGAGTGGCGTTGATGAGGGAATACCTGCCCAAACAAGCGAGCTGACGTATTCCTGGCTCTATCAGCAGGTTCAGATGTGGGCCAATCAAAGCATCTACCCCAAGCCCTCCCGGGTTGAGAAGTGGTCGTTCCGTATAGGGTTGCTGGCCGCCGGCGTCGGGTTGCTGGCTGCGGCCGCGCCTCCCTCACTCCTCCCCCCCGGTACAGGCTGCCGTATCCACGTCGGTTTGCCTGCTCATCGAAATTGGAGGATTTCTCGTCGGCGGACTACTCACTGCGAAGCGAGAGTGGCGGCAGTACGCCAAACCTCGACTGTCTCATGCTGAGGAGATGGACGGCGAGTTCGACTATTGGCGTACCTTGATCGAGTCGCTCCGGGAGTTCCCCCGCAACCAGCGAGAGGAGCGACTGCGGTTCGTGACCGCCCTTCGCCAGGGCATGACAGAACGGGTGGGCCTGATGTACGGAGGCTTGCAGAAGCTGGGGCCGTTTCCGGTTCTGATTGCCCTGTACCTACAGTTTCGAAATTGGGAATGGGGTGACTGGGCGGGGGCGTTCGATGTAAATCTGGTGGGTGGCTTGCTGATCTTTGCGATGGTATTGATGTATGCGGTTGGCTGGGTATTGATGGCTGTCCGGACCCGATTGGATACTTACGTCAACTTGCTGGAGGCGGCGCTCAGGCCAGAATGAGGCTCGAACCAGCGATAAGGGATGTTTTTCGGGTGTAGGTCGGATGACCGCGTCTGCCCGGAAGCGGAGCCTTGGTTAGCCCCGGCGCGCTTGCGGTGCCAATTGTTGGGGACGCCTTTATTACGCGTACCTCTTGATAGCCCGAATGCCCTTCCTTTTTTTCTTGTTGTCGTCGTAGAACTGACTAAGGATTCCCATGTCCTTCAGTCGGGCAAGGACCGGTCGAACGAACGGATCGTCGGGAAGTAGCGGCCTACCGGCGCCGCTCGCAGCAAGCTCACTGTAGACACCTTGCAGGCTATGCAGAATTGCTAGGAGCCTCTCAAGGTTAATCGTGGCCAGGTGCGGCCCTAGAAGTTCAAAGACCACCGCGGGAGAGACTCTCGGTACGCGTGCATATCGTTCGATGGCGTTCAGAGGAATGCTCAAACCAGCCTCTATAGCCCCCTTCAGCAGTTGCTGAATTCCCGCAACGTTTGCAGAGGATGCATAGGCGTCGATCCGTTCTACAACCTTGCTCTTCAACTTCTTGCGAACCTGAGCGCTTTGCAGAAAATCAGCCAGATCGGTTCCGATCACCTGGGGCGACATGAACTCCCCAAAGCTTCTTGAACGTTGGATGTAGTGTGCTCGGGTTGCCCAATCCGTACCTTCCAAGGCGAGGTAGGTCTCCTTTGTGTCTTCGATCAGCTTCGCCTTCAGGGCAAGCCCGAACAGCTCACCACTCTCAACCACGAGCTCGCTTACCGGCAGTGGCCCCTCCAAGCCAAGCATCGTCGCCAGTTCCACGCGCCGCTCCGCAGCAAGGACGTCACTCGCGGCCAATATCACCTTGGCAACTCTCTGCCTGCCCTCAAGTTCCACCTCCTCAACATCGGCAATTGATGGGGTCTTCAGCAGAGTGGTGGCCAAGGGCGCGTCGATACTCTCAAACTCATCCAAGTACGCAATCAGGTTGGGCAGCGAGACTCTGAATCTTATGGCTTGCGCGACCAGCGGCCAAAGTTGCGAGGCCACATCATCGAGATCTTCAATGATGCAGTCAGGGGAAGCTCGCGAAATGAGTACACCGATTGTCTCCAGGTCCGCGTCTTCTGACTCTGCCACTTCCGACAGGATCTCCAGATAGTTGGAGCTGACATCGACGCTAAAGTCTGAAGGTGAGATTGAATGGAGGTACTGAGACAGATGGCCGATCATATGATCGTAGGCAAAATCGCTCATTGAACGAATGGCGTCCAGGGCAACAGACCCGCCATCCATGATGGAGACCATGTTCTCGCGCGTGATCTCATAGAGGCCCCGAGCAAGCAGGTCGCTCCGTAGTGCTGGCGCCAGGCTGCCTAGATTAGATGCACTGAGTCCGCAGCGCAGAAAAATGGAGCCTATTCCCTTCGCGGAGCGATCATCCAGCTCCTCACTAGCAAGCGAAGGGATCAACGCATAGTTCGCCTTGAAGTGGGCGATAAACGCAGCATCAACTGAGTATCTGACCCTGCCGCTCATGCTCTTTAGTGCTACGCCGATAAGCCGCAAACGGGCGCTTTCCTCAACGTCAACCTCACTACAGAGGTAAATTAAAATCCCATCATAGATGGGAGTTAGAAGCCTAATAACGGCATCTTTCTCGGAACTTCCAGCCAGGATCGCCTGGAGGTAGCGCCGCTGATCGGCCCCCATCTTCGTCAACGAAGCCATGTGACGTGAGAGGATGGCCGGGTACCCCGGGTTGCGTTCTCCACCGTTCAGCAGACGATCCAAGATGCTGACGTTGTAGATGCCCGGCTCTCCAAAGTCCCCTACGGCGCACTCACCAATAACCTCATCTGCTTCATCGGGCTCGAGATGGAAGTGTTCATCCATCGTGTTTCGTTGCACATGATAAATGAGGAAGTTCATCGCCGCGGCGCTAACACGATCGCCAGGGAAGACGGAGGTGTAGAGGTTGAAGTTTCGATTGATGTACCCGGCACGGACCAGATGATAGGCCAGTCCCGTCTTCAACTCATTCTGTGCCAAGGCATCCAATGACATCGATTGATCCGAATGCGGGGCGACCCAATCCTCCCGGCCAAGGAGCTGGACCATGTCTGCCGCGCGGAGTTCGACTAGATCTGAATGAATCTGAGCACGCCGCGCGACCTCAGCATCAGCGTCCAGTTGACCCCACTGCTCTGGTTTCCAGCGTTCACCGAGCAATTGCACAATGTCACTCTTCTTCAGCGACAGTATCTGAGTGCGGTTGTAGTGATCGTTTTTGACGCTAAACGTGATGACACTATCCATGGCGGCGTCCTGAAAACTCTTCCAGAAGTCAACGCCCTTGTACGTCGCGATTGAGTACGAGACTCCCAAGAGCTCAAATGGCCCATCGGTGACGTGATGGGAAGCAGCGCGCATCAGCATCTGACCGATTCCGAGCAATGCTTCGCCCAGTTCTTCGCTTCGCGTCTGCAGCCCGGTTGCCAATGACTCCCGTCGGTAAGTGGCTGATAGCTCCTTTTCCAGGCGATCAATGTTGAAGGCCACGATTTTTCGACCATGGTTGTAGAGAAGGTCAAGCTTGCTGCCGCCAAGGCGAATGGCTTCGAAATCGCTTAGGTGTGTGCTCTTGTACAACATCAGAGCGAACAGCTCAGTCTCCGATAGCTTCAGGCGGCTAGCCGGCCTCAGGATCTGATGCCGGAAGACCAAAAACTCGTTGCGCACATTTTTTAGCAGACGCATTTCGGGTACGTGCCTGCTGGCAAGATCAATCAACTTGGGTTCAATGCTGTGCTCTATTTCCCTCAGCAAACGTGTCGTGAGATCTCGCGCGTTCTGATGGGTGATGAAGGGGACAACCGGAATCACCAGGTCAAAGAACTTAGTCCGATTGGCTCGAACTGTCTCGGCAAGTGCGGTGTCATCAGCTGCCAGCAGGTCGCTCTCAAGTCGCCGGCCCTGCTGCTGCAGACCAAGCTGATCGAAGATGCTGTCCTTGATCGCATAGATAAACTTGATCTCGCTTTCAATCTGTGGCGAAACGTTCAGGAGGGTGTTAAGCGATCTCAGGGTTTCAAAGATGTGCGCATCGTTGAATCGATCGATATCCTCGAACACAACAATGTTCCGCTTGGACACCTCAAAGAAGTAGACGATTTCATCCAGGTACTGGTCGAAGTACGATACTGACCGATCATCCAACGTGACCGTCGCCGCCCCCGCAGAGAGCTCCTTGATCCGCAGCCGGCCGTGGAAAAGCTTCCTCAGGGTCAGCGCCGTACCCATGAAGACCGGGGCCAGCACCAAGTAGATGCCATTGCCCATTGCCGTCCCGAAAGGAAGAACCTTGGCGATCTGATCGGCCCAGCCGGTCAGTAGGAACGCTACAACCGCGATCAGTGCAAAGATCAATGCGATCAGCAGCTCTCGGGACCAGTTGAAGCGCTCGATCCGCTGGAAGCGGGATCCCGGCGTGTTTCTTGGCTCTTCACGGTAGAGGAGCTGCTTGACGATCTCCTGCTGAATCCGATTAGTCGGCGTTATCGCCTGTGGGGGTAGCGCCCCCTGATTTGCAACAGACTCGAACGGAGCTAACGTCGAGAGAGAGAGTTCGAGCACTTTCCCCTCATTGCGACGCACCAGCTCCTTAAGAATGCTACTTTTGCCAACGCCATACGTCCCTGATAGGGCGATGTTACGGATCTGGGGGGTGACTAGGGCATCCGTGAGCGCGTCGACGTAGGGCGTATGATCCGACTTTGAGAACTCTGGCGTCAGCGGCGTTAGCTTGGGGATTCCATCACTGCTTGTCGCGTCATCCGTCATATGCTCCTCCTGAGGGGCAATGCCGACTGGGGTTCCGGCGGCAACGCTTGATCGAGTGATATCGAAGTCGGGGTGCTTCATGGACATCCTGTCGGAGCAAAAGTGTTTGGGTGGGGTATCGATTGGCAATAGGGCGCCAGGGCCCTTACGTCAGCTTAATGCATGCTAGCAACACAGGACTCTTGGAATAGCTTCATTGAGTCCCCATTCATCACGCCGAACCGAGCGAAATCACGGGATTCCCAAGGCACCTCGGCAGGCGGTTGCCATCTCCGGTGGGATTGCAGAGGGGGCAGGCCGTGCTTACGGATCCAGGAAAGATATAGGTCGTTGGCGTCAATTCGGCTAACACCAGATTCCGCCCATCCCTTATCTCTCATCTCTCCGGGACCACGGTAGGCTCAAGGTCAGTCGTGGATAAGGTGGAATCATCGGGGGTAGACAAAGCCTCTTTTGTCGCCTCCAACAGCAAAATTCTTGGTGAGGACCGCGACACTGGTTTTTCCGGATAGGGTCTACGGCCTTCACTCAAATCCTTCATCCCGCTCGCGCCCCGTGCGTCCCAGCATCTGGTTCCACCATTCGATGCGCTCTCGCAGGTCCCGGACGGCTTGATCTCGCTGGATTGCCTCTGAGGATCCAGGGGCTGCCGGCAAATTTTTGAGAAGCTCGATGCCTGCATTTAAGTTGGGAAGGTCTTCGCTGGAATTGGTCGCCCGCACGCAGCGACCCAACACGGCTTGGACGAAGACACCTTTGTCGGGTGCGAGTGCGTACAGCCGTGCCACCACTGAAGGCGCTCCCTCGACGGGCAAGTCTAGTGGGCAGATCCGAGACGCGAATGCGATCCGTTTGGGAGGGTTCAAGGCACACCATTCGACCAAGGTGTCTGACGCCATCACCGGCCCGGGCACACCCGTGTGATCCGTATGCCAGGCGCCCAGCACCATGTCGACCACGCGGTGCCGCTGCTCTATCGAGCGCCTTTGGTTGAGAACGCTTAGCGTTTCCTGAGGGTAGCGCTGCAGGATCGGCGCCAGGTAGTTGCCGCTATCGCTTGGCATATAACTCGAGCTATCTCTTCGGTAGTCATCGACACATTTGAGCAAGGGACGAACGCTCCTGAAGGATCGGGAATGCCTTACTCCGAATGCGAGGATCTGAGACATTTCGTGATCCAAACGCTCACCAAACTCGCGGATGGGCGGCCACTCCGCCCGCACCATGAAGTCTCGGCAAAACGTCGCCAGAGCGTCTTTCCACTCCGGCTCGCGATCGCGAGCTGCATATACCACATATGACAGAGCATCGATTGCGGAATAGCTTCCTTCCGGGCCCTTAGTAGCCAAGGCATTGAGAACGGAGGCGATGTTGACGAGATCGAGGGCCTTCAGCGAGGGGCCGAGGAACTGGTAAGACAGAATGGGAGCGAAATCGGCCTCAATTGATGCGACCAGCCGCGTCGCTCCCGTAGCGTCCAATGGCACCTGCAGCTGCAGAGTCGGGAACCACGGGCCCAAGATCGGATCATTAAGTGCCTCATCTAGAAGGCGTGATGCCAACGCTGGATCGCGCTCGTGCCAACCTCGAAACAAGCCACCGACAAAAGTGAGATTGCACGACTTCCGTGCGCTTGCGGCTTGGACCACTGTGCGCACCATATCGATGAGTGGCTTGGCATCGGCAAATGCGAGCGCCACTCCTTGACCAATGGAATGCGCCTGACCAAAAATTTCGCCTTCCAGCAGCCGGGGGAGGATGTCTTGTAGGAGTGCGGGTTCACTCGCCAACTCTCGGCCTAGGGCCAGACCATTGGCTGCCACTCGCTCATAGACATTGTCGCCATCTTCGCGAAGCTTGGCGTAGTCATAAGGATCTCGCATTGCAATCGCTGCCAGGACTTGCGCACGCAGTCCCTGGGGGCTCACGAGTTGTTCAAATGCCTCAGCTCGCATGCGCGGGTCTCCGCGCAGGTCCTTGTGGCGGAGCAGCTGCCTAACTGCATGTAAGCTCGGAAGCCAGCCGTCGATGTGGAGGAAGTCGGGCGCGAGGCGTTCCAGATGCTGTAGAAGCAACGGATCGTAGACAAATCCTGCAACTGTCTTAGCTAAGGCGGCGCGCATGGTCTTGCCGCACTGGTTGTTTTGCAGCGCCATCGGTTCGGCCATGGTGAGGAAGGTTTCATACCATTGGCGATGCTCGGCCTCGTTCTTCGCCCGCCATCCTTGCGTGCGTGTCCGTGCCCCGAACTGAAACGTGCCATGTCTGCGGAAGCCGCGCACTTTGAGCGTCTCGACCAGCAATGCAACACCGATCTCGTATTCGGTTTCATTGCCGGATGCCAGCAATCGCTTGATGTGAGGTGCGCGCTGGGAGGCATGGGCTAGCGTGCCTGAGCCATACGCTTGAAACAACGCGATCAGGTATTCAGGCTGTCGCTCGCGGCGGCTTCGGTTGGCAGCTTGCATGAGTGCCAGCTTTATCAGCACATCAATACAACGATCGAAGTTGAGGGCCTCATAGGCGAGGGAATTAGTAATGCTGGCCAACTTCTCGATCCGGAACTCATCCAGATCACCGGCCTTCTTAGAGGAAACGGACCGCTCGACCGCGTCCAATGTGGCCACCTGAGCAACCGGAGCAAGGCGCTGGAAGATATGGAAGCTGGGGTCGGACAACGAGGCTGGCGCTCCAATTGGACCGTCTGATGCCATCCAGCGAGCGACTAGGGATTGGGTGGCCTTCGATCCATGCAAGAAGCTCAGGCGGTGTGCAAACGAAGAACGCACACGCTCTGGCGCATGGCTGAACAGTCGATCCTCGACCTCCGATGCGAGCTGTTCTTCCAGTGCCTGTGCGGCCAGACGGTTTGAAACTGCGTGGGGCAGCAATGCGCGCCATTTTCCACGTTCCTGCAGCAAACCCCGTCGCTTGAGGTCGACCATGTTGCGTCGGAAATCGGCGATCGTTGTGCCGGCGAACCCCGTCAGGATCCCCATCTCGGAGGTGGACGACACATCCTCACCATCGAACGAATAGATCAGGCTCGCAGCCTTGGCACAGCGCAACAATTCGTCGCCGGCGCCTTGGGACTGCTCGAACAGGCGTCGGAACAGTTCGCCATCTTTCAGGGAAGACAGGTCATCGGTGTATTGGGAAGTGGAAGCCAGCGCGAAGGCGAGGCGAGAGTTGCCGTCGCTTGCGGCAATAACGGTGTGCACATCGTTCAAGGAAAGATGCTGATAGCGTGCGCGCAGGAGCACCGACATTGTTTCGTCAGATGCGCCCTCTAAACGATAAAACACCGTGTCCTCGGGGAGGTCGTCCTGGATGTCATATTCAATTGTCAGCAGGCCAAGCGTCTTGGCGGTCTTTGCCTTGCGCTCGACGAGGGCCGCATGCGATTTCTGACCGCAGTTGTCCACGATCAAGATCGACGGAGCGCTGGAACCCTTAAGCGCCTCGATCATGGCTTCTGGGGACGGATCAGGGCCGTTCGAGATATCGGTATAAATCGCCCAATCTTGGGAAAGAGCAGGCATGTCGGTTTGAATGCGAGAATCGAACAGGGCCTGAGCTAGTCGCGTTTTGCCCACACCAGACAACCCAATCAAGCGCACCGTGCCGCCCGCCGCCAAGTTGCGCCGGATCGCCTCAATGGCTTGGAGATCAGTCATTCCATCGGTAGCACCCGGTCCGAAAACCCGTGGCTCCGTGCCTACAACGAACTCGGCATCTTGGTCGGTTTCCTTGTATGCCCATGGCCCGTAACCCTTCCATCCCTGAATAGACTTTCCGATGCGCTCGCGCACCCAGATGGCAAGTGGGGGGAAGTCCTCGACCCAATCGGCGATCTGTCGCGCGCCGAGGAAGTCGACCTTGATCTTGCCTGCCAAGCCGTGCTTATCGAGCACCTTTTCCATGGCAGCCACGCGATCGGTCCGCCTCGGATCAGCGGGATCGTCGCGGGTGGAGGCGATCACATACATGCCGCCATCCGTTGCCAGCGAAGCAATCGCAGGGCGGATGACCTCCTTGGGCGCCATCTCTGGCCCGATCTTGTAGGGTTCAAAGACTTCGGCTTTGACCTGGACGATGGCCACGCTGCGGCTCAGGGGGGCGCTCAGGACTGCGGCTGGTTGGCAGCCGACCCGCACATCGACCCCGCCATCACTGGCCCGTTGGTTCCCACCCCAGAACACGGCAGCCGGGTCGAAACCCGCACGTTGAACATGGAGACGGCACAGGCGAGCCAACAGCTCCCTGGCCTGTCCGTCGTCCAAGGCATGGATGTGGTCGGTCTGTATATGAAAGAGTGGGTGCATCGGATGATTGTCGCAAGGCTCGGGCGTCTTTGGGCGATCCACTGCGACTTGGACGAGGTCTGACCGCGCCGTCCATCGATAGGTGCGACCATCTGATCCAGGGTCAGGCCCCAACGGGCCCACGCACAGCGGCAGCCCCCAGGTCAGGCCGCCCTCGGCATTGCGGCGTACCACGTGGTCGACCACAAACTTCAGCACAACGGGGTCGGGCACCGGCAGTGTCAGGTCGAGCCCATAGCGTGCCATGTGCCAGCCTGCCCAATAGCGGAGCGCGCTGGTGTAGCTGCGGGTCGTGTTCTCGGCGGCCGCTTCGGCGAGCAGCTCACGCACTGCCTCGGCGGCCTGCTGGGCCAGTTGGGCGGGCAGGGCAAGGCTGGCCGCTTGTTGCACGAGAGCGGCTCGTTATTTAGGACGGTGTCCCTGAACGCCTCAAAAGTCCCAATGAAATCGAGAAGGATCACGATCCTCCAAGAAAACCAGCAATTGCCATGCGGATCCGGTGAAGCGCACCACCCGGGCGATTACGCCATTTCGCATAATGTATATTATGTAAGACGCGGACTGGCCTAGAAGGGCCTACCGCACTTCATCCCCAGCCTGAGCCAACTGCTCCTCAACCAGACCCATCACCCGACCCTTGCCCTCACTCCACGGCATGTTCCTAACCAGGTTCCGCAGCAGCCTCACATCCTGGCTCCAACCCAGCCGGTCACTGATCCGGTGCAGCTCTTTGCCTTTCCGAACAACCGCTCCATGTGCGTCGCCATGTCCCTGCAGCGCATCCAGAACCTGAGCTGCATCCAGTTGCATTCGGAGCCGCCGCACCCGTCGGCGCCACCGGTGCACGGCTTCTGGATCATCCGCACGAGCGGCCCGTTTACCAGCCTTCGCCGCTCGACGTTCACTTGCATCCAGCGCCGTCCGGACCGAACGCCGCCGCAACGAACGCCAAGGCTGGACCTCAAGCCGCTGCAGAACCTGTTCAACAACACGCCGCCTGCGTAAAAATCCAGGGTCCACGGCCAGCGAACGCTGCAGAATTCGCGTACGCCGCAGTTCCAGTGCTTCGATGATCGGCGCCCAGCCCAGTTCCGGGTGCGCCGCCTGAAGTCGATTGGCGGTCTCGACCACCACGTGCGCGTCCCGCATGCCAGACAGGCCTTTGCCGAGCTGCCTCAGCGCACGGTCTTCGCGCTCCACACCAAAGGTGTCGTACGTGAGCAACCCCAGCACGGCCCGCATCCGGCGGATCGCCTTGCGGGCCACATGAATTGCCTCGTTCTGGTCATTCGCCGCAGGGAGCGCATCCAGAATCGCCCGGGCATCCTTCACCAGCAGATCTCGAGCGGCCAGGCCGGGTGCGTCTGCTGACATGAATCCACCTGTGGCGGGACGATTCCTGAAGTGTAACCATTGGCCTGCCGGCGAGTGTGATGCGTCACGTTAATACCGTCCGACCCGAGCCATGCTCAGCACCGCACCAGCGCGCCCACCGGTAAAAGTACGCACGACAATCCCTGCCGGTCCGCCCGATACTTTTCCTGCCCAATTCGCTGGAACATGCAGGAGCACTCTCATGGCGATACCGAGCGCGAAGCACGCCTGTTCAAGCTGTTTCCTGGCGGCGCCGCTATCCCTGGTGCTCTGCCTGCTCTCGGCCAATGCGTCCGCGCAAAAGCAGGATGCGGACGCCATCGCCAAGAAGCTGTCCAATCCGGTAGCCGCGCTCATCAGCGTGCCGTTCCAGTACAACTACGACCAGACCTAGGGCGATGACGGCCATCGCAACCTGTTGAACATCCAGCCGGTGGCGCCCTTCTCCCTTTCCGAGCACTGGAACGTCATTTCGCGGACGATCCTGCCGGTGGTGTACCAGAAGGATGTCATTCCCGGAACCGACCAGGCCGGGATCGGCGACATCACCCAGAGCTTCTTCTTTTCCCCGAAGAAGGCCGACGAGGGTGGCCTGGTCTGGGGCGTGGGCCCTGCGATGCTGTTGCCTACCGGAACCGATGACCTGGGCGCCGATACCTGGGGGCTGGGCCCCACCCTCGTCCTGCTCAAACAGGAAGGCCCTTGGAGCTATGGCGCGCTGGCCAACCATATCGTCGATGTTGGCGGTGGCCGCCGCCGGGTGGGCATCAGCTCCACGTTCCTGCAGCCGTTCGTGTCACGTGGCATCGGGCAAGGACGCACCGTGGGCATCAACCTTGAGTCGACCTACGACTGGGAAGCCAAGCAATGGACGCTGCCGCTGAACGTCTTCTACAGCAAGGTGACCAAGCTCGGTTCGCAGATGCTCAGCTACCAGGGCGGCGCGCGCGTATACATGGACACGCCAAGCGGAGGGCCCGACTGGGGCGTGCGCTTTACTGTCACGCTGTTGTTTCCTGAGTGACCCTCCGCCCGGGCCTTTTGATTCCGGTCTAGCAGACGTCGCCCTGGCTGGCAGACGTCGCCCTAGACTGAATCCGCGTCCAGCAGGCGCTCGACAAACGCTGCCGCGTTGCGCATGACCTCGTCGAAATCCTTGCCTTCGGCCACGTTGGGCTGCAGCAGGCGGCGCTCACCGATCGCGATCAGGAACACGAAGGCCGGCTTGCCCTGGGGCTGCCAGGCCGTGACGCGGTAGTCGGCGTGACCGTACGTGGCGTCCATCGTGGCGCTGGCTACCGGCGGATGCGCTGCCTCCGTAGTGGCATCCGGGGTTGGCTCCTCCATTCCGGAACCGAAGCGCACGGCCCGGGCGGTCGGGTAGCGGCTATGCCGTCCCCATGCGCCAACCGGCGCTTCGCTCCGCTCGGTCAGGTCCCGCCCCATGCTCGGACTCAGGGGCCGCTCCATCAATCGGTTTGACGCAGTTCTGGCCATGTGCATTCGCACCTATGCCGCTCACCTGGCTGGAGTCTGTGCTGAATGACGGACCCCGCGCATCAGTAAAGCTACCTACCTGCACCTGCGGCAGGCGTGGCTCACCAGCGATAACGTGCGCCAATTCGCAGAATCGACTCCGTGTAGTGCTGGCCGCCCTGCTGGTACGCCACGTTCGCCCATGCGCTCCAGTCCCGCCCCCACCCGACGTCGAGGCCGAGTTTCAGCTCGTAGCGGTTACCCGGATACAGGTCGCCCAGCTGCACGCCATTGAACGCCAACCGGTCCGGCACCTGGTCGTGCCACCAGTTCACCGTCACGTAAGGCTGGTAGCGATGCTCGCCGGACACCCACGTGCGGTGCGTGCGCAGGCCAAGCCGCGCGACCCAGCCCGTGCCGTCGGCGCTGTCAACGCGGGTGCCGTTGACCTCGGTGCTTTCATCGCCCTGGTAGTCAAGGTAGACCAGCTGCAGTTGCGGTTCCACGAAGCCGTCGCTGCCCTCCCCCAACCGCAGTGCGTACCCCGCTTCCACCGAGAGCGCCCACATGCGCGCGTCGTAGCGTACGTCGGGAAGCCCGTCACCCTGCACGGTGTTGCGATAGCGGCCATGGTTGACCCAACCATCCAGGTACAGCCCCGCCGCCCCGGGCCCGGTGGCATACCAAGTGGTGTAGGCCCCCAGGCTCCATCCCTCGGTCCTGCCGCGTGAGCGGGCGGGATTGCCGGCGGCACTGGCGTGGTTGCTGGCCGTGCCATGGCCCAGCATTCCGCCAAAGTGCAAGGTGCCCTGTCCGTGGCCGACCTGCCAGCGCCCGACGTCGCCGCCGGCCTGCACCAGGGTGGCGTCGGTATCGATGTCGAACGCGCGGTCACGACTGCGGCTGCGTCCGTCGCTGCCGACGACCCGCACCCATGCAGACGCATGGGTCATTTCCTCCGCGACATCGCCGCGCTGGGGCCAGCCGTTTTCACCCAGGCGGTCATGGAGGCTGTGCACGAACATGGCGGCGGCCTGGCGCTGGTTGGCCAGGTAGGTGCCGACTTCCGGACGGTACAAGGGCTCGACCTCCCGCAAAGGGGCCTCGGGCACGACCGGTGGAGGTGCCGGCGGAGGGGGCGGTGCAGGCGGTGCGGGTGGCTCCGGCGGTACGGGTGGCTCGGGAGGCGGGGACGGATCCGGCGGCGCCGGAGGAATGGGAGGCGTCGGAGGAACCGGAGGCGTCGGGGGTACAGGAGGAACGGGCGGCGGCTGCGGCGGTGGGTCGGTGGGCAGGCGCTGCGAGGTGAGGAACCACGCGTCCGGGCGGGACGCGTCCCGGCTGCCCCGAACCAGCTGGTACTCGTACGGCCCCTCCACCACGCGCTGCAGCAGCGCGAAGGCGCCCGCATGGGTAACGGCGCCGCCCTGGGTGTCGACCAGCAGGATGCCATCGCCGGCGGTCAGCGCCCCCTCGCCGCCACTACGACGTACGTGCACCCCGGTCTGGCCGCTGGCGGTGCCGCCCACGATCACCAGGCGATCCGACGGTGACACATCGCCCGCCAGCCACGTGTTGAAGGTGATTGCCCCGCCCTCGCCCAGGTAGTCGGCCACCGTTAGTGTCTTGTAACTCTCCAGGCCTTCAGCAGGGCCAAGTGGCAGGCCAAACACGATGTCACTTGCACGGTTGGTCAAGCGGGTCACCACCGACGACCCGCTCAACGACCAGCGCGTCGCGGCCTGCAGCTCCATGTCTGACGTGCTGCCCGGCTCGGTCAGCGCGGCGCCGTCGAGCATTGCGCCGGACGCGGTCATGGCGAGCGTGCCGCTGCGGGTGCCGACGGCGGCCACGGTGAACAGCGTGCCGCTTCCGCCGCGCACGTCCACGCCGTCGGCCAGGCCCAGCTGCAGGCCTGACCCGGCCACTTCAATGGCCGCCGCCTGCGCGCTCACCAGTTGCCCGCCGGACACCGAGGCACGATTGGACCGGGTGCTGCTCGCGGTGCTGGAATACAGCCCGGCAGCCTCCGCGCCCTGCGCAAGGATCACGCTGTCAATGGCGGTCAGGCTGCCGCCGGAGATGACCGCAAGGCCATGCGCCATCGCGTTGGTGGTGGTCACCGCCGCATCCTGCAGCAGCAGCGTCGGCGTCCCTTCCACGAACGGGCTTCCGGTTGCCACCGCGCCGTAGGCGCCGACGCCGGAGGTCGTGATTGTGCCGTTGGCAAAGCGAAGCATGCCCATGGTGGACGGTGCGAGCACGGAATGGGAGGCGTGTACGCCGTAAACGCCGTCGGCGGGAACCTGCACGTTCACCTGGTCGGCCTCCAGCTCACCACCCAACGCAAACAGCCCCGCGCCCTGGCGCAGGAAGGTGGTGCCGAACGTCGCGCCGCTGGGTTCGATGGTCCTGACGATGCCGCCGTGGGTGTCGTCGATGGTGAGCACAGAACCGCTGATCGCAACGCGTGACCCCGTGTCGGCGACCACGCCCATGCCGGCGCCTTGTATGCCCAGGCGGCTGGCGGTGATGTCCGCCCCGCGCGTGGCGGTGATTCCGGTGCCGGCAATGCCGGTGAACGTGATCAATGCGCCATCCACGGTGCCGGCGGGTACCAGGGTGTTGTCGGCGACGATGCCTGCGGTTCCAGCATTGACCGTGGCCGGATTGCCCAGGCTGAGCTGGGTGGACGCATCGGCGAACACGAGCCCGCCGTTGGACAGGTACAGCCCGCTGACGTCGTGGCCGCTGTTGGCGATGCGCGTGCCGTTGCGCGCGTCGATCATGCTGCCCGCCTCCACCGCCATCAGTGCGGCGCCGCCGGGCGCGCTGTCGGGACCGCTGAGCGCGATGCTGCTCCCGTCGATCAGCACCACGCGGCTGCCACTGTCGGCCCGGACGCCGTAGGCGCTGCGCGAAAAGGTCGACACGAGATCAATGCCCAGCGTGACATCGCTTCCCTGCACGGCGCGCATGCCGTAACCGGAGACGTTGTTGCCGGTGGTGGCATTGTGCATTTCCAGGCGGATGCCGCTGCCAACGGGCTCGGTGAACCGGCTGTTGCTCACGCTGATGCCGAGTACGCCCAAGCCGCTAGCATTGAGCTGGATGAGCGTCTGTGGGCCCATCAGCACCTGGCCGCCGTTGATCATGTCGACCGCATGCCGGGTCGACGGGGTGGAGGTGATGACGGTCGCACCCGGGCGCAGATCCACGCGGGTACCCACGTTGGTTGAAGACACGGCCGGCTGGGTGTTGGTCGCACGCAGCTCGGTCCCGGGCGTGACCTCGCACGTGCCGGCGGCAAGCGCGATCCGCGCGGTCACCACCACGCAGGGATCCGCGCGTGTCGACTGCGCGAGCCCCAGCGCTGCACCGAGTGCGATCGCTACGCGGCTACCGCGCGTGGCAATGCTCAGCATGACGGTCCCTTGGCACGGCGCCGCCCGCGGGCGGCCTGCCTGGGCCACCATGGTCCTCCCGCGCCGCAGCGGTGTACCGCCATTCGTCGGCAGGCACCACCAGTAAATGTACTTACCCGTCCTTCCACGCGCTTTTCATGCGCCGGGTACAACCCTGTGCGCAGTCCGGTTCACGCCGCGAGGAACGCCCCATGCTGCCCGCCCTGCTCCGACGTATTGCCGTACAGCTGTTCGACAATGGTGTGCTCAGGCTGATCTTCGAGAACACGCGCAACATGGCGGTGTCCTCGCTGATCACCGCTGCGGGGCTGGAAGTGGTCCGCGCCGGGCCGGGTGACCTGGATCTGGTCAACCCCACGCTGGCCGGCTACGTGGTGGTCATCATCGGGGTCAGCCTGTTGCTGCTGAACCTGGCCGACGGGCTGTGGCGGCTGAGCCGCATGAAGTCGCACCTGGTCCTGCAGCTCCTGCTGTGTGGCGCCTACGCCTTCATCTTCTGGCGCGTGGTGTACCTGGTGCTGTACTTCAAGGCCGGTGGCGGGGCGAGCATGAATACCGGCGGCTGATCCGCTCAGCGCTGGTCCTTGAAGATCTTCCCGTCCTTCATGATCACGTTGAAGTTCGCGTCCGGGTTGGTGATCACCGTGATGTCGGCCAGCGGATCACCATCCACCAGCAGCAGGTCGGCCAGCGCGCCCTCCTCCACCACGCCCAGGCGGCCGGCATACGGGCTGCGCTTGCCGGACAACGCCAGCAGCTCGGCGTTGGTGCCGGTAGCCATGATCAGGGTTTCGGCGGGCGTGTACCAGCGGGTCAGGCTGGCCAGGATCTGGTTCTGCTGCGCCGCCAGCGCGCTGGAAAACAGCACGTCGGTGCCGAAGGCGGTCTTGAGCTTGTACTTGATCGCGAAGCGGTAGGTCTGGTCGGTGCCGGCGAATACCTCCTGCGCCTTCTGCCACTGCTCCGACCCCTGCGGGAAGGCATTGGCAAGCTCCGGCGGGAACGGCTGGGTACTGAGCCAGGTGCCGGTATCGCGCATGCGCCGCGCGGTGGCGTCGTCCATCAGGCTGGCGTGTTCGATGCACTTCACCCCGGCGCGGATGGCGCGCTGGATTGCCTCCGGCGTGTAGGCATGCACGGTGACATAGGTACCCCAGTCGCTGGCCGCCTCCACCGCCGCGCGCACCTCCGGTTCGGTGAAGGTCACCACGTCCAGCGGACTGTGCGGCGAAGACACCCCGCCGCCGGCGGTGAGCTTGATCTGGCTGGCGCCGCGCATCAGCTGCTCGCGCACGCGCACGCGCAGCTCGTCGGGGGTATCGGCGATGGCGCTGTCGCCCAGTACATCGTGGCGTGAACCGGGCTGGCCCAGCGTACGTGGCAGGTCGGCCGCCTCGCGGAAGTCGCCATGCCCGCTGGTCACGGTGATCATGGCGCCGGAGGGAAAGATGCGCGGCCCTTCCGCATGACCCGCATCGATCGCTGCCTTCAGACCCCACACCGCCCCACCCACGTCGCGCACGGTGGTGAAACCACGCAGCAGCGTCTTCTGCGATTCGGCGCCGGCCACGATATTGATGTAGCCGGTATCGGCGGTCATCAGCGACTGCATCGGAATGCCGGCAAACATGCTGTGCCAGTGCATGTCGATCAGCCCCGGCATCAGGGTGCGCCCGCGGCCGTCGATGACCCGCGCCCCAGCCGCGTCGATGGGCGCGGTGGAAATCCGCGCGATGGTGCGGCCCTGGACCAGCACGTTGCTGGGCGCAGACAAGCGTGCATGGGTGCCATCGAAGATGCGCACGTTGGTGAACAGCACTGCCGCCGGGGCCGCTACAGCGGGTGATGGACCCGCCGCTGCGCCTCCCGGCGCCTGCTGCGGCAGCGGATGCGCGGCAATGGATGCGACCAGCGCGAAGGAGAGCGCGGCACCCAGCAGACGGCCGGACAGTCTTTCCAACATGGCGGTACTCCCCCGAGCGATGGTCTGGCTGGTATAGGAGGCGCTGCGTTATAACGGCGTGTACCGTGCACCGCGTTGCGGGATTTACTGGTGGTGTTTTCACCAGTGCATAACGCCGCGCGCGGGGTAATGGCCCGGTCCCTTCAGGAACGACTGCCATGACCGTGCTGTCCCGCCTTGGCAAGGATCCGGATTCGATCGGCATGGCGATGAAGTCGAGCTGGCCGCGGCTGCTCATCGTCGGCGTGCTCCTGCTGCTGCTCGGCGCGTTCGGCATCTATGCGTCCTCCTTCATGCTGCGCACCATGACCGTGCTGATCGCTGGCCTGCTGGTGATCGCCGGCGCGCTGCAGCTGACCGAGGCGTTCCTGCTGCATGGGCTGCCCAGCTTCGCGATGACCATCGCACTGGGCGCGGCGCAGATCATCGGCGGCATCGCCATCTACACCCACCCGGAATGGGCCGCCTACGCGGTAGCGACGACGGTGGCGGCGGTGCTGGTGGTGCAGGCGATCGCGCAGATCAGCCTCGCGTTCCGCTTTGCACCCGGCGGCAAGCGCTGGATCTCGCTGGTCTCGGGCCTGATCGCGCTGGTGGCGGCGGTGGTCTGCGTCAGTGGAGTAGCCTGGGCCGGACGCGCCTCCGCATCGTGGGGCGTGGGGCTGGCGCTGGTGGCGATGGGCGCCGCCTACATCGCCATTGCCCTGCTGTTCCGCCAGGATCGCGCGCCGGTCGCGGCCGATCCGCGCTAGAACGCGCCTTCCAGGTAGGTGTAGATGTAGTTGGAGCCGCCATCGACCGTGCCCAGCATCCGCGCCGAGCCGAAGATGCCCGAGCGGTGCGATACCCCGAAGCCGAAGTACAGCTCGCGCCAGCGCTCGCTGCCGAAGATGTCGCCCACGCTCACGTCGATGCTGGGGTCCAGGTAGTTCAGCACCTTGGAGGTGTTGCGTTCGCGACGCGCCTGCGACTGCACTTCGGCGTACGGTACGCGTTCGGCGTAAGACACACCGAAGCCGAAGCCGATCCGGGTCTTGACCCGGTGCGACCACGGGAAGCCGTAGTAGAAGCCTTTCATGTAGGCATCGATCTGCCAGGCGTCCGGCTGGTAGCCACGTTCTTCATGGCGGAGCACGCCGACATACCCGACCAGGTCCAGCGGCCAGCCGTTGAGACCGGACACGAACGGCCGGCCGACGTGCACGCCCCAGATGTCGGTCGGATCGTCGTCGTTGAGGCTCACGCAGCTGAAGGTCATGATCTTGACCAGGTGGCAGCCCTCGTCCGAATCGCGGCCGTAGAACACCTTGACGTAGGTAGGCGTGTCCTCCTTGTCCCAGCGCACCTGGCCATTGCCGAAGTCGTAGGCGGCGCCCAGCATGCCGCCCCACTCGACGTTGCTGTCCGCCAGCGGGCTGCTGCGCACTGCGCTGGAATAGCGCTTGGCGAACACGCCGCCGAGAAGGCTCCAGTTCTGCAGGATGCGGTAGCGTCCGTACAGCCCCGCCGTGACATCCACGCCGCTGCCGGCCGAGTACGCGCTGCGTTCCGCGGTGACTTCGTAGTCTTCCACCCCGAAGTAGTAGTCATTGAGCTTGGCGCTGCGCCAGCCCAGGCTGATCACCGGCTGCAGCGCCCAGCGGTCGCCGCGCCAGGTGTGGCCGTAGGCGGCTCGGACCTCGGTGCCATTGGAGCTGCCGGAGATGTCCTGGCGCACGCTGAGGTCCAGCGCGTGGTCGTTGCGCTTGAAGTAATACCGTGCGCCGATATCCGCTTCGCTGTTGCGGGTTTCCATGCCCTGCAGGATGTCCGGCGTCTCGTCTTCCGGGTAGCCTTCCAGCCGCCGTTCGACGAACAGTTCAAGACCCTGGTCCTCGCGCGTGGCGAAACGCACGCCGGCTGCATTGGAGCGCAGGAAGAAGCGCTCGCCTTCATACAGGTACAGCGGCATCAGGTCGACGCGATCGTCCGCGCCCTTGTACGGCGAGGTTTCGATCCGGCCCAGGAAACCCAGCCCGGCACTGCCGGGCTCTTCCAGGATGGTGCCCAGCATGGCGTCCTGCGCGGCCAGCGGTGCCGACGCGGCCAGGGCGGCGGCCAGCACGGCGAGTCGATATCGGGATTGGGCGCGCATGTGGCCTCCTACTTCACGAAGTCGTACTTGAGCGCGGTCTGCAGGCGGAACACGTCGCCGCTGTCGCCGCTCTGCTCCTGCAGCTTTCCGTACAGCAGTTCGGCGCCCCAGCTCCAGCTGGACGATGGTTGCCAGACGATGTTGGCTGCGGCGTAGTCGCTGCGCCGGAACGCGCTC
Source organism: Stenotrophomonas rhizophila (assembly GCF_007667275.1). GTDB lineage: Bacteria > Pseudomonadota > Gammaproteobacteria > Xanthomonadales > Xanthomonadaceae > Stenotrophomonas > Stenotrophomonas maltophilia_AE. The sequence continues at coordinate 335,696 of NZ_VDQT01000001.1, forward strand.
GGGTCGAGCAGGTCGTCGCGCTCAAGGTACAGCCGGCTGTAAGTAAGGGTGGAGCGCCAGCGCTGCGTCCAGTGATGGGTGTAGCCGACCCAGCCGCCATACTGCTGCAGCACCTGCAGGTCGCCCTGTGCGTCGACCACGCCATCGAGGTTCAATCCGCCCAGGTCGCCGAGGAAGGCGGCAATGCCCTGCCCGCCCAGCGCGCCGAACACGAAGTAGTCCCCGTTGTCGCCGCCGCCCCAGGTGCCGCTCAGCGCAAGCCCGCCGGCCATGGCGCTGTCGCTGCCTTCATTGCTGTCCTGCGCCGAGTCATAGGCGAGATAGCGCAGCAGGCCCGAGGCCTGCAGGCTGCCCCACCCCGCTTCGTGCCTTGCCGCCAGCACCAGGTTGGGCGCGGCGGTGCGCGAGCGCTGGGTAGCGCCATCGAACTGCAGTTCCGGTGCGCGATGTTCGGCCGCCAGGATGATCTGGTTGCCGCCGCCCAGCGGGAAGTACTGGCGGATGCTGGCCAGGCGCGCCGACGGCGAGGCCGGCGGACCGGCGAAGTCCAGCGTGTCGGGACCGGAATCCAGGTCCATGAAGGCCGACCAGCCGAAGCCTACATAGGTGTTGCCGAGCTGGCCCCAGGCGTGGCGCAGCCGATAGCCGTAGCTGCCGCCGGAACCGAAGAAGTCGTTCTGCACCAGAAAGCGCAGCTGGCCGGCGCCGGTGTCGCGGCGCCCTTCCAGGGTGAGGCGGGTCTGCCGCGCGTGCATGTTGAAGCGGGTGCTGTCGCGCCCGCCGTCGACCGGGATCTCGGAGGTGATGAACTGGTCGCTGTCGCCGGCGTCGCCGCTGTCGAACATCGCATCCAGCTTGGCGTAGCCGCCCAGCCGCAACCAGGTGCCGGTGCCGGGGATCTGGAAGAAGCCTTCCAGGTCGTCGCCGGGTGGCACTTCGTTGTCGGCGCGTGCGGTGGCCTGCTCGTCTTCATCGAACGTCTCGTGCGCCGGCAGTGGCGAGCGCGGCACGTTCAAGGTCGCCGGCGTCGCGGCGACCAGCGGCGTGCCGGGCACCGACACCGTGCCCGGCGCGGCGGCCACGCCGGTGCTGGGCGGTGCGGGCGTGGCGGGTGCCGCCGGGGCGGTGCCGGCCTGGCCGGACTCGAGCGCCTGGATGCGCGCGGTGAGCATGTCCACGGTCTGGCGCAGGCGCTGGATTTCAGCGTCCTGGCTGGCGTCGCGGGTCTGGGCGGCAACGGCGCCGGGCAGCAGCACCGAGGCAAGGCAGAGGGTTCGGACCGGAATGCGCATACAGAGCGTACCTCGCAGGATAGTGGGGGAATCTCAGTCGGCCGGGCGCTCCCGCAGCGCCTGGCCGCCGCCCAGTGCGGCGTACAGGTTCACCGCGTCCTGCAACGCCGCGGCGCGCAGCTGCAGCAGGTTCTGTTCGGCAGCGAAGTGGTTGCGTTCAGCGTCCAGCACTTCCAGGTACGGGGTCAGGCCCACGTCGTAGCGGTCGTGCGCGGTCACCACCAGCGCCTGCTGGACGTCCACGGCGCGCATCTGCGCCTGGATCTGCAAATCATTCTGCTCGGCGGCGACCAGGCCGCTGGCCACTTCGCGGAAGGCGTTCTGCACAGTGGACTGGTAGGCCGTTTCGCGTTCATCGCGGGCGGCGGTCGCACCGTCCACGCGCGCGCGGCGGGCGCCCCAGTCCAGCAGCGGCAACACCGCGCCGCCGCCGAACGACCACACCCGGTTGCTGTCCGAGACCAGTCCGGACAGTTCGCTCGACGCGTAGCCGCCGGCCGCGGTCAGGGCGATGATCGGGAAGTACAGCGCCCGCGCCACGCCGATGTTGGCGTTGGCCGCACGCAGCTGGTGCTCGGCCAGGCGGATGTCCGGGCGCGCTTCCAGCAGTGCCGACGGCAAGCCAGGATCGAGCCGGGTGAGCTGCGCGTCGGGATCGAGTGGCAACCCGGCGGGCAGCACCGGCGGCAGCGGCGTGCCGACCAGGAACTGCAGCAGCTGCAGCGACTGGCCGCGGTTGCGGCGCAGCTGCGCCAGCTGCAGTTCGGTCTGGGTCACCAGCGCATACGACTGGTTGAAGTCGATGGAGGAGGTCAGCCCCGCGTCCATGCGCAGCTGCGCCAGCTCCAGGGTTTCATTGCGGCTGGCCAGGGAACGCTCGGCCAGCACGATGCCTTCGTCGCTGGCGCGCACCGCGTAGTAGCTGGCGGCTACGTTGGCCACCAGCGACAGTTCGGCGGTATTGCGTGCTTCTTCGGTCGCCAGGTACTGGCGCCGCGCCGCTTCATTGAGGTTCGCCACCCGCCCCCAGAAATCCAGCTCGAACGACGGAATGCCCACCTGTACGCCATAGCTGTCCACCGTGACGCGGGGCGCGCCGTCGGCGCCACTGAGCGGGGTGCGCAGGCGCTGCGCGGAGGCGTTCGCGTCCAGTCCGGGGAGGCGCTGGCTGCGCTGGATGCGGAACTGGGCGCGGGCCTGCTCGATCCGCGCCGCCGCCCCGGCCAGGTCGCGGTTGTACACCAGCGCCTGGCCGATCAGTCCGCGCAGCACCGGGTCGTGGAAGAAGGTCTGCCAGGCAATGGCCGGTGCGGCGCCGCCGTCGGCCGCGGTAGACGGGTACGCCGCCGGCACCGGTGCCTCGGGCCGAACATAGTCCGGTGCCAGGTTGCAGGCGCACAGCTGGCAGGCCGCCAGCACCACACCCCAGCGCAGCAACGTGCGCTCAGCCATGGCCGCCCTCCCCGTCCTGCGGCGTCGCCGCCGGCGCTGGCGGCTGGCGGTCACGCGCGCGCCGCCGCAACACGAAATAGAACAGCGGGGTGAAGAAGATGCCGAACACGGTGGCGCTGAGCATGCTGCCGAGCACCCCGGTGCCCACGGCCTGGCGGCTGGCGGCACCGGCGCCGGTGGCGACCACCAGTGGCACCATGCCGACGATGAAGGTCAGGCTGGTCATCAGGATCGGCCGCAGGCGCTGCTGCGCGGCCTGCAGGATCGCGTCGCGGACCGGCACCCCGCGCGCTTCCTCGTCGAGGCCGAACTGTACGATCAGGATCGCGTTCTTCGCCGCCAGGCCGATGATGGTGACCAGGCCCACGGTGAAATACACATCGGCGGACATCCCGCGTGCGGCGGTGAACACCACCGCGCCCAGGATGCCCAGCGGCACCACCAGCAGCACGATCACCGGGGTCACCCAGCTTTCATACAGCGCCGCCAGCAGCAGGAAGGCGACGACGAAGGCCAGCCCCAGCAGCATGCCGACCTGGCCGGAGGCTTCGCGTTCTTCGCGCGCGGTGCCGGTCCACTCATGGCGCATGCCCGGCGGCAGCACCTCATCGGCGATGCGCTCCATCTCCACCAGCGCGGCGCCGCTGGACACACCGGGCGCGCCCTGCCCCGACACCGTCGCCGACAGGAACCCGTTGTAGCGCTCCACCTGCTGCTCGCCCACTGTCCAGCGCGTAGTCGCGAATGCCGAGAACGGCACAGACTGCCCGTTGCTGCCGATCACCCGCAGGTCGGACACGTCCTCGGCGCGCATGCGCTGTTCGGCGTCGCCCTGGATGAACACCCGCAGCACATTGCCCTGGCGCACGAAATCATTGACGTAGGCCGAACCGAACATGATGCCCAGCGCCTGGTTGACCTGCGACAGCTGCACCCCGAGCGCACGCGCCTGCGTACGGTCGATGTCCACGAACAGCTGCGGTGCGCGCGGCATGCCCTCCGGACGCACCCCGGTCAGCCGGTCGCTGGCCGCGGCACGCGCGGTGATCCCCATGGCCGCGGCGGACAGGGCCTGGCCGCCGACGCCGCTGCGGTCCTCGATCTTCATGCTGAAACCGGACGCGTTACCCAGCGACTGGATCGCCGGCGGATTGAGCGCGAATACCTGCGCCTGCGGAATGCGGGTGAACGCCGCGCTCATGCGCGCGGCCAACGACATCGCGCTGCGCTCGCTGCCGCTGCGTTCGGCCCACGGGTGCAGGTCGACGAACGACATGCCCACCGCCTGGCCCTGGCCGAAGAAGCTGAAGCCGATCACCGTGGCCACGTTGCGCACTTCCGGTTGCTGGCGCAGGATCGCCTCGGCCTGCTCGGCGGCGGCGCGGGTGCGCTCCATGGTGGCTCCGGGCGCGGCGTTGTAGGCCACGAAGATGTAGCCCTGGTCCTCGGTCGGCAGGAAGCCGCCGGGCAGGCGCGCGTACAGCAGGCCGGTGAGCAGGGTCACCCCCACGAACACGCCGATCCACAGCCACGGCCGCACCAGCATGCCGCCCACCCAGCCGGCGTAGCCGCGACTGCTGCGTTCCAGCCCGGTGTTGATCGCGCCGAACAACCGCCGCGCCGGACCGCCCCTGCCCACCTGCTCCTTGGCCGGACGCAGCATCGCACCGCAGATGGCCGGCGCCAGGGTCAGCGACAGGATCGTCGACACCACCAGCGATACGCTCAGGGTGACCGCGAACTGACGGTAGATGCCGCCGGCCGAGCCGGGAAAGAACCCCATCGGAATGAACACCGCCAGCAGCACCAGGGTGGTGGCGATGATCGCGCCGGACAGCTGGCCCATCGCCTTGGCGGTGGCCTCGCGCGGGGGAAGCTCTTCCTCGCGCATGATCCGCTCGACGCTTTCCACGATCACGATCGCATCGTCGTTGAGGATGCCGATCGCCACCACCATCGCGAACAGCGACAGCAGGTTGATCGATACCCCGAACGCCAGCAGGCCCAGGCACGCGCCCAGCAGCGACACCGGCACCACGATGGTCGGCAGGAACACCGCGCGCCAGCTCTGCAGGAACAGCAGCACCACGATCGAAACCAGCACCAGCGACTGCAGCATGGTCACGGCCACGCCATTGACCGATTCGACGATGAACGGGGTGGTGTCGAACGGCGTGGTCCACTGCATGCCATCCGGGAAGCTGCCCTCCAGGTCCTGCATGCGCTGGCGTACCGCGGTAGCGGTGGACAGCGCATTGGCGCCGGTAGCCAGCGACACCGCCAGCCCGGCCGTTTCCTGCCCGTTGAGGCGCAGGTTGAAGGCGTAGTTGTCGTTGCCCAGCTCGACCCGCGCCACATCGCCCAGCCGCACCGTGGCCGCACCCGGCGTCGCGCGGATGATCACCTGGCGGAACTGCTCGGGGGTACTGAAGCGGCCGCGCATCACGATCTGCGCGGTGGTTTCGGTCGACGGCGTGGTCGGCTGCAGGCCCAGGCCACCGCCGGCGGTCTGCGCGTTCTGCTCGCGCACCGCGGCCATCACCTCGCCCGGCGAGATGCCGTAGCTGACCAGCTTTTCCCGGTCCAGCCAGATCCGCATCGCGTAGCTGGACCCGAACAGGGTCACATCGCCCACCCCGTGCACGCGGCGCAGTTCGTCGGCGATGTTGCTGTTGGCGTAGTCGCCCAGTTCCAGCGCCGAGTAACGGCCTTTGTCGGACTGCAGCGAGATCAGCATCAGGAAGCCGTTGCTGGCCTGGGTCACGCGCACGCCCATCTGCCGCACTTCATCCGGCAGGCGCGGCTCGACCCGGGCCAGGCGGTCCTGCACCTGCGACCGCGCGATGTCCAGGTCGGTGCCGCTGCGGAACGTCACCCGGATCTGCGCGGTACCGTTGGCGCGGCTGGTGGAGGTCATGAACAGGAAATCGTCCACCCCGCTGAGCTCGTTTTCGATCACCGAGGTCACGGTGCGGTCCAGGGTCTGCGCGTCGGCGCCGACGAAGGTGGCCGAGATGCTCAGGCTCGGCGGCGCCACGTCCGGGTACTGTTCCACCGGCAGGGTCGCCAGCGCGATGCCGCCGAACAGGATCGCGAACAGCGCGATCACCCACGCCATCACCGGCCGGTAGACGAAGTAGCCGCTCATGGCGCCTCGGCCTTGGCCTTCGCAATCGGCGTGGACTGGATGGCCACCGGCTGCCCCGGCTGGATCTTGTGCCAGCCGTCGACGATCACCCGGTCGCCCGGGGTCAACCCGCTCTGCACCACCCAGCGACCGTCGGCTTGGCCGGCCAGGGACACCACGCGCCGCACCGCCACGTTTTCGTCGTTGACCAGCATGACGCTGGCCTCGTCCTCACCGACCTGGATGGCGCGCTCCGGCAGGCTGAAGCCGTTGCGGATACTGCCCAGCTGCAGGATGCCGCGCACGAACTGGCCCGGCAGCAGCCGGCCGTCCGGATTGGCGAAGCGCGCCCGCAGCGTACGGCTGCCCGTGGCCGGATCGATCGCGGTTTCGCTGAAATCGACAACGCCCTCGGCGGGAAGGCGCTCGCCACCGTCGAGCAGGATCGTCACCCGCACCTTGCGGTTGTCGCCGACGTCGATGCGACCTTCCTGCACGCCGCGTTCCAGCGCGTTCATCGATATGTTGGAGGGATTGAAGATGACGAATGCCGGGTCTACCTGGTCGATCCGGGTCAGCAGCGTGGCCGCCGCCGCACTCACCAGTGCGCCTTCGCTGACCTGGGCGCGGCCGGTGCGACCCTTGATCGGCGCGCGCACGGTGGCGTGGTCCAGCTGCAGCTGTGCGCGATCCACGGCCGCCTGTGCTTCCATCATCGCCGCGTCAGCCTGCCGGAACGAGGCCTGCGCCGATTCGTACTCCTGCACGCTGACCGCCTTTCGCTGCACCAGCGTCGACAGACGCGCGCGCAGCGCCGAGGTCTGCGCCTTGGCCGCACGTGCCGAGGCCAATGAGGCGCGTGCCTGCTGCACCCGCGCGCGCAGATCGCGCGGATCGATCTGGAACAGCGGCGCGTTGGCCTCTACCTCGGTCCCGTCCACGTACAGCTGGCGCTCGACGATGCCGTCGGCGCGCGCCCGCACCTCGGCCGAGCGGCTCGCTTCCACCCGTCCGGGAAGCTCCACCAGGTTGGGCACCGCCTGAGCCTTCACCACCTCCACCGCCACCAGCGTCGGCGGTCGCTCGGCCGTGTCGCCGCCGCCACCGCGCCCACATGCGGTCCCCAGCGCAACACCCGCCAGCAGCCATGCACGCGCCATCCACCCAAGGGATTGCATCCGTCCGGTCTCCGCGGTCCTGCATGGCGGGGCGGCGCGGGGCCGACCGCCGTGCGATGAAAGGTCGTGGCGCTGCGGTTAGAAGGCCACCGCGTCGCGGATCAGTGGACAGGTCATGCAGTGTCCACCGCCGCGGCCACGCCCCAGCTCCGCGCCCACGATGCTGATCACTTCAATGCCCTGCTTGCGCAGGTCGGTGTTGGTCTGCGTGCTGCGGTCGTAGGCGACCACCACCCCGGGCGCCATCGCCACCAGGTTGTTGCCGCTGTCCCATTGCGAGCGTTCGGCAGCATAGCGGTCGCCACCGGATTCGACGATGCGCAGCTGCTTGAAGCCCAGCGCTTCGGCCACCACGTCGTTGAAGTGCTTCTTCTCGAACACGATCTCGAAACCGGGTGCCTTGTCGCTGGGATACAACGACACGGTGTGGATCTGGTCGACGATGCCGGGGAATACCGTCACCACGTCACGGTCGGCGAAGGTGAACACCGTATCCAGGTGCATGGCGGAGCGCAGCTTGGGCATTACCGCCACGATCACACGCTTGGCCGCGCCGTTCTTGAACAGCGACTGCGCCAGCTGGGTGATGGCGGTGCGCGAGCTGCGCTCGCTCATCCCGACCAGCACCACGCCGTTGCCGGGGATCAGCACGTCGCCGCCTTCCAGGGTCGCATTGCCGTGGTCCACGGTGGGGTCGCCGAACCAGATCGGGAAGCTGGCCCTGGTGAAATCCGGATGGAACTTGTAGATCGCCGTGGTCAGGATGGTTTCTTCGTGCCGCGCCGGCCAGTACAGCGGATTCAGGGTCACGCCCTGGTAGATCCAGCACGTGGTGTCGCGGGTGTACAGGGTGTTGGGCAGCGGCGGCAGCAGGTAGCCGACGATGTCCGGCTGCTCGCGTGCCGCCTGCAGGGTCGGACCGGCGAAATCGTCGGGCAGGTCGAACACGCTGAGGCCGCCGATCAGCGTTTCAGCCAGCTCGCGCGGTGACAGCGACTCCAGGTACGCACGCACTTCGGCCATGAACTCCACGCCCACTTCATTGGCGTTGATCTGGTGGTCCAGGATCCAGTTGCGCGCCTCTACGTTCTCCAGCGTCTCGGCCAGCAGGTCGTGCATCTCCACCACGTCCACGCCCCGGGCGCGCATCTTGGACATGAAGTCGAAATGGTCGCGCTTGGCATTGTCGACCCAGATCACGTCGTCGAACAGCAGGTCGTCCTTGTTGCGCGGGGTCAGCCGGCTGTGCGCCTTGCCGGGTGCGCAGACCATTACCTTCCTGAGTACGCCAACTTCGGAATGAACGCCATACACCGGTGCACTGGACATTGCGGGCCTCTCCTGGGTCACGAAACGTGGGGAAAACACGGCCCCGCACGTACTCGCGGTCGGCCGATGCTGCGTATGCGGTGCGTGGACAAGTAGCCCTCGAACAGTAATGCGTGCGTGAACGTCGGTTTCCGGATAGTGGCCGGAAACCCCTGCAAATCGTGGATCTATTGGCGCCGTAGGCATGCGCCGCGTCTTCACGTTCGCGTTACCGGCCGCGTTGTTAATCGCTGCTGCAAGGAGTAGTTGACCCGCACGGAGGGCGGAATCCACCTCATCGTTCCGCGCAGTCACTTGATGGAGACACACACAATGAAACTTCCACATGCAGGCGTGGCCACGGCGGTCCTGGCGTCGGCCCTGTTCATGGCGGGCTGCGCGACCCAGACCACGCCGAGCACGTTCAATCGTTCGGAGGTCGGGCGCGCCCAGGACGTCCAGATGGGTACCGTGCAGTCGATCCGGGCGGTGCAGATCCAGAATGACTCGCGTGGCGTTCCGACACTGGTGGGCGCGGCCATCGGCGGCGTGGCGGGTAGTTCGATCGGCGGCGGCAGCCGCGCCAATGCCATCGGCGCCATCGCCGGTGCAGCGGCCGGTGGCGCGGCCGGCAACGCGCTCGCGCGTGGCGCGCGCAATGGCGTGGAGATCACCGTGCAGCTGGAGAACGGCCGCACCGTGGCGGTGGTGCAGGATGGCAACCCGAACGACTACCGCGTTGGCGACCGCGTGCGCGTGTCCAGCGATGGTGCCACGACACGCGTAACCCGCTGACCCGGGACGCATCCAGGCTGGCCCGTCCCCGCAGGACGGGCACGCCATCCTGTTGTCCATCGAGGGAGCCGCCATGCGCCGCCTGCTGATTGCCCTGCTCGCCGTGACCACACTGGGCGGGTGCGCCACCACGCCTACACTGACCACCCAGGAGCGCTTCAACCTGTACGTGCAGCACGCCGGCGCGCCGGTGGCCTCCTTCCGCCTGGCCCGCTTCGTCCGCCAGACCCAATGGACGCCGTTGGGCGACCGGGCGCTGGCGGTGTGGACCAGCCAGAGCGTGGGCCACCTGCTCGAACTGCGCGGTCGCTGCACCGGCTTGTCGATCGCACACACCGTGGAGATCACCAATTCCTTCGGCACGGTCAACGCCCGCTGGGACAGCGTGATACCGCGCACCGCCAGCGTGGCCATGCCGCAATCGTGCCGCATCATCCGCATCCGCCCGCTGGACGGCCTGGCGATCCGCGACGCCCGCCGCGAGATGCGCAACACGATCTACGGCACCCGCCCCGCCGACCTGGTCGAAGACACCGGTCCGGACATCACCGATCAGCCGGTCGACTGAACGGCGCACCGGCATGGAGAAACTGCGCAGCATGCTCCGCCGCAATGTCTCGCGCAGTCTGTTCGATGCGCGCTGGATCATGGCGCCGTTCTATTTCGGCCTGGTGGTGGCGCTGCTGCTGCTGTTGTTCGTGTTCCTGCGCCAGTTGCTGAACTATGTGCTGCGCATCGCCGACATGGGGCCCGCCGATGCGGTGCTGATGGCGCTGTCGCTGATCGATCTGTCGCTGGTGGCCAACCTGATGCTGATCGTCACCCTGGCGGGGTACGAGAATTTCGTCACCCGGATCGACTCCGGTGGCGAACGGCGGCCGCAATGGATGGGCATGGTCGATTTCGCGGCCATGAAGAGCAAGCTGATGGGGTCGATCATCGCCATCTCGGCGATTGCCCTGCTGCGCATTTTCATGAAGATCGAAGAAGGCAGTCGTATCGACCCGGAAATGCTGCGCTGGATGGCCGGTATCCACGGCATGTTGCTGCTGTCGGCGCTGGTACTGGCGGTCACCGAGCGCCTGGCCCGGCACCGCCTGCTGCCGCCGCCGGAGCCGCCTGCCAGCGTACCGCCTCCCATGCCCCCTCCGGCCTGACTCAGTCGCTCCCACCGCCGCGGCGCTGCTCGATCTGCTGCCGACGCAACGGGTCCAGCAGGTCCTGCAGTCGTGCGGTGTCCCTCCGGTTCCAGTCGCCCTCGCCCAGCACGGCCTGCCAGCCCGCGATGTAATGCGCCGGCGCGAAGACGTGGCCGTACCCCATCGGGGTGCGGTCGGCCAACAGCATGTCCAGCGCCAGCTGCAGCATGCTCACCAGCGGATACCAGCGCACCGCAGGTGACACATCCGGTGCCCGGGGCCCGACCATCCAGTCCGGCTCGCGCCAGGCGTCGTTCGGGGTGAAGAACGTGATCGGATCGCTGGCGTACTGCAGGTACACCACCCGCATCCGGCCCCACGGCGCGTCGGCCGGTACCGGCGTGCCGTGCTGGTTCATGAAACGCACCGCGCGGCTGTCACGGAACACCGGCAGCCACTCCGGGGAGCCGGGATTGCGCTGGTTGGTGGTCTGCCGCCAGGTGCGGGTGGCGAAGGGTGGACCGCTCCACAGCGCGCCATCGATGGGGCTGTCGATCATGTCGAACAGATTGACCGAACGTTCGGAATTCATCGCACCCAGGCTCAGCCCGTGCACGAACAGCCGCGGCCGCGCCTCAGCCGGCAGCGTCCGCCAGTATGCATAGACCTCGGCAAACAGCAGCCGTGAGGTTTCCTCGCCGTACTCGGGTTCCACCAGCAACGACAACGGACTGGACAGATAGGAATACTGCACGGCCACGCTGGCCACGTCGCCGTGCAGCAGGTATTCCAGGCTGTCCGCCGCCGCCGGGTCGACCCAGCCGGTGCCGGTCGGGGTGATCACCACCAGCGTGGAGCGCTCGAATCCCCCCTGCCGTTGCAGCTCGCGCAGCGCCAGCCGCGCACGCGCGCGCGCGTCGGGCGCCGAGGGCAGCCCGGCATAGACCCGGATCGGTTGCTGTGCGGGCCTGCCGGTGAACGCCGCAATCTGTGCAGCGTCCGGCCCGGCGCTGACGTACTCGCGCCCTGCCCGCCCCATCTGCTCCCACGCCACCAGCGAACCCGGGCCGCCGCTGCTGCCGGGCCGGTCCGGCGCGGTCGCGTCGGGCGGCATCAGCGCGTCGGCCTTGCGGAACGATGCATCGGCGGCGTGCAATGCGCCACGCAGCAGCACCCCGTTGGCGATGTTGAAGAACAGCACCGCCGCCACCACGATGCCCAGCAGCCGCGCCACCGGCGCCGGCATCACCCGCCGCGACAACGTGCCGACCCTGCCGGCCACCCAGGCGAACGCACGACCGAGCACCAGCAGCACCGCGAACACCAGCAGCGCGAGCAGCAGCAGCCGCAGCGAGAAGCCCTCGTCCATCGGGGGCAGCCCCATCACCGCGCGTACCGAGTCCTGCCAGGGGCGCACCCACCACGCCATCAATACGCAGGCCAGCACACAGATCCATGGCAGCCAGCGTAATGCCTGCCGCAGCCTGCCCTCGCCCAGGGTGGGCAGCATCAAGCGCTGCCACAGCGCGGACAGCGCCACGCCGATCAGGTAGCCCAGCGCAACGCAGACCCCCGACAGCAGCCCTTGCGCCACGTAGCCGCGCGGCACCAGGCTGGGGGTGAGCGAAGCAATGAAGAACAGCGTGCCCAGGACCTGCCCGGTGCGGCACAACGGCCCGCGGTACGGCGCGCTCAACCGCAGCAGAGCCGTCCGCCATGGCGGTCCACGGGTGTCGCGCATCACAACCGCAACCGGCCGCTGCCGAAGCCGACCAGCGCGACCACCGCCATCACGCACAGCACGACCAGCACCACTCGTTCGCCCGGCCGGAACGCGATGCCGCGCTGCCGCTGCCAGCGCCAGAACAGGATCGAACCGGGCACGTACAACACCGCCGACAGCAGCAGGTAGCGGCTGCCGCCGGCCAGCAGCATCGCGGCGGCGTAGAGCGTTGCGATGGCGGCAATCCAGCGCATCCGCGCATGTGCGGCGGCGTCCGGGGCGTCCGAGCCACCCAGCGACAGCTTCAGTTGGTAGGCGGCCACCAGCAGGTACGGCACCAGGGTCATGGCGCTGGTCATCTTCAACGCCAGGGTGAAGGCGTAGTCGGCGAACCAGCTCACCAGCAGGAACGCCTGGATGACGCCATTGGTCAACCACAGCGCCGCACTCGGCACCCCGGCGCGGTTCTCGCGGGCCAGGCTGCGTGGCATGGCGTCGTTGAGCGCCGCTGAATGCAGCACCTCGGCCGCCAGCAGCGACCACGACAGGTAGTTGCCCAGCACCGATACCAGCAGGCCGATGCTGATGAACAGCGCGCCCCAGCGACCGGCAATGGCCTGCATCACCCCGGCCATCGACGGCGTCGCCAACGCGGCCAGGTCCGGCCGCAGCAGCACGCCATAGGAGAGGATGGTGACCATCACCAGCAGGCACAGCACGCCAAGGAAGCCGGCGACCGTGGCAATGCCCACGTCTTCGCGGCGCCGGGCATAGCGCGAGTACACGCTGGCGCCCTCGATACCCACGAACACGAACACGGTGAGCAGCAGCGTGCCGCGGGTCTGCTCCCACAGCGTGGACGCGCCGGGCGGCTCGAACCCCCACAGGTTCAGCGCGAAGATGTCGGCACGGAAGCCGATGAACAGGAACACGATGAATACCGCCAGCGGCACCAGCTTGGCCACCGTGGCGATGGTGTTGATCAGCGCTGCTTCCTTGATCCCGCGCAGGATCAGGAAGTGGAAGGCCCACAGCAGCAGCGAGGCGGACAGGATCGCCAGCACCGTGGTGCCGTCGCCCAGCGCCGGAAGGTACTGACCCAGCGTCGCCTTGATCAGGATCAGGCAGGCCACGTCGGCCAGGCAGCAGCCCAGCCAGTACCCCACCGCCGACAGCAGGCCGGCGTAGTCGCCGAACCCGGCCTTGGCGTAGGCATAGATGCCGGTGTCGAGCTCCGGCTTCAGCCGCGACAGCGACTGGAACACCAAGGCCAGCATCAGCATGCCGGTGCCGGCGATCAGCCAGGCCAGCAGCGCGCCATAGACGCCGGTGTTGGCCGCGAAGGCCGACGGCAACGCGAAGATGCCGGACCCGATCATCGAGCCGACCACCAGCGCGGTCAGCTCCAGCAGCGACAGCTTGCGGCTCCCCGTGGCGGACGTCATGGCCGGTCAGATCTGGATGTAGCCTGTCGCGATCCAGTAGACGCCGACCAGGGCGGCCACCACCGCCACGGCCAGGATGATGAAGTCCGACGCCTTGGTGAAGATCTTCTCGCCCTGCTCCTTCCGTGCCCAGAAGTACAGCAGGCTGCCCGGGGCATACAGCACCGCCGACAGCACGATGAACTTGATCCCGCCGGCATACAGCAGGAACGCGGTGTAGATCGTGGCCAGGATCGCCAGCGTGAGGTCGCGTCCACGCTCGTTGGGCCGCTGGTCGTAGGTCTCCCCGCGTTTGGTGATCTGCAGCCCGTAGGCCGCCACCAGCAGGAACGGGATCAACGACATCGCGCTGGTCAGGTTGAGCATCAACGAGAAGGCGTCGCGCGACCAATAAGTGGAGATCACGATCAGCTGGATGATGATGTTGGTGGCCCAGAGCGCATTGGCGGGAACGCCGTTGGCATTCTCGCGCGCGAAAACGGCCGGCATGTCCTTGGTGCGCGCCGCCGCCGACAGCACCTCGGCGCAGATCAGCGACCAGGTCAGGTACGCGCCCAGCACCGAAATGAGCAGGCCCACGCTGACGAAGATCGCGCCCCAGCGCCCGACCACGGCCTCCAGCACCGCCGCCATCGACGGCTGCCGCATGCCGGCGATGTCGGCGCGCTCCATCACCGCGAAGGGCAGCAGGGTGACCAGCACCATCAGCGTGGTCACGACCAGGAAGCCGGTGATGGTGGCCGCACCCACGTCCTTGCGGTCCTTGGCATAGCGCGAGTACACGCTGGCGCCTTCGATGCCCAGGAACACGAATACGGTGACCAGCATCGTGGCCCGGACCTGTTCGAAAATGCTGCCGGTGAGGTCGCCGCCGTAGAAGTTGAAGCGGAACACGTCCATCTTCATCGCAAAGGCGATGATCACCAGGAACACGATGATCGGAATGACCTTGGCGATGGTGACGATCTTGTTGATCGCCGCGGCCTGCTGCACGCCGCGCAGGATCATGAAATGGAACAGCCAGATACCGGCCGAGGCGACCAGGATCGCCACCACCGTGTTGCCGTCACCGAATACCGGGAAGAACGCGCCCAGGGTGGATTTGATCAACACCCAATAGGAGACGTTGCCGATGCAGCTGCCGATCCAGTAACCGAACGCGGACAGGAAGCCGGGGTAATCGCCGAACCCCTCCTTCGCATAGGCGAACACACCGGCGTCGAGATCGGGTTTGCGCTCGGCCAGCATCTGGAACACCCGCGCCAGGGTGTACATGCCGAGGCCGGCGATGGTCCAGGCCACCACCGCGCCCAGCGGACCGGTGGCACCGGCAAAGGTCCTGGGCAGCGAGAAGATCCCCGCGCCGATCATGCCGCCTACCACCATGGCGGTGAGTTGCATACGCGTCATCTTGACGACATTCGAGGACATGGCCGGCGCCCGCATCAGAATGGAGGGTTCAGGATGGAGAGCAATTTGTAAATCGGGTGTGAGACGTGCCCGGGCTATCCGGAATCCGACATCTTCGCTCAGCGCAGGATCTTCCCGTCCACCAGTTCCACCACCTGCTGCCCGAACATCGCAACGTCCGCCGGGTCGTGGCTGATCAGCAGCAGGGGTACGTCGGTGGCGGCCAGTACGTCCAGCAGTTCCTGGCGCAGGTGTGCGCGCAGGTCATGGTCGAGCGCGGCGAACGGCTCGTCCAGCAGCAGGGCCTGGGGCCGGGTCACCAGCGCACGCGCCAGTGCGGTCCGCTGGCGTTGCCCGCCCGACAGCTGCGACGGCAGCATCTGCGCCAGGTGCTCGATGCGCAATGCGCGCATCCAGCGTTCCACTTCGGCATCGCGCTCACGCCGCGGCGGATTGAACCAGCCACGCTGCAGGCCGAACCCGATGTTCTGCCGCACGCTCAGGTGGGGAAACAACGCATAGTCCTGGAACACATAACCAAGCCGTCGCTGCTGTGGAGGCCGATGGATACCCAGCGAAGCATCGAACACCACCTCACCACCCAGGCGCATGCTGCCCGCCTGCGGCCGCATCAGCCCGGCGATGGCTTTCAGGGTCAGGCTCTTGCCGGCGCCCGACGGCCCGAACAGCACCACCTGGCGCTGGCTGCACTGCAGCTGGATATCCAGCTCGAACTGCTGCCCGGGCGCGCTGAAGACCCGGCGGATGTCGAGTTCAAGCCACATCGCGCGGCGCCTGTCGACGGCCCACCAGCCGCGCCGCGGCCAGCAGGATCACGATGCATACCACCGAGGTGAGGATCACCAGCCCATTGGCCTTGGCGTCCTGCCCGGCCTGCACCGCTTCATAGATCGCGATGGACAGGGTCTGGGTACGGCCGGGAATGCTGCCGGCGACCATCAGGGTGGCGCCGAACTCGCCCATAGAACGCGCGAACGCCAGCAGCAGCCCGGCCAGGATGCCGCGCGAGGCCAACGGCAGGCTCACCCGCAGGAACAGTGCAACGCCGGAAACGCCCAGCGTGCGCGCCGCCTGCTCCAGCTGGCCGTCCACCGCTTCGAACGCGGCGCGGGCCGGTTTGAACACCAGCGGCAGCGAGGCCACGGCCGCGGCGATCACGGCCGCCTGCCAGGTGAACACCAGGTTGATCCCGAACGTGTCCTGCAGCCACGCGCCGAGCGGTCCGTTGCGGCCGATCACCACCAGCAGGTAGTAGCCCAGCACGGTGGGTGGCAACACCATCGGCAGCGTCAACAGCGTATCGAGCAGCTCACGCCCCGGAAAGCGATGACGCGCCAGCAGCGCACCCAGCGCCACCCCCAGGACCAGGTTGATCGCGGTCGCGCAGCCGGCCACCTTCAGCGACAACCACAACGCGGTCCAGTCCAGCGCCATCGGTCAGGGGGCGCCGAAGCCATGCCTGCGCAGGATCGCCCGCCCCTGCGGCGAGCGCACGAAGGCCACGAAACGGCGTGCTTCGGCCGCGTGGCGGGTGTCCTTGATCACCGCCAGCGGATACGCGATCGGCAATTTCAACGG
This sequence comes from Stenotrophomonas rhizophila, assembly GCF_007667275.1. Lineage (GTDB taxonomy): Bacteria > Pseudomonadota > Gammaproteobacteria > Xanthomonadales > Xanthomonadaceae > Stenotrophomonas > Stenotrophomonas maltophilia_AE. The sequence continues at coordinate 352,164 of NZ_VDQT01000001.1, forward strand.
CACCACGAACGCCTGCCGCACCTTGCCGTCCGCGGCCTTCAGGTCGCTCGAATACACGAAGGCGGCATCCACTTCGCCGCGCGCCACGTAGTCCAGCGACTGCCGCACGTTCTGGGTGGTGATGGTCCTGGCGGCCACTGCCTGCCACAGGCCGGCGTCCTGCAGTGCCGTGCGCGCATAGCGGCCCACCGGCACGCTGTCCGGGTTGCCGATCGCCACCCGCTGCACGCCCGCCGTGCCCAGCGCGGCCAGCGTGGCAGGCACGCTGCGCGCGTCCCGCGGAACGACCACGACCAGCTGGTTGCTGGCGAACAGCTGGCGGGTGCCGGCCATGAGCAGGCCCTGTTGCGCGGCCTGGTCGAGCGTGGCGGTGTCGGCCGTGGCCAGCACGTCCACCGGCGCGCCGCGCGCGACCTGCTGCAGCAGCACGCCCGACGCGGCGAAGTTCAGGTCCACGTCGGCGCCCGGATACGCGCGCTCATACGCCTGGGCGATGTCGCGGAAGCTTTCGGTGAGGCTGGACGCCGCGGACACGGTGAGCCCCGCCGCACCAGCGGGCAGCGCGAACACCAGCGAAAGCAGGCAAAGCACGCGTCGTAGCGTGTGGATCATGCGCCGGTCCTGTCGTGTACGGGATCGGAATGGCACAGCGAACAGCCTTCGCTCCAGACGCTGTCGCCATCCTCGTAGTGTTCCTGCTTCCAGATCGGCGCACGGTGCTTGACCGCCTCGATCAGCGCACGGCAGGCGCGGAAGGCCTCGTCGCGGTGCGGGCTGCCGGCTGCGACCACCACCGCCACCTCGCCCACCGCCAGGCGCCCCTTGGCATGGCCAACGTAAAGCTTCAGGCGTGGGCCGAATTCGGCCTCCACCTCGGCCGCCAGCTGCTGGAAGGTCGCCACCGCCAAGGGCACGAACAGGTCATAACTGATGCCCTGCACCGCGCGCCCATGGTTGAGGTCGCGCACCTTGCCGATGAACACATCGATGCCGCCGAAACCGGGATCGGAGACGAAGGCGATCGCCTCGGCCGGATCCAGCGCGGATTCGCTGCGTTCCACCACCCGCAGGCATTGGCGCTCGTGCATGCTCAACCTCCGCTCACCGGGGGCAGCACCGCGACCCGCCCATCAACCGGCAATGCGTCATCGTCGCGCAGCACCCGCTGCTCATCGGCGAACGCCGAGTAATCGAGCAGGCCGCTGCGGAACGTGGGCCAGCGCGCTGCCAGCTGGACCTGCAGGGCCCGGCGCAGGTCCGCGACCGACTCGCCTTCCACCTCGACCTGCAACACCCGCTCGGGCACCAGCTCGGAGAACGCACCAAACAACTGCAGCTCGATCATGTTCATGACACCTCCATGGCGGCCAGGCGCACCGGATCGCGGTGCCCCCAGCCCTGTACCTGCACTGGCGTACCCGCCCGTGCCACCTCGTCTTCGCCGTCCAGCACCACCCAGGCGTTGGCCTGCAGCATCGACATCAGCCGGAACGATTCCTGCCCGGCCAGCACCCGCGCCGACAGCTGTCCGTCCGCGCCCAGTTCCACCCGCGCACGCGCGTGAAAGCGCATCCCGGCCGGCTTGCGCACGTCGGCCCGCAACGGCAGCTGCAGCGTTGCCTCGGCGGCCATGCCGAGCAGACGGCGCAGCACCGGTTCCACGAAGAAGCGCTGGCCGACCGCGGCCGATACCGGGTTGCCGGGCAACCCGAAGTACAGCGTCCCCCCGGGCAGCTGCGCGAACAGCAGCGGCTTGCCTGGACGGATCGCCACCTTGTGCACGTGGATGGTTGCCCCGCGCGCGCGCAGCGCATCGGGAATGAAATCGTAGCGACCCTGCGACACCGCGCCGGTGCTCAGCACCAGCTGCGCGCCGGCGTCCAGCGCGGTCTGCAACGCGACATCGAAGGCGGCGACGTCGTCGCCGACCACGCCCTGCCACACCACGCGGGCCCCGGCGGCCTGCAGGCGGCCGACCAGATACGGCCGGTTGCTGTCACGAATCTGCCCACCGCCCAGCGCCTGCCCGGCGTCGGTCACCAGCTCGCGGCCGGTGGAGATCACCGCCACCTGCGGCTGCGCGCGCACCTCGACCTGGCCCACGCCGGTGGCGTGCAGCAGCGTGCAGGCGTTCAAGGACAGGCTGCTGCCGGCCGTCAGTACCGTTTCACCACTGCCCACGTCCTGGCCGCGCAACCGCACGAACTGGCCCGGCGTCACCGATTGCAGCAGCGCTATCCGCTGCGGGCGTCCCGCCGCCGACGACACTACACGGACCTGTTCGACCGGAATGACGCTGTCCAGCCCGTCGGGCATCCGCGCACCGGTCATGATCTCCCACGCACCCTGCCCGCCCGCGCTGGCGTCGTCGCCCGCGGCCTGCCAGCCCTGCACCTCCAGTTCGGTGCTGGCCGCCATCGCCACGCCATCGCAGCGCAGTGCGAAGCCGTCCATCGCCGAATTGTCGAACGGCGGCAGGCTCTGCGGGCTGTCCACATCGCGCGCGAGCACGCGTCCGGCGGCGTCTTCCAGTGCCACGGTCTCCGCCGGCAGCACATGCGCACACGCCAGCATCCGCTGCAGCGCATCTGCGTAGGCCATCATCGGTGGTCGCCGCCGTCGATCATCTGCAGCGCATGGCCCAGCACCGGCGCCAGGATGTCCAGGCACTGGCTGGCGGCACGCGGACTGCCAGGCAGTGCGAACACCAGCATCTTTCCAAGCTGCACCACGTCGGCGCGGCTCAGCCAGGCCATCGGCGTGTGCTGCGCGCTCAGGCTGCGCACCATCTGCGCCAGCCCGTCCACGCGACGCCCGCCCACCGCCAGCAGCGCCTCGGGGGTGAGGTCACGCGGTCCCAGCCCGGTTCCGCCGGTGCACAGGCACAGCCGTACGCCGGACGCTTCCAGCGCCTGCAGTCGTCCTGCCAGCGGCTGTACGCCATCGGGCAGCACCTCGGCCGCGATCACGCTGCCGCCCAGTGCCTGCAGGCCCTCGACCAGGCGCGGACCAGACAGGTCTTCGTAACTGCCGTCGCTGGCGCGGTCGCTGAGCGTGATCACCGCGCACGCGGCGCCCTGCAGCTGGCGCGGCGCGCGCGGCTGGTAGCGTTCGCGCTCGGCCGCGTCCATGCCGGCGGGATGGATCCACACGCCACGCTTGCCGCCTTCCTTGAACAGCAGGCGCACCGCGCTGATCTCCAAGGCCGGCTCGACCGGCTTGCTCAGGTCATACAGGGTCAGCAGCGCGGCGTTGACGCCGGCCAGCGCTTCCATCTCCACCCCGGTACGCGCTTCGCTGGCGCATTCGCACCAGACCCGGATCGCCTGCCGTTCGGGGACCGGCGCGCAGTGCACGCGTACCAGCTCCAGCGGTAGCGGGTGGCAGAGTGGCATCAGCATCGACGCCATCTTCGCCCCCTGCAGCCCGGCCACTTCGGCCATCACCAGCGCATCGCCCTTGGGCAGGCGGCGCGCGACGATCAACGGGTAAGCCACCGGCCCGGCCAGCAGTTCGCCCACTGCCACCGCGCGGCGGCGGGTCACGCGTTTGTCGCGCACGTCGGCCATGTGGAAGGCCACGGACAGGTCGCCACTCATCTGTTGCTCATCCTCCAATCGAGGCCAGGTTCGGGGTCAGCCCGGTGCGGCCCTGGTGCAGGCCATGGCCGGCGGCCTTCAGGCCCAGCTGGGTGGTGATGCGGGCCAGCAGCGCGTCGCGGTCATCGTCATGCTGCAGCAACGGCCGCAGCGGCACCCCGAACTCACCGAACAGGCACAGGCGCAGGTCGCCGCGCGCGGTCACCCGCAGACGGTTGCAGCCCTGGCAGAAATCCTGGGAATACGGCGCAATGACACCGATGCTGCCGCGATGCGCGGGGTGGGTGTACTCACGCGCGGGTCCGGCGTCGGCGGCGCGTGGGCGCAGCCGCCAACCGGCGGCCAGCAGCTGCTCCACCACCGTGCTGGCGCTCAGGTGGTGGCGCTGGAAATAGTCGGCGTTGTCGCCGGTGCGCATCAGTTCGATGAAGCGCACGCTCAAGGGGCGCTCGCGCAGGAACTCCATCCATGCAGGTAGTTCGTCATCGTTGAGCCCACGCAGCAGCACGGCGTTGAGCTTCACGGACGGCAGCCCGATCGCCTGTGCCAGCTCCAATCCTTCCAGGATCTCCGGCAGGCGGTCGTGCCCGGTGATGGCGTGGAAGCGTTCGCGGCGCAGGCTGTCCATGCTGACGTTGAGCGCGGTCAGGCCGGCGCGGTGCCAGCCGGGCAGGCGCCGCGGCAACAGCGTGCCGTTGGTGGTGATCGCCACCTTGCGGATGCCGGGCGTGCCGGCGACGCGCTCGATGATCTGGTCCAGGTCGCGGCGCAGGCTTGGTTCACCGCCGGTCAGGCGGATCTTGTGCATGCCCAGCGTGGCGAAAGCGCGCACCAGCCGGCCGATTTCATCCACCTCCAGGAACCGCGGGCGACCGTCGGCCTGGTAGCCATCGGGCAGGCAGTAGCTGCAGGAGAAGTTGCACGCTTCGGTCAGCGACAGGCGCAGATAGGGAAAGCGGCGACCGAAGCCGTCGGCAAGCAAGGGACCGGTCGATACTGCAGCCGTCATGGTGCTCCCTGGTACCGGCAGCAATGGCTGCAGGCAGTGTGGAAACCCGTGCTGCCGGACTACGGCCGGTGTGCACGCGCGTCAACCTAGGGCAACGCGCGCGCGCCGTCAGCTGTAGACCATGAAACTAGCCGGTCTACGGTGACGACAATGCAAAATCCAGCCCGGCGCGGACCGCTGCGACCTGCGCCGCATTGCACTGCGCCGGGGTGGTGCGCGGGCTGTCCGGGTACACCTCGGTGGTGGTGGCGAAGCGCGCATCGGTGAATCCGGCGCAGGCGCCGATCGAGCGCGACTCGCCCCAGACCACGCCCGGGGACTGCAACGGCAGGCCGACCAGGTTGCCGTGGGCATCGGCCGGGGCGATGTGGGTGATCGGCTCCACCGCCGCGATCAGCGCCCGCTGGAACGCCGGTTCCGGATTCTCGCTGTTGCCGATCACGTAGAAGCCGTCCGGAATGGTTTCCGGCACCCAGGCCCTGCCGTCGCGCGAGGCCAACGCCGGGTCGAATTCATGTGCGTCGCTGTCGGTGGTTTCGTGCAGGTCCAGGTGCACCCGCAGGGTGTCGTTGCGTGCTGCGATCCAGGCCATCAGGGCGGACGACTCGGTGATCTGGCCGCCGTCACGGAAGCTGCGGTTGGGATCGACCGCATCGTGGTTCCAGCGCTGGATGCGCTCGTAGCCCCACGGGCAGACACAGGGTGCCACGATCAGGTTGATGCGGCCGGCGTAGTCGCTGGCGTGGTCGCGCAGGAACTGCAGCGCGCCGTGCACGCCACTGGTTTCGTAGCCGTGCACGCCGCCGGTGACCAGTGCGGTGGGCAGCGCCGGGTTCCAGTCACGGGTCATGGCGAGCAGCAGCGGGTAGGTGTCGGTGCCGGCCTGGAGTTGGCCGTAGTGTTCGATGGTGAATGCTTCAGGCAGCGCGTGCAGTGCGGTGACGACGTCATCGGCGTAGCTGCGTTGGACGATCTGGCGCGCGCGCCATGCGGCCCGTTCTGCGTCGCCCCAGCGGTGCCCGGGGGTGCCGATGGGGTAGAAATGGGGGGTGGTCATGAGGGGTCCGGGATCAACGGTTGCCCGATATTGTAGATGCGTGCGCAGGGTCATGGCTTTGACACGCATGGCGTGTCACTACGATCCTTGGTCGCTCGGGTTTGGGGTCGAACGTTGGGGGTGGGCTGCATGCGTAGGGACACGCCATGCGTGTCCAGGGGGCCGACATTGTCGGCCCCCGTTCCCATTCCTCCCGGCTGCTCGCTCTACGCGGCCGTTACTTCTTCGTAGCCGGTGAAGCGCATGTCGCTGGACGCGCGTCCCTGGGTCAGCGAGCGCAGCGAGGTGGTGTAACCGGACAGCTGCGCCAACGGCGCATAGCCCAGCACTTCGGCGCGACCGCCCTGGTCTTCGATCAGGGCGATGCGACCGTGGCGGCGGTTGAGGTCGCCCACTACGTCGCCGACGTTCGCCGACGGCACATGGATGGCCACTTCCATCACCGGCTCCAGCAGCGTCGTGCCCGCCTGCGCCAAGGCGGCTTTCACCGCTTCGGCACCGGCACGGTGGAAGGCCATGTCCGACGAATCCTTGGCATGGGTCTGCCCGTCGACCAGCGCGATCTCGATACCCACCACCGGATGGCCACGCGGGCCCTCCAGCAGCGCGCTGCGCACGCCCTTCTCCACCGCCGCCACGAAACCGCGCGGCACCACGCCACCCACGGTACGGTCGACGAAATGCACCTCGCCGTCCTCGCGCGGACTGACATCCAGCACCACCCGGGCGTACTGTCCCTGTCCGCCGGTCTGCTTGACCACCTTGCCTTCCACCCCGCTCAAGGCCTGCCGCAGGGTTTCCTGGTAGGCCACGCGCGGCGCACCGGTACGCACGTTGACGTTCCATTCGGTGCGCAGCCGCTCGACCATCACCTCCAGGTGCAGTTCGCCCATGCCCCATACCAGGGTTTCACCCGTCTCCGCATCGGTGTCGACATGGAACGACGGGTCTTCCTGGGCCAGGCTGGCCAGACCTTGGGCGATGCGGATCAGGTCGGCCGACTTTTCCGCGGTCAACCGCCATGCCAGCACCGCCTGCTGCGCGCGGATGGTATCCAGCAGCAGCGGGCGCGAGGGCGCGCTGAGCGTTTCGCCGCTCACCGCATCCTTCCAGCCCAGCACCGCCACGATGTCGCCGGCGACGGCCTGCTTGATGTCATGGGTCTGGTCGGCCTGCACCCGCACCAGCCGGCTGACCCGGCGTCCCTGCGCATGCTGCGAACTGGCCAACGCATCGCCCACCTTCAACGTACCCGAATACACCCGCACGAAGCTCAACGCACCATGGTGCTGGTGGGTGATCTTGAACAGCAGCGCTGCCAGCGGGCCATTCGGGTCCGGTGGCAGGGACAGCTCGCCTGCGTCGGTCGTGGCCACCACCGCCGGCCGGTCTTCCGGCGCAGGCAGGTAGTCCACGATCGCGTCGAGCAGGGTTTCGATGCCCTTGCTCTTGAACGCGGCACCCGCCAGCACCGGTACGCCGGCACCGGCAAGCGTGGCCCGGCGCAGTGCTGCGCGCAGCGCCGCCGCGTCCACCGCGTCACCGGCCAGCCACGCTTCGGCCAGCACCTCGTCGTGGTCGGCCACCGCTTCCACCAGCGCGGCGCGGCGCGCTTCCCACTCGCCCTGTTCGGCGGCGGTCCACGCACTTCGCGTCGGTTGGCCGGCGTCGTCCCAGCGCACCGTGCTGCGTTCGACCAGGTCGACCCAGCCATGGAAGTCACCCTCCGCGCCCAGCGGCCAACCCAGCGCCCACGGCCGCGCCTGCAGCTTGTCCTGCAGCTGGTCGAGCACGCGCTGGAACGAGGCGCCGACGCGGTCCATCTTGTTGGCATAGGCGATCAACGGCACGCCATGGCGACGCGCCTGGTGCCACACGGATTCCGATTGCGGCTGCACGCCGTCCACGGCCGAGAACACCGCCACCGCGCCGTCCAGCACGCGCAGCGAACGCTCCACTTCGATGGCGAAGTCGATGTGCCCGGGCGTGTCGATCAGGGTCAGGTGGTGGGTCGGCTGGTCGCGCGGCGCCCAATGCGCCTGCACGGCGGCCGCGCCGATGGTGATGCCGCGCTCGCGTTCGATCGCCGAAAAGTCGGTGGTCGCCGCGCCGTCGTGGACTTCGCCGACGCGATGGATCTCGCCGGTTTTCCACAGCAGGCGTTCGGTGAGCGTGGTCTTGCCGGCGTCGATGTGGGCAATGATGCCGAGGTTGCGCCGAAGATTGAGGGTCTGGGTGTTCATGGAATGGGTCTCGCTGCTGCCAACTTCAGGGAGCCGCACGCCGCCGTTGGCTGACGGCGTGCGGCCAGGTTTGGGGCTCGGCGATCTGGTGCATGGCACGTTCTCCTTCGAACGGTTCTGGAATGGAATGGGAAAGCGGAAACGAAAAGAGCGCCCGGTGGGCGCTCTGTCGGGGGTGCTGCGCTGATCGTGGATCGATCAGCCGCCAGATGCACCGCGAGGCAGACGCGCCCGTCCCGCGACAGCGCGGGTGCGAGTAAAGAACGTCAGGAGCGGCATCGAAGTCATGGCGGTGGTCAGCGGGGATCTCCGCGCATTCTAGACCTCTACCCTCGCCACGCAAGGCTTTATTCAACGCACCAATGAAACACTGGAGTCGCATTCTCGGCACGCCACTCACCAGTGCAACAAAACCCGCCCGATCAGGTCTTACATGCGAATAGGTCGCAATTGCATCATTCAGGGAAGTCTCTAGAATAGGAACGCACGTTCCGGATTCCGCCATGACCTCCTCCCCCGCTTCATTCCGCCGGTTGCGCCCCAACCTGCTTGCCTTCGCCTGCGGCCTGGCCGCAGCCGCCTTCGCACCTGCCGTGCTCGCGCAGACCGCCACCGCGCTGGACGCCGTGCAGGTCAACGCCTACCGCGCCACCAACAGCACCAGTGGCGCCACCAAGACCAGCACCGCCATTGCCGAAACGCCACAGTCGATCGCCGTGATCGAACGCGCCGAACTGGACGCGCGCGGCGTGCAGTCGCTCAGCGACGCCATGCGTTACGTCGCCGGGGTAAGCCTGGAAAGCAGCGGCATCGACAACCGCGTGGACGATTTCCGCATCCGCGGTTTCGACGCCGGCAGCTGGGCCAACAACGTAACCCTGGATGGCATGCGCGCGCCGCAGGGCAGCCAGTGGAACCGCAGCATGTTCGACAGCTGGAACCTGGACCGCGTCGAGGTGCTCAAGGGCCCTTCCGCGGTGATGTATGGCCAGGTCGCTCCCGGGGGCATGGTCAACCAGGTCAGCAAGACCCCCACCCCGGACCAGCGGCAGCTGCTGCGCCTGGGCCTGGATGCGGACGGCCAGTACACCGCGGCCTTCGACGTGGGCGGCGGCAGCGCTGACGACGCGCACCTCTTGCGCCTGGTCGGGCTGTATCGCGATGGCGACACCCAGATCAAGCACACCGAGCAGGAACACTGGTTCCTGGCGCCCAGCTACACCTGGCAGATCGCCGAGCGCACCCGCCTCACCCTGCTGGGCATGTACCAGAAGGATGATGGCGGTTCGACCTACCAGTTCCTGCCGATGGCCGGCACGCTCACCGCCACCCCGTACGGTCACATGAAGAACAGCACCTTCATCGGCCAGCCGGACTGGAACAGCTACGACCGCACGCTGTGGACGGCCGGCTGGATGTTCGAGCACGCGTTCAACGAGCACCTCACCCTGACCCAGAACGCACGCCGCACCCACGTGGATTCGCTGTATCGCGGCGTGGTCACCTTCGGCGCGCTCAACGCCGACGGCCGCACCCAGAACCGGCGCGGCGTGCAGGGTACCGGCGTTTCGGACGGCGACACCTTCGACACCCGCCTGCAGGCGCGCTTCGCCACCGGCGCGGTCGACCAAACCGTGCTGCTCGGCTGGGACTGGCAGCGTGCGGACTGGGAAGGCGTGCGCAGCGCGATGAGCAACCCGCGCCCGATCGACATCTTCAACCCGGTCTACCTGCCCTACCAGCCCACGGTCACCAGCGAGACGCCCACCAGCGGCATCAACCGCCAGAGCGGCGTGTACCTGCAGGACCAGCTCGCCGCCGGCAACTGGCGCCTGACCCTGGGCGGGCGTTACGACTGGACCAAGGACGACACGCTCAGCGCTACCCGCAACATCGCCACCGGCGTGTCCCAGCCCGGCCCGCACAACGTGATCAAGAACGAAGCGTTCACCGGCCGGGGTGGCCTGCTGTACGTGTTCGACAATGGCCTCACCCCGTACGTCAGCTATGCGGAATCGTTCCAGCCGGCCACCAAGTCACCGCTGGACAGCTTCACCCGCACCGCCTTCGAGCCGGTCACCGGATCGCAGTGGGAAGCCGGCCTGAAATACCAGCCGGCCAGCGTCGATGGCCTGGTCACCCTGGCGGTGTACGACCTGCGCCAGGAGAACATGATCGTCGACGATCCGGTCGCCAGCCACCGCAACTGCGGCGCCACCGGCACGGTGGTCTGTTCCATCCAGGGCGATGAAGGACGCGTGCGCGGCATCGAACTGGAAGGCCGCATCACCCCGGTCGCCGGCCTGAGCCTGATCGGTGCGGCGTCGCGGATGGACTCGGAAATGCTGCGCTCCAGCGCCTACCGCGGCAGGCAACTGGCGATGGTGCCGGACCTGACCGCTTCGTTCTGGGCCGACTACACCTTCCAGGCCGGCAGCCTGCGCGGGCTGAGCCTGGCCGCCGGCGCGCGCTACAACGGCGTCAGCTACGGCGACAGCGCCAACCTGTACCGCATTCCGTCATACACCCTGTTCGACGCCGCGATCCGCTACGACCTGGGCCAGTTCGGCAGCACCGACGTGAAACTGGCGCTCAACGCCAGCAACCTTGCCGACAAGCGCTACGTGTCCACCTGCACCGGGGTGTCGTCCTGCTACTACGGCAGCGGCCGCAGCGTGATGGCAACGGCGACGTTCGGCTGGTAAGCGGCCTTACAGGTACACGATCTCGACGGTGACCCCGCCGTCGAGCAGCACCTCCTCGCCGGCCTCCAGCGCGGAGGTAGGCGCCAGCTGGACATCCACCTGCAGCGGCGCACTCAGGTTGTCGATGGCGCCGGGCACGACCTGGCCGGGCGCAGCGAAGGCGTACACCGCCGCATGCGCGTCGAAGCGTTGCAGCGGTGCGCCCTCCTCCTGGCCACTCCAGTTGTCGGCACGCTCGCCGGTGCCGCGCAGCACCTGCATCGTCTGCCCGTCCATGATCACCGCGCCGAACGACAGCAGGTAGATGCCTGCCACCCCGCCGCCGCGCGGTGCCAGGGCGAAGCGTGCCGGGCCTGGTATGTCGGCCGCCCAACCCGCCTCGGTGCCGGCGCGGTTGTCCAGCAGCTTCACCGCCAGCCGCGTGGGTCCGCTGCAGTTCAACTGCAGCTGCACCGTCCGCCGCGGCATTGCGTACGCGGCGTCCGCGTGCAGGCTGCTGCGCGGCACTGTGCCGAGCTCGAGCACCGAGGGCGTCAGCCGCGGCGTGCACGACCGCGGCATCGCCTGCGCCCGCAGTCCCAAGGCGGCGAACTGACGGGCGTCCTCGGCATCGATGATGCCCTCCGCTTCCCACACCTGCGCATCGCGCAGCGCGGCCAGGTCGGCGCTGACCCAGGTTTCGACATCAATCTGCGCCGACAGCCGGCTCCCGGGTACCTGCATGCCGGCGCGCATCGGAACCCACGCATGCTCTGGCAGCCACTCCAGGCGTTCGGCAATGGTGGTCGGCGGCTCGCCCGGCACGGTCACCAGGCCGATGTCCACGGGCAGTTCGTCTACGCGCACGTCGTGCACGCGCAGGATATAGCCGCCCCCGCCGCCGAAATCGTACTGTGACGAATTGCGTGAAGGCGCATGGAACAGCATGGTCAGGTTGATCGGCTGCGGGCAGACCAGGTTGAGGAACAGCGTGCGCGCGGGCAGCGGAATGCCGGTCGGGCGGATCAGCCCCGGCCCGCGCGACAACGCCAACGGGAGGGGGGTGGCCTGCACGGAGGTGAGCTGCCCGTAGTCGATCATTCCCGGTGACAGCGTCATGGTGCAACGCTTGAGCGGATCGATCCGCGCCTGCGCCGCGCCACCCGTCGCCAGCAGCAGAAGCAACAGCGTCAGCCGCACCGCCTGTCCGTGGGTGCTCATGGTGAAGCCTCCGCCGCGCCGGGCGTGCAGATGACCGTCGCGGAGGGCATAGTCACGGTTTCATCCTCGTGCTCGTCCAGGCGGTAGCTGAGCGTGCACACGCGTTCGTCGGGCAGGTGCAGCTCCAGGATCTCGCCGTCCACCGCGTCGCGGACGAACAGCGAGCCCGCGGCGGTGACCATCCCCACCAGGTCGTCGTTGCTGCGGAACGCGGTGGTGCCGTGCGGCAGCGCGGTGCCGTCGGGATGCTTCGGCAACAGCTGGATACGCCGGCTGAAGCGCGCGTCCAGGTCGAGCTGCGCCACCGCGCCACGCCCGGCATCCAGCGACACCACACCGTTGTCCAGGATCATGTTGCGCGGCAGGCTGTTGGTGTTCACCTCGACCAGGCTGGTCACGTAAGGCGTGAGCTGCGCCACCACCGCCTTGCCCCACGCATCGGTCCAGACCGGGCCATACGGAGTACCGATCTGCACCCCGGCGATCCTGTCGCTGAGCGCAACGATGCCGAACGTATCCTGGATCGGATACGGCGACAGGGTGACGCCGCGACCATGCAGGGCGACGCCCCCACTCATCAACACCGAGCTGGACGAGTTCCCCAGGCTGGAGCGCGTATACGAGACACTGGTCTGCAGATAGCGGGGCAGCCAGGCGGCCGAGGCGCTGCTGTCGGTCCGGCCGGTCCAGGAATCCCGATCGACCGCGAGCCGGTAGCTGAGCGTATCGCTGGGCGCATCGCTGTAGGACAGGCCGACGCGTTCCCCGGAGCGGTCGTGCTGGACATTGGCGCGCGCCTGCCGGCGACCGCCCAGGGGCACGCTCACGCTCAGGTATACCCGGTAGGCATCGCCCTCCACGGTGTCCCGCCTGCCGTCCGGCACGTCGCGCTGTGCCAGGTCACGCTCGGCGTTGAGCGATACCGACGCCCAGGGAAAACTGCGGCCCCACGACAACGACGCGCGCGAGGTCGGGCGCCCGTCGAACACGGTGGCCCGCGAGTACCCCGCACTGATCGAACCCAGCCAACGCGTCGACCAGCTCAGCGACACGTTGGCCTGCTCGCGGTAGCGCGCGCGGAATCCGCCGCTGGCATCGATCGACATCACATCGACCAGCTCGCGGTACGCGCGGGACTGCATCGCCACCCCCGCATTGAGCGAAAGCTGGCTGCCCAGCACCTGCTGCACGCCGATGCCCGCATGCCAACCCGTGTGCGTGCCGGCGTCGTCGCGTGCCTGCGAAAGCAGCAGGTAGGGATTGATCGAGGTGCCATGGCGCCAGCCAAGGAATGCGCTGCTGCCGAGCGCAGCGTAGTCCTGCGCCGCCATCGCCGCCACGCTGCCGGTGCCTCGGCCGCCCAGCGCACCGCTCCAGCTGGCACTGGCCACCCAGGGTTGCCGTCCCGGCGCCAGCTCCATGTTGCGTACCTGCCCCAACGCAAGGGTGTAGCCGCTCTGCGGGCGCACCAGCCCGGCCAGGGCCACCGCCGGCACGGTGAAGCCGTGTTCCCTGCCGTCGGCCTCGATCACCCTCACCTCCACATCGGTCAACGCCGACAGCGCCGGCAGGCCCGACAAGCTGAAACGCCCGGCGTCCACCACCGTGGCATACAGCAGCACACCGCGCTGGCGTACTTCCACCCGCGCGGTGGAGTCGGCGATGCCGCTGATCACCGGACCGTCGGACACCTGCAGCCCGGCTTCGGGCAACAGCTGCACGCCGGTGAACGCAGTGCCGGGCAGCACCGGGCTGAGCATGTCCAGCTCACCCAGCTGCACGACCGTCTTCCAGCGGGCGAAGGTGCGCTGGGCGTAACTCTGGGTAACGTCCAGGGTCGCTTTCTCCTTCGAGCGGGTGTAGTTCTGGCGGCTGCGGAAGATCCAGTCCCCGGCGTTGAAGCCGGCCTCGGTGATTGCCGCCACGTAGGTGCTGGCGCCGCTGCTGCCATCGCTGCGGGTGGCCATCACGCTGTAGTTGAACAGGCCACCCACCCCGCCCTGTACGAAACCGTCCACGCCGCCCCGGCCGGGCTGGCGGCTCTCGCCGGGCACCAGCAGGGTCACCGTGCGCATGCCGGGATCCTTTTCGACCACCGTGGCCGGGTACGCCCGCCTGAAATCGTCGCAGGCCAGCATGCCGCCAGCGCTACTTGGCTTGGGAGATTTCAATCCGGCACGGTCCAGCAGCGCCTGGTCCATGCACAGTCGCCCCTCCTCGTCGAAGCGGACCACCGCCTCGCCGATCCGTTGGGTGTTGACCACCAGCGTCACCCGCTGCTCGCCGGGGGTGAAGCGTGCGCCGCGACTCAGGTACTCACCCAGCTTCGGGTCCAGGCCGCGCTGCCGCAGCAGGTCGGAATCGAACTCCAGTTCTTCGTCCTCGTCCTGTCCCTCGCGAACCACGTCGACGGGCGCACCCGCTTCAGCGGCCAGCTGCTGGCCCCGCGCAGGCGTCGCAAGCAGGGAGCCGCACAGCAGCAGGCTGCCCATCCATTGCATCGATTGAACCGTATCTGTCCGGCCCATCACCCCGTACCTGTTGCCTGGAATCCCCCGATTCACCAGCAACCGCAACCGCGCTCACGCCGGTTCCGGCACAACGGCACCGCAGCGGCCTGCGGCCGCAGACGTTCGCTTACAGATAGATCACATTGAGGCTGATGCTGCCGCTGATGTCTGCCTCACCTTTCAGGCGCAGCACTTCGGTCGGCTGGATCCTGGCGCCGATTACCACGTTGCCCTGCAACGTGGTGGTCGGGGCGGGGCCGTCCACCACGCCCAGTTCCTTGGCGAACCCGCGCAACCGGTTCGGTGGCATGTCGCTCAAGGGCGCGGCGCTGGACGCATCCCAGGTGGCACCACTGTCCGAAGATGCGGTGCCATAGCCGGGCACGCCATCGACGGTCACATTGCCCAGGCTGAGCTCGACCCCGCCGATGCGCTCGGATTCCGGGGTCAACCCCATGCCATACATGTTGGTATACGCGGCACTTTCGTGGCGGTTGTCGTTGCCCTCGAAGGCCAGCAGCACCGGCGATCCGCAGGACACCGCCAATGTCAGCGACACCGGATCCAGGTCGGTGTAGGTGCTGGAATTCAGCGTCGCCGCATTGATGATTCCCAGGTCGGCGACGCCGCCATTGCCCAGCTGGACGTCGCATGCCTCCGGCAGGATCCGACCGCTGATGGAAACATCGGCCGATTGCGCAAGGACACGTGGCGCCGCGGCGACACAGGCGACGGCAAGCAGGAACATGGCAAGCTTCATGGTGGCATCCTCTTCCAGCAGTGGGGGGTCAGAGGTAGATCAGGTCGATGGTGACCCGCCCGTTGATCGGCACGTTGCCGTCGATGGTCAACGCGCTGGTGGGTTGGATGTAGGTGCGGATCTCAAGCTGGGTCTGCAGCGACGACAGGTGGTCCGGGCCGCCCACCGAACCTTCGGTGGCGGCAAAGCCATTGATCGAGGCCTTTCCGAGCCAGGTGGTACCGGTGTTGCCGCTGACCTCCCACTCTTGCCCGCCATCTTCAGAGCGCGTGTAGTAGACCGGCGCGCCGTCGGACGTCGGGTCCCTGAACCGGATGACCGCGCCGCCGATCTTCTCGCCATCCGCTGTCAGCCCCAGGCCATAACGGGTCGCCACCGAGGCGCTGTCGCCGGTGTTGTCCGTGCCCTTGAACGCAAACAGCACCGGTACCTGGCAGGTCACTGTCAGCGGGACCAGCACCGGGGCGAGCGATGTCTCTTCGACCGGATCCAGTTTCTCGGCGAGTACGGTGCCCAGGTCGATTACGCCTCCACCACCGAGCTCGGCGCTGCAGGCTCCCGGCAGGATGGTGCCCACGATACTCAGGTCCAGCGACTGCGCGCAGACGCGCGGCGCCAGCACCACGCAGGCAATCGCCATCAGCATTCTGGAAAGCGTCAGCATCGCAACCTCCGCAGGGATGGGTACCGGTGAAACCACCACTACCGTTGTCCGACGCGCGCGGCGATGCGCGGCGTCGGACGCTGGTGAACCGTTACAGGTACATCACGTTGATGGTGGCCTTGCCGTTGATCAGCACCTCGCTGGTCAGGGTCAGCGCGGCGCTCGGCGCGATGAACGCCTTGACTTCGAGCGTGCCCTGCAGGCTCTTCATGCCCGACGGTCCGGCGGCATCGCCCTGGGTCTCGGTGAAGCCGACCATGCCGTCGGTCGGGATGGGCGCAGGGTTGCCGGCAACACCGTTGGACCAGGTTGCGCCGCCATCGTAGGACGTGGTCGCAAAGCCGGGCTTGCTGTCGATGCTGACGCCCTTCAGCCCGATCGTCGCACTGCCGATCTTCTCGTCCTCGGCGGTTCGGCCCAGCCCATAGCGGTGGGCCACGTACGAGCTGCCGTCGGCATTGTCGATGCCCTCGAACGCGAGCAGGGTCTCGGCGTCACAGGTGACGCTGATGGTCAGCTCCACTGCGTCCAGTGGGGTGCTGGTATCGGTCTCGAGCGCGTTCGAACGGATGTCGCCGAAGTCGGCAACCCCGCCATTGCTGAGGTCAATCACACAGGCGCCGGGCAGGATCTTGCCGGTGATGGACAGGTCGGCCGACTGCGCGAAGGCGTTCGGCGCGATGGCGGCGGAGGAAGCGATGGCGAGGGCCATCAGCGTGGTGGTGAGCTTCATGGTGGATACCTCGTGGCTTGATTCGCGGACGATTGAATTGAGCAATCGCTAATGAATGTTCGATTGACACAATGGAACGTCGCGAACAATACGGGTCATTTGCGCCGCTCAATATGCAAGATCTTGCAAAATGGGGCCCATTGCGTCGGATTCGCCACGCTACTTTGCCTTGGCTATCGGCGCGTCGAAATGATCGGTCTGGAAGCCGTACACGGTGGCCGGGTAGATTCGAATGCTGCCATCCGTCGCTGCCTTGGGCGGAAGCTTGATGGTGAGGCGAGCATTGGGCAGCACGTAGGAACGGGGCAATCCCAGTTCGGCGTTGGAGGGCAGCGACACGACTTTCTGCGACAAGCGCACGACGTAGGGGCTGTCGTTGCTGACCGTCAGATTGCCATCGGACACGGTCCACTTCAGGAATTTCCAGGGATCCCTGACCAGCTCAAGCTTCGCGGGATGGATGAGCAATGGCAGGTTCTGGCTCACGGTCACGCCCACTTCGTTGCGCTTCTTGTCGCGCTTGATCCTGCCCGTGGCGCCCTCGAATACGACCCGGCGCAAGCGCTGCACCTCGGTTTTCCTGGCTTCGTCCAACAAGGTGAAGGTCACCTTCTGCTGCTGGCCAGCCTTGACCGTCGTCGTGCCGGACGGCGGGTCGATCGACGCCACTTCGACCGTGTCCTCGTCGATGGGCTTGATATCCACCATCAGCATGTCGGTGGTCTTGCCGGTGTTCTTGACCAGGATCGACGTGGACGCCTGGTTGGTCGGCAGGATCACGATCGAACTTTCCGGGGTCATGCCGTCGGCGCGGGCGTGCTGCGCGCTGGACAGGGCCATCAGGCCCGCGACAAGGACGGGGACAGCGAGGCGTGCGATAGCCATGGGACCAGCTCCTCAAGGGTATCTGGCTGCATATTGCCCGCGCGATGGATGAAGCAATGCGCAGCCGATGAATCCCCCGATTCACAAGCCCCCGGCCTGGTGCCGGAGCGATGCTGTTGCCTTGCTGGGCGCATTCATGCGCCCCATGCCGTGAAGCCATGGTGAAAGCGGAACACCGGCGCGCAAAAAAGCTCCGGCACACATGGTGCGCCGGAGCCGGTTTTGCTTCTTACAGATACATCAGGTTGATCGTGACGCTACCGTTGACTTGAATCTCTTCGGTGAGGGTCAGCTCGTTGGTCGGCTGGATCTGGGCGATGACTTTGACACTACCCTGCATATCCTTGATCGCAGCCGGGCCGGCAGCAGTGCCCTGCTCCTTCGCGAAGCCCAGCACATCGGTCAACGTCAGGCTGAAGTTGCCACCTGCGTTACTGTCGTTCCAGGTTTCGCCGCCGTCGCCGGACAGGGTGCCAAATCCGGGGACGCCATCGGCGGTGACATCTGCGACGAGCACGTTGGCACTGCCGATCTTCTCGTCGGCCGAGGTCAGACCGAGGCCGTAGCGATACGGAACGGACGAACTATCGCTGTTGTTGTCGACGCCCTGAAAGGCGAAACGCACTTCCGACTCACAGGCGACGGTCAACGGCACGTTGACCGCCTCCAGCAGAGTGGTGGTCTCGGCGTTGAGCGCTTCGGCACGGATGTCGCCCAGGTCGGCGATACCGCCACTGCCGAGATTGACGACGCAGGCGCCCGGGAAGATCCTGCCGGAGATGGACAGGTCAGCCGACTGCGCGAGTGCGGTAGGCGCAATGCCAGTCGAAGAAGCGATGGCCAAGGCAATCAAAGTGGTACGGAGTTTCATGGGATATTTCCTCGTGGTGGGTTGTCAAACATTCGAGCTGTTCAATCGCGATCGAATGCTTGATTGACCCCGTGGGACGTCAGGTCACTACGTGCAGCACATTCCGCGAAGGATGCCGCAACACAACGACCGGTTGCTGGTAAAAACCGCGCGATTTGCTCTCGCGTCACGTCCACATTGAAGCAGAGTGGCGGCGCAGAAATGCGCCGACGCATCGCCAAGTGCGATGCGTCGGCGCCTGTTGAGACAATTAGAGATAGGACACAGACAGAGTGACGTTTCCGTTGATCTGCACGTCTTCGGTGAGGGTCAACTGGCTGGCGGAACGGATGATCGGCTGAATTTCCAGATTGCCGCGCACAAACCGGATGGCCGCCGGACCCGCCGAACTATTGGAGGTTCCAGTAAAGCCCACCATCCTGTCGGGCCCGATCGAAGCTGCGAGGGCCAGGCTTCTGCTCCAACTCTTTCCGTCGTCGGTGGAAGAGGTGTAATAGGCCAACTGCGTGCTGATCGCATAGTTCGTCAGGTGGACGGACATCCGGCCAATCCTCTCGTCGGCCGGAGTCATCCCAAGCCCGTACATCGCCGCGGCAGTAGAAGAATCCGTATTATCGGTGCCCTCCAACGCAAAACGCACGTTGGACTGGCACGTCACATCAAGGGCAAGAAAAGCCTTTGCCAAGCGGGTTTCGCCGTCCTGATTCAGGGTTTCTGCACGGATTTCGCCGACGTCGGCGATGCCGTTATTACCCAGGCTCACAGCGCAGGCGCCCGGATAGATCCTACCCTCGATGGAAACGTCCGCGGACTGTGCGAACGCGTTCGGGGCAAAGGCGGCCGCCGTAGCGGCGGCCAAGGAAAGCATTGCAGTCGTGAACTTCATGGCATGTGTCTCTCAGGTTGATCGACAGGCGTGCGATGCGCACGCCGTCGGGTCATTCAGGTCGGTGTTTACAAATAGATGACGTTCAAGGTGGCGTTGCCGTTGATCGGCGTGTCACCCGTGATGGTCAGGGTGTCGGTCGGCTGGATGCGTGCACTCACAACCAGGGTGCCACTGAGGGCCGCAGTCGGTGCCGGGCCGGTTGCAACACCCTGGTCTTTGGCGAAGCCACGCAGGGACGTGGTCTCGATGGCGTTGACAGCGTCGTTGCCTGCCACATCCCAGCTCGCCCCGCCATCGGTCGAGGAAGTCCCGTAACCGGTAACGCCATCGGCCTGGACGTCCTGCACGCTGATTACGGCTCCGCCGATCTTTTCGTCGTTCGAGGTCATACCCAGGCCGTACAGGCCCGGATAGGCAGCGCTGTCACTGGCGTTGTCAGTGCCCTGGAGCGCGATGCGGACTGCGGACTCGCACTGCACTGCCATCGACATCGCAACAGGTTCCAGATCGGTGTCCGCGTCCGCGTTGAGCGCTGCGGTGTTGATCGAGCCCAGGTTGGCAACACCGCCACCGCCCAGCTCGATGGTGCAGGCACCCGGGAAAATCCGGCCAGTGACGGACAGGTCGGCCGACTGCGCGAAGGCGGTCGGGGCGATGGCGGCCGAGGACGCAATGGCCAGGGCGAGCAGGGTCTTGGTGAACTTCATGGTGGGTGTTTCCTTGTGGTGGGTTATCAAACGATCGAAATGGTCAATCCCGAGCGAATGCTTGATTGACCCTGTGGAACGCCGCAAAGATTACGGGCCGATCGCGCCACCACACATGCAACATTGTTCAAAAGAGGCTGCAATTAGTTGTATTCGCGTTGAATGCGACACGCCGCCCGCGAGCCAGCGCAACGCACGGCACGCGCCTCGCCCACAGGGAGGAAGCACTATGCTAGGACGCTGCGGAACAGCTAAAAGCGGGGAAAATCCGACGTCAGCTGACGACGACGAGCGGCACGTCGCGGAGCGGATGCCGCAGTACGACGACCGATTGCTGGTAGACCCGTTCGATGTGCTCGCGGGTCAACACCTGGTCGGGCGTTCCGTCCGCGGCCACCCTGCCCTGCTCCAACAGCACGATGCGGTTGGCGTAGCCCGCCGCCAGGTTGAGGTCGTGCAGCACCACGATCACGCAGGCACCTTCATCGGCCAGCCCACGCACGGTGCGAAGCGTGCGCTCCTGGTGGCGCAGGTCCAGCGCTGCCGTCGGTTCGTCGAGCAACAGCAGCGGCGTGTCCTGGGCCAGCACGCGCGCGAACGTGGCACGCGCTGCCTCGCCACCGGACAGTGTCTGTACTTCGCGGCGCCGCAGACGCGCCATCTCGGCCTGCTCCAACGCCTGATCCACCCGCGCCGCATCGCGGACCGGATCGGCCGCATGCGGCAGGCGCCCCATCGCCACCACTTCCTCCACGCTGAAGGCGAACCGCACCGCGTGGTCCTGCGGCATCACCGCGCGTTCGCGGGCCAGCGCCATCGCCTTCCAGTGGGCGATCGGCCGATCATGCAGGATGACCTGCCCTGCGTCGGCCTCCACGTCACCGCTGGCAACCGCCAGCAGGGTGGATTTTCCCGCGCCGTTCGGCCCGACCAGTGCGGTCAGCGTGCCGGGCGCGAAGCCAAGATGGATGTCATGCAGGATCCGACGTTCGCCGAAACGCACGCCAACGCCGTCCAACTGCAGGAAAGGTGCGCTCATACCACCCCGCTCCGCCGCTGGTGCAGCACCAGCCACAGGAAGAACGGTGCACCCAACGCGGCCGAGAACAGCCCCAACGGAATCTCCGCCGGCGGATCGAGCGTGCGCGCCGCAGTATCGGCGACCACGATCAGCAGCGCCCCGGTCACCGCCGACACCGGCAGCAGCCAACGGTGCCCCGGGCCGACCAGCATGCGCACCACGTGCGGCACCACCAGCCCGACGAAACCAATGGAACCGGCAAACGCGACCGCCGCGCCGACCAGCAGCGCGCTGAACGCAATCAACTTCAACCGCGTGCGCTTCACGTTCAGGCCCAGATGCTGCGCCTGGCGCTCGCCCAGCGCCAGCATGTCCAGCGGCGTGCCCAGGCGCAGCAGGGCGACCGTGCCAAGCACGAACACCGGCAGCGCCGCCGCCACATCGGCCCAGTCGGCCTGCGCCAGCGAGCCCATCTGCCAGAACACCAGCGACTGCAGCTCGCTTTCGCTGGCGATGTAGGTCAGGAAGCCGATCGCCGCAGAACAGAACGCCGCCATCGCGATCCCGACCAGCAACAGCGTCGCCGTGCCGGTGTTGCGGCCGGGCCGCGCCAGCGCGTAGGTCAGGCTGATCGCCGTGGCACCGCCCGCGAACGCCGCCAACGGCAGGGTCCAGCCGCCCACGCTGCCAGCACCGAGCACGATGGCCGCCACCGCCCCCAGCGCCGCGCCCTGGGTCACGCCGACGATGCCCGGGTCCGCCAGCGGATTGCCGAACAGGCCCTGCAGGCTGGCACCGGCCATGGCCAGCGACGCCCCGACCAGCGCGCCCAGCAGGGCGCGCGGAATGCGCAGGTTCCAGACCACGGCCAGATCGCGCTGGCTGACATGGCCAGCATCCAGCAGGCCCAGCTTGACCGCCACCGCCTGCACCACCTCCAGCGGTGGCAGGCGCAGCGGCCCCACTGCGAACGAGGCCAGGATGGCGCCCAGCAGTGCCAGCGTCATCATCGCCAGCACCCAGCCCCCGGACCGGCGTCGCGCGGAACGTTCCTTCACGGCGTGCGGCTCACGGCGACGGCAGCGCCGCCAGCGCCTTGGCCAGCGCCAGCGCCCCGCTGCCAGACCCCACGCTGGCCGCCTTCAGCTGCACGTCCGGCATCACCCAGACGCGGTTGGCCGCGCCCGCCGGTGTCTGCTTCAGGGTCGGATAGGCTTTCCACACCCCGGCCTCGCCGCCGAACAGCTGCAGGTCGTTCTCGGTCAGCAGGATCACGTCCGGCGCTGCCGCCACCACGCCTTCGTTGCTCAGCGCGGAATAGTTGGCCACGCCCGCTTCGGTACCGATGTTGATGCCACCGGCCAGCGCGATCAGCTTGCCCGACGCGCTGTCCGCACCGGCTACGGTGGGCGCGCCGCCGGCACCGGTGGCCGACAGGTGAATCACGCGCGGATGCACTTTGCTGGACGCGGCAACGCGGGCGGCCTCATCCAGCTGCGCCTGCACCTGCGTGGCCAGTGCCTCGCCCGCCGGTGCCACGCCCAGCGCAGCGGCGACCTTGCGTACTTTGTCCGGTGCCGGTTGCAGGTCGTCGATCACCACTGCTGCTTCCCCGGCACCGCGCAGCTTCTTCGCCAGCTCGGTATGCCGGCGCAGGCTGTTGCCCAGGAACAACGTGCCTTCCAGGCTCAGCACGCCTTCCACGCCGGTGGTGCGGTTGAACAGGAACTGCTTCGGCGCCTTGCGCCCGGCCTCGGTGGCCGAACGCAGCGGCGCCGCATAGACCTGGCTGCCCATGCCCAGCGCTTCGATCACCGCGATCACATCGTCGCCGCCGGCCACGATGCGCGCGGTGTCCCGCACGGTTACCGTTTCGCCGTCATCGGAGGTGACCGTCGCCGGCAGCACCGGAACCAGGCCGGCGCGGGCCGGGACATCGGTGCCGGCCACGCGCAGCCAGCCCTGCGGCAGGGCCGCGCCGGTGGCGGCATCCGCTGCCGCGGTCGGCGCCGCGCTCGACGGCGCAGCCGTCGACGGCTCGGCCGGTTTGCCGCCGCACGCGACCAGCGCCGTCGCCAGGGCCACTACCAGCACGCCGCGGCGCGCACACAGGGAATTCAACATGCAGTGCTCCAGTCAGGCATCAACGCGTGGACGGCGTGATGCGGGTGATGCGGTCGCCCTTGGGGTCTTCGGCACCGCGCGACTTGTTGACCGCGAACACGTTGCCCTTGCCGTCCTCGCGGACATGGTTCGGGAAGGTGCCGCCGTCCAGGTTGCCCACCACCTTGCCGTCGCGGTCGACCACGGTCACCGTACCGGCGCCGCGATTAGTCACATAGGCCAGCCCTGACACCGGTTCGAACGCCACGTTCAGCGCGCCGGCACCCACGGGGACATCGTGCAGTACCTTGCCACTGGCCACGTCGACGATGAGCAGGTTGTCGCTGCCCTGCGAGGCCACGTACAGCCGGTTCTGCTTCGCATCGAAGGCCACGCCCGAGGCGCTGATGGCATTGCCGAGGTCGATCACTTTGTCGACCTTGCCGCTGGCGACGTCGATCACCGCCGCTTCCGGGGTGCCGATGCTCACCGTGAACAGCTTGCCGCCGGCTTCATCCAGCACCAGGCTCATCGGCACGAATTTCTCATCGTCCACGCCCGAGGCGAGGGTGATCGGCTCCAGCGGCTTGAAGGACTTCGCATCGAACACCGAAAGGTGGTCCTCACCGGCCGCCGAGGCGAACACCCTGCCCCGCTTGGCGTCGACCACCACGTCGCGCGCATGCGGCACCGCGCCCACCGGGAACTGGTGCACCAGCGACAGGTCGGACTGGCAGTACACCGCCACCGTGTCCTGGCGGGTGTTGCTCACCCACACGTTGCCATTGGCATCGTCCACGCCCACGCCGTACACGGCGAACACGCTGCCGCCCTTGGCGTCGGGCACCTTGGCCGGAGTGATCGCCTTCACCACCTTCAGCGTCTTCGGGTCGACCTTGAGCAGCTGCGACGCGGTCACCGGTGGGCGGCCCACTGCCGAGGTCACGAACAGCGCATTGCTGCCCGCACTGTAGGCGCTCTGGTACAGCCCCTGCACCAGCTTGCCGGACTGCTGCTTGAACGCCTGCTGGCCACTCAAGGGCAGGTTCGGCGACACCCGCAACGCAACCACGGTGGCCGCGGCCGGCTGGCTGGCCCGCACCACCACCGGGTGCTGGCCGGGAACCGCGTCGGCCGGAATCTGCACACTGGCCTTGAAATTGCCCTGCTCGTCGACAACGACCGGCGTGGGGGTTAGCACGGTCTCGCCGCGCAGCAGGGTCACCTGCTGCCCCGGCACGAAGGCGCGACCGGTCACTTCCGCGGTGCTGCCCGCGATGGCGTTCTCGTTGCGGGCACTGACCTTGCCACGGAAACCATTGGCCGGCGCGTCGAAGACCGGCTGCGAGACCGCGGCGCCGGACACCAGCGACAGGGCCAGGGCCAGCGCGGCAACGCGCGGGAGGGACATCATTCGGGACATAGCAGACTCCTTCTGTAGGGGCGCGCCAGCGGCGCGTGTCACAAGGGTTGCCTTGGCGGGCCGCATCGCTGCGGTGGTGGCGGAGCGCCACGCATTGCCTGGGTAGGGAAGAAACAAGATCAGTCCGGCACGCCATACAACGCGGCCAGCGTCGCCTTCAGCGAAGCCGGCAGCATCGGGCCATGGCCCAAACCGGCAAACTCCCGGTAGGTCACCTGCAGGCCGGGCACCGCCGCCAGCCGTCCGCTCAGCACGTGCGCAGCGTCCGGCGTCGCGCCGGCAATGCGGCGCAGGTGCGCCACCACGCGCGGGTTGCTCATGTCGCGCACGCCGCGGTTGCCGCTGCGCTCGTCACCGCCGAGCATCAGCCACAGCTTTGCCGGTGCGGGATGGGCGACAAAGCGCTGCTCCAGTTCACCCTGCGCAGCGCCCTGGCTCCACCACAGCGACGGGCTGGCACTCACGTACTGCTGGAACGCGTCCGGCTGGGTATACAGCGTACTGAGCACGAACAGGCCGCCCAGCGAATGGCCCCAGAGCGCCTGCTGCTGCGCGTCGACGCGCGCGCGCCGGGCCACCTCGGGCTTGATCTTCTGCTGGATGACCTGCAGGAACGCGGCGGCACCGCCGCCGGTGGACTGCGCCACGCCGTTCTCGTCCTCGGCGGTATCCACCCACGCAGTGTAATCCTGCGTGCGTGCCCGCGAATCGATGCGCAGGTCGTTGTCGTAGCCGATGAACACCAGTACCGGCGCGCCATGCGCGGCCAGCTCGCCAAGCAGGGCCTGGTCGAACACCATCGCCGCAGCGTTGCCGTCCAGCATGTACAGCACCGGCGCGGGCGTCTTGGCTGGCTGCGTGGGGACGCCTACGTGGACGCGCCAGCGGCGCGCCGGGGTGCCGTCCTCGATCACGAAGCGTTCGAAGCGGTAGCTCTGCGCCGGCTGGTCGAGCACGGTCTCGCCGATCGTCTGCAACGGATTGCGCTGCTGAGCGGCAACCGGCGCGATCACGGCCACCCCCAGGGCAGCGGCCATGCCCACGGCACGAAAGAGCGGAAAGCGCGTCGGGAACAAGCGGGAAAGCACGGCGGGCACGACTCAGGGCGGGACGATCAACCCAGTGTACCTCAAATGCGAATGGGTATCACTTGCCGCGATGCGCGGTGCAGATAACAAAAGTCCGGCCGCAGGGCCGGACTCGGGTCATGACGTGGCAGCAGAAGCTTATTCTTCTTCTTCCTGCTGGCCACCCTGCTGGTTGCGCTCGCGCTTCTGGTCGGCGTCCTGCTGTTGCTGCTGGCCCTGGCGCTGCTGGTCCTTCTGGTTCTGCTGGTTCTGCTGGCCCTGCTGCGGATTCTGCTGGCCCTGTTGCGGATTCTGCTGGTTACCCATGACGTATCTCCGATGTTCGGCGTCGAGAGTGATGCCGGTGACTCAACACTAGGCAGCCCAGCGTTACCGCTGCGTGCGCAGGATGCGCTTTCGTGTAGACGCATCCCGCATCTCGGTAAACAGTTCAGAAGCATCCATATCATCGTCACGTCGCTGTCGCACGCAGCGCACGCCCATCTGCTTCATGGATCGGCATCGAATATCACAGTGACGTCACCGCGGTAATGGCTGCCGGGGTGATCCAGCATCGACTCGACCGCGCTTCCGTTGACAGCGAAGCGAAGTTGCGAGGGTCGCCGGACGATGAAGGTGTCGGCGGTGAATACCGGCGGCGTCATGCTCGTGGTCAGCGGCAGCCCGACCACGTCCTGTGCAGAGGCTGCATCGCGAAAACCGGGAAGGGTCAGGTCGATATCCAGCGGCGCGTCCTCTGCGGACCCGGTGAGGTTGCGGATCGCACACCGGCCGTCCGGCAGCGGGTACTGGCAGTGCAGCGAGACACTGAACTGACCGGAGCTGCTCAGACTGAACGGCACCTCGCGCTCCAGCGCTTTGGGCACGATCCCGTGATCACTCCACTGCGCCCAACCACCCCTTGGCGCAAGAACCGCGCGGTTGCTGCCAGGCGGAAGATCAAGCTGGAATGCATGCTGGACATCAAGCTTGAAATGTACGTTCACAATGGTATCGTCCAGCGCCACGCCGTTGCCAAGATCGAAATCGGCGCCTTCGCCGGTGCCGCCAACGCGGTAGGTCGTCATGCCGGTATACACGCCACTGCGCATTGCCAACGGTGCCGGCGTCGTCAGCTGGTACGTGAAGTCAAATTCCGAAATGACGTAATTGTTGGTGTGCAGCCAATGCAACGAGCACGCCAGCACACCATTACCCCCATCCTGGCGCAGCCAAAGGCGCATGACACTCCTGTTGTTCGCAAGCGTGTTGCTCAACGCCTTGGTGCAGTTCCGCGCGTTCCCGGTGGATGCAGGCTCGATCGGCCCGTCCCCGTCCTGGTCGACCAGACGCAGCGCAGCGCCGATGATCTTCACGCCCAGGTCGAACGTGTGCAGCCCGTCATCCGAGGTTACCGTTACGGTGCGCGGCGCCGGCATTCCAATGTAGAAGCTGTCCGGACCATAGTCGTTCGTACGCACCCCCTGCTTGGTGCCACGGACCTTGGTGTCGATGCTCCACCAGTTGTTGTTGATGCACGACTGCAGATGGACGCTGTTGCATACCCCCGACCATGGCGTGGTGTTGACGAAGTCGCGCTTGTTGGGGTCATTGATATCGGGCTTGAATTCCGCCGTGATCTGGATGTCGGCCGCATGGGCGCCGCCCGCAGCAACGAGCAGCGCAGCGGCACACACCGCACCACGCAATAGATGCATCACGGCGGAAAGGGAAACGTCACGGATCATGGCATTGCTCCTGCAGCGTACGCAGCCGGTGCGGCCTGCGCAGTTCCAAGGGACGGCGGCGGGCATTGCAGGATCCCGGCCAGCCAGGTGTCGCCCTGCGGGCGGGTGGTGGTGCCGTCGAGCGAGAAGCTGCAACCGGCCACTTTCGGATGGCGCACTTCCATGCTCGGCGTCGTAGCGCTCATTTCCAGCGTGAAGAAGCCATCGGCTTCGGTCACGCTGCGGCCGGCATGGTTGATGACATGGGCGCCGGCCAGCGGCTGGCCGGCGGCATCCTTCAGGTGGCCCATCACAGTGAAGGTGCTCAGCACCTCGACCTTGCCGTAGGCCACGCCGCCCTTGTTGAGGTGGTAGTCCAGCGTGGCCGGCTGGATGGTGGCGGCCGGCGCGGCACGCCCATGGAAGTCGATCTGCAGGGCGCCATTGCGGTAAGCGGCCACCGGCAGGACGTTGCGGCCGGGCTGCAGCACGTACGTGCCGCCGCGGCTGTCATGCGCACGCAGCTCCACGCCGGGTAGCTCCGAGTCCACGTCCACGATCATGCCCGTGTCGATGCTGCCCACCTGCCCCGTACCGGCGATCGCCAGCTTGCCGCCGCCGATCGCCATGGTGCTTTCCAGGTTCAGGCCGCCACTGAGGCTGCCGCCCATCGACGAACGCTGCGCGTGCACGTCGCCGCGCAGCGCCGGGTGCTCGAACTGCGCGTTGGTGCTCAGGCCCAGCCCGTCGCTGTCCACCGTCGCCTGCCCCGCGACGCTGCGCAGCAGGCCCTGCTCGAAGTCCTGCTGCACGCCCGCACTGGCGTACAGGCTGCGCCCGCCGTCGGTGCCGGTGCGGCTGCCCAGGCTGCCGCTGTAACGGCGCCCTTCGCGGCCAAGCGCGATGTTGAGGGTGAAGTCGACGCCGCGGTTACGGCGCATGCCGCTGCTGGCATTGGCCGGGCGGTCGAACACCGCGGCGCGCCAGGTCGCGTCACTGCCGAACAGGGTCTGGCGGCGGCTGAACGAGAAATCCAGGCCGACGCCGTTGCTGACCCCGTCGTGGTGCGAGACGCGCGCGGCCACGTGGCTGCTGTCGCCCAGGCGGTGGTTGACGCTCACCGCGCTGGTCTGGAGCCAACCGGCACGGGTTTCCGGCAACGGGCGGTCGGGTACCGGCGGAAACGGCGCGTGTTCGGATCGGCGCCGCTCCTGCCAGCTGCGATTGTGCGACACGATCACGCTGCCGTGGCGGTAGCGCCACAGCCCCTGCAGGTCCACGCCGCTGCCGCCGTCACTGGTGTAGGCATTGGTGTAGAGGTTTGCGTTGTCGTTGACCTGCCAGTCCAGCGAGCCGGCGATCGCGGTGTCGCCGTCCAGGTGCTGGGCCGACAGGCCGATCACCGCGCGCGGGTGCGCGAGATAATTGACGATGCCGCCGGCCGCAAACGCACCCGCGTTCGGGTCTTCAATGCTGTCCAGCAGCGTGTGCTGGAGGCCGGCGAACGCGCTGTAGCGCCAGCGCCGGCTGGGGTCGCGCCAGTTGGACGGCTTGTGGATCACCGCTGTCTCTCGCGAGCTCTCGCGTCCATCCTCGATGACCCGCAGTTCGACCTCGTAGATGCCGCCCGGCAGGCGCCGGGTATCCAGCTTCTGCAGGCCCGGCTGCAGGGGTTGGGTCAGGACCAGGCTGCCCTCACGGAATACCTCCACGGTGCCCTCCCGGTTGGCGGTCACGTACACCGGGTACAGGCTGGGCGCGCGCGAATCGATGGCCAGGCTGTCCGAGGAGCCGGCCATCATCCCGATGGTGGTGTGGCTGACCGACCCCGACGCGCGCGGCTGTCGGGTCACGCCCTGGAAATTGGGAAGGAAGTAACCGACGCGCAGGAAGTTGTCGCGGAATTCCCGCTGCGCGTACAGGCTCTGCACCGACTGGCGCAGCTCACCTTCTTCATCGCCACTGCGGTCGACCTGGTAGTTGCCCAGCAGCGTCCACCGTCCCAGGCTGCCCTGCGCATCGACCGCGTAACGGCCGGCTGCATCGATGCCCTCGCCTGCGTAGGCGTTGAGCTGGTGGCGCAGGATCAGCCCACGGCTGCCACCGTCGGGAAGTGCATGGTGGCCCGGCTGGAGCGACGCACCGCCGCCACGGGTGGTGGCGATGGACAGCAGCGAGCTTTCAAGACTGTAGTGCAGGCGCACCAGGCCGGCGTCGCACGCCTGGCTGCACGCACCCAGCGGGCGCGGCGTGGCCAATACCTTCAGCCAGCGCTCGCGTTCGGCGGCCGGCTCGGTACTGTCGTGGCTGTCGGTGAACTCCAGCAGCGACAAGGTATTCTCGCGGGACAGCATGGCCCGGGCGTCGCCCAGGTACTGTCCGTCGCGTTCGACGCGGACCACCAGGGGCACGTCGAAGAAGTGGTCACGGAAGTCATCGGGCAAGCCTCCCGCCTGGTCGAGCAGGGTGAGGCTTTCCAGCGCCGCAGGTGCTGCCTGCACTACTGCACTGCTGCAATAGAGCATGACGGCGGTGGCGATGGGAAGCAGACGCGGTGACATGGTGATTCCTGTGCATGGAAGAGGGGCGCCTGAGCGCCCCTCCTGTGGCAGCCGGTGCTGCCGGGCTGGACGCGTGCGCGAACGCGCGCGGGCTTACGGGGTGCCGCTTTCGAACATCATGAAAACGTTGCCCTGGTAGTTGCCGTGGGCGTAGCCCTCGCCCGCCGGGGCCGCGGCGGTAATGGCCACGGCGGCACGCTTGCTCGCGGCGGCTTCGAGGGTGGTGGCCACTTCGACCGCGTTGGCGGCACCGACCAGCAGGTCCTGGCCCGCCACGTTGACGGTCAGATCGATCTTGTTGCCGGCACTGGTCAGCATGGCGTCGGTGGTCAGGTAGGCGTTGATCGCGCCCAGCCCGCTCTTCATGTCGACCTGCTGCTGGATCGGGTCAAGGCGCTGGGTCGCGATGTTCCAGCGCATGTTCTGGGTCTGGCCCGCCCAGTTGCCAACCGGCGAAATCTGCAGGCCGGTCGCCGACGGCACCACGGCTTCAACGGTGACCTGCAGCGGGAACTGCTCGGTGGCGGCCATGGCGGCGGCCGGGGTCAGGATCAGGGCGGCCGCAGCGGCCAGGACGGTGTTCTTGAGGTTCATTGCAATACATCTCCAACAGAAAGGTGTCGCCTGGAGCCCGGCGACGGGACGTCGGTTCCGGGCGGAACCTAGGGGCTGAGCAGGACCTCCCTGCGGCTGTCCCCCTCAACGATCTGGAAGCGGTGCAGGTGCTCTGCACTGCGCGTGAAGCGTTCGGTGCGGTTCGGCAGCAGGTGGACCTTCCGCGAGGGCGCGCACCTGCCCGACGTCTCCGGCGCGCTGCACTGGCGGATGTCGTCCAGGACCACGGTGGTATTGCCCGCGTTGTGCAGCTGGACATACCCCGCCTGGGTTTCGGTCTGCACGTCGTAGCGCGGCTGGTCCGGGTGCACGATCACGAACACGCCGTAGCCGGTAAGCACGTTGACGCCGGCCGACAGCTCCCGGCGGTAGTCGTCGCGCTGCGCGTCGGTCAGCGCGAATTCGTCTTCCGACTGCGGCAGCACCGGCACGAAGCGCACGCGGTAGTAGCGTTCGGCGCTGCGATCGCCCTGCACCAGCAGGCGCGTGGCCTGCTGTCCCTGGGCCGGCACGATCAGCCGCGACGGGCTGGCCACCAGGCCTGCGTCAGTGCCGGACACCGGCACCTCATGGTGGCTGCCATCGGCGGCATAGCGCACCTCGCTGATCTGCACGCGCACGAACGCAGTGGCGTCGCCGGTATTGCGCACGCGCTTGAGCAGCGCGCCCTTGCCGGGCTCGGCGTACTCGTACATTGCGCCAACATGGATGCTGGGCGCCGCCGCCTGCACCAGGTGAGGCGACGCCGACATCGCAACGGCCATTGCGGCCGCCAGCGTGGTCATCAGACGCTTCATTGAGATGCTCCCTTGATTTGCGGGGTGAATGCGAAGTGCGGTTGTCATTACCGCCTCGAATCGAGGGCGCAGAATAGGCACCCGCCCCATGTCGCCATATGCAACATTGTTCAAACGACACTGCAACTTGTTGCAGATTCAATCGAATTACTAATCACCAAGGCGGAAAGTCATCGCCGCGTTGAATGGGTGGGCAGAATAGAGTTTTGCTGCACTGCGCCACATTCAATATTCATCAATACGCCGTTGAACTTGTTGCAGCAGCGCGAAAAAAAACGCCCCGCGGATGCGGGGCGTTTTGCATGGCACGCTCTGGCGGCTGGCAGTCGCCTAGCGCCGGGCGTCCTGCTGCCACTGCGCCACCTTCTGCCGGGTCTGCGCCAGCAGCGCATCCAGCGCCTTGCGGTCGTACACGTGGCCACGCAGCACCACCGTATTGATTGCTCGGGTGGCCTGGATGTCCTGCAGGGGGTTGGCATCCAGCAGGACCAGATCCGCCGCCTTGCCTTCGGCCACGCCGCCATAGCGGTCCAGCGTGCCGAACCACGACGGGCCGGCACGCGTGGCCGACGACAGCGCCTGCGCGGGGGTCAGGCCCTCCTTCACGAACAGGCTGAGCTCGTCGTGCAGGCCGATGCCGGGATAGTTGAAGGAATTGAGGAAGCCTGCGTCGGTGCCCGCCATCACGGTGACGCCGGCTTCCTGCAGCAACGGCAGTACCGCCGCGACCTGGTGGTACTGCTGGTGGCGCTCGGCGATCTGCGCCGGGCTGGCCTTGGCCGCACGCTCGACCCGCCATTGGTAGGTGGCCTGCAGCTTCGGGCCGATGTAGGCCAGGTAAGGGTCGTTGGCGTGGTCGTCCTGGTCCAGGAAGTCGAGGATGCGCCCGCCGTTGAGGGTCGGTGTGACATACACGCCCTTGGCGGCGAAGCCGCGGTAGGCGGCCATTGCGGTCGCGCGGTCGAAGCCGGCGTCGAGACGGCGGTTGGCTTCGGCGCGGTCGATGCGTCCAGCGGCGAAGTCGCTGGCAATCGCGGCTTCATCCTTGACCCCGGCCTTGTAGGCGTAGTCCAGGTGCTCGATGGAACTGATCCCGGCGTCCACCGCCTGCTGGACGGTCAGCGCCATCGGAATGTGCCCGGAGGCACGCAGCCCGTTGGCGCGCGCACCGCGCACCGCGTCCAGGAACAACGGCGGCGTCAGGGTGCTGTCGGTGATCTTGACGAAGTCCACGCGGTCGCGCTTGAGCCTGGCCAGCGCCGCCTCCAGGTCGGCCTGGCTGCCCACTTCCAAGGTGCCCTTCCAGACCGGCTTGATGCCCTCGATCTTGGCACCGGAGCTGAACAGCTGCGGACCCTCGAGGCGGCCGTCGGCGATCTCCCCCCGCCACTGCAGCACCTGCTCCGGCAGGTCGCCCGAGCAGTCGCGGATGGTGGTGATACCGTGTGCGATGTACAGCGGCAGCAGCGCCTTGTTCTCTTCGATCAGCTCCGGGCCACCGCCGAAGTGCACGTGCATGTCCCACAGGCCGGGAATGAGGTAGCGGCCCTTGCCATCGACCTTGCGTGGCGCCGTCCACGCCCTGGCGATGGCGCGGTCGTCGCCCACCGCCACGATATCGTCGCCCCGCACCACCACTGCCTGGTCGGCAACGGTGGTGGCCCGTTCGACATCGACCACGGTGGCGTGGCGGATGATCACATCAGCCTGTTCGGCGGCCAGTACGGAGGGAGCCAAGGCAAGCAGCAGCGGGATGGCGGGCAACACGGTCGATTTCATGGCAGGGCGCACAACGGAAAGGGTCACCGCACCTTACGGCGCGGCGGGCCCCATTCACCAGTTAAATTTCGGCATGCCGCGCATTCGGTTTCCGAATGCCGCTCAGACCTCGCCCTGCATCGCCGGGCGCGCCACCACCTTGGCCAGCCAGGCGCTCACCGCCGGGTGGCCATCGACCACGGCGCCCACGTAGGTGCCGTAGCCGACCACCTGCGCCACCACCAGGTCCACCAGCGAGTAGCTTTCGCCGACCATCCAGGCCTGGGCCGACAGCCTCGCTTCCAGCACGTCCAGCAGCTGCCGCGCGTCGTCTGCGGCAATCGCCGCGTGGCCGGCATCCTGCTGCGGACCTTCCATGCTCGCTGCCCGCAGCCGGCCGATCACCGCCATGTAGGTGACATAGGCCCACGCGCACCACGACAGCGCCTGCAGGCGCTCGGGCGTGTCCGCGGCCGGCCACAGGCCACGCGCAACGCCGAAGCGGTCGCCCAGCCACAGGTGGATGGCCAGGCCCTCGAAGATCGGCGTGCCGTCCACCACCAGGCACGGCACCTTGCCGTTGGGATTGATTGCCAGGTACTCGGGCGTGCGCTGTTCGCCGTTGCGGATGTCGATCCGGACCCGGTCATGGGCCACGCCCAGTTCGGCCAGTGCGCAGGCGATCGGGGTGGCGCTGGACATCGGGTGCCAATAGAAGACGAGGGACATGCGGTACTCCTTGTAGGTGTCGGTGTGGAAAGGTGCGCTGCGGGAGGCCTTGCACCGTGGACACAGGCTAGCCACCATTGCGGACAGATCCTGTCCTCGACAGGCGCGACCCTGTGGCCATGCTCACGACCTCCGCCCGCCTGCTGCGCCTGCTCGCGCTGCTGCAATCCCGACCGCACTGGCCCGGCAACACCCTGGCCACCGACATCGGCGTGCATCCGCGCACCCTGCGTCGCGACATCGAGCGCCTGCGCGAACTCGGCTACCCGATCCAGGCCAGCAGCGGCGTGGCCGGCGGCTATGCGTTCCGCGCCGGGCGTGCGCTGCCGCCGCTGCTGCTCGACGACGAGGAGGCGCTGGCGGCGGCGCTGGCCCTGCGCATGGCGGTGAGCGGCACCATCAGCGGCATCGAGCAGACCGCCATCACCGCCCTGGTCAAGATGGAACAGGTGATGCCGGCGCGCCTGCGCCGCCGCCTGGATGCGCTGCGCACCTCGATCCTGCCGATCGACCAGAGCGGGCCGCTGGTCGACGCGCGCCTGCTCGCCACCCTGGCCGGCGCCTGCCGCGACCAGCTGCAGCTGCGTTTCGACTACGCCGACCGCCAAGGCCAGGCCAGCCAGCGCCAGGTGGAACCGCAGGGCGTGGTACATGCCGAACGCCGCTGGTACCTGGTGGCGTGGGATACCACGCGCGTGGACTGGCGCACCTTCCGCATCGACCGCATGACCAGCACGCCCGAGGTGGGCGCGCATTTCCGCCCCCGCCCGGCGCCGGCCAACGGCGACCTGCGCGCGTTCGTCAGCCAGTCGCTGACGCTGGGACCGTACGGCGACGAGGCCCGGGTGATCCTGCACGCGCCGATCGAGGTGGTACGCGAGCGCATGCCCAGCTCGGCGGGCGTACTGGAAGCGCTGGACGCGCAGCGCTGCCTGCTGCGCTGTGGCGCGCACCCGCAGGGTGCGGTGGTTTACTGGCTGCTGGCGCTGGAACTCGAGTTCGAGGTGTTGGGCCCGCCGGCGCTGCACGTGATGATGCGCGACGCCGGTGCCCGCGTGGCGCGCAGCCTGGCCCGGGCAGGCGCGACCGTGGCGGACTAACATGCGCTGACGTTCCCATTCGTTTCCTGGATGACACCATGTCCGTCAGTGCAGAATCGCATCGCACCCTGTTCGAACTGGACCTGCTGCGGGCCATGGTGATGGTGGCCGACTGCGGCAGCTTCACCACCGCCGCGGCGCGCCTGCACTCCACCCAGTCCACCGTCAGCCAGAAGATCCGGCGGCTGGAGCAGCTGGCCGGGCACCCGCTGCTGGTCCGCGCCAACCGCGATGTGCACCCGACCGACGCCGGCCACTCGCTGCTGGGCATCGCCCGGCAGATGCTGGCGCTCAACGACCAGATGGGCGAGGCGCTGGCCGGTGCCACGGTGGCGATCAGCGTGCGCCTGGGCGTGCCGGAGGACTTCGTCAATCCGCGTACCACTGCCCTGCTCGGCCGCTTCACCCGCCGCCACCCGCAGGTGAAACTGGAGGTCACCAGTGGCCTCAGCCGTGACCTCGCGCATGCCTTCGACCATGGCGAGCTCGACCTGGTGCTGGTCAAGCAGCGCCGCAACAGCCGCCAGGCGGTGGCCTGCTGGGCCGAGCCGATGCGCTGGGTAGACAGTGTGCGCAGCCCCTGCATCGCACAGGACCCCATTCCGCTGGTGACCTTCCCGCCGCGCGGGCTGTATCGCGACGAGCTGATCGCCGCCGTGGAGGGACTGGGTCGGCGCTGGCGGATCGGATTCACCAGCTCCAGCCTGGGCGGCATCCAGGGCGCCGTCGCCGACGGCATGGGCATCAGCCTGCTGCCGGCGCGCGCCGTAACCCGCGAGCACCGCGTGCTGACCGCTCGACAGGGACTGACACCGATTGACAGCATCGAGATCGCATTGCTGCACCGGAGCACCGCCGATGCACTCGTGGTGGAATTGGCGTCACAGTTCGCACGCCTGCTGGACCGCGAGCGGCGTTGATCGATTTTTCGCTGCATCATTCCGAACGGTGCACTGGATGCGCACGGAAAGTGACGGGGCTCTCGTCCCAAGCATAGGAATAGTCCTAATCTGACATCAGACTATCTACGCGGAAGGATGAAGCAGTAAGAATGGCGCAAATCCCATGATTGCGTGCCTCCCTTGTCCAGACGCCATCCAGGTCCCATCCACGGACCGCTTCCGCATGCGGTGCTGAACATCGCGCTGCTGGACGATCACGACGTCGTCCGTCACGGCAGCTACGTCCACCTTTCCAACGACCCGCGCTTCCACGTGGTCGGCAACCACGCCACCACCCGCGCCCTGGTCAACACCCTGCTGCACCATCTGGTCGATGTCGCGGTGGTCGACTACACGCTGGCCGAAGGTGACCTGCAGGGCATGGAGCTGCTGCGGATGCTGCGCCGACGTTTTCCCCGGGTCCGGGTGCTGATGTTTTCGGCCAACGTGCACCACGTCATGATTTCCAACAGCATGGCGGCCGGCGCCGCAGGCGTGGTGTCCAAGGGCGAGACCCTGGAAGAACTGGCGCGCGCACTGGGCCGGGTCGCCGCCGGGCACAGCCACGTACCGCTGGATTACCGCGATGAACACGCCGAACACCGGCTCTCGCAGAGCGAACGCGAGGTGCTGCAGCTGTGCCTGAGCGGCATGACCGTCACCGACATCGCGTTGCAGCGCCACCGCAGCATCAAGACCATCAGCACCCAGAAGCACGCCGCGTTCCGCAAGCTGGGCCTGCGCACCGACCGCGACCTGTTCACCCTGCGGCACCAGCTGGCGGTGTGGTGAGAACCCCCCGCATGGCCACCGGCGCCGTGGCCGGGGTGCTGGCGGTAGCTTTGTTGCCGGTGGTCCTGTCCCAGCCCGCGCAGCGGTTGGTGCGCGTGGCCACCGACCCGTCCCAGCACCGGCTGCTGGCCGCGGACAACCGTGCCGCGCGTGACGCCAACCTGATCAGCGGGTATGCGCAGCTGGTGTCGGAGCAGACCGGCATGCGCTTCCAGGAGCAGCCAATGGAGTCCACCACGGCGGCGTTGCAGGCACTCTGCGATGGCCGCGCGGACCTGATGCTGCTGCTCGGCCCGCTGGACAACGCGCCGTGCACCGCACTCGCCGCATCACCGGCGTACTACCGCGGGCAGACCCTGCTGGCCAGCCGCCACACCCACGCGCAGCCGCCCGAGTTCGCGCACCTGCGCCGGGTGGCGGTGGTACGCGGCAGCCGCCTGGCCGAATGGCTGGCCGCCTACCATCCGCACCTGCAGGTGGTGGGGTTGCCCAGCCTGCGCGAGGCGCTGGCCGCGGTAGAGGCCGGCGTGGTCGATGTCGCAATGGAGCTGGACGTGGCCATGCGCCCGCTGGTGCGGCGCGAATTCGGTGACAGCCTGCTGCTGCATGGCGGCCCCGCCACCCTGCCCGGCAGCCTGCACCTGGTGGTGCGCCACCGCGACCGCCGCATGCTCGACCAGATCCACCAGGCGATGCGCTCGATCAGTCCGCAGGAGCACGCCATGCTGATGCAGCGCTGGACCAAGGCCACCTACCTGAGCGGTCCCTCGCTGCAGGTGATGTCGCGGCATTTCCGCTGGGAACTGGTGGCGATGGGCCTGACCGTGTTGCTGCTGCTCAGCGCCGGAGCGTGGATGTACCGGGCGCGGCAGTCGGCACGCCGCAGCGAGCGCCAGCAGGCACGCTTCATCGCCACCATGAGCCATGAGGTGCGCAATGCGGCGCAGGCACTGGTGACCTCGGTGGACCTGCTGCATCAGTCGGCGCTGGACCAGGGCCAGCGGCAACTGGTCAATGCCGCGCGATCCGCCGGCGTCGGCCTGCGCCACCTGCTGGGCCACGCGCTGGACTACTCGCGCGTGGCCAGCGGCGACTACCTGCCCACGCCGGGCTGGCAGGATGTTCGCCAGCTCGCCCGCGACTGCATCGCGGTGGCGCGCCCCGGCGCCGACGCCAAGGGCCTGGCGATGGCACTGCTGCAGCGCACCGACCCGCTGCCACGGGTATGGGTGGACGGCGATGCGCTGCGCCAGGTGCTCAACAACCTGCTGGGCAATGCGGTGAAGTTCACCGAGCTGGGCGACATCGAGGTCACCCTGGCACTGCAGCCCACCGACGCCAGCGCGCAGCTGCACATCGCGGTGCGCGACACCGGCATCGGCATTCCGGCCGACCAGCACGACCGCGTCTTCAAACCCTTCGTGCAGGCCCACGACCGGCATTCGCGGCAGATGGGCGGGGCCGGGCTTGGCCTGTCGATCTGCCAGGACCTGGTGACGGGCATGGGTGGTCGCCTGCAGCTGCGCAGTGATCCGGGCGAAGGCAGCTGCTTCGAGGTGCAGCTGCCGGTGGTGACCGAAGGCGGCGGCCATTGCCCCAGTGGACAACCGCTGGCCGGGCGCACCCTGCTGCTGGTAGAGGACCACATGCTAAACCGCACCGTCGTGGCCCGCCAGCTGGAAGCGCTGGGGGCCTCGGTAAGCAGTTGCGGCGATGGCGCGAGCGCGTTGCGCAGCCAGGCCGGCGAACCGTGCGGGATCGTGCTGCTGGACTGCGTACTGGAGGACATGTGCGGCTACGAGCTGGCCGTGCAGCTGCGCCAGCTCGAGCGTCGCCACGGGCGCAGTCCGGCGCTGCTGGTGGCGCTTTCCGCCAACGATTCGCCCGCGCATGCCGAGCGCTGCCGCGCCTGCGGCATGGACGCGGTGCTGTGCAAACCACTGGACATGCGCCTGCTGCTGGAGGTGCTGGAGGTCGACGACCTCGACCCCGCGGGCGCACGGGAGGTGGAAGCGGCGCACGCGCCGCAACCGATGTGGAGCGAGTTCCTGCAGTCGCTGCAGGAAGAGATGATGGCCCTGCACGATGCCCTGCGCCTGCAGGCGGCCAATCGACTGCGCCACCATGCGCATCGCCTGTCCGGCGTGCTGCGAATGCTGGGCCAGGCCACATTGGCGGCCATTGCCGACGACCTGCACGAGCTGGACCTGGACGACGCCACCGGCTGGATCGAAGCCGAGCGCCTGCTCGGCTACCTGCGCCCAGCGGTGGGCGAACTGGTGCGCGGCGCGTCTACTTCAACTGCAGCGGATAGCGCTGCCACAGCACGTGCACCAGGAAGCCGGTGAGCTCTGCATCCTTGGCCGTGATCGCCGCGCGGATCTTGTCCAGCAGCACCATGTCGCTGCAGGTCCGCACATCCGCATGGTCGGCCTGCCCGGCACGGCGCGCACGATAGCGCGCCGCACGCTGCGCATCGGTCATGGCGTAGCCGAACGTGGGCGGACGGCCGCGCTTGCGCGGCAGCATCAACTCCAGGGTGCCGGGATCTTCTTCATCACGCATGACGGGGCGGGGGCGGCGCAAACGGGGCGAAACAATATCGTGATAAGGCACGGAAATCCAGCGGAAAAGCCGCTGGATTTCCGTAGCGTGGCATTCCCCCTATAGCCCGCGCCGTCGGCGCGCTCACCTGGCACACCCATGGCTTGCATCGCAGCGTAGAGCCAGGCCCTGCCTGGCTGCACAGGTCACCGCGCGACGGCCGCTTCCGCCACCCGCGCGCCCAACCACACCAGCGCGAACCCGGCCACCAGGCTCACCCCCAGATACGTCGGCATTTCCCAGCCTCGCGCGTTGCGCGCCAGCAGCACCGCCTCCAGCATCATCGACGAGAACGTGGTCAACCCACCGATGACACCGACCACCGCAAAGGCCCGCCAGTACACTGCGGCGTCGCCCCGGGTCTGCAGCCACACCGCGAGGTAGCCGATCGCGAACGCGCCGACCAGGTTCGCAGTCAGCGTGCCCCACGGGAAGCTGCTGCCGAACTGGCGCCCCATCGCATTGCCGATGATGAAACGCAGGGCTGAGCCGAGCGCGCCACCGAGCATCACCAGGCCCAGCTGCTGCCACCAGGCACCAAAGCCGAACATCAACCCTGTCCTTTGCGCGCCCGCGCCTGCTCGCGCTCGGCACGCAGGCGGTCCAGCTTGTCCTTCAACTTGATTTCCAGGCCGCGTGCCACCGGCTGGTAGTACACGCGCTCGCCCATCGCGTCCGGGAAACCGGTCTGGTCCAGCGCGATGCCGCCTTCGGCATCATGGTCATACTGGTAAGCCTGCCCGTAGCCGAGCTCTTTCATCAGCTTGGTCGGCGCGTTACGCAGGTGCAGGGGCACCTCCTGCGTGCCGGTTTCCCGCACTTCCCGCTTGGCCAGGTTGAACGCCGCGTAGCCGGCATTCGACTTGGCGGTGCTGGCCAGGTACAGCACCAGCTGCGCGAAGGCGAGCTCGCCCTCCGGACTGCCCAGCCGTTCGTAGATGTCCCACGCTTCCAGTGCCATCGACTGCGCGCGCGGATCGGCCAGGCCGATGTCTTCGATCGCCATGCGGGTCAATCGCCGCGCCAGGTAGGAAGGATCGCAGCCACCGTCGAGCATCCGCGTCAGCCAGTACAGCGCGGCATCCGGATTGGAGCTGCGCACCGACTTGTGCAGGGCCGAAATCTGGTCGTAGAACTGCTCGCCGCCCTTGTCGAAGCGACGGGTGCGGTCGGCCAGCACCTGCACCAGCATCTCCGAACTGATCCGGCCGCCTTCGCCGCCGGCCAGCTCGGCCGCGATCTCCAGCAGGGTCAGCCCACGCCGCACATCGCCGTCGGCGGCGGTGGCGATTTCCAGCAGCGCCTCGGCACTGACCTGCAGGTTCTCGCTACCCAGTCCACGCTCGCCGTCGTGCAGCGCCCGCTCCAGTGCCTCGACGATGTCGGCCGGCGACACCGCTTCCAGCACGTGCACGCGGCAGCGCGACAACAGGGCCGAATTGAGCTCAAACGAGGGGTTTTCAGTGGTGGCGCCGACGAAGACGATGGTGCCGCGCTCGATATGCGGCAGGAACGCATCCTGCTGGGCCTTGTTGAAACGGTGCACTTCGTCGACGAACAGCACCGTGCGGCGGCCTTCGGCGAAGCGCTGTGCGGCCTCGGCCAGCACCACCCGCACCTCCGGCAGCCCGGACAGCACCGCCGAGATCGCGCGGAATTCCGCGTCGGCATAGTGCGCCAGCAGCAGCGACAGCGTGGTCTTGCCGCAACCCGGCGGCCCCCACAGGATCATCGAATGCACATGCCCGGACTCGACCGCCCGGCGCAGCGCGCTGCCCGGCGCGAGCAGGCGCTTCTGCCCGACCATTTCGTCCAGGGTCTGCGGGCGCATGCGCTCGGCCAGCGGGCGCATGTTGTCCCGATCCACGCTCAGCAGATCGGGCCCGGGGGATGTCGTTCGGAGTCTAGCCACGCCCGTATTGTAGAGCCGGGCTCTGCCCGGCTGCACGCCTCGGCTGGGCCGGGATCACTCCCCGATGACGTCGGTGCCCTTCGGCGGGGTAAAGCTGAACGTGCCCGGCTTGAACGTCGGGTTACGCTTCCAGCCGCTGAAGCTGATCACCGTGCGCTGGTTGACCGCGTCGGTCACCTCCATCCGCGCCAGACCCTGGGCATTGAAGCCCAGCGCGGCGTACTGGAACGAGGTCTCGGTTTCACGCTTGGGGCTGAGCGACAGCCACTGCAGGCCATCGCGCGGCGCGGCTTCCTCGCTCACGTCGTACTGCTGGTCGAGCAGCTTCGGGTTGATCAGCGCGGTCAGCGGGCTGTTCTGCTCCTGCGCACCCTGCGCGCGTTTTGTCACCTGCTCCAGGTCCTTCTCATACACCCACACGGTCTTGCCGTCGGCGATGATCAGCTGCTCATGCGGCTTGATGTACTCCCAGCGGAACTGGCGCGGCGCCGACAGCGCCACCGTGCCGGTGGTGGTTTCCTTGACCTTGCCCTTGCTGTCGATCACCTGCTGGCTGAACTGCCCGTCCAGGCCCTTCAGGTCCTTGGTGAAACGGTTGAGTTCATCGCGGGCGCCGGCAAAGGCGGTGGCCGAGCCGACACTCGCGCACAGCAGCGTGGCGGCGATGAGGGAGCGGCGGAAGGTGGTGTTCATGCGGGTATCCAGTCAAGGGAATGGAGGATGCCCGGCAGTGTGCCGAGAGCATCCTGAATGGGGGATCAGGGCACCGACTGCACCGTACGCAGGTCGCCGTACACCACCTGCCCGCGGAAGCCCCGGCGCACCTGCTGGTACAGCTCGCGGAACGCCGCGTAATCGCCCGGCTGGCACAGCGCCTCGGCGCCCCGCACCGCGCGCTGGTGCAGGCGGTGGCGGGCGACGATGTCCTGCCCTTCGCGCCGCCAGTGCAGGTCGTATTCGCCGGCGGCATTGCGGAACCGCAGGTCGCGCGGGATCGCCACGATCGGCGTCCCTGCCGGGAACTGCAGCCGGTAGGTTTCCTCGCGCAGGCTGTCGTTGCAGTAGAACGGCGTGGCGTTGTCCGGTGCGGAGGTGGCCGTATAGATGTCGCGGAACGATTCGCCGCCGGGGGGATCGGGCAGCAGCATGCCGCCGACCACGCCGAAATCCACGTAGTCGCTGGCGTGGAAGTCGTAGCGGTAGTTGAACGGCCGGGTCAGGTCCTGCGGGTCGCCCAGCAGGTCCAGGGTGCCACTGCCATCGAACCCGGACGAGGCCATGATCGACTCCTCCACCCGGGCCCGGTTCTGCGCGTTGAGCCGCGCGAACGCGCCGCGCATGCCGATCTCGTTGACTTCCCGCGGCTGCTGCACGGTCTGGCCCTGCAGGTCGCCGTTGGCCGCGAAGCGGAAGGTCACCTCGAAGCCGGCGCCATTGCGGGAGGCGTTGTTCTCCGGGGTGCGCGCCAACGTGGCCGGGCGGGTGTGCAGCACCGGTGCACCGAGGTCGCCTTCCGGCAGCTGTCCGAAGCGCGCATAGGCGCTGGTCGAATCCAGGTACAGGTCGAACTCCGGCACGTAGGTGATGGCGTGATTGAACCGCGCCAGCAGCGGGATCTCCGGCAGGGTCGGCCCGCCGCCCGCACCGATCAGCACCGGCGTGCTTTCGATGCCGCGCGCCGCCAGCAGCGCCTCCAGGATCACCACGTGGTCCTTGCAGTCGCCATAGTGGTTGTCGAGGATGCTCTGCGCCGGGTTGGGCTCCAGACCGCCGTTGCCCAAGTACACCGCCACGTAGCGGATGTTCTGCGACACCCAGCGGTACAGCGCGGCCGCCTGTTCGCGGCGGTCGCTGATGCCACGGGTGATTTCATCGGCCAGCGCCTGGATGCCGGGGGTGACGCGGGCCGCTTCGCCGCCCTTGAGCTGGTACGCCTTGCCCACCTGGGCCCAGTCGCGGTACGTACTGGCCATGATGCCGGGACTGAATTCCCAGGCCGCTGCGGTCCAGTTCTGCACCGGCATCGGCTCGCTGCGACGGTAGCGCCAGCTCCAGGTGGCCTGGCCGTTGCGGATCGTCGGCGACTGGCTGCCCTGCACGCCGCGCTGCTGCACGTACAGCGGCATGCCGGCCGGCGCGCTCAGGGTCACCGTGGCGTCGTCGTACTGGGAAAACACGCTGAAGGTTTCCCACATGCCGAAGTAGCCGGGGAAGTACGGCGTGTTCTGCGTGCGCCGGGTGGTGTAGACCACCCGCGTGCCGGGGGCCAGGTTGGGGAACACGACCACGCGTACCTTGCGGTCGGCGTACATGGCTGCCGCGGCGCTGGAATAGCTTTCCTGGGTGTAGATGCGATCGGCCGGCACGTCGCGGCGCTGGCCGTCGGCGGTGAGCGTATAGGCCTCCAGCACCTCCAGCGATTCCATCTTCTCGCTGTAGCTGAGCCGCACCTGGCTGAACTGTTCGACCGCTGCCTTGGTCTTGAGCAGGATGTCATAGGCCTCGGTCTGCACGTTGCCGGCGTCGGCGCGCACCACGTAATCGGCGCGGTAGCGGACGAAGCTGTAGTTGGTGCTGGCCTGGGTGTCGCTGGCCGGCGCGACCGGTCCCGGCGCCGGGACCGGCCCCATCGCCGGTGCGGCGGCCTGCGACCAGGCCGGCACGGGCACCAGCGCCAAGGCCCACACCAGCATCCCTGTCATGCGGTTCATCCTGGATCCTCGGAGTGCGCAGCCACGCAGGGCGTGGCGTCAGGGCGGCGGTGGGGCGAGCACGCTGCGGTCGCCATTGTGCTCGGGGGGGCTGACCACGCCTGCGTTTTCCATCGCCTCGATGAGGCGCGCGGCGCGGTTGTAGCCGATCTTGAGCCGACGCTGCACGCCGGAGATCGACGCGCGGCGGGTTTCGGTGACGATCCGCACCGCCTCGTCATACAGCGGATCGGACTCGTCGCCGGCCGACGCACTGGATTCGGGCAGCCCGCCGGCGCCGACCACCACGCCATCGCCCATCATCTGTACTTCGTCGAGCACGCCGCTGATGTAGTCGGCCGGCCCGCTGGCCTTCAGGTGTTCGACCACGCGATGCACTTCCTCATCGGACACGAACGCGCCATGCACGCGGTCCGGCAGCGCGGTGCCCGGCGGCAGGTACAGCATGTCGCCGTGGCCGAGCAGGGTTTCCGCGCCGGACTGGTCGAGGATGGTGCGCGAGTCGATCTTCGAGCTGACCTGGAAGCCGATGCGGGTGGGAATGTTGGCCTTGATCAGGCCGGTGATCACGTCCACCGACGGGCGCTGGGTGGCCAGGATCAGGTGGATGCCCGCGGCACGCGCCTTCTGCGCCAACCGCGCGATCAGCTCTTCGACCTTCTTGCCGACAATCATCATCATGTCGGCGAATTCGTCGATGAAGATC
The DNA here is from genome assembly GCF_007667275.1 of Stenotrophomonas rhizophila. GTDB lineage: Bacteria > Pseudomonadota > Gammaproteobacteria > Xanthomonadales > Xanthomonadaceae > Stenotrophomonas > Stenotrophomonas maltophilia_AE. Next base: position 396,563 of record NZ_VDQT01000001.1, read on the forward strand.
ACGATGAACGGCAGCGTCTCCAGCGGACGTGGCGCCTCGCCCAGCTCCGGGTTGGGCTTGAACAGCGGATCCATCAGCGGCTGGCCGGCGTCCTCGGCGTCCTTGACCTTCTTGTTGAAGCCGGCCAGGTTGCGCACGCCCACCGCGCTCATCAGCTTGTAGCGCCGCTCCATTTCGGCCACGCACCAGCGCAGTCCGTTGGCGGCCTCCTTCATGTCGGTCACCACCGGCGCGAGCAGGTGCGGAATGCCCTGGTAGACGCTCAGCTCGAGCATCTTCGGGTCGATCATCAGCATCCGCAGGTCTTTCGGCGAGGCCTTGTAGAGCAGGCTCAGCACCATGGCATTGACCGCCACCGACTTGCCCGAACCGGTAGTACCGGCCACCAGCAGGTGCGGCATGCGCGCCAGGTCGGCCACGGTCGGGCGGCCGGCAATGTCCTTGCCCAGCGCCAGGGTCAGCGGGCTGGCCGACTTGTCGTACTCCTTGGAGCGCAGCAGCTCGGACAGGTAAATCATTTCGCGGGTGACGTTGGGGATTTCCAGCCCCACCACCGACTTGCCCGGGATCACATCGACCACGCGCACCGACTTCACCGACAGGCCGCGCGCGATGTCCTTGTCCAGCGAGCTGATCTGGCTGACCTTGATGCCCGGCGCCGGTTCGATCTCGAAGCGGGTGATCACCGGACCCGGATAGGCGCCCACCACCTGCGCGTCGATGCGGAAATCCTTGAGCTTGAACTCGATCTGCCGCGACAGCGTTTCCAGCGTGGTTTCGTCGTAGCCCTTCGGCTGCGGCTTGGGATCGTCCAGCAGCGCCAGCGGCGGCAGGTCGGAGCCGTCGCCGTTGACGCCGCGGAACATCGGGATCTGGGTCTCGCGCTTGGCGCGGTCGCTCTTCTCCAGCACCGGTTCGGGACGCGGTTCGATCTTGACCGGCTCACGCTTGGCGCGGACCTCCGCGTCGACCTTGCGGACCTCCTGGCGCTCCTCGCGCATGGCGCGGGTCTGCTGCCACTCGCTGGCCTGGTCCTTCTTCTTGTTCAACAGCGGCGGCAGCGCAAGCACCGCACGGCCGATCTTCTCCATGACCACGAACCACGAAATCCCGGTGGCCAGGGTGATCGACGCCAGCAGCAGCACCAGCACGAACATGTTCGCGCCCAGCGCGCCAAAACCGGCGCTGAGCGAATTGCCGACCAGCCGACCGAGGATGCCACCGGCGTGGCCGACATCGCCATTGAACAGGCGCAGGTGCAGGAAACCGGTGCCGGCAATCAGGAACCCGACCAGCCCCACCAGCCGCAGCGCCGGATCCAGGTCGTGCTCGCCCTTGCTTTCACGCTTGAGGCCGAACATCGCGAACCAGGCCAGCGCGCCCAGCACCACCGGCAGCAGGAAGGCCATGAAACCGAACAGCTGCAGCAGCACGTCGGCAATCCACGCCCCTACCCGGCCGCCCATGTTCTGGATCGGCGCAACCACGCTGCCGGTATGCGACCAGCCCGGGTCGCTTGCCGAATAGGTGAACAGACTGGCGACCAGATACAGCAGCGCCGGCGCTATCGCGATCAGGCCGAGGTCGCGCCACAGGCGCTGCCGACGCGGGTTGTCGACCGGCGCCGCAGCCGCAGCACGGCGCGACGCCGCTTTGCCGTCGGGAGACTTGGATCGTTCGGGAACCTGCTTCGCCACCTTAGACCACACCTTGGGAATGCACTGTTAGTCCTTGATAATAAACGACTGAGCCGCGGCCCGGTAGGTCACGACCGTTGGTCGTGACCCCTGACCGCAGCCATCACCGCCAAAACCCCGCCGCGTGCCATCGACCCCACCCTCCGGGTTGCGCCGTTCCATCGTTCGCCTTGAACCAGCCGCTTCCTGCCGCCACTCTATAGGTCGCGCCACGACCAATGGTCGTGGCCTACCCGTTTGCGCCACGACCGACGGTCGTGGCCTGCCGACCTGCCTTGGACGCTGTGCAGTGCATCGCCAGCGCCCCGCCCCATCATCTCTTTGCGAGTCTACATGAGCAATTCCAAGCCTTCCCGCCACCAGAAGCTGGTCATCCTCGGTTCCGGCCCCGCCGGCTGGACCGCAGCGGTCTACGCCGCACGCGCCAACCTGAACCCGGTGGTGATCACCGGCCTGCAGCAGGGCGGCCAGCTGATGACCACCACCGAGGTGGACAACTGGCCGGGCGATGCCCACGGCCTGATGGGCCCGGACCTGATGGCGCGCATGCAGGCCCACGCCGAGCGCTTCGAGACCGAAGTGATCTTCGACCACATCCACACCGCCGACCTGCAGCAGCGCCCGTTCAAGCTGATCGGCGACAGCGCCGAGTACACCTGCGACGCGCTGATCATCGCCACCGGCGCCACCGCCAAGTACCTGGGCATCCCGACCGAAGAGACCTTCAAGGGCCGCGGCGTGTCGGCCTGCGCCACCTGCGACGGCTTCTTCTACCGCGACCAGGACGTGGTCGTGGTGGGCGGCGGCAACACCGCCGTGGAAGAGGCGCTGTACCTCTCCAACATCGCCCGCAAGGTCTACCTGGTCCACCGCCGCGACACCCTCAAGGCGGAAAAGATCATGCAGGACAAGCTGTTCGCCAAGGTCGCCTCGGGCAAGATCGAGACCGTGTGGCACCACCAGGTGGAAGAAGTGCTGGGCAACGACGCCGGCGTCACCGGCGTGCGCGTGAAGTCCACCCTGGACGGCAGCACCCGCGACATTGACGCACACGGCTTCTTCGTCGCCATCGGCCACCATCCCAACACCAGCCTGTTCGACGGCCAGCTGGCCATGAACAACGGTTACCTGGAAATCCGCTCGGGCCTGGGCGGCAACGCCACCCAGACCTCGGTCGAAGGCGTCTTCGCCGCCGGCGACGTGGCCGACCAGCACTACCGCCAGGCCATCACCTCGGCCGGCTTCGGCTGCATGGCCGCCCTGGACGCGGAGCGCTACCTGGACGCGAAGGGCGAGCTGGGCTGAGCCCACGCGGATAGCATGGAATCAAAGGCCGGTGCCCGTGCGCCGGCCTTTGCTCTGTCCGCGACTGCAGCGGGGCCGCGAGCTTGGAATTGACCATGTGTAGCCTACAGGCTACACTTTTGCCCATGCAGATGAGGCGCACCTCAGAGTTCACCACCTGGATCGACGGGATGAAGGACGTAATGGGACGCGCCAGAATCCTTGCCCGGATCAGGCGATTGGGCGACGGCAACCCCGGTGACCATCGCAACCTGAGTGCCGGCATAAGTGAACTTCGCATCGATGCAGGCCCGGGTTATCGGGTGTATTACACCCAGCGGGGAAACGAGCTCATCATCCTGCTGGTTGGCGGCGACAAAAGCTCCCAGCAACGCGATATCGAGAGGGCAACGGCACTGGCTCGCAACCTGTAACGAGATGCCACGCAGCATTGTCCGTGGGCACCCAAGAACTGGAGATTTCCATCATGACTGCCAAGACAAAAACAAAGCTGGAGGCGTTCGACGTCGCAGAGCATCTGCGCACGCCAGAAGAAATGGCCGCCTATCTGGATGCATGCATCATGGAAAGCGACGGCGACTCTGCTTTCATCGCAAAGGCACTGGGCGATATCGCTCGCGCACAAGGGATGAGCAAAGTTGCCCGCGACGCTGGCGTTTCTCGTGAGAGCCTGTACCGCGCCCTTTCAGGCGAGCGGAGCCCGGACTTCGCCACCATCCTGAAGGTTACTCGCGCGCTTGGCGTGAAACTGCACGCCAGCGCCGCCTGAGCGGACCTTTCCTGCTACGGAATCTCCTCCTCCGCCGTTGGCGACGCGACGAGATCCTCAGGTCCATAGCGCTTGAGCGGCGTTCCCTGCTTCTCGAACTTCACTTCACGAATCGGAAGCCCTGCCTGCTCGGCGTGCTGCCGCAAGGTCATGGCCAGCGGGATCAGCAGCCGCCGTGCGACATCGGCGCCGCGCGGAAATCCCGCCCCGAAATCGGCTGTCATGGTGCGACCTTTCATGTCTATCGAAACGCTTACCTCGATCGAAGGCAAGGACGCGTCGCCCCCCCGGTAACGCGACACCGCCACGGATGCCTGCTTCTCGAGCAGCAGAATCAGCTCTGCGTCGATATACCAGGTGGTCGAAACTTCGGCCGACGCATCCGCCATCCTGGCGCTGTCCACGAACGGAGGCGGCACGACTGTTGCGCCTGCCGAACCCATCATCAGGAGCAGACCGCCGGCTCCTGCCAGATGCTGCAATTGTTTGACTGCCACTGCCATCTCCCTGCACCGTCACGCTTCAGGCTTGAAGCGGGTGGCAACTGTGCGCCGTCCGCCGGGAAAGGTGCGCGCACCACCTCACGCTTTCGGACGTGCACCAATCGGCTTTTCAATCGCACTGACTGACTCCATCGGCGCAGCCTAAAAGGCCCCCATTGCCATCGTCGTGCCCTATCCTTTGGCCATGCCCGATACGCGCTTTCTCCATCGCCTCGCCGATCTTCCCGCCGCCGACTGGGACGCCCTGCATGACGGGTGCAACCCGTTTGTCAGCCATGCCTTTCTGTCTGGCCTGGAGGAGCACGGCTGCCTGCGTGCCGAATGGGGCTGGCGGCCGCGCCATTTCACGGTGTGGGACGACGGCCAGCTGGTCGGGGCCATTCCCGGCTACCTGAAGGACAACTCGCACGGCGAATTCGTGTTCGACCATGCCTGGGCCAACGCCTATGCCCGGCACGGGCTGGACTACTTCCCGAAGTGGTTGGGCGCGGTGCCGTATTCGCCGGTGACGGGACCGCGACTGCTGGCCCGGGATGGCGCTACGGCAAAGACCCTGGTGGCGGCCCTGCGCGACGAAGTGGGCCGGATGGGCTGGTCGTCGGCCCACGTCAACTTCCATGCAGCAGCTGACGACAGCGCATTCGGCACGGATTGGCTGCTGCGCGAGGACATCCAGTTCCAGTGGCACAACCCGGGCGACTGGAGCGACTTCACCAGCTTCCTCGCCGCGATGGACCACAAACACCGCAAGAACATCCGCCAGGAACGCGCCAAGCTGGCGCGCAGCGGCGTCAGCTACCGCATCGTGCACGGCGATGAGGCGAGCGCCGCCGACCTGCAGGCGATGCATGGCTTCTATCTGCAGACCTTCAGCGAGTACGGCAATTCGCCGGCGCTGACCCTGCCCTTCCTGCAGCACCTGGCCGCCACGATGCCACGCCAGCTGGTGATGTTCCTGGCCCTGCACGACGAGCAGCCCATAGCAGGGGCGCTGTGCCTGCGCGGCGCCGACACCCTGTATGGCCGCTACTGGGGTGGCGCCACCCTGCCCGGCCTGCATTTCGAGACCTGCTATTACCAGGGCATCGAGTACTGCCTGCGCGAAGGCCTGTCCCGCTTCGAACCCGGTGCCCAGGGCGAGCACAAGCTGGCCCGGGGCTTCCTGCCGCAACCGGTACGCAGCCGCCATTGGATCGCCGAACCGGCGTTCGCCGAGGCGCTGGCCGGCTGGTGCGAGCAGGAACGGCAGGAGGTGCAGCGCTATGCGCGGGTGCTGGCCGACCACAGCCCGTTCAAGGACGGCACGGCCGCATGACCCGCCACCTGCCCTGGCGGCTGGACGACCGCCCTGACGCGCCCTTCCCGCCGGCCGAAACCGCGTTGCGCGAGCCGGACGGGCTGCTGGCGCTGGGCGGCGACCTGTCGCCGGTGCGGCTGCTGAATGCCTACGCCGGCGGGATCTTCCCGTGGTTCTCGGAAGGCCAGCCGCTGCTGTGGTGGTCGCCGGACCCGCGCATGGTGTTCCGCACCGACGGGGTGCACCTGTCGTCCCGTTTCCGGCGCAGCCTGCGCGGCAGCAACTGGGTGCTGCGCGCGGACACCCGCTTCCGCGAGGTGATCGAGGCCTGCGCCGCCAGCCCTCGCCCCGGACAGGACGGGACGTGGATCACCCGCGACATGATGGATGCCTACGAGGCGCTGCATGCGCTCGGTTTTGCCCATTCAATCGAAGTGCTGGAGGGCGACCGGCTGGTGGGCGGCATCTATGGCGTGGCGATTGGCCGGATGTTTTTCGGCGAAAGCATGTTCAGCGCCAGCAGCGGCGGTTCCAAGGTGGCGCTGGCCGGGTTGGCACACACGTTGGGGGAATGGGGCTGGCCGTTGATCGATGCGCAGGTGGAGAACGACCATCTGCTGCGGATGGGCGCCGAGCATTGGCCGCGGGAGCAGTTCCTGGGGATGGTCCGCGAGCTGGTGCGGAGAAATGAGGCGCCGGGGGCCTGGACAGCACGGGTTGGGGAAGTGTCGGTGGCGGCGCTGGTGGGTCGGGCGTCGTGATGTGGCGGGCGGCGCCTGGGCCGGCCAACGGCCGGCGCTACCGGGATTGCGTGCAGCGGCGGACAGCGCTGGGCCGCTGCGGTTAACATAAACTTTGCATGTGGGGGCGGTTGCGCGTAAAATGCCCGCTCTTAAGGCCAGCTCGGCCGTTTATAGAACTGCACAGGACTACATGTCGAAAGACGACTCCATCGAGTTCGAAGGCACCGTCAGCGAGACGCTGCCGAACACCACTTTCCGCGTACGACTGGAAAATGGGCATGAAATCATCGCCCACATCTCCGGCCGCATGCGCAAGAACTACATCCGCATCCTGACGGGCGACCGCGTGAAGGTCGAAATGACCCCGTACGACCTGACCAAGGGTCGCATTACCTACCGCATGAAGTAAGCGGCAAGGCGACTTCCCCCGGGAAGACGCGCCCAGAGGCCAGCCCCGTGCTGGCCTTTCTGCGTTGTTCGGGCTCACTCGGGTGGCCTCGCCCCTGCCGCTGGTCACCCTGCCCGATGGCACCATGACATCAGTCAGCCTGACGGTATGCAGATTCGGTGCCTGCCGGATTGGCGCATGGTGGCACCCGGTCCACTCCGGACCGCAACCACCTGGCCCCCGACATGAAAACCCTGTTCACGCTCAGCCTGTTGCTGGCCTCCAGCTTCACCGGCTCCGTGTTGGCGCAGACGCCCGACACTTCCCCCGCGACCGGTTGCATCGCCCTGTCCAGCGATCACCAGGTCGTGCGCAAGGATGCCGACCAGAGCGTCCTGCTGCGCAATGGCAGCGACCACTACCTGGTGCGCTTCACCCGCTCCTGCAGCAGTGCCGCGCGCTCGCGCAAGCTGGAGTTCTCCACCCCCACCCAGCGGGGCCAGCTCTGCGGCGCGGGTGGCAGCGCACTGCGCACCGATTCCCAGTCCTGCCAGGTCGCCTCGGTGGAGCCGATCAGCGCCGAACTGTTCGCCCGGCGCTCGCGCCCGTAAACCGGGAACGGCGGCAAAAAAAACGCCCCGTGAGGGGCGTTTTGGTCATTCCACCGTGGCTGGCAGCAGCCGTTCCGGCTCGGCCTGGGTTTCCACGAAGAGCTCGTCGTCGCGGACATCGATGCTGACCCGGCCGCCGTTGACCAGCTTGCCGAACAGCAGTTCGTCGGCCAGCGGACGCTTGATCTTCTCCTGGATCACGCGCGCCATCGGGCGGGCACCCATCAGCGGGTCGAAGCCGTGGCGGGCCAGCCAGTCGCGCGCGGTCGGGGTGGCCGACAGGCTGACGTGCTTTTCCTGCAGCAGCATCTCCAGCTCGATCAGGAACTTGTCCACCACGCGCAGGATGTGCTCGAAGCCCAGCGGCTGGAACTGCACCACCGCATCGAGGCGGTTGCGGAATTCCGGCGTGAAGCTCTTGCGGATGATCTCCATCGCATCGGTGGCATGGTCCTGGCGGGTGAAGCCGATCGAACGCCGCGAGGCCTGGGCCGCGCCGGCATTGGTGGTCATCACCAGCACCACGTTCTTGAAGTTCGCTTCGCGCCCGTTGGTGTCGGTGAGCACGCCGCGGTCCATGACCTGCAGCAGGATGTTGAAGATGTCCGGGTGGGCTTTTTCCACCTCGTCCAGCAGCAGCACGCAGTGCGGGGTCTTGACGATCTTCTCGGTGAGCAGACCACCCTGGTCGAAGCCGACATAGCCCGGGGGTGCACCGATCAGGCGGCTGATCGAATGCGGCTCCATGTACTCGCTCATGTCGAAGCGGACCAGCTCGATGCCGAGCTGCAGGGCCAGCTGCTTGGTCACCTCGGTCTTGCCCACGCCGGTGGGGCCGGCAAACAGGAAGTTGCCGATCGGCTTTTCCGGGTTGGCCAGGCCCGAGCGGGCCAGCTTGATCGCCGAGGACAGGGTTTCGATGGCCGGGTCCTGGCCGAAGATCACCATCTTCAGGTTGCGCTCCAGGTGCTGCAGCACGTCCTTGTCGGTCGCGCTGACCTGCTTGGCCGGGATGCGCGCCATCTTCGCCACGATGGTTTCGATCTCCTCGATGTCGATCAGCTCCTTGCGCTCGCCGTCGGGCAGCAGCCGCTGGCGGGCACCGGCTTCGTCGATCACGTCGATGGCCTTGTCCGGCAGCAGGCGGTCGCCGATGTGCTTGACCGACAGGTCCACCGCCGCCTGCAGTGCGTCATCGGCGTAGGTCACGCCGTGGTGCGCTTCGTACTTCGGCTTCAGGCCCTGCAGGATCTCGTAGGTTTCGCCCACCGTCGGTTCGACGATGTCGATCTTCTGGAAGCGGCGTGCCAGTGCACGGTCCTTCTCGAAGATGCCGCGGTATTCCTGGAACGTGGTGGAGCCAATGCAGCGCAGCTCGCCCGACGCCAGCGCCGGCTTGATCAGGTTGGAGGCGTCCATGGTGCCGCCCGACGCCGAACCGGCACCGATGATGGTGTGGATCTCATCGATGAACAGCACTGCGTTGGGCATCTTCTTCAGTGCGGTCAGCACGCCCTTGAGGCGCTTCTCGAAGTCGCCGCGGTACTTGGTGCCAGCCACCAGCGCGCCCAGGTCGAGCGAGTAGATCACCGCGTCGGCCAGAACTTCGGGCACCGAGCCTTCGACGATGCGCTTGGCCAGGCCTTCGGCGATGGCGGTCTTGCCCACGCCGGCCTCGCCGACATACAGCGGGTTGTTCTTGCGGCGGCGGCACAGGACCTGGATGGTGCGCTCGATCTCGTCGCGGCGCCCGACCAGCGGGTCGATCCGGCCGTTGCGCGCGGCCTCGTTGAGGTTGCTGGCGAATTCGGCCAGGGCGTCGCCCTTGCCCTCGCCATCCCCACCCTCGACGCGCCCCTCGGCGTCCGACGACGGCGGCACTTCGCCCTCGTCGCCCAGCTTGGCGATGCCATGGGAGAGGTAATTGACGATGTCCAGCCGGGTCACGTCCTGCTGGTTGAGGTAATAGACCGCGTGCGAGTCCTTCTCGCCGAAGATCGCGACCAGCACGTTGGCGCCGGTGACCTCCTTCTTGCCCGAGGACTGCACGTGGTACACGGCGCGTTGCAGCACGCGCTGGAAGCCCAGGGTGGGCTGGGTGTCGCGGCCGTCATCCTCGGCCAGGCGGGACACCGAGGCCTCGATGGCCTGCTCCAGTTCCTGGCGCAGGCGTTCGGCGTCGGCCCCGCAGGCCTTGAGCACGGCTTGGGCGGACGGGTTGTCGAGCAGTGCCAGCAGCAGGTGTTCCACCGTCATGAACTCATGGCGGGCCTCACGGGCGCGCTTGTAGCACTGACCGATGGTGTGTTCGAGGTCTTTACTGAACATGTTCTACTCCGGCGGCAGTTGAGAACAATATGCGGCCTACCTGCTTAATTTCCATCACCCTAGCGGATCGGTGCGTTCAGATGGCGTTAGCACTTGCATGATCATGCCCGAGACGACGCCAGCATTGGCTGCCTGCCCGTGATGGCGACGTCATCGAGAGATTGCAAGCGCCCCGCCTACCCGGCGGTCCCCGGCGCTGTTTCAGACAGGGACGGTCATAGCGGCCGGGAGCGGCCATCGGGGACAGGATGCGTGGGCCGGCCAACGGCCGGCGCTACCGGCGCGCGGTCTACGGCCCATCAGGGGCCGACACTGCCGATTACCCGGCCTTTTCCATCGTGCACAACAGCGGATGCTGGTTCATGCGCGAGAATTCATTGACTTGGGCCACCTTGGACTCGGCCACTTCACGGGTAAACACGCCGCAGACCCCGCGCCCACGGGTGTGCACGTTGAGCATCACCTGGGTGGCCTTTTCAAGGTCCATGGAGAAGAAGTGCTGCAGCACGGTCACGACGAAATCCATCGGGGTGTAGTCGTCGTTCAACAGCATGACCTGGTAGAACGGCGGCGGCGCGACCTCCGGCCGGGCCGGTTCCAGCGCTACGCCGTGGTCGTGGTGGGGTTCTTGGGAGGGCTCGCGAGGCATCCGCCCATTATAAACGCCGGACCGGCCGGATTGGACGTTGCCCCCCTGCCCCCGTCACAATCCGTGCATGAGCATCGACTTTCACAGGGATTTCATGAAAAGGATTGCCACCGCGCTCCTGTTCGCCGCCGCCGTGTCCGGGGCCCAGGCAGCAACACCCGACCCGGGCGTCGGCCGCGTGCTGGATACACTGAAGTACCCCTACGAGATCGACGAGGATGGCGACTACAAGCTGCTGTTCGACGTGGAAGGCGACCGCACTCAGCTGGTGTTCGTGCGCTCGACGGTGGAGGAATATGGCAAGCACAGGATCCGCGAGATCTGGTCGCCCGGCTACAACGCGCCGGGCAAGCAGTTCTCCGCCGCCATCGCCAACCGCCTGCTGGAAGACTCGCAGGACGCCAAGCTGGGCGCCTGGGTCAAGCAGGACCAGCTGGCCATGTTCGTGGTGAAAGTGGATGCCAACGCCAGCGCCGATGCGCTGGGTGATGCCATCGACGCGGCCATGAACACCGCCGATGCCATGGAACTTGAACTGACCGGAACGGACGAGTACTGACGTGAACGAAGTGCAGGACCTGCGCTGGGCGCCGCATGTCACCGTGGCCACCGTGGTGGCCAGGGACGGGCGCCTGTTGCTGGTGGAAGAAGCCATCGACGGCCGCGCCGTGCTGAATCAGCCGGCGGGCCACCTCGAGCCGGGCGAAAGCCTGGCCGCCGCCGCCGTGCGCGAAACCCTGGAGGAATCGGGCTGGACGGTGCGCCTGACCGCCTTCATCGGCACCTATCAGTGGACCGCGCCGGACGGCACGCCGTTCCTGCGCTTCGCCTACGCTGCCGAGCCGGTGTCGCATGACCCGGACCGGCCGTTGGACACCGGCATCCTGCGCGCGCTGTGGCTGGACCCGGCCGAGCTGCAGGCCACCCCCTCGCGCCTGCGCAGCCCCTTGGTCTGGGAGGTCGTGGCCGACTTCCTGGCCGGCCATCGCCACCCGCTGAGCCTGGTCAGGGAGGTCGCATGAGCACCCCGCGCATCATGGTCGGCGTGTCCGGTGGCGTGGATTCGTCCGTCGCCGCCTGGCGGCTGGTCCAGCAGGGCGAGCCGGTGGCCGGACTGTTCATGCAGAACTGGGCCGATGACGGCAGCGGCGACTGCCGCGCCGAGGACGACCGCCGCGACGCCGTCGCGGTGTGTGGCCTGCTCGACATTCCGTTCCATTTCCGCGACTTCTCCAGCGAGTACTGGGAGGGGGTGTTCGCGCATTTCCTGGCCGAGTACGCCGCTGGGCGCACCCCCAACCCGGACGTGCTGTGCAACCGCGAGGTGAAGTTCAAGCACTTCCTGGATGCCGCCCGCGAGCTGGGGGCCGAGCGCATCGCCACCGGCCACTACGCCCGCGTGGCCCGGCTGGATGGGCAGTGGGCGCTGCTGCGCGGCGCCGACCGCAGCAAGGACCAGAGCTACTTCCTGCACCAGCTTGGCCAGACCCAGCTGGCCGCCACCCTGTTCCCGATCGGCGACCTGCAGAAGAACGACCTGCGCCGGATCGCCCGCGACGCGCGCCTGCCCACCCATGCCAAGAAGGATTCCACCGGCATCTGCTTCATCGGCGAGCGTGACTTCCGCGAATTCCTGGGCCGCTACCTGCCCGCGCGCAGCGGCCCGATCCAGGACCCGGACGGCACGGTCATCGCCGAACACCCCGGCGTGTTCTATTTCACGCTGGGCCAGCGCGAGGGCCTGAACATCGGCGGCGTGCGCGGCCGCCCGGCGGCGCCGTGGTACGTGGTCGGCAAGGACGTGGCCAGCAATGTGCTGTACGTGGACCAGGACCGGGAAAGCCCGTGGCTGCAGTCGACCCGGCTGCACTCGGAAACCGCGCACTGGATCGCCGGCGCCCCGCCCGCCCGCAGTTTCGAGTGCACGGCGCAGACCCGCTACCGCCAGCCGGACGAACCGTGCACGGTGCGGGTCCGTGACGATGGCACCGTTGACGTGCGCTTCGCGCGGCCGCAGCGCGCCGTCACCCCCGGCCAATCCCTGGTGCTGTATGACGACGAGGTCTGCCTCGGTGGCGCGGTCATCGCCGCCACCGACGCCCCGCTGGAACAGCGCCTGCGCACCGCCCCTTCCCCCTTCGAGGTATCTGCTGCATGAGTTTTTCGATCGACGACCGCGTCCTTGCCCTGGCCGGCATTGCCCAGGCACTGCAGCAGGTGCGCCGCATCGCCGAAACCGGCCATTCCGAGGCCAGCGTGGTCCGTACCGCGATCGACAGCGTGTTCCGGATCGACGCGGACAGCCCGCAGGCCGTATACGGCAGCGCGGCCAATGTGGCGCCGGGCCTGCGCCTGCTGCACAACTATTTCCGCAGCCAGGGCCAGGACGACATCCTGCCGCGGCTGGCGCTGGCGGTGCTGCAGTTGGAGCGTCGCTTCGTCCGTGAGAATGCGGTGGTCGACCAGGTCAGCGAGGGCATCGCCCGCGCCCGGCGCCAGGCGCTGGCGCTGAACGACAGTGCCCATCCCGACGTGCTGGCCAGCCTGGGCGGGCTGTATGCCGACACCATCAGCCATCTCAAGCCGCGGGTGATGGTGCAGGGCAACCCGCATTACCTGGGCCAGGCCGGGGTGGTGGCGGAGATCCGCGCGCTGCTGCTGGCGGCGGTGCGTTCGGCGGTGCTGTGGCGCCAGACCGGCGGCCAGTACTGGGATTTCCTGATCTCGCGCAAGGCGATGATCGAGGCGGTTGACCGTCAGTTGCGATAGAAGGCGTGAAGGCATGGCGCAGGAAAAACGTGCGCCGTGCCTAAAGCAATCGGGGGTACGGCCGATACATTCTCCGTGCACCTCCCCGAGAACGTTTATGTACTCACGCCTTTTCACTAGTCTGGCCGCCCCCCTGGTCCTGACCCTGCTGCTTCCTTTCGCGATCGGCTTCGACTGGCCGGCCGCCCTCACCTGGGCGCTGCTGACCACGATGACCCTGAGTTGGCTGGGCTTTGCCTGGTGGACCGCCCGCGCCCAGACCCAGCGTTCGCCGGAACACGCGCGCCTGATGCGTGAGCAGGACCAGCTGCTGACCGAGCTGCGTACCTTCGTCGGCAACGAAATCGACGGATCGCGGGGCGAGATCGAACGCGCCCGTGACCTGATCCGCCAGGCCGTGGCCGGCCTCGGCGGCAGCTTCGACGCGATGAACCGCAAGTCACGCCAGCAGAGCCAGGCGCTGGCCCGCATCGTCGACCGCGCCGGTGAAGACGGTGGCGCCGGCGTCGACGTGGCCCGCTTCGCCCAGCACGCCAGCAACCGCATGGAACAGCTGGTGGAAGCGCTGGAACAGGTCAGTGGCCAGAGCAGCACCACCGTGCAGCACATCGACCAGATGGCGCAGCACCTGGATGGGATCTTCTCGCTGCTGGAAGACGTCAAGTCGATCGCCGACCAGACCAACCTGCTGGCGCTGAACGCGGCCATCGAAGCGGCGCGTGCCGGTGAAGCCGGTCGCGGCTTCGCCGTGGTGGCCGACGAGGTGCGCAATCTGTCCGAGCGCTCCACCACCTTCAACGAGCAGATCCGCAAGCTGGCGCACAGCTCCAAGGACGCCATCGCCAAGGTCCGCGAAACGGTCTCGAACATGGCCTCGCGCGACATGGACCGCTCCCGCGAAGCGCGTCACGAAGCGGCAGCGATGCTGGACAACGTGGCCCAGATCAATGCGTCGCTGGGCGATGGCATGCGCGAGATTTCCGAGTGCGGCCGTGCCATCGACAGCAGCGTGGCCGAAGCGGTACGCGCCCTGCAGTTCGAGGACATCGCCACCCAGGCCCTGGGCGGCGTCCACACCCACCTGGACCGCCTGACCTCGATCAACCGCGAAGCGGTCGGCCTGCAGGAGCTGCTGCACCGCAATGGCGGCGTGTTCGACGCCGAGGTGGCCACGGCCCTGCAGCGCACCGGCAACCGCCTGCGCGACATGCGCAGCGAGTGGGAGCGCCCGCCGCACAAGCCGGTGAGCCAGCAGAGCATGGCCGCCGGCGCGGTGGAACTGTTCTGATCCCCGTACCACGCCGATAATGGCACCCACGATGGCCCCGGCATGTCCGGGGCCTTCGTGCGTGTAGTTCCCGGCCCCTCCTGCTGAAGATCGCCGCATGTTGTTGAACGCCACCCCCAGCCAGGTCATCCCCGCCGGTAACGGTGCGTCGCCCGACGCGGCGGGCGACATCGCCCATCCTGCCCCGGTTCCCGTGGCGCCGAAGAGCGGCCGCACGCTGCTGGCCGTGCTGGAACAGCAGGCGCAGCGTGAACTGGCTGGATTGATGGCCACGGCACCGGCGCCCGCGCCACTGGATCCCGCGCTGGCGGGATTGGCGTGGGACCTGGGGTTGAGCGGCGACATGATCGAATGATCCGGCTCGCGATGGACGCGTAACGGTTCGGGCCGAGCCGGCAACAAACAAGGGCCCAGCGGGCCCCGAGTCAATCCACCCTACGCACCGGGCACCGGTAGCGCCGGCCGTTGGCCGGCCCACGCGCCCTCAAGGCGCAACTGGAATCCGCAATGCGTCGCCGGGCACCGCGGCCATCGGCACCGCCTGCGCGCCGCCGTTCTTCAACCACTGCGCCAGATCGCGCGGGGTCAGCGGCCGGGAATACAGGTAGCCCTGGATCTCATCGCAGCCCTGGCGGCGCAGCATCGCTTCTTCCTGCTCGGTCTCCACGCCTTCAGCGACCACTTTCATGCCCAGGGCGTGGCCCAGGTGCACGATCGCCTGGGTGACTTCGGCGGTGCCGGTGTCGTGCAGCATGCCCTGCACGAAGCTGCGGTCGATCTTCAGGCGCCCCACCGGGAACCGGTTGAGGTAATGCAGGTTGGAGAAGCCGGTGCCGAAATCGTCCACCGCCAGCGGCACGCCATGCCGTTCCAGCACGTCGAAACAGTGCCGCAGCACGTCGGTGTCGCGGATCAGCGCCGATTCGGTCAGTTCCAGCTCAAGGCGCTGCGGCGCCCAGCCATGGGCGTGGCAGATGTCGATCACGCGCTCGGCGAACCCGCGGTCGCGCAGCTGTACGGCGGACACGTTCACCGCAATGCGGTCGAACACCAGCCCGGCACGGTCCCAGGCGGCCGCCTGGCGGCAGGCCTCGGCCAGCACCCAGTCGCCGATGCGGACGATTTCGCCGCACTTCTCGGCAATCGGTATGAACTCGGCCGGGCTGCAGTAGCCGATCCCGGGGCGGTGCCAGCGCAGCAGCGCTTCGATCGCCGGAGGCTGGTCGTGGGCGGCGTGCAGCAGCGGCTGGTAGGCCAGGCTGAACTCCTCGCGCTCGATCGCCCCGAGCAGGCCGTGCTCGATCTCCAGCTTGCGCTGGATCCGCAGCAGGGCGTCCTGGCTGTAGTACTGATAGGTATTGCGTCCGGCTTCCTTGGCCGCATGCATCGCGGCATCGGCCGCGCGCAGCAGCGTGTCGAAGTCGGTGCGTTCGTCGTCGAGCATCGCGATGCCCACGCTCGCCCCTACCTTCAAGGTGGTGTCGCCGCGTTGCAGCGGCTCGGCCAGCGAGGCGATCAGCTTGCGCGCCACGTGCCCGGCATCTTCCGGGTCGGCCAGGTCGCGCAGCACCACGATGAACTCGTCGCCGTTGAAGCGGCCGAACAGGTCGGCATTGCGCAGGTTCTGGTGCAGGCGTGACGCGGCCGCCTTGAGCAGCGCGTCGCCGGTGGCGTGGCCGAAGGTGTCGTTGATGGTCTTGAAGCCGTCCAGGTCGATGAACAGCATCGCCAGCGCGGCGCCTCGGTCGCGCGCTTCCTCGATCGCATCGCCGGTCTGCTCGCGCAGCAGCATGCGGTTGGGCAGGCCGGTGAGCAGGTCGTAATGGGCGAGCAGTTCGATCCGCTCATTGGCCTCGCGTTCGCGGGTGATGTCACGGAACAGCACCACGTATCGGGTCGGCAGCCCATCGCGATGGTCCAGCTCGATCAGCACCTGCACCCAGATGCGCAGGCCGGACTGGCGGTAGAAGCACAGGTCCAGCTGTTCCGGCAGGCCGCCGGCGGCGATCCGGGCCAGCGCGGCTTCGAAGGCATCGCGCGAGTCCTGGGTATACAGCGCAAGCGCCTGGTCCAGGGTGATCGGCTCCTTGCGCAGCCCGTGGATGCGGTAGCACTCCTCGGTCCACTGCATGTGGCGGGTGGCCACGTCGATTTCGCAGCCTCCGATCCTGCCCAGCGCGGAGACCCGGTTGAGCAGTTCGGTACGCCAGCGGATCAGGGCGTCGGTCTGGTGCTGTTCGGTGATGTTCTGGACCTGGCCCAACAGGCGCTGGATGCGCCCGTCCGGGCCCAGCAGCGGCTGCATCCACACGCGCAGGTGCAGCACGCCTTCGGACCCGCGCGGCAGCTCCAGCGCCAGCATGCTGGGCTTGTTGTCGCGCAGCATGCGTCGCCAGGCCTGGCGCAGCAGGGTGCGCGAGCGCGGCGCGAGCAGGCGCAGCCAGTGCCTGCGCCCACCCAGCCGGGCGTCGCCGACACCGAGCAGGGCGCGGAACTCCGGCGACCACCAGAACTGGCGGCTGTCCGGGTCCCACGACCAGCTGCCCATGCTGGCGATGCGCTGCGCTTCACGCAGGTGCACCTGCTGCTCGCGCAGCAACGCTTCCATCTGTTTCTGCGCTTGGATGTCGGTATGCGTGCCGACCATGCGCAGCGGCTGGCCATCGACAGTACGCGCCACCACCCTGCCCCGGTCCAGCACCCAGCGCCAATCACCATCCGGGTGACGCACCCGGTACTGGGCCGCGTAGACCTCGCCTTCGCCGCGCAGGTGCGCGTCCAGCGCGGCGCGCACGGCAGCCTGGTCGTCGGGATGGACCGGCGCCAGCAGGGCGCGGCCGGCATCGGCGACGGCGTGCTCTTCGGCGCTGCCGGGCACATCGTCCCAGCGCCGGGAGCGGATCACCGCGTCGCTGGGCAGGTCCCAGTCCCAGAGGCCGTGCCCGGCGTGGTCCAACGCCACTTCCCAGCGGCTGCCGGCGTAGGCGGCAACCGGTTCGGGGATGCTCAGGGTAAACGCCAGCAGGTTGCCGTCGGCGTCGTGCACGGCGCGCATCCATCCGTCGAAGCGCCCGCGCGGGCCACCGGGCAGCTGGCACGGGACCAGCCCGCCATCGGCGGCCAGCAGGCGCAGGTCCTCCAGCAGCTCGCCATAGGCCGCCACGGTTGCCGGCAGCCCATGCTCGCGCGCGGCCGGGTTGGCGGCCAGCGGGCGCCCGCTCCGGTCCAGGATGACCAGGGCCGACGCCAGGGGGTGCTGCAGCAGACTCGCGATGATGCCTTGGTCCACGCGGTAGGACTCCAATTACGCACCCGACAGCCGGGAACGTAACCGTTAGCGGCGGAATGGCCGGATAGTTGAGTCCCGCGTGCGCCAACGGTGCTGCAGCCACTACTATGGAGCGCCCCTTCCGCCCCGGTCCTGTCGCGCCCCATGCCTGTCGTCCCGCCCGGCCCGCCCGCCCCGCCCCGTCGCGACCATCCGCTCGCACGGGCCCTGCGCCGCGACCGCTTGCGGGTGGTCATCGGCTATCTGCTGCTGGCGCTGGTCTGGATCCTGTGCAGCGATGCGGCGGTGCAGATGCTGACCTCGGACCTGCCCACCGCCGCACGCTGGCAGACCGCCAAGGGCACGCTGTTCGTGCTGCTCAGCGGCACGCTGATCTACCTGCTGCTGCGCCCGCTGGCCCAGCACGTGCTGCATACGCACGTGCAACTGGAGCATTCCGAGCAGCGCCACCGCCAGCTGTTCGAAGGCAACCCGGGGCCGATCCTGGTCTACGACCTGGACACGCTGGAGATCCTGGACGTCAATCCCGCGGCCAGCAGCCTGTTCGGCTGGACCCGTGAGGAGTTCACCGCGCTGCCGATGACCGCGTTGTGGCCGCCGGGCGACGAGGCCGCGCTGGCCGCCAAGCTCGAACAGATCCGGGCCCAGCCCGAGCAGCTGTGCGTGATTACCGCCGACCTGCTGCTCAAGGATGGCACCCCGCGCCGGATGGAGATGCGCAGCAACTACCTGGATTACGCCGGCCGCCCGGCGCGGCTGCTGATCGCGATCGACCGCACCCGCGAAGACCAGGCGCTGCGCCGCCGTGACCAGGCCCTGGCCCGGGTCGAGGAAGCGCACGAAATGGCGCGGATCGGTGCCTGGGAGTTCGAACCGGCCACCGGCCTGGGCCGCTATTCCAACCAGGTGTACCACCTGCTGGGCCGGCGCCCGCCGGAGGCACGGCGCTGGCACCGCTTCGAGGAGCTGCTGGTGCCGGCCGACCCGGCCACGGCGGCGCTCACCGAGCAGCTGCTGCAGGACATGCGCGGCGACGGGGTGCAGATCGACGTGCTGCTGCCGTTGCTGGCGATGGATGGGCGTGCGCTGATGGTGCACCTGCGCGCGGAGAGTGGCAGCGATGATGCCGGCCGCCCGCTGGTGCTGGGCACGCTGCAGGACGTGACCGAACGCGAACAGTCGCGGCGCCTGCTGCGCGAGCGCGAGGAGCAGTTCCGCGAGCTGGTGCGGGTGCTGCCGGACGGGGTGGTGATCCTGTCCGACGAACACGTGCTGTATGCCAATGCCTGCGCTGCGGCGCAGTTCGGCTACGGCCAGCACACCCTGCTGGGGGAGCCGCTGTCGGCGCTGGTGGTGGCCAGCGACCTAGCGCGGGTGCGCGCGCAGCTGTTCGCCAGCATTCCGCTGCCCAGCAGCGGCAGCGAAGTCATCGGCATGCGCCGGCTGGACGGCGAGCGTTTCCAGGCCGGGCTGGCGGTGGGCGAAGTGCGCTACGGCGGCCGCAACTGCAAGCTGCTGATCGTGCGCGACCTGAGCGAACCCGAACGCATCCGCGAGGCGCTGGAGACCAGCAACCGCGAGCTGCAGGCGATGGCCGGGCGGCTGTTCTCTCTGCAGGAGGACGAGCGCCGGGCGATCTCGCGCGACCTGCACGACGACATCGGCCAGGCGATCACGGCGATGAAGCTGTCGGCCTATGCGGCGCAGGACGAGGCCGATCCGCAGCGGCGCGGCGAGGACCTGGAACAGATCATCCAGCTGGCCGATGCGACGGTGGGCAAGCTGCGCGACATTTCCACCCTGCTGCGCCCGCCCCAGCTGGACGCGTTGGGCTTGGAGGCGGCGCTGCGCTGGCAGGCGGGGGTGTTGTTCCGTTCTTCGCCGATCGAGCTGCTGGCCGACATCCAGGCGCTGCCGCGCCGGCCCGAGGGCGACATCGAGCAGGCCTGCTTCCGCATCGCGCAGGAGAGCCTGACCAACGTGCTGCGCCACGCGCGCGCCAGCCAGGTGCACCTGAAGCTGCATGATGTGCACGATCACGGGCTGCACCTGCAGGTCCGCGACGACGGCGAGGGTTTCGACCCGGACGGTCCGCGCGGGCTGGGCCTGATCGTGATGCGCGAGCGCGCGCAGAGCGCCGGCGGCACCCTCAAGATCGAGTCGGCGCACGGCGCCGGCACCCTGGTCGACCTGTTCCTGCCTTATCGCAGCGACAGTACGACCGCCCCCGATACCCTGGAACATTGAGTCATGTGGAACCCTTCCCTGCCCCTGGTCAGCATCGAGGACGCGCCGCCGCGCCTGGGCGCCGGCAACCCCGAACTGCAGGCGATGGTGGCCGAGGCGGCTTCGGGCGGCACGCCGCTGATGCTGATGCACGTGGACATCGACCATTTCGCGTCGGTCAATGAGAACATGAGCGCGGAGGTCGGCGACCAGGCGCTGGTGCTGGTGGCGCAGCGCCTGCAGCACCACCTGCGCGGACGCGGCAAGCTGTGGCGGCACGGCAGCGACGAGTTCCTGCTGGCGGTGCCGCGCGCGGCGGACATGCCGTTGCCGGATGACCTGGCCGAGGAGATCCGGCAGCAGCTGGAGCTGCCGTTGTCGGTGCTGCCGTACACGCTGTTCATGACCGGCAAGCTGGGGGTGAGCCTGTGCCCGGAACATGCGACCGACACGTCGCGCCTGCTCGACCACGCCGAAGATGCGCTGTACCAGGCGGCGCGCGAGGGCGGAAACGCGGTGCGCATCCATGCGGTGAACACGCCGTCGAGCGCGCACAGCGAGAGCATCATCGCGCGGCAGATCGTGGACGCGATTCCCAATGGCGAGCTGAAGCTGCGCTACCAGCCGCTGGTGAGCGCACGCGATGGCCACGTGGTCGGCATGGAGGCGCTGCTGCGCTGGCAGTCGCCGACGCTGGGCATGCTGGTGCCGGAGCGTTTCATGCGCACGGCGGAGCGGCTGGGGATCATCGTGCAGATCGGCACGTGGGTGCTGGAGGGGGCGCTGAAGCAGGCGCGGCTGTGGCGCGACCAGGGGTTCGATGACTTCACGATTGCGGTGAACGTGTCCACGTTGCAGCTGCTGCGGCCGAACTTCTTTGCGGAGGTGATGGCGTTGATGCAGACGGCGGGGGTGCCGGCGCACATGCTGACGTTGGAGATCAACGAAAGCGCGCTGACCAACAATGTGAATTTCGTGCACGAGACGCTGGTGAACCTGCGCAACGAGGGGATCAGCCTGAGCCTGGACAATTTCGGGACGGGCGATTCAAGCCTGAGCGCGCTGGTACGTTATCCGGTGGACAAGCTGAAGATCGACCGCAGCTTCATCAAGAGTGCGCCGGCGGGCAACCGCGAGGCGGCGATCGCACGCGCGATCATTGCGATGGGGCACCAGCTGGGCATGACGGTGATCGCCAACGGGGTCGAGTCGCAGGCACAGCTGGGCTTCCTGCGCCGCAACGACTGCGATGTGTTCCAGGGCTATCTGTTCGGGGAGCCGATGTCGGCGGATGCGGCGGGCATGACGCTGCGCCGCCGTTACCTGCGCCCCGAGGCCTTCGCGGAGACGCGTCCGGACCGTACGCTGCTGCTGCTGGACGACGAGGAGAACGTGCTGCGTTCGCTGGTGCGGCTGTTCCGGCGCGATGGCTACCGGATCCTGGCGGCAGGCAACGTACGCGATGCGTTCGACCTGCTGGCGATCAATGATGTGCAGGTGATCCTGTCGGACCAGCGCATGAGCGACATGAGCGGCACCGAGTTCCTGGGCCGGGTGAAGATGCTGTACCCGGACACGATCCGGCTGGTGCTGTCGGGCTACACCGACCTCAACACGGTGACCGACGCGATCAACCGCGGCGCGATCTACCGTTTCCTGACCAAGCCCTGGAACGACGACGAGCTGCGCAAGCACATCCACCAGGCATTCCGCACGCACGAAGAGCAACGGCGGGCGAATACCTCGCAACCGGCGGCGATGTCGGCGCCTGAGGGCGAATAGTCGTCTGATTGCTTACGGCGAAAGGCAGCTATTCGATGCTACGTGCAGGGGCGGCCGGCGGGCAGCCCCCTCCGGGACACGCCGTGAATACATCCATGTAGGCTTGTCAAAAACATCCATGTTTTTGACAGTCCCTACGGGGGCTACCCGCCGCCCGCCCCCATACAGGGTCGTGTGCGGTGGGGAAAAGCAGGCAGCCATGCGGGATGTGCTGGTAGGGTCGGTTCCCAAACGACCGCCCGGAACCCAACCACGTCCGGTGACGCATGAAAACGATCGTCGCCGCGCTCTACCGCGGCTGTTTGATCGGCAATACCAACCGGAACGTCGACCCCACGCCCGGGGTGCTGTCGAGGTCGATGCGGCCGTGGTGCTTGTTGATGATGCTGTAGGAGATCGAAAGGCCCAGCCCGGTGCCGCTGCCGACCGGCTTGGTGGTGAAGAACGGGTCGAAGATGCGCTGGCGCAGTTCCGGCGAGATGCCGCCGCCGGTGTCCTCGAATTCCACCCACACGTTCTCGCCTTCCACGCCGGTGCGCACGGTGATCGTGCCGCGCTCGGCGATGGCGTGTCCGGCGTTGAGCAGCAGGTTCATGTACACCTGGTTGAGTTCCGACGGCAGGCACTCCACCAGCGGCAGCTGGCCGAATTCGCGCTTCAGCTCGGCTTTGTACTTCAGCTCGTTCCAGATGATGTTGATGGTCGATTCCAGCCCGGCGTGCAGGTCGACCAGCTTCCACGACTCGTCGCGCCCGGAGTACGAGAAATCCTTCAGGTCGCGCACGATCCGCGTTACCCGCTCGATGCCCTCGCGCGACTCGGCCATCAGCTGCGGGAGGTCGCGGCTGATGAAATCGATGTCGAAACGCGTGCGGATATCGTCGATCTCCGGGATCAGCGCCTTCGGGTCCGGCGCGCGCAATGCGCGTTCATAGGCTTCGATCACGGTGAACAGGCTGCGAAGGTATTCCTGCAGGCTGCCCAGGTTCGAGTGCACGTAGCCGATGGGGTTGTTGATCTCATGCGCCACGCCGGCGGCCAGCTGGCCGATCGAGGCCATCTTCTCGGACTGCAGCAGCTTTTCCTGGGTGCCGTTGAGGCGCAGGTAGGCCTGGCGCAGCTCCGCATGGCGCTGCTGCAGTTCGCGTTCGTAGTCCTCCTGGCCCTCGATGCGGCGGAACAGGGCCAGGAAGTGGCGGCGACCGGCATCTTCCTGTTCGTACAGGTGCACGATCACCATGCGCTCACCGACCGGCAGGCTGCCGTTCCAGTGGCCATGCTGGCGTGCGTGTTCCAGCGCGTCCGGCGGCAGCAGCTGGCGCAGCCATTGCGCGGGCTCCAGGCCGGTGCCCGTTTCGGCGTCGCCATCGGTTTCGGCCTGGCCGAGCATCGCCCGTACGGCGGCATTGGCCACGGCCACGGTGCCGTCTTCGCGGAACAGGAGCACGCCTTCGTTGATGCGCTCGAACAGCGCAAGCAGGACCGGCTGCGGGGGCAGCGGTGCGGTGACAAAGGTAGTCGACAGGGTCACGGTCACGTCGGGGCAGTTGGAACAGGCGCCCACTATATCCGGCTTGGATGGATTGCGATTGCCGGGCAGAGCCCGGCACTACGTCCGGCTTGGATGGATTGCGATTGCCGGGCAGAGCCCGGCGCTACGCCACTGCCAAGGGGCGGCGCACGTGCAGGGTGTTGGACTGGCCCTTGGCGTCGTACGCCGAGGCGGTTTCGCTGCGGCCCAGCTGGCGCAGTGCCCAGTTGACCTCGCGCCGGCGCCGCGACAGCAGTACGCCATTGGCGCGGTTGCGCTCGGCCAGCTCCTGCAGGCGCTCGTTCTGCCCCACCGGCAGCACCTGCTCCAGTGCACGCAGGGCCTCGAGCTTCGCACTGGTGGCGCGGATCAGCGACTGCACGTCATGGTCCACCAATGCCTGGCGTTCGACGTCCAGGGCATCGCTGAGGCGCTGCAGCGGCTCGCTCATGGCCAGCTTCATCCCTGCAGCTGCTGGTCCAGCTCAAGCATGCGCGAGGCGATCGCGTCCGGATTGATCTTGTAGGTGCCGTTCTGCAGCGACTCGCGTACCGCCTGCACGCGGCCGGCGTCGATCGCCGGGGCGGCGCTCAGTTCGCGCTGCATGGCCTGCAGGCTGGTGGCTTCGCCGGTCAGCCGCAGGCTGTCGGCTGCTTCCACCGGGCGCGCCGGGGCATCGGTGCTCACGCTGGGCTTGTTGCCCGGCGCAATGCTGCGCAGATGGGCGGTCGCCTGCAGGTTGCCGTCGATTTTCTGGCTCATGGACTTGTCCTGGGAGTTACGGTTCACAAGGGATAACGGCACCGGGGCCGCCATCTTTAGGAAAATTTGCCGGTCACAGTGGTCAGCGCGTCACAAAAACGTCGCCGGAGGCCGCCACCGTACCCTGTACCACCTTGCGTGACGACAGATTCTCGACCGACACGCGTTCATTTTCACCCGCATCGGCCAGCGCCTTGCCCGCCACGCGGACCTCGACCCCGGCATAGCGCGACACCAGTGCCACGCTGTCTCCACGTCGAATGAGACGCTGGGCAACCAGGTCGTTGGCCGACAGCAGGCTGCCGGCGCTCAACGTGCGCCGCGCCACCCGCCCTACCGCCGCAGCCGGATCGGCCAGGGCGGCACCGGCGATGCGGGCCACGTCACGTTGCGCAGTGGTGATATCGGCCGCGCCCAGGGTTTCTCCAGCGGCGATGCCGCGATTGAGGATCAGCACGGTCTGGTTGCGCCGCACTTTGACCGGCACGAACAGGCGCCAGCCACCGGCGTCCGGGCAGCTCACCTCGACCGTGCTGGTGCCGGTGGGCGCTGCGCGCAGCGCCTGGCCGCAGGCCGGCAGGCGCAGGGCCGTGTCCAGCGTGGTATCGCCCTCGCTGCCCTGCGGCAGCGTGGACAACGCGGCGGCGCGGATGCTGTCGACCGGCTGCCAGGCCCCTGCCGCGTGGACCGCAGGCGGGACCAGTCCGACCAGGGCGGTCAGCAGGATGGCTATATAGATACGCATGGCGGCTCCACGGACAGGCACATGCGCAGCGTCCTGCAAGCGGCGTGCCGAACCCGCGTTCCGCACCGCCCTCAAGGGAATGCCGGGCGCGCCGATACCGTCTCCATGTCACATGACCTGCTCAACCGCATCGATCAGCGCACCCGCCTGGCGGGCCACAACCGGCTCGCCCTGCTGTTGTTCCGCCTCGGCGGGCGCCAGCTTTTTGGCGTGAACGTGTTCAAGGTGCAGGAAGTCCTGCGCCGCCCGGACCTGTTCCAGGTGCCCGGCCTGCCCGGCCAGTTCGCCGGCGTGGCCGACGTCCGCGGGCGCTCGGTGCCGGTGCTGGACCTGGGCCTGGCGATCGGTCACCCCGAACGCGAGCCGGACGCCGACAAGGCGCCGGGCTACCTGGTGGTGACCGAATTCAACCGTTCGATCCAGGGCTTCCTGGTCAGCGGTGTGGAGCGCATCGTCAACATCGCGGTGGAAGACATCCACCCGCCGCCGGAACTGGGTGCCGAATCGAGCTACCTGACCGCGGTGACCCGCTTCCAGGGCGAGCTGATCCAGGTCATCGACGTGGAAAGCGTGCTGGCCGATATCGCCCAGGTGCGCGGTGAGGCGGTGCTGGACCCGTTGATGGCGCTTCCCGCCGACGCGCCGCAGCTGCAGGTGCTGGTGGTGGACGACTCGCGCGTGGCCCGCCAGCAGATCCGCAGCGTGCTGGACCAGCTGGGGGTGGGCGCGACCCTGCTCTCGGACGGCAAGCAGGCCCTGGACCACCTGCTGCAGATCCACGCCGCCGGCGAGAACCCGGCCGAGCGCTACGCCATGGTCATCTCGGACATCGAGATGCCGGCGATGGACGGCTATACCCTGACGACGGAAATCCGTCGCCACCCGGGCCTGGCCGGCCTGTACGTGCTGCTGCACACCTCGCTGTCGGGGGTGTTCAACAACGCCATGGTCGAGCGGGTGGGCGCGAACGCCTTCGTGGCCAAGTATTCCCCCCACGAACTGGCCGATTTCGTGCTGGACCGTCTGCGCAGGGTCGCCGAAGCGGCGTAATGCCGGACGGGCCCCGTGGACACGCATGGCGTGTCCCTACGCCTCGGGCTTGACCCGCGTAGAGACACGCCATGCGCGTCCCACGCAAACCGTCCCCGTTCTGGCACGCACCTTGCAGCCTCCCCCACATCGTCCCGTGGGAGAGCGCCATGCCCAACCTGATTTCCGATTACCTGGGGGTCCACGCCCAGGCCATGCCGTTGCGCGAGCAGCGCATGAAGCTGATCGCCAGCAACCTGAGCAATGCCGACACCCCCGGCTACAAGGCCCAGGACCTGGACTTCGACGCCGCGTTGCACAATGCCCAGGGCCTGGACAGCAACGGGCTGATGAAGACCACCAGCGAGCAGCACTACGCCATCGGTGGCGGCCTCAACCCGTTCCAGGTCACCAAGGAAGGCGTGCAGCCCAGCATCGACGGCAACACCGTCGATCCTGACGCCGAACGCGCCGCCTACGGCCGCGCCGCGCTGGAATACCGCGCCTCGCTGAGCTTCGTCGAATCCAAGGTGCGCTCCATGCTCACCGCGATCACGGGGCAATAAGCCATGAGCAACCTGCCCATCTTCGACATCGCCGGCTCCGCGCTGCAGGCGCAGTCCGTGCGCATGAGCACGCTGGCGTCCAACCTGTCCAACGCCGACACCATTTCCGGCTCGGCCGACGCCGTGTACAAGCCGCTGGAACCGATCTTCCAGGCCGTCACCAGCCGCACCGACCCGAACATCACCACGGTGCAGGTCAAGGAAATCAGCCAGAGCGACGCCGCGCCGATCAAGCGCTACGAGCCGGGCCACCCGCTCGCCGACGGCGACGGCTACATCTACCAGCCCGACGTCGACCCGGTCGCGCAGATGGTCAACCTGATCTCGACCTCGCGCAACTACCAGGCTGGCGTGGAGATGCTCACCACCGCCAAGGAACTGGCGCTGGCCACCCTGACCATGGGTCGCTGACCCTACTTATTGCAGGACACCCCGAGATGACCACCACCAGCGGCGTCGGCAACACTGACATCTACAGCGCCTTGGGCCTGAACGCACCCAACAGCACGGCGACCAAGAAGAAGGACACCCTCGACCAGGCGGATTTCATGCGGCTGATGACCGAGCAGCTGCAGCACCAGGATCCGCTCAAGCCGATGGACAACACCCAGATGGTGGCGCAGATGGCGCAGCTGTCGCAGGTGCAGGGCATCACCGACCTCAACAACACGGTCAAGGGTTTCCAGGAATCGATGGCCGGCGACCAGGTCCTGCGTGGCGCCGCGCTGGTTGGCCACGAGGTGCTGGTGCCGTCGGCCAAATGGCAGCTGGAAACCGAAGGCGATGCCAGCGGCATGGTCGCCGCGCCAGGTGCCGGCTACGTCACCGTGGACATCACCGATGCCAACGGGGTCAAGGTCACCCAGCTCAGCGTGGAAGCCAAGCAGGCCGGCGAAGTCACCTTCGACTGGGACGGCAAGGACGCCAACGGCAACCGCATGGCCGCCGGCAGCTACAGCATCACCGCCACGCATACCGACAGCGCCGGCACCCAGACCAAGGTCAACACCTACGTCGAAGCACCGGTGGAGAGCGTCACCGTCGGTTCGGACGGCCTGTACCTCAACCTCAAGGGCCTGGGCACGGCCCCGATCGACTACGTGCTGCGCGTCAGCTGAGTCCCTTCGTCACGCATCCAAGGAGAACCCCATGGGCTTCAATATTTCGCTGTCCGGCATCAATGCCGCCAACGCCGACCTCAACGTCACCGCCAACAACATCGCCAACGTCAACACCACCGGCTTCAAGGAATCCCGCGCCGAATTCGCGGACCTGTTCTCGGCCACCAGCTACGGCCTGTCCAAGAACGCGGTCGGCTCGGGCGTGCGCCTGACCAACGTGGCCCAGCAGTTCTCGCAGGGCAACAACGAACAGACCGGGCGCAGCCTGGACATGGCCATTTCCGGTGAGGGCTTCTTCACCATGAGCATGAACGGCGCCCGCGTGTACTCGCGCGCCGGCAACTTCCAGACCGACCAGGCCGGTTTCGTGACCAACCCGCAGGGCGCACGCCTGCAGGTATTCGCGCCCAACGCCGACGGCACCGGCTTCGACAGCGGCCGCCTCACCGACCTGCAGCTGCTCACCACCGACAGCCCGCCGAAGCAGACCGGCAAGGTCAACGTGGCCTTTACCCTGCCGGCCAACGCCAAGCAGCCGACCCTGGCCGCCTTCGACCCGACCGACTCCAACAGCTACAACCAGTCCACCGGCGGCATCACCGTGTACGACTCGCTGGGCGTGAGCCACACCCAGACCTCGTACTTCGTCAAGACCGCCACCGCCAACGAATGGCAGGTCCACAACTATGTCGACGGCCAGCCCGTAGGCACGCCGACCACGCTGACCTTCAACGACGCCGGTGCGCTGACCAACCCGGCCAACGGCCAGATCGTGATGGATCCGTTCACCCCGACCACTGGCGCCGGCACCCTGGCGATGACCCTGGACGTGACCGGTTCTACCCAGTACGGCGAGAAGTTCGCGCTGCGCAATACCCAGCAGGACGGCTACGCCGCCGGCAAGCTCAATGAGATCACCGTCTCCGAGGAAGGCGTGGTCTATGCGCGCTACACCAACGGCGACGACAAGCCGCTGGGCCAGGTCGCGCTGACCACCTTCAACAATTCGCAGGGCCTGGAAGCCAAGGGCAACAACCTGTGGGTGGAAACCTTCAGCTCCGGCACCCCGCGCACCGGCGCGCCGGACAGTTCCAACCTGGGCAAGGTCCAGGCCGGTTCGCTGGAATCCTCCACGGTCGACCTGACCGAACAGCTGGTCAACATGATCACCGCGCAGCGCAACTTCCAGGCCAACTCGCAGATGGTCTCGACCATGGACCAGATCACCCAGACCATCATCAACATCCGTTGATGAGCCACTGATCGCAGCAGCGCGGGAATACCACGATGGACAAGGCTCTCTACGTCGCGATGACCGGTGCACGCGCCTCCCTGCAGGCGCAGGGCACGCTGTCGCACAACCTGGCCAACACCGACACCCCCGGATTCAAGGAGGCCCTCGCCAATACCGAGGCCTTCCCGATCAAGGGCACCGGTTACGCCTCGCGCGTGGACGCCCTGCACGTGGACGCAGGCTTCAACCGCCGCCAGGGCGCCCAGGTCATCACCGGCAATGCGCTGGACCTGTCGCTGGACGCGGGCAACTGGCTCGCCGTGCAGGCGCCGACGGGTGGCGGCGAGGCCTATACGCGGGGCGCCGCGCTGTCGATCACCCCGAACGGCCAGCTGGTGACCGCCGGCGGCCACCCGGTGCTGGATGAGAACGGCGCGCCGATCGCGGTGCCGCCGCACCAGGCGATGGACATCGGCAACGACGGCACCATCTCGATCATCCCGCAGGGCGAAGGCCCGCAGACCATGGCCGTGATCGGCCGCCTGCGCGTGGTCGCCGCCGACGACGCGCGGCTGGAGCGCGGCCTGGACGGACTGATGCGCAATACCGACCCGCAGCAGCCGTTCGTGCAGGCCCAGGGCAAGTCGCTGGACAGCGGCCAGCTGGAAGGCAGCAACGTCGACGCCGCCGGCGCGCTGGTGCAGATGATCCAGCTGCAGCGGCAGTACGAAATGCAGGTGAAGGTGATCAAGCACGGCGACGACAACGCCCGCAGCGCCAATTCACTGCTGCGCCTGGGCAGCTGAGCGGCACCGCCGACGTAATCCTGGCGCGGTTGTGGCACGCGCCATGCATGAGCCAGGACAACGGCCACTTCCGGTGGCCCCCCGCACCAACACAGGAACACCGCCATGAACCAGGCATTGTGGATCGCCAAGACCGGACTGGATGCGCAGCAGACGCGCATGTCGGTGGTGTCCAACAACCTCGCCAACACCAACACGACCGGCTTCAAGCAGGACCGTGCCAGCTTCGAAGACCTGCTGTACCAGCAGGTGCGCCAGCCGGGCGGTTCATCGTCGGCGCAGACGCAGCTGCCGACCGGCCTGCAGCTGGGTACCGGCGTGCGCGTGGTGGCCACCTCGAAGAACTTCGAGCAGGGCAGCCAGCAGCAGACCGGCCGCGCGCTGGACGTGATGGTCAACGGTCGTGGCTTCTTCGAGGTGCAGATGCCCGACGGTTCGTCGGCCTACACCCGTGACGGCTCGTTCCAGCGCAACCAGCAGGGCGAACTGGTCACCAACAGCGGCTATCCGGTGCAGCCGGGCATCCAGATTCCCGAAGGCGCGCAGTCGCTGACCATCGGCACCGACGGCACCATCAGCGTGAAGATGGCCGATGACGCCGCATCGGTCGAAATCGGCGCGCTGACCCTGACCGACTTCGTCAACCCGGCTGGCCTGCAGGCGCGTGGCGAGAACCTGTTCCTCGAAACCACCGCGTCCGGCCCGGCGCAGAACGGCAATCCCGGCCTGAACGGCCTGGGCAGCGTGGTCCAGGGCGCGCTGGAAGGCAGCAACGTCAACGTCGTGGAAGAGCTGGTGTCGATGATCGAAACCCAGCGCGCCTACGAAATGAACGCCAAGGCCATTTCCACCACCGACGCCATGCTCGGTTACCTCAACAACAACGTCTGATCGGTTTGATCCGGGACCCCGCCATGCTGCCTCTCACCCCTGCCCTTCGCCTGCTTTCCGCCGCCAGCGTGGTCGCCCTGCTCGGCGGCTGCGTGATCGCCGGCGACGTCCGGCCGTACCCGGCCATGGCTCCGGTGGTTCCCGTCGTCGCCCCGAGCGCACCGGCCACTGCCGGCGCCATCTACGCCGCCGGCCCGGGCCTGCAGCTGTATTCGGACCGCCGCGCCCGTGACGTCGGCGACCTGCTGACCATCACCCTGACCGAAAGCACCACCGCGCAGACCACCGCCAACACCAGCACCGACAAGGAATCCAACCTGGCGCTGGGGACCCCGACCCTGTTCGGCGCGCCGGTCACCCTGGGCGGCAAGGACATCCTGAGCGCCACCGCGGCGGGTTCGCGCGACTTCACCGGCAAGGGCAGCAGCGCGCAGAGCAACCGGCTGCAGGGCAGCGTGACCGTCACCGTGATGCAGCGCCTGCCGAACGGGAACCTGGTCGTGCAGGGCGCCAAGAACCTGCGCCTGAACCAGGGCGATGAACTGGTGCAGGTGCAGGGCATCGTGCGCGCGGCGGATATCAATCCCGACAACACCATTGCCTCCAGCCGGGTGGCCGATGCGCGCATCGTCTACGGCGGTCGCGGTCCCGTGGCCCAGTCCAATGCGATGGGCTGGTTGAGCCGGTTCTTCAACTCGGCGCTGGTGCCGTTCTGAGGTGGGTATGAAGAGCATCATGTCGATCATTTTTCCGCAGCGGGGCAGAGCCCCGCTCTACGCCGTTCTCATCTCCCTTTTCTGCATTGCGCCTGCCTCGGCTGAGCGGATCAAGGACCTGGCGCAGGTGGGCGGCGTGCGTGGCAATGCGCTGGTCGGCTACGGGCTGGTGGTGGGCCTGGACGGCAGCGGCGACCGCACCAGCCAGGCGCCGTTCACCGTTCAGAGCCTGAAGAACCTGCTCGGCGAGCTGGGCGTGAACGTGCCGGCCAACGTCAACCCGCAGTTGAAGAACGTGGCTGCGGTGGCGATCCACGCCGAGCTGCCGCCGTTCGCCAAGCCGGGCCAGCCGATCGACATCACCGTGTCGTCGGTCGGCAACGCAGTGTCGCTGCGCGGCGGCTCGCTGCTGATGGCGCCGCTGCGCGGTGCCGACGGCCAGGTCTACGCCATCGCCCAGGGCAACCTGGTGGTGGGCGGTTTCGGCGCGCAGGGCAAGGACGGTTCGCGGGTGTCGGTGAACGTGCCCAGCGTGGGCCGCATTCCCAACGGCGCCACCGTCGAGCGCGCCCTGCCCGACGTGTTCAGCGCAGGCGGCGACATCACCCTCAACCTGCACCAGAACGACTTCACCACCGTCTCGCGGATGGTCGCCGCGCTCAACAACGCCTTCGGCGAGGGCGTCGCGCGCGCGGTCGACGGCGTCACCGTGGCGGTGCGCTCGCCCAGCGACCCCGGGGCCCGCATCGGCCTGCTGGCGCGTATCGAAAACCTCGAACTCACCCCCGGCAGCGCGCCGGCCAAGGTGGTGGTCAATTCGCGCACCGGCACCGTGGTGATCGGCGCGCAGGTCCGGGTCGGCGCGGCCGCGATCTCGCACGGCTCGCTCACCGTGACCATCAACGAAAACACCAACGTCAGCCAGCCCAACGCCTTCGCCGGCGGCCAGACCGTGGCCACGCCGCAGTCCACGATTACCGCGACCAACGACGGCAGCCGCATGTTCAAGTTCAACGGCGGCACCACGCTCGACGAGATCGTGCACGCGGTCAACGCCGTGGGCGCCGCACCGGGCGACCTGATCGCGATCCTGGAGGCGCTCAAGCAGGCCGGCGCGCTCAGTGCCGAACTCGAGGTGATCTGATGCGCATCCAACCGTCGCTGGAACTCAATCCGGCCCAGGCCAACAGCCCGGCGAAGGTCGACAAGGTCGCGCGCCAGCTGGAAGGCCAGTTCGCACAGATGCTGGTCAAGAGCATGCGCGATGCCAGCTTCGGCGATTCGCTGCTGCCGGGCGAGAACACCATGTTCCGCGACATGTACGACCAGAAGATCGCCGAAGCGATGACCCGCGGGCGTGGCCTGGGCCTGTCGGCGATGATTTCGCGCCAGCTCGGCGGTGGCGAAGGCGAGAGCGCCAAGCCGACCGATACCCGGCTCGATCCCGCTGCGGCGCTGCGTGCGTACCGGCTGCATGCGCCCAGCGCCGCGCCGATGGCGCTGCCCGCCGCCGAGGTCACCGCCGCCGGCACCGACGAGGTCGCCCTCCTGCAGAAAATGGCGGGCGGCGCGGCGTCGGCCGTGCTGCAGCCGATGGAGCGCGCCCTGGACCTGATCGCCGGCCGCGAAAGCAGCCAGATGCATGAGGCGATCGGCGGCCACACCCCGTACGGTGCCGCCACCGGCACCGACACCGCCAGCGCCGACTGGGCGATGGCCGATGACCGTTGGCGCGATGTCGGCCGGCCTGGCGCCGCGCCCGGCGCGGTCGATACCCTGGCCGCCAGCACCGCAGCGGCGCAGCTCGGCCCGCACACGCCGGAAGGCTTCGTCGCCAGCATCTGGGGGCACGCGCAGCAGGCCGCCCGCGAACTGGGCGTGGATGCCAAGGCGCTGGTCGCGCAGGCCGCACTGGAGACCGGCTGGGGCCGCAAACTGGTGCAGCGCAATGGCGGCGGCAGCTCGCACAACCTGTTCGGGATCAAGGCCAGTGGATGGAGCGGCGAGCGCGCCACCAGCGGTACCCACGAATACGTGGATGGCGTGCGCCGCAACGAAACCGCCAGCTTCCGTGCCTATGGTTCGGTGGGCGACAGCTTCGCCGACTACGTGAAACTGCTGAAGAACAGCCCGCGCTACCAGAACGCGCTGCAGGCCGGCGCCGACGTGCGCGGCTTCGCGCAGGGCCTGCAGAAGGCCGGCTACGCCACCGACCCCCGCTACGCGGCCAAGATCGCCGCGATCGCCGGCGGCCCGACCATCGAGCGCGCCATCGCCGCCGTGGGCGACGCCAGCCAGCGCCTGGGCCGCACCTTTGCCAGCACCGCCAGCCCGGCCGGGCTGGGGGCAATCCGTCGTTGAGGTAACCCATGTCCGTACTTTCCACCGGCTCCAGCGCCCTGCTCGCCTTCCAGCGCGCCCTGGCCACGACCAGCCATAACGTCGCCAACATCAACACCCCCGGCTACAGCCGGCAGAAAGTGGACTTCGCCACCGCCAGCCCGCAGAACCTGGGCTATGGCGATATCGGCAACGGCACCCGCATTACCGACGTGCGCCGCGTGGCCGACCAGCTGGCGATCTCGCGCCTGCTCGACAGCAGCGGTGAGCTGGCGCGACTGAAGCAGCTTTCGAGCATGGCCGACCGGGTGGACGCGATGTTCTCCGACACCGCCACCAATGTGTCGGGGGTGTGGTCGAACTTCTTCGACACCGTCAGCGGCCTGTCGTCGAATGCCTCGGGTACTTCCGACCGTCAGAACATGCTCGACGGCGGCAAGACCCTGGCCAGCCGCTTCCAGCAGCTCAACGGCCAGCTCGACACCCTCAATGGCGAGGTCAACAACGGGCTGATCGCCGGCGCCACCGAAGTGAACCGGCTGGCCGCGGAGATCGCCCAGCTCAACGGCGCGATCGGCAGCAACGCCAATACCGCCGCGCCCGACCTGCTCGACCGCCGCGACGCCCTGGTCGCCAACCTGATCGGCTACACCGGCGGCACCGCGGTGATCCAGGACGGCGGCTTCATGAACGTCTACACCGCCGGCGGCCAGCCGCTGGTGGTGGGCACCACGGCGAGCAAGGTCACCACCGTCACCGACCCGTACCAGCCCGAGCGCCTCCAGCTGGCACTGGAAACCCAGGGCCAGAAGCTGACCCTGGACCCGAAGATCCTCGGCGGCCAGATCGGCGGCCTGCTCGAGTTCCGCGAGACGGTGCTCACCCCCACCCAGGCCGAACTGGGCAAGCTCGCCATCGGCCTGGCCAGCAGCTTCAACGAGGTGCACCGCCAGGGCGCGGACCTGTACGGCAACCTGGGCGGCGACTTCTTCAACATCGGCAGCCCGCGCGTCACCAGCAACGCCAACAACACCGGCACCGCGCGCATGAGCGCCAGCTTCGGCGACCTGTCGAAGCTGGACGGGCAGAACGTGGTGCTGAAGTTCGACGGCAGCCAGTGGCAGGCCACCCGCGCCGACACCGGTGCCGCGATTCCGATGACCGGCACCGGCAGCGCCACCGACCCGCTGGTCATCAATGGCGTCGCGCTGGTGATGAGCGGCACCCCGGCCGCCGACGACCGCATGCTGCTGCAGCCCACCGCCGGCGTGGCCGGCACGATGTCGGTGGCCATCACCGATACCTCGCGCATTGCCGCCGCCGCGCCGGTAAAGGGCAGCGCGGCGCTCTCCAACAGCGGCACCGGCAAGCTCACCGGGGTCAAGGTCACCGACCCGGCCAACCCGGCGCTGCGCACGCCGTCGGCGATCGTGTTCACCAGCGGCACCCAGTACACCCTCGACGGAAACGGTCCGTTCACCTATACCGCCGGCCAGACCATCAGCGCCAACGGCTGGAGCTTCGTGCTCGACGGTGCGCCCAAGGCCGGCGACACCTTTACCATGGGCCCCACCCCCGCCGGTTCTTCGGACAACAGCACCGCCCTGCTGCTGGCCAAGGTGGAACAGGCCAAGGCCTTCAACGACGGCACGGTGACCCTGAGCGGTGCGCTGGGCGGGCTGACCACCCAGGTAGGCGCCGCCGCGCGCTCGGCCGACTACTCGCTGCAGGCGCAGCAGGTGATCACCGACCAGGCCCAGTCCGCCCGCGATGCGGTGTCCGGAGTCAACCTGGATGAGGAAGCCGCCGACATGCTGCGCCTGCAACAGGCCTACCAGGCGGCGTCGCAGCTGATTTCCACCGCGGACAACATGTTCCAGACCATCCTCGGAGCCGTGAGCCGATGAACAACCGCATCTCCACCGGGATGATGTTCCAGCAGTCGGTGTCGCTGATGATGGCCAAGCAGGCCAAGATGAGCCACCTGGAGCAGCAGATCGCCACCGGCCGCCGCCTGGTCACCGCCAAGGACGACCCGGTCGCCTCCGGCGCCGCCGTGGGCCTGGACCGCACCCTGGCCGCGCTGGAACGCATGGAACTCAATGCCGGCAACGTGCAGAACCGGCTCGGTTTGCAGGAAAACGCGCTGGCCCAGGTCGGCGACATGATGGGCCGCATCACCGAACTGACCGTCTACGCCAACAATCCGGCGCTGGCGGCGTCGGACAAGCAGTCGATGGTCACGGAAATCGAAGCGATCCGCGGCAACCTGCTGGCCCTGGCCAACAGCACCGACGGTACCGGCCGCTACCTGTTCGGCGGCACCGCCGACGGCAGCCCGCCGTTCAGCCAGGTCGACGGCAAGGTGGTCTACAACGGCGACCAGAACCAGCGCCAGGTCGAAGTGGGCCCGGACACCTACGTGCTGGATGCCCTGCCCGGCAGCGAGATATTCCTGCGCATCGGCACCGGCGATGGCCATGTGGACGGGGCCGCGCATAGCGCCAACACCGGTACCGGCGTGCTCACCAACGTGACCCGCGACGGCAGCGACAGCTGGAACGGTCAGGCCTTCAGCGTGCGCTTCACCGCAGCGGACCAGTACGAGGTGCTGGATGCCGGGGGCGCGGTGGTGTCCAGCGGCAGCATGAAGGCCGGCGACGACCTGGTGCTCAATGGCGTTCGCCTGCATATCGACGGCGTGCCCGCGGCCGGGGACCGGTTCGAGGTTGGCGCGGCGACCAGCCGCGACATCTTCAGCACCCTGGACGGGTTGATCGGCTCGCTGAAGATGGACACCGGCACGCCGGCGCAGTCGGCGGCGCAGCAGAACCTGCTGCAGGGCGGCCTGCGCGACATCGCGCGGGCCTCGGAGCGGATGATCGACTCACGCGCGGCCGGCGGCGCCCAGCTCAAGGCGCTGGACAATGCAGCGGACATGCGCGAATCGAATACGGTCACGCTCAAGGGCACCCTGTCGCAGATGCGCGACCTGGACTACGCCGATGCGATCAGCCAGTACCAGCTGGAGAGCACCGCGCTGCAGGCGGCACAGACCTTGTTCTCGCAGATGCAGCAGATGTCGTTGTTCAACGTGTTGCGCTGAGCCAGCGCTTCCCCTTCGAAGGGCCCCCAAGGCCGCGATGCTTGTGCATCGCGGCCTTTTTCGTTTCTGGCGCCTGGGGTTGGCTGTTCAGCCACGCAGGGCGTGGCTCTACCGGGTCGTCGTGGGCCTCTGGAAACCTGAATGAAATTTCCGGCTAAAGGTTGTTGACAAAGCGCCGTTATTCATTTGGCAACCACGAAGCACACAGCCAAACAAAAACAAACGGCGGCGCTTCGTTTCATTCCAGCACCGGGATTCCAATAAGGGAGACGACCCATGGCACAGGTAATCAACACCAATACGATGTCGCTCAACGCTCAGCGCAACCTGAGCACCAGCGGCAGCTCGCTCGCTACCACCATCCAGCGCCTGTCGTCCGGTCTGCGCATCAACAGCGCGAAAGACGACGCCGCCGGCCTGGCCATCTCCGAGCGCTTCGGCACCCAGATCCGCGGCACCGACGTCGCGATCCGCAATGCCAACGACGGCATCTCGCTGGCCCAGGTCGCCGAAGGCGCGCTGAGCGAGATCGGCAACAACCTGCAGCGCGTCCGTGAACTGGCGGTCCAGGCCTCCAACGCCACCAATTCGGCCAGCGACCGCAAGGCGCTGCAGGCCGAAGTGACCCAGCTGGTCAGCGAAATCGACCGCGTCGCCAAGCAGTCCGACTTCAACGGCACCAAGCTGCTGGACGGCAGCTTCACCAGCCAGCTGTTCCAGGTCGGCGCCAACGCCGGCCAGGCCATCGCCATCAACAACGTGGTCGATGCGAAGGCCAGCTCGCTGGGCAATGCCAAGTTCGCCCCGCCGGTGAGCAGCACCGCCGACGTGGCCACCATCACCGACCTGACCGGCGTCACCATCAACGGCGTCACCATCGGCACCATCAGCGGCACCACCACCGCCGAGTTCGCCGCCTCCGCCGCCGCCCAGATCAACAACCAGATCGGCGAAGCCGGTGTCTACGCCGAAGTGGTCACCACCGCCGGCACCCCGGACACCCACCGCCTGAAGCTCACCTCGGTGCAGGCCGACCGCGATCTGGTCATCACCGGCGCCACCCAGCTGAGCCTGGCCGATTCGACCTCCGCCGCGCCCAGTGCCGTCGCCGCCACCGCGACCGGCGAAGTGGTCAAGGGCCTGGATGTGTCGAGCTACGTCGGCGCGCAGAAGGCGCTGGAAGTGGTCGACAAGGCGCTGGAATCGGTCAACAGCGTGCGCGCCGACCTCGGTGCGATCCAGAACCGCTTCACCTCCGTTGTCGCCAACCTGCAGACCTCCTCGGAGAACCTGTCCGCCTCGCGCAGCCGCATCCGCGATACCGACTTCGCCAAGGAAACCGCAGAACTGACCCGCACCCAGATCCTGCAGCAGGCCGGCACGGCCATGCTGGCCCAGGCCAACCAGGTGCCCCAGAACGTGCTCAGCCTGCTGCAGCGCTGACATGAGCCGCTCCTGAAGCACGTCTCGAGCGTCTGAACCCATACACGTGCATCCGCTCAAGGACCTCTCCTAATGGCACAAGTCATCAACACCAACACGATGTCGTTGAATGCTCAGCGCAACCTGAGCACCAGCGGCAGCTCCCTGGCCACCACCATCCAGCGCCTGTCGTCGGGTTCGCGCATCAACAGCGCCAAGGACGACGCCGCCGGCCTGGCCATCTCCGAGCGCTTCGGTACCCAGATCCGTGGCACCGACGTGGCCATCCGCAACGCCAACGACGGCATCTCGCTGGCCCAGGTCGCCGAAGGCTCGCTGAGCGAAATCGGCAACAACCTGCAGCGCGTGCGTGAACTGGCGGTCCAGGCCTCCAACGCCACCAACTCCGCCAGCGACCGCAAGGCGCTGCAGGCCGAAGTGACCCAGCTGGTCAGCGAAATCGACCGCGTCGCCAAGCAGTCGGACTTCAACGGCACCAAGCTGCTGGACGGTTCGTTCTCCAGCCAGCTGTTCCAGGTCGGCGCCAACGCCGGCCAGGCCATCGCCATCGACAAGGTGGTGGACGCCCGCGCCGGTTCGCTCGGCACCAGCACCTTCGCCACCGGCGCCACCGCGGCGATCGGCGCCGTCGCCGCCGACGCACGCTTCAGCGGCACCGTGATGGGCGTTGACATCGGCACCGTGGAAGTGAAGAGCGGCGCCAGCGTCGGCGACGCGGCCAAGGCCGTGGCCACCGCGATCAACGGCAAGATCGGCGAATCCGGCATCTACGCCGAAGCCAACACCGACGGCACCCTGAAGCTGTCCTCGGTGAAGGAAGGCAAGGCCGTGGTCGCCGCCGACATCGCCCTGACCCGCAGCAACTACCAGACCGCTACCAACGACTGGTCTGCTGCCGCCGCCACCAGCGCGTACACCGCCGGTACCGCAACGGCCAGCAACGCGCAGAAGCTGGACGTCAGCTCGGTGCTGGGCGCGCAGCAGGCGCTGGAAGTGGTCGACAAGGCGCTGGGTTCGATCAACAGCACCCGCGCCGACCTGGGTGCGGTGCAGAACCGCTTCACCTCGGTCGTCGCCAACCTGCAGACCTCCACCGAGAACCTGTCCGCCTCGCGCAGCCGCATCAAGGACACGGACTTCGCCAAGGAAACCGCAGAGCTGACCCGTACCCAGATCCTGCAGCAGGCCGGTACGGCCATGCTGGCCCAGGCCAACCAGGTGCCGCAGAACGTGCTCAGCCTGCTGCGCTGATCCGTCCGGCAGCATCGGCGCCGGCCTGACCGGCGCCGATCCCGACCTACCGCGTTCCATCCCCGCCTGAAGGAATTCCCATGGCACAAGTCATCAACACCAACACGATGTCGCTCAACGCTCAGCGCAACCTGAGCACCAGCGGCAGCTCCCTGGCCACCACCATCCAGCGCCTGTCGTCGGGTTCGCGCATCAACAGCGCCAAGGACGACGCCGCCGGACTGGCCATCTCCGAGCGCTTCGGCACCCAGATCCGCGGTA
Organism: Stenotrophomonas rhizophila; assembly: GCF_007667275.1. Lineage (GTDB taxonomy): Bacteria > Pseudomonadota > Gammaproteobacteria > Xanthomonadales > Xanthomonadaceae > Stenotrophomonas > Stenotrophomonas maltophilia_AE. Next base: position 436,009 of record NZ_VDQT01000001.1, read on the forward strand.
CCGACGTGGCCATCCGCAATGCCAACGACGGCATTTCGCTGGCCCAGGTCGCCGAAGGCTCGCTGAGCGAAATCGGCAACAACCTGCAGCGCGTGCGTGAACTGGCCGTGCAGGCCTCCAACGCCACCAACTCGGCCAGCGACCGCAAGGCGCTGCAGGCCGAAGTGACCCAGCTGGTCAGCGAAATCGACCGCGTCGCCAAGCAGTCGGACTTCAACGGCACCAAGCTGCTGGACGGTTCGTTCTCCAGCCAGCTGTTCCAGGTCGGCGCCAATGCCGGCCAGGCCATCGCCATCGACAAGGTGGTCAATGCCAAGGCCAACGCCCTGGGCAACGCCACCTTCGACGCCAACTCGATCACCATTGCCGCCGGCACCGTGACCGCCGCCAACAAGGGCACCACGATTTCCTTCGATGGCCTGAAGATCGGCGGCGGCAGCCTGGCCGCAGCCGTGTCGATCGACAAGGTCGAAGTGGTCTCGACCGGCGTGCAGGCCGATGACCAGAAGGCCCTGGTGGCTGCAGTCACCACCGCGATCAATGCCAAGATCGGCGAAACCGGCGTGCTGGCCGAAGTCGATGCGACCGCCGGCAAGATCAACCTGACCTCGGTCAAGGAAAGCGTCAACTCGGCCGGTGCCTTCACCGCGATGACCGTGACCGCCGGCACCAGCGCGGGCATCACCGGCTTCAATTCGACCGCACCGACCGCGACCACCCCGGCACCGGCCGGCAAGATGCTGAGCGATGTGAACATCGACAGCGTCAAGGGTGCACAGCAGGCGCTGGAAATCGTCGACAAGGCCCTGGGCGCGATCAACAGCACCCGCGCCGATCTGGGCGCCGTGCAGAACCGCTTCACCTCGGTCGTCGCCAACCTGCAGACCTCCACCGAAAACCTGTCCGCCTCACGCAGCCGCATCAAGGACACGGACTTCGCCAAGGAAACCGCAGAGCTGACCCGCACCCAGATCCTGCAGCAGGCCGGTACGGCGATGCTGGCCCAGGCCAACCAGGTGCCGCAGAACGTGCTCAGCCTGCTGCGCTGATCGCGTCTGACCCGAAGGCGCCGGGAAACCGGCGCCGCTTTCACCGCCGCACGTTTCATGCTTTACCGAAGGAATATCCATGGCACAAGTGATCAACACCAATACGATGTCGCTCAACGCTCAGCGCAACCTGAGCACCAGCGGCAGCTCCCTGGCCACCACCATCCAGCGCCTGTCCTCGGGTTCGCGCATTAACAGCGCCAAGGACGACGCCGCCGGCCTGGCCATCTCCGAGCGCTTCGGTACCCAGATCCGCGGTACCGACGTGGCCATCCGCAATGCCAACGACGGCATCTCGCTGGCCCAGGTCGCCGAAGGCTCGCTGAGCGAAATCGGCAACAACCTGCAGCGCGTGCGTGAACTGGCGGTGCAGTCCTCCAATGCCACCAACTCGGCCAGCGACCGCAAGGCGCTGCAGGCCGAAGTGACCCAGCTGGTCAGCGAAATCGACCGCGTCGCCAAGCAGTCGGACTTCAACGGCACCAAGCTGCTGGACGGTTCGTTCTCCAGCCAGCTGTTCCAGGTCGGTGCCAACGCAGGCCAGGCCATCGCCATCGACAAGGTGGTCAATGCCAAGGCCAGCGCGCTCGGCGCGGCGACCTTCGCCACCGCCGGCAAGATCGAAGTGGACGGGGCCGATCTGGCCAGCGGCACGATCGGTGCGATGACGGTCGGCGGCATAGCGTTGGGCGATGTGAAGTTCGACTACGTGGCCGGCGCCGATGCGGCCAACCAGGCCAACGCAGTGAAGGCGATCACCGCCGCCATCAGCAGCAAGCTGGGTGAGACCGGTCTGCTCGCCGCGCAGGCGGTGGATGCCAACGGTGCCGCCATCGCCGGCGAGATCACCCTGACCTCGGTCAAGGCCGATGCCAAGCTGGCCGACCTGGCCGTGGCCGGCGCGGGCGCCTCGGTGGCCGGCGTCACCACCACCGACGTCACCGCCAACACCACCGCTTCGCACCTGTCCGACCTGAAGATCGACACCGTTGCCGGTGCCCAGCAGGCGCTGGAAATCGTCGACAAGGCGCTGAGCTCGATCAACAACACCCGTGCCGACCTGGGCGCGGTGCAGAACCGCTTCACCTCGGTCGTCGCCAACCTGCAGACCTCCACCGAAAACCTGTCCGCCTCGCGCAGCCGCATCAAGGACACCGATTTCGCCAAGGAAACCGCAGAGCTGACCCGCACCCAGATCCTGCAGCAGGCCGGTACGGCCATGCTGGCCCAGGCCAACCAGGTGCCGCAGAACGTGCTCAGCCTGCTGCGCTGAGCCACGCGTCCACGCCGCCGGCTCTTCCGCCGGCGGCGCGGGCAAACCCCAGGAAGCAGCAAACCCCTTGCAGGACCGGGCCATGTCCATGGCATCCGTGGCCATCGCCCGCCCCTGCGGCCGAACCGTTATCAGCGCTGTAAGTTTGACTGAACTCCCCGGGTGGCTTCGTCTCCCCCCGCTTTTTTCAGTAGCCTGAGCCCTCCCCTGCATTGGGGGAGGGTTTTTTACAGACCCCTGGCCGGACCGTACCGCGTCCCGCCCTATATGCCCTGCAATGCGCGTGCCAATCTTCCGCGCCCTGCCTCTGGCACAACTCCTGCATCAACGTTGATCTAAAGACCCGGCGGCCATGGCCGCTAATTTCGTTGACAGACAGGAGAAACAGCGTGGCTGACTTTGGTTACGGCGGCATCGGTTCGGGACTGGATATTTCCGGCATGGTGGCCAGCCTGGTCGCGGCCGACCGCAAGCCTGCGGACAACGCGCTCAACCTGCAGCAGTCCAAGGCCAAGATGCAGCTGTCGGCGGTGGGCACGGTCAAGTCCGCGTTCGACGTGCTCAGCACCTCGCTGAAGGCGCTCAAGGCCTCCACCGCCTTCGACGCGCGCCTGTTCAACGTGACCAAGACCGGCACCGACGAGATCCTGACCGCCAGCGGCACCAACGAAGCGGCCACCGGCACCCACGTGGTCAAGGTCGACCAGCTGGCAGCGGCCAACAAATGGATCGCCGACACCGCCGTAGCCAAGACCAAGACCTTCGGTGCCGGAACACTGACGCTGGATGTGGGCGTGGGCGACAAGATGAAGTCGCTGGAGATCCAGGTCGAAGCCGACGACACCCTGTCTTCGATCCGCACCAAGATCGACAAGGCCGCGCGTGGCCTGGGCGTGCAGGCGACCCTGATCGCCTCGGGCGATGACCAGTACCTGTCCCTGTCCCAGGAAAAGTCCGGCACCGCCAACGCGATCAAGCTCCGCGCCGGCAGCGGCAACGCCGACCTGACCGCGCTGGCTGCCAGCATGTCCGAGCGTACCGCGGCCGCCGACGCCAAGCTGACCATCGACGGCGTGGCCGTGGTGGCCAGCGAAAACACCGTCACCGACGTGGTGCCGGGGCTGACCCTGAACCTGAAGAAGGTCGGCGAAAGCAGCGTCACCATCAGCAGCGACGTGGCCGCCGCGCGCAAGGTGATGCAGGACTTCGTGACCGCCTACAACGGCGCGCTGTCGGCGATCAACGACGCGACCAAGTACGACGTGGAGAACAAGGAGCCGTCCTCGCTGACCGGCGACGCGCAGATGCGCGGCGCGGCCAGCCAGCTGCGCTCGATGATGAGCGGCGTGCTGAAGGACCTGGCGGCCAACGGCCTCGACCCCAAGACCCTGGGCCTGCAGACCCGCGCCTACCCCAATGCCGACGGCAGCCTGGTGCTGGACAACACCAAGTTCGAAGCCGCGCTGGTCAACCAGTCCGGCGCGGTGCGCCAGGCCTTCACCGGCGACGATGGCGCCGCCACCAAGCTGTTCAACATGGTGGACGGTTACGTCAACACCACGGTCGGCAAGGAAGGCGCCTTCGTCTCCCGCACCAAGAGCATCAATGCCACGCTCACCGACATCGACAAGCGCCGCAAGGCGCTGGATACGCGCATGGCCGGCGTCGAGGAGCGTTACAAGAAGCAGTTCCTGGCACTGGACGCGCTGATGGGCAAGCTCAGCCAGAGCAGTTCGGCGTTGAGCCAGCAGCTGAGCCAGCTGTCGGGTTGAGCCAGGCGCTCAAGTTGGGCGCGCGCGCGGCCGATATCGGTACCAACGATGCATACCGCGAGGCGCCCCGGCCCGCACGAAGGAGACAGGATCCATGTACGGTTCGAACCGTCAATTCACCGAGCAGTACCGCAAGGTCGGCGTGCAGAGCTCGATCATCGATGCCGACCCGCACAAGCTGGTCGCCCTGCTGCTGTCGGGTGCGCTTGAACGCGTGCGCCTGGCCCAGGCCTGCCTCGAAGGCGGTGACCAGGCGCGCAAGGGCAAAGCGATCGGCGAGGTCTGCGCCATCGTCGGCCATCTCAACGGCTCGCTGGACCACGAGGCCGGCGGTGAAATCGCCGGCAACCTGTCGGCCCTGTACGATTACGTCATGCAGCGCCTGACCGAAGCCAACCTGCACAACGACCCCGAGGCGCTGCGCGAATCGCTGGAACTGCTGGGCGAGATCGACGCGGCGTGGAATGCCATTCCGCACGACCAGCGCCAGCCCGCTGCGGTTGCCCTGTGATGGACGCCGGGCTTTCACTGGCCTGCCTCAACGCCGACCTGGACGCGGTGGAAGCCGCCCTGCGCGTGGACGATTACCTGGCCGCCGGTGAATCGCTGGATGACCTGGACCGCCACCAGCGGGCCTGGCTGGCGCAGCCCGACGCGCTGGCCGACGTGGCCGGCCTGACCGCGCTCGAAGGCCGCCAGCAGCGCATCCTGCGGATGATGGCCGAGCAGCGCGATGACGCGGCACGCCATCTGCGCCAGGGCGTTGCCGCCGGCCGCGCCGCGCGCGCCTACCTCACCGCCGAATCCCTGTCATGAACGAACCGCGCCCCAGCGACATCCATCACCCGGCTGAAAGCGAGCTGTTCGATGAGACGCTGAGCTGCGAACTCGCGCTGCCGGCCGAATTCCGCCTGGGCAGCGCGGTGATCCGCCCGGGCAGCGCCGAGACCCTGCTGCGCAGCGTCGCCCTGGTCGAAGACGCACGCGCCGACGACAGCCACGACGAGCGCGGCGACAGTGCCCAGCTGCAGCGCGTGGAAGCCAAGCTGGACCTGGCCATGGTGCTGCTGGGCCGACTGGTCCGGCACAGCACGCCCGAACTGGACCTGCGCCCGCTGCGCTGGTCGCGCCGCGGCATCCGCCTCGAGCTCGGTGCACGCACCGGCGCCGCGGCCGGCAGCCTGGGCGTCATCCGCCTGCAGCCCTGTGACTGGCTGCCCGACCATATCGACCTGCCGGTGTCGATCCTGGCCGAAGCGGCCAGCGGGGCCGGCTCCTGTTTCCTCTGGCTGCGCTTCGAACCGATGAGCGACGGCCTGGAAATGGCGCTGGAACGCCATCTGTTCAGGTTGCATCGCCGGCAGGTAGCGGACGCGCGCCGCGCGCGGTAGCGCCGGCCGTTGGCCGGCCCAGGCGACCCGCGAAACGCCCGCCCCACGTGGAGCCGGCCTCTGGCCGGCTGCAGGCTATCCGCCAAACGCCGAATCCGACTAACAGTCGGAGCTACCGCGCTTGGCGTTGCCTCGCGCTTGGCTTTGCCTCGCGCTTGGCTCCCGGCGCCGGGTCCGGTAATGTGAAGAACTTCTTGACCTTCGCAAACCACCCTGCCCGTGCGCGTTCTCATCGTCGACGATCACACCCTGGTCCGCGCCGGCCTCAGTCGCCTGCTCCAGGGCTTTGCCGAGGTCGAGGTCGCCGCCGAAGCCAGCAACGCCGAGCAGGCCCTGCAGATGGCCCTGCTGCACACGCCGGACGTGATCCTGATGGACCTGTCCCTGCCCGGCCGCACCGGGCTGGAAGCGCTCAGCGACATCCTTGTGCGCGCCCCCGGGACCCGGGTGGTGATGATGACCATGCACGACGACGCCGTGCACGTGCGCGATGCCCTGGACCGCGGCGCGGTCGGCTTCGTGGTCAAGGACGCCGCCCCGCAGGAACTGGAACTGGCCCTGCGCGCCGCCCATGCCGGCCAGGTGTTCCTGAGCCCGCAGATCTCGGCCAAGATGCTGGCGCCGATGCTGGGCCGGGAAAAGCCGGTGGGCGTGGCCGCGCTGTCGCCGCGCCAGCGCGAGATCCTGCGCCAGATCGGCAAGGGCGAAAGCAACAAGGAAATCGCGGCCGACCTCGGCATCAGCGTCAAGACGGTGGAAACCCATCGCGCCCGGATGATGGAATCGCTCGGCTGTCGCCGCGCCAACGACCTGCTGCTGCTGGCGGCCCGGCACCAGCACGAACTGGAGTAGTCCGCGACGGTTCCCCGACACCCGGCTGGCACCACCGGTGCCTCCGTCGGAATTTTGATCCAGTCGAAGCGTCGCCCGCCACGTGATCACGCGGTTTTCGGCGGTCACCCGCGTCAAAAAACCGGAATACGGTAGGGAATCTCCCTACACCCTGTCAGGATCTCGACGACCCCGCTCAGGAACCCCCTGATTTCCCCCATGAGGGATCGAAAGCAAGATGTGTTCCATAACGCACCGGGGAGTCGGTGCGACGGGGAATACACACATGAAGCCAACCATGTCGACCCAGCTGGGTCAGCAGCTCCACCTCACGCCGCAACTGCTGCAGTCGATCCGCCTGCTGCAGCTGGATGGCATGCAGCTGGAGCTGGAAATCCGCCGCGCACTGGAAACCAACCCGTTGCTGGAGCTGGAAGAAGCCCCGGCGCCGGAAGCCGCAACCGCCCCCGAAACCGGCACTACGGTGGAAGTGGCCGCGTTCGACGAGCTGCCCGAACCGGCCATGTGGGACGTGGCCGGTGCCAGCTGGCACGACGGCGACGACGACCGCCTGCAGCGCATTGCCGCCGACGAATCCAGCGACCCGCAGCTGCGCGCCCTGCAGCGCCTGTCGCTGGAACTGGACGCACGCGAGCTGGCGGTGGCCCGTTTCTGGCTGGAGCACTGCGACGACGCCGGCTACCTGGATGCCCCGCTGGACCAGCTCACCCTGCTCGCCAGCGCCCACTGCGACGTCGACGCCGCCGGCGTGGAAGCGGTACGCCAGCAGATCCTGCACGGCGACCCGGCCGGCCTGGCCGCGCGTGACCTGCACGAATGCCTGTCGGTGCAGCTGCGCGCCCTGCAGGGCCGCGTGCCGGCCCGGCATCTTGCCCTGCGCGTGCTGGACCACGGGCTGGAGGCGCTCGCCGCCCACGACTACCCCGCCCTCGCCCGCCAGCTGGACGCCGAGGTGGCCGACATCCACGAAGCGGTGCGGCTGATCCTCTCGCTGCAGCCGCGCCCGGGCGACAGCCTGCTGCCGGACACCGCCGGCGCCGTCATCCCCGACGTGGTCGCCTGGCACGCCGACGGCCAGTGGCGGGTCGCACTGAACCCGGCCACCAGCCGCCGCCTAAGCATCAACCCCACCTATGAAAGCGCCCTGGCCGACGCCGGCGACAGCGCCCAGCCGCTGCGCGACATGCTGCAGGAAGCGCGCTGGCTGACCCGTGGCCTGTCGATGCGCTACGACACCCTGCTGCGTACCACCCGGGTGATCATCGAGCGCCAGGCCGGGTTCCTCAGCCGCGGCGAAGAGGCCATGGCGCCGCTGACCCTGAAGGAAGTCGCCGATGCAATCGGCATGCACGAGTCCACCGTCTCGCGCATCACCACCGGCAAGTACCTGCAGACCCCGCGCGGCACCCTGGAACTGAAGCACTTCTTCGCCGTCCGCCTGGAAGGCGCCAGCGTCTCCGGGCAGGCCGTGAAGGCCATGGTGCGGCGCCTGATCGACGCCGAACCGGCCGGCAAGCCGCTCGCCGATGAGGCGATTGCGGGACTTCTGTCACGCCAAGGGGTGAATATTGCCCGCCGAACCGTTGCAAAATACCGCGAACAACTGGACATCGCGCCGGCCCGTGAACGCCGCCGGCACAGTGCCCGCACCCCGCTACTGGCCCGGGTGGGCTGAGGAAGTACACGACATGAACAAGCTCACCGTATTGCTGGTGGACGACCACGAAGGCTTCATCAACGCCGCCATGCGCCACTTCCGCAAGGTCGACTGGCTGGACGTGGTCGGCAGCGCCGGTAACGGCCTGGAGGCCATCGAGCGCTCCGAGGCGCTGCGCCCGCAGGTGGTGCTGATGGACCTGGCCATGCCGGAAATGGGCGGGCTGCAGGCCACGCGGCTGATCAAGAGCCAGGACGATGCGCCGTATATCGTCATCGCCAGCCATTTCGACGACGCCGAACACCGCGACCATGCGCTGCGTGCCGGGGCCAACAACTTCGTCAGCAAGTTGTCCTACATCCAGGAGGTCATGCCGATTCTGGAAGGCTTGAAGGAGGCCACGCCATGAGCGAATCGCGCATCCTGGTGCTGGACAACGACGCCGTGCGCGCCGAACGCACCGTCAGCCTGCTGGAATTCATGGACTTCAACCCGCGCTGGGTTGCCGACGCGGCCGACTTCGATACCACCCGCCACCGCGCCACTGACTGGATGGCGGTGATCATCGGCGGGCTGGAACCCGGACCGCGCAGCGAAGCGCTGTTCGCCTGGGCCGGCCAGGGCGCACTGCCGCCGCCGGTGATGCTGATCGATGGCGATGTCGGCAGCTTTGCCCAGCGCCACGGCCTGCATGAAGCCAATGTCTGGCCGCTGGAAGCGCCGCTGCGCCATGCGCAGATGGAAGCGCTGCTGCGTCGTGCCAGCCTGAAGCGGCTGGATGCCGAACACCAGGCCGGTGCCGTGCAGGACCAGGGACCCACCGGCGACGGCGCGGCGGTAAGCGCGTTGCGCCAGATGATCGAACAGGTGGCTGCCTTCGACACCACGGTGTTGGTGCTGGGCGAATCGGGCACCGGCAAGGAAGTGGTGTCGCGCTCGATCCACCAGCGCTCGCCGCGCCGCGATGGCCCGTTCGTGGCCATCAACTGCGGCGCCATTCCGGCCGACCTGCTCGAAAGCGAACTGTTCGGTCACGAAAAAGGCGCCTTCACCGGCGCACTCAGCGCGCGCAAGGGCCGTTTCGAAATGGCCGAGGGCGGCACCCTGCTGCTGGACGAAATCGGCGACATGAGCCTGCCGATGCAGGTCAAGCTGCTGCGCGTGCTGCAGGAGCGCAGTTTCGAGCGCGTCGGCGGCAACCAGACCATCCGCTGCAACGTGCGGGTGATCGCCGCAACCCACCGCGACCTGGAATCGCGCATCGCCGACGGCAAGTTCCGCGAAGACCTGTTCTACCGCCTCAACGTGTTCCCGATCGACGTGCCGGCGCTGCGCGAGCGCAGCGAAGACCTGCCCGCACTGGTCACCACCATCGCCGGGCAGCTGGCCCGCACCGGCCGCGGTGAAGTGCGTTTCAGCCCCGAAGCTCTGCAGGCCCTGGCCGCCTACGAATGGCCGGGCAACGTGCGCGAGCTGACCAACCTGGTCGAGCGCCTGGCCGTGCTGCATCCGGGTGCCAGCGTCCGCGTTCAGGACCTGCCGGCCCGTTACCGCGGTGACTTCGCCGTGGCCGCACCGGTGGCCGCACCCGCACCGGCCGCCAGCGGCGACGAGCGCCTGGACCTGCGCAGCTTCTCCTTCCACGCCCCGGCAACGGGTGCGGCGGCAGCGAACGGTGCGGCCCCGGCCGACAAGGCCCCAGCCCTGCCCGACGCCGGCCTGGACCTGCGCAACCACATGGCCAACATCGAGCTGACCCTCATCAACGAGGCACTCGAGCGTACCCAGGGCGTGGTCGCCCACGCCGCCCAGCTGCTCGGCCTGCGCCGCACCACCCTGGTGGAGAAACTGCGCAAGTACGGGATCGAGCGCGACCAGGCCGAACTGGCGGGCTGATCGAAACGTAGAGCCACGCCCTGCGTGGCTGGGCGGAACCCCCAAGGTCTGGTCACATCCGGGCCTCGATGCATCTGCGCGGTTGCCGACCAACGGTCGGCGCCACGCATTGCCTTCACCTCTTCGTGACGGCACCGGGCATAGCGTCGCCAGCAGCCGTATGCGGGGGAGACGCGTACGGGGAATCGGGGGATTCATGCAGATCGCCTGACCGGCATTGCCCCGGCGGGCGCGCTGCCACCCGAGGATCTCCGCCATGGATCGTTCCTGGTATCGCATTGCACTGCGTGGTGTTTCGCGCGCGACCTCCACCCGCTCTCTCCTCGTCACCGCCGCTGCGTTGGGCGTATTCCTGTCAGCAGCTTCTCCTGTACTGGCCCAGTCGGTCTGCAACCAGACCGGCGGCACCGCGCCGACCGCGACCGGCGGCAGCGCCTTCGCCTGCGGTGACGGCGCGACGGCGAGCGGAGGGCTCGGCACGGCCTTCGGCACCGACAGCAGTGCCGCCGGCGGCAACGCGGTTGCGGTCGGCGGCCTGTCCAATGCCTCCGGCGAATTCACCACCGCATTGGGCCGAAGCGCCACCAGCAGCGGTGACGCCACCACTGCCGTCGGGTTCAACAGCGCGGCAACGGGAAACAATTCGGTCGCGGTGGGCGCCAACTCTGTCGCCGACCAGGACGACACCGTATCGATGGGCGCGGCTGGCGCAGAGCGTCGCATCACCAATGTCAGTGCCGGCACCGCAGGCACCGACGGGGTGAATGTCAGCCAGCTCAACGACACCGCAGCCACCACGCTCAACGCCGCCAACACCTACACCGACGAGCAGGCCGACGCCACGCTGGTGGAAGCCAATACCTACGCCGACCAGGTAGCCGGCGATACGTTGACGGCGGCCAACACCTACACCGACCAGCAGGTCGACCAGATCGGCGGAATGGCCAGCGGTGCCGCAGCCGCGCTGGAACAGTTCCGCGCCCAGGTCGGCGACCAGTTCGCCAACGTCAACGCGCGGCTCGATGGCATGGACAATGCCTTGCGCACGATGGATCGGCGGATCAGCCGGCAGGCGGCAATGTCCGCCGCGCTGGTCCAGAGCAGCGTCACACCCGAACCCGGGGAAAACTACCTGGGCGCCGGCGTTGGTGGGTCAGAGGGCGAGCGCGCCGTCGCCGCCACCTTCCGCCGGAAGTTCAACCAGCATTTCACCGGGTCGGTAGGCTATGCGCGCAGCGGCGATGAAAGTTCCTGGGCGGTCGGCGGTGGCGTGAGCTGGTAGCGCTGCGCCGCATCAACGTTTCCGACGCCCGGCCAGCCCGGGCGTCTTTGTCTCCGGTAGCGCCCGCCGTTGGCCGGCCCACGCCATGACCGGCGGTGCGCGGAGGAACAGCACGCGACCCGCGCCACCGGCCAGGTGTCGGTTTCCCGACGCCGGGGTTCCGGCGGCAGCCCGGCGGCGCACCGACGCAGCGGCTTTCCGTCACGCCCGGTGTGTAATCGATTGCGCAGCGGGTCAATGCGGCCCGCCATCACCACATCGCTGAACCACTCAGCCGTTTCGGCACGAGGCTTGCAACGTCATCACTCGAGATCCCCCAATCAGCCGGAACGTTCCAGATGTCACACTCCGTCACCTCGATCCTTTCCCAGATCCGCAGCTACCAGACCCAGGTCGGGCAGCCGGTCAGCCCGCTCGCCGAGAGCCCGCAGACCAACGCGCTGAAGGGCCTGGTCGCCCCGCAGGACGTGCAGGGCCCGAGCTTCACCGACACCCTGCGCGGCGCGATTGCCGGGGTCAACGAAGCGCAGCAGAAATCCGGCGCCCTCGCCCGCGCTTTCGAACTGGGCGAACCCGGCGCCGACCTGGCCAAGGTCATGGTCGCCTCCCAGCAGTCCCAGATCGCCTTCCGCGCCACCGTGGAAGTCCGCAACCGTCTCGTCCAGGCTTACCAGGACGTGATGAACATGCCGCTGTAAGGATAGAACCGCATGGCCCTGTCGCTCACCAAGGAATCCCTGAACGCCGAAAAGGCGGGCCAGTGGTTCGACCGGCTGCAAAGCCTGCAGATCACCCGTCGGCTCGGCCTGATGGCGATGATCGCCGTGGCCGTTGCGGCAGGCCTGTTCGTGTTCTTCTGGTCGCAGAAGCCGGGCATGGTGCCGCTGTATACCGGGCTGGACCAGAAGGCCACCGCCGAAGCCACCGACCTGCTTCGCGCCGCCCAGATTCCGTTCGAACTGGACCCGGCGACCGGTGGCATCACCGTGCCGGAGAAGAACCTGCACGACGCGCGCCTGAAGCTTGCCGGGTCCGGCCTGACCGACAGCGGCCGGCTCGGATTCGAGCTGATGGAACGCGATCCCGGCTTCGGCGTCAGCCAGTTCATGGAGAACGCGCGCTACCAGCATTCGCTGGAAACCGAGCTGTCGCGCACCATCAACACCCTGCGCCCGGTGCGCGATTCGCGCGTGCACCTGGCCATTCCCAAGCCGAGCGCCTTCACCCGCCAGCGCGACGTGGCCAGCGCCTCGGTGGTGCTGGAACTGCGTGGCGGCCAGCAGCTCGAACGCGGCCAGATCGACGCCATCGTGCACATGGTCGCGGCCAGCATCCCCGACCTGGCCCCGGAGCGGGTCACCGTGGTCGACCAGAGCGGGCGCATGCTCAGCGTGTCCGACCCGAACAGCGACGCGGCGATGAATGCCGCGCAGTTCGAACAGGTGCGTCGCCAGGAAACCTCGTTCAACCAGCGCATCCGCGAACTGCTCGAGCCGATGACCGGCCCCGGCCGGGTCAACCCGGAAGTGAGCGTGGACATGGACTTCTCGGTGATCGAAGAAGCCCGCGAGCTGTACAACGGCGAGCCGCAGAAGATCCGCAGCGAGCAGACCAGCGAAAACAGCACCAGCACCCAAGGTCCGCAGGGCGTGCCGGGCGCGGCCAGCAACACCCCGCCGGGCGCTGCCGCCGCTGCCCCCGCCGCGGCCGCCGCCCCGACCGAGACCTCTCGCAACGCCACCCGCAACTACGAGCTGGACCGCACCCTGCAGCACACCCGCCAGCCGGCCGGCCGCATCAAGCGGGTATCGGTGGCGGTGCTGCTGGACAACGTGCCGCGCCCCGGCGCCAACGGCAAGACCACCGAGCAGCCGCTGTCGGCGGCCGAGCTGACCCGCGTCGAAGCGCTGGTCAAGCAGGCGGTGGGCTTCGACGCCGAACGTGGCGACACCGTGTCGGTGATGAATGCCCCGTTCGTGCGCGAAGTGACCCCGGTCGAAGGCCCGAAGTGGTGGGAACTGCCGCAGGTCCAGGACGGGCTGCGCCTGCTGCTCGGCGCGATCGTGGTGCTGGCGCTGGTGTTCGGCGTGCTGCGCCCGGCACTGCGCTCGATCACCGGCACCCCGAAGAAGGCGCTGGGCAACGACAGCCTGGAGCCGCACAGCGCCGACGTGCAGCTGGTGGACGACGGCGAAGGCCTGCCCGCGCTGGGCAGCGACCGCGTGCACCTTTCAGGGCAGGAGCCGCTGGCCCTGCCGGTGGACTCCTACGAGGAACGACTGCGCATGGCGCGTGAAGCCGTAAAGACCGACTCCAAGCGCGTGGCCCAGGTGGTCAAGGGTTGGGTGGCCAATGATTGATCCTGCCGCCCCCCCTGCCCCGCTGAGCGGCGTGCAGCGTGCCGCCGTGCTGCTGCTGTCGCTGGGCGAACTGGAAGCCGCCGACGTGCTGCGCCACATGGAACCCAAGGAGGTGCAGAAGATCGGCATCGCCATGGCCACCATGAGCGACATCACCCGCGAGCAGGTCGAGCGGGTGATGGACCAGTTCAACAGCGAACTGGGCTCCAAGACCTCGCTGGGCGTCGGCTCGGACGACTACATCCGCAACATGCTGGTGCAGGCGCTTGGCAGCGAGAAGGCCGGCAACCTGATCGACCGCATCCTGCTCGGCCGCAACACCACCGGCCTGGACGCGCTGAAGTGGATGGACCCGCGCGCCGTTGCCGACCTGGTCCGCAATGAACACCCGCAGATCATCGCGATCGTGATGGCCCACCTGGAAACCGACCAGGCCGCCGATGCGCTCAAGCTGCTGCCCGAACGCACCCGCGTCGATGTGCTGCTGCGCATCGCCACCCTGGACGGCATTCCGCCGAATGCCCTGAACGAACTGAACGAAATCATGGAACGCCAGTTCGCCGGTAACCAGAACCTGAAGTCGTCCAACATCGGCGGCGTGCAGTGCGCGGCCAACATCCTGAACTTCATGGACAGCGGCCAGGACCAGGCGATCCTCGGCGAGATCTCGCGCATCGACGCCCCGCTCAGCGCGCGCATCCAGGAGAAGATGTTCGTGTTCGACGACCTGATCGACCTGGAAGACCGCGAACTGCAGCTCGTGCTGCGCGAAGTCAGCGGCGAGCGCCTCGGCCTGGCCCTGCGTGGCGCCGACATCAAGGTGCGCGACAAGATCACCCGAAACATGTCCCAGCGCGCGGCCGAGATCCTGCTCGAAGACATGGAAGCTCGCGGCCCGGTGCGGCTGTCCGACGTGGAAGCGGCGCAGCGCGAGATCCTTGCCATCGTCAAGCGCATGGCCGATGAAGGCACGGTCACCTTGGGCGGCAACGCGGAGGCGATGCTGTGAACGCCGCCGCCGTACGCTGGCTTGCCCCGGACCTGCTGGCCGACCCGGCCGCAGTGGAGGATGAACACCTCGACGCATTCGACGATGTGCCCGAACACGACCCGGAACCGCTGCTGCAGCTGCCCACCCTGGAGGAAATCCAGGCGATCCAGGACGCCGCGCAGAAGGATGGGTTCGACCAGGGCCATGCCGACGGCCATGCCCAGGGCCAGGCCGAAGTGCGCCGCCTGGTCGCCCAGATCGAAGGCATCCTCGACAATTTCAGCCGGCCGCTGGTGCGGCTGGAAAACGAAGTGGTGGCCGCGCTGGGCGAACTGGCGGTGCGCATCGCCGGCACCCTGGTCGGCCGCGCCTACCAGGCCGACCCGGCCCTGCTCGCGCAGCTGGTCGGCGAAGCGGTCGATGCAGTGGGCGGCGCCAACCGCGAAGTGGAAGTGCGCCTGCACCCCGACGACATCGCCGCGCTCGCCCCGCTGCTGCAGCTGTCCCCGACCCAGCGCCTCAGCCCCGACCTGAGCCTGAGCCGCGGCGACCTGCGCGTGCACGCCGAAGCCGTGCGTATCGACGGCACCCTGGAAGCGCGCCTGCGTGGCGCGCTGGACGCGGTGCTGCGCAAATCCGGAGCCAGCGCATGAATCCCGAACCCCTGCCCTCGCCCGCCGCCGACTGGTCGGCCGCACGCAACCTGCGGCTCGCCGCGCGCCTGGACGGCATCCAGCCCGACGGCGCACATGGCCGTGGCCTTATCCGCGAAGGCGTGCTGCGCCGCGCGGTCGGCCTGACCCTGGAAGCGGTCGGCTGCGAATCACCGATGGGCGCCAGCTGCCGGGTCGAAGTCGCCGACGGCGGCTGGGTCGACGCCGAAGTGGTCGGCTTCGCCGGCGAACGCACCTACCTGATGCCCAGCGCCGAGCTGCACGGCCTGCTGCCCAACGCCCGCGTGGTGCCGTCGCTGGGTCGCGGCGGCGTCGAAGTCGGCGAGGGCCTGCTCGGCCGCGTCATCGACAGCGACGGCGTGCCGCTGGACGGCAAGGGCCCGATCCGCGCCGAAGGCACCGTCGGCATGGCCGGCGTGGCGATCAACCCGCTGGCCCGCGAACCGATCACCCAGCCGCTGGATGTCGGCGTGCGCGCCATCAACGCCCTGCTGCCGATCGGTCGCGGCCAGCGCGTGGGCCTGTTCGCCGGCTCCGGCGTCGGCAAGTCCACCCTGCTCGGCATGATGACCCGCTACACCGCCGCCGACGTGATCGTGGTCGGCCTGATCGGCGAACGCGGCCGCGAAGTGCGCGACTTCGTCGAAAGCACCCTGGGCGAAGAAGGCCTGCGCCGCGCCGTGGTCGTGGCCAGCCCGGCCGACCGTCCGCCGCTGGCCCGCCTGCACGGCGCCTACCGCGCCACCGCCATCGCCGAGTGGTTCCGCGACCAGGGCCTGAACGTCCTGCTGCTGATGGATTCGCTGACCCGCTTCGCCCAGGCCCAGCGCGAAATCGGCCTGTCGGTGGGCGAGCCGCCGACCACCCGCGGCTACCCGCCCTCGGTGTTCGCCAAACTGCCGGCCCTGGTCGAACGCGCCGGCAACGGCGCCAAGGGCCGCGGTTCCATCACCGCCTTCTACACCGTGCTGACCGAAGGCGACGACCCGCAGGACCCCATCGCCGACGCCGCCCGCGCCATCCTCGACGGCCACATCCTGCTCTCGCGCCGGGTCGCCGACAGCGGCCTGTACCCGGCCATCGACGTCGAATCCTCGGTCAGCCGCGTGGTCACCGAAATCGCCGACGAACCCTGGCGCCTGCGCATCCGCAAGCTCAAGCGCCTGGTCTCGGCCTACTCCAGCAACCGCGACCTGATCGCCATCGGCGCCTACCAGCGCGGCAACGATCCGGCCACCGACGAAGCACTGGAACGCTGGTCGGACATCGTCGACTTCCTCGGCCAGGACGTCGGCAAGGCGGCCGACCTGCCGCACAGCCAGGCCGCGCTCAAGCGCCTGGTGGAACCTGAGGGCTAAGCCATGCAATCCAAGCGCATCGATCCCCTGCTCAAGCGGGCCCAGGACCACGAAGACGAAGTCGCCCGCGACCTCGCCGAGCGCCAGCGCGTGCTCGACACCCACCTGTCGCGCCTGGACGAACTGCGCCGCTACGCCGAGGAGTACGCCAGTGCGCAGATGGCCGCGACCAGCCCGGCCCAGCTGCTCAACCGCCGCGCCTTCCTCGACCGCCTCGACACCGCCGTCGCCCAGCAGCGCCAGACCGTGGACAACAACCGCGAGAAAGTCGAAGCCGAACGCGCCCGCCTGATCCTCGCCAGCCGCGACAAGGCCGTGCTCGAACAGCTCGCCGCCAGCTATCGCGCCCAGGAAAAAGTCCTGGTCGACCGCCGCGACCAGCGCGAGATGGACGAAATCGGCGCCCGTCGCAGCCGCCTGGCGCGCGCCGCCGACACCGACACCGGAGACGCCCCGTGATGCCCCCCAGCCTGCCCGGCAGCAGCCTCGGCACCGCTGCCAGCAGCAGCGCCAGCCCCACCACCCCCAGCCCACGCAGCAACGCCACTGGCGCCGGCAGCGACCGTCGGGACTTTGACGCCCTGCTCAAGGCCGACGGTGGCAACAAGGACGCGCCCGCCAAAGGCGCCGCCGACAAGCACACCCCCGACAACGCCAGCAGCAGCCTAGGCGACGCCACTCGCCGCCCCGCCGCCGACGCCCCCAGCGAGGCCAGCGACCCCGCCGCCACGCCGGCCACGGCCGCTACCGACAAGCCGACCAGCAGCGACCCCACCGACGACACCGACACCGCCCCCTGGCCGCCGCTCGGCCTGGCCGGCCTGGCCCTGGCCGGCGTCGAAGCCGTCACCGTCATGGCCGCACCCGCCGCCAATGCAGACACCGCCCTGGCCAACGCCGCCCCGGCCCTGCCCGTCGCGCAGGCCGCGCCCGCCAACGCGCTGACCGCACCCGCATTGCCCGGCGTCAACGCCAACAGCGGCGCGAGCACGCCCGCGCCGCTTGCCCTGCCAGCAGATGCCCTGGTCAGCGAAGACACCGCCGTGCCGGACACCCTGGCCGACGCCATCGCCAACGCAGCCGGGGACGCCGACGCCCCCACCACCCCGTTCCTGCACGCCCTGAACGCCGCCGCCGAGCTCAAGGCCGCCGCCACCGCCAGCACCCCGTTCCAGGGCGAGCCGACCGCCACCCCGCACATCGGCGGCGACGACTTCGACGACGCCATGAGCGCCCGCATCGGCTGGCTGGCCGACCAGAAGATCGGCCACGCCACCATCAAGGTCACCCCGCACGACCTCGGCCTGATCGAAGTGCGCCTGCAGATGGACGGCGACAAGGTCCACGCCACCTTCAGCAGCGCCCACGCCGACGTCCGCCACGCCCTCGAATCCAGCATCCCGCGCCTACGCGAAATGCTGAACGACCAGGGCTTCCAGCTGGGTAACGCCGATGTGGGACACCAGCAGACCGCGCAGGATGGGAAGAACGGGAGTGGCAATCCGGCACACGACGGCAGCGAAAGCGACCTGGCCATGGCCGAAACCATCGTGTCGCCCGCGCAGTTGATGCGTCAACGTGGGTTGGTCGACGCATACGCGTAAAGCCGGCCCGACCAACGGTCGGGCCCTACCGCTCTTACCTGCCGTCAATGACACACTGTCAAAGGTGGGGCGGTGTGGGTTTGTGGGGGTGTGAGCCGCATGGATGCGGCGACCAAGCCTACATGGACGTATTCACGGCGTCCCCCACGAACCCATACCGCCCCGCCAAGCCAGAAGGCAACGCAGAGCCGAGGCCTTTGAAGTTGACGTTGACGTTGACGTTGACGTTGACGTTGACGACATAGGTCACAAAACACCCCGTCAAATTCCCGGCAACGAAAAACCGTCGGGGTTCGGCACAGCGTTTGCATGTAGCCAGGAAGCAATCCTATGGAGCTTCCCCTCGTGGCCGCAGCCGCTGACAAAACCAAGAAATCCACCGACAAGGACAAGGCCGCCAAGCCGCGCAGCCCGCTCCTGGTCACCGCCCTGATCGCCGTCGTCGCCGCTGGCGCCGCCGGTGGCGGCGTGTGGTACTTCACCCAGTCCCACGACGAGAAGACCCCGGCCAAGGCCGCCGCCGCCAAATCGGCCGTGCCCGCCCCCGCCCAGTACTTCGGCCTCGAACCGCCGTTCGTCGTCAACCTCAGCAGCAGCTTCGACGGCCCCCGCTACCTGCAGGTCGAAGTCCAGCTCATGACCCGCGACCCCGCCGCCCTCGAAGCCATCAAGCTCCACGCCCCCGCCATCCGCGCCAAGCTGCTGATGCTCTTCTCCCAGGTCGAACCGGCCCAGATCGCCGACCGCGCCGGCAAGGAAAAGCTCCAGGCCGACTCCCTCGCCGAAGTGCAGAAACTGCTGAAGGCCGAAACCGGCAGCAAGGGCGTCGACGAACTGCTGTTCACCAGCTTCGTCACCCAGTAAGGGCACCCCATGAACGACCTGCTCTCCCAGGACGAAATCGATGCCCTGCTGCACGGCGTCGACTCCGGCGCCGTCGAAACCGAAGTCGACACCATCGCCCCCGGCGAAGCCCGCAACTACGACTTCGCCAGCCAGGACCGCATCATCCGTGGCCGCATGCCGACCCTGGAGATGGTCAACGAACGCTTCGCCCGTCTCTGGCGCATCGGCCTGTTCAACCTCATCCGCCGGTCCGCCGAACTGTCCGTGCGTGGCATTGAACTGATCAAGTTCAACGACTACATGCACTCCCTGTACGTCCCCACCAACCTCAACCTGATCCGCTTCAAGCCCCTGCGCGGCACCGGCCTGATCGTCTTCGAACCCACCCTCGTGTTCGCCATCGTCGACAACTTCTTCGGCGGCGACGGACGCTACCCCACCCGCATCGAAGGCCGCGAATTCACCGCCACCGAAATGCGCGTCATCCACCTCCTGCTCAAGCAGACCTTCGCCGACCTGCGCGAAGCCTGGGCCCCGGTGATGGATGTCGAGTTTGAATACATCAACTCCGAAATCAACCCCCACTTCGCCAACATCGTCACCCCCCGCGAATACGTCGTGGTCTGCCGCCTGCACGTCGAACTCGACGGCGGTGGCGGCGACATCCACGTCACCCTGCCGTACTCCATGCTCGAACCGATCCGCGAACTGCTCGACGCCGGCATCCAGAGCGACCGCAACGATCGCGACGAAAGCTGGGGCACCATGCTGCGCGAACAGCTCAACATCGCCGAAGTGACCCTCTCCAGCGTCCTCGCCACCAAGCGCATGAGCCTGCGCGACCTGACCACCCTGAAGATCGGCGACATCCTGCCCATCGACCTGCCCAGCCAGGTCCCGGTCTGCGTCGAGAACATCCCCGTGTTCACCGGCCAGTTCGGCGTCGCCAACGGCATGAACGCCGTGAAGATCACCGCAACCCACCCCCCGGGCACCCGCCCGCGCGTTCCCGTCATCCAGGAAGACCCGCAATGAACGACATCCTCGAGTCCAACGAACCGGCACCGGCGCAGTTCACCACCCTGCAGTCCGACGACAGCCACGCCGGCGCCGACCTGAACCTCGACGTCATCCTCGACGTCCCGGTCACCCTGTCGCTCGAAGTCGGCCGCGCCCGCCTGCCGATCCGCAACCTGCTGCAGCTCAACCAGGGCTCGGTGGTCGAACTCGAACGCGGCGCCGGCGAATCCCTGGATGTCTTCGTCAACGGCACCCTCATCGCCCACGGCGAAGTCGTCGTCATCAACGACCGCTTCGGCGTGCGCCTCACCGACGTCGTCAGCCCCAGCGAACGGATCCGGAGACTGCGTTGATCGCCTCGGCCCTCCTCGCCACCGCCGCCCACGCGGCCAAGGTCGGCCAGCATGCCGCCGCCGCGCCCAGCATGTTCGGCGCCGTGCTGGCCCTGCTCGGCGTCCTGGCCCTGATCGTCGGCCTCGGCTGGGTGCTCAAGCGCATGCCCGGCAGCGGCTTCAAGCCCGCCGAAGGCCTGCGCGTGGTCGCCAGCCTCAACGTCGGGGCCAAGGAACGCGTCGTCGTCGTCGACGTCAACGGCCAGCAGCTGCTGCTCGGCGTCACCGCCGGCGGCATCAGCACCCTGCACCAGCTGCCCGAATCCCTGCCCACCCCGGAACCGGCGCGCCTGCCGGATCTGAAGAACCTGCCGAATTTCGCCCAGCTGCTGCAACAGCGGCTGCGCAAGGACAAATGATCATGCGTCGCCTCCGAGCATCCTGCATCCGTTACCTGCCGCTGCTGTTCGCGCTGCTGCTGTGCGCCCTGCCCGCACTGGCCTGGGCCGCGCCCGGCGCGCCCGCCGTGCCCAACCTGCCCGACGTGAACGTCGGCAAGATCGGCGGCGCACCGGTCAGCCTGCCGCTGCAGACCCTGCTGCTGATGACCGCGATCACCCTGATCCCGTCCATGCTGCTGGTGCTCACCGCCTTCACCCGCATCATCATCGTGCTCGGCCTGCTGCGCCAGGCACTGGGTACCGGCCAGACCCCCTCCAACCAGGTCCTGCTCGGCCTGGCCCTGTTCCTCACCGCCATGGTCATGCTGCCGGTGTGGCAGAAGGCCTGGGGCAGCGGCATGGCGCCCTACCTCAACGGCGAGATCGACTTCCAGACCGCCTGGACCCTGACCACCCAGCCGCTGCGCGCCTTCATGCTGGCCCAGATCCGCGAAACCGACCTGATGACCTTCGCCGGCATGGCCGGGCACGGCACCTACGCCAGCCCCGACGCCATCCCGTTCCCCGTGCTGGTCGCCTCCTTCGTCACCAGCGAACTGAAGACCGCCTTCGAAATCGGCTTCCTCATCTTCATTCCCTTCGTGATCATCGACCTGGTCGTGGCCAGCGTGCTGATGTCGATGGGCATGATGATGCTCTCGCCGATGCTGGTCTCGGCCCCGTTCAAGATCCTGCTGTTCGTGCTGGTCGACGGCTGGGTCCTGGTGGTCGGCACCCTGGCCGCCAGCTTCAACGCCGTCTGAGGTTGCCATGACCCCCGAACTTGCCCTGACCGAACTGCGCGGTGGCCTGATCACCGTGTTGTGGGTGGCCGGCCCGCTGCTGCTCACCGTGCTGATCGTCGGCGTGGTCGTCGGCGTTGTGCAGGCCGCCACCCAGCTCAACGAACCCACCATCGCCTTCGTCGCCAAGGCCGCCGCGCTCACCGCTGTGCTGTTCGCCCTCGGCAGCCTGCTGATTGGCCATCTGGTCGAATACACCGTCCTGCTGTTCCAGCGCATCCCGCACCTGATCGGATAGCAGCGCGATGGATTCGGCAACCCAGATGGCGGCCGACGGGCTCAACGCCTTCGGCATGATCGGCACCGTGCTGTGGACCATGCTGCGCATCGGCGCCATGATCATGGCGATGCCGCTGGTCGGCAGTCGCGCCGTCCCCTCGCGGGTCAAGGTCATGCTGTCCGGCGCACTGGCCATCGCCCTGTCGCCGATGCTGCCGCCGGTACCGGCCTGGACCGGGTTCGATGCCGCCACGGTGCTCAGCATCGCCCGCGAACTGGCCATCGGCATCTCCATCGGTTTCCTGCTGCGGCTGGTGTTCGAAGCCGGCGCGATGGCCGGCGAACTGGTGTCGCAGGGCACCGGCCTGGCCTTCGCGCAGATGAGCGACCCGATGCGCGGCGGCACCTCCGGTGTCATCGGCCAATGGTTCTACCTGCTGTTCGGCCTGTTGTTCTTTGCCGCCAACGGCCATCTCGCGCTGATCTCGCTGCTGATGGACAGCTACAAAGCCGTGCCGATCGGCACCGCGTTGCCCGATATCGACGCCTTCCTGAATGTCGCGCCGATGTTCCTGCTGCAGGTGCTCCGTGGTGCACTCACCCTGGCCCTGCCGCTCACCGTGGCCATGCTGGCGATCAACCTCGCCTTCGGCGTGCTCTCCAAAGCCGCGCCCGCGCTCAACCCGATCCAGCTCGGCCTGCCCGTCGCGCTGTTGCTGGGCCTGTTCCTGCTGACCGTGCTGGCCGGCGAAATGGGCCCGCCCGTGCAGCGCCTGTTCGACGCCGCCTTCCAGGCCGCCGACAGCGTCACCCACTGAGGCCGTCGCGAAAAACATACGGCCGGGTACGTCGCCGGCGTGATGGTCGCGTGATCAAAAACCGGGTTTTTGGCAGATTTTGCGCTTGCCTCGCCCGTGCCGATGTCGTCTCATGCGGCTACGGCAGGGGGAACGTGCCGGAGCAGTAGTCGGCATCGCAGCGCGCGAGCCAGACAAATTTGTCTGCTGCCTGAGCCAGGGAGAGTCAGCATGCTGATCGGCAGTTACACCCCGTGGTTGGTCGTGGTCTCGCTGGTGGTCGCCATCCTCGCGTCGTTCACCGCGCTGGACATGGCCAACCGGGTCACCACCGCCCCGTCCCCGCGCATCAGCGTGCTGTGGCTGCTGGGCGGCGGTTGCGCCATGGGCCTGGGCATCTGGTCCATGCACTTCATCGGCATGCTGGCGTTCCGCCTGCCGATCCCACTGGGCTACGACCTGCCGCTGACCGCGGTATCGCTGCTCGCCGCGGTGGCCTCATCGATCTTCGCGCTGTGGCTGGTTTCGCGGCCCACCCTGCCGCATTCGCGGCTTGCGCTGGGCGCGGTCCTGATGGGCTGCGGCATTGCCAGCATGCACTACATCGGCATGGCGGCGATGCTGATGCGGCCCGGCATCGAGTACCACGCCGGTTGGTTCACCTTGTCGGTGCTGGTCGCGGTTGCCGCCTCGTGGGTGGCGCTGTTCGTGGCCTTCCGCCTGCGCCACAACGACACCCGGCTGCACCACCGGATCGTGCCCGCGGTGCTGCTCGGTACCGCCATCGTCGGCATGCACTACACCGGCATGGCCGCCGCACGCTTCCCCGCCAACAGCATCTGCGGCGCCGCCGCCGGCGATGGCCTGCAGACCCAGTGGCTGGCCGCGCTGGTGATGGTGCTGACCATCGCGATCCTGGCCGTGGTGCTGCTGGTGTCTTGGCTGGACCAGCGCCAGCAGGCCCAGCTGCTGCGGCTGCGCAACCAGCGCCTGCGCAGCTCGCTGGACGACGCCGAGGCCGAACTCAGCCAGGCCGCGCTGCACGACCCACTGACCCACCTGCCCAACCGCCTGCTGCTGCAGCAGCATATCGACCAGGCACTGGTCGATGCCGAGCTGCGCGGCGGTCGCTTCGCAGTGATGTTCATGGACCTGGACGGATTCAAGCAGGTCAACGATGCCTATGGCCACCAGACCGGCGACTCGCTGCTGGTGGCGGTGGCCGCCCGCACCCGCCAACTGCTGCGCCCGACCGACGTGCTGGCGCGCCTGGGCGGTGACGAGTTCGTGCTGGTGGTGGCCATCGAGAACGACGAGGACGTGGCCGCGGTGGCCAACCGCATC
The DNA here is from genome assembly GCF_007667275.1 of Stenotrophomonas rhizophila. GTDB lineage: Bacteria > Pseudomonadota > Gammaproteobacteria > Xanthomonadales > Xanthomonadaceae > Stenotrophomonas > Stenotrophomonas maltophilia_AE. Next base: position 459,969 of record NZ_VDQT01000001.1, read on the forward strand.
CTGCAGGCGATCGGCAAGGGCAACCTGGTGCCCAGCCACGACCTGCAGATCACCGCCAGCATCGGCATCGCCATCTGCCCCGACCACGCGGCCAGCGAGCGCCAGCTGATGGGCTATGCCGACGCGGCGATGTACCAGGCCAAGGAAGCCGGCCGCAACGCCTACGTAGTGTTTGCCGCGTGGATGAGCGACAGCGCCGAACAGCAGTTCCGCCTGCTGGCCGACCTGCGCCGTGCGGTCGAGTTGAAGCAGCTGTTCCTGCAGTACCAGCCCAAGGTCCGGGTCAGCACCCACCAGGTGTGCGGCGCAGAAGCGCTGCTGCGCTGGCAGCACCCCGAGCACGGGCTGATTCCGCCCGACCGCTTCATCCGCCTGGCCGAACGCAGCGGGGTGATCAACGACCTCGGCCGCTGGGTCCTCAACGAAGCCTGCCAGCAGGTGCGGCGCTGGCACGACGCCGGCCACGACAGCTGGTCGGTGTCGATAAACCTGTCGCCGATCCAGTTCGGTTCACCCAACCTGCTGCAGGAGGTCAGCGACGCGCTGGAGAGGCATCGGGTCGAGCCGCGCCGGCTGGTGCTGGAGATCACCGAAAGCGCGGTGATGCGCGATACCGACACCAGCCTGCGCCTGCTGCAGTCGCTGGCGCGGCTGGGCGTGGGCATTTCCATCGACGACTTCGGCACCGGGTACTCCAGCCTGCTCTACCTCAAGCGGCTGCCGGCCACCGAGATCAAGATCGACCACGCCTTCATCCGCGACCTGGAAAACAGCTCCGAAGACGTGGTGATCGTCTCGGCCATCGTCGCCCTGGGTCACGCACTGGACATGGACATCGTCGCCGAAGGAGTGGAAACGGCCGGCCAGCGCTCGTACCTGGAGCGGCTCGGCTGCGACTTCCTGCAGGGCTACCTGCTCGGCCGCCCGGTCGACCCGGAGCGTTTCATGCAGCTGCACGACCTGCCCCGCCCGCGCATGTCGTTGGCCCCGGAGCTGAACACCCTCGGCGGCGGGCATTTCCTGGATTGAGGTGCCAGCCACGCAGGGCGTGGCTCTACGGGCGTTTCCTGGACTGATGCGCCAGCCACGCAGGGCGTGGCTCTACGGGCATTTCCTGGATTGATGCCCAGCCACGCAGGGCGTGGCTCTACCCGCCGTCGTGGCGTTGCGCCGACCACCCCGTAGAGCCACGCCCTGCGTGGCTGCGCACCGTCCATGTTCCCTACGTCGCTCGCGCGCGATACCGGGACGCTTACGCGAAGCGCAGGATCGCGACCCCGCTGACGATCAGCCCGGCGGCCATCCAACGGCGCCTCGGTACGCGTTCGCGCAGCACCCAGGCCGAAATCATCATCGCGAACACGATGGAGGTTTCACGCAGTGCTGAGACCATCGCCACCGGCGCCTGGGTCATTGCCCACAGCGCCAGCCCATAGGCACTCAGCGTACCCACGCCGCCCACGAGACCGTACTGCCAGTTCGACCGGGCGTAGGCCAGCAGCTGCGGCCGGCGCCTCCACAATGCCCAGAGCGGAAGCGGCAGGCCCGAGAGCAGGAACAGCCACAGCGTATAGGCGACCGGCGATCCCGACTGGCGTGCGCCCCAGGCGTCCACCAGCGTGTAGGTGGCAATCACCCCGGCGTTGGTCAACGGAAGCCCCAGCTGTCGGCGCACCAGTCCGTGCGCCATCGACAGTATCCCGGCACAGATCAACGCGATGGCCAGCCACGCCGCGACCGGCAGCGATTCACCCCACAACAGTGCCGCCAATACCGCCACCACGATCGGCGCGCAGCCCCGCATCACCGGGTAGGCCGCACTCATGTCGGTCCGCTGATAGGTGCGCGCCACCAGCACGTAGTACCCCGCCTGCAGCACCGTCGAGGCGGCCAGCCACGGCCAGCTGCGCGGATCGGGCGGGCGGGCGAAGGGCAGGCAGATCGCGGCGATCAGCGCCGCCGTGCCGGTGACCAGGATCGTGGTCAACAGGGTGTCGCTCCCGCGCTTGACCACGGCGTTCCAGCTGGCGTGCAGGAACCCGGCGAACAGGACCAGGCAGAACAGGAGGGGCGACATCGGCATCCGTGGCAATGACGGGGTTGGTAGGGTCGCATTCCAATCGACCGCACGTACATCCCCGCGTTCCGGAACGGTTCTTGCACCACCCCGGATAACCCCCGTGGTGCCCTGCCCCGATGTCCGAAAACGAAGAAGCCGGCGAAAAAACCGAACAACCTACCGAAAAACGCCTGCGCGATGCCCGTGAAGAGGGCAACATCCCGCGTTCGCGTGAGCTGGCCACCGCCGCGGTGTTCGGCGCCTCGGTGCTGGCGCTGATGGCGTTTTCCGGCAGCATGGCCAGCGGCAGCAGGGAATGGATGAAGGCCGCGCTGAGTCCCGAGCCCGGACTGCGGTTCGAGCCGCAGGGGCTGTTCAGCCACTTCGGCCACCTGTTCCTGCAGCTGATGCTGGCGATGTGGCCGCTGCTGCTGATCTGCCTGCTGGCCAGCTTCCTGGCGCCGGTGGCGATGGGCGGGCTGCGCTGGTCGAACAAATCGCTGATGCCCCAGCTCAACCGGCTCAGCCCGATGGCCGGCATGAAGCGCCTGTACGGGCCCGAAGCCATCGCCGAGTTCATCAAGTCGCTGCTGCGCATCCTGTTCGTCGGCGCTGCCGCCGGGCTGGTGGTCTGGCACGGCATCCGCTCCCTGCGCGACCTGATCCACCAGCCGCTGGAAGCGGCGATGGTCAACGGCCTGGGCTTCACCCTGAAGCTGATGCTGGCCACCGGCGGCGCGATGATGCTGCTGGCCGCCATCGACGCCCCGTACCAGCGCTGGAACTGGATGCGCAAGCTGAAGATGACCCGTGAAGAGCTGCGCCGGGAAATGAAGGAGAGCGAGGGCAGCCCCGAAATGAAGGGCCGGATCCGGCAGATGCAGCACCAGCTGGCCAATCGCCAGATGATGGAAGCGGTGCCCAGCGCCGATGTGGTGGTGGTCAACCCGACCCACTACGCGGTGGCCCTCAAGTACGACGGTGGAAAAATGGGCGCCCCCACGGTGGTGGCCTTGGGCGTGGACGAAACCGCCCTGCGCATCCGTGAAGTGGCCGACGGCAACAAGGTCGCCATCGTCTCGGCGCCGCCTTTGGCACGCGCCTTGTATCGGGAAGGTCAACTTGGAAAGGAAATCCCCGTGAGACTGTATTCGGCCGTTGCCCAGGTGCTGTCCTACGTCTACCAGCTGCGTACCTGGCAGGGCGGGCCGATGCCCGCGGCGCCGAACGTGGACATCGATGAGTTCGGCAAGGGAGGCCGCCCATGAGCGCCCAGCCTGCCGGCATGAACACCCGACGCGCCCTGGACATGATCCGCCAGGGCCTCGGCGCCCCGCTGATCGTGCTGGCCCTGCTGGCCATGGTGGTGGTACCGCTGGCCGCGCCGGTGCTGGACGCGCTGTTCACCTTCAACATCGCTATCTCGCTGATGGTGCTGCTGGCGGTGGTGTACGTCAGGCGTCCGCTGGACTTCACCATCTTCCCGATCGTGCTGCTGATCACCACCATGCTGCGGCTGGCGCTGAACGTCGCCTCCACCCGCGTGATCCTGCTCAACGGCCAGAACGGCCACGAAGCCGCCGGCAAGGTGATCGCCGCCTTCGGCGAATTCGTGATCGGCGGCAACTACGCGGTAGGCATCGTGGTCTTCGCGATCCTGACCATCATCAATTTCGTGGTGATCACCAAGGGCGCCGGCCGCGTCTCCGAAGTGACCGCGCGCTTCATCCTCGACGCCATGCCCGGCAAGCAGATGGCGATCGACGCCGACCTCAACGCCGGTTTGCTGACGCGCGAGGAAGCCAAGGTCCGCCGCGAAGAAGTCCGCGAGGAAGCCGACTTCTACGGTGCGATGGACGGCGCCAGCAAGTTCATCCGCGGCGACGCCATCGCCGGCATCCTGATCCTGTTCATCAACCTGCTGGGCGGGCTGGCGGTGGGCGTGCTCCAGCACGGCATGCCGTTCGGCGAAGCCGCGGCTACCTATACCCTGCTCTCGATCGGTGACGGCCTGGTGGCGCAGTTGCCCGCCCTGCTGGTGTCCTCGGCGGTGGCGATGCTGGTCACCCGCGCCTCGCGCTCGCAGGACATGGCCCAGGCCATGATGGGCCAGGCCTTCGGCCAGCACCGCGCGCTGAGCATTACCGCCTTCATCCTGATCCTGGTGGGCCTGGTGCCGGGCATGCCCAACGTCGCCTTCTTGACGCTGGGTGCCATCATCGGCTTCATCGCCTGGAAGCTGTGGAAGAAGAGCACCGCGGCTGAACGCGCCGCCGCCGCCCCGGCCGCGGCCGGCCCCGGCACCGCGCTCGGCCTGCCCGCAGGCACCCCCTCGCCCACCGCCGAACTGACCTGGGACGAGCTGCGCCCGGTCGACCCGCTGGGCCTGGAAGTGGGCTACCGGCTGATCCCGCTGGTGGACAAGAACCAGGGCGGCGAGCTGATGGCGCGGATCAAGGGCGTGCGCCGCAAGCTCACCCACGACATCGGCTTCCTGATTCCCTCGGTGCACATCCGCGACAACCTGGAACTGGGTGCCACCGCGTATCGCCTGCTGATCCACGGCGTGCCGGTGGCCACCGCCGAGATCCACCCCGACCGCGAACTGGCGCTGGACCCGGGCAGCGCGCTCGGCGCGCTGGAAGGCATCGCCGGCAAGGACCCCGCGTTCGGCCTGGACGCCACCTGGATCCAGCCGCACCAGCGCGCCCACGCCGAATCCATGGGATACACGGTGGTCGACCCGGCCACCGTGGTCGCCACCCACCTCTCGCACCTGATCCGCGAACACGCCCCGGAACTGCTCGGCCACGAAGAGGTCCAGCAGCTGCTGGCCAACCTGGCCAAGAGCGCGCCCAAGCTGGTCGAAGACCTCACCCCGAAGGCGCTGCCGCTGTCGGTGGTGGTGCGGGTGCTGCAGAACCTGCTGATCGAGCGCATCCCGGTGCGCCAGCTGCGCAAGATCGCCGAGTCGCTGGTGGAGCACGCGCCGATGAGCCAGGACCCGGGCGTGCTGACCGCCGCCGTGCGCAACGCACTGGGCCGTTTCATCGTGCAGGAGATCGCCGGGATGTCGGCGGAGCTGCCGGTGTTCACCCTCAACCCGCAATTGGAACGTGTCTTGCAGGAGTCCACCCAGGGCAACGGCGCCGCGCTGGAACCCGGACTCGCCGAGCGACTGCACCAGAGCCTGGCCGAATGTGTCGGCAAGCAGGAAGCGAAGAACGAGCCCGCGGTGGTGTTGGTGCCCGGTCCGGTACGTGCCGCGCTGGCACGGCTGGTACGCCACAGCGTTCCGTCGCTGTCCGTGCTGGCCTACAGCGAGGTGCCCGAGGACAAGCGGCTGAAGCTGGTCGGCACGATCAGCTGAGCCGGAACTCCGACAGCAACGCGTCAGAAAACAGACACCCCCATTTCGTATTCACCGCAGCAGGACAAGAAGGGAACCCCGGACCGTGCAGACCACCGACAACCAGCGCTTCCCTTCCACCCCCCAGCCCCAGTCCCGGTACCACAGCATGAAAATCAAACGCTTCGTCGCTCCCGATATGCGCTCGGCCATGAACCTGGTGCGCAAGGAACACGGTCCGGATGCCGTGATCCTGTCCAATCGCCGGATCGAGGAAGGCGTGGAGATCGTGGCCGCGGCGAACTATGACGAAGGCGCGGTGCAGCGTGCGCTGGAAGCGGCGCGCAAGGACGTGGCCCCGCCGCCGCCGGCCCCGCGCCCGCGCAATGCCGCCGATGCGGTGATCGCTGCGGTCACCCGCCGCAAGGCACCGCTGGCCGCGCCGGAACCGGTGGCCGCCACCACCTCGGCCGTGGCCGCCCTTGCCCGCGCCGCGGTCGGTGCCACCGGCCGCACCCTGGATACCGCCAACGAAATCGTACCGCCGCGGGGCAGCGCCGGTTTTGCGGCGACCCTGGCCCGGGCTGCGGTGCAGCCGGCCCGCGCCGATGCCCTGCCGGAACAGATCTTCGCCCCGTTCAACGTCGAACAGGCCGCCGCCCACGACGCAGCGCCGGGCCCTGCCCGGCAGAGCCACGAGGTAGCGCCGGGCTCTGCCCGGCCAGTGATCGAAGACGCACCGTCTCCGGTCCGCGCCACCCCCACTGCCCCCGCCAACCGCGCCCGCTTCATCATCGACCCGCCGCTGGACGATGCCCCGCTGTTTGAAATGCATGCCCCGGCCGGCCGCAGCCTGCCGCCGCAGCTGCCGCAGCTGCCGCAGATGCCGCCGCAGCAGATGCAGCGCGCACCGCTCGACGCGCCGCTGGCCCCGCTGTGGGAAACCGTGCCGGTGGTGGCCGCCCCGCTGAGCCCGGCCATGGCGATCGACGACTCGGCGGTGTTCGCCCCGCCGGCGCCGGTCGCGATGATCGAAACCGCCGCACCGGTCGTCCCGGCGTCGCCCGCCGTACCGGTCGCGGCGCCGGCGCTGCCGCCGCTCCAGGCCGCCGACGAACCGACGGCGGTCGCCGAGGTCGTGGAGGCCGCGCCGGCACCGGTTACCCCCGCCACCCCGCCCACGCTGACCCTGGTCCGCGACGACGAAGAGCTGCGCCAGCTGCGCCATGAAGTGGCCGGCATGCGCCATGTCATCGAGCGCGAGATGAACCGCTTCACCGACGAGCGCCTGCGCGGTTCGGCCGTGCGCGCCGCCGCGCTGGACCTGATGGACGAGTACGGCTTCGACGCCGGCATCTGCCGCGACGTGGCCCTGCAGATTCCGCTGGACACCGAAGCCCACCGTGGCCGTGGCCTCATGCTGGGGCTGCTGTCGAAGAAGCTGCCGATCGCCCCGGTCGACCCGCTGGAAGCCGGTGGGGTGATCGCCCTGGTCGGCCCGACCGGTGCCGGCAAGACCACCACCATTGCAAAGCTGGCCTCGCGCTTCGCCGAAGCGCATGCCGCCCGCGACGTCGCCCTGGTCACCACCGACACCGCCCGCATCGGCGCCCGCGAACAGCTGTACGGCTTCGGCCGCCAGCTCGGCATCGCGGTGCACGAAGCCAACAGCGGCAGCGACCTGGCGCAGCTGCTGGAACGCCTGAAGGACTACAAGCTGGTGCTGATCGACACCGCCGGCCTGGGCCCGCGCGACCGCGCCCTGGCCGCCCAGCTGCAGTGGCTGCGCGCCGCCGGGCAGGTCCGCACCCTGCTGGTACTGCCGGCCAACACCAGCTTCAGCGACATGGACGAAGTGGTCCGCCGCTTCAGCGCCGCCAACCCGCAGGGCGTGGTGCTGAGCAAGCTCGACGAGACCGGCCGCTTCGGCACCGCGCTGTCGGTGGCGGTCGACCACCGCCTGCCGATCACCTGGGTCACCGACGGCCAGGACGTTCCCGAAGACCTGCACCGGGCCAGTGCGGCCAATCTTGTACTTCGCCTTGAAGATTTGCGCCGCGCGGCCGATATGCCCTGCAACCCGGAGTTGAACCATGCCGTCGCGTGAGTATGAAAACCTGACCAGGACCTTCCCGTTGTCGGCCACCCGCAGCCAGCCGCTCGGCCCGGTGCGCACCATCGCCGTGACCGGCGGCAAGGGCGGCGTGGGCAAGACCAACGTGTCGGCCAACCTGGCCGTGGCGCTGGCCGGCATGGGCAAGCGCACGCTGCTGCTGGACGCCGACCTCGGCCTGGCCAACATCGACGTGATCCTGGGCCTGCAGCCCAAGCTGACCCTGGCCGACCTGGTCGCCGGGCGCTGCACCCTGGACGAGGTGATCCTGGAAGGCCCCAACGGCGTGCTGGTGGTCCCGGCCGCGTCGGGCCGCCGGCACATGGCCGAGCTGCAGCCGGCCGAGCACGTGGGCCTGGTCAACGTGTTCTCCGAACTGGAACGCGAGCTGGACTTCATGGTGGTGGACACCGCTGCCGGCATCACCGACGGCGTGCTGACCTTCTGCCAGGCCGCGCAGGACACCGTGGTGGTGGTCTGCGACGAACCGGCTTCGATCACCGACGCCTACGCGCTGATCAAGGTGCTCTCGCGCGAGCGCGGCGTGGACCGCATCCAGGTCGTGGCCAACATGGTGCGCGATCCCAACGAAGGCCGCGTGCTGTACGAAAAGCTCAGCCGGGTGTGCGAGAAGTTCCTGGCCGACGTGTCGCTGAACTACCTGGGCTGCGTGCCGCAGGACGACTGGCTGCGCCTGTCGGTGCAGCGCCAGCAGCCGGTGGTGAAGGCCTATCCGTCCAGCCCGGCCGCGCAGGCGATCGCCGAGATCGCCCGCCGCACCGCACGCTGGCAGGCCCCCACCGAGCCGCGCGGCGGGGTCGAGTTCTTCCTGGAGCGCATCCTCAAGCAACGCGGGGTGGCCGCATGAAAGGCGCCGCACAATACAAGGAGGTGCAACGCGCCGCCGCCAACGAGTGCATTGCCCAGCACTCGGACCTGGTCCGGCGCATTGCCCACCACCTGGCCGCGCGCCTGCCGGCCAGCGTTGAAGTGGACGACCTGATCCAGGCCGGCATGATGGGCCTGATCGAGGCCTCGCGCAGCTACGACGCCGACCAGGGCGCCTCGTTCGAAACCTACGCCTCGATCCGCATCCGCGGTTCGATGATCGACGAGATCCGCCGTGGCGACTGGGTGCCGCGGTCGGTGCACCGCCGCGCCCGAGATGCCGCCTCCACCATCCGCCGCCTGGAGCAGAGCACCGGCCGCGCCGCCAGCGCCACCGAAGTGGCCGCGGCGATGGACATGCCGCTGCCCGACTACCTGCGCCTGATGGAAGACGCCGCACGTGGCCAGGTGCTGAGCCTGGAATCGCGGATCGAAGACCAGGGCGAGCTGGACACCGTGGCCCAGGGCGGCCCGACCCCGCAGCAGGTGCTGGAGCGCGGCGAGTTCGGCCGCGAACTGGGCCATGCGATCGGCCTGCTGCCCGAGCGCGAACAGCTGGTGCTGTCGCTGTACTACGAGCAGGAACTGAACCTGAAGGAGATCGGCGCGGTGCTCGGGGTCAGCGAGTCCCGGGTCTGCCAGATCCATGGCCAGGCAGTGCTGCGCCTGCGTGGCCGACTCAAGATCTTCGAGGCGGCCGACGCCGGCCTCGAAAACAACTGATACCGAGGAAAGTGCTTTGAACAAGAACATGCGTATCCTGATCGTCGACGACTTCTCGACCATGCGTCGTATCGTCAAGAACCTGCTGGGCGATCTGGGCTTCACCAATACGGCCGAAGCCGAGGACGGGCATGCCGCGCTGGCCCTGCTGCAGAGCCAGCCGTTCGATTTCGTGGTCACCGACTGGAACATGCCGGTGATGACCGGCATCGACCTGCTCAAGGCGATCCGAGCCGACGCCAAGCTCAAGACCCTGCCGGTGCTGATGGTCACCGCCGAAGCCAAGCGCGAGCAGATCATCGAAGCCGCCCAGTCCGGCGTGAACGGCTACATCATCAAGCCGTTCACCGCGCAGACCCTGGAAGAGAAGCTCGGCAAGATCTTCGAGCGCCTGGCGGCGAGCGCCTGATGGAAACGCTTCGCGACAAATCGGCGCTGGTGCAGCGCCTGCAGGATGCCCTGGCCGCGCTGGAAAGCGGCGACGAAGCCGGCTGGCGCCGGGAAATCGACGCGCTGGCCGCACTGCGCACCCAGCCGATGATGGCCGGCCTCAACCGGCTTGCGCGCGAACTGGGCCAGGCGCTGGGCGAACTGCCTACCCTGCCCAGCGAAGCCGGCGAGCTGGATGATGCCTGCGCACGCCTGGACCACGTGGTGGCGATGACCGAACAGGCCACCCACCGCACCTTGGACCTGGCCGAGGAATGCCGTGCGCTCACCGAGCAGCTGCGTGCTAACGGGCTCAGCCCGGATCAGGACCAGCAGCTGGACCGCATCCGCCACAACCTCACCGAGATCGCGCTCACTCAGAGCTACCAGGATCTGACCGGGCAGATCATCCGCCGCGTGGTGGGGATCGTGCGCCGCGTGCACGAAGGCTTCGGTGCGCTTGGCCTGCCGCCGCCGGACGAGGCCGCCGCACGCCAGCGCGACAACGGCCTGGCCGGCCCGGCCGTGACCGGCCTGGACCGCCACCAGGTGTCGCAGGTGGACGCCGACGACCTGCTTTCCGATTTGGGGCTTTGAAACCATGAGTGCTGTTCCGGACGACATTGCTGCAGACTTCATCCTCGAGGCCCAGGAGATCCTGGATCGCCTCGGCGAACAGCTGGTGTCGCTGGAGCAGTCGCCCCAGGACAGCGACCAGCTCAACGCGGTGTTCCGCGGCTTCCACACCCTCAAGGGCGGTGCCGGCTTCCTCGGCATCCAGGCGATGGTGGAACTGTGCCACGCCGCCGAGGAAACCCTGGGCATGGCCCGTTCCGGCCAGGCCGTGCTGCAGGCGCATCACTTCGATGCCGCGCAGCAGTCGCTGGACTACCTGCAGTCGATGCTGGATTCGGTGGCCGCCGGCACCGAGCCGGGCTACGCGCCGCCGGCGCTGATCGCGCAGTTCGACGTCAACGGCCCGGCCGTGCCCGCAGCGGTGGCGGCCGCCACCCCGGCCAACCCCGACCTGATCACCGACGACGAGTTCGAAGCGCTGCTCGACACCCTGCACGGCGGCGCCGCACCCACCGCCGTGACGCCCACGAAAAAGGCCGACGACGGGCTGATCGGCGAAGACGAATTCGAAGCACTGCTCGACCAGCTGCATGGAGGCGCCGCCCCCGGCGCGCTGCAGGCAGCCGCGCCCGCGCCGGCACCTCGCCCGGCTCCGGCACAGGCACCGGCTGCAGCCAAGCCGGCCGCCAACAAGCCGGTGGCCGAAGCCGAACACACCGTGCGCGTGGACACCAAGCGCCTGGACGCCATCGTCAACCTGATCGGCGAACTGGTGCTGTCGCGCAACCGGCTCAAGACCCTGCGTGCACGCCTGCACGACGAAGAACTCGACCGTGCCGTGTCGACCCTGGACATCGCCACCGCGCGCCTGCAGTCGGCGGTGATGCGCACCCGCATGCAGCCGGTCGGCAAGGTGTTCTCGCGCTTCCCCAAAGTGGCCCGCGACGTGGCCCGCAACCTGAAGAAGGAAGTGGAGCTGGAACTGGTCGGCGCGGAAACCGAGCTGGACCGCAACCTGGTCGAAGCACTGGCCGACCCGCTGGTGCACCTGGTGCGCAATGCGATCGACCACGGCATCGAAATGCCCGACCTGCGCGAAGCGCAGGGCAAGACCCGCAGCGGCAACGTGCGCCTGTCGGCACAGCAGGAAGGCGACTACGTCAGCATCGAAGTGCAGGACGACGGCGCCGGCATCGACCCCGAGCGGCTGCGCGCCAAGGCCCGCGAGAAGGGCCTGATCGACCCCGAAGCCGCCGCCCGGCTGAGCAGCGAGGAGTGCCTGCACCTGGTGTTCCTGCCCGGGTTCTCGACCAAGCAGGAAGTCACCGACATTTCCGGCCGCGGCGTCGGCATGGACGTGGTGCAGTCGCGCATCCGCGAGCTGAGCGGGCAGATCCAGATCCAGTCCGAACTGGGCCGGGGCAGCCGTTTCCTGATCCGGGTGCCGCTGACCCTGGCGATCCTGCCGACCCTGCTGGTCCAGGCCGGCGAGGACATCTACGCGCTGCCGCTGGCCCGCGTGATGGAGGTGCTGCATGCACCGAACACCTCGCTGGGCTGGTTCGACGGCCGCGCCGTGCTGGACCGCCGCTCGCACACCCTGCCGCTGGTCGACCTGCGCCATTGGCTGGACGTGGAACCGGCCGCCTCCTCGCTGCTCACCATCGTGGTGCTGCAGGCCGGCGAAGCGCGTTTCGGCCTGGTCGTGGACCAGGTGCGCGGCCGCGAGGAAGTGGTGATCAAGCCACTGCCCAAGGCCCTGCGCGGGCTGCGCGGCTACGCCGGCGCCACCCTGATCGGCGACGGGCGCATGTCGCTGATCCTCGACGTGGACGGCCTGCGCTGAACGCAGCCGGGCAGAGCCCGGCGCTACGCCGTAGAGCCGGGCTCTGCCCGGCTGAACAACCCGCGTGGCTGAACCGCCGCCCCCCCCCCACCTCAAGACCCCCCCACGCGCGCCGATAACGGAACAATGGACAGACTCAGCCTCATTGGACTTTTCCTCGCCCTGGCCTCGCTGGTCGGCGGCAGCATCCTCAAGGGTGCCGGGCTGGCGTCGCTGTGGTCCCCTGCCGCTTTCGTGATCGTCATCGTCGGCACCATTGCCGCGATCCTGCTGCACACCTCCCCGGCGGTGTTCAAGCACGCCTTCAAGATCGTCAGCTGGGTGGTACGCCCGCCGAGCAGCGACCGCGCCGAGCTGATCCGCCAGATCGTGGAATGGAGCAACATCGCCCGCCGCCAGGGCCTGCTCGGCCTGGAAGCGCAGGTCGACGCCCAGGACGACCCCTTCCTGCGCAAGGGCCTGCAGCTGCTGGTCGACGGCGTGGAGCCGGAAACCATCCGCCACATGATGGAAATCGAACTCAGCAGCCAGGAAAGCCGGGACCTGGCCGCGTCCAAGGTGTTCGAAGGCATGGGCATCTATGCGCCCACGCTGGGCATCATCGGCGCCGTACTGGGCCTGATCGCGGTGATGAAGAACCTCGCCGACCCGAGCAAGCTCGGCCACGGCATCGCTGCCGCGTTCACCGCCACGATTTACGGCATCGGCTCGGCCAACCTGCTGTTCCTGCCGGTGTCGGCCAAGCTCAAGAGCGTGATCCACCACAACAGCCGCGACCGCGAAATGATCATCGAAGGCCTGATCTCGATCGCGCAGGGCGAAAACCCGCGCAACATCGAAACCAACCTGTCCGGGTTCCTGCACTGACATGGCCCGGCGCAAGGCCCACGAAGAGCATGCCAACCATGAGGCCTGGGCGATCCCGTACGCCGACCTCATGACCCTGCTGCTTGCCTTCTTCGTGGTGATGTACGCCATCTCGTCGCTCAACGAAGGCAAATACCGGGTCATGGCCGACGCGCTCACCACCGCGTTCGGTGGCGCGCCGCGCACGATCAACCCGGTCCAGGTCGGCAACCAGCAGGTGCAGGGCGGCGGCTGGGACAGTCCCTCTGTGATCAAGGCCGGCAACCGCGTGGGCCCGTCGGCACCTTCGCCAAGCAACGACCCCACCCTGCTGCCGGCGATGGCCTCGCAGATGCGCATGCCGGTCTCGGTGCACAACCAGGAACAGCTGCAGCGCGCCGAACGCCAGCTCAACGGCATCGCCGACCGCCTCACCGCCACGCTGGCGCCGCTGATCGACCGCGGCATGATCACCGTGCGCCGCACCGAGCTGTGGATCGAAGTGGAGATCAACAGCGACATCCTGTTCACCACCGGCTCGGCCACGCTCGACGTGCATGCGCGCGACACCCTGTCCTCGCTGGCCCAGGTGCTGCACGACGCCCCCAATGGGGTGCGCGTGGAAGGCCACACCGACGACGTGCCGATCGCCACCGCGCTGTTCCCGTCGAACTGGGAACTGTCGGCGGCGCGCGCGGCGAGCGTGGTACACCTGTTCGCCGACCAGGGCGTGCAGCCGGCACGGCTGGCGATGGTCGGCTACGGCCAGTTCCGTCCGCGCGAAGACAACGCCAGCGCGCAGGGTCGCAACCGCAACCGCCGGGTCATGGTGATCATCCTGGCCGATACCGCACAGGGCGTGGACCCGCTGGGTCCGCAGCTCACCGCCGAAACGAGCGCCGCGCCGGCCTCGACGCCGGCCGCCCCCTCCCCTGTTTCCCCCCTCGCGCCGGTGCAGCTGCCACCGGTGCCGGCCGGCAGCCGCGTTGGCGCCGCCGTTCCCCCCGCAATGAAGGAGTGAACCGATGCGTATCTGGGCAATCGCCAACCAGAAAGGCGGCGTGGGCAAGACCACCACGACCCTCGCGCTGGGCCGCGGCCTGGCCACGCTGGGCCACCGCGTGCTGCTGATCGACCTGGATCCGCATTCGTCGCTGACCCGCGCGTTCAACGTACCGCTGGACCCGCCGCCGGCCGGCGTGCTGGAACTGTTCGGCACCCCGCCGGCGGAACTGGGCGCGCTCGCCCACCACAGTGACGTGCCGGGCCTGGACTACATCTGCGCACAGGCCGCGCTGGCCACGCTGGAGCGCCGCAGCGCCAACCAGCCCGGGCTGGGCCTGGCCCTGCAGAACGCCATGGCCCGCCACCAGGACCAGCACGACTACATCCTGCTCGACTGCGCGCCGACCCTTGGCCTGCTGATGATCAACGCACTGGCCGCGGCCGACCGCCTGATCATCCCCACCCAGGCCGAACCGCTGGCCTTGCACGGGCTGGATGGCATGGTCCGCACCGGTGAGATGGTCGAGCGTTCGCGCCGCCGTCCGCTGCCGATGTCGATCCTGCCGACCCTGTTCGACCGCCGTACCCGCGCCGGCAACGAAACCCTGAAGCTGATGCAGGACCGCCACGGCCAGCGGGTCTGGGAAGACGCGATCCCGGTCGACACCCGCATCTGCAACGCCGCCAGCCTGACCGTGCCGCTCACCTCCGACGACTATCCCGGCCGCGGCCTGCTCGCCTACCGCCGCGCCCTGGACTGGATCCGCGCCGACGACGCGCAGCAGATGGAGCGCGCCGCATGAGCAGCACCGGCGTACTCGACGACTATCTGGTGGAACTGCTGGGCGACGCGGTGCCGGACGCGCCGGTCGTGGCCGCCCGCGCCGACGACGAAGACGGCGTCGGCGTTGCCGACGCCATCCGTGCCGAGTTCGCGGCGGCCCAGGCGCCCACCGGGTTCGACACCCCCACCTCACCGGGCGCACCGGCCAACCTGGCACTGCTGGATGAGCTGTTCAACGATCCCGCCCTGGGTCCGGTGAGCGCAGCGCCCGTCGCCGCCGCCTTCGACACCCCAACCTCGCCTGGCGCGCCAGCCAACCTGGCACTGCTCGACGAACTGCTCAACGATCCCGCCCTGGGCCCGGTCGGAGACGCGCGGCCGGGCTGGGACGACCTGCCCGCCGAGGAGCTTCAGCCCAGCGCGCCTGTCGCCGCGACGCCGGCACCCGTCGTTGCTTCCGAGCCTGTGCGCGTCGCCGCGCCGGTGCCCGCCCCGGTCGCCGCACCGGCGCCGGTCGCTGCGCCAGCGCCGGTCGTGCCGAGACCGGTTGCGCGCAGCGTCGCAGCGTCGCCGACGCCGGCGCCGTCCGGCCGCCCCAGCAGCTGGCAGGAACTCCAGGCCCAGGCCCGCAACCCCGCCTCCAGCCCGCGCAGCGACCGCCGCGCCAGCGAGCGCGCCTCGCGCTGGCTGCGCCTGCGCTGCGGTGCACAGGCCTATGCGCTGGAGCTGTTGAAGGTTCAGGAAGTGGTGCTGCCGGTACCGCTGCTGCCGCTGCGCGGCACCGCCTCGGCCATGCTGGGCATCATGAACCTGCGCGGCCAGGTGGTGCCGGTGATGGACCTGGGCATCCACCTGGGTGCCGGTCCGGCCCAGGACGACGCCAACACGCGCATCGTGGTGCTGGAAGAGAACGGCGAAACCATGGGCCTGCGCGTGTCGGCCGTGGAAGACGTGGCCAACCTGACCGATTCGCAGATCGAGCCGCCCGACACCGCCCGCATCTGCCAGATCTCCAACGACCTGTTCCGGGGGGTGGCGCGGGTCACCGCGCAGCCGATGATCCTGCTGGATGCCACCCAGCTGTTGAATTAGGAATGTGGCCGGCCGTGCGTGGGACATGCATGGCGTGTCGCTACGTCGCCGCAGTGTAGGGACACGCCATGCGTGTCCGCGGCATGTCCGGCAGCATCGGAACAATACCCCCCCTAAAGGTTTCGGAATTCAAGCCGTTATTGACCTTGGAACCGTTTGTCCGGAGCAACGATGAGCACTGTGGCCCTGGGTGATGATCTCGGAATCGAGAGCAGCACCGAGCTCAAAACACGCCTGGCCCCCTTGGTGGACCAGGGCGGCGACCTGACGCTGGACGCCAGCCAGGTCGGCCGTATCCATACCGCGTCGGTGCAGGTCCTGTGCGCGTTCGTCGAAGCCCGCCGCCAGGCCGGCAACCCGACCGCATTCGAGGGCTGCACCAGCACCTTCCGCGACGCCGCGCGACTGCTCGGCGTCACCCAGGCCCTGGGCCTGGATGCAACCCATGACAACCTGAAATCTGTGGAGAACGCGGCATGAGCGCACGTATCTTGGTGGTGGACGACTCGGCGTCGATGCGCCAGATGGTTTCCTTCGCCCTCACCTCGGCCGGCTTCTCCGTCGAAGAAGCCGAAGACGGCGCGGTCGCGCTCGGGCGCGCCAAGGGCCAGCGCTTCAACGCGGTGGTGACCGACGTGAACATGCCGAACATGGACGGCATCTCGCTGATCCGCGAACTGCGCCAGCTGCCGGACTACAAGTTCACCCCGATGCTGATGCTGACCACCGAGTCCGCCGCCGACAAGAAGTCCGAAGGCAAGGCCGCCGGCGCCACCGGTTGGCTGGTCAAGCCGTTCAACCCGGAACAGCTGGTCGCCACCGTCCAGAAAGTCCTGGGCTGATCCCGCCCCGCCCCTTCCTTCCCCTTTGGTAACCGGACCCGAACTGCCATGAGCATGGACCTGCAACGCTTCCACGCCACCTTCTTCGAGGAAAGCCGCGAAGGCCTGGACGCCATGGAAGCCGGGCTGCTGGCACTGGAATCGGGCCAGCAGGATCCGGAAATCATCAACTCGGTGTTCCGCGCCGCGCACTCGATCAAGGGCGGCGCCGGTACCTTCGGCTTCGACGCCATCGCCGCGCTGACCCACGTGCTGGAAACGCTGCTGGATGAGCTGCGCGCCGGCAAGCGCGCGCTGGAAGCCACCGCGGTCGATGCGATGCTGTCCTCGGTGGACGTGCTGCGCGCCCTGCTGCGCGAAGCCGAACACGGCCAGCCGGCCGACCCGCAGGCGGTGTCCGCGATCAAGGCGCGGCTGGAAGCGGTCCTGTCCGGCCAGGCCGCCGCTACCGCGGCACCGGCAGCAGCCAAGGTCGACGACACCCCCGAAGCGTGGCAGATCGGCTTCGTGCCGGCACCGTCGCTGTTCATGAGCGGCAACGATCCGCTGCGGATCATCCGCGAACTGGAACACCTGGGCTCGCTGCAGGTCGCCGCGCGAATGGAGCGCCTGCCCGGCTTCGACCAGCTCGACCCGCTCGAGGCCCACCTGGCCTGGGACCTGGGCCTGGTCGGCAAGGTCCCGCGCAGCAAGATCGAAGACACCTTCGCCTGGGTCGTGGACGACTGCGAACTGGACATCCGCCCGGCCGCACCGCCGAGCCTGGCCACCAGCGCCCCGACTGCAGCGCCTGCCGCCGTGGCCGCACCCGCAACCGCCGCGCCTGCGGCCGCCAGTGCCCCGGCCGCCGCGCAGGAAGCGGAAAGCTCGATCCGCGTGGCGGTGGAAAAGGTCGATGCGCTGATCAACCTGGTCGGCGAACTGGTCATCACCCAGGCCATGCTCAAGCAGGTCTCCAACGCCCTGGACCCGGTCCACGCCGAACAGCTGTTCGCCGGCCTGGACCTGCTGGAACGCAATACCCGCGACCTGCAGGAAGCGGTGATCGGCGTGCGCATGCTGCCGGTGGACGCCGTGTTCCGGCGCTTCCCGCGCCTGGTCCGCGACCTCTCCTCGCGCCTGGGCAAGCAGGTGCGCCTGCGCACGATCGGTGAAGGCACCGAACTGGACAAGGGCCTGATCGAAAAGATCGCCGACCCGCTGGTCCACCTGGTGCGCAACTCGATCGACCACGGCCTGGAAATGCCCGACGTCCGCCGCGACGCCGGCAAGGACGAGACCGGCACGATCACCCTGGCGGCATCGCACCAGGGCGGCCACATCGTGATCGAAGTCAGCGACGACGGCCGCGGCTTGAACCGCGACAAGATCCTCGCCAAGGCGCACGAGCGCGGCCTGGCCGTGCCGGACAACCCCACCGACGCGCAGGTCTGGGACCTGATCTTCCAGCCCGGCTTCTCCACCGCCGATGCGGTCACCGATCTTTCCGGGCGTGGCGTGGGCATGGACGTGGTCCGCCGCAACATCCAGGCGCTGGGCGGCGAAGTGCAGCTGGAAAGCCGCACCGGCAACGGCACCCGCGTGCTGATCCGCCTGCCACTGACCCTGGCCATCCTCGACGGCATGACCGTGTCGGTGGCCGGCGAAACCCTGATCCTGCCCCTGGCCTACGTGCTCGAAGCGCTGCAGCCACAGGCCGAAGACGTGCGGTCGATGGCCGGCGAAGGCCGCGTCCTGCGCGTGCGCGGTGAATACCTGCCGATCCTGTCGCTGAGCGAGTACTACGGCTACGGCCGCCGCGCCAGCGACGACTCGCTGGTGGTGGTGGTCGAAGGCGACGGCCAGAAGATCGCGCTGGAAGTGGACGAACTGGTCGGCCAGCAGCAGGTCGTGGTGAAGAACATCGAGAACAACTACCGGCGCATCGGTGGCGTGTCCGGCGCCACGATCCTGGGTGATGGACGCGTGGCACTGATCGTCGACATCGGCGGCCTGGTGCGCTCGCTGCGCGTACCGCAGGCGGCGTAAAAACAGCCCGGTAGCGCCGGCCGTTGGCCGGCTGGAACGCCCCCGTTGATGACGGGGGCGTTTTTGTTTGTCGGCGTCTGAACGTTTCATGGAAAAACGTGATGTCGGTCGGCACCGATACGGACGCGTATCCACGACCCATTCGCCACCGCATGGCAAAACCGTTGGCATTGCTTGCTTTCGCAACCATCGGCTGCAAACCGCAGCGCAGCGTGGACCTCGAAAAAATGTGACGTCGCGCGCTCAAGAAACCGGCCCGAGCCGCCGTTATCCGCAATAGCGATGACACATTCATCGCCCGCCTTACGCCCTGCCGCTTCGCCGCTTTCGCCTTTCGCCCTTCCGCACAACGTTTCCACGGCTGTGCGTCCCTGCCCTGCCCGGAGTTTCCCGCATGAAGTGGTTCCATGATCTGCCCATCAGCCGCAAGCTCGCGGTCGGGTTTGCCCTCACCACCGTGATGACCATCGGGCTGGGCGTGTTTGCCCTGCTGCGTCTGAACGGCGTCAACGCCGAGCTGGCCGAAATGGCGAGCAACGACATTCCCTCGGTGCAGCACCTGGGCGAAGTCCGCGCACAGCTGGGCGAGTTCCGCACGTTCGAACTGGCCCAGCTCACCATGCTCGACCAGGCCGACAAGGTCGCGGACTACAACAAGCGCATGGACGCCACTGCCAAGATCGTCCGCGACGAGCTGAATGCCTACGCCGCGCTGCCCGCCGGTGAGGAAGAGAAGGCGCTGTACCGGAAGGTGGCCGCCGACCTGGAGGTGTACTTCGCCGCCAACGCGGAAATGCGCACCGCCATCGCCGCCGCCGACGGCGTGCTCGCGCAGCAGATCTCCGACGAGAAGTCGCGACCGGCACGCCGCGCCATGTTCGAACACCTCAAGGAACTGGGTGCCTTCAGCAGCGGCCTGATGCTGTCCAAGATCGACGCCGCCAACGCGACCCACCGCGCCAGCGTGATGGCGATCATCATCACCGTCTCGCTGCTCACGCTGCTCGCCGTGGCCATGGGCGTGGTGATCTCGCGCGCCATCACCGGGCCGATCCGCCAGGCCATGCATGCCATCCAGTCGGTGGCGCGTGGCGACCTGTCGGTCAACATTCCGTCCAGCACCACCGCCGATGAAGCCGGCCGCATGCTGGCCGCTACCCGCGACATGACCCAGATGCTGCGTCGCTATTCCAGCGAAACCCAGCAGATGGTTGAAATGCACGCCGGCCCCGACATCAGCCACCGCATCCCGGAAGACTTCCCGGGCGTGTACGGCCAGCTCGCGGTGGGCGTCAACACGGTGATCTTCGAGCACCTGGATTCGATCCGCGACGCGATCGACGTGCTCAACCAGTACGCCGCTGGCGACCTGTCGCGGGACGCGCGCCGCCTGCCCGGCACCCGCGCGATCCTGCACGAATCGATGGACGCGGCCAAGGCCAGCCTGCTGGCGATCAATACCCAGATCCAGACCCTGGCCCAGGCCGCTGCGGCCGGCGACTTCAGCCAGCGCGGCGACGCCCAGCGCTTCGATCACGATTTCCGGATCATGATCGAACACCTCAACACCATGATGGACGTGGCCGACGGCAACCTCTCGCAGCTGTCGCACCTGCTGCAGGCCATTGCCAACGGCGACCTCACCGCCCGCATGCATGGGGAGTTCCACGGCGTGTTCGCCAGCATGCGCGACGACGCCAACACCACCGTCGCGCAGCTGACCCGGATCGTCAGCCGCATCCAGCATGCCTCGGGCAGCATCAGCACCGCCGCCGGCGAAATCGCCTCGGGCAACAACGACCTGTCGCGCCGTACCGAGCAGCAGGCCGCCAACCTTGAAGAAACCGCCGCCTCGATGGAGGAACTGACCTCCACCGTGCGCCAGAATGCCGAACACGCGCGCCAGGCCAACCAGCTGGCGATCGGCGCGCATTCGGTGGCGTCGCAGGGCGGTGAGGTGGTCGGCAAGGTGGTCAGCACCATGCACGAGATCGACGCCTCCTCGCGCCGCATCGCCGACATCATCACGGTGATCGACGGCATCGCCTTCCAGACCAACATCCTGGCGCTGAACGCGGCGGTGGAAGCGGCGCGTGCCGGCGAACAGGGTCGCGGCTTCGCCGTGGTCGCCTCCGAAGTGCGCACCCTGGCCCAGCGCTCGGCCAGTGCGGCCAAGGAGATCAAGGGCCTGATCGACGAATCGGTCGGCAAGGTCGCCGAAGGGTCGGCACTGGTCAACCAGGCCGGCGCCACCATGGGCGAGATCGTGGCGTCGGTACAGCGCGTGACCGACATCATGGCCGAGATCTCGGCCGCCTCGCAGGAACAGTCGGCCGGCATCGAGCAGGTCAACCAGACCGTGATGCAGATGGACGAGACCACCCAGCAGAACGCTGCGCTGGTGGAGGAAGCCACGGCGGCGGCGCGTTCGATGGAAGAGCAGGCCGGTCAGCTCAACGACGCGGTGGCGCTGTTCAAGCTGGATGGCCAGGCGGTGGCCGCCGCCGTGCCCACGCCGGCCATCGCGGGCGGACGTCCTGCCGCGGCACGTCCGCGCAGCGCGCCGGCACCGGTGCGCCGGCCGGCGGTGCGCGAACCAGCGCTGGCGGGCGAAGGCGACTGGCAGGAGTTCTGATCGCAACGGTCCGTCACCCTCGACACCCCGCTCCGGCGGGGTGTCGTCGTTGTGGCGTACCGCACTCCATTGCACCGCACAAAAGGCCCTACACAGATTCGCCCTACATTATTGTGAACCGCTGCCGATAAACGGACAGAGACCTGATTTCGCACGAAATCTGTACCCGCCCAACGCAGCAGAGTCCATGTCTGAAGGCAGCCTTGAAACCCACGACGCGTCCCACGCCGACCACGATGACGGCGCGGACGATCGTTACCTGGTCCGCAACCCCCGGCAGATCCGCCAGCTGCTGCAGGCGTTGATCGACCAGCGCTCGCTGCTCACCGCCCACCTGGGCGGCCGCGACCAGTCGTTCCCGACCGCGATCCTGGAGCTGGACGAGGACGACGACTACCTGCTGCTGGACGGCAGCCCGTCCGAATCCTCCAACCGCGCGGCCGAAGAGGCCGGCCACCTGCTCTGCTTCGCCCAGCTGGACCGGGTGATGGTGCGCTTCCGCCTCGACCACCTGGAGCGCACCGGCGGCCACGGCCACGTGGCGTTCCGCGTTCCCTTCCCCACCGAACTGGTGCACCTGCAGCGTCGCGAGCTGTACCGGTTGGAGACGCCGGTCACCGACTCCCCGCACCTGCTGTTCCCGATCAACGAGGACCGCAGCGAAGCCCTGCACCTGCGCGTGGTCGACATCAGCGGCGGCGGCCTGGCCGTCACCGTACCGGCGAACTGCAACGCGTTCTCGCTCCAGAAGCGCTATGACGCCCGCCTCGACATGCCCGACACCGGCGCCATGCAGGTCTCGCTGATCGTCTGCAACCAGCTGGCGCAGAAACTCCCCAACGGCGTGGAAATGAAGCGCATCGGCATGCGTTTCGACGGCCTGCCCCGCGGCGGCGACAGCGCCATCCAGCGCTACATCTTCCGCATCGACCGCCAGCGCAGCGCCCGCAAGAACGGCGAATGACAGCGACGTAGGAACCGATTGGGAGGCCGGGCAGGTCCGACCCTTGGTCGGACGCTCTTCCCTAAAGTCGTCGCGATCCAGGCCGATATCCGGAATGACGCCCCGGTTTTCCGACCGCCACGCCCGACCCAGGATTCCTTCCATGAACGACAGCAACCCCAACGCCGCCAGCAGCGGTGGCGAGTACCTCAGCTTCACCCTCGGCGCCGAGCACTACGGCGTGGACATCCTCAAGGTCCAGGAAATCCGCGGCTATGACTCGGTCACCCGCGTCCCCGACGCCCCCGACTACATCAAGGGCGTGATCAACCTGCGCGGCACCATCGTCCCGGTCATCGACCTGCGCCTCAAGCTGCGCCTGGACGACGCGCGCTATGACGCCTTCACCGTCATGATCGTGCTCAACGTCGACAACCGCGTCGTCGGCATCGTCGTCGACAGCGTCTCCGACGTGATTCCGCTCAGCGCCGACCAGATCCGCCCCACCCCCGAATTCGGCGCCGCCGTCGATACCCGCTTCATCTCCGGCATCGGCACCCAGGACGACCGCATGCTGATCCTGCTGGATATCGAAACCCTGCTCGACAGCGCCGACATGGGCCAGCCTGCCGCCGTCGAAGACGCCGCCGCCTGACCCACCCCCCATCGCGCCGATCGGATCGATTTTCGTTCAACAAAAATCCTTCAGTTCTGTCGCGAATGGCCGATAGCTGGATTCAGGAACCGGCTGCGTGGGCTCACCCACCACCGGGCCAACTATCCATATCCCCCGGAGAACCTCCCGATGAAGACCCTGCCCACCCTGCTTTCGATCGCCGTCCTCGCTGCATCCGCCTCCTCCGCCTTCGCCCAGTCGGCCGAAATGATCCCGCCGGAGCTGGCGGCGCGTTCGGTCGGCAAGGACGGCATGGTCTGCGGCAAGGTCGAAAAGGCCCGCTACGCCGAAGGCTCCGAAGGCCAGCCGACCTTCCTGTACATGGGCGGCGCCTTCCCGCGCCACACCTTCTCGGCCCGCATCGCCGGCGAAAACCGCGGCAAGTTCAGCTTCCCGCTGGAAACCCTGGAAGGCAAGACCGTCTGCGTGATCGGCAAGATCGCCCGCGACGCCTCGCGCGCTGAAATCGAAGTCAGCTCGCCGTCCGGCCTCAAGCTCGCCAACATCAAGTAATAGCCCCATGCCCTGCCACGCCGGCCCGCGCCGGCGTGGTCGTTGCAACCGGGCCTGATGCCCGGACGCGTCTGCCACCGGAGAGTGCACCACCATGCAATGGATCAAGAACCTCAAACTGATGCCGAAGTTGATGCTGACTTTCGGTGTAATCCTGCTGGTGATGCTGCTGCAGGGCGTGGTCGCCTACCGTGGCCTGCACTCCCTCAACAACGTAACCACCGAACTGGCCGGCAACCGGATGGAAAGCATCCGCATGGCCGGCGAGATGCGCGGCATGCTCGGTGAATACCGCAACTCCGCCTACCAGGGCCTGATCCGAGCCAGCGACGACGTCAAGGCCGAAGCCAAGACCCGCGCCGCCGACCTGCGCGGCAAGATCGCCGCCTCGATGAAGAAGTATCCCGAGCTGATCGACAGCCCGCAGCAGAAGAAGCTGTTCGACGCCTTCGCCAAGGACTGGAACGACTCGCTCGCTTCCTACGACGCCGTCACCGAAATGCTCGAGCTGGACCTGCCGGACGACGCCATCGATACCTTCGTCGGCGAAACCCGCACCAAACACCTCAAGGCCTCCGCCGCCCTGGAGACCCTGATCGCCGAAGACAACCGCCTTGCCCGCGCCTCGCGCGAAGAAGCGGAAAGCACTTACGCCACCTCCGCCACCCTCACCGTCATCGCCCTGCTCGGCGGCGCCGCGCTCGGCCTGGTGCTGGTCTACCTGTTCGCCCGCTCGCTGGTTGGCGCCGTCCGTGGCGCGGTGCTGGTGTCCAACGAAGTGGCCGGGGGCAAGCTCGATGGCCATATCGACGTCAGCCGCAAGGACGAAGTCGGCGACCTGATGCAGGCCATGCAGCGCATGCAGCGCGACCTGCGCGATCGCACCGAAACCGAACAGGCCGTGGCCCGCGAGAACCTGCGCATCCGCACCGCGCTGGATTACAGCTCCACCGGCGTGTACCTGACCGACAACCACCTCAACATCGTCTACGCCAACCGCGCCCTGGAACAGACCCTGTCCCAGTACCAGGACGAACTGCGCAAGCAGCTGCCGGACTTCGACGCCAGCACCTCGCTGGTCGGCCGTCCGTTGACCGTGCTCGAGCACCGTGGCGAAATGGACGCCGGCCTGCTGGCCAACCTCAAGCAGCACGGCGTGGCCCGCCGCGCCATGCAGTTCGGCGACGCCCAGTTCGCGCAGGTCGTGTCCACCATCCGCAATGAAGAAGGCGAAAGCGTCGGCCACGTGGTCGAATGGCGCGACCGCACCCCCGAAGCACTGGTGGAAGCCGAAGTGGCGCGCGTCATCGCCCAGGCCGCTGCCGGCGACCTGTCCGGCCGCATCACCGCCGAAGGCAAGGATGGCTTCTTCCTGCAGCTGGCCCAGCAGATCAATGGGCTGCTCGACGCCAACGCCTCCAGCATCGAACAGATCTCCGGCCTGCTCACCGCGCTGTCGCAGGGTGACCTGACCGTGCGCATGCACGGCGAGTTCGAAGGCGTGTTCGCCACCATGCGCGACGACGCCAACGCCACCGCCGAACAGCTCAGCGGCATCGTCACCCGCATCAAGCAGTCCAGCCAGGCGATCAGCTCGGCCGCCAGCGAAATCGCCACCGGCAACAGCGACCTTTCGCGCCGTACCGAACAGCAGGCCGCCAACCTGGAAGAAACCGCTGCCTCGATGGAGGAACTCACCTCCACCGTGCGCCAGAACGCCGAGCATGCCCGCCAGGCCAACCAGCTGGCCATCGGCGCGCACAGCGTGGCCTCGCAGGGCGGTGAAGTTGTCGGCCAGGTGGTGACCACCATGAGCGCGATCCAGACCTCGTCCAAGAAGATCGCCGAGATCATCTCGGTGATCGACGGCATTGCCTTCCAGACCAACATCCTGGCACTGAATGCCGCGGTCGAAGCGGCGCGTGCCGGCGAACAGGGCCGCGGCTTCGCCGTGGTCGCCTCGGAAGTGCGCACCCTGGCCCAGCGCTCGGCCGGTGCGGCCAAGGAAATCAAGGGCCTGATCGACGACTCGGTCGGCAAGGTCAATGACGGTTCGGCCCTGGTCCAGAAGGCCGGCGCCACCATGGGCGAGATCGTCGCCTCGGTGCAGCGCGTGACCGACATCATGGCCGAGATCTCGGCGGCCTCGCAGGAACAGTCGGCTGGTATCGAGCAGGTCAACCAGACCGTGGTGCAGATGGACGAAACCACCCAGCAGAACGCCGCGCTGGTGGAAGAAGCCACCGCCGCCGCGCGTTCGATGGAAGAACAGGCCGGCCACCTCAGCGACGCCGTGTCGATCTTCCGCCTGGACGAGCAGGACCAGGTCGCCGCCGCCCCGGCGCCGGCACCGGCACCGCGCCCGGTGGCCCGTCCGGCCGCCACCGCCGCACCGGCACGCAAGCCGACCAGCCGCGCGGTCGCCGCCGAACTTGCCGAAGGCGACTGGCAGGAGTTCTAAGCCGCACGGCAGGCTGCCGCAGCGGAAACGCAAGGCCCCGATGTTCCGGCATCGGGGCCTTTGCATGTTTGGAGCTGAATACGCTCAGCTCACGCACCTCAATAGCTGCGGTTTTCTGCCGATAACAACAGTGCCTCGACATGTTCGTCGACGTCGGCCCCCACGGCCTCCGCCCGCTCTCCAGGCATAGCAGTACGCCCCCGTTCGAAAAGACCCCATGCCCATGAATCTTTCCAGCCGCTTCTCCAACCTGTCCGTCCGCGGCAAGTTGAACCTGCTTACCGCCCTGATCGCCATCGGCGTGATCGCCCTGGCCATCATTGCCGCGCGCATGCAGTACCTCGACCTGGCCGAGACGCGCAAGGAAGGCCTGAAGACCCAGGTCGAACTGACCTACGGCATCTTCGACCATTACAAGCGCCTGGCCGGCACCGGCGAACTCACCGAGGAAGCGGCAAAGGCGGCTGCCCTGCAGGCACTGAACAGCATGCGCGCCGACGGCGACAGCGCCTACTACAACGTCCTGGCCACCGATTACACCCTGCTCATGCACCCCTTCGCCCCGACGCGCGTCGGCAAGGTGCAGAAGGACTACACCTCCAAGGATGGCGTGCCGATCTACCTGCAGCAGGTGGACATGGCCAAGACCGGCGGTGGCTTCACCTACTATTCCACCACCAAGCCGGGCAATGGCGACGCGCTGATCGAAAAGGCCACCTACGCCGGCATGTATGCCCCGTGGCAATGGGTGGTCACCAGCGGCGTGTACATGGACGATGTGCAGTCCGATGCACTCGCCTTCACCGGCATCATGGCCGGCAGCGGCGGCGCGCTGGTGCTGGTGGTGCTGGCCCTGAGCTGGCTGATCGGCAACCGCATCACCGGTCCGCTGCGCCAGGCCACCGGCGTGGCCGAAAGCATCGCCCGAGGCAAGCTGGACACCCGCATCGGCGCGCAGGCCCAGGACGAACCGGGTCGCCTGCTGGAAAGCATGGGCCGCATGCAGCAGCAGCTGCACGCAGTCATCGGCGCCCAGCGCGAGATGGCCAGCCAGCACGACGCCGGCCAGACCGGCTATCGCATGGACGAGACCGCGTTCCCGGGCGAATACGGCCTGATGGTGCACGAAACCAATACCCTGGTCGGCGCCCACGTGCAGACCATGCAGGACGTGCTGGCCGTGGTCCAGCGCTATGCGGTCGGCGACCTCAGCGCCGACATCGCCCGCTATCCGGGCGAGAAGGCAGCGATCAGCACCACCGTGGACGCGGTCAAGCACAACCTGGCCAGCATCAATGCCGAGATCAAGCGCCTGGGTGCGGCCGCCGCCGCTGGCGACTTCAGCCAGCGCGGCGACGTCGCCCGCTTCGATCATGACTTCGCGCAGATGATCGCCAGCCTCAACGCGATGATGCAGGTCAGCGACGACAACCTGGGCAAGCTCTCGCAGCTGCTCTCGGCCATTGCCGAAGGCGATCTCACCGCACGCATGCACGGCGAGTTCCAGGGCGTGTTCGCGACCATGCGCGACGACGCCAACGCCACCGTCGCCCAGCTGACCCAGATCGTCGGCCAGATCCAGGAAGCGGCGGGCAACATCAACCTGGCCGCGGGCGAAATCGCGACCGGCAACAGCGACCTGTCGCGCCGCACCGAACAGCAGGCCGCCAACCTGGAAGAAACCGCCGCCTCGATGGAGGAACTCACCTCCACCGTGCGCCAGAACGCCGAACATGCGCGCCAGGCCAACCAGCTGTCGATCGGTGCGCACAGCGTGGCCTCGCAGGGCGGTGAAGTGGTCGGCCAGGTGGTCACCACCATGAGCGCGATCGAAGCCAGTTCCCGGCGCATCGCCGAGATCATCTCGGTGATCGACGGCATTGCCTTCCAGACCAACATCCTGGCGCTGAACGCCGCTGTCGAAGCGGCCCGCGCCGGCGAACAGGGCCGTGGCTTCGCCGTGGTCGCCTCGGAAGTGCGCACCCTGGCCCAGCGCTCGGCCGGCGCCGCCAAGGAAATCAAGGGCCTGATCGACGACTCGGTGGCCAGCGTCGCCGACGGTTCGGCGCTGGTCCGGCAGGCCGGCACCACCATGGGCGAGATCGTCGCCTCGGTGCAGCGCGTGAACGACATCATGGCCGAGATCTCGGCGGCCTCGCAGGAACAGTCGGCCGGCATCGAGCAGGTCAACCAGACCGTGGTGCAGATGGACGAAACCACCCAGCAGAACGCCGCGCTGGTGGAGGAAGCTACCGCTGCGGCACGGGCCATGGAAGAACAGGCCACGCAGCTGGCCGACGCAGTGTCGATCTTCCGCCTCGACAACCAGGTCGCCGCGGCAGTGAGCGCCGTGGCCGCACGGGTGGCGCCGCCGGCGCCGCTGCGCAGCGTGAAGCCGGTGGTCGCGGCGAAGACGTCGGCAGCGAAGCCGTCCGCCGCCCCGCGTGCCGCGCGCACCACCCCGGCCGACGACGGCAACTGGCAGGAATTCTGACGTAGAGCGGGGCTCTGCCCCGCTGTCCGCCGCCCTCCCCTTCTTCCGAGTCCGTCCGTGACCACGCCCACCGCACCTGCCTCCGCCAGCACCCAGAACAGTCGTGAATTCGAGTTCGCCGACCGCGACTTCCGCCGCATCTGCGACCTGATCTACCAGCGTGTCGGCATTTCGCTGGCACCGGCCAAGCGCGACATGGTTTACGGGCGCCTGTCGCGGCGCCTGCGTGCGCTCGGCCTGCGCAGCTTCCAGGACTACCTGGACCAGCTGGAAAGCCAGGGCGGCGACGAGTGGCAGGCGTTCACCAACGCCCTGACCACCAACCTGACCGCGTTCTTCCGCGAACCGCACCACTTCGAAAAGCTCGACACCGAACTGCGCGCGCGCAGCGGCCGCGGCACCCTGCAGCTGTGGTCGTGCGCCGCGTCCACCGGCGAGGAGCCCTACTCGATGGCGATCACCGCCTGCGAGGCGTTCGGCACGCTCAAGCCACCGGTACGGATCCTCGCCACCGACGTCGACACCCAGGTGCTGGCCACCGCCAGCCGCGGCGTGTACGCCATCGACCGCGTGTCCGGGCTCGATCCAGCAATCAAGAAGCGCTACTTCCAGCGTGGCAGCGGCCCCAATGAAGGCCAATGCCGCGTGCACCCGGCGCTGCGCGAGCTGATCGAGTTCCGTCCGCTGAACCTGCTGGCGCCCCGCTATGACGTCGGCGGCCCGTACGACGCGCTGTTCTGCCGCAACGTGATGATCTATTTCGACAAGCCCACCCAGCGCGGGATCCTCTCGCGGCTGATCCAGCACATGGGCGACGACGGCCTGCTCTACACCGGCCATTCGGAGAACTACCTGCACGCCGCCGACCTGATCCAGCCCTGCGGGCGCACCCTGTACAAGCGCGCACCCGGGGCCCCGGCATGAACCTGGCCGCCCGCAACGACGACGTGATGCGCTACTTCGACAGTCGCTTCAAGGTCACCGCCGCCAAGCTGCTGCCGACCCAGTACCTGGTGGTGGACGATGACACCGCGCTCACCACCACCCTGGGCTCGTGCGTGGCCGCGTGCCTGCGCGACCCGGTGCTGAAGATCGGTGGCATGAACCACTTCCTGCTGCCCGAAGGCAATGTCGGCGACGGTGCCCCGGCGCGTTACGGCAGCTACGCCATGGAACTGCTGATCAACGACCTGCTCAAGCGCGGCGCGCACCGCAAGCGCCTGGAAGCCAAGGTGTTCGGCGGCGCCAACGTGCTCAAGGGCTTCACCAGCAACCCGGTCGGCACCCGCAACGCCGAGTTCGTGCGCCAGTACCTGCAGGCCGAGCACATCCCGGTGCTGGCCGAGGACCTGTGCGGCATCCACCCGCGCAAGGTGTGGTTCTTCGCCGACACCGGCCGGGTGGTGGTGCAGCGCCTGCCGCACGCACACGAAGCCGAAGTGGCCGCGACCGAATCGGCGGTGCGTGCGCGCCTGTCCAAGGCCCCGGTCACCGGTGGCGTGGAGCTGTTCGAATGATCACCGGTGCACCCTGCAGGGTCTTGATCGTCGACGATTCGGCGGTAGTGCGGCAGATGCTGAGCGAGATCCTCGCCAGCGACCCCGGCATCGAAGTGGTCGGCACCGCCGCCGACCCGCTGCTGGCACGCGAGAAGATCAAGCGCCTGGCCCCGGACGTGATCACCCTGGACGTGGAAATGCCGCGCATGGACGGGCTGGCGTTCCTGGAAAACCTGATGCGCCTGCACCCGCTGCCGGTGGTGATGATCTCCTCGCTGACCGAGCGCGGCGCCGACACCACCCTGCAGGCGCTGGCGCTGGGCGCGGTGGACTTCGTGTCCAAGCCCAAGCTCGACGTGGCCCGTGGCCTGCAGGGCTACGCCGAGGAGATCATTGGCAAGGTCAAGATGGCCGCGCGCTCGCGCGTGCGCACCCTGGCCCGACCGATCGCCCCGCGCGTGACCCTGGACCCGATCGCCGCCACGCCGAAGCGCTCCATGCAGTTCCGCACCACCGACCGCCTGATCGCCATCGGGGCTTCAGCGGGCGGCACCGAGGCGCTGCGCGTGGTGCTGGAGGGCATGCCGGCTGATGCCCCGGCGGTGCTGCTTACCCAGCACCTGCCCGCCACCTTCAGCACCGCGTTCGCCGAGCGCCTGGACCGCCATTCGGCGATGTCGGTGCGCGAAGCCAGCGATGGCGAAGCCGTGCTCCCCGGCCATGCCTACCTGCCCCCGGGCGGCAAGCACCTGCGGGTGATCCGTGACGGTGCGCGCTGGCGCTGCCGTATCGATGACGGCCCGGCCGTGAACCGGCACAAGCCGGCCGTGGACGTGCTGTTCCGTTCCGTGGCCGAAAGCGCCGGTGCCAACGCCATCGGCGCGATCCTCACCGGCATGGGCGACGACGGCGCCCGTGGCCTGCTGGAACTGAAGAACGCCGGCGCGCCCACCCTGGTGCAGGACGAAGCCACCAGCGTGGTGTGGGGCATGCCAGGCGCCGCGTTCAAGCTTGGTGCCGCCGAAGAGCAGGTACCGCTGGAGCGCATCGCAGAACGCCTGATGGCGTTGGCGCGGGGGTAACGCCCCGACGCTGCGCGTCGCCGCACGACCAACGGTCGTGCGCTACCGGGCCCGACCTGGTTGCACGACCAACGGTCGTGCGCTACCGGACCCGACCCGGTAAGTCACGACCGTTGGTCGTGACGCTCTCAACCGTCACGCCCAATACAACCGCATCGGGTTGTCCACCAGCAGCCTCTGCTGCAACCCGGCGGTCACCGCGATCCGCGGAATGACATCCACCAGCGTGCCGTCATCGGGCATGTGCGATTTCAGGTTCGGGTGCGGCCAATCCGTGCCCCACAGCACCCGATCCGGGAACTGCTCCACCAGGTAGCGTGCGAACGGCACCACATCGTCATACGTCGGTGGCCCGGACTGCGACAGCCGTTCCGGACAACTCACCTTCGTCCATACGTTCGGATGCTCCCGCATCAGCCGCACGAAGCGCTGGAACTCCGGGCCGTCCACCGGCTGGCTCACATCCGGCCGCCCCATGTGGTCCACCACCACCGTGGTCGGCAGCGAGGTGAAGAAATCCCAGCGCTCGGCCAGGTCGGCGGCCTCGAAGTACACGACAACATGCCAGCCCAGCGGCGCGATCCGTTCAATGATGGCGTGGTAGTACGCATCCGGCTTCGGATCCACCAGCCGCTTCACGAAATTGAAGCGCACCCCGCGTACACCCGCCTCGTCCAGCTCGCGCAGTTCTTCATCGGTGACCGTATCGCGCACCGTGGCCACGCCGCGCGCGCGGCCGTCGGCACTGCGCAGCGCATCCACCAGCGCCCTGTTGTCGGCACCGTGGCAGGTCGCCTGCACGATCACGTTGCGCTCGAACCCCAGATGATCGCGCAGCGCGAACAGCTGCGCCTTGCCCGCATCGCAGGGCGTGTACTTGCGCTCGGGCGCATACGGGAACTGGTCCCCCGGGCCGAACACATGGCAATGTGCATCCACCGCGCCTGGCGGCGGCACGAACACCGGCCGGCTCGGGTCGGGGCAGAAATCCAGCCAATCGGCATCCTTCACGAAGTCCGCCATTACAGCCCCCTTGCCTTCAGCTGCGCATCCAACCTCGGGTACACCCGGCGCGCGTTGCCCGACAGCACCTTGCTTCGATCCGCTGCCGACAGCCCCAGCGCTTCCACATAGCGCAGGGTGTCGTCGAAATACTGCCCGGTTTCCGGGTCGATGCCACGCACCGCGCCGACCATCTCCGAGCCGAACAGGATGTTGTCGATGTCGATCACCTTGAACAGCAGGTCCATACCGGGCTGATGGTAAACGCAGGTGTCGAAGAACACATTCTTCATCACGTGCTCGTTCAGCGGCGGCTTGCCCAGCATATCGGCCAGGCCGCGGAAGCGACCCCAGTGGTAGGGCACCGCGCCGCCGCCGTGCGGAATGATGAAGCGCAGCTCCGGGAAGTCACGGAACAGGTCGCCCTGCAGGAACTGCATGAACGCGGTGGTATCGGCGTTGAGGTAATGCGCGCCGGTGGCGTGGAAATTGGCATTGCAGCTGCCGGACACGTGCACCATCGCCGGCACGTCCAGCTCCACCATTTTCTCGAAGAATGGATACCAGGCGCGGTCGGTCAGCGGCAGCCCGGTCCAGTGCCCGCCCGACGGGTCCGGATTGAGGTTGCAGCCCACGAAGCCCAGTTCGTTGACACAGCGCTCCAGCTCGGCGATCGAGTTCGCGATCGGCACGCCCGGCGACTGCGGCAGCTGGCACACGCCGATGAAGGTCTCCGGGTACAGCGCCACCACCCGCGCGATCAGGTCGTTGCAGCGCCGGGTCCATTCCGCGCTCACCGCCTCGTCGCCGATATGGTGGGCCATGGTGCTGGCACGCGGCGAGAAGATCGTCATGTCCGCGCCGCGCTCGCGCAGCAGGCGCAACTGGTTGCCCTCCACGCTCTCGCGCAGTTCGTCGTCGCTGATCACCGGGTACACCGGCGCCGGCAGCGATGGGTCGTTGAAATGCGCCACCTGCGCCTTGCGGAACGCATCGTGGCTGGCGGGGGCGGTCGTGTAGTGACCGTGGCAATCGATGATCATGTGGGGCCTCGTGGGGGAGGAATTACCAGCCGAACAGCTGGGCGAAGTGGACGTCCACGCGCAGGCCGACGATCAACGCGTCGGGGATGTCGGTGCTGCGGGTCGGCGCGTAGATCGGATCCGGGTTGATCACATACTGCAGGTTGGGCATCAGCCGGATGCCCTTGTGCACCGCCCAGCCATAGCTGAGCTCGGCGATGATCTCGTCGGCATTCGGCGCACCGCTGCCGCCGTTGCGTGCGCGGCGGTCGCGCAGGAACGCGATCTGTTCATCGCTGAAGTGGGTGTTGGACACGAACATCGCCAGGGTGTCCTGGTCGCGGCCGGCGAAGGTACCGGTCTTCACGAAGCCGACCGCGGCGAACTGGTCTACCGGGGCTTCGTTGCCGGTGTTGACGTAGGCGCGGGCGAACAGCGCCAGGTTGCGCTTGCCCTCCCCCCGCCACACGGTCTGGTCGGCCATCGCGTACCAGCCCGCGCGTGCGCCCTCCTGCATCGCCGTGGGCTTGCCGGTCAGCGCGGCGGAGTTGCCGTTGGCGTCGAAATAGGAGCTCTTGCCGCCATCGGTGTTGCGGTACATGCCCAACCGGTAGGTGCGCGGCAGGCGGTCATTGGCGAAGCTGGTCTGGTAGCCGGCCTCATAGGCCGTGATGGTGCCGGTGCCCTCGCCCACGGAGAAGTCCAGGCCGTTCTTCCCCGCCTTGTTCAGCTCGTTGTTGTAATCGAACGCGCCGCCCTGCACATACCAGCGATCATTCACGTCGTAGCGCAGGATGCCGGCCCAGGACGAGTTCGGGAACGCGGTGATGCCCAGGTCGGTGATCGCGCCATACGGGGTGAGGCACATGGCGTTGCTCATGAACACGCAGTTGAGCGCGGAATTGTTGAAGTAGCTGTTCACCGGCGCGCGGCCAGCGGTGATGCTCAGGCCGTTGTCGAAGCGGTGGCGCACGGTCAGCCGGGTCAGGCGACCCCCGGCCACCGGCCGCCAGGTCTGCTGCGCGCTGATCGAATTTCCGATCTTTTCGCGCGCCAGGTTGCGCCCGGCAAACCAGGCCCACTGCGCG
Organism: Stenotrophomonas rhizophila; assembly: GCF_007667275.1. Lineage (GTDB taxonomy): Bacteria > Pseudomonadota > Gammaproteobacteria > Xanthomonadales > Xanthomonadaceae > Stenotrophomonas > Stenotrophomonas maltophilia_AE. The sequence continues at coordinate 493,964 of NZ_VDQT01000001.1, forward strand.
TCCACGTCGGTGTTGTGCACGCCGAACAGCGCGTCCAGGTCGAACTTCGACTGGGCCATGATCCAGTACGAACCTTCGGTGCCCTGCTCCACCCCGCCTACGGGGTTGGAGGCGACGTTACCAACGACATCGAGGGTCAGGTCGACGCCTTTGGGCAGGGTGCCCTCGGCGGCGGCCGGTGCGGCCAGCGCAGCGCTCAGCAGCAGCGCCAGCGGGGTGTGACGGAGGATGGACATGGAATCTCCCTCCCCGCTGCCGTGGGCAGCGGGTTCAATGCATAGGGGGGGGCGCCGCGGGCAGCCCGCGGCGCGTCGGTCAGGCCTCGCGGACGCCCAGATGGCGCAGGCGGGCGCGGCGGGTGCCGATCTGTTCGGCCATCACCTTCTCGTCCAGCTTGCCTTCCCACTTGGCGATCACCAGCACCGCGATCGCGTTGCCGACCAGGTTCACGAAGGTCAGGCCTTCGGCCAGGATGCGGTGGATGCCCAGGATCAGCGCGATGCTGGCCACCGGAATCGTCCCGGTGGTACCCAGCGTCGCCGCCAGCACCACGAACGCCGCACCGGCCACGCCGGCGGCGCCCTTGGAGGTGAGCAGCAGTACCGCGATCAGCCCCAGCTGGTGCCACACGGTCAGCTCGGTGTTGGTCGCCTGGGCCAGGAACAGCGCCACCGTGGTCAGGTACAGGCAGGTGCCATCGAGGTTGAACGAGTAGCCGGCAGGAATCACGAAACCCACCACGCCCTCTTCGCAGCCCAGCTTCTTCATCTTCTCGATCAGGCGCGGCAGGACGGTTTCGGTGGAGGTGGTGGCCGCCACGATCACGATTTCATCGCGCAGGTAGGCCAGCAGCCGCCACAGGCTGGCGCCGGTCCACCAGCACACGGCGCCCAGCACGAACACCGTGAACGCCGCGCAGACCACGAAGAACTCGATGATCAGCTCACCCAGCGACAGCAGCGAACCGGCGCCGAACTGGCCCACGGTGAAGGCGATGGCACCGAACGCACCGATCGGCGCGAAATACATGACATAGCCGATGATCTTGAACAGCGCAGCAGAGGTGCCTTCGATCACCTTCATCACCGGCGCGCCGCGCTCACCGATGGAGGCCAACGCCACACCGAACAGCACCGCCACGAACAGCACCTGCAGCACGTGCGCTTCAGTGAACGCACTGACCAGCGTGTTGGGGATGATCGCCATGACGTACGACACGATCGACTGGTCGTGCGCGGTATGCACATAGCCCTGGATGCTGGCCATGTCGATGGTGGCCGGGTCGATGTTCATGCCGGCGCCGGGCTGCCAGAGATCCACCGCCACCAGGCCCACGATCAGCGCCAGGATGGTGATCACCTCGAAATAGATCAGTGATTTCAGCGCGAGCCGACCCACGCTGCGCATGTCGCGCATGCCGGCGATGCCGTGCACCACCGTCACGAAGATGATCGGGCCGATCATCATCCGGATCAGCTTGATGAAGGCATCGCCAAACGGCTTCATCGCCGAACCCCAGTCTGGCTGCAGCCAACCCAGCACCACGCCGATGATGGTGCCGGCCAGCACCTGGAACCACAATTGGCCGAAGACGCCGAAGCGGCCCTGCCGCTTCTCAACAACAGTCATGACAACCCTCCCAGGTCATAAGAATAGAGACGTCGCGCGTATTCAGTCGAACAGCACGCCGTCGAACAGCTTTCGGGCGGTGCGCAGGATGGCCGCTGCGGCCACCTGCCCGTCGGCATCGCGTTCCAGCACGCAGCCGGTGCTGCCGCTGGGGTGTTCGATGTCCAGCTGCAGGCGGCTACCGTCTGGCACCACCGCGAGCGCATGGGCCGGTGAGCTGGGCAGCAGGCAGGCCGTGGCCACGGTGACCGCGCCCAGCACCCCGATGGAGGCGTGGCAGCGGTGAGGTATGAACGAACGCACGCAGATCGCGCCACCGTCGCGCGGGGCAGCCACCAACATCATCTTGGGCACCGACTGCGCGCTGACATCGCCCAGGTTCATCAACGGCCCAGCCTGCAGGCGGATCGCCTCCAGTCGCGCCTTCAACGTGTGATCGGCATCCAGCGTGGCGCGGTCTTCGTACCCGCTCACGCCCACATCGCTGGCGCGCAGCACCACGCAGGGCATGCCGTTGTCGATCAGGGTGAGCTCCACCCCGTCGAGCACATCTACCGCGTTGCCGGTCGGCAGCAACGCGCCGCAGCTGGAACCGGCGATGTCGGCGAAGGTTAGCGGAACAGGCGCTGCTGTGCCCGGCACACCGTCGATCCGCGCCGAACCGTCGTAGCGCACCTGGCCGCCGGGCGTCTGTACGTTGGCGATGGCTACCTTGCCGGTGTTCACCATGAAGATGCGCACGTCGGTGCTTTCGCCGGTGGACTGCACGAGCCCGCGTTCCAGCGCGAACGGCCCGACCCCGGCGAGCAGGTTGCCGCAGTTCTGTGCGTCGCTCACGACGGCCTGGTCAACGAACACCTGCAGGAACAGGTAATCCACGTCCGCGCCGGGGTGGCGCGAGGGCGAAACCACCGCGACCTTGGAGGTCAGCGGGTCGGCGCCGCCCATGCCATCGATCTGGCGTGGGTCCGGCGAGCCGTACGCGCGCAGCAGGAACGCATCGCGCGCAGCCGCATCGGCAGGCAGGTCGCTGGCCAGGAAATAGCCGCCCTTGGACGTGCCACCGCGCATCCACATGGCGGGCACGCCCTTACTCATAGCGCAGGCCCTTGGCCGCCAGCCGTTCGCGCATCGCGTAGATGTCCAGGCCCAGCTCGCCCTTGGCCAGGCGTTCGCGCTTCTCCGCCTCGCGCGCCTCGCGCGCCTGGGATTCGGCGGCGACACGTGCCGCATCGGCACGCGGCACGATACATACGCCGTCATCGTCGGCGATCACCACGTCGCCGGGGTGGACCAGCGCGCCGCCGCACACCACAGGGACGTTGACCGAGCCGAGTGTCTCCTTGACCGTGCCCTGCGCGTGGATGGCCCGGCACCAGACCGGAAAGCCCATCGCGGTCAGGTCACGCACATCGCGCACGCCGGCATCAATCACCAGTCCACGGCAGCCACGCACCTGCGCCGAGGTCGCCAGCAGGTCGCCGAAGTAGCCGTCGGTGCAGTCGCTGGTCGGCGCCACCACCAGCACATCGCCCTCGCGCAGCTGCTCCATGGCCACATGCATCATCCAGTTGTCGCCGGGGGGCACCGACACGGTGATGGCGCTGCCGGCAATGCGGGCGCCGCTGAAGATCGGGCGCAGCCGCGGGTGCAGCAGGCCACTGCGGCCCTGCGCCTCATGCGCGGTGGCCACGCCTGCCTGGGCCAGGAGCTGGAGTGCGCCGGCAGCGGCGCGTTCGACACGGGTGACGACGCGGGACATCCATCCATCCTTCTATGACGATGATGAAGTCTTGTCCGCCAGCGCCCACCCCCTCAAGATCGATTTCCGCAACAGCCATTGGGTTTGGTTATAGTTGATCCATGAAACGGCCGTTTGAGCTGAACCTGAAGCATCTGCATGCGCTGGTCGCCGTGCACCACCACGGCGGCATCAGCGCCGCTGCGCCGCACGTGAATCTTTCCCAGCCCGCGTTGACCCAGGCCATAGCCCGCCTGGAGACCCAACTGGACGCATCCCTCTTCGACCGCCAACCCGGCGGCATGGCGCCCACCGAAGCGGCGGAACTGCTGGTGCCCCGCATCGAACGTGCATTGGGGTACATCGCCGATGGCGTGCGGGTGGCACGGCGTGCGCAGCGCCTGCCTGCGTTGCCTGCCGTTGAGCGACGCGTCACGCTCGGCCAGCTGCGCGCACTCGTGGCGGTGGATGACGCCGGCAGCTTCACCCTGGCTGCAGCGCGCGCCGGCATCTCACAGCCAGCGATCTACCGCGCCGTGCATGAGCTGGGTACCGCCATCGAAACCCCGCTGACCGAACGCCACGGCAAGACCGTGCAGACCACCCCGGCCGCCACCCGCATGCTTCGGTTGGTGCGGCTGGCGTTGTCCGAACTGGCAGCGGGCCTGGATGAAGTGGCCCTGCTGCGCTCCGAACAGGGCGGCAAGGTCACGCTCGGGGTGATGCCGCTGGCCCGCGCGATCCTGCTGCCACAGGTATTGGCGCGCTTTGCCCGCGCCCACCCGGGTGCAACGGTCAACGTGATCGAAGGGCCTTATGCGGAACTGCTGGGCGATCTGCGCGCCGGCAGCCTGGACCTGTTGATCGGTGCGATGCGCGACACCCTGCCCGTGCGCGATGTCGCGCAGGAAGGCCTGTTCGACGATGACCCGGTGATCGTCGCGCGCAGCGGGCACCCGCTGGCCGGCAGCGACCCGCTCGACTTCGACCGGCTGCTGGCTTTCCCGTGGGTGATCGCCGCCACCGGCGCACCTGTGCGCGCCCGCTGGGAACGCATGTTCCGCCAGCATGGCCACGAACCGCCGCGCCTGCGCATCGAATGCGGCTCGGTGCTGATCACCCGCGGCCTGCTGCTGGAAGACGACTGGCTCACCCTGATGTCACGCGACCAGTTCGTGATCGAACGCCGCGCCGGCCTGCTCAGCGAAATCGGCAGCGCCGGCGACGACCTGCGCCGCCGCATCGGCCTCACCACGCGCGCCGACTGGCATCCCACCCGCCTGCAGCAGGCGTTCGTGGAAACCTTCCGTGCCGTCTGCGCCGAACGCAGCAACGATGCCGACAACGCGTGGCCATTCCGCTATCTGACCCCCTGAAGACTGCCCCGGCGGTATCGGGGTCGCGTCATGGCGGCTTCGGATGCTTGATCCGCGCGTTGCGCGGTTGCCACGCATGGCGTGGCACTACGAATTGCTGGCGAACGCGATAGGGCCTGGATTCGTCACAAGCGGGCGACCAAACAAAAACCCCCGGTTCTCACCGGGGGCTTTCGTTCAACACATCAGGCGATCAGGCTCAGGCGGCAACCGTCTTGGCCACGTCCTGGTAGTCCTCGATCTGGTCGAAGTTCATGTAGCGGTAGATGTCCTTGCTGCTGGCATCCAGCACGCCGATGTCGGCCATGTACTCTTCCTTGGTCGGGATGCGACCCAGGCGCGAGCAGATCGCGGCCAGCTCGGCCGAACCCAGGTACACGTTCGAGTTGCGGCCCAAGCGGTTCGGGAAGTTGCGGGTAGAGGTCGAGAACACCGTCGCGCCCTCGCGCACCTGTGCCTGGTTGCCCATGCACAGCGAGCAGCCCGGCATTTCCATGCGCGCACCAGCGGTGCCGAAGGTGCCGTAGTGGCCTTCCTTGGTCAGCTCCGACGCATCCATCTTGGTCGGCGGTGCGACCCACAGCTTGGTCGGGATATCGCGCTTGCCTTCCAGCAGCTTGGCGGCCGCACGGAAGTGACCGATGTTGGTCATGCACGAACCGATGAACACTTCATCGATGGCCGCACCGGCCACGTCCGACAGCGTCTTGACGTCGTCCGGATCGTTCGGGCAGGCCACGATCGGCTCGTGGATGTCGGCCAGGTCGATCTCGATGACGGCGGCGTACTCGGCATCGGCATCCGGCTCCAGCAGCTCCGGATTCGCCAGCCACGCTTCCATCTTCTCGATGCGGCGCGCCAGCGAACGGGCGTCCTGGTAGCCTTCGGCGATCATCCACTTCAGCAGCGTGATGTTGCTGGTGAGGTACTCGATGATCGGTTCCTTGCTCAGGTGCACCGAGCAGCCGGCAGCCGAACGCTCGGCCGAGGCGTCGGACAGTTCGAACGCCTGCTCGACCTTCAGGTCCGGCAGACCTTCGATTTCCAGGATGCGGCCGGAGAAGATGTTCTTCTTGCCCGCCTTGGCGACGGTCAGCAGGCCCGACTTGATCGCGTACAGCGGAATCGCGTTGACCAGGTCACGCAGGGTCACGCCCGGCTGCATCTTGCCCTTGAAGCGCACCAGCACCGATTCGGGCATGTCCAGCGGCATCACGCCGGTGGCAGCAGCGAAGGCGACCAGGCCGGAACCGGCCGGGAACGAGATGCCCACCGGGAAACGGGTGTGCGAATCGCCGCCGGTGCCGACGGTGTCGGGCAGCAGCATGCGGTTGAGCCAGCTGTGGATCACGCCGTCGCCCGGGCGCAGCGAGATGCCGCCACGGGTGGAGATGAACTCCGGCAGCGTGTGGTGGGTCTTGACGTCCACCGGCTTCGGGTACGCGGCGGTGTGGCAGAACGACTGCATCACCAGGTCGGCCGAGAAGCCCAGGCAGGCCAGGTCCTTCAGCTCGTCACGGGTCATCGGGCCGGTGGTGTCCTGCGAGCCCACCGAGGTCATCTTCGGTTCGCAGTAGGTGCCCGGACGCATGCCCTGGCCTTCCGGCAGGCCACAGGCGCGGCCGACCATCTTCTGCGCCAGCGAGAAGCCCTTGCCGGTGTCCGGCGGGTCCATCGGCAGCCGGAACAGGTCGGTCGGGGCCAGGCCCAGCGCTTCGCGCGCCTTGGCGGTCAGGCCACGGCCGATGATCAGCGGAATGCGGCCACCGGCGCGCACTTCGTCGAACAGCACGTCGGACTTCACCTGGAACTCGGCGATGACCTGGCCATCCTTAAGCGCCTTGCCGTCGTACGGGCGCAGCTCGACAACGTCGCCCATGTTCATCTGCGACACGTCCAGCTCGATCGGCAGCGCGCCGGCATCTTCCATGGTGTTGTAGAAGATCGGTGCGATCTTCGAGCCCAGGCACACGCCGCCGAAGCGCTTGTTCGGGATGAACGGAATGTCCTCACCGGTGAACCACAGCACCGAGTTGGTGGCCGACTTGCGGCTCGAACCGGTACCGACCACGTCGCCCACGTAGGCGACCAGGTGGCCCTTGTCCTTCAGCGATTCGATGAACTTGACCGGGCCGCGCTTGCCGTCTTCTTCCGGCTCGATGCCATCGCGCTTGTTCTTCAGCATGGCCAGCGCGTGCAGCGGGATGTCCGGGCGGGTGGTGGCGTCCGGGGCCGGCGACAGGTCGTCGGTGTTGGTTTCGCCGGTCACCTTGAGCACGGTGATGGTCAGGCTCTGCGGCACTTCCGGGCGGCTGGTGAACCACTCGGCATCGGCCCAGCTCTGCAGCACGCCCTGGGCGTTCGCGTTGCCGGCCTTGGCCTTTTCCTGCACGTCGTGGAAGGCATCGAACACCAGCAGGGTGTTCTTCAGCGCGGTGGCGGCGATCGCGCCGACCACGGCGTCGTCCAGCAGCTGCACCAGCGGCGCGACGTTGTAGCCGCCCAGCATGGTGCCCAGCAGTTCGGTGGCGCGCTCGCGCGAGATCAGCGCGTTGGTTTCGCTGCCGAAGGCGATGGCGGCCAGGTACGAGGCCTTGACCTTGGCGGCGTCATCGACGCCGGCCGGCACGCGGTGGGTGAGCAGGTCGAGCAGGAACTCGGCCTCGCCTGCCGGCGGGTTCTTCAGCAGTTCAATGACGTCGGCCGTCTGCTGGGCGCTCAGCGGCAGCGGCGGGATGCCAAGCGCGGCGCGCTCGGCTACGTGGTGGCGGTAGGCTTCCAACATGACAACTCCCGGGAAATTCTTTGAAAAGACTTCGGTTGAATACGGCGGTTGAGTTACGGGCTCAGGCTTGCGGCACGATCAGCTTCAGGCCCTTGAAGTAGTCGCGGTAAAATTTGTCGTTCCAGGTGATCAGGCCGTCGCACTGCAGCAGTGCGTGCGCGCCGACCATGAAATCGTCGATGCCGCGGCGGTCGCTGCCGCGCTGGCGATGGCGGCGGTGCATCTCGCCGGCGCGCAGTGCCGACTTGGCTTCCAGCGGGCTGAAGCGGATGCCCATTTCCTCAAGCGCTTCCTGCACTTCGGCACCACCGCGCAGCGCGGCGCAGATCTCGGCCAGCACCACGCCGCAGATCACCACCCGCCCGCCGACCAGGCTCTGCCGCAGGCAGGCTTCCACCGCGTCGGCCTGGGGGCCGTTGCTGAGCAGTTCGATCACGACCGGGGAATCGACGGCGATCATGCGGGGCTCATTCGGGGTCGCGCACGGCAACGACGGCCGCTTCGGCGGAATCGAACCCGTCCAGCGCGAACTTGCCGCGTGCACGCGAAATGGCGTCGTCGACGCTCTTGCGCAGGATGATGCGGCTGCCGTCGAGCTCCACTTTCAACTGGGTGCCCTTGGTCAGGCCGAGCGCGTCGCGGACCGCCTTGGGCAAGGTGATCTGTCCGCGTTCTGCAACGGTGGCTTCCATCGGTAGGCCCTCCAAAGTATGCACAAATTATACATACTTCCCCGGGCATACTTCTACCCAGCCCTGTTCAGGAACGCTGTCCCGGAACCGCCAGCGCCCTGCCACGCCAATGACATGGGCGATACATACGTATAGGTAGCCTGATGCCCTGCCGACGACCGAGGCTTGGCTGAAGGGTTCATACTGACCCCCAGGCCGGAATGTGGTCACCGGCAACCGCAAGCAGGCCCGCAGGGGCCACTGCAAGCCATCCGCAAAAGGAGTTTCCCCGCATGAGCGATTCGTTCTCCACCCGCAGCCAGCTGGACGTCGCCGGCAGCACCTACGACTACTTCAGCCTGCCCAAGCTCGGACAGCAGTTCGACATCTCCCACCTGCCCTACTCGATGAAGATCCTGCTGGAGAACCTGCTCCGGCACGAGGACGGCGGCGCCACGGTGGGCCGCGAGCACATCGAAGCGGTGGCGAAATGGGACCCGAAGGCCGAGCCGGACATCGAGATCGCCTTCATGCCGGCCCGCGTGGTGCTGCAGGACTTCACCGGCGTACCCTGCGTGGTCGACCTGGCCGCGATGCGCGACGCGGTGGTCAAGCTGGGTGGCCGCCCGGAACAGATCAATCCGCGGATTCCCTCCGAACTGGTCATCGACCACTCGGTGCAGGTGGATGTGTTCGGCACGCCTGACGCCCTGGACCTCAACGGCAAGATCGAATTCCAGCGCAACCAGGAACGATACGGCTTCCTGCGCTGGGGCCAGAAGGCGTTCGACAACTTCAAGGTGGTGCCGCCCAACACCGGCATCGTCCACCAGGTGAACCTGGAGAACCTGGCGCGGGTGGTGATGACCGCGGACAAGGACGGCAAGGCCGTTGCCTACCCGGACACCGTGTTCGGCACCGACAGCCACACCACCATGATCAATGGCATCGGCGTGCTCGGCTGGGGCGTGGGCGGCATCGAGGCCGAAGCGGCCATGCTGGGCCAGCCCTCCTCCATGCTGATTCCGCAGGTGGTGGGCTTCAAGCTCACCGGCCGCCTGCCCAAGGGCGCCACCGCCACCGACCTCGTGCTGACCGTTACCCAGATGCTGCGCAAGCACGGGGTGGTCGGCAAGTTCGTCGAGTTCTTCGGCGAAGGCCTGCAGCACCTGCCGCTGGCCGACCGCGCCACCATCGGCAACATGGCGCCGGAGTACGGCGCCACCTGCGGCATCTTCCCGATCGACAACGAATCGCTGACCTACCTGCGCCTGTCCGGCCGCAGCGAAGCACAGATTGCACTGGTTGAAGCCTATGCCAAGGCCCAGGGCCTGTGGCACGACGCCGACACCGCACCCGCCAGCTACAGCGCCACGCTCGAACTGGACATGGGCGAGGTGAAGCCGTCGCTGGCAGGCCCCAAGCGCCCGCAGGACCGCGTGCTGCTGCAGGACGTCAAGCAGAACTACCGCGACAACCTGGGCGGCCTCACCACCAACCGCGACAAGCGCAATGAAGACGTGGCCACCTTCGTCAACGAAGGAGGCGGCGCCGCGGTCGGCAACGAGCAGCTGGCCAAGGGACATGCCGACGTCGAACTGGACGGCAACCGCTTCCGGCTCAAGGACGGCGCTGTGGTCATCGCCGCGATCACCTCCTGCACCAATACCTCCAACCCGGCGGTGATGATCGGCGCCGGCCTGCTGGCCCGCAACGCCGCCGCCAGGGGCCTGGACCGCAAGCCGTGGGTGAAGACCTCGCTCGGCCCGGGCTCTCGCGTGGTCACCGACTACCTGGAAAAGGCCGGCGTACTCACCGAGCTGGAAAAGATCGGCTTCTACGTGGTCGGCTATGGCTGCACCACCTGCATCGGCAACTCCGGCCCCCTGCCCACCGAAATCAGCGCCGGCATCGCCAGCGGCGACCTGGTGGTGACCTCGGTGCTGTCGGGCAACCGCAACTTCGAGGGCCGCGTGCACCCCGAGGTGAAGATGAACTACCTGGCCAGCCCGCCGCTGGTGGTGGCCTATGCCATCGCCGGCACCACCGACATCGACCTCACCACCGAACCGCTCGGCACCGGCAGCGACGGCCAGCCGGTGTACCTGCGCGACATCTGGCCCAGCAACAAGGAGATCGGCGACGTGATCGCCGCCACCATCGGGCCGGAGATGTTCAAGCAGAACTACGCCGACGTGTTCAAGGGCGACAGCCGCTGGAACAACATCCAGTCGCCCGACGGCGACCTGTACGAATGGGACGGCAGCTCCACCTACATCAAGAACCCGCCGTACTTCGAGGGCATGACCATGCAGGTCGGCCATATCGACGACGTGCACGGGGCGCGGGTCATGGGCCTGTTCGGCGACTCGATCACCACCGACCACATCTCCCCGGCCGGAAACATCAAGAAGGATTCCCCGGCAGGTCGTTTCCTGCAGGAACGCGGCGTGCAGCCGGCCGACTTCAACAGCTACGGCAGCCGCCGCGGCAATGATGACGTGATGGTGCGCGGCACCTTCGCCAATATCCGCATCAAGAACCTGATGTTCGGTGGCGAGGAAGGCGGCAACACCCTGTACTTCCCGCAGGATGGTGGCGAACCGCAGAAGCTGGCCATCTACGACGCGGCGATGAAGTACAAGGCCGAGGGCGTGCCGCTGGTGGTGTTCGCCGGCAAGGAATACGGCACCGGCTCCTCGCGCGACTGGGCGGCCAAGGGCACCAACCTTCTGGGCGTGAAGGCGGTGGTCGCCGAGAGCTTCGAGCGCATCCACCGCTCCAACCTGGTCGGCATGGGCGTGCTGCCGCTGCAGTTCAAGGCCGGCGAGAACGCCCAGTCGCTGGGCCTGGACGGCTCGGAAGTGGTCGACATCACCGGCCTGGCCGATGGCGCCAGCAAGACCGCAACGCTCACCGCCACCCGTGCCGACGGCACGGCCAGGAGCTTCGAGGCCCACGTCATGCTGCTGACCCCCAAGGAAGTGGAGTACTTCAAGCACGGCGGCCTGCTCCAGTACGTCCTGCGCCAGCTGGCGGCCCGCTGAGCAAGCCTGCCTTCGTAGAGCCGGCCTCTGGCCGGCTCTACACGTACCCTGCACGCTTTATTCACAACCTCTTCGCGTTTTCCATTCGGCCCGGTATGCTGCCGGGGACCGAAACGACGGATACTGTCCGCCGGCATCACACCATCAACGTTTCCTGGAGGGGGAATATGAGTCTGGAACGTCCCTGGCTGAAGAGCTATCCGAACGGCGTACCTGCCGAAATCGACGTCAACGAGTTCCATTCGGTCTCGGCCGTGTTCGACGCCTCGGTGGCCAAGTACCGCGACCGTCCCGCCTATTCCAGCTTCGGCAAGGTGCTCACCTATGGTGAAACCGACGCCCTGGTCGAACAGTTCGCCGCCTACCTGCTGGGCGAACTGAAGCTCAAGAAGGGCGACCGCGTCGCCCTGATGATGCCCAACTGCCTGCAGTACCCGGTCGCCACCTTCGGCGTCCTGCGGGCCGGCCTGACCGTGGTCAACGTCAACCCGCTGTACACCGCGCGCGAGCTCAAGCACCAGCTGGTCGACTCCGGCGCAGCGGTGCTGGTGGTGGTGGACAACTTCGGCGACACCGTGCAGCAGGTCATCGCCGACACCCCGATCAAGCAGGTCATCACCACCGGCCTGGGCGACATGCTCGGCCTGAAGGGCGTGGTGGTGAACTTCGTGCTGAAGTACATCAAGAAGATGGTGCCCAACTACACCCTGCGCGGCGCCATCCGCTTCAACCAGGCGTTGAAGCTGGGCAGCGGCCACACCCTGCCGAAGGTGGAACTGGACCACGACGACGTGGCCTTCCTGCAGTACACCGGCGGCACCACCGGCGTGGCCAAGGGGGCAATGCTCACCAACCGCAACCTGGTCGCCAACATGCAGCAGGCGTCGGCGTGGATTTCCGCGTCGGGCATCGAAATGGGCAAGGAAGTCATCATCACCGCCCTGCCGCTATACCACATCTTCGCACTGACCGCGAACGGACTGGTCTTCATGAAGTTCGGTGGCTGCAACCACCTGATCACCAACCCGCGCGACATGAAGGGCTTCGTTAAGGAGCTCAAGTCGACCCGCTTCACCGCGATCACCGGCGTCAACACGCTGTTCAACGGCCTGCTCAACACCCCCGGCTTCGACGAGGTGGACTTCTCCTCGCTGAAAGTCACCCTGGGCGGCGGCATGGCGGTGCAGCGCGCCGTGGCCGAGCGCTGGAAGAAGACCACCGGCGTCACCCTGGTCGAGGCCTACGGCCTGACCGAGACCTCACCGGCGGCCTGCATCAACCCGCTCGACCTGCCTGAGTACAACGGCGCGATCGGCCTGCCGATTCCGTCCACCGACGCCTGCGTGAAGGACGACAACGGCGCCACCCTGACGCCGGGCGATGTCGGCGAGCTGTGCATCCGCGGGCCGCAGGTGATGAAGGGTTACTGGCAGCGCCCGGAAGACACCGCCAAGGCCATCGACGCCGACGGCTGGCTGCACACCGGCGACATGGCGCGCATGGACGAGAACGGCTTCTTCTACATCGTGGACCGCAAGAAGGACATGATCCTCGTGTCCGGCTTCAACGTGTACCCGAACGAAGTCGAAGACGTCATCGCGATGATGCCGGGCGTCCTCGAAGTGGCAGCGGTCGGCGTACCGGACGAGAAGTCCGGCGAAATCGTCAAGGTGGTCATCGTCAAGAAGGACCCGAACCTGACCGCCGAAATGGTCAAGGAACACGCCCGCGCCAACCTCACCGGCTACAAGCACCCGAAGATCGTCGAGTTCCGCAAGGAACTGCCGAAGACCAACGTCGGCAAGATCCTGCGCCGCGAGCTGCGGGATGCGCCGGCGGCGTAACCAACCTGCGCCAGGTAATACCCGGAACGCCCGCCCACCAGCGGGCGTTCTGCTATCCAGCACCGGCGCCATACCAACGCGTAGTGACACGCCATGCGTGTCAATCAGCCCAAGATCCCTCAACCGTATCCGACCGGCATCGCCTCACCAGCCACCTCCCAGACACCCGGGATTCTTCCAACACCTCAAGTGGCGCCACAGCCAGCCATTTCTCCTTGCACCGTCTCAACCAACATCGGCTCGAACCACCATGAAGTTGCACCCTTCCATCCGCTCACAAGGAGTCGTAAAGAAGCGCGAACAGGATGATCATGAAGGACAACATCCCTGCGTCCAGAAGCCGCGTCGCCAGACGATGCAAGCTCTCCACCTCCCTGCTCAGCCCCACCCCGTCCAGCTTCCCCGCGCGAACGTCACGCAACGCCTTGTATGCAACCTGCAACCCAGGAGAGGCACTGGACGCGCCCCTCTTCTGCCATAGCCCCGGATGGTCACGAGCAAGTCGCATCTTGAACTCATAAAGCAGATGGAAATAAGCAGGATAGGTAAACAGCATTCCGAACAGCGCGGCCAGGACAATCGAGGTCATGATCAGATCTCAATCTGAGCCTTCGTAAAGGACGGAGCGACTGCATTGACCGCCCGCGTTGGTGTCCACCACCTCATCAGACACGATTTTTCCCGGAAATCCGAAGCCGGAACAAGTGCCGTGGACGTGGTCTGCATTTACTTCCCTACGTCCGCCGTCCATCCTTGAGTGATGTCTCTAGCCTTCTGCTGGAAGGGATCTTCTGCAGTAGCCCTTTCCGCTCACTCCATATTGGAGGGTATCCAGACGGCTCTTGGCGATTTTCTTTGCCTGGTCATCGGCTTCTGACTCCAACACCCTCAGCAGCAAGGCCTCAGCTTCCGCACAATCAGCCTCATTTTCCATCACCGAAAGACGACCAGAGAGGTTGATCATTGCCATGGGTTCATTCATAGCTGCACCCCTCCTCAACCAGTAAAGCGATCTGCTCGAATCAGAGACAGCCCATTGATAATGGTTGATGAGCCTGGTGACAGCCGAAACATCGCCCGTGTCAGCACTCCGTTCCAACTGTGTGACTTGCTCATTGCTCAAATAAAATCGTCGCCCAGGCGATCCCGAGTCGTCAGTCGACTCATCATCGCCGCCCAGGGAGCAGGACAACAACGGAACGACAAGCAGCACAACCAACAAGATCCTGGTGATCGGACAGGTATTCAATGCGAACCCCCTTTGCCTCCTCGTCTGCACGAAATGCTTTCGCCACGTTATAGCCAACAATCAATTGCGAGCCTTCCCAACGGAGAATGATCGACTCACCCTCAAACACGGCCACCCGGTCGCGATACTCGTCCAACTTGGCACCCGTCTTTCCCAGCAGAAGCCGCACCGCAGCAGATGTAGTCGCGCGACATTGAACAAGCATGGCCTCGGCCACAAGCCTCCTACCCGGACTTTTGGCCTGCGCCACGAGCGTACTATCACAATCGAAGATGCCTTCCAACGAGCAGCCAACGGATAGTAGGGCGAAGACCAGAAGTGTGGATAGGATCAGGCTTATCTCCACGATTCTCACACTGCCGAAGTCCTCGCTGAAGCGAACTCATATCAATGGATGTCAACTATCGCAGCATCGGCCTTCCGAACATCGAAGGTGAGAGCGCGCGGGAGCAGCACACCATCCACAATCGGGAAGGGATCCGGATTGTCCTTCAACAGGACATTCTCGAAGGTAACACTCCAAACATCGCCGCCATCCACCACCGTCCCGCCCTCTTGAGGCAGGAAGACACTCTTTGGATATCGATCATCTAAAACCAGAAGTGCGACCTTCTTCGCATACGTTTCAGACGCAAAAGGCTGAGAGCTGTTCAATGCAATCATTGCGATGCTTTGATCCATGGCCTTTCCGGCACTGGAACACCCAGGAGCAGCAAAGAGGAGTGCAGCCACTACAGCTACAAGCAGGCATGAGCGGGATTGGAGCTTCATGGATTGCTCGGTCGTGCTTGGATGTGCGCGGATCGGTCAGGACTGCGCGTCAGCATCTGCATGAGCAACCAGTTGGAAAAACTTCGTGAATCCTGCAGGGCCTCTGGAGGCGCTGCCGACCTCAACTCCTCCTCAGCCCCCTCAGTGAACGCCTTGGATCTTTCGATAAGTAGAGGCTGTAGCCAAACAATAGTGGCGCACTCGTCCGGCACGGCGTCAGGGGCTACATCCTCCAAAGCTTCCGAAAACTGAAGAACGATGGATCTATCATCACTCGCTCCACCGCGCGCTTGCAGAACCCAGACCCTTTGCATGATCCGAGACAGCACCGACGTCCCATCTGCCGCCGTGATTCTGCGAGTCTCATGCAGCGAACCGCGCACGCCACCGGTTGCTTTTACCCAACTGTCTAGAATTTCAGCCCATGCGTCGAAACACCCCTGCCGAGAGTCGAAGTAGTCGGCAGGCAAGCCACGCTGCGCCTGCGACGGCATTGCACGCGGGCTAACGGTAGTAACGCAGCCGGATACTACCAATGACAGGCAGATAAGAAGTAGGCGTTTCATCGGCGAAGTGCCCCCCACACGGAGTCGTAAATAAACGCGAACAACATAACTGGGTAAACAGCATCCCCAGCAGCGCGGCCAGGACAATCAAGGGCATGCTCATATCTCCATCCGAGTCTTCGTAAAGGAAAGAGCGAATACCCTGACCGCTCGCGTTGGGGTCCCACCTCCCAGCAGACGCGATTGTTCACAGAAATCCGGACCCGGAACAAGTGCCGTGGACGTGGGCTGCCCCTGCCTTTATGGCACGTCGCGGTCCGCCTAGGAATGCAATGATTCTGCGCACCCTGACCGCGCCTGGCCCTACCTGAAACGACGTTCATTGGATCGAGAAGGGTGCGATACGCCCTTATCCCCGGCCGTACGTCAGTTTCATTCCATCTTCATGGCCCCCGCCCCCCGCCGCAGCAATCTATGCATTCCAGCCCCCACCCCCGGTGTAGGATCGCGGCGTGTGGACCCGTCCGGCCTGCCGCCCACCGTCCTCCCTGCAGGCCAACCCGCCGAGGTAATCCCCATGCAATCCATCGAAAAGCTTCCGTATTCCCGCGGCTACGCGACCATCCGCACCGAATCGACCCCGGACAACGCCGCCCACTGGCTGTTCATGCACGCCGACGCCGCCACCGGCATCCGTCCCTGCTGCCGCAAGGACATGCTGGATGAGATGTGGAGCGTGATGAGCCAGATCACCCTGTCCCCCGCCGAGCGCAACAGCGGCCGCCTGCGCCACTTCGTGCTCGCCTCCGATGCCACCGCCTACAACCTGGGCGGCGACCTTGCGCTGTTCGCCCAGCTGATCCGCGAAGGCAACCGCGACCGCCTGCTGGCCTATGCGCAGCGCTGCGTGGAAGGCGTGCACCACCTGCACACTGGCTTCGGTGGCGACGTGCGCTCGATCGCACTGATCCAGGGCGATGCGCTGGGCGGTGGCCTGGAAATGGCCCTGGCCTGCCACACCATCATCGCCGAGGAAGGCTGCGGCATGGGCCTGCCCGAAGTGCTGTTCGGGCTGTTCCCGGGCATGGGCGCGTACTCGTTCCTGTGCCGCCGCGTGGCGCCGCAGCTGGCCGAGAAGATCATCCTGGAAGGCCGGGTCTACTCGTCCGAAGAGATGCATGCCATGGGCGTGGTCGACGTGCTGGTGCCGAAGGGCCAGGGCGTAAAGGCGGCCGAAGACCTGATCCGCCAGCAGCAGCGCACGCCGCGCACCTACCTGGCCATGAACGCCGCCCGCAACCTTGCACAGGCGGTGGGCTACGACGAACTGCTCGAAATCACCAAGATCTGGGTGGATTCGGCATTGGCCCTGGAAGACAAGTCGCTGCGCACCATGGACCGGCTGATCAAAGCGCAGACCCGCCGTGCCCAGTTCGATGCCGCGTAAGCGCGGCACCGTCAACAAGGGGGTCAGGTAAAAAAGCCCGGTGATGACCGGGCTTTTTTTCCTTTCAACGCATGTCGATCCCGCCGTCGTCGCTGGACGACGCGCCGGGGCGCCGCCGCTCCTCCAGCGCCTGGCGGCCTTCCTTGACCGCGCCGCGGATCAGCTTCATCCGCTCGCGCCATTCGCTCTTGAGCTGCCAGTCGGCCAGGTGCATCACCTCGCCGGCACGGTACGCCACCCGCACCAGTCCCAGGTTGCTGGCCACGCCCTTGATGGCATGCGCCTGCTCGCGAAGGTGCGGCCAGTCGCCGCGCTCGCCCGCTTCCATGGCCACGCCCACGCACTGCGTGGCGTCGGCCAGGCACTGGCGGATGAACTCCTGTTCGAAGCCGTCGCCCATGCCCAGCGCAGCCAGCTCGTCGAGCACGCCGGTGTCCAGCACGCCCACCGCCACCGGCGGCGGCTGCACCACTGCCGTGCGCACCTTGAGGCCGTCATTGGCGGCAATCTCGGCCAGCGTGTCGAGCAGCTTGACCGGGACCACCGGCTTGCCGAAGAACGTGTGTGCGCCGGCCTGGGTGCACTGCTGGATCGACTCGGGGGTGACGTCGGCGCTGAGCACCAGCACCGGGGTGCGCGGCGCGCCACCGGCCTGCAGCACGCGCAGCTCCTTGAGCATGTCCAGCCCGCTCATCCCCGGCATGTGCAGGTCGACGATGGCCACGTCGTAATCGCTCTCGGCCATGGCATCGAGCACCGCTTCGCCACCGTTGACGCACACCACCTTGTGCCCGGCCTTCTGCAGCAACCGCTGCAGCACCAGCCGGTTGGCCTGGTGGTCGTCGGCGACCAGCACTTTCATGCTGCGCACGCGGGCGCGATGGCGCAGGAACGGGTCGGCGAACGCGATCACATTGTCCGGTGCCCCGCTGCCGCCCTCCCCGACCACGGCCGGGGTGTATTCGCCGGCCACCACCGGCGGCAGCGCGAACGGCAGTTCGAACCAGAAGCAGCTGCCCTGCGGCGGGTTCTCGGCATAGCCGATCTGTCCGCCCATTGCTTCCACCAGCCCCCGTGAAATCGAGGTCCCCAGGCCGCTGCCCTCGTGGCGGCGGCCCAGGCTGACGTCGGCCTGTTCGAAGGCCTGGAACAGGCGCGCGCGCATGTCCGGGACCACGCCGATGCCGGTGTCGAGGATGTCGAAGCGCAGCCGGACCTGGCCCTCGTTCTCTTCGCGCAGCTGCGACACCCGGATCTCGACGCGGCCGTGCTCGGTGAACTTGACCGCATTGCCGGCCAGGTTGAGCAGGATCTGGCGGAGGTGGCCGAGATCGCCGCGGAGCAGCTTGGGCACGCCGGCGGCCACCTTGACCTGGTAGTCCAGCCGCTTGAGCCTGGCCTGCGGCATCAGGATCAGGCCGATCGACTGCACCACCTCGTCCAGCGAGAAGTCCTCGGCGACCACGCGCAGCTTGCCGGCTTCGATCGCCGAAATGTCCAGCACCTCTTCCACCAGCGCCAACAGGCTGCGCGAGGACGCCTGGATGGTGTTGACGCACTCGCGCTGTTCTTCGTCGAGGGTGGTGGTGGCCAGCACCTCGGTCATGCCGGACAGGCCGTTCAGCGGCGTGCGGAATTCGTGGCTCATGTTGGCCAGGAAGCGGCTCTTGGCTTCGCTGGCGCGGCGCGCCTCGTCCATCGCGTGGGTCAATTGGCGCAGCAGCGTGGCGAAGTACAGCGGCACCGCCGCCAGGCCCAGCCACAGGCCGAAGCCCAGCCGCGCGTTGGCCTGCCAGTACCCGGTGCCCAGCACGGTCACACCGAAGCTGACCAGCGCCATGCCCACGGCCGCGTACAGGTATTTGTTGCCGTAGCGCATGCCGTTGCCCACGGTCACCCACATCACCACGATGTAGACCCAGGCCAGCGGCTCGCCCATCTGCACCATGCCCGCGGCGATCAGGCCGTAGTCGGCCAGCATGCCGGCCACGCGGCGCGGATCGGAACGCCCGGGGCGTGCCAGCAGCCACGCGAACAGCAGCACCGACAGGGTCAGGCCGGTCAGCACGATGCCCAGCACCACCTGGTATTGATGATGCGGCAGGTCATGGCGCGGACCGGGGAGCAACACGTAGCCCAGGATCAGCACGATCAGCACCATGCGCACGATCGCCTGGCCGTGCTCGGTATCGGGTCGGTTGCCCAGCCGCTGCTTCAACGCATGGATCATGCCCTGCACGTCACAGCCCCGGTCGCGCCGACGCAGTGGAATGCTGCGCGCAGATCTCATCCAGCTGTTGCCGGCCGCGCAGCAGCGCATCCACGCAGCGCGGGTCGAACAGACGGCCGCGCTGCGCGTACAGGTAGGCCAGGGTCGCTTCCATCGTCCACGCTTCCTTGTAGGGTCGCGGCGAGATCAGCGCATCGAACACGTCGGCCACCGCCACGATGCGCGCTTCCAGCGGAATCGCGTCGCCGCGCAGGCCGTCGGGATAGCCGCTGCCGTCATAGCGCTCGTGGTGGCGCAGCGCGATCAGCGCGCCAACCTGGATGAAGCGGTTCTGGCTGCCGCTGAGCAGCTCGTAGCCGATCCGGGGGTGCCGGCGCATGATCGCCAGCTCCTCCTCGTCCAGCTTGCCCTGCTTGAGCAGCACCGCATCGGGAATGGCGATCTTGCCCATGTCGTGCAGCGGGGCCGCCATTTCGATCAGCTTGACCTCTTCCTCGGGCAGGCCCAGCTGTTCGGCGATCAGCCCGGCCACGTGGGCCATGCGCTCCAGGTAGGCGCTGGTGCCGGCGTCACGGAACTCGATCGCGCGGGCCAGCCGCGACAGCGTTTCGCGCTCGCGCTCCTCGACCTCGTGCATGCTGGCCAGCAGGCGCTGTTCCAGCGACATCGCCCGCTGCTTCACGTTTTCGGACTGCTGGCGCAGCTGCAGGAGGTTGTAGCAGCGTGCGCGCAGTTCGCGCGGCCGGATCGGCTTGACCAGGAAGTCGATCACCCCGGCTTCGAGCGCGGCCTGGCGGATCGGTTCGTCGCCGACCACGGTAATCAGGATCACCGGGATGTCGCGGTGCTTGGGCAGGCGGCGGAACCGACGGGCGAACTCCAGCCCGTCCATTTCCGGCATGCGGTAATCCAGCAGCAGCAGGTCCACCCCGTGCGATTCGCACCAGGCCAACGCGGTGAGCGGGTCGCCGAAATCATGCACGCTCAATTCGGGCGCGATGTCCTCGATGACATGCCGCAGCATCGTGCGCGCGGACGTCTGATCGTCAACGATGACAATATTCAAGGCTGCTTCCGTCGTGTTTCTGGACCACACTGGAACGTGCTGCGAAAAGGATACTCCGCTGCTCTGAACTCCGGCACCTTGCATGGGACCCACCTCCGGTCATGTTTCCCCTGTTCATGATCGTGGTGGCGCCGTGATGCGTGTCACGCAGGCGCCGCCCAGTTCTCATGATCCGCGGCCGTCGCCCATAGGGCGACTCAATAGGCCACGCGGAAACCATACTCGTACGGCCATCCCAGCGGAACCCCGCCGGGAGGGCTACGGCGGCCCTTCCGGAACTACGTCTCAGTTTTCGGGGCGCATGTAGGGGAAAAGCAGGACATCCCGGATCGAGCTGCTGCCGGTCAGCAGCATCACCAGCCGGTCGATGCCGATGCCCAGGCCGCCGGTCGGGGCCATACCGTACTCCAGCGCACGGATATAGTCGGCGTCGTAGTGCATGGCCTCGTCGTCGCCACCTTCCTTGGCCGTGACCTGGGCCTGGAAGCGCGCCGCCTGGTCCTCCGGGTCGTTCAGCTCGGAGAAGCCGTTGGCCAGCTCCTTGCCGTTGATGAACAGCTCGAAGCGGTCTGTGTAGCCCGGCTGGTCGTCGTTGGCGCGGGCCAGCGGCGAGACCTCGACCGGGTGGTCGGTAATGAAGGTCGGCTGCACCAGGGTGTGCTCGACGGTGGCTTCGAAGATCTCCAGCAGCAGCTTGCCCCAGCCGTAGGACGGCTTGACCCGGATCTTCAGGCGCTCGCAATGGCGCAGCAGCGCCTCGCGGTCGGTGCAGTCGGCTTCGCTGATCTCGGGATTGTGGTGGCGCACCGCCTCGTCCATGCGCCAGCGACGGAACGCCGGGGCCAGGTCGATGGTGGCGCCGTCCCACTCCACCGTGGTGGTGCCCAGCACCTTGCTGGCCACGTCACGGATCACGCCTTCGGTCAGGTCCATCACTTCGTTGTACGTGGCGTAGGCCTCGTACAGCTCCATCATGGTGAATTCCGGGTTGTGCCGGGTGCTGACGCCTTCGTTGCGGAAGTTGCGGTTGATCTCGTACACCCGCTCCAGCCCACCCACGACCAGGCGCTTGAGGTACAGCTCCGGGGCCACGCGCAGGTACAGG
Source organism: Stenotrophomonas rhizophila (assembly GCF_007667275.1). Classification (GTDB taxonomy): domain Bacteria; phylum Pseudomonadota; class Gammaproteobacteria; order Xanthomonadales; family Xanthomonadaceae; genus Stenotrophomonas; species Stenotrophomonas maltophilia_AE. The sequence goes on from NZ_VDQT01000001.1 coordinate 515,431, forward strand.
TCCAGGTCCAGCGCGTTGTGGTGGGTGGTGAACGGCTTGGCCGTGGCGCCGCCGGGGATGTAATGCATCATCGGCGTTTCGACTTCCAGGAAGTCGCGGTTGTCCAGCCAGGCGCGCATGGCGCGGATGATCCGCGAGCGCTTGATGAACACCTCGCGCGACTCCGGGGTCACGATCAGGTCGACATAGCGCTGGCGGTAGCGCTGTTCCACGTCGGCCAGGCCGTGCCACTTGTCCGGCAGCGGACGCAGCGACTTGGTCAGCAGGCGGATGCTGGTGGCCTTGACCGACAGCTCACCGGTCTTGGTACGGGTCAGCCCGCCTTCGACGGCGATGATGTCGCCCACGTCCCAGCCCTTGAAGGCGGCATACACATCGCCCAGCGCGGTGCCCTGCAGGAACAGCTGGATACGGCCGGACTCGTCCTGGATCTGGGCGAAGCTGGCCTTGCCCATCACCCGCTTGGCCATCAGCCGGCCGGCCATCTTCACCGTGCGGTCGTTGGCTTCCAGCGCTTCGGCGGTCCACTGTCCGGCATCGGCAAACTCGGCCTGCAGTTGGCCGGCGAAATCCTCGCGACGGAAGTCGTTCGGGTAGGCGATGCCCTGCCCGCGCAGCGCGGTCAGTTTCGCGCGGCGCTCGGCGATGAGGCTGTTCTCGTCGACGGAGGGCTGCGGCGCGGGGGTCTGATCGTTCATGGCGTGGGTCTGTGTCTGGGGAAGATGGACAGGAAAGGGTAAAACAGGGCCGGGCCGCACGCGGCGGCCCGACGGTCAGGCGTCGACGCGTTTGGCACCGACTTCAAGGCCCGACTTCAGGCTGGCTTCGACGAATTCGTCGAGGTCGCCGTCGAGCACCTTCTGCGTATCCGAACGTTCAATGCCGGTGCGCAGGTCCTTGATGCGGCTCTGGTCGAGCACGTAGTTGCGGATCTGGCTGCCCCAGCCGATGTCGGACTTGGTCGCTTCCACCGCATCGCGCTCGGCGTTGCGCTTCTGGATTTCCAGCTCGTACAGCTTGGCGGCCAGCATCTTCATCGCGTTGTCGCGGTTCTGGTGCTGGCTGCGGCCGGTCTGGCAGGCCACGACCGTGTTGGTCGGGATATGAGTGATGCGCACCGCCGACTCGGTCTTGTTGACGTGCTGGCCACCGGCGCCCGACGACCGGTACACGTCGGTACGCAGGTCGGCCGGGTTGATGTCGATCTCGATGTTGTTGTCGACTTCCGGAGACACGAACACCGAGGTGAAACTGGTGTGGCGGCGGTTGTCCGAATCGAACGGCGACTTGCGCACGAGGCGGTGCACGCCGGTTTCGGTCTTCAGCCAGCCATAGGCGTAGTCGCCTTCCACGCGCAGCGTGGCCGACTTGATGCCGGCGACGTCGCCGCCGGACACTTCCATCAGCTCGGTCTTCCAGCCACGCGATTCGCACCAGCGCAGGTACATGCGCAGCAGGATTTCAGCCCAGTCCTGGGCTTCGGTGCCGCCAGCACCGGCCTGGATGTCGACGAACGCGGGGGCGTTGTCCATCTTGCCGGAGAACATGCGCTGGAATTCCAGCTGTTCCACGTGCTTCTGGTACTTGTCCAGGTCGGCGACCACGGCCAGGGCGGTTTCTTCGTCCTGTTCGCTTTCAGCCAGTTCCAGCAGTTCGCCGGATTCGGTCAGGCCATCAAGAATGGTGGCGATGCCGCCCACGGTCTTTTCCAGGCTGGAACGCTCGCGGCCCAGGGTCTGGGCGTATTCGGCGTTGTTCCAGATATCGGGGTTTTCCAGTTCCCGGGTTACTTCTTCCAGACGCTCTTTCTTGGCGTCGTAGTCAAAGATACCCCCTGAGCGAGACCACGCGATCGGTCAGATCGGTGATTCGCTGGCGCACGGGATTGAGCTCGATCATATCGGCGGTCATGAAGGCTTGGGACAAGAGGCGAATTGTAGCGCAGAGCAGCCTGTTCATGTTTGAGGCCCGAGGGCGGATCGGCGGCGTCCGGAGCAGGCGCGTGGCATGGGTTCCTGCGGGCCGGCCAACGGCCGGCGCTACCGGATTTCGTCATGCATGACGGGTGGCGCCACCGGCCGGGGTCGGCGGACGGGGGACGCGTCACCGCCCGGCGGCGGCCCCGGTAGCGCCGGCCGTTGGCCGGCCCAAGGGGTCCGTCACCGCACCTCGAACTCGCCCACCAGCACGGTATCGGCACTGTTCTTCAGGCGCATCGTGACCTGCTGGTCCTGCTGGCGGCGGCTGCCCCAGTGCGTGCTCAGGCGAAGCGTGAGCGTGGTCGCCCCGGTCACCAGCTGCTCGCGGCTGCCGAAGTAGTTCGCCTCCACCTTGTACCGGCCTGGCTTGGCCCGGCGCAGCGAGAACTGCTCCGGACCATAGCCGCCGGTGAAGTCGCGCGACATCTGCCCACCCTGGTAGCTCAGCCGGTTGCCGTAGAACACGCGCTCGCCGTTGGGATCGGTCACCCACAGGTCCATGTCGCTGTTGTCGCTGTCCCAGCTGAGCACCACGCGCAGGTCAAGCGGCATGGCCCGGCGCAGGCGCGGATCGACCGCGCCCGCGTCGACCCCGGTGCGCGCCACCAGCGTGGTCAGCTCGTCCAGTGCAATCAGCGAGATGCCGTCGAAGCGGGCGTCCCACGGCCGCACGACCACCTCGTTGAACGCGGCCAGTGCCGCGGCCGGCTGCTTGTCGGCCTCCAGCGCCAGGGCCAGGTCGCGGAAGCTCTGCGGCTCTTCCTCGCCCAGCGCCAGCACGTCGCGGAACACCGGTACCGCCAGCGCCGGCGCCTTGGCCTGCATCAGGCGGTAACCGAGCACGCGCAGCACGTGGCGGTTTTCCAGCTGCATCTCGGCCAGGTTCGACAGCACCCGCAGCGCGAGGTCGCGCTCGCCGTGGGCCAACAGGATGTCCGCCACGTCCAGATAGAACGCGCTGCTGTCGGCATGCGCTGCGCGTTCCTGCAGGTACAGCGCGTAGACCGCGTCGGGGCGCGCGGCGCGCAGGCGGCGTGCGTACACCGAGTCCGGCGCCCATGCCGCCACCGTGATGCGCAGGGCGCCCTGGTTGACCCCGGTGTCGACGCCCTCGTCGGCCGCCGCGCCAGCTGCCCGTTGGGCGCCATTGACCGCCACCCTGTCCAGCGCGCTGGATGCAACCGCGGCACGTTCGCTGCGCGCGTCTTCAGCCGCCAGCATCATCGGCGCGGGCGGCGGCGCCGGTGCTGCGGCGGGCATGGGCGCGGAGCGCTGCTTGAGCGGCGCGGCCGAAGGCGGCGCGCCCTTCGGCCAGGCCCGGTTCCACCAGGCCTCGCGCTCGGCATATTGCGCAGCGAGGTTGTCCAGCCGCGCACGGCGCGCGGCGGCCTCGTCCCCGGCCTTGACCGCATGCAGCCGGTCGTACGCCTGCTGCAGGGGTGGCGCCGGGCGGATGCCATAGCGCAGGTAATCGTCCAGGGTTTCCAGCACCAGCAGCGAGGTGTCGGGACCGACCAGGCCGAACCGCAGCGCCAGCGCTTGCAGGGCCGCGCGATGCGTGGCGGGGTCTGCCGCCAGGTGCCGGCGCTGCGCGTCGGCCCAGGCATGTGCGACCAGCGCACCGCCCGTGTCGCGCGCATCGGCCAGCGGCACTGTCACGGTTCGACCCGCGTCATCGGCGGTCGGCACGTGCAGGCGCAGCAGCGCATCCGCACGCTGCACCCGCGCCAACACCCGCACCCAGCCCTGCCCCGCGCGCGCGTCATCCACGTGCAGGTCGGTCAGCCCTTCACCCTGGACCACGACATCAGCGGCATCTTCGCGCAGCAGCTGCGCCGCGGTGGCCGCAGCCTCGCCGGCACCGGCCAGCACCAGCAGCCGCCCATGCCCTGCCCGCGTCCAGTCGCGCAGGCGGTCCGTGTCGGTACGTGCACCGGCACTGCTCAGCGCGTACAGGCGTTGCCCGCCGCGCAGCACGGGCCGCGTGCGCTTGCCATAGTTGGCCAGCCCATCGCTGACCAGCAGGTATTCGTCGATGTCGGGCTGTGCGGTCCAGTCGCCGAGCGCGCTGGCGCCGTCCTGTGGCAACGCGGAAAGGTACTGGCGCAGCGCGCTCCAGTCGCCGTTGCGGATCGCGAAGCGCCGCGTCGGCTCGGCGCGGTCGCGCAGTACGGTCAGCTGCACCTCGCCATTGCCGATCGCGCTGAAGTAGCGTGCCAGCACCGCCAGCTCGGCGGCGGCATCGCGCGAGCGCGCGGATCCCGAGGCGTCCCAGAGCAGGCCCACCCGTCGTGGCAGCGGGCGTTCGCGGGTCTGCACCGGCACCGGGACCTGCACCATCAGGTATTGCTCGCCACCGAAGTGGCCACGCAGCGCATCCACTCCGCGTGGCAGCGGCAGGGTCCAGCCCAGCTGTGCCGGCAGCGATTCGCCAGGCCCCGCCCACACTGCCCGCCAGGCCCCTTCACGCAGTGCCAGCGCCACCGGTCCCCTGCCCGTCGCAGTCGGCACGCCGGTGCCGACCGCGTCCAGCCGCAGCTGCACCGCCTGTGCGTTGCGCGCGAACTGCAGCGGCAGCGTCCAGCGCAGGCCGTGTGCGCCCACCGGCAATGCCTCGCGCACGGTCAGCGCTACGCGGCGGGTGCCGCGTGCCGGAATCGGATAGATGCGCAGTCGGAACTGGTTGCCGACGGTCTGTTCGAGCAGCCCCGGGTCGACCTGGCGTCGCTCGATCGCTTCAAAAACCTGACGCCCCTGCGCCTTGGGAACCGGAACCGCATCGCGCAGGATCCCGTCGATATCCAGCGCGAACGCGGTCACCTGCTGGCCCTCGGCCAGCGGGAACTCCAGCACGCCTTCCAGCTCGCGCCGGTTCGGGTTGCGGAACAGCAGTTCGATCCGCGTCTCGCCCAGGCCGGCGGCCACATGGCTGTCGATCCGCGCCTGCTCCAGCACCACCGGCTGTTCGGCACCGGCAACCTTGAGTACAGGCTCGGCCGCGCGCTGCGCGGCCGCCAGCTGGATGCCCATGCCCCCGCCAACCCATAGCAGCAACCCCAAGCTGATACCGCGCAGCACGTTGTCCATGTCCCGCTCCCGATCCGATGACGACAGGTTGAACGCATCAGCGCGGCAAACGGGGTTGCGTGTTCCAGCCGCCTGCCAGGGTCATGGACAGGAACCGCCGGGCAGTCCACGATCCCAGCCCCAAGGAACGTTGCCCTGCAAGGACTCCGCATGCGCCGGTCGCTCTCTCTCCTCCTGCTTGTCGTCGTGCTGCCGGCGGTACATGCCGCTCCCGCCGAGGCCATCCCCTCCGGCCTCGAATTCCGCCACGAGGACTGGACCCTGGCCTGCGACAACACCCGCACCTGCCGCGCGGCGGGCTACCAGCGCGACGATGGCGACAGCGAACCGGTGTCGATCCTGCTCACCCGGCCCGGCGGCCCCGGGCAGCGCGTGAGCGCCGAGCTCATGCTCGGCCAGTACGAGGAAACCACCCTCCCGAAGCAGCTGCAGCTGCAGATCAACGACGCAACGCCGGCGTTGCTGCAGTACGACGCGGATGCCGGTACCGCCATCTTGTCCGAGGCCCAGGTGAGTACCCTGCTCGCCTCGCTTACCCGCATCAGTCGCATCGTGCTGATCGCCGAGGATGGCCGACGCTGGACGGTGTCCGATCGCGGCGCCTCAGCGGTGCTGCTCAAGATGGACGAGTTCCAGGGCCGACTCGGCACGCCGGGCGCACTGGTGCGCAAAGGCACGCGGGCTGAAGCCACGGTGCTGCCGGCGCTTCCGGTACCGGTGGTCACCGTGGTCAAGGCGCCACCCACCCGTCCCGCCGATGCAGCCCTGGCCACGTCGACTGCCTTGCGTGCAGCGCTGGCCGCTGCAACTTCCGCCGACGACTGTGCCGCACTTCATCCTGACGACAGCATGTTCGCCGACGAGGGCCCGCAGCAGATCACCGTGCAGCGCCTCAGCGCGGACAAGCTGCTGGTGTCGCAGAACTGCTGGCGCGCGGCCTACAACACTGGTGACGGCTACTGGGTGGTCAACGACCATGCCCCATACCACCCGACGCTGGTTACCGCGTCTGCGGCGGACGGCGATGTGCGCAGCATCGAACAGGCGCACAAGGGTCGCGGTCTTGGCGACTGCTGGTATACCGCAAGCTGGGTCTGGAACGGCACGCGCTTCGTCAAGACCGCAGAAGCCAGCTCGGGCCTCTGCCGCCTGGTCGCCGCCGGCGGCGCGTGGCAGATGCCGACACTGGTGAGCGAGGTCAAGGACGCGCCTTGAGGCGATCACCGGTCAGAACGGAAACACGGCCGACGTCGCCTGTGCGGCGTTGAACAACTTCTGCAGCAACCGGTAGTGCCTTGGCCACTCCGTCCGGACCCAACGTGCCGGATAATGGAACGACACTACGTTTCGTGGATTGCCACCGCAGCAGGTGGCTTCCCCATCACGCGTCGGCGCAGTGCTCGACGATCAGCTGGATCGCGCCGTTGCCGCGGTAGTCATCGCTGACAAGGCGGTAGGCGATGTGCACGGTGTTGGCCGGCGCTGTACCGCGCCAGCCGCTGAAATGGATGGCGTTGATCGGCTCGGCGCGGCCGGGCACGCGCAGGCTCAGCTTGAGGTGCTTTTCCTTCAGCACCTGCCAACGTGCCACCTGGAAATGGCCGTCGAACAGCGGCTCGGGGAATCCCTGCCCCCACGGGCCGGCCAGGCGCAATGCTTCGGCATGGCGGAAATCCAGTTCGGCCGGGGCCAGTTCGCCGTCGCTCAGCAGCTGCTGCTGCAGCGCGGCCGGGTCCATGCTCGCGCGCACGACGGCCACGAACGCCTGCTGGAAATCCTGCAGCCGCGCATGCGGCAGGCTCAGCCCCGCGGCCATGGCGTGGCCGCCGAACTTGTCGATCAGCCCGGGATGCGCGGCATTGACCAGAGCCAGCGCATCACGGATGTGGAAGCCGGCAATGGAACGCGCCGAGCCGCGCAGCGAGTCGCTGCCCGGTTCGGACGGCGCGAACGCGATCACCGGCCGGTGCAGGCGGTCTTTCATTTTCGAGGCGACCAGCCCGACCACGCCGGGGTGCCATTCGGCGTCGAACAGGCAGGCCGCGATCGGGCGTTCGCCCTCGGCGCCCAGCACGGCCTTTGCAACCGCAAGTTCGGCGTCGTCGGTCATCAGCTGCTGCACCGCGCGGCGCTCGGCGTTGATCTGTTCGAGCGTCTGCGCGATCTCCCGGGCCTGGCTGCGGTCCTCGGTTAGCAGCAGCTCGATGCCCAGCGCCATGTCCTCCAGGCGTCCGGCCGCGTTCAAGCGTGGCCCCAGCGCGAAGCCGATGTCGGTGGCGCTCAGGCGGGCGGCGTCACGGCCGCTGGCCTCGATCAACGCCTGCAGGCCGACGCAGCCCTGCCCGGCACGCAGGCGGCGCAGGCCGGCAGCGACCAGCGCACGGTTGTTGGCATCCAGCGCGACCAGGTCGGCCACGGTGCCTACCGCGACCAGGTCCAACAGGGTCAGCAGGTCGGGTTCGGTGCCCGCTGCAAAGGCACGATGCACGCGCAGGTGGCGACGCAGCGCCATCAGCACGTAGAAGATGACCCCGACGCCGGCCAGTGCCTTGCTCGGGAAGGCGTCGCCGTTGATGTTGGGATCGACGATGGCATCGGCCGGCGGCAACTGCTCGCCGGGCAGGTGGTGGTCGGTGACCAGCACCTGCCAGCCCAGTGCCTTGGCCGCAGCCACCCCGGCATGGCAGGCGATGCCATGGTCCACCGTGACCAGCAGGCCCGGCTGCAGTGGTGCGAGCTCGGCGACCAGGGACGGCGACAGCCCATACCCGTGCAGCATGCGGTTGGGCACGGCGTGGACCACATCGCGCGCGCCGAGCATGCGCAGGCCGCGCACACCAACCGCACATGCGGTGGCACCGTCGCAATCGAAGTCGCCCACCACCAGGATGCGGGTGCCGGCGGTGATCGCCGCTGCCAGCAGGTCCACCGCGGCCTGCATGCTGCCCATCAGCTCCGGCGCATGCAGCTGTGCCAGCTTCGGCTGTGCCTGTGCCGCATCGACAACACCACGCGCCGCGTACAGGCGCTGCAGCAACGGCAACATGTCGCCGGGCCACTGGCCAAGGTCAGCCACGGGACGGCGTTGGATCTGGAGCGCATCAGGAGAAGTCAAAGCGGGCTCGATAAACAGCGGAAACGCCGATGGCGACCATGATACGCGCCGTGAATCCACATGACAGGCGCCCCCGAGCGCGTAGAGCCACGCCCTGCGTGGCTGCCCGGTACCAACGACCGATCACCCCTCGTGAAGTTGAACCGGCTTCTTCCAGAACCGCCAGCGCTGGCCCTTGTCCAGCTCGAAGCGGGCGCCATCCTCGAAGTCGAGCACCAGCCGGCGTAGTTCGCCGCGCTGCAATGCCGACAGCAGCGGACGGATCGCATCATTGCCCAGCTGTTCCAGCGAACGCAGCTGGCGCAGGTCGACCAGGGCATCCACCTGCTGGTCGCCATCGGCCTGCACGCCCGCCGCTTTGGCCAGCGCCTGCAGCAACGCGTCGCGGCTGCGGACCTGGGCATGCGCGGTACGCACCGCCCCGGGCAGCTCGCCGCCACCCCAGAACCACAGCGAATTCACCGCTCGCTTGCCAGCGGCCACGCGCTGGGCATTCCAGGGATGCTGGTGCAGCACCACCTGCGCCTCGGTCAGCAACGCGCGCCAACGGCGCCCGGCATCGCCTTCGGGCAGGTAGGCGAACAGGTCATCGCCCAACACGTCATCGGGAGCGGCGAATGCCGGCAGCGTGGTGCCCGGCGGCAGGCGCAGGTACCAGCGCGACGGCGTCGGCGCGTCTAGGCTGAATCCATACCCGGCGAACAACGGCTGCAGGGCGGGAAGCAGTGCCGCCACATCGTCCGCTTCCAGTCGCAATGTGTCGCCATGACCCATCATCCGCGCGCCGTGCATGTCCGGCACCACGTTGGCCGGGTCGGCGCGCAGCCACACCCCGTCGTGGGCATCGCCCGCGTCGAGCTGCCGGGTCAGCGCGGCGACCGGCCAGTCGGCCGGTTGCAGCTGGAAATGCCGCTGCAGCTGGGCGCGTTCGCCGGCATCGACATGGCTGCGCTCGGCACGGCCGAGCGCCCTGGCCACGTCATCCGGCAACGGCGACGCGGGGAAGCGGCTGCGCGCGGGCAGCAACAACGTCGCCGTGGCCATGGTCGGGTCAGTCCAGGTACTGGACGCTGACGATTTCGTAGTCGCGCTTGCCGGCCGGCGCGTCGATGGTGACCGCATCTCCTTCCAGCTTGCCGATCAGCGCCCGCGCCAGCGGCGAGGAGATCGCGATCAGGCCGAGTTTGATGTCAGCCTCGAGGTCGCCCACGATCTGGTAGCGCTTCTCTTCATCGCTTTCCACGTCGGCCAGCTCGACCGTGGCACCGAACACGACCTTGCTGCCGGCGTTGAGCTTGCTGATGTCGATGATCTCGGCATGCGACAGCTCGCCTTCCAGCTGCTTGATGCGGCCTTCGATGAAGCCCTGCTCTTCGCGCGCGGCGTGGTATTCGGCGTTTTCCTTCAGGTCGCCGTGCTCGCGCGCTTCAGCGATCGCAGCGATGACCTTCGGACGCTTGACCCCCTTCAGATGGTCCAGCTCCTCGCGCAGGCGCTGTGCGCCCTTCAACGTGATCGGGGCTCTCATGCATTCAACTCCTTGTGCAGCTCCTGCAGCGACCAGACCGGGCCGGTACCGCGGAATTCCAGGGATTGCACCAGCGCCTTGGCGCCGGCAATGGTGGTCGAGTAGGTCACGCGGTGCTGCAGCGCTTCACGACGGATCGAGAAGGAGTCGTTGATCGCGGCACGACCTTCGGTGGTGTTGACGATATACACGATGTCGCCGTTCTTGATCGAATCGACGATGTGCGGACGACCTTCCACCACCTTGTTGACGATCTCGCAGCTCATGCCATGTTCCTGCAGCCACGCGGCGGTGCCACGGGTGGCCACCAGCGAGTAGCCACGCTCCAGCAGCGCCTGCGCCACCGGCAGCACGCGCTTCTTGTCCGGGTCGCGGACCGACACGAAGGCCTTGCCCAGCGGCGGCGCCTTGATGCCGCCGGCCTCCTGGGCACGTGCGAACGCAGCGCTGAAGCTGCGGCCGACGCCCATGACTTCACCGGTGGAGCGCATTTCCGGCCCGAGGATCGGGTCCACGCCCTGGAACTTGGCGAACGGGAAGATCGCTTCCTTGACCGAGTAATAGTCCGGCACGATCTCCTTGGTCGCACCCTGCTCGGCCAGGGTCTTGCCGGCCATGCAGCGCGCGGCGATCTTGGCCAGCGGCATGCCGGTGGCCTTGGACACGAACGGCACGGTGCGCGACGCACGCGGGTTCACTTCCAGCAGGTACACGATGTCCTCGCCGTTGTCGCCGGCCTGGATCGCGAACTGGGTGTTCATCAGCCCGACCACGTTCAGGGCCTTGGCCAGTTCAACCACCTGGCGGCGCAGCTCGGCCTGGGTTTCGGCCGACAGCGAGTACGGCGGCAGCGAGCAGGACGAATCGCCCGAATGCACGCCGGCTTCCTCGATGTGCTCCATCACGCCACCGATCAGCACGTTGCCGTCCTTGTCGGCAATGATGTCCACGTCCACTTCCACCGCGTTGTCGAGGAAGCGGTCCAGCAGCACCGGCGAATCGTTGGAGACCTTGACCGCGTCGCGCACGTAACGCGCCAGGTCGGCTTCGCCGTAGACGATTTCCATCGCGCGGCCGCCCAGCACGTAGCTCGGACGCACCACCAGCGGGTAGCCGATCTCGCGGGCCAGCAGCAGCGCTTCCTGGTCGTTGCGGGCAATGCGGTTCGGCGGCTGCTTCAGGCCCAGCTTGTCGACCAGCTGCTGGAAGCGCTCGCGGTCTTCGGCCAGGTCGATGGAGTCCGGCGAGGTGCCGATCACCGGCACGCCGTTGGCTTCCAGCGCGCGCGCCAGCTTCAGCGGGGTCTGGCCGCCGTACTGCACGATCACGCCCTTGGGCTGTTCCAGCTCGACGATTTCCAGCACGTCTTCCAGCGTCAGCGGCTCGAAGTACAGGCGGTCGGAGGTGTCGTAGTCGGTCGAGACGGTTTCCGGGTTGCAGTTGACCATGATGGTTTCGAAGCCATCATCGCGCAGCGCCAGCGCGGCGTGCACGCAGCAGTAGTCGAACTCGATGCCCTGGCCGATGCGGTTCGGACCGCCGCCCAGGATCATGATCTTGTCGCGGTTGCTCGGCGCCGCTTCGCATTCGTCCTCGTAGGTCGAATACAGGTAGGCGGTGCTGGTACCGAATTCAGCCGCGCAGGAGTCGACGCGCTTGTACACCGGGCGCACCTTGTGCGCACGGCGCAGCGCGCGCACGGCCGCTTCGTTGGTGCCGGTCAGCTCGGCCAGGCGCGCGTCGGAGAAACCGGCGCGCTTGAGCTTGCGCAGGCGCGCGGCGTCGAGGGCGTCGATGCCTTCGGCAGCCACCTGGGTTTCGGCCTGGATGATCTCTTCGATCTGGTCCAGGAACCACGGGTCGATATGCGACAGCGCGAACACTTCTTCCACGCTGAAGCCGGCGCGGAACGCATCGCCCACGAAGAACAGGCGCTCCGGGCCCGGGGCCTTGAGTTCGCGCTTCAGGGTGGTGATGTCGTCTTCGCTGGACAGGTCCAGGCCGGTCGGGTCGAGGCCGATCTTGCCGGTTTCCAGGCCACGCAGGGCCTTCTGCAGCGATTCCTGGAAGGTGCGGCCCATCGCCATCACCTCGCCCACCGACTTCATCTGGGTGGTCAGGCGCGCGTCGGCGGCCGGGAACTTCTCGAAGGCGAAGCGCGGGATCTTGGTGACCACGTAGTCGATCGACGGCTCGAACGAGGCCGGGGTCAGGCCGCCGGTGATTTCGTTCTTCAGTTCGTCCAGGGTGTAACCCACCGCCAGCTTGGCGGCGACCTTGGCGATCGGGAAGCCGGTGGCCTTGGAAGCCAGCGCCGACGAACGCGACACGCGCGGGTTCATTTCGATCACCACCACGCGACCGGTGGTCGGGCTGATGCCGAACTGCACGTTCGAACCGCCGGTATCCACGCCGATCTTGCGCAGCACGGCGATGGAGGCGTCGCGCAGGCGCTGGTATTCCTTGTCGGTCAGGGTCTGCGCCGGGGCCACGGTGATCGAGTCACCGGTGTGCACGCCCATCGGGTCCAGGTTCTCGATCGAGCAGACGATGATGCAGTTGTCGGCGGTGTCGCGCACCACCTCCATTTCGAATTCCTTCCAGCCCAGCACCGATTCTTCCACCAGCACTTCGGTGGTCGGCGACAGTTCCAGGCCGCGGGTCACGATATCGACCAGCTCTTCGCGGTTGTAGGCGATGCCGCCACCGCTGCCGCCCAGGGTGAAGCTGGGGCGGATAATGGTCGGGTAGCCGACGCGGGTCTGGATCTCGATGGCTTCTTCAAGCGTGTGGGCCACGGCCGCGCTGGGGCACTCCAGGCCGATCTCGCCCATGGCCACGCGGAACAGCTCGCGGTCTTCGGCCATGCGGATCGCGTCGCGCTTGGCGCCGATCAGCTCGACGTTGTACTTCTCCAGCACGCCGTTGTCGGCCAGGTCCAGCGCGCAGTTCAGCGCGGTCTGGCCGCCCATGGTCGGCAGCAGCGCGTCGGGCTTCTCCTTGGCGATGATCTTTTCGACCGTCTGCCAGTTGATCGGCTCGATGTAGACCGCGTCGGCCATTTCCGGGTCGGTCATGATGGTGGCCGGGTTGCTGTTGACCAGCACCACGCGGTAGCCCTCGTCGCGCAGGGCCTTGCAGGCCTGGGCGCCGGAGTAGTCGAACTCGCAGGCCTGGCCGATGACGATCGGGCCCGCGCCGATGATGAGGATGGTCTTAAGGTCAGTGCGCTTTGGCATTGTCTTCTCTAGGTCTGTACAGCGTGTCGGGGGTGATCGCACGCTGTCGATCAGGAAACTTCAGGGCTGCAGCGCCGCGCCCAGGGCAGCGGCAGTGCAGGTGCGCGCGATCCGTCGCGCTGCCGCCGGTCAGGCCTTGGCCTGCGCCATCAGGGCAATGAAGCGGTCGAACAGCGGGCTGACATCGTGCGGGCCCGGCGAGGCTTCCGGGTGACCCTGGAACGAGAACGCCGGCACGTCGGTGCGCGCGATGCCCTGGTTGGTGCCGTCGAACAGCGAACGGTGGGTCACGCGCAGGGTGGCCGGCAGGGTTGCTTCGTCCACCGCGAAGCCGTGGTTCTGCGAGGTGATCATCACCCGGCCGTCGTCCAGGTCCTGCACCGGGTGGTTGGCGCCGTGGTGGCCATGGCCCATCTTGACCGTCTTGGCGCCGGAGGCCAGCGCCAGCAGCTGGTGGCCGAGGCAGATGCCGAACACCGGCAGCTGCTTGTCCAGGAACACCTTGATCGCCTCGATGGCGTAGTCGCACGGCTCCGGGTCACCCGGGCCGTTGGACAGGAACACGCCGTCCGGATTCATCGCCAGCACCTCGGCGGCCGGGGTCTGCGCCGGCACCACGGTGATGTCGCAGCCGCGCTCGGCGAGCATGCGCAGGATGTTCAGCTTGGCGCCGAAGTCATAGGCCACCACCTTGAACTGCGGGGCGGCAGTGACGAACGTATTCGAATCCAGGTCGAGCTGGCCCTCGTTCCAGCTGTATGCCTTTTCGGTGCTGGTCACCTTGGCCAGGTCCATGCCCTTCAGGCCCGGGAACTTGCGCGCCGCTTCCAGCGCCACGTCCACGTTGAGGTCGTCGCCGGCCATCAGGGCGCCGTTCTGCGCGCCGCGTTCGCGCAGGATGCGGGTGAGCTTGCGGGTGTCGATGCCGGAAATGGCGACCACGCCACGCTGCAGCAGCCAGTCCTGCAGCGACACTTGGCTGCGCCAGTTGCTGGGACGGCGCGGCACGTCGCGCACGATCAGGCCGGCCGACCACACCTGGCGGGCCTCGTCGTCCTGGTCGGTCATGCCGGTGTTGCCGATATGCGGGTAGGTCAGCGTGACCATCTGCCGTGCGTAGGAGGGATCAGTCAGCACTTCCTGGTAACCGGTCATGGCGGTGTTGAACACCACTTCACCGACGGACAGGCCGGGCGCGCCTACGGATTCGCCCTCGAATACGGTGCCGTCTTCGAGGACGAGGATTGCGGCTTGGGTCACGGGAATCTCACTTTGGCTACCGAGGGGGTCGCCGAAGTCACGCCACGCTTCACGGAAAAGCGGTTGCAAAAAAGCGCGGACTGCGGTGCGGGACCGGTCCGGCTGTCGTGATTCGGCGAGCGGGAATTGTAATGGGAAGGTCACCCGGGCGCCAGTGGTAACGCGTATTCAGCGCCGGATGGTGTCGGACTGCGTGGACACGCATGGCGTGTCCCTACACGGCAGGTTCAAGGCGGCGTAGCGACACGCCACGCGTGTCCCGCCAGCCCCCGCCTCGTTCAGCTGTCTTTCCCCGCCAGCAGATCCCGCACCCGATAACTCCCTGCCGGGCGTCCATTCAGCTGAACGGCGGCAAACAGCGCGCCGCGCGCGAAGATGTCGCGGTTGGTGGCGCGGTGGGTCAGCTCGATGCGCTCGCCCAGGCCGGTGAACTGGACCAGATGCTCGCCGACGATGTCCCCGGCCCGCAGGCTGGCGTAATGCGGCTGCGCGCCGCCCTTCTGCGCCGCCGCGCCCAGGGTCAGCGCGGTGCCCGACGGCGCGTCCTGCTTGTGTACATGGTGCGATTCGACGATGTCGCAGTCCCAAGCGGCCAATGCGGCGGCCGCGCGCTCGACCAGCTCGTCGAGCACGGCCACGCCCAGCGAGAAGTTGGACGCCCACACCAGCGGGATCCGGCCGGCGGCCTGGATCAGCGTCTGGCGCTGGGTTTCGCTGATCCCGGTAGTACCGGACACCAGCCCTGCCCCACGCTCCACGCACAGCGCCAGCACCGGGTCGAATCCCTCCGGCAGGCTGAAGTCGATGGCCACGTCGAACGGCGGTGCGCCGTGCAGTTCGCTGGCGGCGAAATGCGGCACGCCTTCGACCACGCGCTGGGCCGGCGAACGGCGGGTGATGGCGGCAACGACCTGCAGGTCGTCGCGCTCTGCCGCCAGCCGCAGCAGGGCCTGGCCCATGCGGCCGGACGCGCCGTGGATGAGAATGCGAAGCGGGGACGTAGTCATGCACGCAGGCTAGCGGGTGCGGGCAAGCGTGCACAAGAGGCAACATCGACAACGTCAGCTGACCCGTACGTGGCCTTGTCGCGATTGCATCCTGCGGGCGCGGCGACGCTTGCCTAGTTTCTCCGCATCCCCCGCCCAGGCCAGCCCCCATGCTTGTCATGTCCCGCAGTTCCAGCAGCCCGTCCCTGTTTGTCGGCCCCTTTTCCACGCGCGCAGGCGCACCGGGAAAATGCCGGTCGCTGCCCGATGTACACCCGTTCGCGGGCAGCCTGTCGATCATCCACAACCGGCTGCCGCGGGCCGGCTCGGGCCTGTCGCTGCATTCGCGGCTGGACGACCAGGAGGACCTGCTGCCCGACCTGGGCTCGACCGGCTCGCTGGAAGCCGGCGACCTGCGCCAGGAAACCCCGTCGCCCGACACCCTGCAGCAACTCGCCGAGTGCCGGGCCCTGCTCGACCTGCCCCGGCATTGCGCGGTCCAGCGCGATGCAGAGGGACGCCTGGGTGCGGTCGCAGACGGATCGGCCGAGTACCTGCTGGCCCACGCCCACGGACTGGACGCGGCGGCCGCGCTGCGCACCGCCGGCGCCCTGCGCCGCGGCGGGTTCCAGCCGACCGGGGAGCGCGTCTCGACCGTGGGCGACATTGCCGACGCCATGGCGCGACTCGGCCAGCGCGAGCGCCGGCGCGCACTCCCTGCTTCCGTCTGCGCCGCCACGGCGTCCGCCTTGACCGCCTCGATGGCGCAGGATGGAGCCGGCGCCGATCCCTGGCATCAGTTCGGACTGGACCTGGCGCGCAACCCGTACACCCTCGACGGCGTGCCGCAGGCGTCGCTGCAGGCCTTCCAGCGCGCGACGCAGGCGCTGCCGCCGGTCCAGCAGCGACTGGTACGGGAACTCCACCAGGGCATGCTGGCCCCGCTGGAAGCCTGCATCTTCTTCGGCAACGTCCTGCATCCGGACGGCGCCCTGCTGCGCGGTGACGATGGCGGCCACCCTGACGCGCCCCGCGCCGACACCCGCTTCCACTTGACCATCGACGCGACGGCGCCTGACGACGCCCGTGCCGTGCTTGTGGTGCACCACGACCGCCCGCTCGGTGCCGCGCTGCCGCGCACTGCCGGCCTGGACGCGCTACCCGAGCGACGCATCCTTGACCCGGATTCGGCATACCGCGTAACCCTGCGCGCCCGCTGCTCCGAGAACGGCACGGTCAGCGTCGACGGCGAGCATTCGGTGCGGCTGCGCTACCCGGCCGCGGTCGCGCCGACGACGGCGCCGCAGGCACTGCCGTCGGCCACCATCGACGCGCGCGTGCATGGGCAGCTGACCGCCGACATCATGGACCTGCATGCGCAGGCGATCAGCGGCCACCCGCATGCGGTGGCGCTGTACCTTGCCCGGCCGGCCGGCAACCAACCCCCGCCCATCGTCGGCCTGCTGGCGCTGGCCCGCCAGCTGGACGCACAGACCGGTCGCCAAAGCCTGTTGCCGCCCGAACTGGCGCGGTTCGCCTTTGCTGAACTCCGGCGCTGCGCCGAATCCGCGCGCGGGCAGGACGACCGCGACCGGTTGCCGCTGCTGCGACGGGCGTTGTTCAGGGCCGGCGAAAGCATTGCCGGCCTGGCCCAGGGCATGCCAGCGCATGGGCACTGGCAGCATGCGCGCCAGGAGCTGTGCGCGCTGCTGGAGACCGTGTTCTACCGCAGCGCCGAAGCGAGCCGCGTACCCGCGCTGGTTGTTCCCGCAACCCGCAGCGAGCGGCAGGAGCGCGACCGCCAACTCGGCCAGCTGATCCAGGTCGCCAGGGCCGCGCGGTGGGCGGAACTGGATGCGCTGCTGCCGGTAGAGCGCTTTGGCATGTGGCGAACCACCAGGGTGCAGCGCCCGGCGGCGTGCGCCTTCCAGCATGGCGAAAGTGGCCGTTACCTGGAAGTCGCGCTGGCCTGCCTGAACACACTCGGGCAGCGCGTGGCGCCGATCACCCTACCGGTTCGAACAGACCACTCCGCTGCATCGCCCCGCTGAACCCGGCGCTGATCGCTTCGTACTGCTGCGGTCCGAGCGACTTGCCGGACCGCAGGTCGGCCAGCAGCGCGCGGGCAACGGGATTCAGGGCAGAGACCAGGGTCTTGCTGCGACAGGCCAGGGGCAGCAGCGTCGCGAACGGCGCCCGACCGTGCAGCAGCTCCTGCAGCCGTTCGATGACCTGCACCTCGGCGTCGGACCGGCCTTTTTCCCAGGTCTCGATGCGCGCCATCTTGGGCGTCGGCTCGCCGTTGCGGATATCGACCGGAGTCCGCGTCAGCGACCGCTTGCGGTCGTGCGACAGCACATCCGGGGCCGGACCAGCGAGCGCCGGCGGGCAGGAATCAACCTTCATCACATCTCCATGGGCACGGACTCCGCATGCGGCGCGGAACCTCCAGCCCCCCACCTTGCCAGAGTCCCGGCACCACGGCCGGGCTCAACGCGACAGGTGGCTCAGCGCTTGCGCCCGGGCGTGGGTGCGGTCGGTCCGCAGGTGTCGCATCCGCCGCAGGCCGCGCTGCCGCTGCTGGCAGGCGGGGCGATCCAGCGCCCTGCCCGCTGCAGCCACGCCGGCCGCTGCGGCTTCAGCAACGCCAGCGCGATCGCCCCGCGCAGCCGCCGCACGGTGCCGGGAAACTGCTTCTTCAGCACCACCCACGCACTGACCAGCACGGCCAGCGCGATCACGGCGTACTGCAGCAGCAGGCCGGCGTCCATCAGCCGCCTCCCAGCGCCACGGTCACCTGGTAGGTGACCAGCGAAGCGATGTAGGCCGCGGCGAACAGATAGAAGGTGGCAAAGCCCATCTGCTTCCACGAGTTGGTTTCGCGCTTGATCGTGGCCAGGGTGGAAATGCACATCGGCGCGTAGATGTACCAGACCAGCAGCGACAACGCGGTGGCCAGCGACCAGCCGTCGCTGATCAGCGGGGTCAGCGCCTGGCTGGCCGCTTCGTCATCGGCGGCCGACAGCGCATATACGGTGGCCAGCGAGGCCACCGCCACTTCGCGTGCGGCCAGGCCCGGAATCAGCGCGATGCAGATCTGCCAGTTGAAGCCCAGCGGGGCGAAGAACACCGCCATGGCATGCCCGATCCGGCCGGCAAAGCTGTAGTCGATGGCCGGCATCGTCGCGTCGGCGGGCGCGCCGGGGAAGGACAGCAGGAACCACAGCAGGATGGTCAGCGCCAGGATGATGCCGCCGACCCGCTTGAGGAAGATCATGCCGCGTTCGTACAGGCCGACCGCCAGGTCCCGCGGGTGCGGCAGGCGGTAGGACGGCAGCTCCAGCATCAAAGGATGCTCGCTCTTGTCGCGGCGCCACTTCTTCATGGTCCAGGACATTGCCAGCGCGCTGACGATGCCGGCCGCGTACAGCCCGAACAGCACCAGGCCCTGCTGGTTGAACACGCCCCACACGGTCTTCTGCGGGATGAACGCACCGATCAGCAGCGCGTACACCGGCAACCGCGCCGAACAGGTCATCAGCGGCGCCACCAGGATGGTGGCGAGGCGGTCGCGCGGGTCCTGGATGCTGCGCGTGGACATGATGCCCGGTACCGCGCAGGCGAAGCTGGACAACAGCGGGATGAACGAGCGCCCGGACAGTCCGGCCGCGGCCATCATGCGGTCCAGCAGGAACGCCGCGCGCGGCAGGTAGCCGGACTCTTCCAGCGCCAGGATGAAGGCGAACAGGATCAGGATCTGCGGCAGGAAGATCACCACCCCGCCCACGCCGGCGATGATGCCGTCGGTAAGCAGGCTGTTCAGCGGGCCGGCCGGCAGCGTGCCTCCCACCCATTCGCCGAGGGCGGCGGTGCCGGCGTCGATGAGGTCCATCACCGGCGTGGCCCAGGCATACACCGCCTGGAAGATCAGGAACATCACCACCGCCAGGGTCAGCAGCCCGAACACCGGGTGCAGCAGCCAGCGGTCCAGCGCGTCGTCGACCTTCGCGGTGCGGGTCGGCATGTTCACCGCGGCGGCGAGGATACCGCGCACCTGCACGTGGTAGTCCTCCCCGGCGGTCGCTGCCGGGACCGGGGCATCCAGGTGCGGCACCATCGCGTCCAGCCGCTCGACCAGCGCCTGCGCGCCATTGCGGCGCACCGCCACGGTTTCCACAACCGGCACGCCCAGCGCGCGCTCCAGCGCCGGCACATCGATGCGGATGCCGCGGCGCTCGGCGGCGTCCACCATGTTCAGCGCCACGATCATCGGCTTGCCCAGCTCGCGCAGTTCCAGCGCGAAGCGCAGGTGCAGGCGCAGGTTGGTCGCGTCGATCACGCACAGCAGCACGTCCGGGGCGGCCTCACCCGGGTAGAACCCCCGGCACAGGTCGCGGGTGATCGCTTCGTCCAGGCTGGCCGGCTGCAGGCTGTAGGCGCCCGGCAGGTCAAGCACGGCGAATTCACGCCCGGACGGCGCGCGCATGCGGCCTTCCTTGCGCTCGACGGTGACGCCGGTGTAATTGGCCACCTTCTGGCGGCTGCCGGTGAGCTGGTTGAACAGCGCGGTCTTGCCGCTGTTCGGGTTGCCGACCAGGGCAACGCGCAGGGTCGCGGCAGCGTTCATGCGGCCGCTCCCGGGGCCTGGGCGCTGACCTCGATACGCGCCGCCTCGGCCAGGCGCAGCGCGAAGCGGGTGAACCCGACCTGCACCAGCAGCGGCTCGCCGCCGATGGGACCCCGGGCTACCAGGCGCACATCTTCCCCCTTCACGAATCCCAGCTCCTGGAGCCGGCGGGCGATGGCGTCGTTTGCATGAAGTTCGCGCACCGACTCCACCAGGGCGGAGGCGTGCAGCGGCAGATCGGACAACGTCACAGGTCGCCTTCTGGTCGATAAGAATGGTTATCAATTCTAGCATCGCCGCGCCGCGTCATGGCCCGGCCGGCGTGGCCCGCTATGATCCATACATGTATGAAGCAGGCGCAGGCCCCGAGATGAGTGACGCTTTACGGATCGAACGCAGCGCTGCGGTGCTGACCCTGTGGCTGGACCGCCCCACCCTGCACAACGCCTTCGATGCCGGCCTGATCGCCGCGCTCACCGCAGCGCTGGACGCGGCCGGACGCGACCCGGAGGTGCGCGCGGTGGTGCTGGCGGCCACCGGCGCCTCATTCTCGGCCGGCGCCGACATGCAGTGGATGCGGGGCATGGCCGCGGCCAGCGAGGAAGACAACCGCCAGGACTCGCTGGCGCTGGCCCGGCTGATGCGGACCCTGGACGAACTGCCCAAGCCGACCATCGCGCGCGTCCACGGCGCCGCGTTTGGCGGCGGGGTCGGCCTGGTGGCCTGCTGCGACATCGCCATCGCCAGCACCAATGCCCGCTTCGGCCTCACCGAAAGCCGGCTGGGCCTGCTCCCAGCCGTCATCTCGCCCTATGTGATCGATGCGATCGGGCCGCGCCAGGCCCGCCGCTGGTTCACCACCGGCGAGCACTTCGACGCCGAGACCGCGCTGCGGATCGGGCTGGTGCACCAGCTGGTCGAACCTGAACGCATCGACGAAGCCGTGCAGCGCCAGCTGGGCCTGCTGGACAAGGCCGGGCCGATCGCCGCGGCGTCGGCCAAGCAGCTGGTCCGCCGGGTTGCTGGCGGTCATGACCGCGATGCGCTGGACCGCGACAACGCCGCGCTGATCGCCCGCCTGCGGGTCTCGGCCGAGGGCCAGGAGGGCCTTGGCGCGTTCCTGGACAAGCGTGCGCCGCATTGGGTCAGCCAGGATTGAGGGTAGCCGCTGGCCGCTTTGTTTCCCATCCCGCGTATCTCCCTGTCGTGGCCCGCCAGGCAACTGCGCCGTTACTTTCTTCCAGGATGCTCCGTGATCGCACTTGAGTTCCGTTTGCCTTCCGCCTGCCCGGCCTGCCGTCATGGATGACTTCGTCCGCATCGTCGAAGTCGGTCCACGTGACGGGCTGCAGAACGAGGCCCAGCCGGTGGCCACCGCCGACAAGATCGAGCTGATCCGCCAGCTCTCGCTGACCGGCCTGCGCACCATCGAAGCCACCAGTTTCGTCAGCCCGCGCTGGGTACCGCAGCTGGCCGACGCCGCCGAGGTCTATGCCGGCATCGAACGCCGTCCCGGTATCGCCTACCCGGTGCTGGTGCCCAACGAGCAGGGCTACGACCGTGCCCTCGCGGTTGGCGTGGAGGAAGTGGCGGTGTTCACCGCCGCCTCGGAAACCTTCAACCGTACCAACACCAATGCCGGCATCGACGAATCGCTGGCGCGCTTCGCTCCGATCCTCGAGCGCGCGCGCACCGATGGGGTAAAAGTGCGCGGCTATGTGTCCACCGTGCTCGGCTGCCCCTACCAGGGCGAGGTCGCCGTCAGCGAAGTGGTGCGCGTCGCACGCGCGCTGCACGACATGGGGTGTTACGAAATCTCGCTCGGCGACACCATTGGCGTCGGCACCCCGCGCAAGGCCCGCGCCATGCTGCGCGCGGTCGCCAGCGAAGTGCCGATGCCCGCCCTGGCCGTGCATTTCCACGATACCTACGGCCAGGCGCTGGCCAACATCGATGCGTGCCTGGACGAAGGCGTGCGCGTGGTCGATTCAGCCGTATCCGGCGCTGGCGGCTGTCCGTATGCCAAGGGTGCCAGCGGCAACGTGGCCAGCGAAGACGTGGTGTACCTGCTGCACGGCATCGGCATGCGTACCGGCATCGATCTGCCGGCGCTGGCCGCCACCGGCCGCTGGCTGGCCGCACGGCTCGGCCGCGAGACCGGCAGCAAGGCCGGCAGGGCCCTGGCCGCGACATGAGCCGACGCCGCCCGCGCACGGATGCTGCGGTCGGTGACCACCTCACCGGGCACGTGCATGCGCTCGCGGCGCTGGAGCAGGCGCTGGCGCAGCCGCCGGGCGAAGACGTGCATGTCCTGCTGCGGGATGTGCAGCAGGCCCTGCAGGAGGCCATGGACGAGCGCCAGCTGGCGCTGCGCCGCTACGCCGCGCTGTTCGACGCGGTGCCCGACCCGGTCAGCATCCTCAGTGAATCGGGGGTGGTGCTGGACCTCAACAAGGCCGGCGTGCGTGCCTACGGGCGCAGCCGCGAAGACATCATCGGCCAGCCGATCGAGCTGCTCAACCCGGACCTGCCCAGCGACCACCTCGATCCGGTCTGGGAAGCGCTGCGCCGGGGCGAAACCTACGTCATCGAAGTTACCAACATGCGTGGTGACGGCAGCCGCTTCCCGGTGGAAGTGCATTCTGCCGGCTTCGAGCACCAGGGCGAGCACTGCATCGTGGCGGTGGCGCGCGACCTGAGCAGCCGCTGGCAGGCCGAATCACGTTACCGGCTGCTGATGGAATCGATCGACAAGGGCGTGATCCTGTTCGACCGCGACCTGCATGTGATCTCGGCCAATCCGGCCGCGCACCGCATCCTGGGCACGCAGGGCAATGGCGGCAGCCTGGCCGCCATGCTGACCCCGGACGACTGGATCAGCGTGGACGAGCACGGGCACCCGCTTACCCGCGAGCAGTGGCCGGCCAGCGAAGCGCTGAACCGCGGACGCATCATCCGCAGCACCATCGTGGGCCTTTACCACCGGCCGCGCGGACGCATGATCTGGATTTCCACCACCAACGTGCCGGTATACGGCAACGGGCGCGACATTCCCGACCATGTGTTCGCGCTGTTCAGCGACATCACCGAACTCAAGCGCAACAACACCCTGTTCGACCGCGCCCAGTCGCTGGCGCACATCGGCGGCTGGGAGTGGGACCGCGGCCTGCAGCGCCTTTACCTCACCGATGAAGCGGCGCGCATCCTCGGCCAGGAGCTGCCGCTGCAGGACATGTCGCACCTGATGGACTGCCTGCGCCTGGACGACCGCGCGCAGCTGCAGCAGGCCCTGCTGGACGTGATCGACCGGCAGGTGCCGTTCGAGCTGGAACTGCAGGGGCAGCGCAGCGACGGCCACTCGTTCTGGGTGCGCATGATCGGCGAGGCCGAGGCCGGCGACGTCAACGCCGCGCGCATCGCCGGCACCGTGCAGGACATCACCTCGCGCAAGCATGCCGAGGAAACCCTGCGCATCCAGGCACGTACCGACCCGCTCACCGGCATCATGAACCGCGATGCGGTGCTGACCGACCTGGCCACGCGCATGGGCAGCCCCACCCATTGCCGGGTTGGCGTGCTGTACATCGACCTGGACCGCTTCAAGACCGTCAACGACCTGCTGGGCCACAACGCCGGCGACGAACTGCTGATCGATGCGACCCGGCGCATTTCCACGGCGATCGGCACGGAAGGACTGGTGGCGCGTTTTGGCGGCGACGAGTTCCTGGTGGTCTGCGACACCCGCGACCAGTCCGACCAGCCCGAGCGCCTGGCCGAAGCGATCACCCGCGCCTTCTCCACGCCGTTCCGTTTCGGCAGCGACGAGTTTTCGGTGACCACCAGCATCGGCATCGCCCGCGCACCGCAGGACGGCCTGCGCCCGCAGCAGCTGATCCAGAATGCGGACATCGCCATGTACGACTGCAAGCGGCGCACCCGCAACGGCTGGCAGGTGTTTTCCCCGGAACTGGCGCAGCGCCAGCACGACCGCCTGCAGATAGAAAGCCGCCTGCACCGTGCGTTGGACGATGACGAGTTCCATCTGGTCTACCAGCCGCAGGTGAACCTGCATACCGGCCAGCTGGTGGCCGCCGAAGCGCTGATCCGCTGGCGCAACTCGCAGCTGGGCGAACTGCGCCCGGACATCTTCATCGGCCATGCCGAGAGCACCGGCGACATCGTGCGGATCGGGCTGTGGGTGCTCAACGAAGCCTGCCGCCAGGTGCGCCAGTGGCAGGACGCCGGCCTGGGCATCGTGCGGGTGGCGGTGAACGTGTCTTACCGCCAGTTCGTCGGCGAGGACCTGGCCCGCAACGTGCGCCAGGCGCTGGACCAGTACGGCCTGCCCGGCAGCGCGCTGGAACTGGAATTCACCGAGCGGGTACTGATCGAGGACGCGCCCGACACCCTGCAGACCTTCGCGCGGCTGCGCGAGATGGGCGTGCTGCTGACCATCGACGACTTCGGCGAAGGCTACAGCGCGCTCAATTACCTGCGCCGGCTGCCCATCCACGGGCTCAAGCTCAGCCAGATGTTCGTCGAAGGGGTACCCGGCAACCGCTCGGACGTGGCGGTGTGCGAGGCTGTGTGCGGCATCGCCCGCAGCCTGGGCCTGGGCCTGGTCGCCGAAGGCATCGAATCTGAAGAACAGCGCCGGTTCCTGCACGACATGGGGGTCACCGTCGGCCAGGGCTTCCTGTTCGCGCCCGGCATGGCCCCGGACGAGTTCGCCCGCCGCCTGCCGCCGCGCCACTGAGCGCCCGCCTGCGCTGCACAACGGCGAACGGGCCGGCATCCGCTAGAATCGGCGGTTCTTGAACCTGCGGGATCGTGCAATGCAGCTGTCTTCCGTACGCGCCGTCGTCACCGGCGGTGTTTCCGGCCTCGGCCTGTCGGTGGCCCGGCACCTGGTGGCCCAGGGCGCCCGCGTGGCCCTGTTCGACCTCAATGATGAAAAGGGCGCGGCCGCCGTGGCCGAACTCGGCGCCGACGCGGCCCGCTATTTCAGCACCAATGTCAGCGACGAGGCCGCCGTTGCCGCGCAGATCGATGCGGCGCACGATTTCCTCGGCGGCCTCAATGCCGTGGTCAGCTGCGCCGGCATCCTCGGCGCCGGCCGCGTGCTGGGCAAGGAGGCGCCGATGCCGCTGGCGACCTTCCAGAACACGGTCATGGTCAACCTGGTCGGCAGCTTCAACGTCGCCAAGGCGGCCGCCAACCGCATGCAGCACAACGCCGCCGGCGACGACGGCGAGCGCGGGGTGATCATCAACACCGCCAGCGTCGCCGCTTATGAAGGCCAGATCGGCCAGGCCGCATATGCCGCGTCCAAGGGCGGCGTGGTCGGCATGACCCTGCCGATGGCGCGCGAACTGTCGCGCTTCGGCATCCGCGTGATGACCATCGCCCCGGGCATCTTCTGGACGCCCATGGTCGATGGCATGCCGCCGGCCGTGCAGGAGTCGCTGGCGGCCTCGATCCCGTTCCCGCCGCGCCTGGGCAAGCCGGAAGATTTCGCCGGCCTGGTCGGGCACATCCTGACCAATACCTATCTCAACGGCGAGACCATCCGCCTGGATGGCGCGGTGCGCCTGGCCCCGAAGTAATCCACCCTACCTCCCACAACCAACCTTCATTCCATGAAAGCCAACGACATCAAGAAAGGCAACGTCGTCGAGTACAACGGCGGCGTCTACCAGATCCGCGACATCGAACGCAGCTCGCCACAGGGCCGCGGCGGCAACGTGCGCTTCCGCTTCATCATGTACAGCGTGCCGGGCGGCAACAAGCTGGACGCCAGCTTCGATGCCGACGACAACCTGCCGGAAGTCGAACTGCTGCGCCGCCAGTCCACCTATTCGTACAAGGACGGCGATGCGTTCGTGTTCATGGACGATGAGGACTACACCCCGTACACCCTGGACGCGGATGTGATCGGCGATGACGCCGGCTACATCACCGACGGCCTGACCGGCATCTACGTGCAGGTGATCGACGACCAGCCGGTGGCCGTGCAGCTGCCCAGCAGCGTGGTACTGGAAGTGGTCGAGACCCCGCCGGAAATGAAGGGCGGTACCGCGACCAAGCGTCCGAAGCCGGCCAAACTGAGCACCGGCATCGAGATCATGGTGCCGGAGTACATCACCAACGGCGAGCGCGTGCTGGTGAATACCGCGACCGGCGAGTTTGCCGGCCGCGCCGACTGAGGTAGCGCCGGGCTCTGCCCGGCTGCGCCTGCGTTCTTCATTGCGTGGGACACGCATGGCGTGTCTCTACGCAGGCGGTTCGTTATTCCGTGGGACACGCATGGCGTGTCTCTACGCGGGCGGTTCGTTATTCCGTGGGACACGCGCGGCGTGCCGCTACGCGGGCGGTTCGTTATTCCGTGGGACACGCATGGCGTGTCGCTACGCGCGGTGATTCTCAGGGGCGCTCGGCCAATGCCGGCGCCCCGGCGAAATCGCCACAGCCGTGGTACTGGCGGGCGCCTACGGTGAGCATCACGGTGGCGCCGAAGGCCTGCCCGCTCATGTCGTCGTGGCACACCGTGCGCTGGAAGCTGACCTTGACGTCGGTGCCATCGGCGGCCTTGCCCGACCAGCCATCCTTGCCCTGGGTCGGCGACAGCACCTCGAACTTCTGCTCGCCGTAACCGGTCTCCACCCGCAACACGGGGGTGTCGCCGGCGCTGACCTGCGCCAGCCATCCCGGCTCGTTGCCGGTGGCGCGGAAGGCAGGCGCGGCGGATGCGGCGGCGGCGGGAGCCAGCTCGCCCTCCTTCCCCGAGCCGGTACAGCTGCGATCCGGCTCGCCCTTGAGGGTCAGCGTGCCTTCGGTAGTGCCCTTGGTCCAGAACACGTTGCCCTGCCCGTCGCCGAACTTCGCGCCCGACGCCGCCGGCTCGGACGCCATCAGGAACGTGCGCCCGCCGACCACCACCGTGGCCGAATCCTGGCCGCGATAGGTTGCCTGCACCGCCAGGCCGTCGCACTGGAAGGCAAAGACGCGCTCATCGGACGTGGGCGCTGCCGCCGGCGGCGGCGCTTCGTTGCCGGCCGCGACCGCGTCGGGCCCGGCGCCGTCAGCCTGCTGCGCCGGCTGGCACGCGGCCAGGCCGGTGGCGATGGCCAGGCTGAGAATGAAGGGAGATACGCGCATGTTCGACTCCTTGCCGATGTTCTGGTTCAACCGGGGATCGTAGCCTTCAGGGTGTGACCAGAGGTGAAACGCCGTCGGCTGGATCGCCCGGCTGCTGGGGTGCACGACCAACCCGTAGAGCCACGCCCTGCGTGGCTGCGCGGTGCCGACGAAAAGCAGCCACGCAGGGCGTGGCTCTACGTCCCTTCGCGGGCCAGTTGTCGCATCCGGCTGCCCAGCCGGGCCAGGGTGTCGTCGATCGTGGCCAGCTCCTGCTGCTGCACCGCCGGCAATCGCGCGCGCATGCGGTCCTGCAACGCCGTCCATGCCGGCACGCCGCGGGCGCTGATCTGCCGGGCAGCCTCTGCCGCTGCGAGCCGCTCATCCGCCGTCGGCAACCCATATCCCTTGCCTCCCACCAACCCGGCTGGATTCACCAACTGCCCTGCATCCTCCAGCAGCTTGAGCAACGCTGCGTGGGCTTCATCGCCAGCGGCACCCGAGTCGCCCAACGTGCGCTTCAACCCATCCCGCGCACGCAACTCTTCCCGGTACCGCGCTGCCTGTTCCAGCAGCAGCAGCGCGGAGGTCGCACGCAGGCCGCCCCGTTCCGCCCAGTGCGCACGCTGCGCCGCAGGCAACGCCAACCATCCGGTCACCTGGGTGGTCGGCAGTGCCAGTTCCGCACGCGCCACATCGAACAGCTGCTGGTAATGCGCCTGTGCCGACGGAAAGTAATAACCCAGCCGCATCGCCTCGCGGCGGTCGTCCAGCACCGCGCCATCGGCGCGACCCTGACGCTCCAGCCGGCGCAGCAGGCCACCAGGGCTCAGCCGGTTCAGGCCGGGATCGGCCCAGCGCGGCACGCCTTCCTGCAGCAGCTTGCCGGTTTCCACCGCGCAGTTGTTGCTGACAAAGCGATACCGCCCGTCATAGCTCCAGTGCACCTGGCCCACGCGCTCAAGCAGGCTGGCGACGTCGCTTTCATCAAGCGCCAGCGGCACCGACTTCAGCCCGCGCAGCTCCAGCTGGGTGTATTCGTTGATCACCTGATTGAGCGGCAACACGAACAGGCGCGACGGATAGGCACCGGTCAGGCCGCGCCAGCTGGAAATCTGCACATCGCCGACGAACGCGCGGAACGACAGCACCCGATGCTCGGCCAGGTCCAGCCGACAGACCGGACCGCGCGGACGCCCCGGCGCGCAGATCACCAGCCGCAGCATGCTGTGGCCCCAGCGGCTCATCAGCTGGTCGTTGCCTTCGGCCAGCAGGTAGTCCACCGCGTACACGCGCTGCGGGTCCAGCTCCAGCAACGAGGCCTCGCCGGTGACCTCGCCGGCCTGTACCAGCGCCATGCGCGGGTCGCAGGTGGCCCGCGGCCCCGACCCGATGTGCTCGGCAAACCATGCCGCCAGCGCCGGGCGGCGACACGCGTAATCGGCATCGAGCAGGTAATGCTCGGCATTGACCGCCAGATATTCGGCCGGACTGTGGCGCTCGTACGGATCGGGACTGCGTTCGGTGAATGCATTGGCGCCGCGGCCCCAGCGCCACGGGCGCTGCTGCCAGCCGGCCAGGTCCCGCCAGCGTGCGCTGTACGACCAGCCACCGTCGGTGGCGCGGTCCAGCACGTGGGTCAACTCGTGGATCAGCGCGGCCTGCACTGCACGCGGGAGGGGTTGGCCGGGCTGAACCTCGTCCAGCAGGCTTCGCCGCAGGGTGACCACGGTCTTGCGGGTGCGGCCATGCACCCTGTCGGGAAGCTGGTCCGACCAGGAAAGGGTCACCGGGGCGACGAAGCGCGCCTGCCATGACGCAGGCAGAAGCGCGGGCGCCTGCTGCAGCACCTGCTCGGCGTTCGCCCGCTGGCCAGGATCAAGCCCATCGGCCTGCAACTGCAGCTGAAGTGCAGCCTGCGCGGCCGGGGCGGCCAGCAACGCCGCCAGGGCCGCCGCGCATCGGCGCAGGGCCCGGCGGCGCAGCTGCATCAGCGGGCCAGCAGGGCCTGGGCCAGCTGCATGTCGCTGGCGTCGCGCTGGGCCGCGCCGGTTTCGCGCAGGTGCACGAGCGCCGCTTCCAGGCGGGCACCACGGATGGCGCCATCGGTGGCCACGAACGCGGCTGCGTCTTCGCGCGCGTCCACCACCACCTTGTCATCGTCCGAGCTGGACGAACCGGCCGAGGAGGCACCGGACGCCGAACCCGCCGAGGAGCCGGCGAAGCTGGAGGCGAATGCCGAAAGCGGCAGGGCGAGCACGGCAAACAGCAGGATCGATCGCTTCATCTTGGGTTCGTTGAGGACAGGAAGAGGCAAAGCGTATCGGCTATGTGAAATCCTGTCGCCTGTTACAAGTCGAACACCTTGCCGGGATTCAGCAGCCCTTGGGGATCAAACGCACGTTTGACCGCCTTCATCAGCTCGATTTCGGCTGCACCGCGGGTGCTGTCCAGGTAGCCCTTCTTGACCAGGCCGATGCCATGCTCGGCCGAGATGCTGCCGTGGAATTCCTTCAGCACCTGCGCCAGCAGCTTGGTCACGTCTTCGCATTGCTGCAGGAACCGCGCATCGTCGGTGTCGTCGGGCTTGAGCACGTTGATGTGCAGGTTGCCGTCGCCGATATGGCCGAACCAGACCACGTCGAAGTGCGGATACGCCTCGCCGATCAACGCCTGGGTGCGCGCCATGAAGGCCGGCATGGCCGAGATCCGCACCGACACGTCGTTCTTGTAGGGCTTGTAGCGCGCCACCGCCTCGGTGATGCCTTCGCGCAGGCGCCACAGCTGCGCGGCCTGCGCATCGCTGGTGCTGATCACCCCGTCACTGACCCAGCCCTGCTCCATGCAGGCCTCGAACGCAGCCATCGCCGCCGCCTCCTGCGCTTCGTCGTCGGCCGCGAACTCGGTGACCACATAGAACGGGTGGACCTCGGCGAACGGCGCCTGCGCGCCATGCGCCAGCACGTGCTCCAGCGCACGGTCGGTGAAGAACTCGAAAGCCTGCAGCTGCAGCCGCTCGCGGAACGCCGCGAACACCTGCATCAGCACCTCGAACGACGGAAGCGCCAGCAGCATGACGTTGCTGGCCGGCGGCGGATCGGTGAGCTTCAGGGTGGCCTCGACGATCACCCCGAGCGTGCCTTCCGACGCGATCAGCAGCTGGCGGAAGTCGTAGCCGCTGGAATTCTTGATCAGCCCCTTGTTCAGCTCGAGCAGTTCGCCACTGGCGGTAACCACCTTCAACCCCGCAATCCACTCGCGCGTATTGCCGTAGCGGATCACGCGGATGCCGCCGGCGTTGGTGGCGATGTTGCCGCCGATCGAGCAGGAGCCGCGCGCGGCGAAGTCCACCGGGTAGATCAGCCCGTGTTCGCGCGCGGCGTTGTGCACGGCTTCCAGCGCCATGCCGGCCTGCACGGTCAGGGTGCGGTCGACCGCATCGAAGGCCAGCGGCTTGTTCATGCGCTCCAGGCTGAGCACCAGTTCACCGTGGGCGGCCACGGCGCCCCCGCTCAGACCGGTACGGCCGCCCGACGGCACCACCGCCACGCCCTGTGCGCTGGCCCAGCGCAGGATGGCCTGCACCTCGGCCACGCTGCCCGGCAAGGCGATCGCCAGCGGCGCCGGCGTCCAGCGCCGGGTCCAGTCCCGCCCGTAATGCTCCAGTTCGGCCGGCGCGGTGGTGAGCCGCAGCCCGGGGCAGTCCTGCAACAGCGAATCAAGGCGCGGATCAGTCATATGAACAGAGGAGCCGGGGCAATTCCAAAGGGTAGCGCACGCAGGGAACGGTGTCGCCGTTCCCAACGTCGCTTGCCGACGGCCCGAAGGGTGCCCGGCCGTGGCCGGGCATACCGTTGGTCGTGCGACCTCGCCAACAATTAGTCGCATCTGAAACCGCTCACCCTCGCCATGGCGCACCGCACCATCCCCGCCTCGTTCTGGCATAGTGGGCAGCTCCCGCCCAACATGCTGCCGCTTGCCCATGTCGCCGAAGAAGACCTCGTTCCCGAAGCAGGATATCCGCGTGCTGTTGCTGGAGGGGGTGAGCCAGACCGCGATCGACGTGTTCAGCGCCGCCGGGTATTCGCAGATCGAACTGCACAGCAAGGCGCTGCCCGAAGACGAGCTCAAGGCGCGCATCGCCGAGGCGCACATCGTCGGCATCCGCTCGCGCACCCAGCTCAGCGCCGAGGTGCTGGCCCACGCCAAGCGACTGATGGCGGTGGGCTGCTTCTGCATCGGCACCAACCAGGTGGACCTGGAAGCGGCCGAGCTGGCCGGTATTCCGGTGTTCAACGCGCCCTACTCCAACACCCGCAGCGTGGCCGAGCTGGTCATTGCCGAGGCCATCATGCTGACCCGCGGCATTCCGCAGAAAAACGCCGAATGCCACCGCGGCGGCTGGTCCAAATCGGCCGCCGGCAGCCATGAAGTGCGCGGCAAGACCCTGGGCATCGTCGGCTATGGCCACATCGGAACCCAGGTCGGCGTGATGGCCGAAGCGATGGGCATGCAGGTGATCTTTCATGACATCGAAACCAAGCTGTCGCTGGGCAATGCCCGTGCTGCGATCGACCTGGACGACCTGCTGGCGCGCGCCGACATCGTCACCGTGCATGTTCCGGAAACGGCAGCCACGCAGTGGATGATCGGCGCGGCGCAGCTGGGGAAAATGCGTCCTGGCGCGCACCTGATCAACGCCGCGCGCGGCACCGTGGTGGATATCGAAGCGCTGGATGCGGCGCTGCGCTCGGGCCACATCGGGGGTGCGGCGCTGGATGTGTTCCCGGTCGAACCGAAGGGCAACGGCGATGCGTTCGTGTCGCCGCTGACCGCGCACGACAACGTGATCCTGACCCCGCACGTGGGGGGCAGCACGCTGGAAGCGCAGGACAACATCGGCGTGGAGGTGGCGGCGAAGCTGGTGCGTTACAGCGACAACGGCAGCACGCTGTCGGCGGTCAACTTCCCTGAAGTCACCCTGCCCGAGCACGAAGACAGCCTGCGCCTGCTGCACATCCACCAGAACGTGCCGGGCGTGCTGTCCCGGGTCAACGAGATTTTCTCGCGCCACAACGTCAACATCGACGGCCAGTTCCTGCGCACCGACCCGAAGGTCGGCTACGTGGTGATCGACATCACCGCCAGCGAGGAACAGGCGGCGGCGGTGCGCGAAGAGCTGGCGGCGATTCCGGGCACGCTGCGCACGCGCGTTCTGTATTGATCCAGTGCATGACGACCAACGGTCGTCATCTACCGTATCGGGCATGACGACCAACGGTCGTCATCTGCCGTATCGGGCATGACGATCAACGGTCGTCATCTACCGCGTGGGGCGTGACGACCGACGGTCGTCATGCCGCACCGGGGATGGCGAACGATGGCTGTACACACCGGTAGGTACCGACCGTTGGTCGGTACGGACTCACCGCGCCAGCCACCGCCTGGCCATGCGCGGCAACGAATCGTCACCGTCCGGCGTCTCGATCGCGGCATTGGCCACATCGGTTACCTCGCGCCATGCCAGCGCCAACGATTCCTCGCTGATCGCGAATGCCTCGCTTCCCACGGCTCGCACGACATACCGGGCGTCATAGTGCCAATGGCCGGGGACGTCCGGCCGTTCCGGGATCCAGTGCTTGTCGATATCGAACAGCACAGCCCCATCCTCCAGCACCAGCCCCGTCATGCCGGACTCCTCCTCGGCCTCGGTCAGCGCAACCTTGGCCAGGTCGCGCTCGCCGTCCGCATGCCCGCCCAGCTGCAGCCACCGGTTCAATTTCCGGTGGTGGGTCAGCAGCACCCGCGCGCCATCGGCGCTGACCAGCCACGCGCTGCCGGTGAAGTGGCCGGCCAGGCGGCTGCGCAGGAAGGGATTCTCCGCGTCGTCGAGCAGTGTGCCGAATTCGTCAGCCAGCGCGGCATGCTCGGGGTGGCGACGGGCGTAATAGGCCAGTTGCTCGCGCAGCGCGAGGTCAAGTCCTACAACGGATTCAGGGATTTGGGGCATGGCAGGCCGGGCAGAAGGCGGATTTGGCCAATTATCGCCCGGCATGCTGCATTTGCGCTTGTAAGCAGGCTCAGGCTTTGGCTAAGGTACAGCGGGTCGTCCGATTGGGGCGGCCGACCATGAACTCAAGGGTCTGCGGCGATGGATCGCAGGCCCGTCATTGTTGTAGCGGGGCAATGCCCCGCTCTACCGTCTTTTTTCCTGGGAAGCACTGCATGCTGAAGTCTCTGTTGAGGGTCAAACCGGTCGAACCGGCCGGCCACGTCGATGCCGGCGAGCCGATCGAAGGCAGCCTGGATGGCGAAGCCTCGCTGAAACGGACCCTCACGGCGAAACATCTCATCATGCTGGGTATTGGTGCGGTGATCGGCGCGGGTATCTTCGTGCTGACCGGCCAGGCCGCTGCCAACCATGCCGGCCCGGCGGTGATGCTGTCGTTCGTGATCGCCGGCTTCGCCTGCGCCCTGGCCGGCCTGTGCTACGCCGAGTTCGCGGCAATGATGCCGGTCTCCGGCAGTGCCTACTCCTACTCCTACGCCACCCTCGGCGAAGGCATGGCCTGGTTCATCGGCTGGTGCCTGGTGCTGGAGTACCTGTTCGCCTCGGCCTCGGTCGCGGTCGGCTGGTCTGCGTACCTGATCAGCTTCATCACCACTACGCTGCACATGCCGTTCCCCGACGCGCTCAGTGCGGCGCCGATCGCCTGGACCGGCCACGAGTTCATTTCCTCTGGCAAGCTGTTCAACCTGCCGGCGGTGCTGATCGTGGCGGCGGTGTCGGGCCTGCTGTATGTGGGCGTGACCCAGTCGGCCTTCGTCAACGCGATCATCGTGGCGATCAAGGTCACCGTGATCTGCCTGTTCATCGGCTTCGGCGCGCAACACATCGACATGGCCAACTGGACCCCGTTCATTCCGGAGAACACCGGCGTGTCCGGCGAGTTCGGCTGGAGCGGCGTGTTCCGCGCAGCCACCATCGTCTTCTTTGCCTATATCGGTTTCGATGCGGTCTCCACCGCCGCCGGCGAAACCAAGGACCCGCAGCGCAACATGCCGATCGGCCTGCTCGGCTCGCTGGCCGTGTGCACCATCGTCTACATCATCGTCTGCGCGGTGCTGACCGGCATGATGCAGTACACCCTGCTCGGCACCGACAAGCCGGTGGCGACCGCGCTGGAGCCGTATGCGAGCCTGTCCTGGCTCAAGACCGCGGTGGAGATCGGCGCCATCGCCGGCCTGTCCTCGGTGGTGCTGGTGATGATGATGGGCCAGACCCGAATCGCCTACACGATCTCGCGCGACGGCCTGATCCCGAAGATCTTCGGCAAGGTCCATGCCCGCTTCCGCACCCCGTACTGGGCCACCATCGTGGTCGGCGTGCTGGCCGCCGCCCTGGCCGGCC
This sequence comes from Stenotrophomonas rhizophila, assembly GCF_007667275.1. Lineage (GTDB taxonomy): Bacteria > Pseudomonadota > Gammaproteobacteria > Xanthomonadales > Xanthomonadaceae > Stenotrophomonas > Stenotrophomonas maltophilia_AE. The sequence continues at coordinate 549,800 of NZ_VDQT01000001.1, forward strand.
TGATGCCGCTGAACGTGCTGGGCGAACTGGTCTCGATGGGCACGCTGCTGGCCTTCGCCACCGTCTGCATCGGCGTGCTGGTACTGCGCTATACCCGCCCCGAGCTGCCCCGTCCGTTCCGCGTACCCGCCGTGTGGCTGATCTGCCCGGTCGGCGCGCTGGCCTGCCTGTTCCTGTTCTGGCAGGCGTTCGTGGTGCACTGGCACCTGTTCGTGGGCTGGACCGTGCTGGGCCTGCTGATCTACTTCGGCTATGGCATGCGCCACAGCAAGCTCAACAAGGTTTCGTGATCCCATGCTGAAACAACTGTGGGCCACCAAGCACCCGCACGCCGCCCATGAAGATGCCAACGGGCTGAGCCTGAAACGCACCTTGGGCCCGTGGGGCCTGACCGCGCTGGGCATCGGCGCGGTGATCGGCGGCGGCATCTTCGTGATCACCGGGCAGGCCGCGGCCAACCACGCCGGCCCGGCGATCATGCTGTCGTTCGTGCTGGCCGCGATCTGCTGCGCGTTCTGCGCCATGGCGTATGCGGAATTCGCCTCGATGGTGCCGGTGTCCGGCAGCGCCTACACCTACACCTACGCCACCTTCGGCGAGCTGGCGGCCTGGTTCATCGGCTGGATGCTGGTGCTGGAGTACGGGGTGTCGGCCTCGGCGGTGGCGGTCAGCTGGACCGGCTACTTCCTGAGCCTGCTCAGTCATTTCGACATCTACCTGCCATCGGCGCTGGTGAGTGCACCGCTGGACGCGCAGCTGCGCCCCACCGGCGCGATCGCCAACCTGCCCGCCGCGATCCTGGTGCTGCTGCTGACCTGGCTGTGCTACGTGGGCATCAGCAAGTCCTCGGCCATGAACATGGCGATGGTGGTGCTGAAGACCGGGCTCATCGTGCTGGTGATCGTGGTCGGCTGGAAGTACGTGGACCCGGCCAACTGGTCGCCGTTCATCCCGGCCAACGAAGGCCCCGGCAAGTTCGGCTTCGAAGGCGTGCTGCGCGGCGCAGCGATGGTGTTCTTCGCGTACATCGGCTTCGAGGCGGTGTCGGTGGCGGCGCAGGAATCGCACCGGCCGCAGCGCGACATGCCGATCGGCATGCTGCTGTCGCTGGTGATCTGCACGGTGCTGTACATCGCCATGGCAGCGGTGATGACCGGGCTGGTGCCCTACACCCTGCTGGGTACCGATGAGCCGGTGGTGACCGCGGTGGCCGCCCATCCCAGCCTCGGCTGGCTGCGGGTGGTGGTCGAGATCGGCGCGTTGATCGGGCTGTCGTCGGTGGTGCTGGTGATGGTGATCGCGCAGCCGCGCATCTTCATGATCATGGCCAACGACGGGCTGCTGCCGAAGGTGTTCACCCGGATCCACCCGACCTACCGCACGCCGCACATCAACACGGTGATCACCGGCATCGGCATCGCCCTGCTGGCCGCGTTGTTCCCGCTGGACGTGCTGGGCGAGCTGACCTCGATGGGCACGCTGATCGCGTTCGCGGCGGTCTGTGCCGGCGTGATGATCCTGCGCCGCACCCAGCCGGACCTGCCGCGTCCGTTCCGCATCCCGGCCGCCTGGCTGGTCTGCAGCCTGGGCGTGCTGAGCTGCCTGGCCCTGCTGTCGGCCATGACCCTGCACAACTGGATGCTGATGGGCGTCTGGACCGTGATCGGCTTCGCGATCTATTTCGGGTACAGCTTCAAGCACAGCCGCCTGCGCGGCTGATGCGAACCTGGCCAGGCCGGAATCCGGTAGGTGACGACCGTTGGTCGTCACCCTTGGCCCTGCCCCGGGAACCTGCTTTTAACGCGCAACGCCGTTAAAATGCCCGCCATGAACAACGCCCCCTACGACACGGCTCGTCTGAGCGACCTGGCCCAGGTGCTGATCGACAACATCCGCGAGCTGGCCCAGGCCGGCTGGACGCCGGCGACCAGCAGCAACTTCTCGCACCGGCTGGATGACCAGCATGCGGCGATCACCGTGTCCGGCAAGGACAAGGGCCGCCTGATCGAAGACGACATCATGGTGGTCGACTTCGACGGCAAGGCCGTGGGCCGGCCGCTGCGCCCGTCTGCCGAGACCCTGCTGCATACCCAGCTGTATCGCCGTTTCCCGGAAATCGGCTGCGTGCTGCACACCCATTCGCCCGTGCAGACCATTGCCTCGCGCCTGTACGCGGCCAACGGCCACATCCGGCTGGAAGGGTATGAACTGCTGAAAGCCTTCCATGGCAACAGCACCCATGAAACCGCCGTCGACGTGCCGGTGTTCGCCAACACCCAGGACATGGATGAGCTGGCGGCCAAGGTAGAGCAGAAGCTCGATGAAGGCTGCATGTGGGGTTACCTGATCGACGGGCATGGCCTGTACGCGTGGGGCCGGGACATGGCCGAGGCGCGTCGCCACCTCGAGGCGTTCGAGTTCCTGCTGCACTGCGAGCTGGAACTGCGGAAGCTGCGCGGGCCCTGAGGCGTTGCCGGTTGGGCGGATGCCGCGTGGGCCGGCCAACGGCCGGCGCTACCGGGCGTGGCGGTTGGGACACTGAATTCCGGGACGGCTGAACGGTTGCCGGGCAGAGCCCGGCACTACACACTGTTGTCCCCCCTCGCCGTTCAAGCTGCCGCCATGAGCCGACTGCGCATTTACAACCACGACGCCCCCGACACCCCGCTGCTGGACACCCAGGACGGCGCGACCATCGCCGCCGAGCTGGAGAAGATCGGGGTGACTTTCGAACGCTGGCAGGCCGCCCACGAGGTCGCCCCGGGTGCCAGCCAGGACGAGGTGTTCGCCGCCTACCGTACCGACATCGATCGGCTGGTCGCCCAGCACGGCTTCAAGAGCGTGGACGTGGCCTCGATCGCCCCGGACAACCCCAACCGCGCCGAGCTGCGGAAGAAATTCCTCGATGAGCACTTCCACAAGGAAGACGAGGTCCGCTTCTTCGTCGCCGGGTCGGGTCTGTTCACCCTGCACGTCGAGGACAAGGTGTACGAGATCGAGTGCGTGAAGGACGACCTGATCGCGGTGCCGGACGGCACCACCCATTGGTTCGACATGGGCGATGAACCCAGCTTCGTGGCCATCCGCTTCTTCACCGAGCCGGATGGCTGGGTCGGGCACTTCACCGGCACCGACATCGCGCAGAAATTCCCCCGCTACATTCCGACCAAGGCGTCCTGATCCATGCCCCACCCCACTGTCATCCTGACCGACATCGAAGGCACCACCAGCAGCATTTCGTTCGTCAAGAACGTGCTGTTCCCGTATGCGCGACAGGCACTGCCGGCATTCGTCGCCGCGCACGGCCAGCAGCCGGAGGTGCGTCGCTGGCTGGACGCGGTGGCGGTGGAAATCGGCGGTGCCTGCCAGGACCCGCTGATCGTGGAAACCCTGCAGGGCTGGATCGACCAGGACCGCAAGCACACCGCGCTGAAGGCGCTGCAGGGCATGATCTGGGAAGCCGGTTACCGCAATGGCGACTACAAGGCCCACTTCTACCCGGAAGTGGCGGCCGCGCTGCGCGGCTGGCACGCGCAGGGCAAGCCGCTGTACGTGTACTCGTCCGGGTCGGTGCCCTCGCAGAAGCTGTTCTTCGGCTTCAGCGAAGCCGGCGACCTGACCGGCCTCGTGTCGGGGTGGTTCGACACCGAGATCGGCGGCAAGCGTGAGGCCGGCAGCTACCGCAACATCGTCAAGGCCATCGGCGTTCCTGCAGGCGAGATCCTGTTCCTCTCCGATGTGGTCGAGGAGCTGGATGCCGCGCGCGAAGCCGGCCTGCAGACCCGGTTGCTGGACCGGCGCGAGGACTACGCCATGCCGCGTAACGGCGCCGCCGCAAATGGCCACGACCGCGTCGAGAATTTCCAGCAGATCACGCTGAACTAACGCTTTCGGTGGGGTCGGTTCCCGAACGACGCCGTGCATAAATGCACAAGTGGTGCGGCTGCAGGATGCGGATGAGCATTCCACCGCCGATAGAGGTCGCCACCTCATTAACGCATGACCCTTGCCGGAGACATCCCTCCGACGCAGGTCATGCGTCCCAGCACCCTTCGCCACTACGTGCGGTCGTTTGGGAACCGACCCTACCGCCTGCGTTGGCTGTACGATTGCAACGGCCCCCTTGGATCGTCAGAGCCAAGCTCGGAATTCATGGCTTAGCCCCGCGGGATTCGATCCTCATCGGTCTCAATCCGAATTCCACGGATGGAGGCAGCCGTTGCCTCCCGCCCAAACAACGCAAGTAGTTGGTACGCTTCCGACAACGTAAGTTCATTACGAATGTCTGCGTAGGTGAAACTACCGAGACCGTTGGGCGTGAACACCAAGCTGTCGATGAACCGCCTCTTTGCCCCTGGAGACAGTCGATCCAACGGCGTCTGCATCGCGCGCATGGACGCCAAGTAGGTGTGAAGGTCGGCCTCGCTCTTGATTCTGGCCAACTTTCCGGAGATCTCACGCTGCAGCGCCGCTCGGCTCTCAGCGTCCTGAGATTGCGCAGGGTTCACGGCAGCATCCGTAGTGTCCGCTTGAACGGAACCTGCCACGAAGCCAGATAGCAGTAGAGACATAAGGACAGTGTTCACAGTCAACCTCACTAGTTGGGAGTCGGTGTTCACGGCTTCTGTCCGCGGACTCTACGCCCGCATGTGCACGAATCAAGAGCCGTTTCCGACGTCGCAACAGCTGCATCGGCGTTCCGTTGCCGACACAGGTCGTAGGGTGTTTGACGTATGGTCTGAAGGCGGCAGACCTCTCCGATGGAGGTCATGCGTCCCAGCGCCGATCCGCGTTGCGTGCGGTCGTTCGGGAACCGACCCTACCGATCCCCATACGTGCCAGTCATTCCATCCAGCACGGCGTCGGTGGTTACCGGCTGGACATCGCGTCTGCTACCGAGCGTATCCGCAGCGCCTTGCGCACCGTTTCCAGCCCGGCACCGGCCTTCACGTTGATCCGCACCGGTTCGCCGGGGACCAGGTCGATGGCGTTGTCGTCCAGGGTGGCGTCCATTCCCTCGAATTCGACCCATACGCCGCGCGCCAGCTGCGCCGAGCGCAGCTCCAGCACGACCTGATCGCCGTCCTGCGTCCAGCGGCTGTCGATCTGCGCCTTGGGCAGCTGCATGTCCTTGGCCGCCGCGAAGTAGACCACCTGGCGCGACAGCACCCGCGTGCCATCCAGCAGTTCCACCACCGCGACCGTACGCGCGGGGTCGACCCTGCCAAGCAACTCGGCATCAGCGAAGCGCCCGACCTCCAGCGCCGACAGCGCAGGCACGGTCACCGCGTGCTGCTGCTTCGCAACCTGTCGGCCATCCACATCCATCACCCGCATCCGCCACTGCGCGTTCAGCGGCTGCTGCAGGTCGTTGAGAAGGCTGATGCGGGTAATGCCTTCGTCACGCAATGCCGCCACGGCATGGTCGGCGAAGAAGCGCTTCGCGTGGAAATGCAGGGCCTTCCAGCGCCCGGCGTAGTCGATGCTGGACCAGGACGCGCCCGGCCACACGTCGTTGAGCTGCCAGTACAGCGAGCCCATGGTGTAGGGGCGCGACGCGCGGTGATGCAGCGCGGCAAGCTGGATGCCTTCAGCCTGCATCACCTGGCTGAGGTACACGAAGTCGCTGAAGTCACGCGGCGTGCCGAACTCGCGCTCGATGTACTGCAACAGGCGCTGGTTGCCCTCGCCCGCCATGAACTTCTGGTGCGCACGCACGGTGCCGCTGTCCACACGCAGTTCGTCGGCCGGGATGATGCCCTCCAACGTGCGCAGCACCGGCCAGGCCTGCAGCCCGTATTCGGACATGAAGCGCGGCGTCTCGCGCAGGTAGGCCTGCACCGGCAGCGCCGGGTTGCCCCACACCTGCCAGTAGTGCTTGTCGCCACGGGTCGAGTCGTTGGCCACGGTGTCCAGGTCGTTGCTGGGCGAACTGGACCAGTACGGCACGCCCAGTCCCTCCCCGGCCACCACCCTGCGCAGGTCGTTGCCGAACAGGTCCACATAGCCCTGCCACACGCGGGCGGCGAACGCCGGATCGGCCGCCTTCAGGTCGCGACCGTGGCCCCAGTCCTTCCACGCGGTTTCTTCCTCGTTGTTGCCACACCACAGCACGACGCTGGGATGCGCGCGCAGCCGTCGCACGTTGTCGCGCGCCTCGGCCACCACGTTGGCGCGGAATGCCGGATCGTAGCCGGGCTGCATGCCGCCGCCGAACATGAAGTCCTGCCAGACCAGCAGGCCCAGTTCGTCGGCGATGTCGAAGAACGCGTCGTCTTCGTAGTAGCCGCCCCCCCAGTTGCGCAGCATGTTCATGTTGGCATCGCGGGCCGCGGTCAGCTCGCGGCGGATACGTGCCGGATCAATCCGCGCCGGGAACATGTCGAACGGAATCACGTTGGCGCCCTTGGCGAAGATCGGCACGCCATTGATGACGAAGGCAAAGCCCTGCCCGCCCTTGGCATCTTCCTCGCGGCGCAGCTCCACCGTGCGCAGGCCGGTGCGGATGCTGCGCTCGGCCGCTTCCGATGTTCCGGCATCGACGCTGGCACGCACCGTGTAACGCGCCTGCTCGCCATGACCCACCGGCCACCAGCGCCGCGGCTGGTCCAGTCGAACCGGCAACGACACAGACTGCTGGCCCTTGCGCAGCATCACCGCTCGCTCGACCGTCGCGGCAACCTTTCCGTCCGGATCGATCATCGCCACACGCAGCCTGGCAGTGCGCGCGGCGGCGCTCTCCACGTCCACGGCCACGGTCAGGTCGGCGCGCCGGGCGTCCAGCGCCGTCGCCTGCACGGCGACATCGGTGATCCGCTGTGCGTCCCATGCCTCCAGCCGCACCGGTCGCCAGATGCCTGCGGTGACATAGCGCGGACCCCAGTCCCAGCCGAAGTGGTAGCCGGGCTTGCGCACGAAATTGCCGACCATCGCGTCGCGCGGCTCATCGCCGTAAGGCGACGGATAGTTGCCGGCGATCTTGTGCGGCATCGCCTGCACACCCGGCAGCAACGTGGTGATCGGGGAACGGAACACGATCCGCAGCACGTTGCCGCTGGCCCGCAGCTGCCCATCAACCCGCGCCCGCCAGGTGCGGTGGCTGTTGTCGGCACGCAGCAGTGCGCGGTCATTGAGGACGACCTCGGCGAAGGTGTCCAGGCCCTCGAAGACCAGCTCGGCATGCGGGCGGGCCAGGGTGGCGGCATCCACATCGAAACGCGCCTGGTATTCCCAGTCCGCCAGGCCGATCCACTGCAGCTGCGCCTCGGGCGCGCCGGCGTGCGGATCGGGGATCACGCCATGGGCCAGCAGGTCGGTGTGCACCGACCCGGGCACGCTGGCCGTGCGCCACTGCGCGGCCTCGGGATGCGCCTTGAGCTGCGCATTGCCGGGCAGCAGCCGGAACGTCCATGCCGCCTGCAGCGGTGCCGCGGCCGCGGGCAGCGCATGCAGCGCAAGCAGAACCAGAGTTGCAACGCCCCACGCCCATCGCTTCATGCATCACCTCGCTGGCGCCGGCACCTGGCCGGCGCACATCACCCTGCCCCGGACCTCAACGCACCACGTTCAGCACTTCGTAACACGCGCCCATGGTGTGGTAGTCGGTCTTGCCGGCCGGGCTCTTCTCGTTGCTGTACTTGCGGTTGTCCGCATCCAGGATCCGATACCACGCGCCATGCTGGTGGTCGATCATGTGCGCCCAGGCATAGGCCCACAAGCGGTCGTACCAGTCCCAGTACACCGCGTCGCCGGTGCGTGCGGCCAGCAGCGCCGCCGTGGCCAGCGACTCGGCCTGCACCCAGAAGTACTTGTCGTCGTCGCACACGCTGCCGTCCGGCGCGAAGCCGTAATACAGCCCGCCGCGCGTCTCGTCCCAGCTGCGGTTCACGGCGGTGTCGAACAGGTGGCGCGCGGTCGGCACCAGCCAGTCGGCCTGGACGTGGCGGTCGAGGATCAGCAGCAGCTTGGCCCACTCGGTCTGGTGGCCCGGCTGGAAACCCCATGGACGGAACAGGTGCTTGGGATTGTCGAGGTTGTAGTTCCAGTCGATCTGCCAGTTGCGGTCGTAGTGCTCCCAGACCAGCCCGTTGCCCTGCGCCGCCTGGCGACGGGTCATGTGGTCGGCCAGCAGCAGCGCACGGTCGCGGTAGCGCGCTTCACCACTGGCCTCGAACGCGGCCAGCATCGCTTCGCACATGTGCATGTTCGCGTTCTGGCCACGGTAGTCGCTGAAGTTCCAGTCCGCGTCCGCTTCGTCCCGGTACAGGCCGAAGTCCGGTTCCCAGAAGCGCTTCTCGAGCAGCTCCCAGGTCTCGTCCATCCAGGCGCGCGCTTCGCCGATACCGGCCTTCAGCGCGCAGCTGTAGGCCAGCAGCACGAAAGCCACGCCATAGCAGTGGTTGGTGGCATCTTCGACCACGCCGTCGCGCAGCGTCCACGCATAGCCGCCGGTCGCCGGGTTGCGGTGTACCTCGCGCAGGTAGCGGATGCCATGCTCGACCGCCTTCAGGTCGTCCGGCTTGCCGAACTCGCGGTAGGCCATGGCATGGTTGAACACGAAACGGGTGCTGCTCACCAGGTGGCGGTGGCCGCTGTCGTAGACGGTGCCATCGTCCAGGTAATAGTGGAAGAAGCCGCCTTTGGGGTCGATCTCGTGCGGCTGGTAGAACGCCATGGTCTGCGCGATATGCGCGCGCAGGAAATCGGCCGAGCGGAAATCGGGCTGGGCGGGAACGGCGGTGGTCATGCGGCGGTTTCCTGTTGTTGCTGCAGCAGTTGCTGGACATCGGCCAGGGTCGGCATCGCGGCGAACGCGCCCTTGCGGGTCACGGCCAGTGCACCGACGGCGGCACCGAAACGAATGGCCTCCTGCAGGCCGGCAGGATCGCGGCAGAAGTCGACGAAGGCCGCGCCATCGGCGCCGCGCTCGCCAAGCGCGAACAGCAGTCCGCCAACGAACGCATCACCGGCCGCCGTGGTGTCCACGGTGGGCACCTGGAAGCCGGTCACCACGCCGCTACCATGGCGGGTATGCCAGCGCATCGGCGCGGCGCCGTCGGTGACCACCACCGCTTGGGCCTGGGCCGCCAGCAGGCGCTGGATGACCATGCTGCTGCCATCGGCTCCCAGCGGCGCGGCCAGGTATTCCAGTTCCTCGCGCGAAAGCTTGACCAGGTCGGCCAGCACCAGCGCCTGCCACAGCGTGTCGGTCGGATCGACGTCGCTCGGCCACAGCGCCGGGCGCAGGTTGAGGTCGAGGCTGACCATCGCACCGGCGGCGCGGGCACGCTGCATGCCCTGCAGCGTGGCCTGGGCAATGGCGGTTTCGGTCAGGCTGTTGGAGCACACATGGAAGCTGCGGGTGCCGTCGAAGCAGGCCGCGGTGAAGTGCTCGGCGCGGAACAGCAGGTCCGCGGCCGGCGGCCGGTAGAAGCTGAAACTGCGTTCGCCATGTGCGTCGAGCGCCACGAACGCGAGCGCGGTCTTGGCCGCGTCGGTGCGCACGATGCAGTCGGTGGCAACCCCGGCGCTGGCCAGGCTGTCGGCGAGGAAATCACCGAACATGTCCTGGCCGAGCATCCCGGCGAAATGGGTGTCCGCGCCCAGCCGCGCGGCGGCCACGGCGACGTTGGCGGGGGCACCGCCGGCGTACTGCAGGAAGGCGCGCGGGGTATCCGGCGTGGCCGGCGGTTGCGCAAGTAGATCGATCAAAATTTCGCCGAAACAGACAATCTTTGTCATGACGCGCTCAGCCCCCCTGGCTGAAACCGGCACGCGGGCGCGAGCCCCACATGCCGTAGAAGAGGATGTAGCCGTAGCACAGCAACGGCAGGATGAAGGACAGGTGCAGCCCGATGCGGTCGGCCAGCAGACCCTGCAGGAACGGGATGATCGCGCCACCGACGATGGCCATGATCAGCAGGCTGGACGCCTTGTTGGTCAGCGCGCCCAGGCGTTCGATGCTGAGCGCGAAGATGGTTGGGAACATGATCGAGTTGAACAGGCCGATCGCGACTACCGAGTACATCGCCACATGGCCTTCGCTGGCCATGGTCAACGCCAGCAGCAGCGCATTGGCGGCCGCGAACAGGGTCAGCAGGATGCGCGGCGAGAACCGGGTCATGATCGCCGAACCGGCGAAGCGGCCGATCATCGCCATGGTCCAGTACGCCGACACGTAGCCGGTGGCCTGCTGCTCGGTCAGCCCGCCGATGTTGGGCATCGACAGGTAGTTGACCAGGAAGCTGCCGATCGACACTTCGGCGCCGACGTAGAAGAAGATGCCCAGCACGCCGAACAGCACGTGGCGGTGGCGCAGCGCGTCCATCAGGGTGTGCTTGCCCGGGTCGGCCTGTTCGGTGGTCTCGTTCAATGCCGGCAGGCGGAACAGGTAGACGAACACCGCCAGCAGCGCCAATGCGATCGCCAGGCCCACGTACGGGCCCTGCACCGACTGCGCTTCCTGGGTGCGGTAGGCCAGCTGTTCCGCTGCGCCCAGCGCGGCAAGTTCATCGGCGCTCTTGACCGTGTTGCCCAGGATCAGAAGACCGCCGAACAGCGGCGCGATCGCGGTGCCCAGCGAGTTCAGCGCCTGCGCCAGGGTCAACCGGCTCGACGCGGTCTGCTCCGGGCCCAGCAGCGCCACGTAGGGGTTGGCCGCCACCTGCAGCACGGTGATGCCGGTGGCCAGCACGAACAGCGCGCCGAGGAAGGCCTCGTACACGCGCAGTTCGGCCGCCGGCCAGAAGCCCAGTGCACCGACGGCAGCGATGGCCAAGCCGGCCACGATCCCCTTCTTGTAGCCCAGGTGCGCGACCAGCCGACCCGCCGGCAGTGACATCAGGAAGTACGCGCCGAAGAAGGTGAACTGCACCAGCATCGCCTTGGCGTAGTTCAGTTCGAACACCGCCTTCAGGTGCGGAATCAGGATGTCGTTGAGGCAGGTCAGGAAGCCCCACATGAAGAAGATCGTCGTGGCCACGGCCAGTGCCATGCGCGGATTGACCACGGGCGCGGCGGAAGACGAGGTGGGCAGGCGTGGCGTTGGAGAAATGGGCATTCGGTACGCGCCTCATTGCGCGGGCGGGTGAAAGGGAGTCGACGTCAGCCGGCCACGGGGCCACTGCTGTCACGGATACGGAGCTGCACCGGGGCCACGGTGCGGCGCGGTGCGGCGGTGGGATCATCCAGGCGCTGCAGCAGCAGTTCGGCGGCCTGGCGGCCGCGCTCGCGCGGATTGACGGTAAGCGTGGTCAACGGCGGCATCGCCACCGCCGCCTCGGAAATGTCATCGAAACCGGTCACCGCGAAATCGCGCCCCGGCTGCACGCCGCGCGAGGCCAGGCCCAGCATCAGGCCCAGTGCCACGGTGTCGTTGTAGCAGACCGCTGCGGTGGGCACGTCGCCGGCGAACAGCTCACCCGACCGGGCCGCAGCTTCCAGCCGGTTCGGCGCCGATTCGATCAGCCAGTCCGGCTGCACGGAAAGCCCGGCCTCGGCCAGCGCCTGCGCATAGCCGGTGCGGCGCTGGTGGCAGGAACTGGAATCGGCGTGGCCGCCGAAGAAGGCGATGCGCCGGTGGCCGCGCTCGATCAGGTGCTGCGTGGCCAGGTAGGCCCCCTGCTGGTTGTCCAGGGTCAGGAAATCCCAATCGCCGCCCTTCAGCTCGCGGTTGAACAGCAGCACGTTGGCATTGAAGCCCAGCGCCTGGCGCACCTCGGTGGCATCGCTGCCTTCGGCCGGCGACAGGATCAGCCCGGCCGGGGTGTGTTCCATCAACGTGGTCAGCACCGCCTGCTGTCGCACCGGCGATTCACCGGTGCTGCCGAGCAGGGTCACGAAACCCTTCGCGCCCAGCGCCTCGTCGACGCCGGAGGCGAACTCGGCGAAGAACGGGTTGGACAGGTCGTTGATCACCAGCGCCACGCTGGTCGAGGTGCGGCGACGCAGGTTGGCTGCGCCCCGGTTGTACACATACCGCTGCCGGCGCAGTTCGGCCTCGACCCGCGCGCGGGTGTCGACATTCACCAGCGGGCTGCCCCGCAGCACGAGCGACACGGTCGCGCGCGACACGCCGATGGCATCGGCGATGTCGGTCACGGTGACCGCGCGTGCGGCGCCGGCACGGGGCGTGCTGGCGCGGGTTCCCTTGGCAGCGGAAGTGTCCTTTTTCATCGTGGCGTCGGCGTCCTCATGGTCCTGCAAGCCTAAACGATCGCATCGGTCAACGGATCGCGGCGCGCGGGCTCATTCCAGGCGGGCCCCCGGGGTGGCGCAGTACGACACCGGCAGCGCATCGACCTGGGTGCCCCAGCCCGCTTCCGGAGCGGTGTCGCCCAGGGTGTAGGCGATGGTGCCGCCCTGCTGCAGGCGGCTCCAGTCGAGCCAGACCGGGGCATGCGCCTGGCCGTCCACCTGCACGCCCTGCACATACTGCAGCTTGCGGCCATCGGCGCCCGGCGCCTGCAGGCGCAGGGTGCGGCCCTGGCCCAGGTCGACCTCGACCTTGGCGAAGCGCGGGGTATGCAGCAGGAACTGGCCGCTGCCGGGCACCGCCGGGTACAGGCCCAGCGCACTGAACAGGTACCAGGCCGACATCGTGCCCAGGTCATCGTTGCCGGTGACGCCATTGGGCGCGTTGGTGAACAGCTGCTGCGCGGCACGCACCACCGTGGCGGTCTTCCACGGCTGGCCGATCAGCGTGTACATCCACGGCGCATGCAGGTCCGGCTCGTTGTTGGGGTTGTAGCGGTACTGGTTGTAGTAGCTGTACGGACCGACCACCCACTCCTTGCGCGCGGCCTGCAGCGGCGACTGCAGCAGCGCGTCGTAGGCGAAGAAGGCATCCAGGCGCTTGCCGGCCTGTTCGCGGCCATGCATGGCCTGGACCAGGCCGGGGATGTCCTGCTGGGCCAGCCACTGGTACTGCCACGCGGTGCCCTCGTGGAAACCGTGGTGCGAACGCGGGCTGTAATGGCCGTCGGCCGGCAGGTACCACTTGCCATCGTCCATGCGCGGACGCGGGAAGCCACTCATGCCGGTTTCTTCGTCGCGCACGCTGGGATCCCACACCTTCTGCCAGTTGCGGCCGCGCTGGCGCAGCACGCCGGCGTCATCCGCATGTCCCAGGCCGTCGGCCATCTGCGCCAGTGCGCAGTCGGCCAGCGCGTATTCCAGGGTCGCCGAGCCGCCGTGGTGCGGATCGACATCCATGCCCTTGGAGGGGAAGGCGCGGTCGTAGGCGACATAGCCGTTCTGCACGTAGCCCGGGTTGCCCGAGCGGCCGGCATGGCGCGAGTTCATCGGCGGCAGTTCGAACGCGTTGCGGCGCAGCGCGGTATAAGCCTCGCCTTCGCGGCCGGCCAGCGCGCCGAAGCGCCACAGGTCGACCATGAAGGGGGTGACCGGGTCGCCGGTCATGATGTTGGTTTCGAAGTTCGCGTAGCCCCAGCGCGGCAGCCAACCGCCCTGTTCGTTGATCGCCAGCAGGCTGCGGCCGATGTCGCGGGTCACTTCCGGGCGGGTCAGCGCCAGCCACTGGTTCTGCGCGCGGTAGGTGTCCCACAGCGAGAAATACTCGTAGTAGGTCCAGCCGTCCGCACGGTGGATCTGGTCGTCGTAGCCGCGGTAGCGGCCGTCGGCGTCGCTGCCGGTGAGCGGCTGCAGCAGTGCGTGGTACAGCGCCGTGTACAGCACGGTGCGGTCGTCGGCCTGCTTGCTGTCCACGCGCACGGTGGCCAGTTCCTTGCGCCACTGCTGCTGGGACAGGCTGCGCATGCGCTCGAAGCCCAGCAGGCGGCCTTCCTGCATGCCGTCGCTGCGCAGGTTGGCACGTGCGCCTTCGGCATCGACGTGGGAAATCGCGCTGACCGCCGTCACGGCGCGGCCCTTGGACAGATCGAAGCTCAGCCAGGCACCGCTGGGCTTGAGTTCGCCTTCCATGCCGTGGCGTGCGCCGGGCAGCCCGCCGCCCTCGCCCCAGGTGCCGAACGCCTTGAACGGACGGTCGAACTCGATCCGGAACCAGGTGGTGTACTGGTGGCCGCCGCAGAAGCTCTTGGTGACCAGCTTGCCCTCGACCACGCGGTCGCCGACCACATCGACCACGCTGCCGATGACCGAATGGCGTTCGTTGGCCTGGCCGACGTTGACCAGCACATGGCCGGTGCCGGCGTCAGCCGGGAAGGTATAGCGCTCGGCGGCGGCGCGGGTGCGCGCGGTGGCCTCGGCGTCGATGCCGCCGTAGCTGGTCAGGCGCACCTTGTAGTAGCCCGCCTGGCCGACTTCACCTTCGTGGGTGTAGCTGGAGGCGTAGGTCTTGTGGTCGAAGCTCTTGGCGTTGTCGGTGTCGAAGTCGCCACCCGGACCGACCGTGCCCGTCACCGGCAGTACCGAAACCTGCCCGCCCTGCTCCCAGCAGCCGGCACCGGACAGGAACGAATGGCCGAATCCCCGGATCTTGGGGTCGTCGTAGCGCCAGCCGGCGTAGTGTTCGCCGATCGGGCTGACCTGGATCAGGCCGAACGGGGCCGATGCGCCCGGGAAGGTATTGCCGTCATCCTTGCTGCCGATGAAGGTGTTGACCTCGCGCTCCAGCGCGGCCGGGGCGGCCTGCAGCAGGGGTGAGAAGGCCAGAACGGCCAGGCAGGTCGTCAGGGCGAGAGGGGACGGCAATCGGCGCATGCAGTGGTTCCTGTGGGTCGATGACGGTACTTCGGGGTGCGTTTGGATCGCTCCAAAGTCACGGCGACGTGAATTTAGATCGATTTAAGTAAACCACGGACAAATCCGTCGATGCATTCTGCGGCGCAACATGAGAGCCCCTTTGTAGCGCCATCGGCGAAAACGGCCGGCGGGTGCGCACCTGAATCGTTCACAGCCCGGCTCCGCCCTTGTCCCGAGGGCCTCAACACCCTAGGCACACTCCGGGTCCTGGCGTCCATATTGCGCAGCAGCATGCTTTCCCTCGCCGCGCCGTGTTAAAAATTCGCCGCCAACGGTTTAGATCGATCCAACTCCAAACCGTCATCATCTCGGCCTGGCGAGCTGGGGCCTCCCCAGGTTCGCCGCCAATTTTAGATCGATTCAACCAACTATCAGCACCGGTTCAATCCAACGGAGAGAGTGGAATGAAGCAGATGTCCCGCATGCACGGCCGCGACGCATTGTCCGCCGCGATCACGTTCGCCCTGGCCGCGGCCGCCTTCGTGCCGGCGACCGTGTTCGCCCAGCAGGCCGCCGCCGCGGGCGAAACCCCGTCGGCCACCACGCTCGACAGCGTGCAGGTCACCGGCTACCGCTACGCGATCGAAAAGAGCCTGCAGCAGAAGCGTGACGCCAACGCTGTGGTCGAAGTGATCACCGCCGAAGACGTGGGCAAGTTCCCGGACAAGAACGTGGCCGATTCGCTGCAGCGCGTGCCGGGCGTGGTGATCACCCGCGACGGCGGCGAAGGCAAGAGCGTCAGCGTGCGTGGCCTCGACCCGGACCTGACCCTGACCCAGTTGAACGGCAACTACATCGCCACCTCGGAAACCAACGACGAGGCCAGCCGTTCCTTCAACTACACCCTGCTGCCGTCGAACATGCTGTCCAGCGCCGAGCTGTTCAAGTCGCCCGAAGCGCGCATCGACGAGGGCGGCATCGGCGGCACGGTCATCCTGCATACCCGTCGCCCGCTGGAGATGGAGTCCAACTCCGGCTACGTGACCCTGGAAGGCACTTCCTCGGACAACAGCCGTGACGTCGACCCGCAGGCGTCGGCGCTCTACTCCTGGCACAGCGACGACGAGCGCTTCGGCGTGCTGGTCGGCGTGACCCAGCAGAAGCGCACCAGCCGCACCATGGAAGCCACCACGGAAAACTACCAGTGGTATGGCACCGACACCACCGCACGCGATGTGTTCGGCAATGAAATGAACCAGGGTGGCGTGAACTACTGGTGGGGCAATTCCGGCTTCAACGACCAGAACGGCCGCAACTACACCGACTTCTACATGCCGACCTCGGTGAACTTCGCGGTCAAGGAAGAAGAGCGCCAGCGCAAGGGCGGTCAGTTCACCTTCCAGTTCAAGCCGACCGACAACGTCACCCTGACGGCGAACTACTTCCGCTTCGAGCTGGAGGGTGATTACACCCAGAACATGCTCAAGATTCCGGAATGGAACATGGCCCGCTACAACCAGGACGGCAACTGGGCCGGCGGTCGCCTGCTCAACGGGCTGACCATGGACCCGAGTGGCACCATCGTCACCGGCGCGCAGTTCGAGAAGATCCCGGGCAAGACGTACTACTGCAGTGAGGACGAAGCTGCCGCCGCCGGCCTGCCGCCGGGTGGCTGGGGTCCGGACGACTGCACCATCCCCACTCCGCAGCTGACCGGCGATTACAGCCGCGAAAAGGCGCTGTCGCAGACCGCCGACCTGAGCGTCGACTGGGACATCAGCCCGCTGTGGAAGGCGTCGTTCAGCGGCGGCCGCACCTGGTCCGAAGGTGGCCCGTCGATGAAGTTCCGCATGTCGGCGAAGCCGCGCCGCCGCGTCGATGGCGTGTGGCAGACCGGCAACCAGTATTCGGCATGGGACCTGACCGGCACGCCGTCGGCCACGTTCTCGCCCGACCTGCAGCAGCAGCTGATGAACGGCATTGCTGAAGTGGACACGGGCTCGACCGATTCGTCCTGGATGCAGACCGAGATCAAGCAGAACCACTTCCAGGCCGACTTCACCAAGCTGTTCGAGACCGGCTGGCTGGATTCGTTCCAGTTCGGCGCCAAGTACAGCGATGGCAAGGTCCACCGCAATACCGGCAACACCTACTGGGTCTGCCAGGGCACCGACCCGGCCGACTATGACAACAACCGCTACCAGGCGGGCTGCGACAACACGGCGGGCATCGCGCAGCCGGGCTTCTTCCTGTCCAACCCGATCAGCGGCATCAACGGCGGTTTCAACGCGAACGTGTTCCCGGGCATCAACTACCCGGCGTACATCAATTACCTCAACGACCGCTACGGCGGTTCGCACAACCGCACCGAAGAAGATTTCGTCTACAACGTCAACGAGAAGGTCTACGCCGGTTACTTCCAGGCCAACTTCCGTACCGACCGCCTGCGCGGCAACGTGGGCATGCGGGTAGTGCGCACCGAGCAGTTCGCGCAGTCCAGCGATGCGATCGAACGCTTCAACGATTACTTCCTGGACAATGCGTCCGGCGCGCCGATGTCGTGCACCGACCCGGCGGCGGCAGCGTTCCCGACGTACGGTTGCGAAAGCGGCTTCGTCCGCCTGCCCGACAGCCTGGCGCGGCAGAAGTCGTTCGAGCTGATCGGCACGGACAAGACCTACACGGACTTCCTGCCAAGCTTCAACATCGCCTGGGACATCACCGAGAACCTGGTGCTGCGCGGCGCGGCGTCGAAGGTGATCGCGCGCCCGAGCTACACCAGCATTGCCGCACCGGGTGCACTGAGCTACTACAGCGCGGAGTACGTGAACGACCGTCGCGTCGCCGGTGGTGCGCCGCAGGAAGGTTGGCAGGGCCACGGCAGCAACAAGAACCTGGAGCCTTTCGAGGCCACCCAGTTCGACGTGGGCCTGGAGTGGTACTTCAAGCCGGGCGCGGTGGCGGGTATCGGCCTGTTCCGCAAGAACGTGGACAACTTCACGGTGCCGGTGGTGCGTGACGTGCAGATGGTGGTCGGCGGCGAGTCGGTCACGGTGCAGGATTACGAGACCCAGGCCAACGGCCGCGATGGCGTGTCGCAGGGCGTGGAGCTGTACGGCCAGTACACGTTCGACATGGGCTTCGGTGTGCAGGCCAACTACACCTACAACGACACCAACCTGGCCTCGATCGTGCTCGATGGTGAGAGCATCGGTTCGTCGCCGCTGGTCGGCAGTGCCAAGAACCAGGCCAACGTCACTGTGTTCTATGAAAGCGACGCGTTCCTGGCGCGCGCTTCGTACAACCGCCGTGGCGAAGTGGTCGGTGGGCTCAACGGTGGCATGACCGAGTACACCGAGCCGTACGCGCAGCTCGACCTCAACGTGGCCTACAACTTCACCGATGCGCTGACCTTCACCGCGTCGGTGCTGAACGCCACCAAGGAAGAACAGCGCGTCCACCTCGGCAACGACACCGATGCCCGCCTGATTTCCAGCCTGTACTCGGGTCGCCAGCTGTACTTCGGCGCGACCTACAAGTTCTAAGCTTCACCCCCACCCCGCCTTCGGGCGGGGGCAACGCTCCTCCACGGCAACCGCGCTTTCACAGGCGGTTGCCGTTTTTTCTCTTGTTTTCAGCTGAGCGTTTTTTTGCCGAGGGCGTTGGAAGCGTGGCGGACGGTCTTCGATGAGGTTCATTGCGAGCGTTGAGGGCCCCGTCGCGGCCGGCAGGCCCCTATGCAAATGTCCCCCGGCCGACGCCTGCGGCGACGGCCTCCTCCTTTACTTTGCCAGGGACCTACCGGCCGCGACGGGGCTTGGCTTGCGGTTCGCGATGGAAAAGCGGAAGTCAGCGCGACGCCGGCGGGGTGAGTGTGGGGCCGCCATGCCCTTGTAGGCGAAGTAAAGGAGGAGGCGGCGGCCGCAGGCCGACGCCGGGGGACATTCGCCGGAAAGGGTATGGCGGCCCCGCACTCACCCCACCGGCACCCGCTTTTCAGCACCGATCGTCTGCATCCAATGCAGCGCGCAGTGCGGCGACCGTGTTGGCGTCGGTCTGGGTCCAGTCGTTGTCCAGGCCACGCAGGTCAGAATTGCGATAACGCATCTCCGAGAGCCGGACCGTCTTTGCAGACGCGTGCAGTTCGCGGCAACCGGTGGTTGTCGCGATGCCGGCGATGTTGTCCGGGCCGATGCCCGCGCCGGCCATCACCGCCAGCCGATCACCTGCCTGCGCGACCAGCCGGGCCAGCATGTCGCCGCCCCCTTGTGCACTGGCCTGGCCGCCGGAACTCAGTACCCGCTGGCAGCCAAGTGCGATCACCTGCTCCAACGCCGCCGGCAGGTCGCGCGCGGCGTCGAACGCGCGGTGGAAGGTCACCTCCAACGGGCCGGCCGCCGCCACCAGGTCACGGCACAGCGGTACGTCGATGTCGCCCGTCGCGTCCAGTGCCCCGATCACCACGCCGTCGCAGCCCAGCTGCCGGCACTGCGCGATGTCGCGCAGCATGATTTCCGTCTCCAGCGCGTCGTAACGGAAGTCGCCCGGGCGCGGCCGGATCAGCACGAACAGCGGGATCTGCAGGCGCTCCCGCGCCGCGGCGATGCTGCCATGGGAGGGCGTGGTGCCGCCCTCCGCGAGGTTGTCGAACAGCTCGATGCGGTCTGCACCGCCCTGCTGCGCGGCCAGGGCCGATGCAACCGAGTTCGACGCAATCTCGAGGGTGTGCCTCGCCATGTTCAGCTCTGCTCGCTGGTGTAGACCGATGCGGAATCGCGCAGGTCGTCCTGGCGGTCCTTGTCGCACACCGCATAGACGAAGCCACGGTGCAACGCATACGCGCCTACCTCGCCGTCGCGGCCCAGCGCCAGGAAGCATACCTGCAGGGTCTTGCTGGCCTCCGGTCGCTTGCGCACCACACGGGCGATTGCTTCACGACAGGCCTCTGCCGGCGAGCGCCCCTGGCGCATCAGCTCCACCACCAGGAACGAGGCCGCGTTGCGGATCATCTCCTCGCCCACGCCCGACGCGGTCGCCGCACCCACCTCGTTGTCCACGTACAGACCGGCACCGATGATCGGGCTGTCGCCCACCCGGCCGTGCAGCTTCCACGCCATGCCGCTGGTCGTGCAGGCACCGGCCAGCTGGCCCTGCGCGTCGATGGCCAGGATGCCCAGGGTGTCGTGATTGCTGCTGTCGCCGGGACGGGTACGCCGCTCGGCATTGATTTCCGGGGTGTACTGCGCCGTCTTCAACCACTCGCGCCACGCCTTCTCCGCCGCCGGGGTCAGCAGCTTCTGGCGGCGGAAGCCCTGCTGCACGGCGAACTGCTGCGCGCCCTCGCCCACCAGCATCACGTGCGGGGTCTGTTCCATCACCTTCCGCGCGACCGACACCGGGTGCAGGATCTCGGTCAACGCCGCCACCGAACCGCACTGCCCGTCACCGGCCATGATGCTCGCATCCAGGCTCAGCACACCGTCACGGTCCGGATTGCCGCAGCGCCCCACCGTCGGGTTGCACAGCTCGCTTTCCGCCCAGCGTGCGCCGGTCTCCACCGCGTCCAGCGCGCTGCCGCCGGACGACAGCACCTTCCACGCAGCCTGGTTGGCGCCCACGCCGAAATCCCAGGTGGACACCACCCGCGCGCGTCCGCTGCCGCTGGCCTGCACCCGCGGAAATGCCATGACACCTGCCGCCAGCGCACCGGCCTGGAGGAATTGCCTGCGATCAGTCACTCGTTGCTCTCCCACTGCCATGAACCGGCCCGGGAAGGCCGGGAAAGAATGCTTACGCCGCCGCGCAGCGGTGCTCGGCGTGCCACACCGCCGCGCCGATCACGCCCAGCTCGCCGTGCTCGACCCGCCACACCGGCACCTGTTCCAGGACCCGCCGCATCACGCCCTTGGCGAGGAAGCGGCTGCGGAAGTGGCCGTCATCGAGGAAGCGGGCGACGTGGCTGGAAATGCCGCCCGCCAGGTACACCGAGCGCGCGCCGAAGGTCACCGCCAGATCGCCGGCCAGGCTGCCCAGCCATCCGCAGAACACGTCCAGCGTTTCCACCGCCAGCGCGTCCTCGCCCGCGTGCGCGGCGGCGATCAGCGCTTCGGTCGAGGACCACTGCGGGGTCACGCCACGGATCGCGCACAGCGCGGGGTACAGGTTCATCAGCCCGCTGCCGGACAGAATCCGTTCGTTGTCCACGTGTTCCCAGCGCGCCAGCATCTGCTGCAGCACCTGCAGTTCCAGTGCGGTGCCAGCGCCCAGTGCCGCGTGTCCGGCTTCGCTGGCCAGCACCGCACGGGCGCCCGCCTCGAAGCGCAACGCACCGCCCAGTCCCGTGCCCGGCCCGAGCACCAGCGCCGGCCAGCGGCTGCCCGCGGTCGGGTCGCCGTTCAAGGGCACCAGCGTCTCCGCGGCAACGTGCGGGATCGCGTACGCGACCGCCTCGAAATCATTGATCAGGTCGAGCGTGGCCAGTCCCGCCTCACGCCGGGTGGCCGCCACCGACACCGGCCATGGCAGGTTCGTGTTGACCAGATGGTCGCCTTCCAGCACCCCCGCAATGGCCACCACCGCCGTGCCCGGCGCAGGCGCCTGTGACGCGCGGAACGCGGCGAGGATGGCCGCCAGGCTGGCGAAGTCGGCGCAGGCATAGCGGCGCAGGTGGCGGATGCGCGGCGGCTGGCCGGGCACCACGTCCGCCAGGGCCAGTCGCGCATAGGTGCCGCCGACATCGGCGACGATCAGCGTGTCGCCGTGCGAACCCGGGCGTGGCGGCGCGATCGAACCCTCGGGGTGGACCGGATGGGCGTCCGGAAACGGTGTCGCAACGCTCACTCGCGGGCCTTGGGTTGTGTGGAATGCATCGCCGGGATTTTCGGTGATCGGGTCTGCTTTGCAAAGCCGGGGCGGGCCGTACCTGGGCGTATTGGACCGCTTGGTTGCCAGGCAGGGCCTGGCACTACGGTTTTGCGGTCTGCAGGCGGTAGGTGGTGCTGGCGGTTGCGGTGGGGCCGTCTGCGTGTGCGGCACGCACCTCCACCTTGTGCGCACCGGCCGCCAGGTCGGTCGGCAGTGCGCCGCGCCACAGGTGCGGTGACGGGGTGGCCTCGGGCGAGCGGTCAAAACCGCGCAGGCGCTCGGCGCTGTCGTCGGCGACGTTTTCGGCCAGCAGTCGCGGGTCGGGCTGCTCCACCCGCTTCATCTCCTGCCAGGCGCCGTCGTCGACCCGGTACTCCACGCGCGTGTCTTCCTGTCCCATGAACACGTTGGCATACACCCCCCATGCCGGGTAGGCCCCCTTGCGCAGTACCTTGGGCGCGTGCAGGGCGATCTGGTAGTCGTCGGGCGCGCGCGCCACGTAGTAGCGCAGCCCGTACTCACCGCCCGGCTTCACCGACAGCACCGCATAGCCGTTCGGGGTGCCGTCGCTCATGGTCGCATCGGGAATCCCGCTTTCGTCCTTCACGCCAGACCAGAACGCACCGCACGCGGCACCTACGTTGTACTCATGCAGCGGACTGCGGCCCTGCCAGCCTTCCGCAGCGCCATGGTAGTAGTGCTGCTGGGTGTGGCTGTGCCCGCTCAGCACCAGCACGTTCGGGAAATCCTTGAGAAGCGCGAACAGGCGCGCGCGGTCGGCGTGGCGGAAGGTCTCGCGGCCCGGCGCGGCGTCGAACAGCGGAATGTGCATGCCCAGCACCAGCAGGCGGTCGCGCGGGACGCTCTTCAGGTAATTGGCCAGGAAGGTGAACTGGTCCGGGCGCAGGCCGCCGACGTACTTCGGCTTCGCGGCAGGGTCGTAGACCACGTCGTCGAGGAACACGAAGCTCGCCCCGCCCTCTTCCACCGCATAGGTGTCCGGG
Organism: Stenotrophomonas rhizophila; assembly: GCF_007667275.1. GTDB lineage: Bacteria > Pseudomonadota > Gammaproteobacteria > Xanthomonadales > Xanthomonadaceae > Stenotrophomonas > Stenotrophomonas maltophilia_AE. The sequence goes on from NZ_VDQT01000001.1 coordinate 572,332, forward strand.
CCATAGACAGCGCGCCAGCTGTCCAGCGAATGCCGGTCATCGCCGGCATCCATGTCCAGGTCGTGGTTGCCGGGCACGTGGAACCAGGGCACCTGCAGCTGCGCGGTGGCCTTGTTGATCTGCGGGTACAGCGACAGGTCGTCATTGACGATGTCGCCCAGCGTGGTCCCCAGCCGCGCCGGATGCTTGCCGATGATCGGTTCGACGATGGCGCGCTGGTAGTAGCCCACGTCCTGGCGGCTGGCGGTCTGCGAATCGGTGAAGACCAGCATCTCGAACCCGTCGCGGGCCGCATCGGCATCCTTCGACGGCTCCAGCGCGAAGTCCCAGTTGCGCAGGTTGCCGCCGGTGGCGGCGATGCCGTTGTACTTCAGCCGCGGCGAGCCCTGCGGCGCGTAGTGGCGCCAGTAGCCGGGCATGCCGTTGGCCGCAACCGGGAACTGGAATTCGTCGGGCTTGATCACGAACACGGTCTGGCCGTCGCGCACCGGCAGGCTGTAGCTGCCGTCGGCCGCGGTGCGCACGATCACCTCGCCGTTGGAGACCTGCACGCCCGCGAGTGCCGGGTCGGTGGGGCCGCGGCCGGGCCTGCCGTCGCGCTCCTGGTAGACCTTGCCGGTCACGGTGGCCTCGCTGGCCCAGGCAGGTGCGGACATCAACAGCAGGCAGGCCAGCCAGGCAGAAGTGCGGGTCATCGAGGCGTTCCGTAGGAGGTGGGCGATTGTAAAGCCGCACATCATCGCGGGTAGCCCGTTTCAGCAACGTTAAACGGCAGCGGCCACGCTCACTTCGCGTGGCGGGCCACCAGCACGTCGACCGCATCCTGCAGCGACAGGCCGCGCGCGCGCAGCAGCACGGTCAGGTGGAACAGCAAATCGGCCGATTCCCCCAACAGCGCGTCATCGTCCTGTACAACGCCGGCCAGCGCGGTCTCCACCCCTTCCTCCCCCACCTTCTGGGCGATGCGGCGCAGGCCCTGCTCGAACAGCGACGTGGTGTAGCTGTTGGGCGGGCGCTGTGCTTCGCGTTCGCGCACCAGTGCGTCCAGGCGACCGAGGAAGTTGCCGGGTGCCTGCGCGAAACAGCTCTCGCTGCCGGTGTGGCAGGTCGGCCCGGCCGGGCGGGCGCTGACCAGCAGGGTGTCACGGTCGCAATCCACGCGCACCGCGACCACCGCCAGCACGTTGCCGGACGACTCGCCCTTGGTCCACAGCCGCTTCTTGCTACGGCTGTAGAAGGTCATGTGGCCCGTCTCCACGGTCAACGCCAGCGACTCGGCGTTGGCATACCCCAGCATCAGCACCGCCAGGCTGTCGGCATCCTGCACCACGACCGGCAACAGGCCGTCGCCCTTGGCCCAGTCCAACGTCTGCAGGGCCTCGCGGGAGGGCAACACCTCAATAGACATCTCGAACCTCGATCTGTTGCGTGCGCAGGAACTGCTTCAGCGCGGGAATGGCAATGGCGCCACTGTGGAAGACACTCGCCGCCAGCGCGCCGTCGACGTCGGCCTGGTCGAACACATCGGCGAAATGCTGCATGTCGCCGGCACCGCCGGAGGCGATCAGCGGGACCTGGCAGGCGGCCCGCGCCTGGCGCAGCTGGGCCACGTCGTAACCCCGGCGGACCCCGTCGCTGTCCATGCAGTTGAGCACGATCTCGCCGGCGCCCCGGCGCTGCGCCTCGACCAGCCAGTCGAGGGTGCGCACGGGCACGGCCTGGGTCTTGTCCGGATCGCCGCTGAAGCGGCGCACGCGCCACTCGCCGTCGGGCTCGCGCACCGAATCGATGCCGACCACCACGCACTGCACGCCGAACTCGTCGGCCAGCTCGGTGATCAGTTCCGGGCGCCCCAGCGCGGGCGAGTTGATCGAGATCTTGTCGGCCCCGGCGAACAGCACCCGGCGCGCGGTCTCGACGCTGTCGATGCCACCGGCCACGCAGAACGGGATGTCGATCAGGCGCGCGATGCGCTCTATCCAGGCCACGTCCACCGAGCGCGCCTCCGGGCTGGCGCCGATGTCATAGAACACCAGCTCGTCCGCCCCCTGGTCGCGATAGCGCTGGGACAGCTCGGCGATGTCGCCCATGTCGACGTGGTCGCGGAAGCGCACACCCTTGACCACGCGGCCATCGCGCACGTCCAGGCACGGAATGATGCGTCGGCTCAACATGCCAGTGCCTCGGCCAGGTCCATGCGCTGCTCCAGCAGCGCCTTGCCCAGCACCGCGCCGGCGCAGCCCGCGGCACGCGCGGCGGCCACGTCGGCGACGTCGCGCACGCCGCCGGAGGCCTGCACCGCCACGCCCGGCAGGCGCGCGGTGAGATGTCGGTACAGCGCAAGGTTGGGGCCGGCCAGCATGCCGTCCCGGGCGATATCGGTGCACAGCAGGTGGCGCAGGCCAGCCTGCGCGTAGCGCTCGGCCAACGCGTCCAGGGTGACCCCGGCATTCTCGGTCCAGCCATGCACCGGCAACTGCCATTGGCCCTCGGCATCCTGGCGCGCATCCAGTGCGATGGTGATGCGTTCGGCGCCGAATTCCTCCAGCCAGCCGATCACCTGCGTCGGTTCACGCACCGCCAGCGAGCCGACCACCACGCGGCTTGCGCCGGCATCGAGGATGCGCGCCACGTCGTCGCGCCCGCGCACCCCGCCGCCGGTCTGCACCTGCAGCCCGGTGCCGGCGCGGATCGCCGACAGCAGCGGTGCCAGGGTGTAGCCGCCGGCGCGCGCCGCGTCCAGGTCGACCAGGTGCATCCAGCTCGCGCCCTGCGCTTCGAAGGCCTGCGCGCGCGGCAGCGGGTCGTCGCCGTAATGGGTTTCCTGCGCATAGTCGCCCTGGCGCAGCCGCACCACGCGGCCACCACGGATATCCAGCGCGGGGTAGACGATGAAACTCATACAGCGGTGTCCTCGAGGAAGTTGCGCAGCATCAGCGCGCCGGTGTCGCCGGAACGCTCGGGGTGGAACTGGGCGCCGAAGTAGCGGCCCTGCTCCACCATCGCGGTGAACAGCCCGCCATGGTCACAGGCCGCCACGGTGTGGGCATTGAGCGGAGCGGCGTAGCTGTGCACGAAGTAGGCGCTGGCGCGCTCGGGAATATCCCGCAGGAGCACCGACGGCTTCAGCGGCAGCAGCCGGTTCCAGCCCATGTGGGGGACGCGGATGCCGGTGGCCGGCACCAGCTTGCGTACCGTACCGGGGATCAGCCCCAACGTTTCCACATCCGCCTCTTCGGAATGGTCGAACAGCAGCTGCATGCCGAGGCAGATGCCCATCAGCGGCACCTGCAGGCGCCGCAGCGGTTCCACCAGGCCCTGCGCATGCAGGCGCTGCATCGCGGGCCGGGCCGCGCCGACCCCGGGCAGGATCACCCGACGCACCCCCTGCAGGCCGTCCGCGTCGCGCACCAGCTGCACGCGCGCCCCCAGGCGTTCCAGTGCGTACCGCACCGAGCCCAGGTTGGCACCGCCGGCATCGATCAGCGCAACGTCGGTCACAGCGCCCCCTTGGTGCTGGGCAGCGCCGTACCCTGGCGTGGCAGGGCCTGGCGCAGCGCGCGGGCCAGCGCCTTGAAGCAGGCCTCGACCTTGTGGTGGTCATTGTCGCCGCGCACGCTCAGGTGCAGGTTCAGCCCGGCGGCATCGCACAGCGAGCGGAAGAAGTGTGGCACCAGCTCGGTGGGCATGTCGCCCACGCGTTCGCGCTTGAAGTCGCCTTCGAACACGAAGTAGGGACGGCCGCTGAAATCGAGTGCGGCACTGGCCAGGGTTTCGTCCATCGGCAGGGTGAAGCCATAGCGGCCGATCCCACGCTTGTCGCCGAGCGCCTCGCGCAGGGCCTGGCCCAGGGCCAGCCCGGTATCTTCGATGGTGTGGTGTTCGTCGATGTGCAGGTCGCCTTCGGCCTGCACGCTCAGCGCGAAGCCACCGTGCTTGCCGATCTGCTCCAGCATGTGGTCGAAGAACGGCAGGCCGGTGTGGGTCTGCGGCTCGGCCGTGCGGTCCAGGTCGACCTCGACGCGGATGCGGGTTTCCTTCGTATTGCGCTGCACGCTGGCGCGGCGCGGCGCATCGGCCAGCTCATGGGCGATACCGGTCCAGTCCCACTCACCGCCGAACTGCTCGGTGCGCAGCTGGAACCCCCGGATGTTCATGTTCTGCGCGAACTGGATGTCGGTCGGGCGGTCGCCGACCATCGCCGAACGTGCCCAGTCGATGCCGCGGTCCTGCAGGTAGGGCAGCATCATGCCGATGCCCGGTTTGCGGGTCGGCGCGTTGTCGTGCGGCCAGGTGCCGTCGATCAGCACGTCACGGAACACGATGCCCTGGCTGGCGAAGATCTGCAGCATCAGGTCGTTGGGGCCGTCGAAGGCGGCCTGCGGGTAGCCTTCGCTGCCCAGCCCGTCCTGGTTGCTGACGATCACGAACTGGTAGCCCGCGTCACGCAGCTTGAGCATCGCCGGGATCACGTCGCGGACGAAGCGGATCTTCTCGTAGGCGTCGATCTGGAAATCGGCAGGCTCTTCGATAAGGGTGCCGTCGCGGTCGACGAACAGGATGGGGGTCATGCGGCGGCCCTCCGGGCGGCAAGTACCTGGAGCACGCGGTCGTTCTCTTCCGGGCTGCCGATGGTGATGCGCAGTGCATCGTGAAGTTGCGGTGCGGCGCGCTGGTCGCGCACCACGATGCCGGCCGCCAGCAGCGCGTCGAACGCGGCCTGGGCGTCGTTGAAGCGTGCCAGCAGGTAGTTGCCCTGCGACGGATACACGCGCAGCACGCCGGGCGCCTGCTGCAGCGCCTGGAACAGGCGCTCGCGCTCCGCCTTCACCTGGGCCACACGCGCTTCGGTCACCGCCAGCGCATCGACCTCCAGCGCCGCCAGGGCCAAGGCCGCGCACGGCGCCGGCACCGGGTACGGGGCCTGGCATCGGCGCAGCACCTGGATCAACGCCGGCGCGGCGATCAGGCTGCCGATCCGTGCTGCCGCCAGCGCATGCGCCTTGGACAAGGTGCGCAGCACCGCCACGTTCTCGTAGCGCGGCAGCAGGATCGCCGCCGAGGCCTGTTCGGCGTACTCACCGTAAGCTTCGTCGACCACCACCAGCGCCCTGCCCTGCAGCGCCTGGGCGACCCGTTCGATCGCGCCCAGCGCAATGCTGCTGCCGGCAGGGTTGGACGGACTGCACAGGAACACCAGCTTGGCGTTGCCGGCCAGCGCGGCGGCGATGATCGCGTCGATGTCGGCGTCCAGCGCATCGCCGGCGTCGCGCAACGGCACTTCCAGCAGCGGCGCGTTCTGCAGCCGCGCGCACACGGCGTACATGCCGAACACCGGCGGGGTGACCAGCACCGCGTCGCGGCCCGGTTCGCACAGGGCACGCACCAGCAGGTCGATGGCCTCGTCGCTGCCACGGCCGATCAGCAGCTGCGCAGGCTCGCAGCCGTACAACGCGGCCAGCCGGGCACGCAGCGCATCCGGCTGGGGTTCGGGATAGCGGCGCGCCTGGCCCAGCGGGTCGGCTGGATTCGCCCAGGCCGACTCATTGGCGTTGAGCCACACGTCGCCCACCAGCGCACTGCTGCGCGCCGAGGAATAGCCACTGAACGCGCGCAGGTCGCTGCGCACCAGGTCGAGCACACCGGCGGCGCTCATGCAGCGGCCCCCATGCGCAGCGCGACCGCATTTTCGTGCGCGTCCAGCCCTTCGGCACGGGCCAGTACGCGCGCGCAGTTGCCGATCCCGGCAATGCCCTGCGCGGTGGCGGCCTGCACGCTGATCATGTTCTGGAAGCTGGCCACGCTCACGCCGCTGTAGGCGCGTGCCGCACCGGCGGTGGGCAGCACGTGGTTGGTGCCACTGCAGTAGTCGCCCAATGCTTCGGGGGTGTAGTCGCCCAGGAACACCGAGCCGGCGGCCTCGACCTGGGCCAGCCAGTCGCGCGGCTCGCGCAGGGCCAGGATCAGGTGCTCGGGCGCATAGCGGTTGCTGATCTGGAAGGCCTGCACCAGCGAGTCGACCAGCACCAGCCGCGACGACTGCAATGCCTGGGCGGCGATGTCGGCGCGCGACAGCTGCTTCAGCTGCGCCTGCACCTGCGCTTCCACCCGCTCCAGCATGTCGGCATCGTCGGTGAGCAGCAGTACCTGCGAATCCGGGCCGTGTTCGGCCTGGGACAGCAGGTCGGCGGCAACGAAGGCGGGATTGGCGCCGGCGTCGGCGATCACCAGCACCTCGGAAGGACCGGCCGGCATGTCGATGGCGGCCGCGCCGTCCTGGGCCACCTGCTGCTTGGCTTCGGTGACATAGCTGTTGCCGGGCCCGAACAGTTTGTCGCACGCCGGCACGCTGTCGGTGCCATACGCCATCGCGGCGATGGCCTGGGCGCCGCCGAGCTTGAACACGCGGTGCACGCCGGTGAGCCGAGCAGCCACCAGCACCGCCGGATCGGCGCTGCCATCGCGACGCGGCGGGGTGCACAACACGATTTCGCGGCAACCGGCGAGCTGCGCCGGAACGCCAAGCATCAGCGCGGTAGAAGGCAGCGGCGCACTGCCGGCGGGAACATACAAGCCCACCCGGCCGATCGGCCGCACCATGCGTTCGCAGCGCACGCCGGGGGCGGTTTCCACCGCATAGCCCTGGCTCATGCCGGCCTTGTGGAACTGCCGGATGCGCGCGGCGGCGTCGATCATCGCCTGGCGCAGTTCAGCGGGTACGGCGCGTTCGGCCGCGGCGAATTCGCTGTCGTCCACTTCGAACGACGCCGGTGCCACGCCATCGAAGCGCAGGCTGATTTCGCGCAGCGCGGCGTCGCCGTCTTCGCGGACCGCCGCGATCAATGCCGCGACCGATTCACGGGTACGCGCGGCGACCGCCTGTACCGGCCGCTGCAGGGCCTGGGCCTGGGCGGCGGCGTCGAGTTGGGACCATTGCAGACGGTTCATGCCAGCGACCGCTCCACGCTCAGGACCATCAATCCCTGGGCGCCCGCGCGCTCCAGTTCCTCCAGCCGCTGCCAGGTCAGTGCGCCATGGCACATGGTCTGCAGGCGGAGCTGGCCGCCGTCGTCGGGCAGCTGCACCAGCGGGTCGGCGTCCGGCAACAGGCGGGCCAGGTCGGACACGCGGTCCAGTTCGGCACGGAACATCAGCAGCTTGCTGTCCTGCACCTTCACCACCCCGTCGAGGCGGCGCAGCAGCATGGCCATCAGGCCGGCGCGGGCGTCGTCGGGGGTTTTCACCGGTCCGGCCAGCACGGCTTCGCTTTCAAGCAGGGTTTCCACCGGCTTGAGCTGGTTGGCAGCAAGCGTCGCGCCACTGGAGACCAGGTCGCAGATCAGGTCGGCGGTGCCCAGGCGCGGCGCGATCTCCACCGAGCCGGACAGTTCCACCACCTGGGCATCCACCCCGCGCTCGGCCAGCCAGTCGGCCAGGATCGCCGGGTAGCTGGTAGCGATGCGCTTGCCGGCCAATTGCTCTACACCCTGCCAATCCCACTCCTCGGGCACGGCAAGCATCAGCCGGCACTGCCCGAAGTTCAGCCCGCGCAGGGCCTGGTACGCGTCCGGAAGTCCGATGCGGCGGCGTGCCGCACCCTGCTCGTCCAGCTCGTTGCGACCGACGATGCCGAAGTCGCAGACCCCGTCGGCGATCAGGCCGGGAATGTCGTCATCGCGGACCAGCAGCAGGTCCACCGGCAGCGATTCCCCATAGCAGAACAGCTTGTCGCGGCTCTGCCGCCAGCTCAGCCCACAGGCCGTGAGCAGGCTGCGCGCGGGCTCGGCCAGCCGCCCGCTTTTCTGGATGGCGATACGCAGCCGGTCGCGTGCCGGGGCGGTCTGGGTTGCACTCATGGGGCAGGTCTCTACTCGGATTCGGGGGGCGCGGGTGTGGCGGTCGCGGCAATGGCAGCGGCATAACCGCCGTGGCCATGGTCCAGCGAGCGCGCCACGCGCCCGGTGGTGGTCACGCTGACACCGGTCAATTCATGGATTTCGCGATACGGCACGCCCTGCTTCAGCAGCGGCACCACCTTCCACCGGTCGGACAGCGCTTCCAGCTCGGCCGGCGTACACAGGTCGCGCAGGAATGCAGTCACCTGCTCGGCGCTGGTCAGGCCGGCAAAGGCACGCGCCAGGCAGGCCAGGTCGGCCTGGGGGTCTTTCTCAAGGGGGGAAGGACGGAGTTTCATCGTATCAACGTAATAGCGTGCTATTACATTAGCGCAAAGAAGAGAAAATGCCAAATCCAGCAGTCCCTCCATTCATCTGCCAATTAGCCCCCGTAGAGCCGGGCTCTGCCCGGCTGCTCTCCCCGCCGCACACGACACCGTCTGGGGGCGGACGGCGGGCAGCCCCCGTAGGGACTGTCAAAAACATGGATGTTTTTGACAAGCCCCCATGGACGGGTTCATGGCGTGTCCCGGAGGGGGCTGCCCGCCGGCCGCCCCTGCACGTAGCAATGAGACGCCGGCTGTACGCCGTAGACGTTGACGTTGACGTGGCCGTTGGCGCGGAACGTCCACGAACGCCCACGGGTTCCCAGGGCCGACCAACGGTCGGCGCTACCGGGAACGCGGAACCGAATGTTTGCGGGTTCGAGAACGGACTATCACGTTCCCCAAGGCCGGCCAGCGGCCAGCCCGACCGTAGAAACAACAATGGCACCCGAAGGTGCCATTGTTGGAAGCATGAACCCGAGGGCTCGTCACGCCATGGCGCGGGTCTGCTCCAGTTCCACCTGCAGCGCGCTGGCCAGCTCGTCGCGGGCGACCTCGAACTGCTGCTCGCGCAGCAGGTCCTTCACCGCCACCACGCCGCGCGCCAGCTCGTCCTCACCCGCCAGCACCACGAAACGGATGCCTGCCTTCGCCGCATACTGGAACTGCTTGCCGATCTTCTTCGGCTCCATCTGCACCTCCGCATTGATGCCACCGACGCGCAGGCGGCGCGCAATGTCCAGCGAATCGGCCAGACCGTTGTCGTCCATCAACGCCACCAGCGCATGCACACTGCTGTCCTCGATGCCCGCGATCAGCCCGGCCTCGCGCAGCTGCCAGAACAGCCGGGTCAGCCCGATCGAAATGCCCACGCCCGGCAGCTTCGACTTGCTGTAGTGGCTGGCAAGATCCTCATAACGGCCGCCCGAACAGATCGAACCAATCTGCGGATGGTCGGTCAGCGTCGTCTCGTACACCGTGCCCGTGTAGTAATCCAGCCCGCGCGCAATCGAGAAATTCAGGCAGTACGCCGACTCCGGCACCCCCAGCGCCTTCACCAGCTGCAGCACCTCGCGCAGCTCCGCCACCCCCAGCTTCAGCGTCTCGCTGGCAGCACCGTCCGCCACCAGCGCATCCAACTGCGCCAGCGCATCGGCATGGCTGCTCGAGCGCACCGCCACGAACGCCAGGATCTGGTCGACCTGCTCGGCCGGGATCGCAAAGCCCTCGCCGGTCAGCGTCTCGCGCACGTAATCCGGACCGCGCTTGTCCAGCTTGTCGACCTCACGCAGCACCGCCATCTGGCGCTCGCCGTCCGCAACGCCCAAGTTCTCGAAGAACCCGCGCATCAGCTTGCGGTTGTTCAACTGCACCGAGAAATCACCGATGCGCAGCTCCGCGAACACCGCGTGGATCACCGCCAGCACCTCCGCGTCATACCGCGTGCTCAGGCTGTCCTTGCCGATCACATCGATGTCGCACTGGTAGAACTCGCGGAAACGACCGCGCTGCGCGCGCTCGCCACGGTACACCCGCTGCATCTGGTAACGGCGGAACGGGAACGTCAGGTCATGCTCGTGCTCGGCCACGTAACGTGCCAGCGGCACCGTCAGGTCGAAACGCAGCGCCAGCTCCGGCAGGCTCTTGTCACCCGCTTCGGCCGCATTGGCCAGCGCGCCCGTCGACTGCACGAAATACACCTGGCGCTCGGTCTCGCCACCGGACTTGGTCAACAGCACATCCGACAGCTCGAACACCGGCGTTTCCACCGGCAGGAACCCGAACCGCTCGTAATTGCGGCGGATGACGTCCAGCATGCGCTGGAACGCGATCTGCTCGCGCGGCAGCAATTCCATGATGCCGGGCGGCGTACGGGGCTTGATCACTTGCGGGACTCCTGCGGGGGAACTTGGGGGAAGAGCGAGCTGCATATTCTAGCCGCAGCCGGGCCAACCGCCGCATGACGTATCATGGGCAGGCCCCGCTTCCTGGTTCGACATGACCCGGCCCCACCCCGGAACCGCCGTTGCCGCCGCAGACGAACCCGCCCCGGGCTGCTCCACCCTGCGCGACTGCCTGCATTGCTCCGTGCGCCACCTGGCCGTCTGCTCGGCCCTGTCGCCCGATGAAGTGCAGGCGCTGGAGCGGGTGACCGTCTCCCAGCCGCTGCCGCTGGGCGCCACCCTGGCCCGTGCCGGCGAACCCCGCCAACATGTCTATACCTTGACCGCCGGCGCCCTGCGCCTGGTCCGTACCCTCGCCGACGGACGCCGCCAGATCAGCTGTTTCGTCCTGCCCGGCGACTACCTGGGCCTGACCGGCAGCGACCACCACCGACATGACATCGAAGCCATTGCCGACAGCCGGGTCTGCCGCGTCGCCCTGCCGCAGATGAAAGACCTGCGCGCGCGGTACCCGCACCTGGAGCGCAAGCTGCTGCAGCGCGCCTGCCAGGCCCTGGACGACGCCGCCGACGCCGCCCTCGCGCTGGGCCGGCTGCAACCCGCCGAAAAGCTCGCCGACTTCCTGTTGCGCCTGGCCGCACGTGAAGCCCGGCTCGGCGACCCCAGCATGCGCGTGACCCTGCCGATGGGCCGCAGCGACATCGCCGACCACCTCGGCCTGACCATGGAAACGGTCAGCCGCACCTTCACCAAGCTGCGCCAGCAGGGCCTGATCGCCCTGCCCCACCTGAACACCGTCGAGATCCTCGACGAATCCGCGCTGCGGGAGCTTTGCGGGGTTTGAGGAGTGGCGTGGTTGCCGGGCAGAGCCCGGCATTACGCTTGCCGGTCAGAGCCCGGCACTACGGTTCTATGCCAGCAGGAATTCGCGCAGCGCGGCGTAATGCGGCGGGCACGGTTCGGCGTGCGCGGGACGTTGCAGCAGCGCCGCCAGCGCCGGGGGCACCTCGATCGCGCGGCCGATCAGCGGCTCCACCACCGATTCGAACTTCGCCGGGTGCGCCGTCGCCGCCACCGCCCAGTCGCCCTGCACGCCCTCGCCGCGCAGCTGTTCGAGCAGCTTCACCGCCGTCGCCGTGTGCGGGCAGAACAGCTCGCCTGCGGCCGCATGGCGGCGCGTGATCAGTTCGCGGATCGCCGCATCGTCGACCGCCGCCGTGCGGAAACCGGCGCGCAGCGCATCATCGTCGTCCGCATGCAACCAGCGCAGCCGTTCGAAGTTGCTGGGCGCCCCCACGTCCATGGCATTGGCCAGCGTCGGCACGCTGTGTCGGGGCCGGTACGCCTCGCCCTGGAAGAAACGCGGCAGCACGTCGTTGGCATTGGTCGCCAGCGCGATCTGCCCGATCGGCAGGCCCATCGCCCGCGCCAGCACGGCCGCCATCGCATTGCCCAGGTTGCCGGTCGGGATCACCAGGTTCAAGTGCCGCCCATGGGCAGCGTGGTGGGTCAGCGCCGCATGCGCGTAGTAACTCATCTGCGGCAGCCACCTGCCCAGGCTGATGCTGTTGGCCGAACTCAGCGGCACCCGTGCCTGCAGCTCACGGTCGCCGAGCGCCTGCTTGACCATCGCCTGGCAGTCGTCGAACGACCCGGCCACCCGCAGCGCGGTGATGTTGTCGCCGAAGCAGCCCAGCTGGTGCGCCTGGCGCGGCGACACCCGGCCATCCGGGTACAGCACCACCACCCGGATGCCGGGCTGCCGATGGAAGGCCGCCGCGACCGCCGCACCGGTGTCGCCCGAAGTGGCCACCACGATGGTCAACGGGCGATCGCGTCCGCCCTGCAACCGGGCCAGGCTCGCCGCCAGGAAGCGCGCACCGAAGTCCTTGAACGCCGCGGTGGGTCCATGGAAGAGCTCCAGCACATGGTCGCCCGGAGTGGACAACGCCCGCAGCGGCGCAGGGAAGTCGAACGCCTGTTCGCACAGGGCCGGTAGGTGCGACGCGAGCGCATCCCCGGCAAAGAACGGTGCCAGCACTGCCGCGGCGTCGCCGAAGAGGCTGCCCTGCTCCTGCCACTGCCGTGCCTGCGGGCGATGCTCGGGAACGTACAGCCCGCCGTCGGGCGCGAGCCCCGCGGCTATCGCAGCGCTGAGCGTGGCGGGCGGTGCCGCGTGTCGGGTCGAAACGAAATGCATGTCGGGTCCTGAAGGGAAAAGGGAGGGCATCGGCGCTTACAGCAGCTGCGCGCCGGGTGCATTCAAGGGCGATACCCAGGCCTGGCTGTCGAAGCCCGCTTCGGCGAAGGCGTGCTGCACCGCCGGCTGCGCGGCCCGCGCGGCCGCTTCACTGTCGAACCAGGCAAACACGCTCGGCCCGGCACCGGAGATGCTGGCACCGAGTGCGCCCGCCTGCAGGGCCGCCTCGCGCACCGCGGAAAAGCCCACGATCAGCCCGGCCCGGCGGGGTTCGACCAGTACATCGCGCAGGCCGTCGCGGACCAGTCCCGCATCGCCCCGGAAGCAGCCACTGAGCACCAGCGCCAGGTTCGCGCTCTGTTGGACGAACTCCGACAACGCGTAGCTGCCCTGCAGCGCGGCACGCGCGCGGCGCGTTTCCAGCACCGCGTCGGGATGCACCAGCAGGCTGTGCCAGTGCGCCGGCACCGGAATCGACACCAGCTGCTCCGCCGTGCTCAGCACCAGCCCACCCAGCAGCATCGGCCCCAGGTTGTCGCCATGCCGGCCGCCGCTGGCCACCGCCTCGCCCGCCAGCGCAAACGGATACAGCGCTTCGCGCGGCAGCGGCGTATCCAGCAGCGCATTCGCCGCCACCAGCGCGGCCACGCACGACGCCGCCGAACCGCCCATGCCCGAGCCGAGCGCGATGCCCTTGTCGATCTCCAGTTCGAATCCGAACGGCAGCGCCAATGCGTCTGACATCGCCAGCAGCGCCGCGCCTGCGGTGTTGTCCGACGCTGCCCGTGGCAGGTCCACCGTGGTGCCGCGGATGGCCAGGATACGGACCCCTGGCGCCGCAGTGCGCCGCACCGTGACCGTATCGCCGACCCCGGCGATGACGTGACCAAGAATGTCGAACCCCACCGCGACATTGCCCACCGACGCCGGTGAAAACGCACGTGCCTGCATCGGTGATGCTGCCTCGCTCACAGGCGCGCTCCTTCGCCGGCGGCCACCCGCAACACATCGGCGAACACACCCGCCGCGGTGACTTCCGGGCCCGCGCCGGGGCCCTGCACCACCAGCGGGTTGTCGCAGTAACGGCGCGTGGTGAACTGCACCACGTTGTCGGTCAGCCGCAGGTTGGCGAAGGCGTGGTCGGCCGGCAGTTCGACCAGGCCGACCTGGGCCGCATCGGCCGACAGACGCGCCACGTAGCGCAGCACGGCACCGCGCGCACGCGCCTGCGCCAGGCGCTCGGCGAACGCCGCGTCCACCGTATCCAGCCCGGCCATGAACCCCTCCACGCTGCTGTCGCGCAGCGCTTCGGGCACCAGGCTTTCCACCATGACCTGGTCCAGGCTCAGCTCGCGTCCGGCTTCGCGGGCCAGGATGACCAGCTTGCGGGCCACGTCCACCCCGGACAGGTCGTCACGCGGGTCCGGCTCGGTGTAGCCCATGCCGCGGGCCTGTGCGACAAGTTCGGAGAACGGCACCTGGCCGTCGTATTTGTTGAACAGCCAGGCCAGCGTGCCGGAGAAGATGCCGTCGATGGCCAGGATTTCGTCGCCGGTGTCGACCAGGTCGCGCAGCGTGGTGATCACCGGCAGGCCGGCGCCCACCGTGGCCTCGTAGCGGAAGCGCGCACCGCTGCCTGCAGCGGCCTCGCGGATGGCGTGGTAGCGCGGCAACGGGCCGGCCCCTGCCTGCTTGTTCGGCGTGACCACGTGGATCCCGGCCTGCAGCCACGCGGCATAGCGGTCGGCGACCTCGGCGCTGCCGCTGCAGTCGATGATCAGCGCGTGCGGCAGGTGTGCCGACAGCAGGTGGTCGGTGAACGCATCCAGGTCGGTTACCTGCGCGCCGCCGGCCAGCGCAGCGCGCCAGTCGCCCGCCACCCCGCGCGCGTCCAGGTGCATGCGGCTGCGCGACGCCACCGCGCGCAGCCGCAGGTCGACATTGGCGCGGGTCAGCAAGGTCGGCTGCGCGGCCAGCAACTGGTCCAGCAGCGCGGCGCCGACGTTGCCCGGGCCGATCACGCCGACCGAGAAGGTCTGCGGCGACAGCCAGAAGCCTGCATGCGCGGCACGCAGCGCCTTGGTCGCATGGCGGCTGTCCACCGCCACCGAGATGTTGCGCTCGGACGAGCCCTGTGCGATCGCCAGGATGTTCACCTGCGCGCGCCCCAGCGATTCGAACAGGCGCGCGGCCACCCCGGGCTGCCCGGCCATGCCGTCGCCCACTGCGGCCAGCACGCTGACGTTGTCGGTGAGCTGGACCCGCTGCACCTGGCCCAGCCCGAGTTCGTGCGCGAAGGCCTGCAGCAGGGCATCGCGCGCACGCCCGGCTTCGGCCTGGCGCACCACGCAGCAGATCGAGTGTTCGGACGAGCCCTGCGAAATCATCACCACCGACACATGTGCGTTGCGCAGCGCCGCGAACACGCGCTCGGCCGTGCCCGGCACGCCGATCAGGCCGGTGCCTTCCAGATTGAGCAGGGCCAGTTCGGCGCTGAGCGTAAGCCCCTTGATCGGACCCGACGCGGTGCGCTCGGCGGTGATGCGGGTGCCGGGATGATCGGGATGGAAAGTATTGCGGATGATGATCGGCAGGCCACGTTCGATGGCCGGCGACATCGTCTGCGGATGCACCACCTTGGCGCCGAAATAGGCCAGTTCGCAGGCCTCGTCATAGCTCAGTGCCTCCAGCTGCACCGCTTCGGGCACCACCCGCGGATCGGCCGAAAGCACCCCGTCCACATCGGTCCAGATGTGCAGTTCGTCGGCGTCGAACAGCGCGGCGAAGATCGCCCCGGAGTAGTCGCTGCCGTTGCGCCCGAGCGTGGTCACGCGACCGCGCCGGTCGCGCGCGACGAATCCGGTTGCAACCACCCGCGCGGCGGCATTCGCCTCGCGCCAGCTGGCGAGGCGCTGCGCGCTCTGCACCCAGTCCACGTCCACCCCGAGTTCGCCGCGATCGACCACCAGCACATCGCGCGCATCCAGCACCGCGCACGCTTCGCCCCGGCTGCGCAGGTAGTGGCCGAGCAGGTGCGCCGAATACACTTCGCCCAAACCCTGCACGCGGTCCAGCACTTCGGCCGGCAGTTCGCCGATCACCGCCAGCGCCGCCAGCACTTCGGCCAGCTGGTCGAAACGTGCGTCCAGCCATTCCACCGTGTCGCCGGCATGCTCGCCAAGCAACGACACCGCCGCACCGCGATGGCGCGCACGCAGTGCATGCCAGTCCTCGCGCCACTGCGGCGCGTTGTCCGCGGCCGCGCCGGCCAGGGCGATCAACGCATCGGTCACCCCCTTCATCGCCGACACCACGGTGACCTGCACCGCCTCGTCGCGGGCCAGCAGCAGCTGCGCTACATGGCGGTAGCGGTCGGCATCGGCGACCGAGGTACCCCCGAACTTGTGCACCACGGTCGCCGTAGCGGCACGCAGGGCGGAGGACGCGCCTGCCGCTGAGGCGGCGTCGGAGGGAGCGGCGTCGGGTGAAGCGGCAACGTGGGACATGCTGACCTCGATTCGAGGCCCCGCGACATCCAGGCTGAAGGAGATTCCCCGCAACCTGGTCTGGTGCGGGGCCGTTGTTTTCGGAAATTACGCGAAGACGACGGGCCGCACCAAGCGAGTGGTGGCGGTGGTAATGGTGGTGGTACCGAGGGCCAGGCGCGCACGGGCACTGCCGCCGTTGACGGCGGTGGTGCGAAGCGGGACGGTGGCGTCGGCAAGGACCATGGGCCAAGAAAACTACGCCAGCCATACGCTTGTCAAGTGCTGCACCGCAAAACGGCATTCACCGCGAACGGCCCGCATCGTCGGCAAAAAAGGTTGCGGATGTGACCAACGTGCCGGAGCCGACAGTCAGCCGACGTGCTGGGCCACCGCGCGCGGAGGACGGTGGGCGTGGGCGCACAGCAGCACCCCCGACACCAGGCAGACGATGGCCACGATTTCCATATGGGTGGGCCAGCGCTGCTGCCAGGCGAAGCCGTACAACAGCGCGAACAGGGTTTCGAACACGATCATCTGCCCGGTCATGGTCAACGGCAGGCTGCGGCTGGCGCGGTTCCAGCAGGCGTTGCCGACCACCGACGCCACTACCGCCACGCCGGCGCTGACGACCCAGAACCACATCCACGCCCCGGCGGCGTGCACCGTGCTGGACAGCACGAACGCACTGGGCACCAGCAGCAGTGCCAGTGCACCGGTGGTGACCCCGGTCAACAGCGACCAGTCGTGCCCGGACAGGTCCGGCCGTCGCGCCAGCCAGCGGCTGTTGCCGATCGAGTACAGCGCCCAGGAGAACAGCGCGCCGACTGCGCACAGCAGGCCCAGCAGGCGTTGCTGGGTCGACCCCTGCGCATGCTCGGACTGCAGCGCCTCATAGCCGACCAGCGCCACCCCGAGCAGGCACAGGCCCAGCGCGGGCGCCAGCTGGCGCAACGGCACCGCGCCCTGTTCGCGCGCGCCGACCACGGTCACCACCACTGGGATCAGCCCCACGATCAGCGAGGCGGCCGCCCCACCGGCCCACTGCACGGCCTTGGCCAGCAGCACGAAATACACCAGGTTGCCGGCCAGGCTCAGCCACAGCAGTCCGCGCCATTCCGGCGCGCCGATGCGCTGGTGCAGTTCGCGCCAGCGCGGCGCCAGCAACACCACGGCAATCAGGCCATAGACCAGGTAGCGCCCGGCCGACAGCTGCACCGGGCTGAACTGGCTCAACACGGCCGGCGCCAGGAACACCACGCCCCACAGCGCGCCGGCGGCAATGCCGTTGGCGATGCCCACGCCCATCGAACGATTCATCTACGCCCTGCACCCGGCAAAGGAAAGTCCGCGCCAGTGTAGGTGGGAAGCCACCGTCGATCTTGACCCAGGCTACTGCGCGGACCGGTGGCGGCGTCGGTAGTCGGCCGGTGTCATGCCCCATTCGCGTCGCAGCGCACGGGTCAGCGCGCTCTGTTCGGAGGAGCCGGCGTGCTGGGCGATGGACGCGATGGGCGCGTCGCTATCGACCAATCGCCCCCGCGCCCAGCGCAGACGGCTGCCGCTCAGCCAGCCCTGCGGACTGAGCCCGAAGGCCCGCTGGAACAACGCATGCACGCGACTGGTACTGACCCCTACCTCGTTGGCAATGCGCTCAACCGGCCACGCCTGCCCGGGGGCCGCCTCGATGCGCGCACACACTGCCTGCAGGCGGGTGGCGCTGCCGGCCAGAGAAAACGCCTCCAGCAGCGCAGGCAGCTCCAGCGCCACCACGTCGGCCTCGACACATTCGTCCGGTACCGTGCCCACCCGCTGCGCCATCCGCCGCACCTGGGCTGGAAGCGCCAATACGGGCTGCCGTTGAAGGCGCTCAAGGGTGTCGTCATCGAACATGTCGGCCGGACAGTCGACGATCAGGAAACGGTCGTTATCGTCGGCGGCCTGGGCGTGCCCCGCCAGTGGCGCGACGAAGGCCCCCTGCAGCAGATCCAGCCGCGCGCCCCGCCCTTCCAGCTCGAATGCCAGTTCGCCGCGCACCGGCAGCACCCACTGCGCGAACGCGTGGCGATCGACGCTGGAATCGCGCCCATACCGGCGAACGTTGAAAGCAGGTGAAGACATGCGCGCAAGTCTGCGCGCGGTTGCAGAAACCTGCAACGCGTCACGGCAAGGGGCCGAGGGGTGGGTGGTATAAGAAGGGTGTCGCGCCGGACGTACCGACGTTCTGTACAGGGAGTACTCGATGCCATACCTCACGCTGAGCCAGGCTCCGCACCTGCTGCCGACCGTTGCCCGCTGGTATTTCGATACCTGGGGTGCGCGTGTTCCCGGGCACACCTACGATGACGAGCAGCAGCGCCTCGAGGTGTTCCTGCACGACAACGAGCTGCCAATGCTGCTGATGGCCATGCAGAACGACGTCCCCATCGCCGCCGCGCAGCTGAAATTCCACGAGCGGACCGAGCATCCGGAACGGCTGCATTGGCTGGGCGGTGTGTTCGTCACCCCGCAACACCGGGGCCGCGACCTGGCCAGCGCGATGATCGAAACCCTCATGCAGAAAGCGCGCGGCTATGGCGTGCGCGAAGTGTTCCTGCAGACCGAGCACGACGATGGGGGGCTGTATGCACGGCTGGGGTGGGAGCCACTGGAGCGGCAGACCCATCGCACCGGCGTGCCGGTACGCATCATGCGGCGCGTGTTGCCGATTGCCCGGTAAACGCTGTGCCTACGCGTGGTCGATCCAGCTCAGCGGAAACGAACCGGCTGAGGTGCCGGGCGGTCGGCCAGGGAGCCCATGGTGAAGGTATAGCCGGCTTCTTCCAGCAGCTTGCGCATGCGCAGCTCTGCCCGCTTGGGATACGCCAATGAGGTAGGTGCATGCAGCGCATAGGCGGTGGAACGCCCACCCTGCATGTCACGGGTGACCGAGGACTGGTTCGTCTCGCATGCGTTCGACCACAGGTTCAACAACACCTGGGGTCCAATGGACTGGTTGTTGCCAAGGCGAAGCGTGAGCCAACGCATGTGTTCCATGAGCAATCCCAGCGGTACGTGTGTTCGAGTATGCACCATATCCGGGGTGGCCGTACGGCGGGGTCTGGACCCACCTATCCCGCAAATGCAGACGCCCCGGCTGAACCGGGGCGCCTGCAGTATGGCAGGGCGGCTGGCGCCGCCGGAGCCATTACGACTTCATGGCGAGCTTGCGGTTGCGCATCACGTTATGGGTCTCTTCCACCTGCGGCAGCAGGCGGGTGACTTCAGCGCGGGCGGCCGGCGGCGTATCGTTGTCGGTCAGGGCGTCGCGGAATGCCTTCAGCAGGCGATCCTCGGATTCCTCCAGCTCGGCAACATAGCCGTACTGCGTGTCGCCCAAGGTGGCGCGGACCTTGCCGTAGAACTGCTGCATCGAGCCGACCATGGTGCCGTGCTCGGCCGGCTTCGCACCGGTAGCGGCCACAGTGCTGCTCAGCGCGGAAACGATATCGGCCTTGACGGCGGCAATGCGGGTGAACAACTGCGACAGCTCGGCATCCTTCACCTTAGTGGCAGCTTCGGTGTAGAAGTCCTTGCCATCACGGGCGATCTCGATGAGGTCGTTGAGGGTGTGCGCGGTCTTGGATTCGGTGCTCACTGATTTCTACTCCTGGGAAAAATTCTGTGGTGACCCGTGTCGGGGTGAATCCACTTTTCCGCAGTTGCAATGAAGTCGGCGTGACCTTCCAACGACAGCGTTAAGCGATGTGTTGACCGTGGAAACACGATGTTTTCGCGACGTGTTTTAGGCGCAGACAACGTCGTCACATCTCGCGAGGCGAAGGGAACGAACAAAGAAAAGCCGCACTGTGTGCGGCATTGCTTCAGTCATGTCAGCGCGGGCTCGGTGGCACCGGTGCCTCAATCGGCGGACGCTCCGGCTGCGGATCACGCTCCGGCGGAACCTCACCGGGCGGCTCCGTCACCGGCGGCTCGGACGGTGGTGGTGCCTCTACCGGCGGCTCCGGCGCGGCAGGCTCAGGCTCCGGTGCTGGCACCTGCGCCGTGGGCTGCCACGGGAATTCAAGGGAGGTGGCGACAAGTGCCATGGAGTGGTTCCTGCAACGGTGGTGTTGCAGCAAAGGTGGCAGCTTGGCCGTCAAACTGTGGCGAGGAAGGTGTGCACGGCGTGTTTCCGATGCCGGGCCCATCGACGCCGACCCCGCCCCGATTCGAACGGGCGATCTTCGGCTTGGGAGGGCGACAAACCGCCTATACAGCGCAGGGGTTTCGCCTCACGACGCTTGGCCTCGCGTGTGACGGACGCCGTCGCAAATCAGGCGTCCGAAGAACTTTGAGGCAACAACCAAGAGTAGAGCAGTGGCCAACCACGGTTTGGCCGATTCGATCGCCGCTATCGAAAATTGCCCAGTCAGTCGCTCAAGATTTCGCGCCAACAACCTCGCGATCAAGGACCCTTCACCAGCGATCGACATCGTCGTTGAATGCGACCTCGAGCTTCCTTCCAGACATTGCGTGCATGCCATGCACAGCAACCTCCGCCAGGAAGTATCCCCAATGATCCAAGATGGTAGAGAGTTGCGCGCGGGAAAACTGCGCAGGTTCTCCGCCTACATCGAGATCGGGGTAGATTTCATTAGTAAAGCAAGCAAACCCTGGCTTGGCTACTGGCGGATCGAGCCAGATCGCGACGACGTTGTGGCCCCAGTTCGCCTGCCCGGTGTCCGACGCCTGGCGCCCCTGATCATCCATCGTGCCGAGCAACCGGGCCACTTCCTCCAACAGTTCTTGGTCAAGTTCTGAAATGAGCAGGAGAACCGTCAGGTTCATTGCACGACAGTAATTTTCATCCGGCCCCGCACAAGAGTAGTAGCTCCGGAAAAGCCCCGGTGCAGGCTCAAAAACTGAAGCGGTCAAGGTAAACATCGATTGCACCCGCGATAGCCACGCAATTCAACAACGCGGCTGCCATTCGGCTGGAAGCACCGAAAGCTCACGCCGCCACCTCACCATTGTGCGCCATCCCATGTGCGCACCGAGCACGACCTTTTGCCTCACTACCGTGCTAGCGGCTGGTTGCACGTACTCGCCATCGTGATTAGCGATCGACAAGCCGCAGCCGAACACGCAGCTGCCGCGTTATTGACAATCCGGCGGAACAACGCAAGGCGTTCCTCTCCGCCGCGTTCAATTGCTCGCTGGTCACGCGGATTACGCGACAACGGAAAAGTACTATGCTCATTTGACGCCTCAAGGTGCTTGGGACGCAGTGGCGAAGTTGAGGTTCTAGCAACAAGGCCTAGCATCGACGATACCCATCTCAGACCGACCAGATCGCCCGTTTTTTGCCAATTCCCACCATTGTGTCCTGGGAAATAGTCGCATCCTTCCAGCCTAGCAACAGATCGATATCCTCGACAGCCAGAATTTTGTACTTGAAGTCCGCTAGCAGAACCTCGGACAGATGGTCCGCGAGTCCTCGTGAGGCCATCAGCTCTACGCGTAGATCGAATCGGTCCCGTGCATGTCTCATCGCCTCGATGCACTTCTCGCCATCATGCCCTAGACTCATACTGATGGATGCAAGTGAGCTGAAAATGAAGTGCTCGCGCAGCTGTGCCTCGCCGAGGCCCGAGAATCCACCCCAGAAAGCGGAGAGAATTTTCCCAGACAGTTCGCCGGGAGAGATATTTTTAGGAATATCTATGTCCAGCAGAAAGCTTGATAATCCCTCAAGGTGCCCTAACAGCCGCAGATACTTAAAGGCAAGCAGCAC
The DNA here is from genome assembly GCF_007667275.1 of Stenotrophomonas rhizophila. GTDB lineage: Bacteria > Pseudomonadota > Gammaproteobacteria > Xanthomonadales > Xanthomonadaceae > Stenotrophomonas > Stenotrophomonas maltophilia_AE. The sequence goes on from NZ_VDQT01000001.1 coordinate 593,918, forward strand.
GCCGACACATGCGTCCTCTGCTGGCACCGCCATGATTTTGGTTGCAAATGATATCGAGAGCAAGGCGGCAACCTCGTCGCTGCCGGCTTCCTCCACAAGGTGGCTGCTTAGTCCCTCCAAAACTTGTTCCCAGTGCTGAACCATGGCGTCGTGATCTTCGGCGACGGAAGATGCCACGGCATCACCGTATCGCTCTGCGACGCCCTTATGGCATCGAGGCGATTCGATCTTTGCTCGGAGATGATCACGAAGTGCATCTTCGACCGCCTTACAACGCCCCTCATCTGACTGCATCGCCACATGCCCGAGCTCATGGGCGATTACCGTAATCTCTTGGCACAGGGTGTAGGCAAGTCTAGCGCGCTCTTCGGTTAGGTCCGAAGTGTAGGGATCTCCAGAGGACTTTACATCAGTGTTGATTCTGGCGTACACCATCGCCATCAAGGTCGCCAACTTCAGGCTTCCCTTCGTCACTGACAGGTGCGCGAGCCGCTTGTAAGCAAAAGCAAGAACAAGAGGGCCTTGGTTGGACGTCGCAAAGTAAATTCTATTCAGCTGATTAAAAACCTGACCTAAGTGCTGGTCGTAGACGACGTACTGGGATCCTCCTACGCGCACCAGCTCCGCGGCGCATGCAGTTGAGTAAACCGTAACGAACTGGGGCTTCCTTTCACCGAAACCCGCGGCCAGCGAAGCGAACAAATTCTGGTACACCAGGCTGAGCTCAGCACCCGCAGACTTCCGCCTGCGTGTAGCATCCAGATACGCTTCAATCATCAGCTAACTCTCTCAGGATCTTCACTGCCTCATCGGCGCTCACTCCACGAATCTCCCGGCCCTTATGTCTTATCACAACATGCTTCTTCGCCCTAATTGCGGTCACCACCACAGTGGTGATCCAGGGAAGACTCGCGACGCTGATGGTGGCCAAAACCTGCAAAACCTCACCGCCATCGAATGACTTTTTGTCTACAACGTGGGCATCTATTGCATCGGCGGGAAGCAACCCTGACAGTGCGGAGTCAAGCTCCAAAACAATCGCACTCACGCGCATCTCCTCGATTAAAAATGTGTCAGTAAAAATCTCATTAGGCTTTAGTCGCCCCTAGATAGAAAAAAGACTAGAGGCTCGCCTCAATCTCCGCCTTCTTTCTCACGTTTAGTGAGAGCCCACCATTTAGCGTCGACTTCATGACATAATTTCGATCAAGCAGCCCCTGAAGCGAAGAATCAAAGGCGAGGACATTCTTACAAAGGTGATTTGCCAGAGTCTCTACTGTCACCGTGCTTCGACCCCAGAACTTACGACGCCGGAGAACCGCTAGAATTTGTCGGGCTCCGACATCGATTTCGATCTTCCTCGTAAAACCGACGACCGCTACGTCCAACCCCTCCAAGATTGAGGCATAGGAATCAATCCCGAAGTAGTGACTATGGGTCTGACGCACAGTCGCAACCTCCGAAGAGCCGACAAGCACCACCTCATAGCCTTCAGCTGCGGGAAAATTGCGTTCGTACTCAATGTATGAGCGAACCGCCGCATGAGGGCTTCTGCTCACTATATCCCAGCTAACAAAAGCACCGGCATTCCAGTCAAACACCAAAATCCAGTTATTGAGACCGCTCCCGCTTTTCCGCTCCTTCTCAGTAAGAGTCCGGATGATATCTTCATTGACGAAGCTATCGAATACTTTATGCCGGTCTGACTTTTTGATGAGCTCTTCGCAGATAGACCTCAGCTCGTCAATTCGAATCCTTAAATCTAGAGGCGGCTCACGTCCAGCCTCATGCTCGTAAAATGCGTCTGACAAACAGCGAAAGTATTCAAGAACCTGCGGACTACCATCCCCTTCCTTGAGGTAATGACCGTAGATGACAGATGTTCGCTCGATGCTCTCAGCCCAATAATGTTGAACACGGCTACGGATCTGAAGCTCGAGGTTCGAACCTTTTCGTTCAAGAAGCACGTGGAGAGCGCGATAGCCTGTGACGTCCCGCCCCTTCTCGCGGTAGTCAGTGAACTTCTTTATCGCGAAAACGCTTTGATTACTGACCTGCTCTTCAAGAAAGCGCTTGAGTGCGTCAACATCAGCATTTGTCTGAACGATTATGCGGCAACCGCCAATGTCCTGGAGCTGAGATAGCCTCACGGTAAGACGTCGCAGCTTCCTAGCAATCTGCGGCTTTCTCTTAAGTCGCTGAGCAATGTAGTAACTGGCACCATAGTTTGACAGCATGTGCTGAAGCTCAGACGTCGTCTCGGATAACGGCTGAAGGTGCGCGCCACGGTACGCATCGAAGACATCTTCCATTTGAACAAGTTCAGCCTCGTCGGCATACGAATCCGCCGCCAGCGCCCGACCAGCCTTATCTATTTGCGCCTTTGAAAGTTCCATTTAACTATCAACATCCCGGTTTAGCTGAACAGACGTTAGCATGCGCCGCCTGGGGTGCCCAGTACTCTTCAAGGTCGGTGGTTCGGGCGCAGGATTAGCGATACCAGACCCAGCCAACTTGGACTTATCAAGCGTCAACAATCCGACGCCCCCCCGTTCAGGGCACCTTTGTCAAGACGTCAGCCGCGCTCTTCACCAACAGGGTCTCCTTTCCTGCTGTGCCATGTGTGCCATTTCGCATCGGAAATGGAGCGGAATACAGCGCCATCGCCCCGACGACCCCGACGTAACCTGTTGATTTTGGTGACCCCGGCCCGATTCGAACGGGCGACCTTCCCCTTAGGAGGGGGACGCTCTATCCAGCTGAGCTACGGGGCCGATGTGCGGTGCATGCATGCTGCCTTTGCCGCTGGCCGCCCGCACATTGCATGCGGGCAGCTGTGAAGGATACCCACATTCAGCGACGGGACCAAGGCCGATCCCGCCGCAAGGTGGGCAGACTCAGCGGATATCCAGCTCCGCAAAGCCCTTGACCAGCTCGTCCACGGCCTTGATCTGGGCCAGGAACGGTTCCAGCGCGCTCAGCGGCAAGGCGCTCGGGCCATCGCAGCGGGCGTGGTCGGGGTCGCGGTGCGCTTCCAGGAACAGGCCGGCCAGGCCCAGCGCCATGCCTGAGCGGGCCAGTTCGGCCACCTGGCGGCGGCGGCCGCCGGAGGCTTCGCTGCCGGCGTCGCGGCGCTGCAGGCTGTGGGTGACGTCGAAGATCGCCGGCAGGCCGCCGGTGGATTCAATCATCTCGCGGAAGCCCAGCATGTCCACGACCAGGTTGTCGTAGCCGAACTGCGAACCGCGCTCGCACAGGATGATGTTCTCGTTGCCGGCTTCGCGGATCTTCGACACGATGTGCTTGATCTGCGTGGGGCTCAGGAACTGCGGCTTCTTGATGTTGACCGCACGGCCGGTTTCGGCGATGGCCACCACCAGGTCGGTCTGGCGGGCCAGGAACGCCGGAATCTGCAGCACGTCGACCACTTCAGCGACCGGTGCGGCCTGGGCGACTTCATGCACGTCGGTGATGACCGGGATGCCGAAGCGGCGCTTGACCTCTTCGAAGATGCGCAGCCCTTCGTCCAGGCCGACGCCACGGAATGATTTGATCGAGGAGCGGTTGGCCTTGTCGAACGAGGCCTTGAACACGTACGGAATGCCCAGCTTGCGGGTCACCGTGGTGAAGTGCTCGGCCGCATGCAGGGTCGAATCGAGGTCTTCGAGCACATTCAGGCCGCCGAACAGCACGAACGGGAGACGGTTCCCAACGACGACGCCTTCTGCAACGGTAACGTTCATTCAGATTCCTGGGGGCGAACAATGGCGGCCATTCTACCGGGTTGGGCCGCCCGACCAACGGTCGGGCGCTACCGGGAAGGCCATCCGGCAGATGAGGCGCAACCGCGACGGGTGCCGGGCGTGGGTCGGTACCGGCGGACGGCGACGGGTTAGAATCGTCGTTCTGCATGCCGCCCCCCGCCCTGCCAGCGGCTGCGCCCTTTTTTGATTCGCAACAGGAGTTTGCATGTCCTCTGACCTGCTCAAGGCGCTTGGCCTCGACGCGACCAACGCTGGCACCTATCTCGGCAACGGGGAGTGGTCCAAGGCCACCGACGCCGGCGTGATCACCCCGGTCAACCCGACCACCGGTGAAGCCATCGCCCAGGTGTACGCCACCACCGACGCCGACTACGAGACCATCGTCGCCCGCGCCCAGGAAGCCTTCAAGGTGTGGCGCACCACCCCGGCCCCGCGCCGCGGCGAAGCCGTGCGCCTGTGCGGCGAAGCACTGCGCGCGCACAAGGATGCGCTGGGTTCGCTGGTCGCGCTGGAAATGGGCAAGAGCAAGCCGGAAGGCGACGGCGAAGTGCAGGAAATGATCGACATCGCCGACTTCGCCGTGGGCCAGAGCCGCATGCTGTACGGCTACACCATGCATTCGGAACGCCCCGGCCACCGCATGTACGAGCAGTACCAGCCGCTGGGCCTGGTCGGCATCATCAGTGCGTTCAACTTCCCCGTCGCGGTGTGGGCATGGAATTCGTTCCTGGCCGCGATCTGCGGTGACGTGTGCCTGTGGAAGCCGTCCAACAAGACGCCGCTGACCGCGATCGCCTCGATGAAGATCTGCAACGAGGCGCTGCGCGGCGCCGGCTTCCCGGACATCTTCTTCCTGATCAACGATGCCGGCACCGCGCTGTCGGAAAAGATGGTGGCCGACAAGCGTGTGCCGCTGATCAGCTTCACCGGTTCGACCCAGGTCGGCCGCACGGTCGCGGAAAAGGTGGCACACCGCCTCGGCCGCTGCCTGCTGGAACTGGGCGGCAACAACGCGATCATCCTCGACGAGACCGCCGACCTGAAGCTGGCCATCCCCGGCATCGTGTTCGGTGCGGTCGGTACCGCCGGCCAGCGCTGCACCACCACGCGCCGCCTGATCGTGCACGAATCGATCCATGACGACGTGCTGGCCACGCTGATCAAGGCCTACAAGCAGGTCGAAGGCAAGATCGGCGACCCGACCGACCCGGCCAACCTGATGGGCCCGCTCAACAGCGACGGCGCCGTGCAGCAGTTCCTGGCCTCCATCGAAAAGGCCAAGGCCAGCGGCGGCACCGTCGAAACCGGCGGCACGCGCATCGAGCGCGCCGGCAACTTCGTGCTGCCGGCGATCGTGACCGGGTTGAAGAACAGCGATGAGGTGGTGCAGCACGAAACCTTCGCGCCGATCCTGTACGTGATGAAGTACAGCACCCTGGACGAAGCCATCGACATGCAGAACGGCGTGCCGCAGGGCCTGTCCTCGTCGATCTTCACCCAGAACCTGAAGGCGGCCGAGCGCTTCCTGTCGGCGGCCGGTTCGGACTGCGGCATCGCCAATGTCAATATCGGCACCTCCGGCGCGGAGATCGGTGGCGCGTTCGGCGGTGAGAAGGATACCGGCGGCGGCCGCGAGTCCGGTTCGGATGCATGGAAGGTCTACATGCGCCGCCAGACCAACACCATCAACTACTCCGACTCGCTGCCGCTGGCCCAGGGCATCAAGTTCGACCTGTGACGGGCGCGAGCCAGAGCGTGCCGACCAACGGTCGGCACCTACCGGAGACGGCCGATGGCCGCCGCGTCCTGGACTTTTCGGGTCGCCGGGTGCTGGTCGCCGGCGGCAGCAAGGGCATCGGCCGCGCCATGGCGCTGGCCTTTGCCGGCGCTGGCGCTGCGGTCTCGGTGTGCGCCCGCGGCGAAACCGGGCTGACGGCATTGCGTGATGACGCTGCCGCGCTCGGACTCTCCGTGCATACCGAGGTCGCCGACCTCGCGCGGGTGGACGACATCGGCCGCTGGCTGGCCGGTGCCGCCGAGGCGCTGGGCGGCATCGACGTCCTGGTCAACAATGCCACCGGCTATGGCATGTCCGACGACGAGGCCGGCTGGGAGGCCAGCCTCGGCGTGGACCTGATGGCGGCGGTGCGGGCCTCGCGGCTGGCCCTGCCCTGGCTGCAGCAGTCCGCCGATGCCTGCATCCTCAACCTGGCCTCCATCGCCGCGCAGCAGCCGCGCCCGGGCGCGGCCCCCTACGGTGCGGCCAAGGCCGCGCTGATGCACTACACCACCTCGCAGGCGCTGGCCTTGGCCCCGCACCGGATCCGGGTCAACGCCATTGCCCCGGGCTCGATCGAATTCGAGGACGGCCTGTGGGCACGCCGCCGCAGCGACGATCCCGCGCTCTACCACGGCACCCTGGCCAAGATCCCGTTCGGGCGCTTCGGGCAGCCGCAGGAGGTCGCCGACGCGGCCCTGTTCCTGTGCTCGCCGCTGGCACGCTGGATCACCGGCCACACCTTGAATGTCGACGGCGGCCAGGTCTTGATGGGATAAACCCGGCACTGGCCCTATCATTCACCTGTCCTCCCCCGTCCCCAGGAGCCACATGAGCCTTCCGCCCCGTCAAACCAGCCCGATGGCGCTGATCAGCCTGATCGCCGGGATCCTGGGCTGGACCGCCCTGCCGTTCCTGGGCAGCGTCGTGGCCATCATTACCGGGCACATGGCCCGCGCCGAGATCCGCCGTCGCCCGCTGGAACTGGAAGGCGATGGACTGGCACTGGCCGGCCTGATCATGGGCTGGGTGGTGGTGATCGGCAGCCTGCTGGCGCTGCTGGCCATCGTGATGTTCTTCGGTGGCCTGGCCTGGTTCGTTTCCCTGCAGTCGTGAGGTGCCCATGAGCGGTTCGGACCCCACCGGACGTTTCAGCAACCGCGTAGCCGATTACGTCCGCTACCGGCCCGATTACCCCCCGGCGCTGCTGGACTGGCTGCATCGCGAGATCGGCGTGTCCACCGGAACGCTGGTGGCCGACATCGGCGCCGGCACCGGTATTTCCACCCGGCTGTTCCTGGCCAGTGGGCACCCGGTGATCGCGGTGGAACCCAATGCGCCGATGCGTGAGGCCGCCGAAGCGCTGCTGGGCCAGGAGTACCTGCGCCTGAAGCTGGTGGACGGCACCGCCGAGGCGACCACGCTGGCCGACGACAGCGTCGGCCTGGTCAGTGCGGCGCAGGCCTTCCACTGGTTCGACACCACCGCAGTGCGCCGCGAATGGGCGCGGATCCTGCAGCCGGGCGGCCTGGCGCTGGTGTTCTGGAACTCGCGCCTGCTCGATGCCTCGCCGTTCCTGGTCGGCTACGAGCAGTTGCTGCTGGAGTTCGGTACCGACTACACCGAGGTCGCCGAGCGCTACCAGGACGATGACACCATGCGCGCGTGGTTCGGCAGCGGGCTGCGCGGTGTCGCGCAGTTCCCCAACACGCAGTACATGGACGCCGAGGGCCTGCGCGGCCGCCTGCTGTCGTCGTCGTATGCGCCGCCACCGGGCCATCCCCGCCATGCGCCGATGCTGGAGGCGCTGCAGCAGCTGTTCGACGCGCATGCGGTGGACGGCAGGATCGCTTTCGAATATCACACCCGTGCCTTCGTCGGCACGCTGGACTGACTGGACGCCATGTACTCGCTTGCCCGACCCTTCCTGTTTTCCCTGGACGCCGAACGCGCCCACGGCCTGGGCCTGAGTGCGCTGGAACTCGCCTACCGTTCCGGCACCACGCCGCTGCTGGCGCGCCGCCCTGCCCCGTTGCCGACCACCGCCCTGGGGCTGCGTTTCCCGAACCCGGTCGGCCTGGCCGCCGGCCTGGACAAGAACGGCGAGCACATCGATGCGCTGTTCGCGCTGGGCTTCGGTTTCGTGGAAATCGGCACCATCACCCCGCGCGCGCAGGAAGGCAATCCGAAGCCGCGCCTGTTCCGCCTGCCGGCCCACCAGGCCATCATCAACCGCATGGGCTTCAACAACCTGGGCGTGGATGCGCTGGTGCGCAATGTCGAGCGCGCGCAGCGCCGCAATGGCCTGCTCGGCATCAACATCGGCAAGAACAAGGACACCCCCAACGAGCAGGCGTTCGACGATTACCAGCATTGCCTGCAGAAGGTATATCCGCTGGCCGATTACATCACCGTCAACATCTCCTCGCCCAATACCGCTGGCCTGCGCGAGCTGCAGGAAGAAACCGCGTTGCGCCAGCTAGTCTCGCAGCTCCGCGACAGCCAGGAAGCGTTGGCGGCGCAGCATGGAAAGCGCGTGCCGATGCTGGTCAAGGTCGCGCCGGACCTGAGCGACCGCGACATCGACGCCGCCGCGCGCGTGCTGGGCGAACTGCAGGTCGACGGCGTGATCGCCACCAACACCACCATCGACCGCAGCGCGGTCGCGGGCGACCCACGGGCCAGCGAAGCCGGCGGCCTGTCCGGTGCGCCGCTGCTCGGCCAATCCACCCTGGTACTGCGCCGCCTGCGCGCGCGCCTGCCCGAATCCATGCCGCTGATCGGCGTTGGTGGCATCCAGTCCGGTGCCGATGCGGTGGCCAAGATGGCCGCCGGCGCCGCCTTGGTGCAGTGCTACAGCGGCCTGATCTTCCAGGGCCCGGCGCTGGTGCATGACTGCGTCGAGGCCATCCGCCGTCGTCGCGAAGCCCCCAGCCGCGGCGCCGTGGCCCCCCTATGAGTACTGCAATGCCTGCCTGGTCGCTGACCGAAAACGCCTCGCTGAAGGCGCTCAATACTTTCCACGTCGACGCCAGCGCCGAACAGCTGCTGGAACTGCACGAGCCCTCCCTGCTGCCCGAGGTGCTCGCCCTGCCCCAGGTCGCCGGCACACCGCTGCTGGTCCTGGGCAGTGGCAGCAACGTGCTACTGGCCGACAACGTGCCCGGCACGGTGCTGGTGTTCGCCAACCGCACCATCGAGGAACTGGAACATCGCGCAGACCACACGGTGGTGCGCGCCGGCGCCGGTGTGAACTGGCATGGGCTGGTGATGTGGTCGTTGCAGAACGGTCTGTCGGGGCTGGAAAACCTGGCGCTCATTCCCGGCACCGTCGGGGCCTCGCCGATCCAGAACATCGGTGCCTATGGCGTGCAGGTCGATGAGTTCATCCAGGCCGTGGATGCGTGGGACCGTGCCACCAACCAGTGGGTCCGCCTGGACAACGAAGCCTGCGCGTTCGGTTACCGCGACAGCGTGTTCAAGCGCGAGCCGGATCGCTACCTGATCACCTCGGTCGAACTGCGCCTGCCATTGCTGCATGACCTGCGCCTGGGCTACGCCGGCATCGCCGAGGAAATGCAGGCCATGGGCGTGGAACTGCCGGTGGCCGCCGACGTTGCCAATGCAGTCATCGCGATCCGCCGGCGCAAGCTGCCGGATCCGGATGTGCTGGGCAATGCCGGCAGCTTCTTCAAGAATCCGGTGCTGCCGCTGGAACAGGTGGAGGTACTGCTGCAGCAGTTCCCCGATCTGCCGGTGTATCCGGCCGACCGCGACGACCGGCGCAAGCTGTCGGCCGGGTGGATGATCGAGGCCTGCGGTTGGAAGGGGTTCCGTGAAGGCGATGCGGGCGTCTCCGCGCAGCATGCGCTGGTGCTGGTCAACCACGGTTCGGCCAGTGGCGCCGAGCTGCTGGCGCTGGCGCGGCGCATCTCCGCGTCGGTGCTGGAAAAGTTCGGCGTGCCGATCGAGCCGGAGCCGCGCCTGATCGGCGCGCAGTGGTGACCCCACCGCTCGCCCTGCCCGCGCCGACGCCGATGCGTGCGGCGCTGCTGATGCTTGGCAGCACGATGGCCTTCGGGCTGATGGCGATCGCGATCCGCTACGCGTCCGGCCACGTGCCCACCCAGGAAGTAGCGTTCTTCCGCAACGCGTTCGGCCTGCTCGCACTGCTGCCGTTCCTGCTGCGCCCGGGCAGCTCTCCCTTCCGCACCAGGCAGCTGCCGCGCTACTTCGTGCGCAGCCTGATCGGGCTGGCCTCGATGCTGTGCGCGTTCTGGGCCATCGGCCACCTGCCGATCTCGCAGGCGATCTCGCTGTCGTACTCCACGCCGCTGTTCGTCACCATCGCCGCCGTGCTGTTCCTGGGCGAAACCGTGCGCATGCGCCGCTGGGCCGCGGTGATCTTCGGCTTCATCGGCGTCCTGATCATCGTGCGCCCGGGCGCCGCGTCGTTCAGTCCCGGCCTGCTGGTGGCGGTGCTGGCGGCGGTCCTGAGTTCGCTGGTCGCGATCCAGATCAAGCAGCTCACGCGCGTGGACGGCGCCGACACCGTGGTGTTCTACACGTATGTGTTCTGGGTGCCGATGTCACTGGTACCGGCGCTGTTCGGCTGGGTCTGGCCGAGCGCCACGGGATGGGCCTGGCTGGCCGCGACCGGCCTGCTGGGCACCCTGGGCCAGCTGCTGTGGACGCGTGCGCTGCGGCTGGGTGAAGTGTCCGCGCTGACCCCGATCAGCTTCATGCAGCTGCCGCTGGTCAGCCTGCTGGGCTGGCTGCTGTTCAATGAGACCCTGGACCGCTGGACGGTGATCGGGGCCGGCATCATCCTGGCCGCCAATGCCTACATCGCGCACCGTGAAGCGGTACTGGTGCGACGCGCGGCCTCCGAGGCTGCCACCGCTGCGGCCAAGCCGGGCGAGTAGCCGAGCGCCGGCGGCTCAGGACGCAACCGCTGCCGCCGCCGACCAGCTGCGTGCGGCGGCATCGACCACATTGCCGGGCGCGAACTGATCGTCCATGTAACGCAGCGCCTGCCGGCGCTGGCTGGGCGGCCGCGTCGCGGCGCCCGGTTCCAGCATCAGGTCGTGGAATTCCTGCAGGTCGTGCAGCACGCGCCAGTGGCGGTAGTACGCCAACCGCACCGGGTCCAGCGCCACGGCGCCGTATCCCTGCTGGAAACCCGGTGGATCGTCGCGGCCCCAGCGCCCGCCGACCCCGGCCCCGACGAACATCAGGTCGCGCTCGCGCGGCGCCAGCACCATGTCGTCCCAATCGATCAGCGCCAGCGCGCCATCGCTGCGCAGCAACAGGTTGCCCGCGTGCAGGTCGCCATGGCAGAGCACGCGCGACCTGCATTGGCCGGCCAGCCGCTCGCGCAGCGCGACGCAGCGGCGCCAGACCCCATCTATCTGCTCGCGGTGCTGCCGCCACGCACGCCGGTAGTCCTCGGCCAGCGCATCGGGCATCGGCCACAGCGCGTCGCCGCGCTGCAGCCATGCGCCGACCCGCTCCACCGCCGTATCGTCATCGAACCCAGGCTGTGCCAGCCCGGCGGCCAGCGCGGCCGGCAAGCGGGTGTCGTGCACGCGACGCAGCGCCTGCCCCAGCCGCTGCCACTGCGCCTGCGACAGCGCTTCTTCGAATCCGGACTGGCCGTCGACATACGCGAACAGGGTCCACTGCAGGCCCTCGGCCAGCACCGCGGGCGCACCGTCAAGCGCCGGTTGCGGGGCGATCACCTCGTCGAGCCCGCGCGCGGCGCGCAGATGCCGCAGCACGTTCCAGACCCCATCGGCCACCGCATAGCGGCGGCACTTCAACCACCAGCGCGCACCGTCCACAGCGGTCAGCTGGTACACCGTCGCGCCGGCGTCGGCGCCGGCGGGCCGTTGCATGACATGGCTCACCTGCACGCCATACGCCTGTGCAAGCACGGCGCCGATCTGCGACGAAGACAACTCCTGGGGATGCAGCATCACTCTGCCATGGCACGAAAATGTCGCATCACTATTGCAGAACAGTGCGCGCACTCCCAGCGAAGCGCGTCACACAGACGCATCGTCGGCGCACATCGCCTGCAGTTCACGCTGCAACAAGGCCACCACTTCCTCGCGCTGGAACTGGGTGGCGAACACCGGCACCGCGAACACGAACGGCAGCCCGTCGGCCTCGCGCCGGATCACATAGGCCAGCTGCAGTCGCGCCAGTGACTGCCGCACCTGTTCCGGATCGACGCGCGCGCCAGCGGCGTCGAAGGTCGCCAGAAGGTCGACCAGGGCGATGCCGCGTTCGCCGCTGCCGGTGAGCTGCGCTGCAGCCACCTGGTAGACCACGATGCGGTCGATCCGGCACGCGACCGGGTCGGGGCTGAGCCGCGCCCAGCCCGCCAGCGCGTCGATCACCGGTTCGCTGACCAGCGCGGCATGCACCTGCGCGGCGTCGAGCACGCGCTGGCCACGATCCAGCTGGTTGAGCAGCTGCTGGCAGGTGATGGCGACCAGGTTGGCGCGGCGCCCGCACGCGGCCACCAGCCGCTGCGGCAGGTCGGGGCTGGCGAAATGCACGCCCAGCCGCGCCATCGGTTCCGTGGCCAGCGCCCGGCACGCATCCTCTTCCAGGCTGCCGACGTGGATGACCTCGCCGAAATTGCGCAGTGGCGAAGCGAAGTCCAGGGTGACCGCTTCGTACAGGTCCCAGAACCCGGCCAGCATGAAATGGCAGCGCCCTTCTTCGCTCAACGCACGCAGTGCGCCCATTTGCGGATAGCCCTGGTCAGCCTCGGCGCGCAGGAACAGGTCGGTTTCGTCGATCAGCAGCAGGAGCCCGCGTCCGGCCGCGCGCGCCGACAGCGCGGCCACCAGCGCGTCGATGCCGGTGTCTTCGGCCATGCCCAGCTCCATCGCCAGGCGCATGGTCAGGCGGTGATCGCGCAGCGACAGGTACACGCAGTGCACGCGGGGATGGCCGGCAAAACGGCGCTCGATCGCCTTCATCAGGCTGGTCTTGCCGAGCTGGCGGCCGCCCACCAGCAGGTAGTTGCCCGGCTCGCGGTTGAGCACCCGCGCCAGCAGCGACTCGCGCCCGAAGAACGCCCCCGGGCGAGTGATGCCACCGTGGGTCTGGTACGGCGAAATGCGGGTGACCCGCAGCTGCCGCGCGAGCAGGTCGACCAGTGCGTCCTGCGCACCCGGCTGCAGCAGCCAGCGGGTCTGCGCGGCCTGCTCCAGGCACACGCAGAGGTTGCCCGGGTCGTTTGCATACGCAATCAGTTCGGCTTCCACCGCCAGCGACGGGCTGACCGCAAGCACCACGTCCTGGCCGTTGGGCATGCCACGCAGCGCCTGCACGATCGCGTCCGCGCCCAGGGCGGGGTCCGGCTGGTACAGCCACAGCCGCTCCAGCGCGAGCGGAAGCGTGTCCGGCAACGTCCACTCACGCACCAGCCCCGCCAGCGCCCAACCGGGGGCCGGCGCATCGCCCGCGCCGATCCGCGTCGCCAGCTGCTGCGCGCGCGTTGCGGGACCCGCCTGCACCTGGCGCAGCGCGTCCCGCCAGCGCACGCTCGCAATACCGGCGCCCGCCAGCACGCGCCCGCGCAGGCGCAGCCATCCCAGCTGCCGGTCGATGGCGGGCAGCGCCTGCAACGGCTGCGAGAACAGCAGGCCCGGCTCGGCCACGATCCCGGCCACCGCCGGCCGCACCCAATACCAGAGCAGGCCCAATGCGGCGACGCCGAACACCGCCCCGCCGAGCAGCAGCGACAACCACTGCACCAGCGTCCAGGGCGCCTCCTCGCGGCAGTTCGGCGGTATCCAGCGCGCGGGAGGTGCCGGCGCACCCGGGCGGCATCGCCAATGCCGGGTATCCGGTTCCAGGGTCTGTTCGATCACCGTGCCGCGCAGTCCGCTGCTGGCCGGGAAGCGGTCGGTAAAGCGCAGCCGCAGCACCCACGGCTGCGGAAGCTCGGCTTCGACCAGGGTCTCGGCCGGATCGTGCACCCCGGGAACATCGACCTGCTGCGGCCACGTTTCATGCTGCAGCCAGTACGACAGCGCTTCCTCGCGCAGGAACATCATGTCGATGTTGGCGCTCTGCATGAGCATCATGCTTTCGCCGTCGCGCTGCATGCGCCACAGCTGCAGCGGATTCAGCCATGGGACGAACAGGTAGCTGCCCACGAACCAGGTCAGCCCGACCACCAGCAGCAGCGGCAGGCCAAGCCCAAGCCGACCCCGTGGCAGCGCGATCATGCCGGCTGCGCCTGCAGGCTTTCGATCACCTGCCTCACGGCACGCCGGATCGCGTCGCAGCGCCATTCCAGGCACGCGCCCTGCGGTTGCGGCCGGGCCGCCAGCAGGTTGGCCCAGTACAGCTGGCGCAGCAGCGGGTCGGCCAGGTACGGACGCGCCGGACCCAGTGTCGGGCGCAGCAGCCAGGCTTCCACTGCCGTGCGGGCCGCCACATCGCGCAGCACCGGCACCAGCGCCTCCCACAGCCGCGGATGCGTGGAAAGTGTTTCGGTCACTGCTTCGTCATCCAGGCTGGCGTCGGCCAGCAGCACCAGCGCGGCCTGCGCCAGCAGCGGATGACCACCGGAAAGGTGCAGCGCACGCGCCAGCGTGGCATCCGGCAGCGCACCGGCGCCGGCACCGGCACCGCGTCGCAGGTCATCCACGTCCAGCTCCGGCCAGCTCTCGGTGGCAGCGATGTTGAGCAGCGACAGGTCGCCGCCCTGGTACTTCAGGTCCGCCAGCGCCGCGCCGCCGCAGATCAGCAGGTGCAGCTTGCCGCTGTACATTTCGCTGAGGCTGCGCAGGATCCCGGCCAGCACGCCGCGAGGTTCCGGCGCGCCCTGTTCGAAGCGGCTGACCAGGCAGAACAACGGGCCCGGCTGCTGCAGCAGGCGCGCCAGCGCCATTTCGAAACCCGCGTCCGACGACACCCCTTCCAGCCCGCATTGCGCCGCCAGCAGCGCGAAATAATCCTGATCGCCCGCGCCGGCACGGAACGGAGGCTGCAGGTGCAGCACGCGGCCACTGCCATAACGCGCATCGGCCTCGGCGAGGATCGCTGCGCGCTCCGGCGGCTGGCCCCAGTGCGCCTGGGTCAGCAGCAGGCTGACAGGATAAGGGCGCGACGCCTGCAGGCGGTCGAACAGGCGGGTGACCGTGGGCGGCACGAGGGTCGGGGGCGCCGCCTGCCCGGCAAGCGTGTTACCCGCTGGCGCCTCGACGGGAAACTCCGGCTCGAACCCGGCCGACTGCAGCAACGCGTTGCATTCGACCTCGGTCAAGCGCAGGTAATTGGCGCAGGCCAGGACGCGGTCGCGGTGGCGACGGCTGGGGCGAGACGTGCCGGCGCGCCAGTTGTTGACCGCCTCGCGGCTGATGCCGATCTCCGCGGCCACTCCCCCTGCGCTGGCCCGTATCCGCCGCATGTGCCGGGACAGCAGGTCCGCGAAGTCCAGCGCAGGCATGGGGAACGACCAGAAAGGGAGGGAGCCGCACACCCTACCGTGACCGCTTGGACTGTCAACCAGGTACGCATCGGTCACGGCGGGCACCCGGCTCAGCCCGCGGGAACCGCAGGCGTCTGCCGCACGAACAGCTTGCGGGTCAGCAACAGGTGCACCACGAAGGCAAGGATGGCCAGCATGCCCAGCGCCACCAGCACCCGGCCGAGCACGGCCCCCAGGCTCTTCTGGCCTTCCAACCGCTCCAGCCGCTCAAACCGGGCGGGATCGGCCCGCGAATAGGCCACCGTCACCTGCGGTTCTTCTTCCAGGTAGGGCGCGGCATTGTCCTCGGAGGTGGAGAAGTGCCCGGTGTGGGTAACGCCGTTGGCCTCGAAGTCGTAACGGAAGTGGTACTGGTAGGACACCCGCCCCTTGCGGCGCTTTTCCTCGATGTGGTCGACCTGCACCGGCGCCTGCACCGTCACCGCGTCATTGAGGATCGCTTCGGCTTCACGGTGCCCGCTCAGCGCGGACCACGCGAAGAACACGGCAAGCACGGCGTAGCCGATGCTGCACAACCAGCGCGAGGCGCGGGACAGTCGGTCATGCGACGAATCTGATACAGGAATGCTGATCATCTGGTTTCCCCGGTAATGGTTCGAAGGTGTCGCCGGCCAGGTGGCCGCGACGTCGGGAACCAGTGTGGGGAAAGGACTGCGGCGCTTGAACGGGCATCCTGTCAACCCGGGCCAGGCATTGCTTGACGATTCGTCAAGCCGAGCCGGACCACGCGACAGCAATGTTGCGGACTGGCCGTCGGTCACTGGGAGCTGAGTACTGCGATGCGTCATGTAAACGATTTCAGTCCCTGCTAGCGTTGGATTTGCCTCGCTTGGGAGGTTGCTGACCGTGAGACTGCGCTGATGCGTTTGAATGCTGACCGCCCATTGCACCCGCGCCCCCTGACCCTCGCGAAGTTCGTTCTTCTCGTTGGGATGGTTTCGTCTGCTACCGGGTCCTTCGCCCAGAGCCTGCCGCCCCGCAGTGAATGGAAGGCCAGCAGCTCATCGCAGCAGGTTCCCGCGATGGCCGTTGCCCACCTGATCGATGGCGATCCGAAGACCGTCACCGGTGGGGCCTTCAGCCCCGGGCATTGGTTCCAGGTCGATCTGGGCAAACCGTCCACGTTGTCCGGAGCACGTATCACCTGGGACGTTTCCAATCCCGAGGGCTACAGCCTGCAGACCTCGCTGGACGGGAAACGGTGGGACAGCGCCTACACCATGCGCGATTCTTTGGGCGGCATCGAAACGGTGCCCTTCGCCCCGCGCCAGGCGCGCTATCTGCGTTTGGCAAGCCCGGACCGCACCTCGGACTGGGGCGTATCGATCTTCGAGCTGGAACCACTGGATGCCCGCACAAGTGCGCGCATTCCCGGGTTGAATCCGACACAGGCCGCAGCGCTGTGGCAAGGCGGTAGTGGGGTCGCGGTTCCGGCCGACAAGGCGGGGCGTCATACCCTCGACATCGCGCTGCCAGGCGGCGCCTCCACCACGGGCTTGTCGGTTGAATGGGCCGGGGCACACGGGGCCGCCCGCCTGCAGGTGCAGGACGCACAGGGCCGCTGGAGCGATCTGGCCAACGACCCGCAAGCGGGCAGTCGCCAGCAGAGCTGGCTGGCCGGCACTCAGGCGGTGAACGCGCGTGCGTTGCGCCTGCAGGTGGACGGCGACGCGCCGCAGATCGCGCGGCTGCGCCTGTTGGGGCCGGCCGCGGTGATAACGCCGATGAAGCGCTACCAGATCGCCGCCAGCGGGGCGCATAGCGCGCTGTTCCCCGCCTCGCTGCACCTGCAGCAGACCTACTGGACTGCGGTGGGCGTGCACGGCGGCCTGCAGAAATCGATCTTCGACGAGCACGGCAACATCGAGGCCTTCAAGGGCGCGCCGCTGGTCCAGCCGATCTGGCGCGGTGCCGACGGCGCGGCTTCGGGTGCGGCAGACCAGCGCGTGCAGCATGCACTGCGCGATGGCTGGAAGCCGATGCCGTCCGCCACGTGGCAGCCGCAACCCGGGCTGGAACTGAAAAGCGAAGCGTTCGCGGTGGAGATGGACGGGCAACCGGTGACCTTCGTGCGCCATCGCCTGCGCAATACCAGCAATGCTCCGATAGCCGGCAGCCTCGCGCTGTTGGTGCGTCCCATGCAGATGAATCCGCCCTGGCAGAACGGTGGCCTTTCGCCGATCCGCAGCATCGCGGTGGACGCCGGCACGGTGCGCGTCAACGGCCGCACGCTGATGCAATCGCTTACGCCGGTCGGCGGCGCGGGCGCGGCCCCGTTCGGTCCCGATGGCAGCACTGAAATCACTGCGGCCGTCGCACAGGGCGCGTTGCCACCCGTGCAGCACGCGGAGGATCCGGACGGATTGGCTGCCGCTGCGCTGGACTACCCGATCCAGCTCGCACCGGGCGCCACGCAGTCGGTCGTGGTGGCCTTCCCGCTGGGCAATGCCGCCGCCGACACGCACGGCGTCCTGCCCGAGCCGCCCGCGCTTGAGCTCGCAGGCCGCGACGCCGACGCCACCTTCGAGCGCCTGGCCACGGTCGCCGCGAACGACTGGCAGGCCCGCCTCGGCCAGGTCGGTCTGCGCCTGCCCGATCCCTCATTGGTGGACATGTTGCGCGCGCAGGCCGCCTATATGCTGATCAACCAGACCGGCCCGGCGATGCAGCCCGGCCCGCGCAACTACAACCGCTCCTTCATCCGCGATGGCATGGCCACCTCCGCCGTGCTGCTGCGCATGGGCGAAGCGAAGATCGCGCGCGACTACCTGGCCTGGTACACCGAACACGGCGTGCACGCCAACGGGCTGGTCTCGCCGATCCTCAACAACGACGGCAGCGTCAACACCGGCTTCGGTTCGGACATCGAGTACGACAGCCAGGGCCAGTACGTCGCCCTGGTAGCCGATGTCGCACGGTTGGACGGCGGCCCGGAATCGGTGCGCGCCTACCTGCCCAAGGTGAAGGATGCACTTCGCTTCCTGCAGGAACTGCGCGAACGCACCCTGGTGCCCGGCTACATGGCCAGCCAGCCGGCGCCGGAGCGCTTCGCGGGCATCCTGGCGCCGTCGATCAGCCATGAGGGCTACCCCTCACCCACGCACAGCTACTGGGACGACTATTGGGGCCTGAAAGGCTGGCATGACGGTGCGTGGCTCGCTGAGTCGCTGGGCGATCACGAAACTGCGGCGTGGGCGCGGGAACAGTACCG
Source organism: Stenotrophomonas rhizophila (assembly GCF_007667275.1). GTDB lineage: Bacteria > Pseudomonadota > Gammaproteobacteria > Xanthomonadales > Xanthomonadaceae > Stenotrophomonas > Stenotrophomonas maltophilia_AE. The sequence continues at coordinate 612,190 of NZ_VDQT01000001.1, forward strand.
CGCCCTGCATGACGCACTGGCGGCCTCGATCCGCGCCACCATGGCATGGAAGGGTATCGACTTCATCCCCTCATCAGCCGACCTCGGCGATGGCGACCCGACCGGCGTGTCGATCGCGCTGGACCCCACTGGCGCGCAGGACGTGCTACCCGAACTGGCCCTGCGCACCACCTTCGCGCGCTACCTGGAAGACGTGCGCAAGCGCAGCCAGCCCGGCGCGCTGTATGCCTACACGCCGTACGAAATCCGCAACGTACTCAGCTACGTGCACCTGGACCAACCCGAAGCGGCCGACGAACTGCTGCAGGGCCTGCTGCGCGACCGACGACCGCTCGAGTGGCAGGTATTGGCAGAAGTCGTGCACTCACGGCTGCGCTTCCCGCGCTACCTCGGCGACATGCCGCACACCTGGATTGGGGCCGAGTACGGGCGCACGTTGTTCGGCATGTTGATGCGCGAGGACGATGATGCGTTGTCGCTGCTGCCGGGTACGCCGACGGCATGGCTGGCCGGCGATGGACTGGCCGTGGAGCGGCTGCCGACCGCGTTCGGGACCCTGCAGATGCAGGCAGTGCAGCGCGGGACCACGCTGCAGCTGACGCTGGGCAAGGGGCTGCGCAGGGATACTGCCCTACGCGTCTGGTGGCCGTCGCGTACCCGGCCGACCCGGGTGATAGTGGATGGACATCCCGTGCAGGACTTCGATGCACGGGGCGTAAGGCTGGCCAAGCCATTCAGAACGCTGGAAGCCACCTGGTAGAGCCACGCCCTGCGTGGCTGCGCGGACCGGATCCGGATACGACAAAGGCGCCTTGCGGCGCCTTTGTAAATCAACGGCAGCGGGGCAGAGCCCCGCTCTACCGAAGGGTCATTCCCACTCGATCGTCGCCGGCGGCTTGCCGGAGATGTCGTAGACCACGCGTGAGACGCCACGCAGCTCATTGATGATGCGGTTGCTCACCGTGCCGAGGAAGTCGTACGGCAGGTGCGCCCAGTGCGCGGTCATGAAGTCGATGGTTTCCACCGCGCGCAGCGCGATCACCCACTCATAGGCCCGGGCGTCGCCGACCACGCCGACCGACTTCACCGGCAGGAACACCGCGAAGGCCTGGCTGGTCTTGTCGTACAGGTCGGCCTTGCGCAGTTCGTCGATGAAGATCGCATCGGCCTTGGCCAGCAGTTCGGCGTATTCGCGCTTCACTTCGCCGAGGATGCGCACGCCCAGGCCCGGGCCCGGGAACGGATGGCGGTAAACCATGCTGCGCGGCAGGCCGAGTTCGACGCCGAGGCGGCGCACTTCGTCCTTGAACAGCTCGCGCAGCGGCTCGACCAGGCCCAGCTTCATGTGCTCGGGCAGGCCGCCGACGTTGTGGTGGCTCTTGATCACGTGGGCCTTGCCGGTCTTGCTGCCGGCCGACTCGATCACGTCGGGATAGATGGTGCCCTGCGCCAGCCACTTGGCGTTGCTGAGCTTGTTGGACTCTTCGTCGAAGATGTCCACGAACAGGTTGCCGATGATCTTGCGCTTGGCTTCCGGGTCGCTCACGCCTTCGAGCTTGGCGAAGTAGCGGTCGGCCGCGTTGACGCGGATCACCTTGACGCCCATGTGCTCGGCGAACATCGCCATCACCTGGTCGCCTTCCTGCCAGCGCAGCAGGCCGGTGTCGACGAACACGCAGGTCAGCTTGTCGCCGATCGCCTTGTGCAGCAGCGCGGCCACCACCGACGAATCGACGCCGCCGGACAGGCCCAGGATCACTTCGTCATCGCCGACCTGTTCGCGCACGCGGGCGATCTGGTCGTCGATGATGTTGGCCGCGGTCCACAGGGTCTGGCAGCCGCACACGTCCACCACGAAGCGGCGCAGCAGCGCCTGGCCCTGCAGGGTGTGGGTCACTTCCGGGTGGAACTGCACGCCGTACCAGCGCTTTTCCTCGTTGGCCATCGCGGCCACCGGAATGCGATCGGTGGTGGCGGTGATGGTGAAGCCCGGAGGCGCCACCGAGACGTGGTCGCCGTGGCTCATCCACACGTTCAACTTCGGCTCGCCGCCGTGGTCGCTCAGGCCCTTGAATAGCGCGTCCGGGTGCACGACGTTGACTTCGGCATGGCCGAACTCGCGCTGGTCGGCTGCTTCGGTGGCGCCACCGAGCTGGGCGGCCAGGGTCTGCATGCCGTAGCAGATGCCGAAGATCGGCAGCCCGCTGTCGAACACTTCCTGCGGCGCGGCGGGCGCACCCGGCAGCGTGGTCGATTCCGGGCCACCGGACAGGATGATGCCCTTGGCACCGAACGCGGCGATCTCGGCCGGGTTGTGGTCCCACGCCCAGATTTCACAGTACACGCCGAGCTCGCGGATGCGGCGCGCGATCAGCTGGGTGTACTGCGCGCCGAAATCGAGGATGAGGATCTTGTCGTTATGGATATTGGTCATGGCGCCCGGCAATGCTGGATGGAAAACGGAGGAACGAAAATCAGGTAACCAACGGCAGATAGAGAAAGAGGAACGGGAATCAGCTTCCTCGTTCCTCTTTCGCTCATGCCGCGTCAGGCGCGGTAGTTCGGCGGCTCTTTGGTGATCTGCACGTCGTGGACGTGGCTCTCACGCTGGCCGGCGCCGCTGATCTTGACGAACTTCGGCTTGCTGCGCATGTCTTCGATGTTGCCGCAGCCCACGTAGCCCATGGTGGCGCGCAGGCCGCCCATCAGCTGGTGGATGATGCCGCCGACCGGGCCGCGATACGGCACGCGGCCTTCGATGCCTTCGGGCACCAGCTTGTCGGCGCTGGAGGCGTCCTGGAAGTAGCGGTCCTTGGACCCCTTCTCCATCGCCGCCAGCGAACCCATGCCGCGGTAGCTCTTGTACGAACGGCCCTGGAACAGCTCGGTTTCACCGGGCGATTCCTCGGTGCCGGCGAGCAGGCCACCGATCATGATGGTGGAGGCACCCGCAGCCAGCGCCTTGCCGATGTCGCCCGAGTAACGGATGCCACCGTCGGCGATCAGCGGGATGCGGTCCTGCAGCGCTTCGGCGACCAGGTCGATCGCGGTGATCTGCGGCACGCCGACACCGGCGACCACGCGGGTGGTGCAGATCGAGCCCGGGCCGATGCCGACCTTGACCGCGTCCGCACCGCTGTCCAGCAGCGCCAGCGCGGCTTCGCCGGTGCAGATGTTGCCCCCCACGACCTGCACCTGCGGGAAGCGCTTCTTGACCCAGCTGACGCGGTCCAGCACGCCCTGCGAATGGCCGTGCGCGGTGTCCACCACCAGCACGTCCACGCCGGCGGCGACCAGCGCTTCGACGCGGCGATCGGTATCGCCACCCACGCCCACGGCGGCACCGACCAGCAGGCGGGTCGCGACGTCCTTGGCGGCGTTGGGGTAATCGGTGTTCTTCTGGATGTCCTTGACGGTGATCAGGCCACGCAGGGCGAAATCATCGTTGACCACCAGGATCTTTTCGATGCGGTTGCGGTGCAGCAGCTGCAGCACTTCCTCGGACGCGGCGCCTTCCTTGACCGTGATCAGGCGATCCTTCTTGGTCATGATGTGGCGGACCGGATCGTCCAGCTCGGTCTCGAAGCGCATGTCGCGATGGGTCACGATGCCGACCAGCTGGCCGCCATCCACCACCGGCACGCCGGAGATGTTGCGCGCCTGGGTCAACGCCAGCACGTCGCGGATGGTGGTTTCCGGACCAACCGTGATCGGGTCGCGGATGACGCCGGCCTCGAACTTCTTGACCGTGGCCACTTCCGCGGCCTGCTGCTCCACGCTCAGGTTCTTGTGGATGATACCCATGCCGCCGAGCTGGGCCATGGCGATCGCCAGGCGGGCTTCGGTGACCGTATCCATGGCTGCCGAGAGGATCGGCAACTTCAACCGCAGGTCACGCGTAAGGCGCGTTTCCAGGGTCACATCCTTGGGCAGGATGATGGAATGGGCGGGGACGAGCGAGACGTCGTCGTAAGTCAGTGCTTCAGCCTGGATGCGCAGCATCGGCATACCCGAGATGTGGGGAAGCGCGACATTTTACCCTGATTTCGCCCCGATGGGCAGGGGCCGGATGCGACGCTGTGTCGCGCCGCGGTCGGCCGTTCATGCGGCGATCGACCGTGCCGGGCCGCACGACCAACGGTCGTGCGCTACCGGGACGGACGATGGGCGGAGCGCCCCGGTAGGTGACGACCGTTGGTCGTCACGGCCTCCCGGCGTCAGGACGCCTCTGCGGCCTCGATCGTGTTCTGCATCAACGTCGCCACCGTCATCGGCCCTACCCCGCCCGGCACCGGGGTGATCCAGCTGGCGCGCCCGGCGGCGGCCTCGAAGCCCACGTCGCCGACCAGGCGGCCGTCGTCCAGCCGGTTGATGCCCACGTCGATCACCACCGCACCCGGCTTGACCCACTCGCCCGGCACGATGCCCGGGCGGCCCACCGCGACCACCAGGATGTCGGCGTTGCGCACCGACTGCTCGAGCACGTCCTTGGGGGTGAACTTGTGGCAGCTGGTGACGGTGCAGCCGGCGATCAGCAGCTCCAGGCCCATCGGCCGGCCGACGTGGTTGCTGACGCCGACGATGGTGGCGTTGCGGCCCCGCACCGGCTGGTCGGTATGGCCCAGCAGCGTGGTGATGCCCCGCGGCGTGCACGGGCGCAGGCCGAATTCACGCAGGGCCAGGTGGCCGACGTTTTCCGGGTGGAAGCCGTCGACGTCCTTGCGCGGGTCGATCCGATGGATCAGGCGGCTGGCATCGGGAATGCCCGGCAGCGGCAGCTGGACCAGGATGCCGTGGATCTTCGGATCGGCATTGAGCTGGTCGATCAGGGTCAGCAGCTGGGCCTCGCTGGTACCGGCCGGCAGGTCGTAATCGAAGGCTTCGATGCCGACCTTCTCCGCGGCGCGGCGCTTGTTGCGCACATACACGGTCGAGGCCGGGTCGCCCCCCACCAGCACCACGGCCAGCCCCGGGCGGCTGCCACCTGCGGCCAGGCGGGCGTCGACACGCACCTTCAGGCTGTCCAGCAGGTCTTCGGCGATGCGGCGACCGTCCAGGATGCGGGCGGTATGACGGGGGGCTGGATCGTTCATCGAATGCGGGCGTGGGGCGGTGGGGAACGTATTGTCCCCTATTCCTCTTCTTCCGGCACTTCGTCGGCGTTGAGGGTGCGCGCCTTGCGCTTGGGTGCGGTGAACGGGGTCGGGGTGGGTACGCCGGGCAGCGCGCTGCCGAACACCATGTGCGCGCCGGCGCGCAGGTCGCCGCCGGCCATCTCCAGTTCGAAGCGCTCAGCGTCGCGCTCGCGGATCTGCTCGGCGATATCGCGGGCGTCGTCCTCGTCCGCGCCCAGCTCGACCAGCGCGGCCTGACCGAACATCAGTGCGGACTCGAAGGTTTCGCGGATCTGGAAATCCACCCCGGCATGGATCAGGCGCAGCGAATGCTCGCGGTCGAACGAGCGCACCAGCAGCTTGGCCTGCGGGAATTCATGCGCGACCAGTTCGACGATGCGGTCGGCGTCCTGCGCGTTGTTCACGCACACCGCGATCGCACGCGCGGTGGCTGCGCCGGAGGCATGCAACACATCCAGGCGGGTGCCGTCGCCGTAGTAGATCTTGAAGCCGAAGCGCTCGGCGTTGTGGATCATGTCCACGTCGTTGTCGATGATGGTCACATCCACGTCGCGCGCCAGCAGCGACTGGCTGGCCACCTGGCCGAAACGACCGAAGCCGATCATCAGCACGCTGCCGGACATGCCCTCGGCGGTATCCACCCCTTCCAGCGAGACTTCGCGCGCCGGCATCAGCTTGTCGTGCAGCAGCACGAACAGCGGGGTCAACGCCATCGACAGCACCACGATCGCGGTCAGGTTGGCGTTGACTTCCACGCCGATCACGCCGGCGGCAGCCGCAGCGGAGAACAGCACGAAGGCGAACTCGCCGCCCTGCGCCATCACCACGCCACGATCCAGCGCCTGCCGGTGATCGCTGCCCAGGATGCGGGCGACGGTGTAGATGCACACCGCCTTGGCCAGCATCAGCGCCAGCACGCCGGACACGATCAGCGGCCAGTTGTTGGCGACCACGGTCAGGTCCAGCGCCATGCCCACGCTGAGGAAGAACAGGCCCAACAGGATGCCGCGGAACGGCTCGATATCGGCTTCGATCTGGTGGCGGAAGGTGGATTCGCTGAGCAGCACGCCGGCCAGGAACGCGCCCATCGCCATCGACAGCCCGCCCAGCTGCATCAGCAGCGCCGCCCCCAGCACCACCAGCAGTGCGGCCGCGGTCATCACCTCGCGCGCCTTGGCGGCGGCCAGGATGCGGAACAACGGGTTGAGCAGGAAGCGACCGACCAGCACCAGGCCGATGATCGCGCCGGCGGCGATTGCCACGCTGATCCAGCGCGAGCTCGCCCCGGCATCGGCCTGCACCGGCGCCATGAACGCCACCACCGCCAGCAGCGGCACGATCAGCAGGTCTTCGAACAGCAGGATGGAGACGATCTTCTGCCCCGACGGCAGCGCGATGTCGCCGCGCTCTGCCAGCAGCTGCATGACCACGGCGGTGGAGGTCAGCACGAAACCCGCGGCGCCGATGAAGGCCACCGGCAGCGGGAATCCGAACAGCATGCACACGCCGGTGAGCACCGCGCCGCAGACCACGATCTGCAGCGTGCCCAGCCCGAAGATTTCCCTGCGCAGGCTCCACAGGTGCGACGGGCGCATTTCCAGCCCGATCACGAACAGGAACATCACCACGCCCAACTCGGCAGTGTGCAGGATGGCCTGCGGATCCGAGAACCAGCCGAAGCCGAACGGTCCAATCGCCAGCCCGGCGGCGAAGTAGCCCAGCACCGAGCCCAGCCCCAGGCGCCGGAACAACGGCACCATCACCACCGCGGCACCCAGCAGGGCGACGACTTTCACCAGTTCACTGGCACCTGCTTCCACCGCCATGCGGTTGTTTCCTTGCAACACCGATCAGCCGTCACGATAGGACAAATTGATGCAGGTACCTAGCACGCAGGTGCGCATGATCGTGCCATCAATGGAACGATTGGCGATAAATTGCGCAGATCGTCTCGCTATCGCAGCGTACTCAGCCAGAGCGGCAGAACGCCGCGTAATCGATGTAGCCCGGGAACGCACGATCCGGCGCGCACAGGGGACACCCGGGGTCCGGTGCCAGGCGGATCTCGCGGAAGCGCATCGCGAGCGCATCGAAGGTCAGCAGGCGCCCCACCAGCGGCTCGCCGATCTGCAGCAGCAGTTTCAGCACTTCGGTGGCCTGCAGCAGGCCGACCATGCCCGGCAGCACGCCCAGTACGCCGGCCTCGGCGCAGTTCGGTGCGAACTCCGGCGGCGGCGGTTCCGGGAACAGGCAGCGGTAGCACGGTGCCTGGCCGCGCCGGCGACCCGCATCGAACACCGACACCTGCCCGGTGAAGCGTTCCACCGCGCCATACACCAGCGGAATGCGGTGCTGGATGCACGCATCGTTGAGCAGGTAGCGCAGCGGGAAGTTGTCCGAACCGTCCAGCACCACGTCCACGCCGTCGAGCAGGGCGTCGACGTTGTCCGAGGTGACCCGCGCCTGCACCGCGTCGACGTCCAGGCGCGGATTCAGCGCCAGCAGGCGTTCGCGTGCCGACTGCACCTTGGGCTGGCCGACGCTGGCGTCGGTGTGCAGGATCTGCCGGTGCAGGTTGCTGCGGTCCACGAGGTCATCGTCGGCGATGCGTAGGTGCCCTACCCCGGCCGCGGCCAGGTAGAACGCGGCGGGCGAGCCGAGGCCGCCGGCACCGAGCAGCAGCACGCGGGCGCCAAGCAGCGCCTGCTGGCCGGCCACGCCGACCTGCGGCAACAGCAGGTGCCGGGAGTAGCGTTCGTTGAAATCGCGCTCGTCGTCGCTCTGGATCGGCTGCACGAGCGGCAGGCCGGCGGCGCGCCAGGCGGTGGTACCGCCGTGGACGGAACTGACGTGGGGGTAGCCGAGACCGAGCAGGGCCTGGGCGGCGTCCAGGGAGCGCCTGCCGCTCTGGCAGATCAGGATGAGCTCGCGGTCCGCGGACGGAAGGTGGGCGGAGGCATTCGCCTCGAGCTCCCCTTTCGCGATGCCGAGCGCGCCTTCGGCCATGCCGGCGGCACGCTCGTGCGGTTCACGCACGTCGATCAGCAGCGCGCCGTGGAGGGTGCGTTGGTGGGCGTGCTCGGGGCTGAGTTCGGGTACGGCGGTCATGGCCCATTATGGGCGGGTTGGGACCGCCTGGGACACGCGTGGCGTGTCGCTACCGTGGGATGGCGTCCCGGTGTCCCGGGACGCCACGGGCCTCATCGGCCCTTTACGTGCCGGATCAGGCGCTTCTTCTTCGCGATCTGGCGATCGGTCAGCTGGTTCTTCTTGCCTTCATAGGGGTTGGCGCCCTCGCGGAAGATGAACTGCACCGGGGTGCCGATCAGCTTGAAGCGCTTGCGGAAGAAGTTTTCCAGGTAGCGCTTGTAGGACTCGGGCAGTTCCTTGAGGCGCGTACCGTGCACGATGAAGGTCGGCGGATTGGAACCACCCGGATGCACGTAGCGCAGCTTGGAGACGTGGCCGCGGATCGCCGGCGGCGGGTTGGTCTCGTAGGCGATTTCCAGCGCCTTGTTGACTTCGCTGGTGCTGAACTCGTGCGTGGCCGAGGCGTGCGCCTGGTGGATCGCACGGAACAGCTCGCGCAGCCCCGAACCATGCTTGGCCGAGATGCGCACGGTTTCCGCCCACGGCACGAAGCCCAGCTTGCGCGACACCAGCGCTTCGGCCTGCTCGCGCTGGTAGTCGGTCAAGCCGTCCCACTTGTTGATCGCCACCACCAGGGCACGCCCGGCGTCGAGCACCGCACCCAGCACGGTCGCGTCCTGGTCGGTCACGCCTTCGCTGGCGTCCAGCATCAGCACCGCCACCTGGCACTGCTCGATCGCCTGCAGGGTCTTGATGACGCTGAACTTCTCGACCACTTCTTCGACCCGGCCCCGGCGACGCAGGCCGGCGGTGTCGATCAGGCGGTATTCGCGGCCATCGCGCTCCAGGTCCACCGCGATCGAATCGCGGGTGGTGCCCGGCACTTCCGAAGCGATCATCCGCTCCTCGCCGAGGATGCGGTTGACCAGCGTCGACTTGCCCACGTTGGGGCGGCCGACGAAGGCAATGCGCATCCGGTTCGGATCGTTGTCCATCTCCTCGCCGCTGCCCTCTTCGGGCAGGCGCTGGACCACTTCTTCAAGCAGGTCGTCCAGTCCCTGGCGATGCGCCGCCGACACGGTCAGCATCTCACTGAACCCGTAGCGGGCGAACTCCGCGCGGACGGTGTCTTCGTTGGTGCCGTCGATCTTGTTGATCAGCAGCAGGGTCGGCCGCGACAGCTTGCGCAGCCAGGACAGGATCTCGTCATCCAGCGCGGAGGTGCCATCACGGGCATCCACCACGAACAGGATCAGATCGGCTTCACCCGCGGCAGCGCGGGCCTGGTCGGCGGTAGCGCCGGCCAGACCTTCGTCATCCTCCGAGATACCGCCCGTGTCGACGACGAGGAAATGGTTGTCCTCGTCCAGACGGCAGACACCATAGTTGCGGTCCCGGGTGACGCCGGGCTGGTCATGGACCAGGGCGTCACGGGTACGGGTCAGCGCATTGAAAATGGTGGACTTGCCGACGTTCGGCCGTCCAACCAGGGCGACCAAGGGCAGCATCGCGGTAACTCCTTATTGTGCCAACCGGAATGCGGTCAGCTTTCCATCAACGTTCTGCACCAGCAGAATCCCATCGGCGACCACTGGCTGCGCCAGCAGGGCATCGCCGCCACTCTTGGCGCGCCCGGCGAACTCGCCGTTGTCCGTGCGCAGCCAGTGCAGGTAGCCCTTGTAGTCACCGACTACAACGTAATCGCCCTGCACCACCGGCCCGGTCAGCGAGCGGCGGGCCAGCCCGGTCTGCGACCACATGGCAGTGCCACTGGCCTTGTCCAGCCCGAACACGCCACCCTTGTTGTCGGTGACGAACACATTGCCCGAGGTCAGGGCGACGCCACCGGCGCCACCGTGATCGCGCGCCCACAGCGGACGGCCGGTCGGGCCTTCGATCGCCATGGTCTGGTTCTTGAAGCTGCTCACGAACAGGGTGTTGCCTTCCAGCACCGGGGCGCCGTCCACGTCGGACATGCGCTCCAGCTCGGTGCGGCCTTCGCCGTTGGCGACCATCTGGTCCCACACGGTGCGGCCGTCCTGCATCCCCAGCGCCGAGACGCTGCCATCGTCATTGCCGATGAACAGCACGCCGGGGCCCGCCACCACCGGCGCGTTGCCGCGCACGGTCAGCGCGGGCAGCTCACGCGGGTTGAACCACTTCTGCGTGCCGTTGCCGGCATCGAAGGCGGTCACCCGGCCGTCGTTGCTGCGCACGAACACGATGCCCTGGCCCACGGCCGGGGCGGAAATCACTTCGCCGGGGACCTTGGCGCGCCACTTTTCGGTGCCATCGTTGGCATCCAGTGCGATCACCTGGCCGTCCAGCGTGCCGATCACCACCAGCCCGTCGCCCACGCCCGGTCCACCGGACAGACGCAGCTTCGGCTGCTTCTTGACCTTGGCCGGTTCATAGGTCCACACGGTCTTGCCGGTCTGCAGGTCCAGCGCATGCACGCCACCGGTGATTGCCGCCGCGTATACGCGGCCGTCGGCCACGACCGGACCCTGGCGCACGCCGATGCGCTTCTCGCCCTTGCCCAGGTTGGTGCTCCAGACCCGGTCGACCTTGACGGTCGGCTCGAACTTGACCAGCTCCGCCGGTTCCAGTGCCTTCTTGGCCTCTGCGTCCTTGCCCGCGAACCAGCCCTTGACGGTGCTGCAGCCGGACAGCGCCACGCCCATCAGGACCAGGGTGGCAACGCGCTTGATCATGACCATCTGTTTCATTACACCGACTCCGCGGGGTCGGCGACGGTGCCACCGGCATCCATCACCTTGGTTTCCAGGACACGCCGCTGCGGCGCTGCCACGTCCAGCGTCTTGAGCGCCTTCTCATACAGCCCACGGGCCTCGTCACGCTTGCCCGATGCGATCAGCGCGTCGCCATGGATCTCCAGGCTGGCGCTGTCGGTCGCATCGCCGAGCAGCTTGATGGCTTCATCGTGCTTGCCGGTGGCGATCAGCAGGCGCGCGATGCGCTGGTTGATCGCAGGCTTGAACGCGGGGTCGGCGTCGATCGCGCGCAGGGTCGCCAGCGCCTCTTCATCCTTGCCGGCCTCGACCTGCGCCTTGGCCAGCTGCAGTGCCGCCAGGTCGGCGTAGATCTTGGCCTTGGTGCCATCCAGATCCTTCACGCCCTTGGCCGCTTCATCCAGCTTGTTGTCCTCGAGCTGCTTGAGCACCGCCTGGTACTGCGCGTTGGCGCCGGTCAGGTGACTGCCCTGCTCCTTCTGCCACCACTGCCAGCCGGCAATGCCGCCGATGGCGATGGCCACGCCGGCAATGATGCTCACACCGTTGTTCCGCAGCCAGCTGCGGACGCGTTCACTTTGTTCGTGCTCGTCGAGCAGGTCGTCGATCGCCATGCGTACTCTCGCCCCTGCCGGTCAGGAGGGACTGTTTGAATTGGACTGTCGAAACAGTAGAAACGCGGCTCAGTGTGAAACCGGAGCCACGGAGCCGTCAGAGGATACCGTAAAGCGTGCCACGTTGGCTCGCTGGTACGGTGAAAGGTCGACGATAGTGCCGGCCTGCTGAACCTCGACCGCCGACGCGTTGCCCAGCACCATGCGGGCCACCTGGCCGGGGCTGAACGTGCGGGTTTCGCCCGATTTGACCAGGGCCTTTTCCACGGTACTGCCATCCGGCGCGGCAATGTCCACCCAGCTGTCGCCCTTGAACTGCAGGCTCAGCGCACCCGCCGGCGCCGGCGCGGGGGCATTCGGCCGCGGCACCGGGGTCAGCGAGGCCAGGTACGGGGCCGACGGGGTGGCCGGCGCAGCGGCGGGCGCTGCGGTATTCGCTGGCTGCGTGGCCGGCGCATCCGAACCCGCAACCGGAACCGCCGCCGGAATCACGTCCAGCGACGCGGTGTTGGGCGTCGGCGCGGTACCGTCGAAATGGCCGCGGGTGGCGAACCAGACCGGCACCGCCAGTACTGCGGTGATACCCACGTACAGGGCGCGACGCCCCAGGCTTTCGGCAATACGCCGTGCCCGCGGGGTGTGCGTGTGGCTGACAAGTTGCGGCGGCACCACCGGTCCGATCCGGGACTGGTCCAGCACTTCACCCAGGTCGACCTTGAGCAGGCGCGCATAGCTCTTCAGCTGGCCGCGGACAAACACCGGCGCGCCAAGGCGGTCCCACTGCTCGGCCTCCAGCGACTTCACCACCTGCACCGGCATGCGCAGGGTCTGCCCTACTTCCTCGAGCGTCAGCCCTGCCGCTTCACGCGCCTGGCGGAGGCGGGCCCCACAGCCGGCCGCGGTATCAAGTGCGCTCACAGTCTGGTCATCAATCACAATGCTTCAACCCCGGGATTTAGGAGCCGCATCCTGCGGAAATTCTTCGCGAATTCGCTGCAGATAGCGACCGGATGCCACTGTGTCACCAAGCTGCGCCTCGATCTGAGAGGCAAGTTGTAACACGGAACGCGTGGCCGGTGCAGCCGACAGACGCCGTTGCACGAAGGCCCGGGCCTCGAAATAGCGGGCCTGGGCGTACTCGCTGCGGGCCATCGATTCGAGCGCATATGGGTTGGCCGGATCCAGCGCCAGCGCCCGGCGCAGGTCGCGCGCCGCGCGCTCCGGCTGCCCGGCATCCAGTGCACAGCCACCCGCGTTGGCGAGCGCGGCGCCCGGGGTGCGATAGCCCGGCGCGGCCACGGCGCGATCGAAGAAGGTCAACGCCTCTGCGTAGCGGGCCTGGCCGCACAGCCAGGCACCATAGTTGTTGAGCACATTGCCGTCGTTCGGGGCCAGCTCGGCCGCCTTCTGGAACAGCGGGCCGGCCTCGGCGGTCGCGCCGCGCTGGGTCGCCAGCGCCGCCAGCAGCACGTAGGCATCCGGCCGTCCCGGCTCCAGCTTGAGCGCGTTCTTCGCGCGCTTCTCGGCCATCTCGGACTGCCCGCTGCGCAGCGCTTCCGCCGCCAGCGTGAGCTGGTCCTGGTAGTTGACCCGGCGCCGGGTGTCGGCGCTGTCGCGGGCCACGTACTCCGGTGCGACCCCGAGGGGTGCGCTCATGGGTTTGACACCCTTGCTGCCACAGCCGGCAATTGCCAGCGCGACGAAAACAACGGCTGGCAATCGAAGGTCAGGCAGCGGCATCCCGGTTTTTCCCGTCCTGGAGCGTCTTGTTGAACTCGGCCTGGCGACGCGTGCGGTCCATGACCTGGCCCTTGAGCTGGCCACAGGCGGCGTCGATGTCGTCGCCGCGGGTACGCCGCACCATGGTCAGGACCTGCGAATCGAGCAGGATCTTCTGGAACGCGCGGATCTCGGCATCCCCGGAACGCTCGTAGCGCGTGCCCGGGAACGGATTGAACGGAATCAGGTTGACCTTGCCCGAGTGCGCGGCCTGCACCGCGTTGTCGAACTGCCGCATCAGCCGGGCCAGCTGGCGGGCGTGCTCGGGCTGGTCGTTGATGCCCTTCATCAGGGTGTATTCGAACGTCACCGATTCGCGGCGCTTGTTGGCACGCAGGTAGCGCGCGCACGACGCCATCAGTTCGACGATGGGGTACTTCTTGTTGAGCGGCACCAGGGTCTCGCGCAGCGCATCGTTCGGCGCATGCAGCGACACCGCCAGCGACACATCGCTTTCGGCCGACAGGCGGTCGATCTGCGGCACCAGGCCGGAGGTCGACAGGGTCACGCGCTTGTTGGCCAGGCCGTAGCCCAGGTCGTCGCGCATCACGTTCATGGCGCGCACGACGTTGTCGAAATTCATCAACGGCTCGCCCATGCCCATCATCACCACGTTGGTGAGGCGACGCTGCTTGTGCGGGATGTTGCCCAGGTGGCGCGCAGCCACCCACACCTGGCCGATGATCTCGGCGGTGGACAGGTTGCGGTTGAAGCCCTGGGTGGCCGTCGAACAGAAGGTGCAGTTCAGCGCACAGCCGACCTGCGAGGACACGCACAGCGTGCCGCGGTTCTTGTCCGGGATGTACACCGCTTCGATCGCGTTCTTGCCGTCGGTACCCATGGCCAGCAGCCACTTGTGGGTGCCGTCGGCCGAGGGCTTGTCGAACACGATGTTCGGAACGCGGACCTCGGCATGCTGCTTCAGCTTGCTGCGCAGCGCCTTGCCCAGGTCGGTCATTTCATCGAAGTCGGTGACGTAGTGGTGGTGGATCCACTTCATTACCTGGTGGGCACGGTAGCGCGCTTCGCCGAGGGTCTCGGCGAAGAAGCGCTCCAGGCCCTCGCGATCGAGGTCGAGCAGGTTCTGCTTGGCCACCGGCGCGCCTTCGGCGAGCACGATGGGGATGGCGGTGGGCTGTACGACCTCGTTCACGGCATTACTCTCAGCGCGAGACCACTTCGGTCGCGGCGAAGAAGTACGCGATTTCAATCGCGGCATTCTCGACCGAGTCCGAGCCGTGGGCGGCATTGGCATCGATGGAATCGGCGAAGTCGGCGCGGATGGTACCCGGCGCAGCGTCCTTCGGATTGGTGGCGCCCAGCAGGTCGCGGTGGGCCAGCACGGCGTTCTCGCCTTCCAGCGCCTGGATCATCACCGGGCCGGAGATCATGAACTCGACCAGCGCGTTGAAGAACGGACGCTCGCGATGCACGGCGTAGAAGCCTTCGGCTTCGCGGCGCGACAGCTGCTTGTACTTGGCGGCCACGACCTTCAGGCCAGCCTTTTCGAAGCGGGCGTAGATTTCGCCGATGACGTTCTTGGCGACGGCGTCCGGCTTGATGATGGAAAGGGTGCGCTCCAGCGCCATGGGAAGTTCTCCGTTGGGCGGGCCACTGATCGGCCCGAGAGTAACATGAAAAAAACCCGCGTCAAAACGCGGGCTTAGCCTATATACGTGGTGGGGATTCTACAGGGTCGCGGGGCGTGATGCCATGGTGTCCGTGGGCGCGGGTGGCCGGCGGGGTGTGCGCTGCGTTCAGGATCCGGACCGCCACGCAGGGCGTGGCGCTACGTGAACGGTTGCCTTCGCGTGCTGCGGCGCAGCATGCCTCTGCCGGCGACCGGGTCTAATATCAAACAATCGTTTGATTGAACCCTGCCCCGCCCATGGCCAAGCCCGCCCACTTTTCCACCAAGGACCGCATTCTCGGCGCCGCCGAGGAGCTGTTCGCCCTGCACGGGTTCGCCGGGACCTCGCTGCGTCAGGTGACGAGCCAGGCGGACGTGAACATCGCCGCGGTCAACTACCACTTCGGGTCCAAGGAAAACCTGGTCAACGAGGTATTCCGTCGCCGCATGGACGAGATGACCGCCGCCCGGCTGTCCCAGCTGGAGCTCGCCCGGCGTGGGCATCCTGGTGAACTGCGGCCGGTCCTGGCCGCCTTCGTCGAACCGGCCCTGGCCATGGCCCAGGACCGCCAGACCGGCGGTGCGTTCGTGCGGGTCATCGCCCGCGCCTACGCGGAAAAGAACGACAACCTGCGCAAGTTCCTGTCCGACCACTACGGCCACGTGCTGCGTGAGTTCGGCAAGGCGATCGCGGCCTGCGTGCCCGGCCTGAGCAAGGAAGAGCTGTACTGGCGACTGGATTTCCTTGCCGGCGCGCTCACCTATGCAATGGCCGACTTCGGCCTGATCAAGCGTCCCGCCGGTGTCACCGAAGCGGCGCATCGTGCGCATGCGGCCCAGGAGCTGATCCATTTCGCCGAGGCCGGGTTCCGCGCCAGCGCGGCCACCGGCCCTGCACCGTCCTTCCCAGCTGTTGAATCTCCTTCCACCCCGTAGAGCCCGGCCCTGCCTGGCTGCTTGCAACGACCAACAAAGGCTTATCGACATGTCCAATTCCCTGCCAGTCCGCCGTGCCGCCGTGCTGGGTGCCGGCGTCATGGGTGCCCAGATTGCCGCCCACCTGACCAATGCCGGCGTCGACACCGTGCTGTTCGACCTGCCCGCCAAGGAAGGTCCTGCCGACGGCATCGTCCTCAAGGCCATCGCCAACCTCGGCAAGCTCAGCCCTGCCCCGCTGGCCAGCAAGTCGTACGCCGAAGCGATCACCGCGGCCAACTATGGCACGCCGGATGACAGCAGCGGCCTGGAACAGCTGCGCGACTGCGACCTGATCATCGAAGCCATCGCAGAGCGGATGGACTGGAAGCAGGACCTGTACAAGAAGATCGCGCCGTTCGTGGCCGACCATGCCGTACTGGCCTCGAATACCTCCGGCCTGGGCATCAACAAGCTCGCCGACGTGCTGCCCGAACAGCTGCGCCACCGCTTCTGCGGCGTGCACTTCTTCAACCCGCCGCGCTACATGCACCTGGCCGAGCTGATCCCGGCCACCACCACCGACGCCGCCGTGCTGGAAGGCCTGGAAAGCTTCCTGGTCACCACCCTCGGCAAGGGCGTGGTGTACGCCAAGGACACCCCGAACTTCATCGGCAACCGCATCGGCGTGTTCTCGATCCTGTCCACCATCTTCCACACCCAGCAGTTCGGCCTGGGCTTCGATGAAGTCGATGGCCTGACCGGCCCGCTGGTCGGCCGCCCGAAATCGGCGACTTACCGCACCTCGGACGTGGTCGGCCTGGACACCATGGCCCACGTCATCAAGACCATGGGCGACACCCTGCCCAACGACCCGTGGCACCGGTACTTCGCCTCGCCGAAGTGGCTGGACGCGCTGATCGCCAAGGGCGCACTGGGCCAGAAGACCGGCGCCGGCATCTTCCGCAAGGTCGGCAAGGACATCGTGGTGCTGGACCTGGAAAAGCAGGACTACCGCCCTGCCGACCGCACCGCGGCCCCGGAAGTGGTCGAGATCCTGAAGATCAAAAACCCGGCCGAAAAGTTCGCCAAGCTGCGCGAAAGCCAGCACCCGCAGGCGCAGTTCCTGTGGGCGACCTTCCGCGACCTGTTCCACTACAGCGCCTACCACCTGGCCGACATCGCCGAAACCGCGCGCGACGTCGACCTGGCCATCCGCTGGGGCTACGGCTGGTCGCTGGGCCCGTTCGAAACCTGGCAGGCTGCCGGCTGGAAGCAGGTCGCGCAGTGGATCGCCGATGACATCGTCGCCGGCAAGAGCATGAGCAACGCCCCGCTGCCGGACTGGGTGTTCGACGGCCGCGACGGCGTGCACGCCGCCGAAGGCAGCTACAGCCCGACCCGCAACGCCAAGCTGCCGCGTTCGGCGCTGCCGGTGTACCAGCGCCAGCGCTTCCCGGATCCGCTGCTGGGCGAGACCTTCAGCCCGGGCGAAACCGTGTTCGAGAACGACGGCGTGCGCATGTGGCACGACGGCGACGGCATTGCCGTGGTCAGCTTCAAGACCAAGATGAACACCGTGTCCGACCACGTGCTCAACGGCCTGCAGGAAGCGATCAAGCGCGCTGAGCAGGGCTTCAAGGGCCTCGTGATCTGGCAGCAGAAGGAACCCTTCTCCGCCGGTGCCGACCTGGCCGGCGCGCTCGGCTTGCTGCAGGCCGGCAAGGTCGACCAGTTCGAAGAAATGGTGCACAACTTCCAGCGCACCAGCCAGGCCATCAAGTACGCGCTGGTGCCGGTGGTGACCGCGGTGCGCGGCCTGGCCCTCGGTGGCGGCTGCGAATTCCAGATGCACAGCGCCAAGAGCGTCGCCGCACTGGAAAGCTACATCGGCCTGGTCGAAGCCGGCGTCGGCCTGCTGCCGGCCGGTGGTGGCCTGAAGGAACTGGCAGTGCGCGCCTCGCAGGCGGCCGGCCCGGGCGGTGATGTGTTCGCCGAACTGAAGAAGACCTTCGAAACCGTGGCCATGGCCAAGGTCTCCAACTCGGCGGTCAACGCCAAGGAACTGGGCCTGATGCGCGCCACCGACAAGGTGGTGTTCAACAGCTTCGAAGCGCTGCACATCGCCAAGGCCGAAGTGCAGGCGCTGGCCGAAGGCGGCTACCGTCCGCCGATGCCGGCCCGCCGCATCCAGGTGGCCGGTGACGTGGGCATCGCCACCTTCAAGATGATGCTGGTCAACATGCTGGAAGGCCGCTTCATCAGCCCGTACGACTACGAGATCGCCGTGCGCATCGCCACCGTGCTGTGCGGTGGCGAAGTGGATCGCGGCACCCTGGTCGACGAAGAGTGGCTGCTGACCCTGGAGCGCAAGCACTTCGTCGAACTGGCCCAGCAGGAAAAGACCCAGGCCCGCATCGCGCACATGCTCAAGACCGGCAAGCCGCTGCGCAATTGATTGCGCGCCCGGTAGGTGCCGACGGTTGGTCGGCACGCCTGTCCCCTAATTGAAGAGATCATTGCAATGACCAAGCAAATCCAGGACGCCTACATCGTCGCCGCCACCCGCACCCCGGTTGGCAAGGCGCCCAAGGGCGTGTTCCGCAATACCCGTCCCGACGACATGCTGGCCCACGTGCTCAGGTCCGTGGTCGCGCAGGCACCGGGGATCGACGTCAACCGCATCGACGACGCCATCATCGGCTGCGCCATGCCCGAAGCCGAGCAGGGCATGAACGTGGCGCGCATCGGCGTGCTGCTGGCCGGCCTGCCCGATACCATCGCCGCGCAGACGGTGAACCGTTTCTGCTCCTCCGGCCTGCAGGCCGTGGCGATGGCGGCCGACCAGATCCGCCTGGGCAATGCCGACCTGATGCTGGCCGGCGGCACCGAGTCGATGTCGATGGTGCCGATGATGGGCAACAAGATCGCCATGGCCCCGAGCGTGTTCGACAACGACCACGTGGCCATCGCCTACGGCATGGGCATCACCGCCGAGAAGGTCGCCGAGGAATGGAAGGTCTCGCGCGAAGAACAGGACGCCTTCGCGCTGGCGTCGCACCAGAAGGCCATCGCCGCGATCCAGAACGGCGAGTTCAAGGATGAGATCAGTCCCTACGACGTGCGCACCCGCCAGCCCGACCTGGCCGACGGCCGCCGCATCATCACCCGCGACCGCATCGTCGACACCGACGAAGGCCCGCGTCCGGATTCGTCGGCCGAAGGCCTGGCCAAGCTGCGCCCGGTGTTCCGCAACGGCCAGTTCGGCGGCACCGTGACCGCCGGCAACTCCTCGCAGATGAGCGACGGCGCCGGCGCGGTGCTGCTGGCGTCGGAGCAGGCGGTGAAGGACTACGGCCTGAAGCCGCTGGCCCGCTTCGTCAGTTTCTCGGTTGCCGGCGTGCGCCCGGAAGTGATGGGCATCGGCCCGATCGCCGCGATTCCCAAGGCGCTGAAGCAGGCCGGCCTGAGCCAGGACCAGCTGGACTGGATCGAGCTCAACGAAGCCTTCGCCGCGCAGTCGCTGGCGGTGATCCGCGATTGCGGCCTGGACCCGTCCAAGGTCAACCCGCTGGGCGGCGCCATCGCCCTGGGCCACCCGCTGGGCGCGACCGGCGCGATCCGCACCGCCACCCTGCTGCACGGCCTGCGCCGTCGCCAGCAGAAGTACGGCATGGTCACCATGTGCATCGGCACCGGCATGGGCGCAGCGGGCATCTTCGAATCGCTGTGATGCGGCGCCGGTTGCGGCGTCTATCGGCGTGCCGACCAACGGTCGGCACCTACCACCGGTAGCCACCGACCGTTGGTCGGTGGACGTGTCCGCAACCGGTAGCGCCGACCGTTGGTCGGCCCAGGCGGTAATGAGGGCCGGCCAACGGCCGGCGCTACGAAAAAGGGCGGCCATCAGGCCGCCCTTTTTTTCACCGATTGACCGCCTTCGCGATCAATCCTCGGCCAGCATCTGCGTCAGCTTCTCGCGGGCGGGTTTGGCCAGCTTCTTGTTCTCGAGCGCGAAGCGGATCGTCGCCTCGACCAGTCCCAGGTGGGTACCGCAGTCGAAACGGGTACCTTCGAAGCGGTACGCATTGACTTCGTCGGACTTCAGCAGCTCGGCAATCGCGTCGGTCAGCTGGATCTCACCGCCAGCGCCGCGGCCGGTGGCTTCAAGCAGGCCGAAGATCTTCGGGTCGAGCACGTAACGGCCCACCACGGCCAGGTCGCTCGGCGCGTCCTCCGGCTTCGGCTTCTCCACGATCTGCGAGATGCGGCCCTTGCGGCCGTCGAACGCTTCGGTCGCCACGATGCCGTAGCTTGCGGTGTTCTCATGCGGCACGTCTTCGACCGCGATCACGCTGGCACCGGTGGCGGCATTGAGATCGGCCATCTGCTTGAGCGCGCCGTCGCCGCGGTTCCAGATCAGGTCGTCCGGGAGCAGCACCGCGAACGGCTCGTCACCGACGACCGATTTCGCGCACAGCACCGCGTGGCCCAGGCCCAGCGCTTCGGTCTGGGTGACGAAGACCGCGCGCACGCCTTCCGGCAGCACGTTGCGTACCAGCTCCAGCAGCTCGGTCTTGCCTGCCCGCTCCAGCTTCTGCTCGAGTTCGTAGGCCTTGTCGAAGTAGTCCGCCACCGCATGCTTGTAGCGGTTGGTGACGAAGATCAGGGTGTCGCACCCCGCTTCGATCGCTTCATCGACGGCGTACTGGATCAGCGGCCGATCGATGATCGGCAGCATTTCCTTGGGAACCGTCTTGGTCGCGGGAAGGAACCGGGTGCCCAGTCCCGCTACCGGGAATACCGCCTTGCGAATGCGCTTGTTCGTCACAGCCTGTTGGCCTCTCGTGCCGGAAAGGGCACCACGTTAGCCGACTCGACGTGAGATTCCTGTTGCAATGGCGCAAATTCCGGCATGGTCGCGAACAGGATGCTGTTGATGGCGTCGGTATCGTAATTGGCGATCGCTTCGCGCAGTCGCGGTACGTTGCCCAGCACCTGGTCGCGCGCAAAGGTGCGCACGCCGGCTTCCAGGATCTTTGGATGCGCGGTCGGGCGATAGTCCTCGTCCGAATAGAACAGGGTTTCGTGCAGTTTCTCGCCGGGGCGGAGGCCGGTGTAGACGATGGCGATGTCCTTGTACGGCTGTTTGCCGGCCAGGCGGATCATCTGTTCGGCCAGCACCCGGATCGGCACCGGCTCGCCCATGTCCAGGGTATAGATCGCACCGTGCGATGCCGATGCCGCGGCCTGCAGGATCAACTGGCAGGCCTCGGGAATGGTCATGAAGTACCGGGTCACCTCCGGGTCGGTGACCGTGACCGGACCGCCCTTGAGGATCTGCTCGCGGAACACCGGGACCACGCTGCCGGCCGAGGCCAGCACGTTGCCGAAGCGCACGGTCACGAAACGGGTATGGCTGGTCTTCTGGTCCAGGCTCTGGCAGATCATCTCCGCATAGCGCTTGCTGGCGCCGAGCGCGTTGACCGGGTCGACGGCCTTGTCGGTGGAGATGAACACGAAGTGCTCGATACGCGCTTCCACGCAGGCGCGCGCCACCGTCTCGGTGGACAGGATGTTGTTGCGCACCGCTTCGCGCAGCTGGCGCTCCAGCACCGGCACCTGCTTGTAGGCGGCGGCGTGGAAGACCGCGTCGACGCTGGACAGCGACAGCGCATGGCGGATCACGGCGGGGTCGCCGCAGTCGCCCAGCACCGCTTCCACCATCAGGTCCGGGAAGCTGCGCTTGAGTTCGGCTTCGATGGTCAGCAGCAGCAGCTCGCTCATTTCAAGCAGCACCACCCGCCCTGCCCCGTGCCGCGCGCACTGGCGGCACAGCTCGGACCCGATCGAACCACCGGCGCCGGTCACCAGAACAGTGCGCCCGCCCAGCCAGCCACGGATCAGGGACCAGTCCGGCAGGATCGGTTTGCGCCCGAGCAGGTCCTCGATGGCCACTTCCTTCAGCTCGCCAGGCAGCGAATGCCCCAGCAGCACGTCATTGAGCTTGGGCACCATCCGGAACGGCACGCCGGTGCTTTCGCACAGCGCCACCACGCGCTGCATGCCGGCTGCGTCGAGCGAGGGAATGGCGATGACCAGCAGCTTGGCCGCGGTCTCGCGGGCCACGGCGGCCGCGTCGTCGAGCGTGCCGAGGATGGGCAGGCCCTGCAGCTTGGCGCCCTGAAGGTGCTGGGCGTCGTCCAGCAGGCCTACCGGCTCGAAATCGCCCGAACGGCGCAGGTCGCGGACCAGGGCTTCAGCCGCCTGGCCGGCGCCCAGGATCAGCACCCGGCGCGCGGTGGCGTCGGACTGCAGCGCCTGGTAGTCCTTCCATGCCCGGTACAGCAGGCGCGGCGCGCCCAGCAGCGCCGACAGCGCGAACGGATAGATGACCAGAACCGACATCGGGACGCCGGCGAAGCGCTTGTACGCCAGCACCACGACGATGGCCAGCAGGCCGATGAAACTCGATTTGAAGATGTGCAGCAGGTCGGCCACGCTGGCGAACCGCCACAGGCCGCGGTACAGGCCCACGCGCCAGAACACCACCGCCTGGATGGCCAGCACCAGCGTGGTATCGATGTTCCACAGGGGCAGCGAGGGGGCGTCCGCCAACATCGAATAGCGGCCCGCATGCAGCAGCTGCCAGCAGGCCCAGACCATGAACAGATCGTGGGCCACGATGGCGGCACGCGGAAGCAGGCTCGTAAAGCGGTCCAGCCAAGACGTCATAAACCAGGCAATCCTTCTAGTGGCGCATTCCCTTGCGCAGGAGCAGCCAAAGACCAGTCGCGCAGAACATCCACGCTATGGCAACGGCAGCCTCCCACCTCGGCTGCAAGTACGTGCAAGCATTAAACACTGTAATACTGAACAGACCAAAAACAAAGTACGTCCCTGTAACCGAAGTGTGCGTGGCACCACTTTTAACGGCCCGCTGGTAAAGATGCTGGGTGTGGGGCTCCATCCATCTCTGACCCGAGAGCATGCGCGAGAGCAGTGTGAAGCCTGCGTCCACGAGGAACGCGGTCAGCGGCACCAGCAGCAGCAACCAGGACAGCGAAGTGGCCACGCTGGCCAGGCAGACCAGCGCCGCGACCGCGTAGCCCAGTGCCCCGCTGCCGACATCGCCCATGAAAATCCGCGCGCGCGGGAAGTTGAACGGCAGAAAACCCAGGCAGGCCAGGGCCAGCACGATACCCACCAGGGCCAGGGGGCCGGGCAGCACCAGGGCGAAGGCCAAACCGGCCAGAATGGCCTGGCTGGTCGCGATCCCGTTGATCCCATCCATGAAGTTCCAGATGTTGATCAGCGATGTCGTGAACAGCAGGGCCAGCGCGGCCTGCCAGACGTTGCCGGTGGCATTCCAGACCAGGCCCGCGATCAGGGCGGCGGCGATCAGATGCACCAGCAGCCGACGCACTGCCGGCAGCGGGCGATGGTCATCCCACCAGCCGATACCGGCCACCAGCACCAGGCCCAGCGCGGACACCAGCAGCGGCATGCGTGCCGTGGGCCAGGCGATGGCGGCCACCAGTGCCGCCAGCAGCAGGGTCACGACGATGGCGATGCCGCCGCCGCGCGGAGTGGCCACGCCGTGGCTGCGGCGTTCGCCGGGCTGGTCCATCAGGTTGCGCCGCAGCGCATAGTGGCGGGCACACGCGGTAAGCGCCGCCGCGACGGCCAGCACGGCCGCCGCTCCGATCCACCACGCAGGGGCCATGGGTCAGAGCACCGCGTAGTTCAGCAGCGGCTTGACCGTTCCCCACTCCTTGCAGCTCGGGCATTGCCAGTGGTGGGTGCGCGCGCCGAAGCCGCAGCGGGTGCAACGGTACGCCGGGTTGCGGACCAGCAGCTGGTCGGTGATGTGCTTGAGGTCGTGCAAGGTCGCGGTGGAGTCGGCGCCTTCGGCCAGGGTCAGGTCGATCAGGGCCGACTCGCCGCGAACCGACGGACGATCCTTCAGCTGGCGCCCCAGGTAGGCGCGCGCCGGGGCGACACCTTCCTGTTCTTCCATCAGCTGGGTCAGGGCCAGCACCGGCGCGATACCGCGGTAGTGCTCGGTCATTTCCGACAGGAATGCGCGGGCGCCGCCGAGGTCGCCGACCTTGCGGTAGTTCTGCATCAACGGCTGCAGCACCTCGGGCAGGTATTCGGGGTCGTTGCGGGCGGCACGTTCGAACGCGCGCACGGCCGCTTCGGCGTTGCCCGAGTCGGTCTCCAGCCGCCCTTCGATGATGCCGGCACGTACCGACATGGCGTCGGCCTGGTAGGCCCGCGCGATCGCCGCACGCGCCTCCTCGATCTTGCCGGCACCGCGGAAGCGTTCAGCCAGTTCGCATTCGAACTGACCGACCAGCTTGCCCATGGGCTCGCCGGTGACCTCTTCGTAACGGGTGGCGTTGTCGATCGCCTTTTCCCAGTCGCGCTCGGCCTGGTAGATGCCGATCAGGTGCTTGAGCGCCTGCGGGGCGCGCTGGTCGATCTGGGCCAGCTCGGTAAAGACGGTCTCGGCGCGATCCAGCAGGCCGGACTTCATGTAGTCCTCGCCCAGGGCCAGCAGCGCCTGGACGCGCTGGGCGTCGCTCAGGTCGGTGCGGTTGACCAGCCCCTGGTGCAGCCGGATGGCACGATCGACCTCGCCACGGCGGCGGAACAGGTGCCCCAGCGCGACCTGGGTCTCGAAGGTTTCCTTGTCCAGCTCGGCGATGTGCAGGAACAGTTCGATGGCCTTGTCAGGCTGCTCGTTGAGCAGGTAGTTCAGGCCACGGAAATAAGTGCTGGACAGACGGCTGACCTGGTTGTCGCCATGGCGCTGGCCACCACGCCGGCCGATCACCCAGCCGGACACCGCTGCCAGCGGCAGGAACAGGAAAAACCAGAACCACTCGGAGACAAATTCCATCGGCGCTCAACGTCCGTAGAAAGTAGAAGAAGGCATGCGTTGGGGTTCAAGAGTAGCCGAACCCATGCAAGGGGTGCATCCGCATTGGCGGATGACGTGGCTCAGGCAGGATCGCTTTCCAGCGGTACCACGGCGCTGACGCGCTCACGCAGTTCCTTGCCCGGCTTGAAATGCGGGACATGCTTGCCCGGCAATGCGACCGATTCCCCGGTCTTGGGGTTGCGCCCCAGCCTCGGCGGCCGGTAGTGCAACGAAAAACTGCCGAACCCGCGGATCTCGATGCGATCCCCGCCGGCCAGCGCCCCGCCCATCATTTCCAGCAACGACTTCACCGCCAGATCGACATCGTCCGACTTCAGATGCGCCTGCCGGCGCGCCAGGATTTCGATCAACTCGGATTTGGTCATTGCGGACTCGCGTCGAGGGTCTCAAACCCTGAAACGGCCCGGACAAGTGTCCGGGCCGCCCAGGAAACTACAGCTACGGCGGGGCCCGATTACTCGGACTTGTTGCCGTTCAGCTGGGCGCGCAGCAGCGCGCCGAGCTGGGTGGTGCCGCTGGAAGCGGAAGAGGACTGGTATTCCTCCAGCACTTCGCGCATTTCCGCGTCGTCCTTGGCCTTGATCGACAGCTGCAGGGTACGACCCTTGCGATCCATGCCCACGAACTTCGCTTCAACCTTGTCGCCGACCTTCAGGAACTGGGTCGCGTCGTCGACGCGCTCGTTGGCAACGTCACGAGCCGAGACGTAACCTTCGATGCCGTCAGCCAGTTCGATGGTAGCGCCCTTGGCGTCCACTTCCTTGACCACGCCTTCGACCTTCGAACCCTTCGGGTTGGCAGCCATGTACTGACCGAACGGATCCTGCTCCAGCTGCTTGACGCCCAGGCTGATGCGCTCGCGCTCCGGATCGACGGCCAGGACGACGGCGTCCAGGTTGTCGCCCTTCTTGAAGTTGCGGACCACGTCTTCGCCGGTGGTGTTCCAGCTGATGTCGGACAGGTGCACCAGGCCGTCGATACCGCCGTCCAGGCCGATGAAGATGCCGAAGTCGGTGATCGACTTGATCTGGCCCGACACCTTGTCGCCCTTCTTGTGGATGGCAGCGAAGGTTTCCCACGGATTGGCGGCAACCTGCTTCATGCCCAGCGAGATGCGGCGACGCTCCTCGTCGACGTCCAGGACCATGACTTCGACTTCGTCACCGACCTGCACGACCTTGGACGGGTTGACGTTCTTGTTGGTCCAATCCATCTCGGAAACGTGCACCAGGCCTTCGACGCCCGGCTCGATCTCGACGAACGCGCCGTAATCGGTGACGTTGGAGACCTTGCCGAACACGCGGCTGTTGGCCGGGTAACGGCGGGCGATGTTGTCCCACGGATCCTCGCCCAGCTGCTTCAGGCCGAGCGAAACGCGGTTGCGCTCGCGGTCGAACTTCAGCACGCGGACGTCCAGCTCGTCGCCGACGTTGACGACTTCGGACGGATGGCGCACGCGCTTCCAGGCCATGTCGGTGATGTGCAGCAGGCCGTCGATGCCACCCAGGTCCACGAACGCGCCGTAATCGGTCAGGTTCTTGACGACACCCTTCAGGATCGCGCCTTCCTGCAGCTTGTCCATCAGCTGCTCGCGCTCTTCCGAGTGTTCGCTTTCGACGACAGCGCGGCGCGAGACCACGACGTTGTTACGCTTGCGGTCCAGCTTGATGAGCTTGAATTCCAGCTCCTTGCCTTCCAGGTAGGCCGGGTCGCGCACCGGGCGCACATCCACCAGCGAACCGGGCAGGAACGCGCGGACATCCTTGATGTCCACGGTGAAACCACCCTTGACCTTGCCGCTGATGCGGCCGGTGATGGTTTCGTTCTTTTCCAGGGCTTCTTCCAGCTCGTCCCACACCATGGCGCGCTTGGCTTTCTCGCGCGACAGGACGGTTTCACCGAAGCCGTTCTCGATCGAGTCGAGGGCGACCTTGACGACATCGCCTTCGGCGACGTCGATTTCGCCGGCGTCGTTACGGAACTGTTCGATCGGCACGATGCCTTCGGACTTCAGGCCGGCGTTGATCACCACGACGTCGCCGCGGACTTCAACGACAACACCGCTGACGATGGCGCCCGGCTTCAGCTTGGCCAGATTGGCCTGGCTGGCTTCAAACAGTTCGGCAAATGATTCGGTCATTAGATTTACTCTGTTGGACACATGGGCATGGGTTCCGGAACGGTTCCCTTTTACTGCCCGCCTGTTGGTCGACCCCGGTAACGCGAGTCGTGTGTTAAGTAGGAAAACCGCCACGCATCATTGCGGGACGGAGCTTGTGTTGCCTTGCATTGGTGCGACTGCCGCCGATGGATTGACGGCCTCCTTGCCACGGATCAGGCACCCGAAACCGGAAGCAGATCCAGTACCTTGGCAACGACGGTGTCGATGCCGATACCACTGGTGTCGATGACGACGGCATCATCTGCCGGCTTCAGGGGCGCCACTGTGCGCTGTGCATCACGGGCGTCGCGGGCCATGATCTCGCGCAGGAGGTCATCAAAGTTAACAGAAACCCCCTTGTCTTTCAACTGGTTATGCCGGCGCCCGGCCCGCTCCTCGGCACTGGCGGTCAGGAAGACCTTGAATGGGGCATCCGGGAAGATCACGGTGCCCATGTCGCGGCCGTCTGCAACCAGGCCCGGCAGAACCCTGAATGCGCGCTGGCGCTCTTTCAGCGCAGCGCGGACCTCGGGGATGGCGGCAATGGCCGAGGCCAGGGCGCCGGTGGTTTCCAGGCGCAACTCGTCGGTGGCGTCGGTCTCATTGACGATGACACGCAGCCCCCCGTCGGCCGCCTCGACGAAGCGCACATGGGTGTCGAAGGTGCACCGGACCAGCGCGGAGGCGTCCGAGGTGTCGATATCGGCCCAGCTCGCGGCCACCCCCACGGCCCGGTACAGGGCGCCCGAATCCAGGTAGTGCCAGCCCAGCCGGGATGCGACAATGCGGCTTACGGTCCCCTTGCCGGCCCCGGACGGGCCGTCGATGGTGAGCACGGGAGGTAGCTGATTCATGGGTTTCCCTGTGGATTTGACCCCCCATTCTAGCCCCTGCCCTACCGCTGCCGAGACCTTTTTGGTGCAACCACTTGAAAGGATGGAAAAAAGCCCGGTAGAATGGCGGGCTTGAACGAGCGTCACCTGCCGATTGTCGTCTGCATATCGCGGCCGCGCTCCAACCGAATCCACGTTTACGCCGAGGTATGCAATGAAAGTCCTGTCTTCCCTGAAGTCGGCCAAGTCCCGTCACCGCGACTGCAAGGTCGTCCGTCGTCGCGGCAAGATCTTCGTGATCTGCAAGTCGAACCCGCGCTTCAAGGCTCGCCAGCGCTGAGCCGAGGGCGTCACGGCCATCGGTCGCGACCTGCCTGAATAAAAAGCCGCCTCCGGGCGGTTTTTTATTGCCGATTTTGTTGTAATCGCCGGGTGTGCCACGACCACCGGTCATGGCTGCCTTGCCGGATCCGCCGGTAGATCATGACCGGTTGGTCCTGATGCCGTTGTTGGCCACGACCGCCGGTCGTGGCTCCTTTCTTGATGACTGGGGAGTAGATCGAGATGAAGCGTTACCTGACCACCCTGCCGCTGCTGGCCCTGCTGGCCTGTGCCGGCGCCCACGCCGATACCCTGCTGATCGACCGCACCAAGGAGCAGGCCGCGCCGGTGGTACCGGTGCGCGGCCAGACCGCCAGCCAGGTGCTGAGCGCGTTTGGTGAACCCACCGAGAAGCTGGAGCCGCGTGGCGGCCAGAAGCGCCAGTGGCCGACCATCAACCGCTGGGTCTACCCGATGTTCACCGTGTACTTCGAGAAGTCAAAGGTGATCGACGTGGTGGCCAACAAGGCCGACGCCAACGAAGTCGGCCCGAAGCCGCCGATCCGCTGATCCACAACCACGCCCGCCGCCCGGCGGGCCATCGCATCGAGACCATGAACGACACGCTCCGCTTTCCGGCCGAATGGGAATCCCAGTCCGCCATCCTGATCGCCTGGCCCCACGCCGACACCGACTGGGCCGACCGCCTGGGTGACGTCGAGGACACCTACATCGCGCTGGTCGCGGCCATCACCCGCTTCCAGCCGGTGGTGATCATCGTGGCCGACGACGACCTGGAGGCGTACGCCGATGCGCGCCTGCGCTCGAACCGGATCGATACCGGGCGGGTGCGGTTCGTTACTGCGCAGTACGACGACACCTGGCTGCGCGATTCGGGCCCGATCACGCTGCGCCGCGCCGACGGCGGCTTCCGCCTGCTGGACTTCCGCTTCACCGGTTGGGGCGGCAAGTTCGAGGCAAGCCTGGACGACCAGCTGGTGGGCGTGCTGCACCTGGCGGGGCTGTTCGCCGACGCGGAGCTGCAGAGCATCCCGTTCGCGCTGGAAGGCGGGGCGATCGAAACCGATGGTGCCGGTACCCTGCTGACCACCTGGCAGTGCCTGCACGAGCGCCATCCGGACCGCGACCGTGCCTCGCTCAGCGCGGACATGGCCAGCTGGCTGGCGCAGGACCGCGTGTTGTGGCTCGACCACGGCTACCTGGAAGGCGACGACACGGACGCGCACATCGACACCCTGGCGCGCTTCGCGTCGGTGGACAGCATCGTCTACCAGGCCTGCGACGACAGCACGGACTCGCATTTCGCCGAGTTGCAGGCGATGGGCGACGAACTGGCGGCGCTGCGCACGGCCGACGGCCAGCCGTACCGGCTGTTCCCGCTGCCATGGGCACGCCCGGTGATGGACGAGGGCCGCCGCCTGGCGGCGTCCTACGCGAATTACCTGATCCTCAACGGCGCGGTGCTGATGCCGGCCTACGGCGACGTGGCCGACGACGCGGCGCGCGACGTCCTGGCCCAGGCCTATCCGAACCACGAGATCGTGCAGGTTCCCTGCCGCTCGCTGATCTGGCAGAACGGCAGCCTGCACTGCATCACCATGCAGCT
Source organism: Stenotrophomonas rhizophila (assembly GCF_007667275.1). Lineage (GTDB taxonomy): Bacteria > Pseudomonadota > Gammaproteobacteria > Xanthomonadales > Xanthomonadaceae > Stenotrophomonas > Stenotrophomonas maltophilia_AE. Next base: position 641,998 of record NZ_VDQT01000001.1, read on the forward strand.
TCCGGCGGGAGTTCTGAACGCCTGACACGCTTGAAACGGCGCTCCGCGCGCGTTCCGTGGTTGCATGTATCTGCTTGGAGCCGGGCTTGCCCGGCTTCATGCATTCGGGCGAACAACGTGCAGCTGATGCATGCCCCGACCCACCTCTCGACAGTGTGTCGTTGCCACGGGAAAAGCGGGAGACGGCCGTTGGCCGTCAGACGATCTCGATCAAATTCATGCGCAACCGAACGCCGACACGTTCACGGCGGTTGTTTGGGAACCAACCCTACCAACGTCGCGCGCCGCGCCTCTGTATGTGGCTGCCACATCAGGCGCCGACCATACGTCGGCGCACCCGCGTTTCCCTTGGCCACCGGCCAACTGTCGGAGAGTCGGCGGGGGTGGGTATGCGGGGGTGTGAGCGGCATGGATGCCGCGACCAAGCCCCCATGGATGGGTTTACGGCGCCCCCCGCATACCCACCCCCGCCGGCCCAGCTCAGACCGTGCCTCCGCCTGCGGCTGTTCGCTCAAATGTCTGAAGCCGCGCAGCGCCCGGCCCCGGGCGATCGCATGCAACCAAGCACTCCGCACCACCAGCCGTTGCCCTGCGTTTAGCGCCCGGCACGCGGTGCACACGCTTCCGCGATAAACTGGGTTTTTCCCCCAGCAGGACCGCCCCGGATGAGCTCTCGCCACACCCTTTCCGTCGCCCTGATCCAGGAGCGCAACCACGGTGACGCGGCCGCCAACCTGGCCGTGATCGAAACGCGCGTGGCTGAAGCGGCTGCCCGAGGTGCCAAGCTCATCCTGCTGCAGGAACTGCACAACGGCGCGTACTTCTGCCAGCACGAGTCGGTGGATGAGTTCGACCTGGCCGAACCGATTCCCGGCCCGAGCACCGAACGCCTCGGCGCGCTCGCCAAAAAGCACGGCGTGGTCATCGTCGGCTCGCTGTTCGAGCGCCGCGCCGCCGGCCTGTACCACAACACCGCCGTGGTGTTCGAAAAGGACGGCACCCTGCTGGGCAAGTACCGCAAGATGCACATCCCGGACGACCCCGGCTTCTACGAGAAGTTCTACTTCACCCCCGGCGACATCGGCTTCAAGCCGATCGATACCTCGGTGGGTCGCCTTGGCGTGCTCGTCTGCTGGGACCAGTGGTATCCGGAAGCCGCCCGACTGATGGCGCTGGCCGGTGCCGAACTGCTGCTCTACCCCACCGCCATCGGCTGGGACCCGGACGACCAGAAGGACGAACAGGGCCGCCAGCGCGATGCCTGGGTGCTCAGCCACCGCGGCCATGCCGTGGCCAACGGCGTGCCCGTGCTGAGCTGCAACCGCGTCGGCCATGAGCCATCGCCGCTGGGCGCCTCCGGCATCCAGTTCTGGGGCAACAGCCACGTGCTGGGCCCGCAGGGCGAGTTCATTGCCGAAGCCGGTGCCGAGCCGACCGTGCTGGTCTGCGACGTCGACCTGCAGCGCAGCGAACACGTCCGCCGGATCTGGCCGTTCCTGCGCGACCGCCGCATCGACGCCTACGGCGACCTGCTCAAGCGCTACATCGACTGATCCCCCACAGGAACCCCGCCCCGTGACCGTGCTGCTGCGCGACGCCACCGATGCCGATATTCCGGCCATCACCGCCATCTATGCCGTGGAAGTAACCGACTTCGTCAATACCTACGAGTACGACGTTCCGGATGCGGCCGAGATGCAGCGGCGCATGCACGACATTGTCGCGCGCGGGTTCCCCTACCTCGTGGCCGAGGTCGATGGCCAGGTCGCCGGCTACGCCTATGCCAACACCTACCGTGGCCGCATCGCCTACCAGTGGACGGTGGAAAACTCCGTCTATGTCGACGCCGCCTTCCAGGGCAAGGGCGTCGGCACCGCGCTGATGCAGGGCCTGATCGATACCTGCGTCGCGCGCGGCTACCGCCAGATGGTCGCCGTGATCGGCGAACCGTCCAACACCGCCTCGATCAAGCTGCACGAACGCTTCGGCTTCCACCTGGTCGGCATCTTCCGTGGCCTGGGCCGCAAGCATGGGCGCTGGCTGGACACGGTGCAGATGCAGCGCGCGCTCGGCGATGGTGTCGACAGCGCCCCTTCGAATGAATGATGAAATGACCGACAACCTGATGGACGACAACGGCGACACCCTGTTCGCCGGCCAACCCGTGCGCGTGGTCGAGCGCGATGGCGTGCGCTATACCCTGCTGGGCACCGCTCACGTTTCGCAGGCCAGCGTGGAGGTGGTGGAACGCGCCATCAACAGCGGCCGCTTCGATGCCGTCGCGGTGGAGCTGGATCCGCAGCGCCTGCAGGCGCTGACCAATCCCGATGCGCTGGCCAAGCTCGACCTGGTCGAGGTGATCCGCAAGGGCCGCGTGGCGCTGTTCGCCGCCAACCTCGCCCTGGCCGCCTACCAGCGCCGCCTGGCCGAACAACTGGGCATCGAGCCCGGTGCCGAGCTCAAGCGCGCCGTCGGCCTGGCCAACGAACGCAACCTGCCCGTGCACCTGATCGACCGCGAAGTAGGGCTGACCTTCAAGCGCGCCTCGCAGCGGCTGGGCTTCTTCGGCAAGATCAAGCTGGTCATGGGCCTGGGCACCGGCCTGTTCGCCTCCGAAGAGGTCGGCGAAGACGAGATCGAGAAGCTCAAGCAGGGTGACATGCTGGAAGCGAGCTTCGGCGAGTTCGCCAGCGAGAGCCCGGCGCTGTATGAAACCATCATCGGCGAGCGCGACCGCTACATGGCCACCCGCCTGCGCGAAGTGCACGACCCGGCCCAGCGCGAGGTCTTCACAGTGGTCGGCGCCGGCCACCTCGCCGGGCTGGCCCGGTACCTGGAAACCGATACCGAGGCACCGGGCCCGCTGCGCGAATCGCTTGAAGCGGTGCCGAAGAAACGCAACATCCCCTGGATCACCCTGGCCATCCTGACAATCGTGCTGGCCGGGATCGCGGTGGGCTTCTACCGCGGTGGACTGGGCGTGGGCACCGAACTGCTGGCGGTGTGGGCGATGTACACCGGCGGCCTGGCCGGCCTGGGTTGCCTGCTCGCCGGCAGCCACCCCCTCAGCATCCTCACCGCCATCGTAGTCGCCCCGTTCAAGCCGTTCCGGCTGAGCATCCCCACCGGCGCGTTCGCCGCGCTGGTCGAGGCCCGCCTGCGCAAACCGGCCTACGAGGACTTCCTCAAACTGCGCGACGACGCGCAGAGCGTGCGCGGCTGGTACCGCAACCGGGTCACCCGCGTGGTCCTGACCTTCATGCTGACCAACCTGGGCAGCATGCTCGGCCTGTGGCTGACCGGGTTCCAGGTCTGGCACAAGGTCGGTGGCTGACGGCGCCGTACCGACCAACGGTCGGTACCTACCCACGGGGACCGGGACCATGGATTCCCCGCGTGGATCGGAAAGGTAGGTATCGACCGTTGGTCGATACGAAAAGGGCCACGCATGTTGCGTGGCCCTTTTCATTCACGCCGGCTCGATCACCGCGTCGCTGCCCTTAGGCGGCAGGCCCCTTGCCCGCCGCACGATGCGGCCGGTGGCGATCGCCATGTCGTCCAGCATGGCGTAGATGGTCGGCAGGAACAGCAGGCTGACCACGGTCGAGAACGCCAGGCCGCCGGCGATGGCACGCGCCATCGGGTAGTACGGCGGGCCGTCGCCCAGCAGCTGGGTGTCGGTCAACGAAATCGGGATCATCGCCAGGATCGCCGTGCCCATGGTCATCATGATCGGGCGCAGGCGCTCGCGCGAGCCTTCCACCAGCGCCTGGGTGCGGGCCATGCCGCGGCGGCGCAGGTTGTTGATGTGCTCGATCATCACGATGCCGTTGTTCACCACCACGCCCATCAATACCAGGATGCCGATGAAGGACATGATCCCGAACGACGTCCCGGTCAGCCAGAACAGCCAGAACACGCCGAAGATCGAGAACAGCACCCCGCTCATGATGGCAGCCGGGAACAGCAGCGATTCGAACACCGCCGCCATCACCACGTAGATCATCACCAGCGCGATCACCAGGTTGAACATCATCTGCTGCATGGCTTCGTTGTCGTCGCCGAAATCCCCGCCGTCGAAGGTGAAGGTGTAGCCGGCCGGGAAGCTCATCGGCTTCAGCGTGTCCTCCATCGCCTTGCGGCCCTCCGGCGCGGTCACCTTCTCGGCCAGGTTGGCCTTGATGGTCAGCGTGGTCTGGCGATTGGTACGCCCCACCCGCGTCGCCGACGGCTTGATGCTGACGTCGACCAGGCTCAGCAGCGGCACCGAACGCCCGTCGCCGGTGCGCACGGTGAAACTGGCCAGGTCTTCCGGGCTGCTCTGTTCGGCCCCGGCGAAACGCACCCACACCGGCACCTCGCTGTCGCCACGGCGGAACTCGCGCATCGGCGCACCGCGCAGGGCCAGGCCGACGAAACTGGCGACCTGTTCGGCATTGAACCCGAACGCGGCGGCGCGTTCGCGGTCGACATGGATCGACAGCTCGCTGCCCTTCTCGCCATTGTCGATGCGTACGTCGCGCAGCTCCTTGCGCTGGGCCAGCAGCGGCACCACGTCCTCGCCGATCTGCTGCAGCATCTGGGTCGAATCACCCACCAGCTGCACCTCCACGCCCTTGCTGCCACCGCCGCCACCGTCGCCGCCCTGGTTGCCAACGATGTAGTCGGCACGTGCCGAGCGCGGCAGACCCTTGCGCAGCGACTCCTGCACCGCCGCCATGTTGCCGGCGTGCTTCTCGTCCAGGGTTACGATGGTGCTGCTGCCTTCCTGCTCGCTGTACCAGGAATAGACCTGGGTGATGTGCAGCTTCTCGCGGTTCTGGTCCAGGTACTTTTCCACCCGCGCGACCTCGTCGGACATCTGCTCGCGGGTGAACGCGCCCTTCCAGTTGTAGCCGATGAACACATCGGTGCCGCCTTCACCGCCGAACATGTCGACCTTGGTCAGCTTCATCGGTACCAGGCTGACCAGCACGACCAGCAGGATACCGAGTACGCTCCAGCCGCGGTGCTCCAGCGTCCACTGCAGCATCGTCGCATAGCGGCGCTGCAGCCGCGCGATCACGCCGCGCTGCGAATGCACCAGCTTGGGCGTCTGCATGCGCGCCGAGAGCATGGGGATCAGGCTCACTGCCACCAGCCACGACGCCATCAGCGAGACCGAAATGGTGATCGCGATCTGCGCCATGAAGATGCTGATGTTGTTGGTCTCGCCGAACAGGTTCGGCACGAACACGATGCAGTGGCACAGGGTGCCGGCGCTCAGCGCGATGGCCACGTTGCGGGTGCCGATGATCGACGCCTGCACCGGCTGGTCGGGCATGCGCTCGCGTTCCTGGTAGATGCTCTCCACCACCACCACCGCGTTGTCGACCAGCATGCCCACCGCCAGCAGCAGGCCCATCATGGTCAGGATGTTGAGCGTGACCCCGACGAAGTACATGAAGCCGAGGGTGATCACGAAACAGATCGGGATCGCCAGCGTCACCATCAGCGTGGACGGCCAGTGGCGCAGGAAGAAGAACAGGACCGTCACCGACAGCAGCAGGCCTACCGCACCGGCCTCGGCCAGTTCCAGCAGCGACGAGGTCACCGTCTTGCCCTGGTTGTCGATCACCCGGATGTTGACGTCGCGCATCGACGGCTGCTTGCGGATCGATTCGACTTCGGCCAGCGCCGCGCGCGACACCTCCACCAGGTTGGCGCTGCGCTCCTTGTAGATGTCCAGGCCCACCGCCGGATTGCCGTCCAGGCGACGGCCGTAGGCCATCCGCGTGGGCTTGAGCCGGATCTCGGCGATGTCGCCCAGGCGCAGGCCCTTGGTGTCGATCACCAGCTCACGCAGCTCCTGCAGGTCGGTGATTTCGCCGACCGGCTGGATCCGCACGCGCTGGCCGTTGTCGTCGATCTGCCCGGCCGAGATCGAGAAGTTCAGCGTGCGCAGGCGCTCGCTCAGTTCGTTGATGCTCAGGTTGTGCGCGGTCAGCCGATCGGGACTGATCGCGATTTCAACCTCGTTCGGCGGCGCGCCCGAGATCTCCACCCGCGCCACCCCGGGAATGCGTTCGATGCGCCGCTTGAACTCGCGGTCCAGCATGTCGTACGCGCCAGTGAGATCGGTGGCACTGGCCAGGCGCACCTTCAGCACCGGCTCGTCGCTGCTGGACCACTTGAACACGTTGTAGCGCTGCAGGTCGTCGGGCAGGTCGGAGCGGATCGCATCGATGCGCTCGCGCGCGTCGGAGGCGGCGATGGCGATGTCGCGATCCCAGTCGCTGAATTCGATGAAGATGCTGGCACCTTCGGAGGTGGCCTGGGAGCGCATGCGCTTGATCCCGGTCATTGTCGCCAGCGCTTCTTCGGTCGGTCGGATGATGGTGCGCTCGACTTCTTCCGGGGTAGAACCCGTGTAAGGCACCTGCACGAACAGGAACGGCGCCGAGATGTCCGGCAGCGCCTCCAGTGGCAGCCGGAACGCGGCGATCAGCCCCACCACCACCAGCGAGACGAAGCACATGATGGTGGTGATGGGACGGCGGATGGAAAACTCGGCGATGCTCATGCCGGCTCCTGTGCCGCGTCGCCGGCCGGTCCGACCGCCGCGCCCCGGTGCGCATGCTGGCGGCCCCGCTCGCGGTAGTAGGCATCGCCGCGGCGATCCAGCAGGTCGTACACCACCGGGATCACCAGCAGGGTCAACAGGGTGGACACCAGCAGGCCACCGATGACGGTGATCGCCATCGGCGCGCGCACTTCCGCGCCCTCGCCCATCGCCACCGCCAGCGGCAGGAACCCGAACAGCGTGCACAGCGTGGTCATGATGATCGGCCGCAGGCGCGAGCGCGCGCCTTCCACCAGCGCTTCGTGCTTGGCCACCCCGGCCTCGCGCAGCTGGTTGACCTTGTCGATCAGGATGATCGCGTTCTTGGTCACCAGGCCGACCAGCAGGATCAGGCCGATGAACACCACCACCGAGATCGGCTTGCCGGTGAGCATCAGCGCCAGGATCGCGCCGACCAGCGCCAGCGGGATGGTGAACAGGATCACGAACGGATGCAGCAGCGATTCGAACTGCGAGGCCATCACCAGGTACACCAGGAAGATCGCCAGGCCGAAGGCGAAGATCAGCGAGCGCGCCGATTCGGCCAGCTCCTCGCCCTGCCCGCCGATATGCATGCCAACGCCGGCACCCAGCGGATCCTTGGCCACCATGTCCTGCACTTCGCGCACGGCGCCGCCCAGGTCGATGTCGCGCAGGTTGGCCGAGACCACCGCGACGCGGGTCTGGTCGGCGCGATGGATCTCGCTCGGACCGTTGGTGGCGACCACTTCGGCCACCGCGTCCAGCGTCACCGGGCGCGTGCTGCCCGGGTTGACGATCAGGCGGCGGATGCTTTCCACGCTGGCACGGTCGCCTTCCTGCGCACGGACCAGGACGTCGATCTTGCGGTCGCGGAAGCTGTAACGGGTGGCCACGTCACCGCGCACCTTCTTGACCACCACATCGGCGATCTGCCGCGTGGTCAGGCCGAGTGCGCCGGCACGTTCCTGGTCGAAGCGGATCTGGATTTCGGGGAAGCCCTCTTCCACGGTCGACTTCACGTCGGCGTAGTGCGGATTGCTGCGCAGGCGCGCAGCCAAGGCCTGACCGGCGCGTTCCAGCGTGGCCATGTCCTGGCCGCGCAGTTCCACTTCCAGCGGCGTGGAGAAGCTGAACAACGCCGGCCGCGCGAAGTCGACCTGCACGCCCGGGTGGCCGCGCATCGAGTCGCGAAGGCGCTCGGTGATCGCCGCCTCGGTGCGCGCACTGCCGCCGTCGGCCATGACCACGGTCAGCTTGCCGATGTTTTCGCCGCTCTCGGTCGGGCTGGCATCCAGCCGCGTACCGCTGCCGCTGACGCCATACAACGAGGTGATGCTGTCGTCCTTGGCATGCGCCAGCTGCAGCTCGCGCACCAGCGCATCGGTCTGCTTCAGCGGCGTGCCGGCCGGCAGCTTGGCGGTCATCTCGAACCGATCCTGGGCCAGCTGCGGGATCAGGTCCGCGCCCAGCATCGGCACCACGGCCAGGGTGGCGACGAAGGCCAGCCCGGCCAGACCCAGCACCTTGCCGGGATGGGCCAGCGCGCTCGGCAACAGCCGCAGGTAGCCACGTTCGGCGCCCGAGTACGGCTTCATCGCCAGGTCGCTGGCCTTGCGCATCACCGGACCGATCACCGCGGTGAGTCCGCGCCACAGCTTCACCACCATCCAGGCGATGCCGAACACGGTCCAGCGCAGCAGTGCGCCCAGCCCGCGGCGGCTTCCGGCCACCGGCTTCAGCCAGCGCTGTTGCGGCTGCCAGGCGGCCTGCGCCTGCTCTTCCGGGAACGCCAGCGGCGGCCGACCCTTCAGCGAGCTCAGCATCGGGATCAGGGTCATCGCCACCAGCAGCGAGATCGCGATGGCGATGGCCACGGTCAAGGCCTGGTCGCGGAACAGCTGCCCGGCGATGCCATCGACGAACACCAGCGGCAGGAACACCGCAATGGTGGTCAGGGTCGAGGCGACCACGGCCATGCTGACCTCGCGGGTGCCGACGATGGCGGCCTGCAGCACCCCGAGGCCACGCTCGCGCGCCTTGGCGATGCTTTCCAGCACCACGATCGAATCGTCCACCACCAGGCCGGTGGCCAGTGCCAGCCCGCCCAGCGACATCACGTTCAGGCTCAGCCCCAGCTGGCCCATGAAGAAGAACGTGGTGATGATCGAGACCGGCAGCGACAGGCTGATCACGAAGGTGCTCCAGCCATCGCGCAGGAACAGGAAGATGATCAGGATCGCCAGCAGGCCGCCGATCACCGCATCCTTCTTGACGTCGCTGATCGCGTGTTCGATGAAGCGCGACTGGTCTTCGATGGTGGTCAGCTCGGCGTCGCCGGGGATCTGCGCCTTGATCTGCTCGAGTTTCGCGCGCAGCGCTTCGGCGGTGGCGACGGTGTTGGCATCGCCCTCCTTGTAGATCGCCAGCTCCACCGCTTCGCGGCCGCCCAGACGGATGATCGCTTCGCGTTCCTTGTAGCCCTGGCGCACCGTGGCCACGTCCTTCAGGCGCACCGGCACGCCGTTGGCGATGTTGGTCGAGCTGCTGCTGGATGCACTCTGCGCTGCCGAGGCGGCAGCGACGGCGGCATCCGAACCGGTCGACGCGGCAATGGCGAACATCTGCTGCATGGCCGCGTCCGCAGCGCTGCCGGTGCTGCTCTGGGTGGTCACCAGCAGGTTGCGGATGTCTTCCAGGTCGGCGAACTGGTTGACGGTGCGCACCAGGAAGCGCTGCGAGCCTTCCTCCAGGCGCCCGCCGGAAATGTTGATGTTCTCTTCCTTCAGCCGCTTGATGACGTTGTCGATCGGCAGGTTGAGCTGGGCCAGCTTCTGCTGGTCGATGTCGACCTGGATCTCGTCTTCAAGGCCGCCGCCCACCTTCACCGCGGCCACGCCGGCCACCGGTTCGAGTTTCTTCTTCAGGTCCTCGTCGGCATAGCGGCGCAGCGCGGTGAGCTGGCGCACGGCGTCGGCATCGCTGGCAGGATCGCCCTTGGCCGCGATCACCAGCCGCATGATCGGCGCGGTGGACGGATTGAAGCGCAGCAGCACCGGGGCCTTGGCCTCCAGTGGCAGGTTCAGCGCTTCCATCTTGTCGCGCACCTCCAGGCTGGCCTGGTCCATGTTGGTGCCCCAGGCGAACTCCAGCACCACGTCGCTCTGCCCGGTGCGCGAAATCGACTTGAGCTTGCGCAGGTTCTTGACCACGCCCACCGCTTCCTCAACCGGCTCGGTGATCAGGGTTTCGATTTCGCTGGGCGCCGCACCGGTGTATTCGGTGCGCACGGTCAGGGTCGGATAGCTCAGGTCGGGCAGCAGGTTGACCTTGAGGTTGCCGAGTGCGATCAGCCCGAACAGCACGAGCGTGATCATGAACATGAAAATGGTGACGCGGCGGCGGGTGGCGAACTCCACCAGTCCGCCGCCGGTTGCGCCCGGGTGGTCGCCCGGGTGCGGTTCGCTGCCGTGATCGTGGCCGGCGGAACTCATTGACGGGTCTCCGCCTTGGCCGGTGCGGCCTTGCTGGCCACGGCCGGTGCCGGCTTGTCGCCGATCACCTGCACCGCCGTGCCGTCGCGCAGGGCGACCTTGCCGGCGGTGACCACCCTGTCGCCGACCGCCAGCCCGTCGCGGATTTCCACCCACGGGCCTTCGGCGTAGCCGAGCTTGATCGGCACCCGCGCCACCTTGCCGTCGCGCACGCGGAACACCGCCGGATCGCCATCATCGAGCAGGGCCAGGCGCGGGACCACCAGGGCATCGGCGCGCTGGTCGTAGTCGATGCGGATGCGCCCGAACATGCCTGGCTGCAGGCCGGCGGCGTCTTCGCCGAAGCCGCTGACCACGCGGAAGGTGCCGCTGCCGGCGTCGACCACGGGGGAAATGCGATCGACCGTGCCCGGGAAGGACTTGCCGGGCAGCGCGTCGGCCACCAGCGTCACCGGCTGGCCGGGCCGCAGCGTGGCCAGCTCGCGCTCGGGCACGTTGAGGGTGGCTTCCAGCCGCGAGTTGTCGACGATGCGGAAGATCGGCGTGTTGATCTGCACGAAGTTGCCGGTCTTGATCGACCGCGAAGCGATCACGCCGGAGATCGGCGCCACCACCGTGGTGTAGGACAGCTCCAGCGTCGCCAGGCGGTACTGCGCGCGCGCATTTTCCAGGTCGTAGCGCAGCTGGTCGACGTCGGCGGCGCTGACCATCTGCTGGTCGACCAGCCGGTTGGCGCGCTGATAGCTGTTTTCCAGCTTGCGCATCTGCGCTTCGCTCTGCGCCACCGCCAGGCGTGCGCGGTCCGGGTCCAGCCGCACCAGCGGCTGGCCGGCGCGGACCTGTTGTCCTTCCTCGACCAGCACCGCGAGCGCCACGCCGGAGGTCTTGGCCACCACCTGCGATTCGGCGCGCGCTTCCAGCGCGGCGGTGCCGGTGTAGCTGGCCGCGACCGCGCGGCGGCTCGCCGCCACCGCTTCGACCGGCACCGCTTCGGGCGCTTTTTCGGCCTTGGCGTCCTTTTCAGCCGCGGACGCCTCGCCGGCCGGGCCGCCGGCCCCGCAGCCGCCGAGCAGCAGCGTCGTGGTGATGAGCAGCGCGGCGGCGCAGGTTCCGGTGCGGCCGGGCAGAAGAGAGATTCGCAACATCGTCGTGTCCCTGAAGGATGCGTGGGCAGGTGTGGTAGCAAAGTAATGCACCACGTCACGACAACACCATATCCCAAAGGTCATGGTGACCTGCAGCCGCTTGTCGGCAATGCCCGGTTTCAGCTAGATGAAAACGCAGGCTATACTCGGGTCAGTTCCGTACCCCACGCCGGAACGACCAGAACCCGTATACCGGAAACGACATCATGCGCCCGCAGCCGCTCGCCGCTTGTCTTGCTCTGGCCGTCCTCCTGCCCTTCGGGGTTGCCGTCCAGGCCGCACCTGCCGTACCCGCAGTTCCCGCCCCACCCGCCGCTGCCCCGGCAGCCGCGCCCGCCGCCCCGGCCCTCACCGGGCAGTTCGACAACGGCCGGGTGCTGGCCTACACCTGCCAGGGGTGCCACGGCATCACCGGCTACAAGAACGCCTACCCCAGTTACCGGGTACCGAAGATCGGTGGGCAGACCCAGCAGTACCTCAGCCAGGCGCTGAGCGAGTACCGCCAGGGCAAGCGCCGGCATCCGACGATGCAGGCGCAGTCGATGAGTTTCAGCGAACAGGAGATCGCCGATCTCGCTGTTTACCTGTCCACCGTCAAATAAGCGCGCTCATGACGAAAGCCACGCCGTTCAAGCGTTACGCCATCGCCCTGTCCGTTACTCTGCTGCTGGCTGCGTGCTCGCAGTCGCAGGTGGAAAACAGCGCAGATTCCGCCGCCGACCCGGGCCACGCCAGTGGCGAGCATGGGTCGGGCTCATCCGCCGGCCTGCCCACCGGCCGCATTGCCCAGGGCCAGGGCCGCGCCCAGGTCCGCAGCAAGGCCACCAACCAGAGCTGCATCGACTGCCACGGCGTCGACGGCAACAACCCGATCGACCCGACCTACCCCAAACTGGGCGGGCAGTACGGCGACTATCTGGCGCATGCCCTGCAGGCCTACCGTTCGGGGGATCGCCAGCATGCGCTGATGACCCCGCAGGCGGCGGACCTGAGCGACCAGGACATTGCCGACCTGGCCGCGTATTTTGGATCGCGACCGAGCCAGCTGCGGGACCTGCACGGGGTCAAATGATCTGCGCGCCATGCGTGTGATCCCACGGATTCCGTGGGACACGCATGGCGTGTCGCTACGATCCAACGCCATCGGCCTGTGCGCGTAGCGGTTCGTAGGGACGCGCCATGCGTGTCCACCGCGCGCAGCGCGGCCAGGGCATCCGAAGGCATTCCAACGCCGCTCCCGACACCGGGACCGACGTGTGGACCCGCCGAAGCCGCAGATCAGGAATCCAGCTCTTCCCACCGCTTGTACGCCGCATCCAGTTCAGCCTGCACCGCCCCCAGCTTCTGGGTATGCGCCGCCATGTCCGGCGCGCTGCGCTGGTAGAACGCGGGATCGTTCATCGCGGCGGTCAGGCCTTCGACATCCTTTTCCAGCGTTTCGATCTTCAACGGCAGCTGCTCCAGCTCACGCTGGTCCTTGAAGCTGAGCTTGCGCCTGGGTGTCGCCGGTGCCACCGAGGCTGCCGGCGCGGCAGCCGGCCTGGCCGCAGGCACCGGCGCCGCGGCCGTTGCCGCTTCCACCCGCGCCACGTGCCGCTGCCAGTCGCTGTAGCCACCGACGTACTCGCCGACCACGCCATCGCCTTCCATCACCATGGTGGAGGTGACCACGTTGTCCAGGAAGTCACGGTCATGGCTGACCAGCAGCAAGGTGCCGGTGTAGTCGCCGAGCAGCTCTTCAAGCAGCTCCAGCGTTTCCACGTCGAGGTCGTTGGTCGGTTCGTCCATCACCAGCAGGTTGGACGGCTGCGCGAACAGCTTGGCCAGCAGCAGGCGGTTGCGCTCGCCACCGGACAGGCGGGTGATTGGCGCACGCGCGCGCTCGGGGGTGAACAGGAAATCCTGCAGGTAGGCGTGCACGTGCTTGCGCTTGCCGTTGACCTCGAGGAAGTCGCGGCCTTCGGCCACGTTCTCGATCGCGGTCCAGTCCTCGCGAAGCACCGAACGGTACTGGTCGAAGTAGGCGATCTGCAGGTTGGTGCCGGCGCGCACTTCGCCGCTGTCCGGCGCCAGGTCGCCCAGCAGCAGCTTGAGCAGCGTGGTCTTGCCGCTGCCGTTGGGTCCGATCAGGCCGATGCGGTCGCCGCGCAGGATGGTGGTGCTGAAGTCCTTGACCATCACCCGCTCACCGAACGCGAACGAGATGTCCTTGACGTCGATGACCTTCTTGCCGGAGTTCTCCGCCTGCGACGCTTCCATGCGCACGTTGCCGCCAAGCTCGCGGCGCTGCGAGCGCTCGTTGCGCATCGCCTTGAGGCGGCGCACGCGTCCTTCGTCACGGGTACGCCGGGCCTTGATGCCCTGGCGGATCCAGACTTCCTCCTGCGCCAGCAGCTTGTCGAAGCGCGCGTTTTCCTGCGCCTGCGCGTTCAGTCGCTCCTCGCGGCGGCGCTCGTAGTTGGCCCAGTCGCCCGGCCAGCTGGTGACCTGGCCGCGGTCGATCTCGACGATGCGGGTCGCCAATGCGCGCAGGAAGCGACGGTCATGGGTGACGAACACGACGCTGCCGTTCCAGTTCTTCAGGAACATTTCCAGCCAGTCGATCGCTTCGATGTCCAGGTGGTTGGTCGGTTCGTCCAGCAGCAGCAGGTCCGGCGCCGAAACCAGGGCGCGGCCCAGCAGCACCCGGCGCTTCATGCCGCCGGACAGGCGGGCGAACTCGGCATCGCCGTCCAGGTCGAGCTTGGTCAGGGTTTCGCTGACCCGCTGGTCCAGGCCCCAGCCGTTGGCGGCATCGATCTTGGCCTGCACCGCCGACAGCGCATCACCGTCGAACTCGTCGGCCACGCTGAGGTGGTGGAACTCGGCCAGCCACTGGCCGAGCTCGCCGAGGCCGTCGGCGACCACGTCGAACACGCTGCCGGCGGCGCCGTGCGGCACTTCCTGTTCCAGGCGGGTGATGCGCACCCCCTGCTGCACGCGCACTTCTCCATCGTCGGGCTTGTGGTCGCCGGAGAGCAGCTTGAGCAGGGTCGATTTGCCAGCGCCGTTGCGGCCGATCAGGGCGATGCGCTCGCCCGGTTCGATCGACAGTTCGGCTTTTTCCAGCAACAGCGGGCCGCCGACGCTGAAGTCGACGTTTTGCAGAGTAATCAGAGGCATCCCGCCATTGTACGGGCTGGCGGTGCGCGGCGTCGCCCGCGGCAGCCCGAACGGGTAGAATGTGGCATGAACGAATTCTCCGAACTGCCCCTGTCGGCCTCGCTGGCGGCGGGCATCGACGCGCTGGGCTATACCCAGATGACCCCCGTGCAGGCGCAGGCGCTGCCGGCGATCCTGGCGCGCCGCGACCTGATCGCCCAGGCCCCGACCGGCAGCGGCAAGACCGCCGCCTTCGGCCTGGGGCTGCTGCAGGCGCTGGACCCGGCGGTCATCCGCGCCCAGGCGCTGGTGCTGTGCCCGACCCGCGAACTGGCCGACCAGGTCGGCAAGCAGATCCGCAAGCTCGCCACCGGCATCCCCAACCTGAAGCTGGTGGTGCTGACCGGCGGCATGCCGCTGGGCCCGCAGCTGGCCTCGCTGGAAGCGCATGACCCGCATGTCGTGGTCGGAACCCCCGGCCGCATCCAGGAACTGGGCCGCAAGCGCGCGCTGAAACTGGGCGGGGTGACCACGCTGGTGCTGGACGAAGCCGACCGCATGCTCGACATGGGCTTCGAAGAGCCCATCCGCGAGATCGCTGGACGCACCAGCAAGGACCGGCAGACCCTGCTGTTCTCTGCCACCTACCCCGATGAAATCCGCGAGATCGCGCGGGTGCTGCTGCGCGATCCGGTGGAAGTGACCGTGGAAGGCGCCGACCATGCGCCCGCGATCCGCCACCTGTTCTGCGAGGTGGACCTGGCCAGCAAGCAGAAGGCGCTGGCCGGGCTGCTGCTGAAGTACAACCCCGAATCGACCGTGGTGTTCTGCAACACCCGCCGCGATGTCGACGACGTAGCGGTGTCGCTGCAGGAGTTCGGTTTCTCCGCGCTGCCGCTGCACGGCGAGATGGAACAGCGCGACCGCGACGAAGTGCTGGTGCGCTTCGCCAACCGCAGCTGCAACGTGCTGGTGGCCAGCGACGTGGCCGCGCGCGGGCTGGACGTGCAGGACCTGGCGGCGGTGATCAACTACGAGCTGCCCACTGATATCGAAACCTACGAGCACCGGGTGGGCCGGACCGGCCGTGCCGGCGCGACCGGGCTGGCCATCAGCCTGGTGACCGGCCGCGAACGCAACCGCGCCGACGCGCTGGAAGCGGCGCAGGGCAAGCCGCTGGACTGGCAGAAAACCCCGCTGGCCACCGCCCGCCCGGCGGTGCTGCCGCAGGCGGCGATGGAAACGCTGCGCATCGATGGCGGCAAGACCGACAAACTGCGCCCGGGCGACATCCTCGGCGCGCTCACCGGCGAGGCCGGGTTGTCGGCGAAGGCGATCGGCAAGATCGACATCTATGCCACGCGTTCGTACGTGGCGATTGCCCGCGAGCATGCCGGCAAGGCGATCGCGCGCCTGGAAGCCGGCAAGATCAAGGGCCGGCGGTTCCGCGTACGCAAGATGTAAGCGAACGCGCCAAGCACGCGTAGGGACACGCCATGCGTGTCCTCGGGATATCAATACACCAGGTTGGCCAGCAGCGGCACGTCGCGGGTCCAGCGCTCACGGCCGCCCAGGCCGGCCAGCTCGACCAGCACGGCGGCGCCGACCACGTCGACCTGCAGCTGCCGCGCCAGCGACAGCGCCGCCAGCAGCGTGCCGCCGGTGGCCAGCACGTCGTCCACCACCAGCACGCGTGCACCGGCCGGCAACGCGTCGGCATGCACTTCGATGCTGTCGGTGCGGTATTCCAGCGTGTACTCCTGCTTCAAGGTGCGCCCCGGCAGCTTGCCCGGCTTGCGCACCGGCACGAACCCCACGCCCAGCACCCGTGCCATCGCCGCGCCGAGGATGAAGCCGCGCGACTCGATGCCCATCACCGCATCCAGGCGCGCATCGCGCCACGGCGCCACCATCGCGTCGATCGCCGCCGCGAAATCCGCGCCGTCGGCCAGCAGCGGCATGATGTCCTTGAACAGGATGCCGGGCTTGGGGAAATCGGAGACGTCGCGCAGGCGGCCGGCCCAGGTCGGGACGGGAGTCGAAGAATCGGTCATGGTCATGCAGCAACAAAGGGTGGCATAGGGTAACCCGACCGGCCCGGATCACCGTGCAGGCGGCTTTGCCGGGTCGGGCCGAAGCCCTCCGGACTCAGGAACTGCAGGACAGCATCGAGCAGCCGGCCTTGTCGCGCGCCCACTCCGGCCGCTTGCCGGCGTAGTGATCGCGCCCGGGCTGGACCTCGTAGGGACGGCGCAATACGTCCTGCAACGCATGCACGCCGCTGAGGTCGCCCTGCTCGGCCAGCTCGATCGCCTCCTGCGCCAACCAGTTGCGCAGCACGTACACCGGATTGGCCGCGCCCATGCGCTGCCGGCGCTGCGCGGGATCCAGGCGGTCGGACTGCAGGCGCTGCGCATACCCCTGCAGCCAGCCCTGCAGCGCCGGCAACACGCCGGCGCGGCGGTCGGCGCTGTAGAACGCCTCCTCCAGCACCGCCACGTCCGGCGCCTGCGGATCGAAATCGATCAGGCCGCGGAACGCCAGGGTCATGTCCATCTCGCCGTCGTGCAGGATCTGCAGCCAGTCGGCCATCAAGGCCAGGTCGTCGGCGTCGCGGCACGCGTCCAGGCCCAGCTTGGCCGCGGTATCGTCGCGCTCGCATCGCGCATGCACGGCCTGGAACCGTGCCAGCCCGGCATGCAGCGGCGCCACGTCATCGAACAGCGGCGACAGCGCCTGGGCCAGCCGGGTCAGGTTCCAGTACGCCACCTGGGGCTGCGTGCCGAACCGGTAACGCCGGCCCTGCGCATCAGTGGTGTTCGGAGTCCAGTCCGGATCGTAGTCATCCACCCAGCCATACGGGCCGTAGTCGATGGTGAGCCCGAGGATGGACAGGTTGTCGGTGTTCATCACGCCATGCACGAAACCCACCCGCATCCAGTGCGCGACCAGCACGGCGGTGCGCTCGCAGACCTGCGCGAACCATTGCGCATGGCGTTCGGCACCGGCGTCGGCCAGTTCGGGGAAATCGCGCGCGATGCAGAAGTCGACCAGCTGTCGAAGCAGCGCGCTGTCGCCGCGCGATGCGGGCAGTTCGAAGCTGCCAAAGCGCAGGAACGAGGGCGCCACCCGGCACACCACGGCGCCCGGTTCCGCAGCAGGATGACCGTCGTAGAACATGTCGCGCACGACGCTCTCGCCGGTCCCCACCAGGGAAAGCGCGCGCGTGGTCGGCACGCCCAGGTGATGCATGGCTTCGCTGCAGAGGAATTCACGGATCGACGAGCGCAGCACGGCGCGGCCGTCTGCCCCGCGCGAGTACGGCGTCCGCCCTGCCCCCTTCAGCTGCAGCTCCCAGCGCAGGCCATCCGGCGCCAGCAGTTCGCCGAGCGAAATGGCGCGGCCGTCGCCGAGCTGCCCCGCCCAGTGGCCGAACTGGTGGCCACCGTAGTTGGCGGCCCAGGGCTGCATGCCTTCATAGAGGGCGTTGCCCCCGAACACACGCGCAAAATCCGCACTCTCCAGCAGGTCCGGCCCCCATCCCAGCTGCGCCGCCAGCTCGGGCGAATACGCCAGCAGCGTAGGCGCGGCGACCGGCGTGGGCACCACCGCCGACCAGACAGCCCCGCGCACGTCACGCACGCGGGGGCCGGTCTCCTCGTCGCCGGGAAGATCCTGGATGAAACGGTTGTCGAAGCGCAGCGGTTCGGTGTTCATCCCCCAAAGGTGGGGGCAGCGGGCCGCGCCCGCAAGCTCACGCCGCGCCTGCCCCCAGGTCCAGCGGGCCGCCGCGTTCGACCGCGCGCTGGTAGGCCGGGCGCTGCTCGATGCGGGCCAGGAACGCCTGCAGCTTCGGGTAGCGTTCCATGCTGCCGGCACGGGATGCGGCGGCCTGGATCGGGAAGCTCATCTGGATGTCGGCGGCGGTGAAGCGCTCGCCCGCGAACCACGGGGCCGCGCCCAGTTCGCGCTCCATCCAGTCAAGGTGCAGCTTCAACTGCGGGCCAACGAAGGTCTTCATCACCTTGTCGGCAATACCGCGGGCGATCGGTTTGGCGAAAAACGGCATCGGCGCCTTGCGCACCCGCGCGAACACCAGGCTCATCAGCAGCGGCGGCATCGCCGAGCCTTCGGCGTAGTGCATCCAGTAACGGTAGCGCACGCGCTCGGCGGCCTGGGCAGGCATGGGTTCGGGGGACAGCACGCGCCCGCTGTCGTAGCGGTCGGCCAGGTATTCCAGGATCGCGCCGGACTCGGCCAGGACCAGGGCATCGTCCTGCAGCACAGGCGACTTGCCCAGCGGATGGATGTCGCGCAGCGCCTGTGGGGCCAGCCAGGTGGTGGCGTCGCGCTGGTAGTTGACCAGCTGGTACGGCAGGTTGAGCTCTTCAAGCATCCACAGCACGCGTTGCGAACGCGAGTGGTCCAGATGGTGCACCTTGATCATCGAACGGTCCGCTCAGGCAAAGCGCCATGCTACCCGGCGTGGCGTATGCAGCGCGCAATAAAAAACGCCGGAAGCTTTCGCTTCCGGCGTTTTCGGCAACCTTACGGTTGCAGGGGCAATTAAGCCGCCTGCACCTGGTCAGCCTGCATGCCCTTCTGGCCCTGCACGGCGACGAAGGTGACCTTCTGGCCTTCCTGCAGCGACTTGAAGCCGGTGCCCTGGATGGCGCGGAAGTGCACGAACAGGTCCGGGCCGCTTTCCGGGGTGATGAAGCCGAAGCCCTTGGCGTCGTTGAACCACTTGACAGTGCCGGTCTGACGATCAGACATATACAAACTCCTGGAACATAAGTTGAAAATAATCGCGGCCGCCGGAGATCGGGGCCGAGACTGAGTTGCAGGCGTTGGTAAAGCGGATCGATGAGCGGATCGTGAGATCAACTGCACCAGGCCACGATTCACGGTGACCCTAGCAAACACAGTGTGGGGGACGATACTCGCCTTTTACCGAAAAAGCGATAGCCACGTGATTCAGCCATCTCCCCCGTCCCGCCTGACAGGACAAGGGATTGGGGAATCGTACACGAATTGGATGCCCCTATTCATGTATTTCCAGACTTAATTTCAGCAAAACGGGGAGCGAGAGGACCCTAAAGAATGCTGGACGCGGGCGTGTTCCGGCCGTAGAGCCACGCCTTGCGTGGCTGCCCTTGGGGCCAGGTTCCCCCGCGCAGCCACGCAGGGCGTGGCTCTACGCTGCCTGGTCGAGGGTCTGTTGGCTGGTGAATCGCCGGGGGTGGCCGGTCAGGGGGTCTTTGAACGCCAGCGCCTGCGCCAGCAGCTGCAGGGGCTGTTCCGGCGCTCCTGCCGCCGGCGGCCGCAACTGCGGGTACAGGTCATCGCCGCGGATCGGGGCGCCCAGCGCGGCCATGTGCAACCGCAGCTGGTGTTTGCGGCCGGTTTCCGGGTGCAACCGGTAACGCCACTCCGGCCCGTTGGCGTCGATCACCTCGATCCGGGTCCGGGCGTTGGGGGCGCCCGGTGCCTCCGCCATCCGGAAGAACGGCTCCCCGGGCACCAGCTGGCTGTGCCGCTCCAGCGGAAAGGCCAACCCGGGCAAGGCCGGGGCCAGCGCTTCATAGGTCTTGTCGATGCGCCGCTCACGAAACAGCCGCTGGTAGGCGTCGCGTGTCTCCGCACGCGTCGAGAACAGCACCAGGCCTGCCGTCAGGCGGTCCAGCCGGTGCAGCGGCACCAGTGCCGGGTTGCCGGTGCGGGCCACCAGGCGCGCCAACAGGGTCTGCCTTACGTATCCCCCGGCCGGCGTCACCGGCAGGAAATGCGGCTTGTCGGCCACCAGCAGGTGGTCGTCGAGGTGCAGGATCGCCTCGCGGGCGGGAATATCCGCTTCGTCGGCCACCTCACGGAAGTACTGGATCTCGCTGCCCACCCGCCACGGCGCGTCGGCCGCCAGCGCCCTGCCCTGCCCGTCCAGCACACGCCCGCGCGCGAAGCGGTCCTGCCACTGGGCGCGGTCGACCTGCGGAAACCGCGCGCACAGCCCGTCCAGCAGGCACGTCCACGGACCGGGAGCGAGCTGCAGGCGACTGGCGGCAACGTGGCCGTGGATTGGATCGGACGGGTGCATGGCCCACGCATTATCATGGCGCTCTTTGTTTACGGTACCCCCATGGCCCTCACCGCCACCATCCGCAAGGCCGAGCTGCAGATCAGCGACATGGACCGCGGTTACTACGCCAGCCACAGCCTGACCCTGGCCCAGCACCCTTCCGAGACCGACGAACGCCTGATGGTGCGGCTGCTGGCGTTCGCGCTGAACGCGGACGACCGGCTCGAATTCGGCCGGGGCCTGAGCGTGGATGACGAGCCGGACCTCTGGCGCCGGGACTACACCGGCGACATCGAGCTGTGGATCGAGCTGGGCCAACCCGATGAGTCGCGCCTGCGCAAGGCCAGCGGGCGCGCCCGCGCGGTGCAGCTGGTGATGTATGGCAGCAGCCACCTCACCGACACCTGGTGGAAGCGCAATGGTGCCGCTTTGAACAAGCTGTCGCTGCTCGAGGTCATGGACCTGCCGGGCGAGTTCGTCACCGAATGGGGCTCGAAGATCGAGCGCACGATGAACTGGAGCGTGCTTATCCAGGATGGCGAGGTCCAGCTGATGTCCGACACGGCGCACCTGACCGTCACTCCGACCTGGCGCAAGCGCAAGCCGCAGGCCTGAGCCCGGGCGATGACGACGATCCGCTGCGATGTCCTGGTGATCGGCGCCGGCGCTGCCGGACTGATGTGCGCGCTGACCGCGGGCCGGCGCGGGCGCATGGTGCAGGTCATCGACCACGCCAACAAGGTCGGCAAGAAGATCCTGATGTCCGGCGGTGGCCGCTGCAACTTCACCAACACCGGCACCACGCCCGCCAACTTCCTGTCGGCCAATCCGCATTTCTGCAAGTCGGCGCTGGCCCGCTACACGCCTTGGAACTTCATCGAGATGGTGGAGCGGCATGGCATCGCCTACCACGAGAAGGAACTGGGCCAGCTGTTCTGCGACATCTCCTCCAAGCAGATCGTGCGCATGCTGGTGGACGAGTGCACCGCCGCCGGTGCCCAGATCCGTACCGACTGCAGCGTGGAGAAGGTGGAGCGCGGCGCCGATGGCTTCCATGTCCACACCACGCAGGGGCATTTCCACGCCGCCTCGCTGGTCGTGGCCACCGGCGGCCTGTCGATTCCCAGCCTGGGCGCAACCGGCTTCGGCTACGAGCTGGCCCGCCAGTTCGGCCATGAGGTGCTGCCGACCCGTGCCGGGCTGGTTCCGCTGACCCTGAGCGGCAGGCACCAGGAGCGCTTCCACGACCTGAGCGGGGTCGCCCTGCCGGTGGCGGCGCGCTGCAACGACGTGGAATTCCGCAACTCGATGCTGATCACCCATCGCGGCATCAGCGGCCCGGCGATCCTGCAGATTTCCTCGTTCTGGCAGCCTGGCGACGACCTGCGCCTGGACCTGCTGCCGGGCCAGGATGCCGAAGAGTGGCTGCGCACGATGAAACGCGAGCGCGGCGCGGCCGAGCTGCGCACGGTATTGTCCGAGGTCCTGCCGCGACGGCTGGCGCTGCGCCTGTGCGAGCACTGGCTGCCGGACCGGCCGGTGCGGCAGATCGACGAGCGCGAGCTGCGCCAGGCTGCGGCCCTGCTGCAGGACTTCCCGCTGGTGGCCAGCGGCACCGAAGGCTACCGTACCGCCGAGGTCACGCTGGGGGGCGTGGACACCCGCAGGGTATCGTCGAGCACGTTCGAGTCGCAGCTGGTGGCGGGCCTGCATTTCGTCGGCGAGGTCCTGGACGTGACCGGCTGGCTCGGCGGCTACAACTTCCAGTGGGCCTGGGCCAGCGGCCACGCGGCCGGCCAGGTGGTCTAGCCGTCCTTACATTCCGTGACCGGCGGCCGCCGCCGGCATGGACGAAGTCACACGCATCGTGTATCAAGTTCGCAGTACGGGGAGTAGTGAATGCAGAACGCGAATGACATCACCGTCCGCCTGCTGATCGTGGATGACAGCGGCGAGAACGCCGAAACCATCGTCAGCATGCTGCGCAACAGCGGCATCGCGGTGCGCCCGGCGCGCCCGAACAACGCCGGGGAGCTGGCCCAGATCATCGGCAGCCAGCCGATCGACCTGGTCCTGGCCGCCCCCGCGCAGAGTATTCCGCTGCTGCAGGTGACCCAGCAGATCGCGGCCAGCGGCAAGGACATCCCGATGATCCTGCTGGCCGAGTCGATCAACGAATCGGAATGGGTGGAAGCCAGCGCCAACGGCGTCCGCGCGGTGGCCCTGCGCAATCGCCCCGAGCACCTGCTGGCGGTGGTCCGCAACGAGTGGACCGACCTGCACGCGCGCCGCGGCCTGCGCCGCATCGAAGCGCAGATGCGCGAAACCGAGCGCCGCTGCGACGCGCTGATCGCCTCGTCGCGCGACCCGATCGCCTACGTCCATGAAGGCATGCACATCCGCGCCAACGAGGCCTACCTGGAGATGTTCGGGTACGAGGCGTTCGACGACGTGGAAGGCATTTCGCTGCTGGACATGGTGGCGCCGCAGCACGTGGACGGTTTCAAGCAGCTGCTCAAGTCGCTCAGCAAGGGCGAAGCGCCGCCGCCGCAGTACCAGGTGGACGCGCGCAACCAGGACGGGGCGGTGTTTGCCGCCACCATGGAGTTCACGCCGGCGACCTACGAGGGTGAAAGCTGCCTGCAGGTGGTGTTCCGCCGCCGCATGGAGCTCGACCCGGAGCTGGCCCGCGAGGTCGAGGACCTGCGCCAGCGCGACCAGGTCACCGGGCTGCTCAATCGCCAGACCTTCATGCTGCACGTGGAAAACGCGGTGGCCCAGGCCGGTCGCAGCGAAGGCCGCTTCGGCCTGCTGCTGGTGGAGCCGGACCACTACGCACGCCTGCTGCCCGACATCGGGCTGGATTCGGCCGATGCGCTGATCGCGGCGCTGGCCAAGGTCCTGGCCGACACGGTCGGCGACCGCGCCCAGGTGGCCCGGTACGGCGAGCACAGCCTGGCGGTATTGACCGAAGGCGCGTACGCGGACACCGAAGCACTGGCCGACCAGATCCGCGAAGCCTTCGCCTCGCAGGTGTTCAGCATCGGCGAGCGTTCCGCCACGGTGACGGTCAGCATCGGCGGCGTGCAGGTGGGCGAGAAGATCGCCAGCGTCGGCCAGGTGCTGGCGCGTGCCACCGAATGCCAGCAGGCGGCATCGGAACTGGGCAACACCAGCCGGATCTTCGACCCTGCGGCGGTGGACCGGGTGGAAGAAGAACGCATCCAGCGCTGGGTGGCGCGGATCAACGAGGCGTTGGCCGGCGACGGCTTCCAGCTGCACTACCAGCCGGTGCTGAACCTGGGTGGTGAACCGCTGGAGCTGTACGAGGCCTACCTGCGCCTGGACAACAACGGCGAACTGCTGAGCCCGACCGCCTTCCTGGGGATTGCCGAGGAGCACGGCCTGCTGGGCGACATCAACCGCTGGGTGGTGGCGCACGCGATCGGCGTTCTCGGCCAGCGCGCGCGTGCCGGCCATGCCACGCACATGATGGTGAAGATCACTCCGGAGTCGTTCAACGACCCGCAGATGGTGGCGACGATCCGCCGCGAGCTGGAAGCCCAGGGCGTTCCCGGCGAGCGGCTGTGGCTGCACGCACCCGAAGCCAAGGTGTTCACTCACCTGCGCAATGCCCAGCAGTTCCTGGCGGACGTGGCGCCGCTGGGCTGCCGTCTGGGCCTGGAGCAGTTCGGTTCGGGCCTGGACTCGTTCCAGCTGCTGGCACATTTCCAGCCGCAGTTCCTCAAGCTGGACCGCGACTTCACCAGCGATTTCGCCCGCACCCGCGAGAACGCGGACAAGATCAGCGAGATCACCACGCGCGCGCAGGAGGCCAACATCCGCACCATCGCCGAGTTCGTCGCCGACGCCAACTCGATGAGCCTGCTGTTCAGTGCCGGGGTCGATTACGTACAGGGCGAGTTCGTGGGGCCTGCCGCGCCTGCGATGAACTTTGATTTTGGTTGATTGCTGACAGCAAAAGCAGGGGCCTGCGGTTTCACTGTTTTGGGCCGGCGGGTGTGGGTTTGCGGGACACGCCGTTAACCCATCCATGGGGGCTTGTAGAAAACATCCATGTTTTCTACAGTCCCGCAAACCCACCCCCGCCGACCCTTTGACGGTTGGTTGGTGGCCTTGGGGGAGCAGTATCCAAAGCGAAGCCTTCTGCGTTTTGGGTCATGCGTTACCGTGCGGATCAGCCTGATCGGCAGTCGTTCGGGAACCGACCCTACCCCGTAGAGCGACGCCCTGCGTCGCTGCTGTTGATCTTGATCTTCCATCCGCGGGGTCGGTTGGCGGGCAGCCTCGTAGGGATGGAGGCGCTGCCCTACTCGCCAACCCCGAAACGAAAATGCCGCCCAGACCGGGCGGCATTTTGCTTTTCAGCCTTTCAGCAGACCAGACTCAGGTCATATCGACCAGGTCCGGAATGGCCACATCGGTAGTGACGTCCGCTTCGTAATCCACGCCTTCCACGCCGAAGCCGAACAGGCGCAGGAAGTCGGCCTTGTAGCCGGCCAGGTCGCTGATCTCGTACAGGTTCTCATTGGTCACCTGCGGCCACAGCGCGACCACTTCGCTCTGCACGTCCGGCGCCATTTCCTTGTAGTCCGCACGCAGGCGGCCGGCTTCGTCCACCAGCTCCACCGTGCGGCCATCGGCCAGCAGCTGGTGGCGCAGGCGATCGGCCGCCGCGCCGCTTTCCTTGCCGCCGTAGAGGATGTCGTACAGCGTATCAAGCTGCTCGATGCAGCCCTCGTGCGTACCACGTTCCTTCATCACCTTGAACAGCAGCGACAGGTACAACGGCATGGTCGGGATGGCCGAACTGGCCTGGGTGACCACCGCCTTCAGCACCGACACGCGCGCGTCGCCGCCAATCGGGGCGAGCTTGGCACGGATGCCCTTCACCTTCTCGTCCAGGTCCTTCTTCGCCGCCCCGATCGAACCGTTCCAGTAGATTGCCTGGGTGATCTCCTCACCCACGTACGTGAACGCCGTGGTGGTGGCGCCTTCTGCCAGCACCCCGGCCGCCAGCAGCGCGTCGATCCACATCTGCCAGTCTTCGCCGCCCATCACCGCCACCGTGCCGGCGATTTCTTCCGGCGTGGCCGGCTCGATCGTCGTCTCGGTGATCACTTCCTTGTCCGTATCCAGCCCGCGCAGCGTGATCGGCGCACCGATCGGCTTCAGCGTCGAGCTGATCACCTCACCGGTCTTCGGATGCTTGCGGCGCGGCGCGGCCAGGCTGTACACCACCTGGTCGACCTGGCCCAGGTCCTGCCGGATCAGCTCGATGACCTTGTCCTTGACCTCATCGGAGAACGCATCGCCGTTCACGCTCTTGGCGTACAGCCCGGCCTGGCCAGCGTACTTGTGGAACGCCGCCGAGTTGTACCAGCCTGCCGTGCCCGGCTTGGTTTCCGTACCCGGGCGTTCGAAGAACACTCCGAGCGTGGCCGCCCCGCT
This sequence comes from Stenotrophomonas rhizophila, assembly GCF_007667275.1. Taxonomy (GTDB): domain Bacteria; phylum Pseudomonadota; class Gammaproteobacteria; order Xanthomonadales; family Xanthomonadaceae; genus Stenotrophomonas; species Stenotrophomonas maltophilia_AE. The sequence goes on from NZ_VDQT01000001.1 coordinate 667,906, forward strand.
GCCGAACGCCGCCGTGATGCGCGCGGCCAGGCCATAGCCGGTGGACGCGCCCAGCACCAGCACGCGCTTGGGACCATTCTGGATCTTCGGCTGCGCCTGGATGTACTCGATCTGCTGCTTGACGGCCGCGTCGCAGCCGACCGGATGGGTAGTGACGCAGATGAAGCCGCGCACACGCGGTTTGATGACCATGAAGACCTCGATAGGAACGGCGCGGCCACGGGAACGGCCGCACGCAACCCGGAAATCGTAGTGCGCGCGGGCAGGCAGCACAACCGACGCCCCGGTACGGAAACGAAAACGCCGGGCAATGCCCGGCGTTTCGTCATCCTGGGTGCCGGACTCGGCCCGGCAACACCTTACGGACGGCGCTCCAGCGCCTCGATGTCCTTCGCCTTCGGCAGCAGGTCCTGCTTGCTCACGCGCAGGAAGCCGATGGTCAGCATCGGTACGGCCACCAGGATCGAGGACAGCACCACGATCACCGCGCCCACCATGTGGGTTTCGGCCAGGCCTTCCAGCGAGGCGCCGCCGTACATGTACAGGGCGAGTGCCGACAGGAAGAACATCACCGCGGTGATCACCGTACGCGACAGCGTCTGGTTGATCGAGCGGTTCAGCACTTCCAGCGGCTCGGCACGCAGGCTGCGGAAGTTTTCGCGGACGCGGTCGAACACCACGATGATGTCGTTGATGGCAAAGCCCATCACCGACAGCAGGCCGGCCAGCAGGTTCAGGTCGAACTCGCGGCCCATCAGCGACATGTAGGCCAGCGTCACCAGCAGGTCGAACAGCGCCACGATGCTCGCGGTGACCGCGAACTTCCATTCGAAGCGGAAGCCGATGTAGATCAGGAAGCCGGCCAGCATGAAGATCGTGGCGTACAGGCCGTTCAACGCCAGGTCCTTGCCGATCTGCGGGCCCACGAACTCGTTGCGCAGGATCGTGGCCGGGTTCTCGCTGGTGGTGATCGCCTTGAGTACCGCGTCGCCGGTGGCCTTGTCCTCGGCGCTGGCCGCACCGGTACCCGGTGCATGTTCGCCGTGCGGGGCCAGGCGGATCAGCACGTCGGTGTTGCCACCGAAGCTCTGCACCTGGGTGCCCTCGAAGCCATTGGCTTCCAGCCGCGAGCGGACCTCTTCGACGTCCATCTGCCGATCGAAGCGCGCTTCGATCAGGGTGCCGCCGGTGAAGTCCAGTGCGAAGGTGAAGCCCTTGATGCCGATGATGGCAACCGAGGCCAGGAACACCGCGATCGTGACCGCCATGGCGACATGGCGCCAGCGCATGAAATCGATCTTGGTGTCGTTCGGGAGGATGTGCAGCGGAAACAGTTTCATTGTGCGAGTCGTCCCGTCAGATGGCCACGTTCTGGAGCTTCTTGCGACGACCGTAGATCAGCGTCGCCAGGGCGCGCGACACGGTGATCGCAGTGAACATCGAGGCGAAAATACCGATGATCATGGTCAGCGCGAAGCCCTTCAGCGGGCCCGTACCGAACGCGAACAGGGCCACGCCCACGATCAGGCCGGTCAGGTTGGCGTCCAGGATGGTGCCGCTGGCGCGCTCATAACCGGTCACGATCGCGGTCTTGCCCGGTACGCCCGCACGCAGTTCCTCGCGGATGCGTTCGTTGATCAGCACGTTGGCGTCGACCGACAGGCCCACCGACAACGCCAGGCCGGCGAAGCCCGGCAGGGTCATGGTGGCACCGAACAGCGACATCACCGCGACCACGATCAGCAGGTTGAACAGCATCGCGGCCGAAGTGATCAGGCCGAACATGCGGTAGTACACGGTGAAGAACACCAGGGTGAACAGGAAGGCGTAGATCACCGCGGTAATGCCGCGCTCCACGTTCTCCGCACCCAGGCTCGGACCGACCACGCGTTCTTCCACGAAGTCCATCGGCGCGGCCAGCGAGCCGGACTTCAGCAGCTTGGCCAGGTCTTCGGCTTCCTTCTTCTCCAGGCCGGTGGTCTGGAAGTTCTTGCCGAACACGCCGTTGATGTTGGCGACCGAGATCACTTCCTCGTTGACCCGGAAGCTGCGCACTTCCTGGCCATCGACCAGGGTCACGGTCGGCACGCGCTCGGTGTACACCACCGCCATCGGCTTGCCGACATTGGCACTGGTGAAATCGAACATGCGCTGGCCGCCGACGCTGTTCAGCGTCACGCTGACCGACGGCGTGCCGGTGGTGGCATCGTTGACCGCCTGCGCGGCCACCATCTGGTCGCCGGTGACGATCACGCGCTTGTTCAGCAGGATCGGGCCACCGCTGTCACGGCGCTGGTAGACCTTGGCCTCCGGCGGGATACGACCGGAATCGATCGCGTCCTGCGCGTTGCCATCGACCACCGCACGGTATTCCAGGGTGGCAGTGGCACCGATCATGCGCTTGGCTTCGGCGGTGTCCTGCACGCCGGGCAGCTGCACGACCACGCGGTCGGCGCCCTGGCGCTGGATGATCGGCTCGGCCACGCCCAGCTGGTTGACGCGGTTGCGCAGCGTGTTGATGTTCTGCTCGATGGCACCGTTGGTGATCTGGCTGAGCTCGGTCTCCGGAATGGTCACGGTGATGCGCTTGCCGGACACGTCGTAGCCCAGGGTCGGCTGCGCCTTGGCCAGGGCCAGGCGGGCACGCTCCACGGCGGCGTCGTCGGTGGACGGGCTCAGCGTGGCCACGATGGCATTGTCGGGACGACGCTCGACCGACTGGAACGGTACCCGCGACTCGCGCAGCGTGCCGCGCACGTCTTCGGCGTAGGCGTCCATGCGCTTGTCGACGGCCGCCTTCTGGTCCACCTGCAGCACGAAGTGCACGCCACCCTGCAGGTCCAGGCCGAGCACCATCGGGCGACCGCCCAGGCGCTGCAGCCAGTCCGGCACGGTCGAGGCCAGGTTCAGGGCCACCGTGTAGTTCTCGCCCACGCTGTCGCGCAGCTTGGCGCTCGCCGCAGCCTGCGTCTGCAGGTCCGGCAGGCGCACGATCAGGCTCTCGCCTTCCCTGTCCACACCGATCGGGGCGATGCCGGCGACCTTCAGGTCGGCCAGGACGCGCTCGCGAAGGGCGTCATCGACCTGCCCGCCACGGTTGGCGGTGATCTGGACGGCGGGGTCCTTCTGGTAGATGTTGGGCAGAGCGTACAGCGCGCTGAGCGCGAGTACGATCAGGATGACGACGTATTTCCAGCGTGGAAATTCAAGCATTGCCAGGTTCCTGCGCGGCGCCATTCCCGGCGCCGCGGTTGTGCTTCGGAAAGGGAGTGGCTCAGTTGGCCGACTTCAGGGTGCCGGTCGGCAGCACGTTGCCCACGGCGCCCTTCTGCACGCGGATGTTCACGTTGTCGGCCACTTCGATGGTGACGAAGTTGTCGCCAATGCCCTTGACGGTGCCGGCGATGCCGCCGTTGGTGAGCACTTCATCGCCGATCTTGATCTTTTCCAGCATCGCCTTGTGTTCCTTCTGGCGCTTCATCTGCGGGCGGATCATCAGGAAGTACATGATCGCGATCAGGATGATCGGGAACAGCAGCGTGGTCAGGCCCATGCCCTGCGGCTGGCCACCGGCGGCTTGGGCGTGGGCGGCGGGAATCAGGAAGGCGATCAGGTTCATGGTGTGTCCTTAGGGTTGGGAGGCGCCCTTCCCCACATGGGGTCGGGTGTCGCCGCGAAAAAGGGGTCAGCCGCGAAGTATGCCACGCCCCCGGGACTTCGTCCTTGGGCCGTTTGGCAGGGTCCGCGCGCCGGATCCGGGCCTGGCCGGCCGCTTACAGCGACGGCGTGGCCATGCCCCGGGCCGCATAGAAGGACTCGCGGAAGGCCTCGAAGGTTCCCGCCGCGATGGCCGCGCGCATGTCGGCCATCAGCTTCTCGTAGTAGTACAGGTTGTGGATGGTGCCGAGCATGGGCGCCAGCATTTCGTTGCAGCGGTCCAGGTGGCGCAGGTACGAACGGGTGTAGCCACTGGTGCAGGCGTGGCAGCCGCAGCCCGGTTCGATGGTGTCCATGTCGCGCTCATAGCGGGCGTTGCGGATGCGCACCGTGCCGAACGAGGTGAAATAGTGGCCGTTGCGGGCATTGCGGGTCGGCATCACGCAGTCGAACATGTCCACGCCGCGGGCGACGCCTTCGACCAGGTCTTCCGGGCGGCCCACGCCCATCAGGTAGCGCGGGCGGTCGGCCGGCAGGATCGGGTGCATGTGGTCGAGCATCGCGTTGCGCTCGTGCTCGGGCTCGCCCACCGCCAGGCCGCCGATCGCATAGCCGTCGAAGCCGATCTGCTGCAGTCCCTCGGCCGAGCGGCTGCGCAGGTCGTGGTGGACCCCGCCCTGCACGATGCCGAACAGCGCCGCATCATTGCCCAGTTCGTCGTGCGCGTTGCGGCTGCGCTGGGCCCAGCGCAGGCTCAGCTCCATCGAGGTCCGCGCGACCGGCTCGGTGGCCGGGTACGGGGTGCATTCGTCGAAGATCATCACGATGTCCGAGTCGAGCACCTTCTGGATCTTCATGCTCTCCTCCGGGCCCAGGAACACCCGGGCGCCGTCGGTCGGCGAGGCGAAGGTGACGCCCTGCTCGGTGATCTTGCGACGGTGGGCCAGCGAGAACACCTGGAAGCCGCCGGAATCGGTCAGGATCGGCCCATTCCAGCGCGCGAAGCCGTGCAGGCCGCCGTGGTCGGCGATCACGTCCAGGCCCGGGCGCAGGTACAGGTGGAAGGTGTTGCCCAGGATGATCTCGGCGCCCAGCGCGCGGATCTGCTCCGGCAGGATGCCCTTGACCGACCCATAGGTGCCGACCGGCATGAACGCCGGGGTTTCCACCGTCCCGCGCGGGAAGGTCAGGCGGCCGCGGCGGGCGCGCCCGTCGGTGGTCTGGAGCTGGAACTGGAGTCGGGACATCGGGGCGGAATCGGGGGCAAATAATCCTCGATTATCGCCTAAAACCGACCCGGGCGCGGCTGGACGTGCCGGGGCAGCCCATCCGGCGTCATGCCTGCGGGAACAGCAACATGGCATCGCCATAGCTGAAGAACCGGTACTTCTCCTCGATCGCCGCCCGGTAGGCCTCGAACACCCTCGCCTGCCCGGCAAACGCCGAGATCATCATCAGCAGCGTGCTTTCCGGCAGGTGGAAGTTGGTCACCATCGCGTCCACGCTGCGGATCCGGTAGCCCGGGGTGATGAAGATCTGGGTTTCGCCGGCATAGGGCAGCAGTTCGCCCTCGCGCATCGCGCTTTCCAGGGCGCGCACCACCGTGGTGCCCACCCCGATCACGCGCCCGCCGGCGGCGCGGGTGCGACGCACCTGCTGGACCAGCTCGGCGCCCACGTTCAGCCATTCGCGGTGCATGACGTGGTCCTTCAGGTCATCGGCGCGCACCGGCTGGAAGGTGCCGGCGCCCACGTGCAGGGTGACGTGGCCGAAACCAACGCCCTTGTCCTGCAGTGCCGCCAGCAGCGCTTCGTCGAAGTGCAGGCCGGCGGTCGGCGCGGCCACGGCCCCCACTTCGCGGGCAAACACGGTCTGGTAGCGTTCGCGGTCGTCCAGGCCGGGCTCGCGCTGGATGTACGGCGGCAATGGCAGGCGCCCGGCGTGCAGCAGCCACTGCTCCAGCGGCTCGGGCACGTGGAACTGCAGCACATAGAATTCGCCGTCGCGCCCCAGCACCTCGACCTCGCCACCGGCATCCAGCGCGATGCGGCTGCCGGGCTTGGGCGACTTGCTCGCCCCCACCTGCGCCCGCGCCTGCTGCCCGCCGAGCAGGCGCTCGATCAGGATCTCCACCCGCCCGCCGCTGGCCTTCTGCCCGAACAGGCGGGCCGGAATCACCCGGGTATCGTTGAACACCAGCAGGTCGCCGGGGTTGAGCAGGGACGGCAGGTCGCGCACCTGGCGGTGTTCGAAGGCGCCGGGGGCCTGCGGCACCACCATCAGGCGGCTGGCGGAGCGCTCGGCGAGTGGGGCCTGGGCGATCAGTTCAGCGGGGAGGTCGTAATGGAAGTCGGACTTCTTCAAGGGAGCGCACGGCAACGTGTAGGCAATGTCGCGCATTGTACGACTGGCTCCCGGTGGCAACGCGAGAAGCATTGAACGTCGCGCAAAATGTTGCTTTGCAACAGTTTTTTGCGGGGTTATCGCGCGAAAAACCGCGTGATAGCATCGAACCGGAAGTCTGATGCACGAGCCGCATTGCCCCAGGCGCGCGCCCCCGGTCGCGCGTTTTGCATTTGCGCCGTGCCGCCAATCGTTTCAGGAGATCTGCAATGCGCTTCATCGAACGCCTCGCCCCCCTTCGCGCCCAGCCCGGCACCCGCCTCACCGCCGGCCTGGATGACGCCACCCTGGAACGCCTGGCCGCAGGCCACCCGCAGCTGCTGGCCGCCGTGGAGGCGGGCGCCGCCGAATTCGAGCGCGTCCGCGCCGATCTCGCCGACGTACTGCCGCTGGACGAGCGCGCGCAGGTCGACGCGATGCAGGACGGCTTCGTCAATTTCTATGCCGATGACGCGGTCACCCCGTATGTCGCCCTCGCGGCCCGCGGCCCGTGGGTGGTGACGCTCAAAGGCGCGGTGCTGTATGACGCCGGCGGCTACGGCATGCTCGGCTTCGGCCACACCCCGGAGGCGGTGCTGGAGGCGATGGCCGCCCCGCAGGTGATGGCCAACGTGATGACGCCGAACCTGTCCCAGCACCGTTTCATCCAGGCCCTGCGCCGCGAGATCGGCCACCGCCGTGGCGGCTGCCCGTATGCCAGGTTCATGTGCCTGAACTCGGGGTCCGAAGCGGTCGGCCTGGCCGCGCGCATCGCCGACGTCAATGCCAAGCTGCAGACCGACCCGGGCGCCCGCCATGCCGGTTCGAAGATCAAGCGGGTGGTGGTCAAGGGCAGCTTCCACGGCCGTACCGACCGCCCGGGCCTGTACTCCGATTCCAGCCGCAAGGCTTACATGCAGCACCTGGCCAGCTACCGCGGCGAGGACACCGTGATCGCCATCGCCCCCTACGACGAGGATGCGTTGAAGCGGGTGTTCGCCGACGCCCAGCAGAACCACTGGTTCATCGAAGCGGTGTTCCTGGAGCCGGTGATGGGCGAAGGCGACCCCGGTCGCGCCGTACCGCCGTCGTTCTACGCACTGGCGCGCGAGCCGACCCGCCAGCACGGCAGCCTGCTGCTGCTGGATTCGATCCAGGCCGGCCTGCGCGCGCACGGCGTGCTGTCGATCGTGGATTACCCCGGCTTCGAAGGGCTGGACGCGCCTGACATGGAGACCTATTCCAAGGCCTTGAATGCCGCGCAGTACCCGCTGTCGGTGCTGGCGGTGACCGAACATGCCGCGCAGCTGTACCGCAAGGGCATCTACGGCAACACCATGACCAGCAACCCGCGCGCGCTCGATGTCGCCTGCGCGACGCTGTCGCTGCTCACCCCGGAAGTGCGCGCGAACATCCGCGCGCGGGGCGAGGAAGCCGTGCGCAAGCTGGAACAGCTCAAGGCCGAGCTGGGCGGGCTGATCACCAAGGTGCAGGGCACCGGGCTGCTGTTCTCGTGCGAGCTGGCCCCGCAGTTCAAGTGCTACGGCACGGGCTCCACCGAGGAATGGCTGCGCCACCACGGCATCAACGTGATCCATGGCGGCGAGAACTCGCTGCGCTTCACCCCGCACTTCGGCATCGACAGCGAAGAGCTGGACCTGCTGGTCGGCCTGGTAGGCCGCGCGCTGAAGGAAGGCCCGCACCGCGAGCAGACCCAGGCGGCCTGACGGGACCGGGCCGTCCAACCTCCGCGCGCAACGCGCGCGGGGGGCCATGCGATAATGGGTGGTTTCCAGCAGGGACCCCCACATGAAATCCATCTGCGTCTACTGCGGCTCCAACGCCGGCAGCAAGCCCATCTACACCGAACGTGCCATCGCGCTGGGCGACCGCATTGCCCGCGACGGCCTGCGCCTGGTCTATGGCGGCGGCAACGTCGGCCTGATGGGCACCGTGGCCAATGCCGTGCTGGCCGGCGGTGGCGAAGTCACCGGGGTCATCCCGCAGCAGCTGGCGGACTGGGAAGTGGCCCATCGCGGCTTGACCGAACTGGAGATCGTCGGCTCGATGCACGAGCGCAAGTCGCGCATGTTCGACCTCTCCGATGCGTTCGTCGCCCTGCCCGGCGGCTTCGGCACCATGGAAGAGATCTTCGAGATGCTCACCTGGCGCCAGCTCGGGATCGGCAACAAGCCGTGTGCGTTCCTGGACGTGGACGGTTTCTACGCGCCCCTGATCGGGATGATCGACCGCATGGTCGAAGAGCGTTTCCTGCATCCGGAACAGCGCGCGGACCTGTGGTACGGCTCGGACATCGACGCGATGCTGGACTGGATGCGCGCCTATGAGCCGGCGCAGGCGTCCAAGTGGATCGATGAGAAGCGCCGCACGGCGTTGCGCTGAAACGCAGCCGGGCAGAGCCCGGCTCTACGGTAGGCCAGCCGGGCAGAGCCCGGCTCTACGGGGGCCACTCACCCGGTAATGAATGTGTCCATCGGCGCCGGGCGGCCGAGCAGGTAGCCCTGGCCGTAATCGCAGCCCAGCTGCAGCAGCGTTTCGCGCTGGGCCATGTTCTCGATGCCCTCGCCCACCGTTTCGATGCCCAGCGTGCGCGCCAGCGACAGCACGCCCTGCACCAGCGCGTACGTGCTCTGCAGGTCCTGGCCATGCAGGCCGGCGATGAAACTCTGATCGATCTTGAGCGTGGAGATCGGGAAGCGGTGCAGGTAGGACAGCGCCGAAAAGCCGGTGCCGAAATCATCCAGCTGCACCAGCACGCCGCGTTCGCGCAGCGCCTGCAGGATCCGCAGCGTGCGCGGACCGTCGTCGAGCAGCGCCACTTCGGTGATCTCCAGCCGCAGCCGGCGCGGGTCGGCACCGGCCGCTTCGATCAGGCCGAACAACCGCGGACTGAAATCGGCCGAACGGAAATGCCGCGGCGACACGTTGACCGAAAGATAGCCCTCGCCGCCGCGCGCCAGCTGCCCGATCACCTCTTCATACAGCAGCCAGTCGACCTGCTCGATCAGGCCGCTCTCCTCGCCGAGGTCCAGAAACGCGCTGGGCAGCAACAGCCCGCGCCGCTCGTGACGCCAGCGCAGCAGCGCTTCGTACCCCACCACCTGGCCGTCGGCGAGGCGCACGATCGGCTGGTAGTACGGCAGGAAGTCGCGGTTGTTGATCGCGCGGCGCAGGTCCGCTTCCAGGTCCAGGCTGCGCAGCGCCTCTTCGCGCATCGCTTCGTCGAACACCGCCCAGCGATCCTTGCCCTGCGCCTTGGCGCGGTACATGGCGGCGTCGGCATCGCGCACCATCTCCTCGCCATTGCGGTAGCGCGGGCTCCACATCGCGATGCCCAGGCTGCCCGACGGGAAAAGCTCGCGGCCCTGCACCCACATCGATTCCTCCAGCGCCACCAGCATGCGCTGCGAGAACTCGCGCGCGGTCTCCAGCCCGTGCTCGCATTCGAGCAGCAGCGCGAACTCGTCACCGCCCAGGCGGGCCACCACGTCATCGACCCCCACCATCGACACGATGCGCTTGGCCACTTCGACCAGCATCTGGTCGCCCGCAGCGTGGCCGATGCTGTCATTGACCAGCTTGAACCGGTCCAGGTCCAGGAACAGCACCGCGAAACGCAGCCCGTCGCGCGAGCGTGCGCGGGCGATCGCGTCTTCCAGGCGGTCGAGCAGGTGCGCGCGGTTGGGCAGTCCGGTCAGCGCGTCGTGCAGGGCCTGGTGGGTCAGGCGCTGCTCGGCGCGCAGGCGTTCGCCGATCTGGCCGAGCAGCTTGTCGTTCACTTCGGCCAGCTCGCGGGTGCGCTCGTCGACGCGTTTCTCCAGCTCTGCATGCGCGTTGCGCAGCCGCTCCTGGTCGCGTTGCCTGGCCAGGCCGTTGCCGATGTTCTGTGCCACGAAGGTCAGCAGGCGCTGGTCATGCGCGGTGAAACTGATCTCCGGCGAATAGCTCTGCACCACGATCACGCCGACCACGTCGTCATCGCTCAGCAGCGGCACGCCCAGCCAGCAGTGCGAGCGCGCGCCGAATTCGTTCACGCTGCCGGACGCACGCAGCGCGTCGATGTGCTCGCGGGAGGCCAGCAGCGGCTGGCGGTTGCGCACGATGTACTCGGTCAGGCCCATGCTGAAGCGTCGAGGCGCGCGGGACGGGTTGTATTCGTCCACCGAGTAGACGAACTCCAGCCCGGTGCCGGATTCGTCGACCAGCGCGATGTAGAAATTGCGCGCATCCAGCAGCGTGCCGACCACGCCGTGGACCTGCACGTAGAACTGGGCGAGGCTTCCGGCGCTCATCGCCATCTCGGCGATGTTGAACAATGCCAGCTGCAGCTTTTCGGCGCGCCGACGTTCGACCACCTCGTCCTGCAGGCTGTGGTTGGCGCGCTGCAGCTCCAGCGTCCGCCGCTCCACCTGCCGCTCCAGCTGCACCTGCGCCTGGCGCCGGTCCATCGCGGTGAGGATGTGCTGGGCCACGTAGCCCAGCAACGTGCGGTCCGCTTCGTTGTAGCGCACCCGTCGTTCGTAGCTCTGCACCACGATGGCGCCGCAGACCCGGCCGTCGCGCAGCATCGGCACGCCAAGCCAGTCCAGGCTCTCGGGGCCGCGGCTGGGGTCGTATTCGTCGTTCATCGCCGCCAGCAGCTCGCTGGACGGTCCGCTCAGCGGCTGGCCATGGCGCAGCAGCGCGAAGGTCAGGCTGCGTGGCATTTCGTGTTCTTCGTAGCTGCGGTCGGGGTCGGCCACGAAGTCATCGCACTGGTCGGCGAAGTACAGGAAGCGGATCCGCCGGCGCACGTCGTCGTACTCGACGATGTAGCAGTTCTGCGCGTACATCAGCGAATTGAGCACGCGGTGGAAATGCCGCAGCATTTCGGTCATTTCAAGGTCGGCGCCGGCCAGGTCGGCGATTTCGTACAACGCCTGCTGCAGGCGCTTGGAGTTTTCCAGCGAACGGATCTGCTCGCGTTGCCGGGCCAGCGCCAGCGCATCCTGCAGGCCGCCGCGGGCCACGCCCCACCAGGCGTCGGGCGGGCTTGCGCCGCCCTCCAGCAGCACATGGATGACCAGCTCCCCGCCCTGGTGCTGCCATCGGTACATCGCGCCGCCCTCGGGATCCGACGGCGGCGAGCGCAGCAGCGCCTCCAGCAGATCCCGTTCCGGGCCGGCGCCGGGCGGATGGCGCACGCAGCCGTCGCCCAGCGCGGCGTCGATCCAGCCCAGGGTGAGCCGGGCGCCGGCGGGCAGCAACGCGCACAGCGTCCGCGCGAGCGTCGCCGATACCGCTGCGCCACGATCCTTCTGGCCTGAGGTCGTCACTGCCTGGCTGGACAACATGTTCATCTCTTCTGGCGCCGGATGCCCGTCGCCTCCCCTGTGCGCCGAGCATACCGCGCAACCCGGGGGGGAATGAAAGGCCTCGACCCCGTTGCCGGCCTTCGGACGTTCATTGCTGCATGTCCCGCGCCTGGTCGTTACCGTGATGATCGCTGCTGCTCCCACCCTGCCCGGCTATGCGCAGGCGCATCCAGCGCTTACTCTGTCCGCCGTGGATGCCGCCGCCCTGCCAACCGACGAGTCGCTGATGCTGGCCTGGGCCGCCGGCGACCTGCGTGCCTTCGAGAGCCTGTATGCGCGGCACCGCAACCGGCTGTACAGCTTCCTGCTGCGCCAGCTGCGCGACGCGGCGCTGGCCGACGAGATGTTCCAGGACGTCTGGCAGCGGGTGATCGCCGCCCGCGCCGGCTGGCAGCCCGAAGCGGCCTTCACCACCTGGCTGTTCCGGATCGCCCACAATCGACTCAACGACCACTGGCGGTCGCTGCGCCATCGCCCCGCGACGCCAGGCGACGCCGACGAGCGCGTGGCCCGCATGAGCGATCCGCGCACGCCCGAGACCCAGCTGTCCGAGTTCGAACAACGCCGTCGCCTGCAATTGGCGATGGAGCAGCTGCCCGACGACCAGCGCACCGTGCTGCAGCTGCGACTGGAGCAGGAACTGAGCCTGGAAGAGATCGCGCAGATCACCGGGGTGGGTCGCGAAACCGTGAAATCGCGGCTGCGCTATGCGATGGATAAACTGCGCGCGGAGTTGAGCCCATGAACCGCCACGACCCGCTGAGCCCGGAAGAACGCGAGCTGGCGCGCCTGCTCGGCCGGCCTGCATCCAGCGCACCGCCGCCGGCGGTGGACGAGGCGGTACTGGCCGCCGCGCGTGCAGCCGTGCAGACGGTGGCCGCGGCGCCGGACGCCCAGGCAGCCGCTGTGGCAGCCGCTGCAACCGCCCCTGGGGATACCCGCCACGTGCCACGCCGGCGATCGCGCCTCCCTGCGGCCTTTGGCCTGGCCGCCTCGCTGGTGTTTGCCGTGGGCATCGCCTGGCAGCTCAAGCCGGAGGCGCCGCCGCCGGCCGCGCCGGCTCCCATGGCCAGCGAGGCTGCGCCTGCTTCGGCGGCGCCGGAAGATGCCGCCGTCGCCGAGGACACCGCCCCGGCACCGCGGGCCGCCGACGCGGCAGCCGCTGCCGCGCCCGAGCGCATACCCGCCACGCCGAAGCCGATACCGGCGCCGCCCCCGGCACCCCCGCCGCCGCGTCCCGCCGCAACGCCGGCCGCCGCGCCAGCGCCTCCCGCACCGATGGTTGCGCCCGCCGCGCCCGCCCCGCAGCCCGAAAGGGCCGAGGCCGCACCGGCCCCGGCGCTGGACCGCATGGAGGTCGCCGAAAGCCGGGCCAGCGATGCACGCGAGCGCGCCAAGCTCGCCGCACCTGCCGCACCCAGCGCGCAGGGCGCCCCAGGCGTCATGCGCCGCGCTGCGCCGCCTGCGCCTGCAGCCGCTGCAACGCAGGGCGCGATGGCGTCGCCGGACGCGCTCACCCAGGCGGTCGATGCCGACGCAACGTTGCCGCGTCGGCAGTGGATCAAGCGCATCCGCGAGCGTCGCGATGCCGGTGACCTGGAGACCGCGCGCGCCAGCCTGGAACGCTATCTGCAGCATTACCCGGAAGCACGCATACCGGGCGACCTGCGCGCCCTGCTCGATCCCTGAGCCGGGCCGTACCCGGCGCAGAGGGTGGCCGGCGCTACAATGACGCCGATGCCCGATACGCTCGCCACCACCGTCAGCCACAGCCTGGACATCAAACACAGTCGCTTCATCGCGCACGCGTCACCGATCGACGCGCCCGGCGACGCGCTGGCGTTCCTGCAGCAGGTGGCGGTGGCCGACGCCACGCACAACTGCTGGGCCTACCGGCATGGCAACGAGTACCGTTCCAGCGACGATGGCGAACCGGCGGGCACCGCTGGTCGCCCGATCCTGGCGGCGATCGATGGCCAGGGCTTCGACCGGGTGATGGTGGTGGTGATCCGCTGGTACGGCGGCATCAAGCTGGGCGCTGGGGGGTTGGTGCGGGCCTATGGCGGGACCGCCGCCGAATGCCTGCGCACCGCGCCCCGGCTGCCGCTGGTGGCACTGGCCGAGCTGACCCTGCAGGCCGGCTTCGAGGACCTGGGCGCGCTGCATGCGGCGCTGGCGCTGCACCTGGCCGACAAGCTGGATGAAACCTTCACCGCGTCCGGGGTGGAACTGCAGGTGCGGCTGCCGGCCGACCAGGTCGACCCGTTGAAAATCCGCCTTCGTGACGCCACCCGTGATCGTATCCGGGTGCATGCACGCACCGAACCAGGCTTTGCCCATGACTGATCCACAGACCCCGCCCGTGCCTTCGCCGGCCCCCGCCCTGCGCCGCCTCGGCAGCCTGGGCACGCTGTGGCCGTTCGTGCGCCGCCACGGCGGGTTGTTCGCCGCCTGGCTGGTGGCGCTGGCAGTGTCTTCGGCAGCCACGCTGAGCCTGCCGCCGGCGGTCAAGCAGATGATCGACCATGGCTTCAACAGCGACGGGCAGATCAACCGTGCCTTCGCGCTGCTGTTCCTGGTCGCGGTAGTGCTGGCGCTGGCCACCGCCGCGCGCTTCTTCTTCGTGTCGCTGCTCGGCGAAAAGGTGGTGGCCGACCTGCGCAGCCGCCTGTACGCGCACCTGATCGCACTGGGCGCCGGATTCCATGACCGCAGCCGCAGCGGCGAGCTGGTGTCGCGCCTGACCGCCGACAGCGAACTGCTGCGCAGCGTGATCGGCTCCACCATGTCCGTGGCCCTGCGCAGCAGCGTCACGGTGGTGGGCAGCCTGGTGATGCTGTTCGTGACCAGTCCGCGCCTCGCCGCCTGGTCGCTGGTGGGCATTCCACTGGCCGTGCTGCCGATCATCATCGGCGCGCGCCGCCTGCGCGGCATTTCGCGCGCGAGCCAGGACCGCATCGCCGACGCCAACAGCCTCGCTGCGGAAACCCTGGGCGCGGTGCGCACGGTGCAGGCGCATGCGCGCGAGCCGTACGAGCGCGGCCGCTTCAACGCCGCACTGGGCGAATCGATCCGCGCCGCGCGGCGCCGCATCGCCGCGCAGTCGCTGGTCACCGCCACCGCGATCGTGCTGGTGTTCGGCGCGATCGTGGGCGTGCTGTGGCTGGGCGCGCATGATGTGATCGACGGCCGCATGAGCGCCGGCACGCTGGGCCAGTTCGTGCTGTACGCGCTGATCGGCGGCGGCTCGGTCGGGGCGCTGGCCGAAGTCTGGAACGAACTGCAGCGCGCCTCCGGTGGCATGGGCCGGATCGCCGAGCTGCTGCAGGAAGAGGTCGAAATCACCCGTCCCGCCGACCCGCTGCCGCTGCCGCAGCCGCTGCGCGGCGAGATCCGCTTCCAGGACGTGGTCTTCCACTACCCGCAGCGCCCGGATACCGCCGCGCTGGAACATTTCGACCTGCATGTCCGTCCCGGCGAAACCGTGGCGCTGGTGGGGCCTTCAGGCGCCGGCAAGAGCACCGTGCTGTCGATGCTGCTGCGGTTCCACGATCCGGCGGCCGGCAGCGTGCAGGTGGACGGCGTGGACGTGCGCCGGGTCGATCCGGCGGAGCTGCGCGCGCAGATGGCGCTGGTACCGCAGCAGCCCACCCTTTTCGCCAGCAGCGCGCTGGACAACATCCGTTACGGCCGGCTGGAAGCCAGCAACGACGAGGTGCAGCGCGCGGCAGCCGCGGCCGAGGCCGACGACTTCCTGCAGGCGCTGCCGGAGGGTTACCTGAGCGAACTGGGCGAACGCGGAGCGCGCCTGTCCGGTGGCCAGCAGCAACGCATCGCGATCGCACGCGCCCTGCTGAAGGACGCACCCATCCTGCTGCTGGACGAAGCCACCAGTGCGCTGGACGCGCAGAGTGAACGCGCGGTGCAGCAGGCGCTGGAACGGCTGATGGCCGGTCGCACCACGCTGGTGATCGCGCACCGCCTGGCCACCGTGCTCAAGGCCGACCGGATCGTGGTGATGGACCACGGCCGCATCGTGGCGCAGGGCACGCACGCGGAACTGCTGGCCGAAGGCGGGCTGTACGCTGAACTGGCGAAGCTGCAGTTCATCGATTGATGACACACCGCTAACGCGGGGGGTCGCATCGTGGCCACGGTCCATGGTTCCGCAGGAGGTGTTGCATGTCGTTTCGACAGTTCCCCGCCATCGACGCCGATGGCAAGGATTACGTGATCATCGAATTCAAGAGCGAGCCGTCGAGTGCACAGGCTGACGCGGCCGAACCGCAGGTGCGCTATGAGCTGGACGATGGGCAGCGCCTGGTGCGTGATGGACGCGTGTTCCGTCTCGAAGGTGGCGGGTTGACGCTGACGATTTGAGGCGTACCGACCAACGGTCGGTACCTACCGGGCGGGTTTTGAGGCGTACCGACCAACGGTCGGTACCTACCGGGCGGGGATGGCGGCGGGCGCGTGGTGCAGGCACGATGCCGTGCCGCCGGTAGCGCACGACCGTTGGTCGTGCGGCGCTGGTCAATTAATCGCCAGCCATCTTGACAGCCTTGTGCCACCGGCCCTGCGCACGGTTATCCACACGCTTGTCCGCATGTCATCCACACCCCCTGTGGATGAATGCGGCACTGCGTCAGCGTGGCAGCACCCGCCCGATGCCGGTGGCGTCGATCTCCACCGCGGCGCGCTGCAGGGCCTGCAGGCTGCTGCCGGCCACGAATCCCATCCGGAAGTGCACTTCGCCGCCGGGGGTGCGCGATGAATGGATCGAGGCCAGGCTGACGCCGTGCCGTTCGAATACATGCAGCAGCTCTCGCAGGGAGCCCGGACGGTCTTCCGGCAGGTGCACGCTGATCGCATTGCGCTCGGTCAGGTCCGCCAGCAGGTAGCCGACCCGTTCAAAGGTGTAGTTGCCGTCGGCCAGCAGTGCGTCACCCTGATGCGCGCGGTTGTCCGCGAGCAGCTGCTGGCGGAACGCGGCGCGCGCCGCATCATCGCCCTGTGCGACCTGGTCGCGAAGGCGCTGCAGCTGCTCCAGCAGGCGGTCCAGCATCGGCGCCACGTGCGGGTTGCCGAACTGGATGTCCTCGTAGATCGCCGGGTTCATCGACAGGATCCGCGCGATGATCGCGGTATCCAGTTCGAACGAGGCCGACCGGTACGGCATCAGGTCCTGCAGCGGGCCCAGATGCGCGGCGTAGCCGCGCAACACTCCGGCCTGCGCAAGGTGCGTGGCGTGCACCATCGCCTGCACCAGTGCCATCACCTGGTCGTGGTGCTCGGGGCTGGCCTGCACGCATTCGGCCTCCAGCGCTGCACACAGCCCGGTCACCCACGGCTGCCACCGCGACAGGCGCGCTTCGCATACCACCATCACCCTGCCCTTCAGGGTGGGCGCCTTCGGCGGTGCGGTCATCGGATGCAGGCCCACCACCTCGGCCTGCGAGCGCAGCATGGCCGCCACCGGTTCGCTCTTGACCGAGGTCACGTCCAGCCACAGCCGACCGGCTTCGCGACCGGCCGAACGGGCAACGTACTCTGCGATCAGCGCCGGCGTGTGCCGGATGGGAGCTGAGAACACCAGCACCTCGGCGCGCGCCAGCAGGGTTTCCGGATCATGCGACTGCGGATCGGCCGGGTCATGCCCGATCACTTCCAGCCCCATCCGTTGCTCCAGGAAGGTACGCAGCCACCGCCCGTAGGCGCCTGCACTGCCGACGATGCCGACGACCGGGCGCAGGCTCACGCCAGCCGCTCGGCGCGGAACCGATGCGGTTGCGCCAGCGCTGCCGGCGCAGCGGCAAGCACGTCGAACTCTTCATGCTCGTTGGCCAGGGTGGCTTCCAGCGCGGCATGCACGCCGGAGATGGAACGCGACAGCGCCTGCTCGAAGCGCTCACCGCGCAGCAGGAACGCCACCAGCAGCGACATGAGCACATCGCCGGTACCGGCCACGTCCACCGGCAGGTGCGGCGAGGTCCAGCGCCAGATCGCGTCGCGACTGACCGCCAGCGTCACCAGCTCACCCGGGTCACCTCCGACGCTGTGGGCAAGCACCCATTCGGGACCCCGGGCAAGCAGCGCCTTCGACGCGGCGATGGCATCGGCTTCGGCCAGGCTCGGCATGCCGGTCAGGCGACCCAGCTCGAACGCGTTCGGCGTTACCAGCCAGGCGTGCGGCAGCAGGCGCTCGGCGAAGATGCTTTCCAACCCCGGCTCCACGTAGGGACCGGTGTGGGTGTCGCCGATCACCGGGTCCAGGCAATACCGCAGCTGCGGCGATGCCGGCAGCACGCGCTCGAGCCAGTCGGCGAAGGCGGCGCCGTTGCCAACGCTGCCGAAGTAGCCGGACACCAGCAGCTTCGCGCGCGCCGGCAGGCCCCGTTCTTCAGCGCCGAGCAGCAGGTCGGCGAACCAGTCGGCGGGCAGCACCCGCCCGCGCGTGGTCGGGTAGAAGGGCGCATTGCTCAGCAGCGTGGTCGGCACTTCGGCCACGCGCACGCCGAGCGCGCGCAGCGGGGGCACCGCCGCGCTGTTGCCGGCATGGCCGTAGACCAGCTGCGACTGCACCGAGATGACGTCGACCGGCGACGGACCGTCCGGGCGCTGGCGGCGCCCATGGACCAGATGGCTTTCCAGGGAATCGTTCATGGCCCATTTTAGAGCGTACCGACCAACGGTCGGTACCTACCGCGTGAATCAGGCCACACCGTTCCGCCGCCACACCGTTCCACCGGTTGCGTCGCGCACAAAAAAACGCCGGGACGTGCCCGGCGTTTTTCGTTACCGATGGAACCATCCCCGCTTACGAGGTCATGCGGTCCCAGAAACCCTTCACGCCATCGATGAACGTGGCCGACTTCGGCGAATGCTTGCGCGCCTCCTCGCCGGTGAAGGTGGTTTCGAACTGCTCCAGCAGCTTGCGCTGTTCGCTGGTCAGGTTGACCGGGGTTTCCACCACCACGCGGCAATACAGGTCGCCTTCGCTGCGGCTGCGTACCGACCGCACGCCCTTGCCGCGCAGGCGGAACAGCTTGCCGGTCTGGGTTTCGGCCGGAATGCGGATTTCCGCATAGCCGCCGAGGGTGGCCACGCGCACGGTGTCGCCCAGCGCGGCCTGCGAGATCCGGATCGGCACTTCGCAATGCAGGTCGTCGCCATCGCGCTGGAAGATCGCGTGCTCGCGCACCCGCACTTCCACGTACAGGTCGCCCGGCGGCGTGCCGGCCGGACCGGCCTCGCCTTCGCCAGCCAGGCGGATGCGGTCGCCGGTATCGACGCCGGCAGGCACCTTCACCGACAACACCTTGTCTTCCTCCACGCGACCGTTGCCGTGGCAGGTCTTGCAGGGGGTCTGGATGATCTGGCCACGGCCGTTGCAGTTGTGGCAGGCCTGCTGCATGGCGAAGATGCCACGCTGGATGCGCACCTGGCCCTGGCCACGGCAGACGCTGCAGGTTTCGACCTTGCCGTCTTCCGAGCCACTGCCGTTGCAGTCGTCGCACTCGGCCAGGGTCGGGATTTCGATACGGCGCTCGATGCCGCGCACCGCTTCTTCCAGGTCCAGTTCCATCACGTAGCCGACATCGGCACCGCGACGGGCCTGGCGCGGACCACCACCGGCGCCACCGAAGATGTTGCCGAAGATGTCGCCGAAGATGTCGCCCATGTCCGGGCCGCCCGGGCCGCCGCCACCGCCCATGCCGTGCTCGAAAGCGGCATGGCCGTGCGCGTCGTACATACGGCGCTTGTTGGCATCGGACAGGGTTTCGTAGGCTTCCTTGCACTCCTTGAAGGAGGCTTCGGCGGCACTGTCGCCCGGGTTGCGGTCCGGGTGGTACTTCATCGCACAGCGGCGATAGGACTTCTTCAGTTCTTCTTCGGTCGCGGTGCGGGAAACGCCCAGCACCTCGTAGTAATCGCGCTTGCTCATGGCTTGGATCGGGTTCCGGCAGTCAGGCGTTCAGGGATGCGACAACGGGACGTTGCCTGCGCAACGTCCCGTCGGCTGTCCGGATCAGGACTTCTTGTCGTCCTTGACTTCGGTGAACTCGGCGTCGACCACGTCGTCGTGCGCGCCACCGTTGCCTGCGGCACCGGCGTCGGCACCCGGAGCGCCACCACCCTGCTCGCCCGCGGCAGCGGCCGCGAACAGCGCCTGGCCGGCTTCTTCCAGCGTCTTCGACTTGGCTTCGATCTGTGCCTTGTCGTCGCCCTTCATCGCGGTTTCCAGGTCGGCCAGGGCCGCCTCGACCTTGCCGATGACGTCGCCACCGACCTTGCTGCCGTGTTCGGTGATCGCGGTACGGGTACCGTGGATCAGCGCGTCGGCCTGGTTGCGGGCCTGGACCAGCTCATGGAACTTCTTGTCTTCTTCGCGGTTGGCTTCGGCGTCGGCGACCATGCGCGCGATCTCGTCCTCGGACAGGCCCGAACCGGCCTTGATCTCGACCTTCTGTTCCTTGTTGGTCTTCTTGTCCTTGGCCGACACGTGCAGGATGCCGTTGGCGTCGATGTCGAAGGACACTTCCACCTGCGGCAGGCCGCGCGGGGCCGGCTCGATGCCGGACAGGTCGAACTTGGCCAGCGACTTGTTGTAGCGGGCCTGTTCGCGCTCACCCTGCAGCACGTGCACGGTCACCGCCGACTGGTTGTCCTCGGCGGTGGAGAACACCTGCGAGGCCTTGGTCGGGATGGTGGTGTTCTTTTCGATGATCTTGGTGAACACGCCACCCATGGTTTCGATGCCCAGCGACAGCGGGGTCACGTCCAGCAGCAGCACGTCCTTGACGTCGCCGCCGAGCACGCCACCCTGGATCGCCGCACCCAGCGCCACGGCTTCGTCCGGGTTGACGTCCTTGCGCGGTTCCTTGCCGAAGAACTCGGTCACGGCCTGCTGCACCTTCGGCATGCGGGTCTGGCCGCCGACCAGGATCACTTCGCTGATGTCGCTCGAGCGCAGGCCGGCATCGTTCAGCGCGATGCGGCACGGTTCGATCGACTTCTTGATCAGGTCTTCGACCAGCGCTTCCAGCTTGGCGCGGGTCAGCTTGATGTTCAGGTGCTTCGGACCGGAGGCATCGGCGGTGACGTACGGCAGGTTCACTTCGGTCTGCTGGCTGGTCGACAGCTCGATCTTGGCGCGCTCGGCGGCGTCCTTCAGGCGCTGCAGGGCCAGCGGATCCTTGCGCAGGTCGATGCCCTGGTCCTTGTTGAACTCGTCCACCAGATATTCGATGACGCGGTTGTCGAAGTCTTCGCCGCCCAGGAAGGTGTCGCCGTTGGTGGCCAGCACTTCGAACTGCTTCTCACCGTCGACGTTGGCGATTTCAATGATCGACACGTCGAAGGTGCCGCCGCCCAGGTCGTACACGACGATCTTGCGGTCCTTGCCGTCGCCCTTGTCCAGGCCATAGGCCAGGGCCGCGGCGGTCGGCTCGTTGATGATGCGCTTGACTTCCAGGCCCGCGATGCGGCCGGCGTCCTTGGTCGCCTGGCGCTGGCTGTCGTTGAAGTAGGCCGGCACGGTGATCACGGCCTCGGTGACGGTCTCACCCAGGAACGCTTCGGCGGTCTTCTTCATCTTCTCCAGCACGCGGGCGGAGATTTCCTGCGGCGCCATCTTCTTGCCGTCGCTGGTCTGCACCCAGGCGTCGCCATTGTCGTGGGCCAGGATGCCGTAAGGCACGTGCGCGATGTCCTTCTGGACTTCAGCGTCGGTGAACTTGCGGCCGATCAGGCGCTTGACGGCGTAGAAGGTGTTCTTCGGGTTGGTCACGGCCTGGCGCTTGGCCGAGGCGCCGACCAGTACTTCGCCGTCCTTGGTGTAGGCGACGATGGAAGGCGTGGTGCGGTCGCCCTCCGCATTTTCGATGACGCGGGCCTTGCCGCCGTCCATGATCGCCACGCACGAGTTGGTGGTGCCGAGGTCGATACCAATGATCTTGCCCATGGGGGAGACTCCTGAAATGTGGGAAACATCCGGCTGCTGCCGGGTTATGAATGGGATGTGTGGGACGCTGCTGTCACTTTCAAGCCACCTGTCGAACACAGTGTCCGATCGTGGCGAAACGCGTTCAGGTCAGTCCCGCGCGACCACGACCAGGGCCGGGCGCAGCAGGCGGTCGTTGAGCAGGTAGCCCTTCTGGAACACCTGCACCACGCTGCCGGGGGCGGCGCCGGGGGCGTCGACCTGGCTGATCGCCTGGTGGTGCTCCGGGTTGAAGGTCTGGCCGGTCGGGTCGAGCAGGGTCAGGCCGTTGTCGGCCGCGACCTTGAGCAGCTGCTTGTAGGTCAGCTCCAGGCCTTCGCGCAGCGGGCTCGGCTCGGCGCCGGCGGCATTCAGGCCGGCGTCCAGGCTGTCGAACACCGGCAGCAGTTCGCCCAGCAGCTTTTCATTGGCGAAGCGGCGCGCCTGTTCGACGTCGCGGGCCACGCGCTTGCGCTGGTTGTCCAGGTCGGCGCGCTCACGCAGCGACTCGGACCGGAGCAGCGCCACTTCGTTGTGCAGGGCGTCGAGCTGCTGCTGCAGGGTGTCACCCGCGGCGGCGTCGCCGGCCGGGGTCTGGGATGCGATATCAGGCTGATCTTGGTTCATTTCCGGATCCTTGGCGGTGACTCTCCGCCTCCACCCACCCCTATGTGGGCGGCCGGACCCGATTCAAGAGCCAGGGCGCGCGTTATGTGCGATCCCGGGACAATCCGCCCCCGGCCGGCACATCCAGGGCCGCGCCCAGCACCTGCGCGGTAGCCTCCACCAGCGGGATCATGCGGTCATAGGCCATCCGCTTCGGCCCGATTACCCCCAGCACGCCCAGCACCTGGCCGCCGGCCGAGTACGGCGCGGTGACCAGCGAGATGTTCTCCAGCGGCATCACCCCGGTCTCCTCGCCGATGAAGATGCGCACGCCCGGGGCCTGGATGGTGCGCTCCAGCAGCTGCAGGATCTCGCGCTTGCTGGCGAACAGGTCGAACAGCTCGCGCAGCCGGTCCAGGTCGGACAGGTCCTGCACCCCCATCAGCCGGGTCTGCCCGGCCAGCACCATGTCGTCGGCGGGCGGGGCCATGGCCTGCTCGGCCAGTTCCACGCTGTGCGCCAGCAGCTGTTCCATTTCCGAACGCGCCTCGCGCAGCTCGACCAGCAGCCGCGAGCGGATCTCGGCCAGCGGGCGGCCGGCACAGTGCGCGTTGAGATAGTTGGCAACCTGCTCCAGCTCCGCCGGCTCCCAGCTGCGCCGCGGTTCGATCACCCGGTTCTGCACCTCGTTGTCGGCGAACACCAGGATGGCCAATACCCGGCGCGCATCCAGCGCCACGAAATCGATGTGCCGGAAGGCGAACTGTTCACGCCGCGGCGCGCCGACCACGCCGACGAAATGACTCATCGCCGACAGCAGTTCCGACGCGCTGCCGAGCAGGGCCTGGGTGCCCGCCCCGGTGGACAGCTCGCTGCGCAGGCGGGTCAGCTCGCCCTCGCCCGGGGGCTGCATCTTGACCAGGCTGTCCACGAACACCCGGTAGCCGTGCGCGGTGGGCACGCGCCCGGCCGAGACGTGCGCCGAGCTCAGCAGGCCCAGGTCTTCCAGGTCGCCGAGGATGTTGCGGATGGTGGCCGGGCTCACGTCCAGCCCGGCCAGCCGGGCCAGGGTCTGCGACCCCACCGGTTCGCCGTCCTGGATATGGCGCGCGATCAGCGTCCGCAGCAGGTGGCGGGCGCGCGGGGCGAGATGGGGCGCGGAGGGGTGCATGGAATCAACCTGTGAGACGCGACATTGGATAATGGCAGGCCACCGCCCGGCAAGGGATCGGGAATTGCCGATTGGAGCTGCCCCCCGCCCATGCTAGCGTTGCGCGGCTCGAGAACCCAACACCATGCTCAGACATCTATCGATCAAGGATTTTGCCGTGGTCCGCGCCACCGAACTGGAGTTCGGCGCGGGCATGACCGTGGTTTCCGGCGAGACCGGCGCAGGCAAGTCGCTGATGGTCGACGCGCTGGGCTTCCTGTCCGGGCTGCGCGCCGACAGCGGCGTGGTCCGCCACGGTGCGGCACGCGCCGAACTGTCGGCCGAGTTCGCGCCCGCCGACGACGCCCCGGCGCGGCGCTGGCTGCGCGAGAACGAACTGGACGATGACGAACAGTGCCAGCTGCGCCGGATCATCCGCGCCGACGGCGGTTCGCGGGCCTGGATCAACGGGCGCCCGGTCACCCTGTCGCAGCTGACCGAACTGGCCGGCATGCTGGTCGAGATCCACGGCCAGCACGAGCAGCAGGCGCTGCTGGCGCGGCCGTCGCAGCTGGCCCTGCTGGACGCCTTCGCGCGCAACGACGCCGAGCGCGCCCAGGTGCGCCAGGCCGCCACGCGCTGGCAGGCGCTGGTGGACGAAGCCGAGGCGCTGTCGCGCCAAGGCGATGTCAGCGACCGCATCGGCTTCCTGGAACACCAGCTGGGCGAGCTGCAGCGCGAAGACCTCGAGCCGGCCTCGATCATCGCGCTGGGCAGCAGCCACCGCCGCCAGGCCCACGCCGGCGCGCTGGTCAGTGCCTGCGACGTGGCCGCCGCCCGGCTCAATGGCGACGACGAGGTGTCGGTGCTGCAGCTGCTGCAGCAGACCCGCCACGACCTGTCGCGCGTGGCCGAGCACGACGCCCGCCTCGGCGAGGTGGACGCGCTGCTGGACAGCGCGGTCATCCAGCTGCACGAGGCCCTGGCCCTTCTTGACCGCGTGCACGACGACCTGGACGCCGACCCGGAGCAGTTCGAGGACATCGAACGCCGGCTGGGCCGCCTGCATGACCTGGCGCGCAAGCATCGGGTGCCGATGGAAGCGCTGGCCGAGCAGCGCGACGCGATGGAAGCCGAAGTGGAGCAGCTGCGAGGCGCCGACGTGCGCCTGCAGGCGCTGGCCGGCGAGATCGACCGCGCCGCCGCCCAGTGGCAGGCGGTGGCGGCAACGCTGAGCGCCAGCCGTACCCAGGCGGCCAAGGCCCTGTCCGACACCACCACCGCGCTGATCGGCGAGCTGGGCATGGGTGGCGGCCAGTTCCTGATCGAACTGGAACCGCACGCGGCCGGCCGGCCGGACCCGAACGGCGCCGAGCGGGTCGAATTCCTGGTCGCCGCCAATGCCGGGCAACCGCCGCGCGCCCTGCGCAAGGTCGCCTCCGGTGGCGAGCTGTCGCGCATTTCGCTGGCCATCGAGGTCGCGGCGCTGGGACTGGACGCGGTACCGACCATGGTGTTCGACGAAGTCGACTCCGGCATCGGCGGCGCGGTGGCCGACATCGTCGGCCAGAAGCTGCGTGCGCTTGGCGAAAAGCGCCAGGTGCTGTGCGTCACCCACCTGCCCCAGGTCGCTTCAAAGGGCCACGCGCATTACCGGGTCAGCAAGGCACCGGTGGACGGCATGACCCAGAGCGCGGTGGAAAAGCTGGACACGCGTGCCCGCGAGGAAGAACTGGCGCGCATGCTCGGCGGCGTGGAAGTCAGCAAGGAAGCCCGCGCAGCCGCACGCAAACTGCTGCAGGAAACGTAGAGCCACGCCCTGCGTGGCTGGGGGCGCAGGCACCTGCCGATGACATGTACCGGTCAGGCCAATGGCCTGCCCAGGTCCACGTTTTCCACCAGGAAATCCAGCAACGCCCGCACCCGCAGCGGCAGGTAACCGCCCTGCCCCACGAACACCGCGTGCACGTCCTCCAGGTCGCCCGGATTGGCGTGTTCCAGCACCGGCAGCAGCCGCCCGGCGGCGAGGTCGGCCTGCACCTGGAACGCGGCCAACCGCGCCAGCCCCAACCCGGCCACCGCCAGGCGCCGCACCGCTTCGCCATCGCTGGCGCGCGCATTGCCACCCGGCGGCACCACCTCGACCTGCCCCTCCCGCAGCACCGGCCAGCCCGACTGCGCACGGGCGTGCCCGATATCCAGCCGGTTGTGCCCCAGCAGCGTCGTGGCGTCGTCCGGCAGGCCGTGGCGTGCCGCATAGGCCGGCGCGGCCACGATCATCATCCGCGTCGCGCCCAGGCGCCGCGCCACCAGGCTGGAGCTTTTCAACGGCCCGGCGCGCACCGCTACGTCGGTGCGCTGCTCCAGCAGGTCGATCACTTCGTCGGTCAACACCAGGTCCACCGCCACCTGCGGGTGCCGGGCCAGGAAGGCGGGCAACAGCGGCAACAGGAAGTGGTGCCCGAACGGCACATTCGCATTCACCCGCAGCCGCCCGCGCGGCTCGGCATGGGCGCTGGCACAGCGTTCGGCTTCATCCAGGTCGGCCAGCACCCGCAGGCCGCGCTCGTAGAACGCACACCCCTCCGGGGTCAGCTGCAGTTGCCGGGTCGAACGCTGGAGCAGGCGCGTGCCCAGCCGCTGTTCGAGCCGCGCGACCAGCTTGCTGACGGCCGACGGGCTCATGTCGAGCGCGCGGGCGGCGGCCGAGAAACTGCCGGCCTCGATCACCCGCACGAAGATTTCCAGCTGTCCTGATCGATTGATGTCGGGCGCGGCCATGGGGTGAATCCAATTCACAGATGATTTTCCAGCGGCAGTCTAGTTCACAGATGGAGGCCCGCGCACCATGGCCGTCACCTTCCCTGGATGCGCTGCGATGAACCCCCTGACCCGCTTCGCCACCGGCGCCCTGCTCGCACTGGGCGCCACCTCCGCCACAGCTGGAACCGCCCCGCCACCGCCTTCCGCAGCCACGCAGTGGGTGGCCAGCTGGCAAGCGAGCCCGCAACCGGTATGGGACGCTGCCTTCCTGTTTCCGACCGGCATCCCCACCGCCCTGGACCAGCAGACGTTCCGGCAGACCGCGCGGATCAGTCTGGGCGGCGCGCGCCTGCGTGTGCGGCTCAGCAACGCCTACGGCAGCACCCCGCTGAGGATCGGCGCCGTGAGCGTCGGCACGGTTCCCGGTGCCACGCCGGTCGCACTGTCCTTCGCCGGGCAGGCCGGCACCGTGATCGCGCCCGGGAAGGACGTCCTGAGCGATCCGCTCGCCGTGCCCACCACTGACGGGCAATCGGTCCAGATAAGTGTCTACGTACCCGGGCATACCCCACTTCAGACCTTCCATTGGGACGGGCGCCAGACCAGCACGCTGGCGCCCGGCAACCAGACCGCCCGCGCCACCCTGCACGATGGCAGCAGCACCACCGCACGCCTGTTCCTGACCGGCATCGAGGTCGACGCGCCGACGCCGGCGCGGAGCGTGGTGGTGATCGGCGACTCGATCACCGACGGCGCCAGCGCCAGCCTGGACCGCGACCAGCGCTGGACCGACCACCTCGCCATGCGGCTGGCAGTGCAGCGCGTGGCGGTGGTCAATGCGGGCATTTCCGGCGGTCGGCTGCTGCGCGACGGCATGGGCCAATCGGCGCTGGCGCGCCTGCAGCGCGACGTGTTCGACCAAGCGGGGGTGGCCAGCGTGATAGTGCTGATCGGCATCAACGACATCAGCTGGCCGGGCACCGCGTTTGCCCGCGACCAGCCCCCGCCGACCCTGGCCGAGCTGCAGGAGGGCTACCGCCGCCTGGCGCAGCGCGCGCATGCACGGGGACTCCGGGTGCTGGGAGCGACCCTGACGCCGTTTGCCGGCGCCCTGCCCGGCACCCCGCTGGACGACTATTACCAGCCGCCCAAGGACGCGCTGCGCGCCAAGCTCAACGCCTGGCTGCGCAGCGATGCCAGCCCGTTCGACCAAGTGATCGACCTGGACGCAGCGCTGCGCGATCCGGCCGACCCTTCACGGCTGGCCGCTGCTTACGACTCCGGCGACCATCTGCACCCCGGCGATGCCGGCAACCGCGCCATGGCCGAGGCGGTGGACCTTGCGGCCCTGCTGCCGCCGATGCAGGCGGATGCGGTTCGGTGAAATGAAAAACCCCGGGGGTGACCCGGGGTTTTTTGAAGGTCTACCGACCAACGGTCGGTAGCTACCGGGCGGGTAACCTTCGGTTACCGGCGCTTTTTGCGCACGTAGAGCACCAGCGAGTGCTCTTCCAGCTCGTAGCCGTGGTCGGCGGCGATCTTGCGCTGGAGTTCCTCGATCTCGTGGCTTTCGAATTCGATGATCTTGCCCGAGTCGACATCGACCATATGGTCGTGGTGGCCACCGCGGTCCAGTTCGTAAACGGCCTGGCCGCCCTCGAAGTTGTGCTTCAGTACCAGGCCGGCGGCCTCGAACTGGGTCAGCACCCGGTACACCGTGGCCAGGCCGATCTCGTCGCCGTGCTCCAGGAGCTGGCGGTAGATGTCTTCGGCGGTCATGTGGTGCTGGTGCTTCTGGGCGTCGCGCTGCTCGAGCAGGGCAAGGATCCGCATACGCGGATGGGTCACCTTCAGGCCAACTTTGCGCAGGTCGTGGGTTTCCATAGGTCTCCGTTCATTGGCGATTTAGCGCCAGCTGCCTCGGATCGGGTCGCGGCGACACGTTCGGAGTGTATCATCGACTCGATTTCCCCAACCGCCATTCCCGATGCGCAATCTCCTGCTGGTCGCCGCCGTTGCCCTGTCCACCACGGGCTGCGGCATCATCTACAAGCAACCCATCTACCAGGGCAACCTGATCCGGGAGCAGTCCGTCGGTCAGCTGCAGGTCGGTCAGAGCAAGCAGCAGGTCAACGCCCTGCTGGGCACCCCGTCCATCGACGATCCGTTCCATGCCCAGCGCTGGGATTACACCGCCAGCCAGCGGGTAGATCGCCTGGGCCGTACCGAAGTGAAGAACTTCACCGTGTTCTTCGAGAACGACCAGGTCACCCGCTGGGAAGGCGACTTCTTCCCGAACGATGACGCCCAGCTGGCCCGGGACCAGGTGCGCCAGTTCGGCCGCAACCTGGCCAAGGACAAGAAGAAGCGCGGCCGCTGATCCCGCGCGCGGGTGGCCGCCGGGCAGCGCCGTGCGCTGCGCAGCGGCGCTACCTCGCCTTTGCGCGCCGCCGCCGGTTGTCCTTCGGGTCGGCCAGCAGCGGGCGCAGCAGCTCCACCCGGTCCCCGTCGTGCAGGCGCTGGTCGCCCCTGGCGACCACCCCATGCAGGGCCACCGCCGGACAGGCGTCACTGCCCTCGATCGCCGCCGCCGCGATCGCATCGGCCACAGTGGCGCCCTCGGCCAGCTCCAGCAGGCGTGACGCCGCCCGCTCCGGCCAGGCCAGCACCACTTCGACCCGGATCATGGCTCAGTCCTGCTCGTCGGCGACGCGCACGAAATCGTTGACCATGCGGTCGGCCAGCCCCTGGAAGCCCAGTGCCAGTGCCGGCCCGAGCAGGCGCGAGTTGGGTTCGAACTCCAGGGTCAGGGTCACCTTGCAGGCGTCTTCGGCCAGCGCATGGAATTCCCAGCGGCCGTGCAGGCGCTTGAACGGGCCATCGCGCAGCTGCATATCGATGTGATGGGGGCGCTGCAGGGTGTTTTCGGTCATGAACCAGGTCGAAAACGACCCCAGGCCCAGGTCGAGCCGCGCCACCACCCGGTCGGGACCAGTTTCCAGGATCTGCGCAGCCGAGCACCAGCGGAAGCGGTGCGGGTAGGCATCAATATCATTGACCAGGTCGAACATGCGGGCAGCCGAATGTTCCACCAGGGCACTACGTCGAATAGTTGGCATGCGAAGGCTTGGCTGGCGAATCGACCACGGGGGGCCCGAATCGGAGACAATAGGTGAATGAGCAAGAACAGCGCCAAGGATAAAGCAAAGAACGCGACGGCCAACAAAACCATCGCGCTCAACAAGCGTGCCCGCCACGAGTACAGCCTGGAAGACCGTTTCGAGGCCGGCCTGGCCCTGCAGGGTTGGGAGGTGAAGTCGATCCGCGCCGGCCGCGGCAACATCGTCGACGCCTACGCCTACATCAAGGACGGCGAGATCTTCCTGATCGGGGCCCAGATCACCCCCCTGATCCAGGCCTCCACCCACGTGGTCGCCAACGACCGCCGCGAGCGCAAGCTGCTGCTCCACCGCAGCGAGATCGACAAGCTGGTCGGCAAGGTCGAACGCGACGGCTACACCATCGTGCCCACCGCGATGTACTGGAGCAAGAACAAGATCAAGCTGGAAGTGGCGCTGGCCAAGGGCAAGCAGACCCACGACAAGCGCGACGCCGAAAAGGACCGCGACTGGGCCCGCGAAAAGCAGCGCACCATGCGCCGCCACAACCGCGACGCCTGACCGCCCTGTATTCACGCAGCGCCGGGCCCTGCCCGGCCGCGTTTCACCCCACACCCCCGGAGCCCTCCGTGACCGAAGAAGAATCCCAGGAAACCGCCCCCAGCGCGGATCCTGCTGCCCTGCTCCAGGCGGACATCGCCGCCTACGAAACCATCTTCGCCGAGCTCACCCGGGCCATGGACCCGGCCGCCCTGCTCAAGGTGCTGACCTACCTGCAGCGCAACGCCAAGCGCGACGCCTCCGAGACCCAGACCTACGATTCGCTGGAGCACCGCCGCCTGGTGGCCCGGATCGAGGCCCTGATGGCCCGCGCCGAACCCGAAGCCCGCAAGCAGGCCATGACCCAGCGCAACGCGCAAAACCACGAGCGCAAGGTGCGGGCCAAGCACCAGGCCGACAGCAAGCGCCAGCGTGAAGGAAGGTAAGACCGACAGGGCCGTGACGTTTTCAGGTGACTGTTCAGCTGAATCGGAGTAGGATCGGCCCTATCAAGTAACGTCTGGGTCGCCAGACGCCTTGCAGTTCTTGAAGAAACCGGGGGTGCATTGGTTTCGACGGGGGTTGTGAAGTCACTTGGTGCATGCCGAGGGGGCAGCTTTCCTCGTAAATCCAGCCGCAAAACTCTAGTTGCCAACGACGACAACTACGCTCCGGTCGCTCTCGCAGCCTAAAAGCTGTTTGAGTTACCTTCTGCCGACTTAGGCGGAGCCCCGAACCCACTTGTGTCCATGCTCGTCGGTGTAGGGTCATTATCATGGAATCGGTCGTGATGGCTGCCTGTCAGTCGCGACCTAACCTAAAGCAGGCTGATCCTGGGGTGCGTTTCGCACACCGTACTGCCACAGGACGACACCAAACGGTGAGCTAAGCATGTAGAACTGGGGATGGAGTGCCTTCGGACGGCGGTTCAATTCCGCCCACCTCCACCAACGAAGGGTCTGAGAAGACCCAGAGAAGCCGAGAGATCCTTATGAAACGGGGCTCTCGGCTTTCTTTTTGTCCCACGTAGTCTGGGGCATCCGTTGCAGCCCATGCGACTGTGGGGATATATCTTGGGTCCTGACGTGACCCTGGCCATGGCCCGTGCTGCCCGCGACGATGCTCGTCGGCTGCTGGCCAGCGGGGTGGATCGAGGGGTGCAGCGATACCTTGGCCTCGTTGGATACAAGTCAGGCCACGGCATAGACCCACGCGGGGAGACCCAGCCCAAGTGCGGCCAGGGCGACTGCTCCGAGCCACAGCATCCATGACCGCTGCCGGTGAGATGCGCGCCCCCAAAGGCGATTTGCCAAGTATCCCGCGATGCAGGCTGGCAGAAGGCTCAAGGCGCCCCCGGTCCACCAGAAGAATCCGTGGCCCACCAACATGTAGATAACGTAGCCGCCGAATGCGAAGGTGAGCCATAGCCCAATAACGGCACCCAGCAGCACATAGACCGCGACGCAGAGTTTTCTCATGGTTTCGCTCAGGCCGGCGTGGGCCGACTACCTCGGGGCATTGGTAGCCCAGCGTAAGCGAAGGCTGCTGCTCTGGAAGTAGGAATATCCCTAGCTGGCCTAGATTAGGCGCGGGCGGTGCGTCCCTACTTGGCCGAGCCATGATTGATCGCTTCCTATACCACCCGGTAGCGGTCTACGGCTTCGTCTCGCTTCGACTGGGCGAGCTCGACGGCTCCTAGAACTCTTGCCGCACTTGCCCGGCGTAGTCGGTCTTGTTCCGCAGCTTCTGCGGAAGTGGCGGCACCGTCGGCCAGTCGCTGCGTTTCGCAGCCTGCCCAGAGGTGGAGCAGCCGGCCAAGGTCAGAATCCCGGCCAGCAACAGCAGCCGACCGGCGATTTTCGCAATCTGCATTGATCTGTTTTTCTCTGGCGTCGGCGGTGTCACCGGCACCCTGTGCTGCCACGATCTGCTGGCGGTCAACCTGCCGCAGCTCATGGGCTTGGGCGGCTTGGACGTTTGCGACGGCTACCTGGCTGTTGGCATCCGCCAGCTCGGCACGGTCGCCTAGCCAGCTTCGAGCCGCACCCTACCGCGCCGCCCCTTGCTGCGTAAGGACGGCAGCGGGATATGCAGTAGAGCCCACCTGGCCCGTCGCCTTATCCCTTCTGCCCGTTTATAGGTATCGCGCCGCGAGACGTCGGAAGCCCGTCGACCCAGCAACTTCAATAAGTTGCGTAGTTCAGGTGGGGAAGGTGGAGGTCCCCCGCCTCCACCATAAGAAGGGTCTGAGAGGACCCAGAGAAGCCGAGAGATCCTTATGAAATGGGACTCTCGGCTTTCTTTTTGTCCCCCGTCCCCTTACCGGCATCGCTCCCGAATACTTCAGGAGTATTCCTACGATCGCCTCGGACTTTTCTTATTGCCAAAATCGCTGTCGCCTGACAGTTTTTGAATGCTCAGCGTCGCTGAGCATCCATTTGCCATTACCAATAGGAGTGATCATGAAGATCCACAGTATCCTGTTTGGTTGTATCGCTGCCGCTGCAGGCCTTGGCGCGACGATGGGCGTAGTTCCCCAGGCGCAGGCTGCGTCATACAGCACGAGCTGCTACCCGACTGGTGGTGGCTGGTACACCTGCACGCAGAAGTTCTGCCATGAGGGCCAATGTGTGGTCACCGATTCCTGGAGCGAGTTCAGGAAAGACGCAGTCGTCTTCGAATGAGTTTCTGGCGCAGGGGCTCAGGTCCCTGCGCCTCCTGCACAGTCCTACGCGAAGATCAGTTGCTTGCGGTTTGCGCAATACAGCCATCCGACGTGCAGTTGATCATGCGGATCACCGCGTGCGCTGAACCCGCCATCTTCACGGCCTTTCCCAGTCGACGCAGCTGATCAGCCATGCGATCCAGGTCGTCGCCGCCGTAGTCCGTCCACACGCCCACGGCCTGTTGAACGTCAGCGGGTATCAGTTGACCGGCCACCGTACGGGCGCTGCCACTCTCATACCGGCCATTGGCATGATCCCTATCGACACGGATGACCACGCTTGATCCGTCCTTGAACACGACCTTGAACGGCGGACGCGCCTGCTCCTGGAGCCCAAGATGACCCGTGCCGACTGACGTTGGGTCTGCCATCTCCGACACGACATCGGTGCCCGTGGCAGACGAAATCACGTTCGTGGAACCCGCAGCTGATTCCACCATCGCCCGCATGTTGTAGTCGAGAACGAAGTCGTATGCCGTCTTGTCGACAACGCTGGGGTTCAGTCCCAGCTGGGCAACGGGCACGACGATGAGCGGTGGCTCCACGCCGGAAACGACAGGCACGTACCACTGCTGAAGAACGTTGTCGTGGAGGTTGTAGACCAGGTGTGTACCTGCGCCGGCGAGTTCTGCTTCCCGTCTGAAATCGACGTCGGCCGTACAGACATCGCAACGAACCACCTTGGCGGCTGCTGGATCAGCGACTACCAGACCACCCGCAACAAAACAAAGCCAGATCAATCCTTTTGACATGTTTTCATCCTGATAAGCCGAGACCCGCACACCAAGGGTACACCTACGGCATTGGGTCCGGGGCCGACATCAACCTCCAGCGTCCCCCCAGCGCAAGCTGCGCCCATGCCATTGAGCCAGGCTCTCCCGGTGGCCCACGCTGACGACGATGCACTGCGGAAGGCGTTGCATCACCAATGCGTAGACCAGTGCCTCCGCATCGGCATCCAGCGCCGACGTGGACTCGTCCAGGAACACGACGGCCGGATGCTGTAACAGCACACGCGCGAATGCCAGCCGCTGTTGCTCCCCGGGAGACAGCCGTCGCATCCAGTCCTGCTCCACGTCCAGTTCCGTTACCAGCCGGTGCAGGCCAACATCGACAAGCGCGGCACGAAGCGCGGCCTCGTCCAGTTCATGAGCCCGAGAGGGATACGCCACGCACGCACGCAGGGAACCTTGGGGAAGGTAGTTGCGCTGCGGGACGAACAGCACCTTCCCCGCCGGCACCGTCACCCCGCCCTCGGCCACGGCCCACAGTCCGGCCAGGGCGGTCAGCAGCAGCGATTTGCCAGCACCCGATGCGCCCTGGATCAAGAGGCGCTCTCCCGGCTCGAGCCGCAGATGGTCAATCCCGCCGAGCGCGCGGCCATCCGGACGTGCGATACGCACCCCACTGAGCACAAGGTCACTGCCCTGCCGATTGAAGCGGATGCCATTCCCAGCGGGGCGCTGCAGTGCTGCTTCAAACTCGTGCAGGCGATGGAACACCGAGCGCAGCAGGGCGAGATCCTTGTAGCGGTAAACGAACCACGACAGCGCTCCACGCACCCTGTTGAACAGGCTGTTGAGCTGCATCACCGTGCCTACGGTGATGGCGCCGGAGAAGTAACGCGGACCGGTAAACAGGAACGGCAACAGCATCGAACCCTGGACATACAGTGCATTCATTGCCGTGATCCGCTTGGTGTAACGCATGACCTCGCGCCAGTTGTCACGAATCGCGTCGAACGCACCGGCCAGACCGACCCGCTCGGCCGTTTCCCCGCGCCATAGCGCGATCCCCGTGGCGTTTTCTCGCAGGCGCACCAGCAGGAAGCGGAAATCGGCTTCGCGCCGTTGCTGCTGGTAGTCGACCGCGACCAATCCCCGCCCTATCCATTCGATCAGCAACGAGCCTGCCAGCGCATACGCGACCGCCGCCCACAGCATGTACCCCGGCACCTCCCGCGTTGCCCCGCCGAACACAAAGGAAACCGCACCGGAAAGCCCCCAAAGCATGGTGGCGAAGGTGAAGAAATCGACCAGGTAGTTCAACGCGCCGACCGACAGCCGGAGCGTATCGGTCGCCATCAAGCGCAGGTCGTCTGCAATCCGCTGGTCGGGGTTGTCCACCGTGCCGGACTCGGCAACGCGCCAATAGGCACCGTCGCGCAGCCATCGGTCGAGATGGCGTCCGGTCAGCCAGGTGCGCCAGCGCATGGCGAGCGCCTGCTCGAACCACACCCTCGCCGTGCCGGCCACCACGATACCGGTGATGATCAAGCCCAGTTCCCACATCTGTCGCCAGAATGCGGCGAGGTCCCGCTCCACCAGCGCATCGAAGAAATGCTTCTGCCAATGGGTCTGGCGCACGCCGACGTAGGTGAGGAAAACGTCCAGCGCGACGATGGTCGCAAGGAGGCCGAAGGCGCGCCACCGGTCTTCAGATACCCAGTACGGCCGGACCAGGTGCCATGCATCCTTGGCGGAAAGTTTCATGGCACCGGATCGGGCAGGGTCAGAACTGCGAACGAACGGTGAGCATCACATTGCGCGGTTCGCCCGGCGTGTTGTAACTGTTGAGGCCGCCGACGCGCTCGTAGTAGTGGCGATCGAACAGGTTGTTGACCGCCACGCTCATCCGCAGCCCCTCTGTAAAGCGGTAGCCAAGATGTGCGCTGGCGACGGCGTAGCCGGCCTGCTCGCGGATGCCGGCCACGCCCGTGCCAAGCAGTCCGCTCGAAACATGCAACCCACCACCGAGGGAGAACCCGCGCAACACGCCGCTTTCCAGCCGGTAGGTGGCGAACAGCTTCACGGTGTGATCGGGCTCGAACAGGGTGAACGGCGACCCGGTCGGCAGCGTCTGGTGGCTGACATAGCGGGTCAGCAGCCGGGTGTATCCGGCGGTCAGGTCGAGGTTGGGCAGCGGACTGCCAGTTGCCTCCAGCTCCCAGCCTTTGACCTCCACTTCGCCGGCCTGCAGGAAGAATCCCGGGTTGTCCAGGTCGGGGTAGGAACGATTGACGTCGCGCGTGCGGAACGCCGACGCTGCGAGGTTGAGTGCCCCGCCGCGCAGGCTGGCCTTTGCACCGACTTCCAGCTGCCTGCCCACGCGTGGGTCGATGGTCTCACCCGACACCATGCGCTGCGTCTGCGGAATGAAGGTATCGGCGTAACTGGCATACGCGGTCATCTCGTCGGTGATGTGGACCACCATGCCGGCATAGGGGGTGAACTCCCCGTTCGCCTGGGCACCGTCCTTCCACGCGCTGAGCGGCTGCGGCGATACGGTGCGGGACTGCACGTCGAACCGGCTCCAGCGACCGCCGGCGACACCGGTCAGGCGGTCGGTCAGCGCCAGCCGCAGCTGACCGTACAGGCCGCTCTGTCGGGTCACCGCGTGGTAGCCCGAGGTGTAGGCGATGGGCACATCCGGCACGACGCCAGGTTCCATGACCGGCACGCCCGGGACGACGGGACCTTGGCCGAAGCGGGTGAGGCTCTCGTATTCCTCGATGTTGGCACCGATGGTGGCGTGATGCTGCCGCCCCCACAGCGCGAACGCGCCCGCGGCAAACACATCGACGCCTTCGCGGATCTCGTCGCTGTCGCTGCGGCGACGCGCGTAGCTGGCCACCGTCCCGGTCGCCCGGTTCACGCCACCGGTGGGATAACTGTCTTTGTAGTACCAGTCCAGCCGCTGACGGCTGGCCCTCGCCTTCACGAGCCAGCCGTTGTCCAGGGCATGCTCCAGATCCAGCGTCACTGCTTCCTTGTCCCAACGCTGGATCACCCAGTCCGGATACGGATACAGGGATCGCGGTGCGTCGAGGAAGCGCTGGTCCGTATACGCAGGCTGGCCCGGGTACGGCATGACGTCGTCCGACTGCCGCGTGGCCAACAGCGAAAGGGTCGTCGACGGCGCCACATCCCAGTCCAGCACGCCGTGAACCAGACGGTGGCTGGAATCGGCCACGTCATAGAAGAATTCACGGTCCTGCGCGGTGGCCACTACGCGGCTTCGCAGCGTGGCGGCGGCATTGAGCGGGCCGCCCATATCGAGCTCCGCGCGGTGGTTCGACCATGACCCTGCCGACAGCGCCACCGCGCCCCCGAATACGTCCCTGCCGCGTTTGCGGACGAAATTGGCGACGCCGCCAGGTTGGCTCGAGCCCTGGAAGATG
This sequence comes from Stenotrophomonas rhizophila, assembly GCF_007667275.1. GTDB lineage: Bacteria > Pseudomonadota > Gammaproteobacteria > Xanthomonadales > Xanthomonadaceae > Stenotrophomonas > Stenotrophomonas maltophilia_AE. The sequence continues at coordinate 704,385 of NZ_VDQT01000001.1, forward strand.
CCACCGGGTCCACGCAGTACTTCGACGCGGTCATAGATGGCCAGGTCGAACTGCTGGAAAGCCGACAGCGCCCCATAGGCGGGAATGCCATCGTAGGAAGACTCGAGGGTGTAACCGCGCGAACGGATCTGGCTGGTCGCCCCGTCCCACGGCGAAACCGTGACGCCGGTGACTTCCTTCAGCGCGCTTTCGACGGTCACCAGGTTCTGATCCTCGATGCGCTGGCGGGTGATCACGCTGACCGAGCTCGGAACCTCCAGCAGCCTTACCGGGGCCTTGCCGCCCCAGGTCACGACCGGCGAGGTGTACGACCCGGTGCCTTCCGTGGTCCCGAGTCGTTGCGCCTGGACCCGGATGGTGTCGAGCTCGGCGACGGTCTGCGCCGTCGACGCAGGACTGCGTTCCGCAGCCGAGGCGTGGGTCGCGACCAGCAGCGCACTGGCGAGCAGGGTGCGGGCGGGCAGCGAGTGGAAACGACAGGCACGCGGCAGGGCCCGGGCCGTCATAAGGGTCGGTTTGATCATGGTGCGGTCACTTGGCAGAGCGTGCAGCGTGCTGTCGGCGGGCGCTGCACGTGCCCTCCCCCGTAAGCCGGAACCGTCGGGATTAAGTGTAACGTTATTTCATAACATTACAATTGCGGTCGGTGTGCTGTCGCTACGGCATGGTGCAATGATGAATTTCAGCGCCTGTTCACCGCGGAGGCCTGTAACATACCGTCCGGTCGGTATCTAACTTGAACTTGATCCATGTCCCCATTGTTGACTGCCTATCTGTTCCTTGCCGGTGCCATCGTCTCCGAAGTAACCGCCACGATGCTGCTGCAGAAGACCGAGCAGTTCACCCGACTCGCCCCCACCGTCAGCATGGCGCTGCTGTACGGACTCTCGTTCTATCTGCTCAGCCACGCGCTGAAAACACTGCCGCTGGGCATTGCCTACGCGATCTGGGGCGGCCTGGGCATCGTGCTGACGCTCGTCATCAGCGTTACGGTGTTCAAGCAGTCCCTGGACTGGCAGGCGGTCACGGGCGTGGCGATGATCGTCGGCGGCGTGGTCATGATCAACGCGTTCTCCAAGGCGGCCGCGCATTGAACGCCGACCCCAAGCGACGCCGGCAGCCGGCCGTGGTGCGCGTCGCCTTGCTGGACGCGGTGGTCCAGGAAGCACTCGCCGGTGGCCTGGCCGGCGTGACCGTGCTGGGCGTGGCGGCACGCGCCGGGGTAAGCAAGGGCGCACTGTTCCATCATTTCCCCACGCGGCAGGCGCTGCTGGAAGCGGCCTACGCGGAATGCCTGCTGCATTTCGACCGCGATCTGGACGCCTGCATCGCGCGCGACGATGTCGAAGCAGGACGATTCACGCGCGCCTATGTCACCGCCACCTTCAAGTCGATGAAGGCAGACGAGCGCCAGTGGGCAAAGTTTTCGCTGACCGCGCTTGTCGAGCCGGCATTCGCTCATCTCTGGCGCACCTGGCTCGCGCAGCGGCTGCAGCAGGTACCTTCAGAACGCGACGACCCCAGGCTTCGGGCCGCCCGACTTGCCGCGGATGGCTTCTGGCTGCAGATGCTCACAGATCCCGAGGCGCAGCGCGCGCCGCAGCAGACCGATGCGCTGATGGCCTGCATCCTGGGATTGACCGCTGCGTAGAAGGCGCGCGCCGGTTCAGGGCAACGTGAACTTGCGCGCCATCCGCGTCGGCCATAGCGAGGTGAACTGCGCCCCGCCGACCAGCCGATAGGCGGCCGATACGCTGTGCAGCACGCCCAGCCGTTCCAGCACGTCCTTGGCCTTGCGGAACGTGGGGCGCGGGTCGGCGGTGTCCATGAACAGGTTGATCTCCTTGGCACTGACGTCATAGCCGTCCAGCCGGGCAGCGGTGCCCAGCGCCGCGGCGAGCTCGGCCTCCAGCGTCGGCAGGAAAGCCTCGTCGTCGAGCGACTTCCGCCAGAATTTGATGACAAGCTGGTAATCCATGAGGGGCCTGCGCTGCGCGTGGAATCGACCAGAGTACCCGGTTCGCGGCCTGCCAGCCCGGCCTCACGGGGTTGGCGCGGGAATACAACACTTCCGATACCGACAGCCCGCGGTGCGCGGCGACGCCTGGCGATGGCCTGTCCGAAGCGCCCATGCCGCAACGACTTTGATGTGCAAAGTCACTGTTTCAGTCAGGTTCCATTGGCGTAGTCGATTGCAGCAGCGGAGCCCATCCGTAGGATCGGCGCCCTTCCGCGCCCCCTGCGCCTGCTGTGATGCCTTGCCTGTGCCGATGATGTTCCGCTGCCACGCCCTGCCCACCGCCACGACCTCCCCGCTGCCTGTGCCCGGCGCCGCCCCGTTGACCGCACCCGCGGGATCGATGCCAGACCAGGTCCACAACCGCGCGCAGGCGCTCCCAACGCTGCACGTGCCGCTGATCGGCGTGCCGCGCGCACGGCTGAGGGAACTGGCCGATGCCCTTATGAACGGGCCGATCGACACCGCGCTGATGCAGGCGCTGCTGGACGGCGGGTGGACCGGAACGGGATTGAGCGACGCACTGTCGGAGTGGCTTGCCGCGCAGTGTGCCCTGCCCGCCTGCAGCGACGACGAGGCCACGGCGTGGCGGAGCGTGCTGCACTACGCGTTGCGACTGCCGCAGGCACAGTGGGAAGTGGAGTGCCTTGCCGAACGCCCACGCCTGCGCGCGGCGACCGCCGAACGCGATCCGCTGCTGCGCGGCCTGCGCGAGGCGCTTTACCGTCCGGTCGATGTCCCTCCTGCTGCGTGGAAGCAGCGCCTGGAGATGGAGCGCGCGCAGCGGGTCGGGGTGGATGCGCGGCAACTGGCGCGCCGGCATCAGGACGCGCGCGTCGCCGGCCAGGACATGCAGGCGCGCCATGCGTCGGTCGCCTCGCAGCTGGCGCAGTTGGCGCCCGGTGCGTCCGCGCAGACCCTGCAACGCGCGCAGCGATGCATCCGCCAGCACGAGCAACGCGATGCCGGCCTGCTGGATGTGCGCGCCGGGCTGCCGGTCGTGTTTTCCGGGGCGCAGGATGCGGGCTCGATACGCGCTGCCTACCAGCAGCTCGCCGCACGGCAGCGTGGCGTGGCCGAGCCGCAGCTCGACGTATCGGCATGCGCGCCTCACCGCATCACAGCACCTTCCCCGCTGGCCACCGCGCTGCTGGAGGTGGCCCACCAGGCCAGCGTGGACACCTCGACGACGGTGCAGCCATTGGGCCGTTACGACAGCGCCGCGCGCGTCCTGGTGACGCTGCTCAGCGTTCCGTGGCAGGTGCCGCAGTTGGTGAAGGCCGGTTTTGATATCGGATTCGCCGCTGCAAACGGCGCCGCGCTGCTGGGCAGCAAGGCCCTGCCGCGCCCCGAAGCGGTGGCCAATGCCGCGCATCCCCATGCCATGGGCGATGCGTGGATGGGTGCTATCGTGGCACTTGCCTGTACGCCGGTCGTCGGCGAGCCCCCGCTGGAGGCAAGCAACGATGTCCTGCTTGGCCGCCAGCGTCCGGGCAACGCGGTGGCCGTGCCGGGTCAGTGCTGGGAGGAGCGGCGCGTGGTGCCCGGCATGCTGCGCGAACGTGCGGCGGCGATGGGCACATTCCTGGCGAGCCAGGTTCCCGGGCCGGACGGCGCCACCACGGATAATGCCCTGCGCACGTTCATGCCCGACAACACCCCGCCGCTGCCCGCAGGCGCAACGTGGACGCACCCTCCGGCGCTGCCACGCGCGGACGCCGGCGCGCTTACCGACTTCGGCATGCGCGACCGCAGTGACTCCACCCCGCCTGCGCTGTTCACCGGTGCCGCCGCGCAGGACATGATCCCAGGGCAGGGTCGGCTGCCATTGGCAGTACTGGCACCGCTTGTGGATCGCCTGGCACCCGGCGATTGGTGGGACACGCTGGACTGGCAGGTGCCGCGCACCCTCACCGGTCTGTACTCGGCGATCACCGACGCCTTCGCGCAGGCTGGACTCGACCTGCAACACCGCGCGCCGGATCCCGACGCGTTGGCGGCCTTCTTCGAGTCCGCACCGCTGCAGGCGTGGTACGCCACGCTGCAGCGCCTGCCGATGTTGCCCGAAGGTGCGCGGCGCAGCCTGGCCGACGGTGGCGATACGGCACGCGCTTATGCGTTCGCGCGCATGCTGGAGTTGTTGACCCATGTCCCGCATGCCACGGGCGAGCGCCGCGCGATGCATGGCCTGGCCCGCATCGGCCGCGCGGCAACGGCGTATGTGCAGGCGCAGGACGCCACCACCGCTGCCGCGGCGCATGCGCATTTCGATGCGTTGGCGTGGGACACCGATACGGTCAGCGGCCGCTTGGCAACGCCAATGACCCACGCGCAGCTGGATGCCCACCGTGCGCGCATGCATCGGACCTACGGCAGGCCGCTGCCGCATGGCGCCAGCGTCGGCGAGATGCGCGCCTGGCTGGTGGAAGCGCAACCCGCGCTGCTGGATGCCAGTGGATTCGACCGGCTCGACAGCGCCGACACGCTGCTGGCCGACCTGTTGGTTTCGCTGCGCCGGGACCTGGATCCGCTGCGTTTCGGCGCAGGTTGGGACTGGCGCGGGAAGGCACCGACCGCAACCGACTGGCGCGATCACCTGGAACGAAAGGCCGCCGTGGCAGGCACGCACTGGGTCACGGAACTGGGCGCGCTGTTCCATCGCATCGCCGCATCGTTGGCCCGCTATGAAGACCTGGAGCCACCGCCACAGTCGCTGATCGATCCCCGCCGCAACGACCTGCGCGTACTGACCGGCGCACTGATCGCACCGGTGCTGCATCTGTATGCGGGCGTTGACGTGCCGATGGCACAGGCCGATCCGTGGTATCGACGGGCCTACCCGGCGTTCTCCGGGTTCTTCGCCTGGACCGGTGGCGCCCGCGCGTCCAGCGCCCTCGCGCGCCTGGAGGCGCTGGACCTGGCGCACACACCCGAACGACTCCGCCCCCTGCTGCTACCGATGACCGTGACCCTGCCCTTGCCGGCTGCCGTGCTGCAGCACCTGCTCGGTCGCGACCGGATCGCGGACGACCCGCAGCAGCAGGCGCGCGACCTGCTGCGCCTGCAACGCGGGCGCGAGAGCCTTCAGCTGGTGGCGCAGGCCGTGGAGATCGCGGTGGACAATGTCACCCCCGAGCTGGTCCACGGCTTCTTCCGGCAGCTGGCAGCGGCGCCAGGGGCGGACGCGCTGGGCGCCTGGCGCGACCGCTTCCAGCGCGGATCGATCTGGCAGCTGACGCCGGACGAATGGCTCACCCTGCTGCCGGACAGCGCGCTGGCGGCGCTGTGGCGCGCGCCGGGCATGCGCAGCAATCGCGAGGGCGTGGTCCACGCGGTAAAGCATGCCATCGACATCACCGCGGACGCGCGGCCCTCCGTGCCGATGCCCACGCTGTGGACCCGGATCATGGACGCGCCACAGGCGCTGGACCTGTGGTGCGCCAGTGACGATGCGCAGCAGCTCGTCTGGCAGCGCCTGCTCGGCTCGGTGGCCGGGCGCAGCGCGGGATCACGCTTGGACCGCGAGGCGCCATTGTCGCCCAGCACCTGCGCCGCCCTGCTCGACGCGTCGGCCGAAGCGCAGCTGGCGGTTCCCGGCGCAGGCTGGGACGTGCCGAGCGATCCGGCGGTCGACGGTGCACCCGCGTTGTCGCTGGCGATCGAGCTGCGCGCGCGCCATCCCGCGCTGACCGTCGATGAAGCCCTGGCGTTCGGTGCAGCGTTGCTGCCGCCTGCGTTACGCGCCGCGCCGGCGTGGCGTGCACCGCTTACGTTCCCCGTGCTGCCCCAGCGCATCGCATCAGATGCAGGGGCGCACAACCCTGAGGATGCGGCTCTGCCCGAAGTCGCGCTGCGAGCGGTTCCGGATCGCCCGCAGGCCGCCGGGTCGCATGCCGTAGAACTGCCGCCACTGGATGACCTGCTCGAGCAGTTTGGTCTCTCCCTGCTGCACCCCGATGAGCACGAAGGCAGCGATGCCGGGCCGCTGGCTGCCCCCGATGCCTGGGCGCTGATGTCACGCACGCGCCAGTTCGCGGAGGTGTGCCGGCCGCTTCTGGCCGAGGCGGGCTGGCTGGGCGGCGCCGGTGAACCGGAGGTCTCGATGCGCGGCGCGCAAGCGCTGCTCGCGCAGCGGATGCTGGAGCGCTACGTCGGCATTGAGCGGATCGACGCACTGCGCGAACGCTTCGCCGCGCCCGGGGTGGTGGACGTGCCGATCATCCAACTGGCGCACGAACTGCGCGCCAGCATCCTCGACACCACTGGCGACGCTTCGCCTGCGGCACTCGAGGTGATGTACTGGCTGCTGACCAGCGAGCTGGACCAGCCGGCATTGCAGGTGGAGGGCGTGCCCGACTGGCTCACGTATGGCCGCTCATTGCAGAGCGTCGCGCTGCGACACGGCGCGATCCTGCTGGACGCCATGCAGCCCGGTGCCTGCAGCCGCGTGGGATTCGATGCGGTCTGTGCGCTGCCCGCGCAGTTGGCGCAGCCCGCACCCACGCCCGGCGGCAACGACGACCTGCATGCGGCGTGGGCGCGTGCGCTGGTGCCGGCAGCGCTGGCGTATGCCACCGCGCAGGGTGGCGTGGGCAACCTGACCCGGTTCGATGCGGCGAGCGGACAGCAGCTGGCCGATGCGCTGGACCTGCTGAAGGCCGACCAGGATGCGCACGCGCAGCACGTGCGGCAACTGGCCAGCCCGTCGCCGCGGCGCATGGACATCGCCGGTCAGACCCTGCGCGAGGCCGGCGTGGACGTGGCGCTGTGGTCGCAGCGACCGGCCGACATCGGCGAGCCCTGTCTGGCGCGCCACGGCATCGTGCCTTCGCGCCTGATCGCCTTCGAGCAGCACCTGTATGCCCTGGCCAAACCAGATGCGGTCGGCGCTGGCGAGGCCGACGACCCGCGCCAGCGCGCCTTGATCACCAACGACGATACCCTGCAGGCGCTGGTGGTAGCCGACGCCTGGGTGTCGACCCGTGGGCCCACCACCGCGCGTCGTTTCGACAGCGCCTACGAGGTCTGGAAGCAGACGGTGGAAGACGGACTGGCGGGTCTGATCGGCACGGCACTCGATGGCCTGCCGGCTGTCGACCGGCGGCTGATCGAAACCGCCGGCTGCACCTCCCTGCGCGTGCGGTGCGATGACCGCTCCGCCGTTCAGGGCTTCCTGCTGCGCTGCACGCCAACAGCCGCCGGCGCCCAGGACGTGTACTTCGAGATCGTTCCGCAGGCCGGGGTGGCGCGGCGGGTGTGGAAGGACCGCGCCCTGGGCGATCTTGTCGACTTCGAAGGCCTGGTCAGCGGTGCGGTACAGCGACACCGCGATGGCAATCAGCTCGCGCCACTGTCCGGGCTCATCGTGACGCCGTGCAGCGGGACGGTGTCCGGTCATGGCGACCAGACGGTCGTGCGGCTTGCCAAGGCTGCGGCGGCGGATCTATGGCAGGCACGCTTCGAGCAGGCGCGTGCTGACGAGCTGGCCCACCTGACCGGGCTGGAAGAGCTGCACCAGCGCGAACTGCATCAGCTCAATACCGTCGCCGAATTCCTGGTCCCCCTGTACGAATGCATCGAGGACCTTGAGGCGGGTGAACGGTCGGTGGGCACCTTCCTCCGCTGCGGGATGGATGCCGCGTCCATCGGCGCGCCATCCATCGGCTTCCTGGCCAGCACCGTGGATGTCGTAACCACTGCCGGCGAACGCAGCATCCAGTCGATTGCCGCCGAAGCCGGGAGCGCGTTGCAGGCACTCGGCACATCGCTGGTGATGGCCGGCGGTGCGGGCACCCTGCGCGACATGGCCAAGGGCGGTCTGTGGGCCGGCAGCCATGCCTGGAACACCGCGCTGCAGGGCGCAGGGTGGTTGAAACAGGTGCTGCGCAGCCGTCCGGCGGTGGAACGCTCGGCGTTGGCGCTGGAGCACGCGATGGCCAGCGGCGGTGTGCCGGCGACGGCCTTGCAGGAACGACGCGTGCTGACGCCCTCGTTGGCCGAGGCACGGCTGTCCGATGGAAGCACGGTGCTGGCGATGGCCCGTGGCAGCGCGTGGCACCGCTACGACGTTTACAGCGGACAGCCCTACGGGCCCGCGCTGGAGGCGTTCACGCTGGAACGCGACCTGCCGCCAACGCTTCCCGTCACCCGCAGGGACGACGGGCTGCAGATCGCCATCGGCGATACCCCCGCGCAGTTCCTCGACCACGGCCACGATGACTGGGAAGTGGTGATCCGCGACCAGCACTACCGGCTCAACCACGCCGGCGATGCATTCGAACAGGTGGCCACGGCGAAAGGCCGCGGGCCCGCCGGACAATGGCGCGAGGTGCCGGCGCGCTGCCGGCCACGCCGATCGCTGGAGGCGGTGCCCTGCGTGCTGCAGTCGCGGCTGCGGTTCACGCCGGACGCGGCGAAGGAACTGGCTGTCGACACCCTGCCGGACCCACGCGCCGACGCCATTGCAGCAGCCACCCGTGAATTCACCCTGGATCTGGCGCGGATTGATCCGGGCAGCGGTAATCCGCTTCGCCTCGCGGTGCACCAGGGCCGGATCTGTTCATGGACACCGGGCGCCATCGGCGCGCCGCCCAAGCTCGTTCCGGTGGACGCGGCGCAGTTGGAGGCGCTGCGCCTGCCAGCCCGGGTGACGTATCCGGATACGCTCACCGCAACGGTGGCGAACGAGCCCCGCTTCGGCCTGAGCGGGTTGCCAACCGACGAACACATGACGCGGCTTCAACACATGCTGCCGGTGGTTGACGTGGGCGCGCTGCTTCCAGAGGTGGCCGACGCCCGCCGCCTGCGCGCGATCCGGGTGGAATCGCCGTTCCTGCGTGGGCTGTGCATCGAACCCGATGACGGGGTGATCTACCGGGCTGCGCTTCCCGAAGACGATGGCCGCGATGCCGCGCTGCAGTTCACCCGCATTCATCCCGAGCGCGATGCTGCGGCCCTCAATGCCTACCTGCGTGTGGCCGAAGGCTATCGCATGAATCTGCTGCGCCCGTACCTGGAGCAGGACCGCGAGAACATCGCGCGCCTGGCCTACAGTTACCTGCGGCCGGGCCTGGACGCAGAGCAGCTGGCGCGCTTCCCCAGCTACGAGGCCTATGTGGCGTACTTTGCCGCACGCGGCCGCCCGGACGTGCTCAAGCGATACGCGGACAGCGTGCTCACCGGTGCACGCGAACAGCGCGGTTTCGTGCAGCTCGCACGCCGTCGCATTCCCGACTGGCAGGCGCTTGCCAGCAGCTCCGACGCAGAACGAACCGAAAGCGCCACCATCCTCAATGCCCTGCTCCCGGCGACCGGCGGCAAGGGCAGCTGGAAGGACCTGGATGCCGCGATGCTGGCCCGTCCCGATGCCGGCAATCAGATCCTGGAGCACCTCAAGGGCGGCAACTTTGCGTATGTCGAGATCGTGGACCGCGACGGCACGCGCACGATCTACCACGCGATCTCCGGCGGAAAACGCACCCGGGGTGTAAAAGCGAGAGCGAACGCCATGCTTCCCGACGGCACCCGCATCGTCGACGCGCGCGAGGCGATGCAGGGAGTCGAGCCGCTGCCGACCATCACCAGCCTGCCCGTGCTGCGCCACGCGGGCGACCTGCGCGAACTGCAGTTCAACCGCGCACTGGATTCGGAGCGGTTGATCCTGAGCCGACTGGGTTCGCACCCGGATGCCGTCCTGTTCCGGCTGGTATCCGTGCTCGACATGTGCGCCTCGTGCGGCGGGGTCGTCCTGCAGATGGCGCGCAACCAGTTCCCCGGGGCCACCTTCTCGGTGCGGTACCTGCTGGACTACGGCACGACGGCCGCGTCCATGGCGATGGCGGAACCCGCTGCCGTGGCAGCGCTGGTGCCAGATCCCGACCTGGTGACCTACTTCCAGCAATGGCGGCGCGAGCGCGGCATGCCCTGAACACGCCCTGCGGTTGTACGCGACGCCGCTGCTGGGCCATGCTGGGCCCGGTAGCGGCATCCGCCGCGCCATCACGTCCCGCGCCCGAGGTCTGAATGGATTTCCTCAAGCTGCTGCGTTCGCTCGAAGAGTTCCTCTACGAGCTCTGCACCTGGTTCCTGTTCTTCCCGCGCACGCTGTACCGGGTGATCGTCCACCCCCGGCGCATGGCGCAGTACGTGAACACGGAGCTGACCCAGAAGCTGGAGCGCCAGTTCGACGATGCGATCAGCCCGCCCATGTTCCTGATGCTGGCGGTGCTGGTGGCGCATGGGGTGGAGCTGCTGATGCACCAGACCGTGGTCGGCACCAACGAGCTGTCGCGCACGGTCATGGGCAACGAGGAGAGCCTGCTGCTGTACCGCTCGATCACCTTCGCGATCTGGCCGCTGGTGGCCACGGTGCACCTGCTGCGCCGCAAGCGGGTGCCGATGACCCGCGAATCGCTGCGGCGCCCGTTCTTCATGCAGTGCTACCTCACCGCCCCGTTCGCGGTGGCGCTGTCCACCAGCATGGTGTTCGTGCGCCTGCCCGGCGAGCTTTCCACCACGCTGGGGATCGCGACCGGCCTGCTGTCGGCCGCGTGGTACCTGGTGGTGCAGACCGGCTGGCTGAAGGTCGCGCTGCAGCGCTCCTGGCTGAACTCGGCGCTGTCGGCGCTGTGGGTGTTCGCGCTCGGGACCGCGATCAACCTGACGGTCGGGATCGTGCTGCTGGGCAGCTGAGCCGCCCGGCGCCACTGCCGCCAACCTCCGCATAGTCGGGCCCGGGCATTCCATGGCACCCTCTGCAAACGTTTTCATGGAATGGAGGGATTCCCATGCTGTCTGCTTTCCGTCGTCCGGCCCTGCTGGCCCTGCTAGCGCTGGCGCTGCCGCTCGGCCCGGCCCTGGCCAAGGCGCCCGAGCCGTTGCGGGTGATGTCGTTCAACGTCCGCACCCCGGTGGACACCGAACCCAACAAGCGCTGGGAGGACCGTCGCGATGCGATGGTGGCGCTGCTGCGTGAGCAGCACCCGGTGGTGTTCGGCACCCAGGAACTCAAGACCAACCAGGCCGACTATCTGGTGGAGCACCTGCCAGGCTACCGCTGGTTCGGTGAGCCGCGTGGCCCCGGCGACAATGAGGAGCACATGGGCGTGTTCTACGACAGCGCCGCGTTGAAGGTGGTCGAATCCGGAAACTTCTGGCTGTCCGACACCCCCGAGGTCGCCGGCAGCATTACCTGGGGCAACCTGATGCCGCGCATGGTCACCTGGGCGCTGTTCCAGCGCCAGGCCGATGGCAGGCAGTTCTACCTGTACAACACCCACCTGCCCTACCGCGACGAAGACGAGCCGCGCCGCGTCCTCGGCGCCAAGCTGATCGCCAAGCGGCTGGCCGCGCTGCCCAGGGACATCCCGGTGGTGGTCACCGGTGATTTCAACAGCGAACCGGGCAGCGGCACCTATGCCGCCTTCACCCAGGCGCTGGGCGATGCACGCAAGCTGGCGAAGAAGGTCGACGGCCCGCGCCTGACCTTCCAGAACTTCAGCGATACGCCCACCGCCGAGATCGACTGGATCCTGGTGCGCGGCTTCGGCGTGAACCGGTTCCAGACCCTGGACCAGAAGCCCGGCGGCGTGGTGCCGTCGGACCACTACCCGGTACAGGCTGAACTGACCTTCCCGGAACGCTCGGCCCGGTAACGGGCCTCGCCTGCCTGCGCAGGCCCGCCGCATTCAACCGCGCGGCGACCGGCGCAGGCCATCCAGCGCCTGGCACTGGGCCTGGTGCTGTTCGCGCGCCTGGCAGATCCGGGCGCTGATGGCCAGGAACACGCCCACCGCGACCACACCGATGCCGAGCAACCCGTCGGGCAGCCGGGCGAAGCCCAGGCTGACCGTCAACGCGGCCACCACCAGCAACACGATCACGCTGGCCGACAGGCCCGCGTTCGTCGCGACACGCTCTTCCCTGGCCGCACGCGGCGGCTTCCAGCACTTCCGTTGCATTGCTCATCTCCCGGACAGGCGGTGTTTTTAGCACCGCCCCGGTCCGACCCGGCAGAGGCAAAGCCGTCAGCGCGGGGTTTCCCGGCACGCCATCACGGCCTACCGCTACAAAGCGTGCAGGGGGCGACCCGTGCCGCCCCCTGCCGGGGTTACCGCATCGTGCCGGCCAGGGCCGGCGGCGTCGCGTCCTGCTGCTGCCCCCACCCGCCCAGCGCCTTGTACACACCGACCACGCTGACGTTGACCGTGGACTCGGCCGCGGCCAATGCATCGTCGGCCGCCAGCTGGGTGCGCTGCGCATCGAGCAGGGTCAGGAAGTCTTCCGACCCCTCCCGATAGCGGATCTGCGCCAGCTGCTCGGCGCGCCGCGCGGCCTGCGCCTGCTCGGCGACGATGGCCAGCCGCGCCTGCTGCTTGGCGTAGCGGGTCAACGCGTTCTCGGTGTCTTCCAGCGCCAGCAGCACCGCCTTTTCATACTCGGCGGCGGCGCCATCGGCCTGCGCCTTGCTGGCACGCAGCCTTGCCTTGACCGTACCGAAGTCGAACGCGGCCCAGCTGATCGACGGTGTCACCGACCACGCCTTGTTGTTGCCGTTGACCAACCCGCTGGCATCGCCGGACAGGAACCCGACGAAACCGCTCAGGCTGATGCGTGGGAACAGGTCGGCCGTGGCCACGCCCACCCGCGCCGTGGCGGCAGCCAGGCGACGCTCGGCCACGCGCACGTCGGCACGCTGGCGCAGCAGGTCGGTGGTGTCGCCCAACGGCAACGCCTTGGCGTACGGCGGCACCTCGCGCGGTGCCAGCAGCGCGTCCAGCGCATCCGGGCGCTGCCCCAGCAGCACCGCCAGGCGATGCCGCGACTGCACTTCGGCCACTTCCAGCAGCGGAATGTCCGCTTCGATCGCCTTCAGCCGTGCGCGGCTGCTCTGCACGTCCAGCTCGCTGCCCGCGCCCAGGTTCCAGCGCGCTTCGGTGAGCTTCTGGGTGTCGCGCAGGTTGACCAGGGTGCGCTCGGCCACGACGATCCGCTTCTGCGTACCGCGCAGCTCGAAGTAGTTGCGCGCCACTTCGGCGGCCACCGTGACCTGCGCATCGGCGAGGTTGTCCTGCTCGGCACCGAGGTCGGCACGCGCCGCTTCGGCGGCGCGGCGCTGGCGTCCGAACAGGTCCAGTTCCCAGCCCGCATCGAAGCCGAGCTGGTAGGTTTCGCTGAAGACGCGCTCGCCGCCGGCGGTCAGGTCCGGCTGCTTGCTGCGGTCGTAGGCGCCCCCGGCGGTGACGTGCGGCAGCTGGTCCAGGCGCTGTTCGACGAACACCGCGCGGGCCTCGCGTACCCGCGCCATGGCGATGCGCAGGTCCAGGTTCTCGCCCAGCGCGTCGTGCACCAGTTGTTCCAGCACCGGATCATCGAACTGCGCCCACCAGCTGGCCACCGGCGAGGTGGTGCTGAACACCGGCGCGGCCGCGCCCTGCAGGACCACCGGCTGCGCCGGCGGTGCCTGGTAGTTGGGGCCGACGCTGACGCAGCCGGCCAGCAGCGCGCTGGCAACGGCGGCGGTCAACACACGGATCACCATGGCAGCACCTCGCCCAGGTAGGTGAAGCTGCCGTTGGGGCCATCGGCCCCGATCAGCGCCATGCCGACGCTGGAGCGGGCGCCATCGGCGATTTCGATCTCGCCTTCGCCACGGTTCATGTCGGTCTTCACGTAGCCCGGGTGCACGGTGTTGACCTTGGTGGTGCTGTCGCGCAGCTCGTAAGCCAGCTGCACGGTCCAGGCATTCACCGCGCTCTTGGACGCGTTGTAAGCCGGCACCGCGAAGCCGTAGATCGGCGAACCCGGCTGGCTGTGCAGGGTCAGCGAGCCGAGGATGCTGGACACGTTGACGATGCGCCCGGCCGGCGATGCCTTGATCAGCGGCAGGAAGGCCTGGGTCACTGCGATCACCGCGAACACGTTGGTATCGAAGGTGTCGCGCCAGGTCTGCAGGGTCTGTGCCGACGGCAGCAGCGCGGGGTCGTCGAGCAGGATGCCGGCGTTGTTGACCAGGATGTCGAGCCGGCCATGGCGGTCGGTGATTTCCTGCACGGCGGCGGCGATGCTGGCGGCATCACCGACGTCCAGCTGGATCGCCTCCACCGGCAGGCCTTCGGCCTGCAGCTTGAGCGCTTCGGCCACGGCAACGTCGCGCTTGCGCCCGGCCAGCAGCGTGTGCACGCCGGCCTGGGCCAGCTGGCGGACGGTTTCCAGGCCGATGCCACGGGTGGCACCGGTGACCAGGGCGATCTTGGAAGTAGCGGTATTCATGGGTGATTCCTCGTAGGGGTCGGGATCAGTGATGCAGGGTGGATTCGCCGTGGGCGACCAGCTTGCCGCCGCCGTTGCGGCTGACGAACGTGCGCAGCGCCACGTAGAACACCGGGGTCAGGAACAGGCCGAACAGGGTCACGCCGAGCATGCCGGCAAACACGGTGATGCCGGTTACCGAGCGCACTTCCGCACCCGCGCCGTGCGACAGCACCAGCGGGATGGTGCCGGCGATGAACGCGATGGAGGTCATCACGATCGGACGCAGGCGCAGGCGGCAGGCTTCCAGCGCGGCCTCCACGATCCCCTTGCCGCCCATTTCCAGCTCGCGGGCGAACTCGACGATCAGGATCGCGTTCTTGCACGCCAGGCCCATCAGCACCACCAGGCCGACCTGCACGAACACGTTGTTGTCACCGCCGGTCAACCATACGCCGAACAGGGCCGACAGCAGCGTCATCGGCACGATCAGGATCACCGCCAGCGGCAGCGACCAGCTCTCGTACAGCGCGGCCAGCACCAGGAACGCCAGCAGGATCGCCACCGGGAACACGATGAAGGCGGCCTTGCCCTGGGTGGCCTGCTGGTAGCTCAGGTCGGTCCATTCGGTGGTCATGCCCACCGGCAGCACCTTGGCGGCGATCTGGGTCAGGTTGTCCATGGCCTGCGCCGAGGACAGCATGCGCGGGTCGGCTTCACCAGCCAGGTCGGCGGCCGGGTAACCGTTGAAGCGCAGCACCGGGTCCGGGCCGTAGGTTTCCTTCACCGTCACCATCGAACCGATCGGCACCATCTCGCCACGGTCGTTGCGGGTCCGCAGCTTGCCGATGTCCTCGACGCTGTTGCGGAACTGGCCGTCGGCCTGGGCGATCACCTGCCAGGTACGCCCGAACTCGTTGAAGTCGTTGACGTAGGAGGAACCCAGGTAGGTCTGCAGGGTGTCGAACAGCTCGGTCAGCTGCACGCCCTGGGCCTTGGCCTTGACCCGGTCCACTTCGGCGTCCAGCTGCGGCACGTTGGCCTGGTAGCTGGTGATCGGGAAGGCCATGCCCGGGGTCTGCGCCACCGCGCCCTGCATCTGGCTGACCGCCGTCTGCAATGCGCCATAGCCCAGGTTGCCACGGTCTTCGATGAACATCTGGTAGCCGTTGCCGTTGCCCAGGCCCAGGATCGGTGGCGGCATCAATGCGAAGGCGAAGCCTTCCTGCAGCCCGGCGATCTTCTGGTTGATCTCGGCGTTGATCTCCGCGGCGGTGCGGCCATTGCGCTCGTTGAACGGCTTGAGCGGAATGAAGGCCACGCCGGTATTGGGCGTATTGGTGAACTGCAGCGCGTTCAGGCCCGGGAACGAAATGGTGTGCGCCACGCCGTCGGTTTCCTGGGCGATCTTCGCCACCTTGCGCAGCATTTCATCGGTCCGTGCGATCGACGAGCCTTCCGGCAGCTTCACGCCCGCGATCAGGTACAGCTTGTCCTGGGTCGGGATGAAGCCCGGCGGCACCAGCTTGAAGATGAAGCCGGTACCCACCAGCAGCACCGCATACACGACGAACACCGCGCCGCGGCGACCGAGGATCTTCGACACGCCACGCTCGTACTTCTCCGAGCTGGACTTGAAGAAGCGGTTGAACGGACGGAAGATCCAGCCGAACAGGCGGTCGATGATCCGGGTCGGCGCGTCCTTGGCCGCGTCATGCGGCTTCAGCAGGCGCGCGGCCAGGGCCGGCGACAGGGTCAGCGAATTGATCGCCGAGATCACCGTCGAGATCGCGATGGTGACCGCGAACTGCTTGTAGAACTGGCCGGTCACGCCGGACAGGAAGGCCATCGGCACGAACACCGCGCACAGCACCAGCGCGATCGCGACGATCGGGCCGGACACTTCCTTCATGGCCTGGTGCGCCGCCGCGGTTGGCGACAGCCCTTCTTCGATGTTGCGCTCGACGTTCTCCACCACCACGATCGCGTCGTCGACCACGATGCCGATCGCCAGCACCAGCCCGAACAGGCTCAGCGTGTTGATCGAGAAGCCCAGCACGTACAGTGCGGCGAAGGTACCGACGATGGAGACCGGCACGGCGATCAGCGGAATGATCGAGGCGCGCCAGGTCTGCAGGAACAGGATCACCACCAGCACCACCAGCGCGATCGCTTCGAGCAGGGTGGACACCACGGCCTTGATCGAGTCGCGCACGAAGATGGTGGTGTCGTACACCGCTTCGTACTTGACGTCGGCCGGGAAGCCCTTCTGCATCTCGTCCATGGTGCCGATCACCGCATCACGGATCTCCAGCGCGTTGGCGCCGGGGGCCTGGAAGATGCCGATGCCCACTGCGTTCTTGCCGTCCAGCTGCGAACGCAGGGTGTAGTCGCCCGCACCCAGTTCAACCCGGGCCACGTCGGACAGCCGCACCACTTCGCCGTCGGTACCGGCCTTGAGCACGATGTCGCCGAATTCCTGCTCGCTGCGCAGGCGGCCCTGGGCATTGATCAGGGTCAGGAACTGGCTGTCGGGCATGGGTTCGGCGCCGAGCTGGCCAGCCGAGACCTGCACGTTCTGTTCGCGCATGGCGCGGACCACGTCGCTGGCGGTCAGGCCGCGCGCGGCGACCTTGTCCGGGTCCAGCCAGGCACGCATGGCGTAGTCGCCACCGCCGAAGATCTGCGCGTCGCCCACGCCGGGAATGCGGGCCAGCGCGTCCTTGACGTGCAGGCGGGCGTAGTTGCGCAGGTACAGGGTGTCGTACTTGCCGTTGGGCGAGGTCAGGTGCACAACCATCAGGAAGGTGGGCGACTGCTTCTGCGTGGTCACGCCCTGGCGGCGTACGTCTTCGGGCAGGCGCGCCTGCGCCTGGGCCACGCGGTTCTGCACCTTCACCGCCGCGTCGTCCGGGTCGGTGCCCGGGCGGAAGGTGACGGTCATCTGCAGCACGCCGTCCGAGCCGGCCACCGACTTGAGGTACATCATGCCCTCGACGCCGTTGATCGCCTCTTCCAGCGGGGTGGCCACGGTTTCAGCGATCACCTTCGGGTTCGCACCCGGATACACGGTGCGCACCACCACCGACGGCGGCACCACTTCGGGGTACTCGCCGATCGGCAGGATGGGGATGGAGATCAGGCCGGCGGCGAAGATCACGATCGACAGCACCGCCGCGAAAATCGGCCTGTCGATGAAGAAACGGGAAAAGTCCATGGGTGGATTCCTGGTGTTTTCAGCAACGCCGGCGTGCAGCACCCCGGCCGCTGTCGGAGCCGACAGCGGATGGGATGCGCACGAGGCATTTCCATGTAGAGCCGACCGTCGGTCGGCTGCTTTTTTACTTCAATGCAACCTGGGAAGCCGCCGCGGCAGGCTGCATCGCCACCGCCTTGGCCTGCACCGGCATGCCGGGCATGAAGACCTTCTGCACACCGTCGATGATCACGCGGTCGCCGGCGTTCAGGCCCTTCTGCACGATACGCAGGCCTTCGGCGGTACGCCCCAGCGTGATGTCACGGCGCTGTGCCTTGCCGTCCTTGTCGACCACGTACACGTACTTGCGGTCCTGGTCGGTGAGCACGGCCTTGTCGTCGATCAGCAGGGCCTGGAACTGGCCGCTGCCGAGCAGCTGCACGCGCGCGAACAGGCCCGGGGTGAAGGCGCGGTCGGCATTGTCCAGCAGCGCGCGCACGCGGATGGTGCCGGTGCTGCGGGTCACCTGGTTGTCCAGGAAATCGACCTTGCCTTGGTGCGGGAAGCCCTCTTCGCCCGACAGCCCGACCTTGACCGGCAGGTCGCTGTCGCGCTCGCTCGGGCGTTCGCCCTTGCGTGCCATCTGCGCGTAACGCAGGAAGGTGCCCTCGTCGGCGTCGAAGTAAACGAACACGGTGTCCAGCGATACCAGCGTGGTCAGCACGCTGGCGCTGTCGCCGGCGGTGACCAGGTTGCCGGCGGTGACCAGCGCGCGACCGGCACGGCCGCTGATCGGTGCGCGCACCTTGGTGAACTCCAGGTTCAGTGCCGCCGCATCAAGCGCGGCCTGCGCCGCCTGCACGTTTGCACCGGCCTGGTCGGCGGCAGCACGCCGCTGTTCCCAGGTCTCGGTGGAGATGGCCTGCTGGTCGGACAGCTTCTTCGCGCGCTCGGACTCGCTGCGTGCCAGCGTCGCCTGGGTGCGTGCACGTGCCAGTTCGGCACGGGCGCGGTCGTACTCTGCCTGGTAGCTGCGGGCGTCGATGGTGAACAGCACGTCGCCCTTGCTCACTTCCTCGCCTTCGACGTAGTTGACCTTGTCGATGTAGCCGGAGACGCGCGGGCGCAGTTCGACGTTCTGCACCGCTTCGACGCGGCCGCTGAAGTCATCCCACTGGCTGACCGGCTTGACCAGCACCGGCGCGGCACTGACCTGCGGCGGCGGCGGTGCCCCGGCTTCTTCGGCGTGGCCGCCACTGCAGGCGGCCAGCACGGCAGCGGCGAGGAGGGACACGCCGGCCATGGCCAGCCGTCGGGTGATGCGGGTGGAGGGAGAGGTGTGGGTGGTCATGGCATGCATCCGTACAGAAGGGGGGGAAGACGAAATCGGGGGCAGCGGGTCGAAGCGGTGGCGTAGCGTGGGACCTCAACCTTGGTAGAGGTCAAGCGGTGCCGGCCGTGTTCCGCGAAAACGGCGGCGGCCATTCCTGGTTCAACAGGCCGCGCGGCAGTTCGGCATCGCGGGTGTCGCAGCGGACGATGGCGCGGTTGTCGGTGCAGGTGTCGAGCAGCGAGACCAGGCGGCGGCCGACCAGCAGCGCACTCGGCCATTCGATGCAGGCATTGGCGGCATTGCTGGGGGTGCACACCGGGTTGCTGACTTCGAGCATCTGGGCGCGCACGCCCAGCGCCTGTGCTTCCTGGTGCAGGACCTGCGCATACATGCGCGTGGCCGACATGGTGATGGACGTTTCACCGTGCCCGGCCCACGCCTTGAAGCCGGCCGGCCCGCCGACCACGACATAGCGGCGCGCCTGGGCGCCACCGCGCAGCAGCGGCAGCAGGTGGCGTCCGGCATGCACGTGCGGCATCACGTCGGCCTGCAGTGCCTGCAGCAGGGCGTCGCCGCTGCGGTCGAGGACACGGCCGCGGTTGTAGGGGCCGCCCATCGCATCGACCACCGCCCGCAGCGGGCGGCGACGGCGTGCGACGCGTTCGGCCACGGTGCGCGCGGAACCGTCGTCGGCCAACGAGCCGAGCAGCGTTTCCAGCCCCGGCTCATCGGCGAACTGCTCCTGCAGCGCGGAGAGCCGGCCCGGGTCGCGGCCGACCACCAGGACCGGGCTGCCGGCCTCCAGCAGCGCGGCGACGATGCCCTGCCCGACGTTGCCGGTGCCACCGAGCACCAGAACCTCGGGGGCCAGCATCCCACTCATGGGACTTTAACTCCCGTCGCCGGGATAATCCCAATTCGACCCAGTCGCCCGCCGTTGCGGGGTGCCAGACGCAGGCTGCCGCCGCGCTGCAGGTTGGCGGGCGGGGTGAACTCGCGGAATGCCTTGCCGGAGAAGGCCGAGGGGCGCTTCTCTACGGTCAGGGCCAGGTCCAGCGAGGGTGTGCGGCCGGTCAGTACGCGGCCTAGAATGTTCTGCAACCACATGGTTGGCGTCCTCCAAATCGGGAATGGCGCCAGATTAGTCCTCGAACTCCCCCTTGATTAGTCCGGATTAAGGGGAATAATCGTCCCGTACCCGGCACAATCTTTCGGGCACCCTACCCTCCCCGATTCGGATCCCCCTCATGGCCCACGATCTCAACGACACGCTGATCTTCGTCAAGGTGGTCGAGCAAGGCAGCTTCATTGCAGCCGCCAACGCGCTCGGCCTGCCCAAGACCACCGTCAGCCGCAAGGTGCAGGACCTGGAAACCCGCCTGGGTGCGCGGCTGTTGCACCGGACCACGCGCAGGCTGGGCCTGACCGAAGCCGGTTCGGTCTACCACGAGCACTGCCAGCGCATCGCACGCGAACTGGAAGAGGCCGAAGGCGCAGTGAACCAGCTGCAGTCAGGCCCGCGCGGCTGGCTGCGCTTCACCGTGCCCTATTCCATCGGCATCACCTGGATCGCGCCGCTGCTTGGCCAGTTCCACGCCCAGTACCCGGAAATCCAGCTGGACATGCACCTGGGCAATGAAAAGCTGGACCTGATCGCCGGTGAAGCGGACCTGGCGCTGCGGGTGGGGGCGTTGCCGGACTCCAACCTGGTGGCGCGCAAGCTTGGCAGCCTGCGCACGCAGGTATTCGCCAGCCCGGCCTACATCGAACGCTATGGCGAGCCGCTGCATCCGGACGAGCTGCAGTTCCACCGCATCCTGGCCATGCGCAAGGCGCGCAACCTCAACAACAACCGCTTCTTCTGGCAGTTGGGCGAGAACGGCGGCGACCTGCGCGATTTCCCGGTCAATCCTCTGCTGGTGGCCAATGACCCGTCGGCCCTCAACGGCGCGCTGGTGTGTGGCGAAGGACTGCTGCTCACCGGCGACGTGATGGCCAAGCCGTTCATCGAGTCGGGCATGGTGCGCCGCGTGCTGGCCGGCTGGACCGGGCCGGAGGTCGACTTCAACGCGGTGTTCGCCGGCGGCCGGCTGGTATCGCCGAAGGTGCGCGCGTTCGTGGACTTCCTGGTGGAGAAGCTCAACTTCGACGCCAATTACATGCTGGCGCAGTGTCCGGCCGCGAAGCTGGCCAAGCAGCAGCAGAAGGAAGCGGAGGCGGAGCTGGAGGAAACCGGGAAGCGGATCCTGGAGACGGTGACCGCGTGATCGTCGCGGTGGTGCGGCGGGCGGAGATGACAGGTAGAACCGGCAGGTAGAGCCGACTGTTAGTCGGCTGCTCTCTGCCGGAAAGGCAGCCGACTAACAGTCGGCGCTACAGAAAATGCCGCCCATTGGGCGGCATTTTCGCGTTGCATCGGCGTGGCCGACGCAACGCAGCAATAACAGGCGCTTGCGCCTGTTATTGCTGCAACGGAATCACGCGGATTTCCACGCGGCGGTTCTTGGCACGGCCGGCGTCGGTGCTGTTGTCGGCAATCGGGTAGGCCTTGCCGGCACCCAGCGTCTCGATGCGCACGCTCTGCACACCTTGGCCGATCAGGTACTGCGCCACGGAATCGGCGCGCTCCTTCGACAGCTTGTTGTTGACCGCATCGCTGCCGATGCTGTCGGTGTGGCCGACCACTTCGATCATGGTCTGGTTGTACTCGCCGAGGGTCTTGGCCACGCCGTTCAGGGCACCGTAGAACTGCGGCTTCAATGCGGACTTGCCGAAGTCGAAGGTCACGCCGTCCGGCAGGTTCAGCACGATGTTGTCGCCCTGGCGC
Source organism: Stenotrophomonas rhizophila (assembly GCF_007667275.1). GTDB lineage: Bacteria > Pseudomonadota > Gammaproteobacteria > Xanthomonadales > Xanthomonadaceae > Stenotrophomonas > Stenotrophomonas maltophilia_AE. The sequence goes on from NZ_VDQT01000001.1 coordinate 726,007, forward strand.
TGCACGTCGATACCGGTATTGGCGGTGCGCTCGCGCAGTTCACGCTCCTGCTTGTTCTGGTACGCACCCACGCCGGCACCGGCGAGCGCGCCGATACCTGCACCGACCATCGCATGCTGGCGGCGTTCGGTGGCGCTGTCGCCGGTCAGCAGGCCGGCAGCGACACCGATGGCGGTGCCGATCAGCGCATTGCGGCCGGTGCGGCTCTGCTGCTCGGTCGGGTTGCCGTACTGGTCGCTCTGCACGTACGTACCACCGGTGGCGCAGGCCGACAGGGCGGCAGCGGTCATCAGCGCCAGGGCCACGTTGCGGGGTGCGGATCGGATCATGTGTTTTCTCCTGAAGTGCCGGCGGTCGGCGTGCGAACGGCCAGAAGCATAAACACGCCGACGCGATGCCGGCATGATGAACACGCCCGTATTCGGCATTTCATTCAGGTTTGCGGGGGTTCAACTGGTGTGGCGGTACGCTGCCAATGCAGCTTCCCGGCCTGCGGCCAGGTCCACCAGCGGCACCGCCGGATAACCCGGCGCCAGCTCGGCCAGCAGCGCGGGCGACTGCCACGGCGCGAAGCGTGCCTTGACCGGCAACGGCGCAAGTTCGGGCACCCAGCGGGTGATGTAGCGCGCATGCGGATCGAACTTCTGCGACTGCGTGACCGGATTGAAGATGCGGAAATACGGTGCCGCATCCGCCCCGGTCCCAGCCACCCACTGCCAGCCCATCGTATTGTTGGCCAGGTCTGCATCCACCAGCGTGTCCCAGAACCAGCGCGCGCCGTGCAGCCAGTGTTGGCGCATGTGCTTGCACAGGAAGCTGGCCACGATCATGCGCACGCGATTGTGCATGTAACCGGTGGCCCACAGCTCGCGCAGGCCGGCGTCGACGATGGGCACGCCCGTGCGGCCCTGCTGCCACGCCTGCAGCTGGGCCTCGTTGGGCTTGGCCCAGCTGAAACGTTCGAAGCGCGGGTTGAGGTTGTGCTCCGGCGTCTGCGGGAAATGGTGCAGCAGGTGATACGAGAATTCGCGCCAGCCCAGCTCCCGGATGTAGCCGTCGATGTCGGCATCGCGACCGGCGCTGCGTTCCTGCTCCAGCCGTCGCACGATCTGCCACGGCGAGAGCTCGCCGAAATGCAGGTGCGGCGACAGCAGCGAGGTGCCCACGCGGTCCGGCAGGTCGCGCTGCTGCCGGTACCCGTTCAAGGCACCCTCAACGAACACGGACAGCGCTTCGTGTGCGCCCGCCTCGCCGGGCTGCCAGTGCTCCCAGAACTGCCTGTCCCAGTCCAGCCGCGGTGCCAGCTGCAGCGCGTCCAGCGCGACGCCCTGCACGCCGTGGGCGGGCAGCACGTCGGGCAACCTGGTGGACGCCGGAATGTTCATGCGGGTCAGCGCGTTGCGCCAGAACGGAGTAAACACCTTGTAGGGTCCGCCCTGCAGGGTGGCGATATCCCACGGCTCGAACATCAGGCTGCCGTTGCAGCTGCTGGCGTCGATACCCTGCTCGCGCAGTTCGCGTTTGATCCGTGCATCGCGCGGCTGCGTGGCCGGCTCGTACTTGCGGTTCCAGTACACCGCTTCGGCACCGGTGTCGGCGATCAGTGCCTGCAGTTCGGCCAGGCTGTCGCCGCTGCGCAGTACCAGCGCCGAGCCACGCGCGCGCAGGTCCGCATCCAGTGCGGCCAGCGACCGGTGCAGCCAGGCGTTGGAGGCCGCACCCGGTGCCCACGCGCCTTCTTCATGCGGCGCATGGATGTAGACCGGCACAGGGACATGCCCGGCCTCGAGGGCGGCCTGCAATGCCGGGTTGTCCTGAAGCCGCAGATCGCGGCGAAACCAGACCAGAGCTGCCGACACGCATACCGCCTTCGCTTGAAAGAGGCCACATGATAGCCAGCGCAGGTGAAGGCAGTGCACGCAGCCTTCGCGTGGCCGCCATGCTTCCTGCACCGCTCCTGCACGGCGCACCCGACAAGGTGGGCGCATGCCCAGCCGGACCCCGCCAAGGCAGCACCCCACGTGGCCGCCGGCACCCTCCCCCATTCCGGAACCACCGCCATGACGCCGATCCTGCCTGCTGTCGCCTATTCCGCCGACGTGGAACACCGCGCCCCCGACGAAGAGGCCACCATCGCCGAGCTGGTGGAGGTGTTCACCCGCATGGCCGGCGTCGTCGCCGAGCATGAAGGCCATGCGCACCGCGCGGTACACGCCAAGGGGCATGCGCTGCTGCGCGGCCGCTTCCAGGTGCTCGATGGACTGGCGCCGGAACTACGCCAGGGTCTGTTCGCCACCCCTGCCGAATTCAATGCGCTCGTGCGCCTGTCCTCACCGCCGGCCGAACAGCTGCCCGACACGGTGTCCACGCCGCGCGCGATGGCGGTGAAGATCCTGGATGTACCCGGCGCGCGCGTGGACGGCGGCGACGAGCAGCACAGCCAGGACTTCCTGATGGTCAACGGACCGGCCTTCAATACGCCGGGCATCAGCGGCTTCCTGCGTTCGGCCAAGCTGCTGGCGGCCACCACCGAGCGCATGCCGCGGACCAAGCAGGTGCTTTCTGCCACGCTGCGCGGTACCGAGGCGGCGCTGGAAGCAATGGGCGGCCAGAGCGCGTCGCTGAAGGCGCTCGGTGGCGAACCGCAGCACCACCCGCTCGGCGAAACCTTCTTCACCCAGGTCCCGTTCCGCTACGGGCCCTACATGGCCAAGTTCTCGTGGGTGCCGGTGTCGCCGGCACTGGTCGCGTTGACCGGGCAGAAGCTGCCCCCGGAAGCCGATACACAGCGTGAGGCGGTGGCCGCGTTCTTCGCCCAGCCCGATGCCGTGGCCGAGTGGGAACTGCGCGTGCAGCTCTGCCGCGATCTCGAGCAGATGCCGATCGAGGATGCCTCCGTGGTGTGGCCGGAAGAACTCAGCCCGTTCCAGCCGGTAGGCCGGCTGGTGGTGGGGGCGCAGTCATCGTGGAGCGACGACGCCGAGGCCAGCGAAGACCGGCTTGCCTTCGCGCCCTGGCACGCGCTGGCCGCCCATCAACCGCTGGGCAACATCAACCGTGCGCGCCGGATCGTGATGGCGGCCTCGCGCGATTTCCGTTCCCGCTTCAACCGCTGCCCCATCCACGAACCCTCCGCCAACAACGCGTAGTGCCACGCCCTGCGTGGCAGCCCCAGGCTCCCGACCGCACGGCGCTATGTGGCCCGCACAGCGCCATGCGTACGCGCGGCCACCCGAAGCTCATCCAGCCCCTGCTCCCGCGTGATCGCATCCAGGAAGTGAAGCTCTCGCCGCGCCTTGCGCGTATCCAACGTCACTTCCACCGCCGAGGCAGCGAACTGCTGTCGGGTCAGCGGACCGCGCAACCGCCCGCCACTCACTGCCGCCAGTGCATCGCCCACCGACGCCAGCGCCCACAGCAGCGCGCGCGGCACCGACCTGGCCGGTGCGGCGACGCCCTGGGTCTCCAGCAGCGCGGTGATGAAGGCACGGAATTCGACAGGCTGCTGGTCGGCGACGAAATACACCTCGCCCGCTCGCGCGTAGCGCAGCGCTGCCGAGACCGCCGCGCACAAGGTGGCGATATGGGTGGTGGAGGTCAGGTAGTTGCCACCGGAGATCCAGGCCAACTGTCCGTTGCGCGCCGCCTCGCACAGCTGCGGCAAGGCGGTGGTGTCATCGCGGCCCCAGACGAACCGTGGGCGTAGTACGCTGACCGCAAGATTTTCGGTATTGGCCGCCAACGCGATCCGCTCCGCCTCGGCCTTGCTGCGTGAGTAGCCGCCGATGGCGCGGCGCGGCAGCGGCGCGCGCTCGTCCACGCCCACCAGCGCGCGCCCGCTGGCCAGCACCGACTCGGTGCTGAGCAGGAGCACACGGGCGACACCGGCCCGGCCGGCGGCGTCGATCACCCGGCGCGTGCCATCGACGTTGACACGATGCTGGCACGCACCACCGCCCACATGGTCGGTATCAGCGGCGGCATGCACGACGGCGTCGCATCCGTGCATGCCCGCGGCCAGGTCACCGCTGAGCAGGTCGGCGCGGTATGCGCGTGCACCGCGCTGCTCGACTGCGCGCGCCGCGGCGTCGCTGCGTGCCAGTGCCACCACGGCGTGGCCCTGGTCGATGAAAGAAGTGATGAGGTTGCGGCCGACATAGCCGCTGCCGCCGGTAAGGAAGATCTGCTGGGAAGAAGACATGGGGGGTCCTGCAGCCACTGACGGGCCGCATGTGATCGGGGAAAGATGAAAAAGGAAAAATGGTGGGCGCGTCATGCACCCGACCGGGGATCAGTCCGGCGGTACCTGCTCTACCAGCCACGCGATGTCGCGCAGCAGCTGGTCTCGCTGCTCCCCGGGCCAGCGGTGGTAATCGAGCGCCTCGAGCAGCTTCAGGCCCTCCAGCGCCAGATACGCGAGCATCGCGCCACGTGGCTGCTGCGAGGTGGTCGCAACCGCCTCGATCACCTCGCGCTGGTGTTCCTGGAAAGGCCCGCGCAGGCTCGAATCACCGGCCATGGCGGCGACCAGGCTCAGCGCGACCGGTCGGAACGCATCCGGCAACGGTTGCGCTGCGGCCGCCAGCCGCCCCTTGATGACGGGGCTGTCGTGCGCAGGCACGGCCCGGATGGCGGCCTGGTTATGGGCAGTGTCCCGCTGCAGCGCGCGCGCCAGGACGGCCTGCACCAGTGCACGCTTGCTGCCATGGTCGTACAGCACGCTGGCCTTGCTGATGCCGGCCTCGGCGGCAACGGCCTCCAGGGTCAGGCCGGGAACACCATGGCTGGCGACCACGCGTTCGGCGGCGTCCAGCAGATGGTTCGGGTCGATGGAACGCGGTCGGGCCATGCTCTCGCCATTAATATCCGTCCGGATGGATATTAATTGCCGGCGGACCGCGGGTCAATCCGGTGCAGACGCCGAGCCCTGCAGGCTGTGCCGCGCGCTGTGGCCGAAACTGCGCTGGTACTCGCGGCTGAACTGCGACAGGCTCTCATAGCCGACCGCAAGCGCTGCCGCGGTCACGTTGACGGACCGGGTTTCGAGCAGCCGCCGGGCTTCGAGCAGGCGCAGCTGCTTCTGGAACTGCAGCGGCGACATCCCGGTCGCCGCGCGGAAGCGCCGGTAGAACAGCGAGACCGACATGTGGCTGGCCGCCGCCAGCGCATCCACCTGCAGCGGCTGGCGGAAATGCCGACGCAGATGCACCACCGCGTCGGCGATGCGCTGCAACGTGCCTTCCGGGCGGGCCATGGCCGCCACATCCGGGCCGGTCGGCCCGGTAAGCAGCCCGTAACCGAGTTCGCGCAGCAGCGTGGGCACCAGCACGCCTCCGGTGGCGTCGATCTGCGCCGCTTCGACAATGCGTGCCACGCAGTCGAGCAACGGCGGAGGAAGGGTATGAACGCTGAGCCCGGCGGCCGCGACGAGGGGTGACGGCGCCGGGTCAAGCCCGGCCAGGACCTGCTGCAGCAGGCTCGTATCCAGCTCGATGGAAACCCCCATGAACGGCCGCGCCCTGCTTGCGGTGAGCACGCGCCCGCTGGCCGGCATCGCGAGCCCGGTCACCAGTCCCTGGCCAGCACGGTAGTCGAGGATGCGTCGCCCGGCCAGGACCTGCTTTGCCCCCTGCACCACGACCCCCAATGCCGGCCGGTACAGCGCATGGCTGGGCATGCGGGCGCGGGTGGTGGTCGATACGATCAGACCCGGCAGCGGCGAAAGCACCCGATCGCCCTCTCCTGCGGAACGGCTGAGGAGGTTGTCCACCGCACTGTGCAGACGCGTCAGCACGCCGGGCCCGCGCGCAACGGTGCAGGATCAGGCAAATGCCTGCCCGTAACCGGCAAGAGTGCGGCGCGGCACCCCGCGATCATGCCTGCTCGTTCCCCACGTCTGGTTGTCGCATGCACACTGACTCTCCACTTCTCCCCGCCCGCGTGGCCCTGGTCACCGGCGGCAACAAGGGCATTGGCCGCAGCATCGCGCTGCAGTTGGCCATGCGCGGTTGGGATGTGATCTTAACGTACCGCAGCGACCCGGCCGCCGCACGCGACGCAGCCGCGGACATCGCGCGCCACGGCCGAGAGGTGATGACCCTGGGCCTGGACATCACCGACAGCGCGAGCTTCGCGGGCGCGTTGGACGAGGCGCGCGCCTGGCTGCGTTCGCGCGGACAGGGCCAGCAGCTCGACGCGCTCATCCATAATGCGGGCGCGCACGCGCCGGCCCCGTTCGGGGCGATCACCGCCGATGACATCGACCTTCTGCATGCACTGCATTTCAAGGGCCCGCTGCTGCTCACCCAGGCGCTGTCACCGCTGCTGGCCGACGGAGCCCGCATCGTCACCCTGTCGAGCAGCCTGACCCGCCACACCGCCGCCGGCAGCCTCGTCTATGCCGCCATGAAGGGCGCGCTGGAGGTCATGACCCGCTATCTGGCACTGGAACTCGGCCCGCGCGGGATCACCGTCAATGCGGTCGCGCCGGGCCCCACGCAGACCGATTTCTTCGGCGGCGCGGTGCGCGACAACCCCGACGTGCAGCGTTATGTAAGCGACCACACGGCACTGGGGCGCCCGGGCCGTGCGGACGACATCGGGGCGATGGTGGCCGCGCTGGTGGGGCCCGACAACCACTGGGTGACCGCGCAGCGGATCGAGGTGGGCGGCGGGATCCTGCTGTAGAACCGCGCCGCTGGCAGCGCTGTGTCGAAACGCTGGCAAGGATCAATCGCCCTTCGCACGGCGCTGCTGCGTGTCGAAGCGCTGCATGGACTCCCGGATCACCGCCTTGGCCTCGGCGGCATTGCCCCAGCCGCTGAGCTCCACCGGATTGCGGCCTTCCGGCAGGTCCTTGTAGACACGGAAGAACGCTTCGATGCGCTGGCGCTCGATCAGTGGCAGGTCCTGCAGGTCGCGGATGTTGGCGTAAGTCGGGTCGATCTTGTCGGTGGGCACGCCGATCACCTTCTCGTCGTGCTCGCCCTTGTCGACCATCTTCAGGTAACCGATCGGGCGGAAGCGCACGATCACGCCCGGGTGCAGCGGTTCGCGGGTCAACACCAGCGCGTCGAGCGGGTCGTTGTCGCCGGCCAGGGTGCGCGGCATGGAGCCATAGTTGGCCGGGTATGCCACCGGCATCGACTGGAAGCGGTCGACGTGGACCAGGCCGTCGTCCTTGATCTCGTATTTGGTGAAGCTGCCGGCCGGGATCTCCACCGCGAGGTTGGCTTCCTCGGGCGCTTCCTTCGGTTGCGCGGCGAGGAAGGGATGCAGGACGGCGTTGCTGGCCACGCTGGCACCGGCGAGCAGGAGCAGCGACGTGGCCATGGCGAGCAGCGGAAGCACAGGTTTCATGGCGGATTCCTCATTCCCAGCAACGGTCGGCGCGGCCTTTCAGGGTCTGGCTGCGCGTGCAGTCGCGGGGCGCGATGCGGCCTTCGGTGAGTTCGGTCTTCTGCTTGCGGCCGTCGGCACTGCGGGTGAGTTCGAAGCCGTCGTACAGGCGACCGGTTACGGTCCTTGCTTCGTAGCGCAGGTGGCGTGGATCGATCGTGAGGACCTGGAACAGCTGGGTGTCCTCACCGACCGGTGCCATGGTGGCGCGCGCTTCATCCGACAGGCGGTACTGCTTGGGGCCGGCCACGGTCACGATGTACTGCGGGGTGGCAGCCTGCCCCTCCCCACGGCGCCCGTAGGTGTGGTCGTGCCCCTGCAGCACCAGGTCGACCTGGTGCCGGCGCACCACCGGCAGCAGCACATCGCGCAGCTCGGCGTTCTCGCGTCCTGCGCGCGGCGAATAGAACGGCTGGTGCAGCAGCACGATGCTCCACGGGTGCGGGTTGTCGGCCAGCACCTTGTCCAGCCAGGCCGCCTGGGCCTGCGCGGTGCCCAGGTCGAGTGCGGAGGTGCCGTCGAGGACCGCGATCCGCACGCTCTGGTAGTCGAACCAGTAGGTGCTGGAATCGGCGGCATCGACGCCGTTGCGCGGCAGCGCGAAGGTCACCGGCCAGTGCCGGCCGAGCACACGGCGTTCCTGCGGGGTGTCCTCGAACTCCTCGAAGTACTCGTGGTTGCCGATCGCCGGGGCCACCGCGGTTTCCTGCGGCAGCCAGCCCGCGGCCGCAAACCATTCGCCCCACTCGCTGTCGTCCTGGCCATCGCCGCCGCTGACCAGGTCGCCGGCGAACAGGCTCAGCCGCGCGCCCGGCGCCGCCTTGATGCCCGCGCGCAGCACGCGCGAAACGTGGCTGAGGTTCTTGTTCTGGGTGTCGCCGAAGTACAGCAGGGTCAACGGCTGGTCCGCGCGACCGGCAGTACGCAGCTGGTTCCATGCGCCCCAGGTGTCCTTGCCCTGCACGCGCCACAGGTACAGGGTGTCCGGCACCAGCCCGGTCACATCGGCACGGTGGTAGTGCGCGCTGCCGAGCTCGGTCTGCAGTGGCGTGGTGACCGCGGTAACGCGGTGCGGCGTGCCGACGTCGGGCGAGTCGCCGGCCACGACCCACTCCAGCACGGGCGCATTGACCGTGCCGTCGGTGCGCCAGGCCACCGCGAAACCGTGCGCGGCATCCTGCGCCGGCGAAGCCACGATGCGGTCGGGGAAGCCGGTGGCGGCGTAGTGCGTGCTGCCGGCCGGCACCTGGGTATTCGGCTCGGCCTTGGCCTGGGGCCTGGCGGCAGCCGCACCCGTGCCCAGCAGCAGGGCAAGGGCCAGGGCCGGGATACGGAAGTGCACCCGGGTCACGGTGCGCACTCCAGCGGCAACGACAGCTGCCTGGCCACGCTGGCCCAGTCGAAGGCGACCACGCCCTGGTCGTCATGCACGGCATACAGCGCCCCGTGCGGGAAGCGCGGCGAGGCCGCCTGGGTCAGCCAGATGCCGTCGGTGTTGGCCACCGTGTTGCCCTGGAACGCGCCGACGTGCTTGAACGTATGCCGGTCGAACAGGTGGAACACGCTGCGCTGCTTGCCCTGTTCGGTGGTGATCCACCAGCCGTCCTTGCCGCAGGTGCGCAGCATCACGCCTTCGGCCTGCGCCTTGAACGCATCGCGGCCGAAGGTGGTGCCGCTGAACTTCCCTTCCAGCGAGTACACCTTGATTTCGCTGGCATACGTTTCGTCTTCTTCGGCGATCAGCAGGTGGTCGTTGGCCGGGTCGCCCCAGATCGACTCGACCACGCGCAGGGCGCCCTTCTCGCTGGTATCGCCGATGCTGCCGACCAGGCGGGCCTGCGCCTTGCCATCCAGCACCTGCAGTGCGTAACGACGCACGCGCTTGTCCATTTCCGCCAGCGGCGGCAGCACGTCGTTGCCCTGGGCATCTTCGCCGGCGTCGTAGGAGTCGGTCACGTACACGTCGTAGCCGCTCGCCTGCTTGTCGACCCACAGTCCGTACGGCTTGCGCAGGTCTTCGGCAGCGAACGTCCCCAGCGGGGCAAACGACGGCAGCTGCAGCACCTGCACGCGGTGGTTGTCGCGCTCCACGACCAGCGCCAGGTCGTCGATCACGGCGATGCCGTTGGGCCGGTCGAACTGGCCCGGTGCGGTGCCGGTTCTGCCGACATCCCGCAGGTGGGCACCGGTCTGGCCGTCATACACGACCAGCTTGTCGGTGGCTTTAGCGGTGGCGATCAGCCACACCTGCCCCTCCGGCGAGGTCCAGCTGGCCGGCGAGTCGATGTTGTCGGCCGGGGTCATCGGGGTCAGGAACGCTTCGGCCACGGTGGCCACCGAACGCCCGGTGGTCGCGGCCGCCGGGTCCAATGCCGGTGCGTTCGATGCCGCCGGTGGCGGAGTGACGGCCGGCCTGCAACCGGCCAGCGCCGCCAGCGCGAGCAGGGCCAGTACGGGACGTGCGCGCATCACAGGGCCACCTTCAGGCCGAGCGCGTAGGTGCGGCCGTATTCTTCGTTCTGCAGGGTGCGCGAACGCACGCCCTGGTACAGCTCCAGCGGTTTGTCGAGCAGGTTCTGCGCTTCCAGGTACACGCTCACGTTGTCGGTGATCTTGTAGTCCAGGCTGAAATCGAGCTGCGTGTTCGGCGCCACGAAGATGTCGTAGGCAGCGCTGTCGCCCAGCGTATCCAGGTATTCGCTGCGGTACACGGCGGCCAGGCGGGTGCTGAAGCCGGCTTTTTCATAACCCACGTGCGCGCTGTACACATGCTTCGATGCACGCGGCAGGGTGAAGTCGTCATCGGCGCGACCGTCCAGGCCCGGGTCGAAGTCGGTGTCCAGCCAGGTGCCGCTGGCCCCGACCAGCAGGCCGTCCCAACCGGCCGGCAGGAAGCTGAGCTGCTGCTGCCAGTTGAATTCGGCGCCGTACACCCTGGCCTTGTCGCCATTGATCACGCGGGTGACCTCGAAGCCGGGGTATTCGGGATCGCTGTCGCTCACGGTGTTGACGATGTAGCCGTCGATGGTCTTGTGGAACAGTCCGAGCGAGAGGATGCCGGTGCTGCCGATGTAGCGTTCGAAGGACAGGTCCACGTTCTTCGATTCGTACGGATCCAGCTCGGGGTTGCCCAGCCGCACTTCTTCGTCGCCGCGGTTGTAGCCGATGCGCGGAGCGATGTCCCCGAACGAGGGACGCGAGACGGTCTTGTTGGCGGCCGCGCGCAGCACCCAGTCGCTGCCCGCGTCGTAACGCAGGTGCAGGCCCGGCAGCACGTTGGTGTAGCTGCGGTCGGCGCTGAGCGGGGTAACGGTATAGCTGCGGCCGTTGGCGGCCACGTCCACCTGGTTGCCGGTGGCCTGGAACTGGGTGTTTTCAACGCGCACGCCGCCGATGACGCGCAGGTTGCCGAGGTCCCAGGTGCCCATGGCGTAGCTGGCGAAAATGTCTTCGCTGGCGGTGTAGTCCTCTTCAAGCGAGGTCATCGCATTGGCGCCCACGTCCTGCGGGCGGGCGCTGTACTGGCTGCCGAACTGCGCCCAGTAACGGCGCATCGCGTCCGAACTCATGCCCTGCCCCAGGCTGCCGCCACGGTGCTCGGGTGTGCTCGCGGTCCAGTCGGACAAGGCCACGTCCGGGCCGGCCCGCAGTTCGCGCTCGTCGGTATCCACGTCGCGGTCGCGCCAGCGGCCGAGCAGGCCGAACTTGTAGCTGCTGTTGTCGCCGTCGAAGCGGATGTTGACCTGCGCGCTGTGTTCCTTGTCGTCCACGCGCTTGGGCGAGACCACGAAACGATCGAAATCGTAGTTGCCGTTGTCCATCCAGCCGGCATCGCTGAGGGTGTAACGCGGGATGCCGCTGTTCTGGTCCACGGTCGCGGCCAGGTCGTCGCCGTTGTATTCGAAGCGCGCTTCCATCTCGTCGTTGACGCGCTCTTCGGTACGGGTGTAGCCGACCTTGTAATCGAGCACGGCATTGGTCAGGCGGTTTTCGCCGCCCAGGCTGGCGGCGAAGGTGTTTTCCTTCTTGGTGCGGTAGCGCATGCGCTTCTGGATCGCGTCGGCCGGCAGGTCGTCGACACGGAACTGGTTGTTGCCCAGCGCGGTGACCTCGCCGTCGCCGAAGTTGAAGATCGTGCGCTGGCGGGTTTCGGCATCGTCGAACTGGCTGTACAGGGTGCGCAGGTAGTACTGGCTGTCTTCGCTGGGGCGCCAGTCGAAGTTGAGGTTGGCCCCGATGCGCTTGCGTTCGATTTCGTACTTGCGGTGCTGCAGGCTGGTGGCGAACAGGTCGTCTTCGCTGCCGCCGTCGAATTCGCCGTATTCCACTTCGCTGTTGTCGGACTCGAACCTGCGGTTCTGGTAGTTCACGCCGAGCGCCACGCCGAAGGTTTCGGCGAACACGTCGCTGTAGTTGAAGGCGGCCTTCGGGCTGGTGTGGCCGGACAGGTCCTGGTGGCTGGCTTCGATCTTGCCACGCAGGCTGCGGCCGTCGCGGTCGAAGGCCGAGGCGGACTCGACCAGGATGGCGCCGCCGATCGCATCGCCGGGCATGTCCGGGGTAGGCGACTTGACCACGCGCAGGCGCTCGGTCGAGTCGGAGGGAATCACGTCCAGCGGTGCGGCGCGGCTGGCGTCTTCCGGGGTGCCCACGGCGATGCCGTCGATGCTGACGCTGTTGAGGTTGGCATCCAGGCCGCGCACCACCACGAAACGGCCCTCGCCCTGGTCACGGGTGACGCTGACGCCGGGCAGGCGCTGCAGCGATTCGGCCACGTTCTTGTCCGGGTAGACGCCCATGGCATCGGACGATACCGCGTCCTGGATGGCATCGCTGCTGCGCTTGAGGTCGACCGCGCGGGTCTGCGATTCCAGCTGCGGGCGCACTTCCACCCGGTCCAGCTCGGTGGCTGCGGCAGCGCCGGCGAGCTCCCCGCTCGCGGCGGCCACGGCAGGCGCGGTGGACAGGACCAGCAACGACAGGCTGATGGCCAGCCCCAACGGCGATTTGTTCTGCACGGCATCCCCAACGGTGTAAAGATTGGGTCAGCACGGTATGTCGGGGAGATTGCATGAACGTGACACCGGTGGCGATGGCGACCTCCCGGCGCTGCCTATGGCCGGGTCGGGCGCGGGTGCGGCAAAATGACGTTCTCCCCGTTTTGTTGGCATTCCCATGAAAATCGTCGAAGTTCGCCACCCGCTGGTGCAGCACAAGATCGGCCTGATGCGCGATGCATCCCTGAGCACGAAGGACTTCCGCGAGCTGGCCAATGAGCTGGGCGGGTTGCTGGCCTACGAGGCCACGGCCGACATGGAAACCGAGGCGCACACGCTGCCCGGCTGGGCCGGTCCGGTGACGGTGCAGCGCATTGCCGGTGCCAAGATCACCGTGGTGCCGATCCTGCGTGCGGGGCTGGGCATGCTCAGCGGGGTGCTGTCGCTGATCCCGGCGGCGCGGGTCAGCGTGGTCGGGCTGCAGCGCGATGAGGAAACGCTGCAACCGGTGCCTTATTTCGAGCGCCTGACCGGCCGCCTGGAAGAGCGCGATGCGTTGATCCTGGATCCGATGCTGGCCACGGGCGGCACGCTGATCGCGACCATCGACATGCTCAAGCGCGCGGGTGCGCGGCGGATCAAGGGCATTTTCCTGGTGGCGGTGCCGGAGGGCATTGCGGCTGTGCAGGCTGCGCATCCGGATGTGGAAATCTTCACCGCGGCGATCGACGCGCGGCTCAACGACAAGGGTTACATCCTGCCGGGGCTGGGGGATGCGGGGGATCGGATTTTCGGGACGCGTGTAGCGGGCTGATCCGCCGCGTCCCTGTCGGGGGATAGCGTGGACACGCTTGGCGTGTCCCTACGCCTCCCCCATCGTAGCGACACGCCATGCGTGTCCCACGGAACATCAGGCCAACGCGCGCGCCTTAAGCTCCCCTTGTTCGTGGGCGGTACCGAATCGCCCCTTGTCGTCGCGGGTCACCTGGGCCAGGGCGCACTCGGGGTCGTGGGTAAAGAACAGGTGCACGTTGCGGGCGAGTTTGTCTTCGAGGAAGCTGCGCTTTTCGTCGATCAGCAGTTCGGCGTTGCGGTCGTAGCCCATGGTGATCGGGACGTGCACCCAGGAGCGGCCGGGAATGAGGTCGGCGCAGAATACGACGCCGCCGCGCGGCTGTCCGTTGGCCTGCTCGGGGCCGACGATTTCGGCGAGCATCAGGCCGGGGGTGTGGCCGTCGCTGAAACTGAAACGCACGCTCTGGCCGAGGGTGCGCGAGTACGGGCCTTCGACGATTTCCAGCCGGCCGCTGTCCTGCAGCAGCTGCGGCAGTTCGGGGATGAAGCTGGCGCGGTCGCGCGGATGCGGGTTCAGTGCGCGCTGCCAGTGTTCGGCGCCTACCAGGAAGGTGGCGTTGGGGAACAGCAGCTCCGGTCCGCGGCCTTCGCTCCAGGGTGCGAGCAGGCCACCGGCATGGTCGAAATGCAGGTGGCTGAGCACGACCACGTCGATGTCTTCGTGTTCGAAGCCGGCTTCGCGCAGGGATTCGATCAGTACGTGGCGGGATTCCTGCACGCCGTAACGATCGCGGAGCCTGGGTTCGAAGAAGGCGCCGATGCCGGTTTCGAACAGCACGGTCTTGCCGGCCAGCGGGCTGGCCAGGAGGGCGCGACACGCGAGTTCGATGCGGTTGAGATCGTCGGGCGACGCCCATTTCTCCCACACGGCGCGAGGCGCGTTGCCGAACATCGCACCGCCATCGAGTTTCTGTGAGTTACCGCGGATGGACCATAGTTTCATCCGTAAATTATCCGGCGGCTGGCGTTAATAAATCGCTATGTCGATTTTTTCAAAGGCAAGGGCTGAGCCAGAGCCAGAGCAACTTCAGCGCCTCATTGCTGCGTGGAGGGACGGACGGCGGGCAGCCCCCTACGGGACACGCCGTAAATCCATCCATGGAGGCTTGTCAAAAACATCCATGTTTTTGACAGTCCCTACGGGGGCTACCCGCCGTCCGCCCCCGACAGATGATCGTGTGCGGTGGGAAGAGCGGCCGGGTAGAGCCCGGCTCTACGGGGAGATCGCGCCGCTGCCTACTGGGTTGCGGGGGTCGCTGCCTACGCTTAGCTGGTTGCTGCGGCGGTTCCATTCGACCGTCTGCAGGTTGCCCCAGACGTGGCTGGAGCCGCGGCCGCCGGCTGCGGTGTTGCCCGGCAGGTCGATCTTGTGGCCCATGGCCTGCAGCTGCTTGATCGTGGCCTCGTCGAAGCTGTTGCTTTCGGCCTCGATCACGTCCGGCAGCCACTGGTGGTGGAAGCGCGGCAGTGCCGCCACCTGCTGTGCGTCCAGGCCGTCGTCGTAGCCCAGCACGCCCAGCAGCACCATGGTGATGATGCGGCTGCCGCCCGGGGTGCCGAGCACCACCACCTTGTCCGCCGATTCCATGAAGGTCGGGGTCATCGAGCTGAGCATGCGCTTGCCCGGCTTCGGTGCGTTGGCCGCGTAGCCCATCACCCCGAACGCATTCGGCGTGCCCGGCTTCAGGGCGAAGTCGTCCATTTCGTTGTTGAGCAGCACACCGGTGCCGGCGGGGATCAGGCCGGAGCCATACAGCAGGTTCACCGTCTGGGTGGCGCCGACGCGGTTGCCGTCCTGGTCGATGATCGAGAAGTGGGTGGTTTCATCGTCTTCCAGCGGGGTCGGATTGCCCGACAGCAGATCGCTCGGGGTGGCCTTGTCCGGGTGGATGGTGGCGCGCAGGCCCTGCGCGTAATCGCGGCTGGTCAGCACTTTCTGCGGAATCTGCACGAAGTCCGGGTCGCCCAGGAAGAAGGTGCGGTCGCGGAACGCGCGGCGCATGGCCTCGACCACCAGGTGGGTGCGGTGGGCCGGATCCATCGCCTTCAGGTCCCAGCCTTCGAGGATCTGCAGCATCGAGGCCAGCGCGATGCCACCGGACGATGGCGGCGAGGCGGTGGTCACTTTCCAGTCGCGGTAGTTGAAGGTGATCGGTTCGCGCTGCTTCACCCGGTAGCCGGCCAGCTCCTCCGCGGTCCACTTGCCGCCTGCCTGCTTTACCCCGGCCAACAGCAGCGAGCCGGTCTGGCCCTTGTAGAAACCGTCGAAACCGTCTGCGGCCAGGCGCTCCAGGGTCTGCGCCAGTTCCGGCTGCTTGAACACATCGCCCTCGGCAATCGGGCGGCCGTTGCGCAGGTACACCTCGCGCGTGCCCGGGAAACGCTCCATCACCTCGCGGCGCGAGGCGTAGCCCTTGGCCATGCGTGCATATACCGGGAAGCCCTCGCGCGCGATCCGGATGGCCGGGGCCAGCGATGCCTGCAGCGGCAGCTTGCCGTGCTTGGCCGACAGCTCCACCAGCGCCGCCGGCAGGCCGGGAATGCCGGCCGACCACGGGCCGTTCACCGACCGGTCGCGGTCCAGCTCGCCCTTCTTGTCCAGGAATGCTTCGGGGGTCGCGGCGGCCGGCGCGGTTTCGCGCGCGTCCAGCATCACGTCCTTGCCGGTGCGCGCGTCATGCAGCAGGAAGAAGCCACCGCCGCCCAATCCCGAGCTGATCGGCTCGACCACCGCCAGCGTCGACGACACCGCTACCGCTGCATCGAACGCGTTGCCGCCCTTGGCCAGGATTTCCATGCCCGCCTCGGTGGCCAGGTGATGGCCACTGGCGATCGCCGCGCCCTTGGGGTGGGTGGCCAGCGGTGCCTGGCCGGGCGCGGCGGCCCAGAGCACAGGCGTCCACAGCAGGACGAGCAACAACCAGCGAGGCGACGGCGTTTTCATTCGGGGGCAGACTCCGCATACAGTTCGGGATGATCGCGCTGCAGCCCATGCAACTTGGCCAGCAACGCTTCCTGGGTTTCCGGAATGTCCGGATCGGGATCGATGCATTCCACCGGGCAGACGACCACGCACTGGGGTTCGTCGAAATGCCCCACGCATTCGGTGCAGCGTGCAGGGTCGATCACGTAGATGGTTTCACCCATCGAGATGGCCTGGTTGGGACAGGCGGGCTCGCATACGTCGCAGTTGACGCAGAGCTCATTGATTTTCAGCGACATGGCGTTACTCCACGCCAGTGCCGGCAGAGGGAAACCGGCCTGCGCTGGCGCGCGGGCCGGTCAACGGCGGCGCCCACGCAGGGACGCCGCCCGGGCCGCGCGCAGGGCGCGGCCGCCATGGCACGGCTTACTTGGCTTCGACGAAGATGTACTCGGCGCCGGTCGGCTGGACGATCGACTGCACGCGGGCGTTGTCGGCGGCCTGGCCGATGAACACCACGCGCACACCCTTCATCGAGTCGGCGGACACGTCCTTGAACACGGCCTGGATCATGTCGGCCATCTTGCCCGAGGCCGACGAACCGAAGGCCAGCATGTTGCCCGGCTGCACGCCACGGGCGACGGCGGCGGTGGCGCTTTCGACCTGGCGGTCGTACTTGGCCTGGAACTCCGGATCCGATTCCGGCGCCAGGTAGTACAGGAACGGGCTGTTGGTGATGTTGCCCATGTTCTGCACGGCCTGCGCCTGCAGGTACTTCTTCCAGCCCGCATCGTCGTCCTTGGCCGGGGCAACCAGCGCCTGCTGGGCTTCGGCGACCGGAGCGGCCTCTTCCTTCTTGCAGGCGGTGAAGGCCAGCGCGAACGACGCGATCAACATGGCACGCATGGTGTTGTTCATGGAGTCTCCCTCTTGGTGATTCTAGGTATTGTGTGGATCTTGGGGTTACGACGGGCCCGACTTCGCTTCGCGGACCTTGCGCAGCGCCTCGAGGACCGAGGCCGGCACGAAACCGGACACGTCACCGCCAAGACGGGCGATCTCGCGGACCAGCGAGGACGAAATGAAGCTGTGCTGCTCGGCCGGGGTCAGGAACAGGGTCTCGACCTCCGGGATCAGGTGGCGGTTCATGCTCGCCATCTGGAATTCGTATTCGAAATCTGACACCGCGCGCAGGCCGCGCAGCAGTACCCCGCCCTGCTCGGAGCGCACGAAATGCGCCAGCAGGGTATCGAAACCGCGCACTTCCACGTTGCGGTGGTGGGCCAGCGCATCACGGGCCAGTGAGACGCGCAGCTCCAGCGGCAGCGAAGGCCCCTTGGACGGGCTCTGCGCCACGCCGACCACCAGCTTCTCGAACAACGGCGCGGCCCGGTTCACCAGGTCGATGTGACCATTGGTGATCGGATCGAAGGTGCCCGGGTATACGGCGATGCGGCGGTTGGCTACGGTCATGCGGAAGCTACGCGTTCTGATCTGGTGAAAGTGTAGCAGCGGCGCGGCGGTACAGGGCAAAGCCGACCTCCCGGGTGCCCCCCTCGCGGTGCAGCAGCCAGCCCGGGGGCAGGCGCAGGGTCTGGCCGGCGGGCGATTCCAGGTACAGCCAGGCATCGGCCGCCAGGTGCGGGCCGAGCCCGGCCAGGGCCGCGTCCCACAGGCCATCGCCGAACGGCGGGTCGATGAAGACGATGTCGGCCAGCCCCGATGGGCGCTGCGCCAGCCAGTGCAGCGCGTCGGCCTGGACCACCTCGACCTGGCCCTGGGCGCCCAGCTTCGCCACCGATTCGCGCAGCTGCCGGGCCAGCGCGGCGTCGCGCTCGACCAGGGTGGCCTGGGCGGCGCCGCGCGATATCGCCTCCAGGCCCAACGCGCCGCTGCCGGCGAACAGGTCCAGCACCCGGGCCCCGCCCAGCCATGGCATCAGCCAGTTGAACAGGGTCTCGCGGACCCGGTCGCTGCTGGGCCGCAGGCCTGGTGCCAGCGGCACCGGCAATTTCGTATTGCGCCATTTGCCGCCGATGATGCGGACCTGGCCGATGGCGGCCGCAGGAGAGGTACGAGGTTTCATCCCTGCATTGTAGAGCCACGCCCTGCGTGGCTGCTTTCGGACAGCGTTCCAGCCACGCAGGGCGTGGCTCTACATGGGGGAACCTTGAAAACCGGGTCCTGCACCCCTACCCCTTGAGCCAGCCGCCGCGCCGGGCGCGGCACCGTCCAAGGAGCACTCCACCGATGACCGAGCAGACCCGAAAAGAAACCCTGGGCTTCCAGACCGAAGTGAAGCAGCTGCTGCAGCTGATGATCCACTCGCTGTACTCCAACAAGGAAATCTTCCTTCGCGAGCTGATCTCCAACGCCGCCGACGCTTCGGACAAGCTGCGCTTCGAAGCGCTGACCCAGCCGGGATTGCTGGAGAACGGCGGTGAACTGCGCATCCAGGTCAGCGTCGACCCGCAGGCGCGCACGGTGACCATCGACGACAACGGCATCGGCATGAGCCGCGACGAGGCCATCGCCCACCTGGGCACCATCGCCAAGTCCGGCACCGGCGATTTCCTGCGCCAGCTTTCCGGCGACCAGAAGAAGGATTCGCAGCTGATCGGCCAGTTCGGCGTCGGCTTCTACAGCGCGTTCATCGTCGCCGACCAGGTCGATGTGTACTCGCGCCGTGCCGGCCTGCCGGCCAGCGAGGGCGTGCACTGGTCCTCGCGCGGCGAAGGCGAGTTCGAGGTGGACACCATCGACAAGCCCGAACGGGGCACCCGCATCGTGCTGCACCTGAAGGACGACCAGCAGGACTTCGCCGATGCCTGGCGCCTGCGCGGCATCATCAAGAAGTACTCCGACCACATCGGCCTGCCGATCCAGATGGCCAAGGAACACCACGGCGACGACGCCCCGGCCGAGGTCGAATGGGAAACGGTGAACCGTGCCAGCGCGCTGTGGACGCGGCCACGCAGCGAGATCAGCGACGCCGAATACCAGGAGTTCTACAAGCACGCCGCGCACGACCACCAGGATCCGCTGGCCTGGAGCCACAACAAGGTCGAGGGCAAGCTGGAATACACCTCGCTGCTGTACGTGCCGGCCCATGCGCCGTTCGACCTGTACCACCGCGACGCACCGAAGGGCCTGAAGCTGTACGTGCAGCGCGTGTTCGTGATGGACCAGGCCGAGCAGTTCCTGCCGCTGTACCTTCGCTTCATCAAGGGCGTGGTCGATTCCAACGACCTGTCGCTGAACGTGTCCCGCGAGATCCTGCAGTCCGGTCCGGTGATCGACTCGATGAAGTCGGCGCTGACCAGGCGCTGTCTGGACATGCTGGAGAAGCTGGCCAGCGACAAGCCCGAGGTCTACGCCGGGTTCTGGAAGCAGTTCGGCCAGGTACTCAAGGAAGGCCCCGCCGAAGACTTCAACAACCGCGAGAAGATCGCCGGCCTGCTGCGCTTCGCCTCGACCCATGACGCCAGCGGCGATCAGAGCGTGTCGCTGGCCGATTACCTCGGCCGCATGGTCGAAGGCCAGGACAAGATCTACTTCCTGACCGGCGACAGCCACACCCAGGTCAAGGACAGCCCGCACCTGGAAGTGTTCCGCAAGAAGGGCATCGAAGTGCTGCTGCTCACCGACCGCATCGACGAGTGGCTCATGGGCTACTTGACCGAGTTCGAGGGCAAGTCGTTCGTCGATGTCGCCCGCGGCGACCTCGACCTGGGCGCGCTGGAAAGCGCCGAGGACAAGCAGGCGCAGGAAGCGGCGGCCAAGGACAAGCAGGGCCTGGTCGACCGGCTCAAGACCGCGCTGGGCGATGACGTGGCCGACGTCCGCGTGTCGCACCGGCTGACCGATTCGCCGGCGATCCTGGCCATCGGCGAGCAGGACCTGGGCCTGCAGATGCGCCAGATCCTGGAAGCCAGCGGCCAGAAGGTGCCGGACAGCAAGCCGGTGTTCGAGTTCAATCCCGGCCACCCTCTGATCGGCAAGCTGGACCAGGAAGCTGATACCGGCCGGTTCGCCGACCTCAGCCGGGTCCTGTTCGACCAGGCCGCGCTGGCGGCCGGCGACACGCTGAAGGATCCGGCGGGGTATGTGCGCCGGTTGAACAAGTTGTTGCTGGAATTGTCGGCCTGAGCGGCGTACCGACCAACGGTCGGTACCTACCGGTGATCTGCGGCGTACCGACCAACGGTCGGTACCTACCGGTCAGCCGCGGCGTGCCTGACCCTGGGTCGGTACCCGCCCTTTCGTCCGGGGTAGCGCACGACCGTTGGTCGTGCGCAGGCGCCGGCAACACCGCGCCCCGCCCGCCGCTCCACGCGGGCCATACAGGCCCGGGTGGTAGCATATCCCCCTGATTTCAGCGCCGAATCCCATGCTCAGTTTCTTCCGCCGCAAAAAGCCCCAGGACGCCCCGCAGGACGCGCCCAAGACCCAGCACTACACCGCTGAGGAACTGGCCGCCGCGTTCCCGTCCGCCGCCGCCGAGGCCGCACCGGTCGTACCACCCGCCGCGCCCGCCGTCGAGCCCGCGCCCGTAGAAGCACCGGTAGCTCCGGTGGCGGCTCCGGTGGCAACGCCCGCCTTCGACGCCACCGCCCCCGTGAGCCTGCCGCCGACCCCGGCCGATGCGCCCCGCATCGAGGCCGTCCAGGCCGCGCCCGCCCCGCTCTATCCGCCGGCCCCGGTCGTGGTCGCCACCGACATCGTGCAGGAAGCCGTGCAGCCGCTGGCCTCCCCGGCCGCCTTCGACGAGGCGGCGCCCGCCGCGCCCGGCAAGACCGGTTGGCGCGACCGCCTGCGCAACAGCGTCATCGCGCGCAGCTTCGGCGGCTTGTTCTCGCGCAATCCCAAGCTCGACGACGACCTGCTGGATGAGCTGGAAACCGCACTGATCACCGCCGATGTCGGCGTCGGCGCCACCACCGCGCTGGTGGAAGGCCTGCGCAGGCGCATGAAGGCACGCGAATTCGCCGACGCCCCGGCGCTGCTGAAAGCACTGCGTGCCGAGCTGATCGCGATCCTGCAGCCGGTCGCCAAACCGCTGCACATCGACCGCACGGCGAAGCCCTTCGTGATCCTCACCGTCGGCGTCAACGGGGTCGGCAAGACCACCACCATCGGCAAGCTGGCCAAGCGCTTCAAGGACGACGGCCACAGCCTGATGCTGGCCGCTGGCGACACCTTCCGCGCCGCTGCCGTGGCCCAGCTGCAGGCCTGGGGCGAGCGCAACGGCGTCGCCGTGGTCGCGCAGGGCCAGAATGCCGACGCCGCCTCGGTGGCGTTCGACGCCCTGCAGGCCGGCAAGGCCCGCGGTACCGACGTCCTCATCGCCGACACCGCCGGTCGCCTGCACACCCAGGGCGGCCTGATGAACGAGCTCGGCAAGATCCGCCGCGTGCTCGGCAAGATCGATGAAAGCGCACCGCACGAAGTGTTGATGGTCATCGACGGCACCACCGGCCAGAACGCGCTGTCCCAGCTGCGCCAGTTCCATGCCGCGGTGAATGTCACCGGCCTGGTGGTGACCAAGCTGGACGGCACCGCCAAGGGCGGCGTGGTGTTCGCGCTGGCCCGGGAATTCGGCATCCCGATCCGTTTTGCCGGTATCGGCGAGCGCCCGGAAGACCTGCGCGTCTTTGATCCGGAAGCGTTCGTGGATGCGTTGCTGCCGGAAGCGCTGGGCGGTTGATGTCGCCCGCCATCGCCGACGCGTTCGTCGGCCGGCTGCTGCCGTGGTTCGACGGCCATGGCCGGCATGACCTGCCCTGGCAGCATCCGCGCACGCCGTACCGGGTGTGGTTGTCGGAAATCATGCTGCAGCAGACCCAGGTCGCCACGGTCGTTCCGTACTTCCTGAAGTTCCTGGCGGTGTTTCCGACCCTGTCCGACCTGGCCGCGGCCAGCAATGACCAGGTGATGGCGCAGTGGGCCGGGCTCGGCTACTACGCCCGTGCCCGCAACCTGCATGCCGCCGCGCAGCGCTGCGTGGACCAGCACGGCGGCGAGCTGCCACGCGATTTCGATGCACTGCATGCGCTGCCGGGGATCGGTCGCAGCACCGCCGGGGCGATCCTCAGCCAGGCGTGGAACGACCGTTTCGCGATCCTGGACGGCAACGTCAAGCGCGTGCTCACCCGCTACCACGGCATCGAAGGCTTTCCGGGCCTGCCTGCGGTGGAAAAAGTGCTGTGGGCGCTGGCGCAGCTGCACGTGGAGCATGTGCCGGACCAGCGCTTGGCCGATTACACGCAGGCGCAGATGGACCTCGGCGCCACGGTGTGCACCCGCGCCAGGCCGGCCTGCGTGATCTGCCCGCTGCAGGACGACTGCGTGGCGCGCCGCGAAGGCCGCAGCGACCAGCTGCCCACGCCGAAGCCCAGCAAGGTCCTGCCCGAACGCGAGGCGGTGGCGCTGCTGCTGCGCGATGCGCAGGGTCGGGTACTGCTGCAGAAGCGGCCTGACACCGGCATCTGGGCGCAGCTGTGGACGCTGCCGCAGGCCGACAGCGGCACCGCGCTGCAGGACTGGTTCGATGCGCATGTGCTCGGTTCGCTGGAAGATGCCGAGGAGCTGCCGGTGCTGCAGCACACCTTCAGCCACTATCGCCTGCACCTGCAGATCCTGTCGCGGCGGGTCGATGGCCTGCGGGGTGACGCTCCCGCGCTGCGATGGGTCGCCGCCGCGGACCTGCCTGCACTTGGCCTGCCCGCCCCGATCCGCAAGCTGCTGGATACCGGCAGCGCCCCGCCCGTCCCCGTCGCGCGCCGTAAACTACGCGCTGCAACGCCCCCGAAAACCATCGAGTAGCCCATGCCCCGCACCGTTTTCTGCCAGTACGAACAACGCGACACCGAAGGGCTCGACTTCGTGCCCTATCCCGGCGAGCTGGGCCAGCGCATCTTCAACGGCATCGGCAAGAGCGCCTGGTCCAAGTGGCTGGCCCACCAGACCATGCTGATCAACGAAAACCGGCTGTCGCCGCGCGACCCCAAGCATCGCGCGTTCCTCGAAGAAGAGCTGGAGAAGTACCTGTTCGGCGGTGGCGCCGAAGCCCCGGCGGGATTCACCCCGGAGGCGTAACCCGGTAGCGCCGGCCGTTGGCCGGCCCATGCACACCCGTCACCGCGCGATTGCCGGCCAGAGGCCGGCACTACGAACCGTTACGGGCCGATCGTGACCCGGATCAACCGGAGCAGGACCCGTTCAACCGTCGGTCCCTTCCCGCTCCTGCACCTGTGCCTGGCGCAACTCTTTTTCCGAGGCGCGCAGTGCCTTGACGTCCAGCGGGCGGATGCTGCCGATGAAGCACGGTACGGTGGGGCCCTGGTTGGGGTCTCGGATCAGCACCTTGTCGAAGCGCGCCGAGACCTGGCCAATCCGGCTGGTCAGCCCGATCGCGGTCGCATAGCTCAACCCGTAGCAAGGGCCCCGCAGCTCCAGCAGATACGCCTCGCTGGGACGCGTCCATACCGCCAACGCGCTGTCGCCGAGCTCGGCCCAGCCATTGAGCGAGCCGAAGTAGCGCATCGCATTCTGCGGCGGGCCGGCGTGGGCGCGATACAGCTCCAGGCGTTCTTCGCTGGTCAGGCGGCCGGTGGCACAGCCGGCCAGCAGCACCCCCACGGCAATCAAGGCGATCAGGCGTTTCATGGCACCTCCAGGTCGACACGCCGATCATGCACCGGCCGGGGCGCGGCCGCAGCCCCGCCCCGCCACCCGTTCAGCCGCCAGCTCAGACCTGGTCGTGGGACAGCGCGTGCAGGCGGCCTTCGCGCAGTTCGAGCACGCGGTCCAGCTTGCGCGCCAGGCTGCGGTCGTGGGTGACCAGCACCAGGCTCGTATGGTGCGCACGGTTGAGCTCCAGCATCAGCTCGAACACGGTCGCGGCGGTCTTGTCGTCGAGGTTGCCGGTCGGCTCGTCGCCGAGCACGCAGGCCGGACGGTTGACCAGCGCGCGCGCCACGGCAGCACGTTGCCGCTCGCCACCGGACAGTTCGCCCGGCTTGTGTTCCAGCCGGTGGCCCAGGCCCACCGATTCCAGCAGCGCCTGCGCGCGGCCGCGGGCGTCTGCAACCGCGTCACCGCCCAGCAGCACCGGCATCATCACGTTTTCCAGCGCGGTGAACTCGGGCAACAGGTGGTGGAACTGGTACACGAAGCCCAACGCACGGTTGCGCAGGCGGCCCCGCTGCCCATCGGACAGCGCCGACATCTGGTTGCCGGCCACGAACACTTCGCCGGCGGTGGGCGTATCCAGCCCGCCCAGCAGGTGCAGCAGCGTGCTCTTGCCGGCGCCGGACGCGCCGATGATGGCCACGGTCTCGCCGGCAGCCACGCTCAGGTCCAGCCCGTTGAACACCGGGGTCTGCATGCGCCCTTCGGCATAGGTCTTGGCCAGCCCCTGGGCACGGATCACTTCGTCGCCGCGGTTGATCGGCTCATTCATAACGCAGGGCCTCGGCCGGCTGGGTGCGGGCAGCGCGCCACGCGGGGTACAGGGTGGCGAGGAAGCTCATGACCAGCGCGACCACGGTGATGATGACGATGTCCGGGGTCTGCATGTCGGTGGGCAGGCCGGTGATGTAATAGACGTCTTCGGGCAGCAGCTTGACGTTGAACACGGTCTCGATCGCGCCGAGGATGCGCTCCAGGTTCAAGGTCAGGGTGATGCCGCCGACCACGCCGAGCACGGTGCCGAAGATGCCGATCAGCGAGCCCTGCACCATGAACACCTGCATGACCCCGCCGGGGGTCAGGCCAAGCGTGCGCAGGATCGCGATGTCGGCCTGCTTGTCGGTGACCAGCATGACCTGCGAGGACACCAGGTTGAACGCACCCATGGCGATGATCAGCGAGAGCAGGATGCCCATCACCACCTTCTCCATGCGCAGCGAGTGGTACAGGTTGGCGTTCTGGCGGGTCCAGTCGCTGACCCGGTACGCGCCGCCCAGCGAGTGCGCCAGGTCGTAGCCGACGTCGAACGCCTTGTCCATGTCGTGCAGCTTCAGGCGCACGCCGGTCACCCCGTCCATGCGCAGCACGCGTTCCAGGTCGGCCATGTTGGCGTAGGCCACGCCACGGTCGATCTCGTTGTAGCCGGCCTCGAAGATGCCGCTGACGGTGAAGCGCTTCAGCCGCGGCATCGCGCCGACCGGCGTGCCCTGCACTTCGGCCAGGGTCACCAGCACGGTGTCACCGACATCCACGCCCAGCCACAGCGCCAGTTCCTGGCCCACCAGCAGGTTGTAGCTGCCTTCGGTGAGGCTGTCGAAACTGCCCTTCTTCACCTTGGTGTTGATCACCGACACCGCCGGCTCCAGCGCCGGGTCGATGCCCTGCACGATCGCGCCCTGCACGCGCGGGCCGCTGAGCATCGCCTGGATCTCGATGTACGGCGCGGCGCCGGCCACGCGCGGGTCCTTGTGGGCCACGTCGATGGTGCGCTGCCAGTCGGACATCGGCGCGCCATCGGTGGTGACCGTGGTGTGCGCGGTCATCTGCAGCAGGCGGTCGCGGATTTCCTTCTGGAAGCCGCTCATCACCGCCAGCGTGGTGATCAGCACAGTCACCCCCAGCGCGATGCCGAGGATCGAAGCCATGGAAATGAAGGAGATGAAGCCGTTGCGACGCTTGGCCCGGAGGTAACGCAGGCCGATGGAAACGGGTATGGGTTTGAACATGCAGGTACGCCGGACAATTCAGGCTATGGTGCCATCACGGACGTGAACGGGAAATGGGACGGGCCCGGATCGCCAACCGGAGCGCGCGTCGCTGCGGTGCCGGCAGCGCATCGGGCCAGAACAGGCAGGCCTGGCGGCGCCCGCCGACGCGCCAGCACAGCTGCAGCAGCGGGCCGCGGTCGTGCAGGGTCAGCGCGTCCACCGGCTGCCCGTCGACGCAGGCGGGGCTGTCCATGGCGGGGATGATGATGGCCAGGGGCCGGCGGCGGGCGTACTGCCAGCCCTGCCCTGCCGCAGTCGCGGCAGCCAGCAGGCCCAGCGGCCAACGGGCCGGCGCGGGCAGCGCGCTGGCAAACGCCACCCACGGCATCAGCGCGGCGAACAGCAGGTGCGCGGCAAGCTGCCAGCGCGAGGGGCGCCACTCAAGCCGGCAGGGCGCGGATCCGGGCGATGAGATCGCGGAGCTGGGCATCGGGGCATTCCTCGTAACCCATGAACCAGCGCCACAACTTATCGTCTTCGCAGTCGAGCAGGCGCAGGAAAATCTCGCGCTCGTCGGTAGGCGCAGTGGGCCATTGGCGGTCGAGATAACGCTCGAACAACTGGTCCAGCTCGCGCATGCCGCGGCGGCAGCGCCAGCGGAGCTTCTTGAGGAGGGTGGCTTCGTCCATTTCGGGTTCCCACATATGGCAAAGCCACGCAGGGCGTGGCTCTACGGTTCCAACGATTTCCGCCTGGGACACGCATGGCATGTCCCTACGCGGGTCAATCCACCGTAGTGACACGCCATGCGTGTCACTGGCCTTCATCAGGCGCGGCGCGCCATCATCAGCTTCTTGATCTCGGCGATCGCAAGCGCCGGGTTCAGGCCCTTCGGGCAGGTGCGGGCGCAGTTCATGATGGTGTGGCAGCGGTACAGCTTGAACGGGTCTTCCAGGTCATCCAGGCGCGCACCGGTGTCTTCATCGCGCGAGTCGATGATCCAGCGGTAGGCCTGCAGCAGGATCGCCGGGCCCAGGTAACGCTCGCCATTCCACCAGTAGCTCGGGCAGCTGGTCGAGCAGCACGCGCACAGGATGCACTCGTACAGCCCGTCGAGCTTCTTGCGGTCGTCCGGCGACTGCAGGCGCTCGCGGTCCGGCGGTGCCGGGGTCTGGGTGCGGATCCACGGCTTGATCGACGCGTACTGGGCGTAGAAATGGGTCAGGTCCGGCACCAGGTCCTTGATCACGCTCATGTGCGGCAGCGGATAGATCGGCACTTCGGCCTTGCCGCAGTCGGCAATGGCGCGGGTGCAGGCCAGCGTGTTGGTGCCGTCGATGTTCATCGCGCACGAACCGCAGATGCCTTCGCGGCACGAGCGGCGGAAGGTCAACGTCGGGTCGATCTCGTTCTTGATCTTGATCAGCGCGTCCAGGACCATCGGGCCGCAGGCGTCCAGGTCGATCTCGTACGTATCGGTGCGCGGATTGCTGTCGTCGTCGGGACTCCAGCGGTAGACCTTGAAGGTGCGCAGGTTCTTGCCACCGCTCTTGGCGGGGAAGTGCTTGCCCTTCGTGATCTTGGAATTCTTTGGCAGGGAAAACTCGGCCATGGCTGCTCTCGTTGGCTCAGGCGGCCCGCGCCCTCAAGGCGCGGATTGCATGGTAGGCGGGGGTCGCGATCAGTACACGCGCGGCTTCGGCGGCACCACGGCAACCTCGTCGGTCAGCGTGTACATGTGCACCGGACGGTAATCGAAGCTGCACTTGCCCTTGTCGTCGACGCTGACCAGGGTGTGCTTGTGCCAGTTGACGTCGTCGCGATCCGGATAATCCTCGTGCGCGTGCGCACCACGGCTTTCCTTGCGCTGTTCGGCCGAGTTGATGGTCGCCACCGCGTTCAGCAGCAGGTTGTTCAGCTCGTAGGTTTCGATCAGGTCCGAGTTCCACACCAGCGAACGGTCGCTGACCTTCACGTCCTGGAACGAATCGAACACCTGCGCCATCTTCGCGCAGCCTTCCTTCAGCGTTTCGCTGGTACGGAACACCGCGGCGTCGGCCTGCATGGTGCGCTGCATGTTGTCGCGGATGACCGAGGTCGGGGTATCGCCGTCGGCGTAACGCAGCTTGTCCAGCAGGCCCAGGGCCTTGTCGCAGGCGTCGGCGGCCAGCGGCTTGTGCGATGCACCCGGCTTGATCGTCTCGGCGCAACGGTTGGCCACCGCACGGCCGAACACCACCAGGTCGAGCAGCGAGTTGGAGCCCAGGCGGTTGGCACCGTGCACCGACACGCAGGCGGCTTCGCCGATCGCGTACAGGCCCGGGACCACGGCATCGTTGTTGTCGCCGACCTTGCGCACCACTTCACCGTGGAAGTTGGTCGGGATGCCGCCCATGTTGTAGTGCACGGTCGGGATGACCGGGATCGGCTGCTTGTGCACGTCGACGCCGGCGAAGATGCGGGCGCTTTCGGCGATGCCCGGCAGCTTCTCGTCGATCACGCCCGGGCCGAGGTGGGTCAGGTCGAGCAGGATGTGGTCCTTGTGCTCGCCGACGCCGCGGCCTTCGCGGATCTCGATGGTCATCGAACGGGCCACCACGTCGCGCGAGGCCAGGTCCTTGTAATGCGGTGCGTAGCGCTCCATGAAGCGCTCGCCGTTGCTGTTGCGCAGGATGCCGCCTTCACCGCGGACACCCTCGGTGATCAGGCAGCCGGCGCCATAGATGCCGGTCGGGTGGAACTGCACGAACTCCATGTCCTGCATGGCGATGCCGGCGCGCATGGCCAGGCCGCCACCGTCGCCGGTGCAGGTGTGCGCCGAGGTGGCGCTGAAGTAGGCACGGCCGTAGCCGCCGGTGGCCAGCACCACGCCCTGGGCGCGGAACAGGTGCAGCGAGCCGTCGGACATGTCCAGCGCGAGCACGCCGCGGCAGGCACCTTCATCATCGAAGATCAGGTCCAGCGCGAAGTACTCGATCATGAAGCGCGCATCGTGCTTCAGCGACTGCTGGTACAGGGTGTGCAGCATGGCGTGGCCGGTACGGTCGGCCGCCGCGCAGGTACGCTGTGCCGCCGGGCCTTCGCCATACTTGGTGGTCATGCCACCGAACGGGCGCTGGTAGATCTTGCCCTCTTCGGTGCGGCTGAACGGCACGCCGTAGTGTTCCAGCTCGATGATGGCCGGAATGGCTTCGCGGCACATGTACTCGATGGCATCCTGGTCGCCCAGCCAGTCCGAGCCCTTGATGGTGTCGTAGAAGTGGTAGCGCCAGTCGTCTTCGCCCATGTTGCCGAGCGCGGCGGAGATGCCGCCCTGCGCGGCGACGGTGTGCGAACGGGTCGGGAAGACCTTGGTCAGGCAGACCGTCTGCAGGCCCTTGGCGGCAAGGCCGAAGGTGGCGCGCAGACCAGCACCGCCGGCGCCCACCACGACCATGTCGTACTTGTGTTCGGTAATCTTGTAAGCGGACATCTACTCTGGATTCCTGTCTTGGTGCCTGGACTCAGGCAACGCCGAGCGCAATGCGGGCGACCGCAAAAACACTGACGATCGCGCCGAGCACGGCGATGAACTTCACCGTGGTCTGCAGCGCCAGGGCCAGCAGCGAGTTGTGGATATAGTCTTCCAGCACGACCTGCAGGCCGATCTGGGCGTGCCAGAACATGGCCACCAGGAAGCCGACCAGCAGGATGGCGTTCCAAGGCTTGGAGACGGCATCGGCGGCGGTCAGGTAATCGGCGTTGAGCAGGCTCAAAACGAAGACCAGGAACCAGATCGTCAGCGGCACCAGCGCGGTGGCGGTCAGGCGCTGCAGCACGAAGTGTTCGGTGCCGGTCTTGGCGGCGCCCAGGCCGCGCACGTTCTTCAGCGGGGTACGGAACTTGTTCATGCGGCGGCTCCGAGGAAGACGTAGGCCCAGACCAGCGCGGTGATCACCAGGCTGGCGATGACCGACATCCAGCTGCTGCGCACGAACGCCGGGATGCTGAAGCCGATCGCGAAGTCCTGCACGATGTGGCGGATGCCGTTGCACAGGTGGTAGGCGAACGACCACGTCCATGCGAACAGGAAGAGCTTGCCGTACCAGCTGCCGGCGTGGCCGGTGAAGCAGTTCCAGGATTCAGGACCCATCATCAGGGCGAGCAGGCCGCCAGCAATGATCAGGGCTCCAACAGACAGAAAGATGCCGGTGGCTCGATGCAGGATCGAGGTGGCCATCTGGATCTGCCAGCGATACACCTGGAGGTGCGGGGAAAGGGGACGTTCTCTGGCGGCCATTCGCTGGGCTCGTTGTCTCGGCTGGGCGGCACAATGCCGCGTTGGCTCAATGCTGATCAGAAATCGATGCAGCGTCCGTTTTTCTCCCAGTCTCCATACCGCACCGGATCAAGTCCGCCGCGGCCGCCGATTTCCACGGGCACCTCCGGCGTCGGGACGAGCGTCTGCTCCTCCGGCACCAGCGGGGCTTCAGGTTCGGAATCTGGAGTGGGGGTTGTTTGGCCTATCATGGGTGGTCTCGCAACGCACAAATTTTAGACCCCGTTCACGTGCCTGACAACCTGCCCATGGATTTCATCGGTTTTCCGCGCCTTTCCGGTCACGCGCTGCTCAGTCTGCGTGGCACCGAAGCGGTGCTGTTCGCCCACGCCCAGTTCTCCAGCGATGTCACCGCCCTGCCCCTGCGGCACTGGCAGTGGAGCGCCTGGTTGAGCGCCAAGGGCCGCACCCTGTCTGTGTTTCAGCTGTTGAAGGTGGACGCCGAGCACGTAATGCTGGTGCTTGCGGATGGCGACGCCGATGCGATTGCGTCGCAGTTGCAGCGCTTTGTGTTCCGTCGCAAGGTGAAGATCGAGGTGCGCAACGACCTTGTCGCCGCCGGCAGCTTCACCGCACCGGAAGCGGCCAGCCAGGCGGCGATTGCGCAGCACGGCGAGGTGATGGAGCTGGACCTGGGCAGCGATGCCCTGCCCCGCACCCTGAAGATCGGCCCGATGCCGGCCGATGCGGGCATGCCTGATCCCGCCTTCGAACTGGCCTGGCGCCAGTCCGACCTGCGCTATGGACTGCCGCGCCTGGACCCGGACCAGCGCGAGCAGTGGACCCCACAGCAGCTGGGGTTGGACCGGTTGAACGGGTACAGCGTGAAGAAGGGCTGCTACCCCGGCCAGGAAATCGTGGCGCGCACGCATTTCCTGGGTAAGGCCAAGCGGGCGCTGCAGCTGTTGCGGTCGGCCGAAGGTGTTGCAGGCGGGGCCAAGGTGCAGCTGGACGGTACCGACACCGGCACGGTCGCCAGCGTGGCCGGCGACCTGGCGTTGGCGGTGCTGCCGCTGGAAATGCCTGAAGGCGCGTTGACCATCAACGGCGTTGAAGCCCACCCGGTCCCGTTGCTGGACGGCCTGGCCCGGTGAGAGAGCGGGTCACGACCAACGGTCGTGACCTACCTCTGGTGTCTCGGCGGGTCACGACCAACGGTCGTGACCTACCTGTGGTGTCCCGGCGGGTCACGACCAACGGTCGTGACCTACCTGTGGTGTCCCGGCGCGTTCCACCCTTTTCGGGCGGTTTGCCGGTAGGTCACGACCGTTGGTCGTGACCGGGCCTCACGCGTCCCGGTTCAACCGTTCGCCGCTGTCCGCATCGAAGAAATGCAGCCCCTGCGGTTGGATCGCGACGCGCATCGTGTCGCCCACCGCCGGCAACGCCTGCGGCGCCACGCGCATGACCAACGCCTGGCCTCCATGGGTCATGTTGACGAAAATCTCGTTGCCCACCGGCTCGATCCCATCGATCACCGCCTCGAACGCGGTCGCATCGCCAGCCGCCGCCGGCTGCAGGTGTTCCGGGCGCACGCCCACCGCCAGGGTCCGCCCGATCCAGGCCGGGTCGACCGTCGCCGCGCCCAGCGGCGCATGCAGCGCGCCGTCCTGCACGGCCACGCCCGCCGCGCCCTGCTGCAGGGTGCCGCGCAGCACGTTCATCGCCGGACTGCCGAGGAACCCGGCCACGAACAGGTTGGCCGGGCGGTCGTAGAGCGCCATCGGGGTGTCGATCTGCTGGATCACCCCGTCCTTGAGCACCACGATCCGCTGGCCCAGGGTCATCGCCTCGACCTGGTCGTGGGTCACGTAGATCATCGTGGTGCCAAGCTTGCGGTGCAGCTGTGCGATCTCGGTGCGCACACTATGGCGGAGCTTGGCATCAAGGTTGGAGAGCGGCTCGTCGAGCAGGAACACCGCCGGTTCGCGCACCAGCGCCCGGCCCAGTGCCACGCGCTGGCGCTGGCCACCGGACATCGCCTTGGGCAGCTTGTCCAGCATGTCGGTCAGGCCCAGGGTCTGCGCCGCTTCGTTGACACGCTTGGCGATGGTCGCCTTGTCGTGCCCTCGCAGCTTCAGCCCGAAGGCCAGGTTCTCGGCCACGGTCATGTGCGGGTAGAGCGCGTAGCTCTGGAACACCATGGCGATGTCGCGGTCCTTGGGTGCCACGTCATTGACCACGCGGTCGCCGATGCTCAGCGTGCCGCCACTGATTTCCTCCAGCCCGGCCACCATGCGCAGCAGCGTCGACTTGCCGCACCCCGACGGCCCCACCAGCACCATCAATTCCCCATCGGCCACTTCGAAGGTCGCGCCCTGGACGGCCACCTGGCCGTTGTCGTAGACCTTGCGTACGCCCTGCAACTGCACTTTTGCCATGTCACCCATTCCAGTCCGCCCGCTGCCGGGCTGTTGTGCGGAACTGCCTTCGGCCCTCCCGATGGCAGCTCGATGGCGTGGTGCCGCATGACGGCGACCACTGCAATCGAATACAGTCTGCTCATTCTGCCATGTAAACGTTTTCACGTGGCAGTATCCAATGGTCGGTCATGACCACGTCGTATCGCGGGCGCCACATTCTCCCGATTCGTCGCTGACATGCCCCATGATGAGCGGGTACGCGCCTGTTCATGTTGCGAAGCAGCAACTGGACAACGCGACCCGCTGGACCCCCGAGAACATAGACGAGAAGCGATTGACAACGATGTCACCCGGATCTGAAACTCGAGCGATGCACGACACCCTCTTCCTGTTCGGCGCCACCGGCGACCTCGCCCAGCGCTACCTGTTCCCCTCGTTGTTGCGCCTGCTGGGCGACGGCCTCCTGCCGGAAAACTTCAAGATCCGTGCGCTGGCGCTTTCCGCGCATGACACCGCCGCGTTCCGCGACATCCTGCGCCCGCGCCTTCAGCAGGCCATGCCGAGTGCCAGCCTGGAGGACATCCAGTCGCTGCTGGAGCGCATCGACTACCGGTCGGTGGACCTGCGCGACGCGCAGTCGGTGGCCGACTCGGTACGCGACCTGGTGCACGGCAACTGCGTGAGCTACCTGGCCATTCCGCCGGGCCTGTACATCTCCACCTGCGAAGGGCTGGCCCTGGGCGGGGCGCTGGCAGCGCCGCACCGGCTGATGCTGGAGAAGCCGATCGGCAGCGACAGCGAGAGCGCAGACCACATCCTGGCCACCATCGGCCAGTGGATCGACGAAGACCGCGTGTTCCGCCTGGACCATTACCTGGGCAAGGCGGCGGTGCAGAACCTGATCGCGCTGCGCTTCGGCAACACGCTGCTGGAGGCGGTGTGGAACCGCAACTACATCGAGTCGGTGCACATCCTGGTCGCCGAGAGCGAAGGCGTGGACGGGCGCGATGCGTACTACGCACGTTCCGGCGCGCTGCGCGACATGGTCCAGAGCCACATCCTGCAGCTGTTGTGCCTGGTGGCGATGGAACCGCCGGCGTCGCTGGAAGCCGACCGCGTGCGCGATGAAAAGGTCAAGGTGCTGCGCGCGCTGCGACCGCTGGACGCGAGGCACGCCGCACGCGACAGCGTGCGCGGCCGTTACACCGCCGGCACCATCAACGGCCAGCCGGCCCAGGCCTACCAGCCGCCGGAAGGCAGCGACGTGGAAACCTTCGTCGGGGTCACCGCGCACATCGACAACTGGCGCTGGTCCGGAGTGCCGTTCCACCTGGTCACCGGCAAGCGCCTGGCCGAGCGCACCAGCCGCGTGGTGGTCACGCTCAAGCCGGTCACGCACTGGCTGTTCGAGCGCCCCGACCGCAGCAATGCCACTCCGAACCGCATCACCTTCCAGCTGCAGCCGCAGGAAAACATCGAGCTGGGCCTGATGAGCAGCCTGGCCGGTCCGGAATGGGGCGCGCTGGAACTGCATCCGCTGGAACTGGAACTTTCCGTGCCGACCGGCCTGCACCGCCGCATCGCCTACGAACGCCTGTTCCTGGATGCCTTCAACGGCAACCACGCGCTGTTCGTGCGCGACGATGAAGTGCGCGCTGCCTGGGCCTGGATCGACAGCGTCAGCGAGGCATGGAAGGACGCGCAGCTGCCGCTGCAGCCCTACCCGGCCGGCGAATGGGGCCCGGAACAGGCGTTCGGCTTCCTGCCCGCCGACGTGGATGCGCAGGCCAGCCGCAGGGATCCGGCATGACGGTGTCGACCCAACCGGCGCTGGTCGCCGACATCGGCGGTACCAACGCCCGCTTCGCGCTCGCCGACACCAGCCTGGCCGCGCCGCTGTTGAAGGACAGCATCCGTGAATTCGTGGTCGCCGATTTCCCATCACTGGGCGATGCGGCGCGCCATTACCTGGAACAGATCGGTGCCGAAGCGCTCCGCGGCGTGTTCGCCGTGGCCGGCCGCGTCGATGGCGATGAAGCGCGCATCACCAACCATCCGTGGGTGATCTCGCGGATGCGCACCGCGCACATGCTCGGCTTCGATGAGCTGCACCTGATCAATGACTTCGCTGCGCAGGCGATGGCGATCTCGCTGCTGCAGCCGCAGGACGTGGTCCAGGTCGGTGGCGCGGCATGGGTGCCGGGCCAACCCGGGCAGCCGCGCAACTATGCGGTGATCGGGCCGGGTACCGGACTCGGCGTGGGCGGGCTGATCCTGCGCCACGGCCGCTGCTACCCGCTGGAAACCGAAGGCGGCCATGTCAGCTTCCCGCCGGGCACGCCGGAGGAAATCCGCATCCTGGAAATCCTGTCCGAGCAGTTCGGCCGGGTCTCCAACGAACGCCTGATCTGCGGCCCGGGCCTGGTCAACATCCATCGCGCGGTGTGCGAGATGGCCGGTGTCGATCCGGGCCAGCTGCAGCCGGTGGACGTGACCGCGCGGGCGCTGCACGGCGACCCGCAGGCGATGCGCACGGTGGACGTGTTCTGCGCGGTGTTCGGTGCGATCGCCGGCGACCTGGTGCTGGTCCAAGGGGCCTGGGACGGCGTGTTCCTGACCGGCGGACTGGTGCCGAAGATGCTCGATTCGCTGCAGCACTCCGGCTTCCGCCAGCGCTTCGAGCACAAGGGGCGCTTCTCTTCGATCATGGCGCGGGTCCCGTCGCTGGCCGTGATGCACCCGCACGCCGGGCTGCTGGGCGCGGCAGCCTATGCCGCCGATCTCGAACGCGACCTGCCAGGAGGCACCGCATGAATGCTCTGGAAAACGCCGACCGCTTCACCCTGATCCGGCATGGCGATGCCGATGCATGGATCGAGACTGTCGCTGCCGAGATGGCGCGGAACCTCAACGACGATATTGCGACCGACGGCCGCGCACGCCTGCTGCTGTCCGGGGGCAATACGCCTGCGGAGGTGTACCGGGCGCTGGCGGAGCTGGACGTGCAGTGGGACCGGGTCGAGGTAAGCCTGGTCGACGAGCGCTGGTTGTCGCCGAAGGACAGCGACAGCAACGCGTGGCTGGTGCGCCAGCACCTGCTCAAGCGTGCCGAAGGCGCGCATTTCGAACCGATTTTGTGGGTCGGCAAGCCGCTGCCCGAATGCGTGCACGACGCCAACCTTCAGGCCAGGCAGGCCCGCGCGCCCAGTCTCGCAGTGCTGGGCATGGGCAACGACGGCCACACCGCGTCGCTGTTCCCGGGCTCGCGCGACCTGGCACGGGCGCTGGAAAGCACCCTTCCCTACGCCGCGCTGGACGCCACCGGCTGCCCGGGCGCCAACCAGTGGCCGCTGCGCATCACCCTGACCCCGCACGGCCTGCGCCGCTGCCAACGGCGCCTGTTGCTGCTGCGTGGCAAGCAGAAGCTGGAAGTGCTCAAGCAGGCACTGGAAAGCAACAACGCACAGCTGTATCCCATCCTCAACGCGATCGACCTGGCCGGCCCCAAACTGCGCATCCACTGGTGCGACTGAGTACATGCCCGACCTTTTCCTTCGCCTTCTCATAGCCGGTAGCCAATGAGCCTGCACCCCACACTCCATGCCATCACCGAACGCATCGTCCGACGCAGCGCTGCTTCGCGCGCCGCGTACCTGGCCGGTATCGATGCCGCGCTGCGCGATGGTCCGTTCCGTTCGCGGCTGAGCTGCGGCAACCTGGCGCACGGGTTCGCTGCGTGCGGTCCCACCGACAAGAGCCGCCTGCGCGGCGGGGTGACGCCGAACCTGGGCATCATCACGGCTTACAACGACATGCTGTCGGCGCACCAGCCGTTCGAGCACTACCCGGAGATCCTGCGCGAAACGGCACGATCGCTGGGTGCGACGGCGCAGGTGGCCGGCGGCGTGCCGGCGATGTGTGACGGGGTCACGCAGGGGCGTGGCGGGATGGAGCTGTCGCTGTTCTCGCGCGATGTGATCGCGCAGTCGACGGCGATCGGGCTCAGCCATGACATGTTCGACAGCACGGTCTACCTGGGCGTGTGCGACAAGATCGTGCCGGGGCTGTTGATCGGTGCGCTGGCCTTCGGCCACCTGCCGGCGATCTTCCTGCCGGCCGGTCCGATGACGCCGGGCATTCCGAACAAGCAGAAGGCCGAGGTACGTGAGCGTTACGCGGCCGGCCAGGCGACGCGCGAGGAGCTGCTGGAGGCGGAATCGGCGTCGTACCACGGGGCGGGCACGTGCACGTTCTACGGGACGGCGAACTCCAACCAGACGCTGCTGGAGGCGATGGGGGTGCAGCTGCCGGGCGCGTCGTTCGTGAATCCGGATACACCCCTGCGCGATGCGCTGACCCGGCATGCGGCGGCGCGCGCGCTGGAGATCTGTGCACTGGGCGACGATTTCCGTCCGCTGGGGCGGTTGATCGACGAGCGTGCGATCGTCAATGCGGTGGTCACGTTGATGGCCACGGGCGGTTCGACCAACCATACGATCCACTGGATCGCGGTGGCGCGGGCGGCGGGCATCGTGCTGACCTGGGACGACATGGACCAGCTGTCGCAGCTAGTGCCGCTGCTGGCGCGGGTGTACCCGAACGGCGAGGCGGACGTGAACCGTTTCGCGGCGGCGGGTGGCACGGCGTTCGTGTTCCGCGAGCTGATGGATGCGGGGCTGATGCACGCGGACCTGGTGACGGTGGCCGAGGGCGGCATGCGCCAGTACACGCAGGACCCGACGCTGCGCGAGGGCGGGCTGAGCTGGGTCGAGGGCATCACGGAAAGCGCGGACCGCGAGGTGGTACGCGGGGTGGCGGAGCCGTTCGAGTCGCAGGGCGGGTTGCGGCTGCTGCGCGGCAACCTGGGTCGTTCGTTGATCAAGCTGTCGGCGGTGAAGCCGCAGTACCGGACGATCGAGGCGCCGGCGGTGGTTGTGGATGCGCCGCAGGTGCTGAACAAGCTGCATGCGGCGGGCCTGCTGCCGCAGGATTTCGTGGCGGTGGTGCGTTACCAGGGACCGCGTGCGAACGGGATGCCGGAGCTGCATTCGCTGGCGCCGCTGCTGGGGCTGTTGCAGAACCAGGGCCGGCGGGTGGCGCTGGTGACCGACGGTCGGCTGTCGGGCGCGTCGGGTAAGTTCCCGGCGGCGATCCACATGACGCCGGAGGCGTCGCGCGGTGGTCCGCTGGCGCGGGTACGCGAAGGCGACATCATCCGCCTGGACGGCGAGGCGGGCACGCTGGAGGTGCTGGTGGATGCGGCCGAGTGGGCGGCGCGCGAGCTGGCGCCGAACACGGCACCGGCGGCGCACGACCTGGGCCGCAACCTGTTCGCGATGAACCGCCGCCTGGTCGGTCCGGCCGACCAGGGCGCGATCTCGATCTCGTGCGGCCCGGCGGCTGACGACGGCGACATGTGGAATTACGACGCCGAGTACGAACTGGGCCACGACGCGGCCGCCGCGCTGGCGCCGCACGAGGCCAAGGACGCCTGAAGCGAACAGCAAAGGCAGCGGTGGGTATCGCCTGATGTGAGGCCGCGATGGGGGTCCGCTACGGGACACGCCGTGAATACGTCCTTGTAGGCTCGTAGAAAACATCCATGTTTTCTACGGTCCCTACGCGGACCCCCACCGCGTCCTCACCACACAGTGCGGCGCCTCACTCAAATGCATGCCACTGGTAGCGCCGACCGTTGGTCGGCCCTCGGGATCTCTGGTGGCACCACAACCTCCGGCAGGCATCAAACACTGCCATCACTTGTTTCGAACCACGCAAGGGCTTCCATATGACCATCGCCGAACATCAAAAACGCGCTGAATCCCTCCTCCATGCCGCCGGCATCCTGCCGGTCGTCACCGTGCACACCCTGGACCAGGCGCGCGCGGTCAGCGCGGCGCTGCTGGAAGGCGGGCTGCCGGCGATCGAGCTGACCCTGCGCACGCCGGTGGCGATGGAAGCACTGGCGATGCTCAAGCGCGAGCTGCCGGACGTGGTGGTGGGTGCAGGCACGGTGCTGACGGTCGAGCAGATGCAGCAGGCGATCGATGCGGGCGCGGACTTCCTGGTGACGCCGGGCACGCCGGCCTTCATGGCCGATGCACTGGCGGCTGCGCCGTTGCCGGTGGTGCCGGGTGCGGCGTCACCGACCGAGCTGCTGGCGCTGTATGCGAGGGGCTTCCGGGTCTGCAAGCTGTTCCCGGCGTCGGCAGTGGGCGGGCTGGCGATGATCAAGGGCCTGGCCGGTCCGATCCCGGACCTGAAGTTGTGCCCGACCGGCGGGATCACGGAAACGACGGCGGCCGAGTACCTGGAGCAGAAGAACGTGGTCTGCATCGGCGGTTCGTGGATGGTGCCGGGCAACTGGATCGAAAACGGCGAGTGGGACAAGGTGCGCGAAAGCGCGGCCGGTGCGGCGAAGATCGTGGCACGGGTGCGCTCGCACTGAAGGAAAAATGCCCGGCGATGCCGGGCATTTTTTCTGCGGCGAGGCGGCGCTCACATCGGCCGGGCGGGATCCACCAGGCCGTACTGGCTCGCCATCCGGGCCAAAGCGATGTTGTCATGGATGCCCATCTTCTCGAACAGGCGCGCCTTGTGCGTGTTGACGGTCTTCGCGCTCAGGCTCAGGCGCTTGGCGATGTCTTCCTGGCGCAGGCCCTGGGTGAGCAGGAGGGCCACTTCGAGCTCGCGCGGGGACAGGCTGTCGAACGGCGACTGGGTGCCTTCCACGTTGGACAGGGCCATGTTCTGGGCGATGCTGCTTCCCAGGTAACGCCGGCCGAGCGCGGCGTCGCGTACTGCACGCAGCAGCTCCTGGGCATCGCAGGCCTTGCCGATGTAGCCGGACGCGCCGGCTTCTAGCAGGCGCTTGGGCATGGGACCGTCTTCCAGCACCGAGACGATCACCACGCGGGTCCCGTGGTCGCCACGCACCACGCGCTCGGTCACTTCCATTCCGCTCACGCCGGGCAGGTGCAGGTCGCACAGCACCACGTCGGGCCGCAGCAGGCGGATCGCGGGCAATGCGTCTTCCCCGGATTCGGCCTCGCCCACCACCTCGATGTCCGTCTCGTTGGACAGGATCATCTTCATACCGGTCCGCACCAGCGCGTGGTCGTCCACCAGATACACTCGAATCGTCATCCCACCCACCCTGTTCAAACGCTGCAAACCGGGGCAAAGCCTAGCCCCGGGGTCCTGCGATAACAAGGAAGATCGATCCCCATCAGCGCGTTCTGATGCCCGCATCACAAACGTGATGGGCTACCCCTGCCTCATGCCTTTCACACCGGCAATTTCGGTTTACGGGACCTATTGAAGTCCGCTGAACCCGCTGCCGTTTCCAACCCGCTCCGACCGCTCCCCGGGACGCCGCCAGGGATGGCGGCGGCGGAACATCACCAGGAAGCACCCTACCACCCAAACCAGCGCGGCACACCATCCGGCCAGGATGTCGGAGGGATAATGCACGCCGAGGTATATCCGCGACAGGCTGACCGAGCCGGCGAACAGCACGCCGAACACCACTGCCGGCCAGCGCCAGCGGGTATTCCAGGCCAGCAGGATCAGGACGGCGGCCAGGGTCATCGAGCCCATGGCGTGGCCGCTGGGAAAGCTGTAGGTACTTTCCGGGGCGATCGACTCCCACAGGGTCGGCCGATCGCGCTGGAAGAACTGTTTGCTGCCGATGTTGAGCAGGGCCGAGCCGGCGAAGCTGAGCGCGGCGAAGCTGGCTTCGCGCCAGCGCCGGCGCAGCAGCAGGACCAGCACGATCAGGATGTCGGCCGGGATCACGCCCCACTGATAGCCGATGCGGGAAATGAACACGAACGCGGCATCGAGGCTCGGGCGGGCCACGTCGTGCATCTTCCAGAGCAGCGGTGCGTCGAAGTAGAACGCTTCCAGTTCGTGCACTTCGTCGGCCAGGGCCACGAAGCCGGCCAGCGGCAGCAGCACGCCGGCAAACAGCAGCACGAAGCGCCAGGCATTGCCGGCCATCCAGTGGCGGAAGCCGGCGGCCGGTTCGGGCGCGGCCAGCACCGTGGGCTTATCCGACGCTTCGGACATACTTGCGTTCGACGTACTCGTCGATCAGGGCCACGAATTCCTGGGCGATGTTGTCGCCGCGCAGGGTCACGGTTTTTTCGCCATCGACGAACACCGGCGCGGCCGGGGTTTCACCGGTGCCGGGCAGCGAGATGCCGATGTTGGCGTGGCGCGATTCGCCCGGCCCGTTGACGATGCAGCCCATCACCGCGAGCGTCATGTTCTCGGCGCCGGGATGGCTCACCTTCCATTCCGGCATCTTTCCACGCACGTGGTTCTGCACCACCTTGGCCAGCTCCTGGAAGAACTCCGAGGTGGTCCGGCCGCAGCCCGGGCACGCGGTGACCAGCGGGGTGAAGGCGCGCTGGCCGGTGGTCTGCAGCAGTTCCTGGGCGACGATCACTTCCTGGGTCCGCGACTGGCCCGGCTCGGGCGTCAGCGAAATGCGGATGGTGTCGCCGATGCCTTCCTGCAGCAGCACCGCCAGCGCCGCCGACGAGGCGACGATGCCCTTGCTGCCGATGCCGGCTTCGGTCAGGCCCAGGTGCAGCGCGAAGTCCGAGCGCTGGGCCAGGTCGCGATACACCGCGATCAGTTCCTGCACGCCGCTGACCTTGGCCGAGAGCACGATGCGGTCGCGCGGCAGGCCCAGTTCCACGGCGGTATGGGCCGAATCCAGGGCCGAGCGGATCAGGGCTTCGCGCAGCACCCGACCGGCATCCCAGGGCTGGGCGCGCTGGCTGTTTTCGTCCATCAGGCGCGCGGCCAGCGACTGGTCCAGCGAGCCCCAGTTGGCGCCGATGCGCACCGGCTTGTCGTAGCGGATCGCGAATTCGATCAGCTGCGCGAACTGGGTGTCCTTCTTCTTGCCGAAGCCCACGTTGCCCGGGTTGATCCGGTACTTGGCCAGCGCTTCGGCGCAGGCCGGCTCCTGGGTCAGCAGCTGGTGGCCGTTGTAGTGAAAATCGCCGATCAGCGGGACGTCGATGCCCATCATCTGCAGCTTTTCCACGATGCGTGGAATGGCGGCGGCCGATTCGGGGTTGTTCACGGTCAGCCGCACCATTTCCGAGCCGGCCCGCCACAGTTCGGCCACCTGCTTGACGCTGGATGCGACGTCGGCGGTGTCGGTGTTGGTCATCGACTGCACCACCACGGGCTTGCCCCCGCCCACGACCACGCCGCCGATACGGACGGCCTGGGTCTGGCGGCGGGCCCACACGGTGGTGTCGGAGGGTTGGGTCGGTTGGCTGACGGCGTCGTGCATTCCCCATTTTAACGCACCCGCGCGCCCCCGATGCGGCCGATTGTCGCAGGCAGGCAGCCGCGCAAGCGCATACGATGGCAGCCGATGACCGGTACCGACGCCCCCTTCCTCCGCACCCTGTGCAGCCTGCGCTGGCTGGCCGTGGCCGGCCAGGCCGCGACCATCCTGGTGGCCAGCCAGGTGCTGGGCCTGGAACTGCCGCAGCTGCCGCTGTGGTCGGGCGTGCTGGTGCTGATCCTGTTCAACCTGTACGCGCAGCTGCGGGTACTGGATGACGACACCGCGCCGCTGACCGCGTTCTGCCACATCCTGGTCGATGTGGCGGTGCTGACCTGGATGGTCGGCTGGAGCGGTGGCGTGGCCAATCCGTTCGGTTCGCTGTTCCTGATCCTGATCGCGCTGGCGGCCCTGGCCCTGCCGGTACGCTGGACACTGGCGGTGGCGGCGGCCTGCCTGCTCGGTTACGCGGTCAGCGGCATCTTCGGTCAGCCGCTGCCGCATGGCTACTTCAGTCCGATGGACCTGCACCAGTGGGGCGTGGTCGCCAACTTCCTGCTCTCGGCGGCCGTGGTGCTGGCCTTCGCCACGCGGCTGGCGATGGCGCTGCGCCGGCGCGAACACGAGGTGGCGTTGCTGCGCGAGCGCTTCGCCCGCAACGAAGGCATCGTCGCCCTGGCCACCCATGCCGCCTCGGTGGCGCATGAACTGAACACCCCACTGGCGACGATGACCCTGCTGGCCGACGACATCGCCGACCAGACCGACAACCGCGAAGTGCGCGAGGACGTAGATACCCTGCGCGAGCTGCTGGTGCAGTGCCGCGAGCGCGTGCTGGCGCTGGCCCGCCCGGCCGCCGGACAGTCCAGCGCGCGCGACCCGGTGACGCTGCCGCAGGTGCTGGAACAGTGGCGCCTGGTGCGCCCGACCATCACCCTGAACCGCAATGAGGATGCGCCGCTGCGGCTGCCGCTGGACCCGGGCATCGGGCACCTGTTGATGGTGCTGCTCAATAATGCCGCCGACGCCGGTGAACAGGCTGGACGCGCGCAGGTGGACCTGACCCTGCGCATCGACGGCAACGACCTGATCGGTGAAGTGCGCGATTACGGCCGTGGCTTCGACGCGCGTGACGCGGTGCTGCCCGGCACCCTGTTCAACAGCGGCAAGACCCAGGGCATGGGGGTGGGCCTGGCCCTGTCCCATGCCACCATCGAGCGCCTGGACGGCGAGTTGTGGATGCGTCCGGCGCAGGGCGCCGGCACCCGCGTCGGCTTCCGCCTGCCCCTGGCTGCACCGGAGATCCCAGAATGAACAGCCCCACCCTTCCCGGCGCCAGCCATGGCCTGCTGGTCGATGATGACGAACTGTATCTGCGCACGCTGCAGCGCAGCCTGGCCCGCAAGGGGCTTGAGACCGTGACGGCGAGTGACATTGCGTCGGCGCTGGTGCTGGCCCGGCAGCAGCCGCCAGCCTACGCGCTGATCGACCTGAAACTGGGCTCGGAATCCGGGCTGGCGCTGATCCAACCGCTGCGGGCGTTGCGCGAGGACATGCGGATCCTGCTGGTCACCGGTTACGCGAGCATCGCCACGGCGGTGGAAGCGATCAAGCTGGGCGCCGACGACTACCTGCCGAAGCCGGCCACGGTGCCGATGATCCTGCGTGCGCTGGGCGAGGAAGACGACGGCCCGGCCGACGATGGCGAGATGGAGCCACCGGACGCGATGACGCCGATCAGCCGGCTGCAGTGGGAGCACATCCAGCAGGCCATGCACGAGACCGGTGGCAATGTGTCGGCGGCGGCGCGGCTGCTGGGCATGCACCGGCGGTCGTTGCAGCGCAAATTGGCCAAGCGGCCCAGCCCGGAGCGCGATCCGACGCGGTAATGGCGGGATCGCGATGCGACGACCAACGGTCGTCGCCTACCGTGCATCCCGGTCGGCGCACGGGCAGGTATCGGCCCTTGGTCGATATGCCCTCCCGGTAGGTATCGACC
The DNA here is from genome assembly GCF_007667275.1 of Stenotrophomonas rhizophila. Taxonomy (GTDB): domain Bacteria; phylum Pseudomonadota; class Gammaproteobacteria; order Xanthomonadales; family Xanthomonadaceae; genus Stenotrophomonas; species Stenotrophomonas maltophilia_AE. The sequence goes on from NZ_VDQT01000001.1 coordinate 769,853, forward strand.
GTTGGTCGATACTCCTTGTCAGCGCAGGCGCCCCAGCAGCTCCAGCGTCACCGGATCGGTGATGCCATGCGCTTCGCCCTGCAGCGCCGGCAACAGCTGGCTGGCCAGCTGCTTGCCGAGTTCGACGCCGAACTGGTCGAAGGCGTTGATGTTCCAGACCAGCGACTGCACGTACACAGCGTGCTCGTACATCGCGATCAGCGCGCCCAGCGACTGCGGGGTCAGCGCATCGAGCAGGATCAGGGTGCTCGGGCGCCCGCCCGGATAATCAAGGTGCGGGTCGTCGCTGCCCTGGCCATTGGCCAGCGCTTCGGTCTGCGCCAGCAGGTTGGCCATCAGCGCCTGGTGGTTGATTTCATACGGGTCGTCGTTGTGCACGCAGCCGATGAAATCGGCCGGGATCACGCTGGTGCCCTGGTGCAGCGCCTGGAAGAAGCTGTGCTGCACGTCGGTGCCTGCCCCACCCCACCACACCGATACGGTGTCGCTGCCCACCGGGCTGCCGTCGAGCTGCACGCGCTTGCCCAGGCTTTCCATCACCAGCTGCTGCAGGTAGGCCGGCAGCAGCGCGAGGCGCTGGTCGTAGGTCATGACCGCGTGCGTGGCATGGCCGAGCAGGTTGCGGTTCCAGATGTCGGTCAGTGCATGCAGCACCGGCAGGTTCTGCGCCAGCGGGGCATTCAGTGCGTGCGCGTCCATCTCTGCGGCGCCGGCCAGCAGCTGTTCGAAACGCTCGAAGCCGATCGCCAGTGCGATCGGGAACCCGACCGCGGACCACAGCGAGTAACGCCCGCCCACCCAGTCCCACATCGGCAGCACGCGGCCGGCGGCGATCGAGAAGGCCTTGGCGGCGCGCTCCGGGTTGGCGCTGACGGCGTACAGCCGCTCGCTGCCGCCCAGCCAGTCGTGCAGGATCTGGCCGTTGAGCAGGGTTTCCTGGGTGCCGAAGGTCTTGGAAATCAGGATGCCGGCGGTGGTGGCCGGGTCGAGGGCGGCCAGGGTGCGCTGCATGGCGGCCCCGTCGACGTTGGACACGAAGTGCACGCGGAAGCGCGCGCCGCTCACCGGGCGCAGGGCGTCGGCGACCAGGCGCGGACCGAGGTCGGAGCCGCCGATGCCGACGCTGACGATGTCGGTGACGTTGGTCTTTTCCAGTGCGGCGATCAGCTCGCCCATCTGGGCGCGAACCCTGGCGGCGGTGGCGAAGGCTTCAGCGGCAACCGGGGCACCGCTGACATCGCCACGCAGGGCGGTATGCAGGGCGGCGCGGCCTTCGGTGACGTTGACGGTCTCACCGCGGAACAGGCGCTGGAAGCCGCCAGCGACATCGCGCTCGGCGGCCAGCTGCAGCAGCGCATCCAGCGCCGCGCGGTCGTACTTCTGCCGCGCGAAGTTGGCATACAACGGACCGACCCGCAGCCCCAGCGATTGTGCGCGGCCGGGTTCGGCGGCGATCAGTGCGGGGATGCTTGCGCCACGCAGGCGCTGGGCATGGGAATGAAGCGGGTCGAGTCCGTTGTTCTGTGTCATGCGGCCTGGGTCGGAATGCTGTCGTTGGTGTGGGAGATCTGGTTGTTGCCGTCCACATATACCAACTTCGGGCGGAAGCTGTCAGCTTCTTCTTCGCTCATGCTGGCGAAGGCGGCGATGATGATGATGTCGCCGACCTGCACATGGCGCGCGGCGCCACCGTTGAGCGACACCACGCCGCTGCCTGCCTCGGCACGGATGGCATAGGTCGAGAAGCGCGCACCGTTGGTGACGTCCCAGATGTGCACCTGTTCGAACTCGCGGATGCCGGTAGCCAGCAGCAGGTTGTCGTCGATGGCGATGGACCCTTCGTAGTTCAGCTCCGAATGGGTCACGGTGGCGCGGTGGATCTTGGTCTTGAGCAGGGAGAGGTGCATGGCACGGGACAACGGTAAAGGAAAGCGAAATTCTAGCACCCGCCGCTCCTGCGGCAGTGGCTGGACGTGGCCTGCTGCCGGCGGTTCAGGCAGGTGACGGGGGGCGTGGGGCTGCACCCGTCTGCGATTGCCTGCGGCCGGGCTGCGATTGCCTGCGGTGGGGCTGTCTTATTGCGCACGCTCCGTAGAGCCGGGCTCTGCCCGGCTGCTTCATGCATCCAGGCGAACAGCTGTTGGCTGATGGGATCTCTGGCTTAGGCGGGTCGGGGCGGGTTTGTGGGGGCCGCCGTAAATACGTCCGTGTAGGCTTGGTCGCCGCATCCATGCGGCTCACACCCCCACAAACCCGCCCCGACCCACCTTTTGACAGTGTGTCGTTGCCATGGGAAAAGCGGAGGACGGCCGTTGGCCGTCAACTGGCCTCGATTTGGGTCATGCGCAACCGAACGTTGATCCGTTCACGGCGGTTGTTTGGGAACCAACCCTACCGGCGCGATGCCCGACCGACGGTCGGCATTCCGCGTTTCCCTTGGCCACCAGCCAACTGTCGGAGGGTCGGTGGGGGTGGGTTTGCGGGACCGTAGAAAACATGGATGTTTTCTACGAGCCCCCATGGATGGGTTCACGGCGTGTCCCGCAAACCCACCCCCGCCGGCCCAAACCAGTGACACGCGCAGCGTAGGGCTGTTCGCCTAAATGCATGAAGCCGGGCAGAGCCCGGCGCAAAGCGAACGCGTGCAATCAAGCGCAGCCGGGCAGAGCCCGGCTTTACCCCATGCAGGCGGGTCAGAACTCGAGGTTGTCGATGAGGCGGGTGGTGCCGATGCGGGCGGCGATCAGGGCTACGCGGTTGCCGTCTTCGCTGTCGGCCGGCTCGGACAGGTCCGGCTTGCGTACGACGGCGTAATCGACCTGGAAGCCGGTCGCCTGCAGGGCGGCGGCGGCTTCGGCTTCGATCTGGCTGCGCGGCTTGCCGGCGATGAAGCCTTCGCGCATCCCCAGCAGCACCTGGTGGATGGTGGTCGAGACCGGGCGCTGTTCGGCGTTGAGGTACTGGTTGCGCGAGCTCATCGCCAAACCGTCGGTTTCACGGACGATGTCGCCGCCGACGATCTGGATCGGGAAGGCCAGGTCTTCCACCATCTGGCGGATCACCGCGAGCTGCTGGTAGTCCTTCTTGCCGAACGCGGCCACGTCCGGCTGGACCTGGTTGAACAGGCGCGAGACCACCGTGCAGACGCCATCGAAATGTCCCGGACGGTGGGCACCCTCAAGCAGGCTGGAAATGCCCGGCACGTTGACGCTCGCCGCCAGTTCCACCCCGAACGGGTACATCGACTCGACCGTCGGCAGCCACAGCACATCGCAGCCGGCCTGCTCCAGCCCGGTGGTGTCGGCCTCCGGGGTGCGCGGGTAACGGGTGAAGTCTTCGTTCGGGCCGAACTGGGTCGGGTTGACGAATACGCTGGAGACCACGCGGTCCGCGTACTGCCGGGCCAGGGTGACCAGTGAGTAGTGACCGGCGTGCAGGTTGCCCATGGTGGGGACCAGCGCGACGCGCAGGCCTTCGCGCTTCCAGCCGTTGACGACGGCGCGCAGGCGGGACAGTTCGGTGACGGTGTCGATCATGAGGTGTAGGCGTGTTCTGCATCGGGGAAGGAGCCGTCGCGCACGGCGTCGGCGTAGGCACGGACCGCGCCGGCGACCGACCCGCCTTCGGCAAGGAAATCCTTGACGAACTTGGGACGGCGGTGGCCACTGTCCAGGCCGAGGAAATCATGCAGCACCAGGACCTGGCCATCGCACTGCGGACCGGCACCGATGCCGATGGTGGGCACCGCGACCGCCGCGGTGACCTCGGCCGCCACCGGCGTCGGCACGCATTCCAGCACCATCATGCTGGCACCGGCCTCGACTACCGCCTTGGCATCTTCAACCAGCTGGCGGGCCGCGTCGCCACGCCCCTGCACGCGGTAACCGCCCAGGCGCAACACCGACTGCGGGGTCAGGCCCAGGTGCGAACACACCGGAATCTCGCGCTCGACCAGATACCGGATGACGTCCAGCTTGAAGCCGGCGCCTTCGATCTTGACCATCTCCGCACCCGCCTGCAGCAGGCGCAGCGAGGCGTCCAACGCGCGCTCGGGCGTGGCGTCGGCACCGAATGGCAGGTCGGCGATCAACAGCGCGCGGGTCAGCACCCGGGCCACGCAGGCGGTGTGGTAGACCATGTCGTCGGTGGTCACCGGCAGGGTCGAATCGTGCCCCTGCACCACCATGCCCAGCGAATCGCCGATCAGGATCAGGTCGACGCCGTTGGCATCGAAGGTGCGCGCGAAGCCTGCATCGTAGGCGGTCAGCATGACCAGCTTCTGGCCGTTGCGCTTGGCCTCGGCCAAGGCGGGCACGGTCCAGGGCTTGCTGTCTGCGTGGGTACTCATGAGCTGATAACCGGTGGCGATAAGCCCCGCATTATCCTCCTATTGGCGCGATCCCGCAGGCCTCGATACGCATCGCAGCGTCCCGCACGCGGCCCCGACCCGGAATCACCGCCTCCGGCGCGATCTCGGCCAGCGGCAGCAGCGCGAACGCGCGCTCGTGCAGGTAGGGGTGCGGCACCTTCAGCTGTGGCAGGTCGATCACCGCCTCGCCGTACAGCAGCAGGTCCAGGTCGAGGGTGCGCGGCCCCCAGTGCACGGCCGCGTCGCGGACCCGGCCGAAGTCGCGCTCGATGCCCAGCAGCGCCTGCAGCAGCGCCGTCGCCTCCAGCCCTGTGTCGAGCACGGCGGCGGCGTTGACGAACGCCGGCTGGTCTTCATTGCCCCAGGCCGGCGTGCTGTACAGCTGCGAACGCGCCTGCAGGGTCGTCAACGGCAGCCCGGCCATGGCCGTGAACGCGCCGCGCAGGGTCTGCGCGGCATCGCCGATGTTGGCGCCCAGTCCGATACAGGCCAGGGTCACGGCTTACTCGCCAGCCGGACCACCGGGACGACGACGGCGGCGACGGCGCTTGCGCGGTGCCCCGTTCTCGTCCAGCTCGCCGTCGACCTGCGCGGCGTCCAGCGTGGAATCCAACTCGGGGCCGGACTGCAGCTGGGCTTCGCGCCAGAATTCCACATCGGCAGCGTGCTCGCTGGAGGCCACCTGGCGCAGGGCCAGGAAATCGAAGGCGGCGCGGAAGCGCGGATGGGTCAGGGTGCGGATCACGCGCTTGCGCTGGCGCGAGCTGAAGCGACCCTGCAGCAGCCAGATTTCCTGCATCGGCAGCGAGAACCGGCGCGGCAGCGCGATCGTGGTCAACTGGTGCAGGGTGACCCGGTCGGCGGCGCGACGTTGCGCCTCTTCCAGGGCCACGCCCTGCTTCTGCAGCGTGGCCAGTGCGCGGCAGAACGCCGGCCACAGCAGCAGCGCGAACAGGAACGAGGGCGACACCGGCTCGTCGTTGGCCACGCGCTGGTCGGTGTTGCCCAGGCCTTCGATCACCATGCGGCGCAGCGCGCCACTGCGGTTGCTGCGCAGCGCGGCGGCGCTTTCGGGGAACATCACGTCGAGCAGGCCGTAACGCTCCAGGCCTTCGAAGCTGGCCACGCCATGCCCGGACAGGAACAGCTTGAGCACTTCCTCGAACAGGCGAGCGGGCGCGGCTTCACCGAGCAGGCTGGCCAGGCGCGGCAGCGGTTCGGCGGTGGCGTCGTCGATCTGGAAGCCGAGCTTGGCCGCCAGGCGCACCGCGCGCAGCATGCGCACCGGGTCTTCCTGGTAGCGCTTTTCCGGGTCGCCGATGAGTTTCATCAGGCGTGCCTGCACGTCTTCGAAGCCGCCGGTGTAGTCGCGCACCGAGAAGTCCTCGATGGCGTAGTACAGGGCGTTGCAGGTGAAGTCGCGGCGCACGGCATCGTCTTCGATGCTGCCGTACACGTTGTCGCGCACCAGCATGCCGTTTTCCATCTCGCGGTCGCCGCTGCCGTCATCGATGTTGGCGCGGAAGGTGGCCACTTCGATGATCTCGCGGCCGAACACCACGTGCGCCAGCCGGAAGCGGCGCCCGATCAGGCGGCAGTTGCGGAACAGCGCTTTGACCTGCTCCGGCGTGGCGTCGGTGGCCACGTCGAAATCCTTGGGGTTGCCGCCGACCAGCAGGTCACGCACGGCGCCGCCGACCAGGTAGGCGCCAAAGCCCGACTCGCGCAGGCGGTACAGGACGCGCAGGGCGTTGGGACTGATGTCCTTGCGGGAGATGTTGTGCTGGTCGCGGGGGATCACGCGCAGACTGAACGGTGATGTAGCGGAGGAATTGATGTTGGCGCTTCCGGTTGAAGTTTCGGGATTGCCCAATGGCATCGAGGCCCATATACTAGCGCGCTGCGCAGTTCGCGACAAAGCCTGCTCCCTTCGTCTAGAGGTTAGGACGTGGCCCTCTCAAGGCTAAAACAGGGGTTCGAGTCCCCTAGGGAGCACCACCGCCGCCCCGCAGCAACGAAAAACCCCGCCTCGGCGGGGTTTTTGCGTTGTGGGGCGCCCTACCCCTCCATCTGCTCCAGCTCCCGGCCCTTGGTCTCGCGCACGTAGCGCAGGACGAAGAAGATCGAGGCCACGGCCGCGACGGTGTAGATGCCGTAGGCGCCAGCCAGGCCGATGCCGGCCAGCAGGATCGGGAAGCTGACGGTGATGGCGAAGTTGGCGCTCCACTGCGCCGCGCCCGCCACGGCCAGGCCGGAGCCGCGGATCTGGTTGGGGAACATTTCGCCCAGCATGACCCACATCACCGGACCCCACGACATGTTGAAGAACACGACGTAGACGTTGGCGGCCACCAGCGCCAGGCGACCCATGCCATCGGACAGCTGCAGGTGCCCGTCGGCCAGGGTGCCGCTGGAGAAGGCCACGACCATCAGTGCCAGCGCGACGGACATGCCGACCGAGCCCACCCACAGCAGCGGCTTGCGGCCGATGCGGTCGATCAGCACGACGGTCAGCAGGCAGGCGCCGATGCTGAGGGCGCCGGAAAGCACGTTGATCAGCAGCGCGTCGTTTTCGGAGAAGCCGACCGCCTGCCAGAGGACGGCGCCGTAATAGAACACGACGTTGATGCCGACCAGCTGCTGGAACACGGCCAGGCCGATGCCGACCCAGACGATGCCGCGCAGCTTGCCGCTGGCCTTGTCGACCAGGTCGGACAGGCGCGGGCGGTGCTGGTCCTGGGCGAGCGAGCCTTCGATCTCGGCGATCTTGGCCTGGGCCTCGGCGGCGCCATACAGGCGGGTCATGACCGCCAGCGCTTCGGCACGACGGCCCTTCACCACCAGGTAGCGCGGGCTTTCGGGGATGGCCAGCAGCAGCACCAGGAACAGGGCGGAGGGAATGGCCTGCATCCAGAACATCCAGCGCCAGGCGGCCTGGCCCAGCCACAGGGCTTCGGTGGAGGCACCGGCGGCGCGGGCCAGCAGGTAGTTGCTCAGGAAGGCGCAGAACAGGCCGCTGATGATGGCGATCTGCTGCACGGTGGCCAGCCGCCCGCGATACCGGGCGGACGCGACTTCGGCAATGTAGGCGGGCGACATCACGCTGGCGGCGCCGACGGCGACGCCGCCGAGCACGCGGGCGATGACGAAGGCGAGCGAGCTGTGCGCGGCACCGGCGCCAAGCGCGGACAGGAGGAACATGACGGCGGCGATGATCAGAACGCCGCGCCGTCCGATGCGGTCGCCAAGGCGGCCGGCGAAGAACGCGCCGAAGGCGCAGCCGAGCAGCATGGAGGCGACTTCGAAGCCGATGCCGGCCTCGCTGGACTGGAAGGTCTGCTTGAGGCCGTCGACGGTGCCGTTGATCACGCCGCTGTCGAAGCCGAACAGGAACCCGCCGATCGTGGCGACGCAGCTGATCAGCACGATGAAGGAGGTGTTTTCGCCGCGTGCGGCGTTGGCTGCAAGTGTGGTGGACATACGGGTCCTGGCGGGAGTGGAATGGCGACGGGTCAGTGCGGCGGGGTGGCGTTCAGCAGGTTCTCACACGTTCATCCCCGGACACAAAAGGGCGCGCGGGGGCTGTGAGAGCGGTATCCCGGCGCCCCGCTGTCTACCGGTAGGCATCGGCATCTAACCCCACGGACCGCCCCGGGCGCATCGTGCACTGCGGCAAAGGCGCAACTGTTCTAGAATTGTCCGGCTTACTGTCGGATCCAGATCCTGCCATGCCCTTTGTCGTCACCGAAAACTGCATCAAGTGCAAACACACCGATTGCGTGGAAGTCTGCCCCGTGGACTGTTTCCACGAAGGCCCGAACTTCCTGGTGATCGACCCGGACGAGTGCATTGACTGCACCCTCTGCGAGCCGGAGTGCCCGGTCAACGCGATCTTCCCCGAAGACGACGTGCCCGCCGGGCAGGAAAAGTTCGTGGAACTCAACGCCGAGCTGGCCAAGGCCTGGCCGGTGCTGACCGTGCGCAAGGACCCGCCTGCTGATGCCGGGGACTGGGACGGGATACCGGACAAACTCCAGTTCCTGGAGCGGTGAAACTGAAAAGGCGCCTTTGGCGCCTTTTTTGTTGGGTCGCGGTTGTTCGCCTGGTGCCGGGTGTTGCCCGGCTTCATGCATTGTGGCGAACAGCTGGGGTCTGCAGCCGTTCCCTGGCTTGGGCCGGCGGGGGCGGGTATGCGGGGGACGCCGTAAATACGTCCATGTAGGCTTGGTCGCGGCATCCATGCCGCTCACACCCCCGCACACCCACCCCCGCCGGCCCTTCGACAATTGGCCGGTGGCCATGGGAACCGCGGGTGTGCCGCCCTTTGGGCGGCACAGCAGGGCAGCACGCCGACATGCCGAGCGGTAGGGTTGGTTCCCAAACAACCGCCGTGAACGGATCAACGTCCGGTTACGCATGACCCAAATCGAGGCCAGTTGACGGCCAACGGCCGTCCTCCGCGTTTCCCGTGGCAACGACACACTGTCAAAAGGTGGGTCGGGGCGGGTTTGTGGGGGTGTGAGCGGCATGGATGCCGCGACCAAGCCCCCATGGATGGGTTCACGGCGTCCCCCACGAACCCGCCCCGACCCGCCTTAGCCAGGGATCGGATCAGCCAAGGGCTGTCCGCCAAAACGCATGAAGCCGGGCAACGCCCGGCTCCAGGGGATCGCTTGCAATCCGGGGCAGCCAGGCAGGGCCTGGCTCTACGGCGCCCCGGGTTGTGGCGTTACTGCGCCAGCTTGGCCTTCAGCTCGCCCAGCAGCTTGGTCGGGGCCGCGCCGGTGGCCGGGAGACCGCGCGGGTCGACGGTGGAAATGTAGGCGCCGGCTTCGACGGCAACCACGCGGACCAGGAAATCGCTGCCTTCGTAGTTCACGTCGAACGAGCCCAGCAGCTGGGCCTTGCTGGCAATCTTCACGCCGTCCACCGACTCCAGCGCGGTGCCGACCTTGCCGAACACCTCTTCCTTGCTGCCCGGAATGGTGAAGCCGGCGTTGTTGGCGGCCGCTGCCGGCGCCTGGGCCGGGGCCGGGGCCGGCTTGGCGGCCTGCGATGCCAGCACCGGCACCTGCGCGCCCGGGTTGTTGCCCGGCGCGTTCAGGTCCGGCGGGACTTCCAGCGGACGCACTTCCGGCGCCATGGCGTAGTCGCCGCGGGCACCCCGCTTGAAGCAGCCGGTGGTGCCGATCAGCGTGGCAGTGGCCACGATCGCAAACGACAGGACGCGGAGGACGGAAAGGGATTGACGCATGTGGATCTCCTGGGTCAGGCCACTGATATCAGTGGCTGGAAAGGGCTTCGAGCGCACCGATGTCGGTGGCCAGGTGTTGGGCGGCGGCGTGGTGCGCGGCCGAGAGCGAGAGCAGCGGCAGGCGCAGGCCGTGGCCGATGCCGATCCGGCGCAACAGGTCCTTCACCGGGATGGGGTTGGGCTCAACCCCGCAGAATTCATGGAACGGCTCCAGGCGAGCATCCCAGGCCTCGGTGGCCTCGCGCTCGCCAGCGGCCGCCAGGTCGCACATGCGCCGGTAGGCACCGGGCAGCGCATTGGAACCGACCGAGATCAGCCCGTCCACGCCCGACAGGATCGAACGGGCGGCGGTGCCGTCGTCGCCGCTGAGGATGGCGAAGGTCGGCGAACGCAGTGCCAGCAGGGCATGGACCCGGCCGACATCGCCTACCGCTTCCTTGATGCCGACGATGTTCGGGTGCGCTGCCAGCTCGGCCACGGTTTCCGGCAGCATGTCGCAGCCGGTCCGGCCCGGCACGTTGTACAGGACCACCGGCAGGCCGCCCTGCTCGGCCACCGCGCGGTAGTGCGCGATCAGGCCGGCCTGGGTCGGGCGCACGTACGGCGGGGTCACCACCAGCGCATGGGTCGCGCCCTGCTCGGCCGCCCGCCGGGTCTGCTCGATCGTCTTGGCCGTTCCCGACAGGCCGGTACCGGCCAGCACCGGGACGCGCCCGGCCACGGTTTTGACCGCGCTGCGCAGCAGCTGGTCGTATTCGTCATCGGACAGGGTCGCGGCTTCGCCGGTCGAACCGGCGACCACCACCCCGTGAACGCCACCGTCGAGTTGCAGCTGCAGCAGGCGCTGCCAACCGTCGGGATCCAATGCGCCATTGGCCTGGAACGGCGTGGCCAGCGCGGTGATGAGACCGGAAAGGGACAAGGAAACGATGCTCGGAAGTGAGGGGGGCGAAGGCCGCTGAAACCACGGCCGGACGTACATTGCATGTTACTTGCGGGTCGAAAGCGCGGGCAAGTATGCTGGACTCCGGCGAACGCGCCACCGTCGGCGCCGTTCAGACTCATCCCGCATTACCGGAACCACCTTGACCGACACTACGCCGCGGCCTGCGCCGACCGAAAACCACCTCCTGATCAACGCCTACACGACGCATCCGGAGTCCCCCCTGCTGCCCGTCACCCGGCGCATCGCCGACAGCGGCTGCAACCTGGTCGATGCCCGCCTGTCCACCGTCGGCCGCGATGTCTCGGTCACCGCGCTGGCTACCGGCTCCTGGGACGCGGTCGCCAAGCTGGAAGCCATGCTGACCCGGCTCGAGCGCGAAGAAGGCCTCAAGCTGGTGTGGTACCGCACCGGCGCCAAGCAGGCGCAGTCCAACCTGCTGCCCTACATCGTCGAAGTGATCGCCGCCGACAAGCCCGGCATCCTGTTCCAGCTGGCCGACTTCTTCGACCGCCAGGGCATCACCATCGAGAACCTGCAGAGCACCCGCTACCGCGCCATGCAGACCGGCGCGGAGATGTTCTCCGCACAGGTCACCATCGGCGTGCCCGCCAACATGCACATCGCCGCGCTGCGCGACGATTTCCTCGAATTCTGCGACCACCTGAACCTGGACGCGATCATGGACCCCATGAAGTTCTGACGGCTTCGCGCGCCCGTCACCCGGGCGCGGTGTTTCATGCAGTTGTAAGACGCGTCACTCAGGCTCCGCAGCAAGGACCTCATGAACAACGGCGATACCCTGGACAGCTCCACCCTTTCGCTTCCGCTGGCCCTGTCCGGCGGCGAACACACCACCCTCGGCGACCTCGCCGGCCAGTGGCTGGTGCTGTACTTCTACCCCAAGGACAGCACCCCGGGCTGCACCACCGAGGGCATCGACTTCAACGCCCTGCTGCCCAGCTTCAAACACGCCGGCGCACAGGTCTTCGGCGTCTCGCGCGATTCGGTCAAGTCCCACGACAACTTCTGCGCCAAGCAGGGTTTCGCCTTTCCGCTGGTCAGCGACAACGACGAAGCCCTGTGCACCGCCTTCGACGTGATCAAGCTGAAGAACATGTACGGCAAGCAGGTGCGTGGCATCGAACGCAGCACCTTCCTCATTTCTCCCGACAGTCGTATCGTGCAGTCGTGGCGCAAAGTGAAAGTCGCCGGCCACGCCGAAGCCGTCCTTGAAGCCCTGAAGGCCGCGAAAACCCAGTGACCCACCGGTACCCCACATTGGCCATCACCCTGCCCCGCAGGTCGTGATGGCTTGTCCCTGTTCTGCCACCAGGAAATGACGATGACCCGAGGCAAGCGCATCTACGTTCTGGATACCAACGTGCTGATGCACGATCCAACCGCGCTGTTCAAGTTCGAGGAGCATGATGTCTACCTGCCGATGCAGGTGATCGAAGAGCTGGACAACGGCAAGAAGGGCACCTCCGAAGCGAGCCGCAACGCCCGCCAGGTGAGCCGCTTCCTCAACGAGCTGGTGCAGGCCTCGGGCCTGGACAACCTGGCCGACGGCATTCCGCTGCAGCGCCCCAACGGCCTGCAGCTGCGCGGCAAGCAGAGCGTGGGCCTGCTGCGCTTCCAGACCAGCCATTTCGATGCCGGCAAGAGCTTTGGCGCGGTCATCCCGGACAACGCCATCCTGGGCGCGATCCTGGCGTTGAAGGAACACACCCCGGACATTCCGGTGGTATTCGTGTCCAAGGACATCAACCTGCGGATCAAGGCGGCCATCGCCGGGATCGTGTCGGAGGATTACGAAAACGACCGCGCGCTGGACGACTTCAGCCTGCTCTACACCGGCGCCACCGAGCTGCCGGAAGATTTCTGGAAGAAGCACACCGAAGACCTGCGCAGCTGGAGCGACAAGGGCCGTACCAGCTACGAGATCCTGGCGGCCGAAGACGAAGACTGGCACCCCAACCAGTACGCCTACCTGCCCGGCGAGGATGAAGTCGAACTGCGCGTGGCCAAGGTCGATGCCAGCGGCAAGGTCATCCTCTCGCTGGTCAACGACTACCGCCACGGCAGCCATGCGGTGTGGGGTATCAGCGCGCGCAACCGCGAACAGAACTTCGCGCTCAACGCGCTGATGGACCCGGAGATCGATTTCGTCACCCTGCTCGGCACCGCCGGCACCGGCAAGACCCTGCTGGCGCTGGCCGCCGGCCTGGCCCAGACCATGGACCAGCAGCGCTACCGCGAAATCATCATGACCCGCGCCACGGTCAGCGTCGGCGAAGACATCGGCTTCCTGCCCGGCACCGAAGAAGAAAAGATGACGCCGTGGATGGGCGCGCTGACCGACAACCTGGAAGTGCTCACCCACACCCAGGAAGGCGGCGCGTGGGGACGTGCGGCCACCAACGACCTGATCGCCAGCCGGATCAAGATCCGCTCGCTGAACTTCATGCGCGGCCGTACCTTCCTGTCGCGGTACCTGATCCTGGACGAGGCGCAGAACCTCACCCCCAAGCAGATGAAGACCCTGATCACCCGTGCCGGCCCCGGTACCAAGATCGTCTGCCTGGGCAACGTCGAGCAGATCGACACGCCTTACCTGACCGAAACCACCTCGGGCCTGACCTACGCGGTGGACCGCTTCAAGAACTGGCCGCACAGCGCGCACATCACGCTGCGCCGGGGCGAGCGTTCGCGCCTGGCCGACTACGCTTCGGAGGTGTTGTGAACCGTTCCTTCTCCCGCGCCCTGTTGCCGCTGGCGCTGGCCGCGCTGGCGGCGGCCTGCACCCCTGCCAACACGCGCCCCGGTGCGAGCGTGCCCACCGCGATCAAGACCGGCCAGTCCTGGGTGGTGACCCGCCCGTTGATCGTCGCCCAGGTGCTGGACACCTGTTCGCGCCCCAGCCCCGGGCAGACCCCGGGGCGGGTCACCGGGTACTGGGCGCCCAGCCGCCAGCAGGTCGAACAGCTGGAGGCGGCGTTGCCGCTGCTGGAACCCCAGGTCCCGCAGGTCACCGACTTCAACCGCCAGTACGTCGGCATCGAACTGGAAGGGCGCAAGGTGATCTACCTCAATGCGTTCAAGCTGCCCGACCACAGCGACGTGGATCCCTCGCGCGAAGCTATCCGGGTCTGCGACGGTGGACGCATGTTCTGGGGCGCGGTGTTCGATCCGGCCACGGGCCAGTTCTCCGAGCTCCAGTTCAACGGCGGCTTCGGCGCGTAAAGCCACGCCCTGCGTGGCTGCTGCTGCGTCCGGTACCGCAGCCACGCAAGGCGTGGCTCTACGTCCGGGGCGGCATGGCACAATCGCAGGATGAGCCCGTCCACGCCCTTCTCCGCCCTCACCATCGCCGGCTCCGATTCCGGCGGTGGCGCCGGCATCCAGGCCGACCTGAAGGCATTCGCCGCGCACCGCGTGCATGGCCTCTCGGCCATCGCCGCGCTTACCGCGCAGAACACCCGCGGCGTCACCGCGGTGCATGTACCGCCGCTGGAGTTCCTGCAGGCACAGATTGATGCGTGCTTCGCCGATTTCGACATCCAGGCGGTTAAGCTGGGCATGCTCGCCAACGCCGAGGTCATCCACCTGGTCGCCGATGCCCTAGCGCGCCATCGTCCCACCCACGTGATCGTGGATCCGGTGATGGTTGCCACCAGTGGTGCCAGGCTGCTCGAAGAGAGCGCGCTGCAGGCGCTGCGCACGCGGCTGCTGCCGCTGGCCACGCTGCTGACCCCGAACATTCCCGAAGCCGAGCTGCTGCTGGGCCACCCGATCGAGACCGCGGCCGAAGCCGAGGACGCGGCTGCCGCGCTGGTCGATCTCGGTGCCGGTGCGGTGCTGCTCAAGGGCGGCCACCTGGCCGAGGGCGCTCGGGTCGTCGACCGCTACTTCGACGGCGTCACCCGTGACGAATTCATCCATGCGCGCCTGCCGGTGGACGCGCACGGCACCGGTTGCACGCTGGCCTCGGCGATCGCCGCGCAGCTGTGCTGCGGGCTGTCGTTGCCCAACGCCTGCGAAGCCGGCATCGACTACGTCGCACGCGGGCTGCAGGGTGGATACACGCCCGGCCGCAGCGCGGTACTGGTGCTGGACCACTTCGGCGCGGGCCGCTCGGCATGACCCGCTCGGTGCGGGTACCGGTGCACAGCCAGGATCGGCACCGGTTCGAACTGATCGCCCGGGTGCCTGCACAGCCACGCGCGCAGCTGCTGTGGCTGCCGGCGCTGGGTGTGTCGGCCCGCAATTACGAAGCGTTCGCCGACGCGCTGGCCGCGCAGGGTGTCAGCGTGTTCCTGCACGAATGGCGCGGCAACGGCAGCAGCAGCCTTCGCCCGTCGCGCGACCAGGACTGGGGCTACCGCGAAATCCTCGAACAGGACCTGCCCGCCAGCCTGGCCGCCCTTCGCCTGCACGGCAACGCCCCGCTGATCATCGGCGGGCACAGCCTGGGCGGACAGCTGGCCTGCGTGTTCGCCGGGCAGCACCCGTCGCTGTTCGCGCGCTTCTGGCTGTTCGCCACCGGCACCCCGTACTGGCGTACCTTCCCGGCCCCGCGCGGGTGGCTGCTGCCGCTGGTGTACCGCTTCCTGCCGTGGCTGGCACAGCGCCAGGGCGTACTGCACGGACGCCGACTGGGCTTTGGCGGCACCGAAGCGCGCGGGTTGATCGCCGACTGGGCCCGGGTCGGGCTGGGCAACCACTACGCCGGCGCCGGCATCAGCGCCGACCTGGAGGCCGGCATGCGCCAGCTGCACGGCCAGGCCAGTGCGGTGGTGCTGACCGACGACTGGTTCGCACCGACCGGCTCCATGCAGGGCCTGCTCGCCAAGCTGCCGCAGGTCGCCGCGACGCTGACGGTGATGCCGGCCGTTGCGCTTGGGGCACGGGCCGATCACTTCGCATGGATGAAGTCGCCGGAGGCCGTGGTGAAGGCGCTTTTTCATTCATTTGAATGAAGTCCTTCACAAAAACGTTGACGGACGCGGCGTCGATCCGCATAATTCCGCTCCTGTTGACGCGCCCGTAGCTCAGTTGGATAGAGTACCTGGCTACGAACCAGGCGGTCGGGAGTTCGAATCTCTCCGGGCGCACCATCAACAGGCTGGCGGTTTCGCCGCTGCCGGCAGCTTCAAGAAAAACGTGATGTAAATGCGCCCGTAGCTCAGTTGGATAGAGTACCTGGCTACGAACCAGGCGGTCGGGAGTTCGAATCTCTCCGGGCGCACCATTACATCGCGGCGACATTGCAAATGCGCCCGTAGCTCAGTTGGATAGAGTACCTGGCTACGAACCAGGCGGTCGGGAGTTCGAATCTCTCCGGGCGCACCATTGCAGGGTTGGAAAAAAGGCAGCCGATGGCTGCTTTTTTTGTGCGCGCCCGTCGACGCGGCCACGCAGGGCGTGGCGCTACGCCAGGCCGGATCGTAGCGCCACGCCCTGCGTGGCTGCCACCGCCTCGGCCGGCAGCACCGGGGCCGGACAGGCGCCGCCCGCATGATCGTCATGCGCCAACCAGTCATCCACCACCCCACCGAGCAGGTCCAGCCGCAACGGCAGGCTGATGTGGTCTTCGCCGCGCAGTTCGATGTAATGCACGCGGTCGCTGGCGGCCGCGATCCGGCGGCCCTGCCCCACCGGGACGTGCGCGTCCTGCTGGCCATGCAGGAGCAGCACGCAGGCGCGGGTGTCGGCCACCGCGCGGGTCACGTCCACGCCATCCAAGTCCAGGTCCAGGCGCTGGCTGGCGGCTGCGATCACCTTGTCGATGTCCTGCGCGCCGTAGCGCCAGCGCCCATATGCTGCCATCGCCTGTGCCTTCCACGCCGTGGGCTGCAGCGACATCAGGTGCGGGATCATGCTGCGGATCGCATCGCCGGCGTTGGCGAACGACTCCATCGCCACCACGCCGGTGACCTGGTCGCCCAGCTTGTCCGCGGTGAACAACGCGGTGGCGGCGCCGTAGGACACCCCGAACAGATACAACGGCCCGGTCACTTCACCCCGCGCACGAAGCGCCGCGATCACATCCACCACGTCGTCGGATTCGAAGGTTCCATACCCCGATGGGCCGGCGCCGGAATGGCCGTGGTTGCGCAGGTCGATGGTGATGACGCGGTAGCCGGACTCGGCCAGCTGCAGCGACCACGGCAGCATGGAATCACCGTTCATCATCCAGCCGTGCAGCAGCACCACGGTGCCGCGCGGCGCCTGCGCCTTGAACGGATGCGGCACCGACAGCTGCAGCCCGGTGTCGAGCGGCTCGCCGTTTTCGTGGTGCTGCGGCAGGTACCGGTAGCGCAGGCCATAGCGACCGGGATCGAATGCACGCCAGAACAGCGGCACGCCGGCACG
The DNA here is from genome assembly GCF_007667275.1 of Stenotrophomonas rhizophila. GTDB lineage: Bacteria > Pseudomonadota > Gammaproteobacteria > Xanthomonadales > Xanthomonadaceae > Stenotrophomonas > Stenotrophomonas maltophilia_AE. Next base: position 786,797 of record NZ_VDQT01000001.1, read on the forward strand.
CCCGGTCACGAAACCATGACGGTTCGGTACCGCAGCGACCGCCTCGGCGATGCGCGCGGCATCCAGCAGCGTGGACACGCCACCGGGCGCGACCAGCCGGTCGCTGAGCGAGGTCGAGGCAGCGGAAGAAGTGAGCGAGGAGCACGCGGCCAGCCACAGGCCGGCCCCGGCCAGCACGAGCAGCAGCAGGCGTTTCATGGGCAGAGGGGTTCACGATGAGCCGCGCAGGGTATCGGGCGTGCGCCGGGCGCTCTACCGCAACTGGATGACCGAATGGTGACAGTGCGGGGATTGTTCAGGGTTTCACTGGGCCTCAGCCACGCAGGGCGTGGCTCTACAGCCAGTCCTGCATTCTCCCCCACCAGCCCTCCATCAGCCCCGGCGCGCGCATGCGCTCCCGCCACCAGCGCAGTGCCGCGCCTTCCTCGCCCGTGCGCCAGGCCAGCCAGAACGTCTCCTCGGGCTTGGGCTCCTCCACCTGCCGCACCACCAGCCTGCCCTGCGCCACCGCGGCCTGCACGTAGGGCTCGGGCAGGAAACCGAAGCCCAGCCCTGCGCACTGCATGCGGAACTTGCTCAGCATGTCCGGCACGGTCACCGTTTCCTGCCCCATCAGCAGCCCGACCGTGCGCGGCAGCAGGCGGCGCGCGGAGTCCGCCACGGCAATCGCGCAATGCGCCGCCAGCTGCTCACGAGTCAGCGCCGCGGTGCCGGCCGCCAGCGGGTGGCCGGGGGCCACGGCGAACACGAACCGCACCACCCCCAATGGCTCCACCACGTAGCCGCCACCACTGGGGCCCTCGCCCGCCGCGCCAACCAGCAGGTCCGCGCGCCGGTCCAGCAGCGCTTCCCAGGTGCCGGACAGGGCTTCGCTGATCAGCCGGATACGGGTCTGTTCGGCCACCTGGCTGAAGGCCCGCACGTCTTCGGCGAGCAACGCCGGCTGGAACATCGAATCCAGTGCCACGGTCAGTTCCGCTTCCCAGCCCGAGGCGACCCGACGGACCCGCATCTCCAGCTCACGGGCGGCACGCAGCAGGTGGCGCCCTTCCTCGAGCAGGGCCACGCCGGCCTCGGTCAGCTCCGCGCGCGGGCCGATCCGGTCGAACAGCTGCACCCCCAGGTCCTGCTCCAGCTTGGAGACGGTGTAGGAGATGGTCGAGGGCACCTTGTGCAGCTCCTTGCCGGCCGCGGCAAACGAGCCGCGGCGGTCGATGGCATCCAGGATCTGCAGGGCGTCGAGGCTGAGCTTGAGCATTCGACAATTTCGATGATGACTGCCAAAACTATCCGTTTTTCAAACCACGGACGCAAGCGGATACTGGCCCCCAACAGGAAAGGGGCGGCAGACACCGACCCAGACCGCCATCGAAACCATCGAACACCAAGGAGAATCCCCATGCTGCAGATCCGCAAGAGCGCCACCCGTGGCCAGGCCAACCATGGCTGGCTGAACTCCCAGCACACCTTCTCCTTCGCCGGCTACTACGACGAACGCTACACCAGCTTCGGCCCGCTGCGGGTGATCAACGAAGACAAGGTGATCGGCGGCCAGGGTTTCGGCACCCACAGCCACAGCAACATGGAGATCGTCTCCTACGTGCTGGGCGGCGCGCTGGAACACAAGGACTCGATGGGCACCGGCTCGGTGCTGCGCTACGGTGACGTGCAGCGCATGAGCGCAGGCAGCGGGGTCAGCCACAGCGAGTTCAACCACTCGGCCGACGAAACCGTGCACTTCCTGCAGATCTGGCTGTTCCCGGACACCAAGGACATCACCCCGAGCTACCAGGAGACCCATTTCGCCCCGGAAGCCAAGCGCGGCCAGCTGCGCCTGATCGCCTCGAAGGATGGCCGCGACGGTTCGCTGTTGATCCACCAGGACGCGAACATCTACGCCACGATCCTGGATGGCGACGAGCGCGTCCACCTGGCCCTGGCCCCGCGCCGCGGCGCCTACGTGCAGGTCGCGCGTGGCCAGCTGCAGGTCAACGGCATCACCCTGGACACCGGCGATGCGCTGCAGGTCACCGACGAGGCGCAGCTGACCCTGGAAAACGCCAACGATGCCGAAGTGCTGGTGTTCGACCTGCCCCTGTAACGACACCGCCGCCGAACGCCCCGGACCACCGGGGCGTTCGCGCGGGTCAGGCGCCCGGCACCGGTGCGTCCTGCGCGATCAGGCCGGCCTGCTTCAACTCGGCCCAGAACTCCGCCGGGATCGCGACCGACATCGAGGCCACGTTGGCCTGTACCTGTTCGGCGGTGCGCGCGCCCGGAATCACCGCCGACACCACCTCGGGTGCATCGGCGAACTGCAGCGCCGCGGTGCGCAGGTCGACACCGTGGCGATCGCAGATCGCCTGGACCGCGGCGCGCTTTTTCGGCGCCCACGCCGGTACCGTGCCGTCGTAGAGATAGCGATCGCGACCGGCAAGATAGCCGGCCAGTAGGGGCGCGCCCACCATTACCGAGGCGCCGTGCCGCGCGATCGCGGGGAAGGTGTCGCGCAGCGCCGCTTCATGGTCCAGCAGCGAGTACTGGCAGGCCAGCAGGAAGATGTCCGGGTCGGCCTCCTCGATCGCGCGCAGGGCCGGTTCGGGACGGTTGACGCCAAAACCCCACGCCTTGATCAGGCCTTCCTCGCGCATCCGGGTCAGCGCCGGCATGGCGCCCTTGGCCGCTTCGGCAAAACGCTGCTCCCACGGCATCCCCAGATCCTTCTCGTTGTCCGGCGACAGGTCGTGGATGTACACCACGTCCAGCTGCGCCACGCCCAGCCGGTTGAGGCTGTCCTCCACCGAGCGGCGCACGCCGTCGGCCGAGTAGTCATAGCGATAGAGGAACGGCGACGGCTCCTTCCACATGGTCGGCTGCAGCGCGCCGGCGGTCGCGGTCAGCAGCCGCCCCACCTTGGTCGACAGGGTGTACTCGCGCGCCGGATGGTTGTGCAGGTGGTGGCCGAAACGCCGCTCGCTCAGGCCCAGCCCATACCAGGGCGAGGTGTCGAAACACCGCACGCCCGCAGCATAGGCGGCGGCCAGCGTCTGTTCGCTCTGCGCGTCGGTCGCTGGCGCAAACCCGTTGCCCACCGCGACACCGCCCAGTCCCAGCCGGGTGTGCGGACGGAACCGACCTTTCCCGGTGGACGGGTTGGTGGCAAGCGGCCGGGCACTGGCGCGGCCGCGCGTGGGCAGCACGCTGCCGGGACCGGCGGACTGCGCCATGAGCGTGGAGCTGGCCAGCGCGGCGGTGCCGGCGGCGGCAACGGAAAGGAAATGGCGACGTGCGTTCACGGCGGCTCCTGCTGCAGGGGGAAGCTCCTACCCTCGCAGGTGGCCGGTGGACAGCGTGCGGCGACAGCGTCAACGCAGTGGCAACAGGCGCACGCGGCAGGCAAAGAAAAAGGCCTTCGTACTTGCGTACGAAGGCCTTTTCTTTACTGGCGGAGCGGGAGGGATTCGAACCCTCGATACAGTTTTTGGCCGTATACTCCCTTAGCAGGGGAGCCCCTTCAGCCACTCGGGCACCGCTCCAGATTCCGTGTTTCGCCGCTGCGTGTTTCTTCTCAGCGGGGGCGCGAAGAATAACGTTTTTCACACCCCAACGTAAAGCCTTAATCGGAAGAATTTTCACTTCCGGATGCGTTCGGCTCGTCGCCGCGCTGGATGCGCTGGTAAATCTCTTCGCGGTGCACGGCCACGTCCTTCGCTGCGGTGATACCGATACGCACCTGATTGCCCTTGACGCCGAGCACGGTCACGGTGACCAGGGAATTCAGGCCACCCGCTGCGTTCGAGCCATCGATCATCAGGGTTTCGCCTACGCGGCGAGTCAGGATCAACATTTTTGCAAATCTCCAGGGAACCGGTGGATTTTCCCCACCGGCTCGGCGCCCCCTGGGGGAACGCCACACGACAAAGGGAAAGGATTAGCCATAGTACCGTCAGCCCTCCCGAGCCATCAAGGAGCAGGAGGCGTCAGGCGTTCAGATACGGGGGGTGACCCAGTCCACGACGGCGGCCAGTGCAGAAGCAAGGGCGGGCCCGTCCTCACCACCACCCTGGGCGAGGTCCGGGCGGCCGCCGCCCTTGCCCCCGATCTGACTGGCGATATGGGACAACAGTTCCCCGGCCTTTACCTTGCCCGTTGCACTGCCGTTCACGCCGGCCACGAGCGCGGCCTTGCCGTCCTGGGCACCGGCCAGCACGATCACCGCGTCGCCCAGCTGCTGCTTCAGGCGGTCGATCGCTTCACGCAGCGCCTTGGCGTCGAAACCTTCCAGACGCGCGGCAAGAATCTTGACGCCTTTGACCTCGACTGCGCTGGAGCCCAGATCCGACGTCGCACCGGCAGCCTGTTTGGCCTTGAGCGACTCCAGTTCGCGTTCCAGCTTCTTCTGGCGCTCGCCGAGCTGGCGGACCTTGTCGACCACGTCGCCGGCATTGCCGCCGAGCAGTGCGGCGGCTTCGGCCAGCTGTGCTTCTTCGTGCGCGACGTAGTCCAGCGCGCCCTGCCCGGTCACCGCCTCGATGCGGCGCACGCCCGAGGACACGCCGCCTTCGGAAGTGATCTTGAACAGGCCGATATCACCGGTGCGCGTCACGTGGGTGCCGCCGCACAGTTCGGTGGAGTAGTCGCCCATCTTCAGCACGCGCACGTTCTCGCCGTACTTTTCGCCGAACAGGGCCATCGCGCCAAAGTCCAGCGCTTCCTGCATGGCCATGGTGTGCACTTCGGCGGCGTTGTTGGCCCGCACCTGCTCGTTGACCTTGCGCTCGATCACCGCCAGTTCGTCGGCACTGATCGGCTGGAAGTGGGAGAAGTCGAAACGCAGGCGGTCCGGCGCGACCAGCGAGCCCTTCTGCTGCACGTGCGTGCCCAGCACTTCGCGCAGGGCGGCGTGCAGCAGGTGGGTAGCGGAGTGGTTGAGGATGGTGGCGCCACGGCGCTGGCCGTCGATCTGGCCACTGAGCACGTCGCCGACCTTCAGGCTGCCCTGGGTCAGCGTGGCGACGTGGCCATGGAACTGGCCGGCGAACTTCTGCGTATCGCTGACCTGCAGCTGCACGCCGTTGCCGAGCAGCTGGCCGGTGTCACCGACCTGGCCGCCGGACTCGGCGTAGAACGGCGTTTTGTCAGTGAGCACGATGAGCTCGTCACCGGCCTGCGCGCTGTCGACCGGGCGCCCGTCCTTGAGCAGGGCCACCACGGTCAGGCCGTCGGCCTGCAGGCTGTCATAGCCGAGGAAAGCGGTGGGCGTCAGGGTGGCGACCAGTTCGGCCGACAGGGTCACGCCGCCGCCGAACTTGCCGCCCTTGCGGCCGTCGTCGCGCTGCTTTTCCATCGCCGCGTTGAAGCCGTCGATGTCCACCGTCAGGTCGCGCTCGCGCGCGATGTCCTGGGTGAGGTCGAGCGGGAAGCCGTAGGTGTCGTACAGGCGGAAGGCATCGACGCCCGGAATGACGCCGTTGCTCACCTGCGCGGCGACGTCGTCGAAGATCTTCATGCCCGAGTCGAGGGTCTGCGCGAAGCGCTCTTCTTCGGCCTGCAGCGCACGCACCACGGTGTCGGCCTGGGCCGGCAGTTCGGCGTAGGCCTCGCCCATCTGTTCGACCAGGGTCGGAACCAGCTTGCTGAAGAACGGCTGGCGCACGCCCAGCATCCAGCCATGGCGCAGGGCGCGGCGGATGATACGGCGCAGCACATAGCCGCGACCTTCGTTGGACGGCAGCACGCCATCGACGATCAGGAACGAGCAGGCGCGGATGTGATCGGCGATCACGCGCAGCGATTTGTTCTCCAGGTCGGCCATGCCGGTCAATTCGCTGGCCTTGCGGATCAGCGCCTGGAACAGGTCGATTTCATAGTTGGTGTGCACGTGCTGCAGGATCGCGGCAAGGCGCTCCAGGCCCATGCCGGTGTCCACGCACGGCGCCGGCAGCGGCACCAGGGTGCCGTCCGGCTGGCGGTCGAACTGCATGAACACCAGGTTCCAGATTTCGATGTAGCGATCGCCGTCTTCGTCCGGCGAGCCGGGCGGGCCCCCGGCGATATGGTCGCCATGGTCGTAAAAGATCTCGGTGCAAGGGCCGCAGGGGCCGGTGTCGGCCATCTGCCAGAAGTTGTCCGAGGCAAACGGTGCGCCCTTGTTGTCGCCGATGCGCACGATGCGCGCTTCCGGAATGCCGACCATGTCGCGCCACAGCGCGTAGGCCTCGTCATCGGTCTGGTACACCGTGACCAGCAGGCGGTCGGCGGGCAGCTTCCAGACCTGGGTCAGCAGCTCCCAGGCCCAGGCGATGGCGTCCTTCTTGAAGTAGTCGCCGAACGACCAGTTGCCCAGCATTTCAAAGAAGGTGTGGTGGCGCGCGGTGTAGCCGACCTGGTCCAGGTCGTTGTGCTTGCCGCCGGCGCGCAGGCAGCGCTGCACGTCGGCCGCGCGCACATAGCTGCGCTTCTCGGCGCCAAGGAACACGTCCTTGAACTGCACCATGCCGGAATTGGTGAACAGCAGGGTCGGGTCGTTACCCGGCACCAGCGGCGCCGACGGCACGATGGTGTGGCCCTTGCCCTTGAAGAATTCAAGGAAGTCGCTGCGGATCTGGGAGGTGGTGAACTTGGCGGATTCGGTCATGGGGGGCTGGCTGTCTGCGGGCCGGTCGGCCCCTGGCACGCGGCCCCTATGGCCGGGTGTCACCTACGGGACCGCCGAAACCACAAAGGGTAACAGGCCCGGGGCGTGGGGACACGTCGTGCGCGTCTGGGCGGTCATTCATCCAGGTCGAAGCGCGTGGCGCGGCGGATGCTGTCGCCGTCGAAACCCCGGCGGGCCAGCAGATCGACCGCCTTGCGGCGCTGGGGCAGCTCCTGCGGCCCGGCCTCGCCAAACCGGCGCCGGACCAGGTCCCGGGCATTCTCGACCCAGTCACCCTCGAAGGTTTCCATGGCGGCCGCGATCTGCTCGCTGTCCAGGCCATGGGTACCCAGTTCGGCGCGGATATGGATGGGCCCGTAACCGGTGTTGGCGCGGACCCGGACCATGTTCTCGGCAAAGCGGGTGTCGTCCTGCCAGCCGGCTTCAGTGAGCTTGTCCACGGCAGCGGCGGCGTCGTCGGTGTCGATCCCGCGTGCGGTGAGTTTGCGGGTCAGTTCCTTGCGCGAATGCTCGCGGCGTACCAGCAGGCCAAGCGCGCGTTGGACCGGGGTCTGTTCACGGGCGCGGCGCTTGCGGCCGGGTGCCGGGGCGTCTGGGTCGTGCATGGGCACCTCGATGAATTGCGCCGTCCGTGGCGCTCCCCCCGTCGGGGGAATGTTGAACCCCGGGACAGGGCGAGCGTCACTGACGGCGCTGCCCTGCCCCGCAGGAAACTTACTCGGCGTCGTCTTCGCCGTCGTCCTCGCCACCCTCACGGACGGCTTCGGCCGGCTGGAACTTCTCGCGCAGCTCGGCTTCCAGGCGCTGGGCCACCTGCGGGTTGTCACGCAGGTAACCGCGGGCGTTGTCCTTGCCCTGGCCGATGCGCTCTTCGCCGTAGCTGTACCAGGCGCCGGCCTTCTCGACCAGCTTGGCTTCCACGCCCATGTCGATCAGTTCGCCTTCGCGGCTGATGCCCTCGCCGTACAGGATCTCGGTGATGACCTGCTTGAACGGCGGCGCCAGCTTGTTCTTGACGACCTTGATCTTGGTCTGGTTGCCGATGATCTCGTCGCCCTTCTTGATCGCGCCGATGCGGCGGATGTCCAGGCGGACCGAGGCGTAGAACTTCAGCGCGTTGCCGCCGGTGGTCACTTCCGGGCTCTGGCCCGGCATCATCACGCCGATCTTCATGCGCAGCTGGTTGATGAACACCACCAGGGTATTGGAGCGCTTGATGTTGCCGGTCAGCTTGCGCAGCGCCTGGCTCATCAGGCGGGCCTGCAGGCCCGGCAGCTGGTCGCCCATTTCGCCTTCGATTTCGGCCTTCGGGGTCAGCGCGGCGACCGAGTCGACCACCACGATGTCCACCGAGCCCGAACGCACCAGCATGTCGGCGATTTCCAGCGCCTGCTCACCGGTGTCCGGCTGCGACAGCAGCAGGTCGTCCACGTTCACGCCCAGCTTGGCGGCGTAAATCGGGTCGAGCGCGTGCTCGGCGTCGATGAAGGCGGCCGTGCCGCCCTTCTTCTGGCACTCGGCAATCGCCTGCAGGGTCAGGGTGGTCTTGCCCGAGGATTCCGGACCATAGATTTCCACCACCCGGCCCTTCGGCAGGCCACCGATGCCCAGCGCGATGTCGAGCATCAGCGAGCCGGTCGGGATGACCTCGACGGCCTCGATGACGCGGTCGCCCATGCGCATGACCGACCCCTTGCCGAACTGCTTTTCGATCTGGCTCAGGGCGGCGGTGAGGGCGCGCTTCTTGTTCTCGTCCATCGGATTGGTCCTTGCAGAGGTCATGTCGTTGGAGGTGATGTCTTTGGAGGTCTTCTTGGCCACGGGGTCACTTTAAAGTTGGCGTATCGCACAGGCTGAGATTCTGCCCGGCATTCGGAAAAAAATTATCGGACATCCGTACCAACCTCAGCAGAACCAGAGAATCGCCACAAAAGACCGTGCATTTCAGGCATGGAAGGGATCAGCGGTTGGGCCGCAGCAGTCCGCAGTACAGCCCCTCGATGGCGAAGTCCTGGTCGGGCAGGACTTCGATGGGCTGGTAATCCGGGTTGCGCGGCAGCAGCCGGATCCGGTCCTTGCCCATTTTCAGCAGCTTGACGGTGATCTCGTCATCGATCCGGGCCACCACGATCTGTCCCGAACGGGCATCGCGGGTGCGATGGACGCCGATCAGGTCGCCATCGAAGATGCCTTCGTCGATCATGGAATCGCCCTGGACCTTGAGCAGGTAGTCCGGCGCCGGCGAGAAGAACACCCGGTCCAGCACCACGAAATCGTCCGAGCCGATGTCGGCGCCGATCGGCAGGCCGGCGGCGACCCGCCCGAGCACCGGCAGGCGCAGCACGTGGTCGGGCAGCGCCGGCACCGCCAGCGAGGCCGGCAGGCCCTCCTGCAGCGGCGGCGCCTGGACCAGCCGGATGCCGCGCGCCTGGCCGGGGATGCGACGGATCGCCCCGGCCTGTTCCAGCGCTTCCAGGTGGTACTGCGCGGCCCGCACGCCCTTGAAGCCGAACGCGCGGGCGATTTCCGTCTGCGACGGCGGCGCGCCGTCGGTCTCGATGCGCTCGGCGATCAACTGCAGGATCGCCTGCTGGGTATCGGTAAGGTCCATGGTTAGTAGTAATACTACTAACACCTGATCGGCACAAGTGCCCCGATCAAAAAAGCGGAGAGCAGCCACGCAGGGCGTGGCTCTACGTCGGTCGGGCCATCGCAATGCGCGACGACCTCGTAGCACCAGGTGTAGATCCACGCCCTGCGTGGAGACCGCGCGCAGCGCGGCAATGTGTCCGAAGCCGCACCCGCCCTCTTCCGGCCATCCGTCCAACGTTTAGAGGTGCCGAAGCCGCCGGTCAGGTGTCATGACGCCGTACGAAGGGCAGCCGACCAACGGTCGGCTCTACCGCCCCGACCGCCAGATGGAAAACAGGATCCACACCCCGCACAACCCCGCCCCCACGAAGCCGGCCACGCCCAGCGCCAGCAACCAGCGGCTGGAAAGCCCGCCCACGCTGTGCATCACGATCGACGAGCCGATGATCAACGCGGCGGTGATCACCCCCACCACCAGGCGGTTGGCAGCACGATTGACCTGCTCGCCGAAGCCCTGCAGCGCCGTCGTTTCCACTTTGAGCTGCAGGCGCCCGCGGCGCGCCATCTGCACCAGCCGGCGCACGTCGCGCGGCAGGTCGCCGGCCAGCTCGAGCAGGCCGACCACGCTGCGCTTGCCCCGCTTGAGCAGGGCCGAGGGCGCGAAGCGCTGCCACATGACCCGCTCCAGGAACGGGCGCGCGGCAGTGGCCATGTCGAACTGCGGGTCGAGCTGGCGGCCCATGCCTTCCAGGGTCAGGAAGGTCTTGATCATCAGCGCCAGATCGGCGGGCAGGGTCAGCCCGTACTGGCGCAGGATCTGGGTGATGTTGCCCAGCATCAGGCCCATGTGCAGGTCCTTGAGCGGCACCCCGCGGTACTGGTCGACGAAGCTGCTGATGTCCTGCTGCAGCCGCGATTCGTCCACCTCGATGCCACCGGACCAGTCCAGCAGCACGTCGGTCACCGCTTCGGGCTCCTGCGCCACCAGGCCATGCAGCAGCTGCGCGACCTGGAACCGGCGCTGCTCGGAGATCGCCCCGACCATGCCGAAGTCGATCACACCGATCCGGCCATCGCGCAGGTAGATGATGTTGCCCGGGTGCGGGTCTGCGTGGAAACAGCCATCTTCCAGCACCATCTTCAGCACGATGCGGGCACCGGTGCGGGCCAGCCGCACCCGGTCCAGGCCGGCGGCATCCACGCCGGCCAGGTCGCGGCCGGGAATGCCGTCGACGAAATCCTGCACGTTCAGGCTTTCGCAGGTCCACTGCCAGTGCACGCTGGGAATCAGGATGTCGGTGCGCCCTGCGAAATTGCGCGCGATGCGTTCGGCGTTGCGGCACTCGGCGGCGAAATCCAGTTCGCGCCGCAGCGACACCTGGAACTGCTGCACCACCTCGGCCGGACGGTAGCGCTGCAGGTCCGGCAGTCGCGCCTCGACGATCTCGGCCAGTCGCGCCAGCAGGCGCAGGTCGGCTTCGATCACGTCGCGGATGCCGGGGCGGCGGATCTTCAACACCACCGCGCGGCCATCGTGCAGGGTGGCGCGATGCGCCTGCGCCAGCGAGGCGGCCGCCATCGGCGTTTCATCCAGCCAGGCGAACACCTCGCTGGCCGGCGCGCCGAGGTCGGCCTCGAGCTGTTCGCGCACGGCCGCATAGGGCAGCGCAGGCACCGCGTTCTGCAGTTCGGAGAACTCGGCGATCCACTCCGGCGGAAACAGGTCGACGCGGGTAGCCAGTACCTGGCCGAGCTTGACGAAGGTCGGGCCGAGCTCCTCCATCGCACGCCGCACCCGCACCGGCGCGGTCATGCGCAGGATCTGCCCGGTATCGTTCCAGTGCAGCAGGCGGCCGGCACGTTCAAGCACATCGGCCAGGCCGATGCGGCGCACCAGGTCGCCGAAGCCGTAACGGATCAGGACCGAGGCGATTTCCTGCAGGCGCCCCAGGTCACGGACGGTTCCCAGCGTTTCCCACATTGGCGCACCCTCGTTCGACCACCCGTCTCAGGATGTCACACCGCCGGGAAAATTCCCGTCAGCGCCTGCAGTACGGTCTGGCGGCGGATCGCATCGCGGTCGCCGTCGAACTGGAACAGCTGCGCGCGGGCATAGCCGCCACGCTGTTTCCAGCCGATCCAGACACTGCCCACCGGCTTGTCGGCGCTGCCGCCGCCCGGGCCGGCGATGCCGGTTACCGCCACCGCCATGCCGGCGCCGGAATTGACCAGCGCGCCGGAGACCATCTCCAGCACGGTCTCGCGGCTCACCGCGCCGAACTGCTCCAGGGTCTGCGCGCGCACGCCAAGCAGGCGCTGCTTGGCTTCGTAGCTGTAGACCACCATCCCGCAGTCGAAGAAGGCCGACGAACCGGCAATGTCGGTCATCGCCTTGGCGATCCAGCCGCCACTGCAGCTTTCGGCCGTGACCAGCTGCAGCGATGCCTGCTGCAGGCGCTGTCCGACCTCGCGGGCGAGATCGGACAGGTCGGCGTCGGTGGGAACGGACGTCACCATTCCGGAACCTTCTCGGGCAGCAGCGCGCGGATCGGCGCGCCGTCGTCCGCCGCGGCCAGCTTCTCGGCTTCGGCGATCGGGATTTCCACCTGCAGCAGCCAGCCGTCCTCGTCGCTCTGTTCGCCGCGCACCACTTCGAGCTGGTGCAGGCGCGACCGCAGGCGACCGGCGGTCGGTGGCAGGCGCAGGTCGCCGCTGACGTGCTGCAGGCCCAGGCGCTTGCCCAGCACCGACTGCAGCAGGTCCAGGCCCAGCCCATCGCGCGCCGACATCCAGACCCGTTCGCGGCGGGCGCTGTCGGGGATGCCGTCCTGGCCGTCGTGACGGACCTCGCTGCCCTCGATGCGGTCGATCTTGTTGAACACCAGCAGCTGCGGCAGCTCGCCGGCGCCGACTTCGTTGAGCACCTCGTCGACCTGGGCGATGCGCTCTTCGCGATGCGGATCGGCCGCGTCGACGACGTGCAGCAGGAAATCGGCTTCGCGCGCTTCGCTCAGGGTGGCGCGGAAGGCCGCGACCAGTTCGTGCGGCAGGTCGCGGACGAAGCCCACCGTGTCGGCCAGCACCACGTTGCCGCCCGGCACCGCGATGCGCCGCACGGTCGGGTCGAGGGTGGCGAACAGCTTGTCGGCCGCGTAGGCCTCGGCCCCGGTCAAGGCATTGAACAGGGTCGACTTGCCAGCATTGGTGTAGCCGACCAGCGCCACGCGCGGCAGCTCGCTGCGAACGCGCGCGCGGCGCATCTGGGTACGCTGCACTTCGACCTTCTCCAGCCGCTTCTGCAGCTGCTCGACCCGCTTCTGCAGCAGGCGACGGTCGGTTTCCAGCTGGGTTTCGCCCGGACCGCGCAGGCCTATCGAACCGCCGCGCTGGCGCTCCAGATGGGTCCAGCCACGGATCAGCCGCGTCGACATGTGGCGCAGCTGGGCCAGTTCGACCTGCAGCTTGCCTTCATGGCTGTGCGCACGCTGGGCGAAGATGTCCAGGATCAGGCCGGTTCGGTCGATCACGCGGCGCTCGAGGAACCGCTCCAGGTTGCGCTCCTGCGACGGCGACAGCGCGTGGTTGACCAGCACCAGGTCGGCACCGGTGGCCTCGGCGGCTGCCTTGATTTCGTCGAGCTTGCCCGAGCCGATCAGCACCGACGGATTGGGCCGGTCGATGCGCGCGGTAAGGGTGGCCGCGATGCTGGCCCCGGCCGAGCGGGCCAGGTCGGTGAACTCTTCCAGCACGTCTTCTTCCAGCCGGCCAGCGTGCGGCTGGATCAGCAGCGCGTGTTCGCCTCGCTTTGAACGGTCAAACACGCGCGCCTCCGTTGTTGCTTACTTCATTCAACGTCGTCTTCTTCCTGGGCGCCGTCGGCGCCACCGTCACTGGACTGCACATAGCCACCACCGGGGCCCACCTTGACATTGCGTGCCGGCACCACGGTCGAAATGGCGTGCTTGTACACCATCTGGCTGACCGTATTGCGCAGCAGGACAACGAACTGGTCGAACGATTCGATCGTTCCCTGCAGCTTGATGCCGTTCACCAGATACACCGACACCGGCACGCGCTCGCGCCGAAGTGCATTCAGAAACGGATCCTGCAGCGATTGCCCCTTGGACATTGCACACTCCTCATTATTGTTTTTATGGTCTTCCGGCAGTCGCCACGGCCCCCGCCACCGGAACCCCCGATGGTACACGGGCCGGCGGCAACACGCTGTGGCTCAGCGGGCCACAAAGGCGGCGACCGCATCCGCCAGGGAAGCATGGTCGATATGGGGGTCGAACCAGCGCGCATCAAGCTCGCCGCGCAGCCAGGTGAGCTGGCGCTTGGCCAGCTGCCGGGTGGCGTAGATGCCCCGGTCGCGGAACGTGGCGGCCGTCCCCTGCCCGTCCAGGAACTCCCAGGCCTGCCGGTAACCGACCGCGCGCACTGCCGGCAGGTCCAGCGGCGCGGCGGCGGCGGCCATCTGCGGCAGCGCCCGCAGCGCCCGCACCTCGTCCAGGAAGCCCTGCGCGAGCATGCGGTCGAAGCGGGTCTCGATGCGCTGGTGCAGGACGCTGCGCTCGCGCGGGGCCAGCACCAGCTTCAGGCAACGCACCGGCAACCGATCCACCCCCGGCTGCTTCTGCCATTCGCTGATCGGCCGCCCGGTCAGCTGGTAGACCTCCAGCGCGCGCTGGATGCGCTGTGGATCGGTGGCATGGATGCGCGCAGCGGCCACCGGGTCGACCGCCGCCAGCTGGGCGTGCAGTGCCGGCCAGCCCTGCACCGCGGCTTCGGCGCTGATCCGGGCGCGCAGCCCTGTGTCGGCCGGCGGCATCGGCGACAGCCCCTGCAGCAGGGCGCGGAAATAGAGACCGGTGCCACCGGCGAGGATGGGCATGCGTCCCCTCGCGACGATGTCGGCCACGGCGCGCGCGGCGTCGGCGCCGAACTCGGCCGCTGAATAGGTCTGCCACGGGTCGCGCAGGTCCAGCAGGTGGTGCGGCGCCTGTGCGCGCTCGTCGGCATCGGGCTTGGCCGAGCCGATGTCCAGGCCGCGATACACCAGTGCCGAATCGACGCTGACGATCTCGCCGCCCAGCTGCCGGGCCAGGGCGATGGCGGTCGCGGTCTTGCCCGACGCGGTCGGGCCCATCACCGCGATCGCGAGCGGGCGCCGATCGACCGCCATCAGTCCTCGTCCGGCCAGCGCGGCATGGCCGGTGCGGCGTCCACGCGCGGCATCGGCACCGCGTCCACCGCCGCCCACACCTTCAGCGCATCCACGGTGGCCGCCACGTCATGCACGCGCAGGATCATGGCGCCACGCTGCGCGGCGAGCAGGTGTGCGGCCACCGAGCCGGCGACACGCTCACGCGGCACCTGGCGTCCGGTCAGCTCGCCGATGCTGCGCTTGCGCGACAGCCCGGCCAGCATCGGCACGCCCAGCTCCAGGAAGCGGGCCGAGCGCGCCAGCAGGATCATGTTGTGGTCGGTGGTCTTGCCGAAGCCGAAGCCCAGGTCGATGATCAGGTTCTTCTTCGCGATGCCGGCCATTTCCGCCGAGAACATCCGGTCGGCCAGGAAACGGTGGACCTCGGCGACGACGTCGTCGTACTGCGGGGTGTCCTGCATGCTGCCGGGCTCGCCCTGCATGTGCATCAGCACCACCGGGACGCCGAGCTCGGCGGCAGCGGCGAGCGCACCCTCCTGGCGCAGCGCGTGGATGTCATTGATCATCCCGGCGCCGGCGGCGACCGCCGCACGCATCACCTCGGGCTTGAAGGTATCGATGCTGATCGGCACGGCGGTCTGCCGGGCCAGCTGCTCGATCACCGGGATCACCCGGCGCAGCTCTTCGTCCAATGGCACCGGGGCGCTGCCCGGCCGGGTCGACTCGCCGCCGATATCGAGCAGGTCGGCGCCTTCGGCCACCAGTTGCAGCCCATGTGCGACTGCTGCGTCCACCGTGTCGTGCGCGCCGCCGTCGGAGAACGAATCCGGGGTGACATTGACGATGCCCATCACGCGCGGGCGGTCCAGCCGCAGCACGCGGCCGCCACAGTCAAGCTGGGGAGAAGTGTCGAACATGGGCCATCCACGAAGTACGCCAGCGCCTAGTTTACGCTGGCGCATGGCAGCACCCGTCAGCGGGTGTCGCCCAAGCGTACGTTGTCGACCGGGTCGGCCAGCCACTGCGCGAGGTCGCCGCCGATGACGGTGACGATCCGCTCCAGCGCTTCGCACGAGCCCTTGTTGCCGCCGCTGGAGACCAGTCCGGAAGACCGGCGTGCGGTCACGCCCGCCAGCCGCCGGCCATCTTCATACAGCTCGCCCCGCACCGTGGCCGACTTGCCGAAGCCCAGGAACATGTTGCCCTTGCCGTTCGCTTCGATGAACTCGAGCTTCAGCACGCGCCCCTGCCCGCCCGGTTCCGCCTGCAGCTGCACCGTGTTGCCATATTCACCGGCACGTTCGGCGAGCGCGCTTGCCAGCTGCTGGCCCATCTGGCATTCGGACATGATGTAGCGTGGAATGTAGGCCTCTTCCGAAAACGGCACCGGGTCCTGTACCTGGACGGTAGCGGCCATGACGGGCGTGGCACAGCACAGCAGCGCGGCGAGCGCCGCGCGCATGGAATGACGCATCGAGTTCCCCCTGGAATGTGGTGCGCGGACGCGACATGCGCCCCCGCATGCGCATCCTGCCCAGTGCGGGCAGCCGCTGCAATACCTCAGCGCCTGCGCCGCCTGCGGTCCAGGTAGACGGTCTTGCCCACGCTCAGGACGATGCCGAGCACGATCCCGACGATGCCACCCAGCAGGTAGTTCTCGCTGAGCAGGCCCACCGCAGCGCCCACCACCGTGGCGATCACCATTTCGGTGGTATGCGAAACCGGGGGCGGTGGCATCGTCAGATCTGCTCGGCAGGCCCCGCAATCGGCGGCACCGGACGGGCGTCCCCACCCTTGTCGTTGTTGTTGTTGCCGCCGTCCTTGTTGGACTTGCCCCACCCCATCGGCGGCGGCGGATCGCGACCTTCCATGATCGCGTCGATCTGCGGCGCGTCGATGGTTTCGTACTGCAGCAGCAGCTGCGACATGGTGTGCAGCTTGTCCATGTTGGCCTTCATCAGCTCCGTGGTGCGGGCATACGCCTTGTCCAGGATGCTGCGGACCACTTCGTCGATGCGGCGCGCGGTATCGTCGGAAACGCTCTTGTGCTGGGTCACCGAACGGCCCAGGAACACTTCGTCGTCCTCCTCGCCATAGGCAATCGGGCCGAGCTCGTCGGACAGGCCCCACTTGGTGACCATGTTGCGGGCCATCTTTGTCGCGCGCTCGATGTCGTTGGAGGCACCGGTGGTGACCTTGTCGGCGCCGAAGATCAGCTCTTCGGCGACGCGGCCGCCGTACAGCGAGCACAGCTGCGATTCGATCGCCACGCGGTTCATCGAGTACTTGTCGCCTTCCGGCAGGTACATGGTCACGCCCAGCGCACGGCCGCGCGGGATGATGGTGACCTTGTAGACCGGGTCGTGCTCGGGCACCAGGCGGCCGACGATGGCATGGCCGGCCTCGTGGTAGGCGGTGAGCGTCTTTTCTTCCTCGCTCATGGCCATCGAGCGGCGCTCGGCACCCATCAGGATCTTGTCGCGGGCGCGGTCGAAGTGCTCCATGCGCACTTCCTTCTCGTTGCTGCGGGCGGCGAACAGCGCCGCTTCGTTGCAGAGATTGGCCAGGTCGGCACCGGAGAAGCCCGGGGTACCGCGCGCGATCACCATCGGCTCGACATCGTCGGCCAGCGGCAGCTTGCGCATGTGCACCTTGAGGATCTGCTCGCGGCCCTTGACGTCGGCCAGGCCGACCACGACCTGGCGGTCGAAGCGGCCCGGGCGCAGCAGCGCCGGGTCGAGCACGTCGGGACGGTTGGTGGCGGCGATCACGATCACGCCCTCGCCCCCTTCGAAGCCGTCCATTTCCACCAGCAGCTGGTTCAGGGTCTGCTCGCGCTCGTCATGCCCGCCACCCAGGCCGGCACCGCGATGGCGGCCGACGGCGTCGATTTCGTCGATGAAGATGATACACGGAGCCTGCTTCTTGGCCTGCTCGAACATGTCGCGGACGCGGCTGGCGCCGACACCGACGAACATTTCAACGAAGTCCGAACCGGAGATCGAGAAGAACGGCACCTTGGCCTCGCCGGCGATGGCGCGGGCCAGCAGGGTCTTGCCGGTACCCGGCGGACCGACCATCAGCACGCCGCGCGGGATCTTGCCGCCCAGCTTGGTGAACTTGGTCGGGTCGCGCAGGAAGTCGACCAGTTCGCCGACTTCTTCCTTGGCTTCGTCGCAGCCGGCAACGTCGGCGAAGGTGACCTTGATCTGGTCTTCGCCCTGCAGCTTGGCGCGCGACTTGCCGAAGGACATCGCGCCCTTGGCCCCACCGCCGCCGCCCTGCATCTGGCGCATGATGAACAGCCAGAAGCCGATGATCAGGATCACCGGGAGGAAGTTCATCAGGATCGCGCCCAGCGAGATGCCGCTGGACGGCTCTTCCTGGACGATTTCCACGTTCTTGCCGCGCAGCACGTTGATCAGGTCGCGATCCATCGGGGCATTGATCGTGGCCGACTGGCCGCCGCGCGTGGTGTAGGTCAGCTGGTTGGTGCCGCTGCGCAGGTCGCCGCTGAAGGTGACCTTCTGCACGTTGCCGCTGTCCACCTGGTCCAGGAACTGCGAATAGGTCGCACCCTGGGCACCGGCGCCACTGGTCTTCGGCGAGAAGCTCTGGAAGACCACCATGAGCACCACGGCGACGACCACCCATAGCAGGAGGTTCTTGGTCAAGTCGTTCATCCTCATTGGCTCCGGTCTTCCTCTAATGCCTGACGCTATTGGTATGGTTGAGCTTACTTGATCTGGGCGCGTTTGCCCTGCCCCAGGGCATACACCTCGGGCGAGCGCTTCCGCGACGCTTCAGGCTTGCGGATCACGACCTTGTCGAACCGGCGGCGCATCTCGCGCACGTAGTCGTCGAAGCCCACGCCCTGGAACAGCTTGATCAGGAACGCGCCACCCGGCTTGAGATGGTTGTCGGAGAAGTCCATCGCCAGCTCGGCCAGGTGCATCATCCGCGGCTGGTCGACCGCGTCCACTCCACTCTTATTGGGGGCCATATCCGAGAGCACAAGGTCTACCGGCTGGTCGCCCAGCATGGCTTCGAATGCTGATAGGACGGCCTGCTCCCTGAAGTCGCCGTGAAGGAACTCCACGCCGGCCAGCGGCGGCATCTCCAGGATGTCCAGGGCCAGCACCCGACCGGTGTCGCCGATCTGGCGCCGGACCTGCTGCGACCAGCCGCCCGGGGCGGCGCCGAGGTCGACCACGACCATGTGCGGCTTCAGCAGCCGGTCGCGCTCGAGCAGCTCCTCCAGCTTGTAGGCCGCGCGCGAGCGCATGCCTTCGGCCTGGGCCTTCTTCACGAAGGGGTCGGCGAAGTGTTCTTTCAACCAGCGTTGACTGCTCTTGCTGCGGGAAGCCATTGGAAATAGGGCCGGACGGGGTGGTCATGATACCCTGATCGCCCCAGTTAACCGCTTGTTCCTGAATGTCTATCGTCCTGACCTCCGCCCAGACCCGCTTCCTCCGCGGCCATGCCCATGATCTGAAAGCCCTGCTGCAGATCGGCGGCAAGGGGGTCACGCCGGCCTTCCTGGCCGAGCTGAACGAGGTGCTGGAGCGCCATGAACTGGTCAAGATCAAGGTCGGCGCCGAGGACCGCGAGGCCCGCGACGCGATGATCGCCGAGCTGGCCCAGGCCACCGAGAGCGCGCTGGTGCAGCGCATCGGCCATGTCGCGGTGCTGTACCGGCCGAGCCGGGAACAGCGCCAGATCGTGCTTCCGCGCGGCTGAGCCAGCGATGCAGCTGAACCACGAAATTCCGGATTTCGCCTATGCGTTCCGCGCCGTGGGTGACAGTTCGGTGCTTCTGGAGGACCGCGAACACGGCGAGCCGCGGACGCTGGTCCAGAGCTTCGCGCTGACCCCGCACTCGCTGCTGGATACCTGGGCGGCCCCGGCTGTGGTCCGCGACATGACCGCCGAGCACCTGGCACCGGTGCTGGCGCTGAAGCCGGAGCTGGTGATCCTAGGCACCGGCAGGACCCAGCAGTTCCCGCCCACGGCCGTCATGGCCGCCTGCCTGACCCTTGGCATCGGCATCGAAGTGATGGACAACCCGGCGGCCGCACGGACCTTCAACCTGCTGGCCGGCGAAGGCCGCAACGTGGCTGCGGCGATCCTCCTGCCGGGCTGAAATTGGTTGATTCCGTTCAGGAAAGGCTGCCGTGGGCAGCCTTTTTTGTGTCGATTGAGTGGACGCTGCAGCCACGCAGGGCGTAGCTCTACGTTACCCGCACTGCAATACGAGGCGTCGACGCACGGGTAGAGCCACGCCCTGCGTGGCTGCGCGATCATCTGGGAGGCAGATACAACAACGGGTCGACCGGCTTGCCGTTGTAGCGGATCTCGAAGTGCAGCATGTCGCGGGTGGTGCCGGTGCGGCCCATTTCGGCGATCTGCTCGCCGGCCTTGACGCTCTGGCCTTCGTTGACCAGCCGCTTGCGGTTGTGGCCATAGGCCGACAGCCACTGCTCGTTGTGCTTGATGATGATCAGTTCGCCGAAACCGACCAGGCCGGCGCCGGAATAGACCACGACACCCGCCGCCGTGGCCCGTACCGGCTGGCCGCTGCTGCCGGCGATGTCCACGCCCTGCTTGGTGACGTCGGCGCCGACGAAACGCCCCACCAGGGCGCCGTCGGCCGGCCAGCGCCAGCTGATGCTGCTTTTGATGGCGGTGGTCGGCGACGGCGTCGGCGCGGGCGCCGGGGTCGAGGTGCCCGGGCGCGGCGCGGTGACCACGGTGGTCGGCGCACGCCCCGGGCTGCCGCCCGGATACAGGCGCAGGGACTGCCCGGGATAGATGGTGTACGGCTCGCTCAGCCCGTTCCATGCGGCCAGGTCGCGCGGGGTGATGTTGTGGATGCGTGCCAGCGCGTAGAGGGTGTCGCCACGGCGCACGACCGCGGTCTGGCCAGGCTTGGCCACCGAGGTCTGCGGCGTGGTGTGCGCGGTGCGCCCGCCGGACGGTTTGACCACCGTGGCGGTGCCGCAGGCACTCAGGGTGGACACCACCAGCAGCAACGCGGCCAGCCGCGCGGCCCCGCTCATACGATCAGCACTCATGCGAACTTCGACCTCCATACGAGCCAGGCCACCAGACCCACCACCAGTACGGTGGCGACCCAGCCCAGCGGTTCAATCCAACGCCGCAGGGCGGCTTCGGCGCGTGCGCCGCCAATGCGGATCACCGCAGCCAGGACGTACACGCGCTTGCCGCGACCGATCAGCATGCTCAGGAAGTACTGCGGCAGCGGCACCCCGACGATACCCGAAGCCCATGTGAAGACCTTCATCGGGATCGGCATGAAGCCGCCCAGTACCAGGAAGGTGAACACCGCCCACGGGGACTCGGCCATCTTGGCCTGCACGATGGCGATGCCGCCTTCGATGCTTGTCAACATGCCCATCGCGGCGAACAGTGGCTTGATTGCTTCGAAGGCGTAATGGCCCAGGGCGTAGCCGACCAGCGCACCGGCCATCGAACCGGCCAGGCTGAGCGTGGCGAACCACCAGCCGCGTTTGGGCTGGGCCACGCACATCGGCGCCAGCATCACCTCCGGCATCACCGGGAAGATGATCGCCTCGATGAAGCTCAGCACGGTGAGATAGGTTGGCGCGCGCTCGTGCGCGGCCCACTTCATTGCCCGCTCGTACAGCGGACCGAAAATCTTCATGACGCGATGCTCCTTGGGATCAGTCCAGCATGCCAGACAGCAGCGGTACGAACGTGACCGGCGCCAGTACCTGCTGCTCGACGCTGCCGTCTCCGCGACGGGTAAGCTGGATCAACGACTGCGCGCCGGCCGCACCCACTGGCGCCACCAGGCGCCCGCCCACGGCCAGCTGCTCGACCAGCGCATCCACCAGCGCCGGTGCGGCGGCGGTGACCACGATGGCATCGAACGGACCGTGTTCGGCCCAGCCGACACGGCCGTCGTCGTGCTTGCTGCGGATGTTCATGCCCAGCGCGCGGAAGCGCTTGCGCGCCTGCCGCAGCAGGTCGCCGATGCGTTCGACGGTGTACACCTCCAGCCCCAGCGCGCCGAGCACGGCGGCCTGGTAGCCCGAACCGGTGCCGACCTCCAGCACCTTCTTCGGTGCCGACTGCAGCACCGCTTCGGTCATCCGCGCCACCACCCACGGCTGCGAAATGGTCTGGCCATGGCCGATCGGCAGCGCGGTGTCTTCATAGGCGCGCGAGGCCAGCGCTTCGTCGATGAACAGATGGCGCGGGACCACCCGGATCGCGTTCAGCGTGTCCTCGTCGACGATGCCGCTTTCGCGCAGGCGTTCGACCAGGCGGTCGCGCACGCGCTGCGAGGTCATGCCGATGCCGACCGCTTCGGGTTGCAGGCGCAGGCGCTGGCTCATGCCGGGCGATCCAGCGCTGCGGTCAGTCCACCGACCCAGCTGGCAACCTTTTCCAGCGCCTGGTAACGCGTCAGGTCGACCTGGATCGGAGTGATCGAAATGTAGCCGCTGCGTACCGCATGGAAATCCGTGCCGGGGCCGGAATCCTGTTCGCGCCCGGCCGGCCCGATCCAGAACACTTCATTGCCACGCGGGTCGCGCTGGGCGATGCAGCCTTCGGCCCGGTGGCGGTTACCCAGCCGGGTGACCTCGAAGCCACGCACCTGGTCCCAGGGCAGGTCCGGCACGTTGACATTGAGGATGGTGTCGGCGGGCAGCGGGTCGGCCTTGAGCCGGGTGACGATTTCAACCGCGGCACGCGCGGCGGTTTCGAAGTTGCGCGGATCGTGGTTGTGGGTGACCAGCGACATCGCCACCGCCGGCAATCCGAGGAAACGCCCTTCCATCGCCGCAGACACGGTGCCGGAGTAGATGACGTCATCGCCCAGGTTGGCGGCGTTGTTGATGCCGGAGACCACGATGTCCGGGTCGTATTCCAGCATGCCAGTCAGCGCCAGGTGCACGCAGTCGGTCGGGGTGCCGGCCACCGAGCAGGTGGCGGCGTCGATGCGCTTGACCCGGACCGGGAGGTCGAGGGTCAGCGAGTTGCTGGCCCCGGAACGGTCGCGGTCGGGGGCGACCACCATCACGTCATGGCCGGCCTCGCGCAGTACCGAGGCGAGCATCCTGATGCCCGGGGCATCGACGCCATCGTCGTTGCTGACCAGGATCCGCATGGGAGTTTTAACCGCTTGATTGTTCAAGACTTCATTTCCATCACTTTCCAGCGTTGGCGGGGCCGGCCCTCTCCCGAGCCGGGATCGGCGACCGCGCAAGTGCGTCAGCTATTGTGCCGCAAGCGGGCAGATCGGCCTACCCCGCCGGGAGGTAGGCAGGGCCGATCCGGGGCATTAGGCTGTACCCATGTCACATCCTGAAGACGAAGATCCGGCCGCGCTGTTCCGGGCTGCCATCGGCGAGGTCACGCCGCTGCGCAAACCGGTGGCTGCCCCGCCGGCCACGCCACGGCCGAAGCCGCGCGCACGGATGGCCGAACAGGACGACGACGCCGCGCGCGGGGAGTTCGCCCGGCTGCTGCGCGACAGCAGTCCGCTGGAAGCCGGCGACACCGCCAGCTACCGGCGCGACACCTTGCCGGCGCGGATGTTCCAGCGGCTCAAGCGTGGCCAGTATTCGGTGCAGGACGAACTGGACCTGCACGGCGCCACCGCGGCGCAGGCGGAAACGCTGCTGCGCCAGTTCCTGCTGGAAGCGCATGCGCACGAGCATGGCTGCGTGCGCATCATCCATGGCAAAGGCCTGCAGTCCGATGGCGGCGCGCCGGTGTTGAAGAACCTGGTGGACCGGCTGCTGCGCCAGCGCAACGATGTGCTGGCGTTCCATTCGGCGCCGGCCGGGCAAGGCGGGACCGGCGCGGTGCTGGTGTTGTTGGCGCGGCGGTGATCACCCGCACCGCGCAGCCACGCAGGGCGGTTCGCGGGCGTGCCGGGGATGGCGTTGACACGCATGGCGTGTCACTACGATCCTGGGTCGGGCGACCTGGTGGTGGGACGACCTTTTTTGGTCGAGGGGCCGCGTAGGGACACGCCATGCGTGTCTGCGGGGTCAGTCGGGAACCGTGGCGCTTCCGAGGTCATTGACCTGGCCCAGCTCATGCAGCACGGCGGTGGCATAACACCCCGGCGGCAGCGCGAAGGTCAGCTCCAGCACGTCGGCTTCCAGCCAGCGGTGCTGCAGGTTGGCCGGGCGCAGGCGCAGCGCGCGGCGCTCCTGCTTCAGGCGGGCGCCTTCCAGGCCGGCACGCAGGCGCAGGGATTGGTCGTCGCTGATCGCGCCCAGCTCCAGTGCCGCCGCCGCCCCCGTGCTGCGCAGCTCGCCTTCACCCCACAACGGCCCGCTGGGATGGATGTCGAAGCGTCCCAGGCGGTCGGCCAGCAGGTCGGTCCACGGCTCGGGGCCGAACACGCTGCGGCTGCCATCCAGCATCCAGACCTCGCCCTCCAGCGGGCTGTCCCAGTTGCCCTGCGCGACGCGCTCGGCCAGCACCTGGTTGAACAGCGCCGACCGCGCCGCCGACAGCAGCAGCGAACGCTGGTCCGGGCGCATCCGGCGCCCTTCGAACATGGCCAGCGCGGCCGGCACGTTGCCGCCGTCGCGGCCGAAGCGCTGCTCGCCGAACCAGTTCGGCAGGCCGCGCGCGGCAATCAGCGAAAGACGCTCGTCGATCGCCCTGGCATCGCCCTGCACGTTGCGCAGCACCAGCCTGAACCGGTTGCCGGCGAGCGCGCCGCGCTGCAGTTTGCGGTTGTGCCAGGTCGATTCAAGCACCTCCACTTCGTCGGAGGCCAGGCTGGCAACATCCGGCGCGATGCGCTTGGGCAGGTGCACGCTGAAACGCTGGGTGGTGACGGCGTGGCGATCCTTCATGCCGGCATAGCTGACCGCCATGTCCGGCAACCCGGCCCACCTGGCCAGCAGCTTGGCCACGTGCACGGTATTGGCGCCGCGCTTGCGGATCGTCAACAGCAGGTGCTCGCCCTCCCCGCTCGGCTCGAACGCCGGCAGTTCGTCGACCTGGAAGTCCTCCGGCGTGGTACGGATGTCAGCGTGCAGCAGCGGCGCGCCGAACGCCAGCGGCAGCGGGATCACAGCGCCACCAGCAGCACGACCGCCTGGGCCGCGATGCCTTCGCCGCGCCCGGTGAAACCGAGCTTTTCCGAGGTGGTCGCCTTGACGCTCACCGCATCCAGCGCGATGCCCAGCAGGCCGGCAATGCGTTCGCGCATCGCCAGCGCATGCGGGCCGACCTTGGGGCGTTCACAGATCACGGTGATGTCGGTGTTGCCGACCTGCCAGCCGCGCTCGCGCAGCAGGCCGTTGCAGTGTTCCAGGAAGCGGCTGCTGTCGGCGTCTTTCCAGCGCATGTCCGACGGCGGGAAGTGCTGGCCGATGTCGCCGAGCGACAGCGCCCCGAGCATGGCATCGCACAGCGCATGCAGGATCACGTCGCCGTCGCTGTGCGCCAGCACGCCACAGCTGTGCTCGACCCGGATGCCACCGAGCATGATGTGGTCGCCCTCGCCGAAGGCGTGGACGTCGTAACCCTGGCCGATGCGGACGGGCGGAAAAACAGGCGTGCTCATGGTTGGAACCCAACGGTAACGCCGGGCACGGCCCGGCCGGGTGACAGGGGCGCAGCGCGGGAACTCAGGTCCCGCGGCGCGACAGTTCGAATTCGAACCGGGACAGATCGGCCCGGGTGGTGACCTTGAAGTTGTCTTCGCTGCCCTCGACCAGCAGCGGGCGCAGCCCCTGCCGTTCCATCGCCATGGCCTCGTCGGTCACTTCCACGCCGGCCGCGGCCGCGTCCTGCAGCGCACGCGCCAACTGGTGGCGGCGGAACAACTGCGGCGTGAGCGCACGCCACAACCGCGCGCGCGGCTCGGTAGCGTCGATGCCGCCGTCGTCGCCGGCGCGCTTGAGGGTGTCGCGTACGGGCGCGGCCAGGATCGCGCCGACCGGGTCGTTGCGCCCCACTTCGAGCAGGCGGCCGAGGTCGGCTGCGGCCAGGTTCGGCCGTGCCGCGTCGTGCACCAGCACGAAATCATCCGCGCGCACGCTCTCGGGCAGTGCCTGCAGGCCGGCCAGCACCGAGTCGGCACGGGTTGCCCCGCCGGTGCAGGTCAGGATCGGCTTGTCGGCCAGCGACTGCCAGCCGGGCCAGTCGGCATCGTGTTCGGCGATCACCACCATCACCCCGGCCACCACCGGGTGCGAAAGCAGTGCTTCCAGGGTATGCGCGAGCAGCACCCGGTCGCCTGCGGGCAGGTACTGCTTGGGCACCTGGCCCCCGAAACGGGTTCCCCGTCCGGCGGCCGGGACCACGGCCCAGACGCTGCCCATCAGGGCACTTCCTGGTGCGGCGCGTCCGGGTCGGCCAGCAGCGCGGGCGCGCGCGGCGGAGCCACCGGCGCGTTCTCGACCACGCGGTAGAACGTCTCGCCAGGCTTGATCATGCCCAGCTCGCTGCGCGCGCGTTCCTCGATCGCGGCCTCGCCTTCCTTGAGGTCCTTGACCTCGGCCGCCAGCGCATCGTTGCGCTGCTGCAGGCCGGCGTTGTCGCGCTTCTGGGCTTCGACCTGGGCTTCGAGCGTCATCACCTCTCCCGAGTTGCCCGGGCCGAACCAGAAGCGGTACTGCAGCCATGCCAGCAGTACCGCAAGCACCAGCAGCAGCCAGCGCCAGTTGCGCATGCGGATCAGCGCTTCAGCGAAACGAACGCGTCACGCCCGGCGTAACGCGCGCCGGCACCGAGGGCTTCCTCGATGCGCAGCAGCTGGTTGTACTTGGCCACGCGATCACTGCGGCACAGCGAGCCGGTCTTGATCTGGGTGGCGGTGGTGGCCACGGCGATGTCGGCGATGGTGGTGTCTTCGGTTTCGCCCGAACGGTGCGAGACCACGGCGGCGTAGTTGGCGCGGTCGGCCATCGCGATCGCTTCCAGGGTTTCGGTCAGGGTGCCGATCTGGTTGACCTTGATCAGGATCGCGTTGGCGGTGCCGGACTCGATGCCTTCCTTGAAGATCTTCGGGTTGGTCACGAACAGGTCGTCGCCGACCAGCTGCACCTGCTTGCCGATGCGGTCGGTGAGCAGCTTCCAGCCCGCCCAGTCGTTCTCGGCCAGGCCGTCTTCGATGGTGATGATCGGGTACTGCGCGGCCCAGTCGGCCAGGAAGTCGACGAACTGCTCGGAGGTCAGGCGCTTGTTCTCGCCGACCAGGTTGTACTTGCCGTTCTCGTAGAACTCGCTGGAGGCCACGTCCAGGCCCAGCAGCACG
This sequence comes from Stenotrophomonas rhizophila, assembly GCF_007667275.1. Classification (GTDB taxonomy): domain Bacteria; phylum Pseudomonadota; class Gammaproteobacteria; order Xanthomonadales; family Xanthomonadaceae; genus Stenotrophomonas; species Stenotrophomonas maltophilia_AE. The sequence continues at coordinate 813,494 of NZ_VDQT01000001.1, forward strand.
TCTTCACCGGCGGTGTAGCCGGCCTTGCCGATCGCTTCGAGGATGGTGTCCAGGGCCTCGACGTTGCTGCGGAAGTCCGGCGCGAAGCCGCCTTCGTCGCCCACCGCCGTGCTCAGGCCATGGCCCTTGAGCACCGACTTGAGCGAATGGAAGATTTCGGTGCCGGCGCGCAGCGCTTCGGAGAACGAGGTGAAGCCGACCGGCAGCACCATGAACTCCTGGAAGTCGACATTGTTGTCGGCATGCGCGCCGCCGTTGATGATGTTCATCATCGGCACCGGCAGGGTCACGTCACGGCCCTGGGCCAGGTACTGCCACAGCGCCTGCTTCTTCGACGCGGCCACGGCATGGGCGTTGGCCATCGAAACCCCGAGCAGCGCGTTGGCGCCCAGGCGGCCCTTGTTCTCGGTGCCGTCCAGGTCGATCAGGCGACGGTCCAGGCCTTCCTGGTCGGCGGCATCGAAGCCCTTCAGCGCCGAGGCGATGGTGGTGTTGACGTTGGCCACGGCGTTGCGCACGCCCTTGCCCAGGTAACGGGTCTTGTCGCCATCACGCAGCTCGACCGCTTCCTTGGTACCGGTGGAGGCACCCGACGGCACGGCGGCACGGCCGAACGAGCCGTCCTCCAGGGTGACTTCGGCTTCCAGCGTGGGGTTGCCACGGCTGTCGAGGATTTCACGGGCGTGGATGCTGCGGATCGCGGTCATGGCGGGCCAATTTCCAGTCGGTAAGGGGAAAGCGCCGCCCTCTGGCGGCGCGTGAAACATGCGTCGTGATTATGCAGCAGAACGTGCGGCTTTTCGCTCGCGGGCGGCGCTGATGAAACCGATGAACAGCGGATGGCCATCGCGCGGGGTGGACAGGAATTCCGGGTGCGCCTGGCAGGCCAGGAACCACGGGTGCTGGTCGCGCGGCAGTTCGACCACTTCGACCAGGGTGTCGTCCATGGACTTGCCGGCGATCACCAGGCCGGCGTCTTCGAGCTGGGTGCGGTAGCGGTTGTTGAACTCGTAGCGGTGGCGGTGGCGTTCGGAAACCACGTCCCTGCCGTACAGTTCGCGGGCCAGGGTGCCCGGCTTCAGGCGCTGCTCCTGCAGGCCCAGGCGCATGGTGCCGCCGAGGTCGCTCTTGTCGTCGCGTTTTTCGACGTCGCCGGTGGCGGTGCGCCACTCGGTGATCAGGCCGATCACCGGGTTCGGCGACTGGCGGTCGTTCTCGGTGCTGTTGGCGCCTTCCAGGCCGACCACGTTGCGGGCGAAGTCGACCACCGCGGCCTGCATGCCGTAGCAGATGCCGAAGTACGGCATCTGCTGCTCACGGGCGAACTGCGAGGTCAGCACCTTGCCTTCGAAGCCACGGTCGCCGAACCCGCCCGGCACCAGGATGCCGTCGACGTCCTGCAGCGCGGCCATGTCGGTGCCTTCCAGGTCCTGCGCTTCCAGCCACTTCAGGTTGACCTTGGTGCGCTGGCGCAGGCCGCCGTGCTTGAGCGCTTCGCCGACCGACTTGTAGGCGTCCTGGTGGTCGACGTACTTGCCGACCACGGCGATGGTGACTTCATCCACCGGGTGCAGGGTGGCGTCCAGCGCGGCTTCCCATTCGTGCAGGTCGGCCGGACCGGCCTTGTCGCCGAGCTTGAGCTGGTTGATGACGATCTCGTCCAGGCCCTGCGCGTGCAGGCCCATCGGAATGCGGTAGAGCACGTCGACGTCGGGCACGCTGATCACGGCACGTTCGGAGACGTTGGTGAACTGGGCGATCTTGCGGCGCTCGGAATCGGGTACCGGCTGCTCGGAGCGGCACAGCAGCACGTCCGGCTGGATGCCGATCGAGCGCAGTTCCTTGACCGAATGCTGGGTCGGCTTGGTCTTGAGCTCGCCGGCGGCGGCGATGTACGGCACCAGGGTGAGGTGCATGAACAGCGCCTTTTCCGGACCGCGCTCGGTGCGCACCTGGCGGATGGCTTCCAGGAACGGCAGCGACTCGATGTCGCCCACGGTGCCGCCGATTTCCACCAGCGCCACGTCGAAGCCTTCGGTGGCTTCGTCCATGCAGCGGCGGATCTCGTCGGTGATGTGCGGGATGACCTGCACGGTGGCGCCCAGGTAGTCGCCGCGACGTTCCTTGCGGATCACGTTTTCGTAGATGCGGCCGGTGGTGACCGAGTTCTTGCGGCTCAGGCGGGTGCGCACGAAGCGCTCGTAATGGCCCAGGTCGAGGTCGGTCTCGGCACCGTCGTCGGTGACATAGACCTCGCCATGCTGGAACGGGCTCATGGTGCCCGGGTCGACGTTGATGTACGGGTCGAGCTTCATCATCGTGACCTTCAGGCCACGGGCTTCGAGGATGGACGCCAGCGAGGCGGCGGCGATGCCTTTGCCAAGCGAGGAAACCACGCCGCCGGTTACGAAGATCAAGGGTGTCATGGCTGGGGGTGTCCTGTCAGGAAGGGGGAAACGACGCCGGCGCGGGGGGCGTCGGACGACGTGAAAGGGATATCGGGGTGGGAGCGGTCGGCGGCGGAGTGGTCACGCGCCGGGGCATCCTGCGAGGTCGGGGGGGCCGTGCCGGTCGCCGATGGGACCGTCACCTCCTGCCTACCCTGCTGGCGGTCGCGCACGACCAGACCAGTCCATTCGCTGATGGATGACACGCACTGCTCCCGGAAAGCCATAGTTTACAGATTGGAGCGCCCAAGCCCAAGGGGCATGAACGAAGACGCCCCGGCAAGCCGGGGCGTCGGGGAGGCCAAAACGCAGGGTCAGCGCTTCTTTTTGGCCTCTTCTTCCTCTTCCTGCTGCGGCACCTGCTGGCCCTTGGCCTTCATTTCGGCGGTGGCGGCAGCGCGGCGCTTGGCCTTGGCGTCGGCTTCGGACTGGGCCTTGGCCTCGGCCTGGTCGCCCTGCTGCGCGGTGGACTGGCCCTGTCCGCCGTTCTGGGCCATGGCCAGCGGCACGGCCACGACGGCGGCGGCAATGGCAACGATGGTCAGCAACTTCTTCATGGGGGGTCTCCTCGCTATGGCTGGGGATGGCGTGGCCGGGGGCCGGCTTTCACCACCGGAACCATTCTATCGCGCGCTGGTCGGCCGCCCCCTGAACGTGCGGCGTGCAAAAAAGCCGTCCAGACCGCAAACTTCGCCGTCGCTTTGCGCTTTTTGAAGACCGATGAACACCCGCTATAACGCCGCCGATATTGAAGTCCTGTCTGGCCTGGACCCGGTCAAGCGCCGCCCCGGCATGTACACCGACACCGCCCGCCCGAACCACCTGGCCCAGGAGGTGATCGACAACGCCGTGGACGAAGCCCTGGCCGGGCATGCCCGCACGGTCGAGGTCACCCTGTACAAGGACGGCAGCTGCGAGGTCAGCGATGACGGCCGCGGCATGCCGGTGGACATCCACCCGGAGGAGAAGATCCCCGGCGTGGAGTTGATCCTGACCCGCCTGCACGCGGGCGGTAAATTCAGCAACAAGAACTACACCTTCTCCGGCGGCCTGCACGGCGTGGGCGTGAGCGTGGTCAACGCGCTGTCGACGCTGGTGGAAGTGCACATCAAGCGCGAAGGCAGCGAGCACCGCATCACCTTCCGCAACGGCGACCGCGCCACGCCGCTGGAAGTAGTGGGAAGCGTCGGGAAAAAGAACACCGGTACCCGCGTGCGGTTCTGGGCAGACCCGAAGTACTTCGACACGCCCAAGTACAACCTGCGGGCGCTGCGCCACCTGCTGCGCGCCAAGGCGGTGCTGTGCCCTGGCCTGACCGTGAAGCTGCGCGACGAGGCCACCGACGAGCAGGACACCTGGTACTTCGAGGACGGCCTGAGCGACTACCTGAAGGCCGAGCTGGGCGAGCGCGAGATGCTGCCGGCGAACCTGTTCGTGGGGTCGTTGAAGAAGGACACCGAGGTGGTGGACTGGGCGGTGGCGTGGCTGCCGGAAGGCGAGCTGGTCCAGGAAAGCTATGTCAACCTGATTCCGACGGCGCAGCACGGCACCCATGCCAACGGCCTGCGCACCGGTCTGACCGAGGCGCTGCGCGAGTTCTGCGACTTCCGCAACCTGCTGCCGCGTGGCGTGAAACTGGCGCCGGAAGACGTCTGGGACCGGGTCTCGTTCGTGCTGTCGCTGAAGATGACCGACCCGCAGTTCAGCGGGCAGACCAAGGAGCGGCTGTCGTCGCGGCAGGCGGCGGGTTTCGTGGAAGGCGCCGCGCACGACGCGTTCAGCCTGCTGCTGAACCAGAACGTCACCCTGGGCGAGGCGATCGCGCAGCTGGCGATCGAGCGCGCGAGTGCGCGCCTGAAGACCGAGAAGCTGGTGGTGCGCAAGAAGGTCACGCAGGGCCCTGCCCTGCCCGGCAAGCTGGCGGACTGCATCAGCCAGGACCTGTCCCGCACGGAGCTGTTCCTGGTGGAAGGCGACTCGGCCGGCGGCAGCGCCAAGCAGGCACGCGACAAGGACTTCCAGGCGATCATGCCGCTGCGCGGCAAGATCCTGAACACCTGGGAGGTGTCGTCGGGCAGCGTGCTGGCCTCTGAAGAAGTGCACAACCTGGCGATCGCGATCGGCTGCGATCCGGGCAAGGAGGACATCAGCGGGCTGCGTTACGGCAAGGTGGTGATCCTGGCCGACGCGGACTCGGACGGCCTGCACATCGCGACGCTGTTGACGGCGTTGTTCCTCAAGCACTTCCCGGCGCTGGTGGATGCCGGCCACGTGTTCGTGGCGATGCCGCCACTGTTCCGCGTTGACGTGGGCAAGCAGGTGTTCTACGCGCTGGACGAGGAAGAAAAGCGTTCGCTGCTGGACAAGATCGAGCGCGAGAAGATCAAGGGCCAGGTCAGCGTGACCCGCTTCAAGGGCCTGGGCGAAATGAACCCGCAGCAGCTGCGCGAGTCGACCATCCACCCGGACACGCGCCGCCTGGTGCAGCTGACGGTGGACGACGGCGAGCAGACCAGCGCGCTGATGGACATGCTGCTGGCCAAGAAGCGCGCGGGCGACCGCAAGCAGTGGCTGGAAAACAAGGGCGACCTGGCTTCGCTGGAAGTCTGATCCGACAGCACGCCCCCCTGAAACAGCCCGCCGTCCGGCGGGCTGTTTCGTTGTGGGGCCGGCACGGACATCGCCCCTTCATCCTGCGCGCCAATGGATCGGGTAGCGTGGCGGTCCCTCGTCTGGTGGAGCCCGCATGCATTTCGATTCGACCTTGCGCTTGGACAGCGCCCGACTCGTGTTGAGCCCGATCCGCGCGGACGACGCCCCCGCCCTGTTCGCGATCCAGGCCGATCCCGACGTGATGCGCTACTGGAACCACGCGCCGTGGACGGACCTCGCGCAGGCGCAGGCGCAGATTGCCGACGACCTCGCCGCGATGGCGGCCGGCACGCAGCTCAAACTGGCCATCCGCGACAGCAAGAACGGGCCGCTGCTGGGCATCTGCGTGGTGTTCGCGATCGACGCCGCATCCGGCCGCGCCGAGATCGGCTACAACCTGGCTCCGCAGGTCCAGGGTAACGGGTACATGCGCGAGGCGCTGACGCGGCTGGCGACCTACCTGTTCGACGAACGCGGCCTGCGCCGGCTTGAAGCGGAGATCGACCCACGCAACGCCGCATCGGCGATGGTGCTGGAGCGGATCGGGTTCCAGCGCGAAGGCCTGCTGCGCGAACGCTGGTGCATCGCAGGCGAGCTGTCCGATTCGGCGCTGTACGGCCTGCTGGCACGCGACCGCGCAGCCTGACGCGCACGAAAAAGCCCGCCGGTTGGCGGGCTTTCCGTTCCAGCCAGGCAGGGCCCGGCGCTTACGCCCAGCCGAACAGCTCGAACAGCTTCAGGATCAGGTAGGCGCAGCCGCCTGCCGCCGGAATGGTCAGGATCCAGGCCCAGACGATGCGCTCGATCACGCCGAAGCGCAGCGAACGCGGGTTCTTGGCGTAGCCCACGCCCATGATCGCGGTGGAGATGCTGTGCGTGGTCGAGACCGGCATGCCGAAGTGCGCGGCCAGGGTCAGGATCGTCGCCGAGCTGGTTTCCGCCGCGAAACCGTGGATCGGGTGCAGCTTGACCATCTTGTGGCCCAGCGTCTTGATGATCTTCCAGCCGCCCGAGGCGGTACCCGCGGCCATCACCACCGCGCAGGTCAGCACGATCCACATCGCGATGCCGTCACCGGCATGCGCGTCCGGGTGCATGAAGGCCAGCCACGACGGCAGGTCGTTCAGCGCGCCGGTCGCCTCCGCACCGATCAGGGTCATCGCGATGATGCCCATGGTCTTCTGTGCGTCGTTGTGACCGTGCGCGAAGCCCATGTAGGCCGCCGACACGATCTGCGCCTTGCCGAAGAACGCGTTGACGATGCGCGGACGCGCCAGCCGGCCCAGCCAGCCGCCCACCTTGGCCATGCCCGCGATGATCGCCCACAGCAGCAGCATCACCAGGATGCCCAGCAGGAAACCGGCGATCGGCGAGGTGATCATCGGCAGGAACACCTTCCACAGCAGGCCCTTGTTCTGGGCCCAGGTGCCGATGCGCTCGGACCAGATCAGCGCATCCCAGTTGTTGTGCGCCGCGGCCAGGCCGGCACCGCACAGACCGCCGATCAGCGCGTGCGAGGATGACGACGGCAGGCCCTTCCACCACGTGATCAGGTTCCAGATGATCCCGCCGAGCAACGCGCACAGGATCACCTGCGGGGTCACGTCGACCACGTTGGTGTTGAGCAGGCCGGAGGCGATGGTCAGCGCGACGGCGGTGCCGGTGAGCGCGCCGATCAGGTTCATGAAGGCCGCAAGCATCACCGCCCAGCCGGGCGAGAGCACCTTGGTCGCCACCACCGTGGCGATGGAGTTGGCGGTGTCGTGGAAGCCGTTGATGAACTCGAAGACGAGCGCGGCCAGGATCACCACCAGAACGAGGGTCAGCATGCTGTGGCGTCCGTCAGCTGTTCTTCAGCACGATCTGGTACGCCACCACGCCGGCTTCGCGGCAACGGTCGATGGCTTTTTCCAGGATCTCGAAGAACTCCTTGAGCAGGAACATCTGCAGGTTGTCCAGGCGACCGGAGTAGATGTCGCGGTACAGCTCCAGCATCAGCCGGTCGGCCTCGTTCTCCAGCGCGCGCAGCTTCTCGTTGAGCGCGGTCATCCGGTCCAGGTTCATGTGGCGCAGGTCGCTGACCATCTCCACCACCACGCTGGCCGCCTGTTCCAGCATCGCCGCGCGGGGCGCGAAGTCGATGTGCTCCAGGTGCTTGGTGGCCAGCGAATAGCGGTCGGCGAACTTCTCGACCTGCTTGGGAATCTTGTACAGCGCCGAACCCAGCGCTTCGATGTCCTCGCGCTCGATCGGGGTCATGAAGCTGTCCACCAGCGCCTGGCTGATCTTGTCCGAGGCGGCGCGTTCGCGCAGGCGGGCCAGCTTGAACGCGTCCAGCGCCGGCTGGCGGTCGGCCTCGCGCAGCATCGAATGCAGCGCCTTGGCGCTGTCGTGGGCGGCCTGGGCAGCCTCGTCCAGCAGGGTGTAGAACTGTTTGCCGGAGCCGAAAATGGTCTGCAGAGAGAACATGGAGAAACCTATTCGCCGTCGAGGAAGGACGGCACCGGGCGGAATTATGACGGTTTGATGTCCAAACTGGGTACTCCCGGCGTCTTCACGCCGCTCCCGGTCCACCTGAACCACTCTGTTTGCACCCCTCCCCCCGGCTTTTGTTAAGATGCGGCGGCACCTTCGGGTGCACTCTATGGACGACGACCCTTACCCCCCGCCGCGCCCCCCAGGCTTGTCCTGGCCCGGTAGCCGCCCCCGCTTGAACACGCCCTCCCTGCCACCAACCGGGGATGACGCCCGTGTTTGAACTGATCCTGCTCGTTTTCGCCCTGATCCTGCTCAACGGGTTCTTCGCCATGTCCGAGATGTCGGTCATGACCTCGCGCAAGAGCCGCCTGAAGCAGATGGCCGCCTCCTCCAAGCGCGCCGCCCGGGCCCTGGAGCTGTCCGAGAAGCCGGAAAGCTTCCTGTCCACCGTGCAGATCGGCATCACCGTGATCGGCGTGCTGACCGGCCTGCTCGGCGGCGACGCCATCGGCGAGGCCATCGCGGGCTGGATCAAGGGCCTGATGCCCGGCTTCGGCCACGCCGAGCTGGTCGGCAAGGGCCTGGCGGTGACCCTGATCACCTTCGTGACGCTGATCTTCGGCGAACTGGTGCCCAAGCGGCTCGCCCTGACCCGTTCGGAAGACATCGCCGGGCTGGTGGCCCTGCCGATGAGCTGGCTGGCCAAGCTGGCCTTCCCGTTCGTCTGGCTGCTGTCCAAGACCACCCGCCTGGTCCTGCGCCTGCTGGGCCTGGGCAACGACGAGGCGGCCACGGTCACTGAAGAAGAAATCCGCATGCTGGTCGCCGAAAGCCACGAGGCCGGCGTGATCGACGCGCACGAGCGCGACATGATGAACCGGGTGATGCGCCTGGGCGACCGTACCGCTGACAGCCTGATGACCCCGCGCAACCGGATCGCCTGGCTGGACACCCAGGCCGATCCCGAAAAGAACTTCGCGTCCATGCGCGAGCACGAGTTCTCGCGTTACCCGGTGTATCGCGGCAACGACCAGGACATCGTCGGCGTGCTCGAAGTGAAGAGCCTGGTCACCCGCCTGGTGCGCGATGATCATGCCCTGTTCCAGCAGCTGCGCGAGCCGTTGTACGTCTCGGACTCGACCCATGCGATGAAGCTGCTGGAGATCTTCCGCGAAGAGCAGCAGTCGATGGCGCTGGTGGTGGACGAGTACGGCGAGATCCAGGGCCTGGTGACCATCAGCGACCTGATGGGCGCGGTGGTCGGGCGCATGCAGTCGGTGGAGAACGTCGACGAGGACGCCCTGGTGGTGACCCGCGAGGACGGCTCGCTGCTGGTGGACGGCTCGCTGTCGATCGAAGACCTGCGCGAACTGATGGGCAATGCGGAACTGCCGGATGCCGAGGACGGCGACTACTACACGCTGGCCGGCATGTGCATCCACTACTTCGGCCGCATTCCGCACGCCGGCGAGTACTTCGACTGGGCCGGCTGGCGTATCGAGATCGTCGATCTGGACGGCGCGCGCGTGGACAAGCTGCTGATGCGCGCGCTGGCCGAAGAGGAGACCGATGAACTCACCGGCTGATCCGCCCGGCGCGCCGGACCAGGGCCGGCCGGAGTACCAGAACGAAGGCATCCGTACGCTGCTGGCGATGTTCGACCACGGCGATCCGGAGCAGCGCCTGCTGCTGGGCGAGATCCTGCAGGGCCTGCAGCAGAGCGCGTTCGGGGTGTTCCTGTTCGTGGCGATCCTGCCCTCCTTCATCCCGATCCCGGGGCTGGGCGGCGCGGTGAGTGGCCCGCTGGTGATCCTGATCGGCGTACAGATGCTGTGTGGGCTGCGGCGCCCGTGGCTGCCGGGGTTCATCGCCAACCGCGGCCCGCGTCGCGGCACCATGCATCGCTTCCTGGCCCGTATCGACCGGCCGTTGCGGCGCCTCGACCGCATGCTTAAGCCACGCCGGCCGGTGCTGCTGGTGCCGGTGGCGGCGCATGCGTTCACCGGGCTGCTGCTGGTGCTGATGGGGCTGCTGCTGTCGCTGCCGATCCCCTTCACCAACTATCTGTTCGGTTTCCAGCTGCTGCTGTTCTCGCTGGCGCTGCTGGAGCGCGATGGCACGCTGATGCTGATCAACTGGATCGGCGCGATTGCCGCGGTGGTGTTTTTCAGCTTCAGCTCGGGGCAGCTGGTGGAGTATCTGGTGGAGCTGTTCCAGCGCTGGTTCTGACCTCGCGTGCGTCCCGACCAACGGTCGGGACCTACCGGCAAAGGCTGCGTGCGTCCCGACCAACGGTCGGGACCTACCGGGGCGGGTCGCGTGCGTATCCACCACGGTAGCACCCGACCGTTGGTCGGGTGAACGATCACCGGTAGCACCCGACCGTTGGTCGGGTGAACGATCAGCGCAGGTCGACGACGCCGTTGTCCGACATCGCGGCCGGGTCGTCGGTCACCGCCGACAGCACGAAGCTCAGCGCCTTGCCCAGCAGCGTGCCCGGACCATCCCAGTACTCGGCCGATTCGGCGCTGACGTGGATCAGGCGCAGGTTGGGATCGTCCTTGCCGCCCGGGAAGAACAGCTTCATCGGCGGCGACCACAGTTCTTCGATCTTGGCGCGATCATCGACGATGCGCGCGATGCCCGCGACCGAGACGTAGGTATTCTTCGACTGCGAAGCATAGGCCACGTTGACGCGCGGATTGAGGGCGATCTCGGCCACCTTGGGGCTGTCGGCGGCGGTGGCGAACCACAGGTCGCCGTCGAACTCGACTTCCTGGGTACCCAACGGACGGCTGTACAGGCGTCCGTCGACGCCGGTGGTGGTGAACATGGCAATGTCCACGCCACGGATCAGTTCGGCCAATTGTTTGATGTGCTGCTGGCGATCGATATCGGCCATGGGATGACTCCTGCAAAAGGAACCCCATCACAGCAATGTGGCGGCCATGGCGACGTGAACCGGATGGTCACGCCGCCTTCGCAGCCCGGTGCGCGTCGCGCACCGGGCAGACACCCATGGGGTGTCTCTACGCGTTCAGGCCCTTCCACGCTTGCATCGCCAGGCCAAACGAACGCTTGCGCGCGGCGTGGTCGTAGATGTTGGCGGTGAGCAGGAGTTCGTCGGGCTTGTGACGTGCGGCGAACGCGGCCATGCCTTCGCTGACCTGGCGCAGGTCGCCGACCACCGCACAGGCCAGTGCATTCTGCACGCCCAGCTTTTCGTGGGGCTGCCAGAACGCCTCGATATCGTCGATCGGCGGCGGAATCAGGCCCGGCTTGCCGCGACGCAGGTTGACGAAGCTCTGCTGCTGGGTGGTGAACAGGCGCTTGGCTTCGGCTTCGGACTCGGCGGCGACCACGTTCAGGCCCAGCACCGCATACGGAGCGGTCAGGTACTGGGACGGGCGGAACTCACGGCGGTAGACCGCCAGCGCCTCATCCATCGCGTCCGGGGCGAAGTGCGAGGCGAATGCGAACGGCAGGCCCATCGCGGCCGCCAGTCGCGCACTGAACAGGCTGGAGCCAAGCAGCCACACCGGCACTGGAATGCCGGCGCCGGGCACCGCGCGCACCGCCTGCCCCGGCTGCGCCGGCTCGAAGTAGTGCAGCAGTTCGCGCACGTCCTGCGGGAACTGGTCGGCACTGTCGAAATAACGACGCAGCGCGCGTGCGGTGGGCTGGTCGGTACCGGGCGCACGGCCCAGGCCCAGGTCGATCCGGTCCGGATACAGCGAGGCCAGCGTGCCGAACTGCTCGGCCACCTGCAGCGGCGAATGGTTGGGCAGCATGATCCCGCCCGCACCGACCCGGATGCGCTCGGTGCCACCGGCCACGTGCCCGATCAGCACCGCAGTGGCGGCGCTGGCGATTCCGGGCATGTTGTGGTGCTCGGCCAGCCAGTAACGGTGGTAGCCCCAGCCTTCGGCGTGCTGGGCCAGGTCCAGCATGTTGGCGAAGGCGGCGGTGGTGTTGCTGCCTTCACAGACCGGGGCCAGATCAAGGATCGAAAGTTGCATGCGCACGTTCCATCAAAGGGTATGACCCTTGGATGGGGGCGCCCGCCGCCAGACACCATGGGCGCTGGCGGAATGGTGATTCCTGCGGGATCGCCAGGGCCGGCCAACGGCCGGAATCAGTCGGTGGCCAGGTCCACCAGCGGCTTCAGCTCCGGATCCAGCGCTACCCGTTCGTCGAACACGAAGCAGCGCCCGTCATAGCCTTCGCCGCCGACCTCCTCGAAATAGCCAAGGATGCCGCCTTCGAGCTGCAGCATGTTGTCCATGCCGTCGTTGCGCATCCACAGCGCGGCCTTCTCGCAGCGGATGCCGCCGGTGCAGAAACTCACCACGGTGCTGTCGCGCAGCGCCTCGCGGTGCGGCGCCAGGGCGTCGGGCAGGTCGGTGAACTTGCTGATCGGCAGCACCAGGGCATCCTGGAAGGTGCCGTATTCGATTTCCTGGGTATTGCGGGTGTCGAGCATCACCACCGGCTTGCCGGCGTCGTCATGGCCCTGGCGCAGCCAGCGCTGCACCGTGGCCGGGTCCACCGACGGCGCGCGCGGGTAGGCCAGCGGCTGGCCGTCGTCGATGCGGAAGCTGATGATCTCCGGCTTGACCTTGGCCTTGAGCCGGGCAAACGGCTGAATCCGGCTGTAGCTGGTCTTGACCCGCATCCCGGCAAAGCGCGGGTCGGCCTGCAGCGCCGCGTAGAAACCGTCGATACCCGATTCGCTGCCGGCCAGGAACAGATTGATGCCTTCCCCCGCGACCAGCACCGTGCCGCGCAGCCCGGCGGCCTCGGCGCGCGCCAGCAGCGTGGCGCACAGCGCGTCGGGGTCGTCGATCGGGGTGAAGTGATAGGCGGCGGTATTGGCGATCATCCGCACATTTTACCCGCCTGTGCCGCCCCCGCCCACGAGGGGCGTTCAGCCGCGCAGCAGCACGAACGGCAGCAGCACCAGCGCGGCCGCCGCCAGCATGCCGGCCAGCACCGCAACCACGAACAGCGGGCGTCGCCGCAGCAATGTGCCGAAGGTTTCGGCGGTGCCGTCGGCCAACGCCGCCTGGCGCTCGGCGCGGACCCGCTCGCCGCGCGCCTGCTGGTACCCCGCCATCAGCGCCTTGGCCCGGGGCTGGTCGGCGTCGTCACGGATCCAGATACCACCGAAGGAAATACCCCACGGACTGGGCTCGGTGCGGTAATGGCCGATGCCGGCCTGGTCCAGCAGGGCGGTCACGTCCTGGATTTCATCGTCTGCGACGTTGCGCAGGTTGAGCAGCAGTTTCGACATGCGCCCATGATAGCCCCCGGCGATGCGCTACCCTTGCGTCCCCCTGTCCAACCGGTGCCGCCGATGCGTCGTCTGCCGAAATTCCTGCTGGTTCCCGCGCTGCTGTCGCTGCTGGCCGCCTGTACCCCGCCTGGCCCGCCGCCGGGGGGCAGCATCGCCACGTTCGAGAAGATCGACACCCAGCCCGGCACCGGCGCCGAAGCGACCCCGGGCAGCACGGTGGTGGTCCACTACACCGGCTGGGTATACGACGAAAAGGCGGCGGACAAGCACGGCGAGAAGTTCGACAGTTCGGTCGATCGCGGCGAACCGTTCAGCTTCGGCCTCGGCGAAGGCCGGGTGATCCGCGGCTGGGACGAAGGCTTCAGCGGCATGAAAGTCGGTGGCAAGCGCACCCTGATGATTCCGGCCGAGTACGGGTACGGCGCGTCCGGCGCCGGCCCGATCCCGCCGAACGCCTCGCTGGTGTTCGACGTGGAACTGCTCGACGTCAAGCCGCGCTGACCGGCATGGAGCAGGCTGTTCCCGCGATGCGACGCGTGGCCATCATCGGTGGCGGACCGGCTGGCCTGATGGCAGCCGAAACCGTGCGCGCCGCCGGCCATGCGGTGGATATTTATGAAGCCAAGGGCTCGCCGGGGCGCAAGTTCCTGATCGCCGGCAAGGGCGGCCTGAACCTGACCCATTCCGACCCGTTCGAGGTGTTCGTGGCGCGCTACCGCGAGCGCAGCGCGGCGGTGGGCGCGTGGCTGGCCGATTTTGACGGCCCCGCGCTGCGCACGTGGGCGCTGGGCTTCGGCGTGGAAACCTATGTCGGCAGCTCCGGCCGGGTGTTTCCGCTCGACCGCAAGGCGGCGCCCCTGCTGCGCGGCTGGGTGCGGCGACTTAAGGAATCCGGCGTGCGCTTCCATGTGCAGCACCGCTGGACCGGTTGGAACGACGACGACGCGCTGCGCTTCGATACGCCCGACGGCGGAGTGGCGGTGCACGCCGATGCGGTGGTGCTGGCGATGGGTGGCGGCAGCTGGCCCGAGCTCGGTTCGGACGCGGCATGGGTGGCGCCGTTGACCGCCCGCGGCGTCGATGTCGCGCCGCTCAAGCCGGCCAACTGTGGCTTCGACATCGGCTGGACGCCCTACTTCCGCGACCGCCAGGCCGGCGCCCCGCTGAAGCCGGTGGTGGCGTACTGGACCGCGCTGGATGGCCAGGCACGTTCGCAGCAGGGCGAGTGCGTGATCAGCGCCGATGGCATCGAAGGCAGCCTGGTGTACGCGATGGCGGCCGACCTGCGCGACACGCTGGCGCGCGATGGCGAGGTGGTCCTGCACCTGGACCTGCTGCCGGGCCAGACCGAAGCACAGGTGGCGGAAAAGCTGCAGCGGCCGCGCCAGGGTCGCAGTTTCGGCGAACACCTGCGCCGCCAGCTGGGGCTGGGCGGAGTCAAATCCGCGCTGCTGTTCGAGGTACTGGGCAAGGATGCCGGCCAGCTTCCGGCCGAGGCGATCGCTGCGGCCCTGAAGCGCCTGCCGTTGTCGCCGCTGCGCGCGCGGCCGATCGCCGAGGTGATCAGCAGCGCCGGTGGCGTACGCCTGGAAGCGCTGGATGACGCGTTGATGCTGCGCGACCTGCCTGGCACGTTCTGCGCCGGGGAGATGCTGGATTGGGAAGCGCCGACCGGCGGGTATCTGTTGACCGCGTGTTTCGCGAGCGGGCTGCGTGCCGGGCGTGGCGTTGTGGAATATTTCGCGCGGTGACGCCGTGTACCGACCAACGGTCGGTACCTACCGGGTTGTTGAACCCGAGGACCCACGTGCGGTAGCGCCCGACCGTTGGTCGGGCGGCGATCCAGCAGATCGCTAGCGCGATTTGCTGTTGCGCAGGGCCTGGATGCGCGCGGGCGGTTGGAACGAGTCGCTGCGCGCATCCCCCCAGAAATCATGGAAGACCGCGTGGTCCGGCACCCGGCGCAGCAGTTCGCCGGGGCCGAGATAACGGTACAGCGAGGCCAGCGAGCGGATCTCCACCGGCGACACGCGGCGCACGATGTGCTCCGGTCCAAGCTCGGCCGGATGCTGCAGGCCGGCCGCGCACAGCAGGTCGCGCAGCGCGCGCAACGTGTTCTCGTGGTAGTGGTGCACGCGCGTGGCCTTGTCGGCGGCATCCAGGTGCCGCCAGCGGCTCGGGTTCTGCGTCGCGATCCCGGTCGGGCAGCGGTCGCTGTGGCAGCTCAGCGACTGGATGCAACCCAGCGCGAACATGAAGCCGCGCCCGGCGTTGCACCAGTCCGCGCCCAGCGCGATGGTGCGCGCGATCTCGAAGGCGCTGCTGATCTTGCCCGCCGCACCGAGCCGGATCCGATCGCGCAGGTCCAGCCCGACCAGGGTGTTGTGCACAAGCAGCAGCGCCTCGTGCATCGGCACGCCGACATGGTCGATGAATTCGGCTGGGGCGGCGCCGGTGCCGCCTTCGGCACCATCCACCACGATGAAGTCCGGCAGCAGCCCGGTTTCCTGCATGGCCTTGGCAATGCCGAACCACTCCCACGGATGCCCGATCGCCAGCTTGAAACCGACCGGCTTGCCGCCGGACAGGTCGCGCAGGCGGGCGACGAACTGCAGCAGCTCCACCGGCGTGTTGAACGCCGAGTGCTTCGACGGCGACACGCAGTCCACGCCCATCGGCACGCCGCGCGTGGCCGAGATCTCCGCACTCACCTTGGCGGCCGGCAACACCCCGCCATGGCCCGGCTTGGCGCCCTGCGACAGCTTGATCTCGATCATCTTCACCTGATCGCTGGTGGCGTTGGCGACGAAGCGCTCCTCGCTGAAACCGCCATGCTCGTCGCGGCAGCCAAAGTAGCCCGAACCGATCTCCCAGACCAGGTCGCCGCCCATCTCGCGGTGGTACGGCGAGATCGAGCCTTCACCGGTGTCGTGGTAGAAGCCGCCGCGCCGCGCGCCTTCGTTGAGCGCGCGGATCGCGTTGGCCGAGAGCGAACCAAAGCTCATCGCCGAGATGTTGAACACGCTGGCCGAATACGGCTTGGCGCAGTTCGGCCCGATCAGCACGCGGAAATCGTGATCGACCACCTCGGTGGGCGCCAGCGAATGGTTGATCCACTCGTAGTCCACCGCGTAGGTACTGCGCAGGGTGCCGAACGGGACCACGTCCATTTCGTTCTTGGAGCGCTGGTAGATCAGCGCACGCTGCTGGCGCGAGAACGGCACGTCTTCCAGGTCGCTCTGCACGAAGTACTGGCGGATCTCCGGCCCGATCGATTCCAGCCCATATCGGAAGTGTGCCAGCACCGGGTAGTTGCGCCGCAGCGTGCTGCGCTTCTGCACCAGGTCCCAGGTGCCCACCGCCACCATGGCGGCGGTGATGCCCACGCCCCAGTACCACGCCGACCAGATCGTGGCCAGCCACAGGCAGAGCGGAAGCAGAAGGATGGCGAGCAGGTAGACAAGATACCGGTGCATGGCGTTCCTCGATCAACACATGCGCCGCAGTCTACAACCCCTGCGGTCTACAGCCGGTCGTCGACCAGGTCGCGCGGCCAGACCGACTTCACGTCGTACACCACGCCCTGCGGGCGCAACAACGCCTGGATCGCCGCACGCTCCATGTGGCGGAAACTGTCGTGCGCCACCGCCAGCACCACTGCGTCGTAGCCCTGCGGATCCGGCGCGTCCACCCATTGCAGCGCACTGCCCTGCAGCGTGGCCGGCCCCACCCAGGGGTCCTGCACCTGCACCCGGGCACCGGCGGCCTGCAGCGCCTGGGCCAGCTCCAGCGCGCGGCTGTTGCGCAGGTCAGGGCAGTTTTCCTTGAAGGTCACGCCGAGGACCAGGATGCGCGCCTGCGCCACGGCATGGCCACGCGACTGCAGCAGTTCCAGCACCCGCTGCGCCACGTGCGCGCCGACCCGGTTGTTGACCTGCCGCGCGGTGTGGATGAGGTCGGGGTGGTAGCCCACGCTTTCGGACTTGTGCAGCAGGTAGTACGGGTCCACGCCGATGCAGTGCCCGCCGACCAGGCCGGGCCGGAACGGCAGGAAGTTCCACTTGCTGCCGGCGGCATCCAGCACGTCCTGGGTATCGATGCCGAGCCGGTCGAAGATCAGCGCCAGCTCATTGACCAGCGCGATGTTGACGTCGCGCTGGATGTTCTCGATCACCTTGGCCGCTTCGGCCACGCGGATCGACGGGGCCGGCCAGGTACCGGCGGTGATGATGCGTGCGTACAGTGCGTCGACCACCGCGGCAACCTCCTCCGTGGAGCCGGAGGTGATCTTGCGGATGTCGGCCAGGCGTCGCTGGCGGTCGCCCGGGTTGATCCGCTCGGGGCTGTAACCGCAGTGGAAATCCTGGTTGAAGCGCAGGCCGGAGCCGGCTTCCAGCAGCGGCACGCACACCTCTTCGGTGGTGCCCGGGTAGACGGTGGATTCGTAGATGACCAGATCGCCCGGTTTCAGCGCGCGGGCGATCAGGGTGCTGGCGTCGCGCAGCGGACCGAGGTCCGGCTGCTCGTGCGCATCGATCGGCGTGGGCACGGTGACGATGTAGACGTTGCACCCGTCCAGGTCGGACGGATCGTCGCTGTAGCGCGCGTGCACGGCGGCGGCCAGCTCGTGCGCTTCCAGCTCCAGGGTGTGGTCCACCCCCTGCTGCAGCTCGGCCACCCGTGCTGCGTCGATGTCGTAGCCCAGGGTCGGCTGCAACGTGCCGAAGGCGACTGTCAGCGGCAGTCCCACGTAGCCCAGGCCGATCACGCAGATGCGCGCCTGCGCGGCGGCGGCGGGCGCGTGCGGGAACAACAGGTTGGATGGGGTCATGCGTGGCCCGGTGGCAGGAAGCTGAGGCAACAAGCCTAACGTGTCGCGTGCGGCGCCACAAAGAACAAAGCCGCCGCCCGCGGAGAGTACGGACGACGGCTACAAAATGGTCCAGCTGCGGTTACTACCCTTTCAGACAACCCCGGGGGCATACCCCGGACCGGTCACAGCTGGTAGGCACATGGTAGGCGCTGCACTGTGATCTTTCTGTTACGAATCACCCGCCATCACGAGCCCAACGTGACCGCCGCCGGTTCCAGCTCGCCGGACACGCCGGTCCACAGTTCCAGCAGGCGTGCGAAACCGACCCGGCGCTGGCCGTCGACAGGCGCGGCGGCGGTGAAACCAGGCCAGTCCGCGTCGACGATCGCACTCATCACGCCGCGCTCGATCCGCGACGAGGCCATGGTCCAGCGCGGGAAGTGCCGGGTGGCGACTTCGCCACGCGCCAATTCGCGTATGCGCACATGGCTGCGGGCATTGAGTACGCGCTGTTCGACCGAGGCCACGCCATCGTCGGGCCCTTCCAGGTACTGCAGGAAGCGCTGGCCATCGAACATCAGGACCCCGGTGACACCGGTGACCTTGTTGAAGCTCGACGCTGCGGCGAGTACTCGGTCGATGTCCGACCCGTCGATTCCTTCGACAGCTTCGCTGACGTAAGCGAACGCGTGCAGCGCCATGGGCACCCCCCGGTGTGGTCGTCATGACTATGCCACGAAGCGCGCGCAGGGGAAAAGACGCCGAACGGTGCCGGTCTCCTGCGCTACGGATCCTGCACGCTGTAGCCGGCCTGGCGCAGCCGGTCGAGGTAACCGCCGGGCTCGACCAGCGAATGCACCGGCACCGTGGCGAAGGTCACCGCGTGCCGCGCCAGTGCGTCGCGGGCGGCGCCGAGCCACTTCTCGGTGGAGCGCGCGTCGAGCTGGGTCATGCCACGCCGCTGCCCCATCGCGCTGCTGGCAATGGCGCCGATGCAGGCGTCGTACTGACTCTTCAGCGCCAGATGCTGCAGCGCTGCGGTGTCGCCTACGGCCCAGGCGTTGGCGCGTTCGACCAGCAGCGGCAACTGGTGCTCCACCACATCCAGCGTGCGCTGGAGGCAGGTCACATCCTCCAGGGTGCTGGCGCGCACTTCCTTCAGCGCCGCGCGCGGGTCGTCCACCTTGATCTCCAGTTTCGTCACCACCGGGGTCAGCCCGCGCCGCTTGTAAGCCTTCTTCAGCTGCTCGCCGACGCCGGAACGCGGACTCAGGCCCACCTCCTCCAGCGCTGCGGCATACAGCCGGGTGGCCGCCACCAGCGGGCGATCTTTCTCCACCCCGCCACCGCGCCCCAGGTAACGCTGCTTCAAGGGCTGCCAGCGCGCATACAGGTCCGCGGGGAGAATCTCCTGCAGGCGTCGTCCCTGCGGATCGTGGGCGGCCTTCATTGCCGACGGCATCAGGGTCAACCGGCCAAAGAAGCCCACATCGGCGTCCAGCGTCCAGCCCGGCGCACCGAGCACCGCATCGGCACTGGCGATCACCGCCTCGACCTCGTCGGCCCGCCACTCCAGCCTGGCCGGCAACGGCGACACCGTGCCGAGGATCCACAGCGCATGGCCATCGGTGCCGGTGACCCGCCACATTCCCGGACCCGGCTGCACGCCGGACACTACGACCGGGGCGAGGTCGACCACCTCGGGCGGACGGGTCTGGGCGCTTCCCGAGGGAATGCCCACCCATGCCAGCGCCATGCCCAGCACCACACCTGCTGCCGCCTTCGCCATGCCCGCCCCGATCCCTGTGTGAGTGCTCAGCGCAGACTACGGCGCCAGCGCGGGCGGCGTAAAGACAGCGTCGGCTGCCCTCGTTCAGCGCCGTTCAGGGCGCATCCGGGGCCTGCCGGTATGGCTCCTCGAACGGACGGAAGTCATGTTCGGCCAGCGCTGCGGCCACCCAGGCCTGCACGCCCTCCAGCGCCTGCACCTGTTGCATGTAGCGGGCCACGCGCGGCGACACCGGCACCGCGTAGGTCTGCAGGCGCATCACCACCGGCGCGAAAAAGGCATCGGCGATGCTGAAGCGCTCGAACAGCAGCGGACCGTCATGCCGGGCCAGCAGGCGCTCCCACAATGCCTGCAGCCGCTGCAGGTCGGCGACGACCTCGGGCTGGCTGCGCAGCACACGCGCGCCGATGTCGGGGAGGCGCGCCTCGATGTTCATCGGAAAATGCGAACGCAGCGCGCCAAAGCCGCTGTGCATGGCCGCCGTCGCGCTGCGCGCCAGCGCGCGCTCGCCGCGATCCAGCGGCCATAGCGCATGCTCGGGAAAGCCTTCGGCCAGGTACTCGGCGATGGCCAGGGTGTCCCACACCACGCGCTCGCCATCGACCAGCACCGGCACCGTGCCCGAGGGCGACAGCGCCTCGGCACTGCGCTTGAACTGCGAGCCGGGATCGAAGCTGTCGAAGCGCAGCACCACCTCCTGGAACGGGATGCCGACCTGGGTCATCAGCACCCACGACCGCATCGACCACGAGGAGTAGTTCTTGTTGCCGATATGCAGCGTGAGCATGGCCAGCGGTTCCGGACGGGAGGGATACGCCATGCTAGCGCAGCGCTGGACCGGCTTTCCGCTACACTTGCCCCCGCCAAGCGCGCCCGGATGGCGAAACTGGTAGACGCATCGGACTTAAAATCCGCCGGGGGCAACCCCATGCCGGTTCGATTCCGGCTCCGGGCACCACGTTTGGACTACTACAGGCCGCGGGCCGTCACGCAGCGTGAAGCGGGGGCATTGCGGCCAGCGGTTGCACTGCCAGGCGCAGTCCCATCGCCTTGAGAATGGCAGTGAGGCTGCTCAATGCGGGATTGCCCCTCGGCGACAAGGTCCGGTAAAGCTGCGTGGGATTGAGATGTGCCTGCTCGGCAACCGACTGGACTCCGCCCACGGCCTGCGCCAATTGGCGCAGCACCGTCATCAACTCCGCCTGTGTACCATCGGCCAGGATGCTGTTGATGACATCCAGCGCGAGCGCAGGATCGCTGCGGTACAGTTCGGCCATTGCTTCGTCGTTCGCTCGGCTTCTCATCGTTCGATTCTCCGATTCCAATCCTGCCAATACTGCACGGCACGCTTGATGTCCGTGTCCTGCGTGCGCTTGTCGCCGCCACACAGCAGCAGCACGACGCTCTGGCCCGACATGCCGTAGTACACGCGGTACCCCTGGCCAACGTCCACGCGCAGCTCCTACACCCCGTCGCGGCAGAACCTGTGATCACCGAAGTTCCCGTGTTCGATGCGCGCGATCCGTCGAATGACCGCGATCCGGGCCTGGGCATCCCGCATTCGCCGCAGCCACTCCATGTATGGATCTCGCTGCTCGTCCGCCGTCAGGTAATGCTCGATCGTGTTCATGGCCATTTTCGTTTAAAAACGAATAGATGTCAATGGCACGGATTCTCCACGCGTGTTTCGCCGACGCCTGATCCGCGACTTCGCGACTCTATTCGCGCCGTTCCCCCGGCTCCAGACGATTCTTTCAATGAAATTACCGCTTTGAATTCACCACACCAGATGCATGTCCGAGCGAGGACGAAGCGCGAGGTTCAGATCGCCTTCGAGTAGCGGACCGGGTGGTCCGCTTGGGCCAGGTAGCGATCGAAGCACATTGCCAGCAGGCGCAGCAGCGGGCGGCCGCGTTCAGTGGCGCGTACCACGCCGTCGCGGTAGTCGGCCAGGCCGTCGGCCTGCAGCGCTGATAGCGAGGCCAGGGCCTCGGCGAAGTACTGGTCGAAATCGACGCCATGGCGTGCCGCGAGCGCACGCCCGTCCACTTCGCCCTGGCACATCAGCTGGTTGATCAACGCCGCGCGCAGTTCGTCGTCCGCATCCAGGGTGAGCCCGCGCCAGACCGGCAGGCGGCCGGCGTCCACCGCCGCCTCCCAGCGCGGCAGCTCGCGCGGATTCTGGCTGTAGCTGCTGCCGATGCGACTGATCGCGCTGGCGCCCAGACCTACCAGGTCAGTCTGCGCGTGGGTGGTGTAGCCCATGAAATTGCGGTGCAGCTGGCCCGCGCGCTGGGCGCGCGCGAGGTTCTCGCCCGGCAGCGCGAAGTGGTCCATGCCGATGTACTGGTAGCCGGCCAGCGACAGCCGGCGCACCGCCAGGCCCAGCAGGGCCAGTTTCTGGTCCGGCCCGGGCAGCGCCGCATCGGGAATCTGCCGCTGTGCCTTGAACAGGTTCGGCAGGTGCGCGTACCCGTAGATCGCCAGCCGGTCCGGCCGTTCGCGCAGCACCGTTTCCAGGGTCCGCGCAAAGCCGTCCAGGGTCTGGTGCGGGAGTCCGTAGATCAGGTCGACGTTCACCGACGCCAGCCCATGTTCGCGGCAGGCGCGCAGTACCTCCAGTGTCGCTTCCACGCCCTGCTCGCGATTGATCGCCCGCTGCACCACCGGGTCGAAGTCCTGGATGCCGAGGCTGGCCCGGTTGAAGCCGAGCGCGCCGAGTGCGGCAATGTCCTCGCGGCTGACGAACCGCGGGTCCAGTTCGATCGAGAAATCGCGGTCGGCGGCCGTGCTGAAGGTGAAGCGGCTGCGCAATCCATCGATCAGTTCGCGCATCTGCGCCCGCGCCAGGAAGTTGGGGGTGCCACCGCCGAGGTGCAGCTGGACAACCTCGCGCGTGGCATCGAACAGCGGCGCGACAAGGTCGGCTTCGCCGAGCACGCGGGCCACGTAGGCTGCGCCCCTGCCGTGGTCGCGGGTAATGACCCGGTTGCAGCCACAGTAGAAGCACGGGCTGCTGCAGAACGGGACGTGCACGTACAACGACAACGGCCACGCCTGCCGGTTGCTGGCCGCGATCGCCGCGCGCAGGGCGTGTTCGCCGAAGCCGTCATGGAAATGCGGCGCGGTCGGGTACGAGGTGTAACGCGGCCCGGGACGGTCGTGACGGCGCAGCAGCTCGGGATCGAAGTGCCAGGCAAGACCGGCGGCGGCAGGCGAAAGGGTATCCATGCCGCCAGCATGCGCGCCGGCACGCCGACGCGCATTGAGCAAGATCAATCCGGACGCAGCGTGCGCACGACCGGCAGCTCCGGCCAGCGCTGCATCTGGATGCGACGCCAGAAGGTGTCGGCGATGCGCGCCGCCACGTCGTCGGCCAGGCGCTGCATCGGCGCATTGTCCGATTCGGCGGTGGTACGGCCGAACAGCAGCAGCCAGCGGTCGAACAGCGCACGTTCCAGCTCGGGCATGGCCATGTGCTTTGACATCGGGTTGCCGTTGAAGCGACGCGTGCCGCGCAGCATGGCCGACCAGAAATCGACCAGCTGGGCCAGGTGCGCGTCCCAGTCGTGGACGCGCGCGTCGAACACCGGGCCCAGCTGCGGGTCCCGGCGCACGCGTGCGCAGAAGTCGTGCACCAGCCGCGTCACCTCCGCTTCGCTGCAGAGCTGCGGCGATGCCACGGGCAGTGCCGGAACAGCGGGGGATGACATGGAATTCCTCGGCGGCGGGCCGGACAGGGCGCTGTGGCCATGATGCTACGCCGCTTTGATCAGGATCAATGTGGCGTACTGTCGCAGCGCCTAACGTGTGGCTCATGCGCCCATCCAACGACCCGCCCGGCACGCGCCGCCGCACGCTCATCCAGTACTGGGGGGCGGTGCTGTGGCCCAGTTTCATCGCTGCCGGACTGGCCTGCGGGGTGTTCTTCGCCTTCGTCGATCCGCTGCGCCTGCGTGATATCAGCTTCCCCGGGCAGGCGCTCAGCCGCGAGCTGGGCTACACGCTGGGCTTCTTCATGTTCTGGGCGGTCACTGCGCTGGCGAGCGCGGTCACCGGCTACCTGTTGCGGCCCCTGCCCCGCGACGATGACGAGCTGCCGCTGGGATGAGGGCGCCCTGCGCCCCGGTTGCGCGCCCGGCGCTGCGCTGGCGCGCGCTGCTGTCGGTGGCCCTGCTGGGTGGCTTCCATGCCCTGCCCTGGCTGCGCTGGGACGGCCGCCAGGCACTGCTGTTCGATCTGCCGGCGCGCCGCTTCGACCTGTTCGGCTGGACGCTGTGGCCCGGTGACGTGGGCGTGCTGTTCGGGCTGGTCGCGGTCATGGCGTGCTCGCTTGCGCTGCTGACCTCCTTGGGAGGGCGCGTCTGGTGCGGGCATGCCTGCCCGCAGACCCTGTGGGGCACGCTGTTCCGCTGGGTCGAACACGGGTGCGCGCGCTGGCTGCACCGACCGGCCCTGGCAGCGACGATCAAGCATGTGGGGTGGGCCGCAATCGCGTTGTGGACCGGGATCACCTTCGTCGGGCTGTTCACGCCCATCGACGCACTGGTCGCCGGGTTCTGGCCGGGGCGCTGGAGCGCCTGGGAACGGTTCTGGGTGCTGTTTTACGCCACCGCCACCTGGGCCAATGCCGGCTTCCTGCGCGAGCAGGTCTGTCTTGACCTGTGCCCCTACGCGCGTCTGGCACCGTCGCTGTTCGACGCGGACACCCCGCAGGTCTGCTACGACGCGCGTCGTGGCGAACCGCGCGGGCGCCGCGCGCGCGGCTGCGGCAGCGTGCAACAGCGCGGGCGCGGCCTGCTCGACCCGACCAGCGCCAGCGACTACGCGTTCCGCGCCGCGCACCCGGCCCTGGCCGGGCCGCTGCCACGCTTCGCCGACGACCGGCTGGGCGACTGCCTGGACTGCGCCGCGTGTGTGCACGCGTGCCCGATGCAGCTCGACGTTCGCAGCGGCCCGCTGCCGGACTGCATCGCCTGCGGCAACTGCGTCGACGCCTGCGATGCGCAGATGCGCGCATGGCGCTTTCCCGTCGGCCTGATCCGCGTCGCCAGCGCAAACGCCATGCAGGGCCGGCCGAGGCGCTGGCTGCGCCCGCGCGTCCTGGCCGCACTGGGCGGCCTGGTCATGTTGCTGGCAATGGGCGTGCGGCAGCTGTAGCCGATGCCCCTGCGGCGTGCCATCGTCGCCGATGGCGCCGGTTCCCCAACCGGTTTCAGCGCAGCCGCGTGCTCGGCGGCGGCACCATCTGCGCGCGCCGGACGATGCCGAGCTGTTCGATGATCAGGGCCAGTTCGTTGGTCACCTGTGTACGGCTGCGCCCCTGCGGCACCAGGCGCTCCAGCACCTGCTGATAGGTGGTCCAGAATTCCGGCCCGCACCCGTGCTTGCTGTAACTGGCCTCCAGCTCGGTGCGCACACCATTGGCCAGGTCATTCGCGCCGTATTGCATACGACCTCCCTTGGACCCGCTCTGTCGAAAAGAGCAATTCCCCCTGCCAGGCTTGCGCCTGCCGCCCCGCCGCCGGGCGGCGACGGAACTTCACCCGCGTTTCACCCCACCCTTTCACGCTCTTCGCGCGAAGTCAACCAGTGACGCATCGGGCGTCACTGGTGAACTTAATCGTTCAGGCAGGGACGGCGGCTGGCCGGCTGGTCGCGGCCACTACCGTCGCAGTGCGTGGTGACAGCCTGATGTCAGCTGCCCATCCGCAGGATGCCGTAGGCGGTAATGGCCACGCCTGCCCCCAGGACCATCCAGGCTACGCCGTTGAAACGCTTGAACACCTTGGCCAGGCCGAACGAGAGGGCGATGGCCGCCACCCCGAAGCCCAGCATGACCGCGCCACTGACGTTGCTGGGCGAATCCCAGAACGAACCGGGCACCCCGGCGGCAGCAATCCACATGGCCAGATCCATCGAACACCTCGGTAAGGAACGATCCTGCACAGTAGGCAGCCGCTCGTACGGGCCGGGTGAAGGACCTGCGGGGCGACGGAAACGAAAAACCCCGCCGAAGCGGGGTTTTTCGAACTACTGGAGGCCTGGGTCGGAATCGAACCGGCGTACACGGATTTGCAATCCGTTGCATGACCACTCTGCCACCAGGCCGGTGACCTTACAGAACAAGACCCCGCATGCGGGGCCTGATTCGAATCTGGAGCGGGAAACGAGACTCGAACTCGCGACCTCAACCTTGGCAAGGTTGCGCTCTACCAACTGAGCTATTCCCGCAAAATCAGGCGCGTATATTACCGGAACCGCAGGTAATACGCCAGCGCTGCGACACATGATTGGAGCGGGAAACGAGACTCGAACTCGCGACCTCAACCTTGGCAAGGTTGCGCTCTACCAACTGAGCTATTCCCGCTCATGTGCTGCTTTTCCCGTCGACCTGCGTCGAGGGAGCGCTATTGTGTCGGTATTCCTTCACGTCGTCAACAGGTTCATGCAGCGGAATCCGAACAGGGCCGGAAACGAAAAAAGCGACCCGGAGGTCGCTTTTTCCTGTATCTGGAGCGGGAAACGAGACTCGAACTCGCGACCTCAACCTTGGCAAGGTTGCGCTCTACCAACTGAGCTATTCCCGCTTGGGAGGCGAAATTCTACAGCCAAACGCGGTGCTGTCAACAGCCCTCAGCCCTTCTTTTTCGCGCGCGCGGTTTCACGCGCGGCACGCTCGTCCTCACGCAGGCTCGGCCACGCCGCGTGCAGGTACTGCAGGCCCGAAAACAGGGTCAGTACCGCGGCGATCGCCAGGGTCCAGTCGCCGATGTGGAACACTGGTTCGCCCATCCAGATGGCGGACACCGGCGTATTTGGCGCTACCGAGTACAGCAGGCACAGCAGCGCGACCATCTGCGCGGTGGTCTTGATCTTGCCGATCAGCGCCACGCGCACCTTCGCGCGCTGGCCAATCTCGGCCATCCATTCGCGCAGCGCCGACACCGCGATTTCGCGACCGACGATCACCGCCGCCCAGAACGCCATCCACGGGGTCGGGTGACCCTGCACGATCAGGAACAGTGCCACCGCCACCATCAGCTTGTCGGCCACCGGATCAAGGAACGCGCCGAACGCCGAGGCCAGGTCATAGCGGCGCGCGATCCAGCCATCCAGCCAGTCGGTCAGCGCGGCCAGGCCGAAAATCGCCGCGGACGCGAAGTTCGTCCAGGTGTAGGGGAGATAGAACACCAGCACCAGTACCGGGATCATCACGATCCGCAGCAGCGTCAGCCAGGTGGGGAGGGTCAACTTCATTGCGTCTCTCTACTCGCCGGCCGCAGGGGGCGTGGGCAGTCCATGAAGGTTAGCGTAGATGCGTGCGGCGAGGGCGTCATTGATGCCTTCAACCTTCGCGATTTCCGCCTCGCCGGCCGCTTTCAGTCCGACCAGGCCGCCGAAATGCTTGAGCAGGCTGGCGCGGCGGCGCGGCCCGATCCCTGGAATGTCTTCGAGCTTGCTGGTCATGCGCGCCTTCTGGCGGCGCCCGCGATGGCCGGTGATGGCGAACCGGTGCGCTTCGTCGCGGACCTGCTGGATGAACTGCAGCGCCGGCGACGCCGCGCCCGGACGCAGCTCGCGGCCGTCGGGCAACACCAGCGCCTCATGGCCGGCGCGGCGTTCCACGCCCTTGGCCACGCCCACCAGCATCACCCCTTCCACGCCAAGGTCGGCCAGCGCCGCCTGGGCCTGGGCCAGCTGGCCGGCGCCGCCGTCGATCAGCAGCAGGTCCGGCAGCACGCCCTCTTCCTCCACCGCGCGCCGGAAACGGCGATCGATCGCCTGGCGCATGGCGGCGTAGTCATCGCCCGGTTCGATGCCGCTGATGTTGTAGCGGCGGTACTGGCTGCGCACCGGGCCGCTGGCGTCGAACACCACGCAGGAGGCCACCGTGGCTTCGCCCATGGTGTGGCTGATGTCGAAACATTCCACCCGCTTGACCTGTTCGGCCAGCCCCAGCATCTGCCGCAGGTCTTCGCTGCGTGCGTGCTGCGCGCTGCGGCTGGTGAGCTCGCTGACCAGGGTGATCTGCGCATTGCGGCTGGCCAGTTCGACGTAGCCGGCGCGCTCGCC
Organism: Stenotrophomonas rhizophila; assembly: GCF_007667275.1. Taxonomy (GTDB): domain Bacteria; phylum Pseudomonadota; class Gammaproteobacteria; order Xanthomonadales; family Xanthomonadaceae; genus Stenotrophomonas; species Stenotrophomonas maltophilia_AE. The sequence continues at coordinate 841,045 of NZ_VDQT01000001.1, forward strand.
GCGCACGTTCCACTTCAGCTGCACCTTGTACTCGGCCGAGGCGCTCAGCGCCGATTCGATCAGGCTGGCATCCGGGATCTCGCGGTCGAGCAGGATCTCGCGCGGCGGGGCATGTTCGACGTAGTACTGGGAGACGAAGGCGCCCAGCACTTCCTCGGCGCTTTCCTCGCCATTGGTGCGCGGATAGAACGGGCGCGTGCCCATGTTGCGGCCGTCACGGAACGACAGCAGCATCACGCACGCACTGGCGCCCCGGGTGGCGCAGGCCAGCACGTCCAGGTCGGCGGCGCGGCCGTCGACGTACTGTCGGGTCTGCATGCTGCGCAGGGCGGTGACCAGGTCGCGCAGGCGCGCGGCCTGTTCGAATTCAAGCGCTTCGCTGGCCGCCTGCATCTGCGTGCCGAGTTCGCGCGCCAGCTGGTCGCTCTTGCCCTCCAGGAACATCGCGGCGCGGCGCACCGATTCGGCGTAATCGTCGGCTTCCACCAACGCCACGCACGGCGCGCTGCAGCGCCCGATCTGGTACTGCAGGCAGGGCCGCGAACGGTTGCGGAACACGCTGTCCTCGCAGCTGCGGAGCTTGAACAGCTTGTGCATCAGGTTGAGCGTTTCACGTACCGCGGTCACTCCCGGGTACGGCCCGAAATAACGCCCGGGCACCGCGCGCGGGCCGCGGTGCAGGGCGATGCGCGGCCATTCCTCGCGGGTCAGCAATACCTGCGGGTAGGTCTTGTCGTCGCGCAGCGAGACGTTGTAGCGCGGCGACAGCGATTTGATCAGCTGGTTTTCCAGCAGCAGCGCTTCGGCTTCGGAGCGGGTAACGGTGACGTCCATGCGCGCGACCTGCGACAGCATGGACATGATCCGCGCGTTCTTTGGCGCGCCGTTGAAATAGCTGCCCACCCGGTTGCGCAGGGCGCGCGCCTTGCCGACGTACAGCAGGCTGTCGTCGGCCGCGTACATGCGGTACACGCCGGGCGCGGTGCTCAGGTGGGCCGCGAATGCCTTTCCGTCGAAGGCCGGTGCGGTGGACAGGGTCATTCGCTGATCGGCACGTCGCTCAGTACGCCGCTGACCGGGTCGAACCGCAGCACGGCGTGCGCATCGGTTTCGGCGATCCACACCGCGCCCGCGCCGAGCGCCAGCCCCGACGGGCCGTGCAGTCGCCGCGGCAGTTCCACCGTACCCAGCTCGCCGCCGCCCAGGCGCAGGGTCCGCAGGCGTCCATTGCCGGCATCGGCGATCCACAGCACCGGTGCGTCCGGGCTCATCGCGATGGCCTGCGGGTATTGCAGCCGCGCGGTGGTGCGTGGGCCGTCCTGCTCGCCGAACGTCCACGGCCCCTGCCCGACCAGGGTCTGGACCAGGTCGCCGCGCAGCTGCATCGAGCGGATCGACGAACCGAGCGCATCGCAGACGTACAGGACCTGCTGCACGGCGGCCAGCGCCGCCGGCTGCGCGAAGGCGGCCAGGTGGCCGCTGCCGTCGCGCTCGTCCATCGCCCCGGACCCGGCCCGCCAGGACAGCGTGCGCTGGCCCAGGTGGTAGCTCCAGACGCGGTTGTCGCCGGCCATCGCGATGTGCACCTGGTTGTCGGCCACGGCGATGCCCTGCGGATGGTTCAACGGCGCCTGCCGCGGATCGGGGATCGCGCCCTCGCGCGGATCGCCGGGGCGGCCATTACCGCACAGGGTATCGACCTGGCCGGTCAACAGGTGGATGCGGCGCAGCGCGTGGTTGCCGGTGTCGGCCACGTACAGCCACTCGCGTTCCAGCGCCAGGCCCTGCGGGCGGTTGAACGCCGCCTCGGCGGGGCCGCCGTCCATCATGTCGGCGGTGCCCAGCCCGAACTGGCGCAGCACGCGGCCGGCGTGGCTGCATTCGAGGATGCGGTGGTGGCCACTGTCGGCGATATACAGCCGCTCTGTGCTTACCGCCAGCGCAGACGGGAACAGCAACGGCAGGCGCGGTTCCGGATCCAGCTCACGCGGTTGCGGCGCATCGCCGTCGCGCGGCCCTGCCACCCCCTGGCACAGGCTGTTGAGGGCACGGTCCAGGTCGTCGGCGAATCCCACCAGCCGGTCGACTTCCCTGCCCTGCGCATCCAGCAGCACCAAGGTCGGCCATGCGGTGATGTTGAAACGGCGCCAGCCATCCCAGTCCGCGTCGAGCAGCGCGGGCGCGGCCAGTCCCTGGCGGCGCAGCAGCTTCAACGCCTGCGCCGGTTCGCGTTCGAAATCGAAGCGCGGCACCTGCAGGATCAGCGGCTGCAGCCTGCCCGGATTGCGCGACTGCCATTGGCCCAGCTCGGCCAGCCGCTGCGCGCACCAGACCGAGGCGGCATTGACGACGGCCAGCACCACGGGGCGGCCGCGCAGCTCGGTCAGCGTGGTCGGCGCGGCATTGAGCCACGTGGCGAATTCGGGAAGGTCCTGGACGAGCTGTACGTTCATGCCGTGATTATGCCGGACTCGGCGTCACGCGACCGTCGCGCCACCGTCAATATGACGGCGGGCCAGCCAGGCCTCGGCCCGCTCAAGGTCGGCCGGGGTGTCGATCCCCGGCGGGAAGGCGGCCGGCGACAGCGCAACGCTGAGCCGGTGCCCGGCCTCGAGCACCCGCAGCTGTTCCAGCGATTCCAGCTGCTCCAGGCGGCCGGGAGGCAGCGCGGCGAAGGCCTGCAGGAACCCGGCACGATAGGCATAGATGCCGATGTGGCGCAGCCAATGCGGACCCGACAGGTGCTCACGGCTCTGAGCAAACGCGTCGCGGTGCCAGGGAATCGGCGCGCGGCTGAAGTACAGCGCGTCCAGGTTCTGCTGGCGCACCACCTTGACTACGTTCGGGTCGAACAGGGTTTCGGCGTCTTCGACCGGGGTGGCCAGGGTGGCCATGTCGGCACCGCTGTAGACCAGGGCCTCGGCCACGGCGCGGATGCCGTCGGCCGGCGCGAACGGTTCGTCGCCCTGCAGGTTCACCACGAGGGTGTCGTCGGACCAGCCGGCCTGGCGTGCGCACTCGGCTAGGCGGTCGGTTCCTGAGGCGTGGCTGGCGGCAGTCATCGCCACCCGCACCGTGGGCAGGCCCTGCAATGCGTCGGCGATGCGGGTGTCGTCGGTGGCGACCCAGACCTCGCGCGCGCCGGCCTGCAGGGCGCGTTCGGCCACGTGCAGCACCAGCGGGGTGCCTCCCAGCAGGCGCAGCGGCTTGCCGGGCAGGCGCGAGGCGGCGTAGCGCGCCGGAATGGCGACGACGAAATCAACGGGCTGGCTCATGCGGGAAACCTCTCGGGACAACGCAGGATGGGAGCGCGCGCTCAGCGCTTGCCGAGTTTATCGACGCGATCGAGCAGGGCCACCCAGAAGGCGGCCGGCAGGTCGGCCGACAGCGGCACGGCGAAATGCCATTCATTGGCGAATGCCTTGCACTTCACCGCGTCCTTTTCGGTCATCAGCACCGGCAGTTCGCTGCCGAAGCGCAGGTCCGCCGCCTGGTAGGCGTGGTGGTCGGCAAAGGCGTGCGGGACCACACCGATGCCCTGCGCGCGCAGCATGTCGAAGAAGCGCTGCGGGTGCGCGATACCGGCCACCGCATGCACGCGCTGGCCACGGAAATGCGACAGCGCGCGGGCGCGGCCACCGCTGAGCGGTTGCGCGCGGTCGATGTGCAGCTGCATCGCCCATTCGCCGAAACCGCAGGCGGCCATCGCGGCCGGATCGGCACTGGCCTGGCCCAGGTTCACCACGCGGAAATCGCAGTCGCGCGCACGGCTGGCCGGCTCGCGCAGGGGGCCGGCCGGGATCAGCCGCCCGTTGCCATAGCGACGCTGCGCGTCGACCACTTCGATCTCGATGTCACGCGACAGCCGATAGTGCTGGAGGCCGTCATCGCAGACGATGATGTCGCAGCCGGCTTCGATCAGTGCCTTGCCGGCGGCAACGCGGTCGGCGTCGACCCGGACCGGCACGCCGGTCTTCCAGGCGATCAGGACCGGTTCGTCGCCGCCCAGCGCGGTGTCGGTGTCCGCGTCCACCCAGCGCGCCAGCTTGGCCTCCTGGCGACCGTAGCCGCGGCTGGCCACGCCGGGCTTCCAGCCGGCGGCGCGCAGCTGGTCGACCAGCGCGATGGTCAGCGGGGTCTTGCCGGTGCCGCCGGCGGTCACGTTGCCGACCACGATCACCGGCACCGGCAGGGCGTGGCGCTTGAACCAGCCACGCCGGTACAGCGCACGGCGCAGCGCCACCACCGCGCCGTACACCGGCGCCAGCAGGCGCGCAGCGAACGGCACCGCGCTGCCGTCATACCAGTACGACGGCGTCTGGGACCCGTTCGACGCCATCAGGGCTGCCTTTCGCGGAACTGCATCTTGTGCAGGTGCTCGTACAGGCCGCCCAGCGCGAGCAGTTCGTCGTGGGTACCGCGCTCGACGATGCGGCCGTGATCCATCACCAGCACCTGGTCGGCATGTTCGATGGTGGACAGGCGGTGCGCGATGACCAGCGTGGTGCGCTCGGGCATCAGGCGCTGCAGTGCGTCCTGCACCAGTCGCTCGGATTCGTTGTCCAGCGCGGCGGTGGCTTCATCCAGGATCAGCACCGGCGCGTCACGCAGGATCGCGCGGGCGATCGCCAGGCGCTGGCGCTGGCCGCCGGACAGCAGCGCACCGTTTTCCCCCACCGGGGTCTGCAGCTGCTGTGGCATGCGCTCGATGAACTCCCAGGCATTGGCCGCTTCGGCCGCTTTGCGGATCTCTTCTTCGCTGGCGTCCATGCCGTAGGCGATGTTGGCCGCCACGGTATCGTCGAACAGCATCACCTTCTGTCCCACCATCGCCACCTGGCGGCGCAGGTCGGCCAGCGGGTACTCGTCCAGCGGCACGCCATCGAGCCGGATGCAGCCGCCGCTCGGTTCGTAGAAACGCGGCACCAGGCGGATCAGGCTGGTCTTGCCGCTGCCGGAGCGGCCGACGATGGCGGTGACGGTGCCGGGCCGTGCTTCGAAGGTGATGTCATCCAGCGCGATCCCGGTGTCTTCGCGGTAGCGCAGCATCACGTGCTCGAACGACAGTTCGCCCCGAACGCGCTGGGCGCGGGTGCTGCCCTGGTCGCGCTCGACCGGCAGGTCGAGGATGCCGAACAGGCGCTCCGCCGCCGCCACGCCGCGCGAAATCGAGGTCTGCACGCTGGTCAAGCGGCGCAGCGAGGGAATGATGGCCATCATCGAGGTCATCAGGCCCATGAACTGGCCGGCGTTCAGGCGCCCGGCCAGCGCTTCGCGGGTGGACACCCACACGATCACCGCAAGCGCCAGCGCGGCCAGGAACTGCACCGTGCTCGAGGCCAGCGCACGCGTGGTTTCGACCTTCATGTTGAGGCCGAGCATGCGGTTGGCCAGGCGCGAATAGCGTTCGATTTCGTGCGCCTGGGTGCCATGCACCTTCACTTCCTGCTGCGCGGCCAGCGACTGTTCGGCGGTCTGCGCCATGCTGCCCATGCCGTCCTGGATGCCGCGGCTGATGCGCCGGTAGCGCTTGCCCACGAACGAGACGATCACGCCGATGAGCGGCACCACCACCAGCATCGCCACGGTGACCTTGACGCTCATCTGCAGCATCACCACCAGCATGGCGATGATGGTCAGGGTATCGGCCACCAGGGTCTTGAGCGCATCGGCGCTGGCCTGGGTGACCTGCTCGGTGTCGTAGTTCAGGCGGCTGACCATCACCGGCGTGGCTTCGCTGTCGAAGTGCGACGACGGCAGGTGCAGGTACTTGGACAGCACCTGCTCGCGCAGGTCGCGCACCACGCTGCGCCCGGTGCGCGCCAGGGCGTAGTCGCTGACCAGGGTGGCCAGGCTGCGCATCATGAACAGCCCGAGGATGGTCAGCGGCAGGATCACCGCCATGCGCGGCTCGGGATTGACGAAACCACGGTTGACCAGCGGCTCCATCAGCTTGGTGAAGTGGTAGCCGGCCAGCGCTTCGACCACCATCGCGATGACCGCGGCGACCATGAACACCCAGTAGGCGCGGGTGTAGCCGAGCAGGCGTTTGTAGATCGGCCAGACCGGCGCGTGTTGTTTACTCATGGACGCACCTCCGGCGCGGTAGCGATGGCGATGCGGCGGAAGCCGAGCTGGCCCAGGGCGTCCTGGGCGGTGACCACGGCCTGGTACGGGGTGCGGGCGTCAGCGCGCAGCAGCACGGTCTGCTCGCGGTCGCTGCCGGCGACCGCGGCGATGGTCTGCTTGACCGACTCCACGTCGGTGCGCAGCACTTCCTGGTCGTTGATGAAGTAGCGCCCCTCGGCATTCACCAGCACGCTCAGCGAGCGCGGCGGCTCGGTGGTGTTCTGCTGGCTGGCGGTCGGCAGCTGCAGCTGCAGCGTCGAACGCGCGTCGAAGGTGGTGGTGACCACGAAGAAGATGATCAGCACCAGGATGACGTCGATCAGGGGCACCAGGTCGATATGCACCTCGTCCTGGACCCGGTCGTTGCGGATGCGCATCCGTCAGCCCTTGGCCGTGGCAGGCGAGGCGGCGACCGGCGCGGTGCCGGCACGCGGCTGCGCGGTCATGACGCCGGGACGGCCGTCCAGCGCATCGAGCAGGGCCGAGGCCTCCATCTCCATCTCGATCACGTAGCCGCCGATGCGGCCCTTGAAGTAGCGATGGAACATGAGCGCGGGAATGGCCACGATCATGCCGGTAGCGGTGCACACCAGTGCCTTGCCGATGCCGCCGGCGAGCTGGTTCACGTCGCCCACGCCGTGGTCGAGGATGCCCATGAACATCTGGATCATGCCGACCACGGTGCCGAGCAGGCCCAGCAGCGGACCGGCCGAGGCGATCGTGCCCAGCGCGTTCAGGTAGCGCTCCATGCGGTGCACCAGGTGCCGTCCGGCATCTTCGATGCGTTCGCGGATCTGGTCGCGCGGCCGGTTGCGCGCTTCTAGCGCGACCGCCAGCAGCGCACCCAGCGGCGAGTTGGCCCGCAGCGACTGGATGTGGGTGGGATCGAGCTTGCCGCGCGCGGCCCAGTTGCGGACCTCCTGGCCCAGCCCGGGGGGCAGGACCTCATTGCGCCGCAAGGTCCAGAAACGCTCCAGGACGATTGCCAAAGCCAGTACGCCCAACAGCAGCAGCGGCAGCATCGGCCAGCCACCGGCCTTGACCAGTTCCCACACGTTTCAACCCTCCGGCCCATCGGCCGCCTGTATGACCGCCGATAGGATAGCAGCCGACCGCGCCCGCTCCGCGGCATCCCACCAACGGCGTTCGAAAAGACGCTGTTCGCGCACCTGCAATCCGTCGCGGCCCAGCCAGATCCGCAGCGCTCCGCTGTCGGCGGTGTCCAGCACTTCGGCCCGGGCGCCCTGCCAGCGCCGCACCACCTCGGCACGCGGGTGGCCGAAGCGGTTGCCGTGCCCGGAGGAGACAACCGCCAGCCGCGGCGACACCGCCTGCACCCAGCGCGCACTGGACGATCCCGCGCTGCCGTGGTGGGCCACCAGCGTCATCTCGGCACGCAATGCGCCCGGAACGCTGGCCAGCAGGCGCGACTCCTCGGCGTGGCCGATATCGCCGGTCAACAGCAGCGCGCCGTGCGCGCTCTGGATGCGCAGCACGCAGCTGCTGGCGTTGCCCGCGTAGGCCATGCCCCGGGGCGGGTGCAGGACCGTGAAACCCACCCCATCCCAGTGCCAGGCCATGCCCTCATGGCACGCAGTCGCGTCTTCCCGGACCGCCCCGTCGGGCGCCAGCAGGGGCGGCGTGGCAAAGGCGCGGCGCACCGCCGGCATGCCGCCGGCGTGGTCGCGGTCGCCATGGCTGAGCAGGATGCGGTCCAGCGCGGTTTCGCCCAGGGCATGCAGGGTGGGAACAACGATGCGCTCGCCCGCGTCGAATCCGACCTCGGCGGCGGGTCCGGCGTCGTACAGCAGCCGGTGCCGGTGGGTGCGGACCCAGGCGGCCAGGCCCTGCCCCACGTCCATCACCAGCAGCTCGACCTCCCCCGGCGCCGGTCGCCCCCGCGCCGGCCACAGCAGCGGCAGGCACAGCAGCAGGGCCGGCAGCCGGGCGCCGGCCGCGCGCGGCAACAGCAGCCAGAACACCCCGCCCACGGCCGCGGCCAGTGCTGCCGTGCCGGCCAGTGGCGCCCACCACAGCGCCCACGGCTGCCGCGCCACGCTGCCGAACAGCCACCAGCTGGCCTCGAAACAGGCGCTGGCGGCTCGCCATGGCCAGCGCCCCGCACCTGCGTACACCGCCTCCAGGCCGGTCCCGAGCAGCGCCAGCGGCACCACCACCAGGCTCCACCACGGTATCGCCAGCAGGTTGACCAGCGGCCCGGCACGCGAGGCCTGGCCGAACAGCGCCACGGTCAGCGGCAGCAACGCCAGGGTGGCCACCCCCTGCGCGGCGAGGAAGCTGCGCAGCCAGTGCACGTCGCGGCCCGGCAGGCACCAGACCAGCCACAGCACGCCGGCGAAGCTGAGCCAGAAGCCCGGCGCAAGTACCGACAGCGGATCGACCAGCAGCACCGCGAGCGCAGCCAGGGCCAATGCCTGGCCCACGCTGCCCGGCCGGCGCGTGCAGCGCGCCAGCGCCACCACCGCGATCATCAGCACGGTGCGCACGGTGGGCAGGGCGAAGCCGGCGACCGCCGCATACAGCCCGGCCCCGACCACCGCTGCCGCGGCGGCGGCCAGCGGGCGCGGCCAGCACCTGCCCAGCACCGGGATCGCTCGCCACGCCAGGGTGGCCAATGCCGCCGCGAAGCCCGCGACCAGCCCGACATGGAAGCCGGAGATCGCGATCAGGTGGGTCAAACCCAACGTGCGCAGGTCGTCCCAGTCGCGCTGTGCCACGCCGCGGGTGTCGCCCAGTGCCAGCGCCTGCACGAAACGCGCACCCGGCCCGGGCACCTCGGTGGCGATCGCCGCCGCCATGCGTTCGCGCCAGGCCGGCAGCCCGCCGGGCGGGCCCAGCGCCCTGGCCGGTGCGCGCACCTGCCCGGTACCCGCCAGCCGCTGCCACAGCGCATGCCGCTCCGCGTCGAAGCCGCCCGGGTTGCGCAGGCCACGCGGTGGTCGCAGCCGGGCCTGCAGTTGCCAGCGCGCCCCGGCCTGCACCGCATGCCGGGACGTGGGCGTGCGCGCCGCGCTGCCGTCATGCCAGGAAAGCACCAGCTCGCGACCACGCAGCCGGGCCGGCATGGCCAGCTCATCGTCCACCCGGAAACGGAACCGGGTACTGCGCGGACCATGCTGCGGCAGGTCCACCACCCTGCCCCGCAGCATGTGCAGCGTCGCCGGCGCACCGGCAGGCAGCTGCACGTCGAGCGCGGCATGCGCCTGCACTGCGGCCCAGCCGATGCCCACCAGCACCGCGCCACACCAGCGCCCCCGCGCCCAGCCACACCAGAGCGGCACGCCCAGCAGAAGCGCGCACCCGGCCAGCGCGGCCGGAAGCAGCCGCGGCGCGAACACCACCATGCAGATGCCGCCCAACAGCGCTGCCGCCGTGGCCTTGCCGAACAGGGGAAGTGTCACGCGCGCCACCACGCCGGGAAAACAGCATGCTCGATGCTGTTCCCTGCCGGGAACATCAGGCAGCTGGCGTGCGTGTTGTGGGAATGCGCCGCGATCGCGACCGATGGAAAGCAAAAAAGCCGACCTGGTGGCCGGCTTTCCTGTTGTGCCACTGCAGCCGCTGGGACTGGAGTGGTGGGCGGTACAGGGTTCGAACCTGTGACCCCTACCATGTCAAGGTAGTGCTCTACCGCTGAGCTAACCGCCCGTTTTTCACTACTGCGCCGTTGCGTTTGCGTCGGTGCAGGCCGCGTATATTACGGACGTCCTGCGTGAAGAGCAACACTTTTGTGAAGGTATTTCGCAGCGTGCCGTTCAGCCGAGGCTGAGCTCCTTCAACTGGCGGATCTGGTCGCGCACACGCGCCGCATCCTCGAACGCCAGGTCGCGTGCGTGCTGGTACATCTGCTGCTCCAGCGCCTGCAGCCGCTTGGCGATCTGCGCCGGTTCCAGGCTGCGGTAATCCACCGCCTCTTCGGCGACCTTGCCACCCCGGCCCTTGCCCTTGCCGCGTGCTTCCTTTTCCGCCGCTTCCGAACGCGCGCCTTCCAGCACGTCCACGATCGGGCGCAGTACCGACTTGGGCACGATGCCGTGCGCCTCGTTGTATTCCACCTGCTTGGCGCGACGCCGGTCGGTTTCCTCGATGGCCGCCTGCATCGAGCGGGTGATCTTGTCCGCGTACAGGATCGCCTTGCCGCGCAGGTTGCGCGCGGCGCGGCCGATGGTCTGGATCAGCGAGCCGGTGGAACGCAGGAAGCCTTCCTTGTCCGCATCGAGGATGGCCACGAGCGACACTTCCGGCATGTCCAGGCCTTCGCGCAGCAGGTTGATGCCGACCAGCACGTCGAACTTGCCCAGGCGCAGGTCGCGGATGATCTCCACGCGTTCGACGGTATCGATGTCCGAATGCAGGTAGCGCACGCGGATGCCGTGTTCGGTGAGGTATTCGGTGAGGTTCTCGGCCATGCGCTTGGTCAGCGTGGTGACCAGCACGCGGTCGCCCAGCTTGATGCGCTCGTTGACCTCGCTCATCAGGTCGTCGACCTGGGTGCCCACCGGGCGGATCTCCACCACCGGGTCGATCAGGCCGGTCGGGCGCACCACCAGCTCGGTGATCTCGTCGCCGGCCTCGCGCAGTTCATACGGTCCCGGCGTGGCCGAGACATAGATGCTGCGCGGGCAGCGCGCTTCCCACTCTTCGAATCGCAGCGGACGGTTGTCCAGTGCAGATGGCAGGCGGAACCCGAACTCGACCAGGGTTTCCTTGCGCGAGCGGTCGCCCTTGTACATCGCACCGATCTGCGGAATGGTCACGTGCGACTCATCGATCACCAGCAGCGCGTCCGGCGGCAGGTAGTCGAACAGGGTCGGCGGCGGCTCGCCGGCGGCCTTGCCGGTGAGATGGCGCGAATAGTTTTCGATGCCGTTGCAGAAGCCGACCTCGGCCATCATCTCCAGGTCGAACTGGGTGCGCTGGGCCAGGCGCTGCGCTTCCACCAGCTTGTTCTGCTCGTACAGCTGCTCCAGCCGCACCTTGAGCTCGGCCTTGATCGTGTCCACCGCCGACAGCACGCGTTCGCGCGTGGTGGCGTAATGGGTCTTGGGGTACACCGTATAGCGCTGCAGCCGGCGCAGGCTTTCGCCGGTGAGCGGGTCGAACATGCTGATCTGTTCCACTTCGCCATCGAACAGCTCGATGCGCACCGCTTCGCTGTCCGACTCGGCCGGGAAGATGTCGATCACCTCGCCGCGCACGCGGAAGGTGCCGCGATGCAGCTCGTATTCGTTGCGGGTGTACTGCAGCTGGGTGAGGTGGTTGATCAGGTCGCGCTGGTCGATGCGCTCGCCGGTGGACAAGATCAGGCGCAGCGACAGGTAGTCCTCGGGCGCGCCCAGGCCGTAGATTGCCGACACCGTGGCCACCACGATCGCGTCAGGGCGCGACAGCAGGGTCTTGGTCGCCGCCAGCCGCATCTGCTCGATGTGCTCGTTGATCGAACTGTCCTTCTCGATGAAGGTATCCGACGACGGCACGTAGGCTTCCGGCTGGTAGTAGTCGTAATAGCTGACGAAGTACTCCACCGCGTTGTGCGGGAAGAACGCCTTGAATTCACCGTACAGCTGCGCGGCCAGGGTCTTGTTCGGCGCCATCACCAGGGTCGGCTTCTGCACCTGCTGGATCACGTTGGCGATGGTGTAGGTCTTGCCCGAGCCGGTGACGCCGAGCAGCGTCTGCTTGGCGATGCCGGCCTCGAAGTTGGCCGTCAGCTTCTCGATCGCCGCCGGCTGGTCGCCCGCCGGGGAGTACGGAGATACAAGTTCGAAGCGATCGCTCATGGTGCCGCCATAGACCGGGCCTTCCATTATACCGAGGGCTTGGGTGACGGCCGGCTGAGGGGCAGCCCCACACCCCAGGACGGTGATCGCCGATGGGCGTCAGTGGCGGCAGGGAACAGGGTAGACGCTCCCGCAACCGGAGCCCGCCATGCTGCCCCCGCGACGCCACTCACGCCGCCTGCGCGGCATGACCCTGCTGGAGCTGAGCGTGACCCTGGCCATCGCCGCCCTGCTCTGCCTGCTCGCCCTGCCCTCGTTCAGCGACGCGCTGGGCCGGTGGCGCGCCGACATGCTGCGCATGCAGCTGGTATCGGTGTTCAACAGCGCACGCAGCACCGCCATCACCCGCCATGCGCCGGTGGCGGTGTGCCCCAGCGACGACGGCACGCGCTGCGGCAGCGACTGGAGCCGCGGCTGGCTGATACTCCTCGACCCGGCCACGGGCGCGGACCTGGCCACGCCGGAACGCGTCCTGCAGTTCCGCGCCGGCTACGACGATCATGGCCTGCGCGCGACCAGCAGCCGGGCACGGCAACGCCTGCGCTTCCAGGGCGATGGGCGCAGCAGCGGCAGCCCGTTGACGGTGGACATCTGCGCGGGTGGACGGCTGCACGGCCAGGTGGTGGTGAACAACGTGGGGCGCACGCGCTCGACGCGGGTGCGCGTGCCCATCGACTGCCCGCGCTGAACCCCAAAACGACAAAAGCCGCGATTGCTCGCGGCTTCTGCTGGAACTGGCGCCCGAAGTTGGACTCGAACCAACGACCCCCTGATTAACAGTCAAGTGCTCTAACCGGCTGAGCTATTCGGGCGGGAGGCGCATTGTAAGGAGCGCACACCTGCCTTGCAAGCCCCGCCGCGTCCCTACCAGCACTCGGACAGCGCTGCGTCGGCCGTCTTGACGTTGGCCTGGTTCACCGACAGGTTCCCGCATTTGTCCTTGGCCTGGGCCGTGCCGGCCGTCGCGGTAAGCGTGAACGTCCGCGCGTCGGTGGCCATGCTCAGGGTGTAGGCCGCGGTTCCACCTTCGCGCGGCGACTGGATGGTCGCCCCGCCGTTCGGGAACGTAAAGCCCGCATAGGTGTTGTTGACCGTGTGGAAGCGTTCGGCCATTGCCGCGTACTCCACCAGATCCGCCTTGGCCTGCGCACGGCGTGACTTGCGCACGTACTCCGAATAGCTGGGCACGGCGATGGCGGCGATGATCGCCACCACCGCGACCACGATCATCAGTTCAATCAGGGTGAAACCGCGGGCGCGGCTCCGCGAAGCCTGCATCATCACGACCTTCATCACTTGATCTGCCTCCAGGACTGACGACCACAGGGGTACGGCAGGTACATCGGCGGGGCACCGGCCACGCTGACCTGCATCATGCACGCCGATCCCGGCGGCGTCGGCGGCGGGTTGCCGCCGCTCTTCTCCGGCGCACCCAGGCGCGGTACGACGGCCGTGGTGACGTCCCGCACCGGTGCGTTGCCGCCGGTGTTGAGCGGAAGTGCAGCGGTGCCCTTGGCGGGATTCTTGCCATCCGGCGTACCCAGGCGCACCTGCGACAGGGCCGCCGCGCCGGTACCGGTGCTCAGGCCGAACAGCCAGTTGGAACCATCCACGGTGCAGCCCCCGGACACACCGACCTTCGGCACGTAGGTCGGCATGAACACCACGCCGGACGTCACCGTTGGATTGGCCACGAAGCGCTCACCTGCAGGCAGGATGACCGTCCAGCCCGCGTTGCCAGCCGGCGCGTCGCCCATGGTGATGGTGCGTCCGTCCGTCCCGGTTTCCACCGTGATCGGCCGCAGGTTGGCAGACGTGAGTGTATCCCTGGCACTGGCAACGGACTTGCCGCTGACGTCGTTGACACCGTACAGCCCCTGGATGCTGGTATCCACGCCGTCTTCGACGTAGGAGAAGCTGCCGGTACCGAACAGCAGCATCACCCCGCCGGCCGGGCCAGCGGTAGCCGTCAGGCCGCCCATGATGGGCTGCCGGTAGGTCAGCCTGTCGGTTTCAACGTGGGTATTGGTAGTGAACACCGGGAACGCGGGCGCGGCGTCGCTGGTGAGATCGAACTTCCAGATCGCCCCCTTCTGGTCGGCACCGTAGACCGTGTCGGCAAAGCCATCACGACCGCGCACATCCTGGCCTGTGCCGCTCCAGCGGTCGACCACCACGATGTTGGTCAGGCCGTTGCGCCCGGCCGGCGCGTTCCGACCGGTCTCCTCCACCACATAGGTCTTTACTTTCGGTGCACTGCCGGCCACCAGGTCGACCACGAACAAGGCCGCTTTGCCGTCCTTGCTTTCCACGCCATTGCCGAAGATAGCCTTGAATGCAGGTGCTCCACCCGGGCCCCGCACCGGCACGATCACCGGCTTGCCCAATACGAAGCCGATATTGTCGCGCACCGCGGCATCGAGCGACGGGTCGAAATCATTCAGTTCCCACAGGCGGCTGTTGGCGCCGAAGGCCGTGGGATCGGTCACATCCAGTGCGAACACGCTGCGTCCGCCCGCGCCGGCCGTGCCGACCAGTGCAGTCTTCCAGCCACTGTCATGGATGTCGCCTACCACCACCGGACCGTCGACGAAGTAGCGGTGTTCGAAGCTCGAATCTTCCTGGGCGGATGCATCGTAGGGAACCAGCAGGTTGCCCATGTGACCCAGCGCGGTGGCCGGCACGTAGCCGAACACTTCCTTGCCGCCCTGCGCGTCCTGCCGACCGTCCGATCCCATGCCGCCGTCGAACGCATGGAGCATGCCGTCGTTGGCGCCGGCATACACCATGTAGCGTCGATCATCGCGCTTCGAGGCCAGGTACTCGACGTAGCTGTCGCCGACGTTGCCCAGCCGGCGATAGCCGTAGTCATCGGTGGGCGAGCTGAGCAACGGCGTGGAATTGATGATGTCGCCCAGCACCGTGGTGCGGTCGCGCAGCTTGCCCTGGAAGCGCATTTCCTGCGACGTGTCGCCCAGCAGGTAAGACACGGCCGTAGCCTTGTCGGCAAGCGTATCCAGGCCATTGCAGCGCAACATACCGCCGTAGAGGCCGGAGGGCTTGCTGCACAGGTCGGTCAGCTCCAGGTTGCTGGCGCTGAAGGCCTGCACCGCGCCATCCTTCGCCATCCAGACGTTGCGTGCGGTCGGCCTGGGCATTTGCGCCGACGCTTCCCACGCGGTCTCGGACACGATCGCCCGGGTGGTAGGATCCACGCTGAGCGAATACGCGGTAAGCGTGCTGTACCAGTCCGAGCCGGTGGCCGAATAGAACGGCTCCACCGAGATCGATCCCTTGCCGATGCGCGCGCCGACCAGCGCACGGGTGCCCGACGGCGTGGCGCCCTTGGACACATTGCTGATGATGCGGCGCATTGCCGAGGTGATGTCCGACGCCTTGGTTGCGTTGACCATCTCGCCATGCGTGTACAGCACCGCTTCCCACAGCTCGTCCACCGCGCCCGGCGCGTTGTCGACGGTGCTGGTACCGAACGTCGGCTTCTGCACGTACGGATCAGGCACCAGCACCCACGGGCGCTTCTCCTCCGGCACATAGGTGACGCCGAACTGCGTGCCCAGCGTGCCCAGGGTGACGCCGTAGAAATTCATGTGCAGGCTGGTCTTGCAGTCCAGTTTGCCGTCCGGGCACTCCTTGGGAACGGGGACCGCGTTCTTCTCAAGGCCGGGCACCAGCGAGTTGTCGTAATACTGCGCGATGCCGTCACGCATGCGCGTGGTGTTGCCGGTTTCGTTGATGAAGCCGTCGGTGAACAACATGCCGGCATTCTTCTGGCAGCTCAGCAGCACGGGCGGATTCGGATCGCCTGCGGACTTGGTCCGCTTGAACTGGTTGCCCAGGTGGGTGGCGGCCGACCGGTTGGGCGTGGTCGAGGTGGCACGCATCCGCGTCATGATGTCGGTGAGCAGCGCCTTCTTTTCCGTCTCCACCGTCATGTCGTACATCTTGGCGGTTTGGCGGTCGTTGATGCGGAACCAACCCACGCGGAGATTTTCGGTTTCGTGCAGGGCATTGGTCGCGGCACCGATCACCGAGTCGCGACGGGTGCGGTAGAAACTGAACCAGTTGGCGAAGTTCTTGATCGCGGCCTCATACGATGCGGTATCGCTGCCGTCAGCGCCGAAATTTGCCTGCCGGATCTCGTACTTGTACAGCGTGCCCGGGTAGCCGCCGGCGGGGTTGGTGATTTCAACCGGCGCAGCGGTGTAACCGTAGCTGGCCGGCAACTTGGTCTTCAGATAGAACGTCGCGGGGAAATACGCGACGTTGGTGGAGCACCGCTGCGTCACAGTGACCGCCGTGGTCACTTCGACAAAATCGGCGACGCTGCTCGTCTTGGCATTGCCGTTCCTGCCGGTGGAAACGTTGCATACGTTGTTCCGGATCAGCGTGCCGACCGGGATGACCATTTCAGGCTGGAACACGAATTGCCAGTTCGCCGCCGTACTGTAGTCCGTCTCGGTCAGGTTCTTGTCCAGCGTGATCTTGCTCACCGCATCACCTGGGCGCGGATCCACCGGCGCGCTCTTGGGATCGATGACCTTGTAGCTCGGCGCATCCTTGACCCCGGTCTTCCAATCCGGATAGATCTCGCGCGGATCGAAGTAGGCCGGATTGATGTCCGGCGAGCGTACGAAGCCGTACGCATCCAGCGGTGGAAGGGCGTCGTTGCCGCGACCATACGGGGGGGTCGTGTAGTAGTACATGGCACCGTTGTTGGCATAGCCATACGGGTTGCCATTGGTGTCGAAGAAGCCCCGCCCCGAACTGCTGGACACCCACCGGAACACGCCATCGCGGGTGTTGTTCTGTACTTCCCAGAACATCGAGCCGGAGTCGTCCAGCGCCATCAGGAACGCCGGCGGCACGCTCGCCTGGATGTTCAGGGGCGACTGCGACAGGGTGCCCTGCCCCTGCTTGGCCAGCAGGCCGTAGGTCAGCCAACCGCCAGCCGCAAGCACGCCGACCGAGGCCGCGACCATCCATTTTTTCTTCTGCGAAGCCATGGCCCGCGTCCTCAAAGTTTGAATACGGTATCGATCACCACGGCCGATGACACGGCAGCGGGATCGTCGGTCGAGAAACCGGTGATCTGGTAGATGGGGGTGGTTTCGTCCAGCGCCTCGCCCATGTCCAGGGCGGCCTCGCCCACGATGCACTTGTCGATCTGGCGGACGTTGACCTTCGTGGTCGTGCCGTCGGGGACGTCGTCCTCGGCCCACTGCACCGGGTCGTAGCCGTCGTCGCAGGTGCGATTGATGTCGCCCTCGGCGACCAGTGCGCCGCTTGCCGCATCGGTGCGATTGGCGATCGATTCCACCGAGCGCTCGGCGTTGCGCACCACGCCTTCCCCGTTCTGGAAGGCGCGGTTGGCGGCACGGTAGTTGGAGGCCATCTTTTCCTGCATGCCCGCCACCTGCATGCCGGCGATGCCCAGCAGTGCCAGCAGGATCAGCATGATCAGCGCCACGTACAGCACGGCACCGCGCTGCTGGCCGCGCATGACAGGGTTTCGGTTGGATCGTGATGAGTGAGCCATGTCAGTTCCCGAACAGTCGATTGCGCAGGGCGACGGAGACTTCGTAGCCCGCGCGGTAGCGCCCATCGTTGGTTGTCCCCTGGGCAAACTCCACGCCCAGCACCGCAGGCCGGGTGGTCGGAGCCACCGACGACGAACGCTCCGGGCTCACCGCCAGCAGGCCAACCTTGACCTGGCCCACGCGCAGCCACTGGCCGGCACCCGCCGCGTTGGTCTGGGTGGTTACCCCGGTGGCGACCGCCGACTCGGTCACGCTGCCTACCGGAGGTGCGGTGAGGGAGATCAACGGGGTCGAATCCAGGCCGAACATCAACTGCATGTTCTCGATGCCTTCCACGACCTCTTCGTTGTTGGTATAGCCACCGGTAGCGTCCGCGCGTGCCCGACGCAGCCCATTGACGCCAGTGGTGGCGTTGGCGCCGATGTAATACACCAGCGACTCGGCGCGGTACAGCATGGTCTGGCCGGTGGGCTGGGTGGTGTAGCGCGTCAGGTCGACGCCGGGCGCCCTGACCTGGTTGCCCGAGAGCGACCCCGCAAAGATGTTCGCGTGCCCGCAGTCGGCGATGCCGTACAGGGTCGGCGTGCTGACCCCGTCCTTGAGCATGCGCGCCATCCGGCCGGTCTCACCGGTGACCGTCGAGTTGCCGCTGTCCAGGCCGATCGCATTGACCGGCACCCCTTCGGCACCCAGGAAGCGCAGTACCAGGATGTCACTGCCACCGGCCGGTGCCGGGCTCAGCCCGGCGATGGCGGGCGGAAGGTTGGCGGGCAGCTCACCGCCGCCCCCGGCCGTGAGCACCGCGCCTGGCGCCGTGCCCGCGGCCTCGTAGCCCTGTACCGCGACATGGAAGTCCAGCGGCGAGCCGCTGCCGGCGCCCGCGTTCAAGTGATTGAAGGGATCGCCCTGGCCTTTGACGACGTGCGCCTGGTCGTTCACGCAGCCCATGTGGCCGGCCATGCGCAGGTCGCGCTCGAGGAACTCCAACGCGAAGCGCGCGTTTTCCTGCACGCGCGAAGCCCCTTCAGACAGCCGCGACGCGGTCTGCGAGGCCGAGAAAATCTGGATGACGCCGAGCATGACGATCATGCCGATCACCAGGGCGATCATCATTTCGACCAGTGACAGGCCGGCCATGTGGCGGGGACGGGAAACGGCGCGGGTCATAGTTCGGTCGCCAGGGCAAAGGTGGTGGCCTGATCAGGATTCTGCGGGTCCCAGCGCTGGTCGCCCCAGGTGATGGCGACCCGGACTACGCCACCATTGATGCTCACCTCCGCACCGGCGTCGCTGCCCAGGGCCTTGACCACCTGGCACTGCCACAGGGTGACCTTGTCCGCGAGCGCGACCGCACCGGAGCCCGGTGCGCAGACGTTCTCCACGGTCTTGCTGCCCGGGGTGAAACTGGCGCTGGAGTACCAGCTGGCCTGGAACCGGTTGGAACGCATCTGTTCGATCAGGTCGTAGGCCAGGTTGGTCGCCTGGGTACGGTAGTTGGCGCTCTGTACGAAACGCACGTTCATGGTCTGCATGAGCGCGAAGCCCAGCAGGCCGAAGCCCAGCACGAGCACTGCGATCAGCACTTCCAGCAGGCTCACGCCCCGCTGCCGCCGTGGGGAATGGAATGGTTTCACGAGCAGGTCTCCTTGGTGCTGCGCAACTGGCCGGACGCATTGACGACCAGGGCGCGCTGTTGCTGCACGTCATCAGTACAGGTCACCGGGCGGATCGTCAGGGACTGATCGGTGCTGTGACGCCGGCGGCCACGGCTGTCGAAGGCGATCACCTCTGCCGGACCCGTCACGGCCATCGAGTCCTTGAAGTCGGAGAAGCGCAGGACGGTGCCGTCGGTCGCATCGCCATCCCCGTCGGGGTCACTGACCGCGGCGATCCCCTGCGCCCAGCTGCCATCGCAGGAGGCGCCGGTGCTGCTGCCGCAGACCACGCCGCCCTGGCCGCTGCGGATGGCCTCGCTGCGGGCCAGGTTGACCATGGCGACGATCTCATTGTTCGACGTGGCCACGCGGTTGTTGCGGATGGTCGTCTGGAAGCTGGGAAAGGCGATCGTGGCCAGGATGGCGACGACAGCGATCGTGACCATCAGCTCGATCAGGGTGAAGCCCTTGGTGAAACGCATGTACATGGAACGCTCCCCAGCGTGATGACAGGACAATGGACGCCCGGCCGCCTGGCGGCAAGCGACAGCAGGACGAACGGTCGTCCGAAGGCGACGGGCGTCAAACCGTTGACACCCGCACGGTCAGCGGGCCGGTCGGACTCCCCGTCCGCCCGGCCCGTTCAGGTCAGGCCAGCACCCGGTAGCAGGGCTGGTATTCGCCGGAGATCTTCATCCGGCGCTGCTCGACGAAGGCGCGCAGCAGCTCGTCCAGGGCCAGCATCATGTCGGCGTCGCCGTGGATCTCGAACGGACCGAACTGCTCGATGCGGCGCATGCCGTCTTCCTTGACGTTGCCGGCGACGATGCCCGAGAACGCACGGCGCAGGTCGGCGGCGAGCGCATGCGGCGGCCGGCCGTGGTGCAGGTCCAGCGCAGCCATGGCCTCATGAGTCGGCACGAACGGCTGCTGGTACTCCCACGGGATCTCGATCGACCAGTTGAAGAAGAACGAATCCTTCTGCGCCAGGCGGTGCTCGCGCACGCGCTTGATGCCGGCCGACATCTGCCGGGCCACGGCCACCGGGTCGCCGATGATGATCTGGTAGCGCTCGGCGGCGGCATCGCCCAGGGTCAGGCGGATGAAGCGGTCGATCTGCTCGAAGTACGGCGCGGCCACGGTCGGACCGGTCAGGATCAGCGGGAACGGCAGGTCCTTGTTTTCCTCGCGCAGCAGGATGCCGAGCAGGTACAGGATTTCCTCGGCGGTGCCGACGCCGCCGGCGAACACGATGATGCCGTGGCCGATGCGCACGAACGCTTCGAGACGCTTCTCGATGTCCGGCATGATCACCAGGTGGTTCACGATCGGGTTCGGCGACTCGGCGGCGATGATGCCCGGCTCGGTCAGGCCGATGTAGCGCGTGGTGTGCTTGCGCTGCTTGGCATGGGCGATGGTGGCGCCCTTCATCGGGCCCTTCATCGCGCCCGGGCCGCAGCCGGTGCAGATGTCCAGCCCGCGCAGGCCCAGCTCGTAGCCGACCTGCTTGGTGTACAGGTATTCATCGCGGCCGATTGAATGGCCGCCCCAGCACACCACCAGGTTCGGGTCGCCAGGGTTGAGGATGCGCGCGTTGCGCAGCAGCCCGAATACGGCATTGGTGATGCCGTCGGAGGATTCCAGTTCGGCCGCGTAGGCCGGACCCATTTCGATGGCCATGTAGGCCAGGTCGCGCACCACGGCGAACAGCAGCTCGGCCACGCCGCGGATGATCTCGCCATCCACGAACGCCATCGCCGGTGCGTTGACCAGGTCGATGCGCACGCCGCGGTCCTGCTGGGCGACCTGGATGTCGAAATCCGGGTACAGGTCGCGCGCCGCGCGCGGATCGTCGGAGGCACTGCCACTGGTCAGCACGGCCAGCGCGCACCGGCGCAGCAGTTCGTGCATGCCGCCGCCGGAGGCGTCGCGCAGGCGAGCCACTTCAGCGCGCGACAGCACATCCAGCCCACCGCGCGGGTAGATCCGCGCGTCCTGCACCGGCAGCGTGCGCGCCGGTTTTTCAGTAATCGTCATTTCCATTCTTTTCGCTTCCTCAAGGTTGCCGACTGTACCGCTGCCCCCTTTAAAAGCAAAACGGCCGGGAAACCCGACCGTTGGATGTAATTCGAGCCCGGCGGCGCCTGGGGGGCTGCCGTAAGTGCGCGTTTTTCGCGCAACCGGACGAGCATACGCTGATCCAGTGATGCAGACAAGCGCCCTCGCCTGCCGCCGGTGTGCCGCACACAGCAGAACGGCCGGGTTTCCCCGGCCGTCCCTTGTTACCACTTCACTACGTCAGCTCATCAGAACTGGTAGCGGAAGCCCAGCTGCACCGACCACTGCGACACACCGACGTCGAAGCCGTCTGCGTCGTTGTTGGCCACTACCGGCTCATCCGCGCCGCGGAAGTTGTACACGTACTTGCCGTCCTTGATGCCCTGCAGGGTGGCCACACGCGCATCGGCGAAGAAGCCGTAGTCGTAGATGTTGCCCCAGTCCTTGTTGATCATGTTGCCGACGTTCTGGATATCCAGCCAGATCTCCGACTTGTGACCCTTCATGAAGCCCGGCAGTTCCTGGCTGATGCGCAGGTCGAAGGTGTTGATCCAGCCGGTACGGAACTGGTTGGCCGGGGCGTAGCTGCCCGCGTACTTGGCCAGCTGCGGGTTGTTGGCCAGCCACTCGTTGAACGATGCTTCCATCGCCGCATCCGGGGTGAAGGTGCTGCCTACAAGGTTGCCGAACAGCACGTCGCCCGGGCCCGCCGGCACGTAGAACAGGTCGTTCGCGATGCGGTTGTCGCCGTTGGCGTCGTTGACGTAGACGTAGCTGTACGGACGGCCGCTGCGGCCTTCGTAGACCAGGCCGACGCGGGTTTCGTAGTCACCGAAGAACTTGTGCTTCCAGTTCAGCGCACCCGACAGGCGGTCGCGGATCTGGTAGCGCGAGGTGTTCTCGATCTCGTCATTGGCGTTGAAGGCGTACTGGTAACCCCAGCCCGAGCTGGCGGTGGAGCTGGTCAGCGTGCCGACTTCGGTGGCATCGGTGTAGGTGTAACCGATGTTCCACGACCAGTCACTGGCGGCATCCCACGGCTTGGCCAGAGAGACCGTGAACTGCGAGGTGCGGCCCTTGTCGGTGTTCGCGATCTCGTAGACAGAGTCGTAGGCGCGGTTGCGACCGGCGCGGTTGTTCCCGGTAGTCCAGGCCGTACCGGTGCTGGCAGTGGAGTAGTACATGTCACGACCGTCCGGACCCTGGTACTGCACCGGACCGAGGTTCAGGTTCTTGTAGTACAGGGCATCCTTGACCTTGGTGACCAGCAGCTCGGCCGAGGCCACGATGCCGTACCACGGGGTCTCGTGATCGAAGGCCAGGTTGGCCTTGTACACCGACGGCATGTTGAAGTCGCTGCCGACGAAGTTGACGTTCTGCAGGTTCGAGCCCGGCGTGGTGGGAACCGGCTGGCCGTCCTTGTTCGGGTTGAACGGCAGCGCCGGGTTGTAGGAGGTATAGGCGTAAACCGAGTTGTTGAAACCGGTTGCCGAGTAGCTGTTGCTCAGCCACACCTGCGGGGCATCACCCTGGAACAGGCCCACGCCGCCGCGCAGCTGGGTCTGGCGATCGGTGTCGAAGGTGTAGTTGAAGCCTACGCGCGGCTGGATCAGGAACGTGTTGCTCAGCACTTCGCTGTTGTCGATGCCGAAGAACTGCGACGCTGCGGCGTTGTAAGCCGGGGCCGGACTGGTGTCGGCGCGGTCGGCACGCACGCCCATGGTCAGGGTCAGGTTGTTGTTGACGTACCAGGTGTCCTGCACGAACAGGGCCAGGTTGCTGAACTTGTAGTCCGCCGGAATCGAGCCCGGGGTGCGTTCCGGGTTGTAGTTGTAGGTGCTCCAGCGGCCGGCAGCGAAGTTGTCCAAGCCATAGAAGCCGTACGCGCCCCACGAGTTGGCGCCGAAGTAATTGTAGATGTCGTTGGTGTCGTAGGAGGCACCGAACTTGACGTCGTGGTCACCCAGGGTCCAGGTAGCGGCGGCGTAGTAGTTCCACGCCTTGGTCTCCAGGATGTTGTTCTGCGAGTTGACTTCGGTACCCAGGTACAGCGAGTCGCCGCCCGGCGCGGTCGGGGTGCCGCCGAAGTAGATGCGGATGCTCGGCGCGTCGGTCGGCACGTTGCGGATCGCCGAGTACTCGCGGTACGAGGCCTTCAGCTCGGTCGAGAAGTTCGGCGACCAGTCGCTGAACAGCTGGGCGACATAGCTTTCGTTGGTCTTGTCGTGCTGGTACCAGTACGAGCTCAGCGAGGCCGAGCTGGTGGTCATGCCGTTGATGCGCAGCTTGCTCTGGTCGATCTTGCTGTAACGGATGTTGGCACGGTGGTCGTCGCTGATGTTCCAGTCCAGCTTCAGCGCGTACTCTTCCATCTCGGTGTCGCCGTTGCTTTCCAGGCCACCGGCGGCGATGCCGTAGCTCTGCGCGATCTGCTGCGCACGGGTCACGTCGGCCAGGGTGATCTGCGCGTTGGCCTTGCCCAGCGCGGTGCCGCTCAGGTCGGCGCCCGGGGCGGCCTGCTTGAACTTTTCATAGTTGGCGAAGAAGAACAGCTTGTCCTTCAGGATCGGGCCGCCCACGGTCATGCCGTAGGTTTCTTCCTTGGTGAAGCCCTTGAACGGCTGGCCTTCCGGGTTGTCGCCGAACCAGTCGCCGTCACGGTAGGTGCCGTAGACCGAGCCATGGAATTCGTTGGTACCGGACTTGGTCACCGCGTTGACGGTGGCACCGGCGGCGGCAGCGATGCTGACGTCGTAGTTGGACAGGTTGATGTCCAGCGCTTCGATCGCTTCCATCGCGACCGGCTGGCGACGGGTCGGCATGTTGTTGCCTTCCAGGCCGAAGGTGTCGCTGGCGGAGACGCCGTCGATGTTGATCGAGTTGAAGCGCGGGTTCTGGCCACCGGCCGAGATCGAGCCCGAGGCGCGGTCGATGAAGGTCACGCGCGGGTCAAGACGCATCAGGTCCTGGATGTTGCCGCCGATCGACGGGGCCGTCTCGATCTGCTGCTGGCTGATGTTGGTGCCCGAGCCCATCTTGGTCGAACTGAACACTTCCGAGCCACCGGCCACGGCGACGACCTGGACAGCGTCCAGGTTGGTCGCGGCGACGTCGCCGGTCAGGGCGGCGTTGACGGTACCGGTCTGGTTCACGCCCAGGTACACGCCTTCTTCGGTCTTGGTACCTTCACCGGACTTGGTGATGGTGATCGTGTACGGACCACCCACGCGCAGGCCGCGTGCGTTGTAACGACCCGCAGCATCGGTCATGGCGCGGCTGACGGTGCCCGACTCGGTGTGCGTGATGGTGACTTCGGCGCCAGCAACAGGCTGGCCAGTGGCAGACATGACCTGGCCGCCAACACCGGCAGAGGTGCTCTGGGCGAAGGCGGGGGCGGCAGCAAGTACTGCCATGAGGCCAAGGGTGAGCTTGGACATCCGGAGACAGCGTGGGTCGATCATTGGGAGTAGCCTCGATGCGAGTTGGCGATGGCGGAAAAAAAACGCGCCCAAGCAGCCGTTCAGCGGCTGTATGGACTTTTATCTGGGTTCCCTTGCCGCAGGCTGGTTTCAGCCGCAACGGTTAACACTAGATTAACACAATAAGCCCGTTATATGACGATTTGGCGACAAAACACACGCCATCACAACGCGTTCGTGACACCGTCTTCACATTTGGCTGAATTGGGCCAACATGCAGGGGGGTTTCACCGTTCAGGTGATCGACAAGTTCCATGGCGCCCGGATGGGACCGCACAGAGTGCCGATCCACCATTGCCGCCGGGTTACGCCAGGTGCTGGACCTGGCCGCGGTGCGCGATCCCGGCCGCCGACAGCAGCTGGACGGCCGCCGCAGCGGCGAGCGTCGGCTCACGGGCACTGCCGTCCTCGTCCAGCGAAAACGCACGCGCCCGCAGCGCGGTGCGCATCGGGCCGGGCTGCAACCCGCTGACCCGCACCGTGCTGCGGGCCAGTTCGTCATGCAGGGAGGCGATCAGCCCACGCAGGCCATGCTGGGCCGCCCCATAGCCGCCCCAGAAGGCACGCCCTACCCGCTCGGGATCGTCCACGGTGAACACCAGTGCGGCATCCTCGCGCTGGCGCAGCAGCGGCAGGCAGGCCTGGGCCAGCCAGGCCGGCGCGGTCAGGTTGACATGCACCGCCCGCGCGAACGCGGCCGGGTCGGCATGTTCGAACGGGGTCAGGCCGGCAAAATCGGCCGCGCAGTACAGCACGCCGTCCAGCCGGCCGAGCTCGGACTGCAGCCGCTCGGCCAGGGTGGCGTAATCGTCCGGGGTAGCCCCTTCCAGGTCCAGCGGGTACAGCAGCGGCTCGGGACCTGCGGCCTCGACCGCGGCATACACGCGGTCGAGGCGGCGCGGTTTGCGCCCCAGCAGCACCACGGTGGCCCCTGCCTGGGCGCAGGCCACGGCAGCGGCGCTGCCGAAGCCGCCGCCGGCCCCGGCGATGAGAATGACGCGGTCGGCCAGCGACCCGGTCCCGACCCCGATGGACGGGACCGCGTTCATGGCTGCGAGGCCTCTTCGACGATGCGCTTGAGCTCGCCGGACTCGAACAGCTCCAGCACGATGTCGCAGCCGCCGATCAGCTCGCCGTTGATGAACAGCTGTGGGAAGGTGGGCAGGTTGGAGAAGCGCGGCAGGTTGGCGCGGATCTCCGGCTCTTCAAGCACGTTGACGGTGCGCAGCGCGACCGCGCCAGCGGCCATCAGCGCCTGCACGGCGCGGCTGGAAAAGCCGCACATGGGATACTGCGGGGTGCCCTTCATGAACAACACGAGGGGATAACGCTCCACTTCGGCCTGGATCTGTTGCATCACCGCCACCACACTCTCCCTGCGCAACGGGGCACCCCACCTCGGCGGTCGGATAGACTCCCTGTACGTTCATTGTAATCCTACTGGCCCCGCCGCGACCCATGCCCTTCGAACTGCCCCGCCTGCCCTACGACCGTACCGCCCTGCAGCCGCACCTGTCGGCCACCAGCCTGGACCTGCACCACGGCCACCACCGCGCCTGCATCGATACGGTGAACGCGCGCATCGAGGGCACCGAACTGGCCGAGCTGGCGCTGGAGGAGGTCGTGCGCCACAGCCAGGGCAGCCTGTTCGACGCCGCCGCCCAGGCCTGGAACCTCGCGTTCTACCGGCAATGCCTGGGCCCGCGCGCGGGCGGCGATCCGCAGGGGCGGCTGGGCGAACGGGTCAGCCGCCATTTCGGCGATGCCAGGCGCCTGCGTGAAGAGTTCGACCGGGCCGCGCTGGGGCTGTTCGGCTCGGGCTGGGTCTGGCTGGTGCAGCACCCGTCGGGGGCGCTGGCGATCCAGGTCACGCGCAACGCCGGCACACCCCTGACCGGCGACAGCACACCCCTGCTGGCCTGCGATGTGTGGGAGCACGCGCATTACACCGACTACCAGAACGACCGCGGGCGTTACCTCGAGGCGTTCTGGAAGCTGGTCAACTGGGACTTCGTCGCCAGCCAGCTGCGCGATTGAAGCGAGTAACGACCAACGGTCGTTACCTACCGGAATGTCGCAAGGCAGGTCACGACCGTTGGTCGTGATGCCCCGCACCCCGGTAGGTCACGACCGTTGGTCGTGACGTCAGGCAACCTGGTAGGTCACGACCGTTGGTCGTGACGTCAGGCGTCGCGCAGCGACGCTGCCGCGGGGGCAACCTGCGCAGCGCGATCCAGCTGCGCCCCCACTGCATCGAGCGCAGCGCCCAACGCAGCGGCATCGTCCTCGCGCAGGGTGGCGTGGCCTACCTTGCGACCCTCGCGCGATTCCTTGCCGTAGTCGTGCCAATGGCCGCCGGGCTGCGCCAGCACGGCCTCGGCATCGGGCATCTCGCCGATCCAGTTGAGCATGCAGGCATGCCCGAGCATGCGCGTATCGCCCAGCGGCAGGCCGAGCACCGCGCGCAGGTGGTTTTCGAACTGCGAGGTTTCGCTGCCTTCGATGGTCCAGTGCCCGGAGTTGTGCACGCGCGGCGCCATTTCGTTGGCCAGCAGTTCGTCGCCGCGGCAGAACAGTTCCAGCGCGAACACGCCCACGTAGTCCAGCCGCTCGGCCAGGGTCTGCGCGTAGCCGATGGCCGCCTCGTACTGCGCCGGCGCCAACCGGGCCGGCGCGACGCTGGCCGAGAGCACGCCATCGACGTGCCAGTTGCCGGTCACCGGCCAGGCGCGGAACTCACCGTCGATGCCGCGCACCGCGACCACGCTCACTTCGCGCTCGAACGCGACGAAGCCTTCCAGGATCAGGCCGGTGCGCTCGACCTGGGCGCCCAGCGCCAACCAGGCCGCGTCGATGTCGGCGGCCGTGCGCAGGCGGAACTGGCCCTTGCCGTCGTAGCCGAAACGGCGGGTCTTGAGGATGCACGGCAGGCCGAACGCGTCCACCTGGGCGGCGAGCTCGTCGCGGCTGCGGATATCGGCGAACGGCGGCAGCGGAATGCCCAGTTCGCGGAACAGGGTCTTCTCGCTCAGCCGATCCTGGGCCACCGACAGCGCATCCGGGTTGGGATACACCGGCACCCGCTCGGCCAGGAAGCGGGCGCTGCGCGCCGGCACGTTCTCGAAATCGAAGGTCACCACGTCGACCCGCTCGGCGAACGCAGCCAGCGCTGCCTCGTCCTCGAACGCGGCCACCTGCAGCGGCGCGAGCTGGCCCCCGCAGGCATCGGCGGCGGGGTCGAACAATTCAAAGCGCAGCCCCATCGGGGCACCGGCCAGGACCATCATGCGGGCGAGCTGGCCACCGCCCAGGATGCCAACGGTCTGCACGGTCATTGGCGCGGATCGTCGTGGGCCATGACGTCTTCGGTCTGGCGGGCGCGGAAGGCGTCCAGCGCCTGGCCGATGACCGCCTGTTCCGGGGCCAGCATGGCGGCGGCGAACAGCGCGGCGTTGGACGCGCCGGCGTTGCCGATGGCGAACGTGGCGACCGGGATGCCGGCCGGCATCTGCACGATCGACAACAGCGAATCCATGCCGTTCAGGGCCTTGGACTGCACCGGCACGCCCAGCACCGGCACGGCGGTCTTGGCCGCGATCATGCCCGGCAGGTGCGCGGCGCCGCCGGCGCCGGCGATGATGGCGCGCAGACCGCGCGGACCGGCCTGCTCGGCGTAGGTGAACAGCACGTCCGGGGTCCGGTGCGCCGATACCACTTTCACTTCGTAGGGAACACCGAGCGCGTCGAGCTTCTGCGCCGCGTGCTGCATGGTTTCCCAGTCGGAGCGGGAACCCATGACGATGCCGACGAGCGGCGCGGATTGGTTGGGGGTCATTGGCCGTCACCTGCCTTAAAGACGTATTCTAGCCGTCTTCCACGCACGACGAAGAGCCCCATGGACCGCAAAGTCATCGACCGGCTGTGCTCGCCGCACACCCGCCAGCCCCTGTCCCTTCTCGACGCCAAGGGCCTGGACGCGCTCAACAAGGCCATCGCCGCCGGCGGCGTGACCAAGGTCGGCGGCAGCCCGCAGTCGCAGCCGCTGCGCGAGGCGCTGCTGACCCGTGACCGCAAGGAGGTGTTCCGCGTGGACGACGGCATTGCGGTGCTGCTGCCGGAAGAAGCCATCGACACCGCCCAGATCGCCGATTTCCCGGAAAAATGAGCCCGGCCCCGCTGACGCCCCCGGCCCCGGACCAGGTCCAGGCCGACGTGGCCCGCGCCCTGGCCGAGGATATCGGCAGCGGCGATGTCACCGCCGCCCTGCTGCCGGACCGTCCGGACCGCGCGTACCTGTTGTGCAAGCAGGATGCGGTGATTGCCGGCCGACCCTGGTTCGACGCCACCCACCGCGCCCTGGATCCGCAGGTGCGGATCGAATGGCAGGTCGCCGAAGGCGATGCGGTGCGCGCCGGTACCGTGCTGGCCCTGCTGCACGGGCGCAACCGCAGCCTGGTCAGTGCTGAACGCACCTCGCTGAATTTCCTGCAGACACTGTCCGGCACCGCCACCACCACCGCCCGCTACGTGGCCGCCGTGGCGGGCACGGGCACGCGCATCCTGGACACCCGCAAGACCCTGCCCGGGCTGCGCGTGGCGCAGAAATACGCGGTGCGTTGCGGCGGCGGTGATAACCACCGCCTGGGTCTGTTCGACACGGTGATGCTGAAGGAAAACCACATCCGCGCCGCCGGTTCGCTGACCGCTGCGGTCAACGCCGCACGCGCGCAGTGGCCCCGGCTGCCGCTGGTGGTGGAAGTGGAGGACCTGGACCAGCTGCGCGAGGCGCTGGCGGTGGGCTGCGACCGCATCCTGATCGATGATTTCGATGCGGCCACGCGCCGCGAGGCGGTGCGCATCGCGGCCGGCCGCATTCCGCTGGAGGTATCCGGCAGCGTGGACCTGACCGGTCTTCGCGCGATTGCCGAAGACGGGGTGGACTGCATCTCGATCGGGGGCCTGACCAAGCATGTGCAGGCGATCGATCTTTCGCTGAAGCTGGGCGACCCGCCCTGATCGGGTACCGACCAACGGTCGGTACCTACCCTTCGTACCGACCAACGGTCGGTACCTACCATCGGTCCCGAACAACGGTCGGCGGCTGGCCCGGTAGCGCACGACCGTTGGTCGTGCGCCGGCGCACCGCTGCCTTCACGGGCTTCCCCTACCGGCTCTGCGACGCTTCCCCTGCCCTCACCCGGAGTGCGTGGATGCGCCCCCTGCCCCTGCTTGCCTGTCTCTCGCCCCTTGCCCTGATGCTCCCGGGCGCCGCCGCCGCCGCCGAAGTCTGTGACATCCCGCCGCGCTACGGCCTGAGCCCGCTCGCCATGAGCATCGTGCGCACTGCGTGCAACGAGCATCGGCTGTGGTACCGCCCCTTCATCGACGGCGACGGCCGCGCCGCCAACCTGGGCGTGAGCGAGGCCGAGCGCGAGTACCTGTCCGACGATGGCATGCCCGCGTGGCAACGCGTGGTGGCGTACTGGCGCGACAGCGGCACCCTGGGGCCGATGGGCAGCCAGCCGGGCGCAACCAGCTGCATGGAGCCGTTCGGCACGCGCTACACGGACAGCGACTGCCGGGCCTTCCTGATCGACAACCCGTGGTCGGCCGCTTTCATCTCCTGGGTTATGAGTCGTGCCGGGGTACCCGGCTTCACCCGTTCGCCGCGCCACATCGACTACATCCGCGCCGCTTACCAGAACACCGGCCCCTACCGGATGACCGATCCCGCGCAGGAAAAGCCCGCGCCCGGCGACCTGCTGTGCTATCTCCGCGGGCGGAGCGAATCGCTGAGTTACGCCGGGCTGGTGCAACAGCTCAGCGGCGGCACGGTGGCGAACTGGAAGTCGCACTGCGAGGTGGTGATCGCGGCCAACATGGGCGGCGACCACACCCTGTACCTGATCGGCGGCAACGTCATGAACACGGTGGCGATGCGCAAGCTGTCGCTGGACCGCAGCGGCCGCATCCAGTTGCCGCCGGCCCCGTCCAACGACCCCTACGACATCGGCTGCACCCCCGGACGCGAAGACGAGTGCAACTTCAACCGGCAGGACTGGGCCGCGCTGCTGAAGCTGGTGGCGACCACGTCGGTCGGACCGACGTCCAGCTACACGCCCGCCCCTCCGCCTACGCCGGCCACCGGCCTGCCACCGGCACCGGCACCGGCCCAGCCGGGTGTGCCGGCTGCCGCTCCGCAGCAGAAGCCCACGTTCCCGCGTGTTGTCCCGCCGCGCCCCGTGCAGCCGCAGCCGACTCCCCCACAACAACCGCCGGCGCAGAAACAGGACGGGTCGCCGGCTTGATCCGGCGCCGGTTCGTCGCCATCTTGGTGGTTCCTGATTCCAATTCCGCACCGAGCCGCCGATGCCCAGTCTTATCCTGTTGATGATTGCCGGCGCGTTCGCCTACGCCTTCTGGAATTCGTCGCGCGCGGCGGCCGAGCGCGCCATCGAGCTGGGCCGCAATGCCTGCCGCGCCGCCGATGTGCAGTGGCTGGACCAGGCCGTGCACGCCAGCAGCCTGCGCGTGTGCCGCAAGGAGAATGGCTGGCTGGGCTGGGAGCGCACTTACCGCTTCGAGTATTCGCACGATGGCATCGACCGCCACACCGGGCGCATGGTGCTGCGGGGCGACCAGCTGGTGGCGTTCGTGGGACCGTCCGCGGCGCGGATCAGTGAAATCCGGCGTGGGGTGGATACGCGCGGGGCCGAGGATGTGTGACCTCGAGTGCCGACCAACGGTCGGCACCTACCCGCTGATGTCTGTTACTTGACCACCCGCAGGTGCGGGCGTCCGCTGGGCTTGGGCGGGGTATCGTCCGGCGTCGGCGTGTCGTCCGGCGGCACGCCATCGTCCGCGCTCGGCTCGTGGCCGGGGATGTCATCGGGCAACGCCATGCCCTGCCCGGTCTCGCGGGCGTACACGGCCAGCACGGCCGAGATCGGCACCTGCACCGGGTAGCTGGTGCCGGAAAAACGGGCCGAGAAACTCACGGTGTCGTTGTCGATGTGTAGCCGCACCACCGCACGCTCGGCGATGTTGAGCACGACCCGGCCGTCCTTGATCGCGCTCGGCGGCACCTGAACGCCGGGCATGCCGGCATCCACCAGGATGTGCGGGGTCAGGTCGTTGTCGTTGATCCATTCCACCAATGCCCGCAACAGGTACGGGCGGTGGCTGGTCATGCGGAAAGTGTCTTCAGTCATTATGGGGCGCCGCGGAAAGGTGACGGCTCTGGATTCTGGTTGCCTGCCGCCAGTGTACGCGCCCACCCGTGCAGCGGTCAGCATGCACGGTGCGTGCGTATGGCGTGGGTGCAGCGACGCCGTGTCAGGCCGGCAGGTCGCGCAGCTTCTTTTCCTGGTCGGTCAGGCTGCGGATGAAGCCGGGGTGGCGGAAGATGCGGTTGCCGTAGTCCTCGATCGACTTGCCGTCCTTGGGCAGCGGCACGTCCAGCGACTGCAGGCGCCAGATGATCGGCGCCATGGCGCAATCGGCCAGGCTCATTTCCGGGTTGAGGAAGAATTTGCTGGCCTTGAACAGCGGTACGGCGCTGGTCAGCAGTTCCTTCAGGCGCTTGCGACCGGCTTCGGCCTGGGTCTTGTTGCCGAGCTGGATCGCCTGCACCTGCGGCACCCAGTCGTGCTCGATGCGCAGCATCGCCAGGCGGATGCGCGCGCGCGACAGCGGATCGACCGGCATCAGCGGCGGGTGCGGGTAACGCTCGTCGAGGTACTCGCTGACCACCGAGGCCGCATACAGCACCAGTTCCCGCTCCACCAGGGTCGGCACGGAGTGGTACGGATTGAGGTCGATCAGGTCCTCGGGCGGATTCTGCGGATCGACCGGGACGAAATCATAGGTAACGCCTTTGGCGGCAAGCACCAGGCGCACGCGATGGCACAGCACGTCGTCGTTCGAGGAAAACAGCGTCAGGGTATTCCGCATGCGTACGCTCGCCGCCATCAAAGGCTCTCCAGCAGTCGATATCCGTCGACTGCGTCGGCGCCGCCGGCCCATTGCCGACAGTCGTCACAGTACCCGAGTGTGCAACTGCCCATCACAAAAGCCAATAGGCCGATCGATGTAGGCACATCGATCGGCAATGCCAATCGCACGGACTCAGTGCACGTCCTTCCAGTACTCCTTTTTCAGCAGGTACGCCAGGAAGGTCAGCAGGGCCAGGAACAGAACCACCCACACGCCCAGCTGCTGCCGCTTCAACGCGGCCGGCTCGCCGGCGTATTCGAGGAAGTTGGTGATGTCGCGCACCGCCTGGTCGTACTGGCCCGGATCGAGGGTCCCGGGCTGGACCAGTTTCAGGCCGGTCACCGGTGCATCGGCGCCTGCCGCTTCGGGCTTGCCCAGCACCGCGTGCTGCAGGCCCTGCATTTCCCATAACGGGTTGGGCATGGACGCGTTCGGGAACAGCGCGTTGTTCCAGCCCAGCGGCCGGCTGGTGTCGAGGTAGAACGACTTCAGGTAGGTGTAGACCCAGTCGCTGCCCCGCACCCGCGAGATCAGGCTCAGGTCCGGCGGCATCTTGCCGAACCACTTCTCGGCCTGGTCGTGCGGCATCGTCACCGGGACCGGTTCGCCGATCGGCACGCCGGTGAAGTTGAGGTTGTTCATGACCTCTTCTTCGCTCAGCCCCAGGTCCTGCGCCATGCGCGAATAGCGCAGGTACTTCAGCGCATGGCAGCCGGAGCAGTAGTTCATGTAGAGCTGCGCACCCCGCTGCAGCGAGGCGCGGTCGCCCAGGTCGTTGCCGGCCTGCAGGGTCTTGCCGCCTTCGGCGGCACCGGCCACGGTGCTGGCCAGCAGCAGGGCGGCCGCGCAGGCCAGCCGGACAATCCAGTGGTCAGTCATGCGTGGTCACCCGGTCCGGTACCGGCTTGGTCCTGTCCAGCTTGGTCCATATCGGCATGGTGATGAAGAAGGCGAAGTAGAGGAAGGTCAGCACGCGCCCGACGTAGGTTTCATGCGCGTCGGTACCGGGGCCCGAACCAATCACCCCGAGCCAGATGAAGCACACCGCGAACATGCCCAGCAGACCCTTCGACAGCAGGCCGCGGTAGCGGTAGGACTTGACCCGTGCGCGGTCCAGCCAGGGCACCAGGAACAGGATCGCGATCGCCGAGAACATCACGATCACGCCGCCCAGTTTGTTGGGCACCACGCGCAACATCGCGTAGTACGGCGTGTAGTACCACACCGGCTTGATGTGCTCGGGCGTGACCAGGCGGTTGGCCTCGGTGAAGTTGTCGTGTTCCAGGAACAGCCCGCCGAAGCCCGGCGCGAAAAAGATGATGAACGCGGCCAGGACCAGCAGGAAACCGGCACCCACGCCGTCCTTGAGCGTGTAGTACGGATGGAACGGAATGCCATCGGTGGGCGCGGTGGCCGACCAGCGGTTGCCCTTCGGCCCCTTCTTGATCTCGACACCGTCCGGGTTGTTGGAACCCACTTCATGCAGCGCCCCCAGGTGCAGTACCACCAGCAGCAGCAGCACCAGCGGCAGCGCGATCACGTGCAGGGCGAAGAAGCGGTTGAGGGTGGCGTCGCTGGGCAGGTAGTCGCCCATGATCCATTCGGTGAGCCCGTTGCCGATCACCGGAATGGCGCCGAACAGCGAGATGATCACCTTCGCGCCCCAGAACGACATCTGTCCCCACGGCAGCACGTAGCCCATGAACGCTTCGGCCATCAGCACCAGGTAGATCAGCATGCCCAGGATCCAGACCAGCTCGCGCGGCTTCTGGTAGCTGCCGTACATCAGGCCGCGGAACATGTGCAGGTAGACCACGATGAAGAAAAGCGAGGCCCCGGTGGAGTGCATGTAGCGGATCAGCCAGCCCCACTCGACGTCGCGCATGATGTACTCGACCGAGGCGAACGCTTCGGCAGCGCTGGTCTTGTAATGCATGGTGAGGAAGATGCCGGTCACGATCTGGTTGACCAGGATCAGCAGGGCCAGCGAACCGAAGTAGTACCAGAGGTTGAAGTTCTTCGGCGCGTAGTACTCGCTCACGTGCTTGCGGTACACCGGCATCAACCCGGGCGCGCGGGCGTTGACCCAGTCGGCGACGCCGGTGGCGGTACGGGAAAGGATGTTGGCCATGATCAGGCTGCCCCCTGCGGATCGACGCCGATGATGATGGTGCTGTCATCCTGGTAATGGTGCGGCGGCACCAGCAGGTTGATCGGCGCCGGAACGCCATCGAAGACGCGCCCGGACATGTCGAACCGGGACTTGTGGCAGGGGCAGAAGTAGCCGCCCTTCCATTCCGGGTCGTAAGGCTCGGGGCGGATCTCGGCCACCATCTCGGGCGAGCAGCCCAGGTGCGTGCACAGCCCGACCAGGACCGAGACCTCGGCCTTGATCGAACGGAATTCGGGGTTCTGCTTGAGGACGTAGGCCGGCTGCTGGTCGGCGACCTTGGACTCGGGATCCCTCAGGCGCCCATCCAGACTGGGCAGTGCCTCGAGGATCGCCTTGGAGCGCCTGACGATCCAGATCGGCTGGCCACGCCACTCCATGACCAGTCGCTGGCCTTCCTGCAACGCGCTGATGTCGGCGGTCACGGGCGCACCGGCCAGCTTGGCGCGGGCACTGGGATTCCAGGACTTGATGAACGGAACTGCTGCGAAACCGACGCCGACCGCTCCCACCACTGCAGTGGTTGCTGAAAGAAATCGTCGACGTCCAGTGTTGACTGGATCGTTTACCCCATCGTTGGCCATCCGGCACTCCGATATTGATTTAGGTAGCTTGAGGCTGCCAGCAGACCGGTGGGGGCCAGTCCACAATGAATCCTGATCGACTATAGCGGAACCTGACTCGGCGACACAATGGTGGTGAGAGCACGAGGGCCGGCCAACGGCCGGCGCTACCAAGGCATCGCCGAAATTGATCGAACCGGCCCACGGCCAGCGTCGACGTCGGTAGCGCCGGCCGTTGGCCGGCCTTCGCAATGCGGCCGAACGCGTGTGGGTACTACTGCGTGGACGCGGTGGCGCCGCGATAGCGGTCGGCCAACAGGGCTACGCGCTTCACGTAGTACTGGGTCTCGCTGTAGGGCGGCACGCCCCCGTGGCGATCGACCGCGCCCTCGCCGGCGTTGTACCCGGCCGCAGCCAGGGTCAGATTGCCATTGAAGCGTTTGAGCAGCCACGACAGGTACTGCACGCCGCCGCGGATGTTCTGCGCGGCGTCGTAGGAGTCGGTGACACCGAAGCGGCGCGCGGTCGGCGGCATCAGCTGCATCAGGCCCTGCGCGCCGGCGCGGCTGAGCGCGGTCGGGTTGTAGGCCGATTCGGCATGGATGATCGCGCGCACGATCGCCTCTTCGACCCCGAACTCGCGCGCGGCGGCGGAGATTTCAGACTGGAAGGCGGTGGTGTTGAGCCGCACCGCGCCGAAGTTGACGCCCGGATTGGCGCCGCACGCGTAGCAGCGCTCGATGAAGCTGTAGTGGATGGTGCGGACCTGGCCCAGGCTGGCCACCTGCGCCGGGCGCCGGCTGGTGTAGTGGCGCACGCCATCCTGCATATAGGAGTAGACCTGCCCGGAGACGACTCGCCCGGCCTTGGCGCCGCGCGGCGCGGGCGCAGGCGCTGCGGTCAGCACGGTAGCGGGCTGGACCGGTGCCGGGGTCGGAGCCAGTGCCGTGGCCGAACCGGCACCGTCGGCGACGGGCGCTGCAGGAGCCGCTGCGGTCGCGGCCGGCATGGGGGCGGGCGTCGGCGGTGAGACGTAGCGGCGCGGGGTGCTGCGGTCGGGGCGGTAGTTGCTGACCACGCTGCAGCTCGCGCCGGAAACACGCTTGCTGACATAGCTGGGAATGCCGTCGGCGCCGACGCACTTGTACAGCGTGCCCGCACTGGCCGGCATAGCGGTCAGCGCAGCCAAGGCCAGCGCAGCGATCCCCAAGATCCCCTTCATGGGCGCGAGTGTCTCCGTTTCGCGCGCCGTTGCCAAGTCTTTGACGGGGTCTTTACGTTGGACCCTGCCCCGGGTCACAGATCGCAGCCACGCAGGACGTGGCTCTACCCCGTAGCGCCACGACCTGCGTGGCCGCCGCCCCCGGGGTACAATCGCCGGCTACTCCGGCAGCCCGCCCTGGCTGCCTGCCCGCCCACCCGACTGGAATAAGCGCCATGACCGGGACGCCAGCTTCGACCCTGCCGACCTCGGCCGGCACCCCCGTGCCTGCCCCCCGTGACACCCCATCGCCCCGCCCCGACCTGCTGCCCCTGCCCGGCGCGCGCCCGCAGGTGACCGGCCCGGTGCGCGGCAAGCTCTACATCAAGACCCACGGTTGCCAGATGAACGAGTATGACTCGGGCAAGATGGCCGACGTGCTCGCCGCCGAAGAGGGGCTGGAGCTGACCGACGACCCGGCCGAGGCCGACGTGCTGCTGATGAACACCTGCTCGATCCGCGAGAAAGCGCAGGAGAAGGTGTTCAGCCAGCTCGGGTACTGGAAGGCGCTGAAGAACAACGGCCGGGGCGTGATCATCGGCGTGGGCGGCTGCGTGGCCTCGCAGGAAGGCGAGGCGATCATCAAGCGCGCCCCGCACGTGGACCTGGTGTTCGGCCCGCAGACCCTGCACCGCCTGCCCGAACTGATCCGCCAGCGCCGCGAATCCGGGAAATCGCAGGTCGACATCAGCTTCCCGGAAATCGAGAAGTTCGACCGCCTGCCCGAGCCCCGCGCCGAAGGCGGTTCGGCGTTCGTGTCGATCATGGAAGGCTGCTCCAAGTACTGTTCGTTCTGCGTGGTGCCCTACACCCGCGGCACCGAAGTCAGCCGCCCGTTCGAGGACGTGGTGGTGGAGGTGGCGCAGCTGGCCGCGCAGGGCGTGCGCGAGATCAACCTGCTCGGCCAGAACGTGAATGCCTATCGCGGCCCGTATGGGGAGGGCGAGGTGGCCGACCTGGGCCTGCTGATCCGCACCATCGCCGAGATCGACGGGGTCGACCGGATCCGCTTCACTACCTCGCACCCGCTTGAATTCAGCGACTCGCTGGTGGATGCGTACCGCGACGTGCCGCAGCTGGCCAACTTCCTGCACCTGCCGGTGCAGGCCGGCAGCGACCGCGTGCTGTCGGCGATGAAGCGCGGCTACACCGCGCTGGAGTTCAAGGCCAAGATCCGCAAGCTGCGCGCGGTGCGCCCGGACATCTCGATCAGCTCGGACTTCATCGTCGGCTTCCCCGGCGAAACCGAAGCGGACTTCGAGAAGACCATGAAGCTGATCGAAGACGTAGGCTTCGACCACAGCTTCTCCTTCATCTATTCGCGCCGTCCCGGCACTCCGGCGGCTGATCTGGAAGACACCACTTCCGACGCGGAAAAGCATGCACGCCTGTCGCGCCTGCAGGCACGCATCAATGAGCAGGCTGCGGCCATCTCCCAGGCGATGATCGGCACCGTGCAGACCGTGCTGGTGGAGGGCCCGTCGCGGCGCGACCCCAACGAGCTGACCGGCAAGACCGAAAACATGCGCTCGGTGAATTTCCCGGGGCAGGCGCGCCTGGTCGGGCAGCTGGTGGATGTGGAGATCACCGAGGCGTACAGCAACTCATTGCGTGGGCGGCTGGTGGTTGCCTGATCGGGTACCGCGCAGCCACGCAGGGCGTGGCTCTACGGGATCCCCGCCACCAGCGTAGAGCCACGCCCTGCGTGGCTGCGTGGCTGCGTGGCTGCATGGCTGCGCGGCTGGTCAGCAAATGATCACCCCTGGCCGCCCCTTGCCGCCATTGGCCTAGCGACGGTTATCCACACGTTTCTCCCGCAGCCGCCCACAGCCGGTGTGGAAAACCCCCCGCACATGTCCATTTTTTGACCACGACTGTGACAGCGTTGCCGCAGTAAGGCTGCCGTCGGCTATCCACAGGTTGCTGCACCGCTGCTGCACAGCCGCTGTGGAGAACCGGGACCCTGTGGCGGGGCCTCCGGGCGCGCGCTACCCTGTCTTTCCACCTGCCGCCGCCGCACGCAATGACCGCACTGTCACATCGCGACTTCACCCTGGCTCCCGAAGACACCGAACGCCTGGCCAACCTGGCCGGCCCCTTCGACGAACACCTGCGCCAGATCGAACTCAAGCTCGGCGTGGAGATCGCCAACCGTGGGCACGTGTTCCGGGTGACCGGACCGAAGGCGGTGACCGAGGAAGCGCAGGCGCTGATCGAAGCGCTGTACCAGGAAGCGGCCGAGACCCGCTTCGACAGCCACGCCATCCACCTGCGCCTCAACCAGGCGAACGTGGAGCACGTGGTCGAGCGCAGCTACGAAGCGCAGGAGGTCGCGATCAAGGTCAAGCGCGGCACGGTGCGCGGGCGAGGCGCCAACCAGGCCCGCTACCTGCACCAGATCGCCACCCATGACATCAACTTCGGGATCGGCCCGGCCGGCACCGGCAAGACCTTCCTGGCGGTGGCCAGCGCGGTGGATGCGCTGAACGAAGCGCGCGTGCAGCGCCTGATCCTGGTGCGCCCGGCAGTGGAGGCCGGCGAGAAGCTGGGCTTCCTGCCCGGCGACCTGAGCCAGAAGGTCGACCCGTACCTGCGCCCGCTGTATGACGCCCTGTATGAAATGCTCGGCGTGGAAAAGGTGATCAAGCTGCTGGAGAAGAATGTCATCGAGATCGCGCCGCTGGCCTACATGCGCGGGCGCACCCTCAACGATGCCTATGTGATCCTGGACGAAGCGCAGAACACCACGGTGGAGCAGATGAAGATGTTCCTGACCCGGCTGGGCTTCGGCTCCACCGCCGTGGTGACCGGCGACCTGACCCAGACCGACCTGCCCAAGCACGTGAAGTCGGGCCTGCGCGATGCGGTCGAGGTGCTGCGCGACGTGGACGGGGTGAGCTTCACGTTCTTCGAAGCGCGCGACGTGGTGCGCCACCCGCTGGTGGCGCGGATCGTCGGCGCGTACGACCGGCGCGACCTGCAGCAGGTGAAGCCGGATGCTTGACGGGGCCATCCGGGCGGCACCGGGACACGCGTGGCGTGTCGCAGCGGGGCGCGCGATAATGCGTCCCTCCTGTAGCGAAACACCGGTATTGCCATGACCAAGGGCCCCGTCCGCCTCGATGTTGCCGTCAGCTATGCCCTGCCCCGGGCCGGGTTGCCGTCGGCAGTGAGTTTCCGCAAGTGGGTGGCCGCCGCCTTGAAGGGCCGCATCCGCGAGGCCGACCTGGCGATCCGGCTGGTCGACGCGAAGGAAGGCCAGTCGCTGAACCGCCATTACCGGGGCAAGGACTACGCCACCAACGTGCTGAGCTTCCCGGCCGAGCTGCCGGAAGGCCTGCCCAAGGGGGTGAAATTCCCGCTGCTGGGTGACCTGGTGATCTGCGCGCCGGTGGTGGCCAGCGAGGCGGAAGAACAGGGCAAGGCGCTCAATGCGCACTATGCGCACCTGACCGTGCACGGCGCGCTGCACCTGCTGGGCTGGGACCATGAGGACGACAAGGAAGCCGAAGCGATGGAACAGCTGGAGCGCGAGATCCTGGCCGACCTGGGCATCGCCGACCCGTATGCCGGCGAGCGCTGAGCCGCCCTTTTCCTGACGGACTCCTTCGCATGAACCTCCTGCGCACTGCCTGCCTGGGCCTGCTGGCCCTGGCGTCCGCCCCGGTCCACGCCGCCCCGGCCGCGCCGCCCACGGCGGGCGACACCGCCCCACGGCTGGACCTGGCGGCCCTGATCGAATGCCGCCAGCGCGTGGCCGACCATGACGCGGTGGCGCCGGTGGTGGCCGACCCGCTGAAGGCCGTGGCCAACGGCATGCAGCCACTGCCGCCGACCAACCCGTTCATGAGCGAGTTCCGCCTGGCTGCGCCGTTGACCGTGTTCGGCCAATCCACCGAGTACGTGGCGGTATCCGGGGCCAGCATCATGGCGATCCTGGACGTGGCCGACCCGCGGCCGATGGCCAAGGCGCTGGCACTGGAGGACGGGGTCGACACCCCGGAGAAGTTCATGGCCGGCCGTGAAGTGGTCAGCCGCGACGTGACCGACCCGCGCACTGGCGAACCGATGATCGAATCGATCATCCTGAGCCTGTCCACGGTCAAGACCCACCCCGGCAAGACCCTGGCCGGCTGCACCTACAGCCTGGACCTGCCCGCCGAGGACGAGCAGGCGCCGCCGCCCGGCGACGCCCCGGCCGGTACCCTGCCCCCGTCCGTGAACACCCTACCGGAGCACCGCTGACAGCGGCCCGCATCCTGATAGACTGGATCCAACGCCCGGCTCGCCGGGTGCCTTTTTTGCAGAGATGTCTGAAGACGACAGTAGTGGCTCCGTTGCGGAGCAAAATGAAAAGAAGCGCAGCTGGCTCGAACGCCTGACCTCTGCCTTCTCCGGCGAACCCCACACCCGCGACGAGCTGGTGGCGGTCCTGCACACCGCGCATGACGACGGCCTGATCGCCGCGGACACGCTGCGGATGATGGAAGGTGCGATTTCGGTCGCCGAGCTGACCGTTGGCGACGTGATGATTTCGCGTTCGCAGATGGTGTCGCTGCCGGTGGAGGCGCCGTTCCTGGAGCTGATGAAGCAGGTGGTCGAATCCGGCCATTCGCGCTTCCCGGTGCACGGCGACAACAAGGACGACATCCTCGGCGTGCTGCTGGCCAAGGACCTGCTGCGCGGCGTGGTCGCCGACAACGGTCCGGCCAACGTGCGTGAGCTGCTGCGCCCGGCGGTGCTGATTCCCGAGGCCAAGAAGCTCAACGTGCTGCTCAAGGAATTCCGCCTGTCGCGCAACCACATGGCGATCGTGGTCGACGAGTACGGCGGTGTCGCCGGGCTGGTCACCATCGAGGACGTGCTGGAACAGATCGTCGGCGAGATCGACGACGAGCATGACGAGGCCGAAGACCACACCGCGCAGATCGCGATCCAGGCCGACGGCCAGTACGTGGTCGATGCGTTGACGCCGATCGGGGATTTCAACGAGCGTTTCGGCGCCGCGTTCCCCGACGATGACTACGACACCATCGGTGGGCTGGTCACCGAGGCAATCGGCCACCTGCCCGAAACCGGCGACGAACTGACCCTGGACCGCTTCGTGTTCCGGGTCGCCCGTGCCGACGCGCGGCGCGTGCAGGCGTTCCACGTCACCGTGCTGCCGCCCGACACCTCCATCGAGGATTGACCCACGCCATGCGGCCCCTGCTGATGCGGTGGCCGTTGTGCCGCCTGTTGTTCCTGCTGGTCCTGGCCAGCCTGCCGGCGGCCGCCCTGGCCGCCCCCGAGCCCGCGCCCGCGCCGGTTGCGGCGCCGGCGGCGGAAACGCCGCCGCCGCGCATCGGCATCGTCACCATGCAACCCGGCGAGATCTTCTTCGAGCGCTTCGGGCATGACGCCATCGTGGTGGTCGATCCGGAAACCGGTGCGGCCACCTCGTACAACTTCGGCTACTTCGACCCGAGCGAACCCGACTTCATCAGCCGCTTCATCCGCGGCGACATGATGTACTACCTGGTCGCCCTGCCGCTGGAACAGGACCTTTCCTACTACCGCGACAGCGGCCGTGGCGCGCACCTGCAGTGGCTGGACCTCACGCCCGACCAGGCCCGCACGCTGGCCGCCTCGCTGGCCGAGCGCGCCCGGCCGGAAAACGCCCGCTACCGCTACGATTACTACACCGCCAACTGCGCCACGATGGTGCGCGACGCGATCGATGGTGCGTTGGGCGGCGGGCTGCATTCGCAGCTGTCCGGGCGCTCGCGCGGCAACACCTACCGCAGCGAATCGGTGCGTCTGGCCTCGCCTGCGCCCTGGATGTGGCTGGGCTTCGACATCGGCCTGGGCCCGTTCGCCGACCAGCCGCTGTCGCGCTGGCAGGAAGCCTTCGTGCCGATGCGCCTGGCCGCGGCACTGCGCGAGGTGCGCAACAGCGAGGGCCGACCGCTAGTGCAGGCCGAGCAGGAACTGCTTCCGCACCGGATCGCGCCGGAGCCGGCCGAGTCCGCGCGGCAGTGGTGGCCCTGGCTGCTGTGCGGGCTGTTGATGGCCGCCGGCGTATTCGCGCTGCGCCGCCGGCGTCGCCTGCTGGGCGGACTGGCGCTGCCGGTGTGGCTGTTCTGCGGGATCGCCGGCGCGCTGCTGACCTTCCTGTGGGGCTTCAGTGCGCACCACGCGGCCTGGGCCAACCGCAACCTGCTGCAGCTGTCGCCGTTGTGCCTGCTGTTGCTGCCGGGCGCGATCACCCTGCTGCGCGGGCGCACCCCGCGCACCTGGTTCCGGGTCCTGGCGTGGTCGGTGGCGGCGTTGTCCGGGCTGGGCCTGGTGCTGCACTGGCTGACCCTGCAGCCGCAGATCAACCTGCAGTGGATCGTGCTGATGCTGCCGTTGCACGTAGCGCTGGCCTGGGTACTGGGCCGTCGTGACCCGGCTGTCACGGGCCACTGACGCAGGATATCGCCCATGGAAAGCACGAGCACCGACAATCCCGCCTGCGTCATCAACTGCGTGCACTACGACGACCAGGGCAAGCGCCACGACATCGCGCTGGATGCGATCAGCGATGTGATCGCCAGCAACAATGGCTTCGTCTGGGTGGGCCTGTACGATCCCGCCGATGCGGTGCTGCTGAAGCTGCAGGAAGAGTTCAACCTGCACGACCTGGCGATCGACGATGCGCGCAACGCGCACCAGCGGCCCAAGGTCGAGGCCTACGGCAATACCCTGTTCGTGGTGGTGACCACCGCGCAGCGGGTGCAGGACCGCATCGAGTACGGCGAGACCCATGCCTTCCTCGGCCCACGCTTCCTGGTCACGGTGCGCCACGGCGCATCGCTCTCCTACGCGCCGGTACGCGCACGGGTCGAGCGCGAGCCGCAGCTGCTGACCATGGGCGCGTCGTATTGCCTGTATGGCGTGCTGGACTTCGTGGTCGACAACTACCTGCCGATCACCACCGATTTCCGCGACACCCTGGATTCGCTGGAAAAGGACATCTTCGCCGACAGCTACCAGCGCAGCACGGTGGTGCGGCTGTATGAGCTCAAGCGCGAACTGAACAAGATGCGCATGGCGGTAGCGCCGCTGCAGGACGTGCTGGCGCAGCTGCGCCGCTACCCCGGCGAGCTGATTCCCGACGAAGTGAAGCTGTACATCCGCGACGTGCATGACCATGCGGTGCGGATCAGCGATGTGATCGACACCCTGCGTGAAATGCTGGGGACGGCGCTGAACGTGAACCTGTCGCTGGTGACCCTGGCGCAGGGCGAAACCGTGAAGCGGCTCGGCGCCTGGGCGGCGCTGCTGGCCGCCCCCACCCTGATCACCAGCTGGTACGGCATGAACTTCGCGCACATGCCCGAGCTGGACAAACCGTGGGCCTACCCGGCGATGATCGTCGGGGTGGGCGCGATCTGCGTAGGGTTGTACGGGTTGTTCAAGCGCGCGCGTTGGTTGTAGACCGTATCGACCAACGGTCGATACCTACCGCGAGACCCGGTAGGTGACGACCGTTGTTCGTCACCCGCATCACGCCACGTAAACCGTCTTGATGTTCATGAACTCATGGATGCCGTGGTCAGCCAGCTCACGGCCGAATCCCGAACGCTTGCTGCCGCCGAATGGCAGCCGTACGTCGCTCTTGACGATGGCGTTGACGAAGGCGGCGCCGCATTCCAGGCGCTTGGCGATGCCTTCGGCGCGCACCGCATCGGCGCTCCACACGCTGCCACCCAGGCCGAAGGTGGTGTCGTTGGCAACGCGCAGCGCGTCCTCGTCGTCGCGCACACGCAGGATGGCGGCCACCGGCCCGAACAGCTCTTCCTCGTACGCGGGCATGCCCGGCACCACGTTGTCCAGGATCGTCGCCGGATAGCCGGCATGGGTGCCGGCTACCGGCTCGCCTCCCAGCAGCACCGTCGCACCCTTGGCCACGCTGGCCTGTACCTGCTTGTGCAGCTCGTCGCGCAGATCCGCCCGCGCCATCGGCGCCAGCGTGGTCTTCTCGTCCTGCGGGTCGCCATACACGCGGTCAGCGGCGGCGGCCACGAACTTCTCCACGAACGCATCGGCGATCGCATCGACCACGATGAAGCGCTTGGCCGCAATGCAGGTCTGCCCGCTGTTGTCGAAGCGCGACTTCACCGCAGCGGCGACGGTCTTCTCA
Organism: Stenotrophomonas rhizophila; assembly: GCF_007667275.1. Classification (GTDB taxonomy): domain Bacteria; phylum Pseudomonadota; class Gammaproteobacteria; order Xanthomonadales; family Xanthomonadaceae; genus Stenotrophomonas; species Stenotrophomonas maltophilia_AE. The sequence continues at coordinate 885,881 of NZ_VDQT01000001.1, forward strand.
AGATCGGCATCGTCCAGCACCACGAACGCATCGCTGCCGCCCAGCTCCATGACGCATTTCTTCAGCTGGTCGCCGGCGTTGGCCGCGATCGAGCGCCCTGCCCGCTCGCTGCCGGTCAGGGTCACGGCCTTGACCCGCCTGTCGCGCAGCACCTCGGCGGCCTGGTCGTTGTCGATGTGCAGCACGTCGAACACGCCTTCGGGCAGGCCACCGTCGCGGCACGCGGCCAGGATCAGGTCGGCGCACTGCGGCACGTTGCTGGCGTGCTTGAGCAGCGCCACGTTGCCGGCCATGAAGGCCGGGGCGAGGAAGCGGAACACCTGCCAGATCGGGAAATTCCACGGCATCACCGCGAACACGCAGCCGATCGGCTCGTAGCGCACATAGCTGCGCTGGGCTTCGGTATCGATCAACTGCGGCTTGAGGTAGTCGGCAGCGTGGTCGGCGTAGTACTCGCACGCCAGCGCGCACTTCTCCACCTCGGCCAGCGCCTCGCCCTTGAGCTTGCCCATCTCGCTGGTCATCGCGCGCTGGATCTCGTCCCTGCGCGCGCGCAGCTGAGCCGCGATGCCACGCAGGACCACGCCGCGAGCCTGCAGCGACTGCCCCGCCCATTTCGGGAACGCCCCGGCGGCCGCGGCAAGGCGCTGCTCGATGGCCTCGTTCGTGAGCAGTTCGTGACGGTAAGTGACCACGCCCGTGGCGGGGTTGACGATCTCGACGGTCATCGCGCATCTCCAGAAGACAGGCGACCATTCTGCGCCTGCCTTCGTGAGCCGGATGTTGCCGGGTCTGGCCGACAGGGCAGCACGGGTGCGACATTGCGTTTCGGCAGCGACCCGCCCCGGCGCCGTAGCGCCGGGCACTGCCCGGCAGCCGTCAGCCCTTTTCCTGCAATGCCATCTGCATGTCGCGCTGGCGCCGCTTCTCGCTTCGCGCGGTGATGAACCAGCCAATCACCGCCGCGATCGATACTGCCAGCACCATCAACGTGGCCAGCGCATTGATCTCCGGCTTGATCCCCATGCGCACCGACGCGAACACTTTCATCGGCAGGGTGGTCGAGTTCGGTCCGGCGACGAAGCTGGCGATCACCACATCGTCCAGCGACAGGGTGAAGGCCAGCAGCCAGCCGGCCACCAGCGCCGGGGCGATGATCGGCAGGGTGATCTGGAAGAACACCTTCAGCCGGCTCGCGCCCAGGTCCATCGCGGCTTCCTCCAGCGAACGGTCCAGTTCCTGCAGGCGCGAGGACACGATCACGGTCACGAAGGACAGGGTGAAGGTCACGTGCGCGATCCAGATGCTGCCCACGCCGCGGCTGGGGAAACCGGGAATGCCGCCCATCGCCACCAGCAGGGTCATCAGCGAGAAGCCCAGGATCACTTCCGGCATCACCAGCGGTGCGGTGATCAGTGCACCGAACACGGTCTTGCCGGGGAAGCGCTTGAAACGGGTCATCACCATGGCTGCCATGGTGCCCAGCACCGTGGCCGCGCTGGCGGTCCAGAACGCCACTTTCAGGCTGACCCACAGCGCGTCGAGGATCTGCCGGTTGTTGAACAGCTCGCCGTACCAGCGCGTGGAGAAACCCGACCACACCGTGGCCAGTTTGGATGCGTTGAACGAGTAGATCATCAACAGCAGGATCGGCAGGTACAGGAAAGCAAAGCCCAGCCCCAGCACCGACCAGCCCAGCCACCGGTTGCGGCGGACCATGCTCATGCCAGCTTCCCTTCCAGCGCACGCTGCTGCACCCGGTTGAACAGCAGGATCGGTACCAGCAGCAGGGCCAGCATGACGATCGCCACGGCCGAGGCGGTGGGCCAGTCGCGGTTGTTGAAGAACTCGCCCCACAGCACCCGACCGATCATCAGCGTGTCGGGTCCGCCCAGCATTTCCGGGATCACGAATTCGCCCACGGCCGGAATCATCACCAGCATGCAGCCGGCAATGATGCCGGTGCGCGACAGCGGCAGGGTGATCTTCAGGAACGCCTGCCAGGGTTTGGCACCGAGGTCGTAGGCGGCTTCCAGCAGGCGGTGGTCCAGTTTCACCAGGTTGGCGTACAGCGGCAGCACCATGAACGGCAGGTAGCAGTAGACGATGCCGATGTACGCGGCGGTCGGCGTGTACAGGATCTGCAGCGGCGCATCGATCAACCCGATCTTGAGCAGGACCTGGTTGAGCAGGCCGTTGCGGTCGAGGATGCCGATCCAGGCATACACGCGGATCAGGAACGAGGTCCAGGACGGCAGCACCACCAGCATCATCGCCACGTTGCGCGCCGCCGGCGACATCCGCGAGATCACGTACGCCATCGGATAGCCGATCAACAGGGTGAACAGCGTGGCGATCACCGCGATCTTGATCGAACTCAGGTAGGCCAGCACATACTGGCTGTCCCTGACCAGCGCCGCGTAGTTGCCCAGGCTCAGCTTGAGCGAAAACGCACCGTCCACGTATTCCAGCAGCCAGGTGTACGGCGGCGAGCCGACCTGGGTGCGCGCGAACGAGATCATCAGGATGATCACGAACGGCACCGCGAAGAACAGCAGCAGCCACAGGTACGGCGCGGCGATCACGCCGCTGCGCGTCCCGGGAAGCCAGCGCTTCCAGCCGGTGGCGCTCATGAGGTGAGCACCACGCCGTCGTTGTCGCGCCAGTGCACCCACACGCTGTCGCCCCAGGTCAGGCCGTCGCTGGCCCAGCGCTGCGAGTTGGCGAAGTTGCTGAGCACCTTGGCCCCGCCGGGCAGGCGCACGTGGTAGACCGAATGGCTGCCAAAATAGGCGATCTCCTCGATCACCCCCTGCGCCTTGTTGGTGTCGCCGGCCGGTTCTTCCTTGCCGATCATCACCTTCTCCGGGCGCAGCGCGAACGCCACTTCCTGTCCTTCGTAGCCGGTGATGCCGTGGGCGACGTAGATCGGCGCCGGGAACAGCGGCGTGCGCACGGTGACGTACTCGGGCAGGTCTTCGTCGATCACGCCTTCGAACAGGTTGACCGAACCGATGAACCCGGCCACGAACCGGTTGGCCGGCTGCTCGTAGATCTCGTCGGGCTTGCCGACCTGCTGGATCCAGCCGGCATCCATCACCGCGATGCGGGTGGCCATGGTCATAGCCTCTTCCTGGTCGTGGGTGACCATCACGCAGGTCACGCCGGACGTTTCGATGATGTTGACCAGTTCGATCTGCATCTGCGAGCGCAGTTTCTTGTCCAGCGCGCCCATCGGCTCGTCCAGCAACAGCAGCTTGGGCCCCTTGGCCAGCGACCGCGCCAGCGCCACGCGCTGCTGCTGGCCGCCGGACAGCTGGTGCGGCCTGCGCTTGGCCAGCGCCTGCAGCTGCACCAGTTCCAGCATCTCCCCCACCCGCCGACGGATGGCATCGCGGGTCAGCCCGTCCTGCTTCAGGCCGAAGGCGATGTTCTGCTCCACGCTCATGTGCGGGAACAGCGCATAGGACTGGAACATCATGTTGATCGGCCGCTGGTACGGCGGCAGCGCGTTGATGCGCTGGCCGTCCAGGTCGATGCTGCCGGCGGTGGGCGTCTCGAAACCACCCAGGCAGCGCAGCAGGGTCGACTTGCCGCTGCCCGACCCGCCCAGCAGGGCGAAGATCTCGCCCTTGCGCACGTCCAGGCTGACGTCATCCAGGGCGACGAAGCCGTCGAATTCCTTGCGCAGCGCGCGCACGGACAGATAGCCCGGCTCCAGGGCCGGGACGACCTCGCCTTCCGGCTTGGCTTCAAATGGCATGGGCAACGGCTCCGGGAGGGGCTCAGCGCCCGGTCTTGATCTCGGTCCACAGGCGGGTGTACAGCTTGTCCACCTCCGGCGGGTTGATCGAGTAGGTGAACATCTTCGCGGCCACCTCGGCCGGCGGGTAGATGGTCGGGTCGTTGCGGATCGCTTCGTCCACCAGCGGCGTGGCCGCGCTCACCGGGTTGGCGTAGTGGATGAAGTTGGTGTTGGCCGCCGCCACCTTCGGGTCGAGCAGGTAGTTGATGAAGGCATAGGCCGCTTCCGGGTGCTTGGCATCCTTGGGAATGGCCAGCATGTCGAACCACTGCGGCGCGCCTTCCTTCGGGATCGAATAGGCCACGGTCACGCCGTTGGCCGCTTCGGCGGCGCGGTCGCGGGCCTGGATGATGTCGCCCGACCAGCCCACCACCAGGCAGGTGCCGCCGTTGGCCAGCGAGCCGACATACTGCGAGGAGTGGAAGTTCTGCACATACGGGCGGATGCCCTTGAGCAGGTCGGCGGCCTTCTGGATCACCGCCGGATCATGGCTGTGCGGGTCTTCGCCCAGGTAGTGCAGCGCGATCGGGATCATGTCGGCCGGGGTATCCAGGATCGTGATCCCGCAATCCTTCATCTTCGCGATGTTTTCCGGCTTGAAGATGAGGTCCCAGCTGTTGGCGATCTCGCTACTGCCGCCGAAACGCTCCTTGAGCATCTCCACGTTGTAGCCGATGCCGGTGGTGCCGATCATGTACGGCACGCCGTACTTGTTGTCCGGATCCTGCTGCGCGATGCGCTTCATCATCTCCGGATCGAGGTTGGCCAGGTTCGGGATCCTGCTCTTGTCCAGCGGCAGGAACACGCCCGCCTGGATCTGGCGGCCGAAGAAATTCAGCGTCGGTACCACCACGTCATAACCACTGCCACCGGCCAGCAGCTTGGTTTCCACCATCTCGTCGCTGTCGAACACGTCGTAGGTCACCTTGGTGCCGGTGGCCTTCTCGAAATTCGGAATGGTGTCTTCGGCGATGTAATCGCTGTAGTTGTAGACGTTCAGCACCTTGCTGTCGTCCTGTTTTCCACCGCCGCAAGCGCTGAGCAGGGAGACGGCAACGCCGAGGGTGAGGATTCGCAGCTTCATTGGACGCTCCACGGGTCAGTGCGGGGTGGGGGAACCGGGCAGACCGGCCTGACGGGTGCCAGCCTACCGGGCAGCTGGCCATTTTCCCAGCACACCGCCCTCACGGCCATGCCTGATCGGGCGGCTGGCCGGGGTCAGACGTTCAGCAGCAGGAATTCCCGTTCCCAGGAGCTGATGACCCGGAAGAAGGTCTCGTATTCCTTGCGCTTGACCGACACATAGGCCCGGCAGAAACGCTCGCCGAGCATCTCGCGCAGCGCCGGGCACCCCTCCAGCCCGTCCAGCGCCTCGCCCAGCGAGCGTGGCAGGTCGTAACCGAGCTCCTTGGCGCTGCCGCTGACCGGCGCGGTCGGCGAGCCCTGCTCGCGGATGCCCAGCAGGCCGGCGGCCAGGGTGGCGGCAATGGCCAGGTAGGGGTTGGCGTCGGAGCCGGCGAAGCGGCTTTCCACCCGCATGTTCTCCGGGGTGTCCATCGGCACGCGCAGGCCACAGGTGCGGTTGTCGAAACCCCAGTGGACATTGCTCGGCGAGACCTCACCGAAGACCAGCCGCCGGTAAGAATTCACGTTCGGCGCGAAGAACGCCATCGCCGCCGGCACGTACTTCTGCAGGCCCGCCAGATAATGGCCGAACAGCGGACTGAACTCCTCGCCGCCACTGTCGCCACTGAACACGTTGTGGCCGTCGCTGATCCGCACCAGGCTCTGGTGGATATGCATGGCACTGCCCGGCTCGGTTTCCATCGGCTTGGCCAGGAAGGTGGCGTACACCCCGTGGCGCATGGCCGATTCGCGCATGGTGCGCTTGAACAGGAATACCTGGTCGGCCAGGTCCATCGCATTGGCGTGGGTGAAGTTGACTTCCAGCTGGGCCGCGCCGGATTCGTGGATCAGGGTGTCCACGTCCAGCTTCATGGCGTCGCAGTAGTCGTACATCAGGTCGAGGATCGGATCGAACTCGTTGACCGCGTCGATCGAGTACGACTGCCGCGCCGTTTCCGGGCGACCGGAGCGACCGGCCGGCGGCAGCAGCGGGAAATCCGGGTCGGTGTTCTTCTGCACCAGGAAGAACTCCAGCTCCGGTGCCACCACCGGGCGCAGGCCCAGTTCGGCGTACGCATCCAGTACCCGGCGCAGCACGTTGCGCGGGGCCAGGTCGTGCGGTTCGCCGTGCTTGGTGTAGCAGTCGTGGATGACCTGCGCGGTGGGGTCGGTCGCCCACGGCACCATGCGCACGGTATCCGGGTCCGGGCGCAGGATCATGTCCGAATCCGACGGCGAGGTCAGCTCGTAGTAGTCGTCGGGGAACTCGCCGGTAACGGTGGTGGCGAAGATGCCTTCCGGCAGGCGGGTGCCATAGTCGTGCGAGAACTTGTCGGCGGGGATGATCTTGCCGCGCGCATTGCCGGTGATGTCCGGCACCAGGCATTCCACCTCGGTGATGCGGCGCTCCTTGAGCCAGCGCAGCAGTGCGCTTTCCTCCGCGACCGGCGCGGCCGCCTTGCGTGACGGCGCCTTGCGCGACGGGGCGGCCGCCTTGCGCGACGGAGAAGCAGCTTTGCGCGGACGCGATCGGGTGGCCATGCGGGCACGTTACCCCTGCGCGCCGCACGGGCGCAACCGCCGTCCTCACCGCCCGGCCACCTGCCGTCCACGCCGGTTGCTGGCATGCTGTGCGCATGAGCGAGTCCGCGACGAGCACGGCCGGCCAGCCGCACGCACCCAGCTGGTATGCCGACAGCGTGCCGGCCCAGCCGTTGCGCCCTCCCCTGCGCGGCGAGCAGGCCACCGACGTGTGCGTGCTGGGGGCCGGTTACACCGGCCTGTCCACCGCGCTGTCGCTGGCCGAACGCGGTTACCGGGTCACGGTACTGGAGGCCCAGCGGGTCGGCTGGGGCGCGTCGGGCCGCAACGGTGGCCAGGCCATCGTCGGCTACGGCTGCGAGGTGGATACCCTGGAGCGGCTGGTGGGCAACGCCGACGCCCGCCTGCTGTTCGACTACTCGCGCGAAGGCATGGCGCTGCTGCGGCAGCGCCTGCAGCGGTACGCGATCGCCTGCGACTGGCGCGAGGGCCACGCCAGCGTGCCGATCAGCGCACGCCAGGAGCGTGGGCTGCGGCGCGGCCTGCTGACGCTGGCCGAGCGTTATGACTATCCCCTGCGGTGGTGGGACCGCAGCACCCTGCGCCAGCAGCTGGACAGCCCGCGCTACCGCGGTGCGATGTTCGACGCCGCCAGCGGCCATCTGCACCCCTTGGCCTATGCACAGGGGCTGGCGCGCGCCGCGGAAAGCCTGGGCGTGGTGATCCACGAAGCCAGTCCGGTGCTGGCGCTGGCGCGCGGCCCGCGCCCGCAGCTGCGCACCGCCAGCGGCACGGTCAGCGCCAATCAGGTGGTGATCGCCGGCAATGCCTGGCTGCAGGGCATCGCGCCGGAACTGGAACGCCGGATCATGCCGGTGGGCACCTATATCGGCGCCAGCGCGCCACTCGGCGCAGCGCGCGCCCGCGACCTGATCCGCAACGACATGGCGGTGGCCGATGTCAGCTGGGCGCTGGACTACTTCAAGCTCAGCGCCGACCACCGGCTGCTGTTCGGCGGCCGCGCCAGCTATTCGGCGCTGCCGCCGCCGAACCTGCGCGGGGTGATGACCCGGCGCATGCACCAGGTGTTCCCGCAGCTGGCCGACGTCGGCATGGAACAGGTCTGGGGCGGCTATGTGGACATCACCCGCAACCGGGCCCCGCACTGGGGCCGGCTGACGCCCACGGTGTATTTCGCCCAGGGTTTCTCCGGCCACGGCGTGGCAGCGACCGGCCTGGCAGGGGCGGTGATCGCCGAGGCCATTGCCGGGCAGAACGAACGTCTCGATGTGTTTGAGCGCATTCCGCACCGGCCGTTCCCCGGCGGACGGCTGCTGCGCACGCCGCTGCTGGTGGCGGCGATGTCCTGGTACAAGCTGCGCGATGTGCTGGGATGAATGGAAGTTGCCACGCAGGGCGTGGCACTACGGTCGCTTGGGGGCCGGTGGCGGATTGGGTGGAAGCTGAGGCCGTTTGATGCGCGGTGGCGCATCCGGATTGGCAGGGTCGGGGCGCCGGCCAGCCGGGAGGGGCGGATTTGACCCTTTACGAAGAAATGCCATCGTCCCCTCCTCTAGCGGGTAACAGTTCGACCCATCGAACATCGTCTGCACGAATGATTATGCCATCGAGGGCATCAAGGACGAGCGGTGGCCCATCCTCGAGGACCCACGCAGGGTCCTGAAGATAGAACTGCCCCAGGCATGGATCCACAGGCCATTCCTTGGGCCAGCCCGTGAGCCGCCTGCCGTCCTTCAGATGAAGAATGACGTCGGAAGAATGGGAGGCCAGAACGCAGAACCATTCGCTGGGATGCGCACTGCGTGACGTTAATCCCTTCTTTCGCAGCCAAGTGTGGAATACGTCCTTGTTGACTGCGGCCGCTACGACCGATCCCAACAGTATCGCAACGATCACCGACCATAGAAGGTGACTGGTAGTCGTCCACGCTGCGATCGCCAGTGGTCGTCCCACCGCCTCCAGCAGCATCCGGATCAACTCGGTGAGACCTTGCACGACGATCGTGAAGACCAACGCCTCAATGGTCCTCTCGAACTGGCCCGGTTTGGGATGGGAGGTCAGTCCGTAGAACATCCAGGCAGCAAGGAACCCCGGCAGCAGGAACTGCAGGAACGGCGTCACCTCGGAGAATGTGGTACCCATCGTCTGATCGTTCTGCCTTGACCCCTCGATCGTAGTCACTGGGCATCGAGCCGAGCGTGCGCCGGCTCCCATTCTGTCCTCCCTGTGATTGATTGTTCCTACTGGTCCTCAAGCAGGCCACGTGCCACATCAGTCGGTCTCCACCCCACCCAGCAGCACCCGCCTCACAGATCCGAAGATTGACCCTAAAGTCGCGCGTGAAGACGCCGATATGGTTTCCGACCCTCTCGGATATCGAGCGTACGCACCATGCCGGTACTGTTTCAGGGCGCTTTCGACAGCGACCCCGGTGATGACCTCCCCCAGCGGATCCTGCTGGTGGAGAACTCGCGCACGTTCACCACGATGCTCAAGGAAGCCATCGAGCAGCGGCTGGAGTTGCCGGTGTCGGTGGCGACCTCGCTGGCCGAGGCCGGGCGGCTGCTGGATGAGGAAAAGGGCTGGTTCCTGGTGCTGACCGGGCTGGTGCTGGCCGATGGCGACCGCGACAACGTGGTGGAGTACTTCCTGTCGCGCGGACTGCGCACGGTCGTGGTCAGCGGCGTGTACGACGAGGACCTGCGCAAGCGGGTGCTGCAGCAGCAGATCATCGATTACGTACTGAAGAACACCCCGGGCAGCATCGACTACCTGGTATGGCTGGTGCAGCGCCTGGAGCGAAACCGGCGTATCGCCGCGCTGGTGGTGGACGATTCGATGTCCGCACGCCTGTATGCCGCCTCGCTGCTGCGCATGTACGGCCATGAGGTGTACGAGGCCGCCGACGGCGCCGAAGGCCTGAAGGCGATCGAGGCGCATCCGGCGATCCGGCTGGCCGTGGTCGACCAGGAAATGCCGGGCATGGAAGGGGTGGAATTCACCCGCCGGCTGCGCACCCTGCGTTCGCGCGACAAGGTGGCGGTGATCGGGATCTCCGGCAACACCGACCCGTCGCTGATCCCGCGCTTCCTCAAGAACGGTGCCAACGACTTCCTGCGCAAGCCGTTTTCGCGCGAGGAGTTCTTCTGCCGGGTGTCGCAGAACGTTGACCAGCTCGAGCTGATCGGCACCCTGCAGGACCTGGCCACCCGCGATTTCCTGACCGGCCTGCCGAACCGCCGCTGCTTCCTCGAACAGAGCCAGCGCCAGCTGCCGCAGCTGCAGCTGAACGGCGAACAGGTCGCCGTGGCGATGATCGACATCGACCACTTCAAGCACATCAACGACACCCACGGCCATGAAGCCGGCGATGACGCCCTGCGCGCGGTAGCCGCCGCCGTGGCCGACCACGCGCGCGAACAGGACCTGATCGCCCGCTTCGGTGGCGAGGAGTTCTGCCTGCTGGTACCGGGGCTGGAAGAAGACGAGGCGGTTGGCTACTTCGAAATCCTGCGCCAGCGAGTGGCCGCGCTGCAGGTCGAACTGGGCCACACCACCCTGCGCATGACGGTCAGCATCGGCCTGTGCTGCCTGCGCGCGCAGGGCGATTCCCTGCACGGGCTGATCTCCGAGGCCGACCGCCAGCTGTACCTGGCCAAGGCTGCCGGGCGCAACCGGGTATGCAGCACGGGCGTGGCCACCGCCGCGCGCGAACCCGCGCTGGTGCCTTGATCGAGATCAACGCAGGGTCGCCCTGTCCTGCCTAGAGTCGTTCCCAGCGAACAGCACAGGGAACGCAGCATGGCACTTCTGCTCTGGCAGGACGACCTGAACATCGGCATCGAGGTGATCGACCACCAGCACATGCGGATCGTGGAGATGCTCAACCACCTGCACGTGGCGCAGACCAGCCTGCACAAGGTGGCCGTGGCCGAGGTGATCGACGAGCTGGTGGACTACACCATGTCACACTTCGCCTTCGAGGAAGAACTGATGGAGGAAGCCGGCTATCCGTTCTGCGCCGCGCACAAACGCGTGCACGAGATCTTCGGCAAGCGCGTGGCCGAGTACCGGCTGCGCTTCCAGGCCGGCGAGGACGTCACCGACGAGCTGCGCACGATGCTCTCGCGCTGGCTGTTCAACCACATCCGCGGCGACGACAAGGCCTATGCCGGGTCGGTCAAGCAGCACCTGAACCAGTTCGCCCGCGACCACCAGCAGGGCAGCTGGCTGGGGCGCACGCTCAAGCGGATCTTCCGCTGACCCGCTGCGGGCGGCCCATGGCCAGCAGCGCCAGGATGGTCACTACCGCGGTCAGGCACAGGTAGTAGCCGACCGCGACCAGACCGAAGCGCCCGGCGAGCCACGTCGCCACATAGGGTGCCGGCGCGGCGCCGAGGATGCCGGCCAGGTTGAACGACAGCGAGGCGCCGGTGTAGCGCACCTGCACCGGGTAGATCTCGGCCAGGAAGGTGCCGCAGGGACCGTAGGTCAGCCCCATCAGGAACAGCCCCAACGCCAGGAACCCGACCACCAGCCACGGGTGGCCGGCCTGGAACAACGGTGCGAACAGCACGCCGAAGCCGAGGATCAGGCCGCTGGCCACGATCATCGTGCGCCGGGTGCCCCAGCGGTCGCCGTAGCGGGCCGATAGCGGGATGCCGGCGGCGAAGAACAGGATGCCGACCATCTGCAGCAGCAGAAACTGTTCGCGGCTGTAGCCCAGCACGGTGGTGCCATGGCCCAGGGTGAACACCGTCATCAGGTAGAACAGCACGAAGGTGGCGAACGCGCCCAGCGTACCCAGCAGCAGCGTGCGCGGATGATGCCGCAGCACCGTCCACATCGGCAGGCGCACGCGCTCGTTGCGCTCCAGCGCGGCCTTGAACTGCGGGGTCTCATGGATGTTCAGGCGCACCCACAGGCCCACCGCCACCAGCAGCGAACTGGCCAGGAACGGCATGCGCCAGCCCCACTGCAGGAAGTCCGCATCGCTCATGGCGCGGCCGAGCAGCAGGAAGATACCGGCCGACAGCAGGAAGCCCAGCGGCGCGCCGAGCTGCGGGAACATGCCGTACCACGCGCGCTTGCCCGGCGGTGCGTTCTCGGTGGCCAGCAGCACCGCCCCACCCCATTCGCCGCCCAGCCCCAGGCCCTGGCCGAACCTGCACAACGCCAGCAGCGCCGGGGCCAGCAGGCCGATGCTGGCATGCGTGGGCAGCAGCCCGATCGCCACGGTGGAGATGCCCATGGTCAGCAGTGCCGCGACCAGGGTGGCCTTGCGCCCGATCCGGTCGCCATAGTGGCCGAACACCGCCGAGCCCACCGGCCGCGCGATGAAGGCCACGGCGAAGGTCGCCAGCGACTGCAGCAGCGCGGCGCCCTCGCTGCTGTCGGGAAAGAACAGGTGCGGAAACACCAGCACCGCCGCCGTGGCGTAGATGTAGAAGTCGAAGAACTCGATGGTGGTCCCGATCAGGCTGGCCAGCAGCACACGGCGGGGCGAATTGACGGCAGGGACAGCGGCGGGAGTCGACATCGTTCACGTGCGGGAAGAACAGCTGACCGATTCTGCCATGGGGGCGGCGCTGCCCGGCGGTATGGTTGCAGCAGCAACGGATGCGCGACCGGCGGGTACAATGGTCGGTCACGTCCCGCCTGCGTACCCGATTGCATGGAAATCGTCGTCAAAGAAGAACTCAAGGCCTACATCGACCCGCTGACCGCCGACGAGCACGAGGCGCTGGAGCGCAGCATCCTGGCCGAGGGCTGCCGCGATGCGCTGGTGTTGTGGAACGACGTGCTGGTGGACGGCCACAACCGCTATGGCATCTGCCAGAAGCACGGCCTGCCGTTCCAGACGGTGCAGAACACCCGCTTCCAGTCGATGGACGACGTGCACCTTTGGATGATCGAACAGCACCTGGGCCGGCGCAGCGTGTCCGACTTCCAGCGCGGTGTGCTGGCGCTGCGCAAGCGCGACATCCTGGCCGAGCGCCACCGCATCGAGCAGGCCCAGCTGCAGCGCGAAAGCGACGGCGAGATCGCCGACGCCACGCCCGAGGGGGATGAGGACAGCCCGCCGTGGGCGCCGGCACCGAAGGTCAGCCGTGCCGAGATGGCGCGTGAAGCGCGGCTCAGCAGCAACCAGGTGACGATGATCGAACGCATCCACAAGCGGGCCGCGCCGGAACTGGTGGAGGCGGTAAGGAGCGGGGTGATCTCGATCAGTGCGGCGGCGGCGGTGGCCGACCTGCCGGAAGAGGAACAACGCGCGGCTGCGGTGGCGGGCAAGGATGAGCTGAAGCAGGCCGCCAAGCGTGTGCGCGATGCCCGGCGCAAGCCGCGCAAACCGGCGCAGGAGGTGCTGCACGACGCCGATACCGGGCTGGAGGTCCACCCCAGCCGCGAAGCGGAGATCGCCGAGGCGCTCGACGCGCTGGGCGAAGGCCCGGCCGAACTGCGCCAGCGGGTGGTGGCGCTGACGCTGGAAAACGACGCACTGCGCGGCCAGTTGGCGGCACTTCGCCGGCAGGTCAGCGAATCGCCCTGATCCGCGTAGCCGGCCAACGGCCGGGGTGCGCGTCATCGCCTGCGCGCTGCCGCCCCACGATTTGCTTTGCAAACCGCGGGCTTCGCAATTTTGCACCCAAACCCCCGCCGCTTCGCGGCTGCCCCCTGACTCAGGGGGCCTCAAGCACCCAGTGTTCGCATCCAGACGGATAGACTGCCGGGATGAACAGCACGCCATCGGTTGACCCCCGCCGCGCCCAGCTGCGCCGCCTCAAAGCCATTGCCCTGGCCATGCTGCTGGCCATGCTGGTCGGCTTCGTGGTCAGCCACCTCAACGGCGAACGCGGCATCTGGGCCTGGGTGTCCGCGTTCTGCGAAGCCGCGGCGGTGGGTGCACTGGCTGACTGGTTCGCGGTGGTCGCGCTGTTCCGGCGCCCGCTGGGGCTGCCGATTCCGCATACCGCGATCATCCCGCACAGCAAGGAACGCATCGCCGACAGCCTGGCCGTGTTCGTGCGCGACCAGTTCCTGGAGCCGCAGGCGTTGCTTGCGCGGTTGCAGGTCTTCGATCCGGCCAGCCGGCTCGGCAGCTGGCTGGCCGACCCGGAACGCTCGAAGATGCTCGCCGACATGGCCCGCGGCTGGGCCCTGCAGGCGCTGGATTTCCTCGACGAGGCCGCCGTCCGGCGCAGCATCCAGGGTTTCGTGGTCGAACAGCTGCGGCAGTGGAATGCGGCCGCCACCGCCGGCGAGCTGCTGGGCCTGCTCACCGCCGACAACCGCCACCAGCGGGTGCTCGACGAAGGCCTGACCCGGATCAGCCAGTGGATGGATAACGAGGCCGTGCGACAGCGCGCGTCCGAGCTGATCGTGCGCTACATCCAGCGCGAATGGCCGAAGCTGGCCAGCACGGTGAACTGGGTCAAGCCGATCGACGAGATCGGCGACAGCCTGGCCGAGCGCATGGCGCATGCGGTGCTGGCCGAACTGCAGCAGATCCTGGCCGAACCGGAGCACCCGCTGCGCAGGGATTACGAGGTGTGGCTGGCCGACTACATCCAGCGCCTGCGCCATGATCCGGCGCTGGCCGAAAAGGTCGAGCAGCTCAAGCAGCACGTGATCGACCACCCGGCCGTGCAGGAGTATGTGCAGGGGCTGTGGGCGCGCATCCATGCCAGCCTGCGCGCCGACCTGTCCAGCGCCGACTCGGCACTGGGCGGCCACCTGCAGCGCAGCCTGGGCAAGGTCGGCCGCGCGCTGCAGGACGACCCCTCGTTGCGCGAGGCTTTGAACCAGCACCTGATGGACGGCGCCGAGCGCCTGACCAGCCGCCTGCGCGAGGGCGTGACCACCCACATCGCGCAGACTGTGAAGGGCTGGGACGAACGCCACCTGGTGGAGCAGCTGGAGCTGAGCGTCGGCCGCGACCTGCAGTTCATCCGTTTCAACGGGACCCTGGTGGGCGGTCTGATCGGGTTGCTGCTGCACGCGCTGACGGTGTGGATGCAGTGGTAGTTCGTCACGACCAACGGTCGTGACCTACCGGTATCGGCATCCCATCCGCCCGGTCACGACCGGGCGGATGGTTGACAGTTTGCCCGGGTGAAACTGCGATGTGGTTCGCGTATTCTGCCGCGCATTCAGGGCTGGAGTGGCCCGCGGGGGGAACCATGCGAAGGACGATCGTGACGTTGGCGCTGTGCGCGCTGGCCTGCAATGCCCATGCCGGGCGCGTGTACAAGTGCGCGGTGGGCGGCCAGACCGCCTACCAGACCGTGCCCTGCGCGCCCGAACACGACACCGGGGTGACCCGGCCGATCACCCGGGACCCGAACCTGAGCTGGGAAGAGCGCACCCGCGCCCAGCGCGAGCTTTACGATGCCCGCCGCCGCATGCAGGCCGACGCCGGCCGTGGCCAGCCGCCGGTGCGCGGCACAGTGATCGACGGCGCCGCCGATCCGGAACAGTGCCAGGAACTGCGCTCACGACGGGACTTCAGCGAGGCGTTCGGCCGCGCGCCCCCCGAGCACATCAACGACCAGATCGCCAAGGCCTGTTCTTCGCGCTGAACTCCATCTACCCCGCCACCGCCCGCACCGCTTCCACCAGCGCCTGCATCTGCGCCGGGGTGCTGAAGATGCCCGGGGTGGCGCGGATGCAGGCGCCGGAGGCCAGGCCGTCGCGGGCCAGCACGAACACGCGCGACTGCCGCAGCATGCGCTCGGCGGTGGCGGTGTTGGCCGCCATGCCGTGCTGGCCGCGCAGGCGGAATGCGGCGATGGCGCTGGACAGGCGCGGGTCGGATGAGGCCAGCAGCTGCACGCGTGGGTCGTCGCGCAGCGCATCCAGCCACTGGTTGCGCAGGCGCAACAGGCGCGCACGCTTGTTGGCCACGCCGATCCGCTCGTGCAATTCCAGCGCGAGCGGCAACGCCAGGAACGTCGCGAAATTGACCGTGCCGGTATGCACGCGCGAATCGATGACGTCGGTGTCGGCCTCGCCCATGTAGGGATCGATGTCGTGCAGCCGACCTTGGCGGATGTAGACCGCCCCGGCCCCCACCGGCGCGCCGATCCATTTGTGCAGGTTGATGCCGATGAAGTCCACGTCCAGTTCGCGCAACGGGGTATCGACCTGGCCGATGCCATGCGCGGCATCCAGCACCACATCCGCGCCGGCGGCACGGGCCAACGCGCTGATCTCGGCCACCGGTAACAGCAGGCCGTGACGATGGCTGACCTGGGTGAGCAGCAGCACGCGCGTGCGCGGGTAACGCGCCAGCGCCTGCCGGTAAGCGTCGACAATGGCGTCGTGATCGAAGGGCTCGGGCAGTGCGATGCTCCGGGCCTGCACCCCCCGCCGTTCCTGCAGCCAGTGCATCGCCGCGATGACGCTGTCATGGTCGGTGTCCGCATACAGCACCGTGTCGCCCGGCGACAGGCCGCGGTAGCCCCCGATCAGTATCTGCATCGCCTCGGTCGCGCCCCGCGTCAACGCGATCTCGTTGCTGTCCACGCCGAGCGCCTCGGCCAGTCGTGCCCGCGCCTGTTCAAACAGCGGAGGGAACGCGCGCCGGCCGAACCAGGCATTGTCGCGGTTCGCCAGCGCGGCGGCCTGCTGGAAGGCCTGCAACACCGGACGTGCCATCGAACCCCAGTAGCCATTGTCGAGCATGACCACCTCGTCGGTGAGGTCGTACTGCGCGGCGACCTGCGCCCACCAGTGCTCGTCGGCTGCCAGTTCGGCCGGGCTGCGCCCACCGGGATCGGGAAGCCTCACGTTGGCGAGGCCGGATGCATCGTGGTTGTCCATGCGCCGAGTATTGCAGCCACCGTGGCAAGACCCGGTAACGCTGCGCCTCCTGATCTTGCCGCAGCCAATGATAATGACTATCATTCCCGCATTGAATGTCCTCCTGGTGCGTTCGGAGCGCCTGATGGCAGCGCCGAAGCGCGCGCCGGGTTGGCCATGATCTCCAGGGATACCCCGCCCCGTGCGGCGGCTTGGCCAAGGATGGCCACCCTCTCCTGTCACCGGCTGCGGCCGGTGATGTCCGTTGTTCGATCCGACATTGCAGGTTTTCGTGGACAGCACGCCAATTGGCAGCGGCTCCGCCCGCTTCGGTGGATTCCTCTCCCGCCCCTGGCTGGGCGTCCTGTCGCGCTCGCTGGCCGCCATCGTCGGTGGCTACGCACTGGCCGCGACCTGCGCGATGTTCTTCGCCGTGGCGCTGCCGATCGCACGCGCGCAGGCCGTGCTGACCGGCATGCTGGTGGCGATCGTGCTGTGCGCGTGCGCCGCCCTGTGGGCGTTCGCCACCCGCTCTGCCCTGCGTGCATGGATCGGCATCGGCGTGCCCACCGCGCTGCTCTGGCTGGGCACGCTGGCCATGGGAGCACGCGCATGAAGAACGGATTCCGCCAGTCCATGGCCTGGTTGCATACCTGGACCGGACTGCTGGTTGGCTGGCTGCTGCTGCTGATCTTCATGGCCGGTACCGCCAGCTATTACCGCGAGGAAATCAGCCGCTGGATGCGCCCGGAGCTGCCGCGCAGCAGCGTCGACAACGAGGTTGCCGCCGCGCGCGCCATCGCGTTCCTGCAGCACAAGGCGCCGCAGGCCGAAAGCTGGAACGTGACCCTGCCCGATCCGCGCAACCCGGCCATGCGCATGTTCTGGCGCAATCCCGAGTCGATGGTGAAGCCGCCCGTGGAGGGCGAAAAGCGCCGGCGCGGCGGCGGCCGCTTCGGCGACGCCACGGTGGACCCCGCCAGTGGCGAGGAAGTGGCGGCGCGCGAAACCCGCGGCGGCGATTTCTTCTACCGCCTGCATTTCGACCTGCACTACATCCCGGTGCTGTGGGCGCGTTACCTGGTGGGGTTCTGCGCGATGTTCATGCTGGTGGCGATCATCACCGGGGTGATCACCCACAAGAAGATCTTCAAGGACTTCTTCACGTTCCGGCCCGAAAAGGGGCTGCGATCGTGGCTGGATTTCCACAACGTCAGCGCGGTGATGGCCCTGCCCTACCACGCCATGATCACCTACACCGGCATTGTCACGCTGATGTTCATGTACCTGCCGCAAGGGGTGAGCGTGGCCTATCCCAAGGACGAGGACGCGTTCTTCAGCGAGGCCTTCGCGCGCCTGGCCGATCCCGCCGACCCCGCCGAAGGGCGCGCTGCGGCGCTGCCGATCCAGCAGTTGCTGGACAGCGCGCGGGCCGAATGGAAGGGTGCAGGGGTCAGCGGCTTCACCGTGTTCCATCCCGGCGCGGGCAACGCCGTGATCGACATCTACCAGCGCGACGGCAATCGGTTGTCGATCGACACGCCGTCGCTGCGCTACAGCGCGGTGACCGGTGCGCTGGTGGACACCAGCCCCGTGCCGGGCGGCGCCACCCATACCCGCGGGGTGATGTATGGCCTGCACCTGGCGCGATTCGCCGACTGGGGCCTGCGCGCGCTGTTCTTCCTGTCCGGGCTGGTCGGCTGCCTGATGGTGGCCAGCGGCGTGGTGCTGTGGGCGGTCAAGGAGCGCCCCAAGCACGCCAAGGCCGGCAGGATCGGCTTCGGCCTGCGGCTGGTGGATGCGCTCAACATCGGCGCCGTGGCCGGCCTGCCGATCGCGTTTGCCGCGTACTTCTGGGGTAACCGGTTGCTGCCGCTGGAAATGGCGGAACGCGCCGACGCAGAAGCCAGCGTGTTCTTCTATGCCTGGGGCGCCGCCCTGCTGGCGGCCTTCCTCTGGCCCAAGCGGTTGATGTGGGCCTGGCAGCTTTACCTGGGTGCGGCCTTGTTCGCTCTGATCCCCGTGATCAATGTGCTCACCACCGATGCACATCTGGGCGTAACCCTGCGCACCGGCGACTGGGCGCTGGCCGGGTTCGACCTGGTGATGCTCGCCTTCGGCGCGATGCTGGCGTACTGCGGCCTGCGCATGCAGCGTTGGCAGCCTGCGCTGAGCGCGGCCGAGAAGAAGCGGCGCCAAGCCGCTGCCCTTGCCGCCACCGCGAATACCGCCGAGGCCAGCGCATGATGCTGCTGGCGCTCACATTGAACTTTTCTGCGTTCACCGCACTGTCGCTGGCGATGGAAAAGCACCAGCTCGACCTGCACGGCAAGGCGCACGCCGGCCCCGCGCGCATGCGGCTGTGGCGTTGGCTGGGTTGGACATTGCTGGCGACCGCGTTCGGCATCTGCGTGGCCGACCACGGCTGGGCCGCCGGCCCGGTGCTGTGGCTGGGCGCGATGACGATCAGCGGCCTGCTGATCGCCTTCGGACTGTACCCGTGGCGGCCGCGCTGGATCGCGCCGCTGGCCTGGGCGCTGCCGGTACTGGGGCTGGCCGCAGCCGCGCTCTAGCGCCCGACGCATGCCACGACCAACGGTCGTGGCCTACCGCGACGATCGGTGCCGACCGTTGGTCGGCACGGTGACAGATGGGTAGGTGCCGACCGTTGGTCGGCACGGTGACAGATGGTAGGTGCCGACCGTTGGTCGGCACGCTTCGATCAGGCGCCGTAGCGCCGGAGCTCCCAGGCGCGGTGGATGCGCGGGTTGCGTTCGAAATCCTCGCCGATGGTGTCGGCGGAAATTTCACGGCACTCGGCAAATTCCTTGATCGCTTCTTCGTCCAGCTTGAAGCGGCGGAAGTTGTTGGAGAAATACAGCACCCCTTCCGGGCTCAACCGCGCCACGGCGGCCCGCAGCAGCCGCACATGCTCGCGCTGCACGTCGAAATCCTCGGCGCGGGCGGAGTTGGAGAAGGTCGGCGGATCGCAGAAGATCACGTCGAAACGGTGCCGCTCGGCTTCCAGCCAGGCCAGCGCATCGGCCTGGATCAGCTGGTGCTGGCTGCCGCCCTTGCCGTTCAGTGCCAGGTTGTCGGCACACCACTGCAGGTAGGTGCCGGACAGGTCCACGCTGGTCGTGGACGCCGCACCCGCCACCGCCGCCTGCACGCTGGCCACGCCGGTGTAGCAGAACAGGTTGAGGAAGCGCTTGCCCTGCGCTTCCCTGGCCATGTGCCAGCGCAGCGGGCGGTGGTCCAGGAACAGGCCGGTGTCGAGGTAGTCGAACAGGTTCACCCGCAGCAGCGCGTCGTTCTCGCGCACCAGCACGAACTCGCCACGCTGCTCGAAGCGGCCGTACTTGCTGCCGCCCTTGCCGCGCTCGCGCGACTTCAGCGCCACCTGCTCGGCCGGCACCTGGAACACCTCGCGCGCAGCCGACAGCAGCTCATTGCGGCGACGGCGTACGTCGACGTCGGGGATGGTGGCCGGCGCGGCGTATTCCTGCACGTGCAGGAAGGTGCGGCCGGCGCCGCCATCTTCCTGGTAGACGTCGATGGCCGCGGCGTACTCGGGCAGGTCGGCGTCATACACGCGGTAGCAGGTGACCTGCTCGCGCGCCTTCCAGGTCTTGAACTTGCGGATGTTCTTGCGCAGCCGGTTGGCTACCATCTGCGCGCCCTCGCTGAGTTCGCGCGGCTGGCCTGCGTTCTCACGCTGCGGCACGGCAATGGGATCGCACACGATCAACGCGCACTCGATGGCGCCGTTGAACAGCTGGTACTTCTTGTTCGCGCGCAGGCCGGTGGCGAAGGCCAGTTCGGCGCTGCCGCACAGCAGGCTGGCGCGCCACTGCGGCACCGCGCGCTTGAGCGCATCGCCGAGGCGGCGGTACAGCACCGCGTCGGCTGCCAGGCGTTCGTCATAGGGAGGATTGCACACCACGCAGCCGGTTTCCTGCGGCGGCACCTGCACGTCGGCCACGTCGCGCACGCCGAACCAGATCGCCTCGGCGACACCGGCGGTTTCGGCGTTCTCCTTCGCCGCGCGGATCGCATGCGGGTCGATGTCGCTGCCGTGGATGACCTGCTTGAGCGCGGCGCGCCCGGCCTGCTCGCGGGTGCGCGCGTCGGCCATCAGGGCGTTCCAGGCATCACGATCAAAGCCCAGCCAGCGGCTCGGCGGAATGCTGCCATGGCGCTGCAGGCCCGGGGCCACATCGGCCGCCATCAACGCGCCCTCGATCAGCAGCGTGCCGCTGCCGCACATGGGGTCGAGCAGGCCACCGCCTTCAGCATGGATCTTGGGCCAGTTGGCCCTCATCAGCACCGCCGCGGCCAGGTTCTCCTTCAGCGGGGCTTCGTTCTGCGCCATGCGCCACCCGCGCCGGTGCATCGGACCGCCGCCGAGGTCGATCGAGATCGAGGCACGACCCTTGCGCAGCGACAGGTTGATGCGCACGTCCGGGAACTCGGTGTTCACCGACGGCCGCTCCAGGCCCTGCGCGCGCAGGCTGTCCACCACGCCGTCCTTGACCCGCTGCGCGGCGAAGCGCGCGTGGGTGATCTCGGTACCGGAGACATGCGCGTCCACCGACAGGGTCAGCTCCGGGCTGATGTGCTGGTGCCACGGCATCGACGACACGCCTTGGTACAGCGATCCCTCGTCGGGGCAGTCGAATTCGGCCAGCGGCCACAGCACCCGGCTGGCCAGGCGCGACCACAGCACCACCTTCAGCGCCTGCGGCAGCTCGCCCTCGGCATTGACGCCGGAAATGGTGGCGGTGGCCCGGGGCAGGCCCAGCGCCAGCAGTTCGTCGGCGAGCAGGTACTCCAGGCCCTTGGCGCAGGAAACAAAGAATTTCACGGGATCGGTATCGCAGGTCAGCAGGGAGGGGGTGCCCACGGGCGCCGCAGGCGGCCCGGGCGCAGGCGCCAGACCCCGCATTGTACGTGACCGGGCCGCGCGGCCGCGTAGAGCCGGGCTATGCCCGGCTGTGCCATCGGCCATGGCAATGCAGCGGGGCAGAGCCCCGCTCTACCGGGCAACACGCAGCGGGGCAGAGCCCCGCTCTACGGGAGGGTGGCCAGCAGGGCCTCGAAGGCCTGCGCCGAGGCGTCCACGTGGTTGTTCAGGCGATGGCCGTCATCCACCAGCAGCAGCCGCGCCGAGCGCGCCTGCGCCCACGCGATCACATCGGCGGCGGGAATCAGTTCGTCGTGCCAGGCGTGCACCACGCTGGTCGGCACGCGAGCGGCATCCAGCGCCGGCATCGGTCCCATCCGGGTCGGCGGCACCATCAGGAACAGGCCCCGGGTCGGCACCTGCAGCGAGGCGATGGCCGAGATGTAGGCGCCCAGCGACGAACCTGCCAGCACCACCGGGCCCTTCGCGGCGGCAACGCCGGCGCGCTCGACCAGCCGCTGCAGGCGGGCGCGTACATCGCCGACGCTGCTGACCTCGCGCAGGGCGTCCAGATCGGTGTAGTCGGGGCGTTCGTGGGTCCAGCCCAGGCGCTCGGCGACCTCGGCCAGGGCGGTGACCTTGGTGGCGTCGGGACCGCTTTCAAAGCCATGGGACAGGATGCAGTGGCCGCGGCTCATGCGGCCACCGACCGGAAATCGATGTAAGCGTTCATGCCTGAATGCTAGCATCGGCGCATGCCCGACCGCGCCCCGCCCCGCATCGATTCGCAGCCGCTGCCCTACGTGGCGCAGCTGGGCGAGCGCGCGCCGGCCGACGTCGATCTGGTGGTGATCCACTGCACCGAACTACCCGACCTGGCCATGGCGCGCAGCTACGGCGAACGCGTGCTGTACGACAGTGGCAGCGGCAACAGCGGGCACTATTACATCGACCGCGACGGCAGCATCGTGGAGTACGTGCCGGTGCACCGGATCGCCCACCATGTCAGCGGCTACAACCCGCGCTCGATCGGCATCGAGCTGGTCAACACCGGCCGCTACCCGCACTGGCTGGACTCGCGCCACCAGGCCATGGACGAGCCGTATCCCGACCCGCAGATCGACGCGTTGATCGACCTGCTGCAGCACCTGTGCGCCACCCTGCCCGGCCTGCGCCACATCGCCGGGCATGAAGCGCTGGACACCCGGGAAGAAGTGGCCAGCGACGATCCGGACCGGCGCGTAGCGCGCAAGCGCGACCCGGGCCCGCTGTTCCCGTGGCCCCGGGTGCTGGCGGCGGTGACGCTGAGTCCGCTGCGGGGGTAGAGCGGACTGTCAGTCCGCTGCCGTTGGCGTGCAGCCTGCGGTCGACGCGGAGAGCAGCGGACTGACAGTCCGCTCTACCTGCGCCATTCGTTGACGCCTTGGGTGGCGGCCGATCAGGCGCCGGTCGCGACCGGTCGGCTTGAATCGCTGACCCACCCGCTCCAGGAATCCGGGTAGATCCGCGCACCGTGCAGGCCGGCCACTTCCATGGCCAGCAGCAGGTGGCAGGCGGTCACGCCCGAGCCGCACATCAGCACCACCTGCCGGGGATCGTGCGGGCCGATCAGCGGGCGCAACGCGGCCTGCAGCTCGCCGGCGGAGCGCAACCGGCCGTCATGGACATTCAACGCAAAGGGCCGGTTCACCGCGCCGGGCACATGCCCGGCGACCGGATCGAGCGGCTCTACTTCGCCGCGGAAGCGCTCGCCAGCGCGCGCATCCAACAACCAGCCCGGTGCATGCTTAACGCGCGCAGCTACTTCATCGACCGAGGCGATCTGCTCGGGATCGAAGTGACCGGGGTACGCCGGCAGGGGCGCCACCTCCGGCACGTCGGTGGTCAACGGCAGCCCGGCGGCCTGCCAGGCCGCCACGCCGCCATCGAGGACCGCGACCCGAGTGTGGCCGATCAGCCGCAGCAGCCACCACGCACGCGCGGCGGCCATGCTGCCGTCGCCGCCGTCGTACACCACCACCTGGGTCTGCGGACCAATCCCCCACCGGCCCAGCGTGGCCGCGAACGCGTCACTGTCGGGCAGCGGGTGGCGGCCACGTCCGACCACGTGCATGTCGGCCAGGTCGCGGTTGAGGTCGGCCTGCAGCGCGCCCGGAAGATGGCCCTGCGCGTAAGCCTGCGCACCCGACTGCGGATCGGCCAGCGAAAAACGCGCATCCAGCAGGCGCGGTGCGGCACTGGCGGTGGCGCGCGCGTCCAGCAGGCGGGTGCTGTCGCCGCCCAGCGCGTGGGACAGCGTCGTAACGTCGACCAGGGTGGTCCACGGTTCCAGCTTCGCAGCAGTCATTGGGTTTGCTCCAGGCGACGGCGCAGGTTGTAGAGAATGGCCGCGGTCGCGCCCCAGATGCGCTGCCCGGGCCAGCCGTATTCGAGCACGTGGCGGATCCGCCCGCGGTGGTCGATCTCGACCTGGTGCAGGTTGGCCGGGTCCATCAGGTAATCGAACGGGACTTCGAACACTTCGGCCACTTCGTCCGGCTGCGGCACGGCCACGAAGGCCGGGTCGATCACCGCCACCACCGGCATTACCCGGTAACCGGTGATGGTCACGAACGGGTCCAGGTAGCCCAGCACCTGCACCTGGTCGTGCTGCAGGGCGATTTCTTCGTTGCTTTCGCGGATCGCCGCGGCCACCGCGTCGCGGTCGTCCGGCTCCTGGCGTCCGCCCGGGAAGCCGACCTGGCCGCCGTGCTGGCGCAGGGTATCGGTGCGCCGGGTCAGCAGCACCTGCGCGCCGCTGGCGCGCGGGATGATGCCGGCCAGCACCGCCGCTTCCACGGGCGGGCCT
The DNA here is from genome assembly GCF_007667275.1 of Stenotrophomonas rhizophila. Taxonomy (GTDB): domain Bacteria; phylum Pseudomonadota; class Gammaproteobacteria; order Xanthomonadales; family Xanthomonadaceae; genus Stenotrophomonas; species Stenotrophomonas maltophilia_AE. Next base: position 909,932 of record NZ_VDQT01000001.1, read on the forward strand.
GGCGGCAGCAGGTCGGCCAGCTCGCTGCGGTTCCAGCCATCGCCGGCGGGCGGTGCATCCAGCGGATGCAGGGCGCGCAGCAGGCGTTCGTGGGTTGCCATTGCGCTGCCGAGCGACTGCCGCAATTGTTCGCGCAGCGGCAGCACCTGCCGCATTACATGATCTTGTTCGTGTCGGGTCATGGTCGACCAGCGGGTGATTTCATCCACGCTGCGCAGGCAGCCGCCACACAGGCCGGCGCGGTCGAGCGCGCAGGTTCCGATGCAGGGGCTGGGCATGGCATGGGAGGGGGTTTCCAGGGAATGCACGGGATAACAGTAACGCGAATAAGTGCTTTCCGGCGCCACGTGGGCCGACCAACGGTCGGCGCTACAGGGTCGCAAACAAAAAACGCGCCGATGTTGCCATCGGCGCGTTTTGTTGTTTCCGGTGTTTCTTTATTTGACGCTGACCAGCTTGATTTCGAACTGCACGGCCACGTTCGGCGGGAACGGGGTGCGCGGGTCGGCACCGTAGGCCTGTTCCGGCGGCAGGGTGACTTCCCACTTCGAACCGGCCGGCATCTGCAGCAGGACTTCGCGCATGGCCTTCATTTCGACTTCGCTGACCTTGATCGACGGAATCTGCTGGGCCGGGCGGGCTTCGGTCGGACGCTGGCCGAACGGGTACGGACCGGCCACTTCGAGCTGCACGGTGCTGGCCTGGGTCGGCTTGGCGCCCTTACCGGCTTCGATGATGCGGTACTGCACGCCGCTCGGCAGCGCCTGCACGCCGGCCTTGGCCTTGTTGGCGGTCAGGAACTGGGTGCTCTTGGTCTTGTTTTCGCCTGCAGCCTTTTCGTACTCGGCCTTGGCGGCAGCGGCACGACCCTGCTCACGCTTCTGGAAGGCTTCGACGGCCGGCTTCAGCTGTTCGGCGGTGATGGCGGGCTGCTTCTTGGCGTAGGCATCCTGCAGGCCCTTCACCACCGAGTTGATGTCCAGCTGTTCGCCGCGACCGGTGAGCTCAGCCAGGTTGTTGCCGTAGTCGTAACCGAAGTAATAGCTCAGCTTGCCCTTTTCGGACGAAGTGTCCTGGGCGAAGGCATTGCCCGTCAAGGCCAGGGCCGCGACGGCGACCGCGATAGAACGCAACTTCATCAAACGTTTCTCCAGGGGTGGTAACTCAGGACGCATTGGGCCGCCCTGAGGCGACGGGTTAGGATAGCCGCCGCAACGTTGAACCGCCACTAACGACGGAGGCTTTGACCTGCTTTCGTTTCCAGAGTTCAAAATCACTTTTTTTTAACGTTTTACCAGGAGTTTCCGCCGTGGCCGACGCGCCCCTGACCGTTGACGACGATGGTGCCATCCCGGCGCCCGGGGTCAACCTCCCCATGGTTCAGGGAGGTGACGTCGGCGGACCCACGCCGGCGCGCCTGCTGCGCCTGGTACTGGCGGATGATCTCGACGCCGCGCTGGCAGCCGGCCTGATGGACTACGTGCCCGGCCCGGGCGACGACGCCCTGCTGCCCGGCCACCCGGACCTGCCCGCCCGCCTGCTGCAGGCCCAGCAGCAGCTGCACCGCGCCTGGGCCGCGCGTGACCGTTACCGCCAGCGCGCGCAGCGGCTTGCGCGCCGCGCGGCCGAACGCGATGCGCGGCGCGCGCCGCCGGCCCCCACTCCCGATCTGAAGCCGGCCCTGCCGCCTGCGGCTGCGGCGATTCTTGCGCGCGCCAAAGCCAGGGCTGCTGGAAAGCCTTCCTGATGACCCCTGTTGCAAAGGCCGCTCCGCGCAGCGCGCGCATGCCCAAGGCCGACGTCGTTGAAATGTTCACGCGGTTGCGCGAACTCAATCCGCATCCGAAGACCGAACTGGAGTACAGCTCACCGTTCGAACTGCTGGTCGCCGTGGCGCTGTCCGCGCAGGCCACCGACGTGGGGGTCAACAAGGCCACGCGCAAACTGTTCCCGGTCGCCAATACGCCGCAGGCGATCCTGGCGCTCGGCGAAGAGGGCCTGAAGAAATACATCGCCACCATCGGCCTGTTCAACGCCAAGGCGAAGAATGTGATCGCTACGTGCCGGCTGCTGGTCGAGCAGCATGGCGGTGAGGTACCGCGCGACCGCGCAGCGCTGGAGGCGTTGCCCGGGGTCGGTCGCAAGACCGCGAACGTGGTGCTCAACACGGCCTTCGGAGAGCCGGTGATGGCGGTGGACACGCACATCTTCCGCGTCGCCAACCGCACCGGCCTGGCGCCCGGCAAGGACGTGCGCGCCGTCGAGGACCTGCTGGTCAAGGTAATTCCGGGCGAGTTCCTGCTCGACGCGCATCATTGGCTGATCCTGCACGGTCGCTATGTGTGCAAGGCGCGCAGGCCGGACTGCCCGCAGTGCGTGATCCGCGACCTGTGCCGCTTCAAACAGAAGACCGTCGCCTGAGCCACGTCGGCCACTGCCATCTGCGCGCAACCGGGCAGTCATCTGTTTCGGGCAGTTTTGGCAACCCCAGCAACAGCTTGCCCCGGGGCCGGGGCTGCTTTGCCTGAAACTGTCATATTTACGCAATCTTCACTTATTAGCCTGCGCAGCATCTTCCCACCTGCCTGCAAGGCTCCTTTCCATGAAACTGCATCGCCAACTCCTCACTGCGGCCGTGGCTGCTGCGCTGTTCGTGCCGGCCGCCCACGCTGAAGTGGCCATCGACGTGATCGGCGGCTCGGAGATCACCTTCGAAGGCCTGGTCCAGGCCGACGGCAACTGGTTCGACAACGATGTGACCGATCTCAATGGCGGCGATGCCGCCAACGGCAAGGACAGCGAATTCGAACTGCGCCGCGCCGAGCTGGTGCTGAAGGGCAAGGGCCCGGGCAACGTGGAATGGGTGGTCGGCTACGACGCCAAGGCCGACAAGTTCCTGGACACCAACGTCAAGTACAAGCTGGCCGGCAACGCCAACCACTTCGTGCAGCTGGGCCAGTTCAAGCAGCCCAACAGCCTGGAAGAGCTGTCCAGCACCAAGAACAACGACTTCATCTCCAAGGCCGCGGTCACCAACACCTACGCGGTCGCCCGCCGCCTGGGTGGCGCGTACAGCTTCGGCGACAACAACTGGTCGGTCACCGCCAGCGCGTTCGGTCGCGAACTGACCCGCAACCTGGCCCACGGCAGCGGCTATGGCGCGCGCGGCACCTGGGCGCCGATCAATGAGAAGGGCCAGGTCCTGCACTTCGGCCTGAGCTACGTCGACTACGACACCGACGCCGACACCCTGCGCGTGCGCGCCCGTCCGAACGCCGACCTGGCCACCGCGCGCCTGGTCGACAGCGGCAACATGACCGACACCGACCGGGTCAAGACCATCGGCGCCGAAGCGATGTACATCGGCGGTCCGTTCAAGGCCCAGGCCGAGTACTACACCAGCGAAGCCAAGCGCATGACGCGCGACAACTACACCAGCGACGGCTTCTACGTCAGCGGCCTGTGGAACATCACCGGTGAAAGCTGGGGCTACAAGAGCGGCGTGCCGACCACCGGCCTGCCGGACGAGCCGGGCCGCGGCATGTGGCAGCTGGGTGCGCGTTACGACTCGATGAACCTGGACGACGGTCATCTCAACGCCAACCCGGTTGCCGGTCGCCCGCCGATCGTGGACGGCGTGCTGGGTGGCAAGATGGACATCTGGACCGTGGGCGTGAACTACTACTGGCGCTCCAACACCAAGTTCGCGCTGAACTACGTGATGGTCGACAGCAAGAAGTACAGCTCGGCCAGCCGTACCTTCGTCAACGACGACCCGAACATCCTGGAAGCCCGCCTGCAGTTCTTCTGGTAAGTCTCGCGGCACCGGTTTGATCGAGAGAGGGCGCAGCTTGGGCTGCGCCCTTTTTTGGTTCCATTTCCATGCGTTACCGGGCGTTGAACATTTCACGGCGGTCGTCTGTCGACCGACCCTACCGGGCCCACCTGCGGACCGTAGAGCCACGCCCTGCGTGGCTGCACCCACCGACCAACCAGACCCCGCGCGTCCGTAGAGCCACGCCCTGCGTGGCTGGACCCACCGACCATCTAAGCTCCGCCCGCTCCCATAGAGCCACGCCCTGCGTGGCTGCAACCACCCGCCATCCATGTCATGCGGCCGTCATATGACAGACGTCGCGCTGTCATTGAACCGTTATGGAATAGGCACCGGGCGGGAAACCCCGCACCACCATCCATCCCAGGAGCCACCCGTGATCCACGCCTTCAAGTCGCGCGCCGCCGTTGCCGTCCTCGCCGCGTCGTCCGTGTTCGCCGCCAATGCCGCCGATGTGACCGGCGCGGGCGCATCGTTCATCTACCCGGTCATGTCCAAGTGGTCGGCCGATTACAACGCCGCCACCGGCAAGAAGGTCAATTACCAGTCGATCGGCTCGGGCGGCGGCATCGCCCAGATCAAGGCCAAGACGGTTGACTTCGGCTCCTCCGACGCCCCGCTGAAGCCGGAAGAGCTGGCCACGGCCGGCTTGGCGCAGTTCCCGTCGGTGATCGGCGGCGTGGTGCCGGTGGTCAACGTTCCGGGCATCACCCCGGGGCAGCTGAAGCTGGACGGCCCGACCCTGGCCAACATCTTCCTCGGCAAGACCAAGACCTGGAACGATCCGGCGATTGCCGCCCTGAACCCGGGCGTCGCCCTGCCGAACCAGAAGATCACCATCGTGCACCGCTCCGACGGCTCGGGCACCACCTTCAACTTCGTCAACTACCTGTCCAAGGTCAGCCCGGACTGGAAAAGCAAGGTCGGTGAAGGCACCTCGGTCCAGTGGCCGGCCGGCATCGGCGGCAAGGGCAACGAAGGCGTGGCCGCCTACGTGAAGCAGATCAAGGGCGGCATCGGCTACGTCGAACTGTCCTACGCGCTGCAGAACAAGCTGGCCTACACCGCGATGAAGAACGCGTCGGGCAAGGTCGTGCAGCCGAGCGACGCATCGTTCTCCGCCGCTGCCGCCAGCGCCGACTGGGCGAACGCCAAGGACTTCTACCTGGTCATGACCAATGCCCCGGGTGCCGAAGCATGGCCGATCACCGCCACCAACTTCATCCTGGTGCAGAAGCAGCCGAAGAACGCGGCCGGCGCCAAGTCCGCCCAGGAATTCTTCCGCTGGATCTACAAGAACGGTGACGCCCAGGCCAAGCAGCTGGACTACGTGCCGCTGCCGGACGCCCTGGTCAAGCAGATCGAGACCTACTGGTCGCAGAACCTGAAATATTGATCGTGGTGCGTCACGACCAACGGTCGTGACCTACCCCGGTATTGGTGCATCACGACCAATGGTCGTGACCTACCCCGGTATTGGTGCATCACGACCAATGGTCGTGACCTACCCGGTAGGTACCGACCGTTGGTCGGTACACAACGAAGCAACGGTGTCGCCAGGTCCTCTCTCCCCCTGGCGGCACCAGCGGCGCGGATCGAAAGGTCCGCGCTTTTTTTTTTAGAGGCGTGGGGCAATGGCTTCGATCGACTTCGCTGCGAGCGTGGGGAGCCCCGCCGCGGCCGGCAGGCCCCTGTGCAAATGTCCCCCGGCGTCGGCCTGCGGCCGCCCCCTCCTCCTTTACTTTGCCAGGAGCCTGCCGTCCGCGACGGGGCAGGTCTTCCGGCACGCGCAAGCTAAAGCCGAAGCACGTGGCAACGCCGGTGGATCGAGTGCCGGGGCGGCATACCCTTGGAGGCGAAGTAAAGGAGGAGGTGTCGGCCTACGGCCGACGCCGGGGGACATTCGCCGGAAAGGGTGTGCCGCCCCGGCACTCGATCCACCGGCAGCCGCTGTAGATCCCCCGCCAGCCCTTGCCCCACGGGCCTCCGGCGTGCCTCCGGTCACAGCGTCATCAAGCTGTAACAAAAACATCATTTCATAGCAGCGTCAGCCGGCGAGCCCGGCACCCCATCCCGCTACGGAGTGACGCATGAAACTGCATTCGGCCGGCTTCGCCGCCCTTTCCCTGGCCATCGCGCTGGGCCTGTCCGCCTGCAAGCCGGCCGCCGAAGGCCAGGCTACCGCCCCGGCAGAAGGCGCTCCCGCCGCAGCCCCGGCCGCCGGCGACAAGCTGACCGCCGAAATTTCCGGCGCCGGCGCCTCCTTCATCTTCCCGCTGGTGTCCAAGTGGTCGGCCGACTACAACGCCGCCACCGGCGCCAAGGTCAATTACCAGTCGATCGGCTCGGGCGGCGGTATCGCCCAGATCAAGGCCGGCACGGTCGATTTCGGTTCATCCGACAAGCCGCTGTCCAGCGAAGAGCTGGCCCAGGCCGGCCTGGGCCAGTTCCCGTCGGCAATCGGCGGCGTGGTCCCGGTGGTCAACATCGACGGCCTGGAAGCCGGCAAGCTGCGCCTGAGCGGCCCGCTGCTGGCCGACATCTTCCTGGGCAAGATCAAGACCTGGAACGACCCGGCCATCCTCGCCGCCAACCCGGGCGTGAAGCTGCCCGACGGCAAGATCACCCTGGTCCACCGTTCGGACGGCTCGGGCACCACCTTCAACTTCTCCAACTACCTGTCCAAGGTCAGCCCGGACTGGAAGAGCAAGGTCGGTGAAGGCACCTCGGTGCAGTGGCCGGACGGCGTGGGTGGCAAGGGCAACGAAGGCGTGGCCTCGTACGTGAAGCAGATCAAGGGCTCGATCGGCTACGTCGAACTGGCCTACGCGCTGCAGAACGGCATGCCGTACGCGTCCATGCAGAACGCCGCCGGCAACTGGGTGCTGCCGACCGCCGACACCTTCGCCGCCGCGGCCGCCAGCGCCGACTGGGCCAGCGCCAAGGACTTCAACCTGGTCATCACCAACGCCCCGGGCGACCAGGCGTGGCCGATCACCGCCACCAATTTCATGATGATGCACAAGCAGCCCAAGGATGCCCAGCGCAGCAAGGACACCCTCGCGTTCTTCAAGTGGGCCTTCGAAAGCGGCCAGGCCCAGGCCAACGAACTGCACTACGTGCCGCTGCCGGCCGAGCTGGTGAAGCAGATCGAAGGCTACTGGACCGCTGAATTCAAGTAACAGCTCCGGGCCCGCGTCCAACGCGGGCCCGGCACACCCCACATCCTCCTCGGGCCCCAGCCTTTCCCATGAATGCCATCGCCCAGCCTGTACCGGCACCCTCCACGCGCGACCTGCGTGATGCACGCAACGACAAACTGTTCCGATGGGTGCTGATCGCCACCGTTGTCCTGGTGCTGGTCGCCCTGGCCTGCGCTGCGCTCTCGATGCTGTGGGGCGGCCGCCATGCCCTGCAGGAGCAGGGCCTGAGCTTCTTCTATTCCTCCGACTGGAATCCGGTCGAAAACAAGTTCGGTGCACTGGCCCCGATCTACGGCACCCTGGTCACCGCGGTGATCGCAATGATCATCGCCGTGCCAGTGAGCTTCGGCATTGCCTTCTTCCTCACCGAAGTGGCGCCGCGCTGGATGCGTGGCCCGGTCGGTACCGCCATCGAACTGCTGGCCGGCATTCCCTCGATCATCTACGGCATGTGGGGCCTGTTCGTGCTGGTGCCGGTGATGACCGAGTACGTCACCCCCACCCTCAACGAAACCCTGGGCGAGTGGCCGATCATCGGCCCGCTGTTCCAGGGCCCGCCGCTCGGCATCGGCGTACTCACCGCTGGCTTCGTGCTGGCGATCATGGTCATTCCGTTCATCTCATCGGTGATGCGCGAAGTGTTCCTGACCGTCCCTACCCGCCTGAAGGAATCGGCCTACGCGCTGGGTTCGACCAAGTGGGAAGTGAGCTGGGACATCGTGCTGCCCTACACCCGCTCGGCGGTGATCGGCGGCATCTTCCTCGGCCTCGGCCGTGCGCTCGGTGAAACCATGGCGGTGGCGTTCGTGATCGGCAACAGCGTGCGCCTGTCGCCATCGCTGCTGGAGCCGGGCACGACCATTGCCGCACTGATCGCCAACGACTTCGGCGAAGCGACTGAAACCTATCGCTCGGCACTGCTGCTGCTTGGCTTCGTGCTGTTCATCGTGACCTTCGTGGTGCTGGCAATCGCCCGCCTGATGCTGATGCGCCTGTCCCGCAAGGAGGGCAACTGATGTCCACCGCCGTCGCTTCCAATCCGCAGCCGCTCTACCTGCGCCGCCGCATCGTCAACATCACCGCCCTGCTGCTGTCGTGCCTGACCGCGCTGTTCGGCCTGTTCTTCCTCGGCTGGATCCTGCTCACCCTGGCGTCCAAGGGCCTGGCCGGGATCAACCTGGACCTGTTCACCCGGATGACCCCGCCGCCCATGCAGGAAGGCGGCCTGGCCAATGCCTTCTTCGGCAGCGCGGTGATGTGTGCGATGGCGATCGCCATCGGCACCCCGCTGGGCGTGCTGGCCGGCACCTGGCTGGCCGAGTACGGCAACTTCCGCAAGGCAGGCACGGTGGTGCGCTTCGTCAACGACATCCTGCTCTCGGCCCCGTCGATCGTGCTCGGCCTGTTCGTCTACACCCTGTACGTGATGCAGACCGGCGGGCAGTTCTCGGCCTTTGCCGGTGCGCTGTCGCTGGCCTTCATCGTGCTGCCGGTGGTGGTGCGCACCACCGACGAAATGCTGCGCCTGGTGCCCTCGCAGATGCGTGAAGCAGCGCTGTCGCTCGGTATCCCGCAGTGGAAAGTGACCGTGCAGGTGCTGTACCGCAGCGCCGCCGCCGGCATCATCACCGGCATCCTGCTGGCCCTGGCCCGCATCTCCGGCGAAACCGCCCCGCTGCTATTCACCGCCTTCGGCAACCAGTACTGGAACAGCAACGTGTTCCAGCCGATGGCCAGCGTGCCGGTGGTGATGAACCAGTTCGCCGGCAGCCCGTACGAATCCTGGCAGACGCTGGCCTGGGCCGGCGCGCTGGTGCTGACCCTGTTCGTGCTGCTGGTCAGCCTCTCCGCGCGCGGCATCCTGCTGCGCAACCGCATCTCCCATGACTGATCTTTCCGCGGATATCGCCATGAACGACCTCACCAATGCCGTGCCGATGCAGCGCATCGCGGTGCCGACCTCGCACCAATCGCTGGGCAACCCGGCGCCGACCAAGCTTGCCGCCCGCGGACTGGACTTCTACTACGACAAGTTCCATGCGCTGAAGAACATCAACCTGGAGATTCCGGAAAAGCGCGTCACCGCGCTGATCGGGCCCTCCGGTTGCGGCAAGTCGACCCTGCTGCGCGTCTTCAACCGCATCTACGCGCTGTACCCCAAGCTGGAAGCCCGCGGCGAAGTGCTGCTGGACGGCGAGAACATCCTCGCGCCCAAGTACCCGATGAACCGCCTGCGCAGCAAGGTCGGCATGGTATTCCAGAAGCCGGTGCCGTTCCCGATGACCATCTTCGAGAACGTGGCCTACGGCATCCGCCACCACGAAAAGCTGTCCAAGGCGGACATGAACGACCGCGTCGAGCACGCCCTGCGCCAGGGCGCGCTGTGGGACGAGGTCAAGGACAAGCTCAACCAGAGCGCGTTGGGCCTGTCCGGCGGCCAGCAGCAGCGCCTGTGCATCGCCCGTGCCGTGGCGCTGCGCCCGGACGTGCTGCTGCTCGACGAGCCGACCTCGGCGCTGGACCCGATCTCCACCAGCCGCATCGAACAGCTGGTCGAAGAGCTCAAGCACGATTACACCATCGTGATCGTCACCCACAACATGCAGCAGGCCGCGCGCGTGTCCGACTACACCGCCTTCATGTACCTGGGCGACCTGATCGAACACGACCGCACCGAAGTGATCTTCTCGCAGCCGAACAAGCAGCAGACCGAGGATTACATCACCGGGCGGTTCGGGTAAGCCTTTACCGCCGTTTCGCCAGGCATTGCAGCCAGGCAGGGCCTGGCTCTACCGCAACCATCCAGCCGGGCAGTGTCCGGCTTTACGGGAACCGTCATGAACATTCCGAACGACCACATCGTCAAGAGCTACGACGAAGAACAGCAGCGGCTGGTGGCCGAGATCGTGCGCATGGGCGAAATGTCCGTGGCGCAGCTGGAAGCGGCGCTGGACGTGATCGAACGCCGCGACGACAGCGCCGCGCAGCGCATCATTGCCAACGACGAAGCGATCGACAGCCTTGAACAGCAGATCAGCCATGACGTCATGCGCCTGGCGCTGCGCGGGCCGATGGCGCGCGACCTGCGCGAGATCCTGGCCGGCCTGCGCATTCCGGCCGACATCGAGCGCATCGGCGACTACGCGGCCAACGTGGCCAAGCGCTCCATCGCGCTCAGCAAGGTGCCGCCGCTGCCGCAGATCCAGGGCCTGCGCGCCCTGGGTCGCCTGGCCGCGCAGCAGGTGCGCCGCGCCATCGAGGCTTACCGCGACAACGACGCCGATGCCGCGCTCGCCCTGCGCGACGACGATGCCCGCCTGGACGCGCAGTACACCGCGTTGTTCCGCGAGCTGCTGACCTACATGATGGAAGACCCGCGCAACATCACCCCGTGCACCCACCTGCTGTTCATGGCCAAGAACCTGGAGCGGGTCGGCGACCACGCCACCAACATCGCCGAGAACGTGTGGTTCCTGGTGCATGGCGAGCAGGCGCTGCCGCCGCGCGAGAAGCGCGACGAGACCAGCACCGAACAGCTGTAGCAAGCGGGCAGCGGGCGTTACACGCCGTTACAGGCCGATACCGCGTATCGGCCTTTTTTAATTCCCTATTCAGCAAAAAAATCCCACTCTGGACATGCGTTCCACCCCACCGCTCCAGAGGGTTCATACCATGAAACGTCTCATCGCCGCCACGCTGTCGTTGACCCTGCTCGCCGCCACCGGTTCGGCCTTCGCGGCCCCGCCCCGCCATGATGACCGCGACCACCGCGACCGCCATGACCAGCGCGATGACCGCAACCATGGCCCGTCGCGTGGGCATGATCGCCACGATCCGCCGCGTCGCGGCGGCCACCTCGCCAAGGACCACCGCGGCGCCTACGTGAGCGACTACAGACGCCACGGCCTGCATGCGCCCAAGCGCGGCCAGCAGTGGCGCAAGGTAGATGACCGCTATGTGTTGATCGCGGTGGCCAGCGGCCTGATCGCGGACGTGGTGCTCAACGCGCGTTAAGCCATCCGCGACACGCAATAACCTTCGACGCGCCGGGACCTCCCGGCGCGTCTGCGTTTCGGGGCAGCCCCGGGATCGTCGCCCGCTGTCGCGAACAACCCAAGCTGTCGCGGACGCACCGTTTGCACTGAATCGGCCCTGTCTCGAACCGGCCACTCGCGCATCCTTCCTGCCCTGGCCGCGCTCTTATCCTGTGCCACGTTGAACAGGATCGCCGCACCGCATGCAGAGCCTCTGCCAGACCGAACTTGCCGCCGCCCACGGCGGCGACCGCGCCGCGCTGGACCGCGTGCTGCGGCATTCGCGCCAGCACCTGCGCCGCTATGCCGAGTACCACTGCGTCATCAACGACGTTGAAGATGCGGTCCAGGAAAGCCTGATCACGGTGTCGCGGCGGCTGTGCGACCTGCGCCTGGTCGAGTGCTTCACCTCGTGGGCGTTCCGCATCGTCAAGCGCGAATGCAACCGGCTCAAGCGAGCGCGCTGCCAGTGGCGGCACGAGGAACTGCGTGAGGAAATCCTGCCGCCCGCCCGGCGCGACAACCTGGACCTGCGCCGCGACTGCGCCGCCGCGCTGGAATCGCTGCCCGCGCACTACCGCGAGGTGATCCTGCTGCGCGACCTGGAAGGGCTGTCCATCGCCGAAATGGCCGCGCAGCTGTCCACCACCCCCGAAACCATCAAGGCCCGGCTGCACCGCGCCCGCGTCATGGCGCGCGAATACCTGGCCTGATGTTCCCCGCGTGCCGGCAATCCGGCATGCTTCCCTGGCTGCACCCTGCCCCCCTCGGGCATTACTAGGAGCTTCTCCATGACCCTGTCCACCAAACACGCTTCCCTGCTGGCCTGCGCCGCGCTCGCCGGCGGCCTCGGCCTGGCCGGTACCGCATCGGCCCTGTCGATGACCGACCTGGCGCAAGGCTACGCACTGGCAGCGCAGGCCGCGCCCAAGGCCGATGCCAAGGCCGCGGAAGGCAAGTGTGGCGAAGGCAAATGTGGCGCCGATAAAGCCAAGCCGCACGCCACCGACAAGAAGGCCGCCGAAGGCAAGTGCGGTGAAGGCAAGTGCGGTGCCGACAAGGCCACGGCCAAGCCGGCGGCGAAGAAGCCTGCCGAGGGCAAGTGCGGCGAAGGCAAGTGCGGTGCCGGGCACTGACCTGCGCAGCGGCGTGAACCCGAATCCGCCGTCGCTGCCGGCGACGGCGGTGGGTCTTGGCCTGCGCCGCGGCCTGCTCGATGACCTCGAGCAGGCGCTGCCCGGCGATGTCGACTTCCTCGAGTGCGCGCCGGAGAACTGGATCGGGCTCGGCGGCGTGCTGGGCGAACGGCTGCGCGGGCTCAGCGCGCGCTATCCGCTGACCTGCCACGGCTTGTCGCTGTCGCTCGGCGGCAGTGCGCCGCTGGACCTGGCCTTCGTCGACCAGGTCCGGCGCTTCCTCGACACCCACCACGTCGCCCTGTACAGCGAACACCTCAGTTACTGCAGCGACGACGGGCACCTGTACGACCTGCTGCCGCTGCCGTTCACCGACGAAGCGGTGCGGCACGCGTCCAGTCGCATCCGCCAGGTGCAGGACCGGCTGGGGCGCCGCATCGCAGTCGAGAATGTGTCGACCTACCTCACCCCGCACGCGGCGATGAGCGAACTGGCCTTCACCCGTGCGGTACTGGACGAGGCCGACTGCGACCTGCTGCTGGACGTGAACAACGTCTACGTCAACGCCGGCAACCACGGTTACGATCCGGTCGCCTTCATCGATGGCCTGCCGGCCGCGCGCATCGTGTGCCTGCACGTGGCCGGCCACCACGACGAGGCCGACGGTCTCAGGATCGATACGCACGGCAGCGCGGTGATCGATCCGGTGTGGGCGCTGCTGGCGCATGCGCGGAACCGGTTCGGTCCGCGACCGGCACTGCTTGAACGCGATTTCAACCTGCCGCCGTTTGCCGAGCTGCGCGGGGAACTGCAGCAGATGCGGCGCATCCTGGCCGGCCAACCGTTGCTGCCGGGAGCGGCGGCATGAGCGCCACGCTGCGCGACCAGCAATGGGCGTTGACCGGCCACCTGCGCAACCCGGACAGCGCGCCGGCGCCGGCCGGCCTGGACGCGCGCCGGCTGCAGGTTTACCGCGACCTGCTGTTCAACAACCTGCAGTCCCTGCTTGGCGGCAGTTTCCCGGTCCTGCTGCAGGTGCTGGACGACGCCGAATGGCAGGCCCTGTGCCGGCGATACTTCATCGAGCACCGCTGCGTGTCACCGCTGTTCACCGAGGTCGCCGGCGAGTTCGTGCAGTGGCTGCGGGACCAGCCCGCGCTGCCACGGCCGTTCCTGGCCGAACTGGCGCACTACGAATGGGTGGAACTGGCGCTTCAGGCCAGCGATGGCCGACCGCTGCCACCGGCGGAGACGGCGTGCGATCCGTGGCAGGTGCCGCTGCAGCGCTCGGCGCTGGCCTGGCCGTTGCGCTATCGGTGGCCGGTGCAGCAGATCGGCGCCGCATACCAGCCCAGCGACCCTCCACCGGAGCCCACCTGCCTGATGGCGCGCCGGGTGCCCGACGGCAGCATCGTGTTTTCGCAGCTCAGCGCCCTGGCCTGGGCGTTGCTGGTGCAGGTGGGCGAGGCGCCGGCGCGTCGCGGTGCCGTGCATCTGCAGCAGCTGGCGCACGCGCATGGCCTGGACCCCGCCGCGCTTGAAGCGCCCGGGCACGCCCTGCTGGCGCAGTTGCTGGCCACGGCGGTGATAGGCCCGGCAGGGTTGCCCACTGCCCGCTGAACCGCGTGGCCGGCGTGCGCATCCGCGGCGGCGGGCAGGCCCTCCCTAGCGCATCGTCCCTGATTCCGGAGTTTCCGATGCGCCTGCCCTTCCCTGCCACTGCCCTGCGCGACCGCCTGGACGGTCTCGGCCGCTGGCTCGCCCCGCTTGGCCTGCGCCTGCTGCTGGCGTGGGAGTACATCGAATCCGGCCGCGAGAAGTGGCGCGGCGTGAACTGGTTCGACAGCGTGCAGGCCGACTTCCCGCTGCCGCTGCGCTGGCTGCCGTCGGCACTGAACTGGCACGCCGCGACCTGGCTGGAACTGCTGGGCGGGGCCTGCCTGCTGCTGGGCGTGGCCACCCGCGCCAGTGCCGCGCTGCTGATCGGGCTGACCGTGGTGGCCACGGCGGCCGTGCACTGGCCGGCGCAGTGGGACACGCTGGCCGCGCTGGCCGAGGGCTACGCGATCAGCGACCGCGGCCAGGGCAACTACAAACTGCCGCTGCTGTTCGTTGCGATGCTGCTGCCCCTGCTGCTGCAGGGTGGCGGCCGCCTGAGCGTGGATGCGTGGCTGGCCCGGCGCCATCCCGCCGCGCGCGCGCATTCCGATGCGCTGGCCTGGGGCGGATTCGCACTGGCAGCGGCGGTACCGCTGGGCTGGCTGCTGCCGGGGCCGGCGCTGGCACTGGCGGCGCTGGGTGCGGCTTTGCTGGCCGCGGCGGCATGGCAGCGCTGCCATGGGGCGGTCGGACCGCTCTGGTAGACTGCGGCGATGACTGACGACCTCCCCCAGGCTGCTGCCCCCGCGGCCCCAGCAGACGTGCCCTCTGCTGCACAGCGCATCATGGCGACCCGCTTCCGTGGCTTCCTGCCGGTGGTGGTGGACGTGGAAACCGGGGGCTTCGACTGCAACCGCAACGCGTTGCTGGAGATCGCCGCGGTACCGATCGAGATGGACGACAACGGCCTGCTCTTCCCCGGGCAGACCGCCAGCGCGCACGTGATCCCGGCCGAGGGCCTGGAGATCGATCCGAAGTCGCTGGAGATCACCGGCATCATCCTCGACCACCCGTTCCGCCTGGCCAAGAGCGAAAAGGACGCGCTGGACCACATCTTCGTACCGGTGCGCGCGGCGATGAAGAAGTACGGCTGCCAGCGCGCGATCCTGGTCGGGCACAACGCGCACTTCGACCTGGGCTTCGTCAATGCGGCGGTGAACCGGGTCGGACACAAGCGCAACCCGTTCCATCCGTTCAGCGTGTTCGACACGGTGACCATGGCCGGCATCGCCTACGGGCAGACCGTGCTGGCCCGCGCGGCCACGGCGGCGGGGTTGGGCTGGGATGCGGAAGAAGCGCACAGCGCGGTGTATGACACCGAACAGACCGCGAAGCTGTTCTGCACGATCGCCAACGCGTGGCCCCGCCCCTGATCAACCGATCGCGGTGCGGTCGCGGCCTTCGCTCTTGGCCCGGTACAGCGCGCGGTCGGCGCGCTGGTAGAGCAGCATCGGGGTACGGTCGGCCGCATCCAGTTCGACCAGGCCGGCGCTGAAGGTCACCTGCAGGCCGGGTACGCCGGCCCAGTCCGGATGGTCATGGAACAGCCCGCGCAGGCGCGCGCAGACCTGCGCCGCTTCGGCCAGGCGGGTGTCATTGAGCAGCAGGGTGAATTCCTCGCCGCCGGTACGCGCCGGCATGTCCGAATCGCGGCACGCCGAGGCGATTACCCGCGCCACTTCCACCAGCACCACGTCGCCCACGCTGTGGCTGTGGCGGTCGTTCACTTCCTTGAAGTGGTCGATGTCCAGCACCACCAGGCACAGCGGGTGGCCGCTGCGCTGGGAACGGGCGAAGTCGCGCGCCAGCGCCTCGTCGAACGCACGGCGGTTGGGCAGGCCGGTCAGCGCGTCTTCGCGTGCCTGGCGTTCGAACTGCTCGGCCTGCACCGCCAGGCGCTCGGCGAGCAGGGTCTTCTCTTCGTTCAGCGCCTGCAGGCTGGCGGTCTGCGCCTGCAGGTCGCGGGTGGCCGCATCGACGCGGCGTGCCAGGCGCACGTTGCTGGCCTTGTAGCGTTTGATCAGGTATCGGTACAGCGCCACCAGCCCGGCCAGCAGCAGCAGGCCACCGATGAACTGCACGCTGCGCCGCTGCCACAGGAACGGCTCGACCGTGAACGCCCAGGTGGCTTCGCTGCCACTCCAGGTGCCCCCGGGATGCGCAGCCGCAACATGCAGGGTGTAATCCCCCGGCGGCAGGCCGATGAATTCGACGTTGCGCTGCTGGCCACGCTCGATCCAGCTGGCGTCCAGCCCGTCCAGCCGGGTGCGGTAGCGGATCCGCTCGGACATGAGGTAGCTCAGCCCGACGTAGTTGATGGTGATGCGGCGGCCGCCGGGCAACCGGTTGTGGTTGCTGCCCTGCCAATGCAGCGGCACCCCGTCGACCAGCACGTTCTCTATGGCCGCAGGCGGCGCCAGGCGTTCGCGGAACCGCTGCAGGCGCAGTGGGTCGACGGTGCTCAGCCCGCCGGCGGTGACCACCCAGAAGGTGCCGTCATTGCGCAGGATCGCCGACGGGCCGGAGCTGCCGTTGGCCTGCGAGTTGGCCATGCCGTCGATCTCGTTGTACCGGTCGACCTCGACGCCCCGCCTGCGTCCGTCAGCAACATCGTTGAGCAACGCCATGTCGGTGCGCAGGATGCCGCGATTGGAACTGATCCATACATTGCCGATGCGGTCGGGCACCAGCTGGAACACGGTATCCACCGGCATGCCCTGCTCCAGGCCTACCCGCGCCAGTTGGCCGTCACGGTAGCGGTACAGGCCGCGGTCACTGCTGATCCACATCGCATCGCCGATGTGCTGGAAGCCGAACACGCTGCGCCCGCCGCCGAGCGGGGCCAGGTCGACCGCCTCCACGCGGTTGCCGCGCAACACACGGATGCCTTCGATGGTGCCTATCCAGAGGTCGCCGGCGTCGTCATGCGCCAGGGCGGTGATCAGCCCGGTCGGCAGGCCGGCAATGCCGGGCACGGTGACGCCGTTGGCGTCCAGCCGCGCCACGCCTTTCTGGGTGCCGGCCCACACCGCGCCGTCGCGGTCCACGCTCATCGCGCGGATGTTCCCGCCCGGCAGGCCGTCTTCCGCGCCGTACCGGCGCAGCATGCGGCCCTGCCCGTCCAGGCGCAGGATGCCATCGCCGAACGTGCCCACCCACAGCGCGTTGTCATGGTCCTGGGCCAGGCTCAGCACGGAGGGCGTCTTGCCGCCGCTGTTGCGCAGTGCGACCGGGTGGAACCGGCCCTGGCTGTCGCGGCGGTCCAGGCCGCTGGCACTGCCCACCCACAACTGGCGGCTGCGGTCTTCCAGTACGGTGCGTACGTAGGCGCCGCTGAGCCCATCGTGTTCGGTGAAGCTGCTGAACAACGTCTCGCGCAGCCGGTACAGCCCGCCATTGGCGCCCACCCAGATGCTGCCCTCGGCGTCCTCGCGCAGGCTGACCACGCGCCCGCCCGGCAACGACAGCCCGGTGGGCAGGCGTTCCAGGCCATGCCGGGAAAGCCGCAGCAGGCCCTGGCTCTCGGTGCCCAGCCACAGGTCGCCGTGGCGGTCCTGCAGCATCGAAGTGATGTGCATGCCGGTGGCCTGCCGGTGCTGCAGCTGCGGCACGCCATCCTGCATGCGGTAGATGCGCTCGCCGGCGACGATCCACAGCACGCCATCCGGGGCCCGGTATGGCCAGACCAGGCCGCGGCCCAGGCCCCAGCTTTCCGGTGCGCGGCGCAGCACGCCGTCGGTGCCGCGCACCACCAGGCCATCCAGGGTGCCGACCCAGACCCGGTCCTGCGCGTCCACCACCAGTTTGGTGAAGCTCATCGCCATCGGCACACCCGGCGGGGGTGGCTGGTACTCGAACTTCCCGTCGCGGGTCACGCTGCCGATGCCGTTGCCTTCGTACAGCAGCCAGAGCCGCCCATGGCTGTCCATCTGCATGGCCTGGATCAGCACCTGCGGCGCCGGCGGCTGGTGCGGGAACACCTGCCAGCGCCCGTCGGCGGTGCGGCGGGTGACGTTGCCGCGCGAATCGCTGATCCACAGGCCGCCGTCACGGTCCACGAAAAGCGCCCCCACGCCGTTGTCGCGCAGGCCGGGTCGGGTACTGCGGTCGAACACGGTGAAATCCAGCCCGTTGTAGCGCACCAGGCCTTCCCAGGTGGCGAACCACAGGTGCCCTTCCGGGGTCTGCGCGATGTCGCGCAGCGAGTTGTGCGGCAGCCCGTTGCGCGAGGTCCAGACATCGATGGCGTAATCGCGCAGCGGCGGCGGGCCATCCTGCGCGGCGAGCGTCGCCGGCAGCCCGGACAACAGGCACAGCAACAGCAGCGCCTGGCAAAGGCGCTGGAGGGTCACTGCTGCTTGTGCCGGCCGCCACCGGGTCCAGCCTCCCCCTTGCCTCATCCGCAAGGATCCGACAGGGAGCTGGAAAGGAAGCCGGCCAGATCGGACGCACTCATGCGGCAAACGCTGGCGGGGGATGCCCATAGTAGGCAAATCCGCGCCGCTTTGCCCGTGCCGGCTCAGCCGGCGCGATGGGCCGCGGGGCGTGGCGGTGCCGGCCAGTGCACGATCGCCTCGAGCCCGCCCTGCGCGAGGTTGCGCAGGTGCAGCGTGGCGCCGTCCTTCTCGGCCAGCGCGCGGGCGATGGTCAGGCCCAGCCCGGCCCCGCCGGTAGCCCGCGAACGTGAGGTCTCCAGCCGCACGAACGGGTCGAACACGGTTTCCAGTTCGTCCTCGGCCAGGCCGGGCCCCTGGTCGCGCACGCGCACCCGCACGCCGTCGCTGCCCTGCTCCACCCTGACCTCGGCGGTGCCGCCGTAACTGATCGCGTTGTCCACCAGGTTCGAGAACAGGCGGTGCATGGCCAGGGGCCGCAGCATCAACACCGCGCCGCTGCCTTGCGCGAAGCGGGCCTCGGCGCCGGCCTCGACCGCGTCTTCGACAATGCTTTCCAGCAGCGAATCCAGGTCCAGCGCCGCGCGCGGCTCGGCACTCTCCGCGCTGCGGGCCAGCTCCAGGCCCTCGCGGATCAGTGCCTGCATCGCGCCCAGGTCGCCGATCAGGCGCTCGCGCAGCGCTTCATCGCCCACGTTTTCCAGGCGCAGGCGCAACCGGGTCACCGGGGTCTGCAGGTCGTGGGTGATCGCGGCCAGCATCTGGGTGCGCTCGCCCAGCGTGCGCTGCAGGCGCTTCTGCATGGCGTTGAAGGCCTCAGCCGCACGCCGGACTTCCAGCGGCCCGGTCACCGGCAGCGGTTCACGCTGCAGGTCGTCGCCGAGCTCGGCCGCGGCCGACGCCAGCCGCTGCAGCGGCGCGCTGGCCATGCGCGCGACCAGGTAGGCCAGCCCACCGATGGCCAGCACCAGCAGGGTCAGGAACAGCGGGTCGACCGCCAGGATGCCGTTGTGGGCGATGGCGGGCGATTCCAGCGCCAGCGACAGCACGGTGCCGTCGCTGAGCGGCACCTGCACCGCCCGGCATTTGGGCGGAATGAAGGCCGGGTCGCGTTCGTGCGGCGGCCGGCGCCGCTCCTGCGGCGGCGGCGGCGGTGGCAGCAGTTCCTGGGCCTTGGCCAGGCAGGAACGGAACGAGGTGAAATGCACCGTGGCATGCGCCACCGGGCCCTGGCGGTCATCCAGCACCGCCATCATCGCGGCGTCCTCGCGGCCCAGGCGCGCCCCGTCCGGCAGGCTGCGCACCGCCGGCCCGCCCACCATCAGCAGCCGGTCGCGCAGCTCGGGGTTGCCGTCGAGCATGTTGACGAAGCCCTGCAGGCGGTCCGCGATGCGATTGAGGTTCTGCCGTTCGAATTCCTGCTGGCGCTTGGCGCTGGCCAGCATGGTCGCGCCGATGGCGGCCACGCTCATGCCCAGCAGCAGGATCAGGAACAGGCGCCCGACCATGGAGGCGAAGAAACCGCGCAGCCGCTTCATTCCAGGGTGACCGCCGTGGCCAAGACGTAGCCTTCGTTGCGCACGGTCTTGATCAGCCCGTCGCTGCCGCCATCGTCGGCCAGCTTGTTGCGCAGGCGGCTGACCTGCAGGTCGATCGCGCGGTCCTGCGACTCATAGTTGCGGCCGCTGCTGAGCGACACCAGCTGCTCGCGCGACAGCACCTTGTTGGCATGGCCGACGAACACCCGCAGCAGGCGGAACTCCGCGCCGGACAGCACCACCACGCGTCCGCCCGGGTCGACCAGGTGGCGATGTTCCAGGTCGAAGACCCACTGCGATAAACGCGCGCGGCGGATCGCCAGCGGTTCCAGGTTGGCCGGCAGCGCCTCGGTCCGGCGCAGCACGTTGCGGATCCGCGCCAGCAGCTCGCGCGGTTCGAACGGCTTGCCCAGGTAGTCGTCGGCGCCCATCTCCAGGCCCAGCACGCGGTCGATCGGCTCGCTGCGCGCGGTGAGCATGATCACCGGCGTGCTCGAGCGCGCGCGCAGGTCACGGCACAGGGTGAGCCCGTCCTCGCGCGGCAGGTTGAGGTCGAGCACGATCAGGTCCACATGCTCGCGGTCCAGTACCTGGCGCATGCCCTGGCCATCGCTGGCAGTGCTCACCTGGTAGCCGGCGCGGCCGAGCTGCTCGGCCAGCAGCTGGCGGATGTCATTGTCGTCGTCGACGATCAGCAGGCGTTGCATTGTTGTGGTCTCCATGCGGCGATGATCCCCTGTCGGGAGCTGAACCGCATCCTCTGGTTTGCGTACGCATGTTTCAGGCACCGCGCCCGATACATACCGACACGTGGAAAGGTGGCGTGGTTACGTGGTGTTACACGGCGAGCGTTGAGCGGCCCTGCCCCGCTCTTCACAATGCTGACAACGCCGGACACCGGCCTGTCGAGTTGACGATCATCGTGAAGCCCCGCCTGCCCACCACCCGCCGCGGCCGCGTGCTGCTGTTGATCGCCGCCCTCGTCGTGGTCGTCGCCATTGTCGCATGGACCCTGCGCAAGCCCAGCGCGCCGACCCTGGCTACCAGTCCGGTGACCCGCGGCGACCTGGAACAGACGGTGGAAGCCACCGGCGTGATCGATGCCTACAAGCTGGTCAGCGTCGGTGCGCAGGCGTCCGGCCAGATCAAGTCGCTGAAGGTGCAGCTGGGCGACACCGTCAGACAGGGCGACCTGATCGCCGAAATCGACGCCACCACCCAGCAGAACGCCGTGCTCAATGCGCAGGCGTCGCTGGACCAGGTCATCGCCCAGCGCGCGGTGCAGCAGGCCAGCCTGCGCCAGGCCGAACTGGAGTTCGCCCGCCAGCAGCAGATGCTGGCGGCCGAAGCGACCTCGCGGGCCGAATATGACACCGCCGAAGCCCAGCTGAAGACCGCCCGTGCCCAGGTCAAGTCGTACGAGGCGCAGATCAAGGGCCGCGAAACCGAGCTCGGCACCGCCAACGCCAACCTGGCCTATACCCGCATCACCGCGCCGATGGACGGCACCGTGGTCGCGGTGGTCGCCGAAGAAGGCCGCACCGTCAACGCCAACCAGACCGCACCGACCATCGTCATGCTGGCGCGGTTGGACCTGGTCACGGTCAATGCGGAAGTGTCCGAAGCGGACGTGGTCAAGATCAAGGCCGGCATGCCGGTGTACTTCACGACCCTGGGCGATCCGGACCGCAAGTACCACGCCACCCTGCGCCAGATCAATCCGGCGCCCTCGTCGATCGCCAGCGACAGTTCGAGCAGCTCCAGTTCGTCCAGTTCCAGCGCCAGCACCGCCGTGTACTACAACGCACTGTTCGACGTGGAAAACCCGGACGGTACGCTGCGCATCGACATGACCGCGCAGGTCTCGGTGCTGCTCAAGCAGGCCAGGGGCGTACTGACCATTCCGTCGGTGGCGCTGGGCCCGAAGGCGCGCGACGGCCAGTACGTGGTGCGCGTGGCCGATGCCGACGGCATGCCGCAGCCGCGCAAGGTCAGGATCGGCATCAACACCGGCTCCAGCGCCGAAGTGCTCTCGGGGTTGAAGGAAGGCGAGAAGGTGGTGGTCGGTGAAGGCAGCGCCACCCCGGCCGCCAACAGCGGTGGCAGCCGCGGCGGTGCGCAGATGCGCATGGGCGGCCCGGGCATGGGGCCGCGTCGATGAAGACCGCTGCGACCGGCGCGCCGCTGCTGCGGCTGCGCGACCTGCGCCGGGAGTTTCCCGCCGGCGACGAGACCATCGCCGTGCTGCGCGACGTCAACCTGGACATTGCCGCCGGCGAAATGGTGGCCATCGTCGGCCAGTCCGGCTCGGGGAAGTCGACGCTGATGAACATCCTCGGCTGCCTGGACCGCCCCACCCGCGGCAGCTACCAGGTCGCAGGCCGCGAGACCGGCAGCATGCTGCCCGACGAGCTGGCAGAACTGCGCCGCGAGCACTTCGGCTTCATCTTCCAGCGCTACCACCTGCTGGGTGACCTCGATGCCCGCGGCAACGTGGAAGTGCCGTCGGTGTACGCAGGCAGCCCGGCGGCGGTGCGCATCGCGCGCGCCGAACAGCTGCTGCAGCGGCTGGGCCTGGGCGACCGCATGCGGCACAAGCCCGGCCAGCTGTCCGGCGGCCAGCAGCAGCGCGTATCGATCGCGCGGGCGCTGATGAATGGCGGCGAGGTGATCCTGGCCGACGAACCCACCGGCGCGCTGGACACGAAATCCGGCGAGGAAGTGATGGGCATCCTGGGCGAGCTGCATGCCGAAGGCCACACCATCATCATCGTCACCCACGACATGTCGGTGGCCGAACACGCCCAGCGCATCATCGAGATCCGCGACGGCGAGATCATCGCCGACCGCATCAACCCCAACGCGCCCAGCTACCGCGCCCAGCGCACGCCGACCGTGGCCGCCGCCAGGGGGCACAGCTGGCGTGCCGCGCGGGACCGCTTCACCGAGGCGTTCCGCATGGCCCTGCTGGCGATGAACGCGCACCGCCTGCGCACCTTCCTGACCATGCTCGGCATCATCATCGGCATTGCCTCGGTGGTGTCGGTGGTCGCGATGGGCAACGGGTCGCAGCAGCAGATCCTGCAGAACATCAGCGCGCTGGGCACCAACACCATCGACGTCTACCCCGGCCGCGGCTTCGGCGACATGCGCTCGGCACGCGTGCAGACGCTGAAGGCCAGCGATGCCGATGCGCTGTCGCGGCAGAGCTACATCGACAGCGTCACCCCCAGCGTCTCCTCGTCGGCCACCGCGCGCTACCGCAACCAGTCGGCCACCGCACAGGTCAGCGGCGTGGGCGAACAGTTCTTCCGGGTCAAGGGCGTGACCCTGAGCGCGGGCAGTTTCTTCGATGCCGATGCGGTGAAAGGACTGGCGCAGGTGGCGGTGATCGATGAGAACACCCGCACCCAGTTCCTCCCCAACGGCGCCGACCCGGTCGGCCAGGTGATCCTGCTGGGCAACGTGCCGGTGCGCGTGATCGGCGTGGCACAGCGCCAGAGCATGGGCTTTGGCAGCAGCACCAGCCTGTCGATCTGGGTGCCCTACACCACCGTGATGTCGCGCATGCTGGGCCAGAGCCACGTGTCCAGCATCACCGTACGGGTGGACGATGCAACCCCGATGGATGCGGCGCAGGCGGCGATCTCCAGGCTGCTGGTCATGCGCCACGGTACCGAGGACTTCTTCCTGAGCAACAGCGCCGAGATCCGCGACACCATCGAGCAGACCACGCGCACGATGACGCTGCTGATCAGTGCCATCGCCGCGATCGCGCTGCTGGTGGGCGGGATCGGAGTGATGAACATCATGCTGGTGTCGGTCACTGAGCGCACCCGCGAAATCGGCGTGCGCATGGCGGTGGGCGCGCGGCAAAGCGATATCCGCCAGCAGTTCCTGATCGAAGCGGTACTGGTCTGCCTGCTCGGCGGCCTGCTCGGCGTGGGCCTGTCGCTGGTGGTGGGCTGGGTTTTCGACACCTTCGCCCCTGATTTCAGGATGCTGTTTTCGACCGCCTCGATCGTGGCCGCGTTCGCGTGTTCCAGCCTGATCGGCGTGGCGTTCGGCTTCCTTCCGGCACGCAATGCGGCCCAACTCGACCCCGTGGAGGCGCTGGCGCGCGAATGAAGATTCCATTCCTTTCCCCGTTCGTCCTGCTGCTGTCGGCGTGCGCGAGCACCGGGCAGTACCAGGTGGATCCGCCCAGCGTGCCGGCCGCGTATGGCCGTGGCGATGCGCAGCGCAATGCGCCGGTCGAACCGTCGGCCACGCCTGCCACCAGCCCGCGCAGCGACGTCCGCGACGACGCGTGGTGGAGCGGTTTTGGCGACCCGCGACTGGACCGGGTGATCGCCCGCGCCCTGCAGGCCAACACCGACCTTGCCTCGGCCGGGCTGGCGGTGCAGCGTGCCCGGCTGCAGGCCGGGCTGAGCGACAACGCCCTATGGCCGCAGCCGTCAGGCAGCGTCAGCAGCAGCGGCAACCGTGCCATCGACCAGGGCGCGGACTGGAACCGCGGCAGTTCGGCCGGCGTCTCGCTGCAATGGGAAATCGATCTGTGGGGACGCCTGCGCGCCCAGCGCGACATCGCGCAGTGGGAAGCGCAGGCCAGCGAAGAAGACCTGCAGAACACGGCGCTGCTGGTGATCGGCGATGTAGCGACCCAGTACTGGACCCTGGCGTACCTCAACCAGTCGATCAGCGCCGGCCAGGCCAACCTGGAGCGCCTGCAGCGCACCCTGGAACTGGTGCAGGCGCGCTTCGACGCCGGTGCGGTGTCGCGGCTGGAAGTGCGCCAGGCCACGCAGTCGCTGGAGGCGCAGCGGGCCGCGCAGAGCGCGCTGGAACAGCAACGGGTGGCCAGCCGCAATGCGCTGACCGTGCTGCTGGACGGCCAGCCGTGGCCGCAGGCCGACGAGCCGCAGGTGCTGGAGATCGCCGCCACCCCGGTGATTGCCGAAGGCCTGCCGGCCGGGCTGCTGGGTCGCCGACCCGACCTGCGCGCGGCCGAACTGCGCCTGCGCAACAGCCTGACGAACATAAAGGTGACCGCGACGAGTTATTACCCGGCGCTGAGCCTGACCGGCGGCGTGAGCAGCGGCGCGACCACGCTGGCGGACGTGTTGAAGAATCCGGTGGCGTCGCTGGGCGCGGGCCTGTCGCTGCCGTTCCTGAACATCCGCCAGGCGCAGCTGGACACGCAGATCGCCGGCACCGATTACCAGATCGCCGCCAATACGTTCCGGCGCACGCTGTATACGGCGCTGTCGGAAGTGGACAACGCCTTGTCGGCACGCACCCAGTTGGCCACCCAGGTGGCGGCATCGCAGGCGTCGTATGACGAAGCGGTGGAAATCGAGCGCATGTACGAAGTGCGCTACCGGGTCGGCGCGACCGACCTGCGCACCTGGCTGGAAGCGCAGCAGACCCGGCGCGATGCGGAGCTGTCGCTGGCGTCGGTGAAGCAGAGGCAGCTGGTGAACGATGTGACGCTGTTCAAGGCGTTGGGGGGCAGCGCCAACGCGCCATAGGCGCGTTGGCGCGGGTAGCGCCGGCCGTTGGCCGGCCGTCATGAACGATGGTCGGCACCGCGCAGGCCGGCCAACGGCCGGCGCTACCGCCGATCAGCCGCGCTGGCGGACCGCTTCGAACAGGGCGACGCCCGCGGCCACCGAGACGTTCAGGCTTTCGATGTCGCCCGGCATCGGAATCTTGACCAGGCCATCGCAGTTTTCGCGGGTCAAGCGGCGCATGCCGTCGGCTTCGCCGCCCAGCACCAGCGCCACGTTGCCCTTCAGGTCGATGGAATACAGCGACGCGGTCGCTTCGCCGGCCAGGCCGTAGATCCAGACGCCCTGCTTCTGCAGGTCCTTCAGGCAACGCGACAGGTTGGTCACCGCCACCACCGGAATACGGTCGGCGGCACCTGCCGAGGTTTTGCGCACGGTGGCATTGACCGTGGCCGACTTGTCCTTGGGAATGATCACCGCGGTGGCCCCGGCGGCGGCAGCGCTGCGCAGGCAGGCGCCGAGGTTGTGCGGGTCCTGCACCTCGTCGAGGATCAGCAGCAGGGCCTTGCCCTCGGCCGCTTCGACCAGGCCTTCGAGCTCGTTCTCGCCGTAGGTCCGGGCCGCCTGGTAGCGGGCGGCCACGCCCTGGTGGCGCACCGAACCGCCCACGCCGTCCAGCGCCTGGGTGTTCACCTTGCGCACGTCGATGCCCTTGCGCCGTGCGTTTTCCTCGATTTCGGTCAGCCGGGGATTCTTCGCGCTGGCCTCGATGAGCACTTCGCGGACGTTCTCGGCATCGTTCTCGATCGAGGAGGCGACGGCGTTGACGCCGACGATCCACTGGCTTTGCTTGCTCATTGCGGGGCGGGACCGGTACAGGGGGTGGTAATGGTAGAGCATTGCCGGGGGTCTGTCCGGCGGGCAGCCGGGCAGAGCCCGGCTCTACCCGGCTGCCTTACCGCGGCCAGCGATGGGTGTCGTGGTCGGGGTGCTGGTGTGAAACCAGCGTCCGCAGCCGCTCGGCGTCGGGGTCGTCTTCCTGCAGGATCACTGCCAGCCCGCCCAGCTGGTCCACGAACGGCAGCTTGGACTCGGTGCCGTACTGGACCGTGGGCGGCAGCCGTCCAGGCTGGTCGAAGGCACCGGCGGCCACGGCCATGCCGTCTTCGCCCTCGTAGGTCAGCGGGGTACCGCAGTCGGCGCAGAAGCCACGGCGGAAATGGTTGGATGACTGGAACCGGCGCGGTTCGCCGCGGGTCCACTGGAAGTCGGCACCACGCACCGAGACCAGCGGCGCGTAGTACGCGCCGAAGGCTTTCTGGCACATCCGGCAGTGGCAGATGGAGATGTCAGGCAGGGCGCCGCGGACGTGGAAGCGGATCGCGCCGCACTGGCAACCGCCGGAGAATTCTGGAACGGGGTTCATGGGTCGGTCCTCGCGTGGCGTACCGACCAACGGTC
This sequence comes from Stenotrophomonas rhizophila, assembly GCF_007667275.1. Taxonomy (GTDB): domain Bacteria; phylum Pseudomonadota; class Gammaproteobacteria; order Xanthomonadales; family Xanthomonadaceae; genus Stenotrophomonas; species Stenotrophomonas maltophilia_AE. Next base: position 936,702 of record NZ_VDQT01000001.1, read on the forward strand.
GGTACCTACCGGGTTCGTACCGACCAACGGTCGGTACCTACCGGTTGGAAGCCTGGGTAGATGCCGACCGTTGGTCGGCATCCCGGTGACGCCTCAATACTTCTGCTTCTGCCGCTTGGCCGGCTGGCCACGTGGCGGGAACGCCGGTTCTTCGTCTTCCTTCTCTTCCACCAGCCGGAAGTCGATCTTGCGCTCTTCCATGCTGGCCTTGAGCACCAGGATCCGCACGCGATCGCCCAGCCGGTAGCTCTTGCCGCGGCGCTCGCCGCTGAGCGTCTTGCGGGTGGCATCGAACTGGTAATAGTCGTGCGGCAACTGGGTGACGTGGACCAGGCCGTTGACCTTGGATTCGTCCAGCTCCACGAACAGCCCGAAGCTGGTCACGCCGCTGATCACGCCGTCGAACTGCCCACCGACGTGCTTTTCCATCCACGCCGCGCGGTAGCGTTCGTCCACTTCGCGCTCGGCCTCGTCGGCACGGCGCTCGCGTTCAGAACACTGCAGCGCCAGTGCGGCCATTTCGCGCTGGGTATAGGTGAACTTGTCCAGCGGCTTGCCGCTCAGCGCATGCTTGATCGCGCGGTGCACCAGCAGGTCGGGGTAGCGGCGGATCGGCGAGGTGAAATGCGCGTACGCATCCAGCGCCAGCCCGAAGTGGCCCTGGTTGTCCGGCGAATACACCGCCAGGCTCTGGCTGCGCAGCAGCACCGATTCCAGCAGCGCGGCGTCGGGACGCTCGCGCACCTTCTTGAGCAGCTTGGTGTAGTCGCCCGGCTGCACCTTCGACCACGGCGGCAGGCTCAGCTTGAATTCCTTCAGGAACTCCAGCAGGTCGTCGAACTTCGCCTCCGGCGGCTTGGCGTGGTCACGGAACGGCGCCGGCATGTGCTTATACAGCAGGTAGCGCGCGGCCTGCACGTTGGCCGCGATCATGCATTCCTCGATCAGCTTGTGCGCGTCGTTGCGCACCAGCATGCCGGCCTGGGTGACTTCGCCGGTGTTGTCCAGCACGAAGCGCACTTCGGACGATTCGAACTCGATCGCACCGCGCCGGGTGCGCGCCTTGGCCAGCACTTTGTACAACTGGTGCAGGCGCTCGACCTGGGGCAGCACCGCGGCGATCTGCGTGCGCACCGCCGGATCGTTTTCACCGACCGCCTGCCAGACCTGGTTGTAGGTCAGGCGGGCATGCGAGTTCATCACCGCTTCGTAGAAGCGCGAGTGCATCACTTCACCGTCGCGCCCGACCTGCATGTCGCAGACGAAGCACATGCGGTCGACCTTGGGCATCAGCGAGCAGATGCCGTTGGACAGGGTCTCGGGCAGCATCGGCACGACGAAGCCGGGGAAGTACACCGAGGTGGCGCGCTTCTGCGCCTCATCGTCCAGCGGCGTGCCGGGGCGGACATAGTTGGAGACGTCGGCGATGGCCACCACCAGGCGGAAGCCGTCGGCGTTGGGTTCGCAGTAGACCGCGTCGTCGAAGTCCTTGGCGTCTTCACCGTCGATGGTCACCAGCGGCGTGCTGCGCAGGTCGACGCGGTCGCCGATCATGCCCGGTTCGACCTGCATGGGAACGGCGGCGGCTTCGTCGAGCACGGCCTGCGGGAATTCGAATGGCAGCTCGTGGCCGTGGATGGCGGTCTCCACGATCAGCGAGGCGGTGAGCTTGTCACCGAGCACGGCGATGATGCGGCCGATCGGCGGACGCCGGGTGTCCGGGGCCTGGGTCAGTTCGCACACCACCAGCTGGCCATCGCGGGCGTCGCCGGTCTGGTCGGGCGGAATCTGCACGTTGCGCTGGATGCGCTTGTCGTCGGGCACCACGTAGTTGATGCCGAACTCAACGCTGAAACGGCCGATCAGGCGGGTCATCCCGCGCTCGAGCACGCGCGCGATGCTGCCTTCGCGGCGCCCGCGCCGGTCGATGCCGGTCACGTTGGCGAGCACGCGGTCGCCATGCATGACCTTGCGCATTTCATACGGCGGCAGGAACAGGTCGTCGCCACCTTCGACCGGGCGCAGGAAGCCGAACCCTTCGGGATTGGCGATCACCACGCCGGTGATCAGGTTGGTGGCCTGGACGGGGGCGAAGCCGCCGCGGCGGTTCTGCACCAGCTGGCCGTCGCGCACCATGGCGCCCAGGCGCTTGCCCAGGGCGTCGGCGCGGTCGGGTTCGGTCAGGCCCAGCTGGGCGCCGATCTCCTCGCCGGTCTGCGGGCCATCGCAGCGGTCGAGCAGCTGCAGGATGGCTTCGCGGCTGGCAATCGGCTGGGCGTAGCGTTCAGCTTCGCGGGCCGCATAGGGGTCTTCCACCGGGCCGCCTGCCGGCAGCGGGTGCGGATTGCGCCGGGTCGGAACGGAAGCGCCATGGTCCGGCTTGGGCCCGCTGCGCTTGCCGCCACGGGGCGGTGCCGGGGTGTTCATGGAGTCGGGCATCCAGGGCGGCAGCTTCTTGCCGGACTTGGCAGCAGCAGCGCGGGGCTTGCCCGACGGACCGGCAGCCTGCTTGGGCGCCGGAGACTTGGGGGCTTTCGCGCCCCGGGTCGGTTTCTTTGTTTTCATCGACCCCCATGGTACCGCGTGGCGGTGTGCAGAATGGGTCATTGCCGCCGCGCATGCAGGATTGTGAAGAATTTTCACGAAACCGTTGACAAGCCTCCCGGGCATGCCCACAATTCGCCCCCTGAGTCGCCCAGGTGGCGGAATTGGTAGACGCACTAGCTTCAGGTGCTAGCGGGGGCAACTTCGTGGAGGTTCGAGTCCTCTCCTGGGCACCACGACTCGGTAAATGATCAAACCCGCGCAAGCGGGTTTTTTCGTTTCAGGCCTCGGCGACGTAGAAGCGCGCGGCCAGCCCTGCCCGTCCGGGGAAGTACTTGAACCAGGGACGCGCGGCGTCGACGACGGCGGCGATATCCGGATGCACCATCAGGCGCTCGAAATAAGCGAGCAGGCGTGCGTGCGTTTCCGGCACCGGCACATATGCAACGGCGTAGAACAGGGCGGGCGCGGCGGCGCAGTCGGCCATGCTGAAGTCCTCCCCTGCCAGCCATGTCCGTCCGTCGAGCTGGCGGTTGAGTGCGGCGTAGCTGTGCAGCAGCAGTGATCGCGCAGCCTCGGCGGCCGGTTCGCTGCGTTCGCCCTCCGGCGTGAGCAGTTCGGCGGTAAGGGCCTGCATCGGGGTCATGAGGTAGAAATCGCAGAACCGGTCCCAGAAGCGCACGGCCAGGGCGGCGTCGGGGTCGGCCGGGATCAGGCGCGGGCCATCGCTGGACAGCCGTTGCTGCAGGTATTCGATGATGATGCTGGTCTCGGCCACCGCCCTGCCCTGGTCGACCAGCACCGGCATCTTTCGCGCCGGGGAGAGTGCGTCGAGCATGGCGCGCTGCGCGGCGTCGCCGAGGTTCAACAGGCGCTCGTCCAGGGCGACGCCGAGCACGCGGGCGGCAATGAGCACCTTCTGGCAGCAGGACGACAGCGGGTGGGCGTGCAGGATCGGCAGTGCCATGGAAGCTCCAGACCGTCGGGTGTCGGGCGAGTATGCCAAGCGCCGCCCGTGCATGCATTGACAGCCCGAAACGCCTTCCGCATAATTCGCCCCCTGAGTCGCCCAGGTGGCGGAATTGGTAGACGCACTAGCTTCAGGTGCTAGCGGGGGCAACTTCGTGGAGGTTCGAGTCCTCTCCTGGGCACCACGACTCGGTAAATGATCAAACCCGCGCAAGCGGGTTTTTTCGTTTCTGGCGGATCATTCGTGATGACGCTGCACGTTGCGCCGGAGCAGAGTTTTTCTTCGACATCCTGTTGACACATTCACGCTTCTCCCGCAGAATTCTCCTCCTGAGTCGCCCAGGTGGCGGAATTGGTAGACGCACTAGCTTCAGGTGCTAGCGGGGGCAACTTCGTGGAGGTTCGAGTCCTCTCCTGGGCACCACGACTCGGTAAATGATCAAACCCGCGCAAGCGGGTTTTTTCGTTTCCGGGGTTTGCGAATTGCGCCCTTGCCTGCCGGCACCTGCTCGCACAGAACACTTGGATTGCGGTGATCCAGTAGAGCCGGGCTCTGCCCGGCTGCTTCATGCGTTCTAGCGAACAGCCCATATGCAACGTCGCCCTAGCTTAGGCGGGTCGGGGCGGGCTTGTGGGGGACGCCGTGAATACGTCCGTGTAGGCTTGGTCGCCGCATCCATGCGGCTCACACCCCCACAAACCCGCCCCGACCCACCTTTTGACAGTGTGTCGTTGCCATGGCAAATGCGGGGACGGCCGTGGGCCGTCAGACGATGTCGATCAAATTCATGCGCAACCGAACGCTGAGACGTTCACGGCGGTTGTTTGGGAACCAACCCTACCGGCGCCATGCCGACCGACGGTCGGCATTCCGCGTTTCCCTTGGCCTGCAGCCAACTATCGGAGGGTCGGCGGGGGTGGGTTTGCGGGACTGTAGAAAACATGGATGTTTTCTACAAGCCTCCAAGGATGGATTCACGGCGTGTCCCGCAAACCCACACCCGCCGGCCCAAACCAGTGACACGCGCAGCGCAGGGCTGTTCGCCCAAATGTCGGAAGCCGGGCAGAGCCCGGCGCAAAGCGAACGCGTGCAATCAAGAGCGTGCGAGCGGAGTCCGGCACCAGCCAACGCAAAAAACCCGCCTTGCGACGGGTTCCTTGCAGCGCTCCAACATCAGTGGCCGCCCGCCGACGCCGCGCCGGCGCCTGCGCCGAACGGGGGCTTGGCCAGCCACAGGAAGGCGATGATCGCCAGGAAGATCCAGCCCAGCAGGAAGAAGATGTCGTTGAAGCCCATCTGCGATGCCTGGTGGTTGATGATGTTGTTCAACGCCGCCGCACCATGCTGCAGGTCGCCCTGCCCCATCGCCGCCACCTTCTCCTGCATGCCCGGCGTGTACACCGAGATGCTTTCGGTCAGGTGCGCGTGGTGCTCCTGCGTGCGGTGCGCCCACAGCCATGTGGTCAGCGACGCCGCGAAACTGCCGCCCAGCGTGCGTAGGAACGTGGCCAGGCCCGATCCTGCCGCGATCTCGCGACCGTCCAGGTCCGACAGCAGGATCTGCAGCACCGGCATGAAGAACAGCGCCACACCGATGCCCATGATCAGCTGCACCCCCGCCACGTGCGTGAAGTCCACCTGCAGGTTGAAGCCCGAGCGCAGGAAACTGGTGAAGGACAGGAACACGAACGCAAACGATGCGATCCAGCGCATGTCGAAGCGCGACGCATACTTGCCCACGAACGGCGTCATGATCACCGGCAGGATCCCGATCGGCGCCGTCGCCAGCCCCGCCCAGATCGCCGTATAGCCCATGTCACGCTGCAACCACTGCGGAATCAGCAACGACACGCTGAAGAATGCCGCGTACGCCACCACCATCGCCAGCGTACCCGCGCGGAAATTGCGGTGCCGGAACAGCCGCAGGTCCACGATCGGGTCCTTGTCGGTCAGCTCCCAGATCAGGAACACCGCCAGCGCCACCACCGAAATGCAGGCCAGCGCCACGATCATCGGCGAACTGAACCAGTCCTCGTCGTTGCCCAGGTCCAACACCAGCTGCAGCGCGCCCACCCCGATGACCAGCGTGATCAGGCCCACGTAGTCCATCTTCGGCTTTTCGATCTGCTCCGGCCGGCCCTTCAGCTGGCTACCCACCACCAGCGCCGCGAAGATGCCCAGCGGAACGTTGATCAGGAAGATCCATTCCCAGCTGTAGTTGTCGGTGATCCAGCCGCCCAGGATCGGGCCGCAGATCGGCGCCACCACCGTGATCATCGCCAGCAGTGCCAGCGCCTGCCCGCGTTTCTCGCGCGGGTAGATCGACACCAGCAGCGACTGCGTGATCGGGTACATCGGACCGGCCACGAAACCCTGCAGCGCGCGAGACACCACCAGCATGCCCATGCTCTGCGCCAGGCCACACAGCAGCGACGCGACCACGAACGACAGCGTCGCCCAGATGAACAGCTTGGTCTCGCCAAAACGACGGCTCAGCCAGCCCGTCAACGGCAGCGCGATCGCCGTGCTGACCGCGAACGAGGTGATGACCCAGGTCGCCTGCTGCGAACTGGCACCCAGGTTGCCGGCGATGGTCGGCAGCGACACATTGGCGATCGTGGTGTCGAGGACCTGCATGAACGAGGCCATCGCCAGGCCGGCCGTGCACAGCGCCACGTTGGCCGGCCGGAACGCGCCGGTCGCACCTGGCGCCGACGGCGCGCCCGGCAGGCCGGGCGCGGCGGGAGCTTGTGCGGACATGGGGGCCTCAGCTTGCCTTTGCCGTGCGCGGCAGGTTGCTCTGGATGATCTCGTGGATCACGTCGTCGGCCTTGTGCAGCTGCTTGGCATACACATCGGTGTCGAACACCTGGCCCTTGGCCGTGGTGGTCGGCAGTACCGTGCCCTTCTGGTCGCGCAGGCTCACTTCCGCCTTCATCGACAGGCCGATGCGCAGCGGATTGTCGGCCAGCTGCTTGGCATCGATGGCGATGCGCACCGGAACGCGCTGCACGATCTTGATCCAGTTGCCGCTGGCATTCTGCGCCGGCAGCAGCGAAAACGCCGAACCGGTGCCCAGGCCCAGGCTGTCGATGCGGCCCTTGTACTTCACTTCACCGCCGTACAGGTCCGAACGCAGCTCTACTTCCTGGCCCAGGCGCATGTGGCGCAGCTGGGTTTCCTTGAAGTTCGCTTCCACCCACATCTGCTCGGTCGGCACCACCGCCATCAGCGCGGTCCCCGGCTGCACGCGCTGGCCGACCTGCACCGAGCGACGCGCCACGTAACCGCTGACCGGCGCCACGATGCCCGCACGGGCATTGTTGAGGTAGGCCTGGCGCAGCTGCGCCGCGGCAGCCTGCACGTCCGGCTGGGTCGCGATCACGGTGTCGTCGACCAGCGCATTGCTGCGCTCGAAGGTCTCGCGCGAACCGGCCACCGCCGCTTCGGCCGCCGCCAGTTCGGTCCGCGCGTGGGCCAGTTCTTCATCCGAAATGGCACCGGTCGAGGCCAACCCCTTGCGGCGCGCGAAGTCCTCGCGCACGCGGTTGAGGGTGACTTGGCGTGCATTCAATTCCGCCTGCGCACCTTCGACGCTGCGGTACAGGCCGCGGGTCTGGCGCACCGTCTTGGCCAGGTTGGCCTGGGCCTGCTGCAGCGCCACCTCGGTGTCGGCCGGATCAAGCTGCACCAGCAGCTGGCCGCGCTCCACGCGCATGCCGTCATCGGCGTTGATCGCCACCACGGTACCGGTCACCAGCGGGGTGATCTGCACCTGGTTGCCCTGCACGTACGCGTCGTCGGTTTCTTCGAACCAGCGGCCGAACATGAAATACCACAGCGCCGCGGCAGCGATCAGCAGCACCACGATGGCCAGCAGGCCACGCAGCAGCTTGCCGCGGCGGGAAGGAGCTGCCGGTGCGGCAGCGGGAGCGGAAGTCTGGCTCATGGAAGGACTCTCAGGAATGCGAGGGTTCGGGGGCGGTGGCGAGCGTGGCGGTGTCGCCGGACGGGGTGAACCCACCGCCCAGCGCCTGGCTCAGTCGCACCGAAACAAGGATCTGCCGCGACTGCAGCGAGGCCAGTTGCTGCTGCGACTGCAGCAGCTGCGACTCCACGCTGAGCACGTCCAGGTAGCTGCCGATGCCGGCCTTGTAGCGCTGCTGCGCCAGGTCATGCGCGGCGCGGGCGGTGGCCACGGCCTGCGCCTGCGAGGCGGCCTGGTCGGCCAGCGAGCGCACCGCGTTGACCTGGTCGGCCACTTCGCGCAGCGCATCGACCACCGACTGGTTGTAGTCGGCCACGGCCAGGTCGTACTGCGCGTCGGTCCTGTCCAGGTTGGCGCGCAGGCGGCCACCGTCGAAGATCGGCAGGCTCAGCGCCGGGCCGATGAAGGCGAAGGTCGAGCCGCTCTTGAGCAGCTGGTCCACTTCACTGGCCACCACGCCGCCGAGCGCGGTGAGGTTGAGGCTGGGATAGAACTTCGCCTTGGCCGCGTCGATCTCGCGACCGGCCGCTTCGACGCGCCAGCGCGCGGCCACGATGTCCGGGCGGCGGCCCAGCAGTTCGCTGGGCAGCACGCCCGGCAGCTGCAGCGCCAGCGGGTTGAGCGGCTGCGGGCGGTTGATCTGCAGGCCACGGTCCGGGCCCTGCCCGACCAGCGCGGCCAGCGCGGTGCGGGCCTCGTCGATCTGCTGCTGGGCCGCCTGCAGCTGCTGCTGCGCCGCCGGAATGCGGGCCTCGGCCTGGCGCGTCTGCAGGTCGCTGTCGATGCCCGCCGCGCGACGCTGGCGGGTCAGGTCAAGGGTTTTCTGCGAGCGGTCCAGCTCTTCGCTGGCCACATCGTGCAGCTGCCAGGCATAGCCGAGCTGCGCGTAGGCTTCGGCAATGCCGGCCGACAGGTTCAGGCGCGCGGCCTGCGCGTCGACCTCTGCGGCATGGCTGCTGTCCACGGCCGCTTCCCAGGCGGCGCGCTTGCCGCCCCACAGGTCGATGCCGTAGCTCACGCTCAGGTACGCCTGGCCGCTGCCGGCATAACTGCCGCCGAGCTCATCGCCCACCATCGATTCGGGCAGGCGCACGCCGGTGTAGCCACCGGAGGCGTTCACGCTGGGCAAGCGATCGGCGTGCGCGGTGCCGATCTGGGCACGGGCCTGGCGCAGGCGCGCGTCCGCCGCCTCCAGGCCCGGGTTGCGCTGCAGCCCTTCGGCAATCAGCGCGTCCAGCTGCGGGTCGTTCAGCGCCCGCCACCAGTCGCTGGCCGGGAACTGCGACGGGCTCAGGGCGTGGCCGGCCAGGGTGCGCCGGGCCTGCAGGGCATCGGCGTCGAGCAGCTGGGCGTGCGGTTGCAGGCCACCGGTGCTGGCACAGGCGGCCAGCGCCAGCGCCAGCACGGACAGCAGCGCCGGCCGCAGCGGGCGCAGCAGTGAAGTGCGATCAGTTTGGGAAGTCATGGCGTCGTCAGGGAGTCGCGAACACGGGTCAACAGGGAAAGCAGCAGGTCACGCTCGTCGGCGGACAGGTCGCGCATGGCGTCGTCCATCACCGCGTCGCCGCGCTGCTTCAGGCGGGCCCACAGCTGGCGGCCCTCGTCGGTCAGTACGATCTGCAGCGCCCGCCGGTCCTGCGCGTGCGGCTCACGGCGCACGCACCCCAGCGCTTCCAGCTTGTCCAGCAGCCGGGTCACCGCGCTGGGCACCTGGTCCAGCGCCTGGGCCAGCTCGTTGGCGGTGCACGGCGCGCGGAACGACAGCACCTTCAGGCCCAGGTAGTGGGTGAAGCCGATATCGAGGTTTTCCTCGGCCATCGAGACATCCAGCTGGCGCATCAGGCCATCGCGGACCTGGCGCAGCAGCAGCCCGAGGCTGGGCGGGGTGGTGGGGTCGGGGCAGATCATGGGGACGCACTTTACTTCCGGAAAATATATTTCTCAATGGAAATATTCGATCTGGAAGCAAATGCAGTGTTTCCCCGTTCAGAACAGTGGCGTCGGAGGCGGATTCCTTCACGCGGCTTGGCATCCCGGGCCGCATCCGGATAATCAACCGCCTGCGAGGGCGACAGCCGTCGCCGTCCCTTGCCACAGGTAACAATCCCGCATGACCGATCTTGCCCGCCCCGCCTTCCACGGCTTTGAACAGCTGCCCCTGCGCGAGTACGCCGAACGGGCGTACCTGGACTATTCGATGTACGTGGTGCTCGACCGTGCGCTGCCGTTCATCGGCGACGGCCTCAAGCCGGTGCAGCGCCGCATCATCTATGCGATGAGCGAGCTGGGACTGAACGCCGCCTCCAAGCCGAAGAAGTCGGCGCGTACCGTCGGTGACGTCATCGGTAAGTACCACCCGCACGGCGACAGCGCCTGTTACGAAGCGCTGGTGCTGATGGCCCAGCCGTTCTCGTACCGCTACCCGCTGATCGAAGGCCAGGGCAACTTCGGTTCCACCGACGACCCGAAGTCGTTCGCGGCAATGCGCTACACCGAATCCAAGCTGACCCCGATCGCCGAAGTACTGCTGGGCGAAATCAACCAGGGCACCACCGACTGGACCCCCAACTTCGACGGCACCCTGGAAGAGCCGACCTGGATGCCGGCGCGCCTGCCGCACCTGCTGCTCAACGGCACCACCGGCATCGCCGTGGGCATGGCCACCGACGTGCCGCCGCACAACCTGAATGAAATCGTCAGCGCGCTGCTGCATCTGCTGGATGATCCCGATGCCAGCCTGGACGCGCTGCTCGAGCACGTGAAGGGGCCGGACTATCCGAGCGCGGCCGAAATCATCACCCCGGCCGCCGACCTGCGCACCCTGTACGACACCGGCAACGGCAGCGTCCGCGCGCGTTCGACCTTCCTCAAGGAAGGCACCAACATCGTGATCAACGCCCTGCCCTACCAGGTGTCGCCGTCGAAGGTGATCGAGCAGATCGCCGCGCAGATGCGCGCCAAGAAGCTGCCGTGGCTGGAGGACATCCGCGACGAGTCCGACCACGCCAACCCGGTGCGGGTGGTGCTGATCCCGCGTTCCAACCGCGTCGATGCCGAACAGTTGATGGGCCACCTGTTCGCCACCACCGACCTGGAGCGCAGCTACCGGGTCAACATGAACGTGATCGGGCTGGACGGGCGTCCGCAGGTGAAGAACCTGAAGGCGCTGCTCAGCGAGTGGCTGCAGTTCCGCCAGGCTACCGTCACCCGCCGCCTCAACCACCGCCTGGAAAAGGTCGAGCGTCGCCTGCACCTGTTGGAAGGCCTGCTGGTTGCCTTCCTCAACCTGGATGAAGTGATCCACATCATCCGCACCGAAGACGAACCCAAGGCCGCGCTGATCGCGCGCTTCGGGCTGAGCGATGACCAGGCCGAGTACATCCTGGACACCAGGCTCAAGCAGCTGGCGCGCCTGGAAGAAATGAAGATCCGCGGCGAGCAGGACGAGCTGGCCAAGGAGCGTGACAGGATCCAGTCGATCCTGGACAGCAAGGCCAAGCTGAAGAAGCTGATCCGCGACGAACTCACTGCCGATGCGAAGAAGTTCGGCGATGCACGCCGCTCGCCGTTGGTGCAGCGTGGCGCGGCGCAGGCGATCGACGAGTCGGAACTGGTGCCGAGCGAGCCGATGACCGTGGTGCTCTCGGAAAAGGGCTGGATCCGCGCGGCCAAGGGCCACGACATGGACCCGTCCACCCTGTCCTACCGCGACGGCGATGCGCTGCTCGGCGCAGTGCGCGCGCGCAGCACCCAGCAGGTGGCGTTCCTGGACAGCGAAGGCCGCGCCTATTCCACGCTGGTCCATACCCTGCCCTCGGCGCGTGGCAACGGCGAACCGCTCACCGGCCGCTTCTCGCCGGCGCCGGGCAGCGCCTTCATGACCCTGGCCAGCGGTGAGAACGACACCCGCTTCGTGCTGGCGTCGACGCACGGCTACGGCTTCGTGACCCGCTTCGAGAACCTGACCGGGCGCAACAAGGCCGGCAAGGCGATGCTTAACCTCACGTCGGGTTCCAAGGTGCTGCCCCCGGCCGTGGTCGCCAACCCCGAGGCCGACCGCATCGTGGCGGTGACCAGCTCGGGCAACCTGCTGGCCATTCCGGCCACCGAGCTGCCGGAACTGGACAAGGGCAAGGGCAACAAGATCATCGACATCCCCAAGGCCAAGCTCGCCACCGAGCGCGTGGTCGCGGTGGTGGCGGTGGGCCCGGGCAGCACCCTGCTGGTACGCAGTGGCCAGCGCACCATGAACCTGTCGTACAAGGACCTGGAAACCTACATCGGCTCGCGTGCCACGCGCGGACACCTGTTGCCGCGTGGCTGGCAGAAGGTGGACGGGTTGGCGGTGGAGTGATCGCCCAAGAAAAAACCGGGGATTTCCCCGGTTTTTTTGTATCCGTTGCTGGCTGGCTTTTGGCTGGCTGGCAGTTGATTCCGCCCGACCAACGGTCGGGCGCTACCGGTAGGCGCCGACCGTCGGTCGGGCGCTACCGGTGGGTGCCGACCGTGGGTCGGCACGCGGTGCATCAATGCGCCGGGGTGCCCTTGGATTCCATCTTGCTGGTCTGGTACAGCGCCAGCCCGATGCGCTTGATCAGGCCCAGCTGCTGTTCCAGCCACCAGGCGTGGTCCTCTTCGGTGTCCTTCAGCTGCACCAGCAGCATGTCGCGGCTCACGTAATCCTGGTGCTGTTCGCACAGCTTCATGCCGGCGGCCAGGTTGTCGCGCACGCTGTACTCGGTCTCCAGGTCCTTCTGCAGCATTTCTTCGACGGTCACGCCCGGCTCGAAAGCGTGCGGACGCATGTCCGGGTTGCCCCCCAGGAACAGGATCCGGCGCAGCAGCGCGTCGGCGTGCTGGGTTTCTTCTTCCATCTCGTGGTTTAGGCGTTCGTACAGCGCGAACAGACCCTGGTCCTCGTAGCGGCGCGAGTGGATGAAGTACTGGTCACGCGCAGCCAGCTCGCCGCGCAGCAGTTCCTTCAGGCATTCAATGACCTCGGGGTGGCCTTTCATGGGGGTCTCCAGTGAATCGATGACGCCATGGTGCCCTATCCCGGAGCACCGTGATCTAATCGGAATCAGTTGCATGCGCAGGCGCAGGCGTGCGGGATGGGGGCCGGGACGGTTCCGGCGGACAGGAAGGCATTGCCGGGCGGCGCCCGGTGCTACGGGAGCATGGGATGCGTCGTTGGCTGCTGCGGGTGCTGGTGCTGATCGTCGTTCTGGCGGTTGTCTTGATTGGCGTTGCATGGGCGTTGCTGCGTGGCAGCCTGCCCACGCTGGAGGGCAGCGAAACCGTTACCGGGCTGCAGGCGCCGGTCACGGTCAGCCGCGATGCCTTGGGCGTGGTCAGCATCGACGCCGCCAACGAGGCCGACGCCATGCGTGCACTGGGCCTGGTCCACGCCCAGGAGCGCTATTTCGAAATGGACCTGATGCGTCGTGCCGCAGCCGGCGAGCTGGCCGAACTGTTCGGACCGGCGGCGGTGGAGGTCGACCAGCGCATGCGCGTGCACCGCCTGCGTGCCCGCACCGACGCGCACCTGGCCGAGGCCATGGGCGACCATGCCGACGTGCTGCAGGCCTACGTGGACGGCGTCAACCAGGGCGTCGGCGCGCTGCGGGTGCGGCCGTGGCCCTACCTGCTGCTGCGGCAGCAGCCCGCCGCCTGGTCGCGCACCGATTCGATCCTGACCGGCCTGGCCATGTATGCCGACCTGCAGGATCCAGGCAACCAGAATGAACTGGCGATGCGCCGCATCCGCGATGCCGTGCCGCCGGCCCTTTACGCCCTGCTCAGCCATGACGGCAGCGAATGGGATGCGCCCCTGTTCGGTGCCGCGCGCGGCAATGCGGTGCTGCCTGGCCCGGATGCGCTGGACCTGCGCAGCGGCAAACCCGCGCAACCCGCCACGTCCCGGGCGGAGACCGAGGTGAAAGGCAGCAACAACTTCGCCGTGGCCGGCGCCCTCACTGCCGACGGCCGCGCCATCGTCGCCGACGACATGCACCTGGGACTGCGCGCGCCCAGCCTGTGGTTCCGGGTGCGGCTGCGCTATCCGGACCCGCAGGCCGCCGGTGGCAAGGTGGATGTCAGCGGCTTCTCGCTGCCCGGCCTGCCGGCGATCGTGGTGGGCAGCAACGGGCACGTGGCGTGGGGCTTCACCAACAGCTACATCGACACGGCCGACTTCCGGCCGGTCGCCGCCGGGGAAACCGGCGTGCGCGTCCATGAAGAACGCATCCGCGTCGCCCATGCCGCGGACATGCCCCTTCGCGTGCGCGAAACCGCGTGGGGACCGATCCTGCACGAGCGCCCCGACGGCAGCGGCGAAGCACTGCGCTGGACCGCGCAGCTGCCGGGCGCAGCGCGCCCAGACTTCGCCGACATGGCCCGCGCCGCCGACCTCGACGATGCACTGGAGATCGCCGACCGCGCCGGCATTCCGACCCAGAACCTGCTGCTGGCCGACGCCCACGGCCGCATTGCCTGGCGCCTGCTGGGCACGCGCCCGGACCGGGCCGCCGACTGCCCGCCGGCCGGCATTTCCAGCACCGCGCCGGCCACCTGCGCACCCTGGCCGATCCGCAGCGATGGCGCACCGACACTCGTCGATCCTCCTTCGCACCGCCTGTGGACCGCCAACGGCCGGGTACTCGATGGCGCCGAGCTTGCCGTGGCCGGCAACGCCGGCTACGACCTGGGCGCGCGCGGCCGGCAGATCCGCGACGACCTGGATGCCAAGGCGCGCTTCACCGAAAAAGACCTGCTGGCGATCCAGCTGGACGACCGCGCGTTGTTCCTGGAACGCTGGTACACCCTGCTGCGCCAAGTGGTCACTCACAGCGACGATCCGGCGCTGCAGCGGCTGGAACGCGTGACCCGGCAGTGGGAGGGGCGCGCGTCCGCCGATTCGGTGAGTTACCGCATCACCCGTGGCTTCCGCGGCCGCGTGCTGGAAACGGTGTCGGACGGGCTGCTGGCGCCGGCGAGGACCACGCTGGGCGATGACTACCTGGAGCCGCGCCTGGCGCAGCTGGAAGGCGTGCTGTGGCCGCTGGTAAGCGAACGCCCGGCCCACCTGCTGCCGCCGCCGCATGCAAGCTGGGACGCGCTGCTGGCCGACGCGGCAAGGGGACTGGAAGGCGAACTGGCCGAACTGGGTCCCGATCTGGCCAGGCGCAGCTGGGGCGAGCGCAACACGGCCGACATCTGCCATCCGATCAGCCGCGCCCTGCCCGCCTTCGCCCGCGCGTGGCTGTGCATGCCGGCCGACCCGCTGCCCGGCGACAGCAACCTGCCGCGCGTGCAGGGCCCAGGCTTCGGTGCCTCGCAGCGCATGGTGGTCTCGCCCGGGCACGAAGCCGACGGCATCATCCACATGCCCGGCGGCCAGAGCGGCCACCCGCTGTCGCCGTTCTGGGGCGCGGGCCACGACGATTGGGTGCACGGCAGGCCAACCCCGTTCCTGCCGGGCGCCACGCAGTACACGTTGCGGCTGGAGCCGCAATGAACGGGAAAAACGGCGCCGGACATCGCGCCGCGACCCCACGGCCCGTTGGTCAGCGGCGCGCGTTCCGCCTTTCCATCAGTGTCAGCAGCGGACCGGTCATGGCGGTGGTCACCAGCGCCATGATCACCAGCACCGCGAACAGGCGGTCGCCGAGGAAGCCCAGTTCATAGCCCAGGTTGAGCACGATCAGCTCCATCAGGCCACGGGTATTCATCAGCGCGCCCAGCCGCCAGGCTTCCTGGTTTTCCATGCCGGCGCTGCGCGCCGCGCTCCAGGTGCCGAACAGCTTGCCCATCGTGGCCACCGCGATCACCACCGCGCACAGCAGCAGGTCGCTGCCCTGCAGCGCATCGGCGCGCATGCGCAGGCCGGTCATGGCGAAGAACAGCGGCAGCAGCAAGGTCACTGCGAACGGCTCGACCTTGGCGACCAGCAGCGCACGCAGCTGCGCGTTGGACGACACCGCCACGCCGGCCGCGAACGCGCCGAACAGCGCGTGGATGCCCAGTACCTCGGTCACCAGCGCACTGCCCAGCGACAGCAGCAGCATGCCCAGCAGCCAGCGGCTTTCGCTGCCGGGGCGGATCACCTGGCGCGCGAACCACGGCTTGACCACGCCCAGCATCAGCGCGATGAACCCCACCACGCACAGCAGGCTGATGCTGGCCGGCACCCAGCCGGTAGCCTGCGCCGCCGCCACGATCAGCGCCAGCAGGCACCACGCGGTGGCATCGCCCAGCGCCGCGCAGGCGATGGCGGTCTGCCCCAGCGGGGTGTGCGTGATGCCGCGGTCGGCCAGGATCCGCAGCAGCACCGGGAACGCGGTGATGCTCAGCGAAATGCCGACGAACAGCGCGAAGGCGGTGAAGCCCACGCCCTGCGGGCCGTGTTCGGGGTAGAGCCAGATCGCCAGCAGCACGCCCAGCACGAACGGCACGGCGATGCCGGCGTGGCTGACGGTGAACGCGAAACGACGGCGGCCACGCAGGCCGCCGAGATCGAGCTCGGCACCGGCCACCAGCAGGAACATCAACACGCCCAGCTGGCTGAGCATGCCCAACGGACCCAGCGAACTGGCCGGGAACAAGGCGCCGTGCAGGCCCGGCAGCAGGCTGCCGAGCACCAGCGGGCCCATCATCAGGCCGGCGGCCATTTCACCGATCACGGCCGGCTGGCCGAGCCGCTTCAACAGCGCGCCCGCGCCCTTGGCCACCACCAGCAGCACCAGCAGCTGCAGCAGGAACAGGCCCAGCGGCGAGGCCAGGTGGTGGGCCCAGTCGCTGCCCACCACCGGTTCGGCTTTCGCCGCTACGGCGGGCAGGTCCGGCCCGGCATAGCGCGCCAGCGCCAGGCCGATCACCAGCGGAATCCCGGCCCAGGCCAGGTAATGCCAACCCCATTTCATCCGCGGCACGTCGCCTCCGGTCTGTACGTCCATGAACATTCCCCAATGCATGAAAGGGGAATGTTACCCGGTAGCGCCGGCCGTTGGCCGGCCCGCATGAACGCTGCGACCGTTGCCAGGGCCGGCCAACGGCCGGCGCTACCCGGCCAAGGCTTGCTCGTGCACGCCGGCGACGGCGCGGCCGGAGGGGTCGGCCATGCTGGCGAAACTGGCGTCCCAGGCGATCGCGGCCGGCGAGGAACAGGCGATCGACTTGCCGCCCGGGACGGTTTCCGCCGCCGCCTGGGTCGGGAAGTACTGCTCGAACACGTGGCGGTAGTAATAGGCTTCCTTGGTCTGCGGCGGGTTGTGCACGAAGCGCTTGTCGGCCGCGGCCATCACCCGGTCGCTGATCTGCGCCTCGGCATGCGCCTTGAGGCCGTCGATCCAGCCGTAGCCGACGCCGTCGCTGAACTGCTCTTTCTGACGCCACAGGATCGAATCGGGCAGGTAGCCTTCGAACGCTTCGCGCAGCACCGCCTTCTCGATCCGGCGCGTACCGTCGGCGCCCTGCCCGACCATCTTGTGGCGCGCGTCGATGCGCATGGCCACGTCCAGGAACTCGCGGTCCAGGAACGGCACGCGCGGCTCCACGCCCCACGCCATCATCGACTTGTTGGCGCGCAGGCAGTCGTAGTTGTTGAGCGCGTCGAGCTTGCGCACCAGCTCTTCATGGAACTCGCGCGCGTTGGGCGCCTTGTGGAAATACAGGTAGCCGCCAAAGATCTCGTCGCTGCCCTCGCCCGACAGCACCATCTTCACCCCCATCGCCTTGATCCGGCGGGCCAGCAGGAACATCGGGGTGGAGGCGCGGATGGTGGTGACGTCGTAGGTCTCCACGTGCCGGATCACGTCAGGCAGCGCGTCCAGGCCTTCTTCGAAGGTGTATTCGAAGCCGTGGTGCACCGTGCCCAGCGCTTCGGCGGCAATCGCGGCGGCGGCCAGGTCGGGCGACCCCTTCAGGCCGATGGCGAACGAGTGCAGGCGCGGCCACCAGGCTTCGCTCTGGTCGCCGTCTTCGATGCGATGGCGGGCATAGCGTGCGGCCACGGCGGCGACCAGCGACGAATCCAGGCCACCGGAAAGCAGCACCCCGTACGGCACGTCGGTCATCAACTGGCGGTGTACGGCGCGCTCGAAGGCGTCACGCAACGCCGCGCGGTCCGCCTCGACCCCTTCCACGGCGGCATAGTCGCGCCACGGGCGCTCGTAGTAGCGGGTCAGCGTGTCGGTGGCGCTGTCGTACCAATGCCCCGGCGGGAACTGGGCGGCGTCCGCACAGGTGTCCACCAGCGACTTCAGCTCAGAGGCCACCATCAGGCGCCCGTCCTTGTCATGCCCCCAGTACAGCGGCACCACACCGATCGGATCACGCGCGATCAACACGCGCTGGCCTGCCCGGTCCCACAGCGCGAACGCGAAGATGCCGTTGAGGCGGTTGAGGAACGAGGCAGGGGTGTCCTGCTGGTACAGCGCGTTGATCACCTCGCAGTCCGAGCCGGTCTGGAATGCATACGGCTGCGCCAGTTCGGCCTTGAGTTCGCGGTGGTTGTAGATCTCGCCGTTGACCGCCAGTGCCAGGCTGCCGTCCTCGGACAGCAGCGGCTGCGAGCCGCCGGCCGGGTCGACGATGGCGAGCCGCTCATGGACCAGGATGGCGCCGCCGTCGACGTACACCCCGCTCCAGTCCGGGCCACGATGGCGCTGGCGTTGCGACAGGTCCAGCGCGTGGCGGCGCAGGGCGGTAAGGTCATCGCCGGCCTGCAGGCCGAACATTCCAAAAATCGAACACATGGGAACAGCTCCTGATGATGGGGGAATACACGTAGCGCCTGCATTCGACCGGCCACCCATCCCGGGCCTGTGCTGCACCCGGAAAACAAAAAACCCGCATCGGCCGATGCGGGTTTTCTGGGGTCCGGGCGTTTGTTGCTTGTTCTAGCCCTGGTCGCAGTCCCGCATTGGCCGCGCACGATTATTCGCGCGCAGATTATTGCGGTTGTTGTTGTTGACGGCGGTGGCCAGGAGCGTGGACATGGACCGACCGTACCGCTGTTTCCGGCGCGGCGCAACTGTTGCGGGCGCAACCGATTCAGCCCCTGACGTGCCCCGTCCCCGATAATCCACGCCTGCCTCCTGGAACTCACGGATGAATCCCCTTCGTTTCCGCCTGTCGCTTTCCGCGCTGGCGCTGCTGGCCCTGGCCGCCTGCACCACCGCCCCCAACCGCCCGACCAGCGATACCGAAGTGAAGTGGCTCACTGCCGCAGAGCGCGGCGACATCGAGGGCATGCTGGAGGTGGCCGAACTTTACGAACGCTGGAACGACCGCCGGGCGCTGGACTGGTATGAGCGCGCTGCGGCCGCCACGCCTTGGAGTTTCCGCAATACCATTGCGGAAGAAGCGCTGGGGCGGATCTGGGCCAGCGGTGCGATGTACACCGGCCGCCGCCCTGAAGACACGCCGCCCCCGGTGCTGCGCGCGTCGCCGCGCAAGGCCGGGCGCTGGTACCTCGCCGCGGCCAACCACGGCAGTCCGGGCGCGATGCTGTCGCTTGCAAAATTCGAACGCGAACGTGGCCACGCGGCCGCAGCACTGCGCTGGGACCTGCGCGCCACGGTTTACCAGCGCTATTCGAGCAGCAGTTCGGGTCTGCCCGCCGCGATTGCCCCGCAAGCCGGTGCACTGCACCCGCTGGTGGTCGACATCCAGCGGCGTGCTGCGCGTGGCGATGCCCAGGCCCAGGTGGACCTGGGCGCGCTTTACGAAAGAGGCATGGGCCTGGGCATCGAACGCGACCCGGCGATGGCGCTGGAGTGGTACCGCAAGGCCGCCCTGCAGGGCAATGTGTTCGGCCAGTACTTCACGGGCCTGATCCTGGGACGTGCGCCGCCGGGGGTGCCGCGCGATGAGGCGGCGGCCGCCGGATGGTTTGCCAAGGCCGAGGCACAGAAGTTCTTCCTTGCCGGTGAATCGTATTGGCGCAAGGGCATCCAACCGGCGTTCTGGACGTTTGATTGAACCGGGCTGTACACACTCGCCGGCGACCTTCAAGTCTGCCGGCGGGCGCGCGCTTCGCCCAGAATGGGCGGCATGAGTACCGCCACGTTCCGTGATGAAACCCTCTCCCGCGCCCGCATGCAGGCCATCGTCGCCGCGCATCCGCGCGCGGCCGTGTTCGAGGACTGCAGCTTCGACAATGCCGACTTCTCGCGGCTGGACATGGAGGGTTTCCAGTTCACCCGCTGCTCGGTAGCGGGCACGTCCTGGCTGGCCGCCTCGCTGGAGGAAAGCCGCTGGGAAAAATGCCGGGGCGGCCAGTGCGATTTCAGCTCGGCGCTGCTCGGCGATGCGGTGTTTTCGCACTGCGATCTGAACAACAGCCACTGGCGCCGCGCCACGCTGTCATCGGTCCGGTTCGAGGATTGCAAGCTGACCGGCGCGCACCTGCAGGAAGTGACCGGCTGGGCGTTGGAGTTCCGCGACTGCCTGCTGGTCAGTGCGGACCTGCGTGGGCTGTCGTTCCGCAAGGCCACGCTGCAGGGAATGGATTTTTCCGATGCGGAGCTGTCCGGCTGCGATTTCCGCGATGCCGTGTTCGAGGGCGGCAGCCTGCGCAACGCGCAGACCCGCTTGACCCGCTTCGAAGGCGCCGACCTGCGCGGTGCTGACATCACAGGGCTCAACGTGATGGACAGCAGACACTTCAAGAAGGCGGTGATTTCACAGCGCCAGGCAGCAGCGGCGCTGGCCGCATTCGGGTTGATCGTGGCGTGAAGCAAAGGACCGACCAACGGTCGGCCGCTACCGTGGGCAAACCCGAAACGCGGTAGGAACCGACCGTTGGTCGGTTCTCGCGGTGCGTCAGGCCAACAACCGCTCGATCAGGCGCCGGTATAGTTCCGGCAGCTTCTGCAGGTCGGCTACCGACACGTTTTCGTCCACCTGGTGGATGCTGGCGTTGACCGGCCCCACTTCGATGCACTGGGCACCCAGCGGTGCGATGAAGCGCGCATCCGAGGTGCCGCCGCCGGTGCTTTCTTCGGGCGCGGTGCCGCCGAATTCGCCCAGCACCTCGCGCGCCACGCGCCGCAGCGTGCCTTCCGGGGTATAGAACGGCTCGCCGCTGCGATGCCACTTCAGCCGGTATTCCAGCCCATGGCGGTCCAGCAGCGCGGCGATCTCCTGCTCCAGCGCCGGCGCGTTCCAGTGCGGGTTGTAGCGCAGGTTGAACAGCACCTGCAGTTCGCCCGGAATCACGTTGTTGGCGCCGGTACCGGCGTGGATGTTGGACACCTGCAGGCTGGTCGGCGGGAAGCTCTCGTAGCCGTCGTCCCACTCGCGCGCGGTCAGCTCGGCGAGCGCGCCGGCCGCGAGATGGATCGGGTTGCGCGCCTTGTGCGGATACGCCACGTGCCCCTGCACGCCCTGCACGGTGAGCGTGGCCGACAGGCTGCCGCGCCGGCCCACGCGCAACAGGTCGCCCAGCACTGCCGTGGACGACGGCTCACCGGTGATGCACCAGTCGATCGCCTGGCCACGTTCGCGGAACAGGTCTGCGACGCGGCGCACGCCGTCGATCGCGTCGCCCTCTTCGTCGCTGGTCAGCAGCACCGCCAGCGTGCCCGGGTGGTCGGGATGCGCGGCCACGAACTGCTCGGCGGCCACCACGAACGCGGCCACACTGCCTTTCATGTCGGCCGCGCCGCGCCCGTACAGCACGCCGTCCCGGATCTGCGGGTCGAACGGTGCACTGGTCCAGGCCTCGACCGGGCCACTGGGGACCACGTCGGTGTGGCCCAGCAGCACCAGCACCGGCGCACCCTGCCCGTGCGTGGCCCACAGGTTGTCGACCTCGCCCAGGCGCAGGTGCTCGCAGCTGAAACCCGCCTGCTGCAGCCGCGTGGCCAGCAGCGCCTGGCAGCCGGCATCCTCCGGCGTCACCGACGGCCGGACGATCAGGTCGCAGGTCAGGGCAACGACGTCGTTCACGCGCCTACTCCGAACCGCTGCTTGAATCCGTTGTCGGAAAAGCCCTGGCTCATCGTCCCGTCCGCCGTTACCACCACCGGCCGCTTGATCAGCTGCGGGTACTCGCGCAGCAGCAGCTTCCACTCCGCATCGGAAGCCGCCGCCTTGCGGTTCTCGGGCAGCTGCCGCCAGGTGGTGGAGGATCGGTTGACCAGCGCCGGGAAACCCCCGGCCTGCGCGGCCCAGTCCAACAGGGTTTCCGGGCTGGGTTTGGCGTCGCGGTAGTCGACGAAGGTGTACGGCACCTGGAAGCGGTCCAGCCACTTGCTGGCCTTTTTGCAGGTATCGCAGTTCTTCAATCCGTAAACGGTGGTGGTCATTGCCGACGGGTACTCTGGCTTGGATTCAACGGACAGGCAGCACGCGCCAGTATAGTGCCGCACCGATCACGACGCGGCCGATTTTTCCGCGTGGTCGGTGAGCTCCAGCAGCAGCGTGCGCTGCCAGGAGAACAGTCCGGTGGCAGACGGCACGTCCCAGCCCAGCAGCGGCCTGCCCTTTGCGTCGACCAGCAGCGCCAGCTGCGTGGTCATGAAGCCGCGCATGCTCGACAGCTGCCACTGGTATTGCGGCGCGTCCCACGGATCGGCCGCGTACAGGCGCATGCACACCGCGTCCATGTCCAGCAGCATCTGCACGCGCGACGTGGCGCTCAACCGGGTGCGTCCTGACGCAATGGACGCGATCAACGCGTTGCAGGCCGCGATGGCAGCTTCACGATCGAAGCGGTCGCCTTCGTCGCCCAGCCGCACCAGCTCGCCGGCGGCCTGGCTGAAGCGGGCCAACGCACTCGGTGGTTCAAGGTGCGTGATCTCGGTGGTCAGGGGTCGGCGGACCGAGGTGGCGAGGAAGGGCGGTGGCGTCACCGCCGCCGCCTCGGACGCCTCCGCCAGCGCGCTGCCCCGCAGCACCACGTTGGCGAAACTGCGGCCATCTGTGGGACTGCCTGCCAGGGGGCCACGCGGGGCTTCCCGCAGCGCCAGCCGCGTCCGCACCCAGTCCTTCTGCTGCGCCAACCATCGGCAGTAGTAGTGCGTAGCGTAGGCAAGGTAGTCCCGGAGCTGCTTGTCCTGGCCCATGCCACGGTACTCCCCGTCGCGCTGGTCCCAGATACCCCGCGAAGGCAGCCGGGCCTCCTCGATGATCGGCTTGAGCGCGCGCGCAGCGTTGATCTGCAGTGCGTTGCTCTGGGCGAATCGCCCGCTGCCCCGGCTCAACTGTGCCAGCCGGCGCAGGTACTGTACGCCGTACTTGGCCACCAGGGCCAGTGTGCGACTCTCCCACCCCAGCAGCAGGTCCGGTTGCGCTTCCAGCAGCGCCGGCACGGTCAGCAGCAGGCTGTCGGCGGCCGGGCGCGCAAGCGGCGCGCCGATCCGCCGGACGAGTTGCTGTTCGGAGGCGCGAAGGGCGCTGACCAGGCCGAACGCCAGCGTCGCACCGCCAATCGCGTGGATCGGATGCTGCCGCAGCAGCGCCTCGAAGATTGGCGCCAGGTGTTCGCTGATCGTCGCCGCGCAGCGCGCCTGCAGCGGTGGATGATTGATCAGCTCCCCCAGGTGGAACATGATCACGCTTACATTCTCCAACGTGTATTCCTGGCGTGCCCTGACCACCTCCACGCAGCGCTGGGTCGTGCGCACCAGCCGTTCGCCCTCGCAGGGCAGCGCCGCGCTGCGCCGCACCAGCTGGCACAGGATGTTGAGCGCTTTTCCTAGCTGGATGTTGGGCGCGCGCCGGTCGTCTTCGGCATCACCGAAGCCGACGCTGGCGGCCATCACCTGCGACAGCGTGTCCAGGTCGGCGTCGATGCTGGACAGGTCGCCCTGTTTCACTATTCTTTCGTACAGCGCGGTGACGATGTCCGCCGCAGTGAGGTCGGCGGAATGGAGACCGGCGACCCCCGACGCATTCTGGATATGGGTCGGGACGACGGCCCCGGGCGGCGCTGCGTGGACCGCGCGGAGCGGCGGCACCGGACGAACCAGCGGGCGGATCACCGACACTGCGTTACTGACGTTTTCCATGCACGACCCTTCTGCCAGGAGAACGGCAGCATAGGCCTGCCCGGACGAGGTCCGGGCGACGGCGGCGCCAAGCTGTGACGGCGTTTGCGAAGCCGCGCCAAAGCGCGCGGTGAAAGCGTCACGGGGCACCGTGGCGATGCCCCGATTGCGTCAGGCGGTCAGTCGGCCAGGCCGCGCAACAGCTCGTTGACGCTGGTCTTGCTGCGGGTTTTGGCGTCGACCTGCTTGACGATCACCGCGCAGTACAGCGAGTGCGAACCGTCCTTCGACGGCAGCTGCCCGGACACCACTACGCTGTACGGCGGCACCGAGCCGTAGCTGATTTCGCCGGTGGCGCGGTTGTACACGCGGGTGCTCTGGCCCAGGAACACGCCCATGCCGATCACGCTGTGGTGGCCGACCACGAAGCCTTCCACCACTTCCGAACGCGCGCCGATGAAGCAGTGGTCTTCGATGATGGTCGGGCTGGCCTGCAGCGGTTCCAGCACGCCACCGATGCCGGCACCGCCGGACAGGTGGCAATGCTTGCCGATCTGCGCGCACGAACCGACCGTGGCCCAGGTGTCGACCATGGTGCCTTCGCCGACGTAGGCGCCGATGTTGGTGAAGCTCGGCATCAGCACCACGTCCTTGCCGAAGTAGCTGCCACGACGCGCGATCGCACCTGGCACCACGCGCACGCCGGCGCGGCGGAACTTCGCTTCATCGAAGCCGGCGAAACGCGATTCCACCTTGTCCCAGAACGGCGCCGGGCGCGCGTCGACCACCGCCATGTCATTCACGCGGAAGTACAGCAGCACCGCCTTCTTCAACCATTCGTTGACCTTCCAGCCGCCATGGCCGTCCGGCTCGGCAACGCGGAATTCGCCGGTTTCCAGGCCATCGATGACGCGGCCCACCAGCGGTTTGGTCGAGCCTTCGATCTCGTGCAGGGTCAGCGTGGCGCGGCGCTCGAAGGCGCTCTCGATGCCGAACTTGAGCTCTTCCACGCCCGGCGTGGCCGGCTTGCGCAGCGACTTGCGCGCGATGTTCTCGGCGCGCTTGGCAGCGGTTTCCGCAGCGCTGCTGGCCGCGCTCTTCTTGACCGGGGCCTTCTTCGCCGCCGGCGCTGTCTTCTTCGCGGCGGTCTTTTTCACCGCCGGAGCGGCGGCAGCAGTCTTCTTGGCCGCCGCGGTCTTGGCGGCGGTCTTCTTGGCAGGCTTGGTGGCCATCAGTGGGGGTCTCCGGCTTTTCGATCAGGGTCCAGGCAGGCCAGCATGGCGTCCTGCAGCTGCTGCCTGGCGGTTTCGGTCAGGGGGCGGTCGTGTTCATCGCTGATCACGAACATGTCTTCGGCGCGCTCGCCGAAGGTGGCGATGCGCGCGTCATGCACGCGCAGGCCCTGGTTGCGCAGTACGAAGGCGACGTCGGCCAGCAACCCCGGGCGGTCGGGGGCGACCAGGCTGAAACGGGTGCCGCCGGTGTCATTGTCGTTGGCGTCGCGGAATTCGATGCGCGGGGCAAAGCGGAAATGCCGCAGCTGGCGCGGCACCACCCGCCGCGACGGACGCAGTCGCCCAAGGTCGCCGGCCAGCGCCTCGCGCAGGGCCGCTTCCAGGCGGGGCGCATCGCCGTCGGCGAAGCTGTCGGCCGGGGTCACTTCGAAGGTATCGAAGATGGTGTCGACCGGGCCGTCGAGTACGCGCGCGCGATGGATGCCGTAGCCCTTGCGGTCCAGGGTCATCACGATGGCCGCGAACAGGCCGTCGCGGTCGGGCGAATGCACGAATACTTCCAGCGCATCGTCGTCGGCGGTGATCCGGCGCACCTTGACCAGGGTCTGGCCCTGCTTGATCGGCACCAGCGCCGCCGCCTGCCAGGCGAGCTGCTCCGGGCGCAGGCGGATGAAGCTCTCGTCCGGCATCACCGTGAACTGGCGGTCGATGGTGGCGTCGTCGTAGCCGCGTTCGCGCACCAACGCGCGCACGCTCTCACGCGCCTCCAGCACGCGCTCGGCGGCCGGCATCTGGTTTTCCAGGCCATCGCGCAGCGCCCGGCGCGCGGCGAAGTACAGGTCGGCCAGCAGCCGATCCTTCCACGCATTCCACAGCTTGGGGCTGGTGCCGGCGATGTCGGCGCAGGTCAGCAGGTACAGGTAGTCGAGGCGGTCGCGGCTGGCCACCAGGGTGGCGAAACGGTGGATCACGTCGGGGTCGGAGATGTCCTGCTTCTGCGCGGTGACCGACATGCGCAGGTGCTGCTCGACCAGCCAGGCCACCAGTTCGGTATCGGAACCGCTCAGCGCATGCGCCTGGCAGAAGTCGCGGGCATCCACCGCGCCGAGTTCGGAATGGTCGCCGCCACGGCCTTTGGCGATGTCGTGGAACAGCCCGGCCAGCAACAGCAGTTCCGGCTTGCGCAGCCGCGGCCAGACCTCGTGGGCGATGGAGAAGCGCTCGTCGGCGCGGCTGCTGGCGAACAGGCCGATGTTCCGCAGCACCATCAAGGTGTGCTGGTCGACGGTGTATACATGGAACAGGTCGAACTGCATGCGCCCGGACACCTGCGCGAAGGCGGGAATCCATTGCCCCAGTACGCCCAGGCGGGCCATGCGCGCCAGCGTATCCACCGCGCGCGGGCTGCGTAGCAGGGTCATGAACTGTTCGCGCGCAGCAGTGCTGGCCTCGGTGTACGCCGGCAGCTCCGCCAGCGCTTCGGCCAGCGCCCGCGCGGTGAGCGAATGCAGGCCGCGCACGTCGGGGTTGTAGGCCCAGCTGGCGAACAGCGCGAACACCTGCTCGATGTCGCCCTGCGGCCACTGCGGATCGTTGGCGGCCAGGTAGCCGCGGCGCAGCGAGAAGCCCACGCTGACCGGCTCGGGCACGGCCTCGCCGTCGAACTGCTCTTCGAAACGCTGCAGCAGGCGGTCGCTGATCCGCCGCACCACGGTCGCGCTGCGGTAGAAGCCCTGCATCATCTTCTCGACCGCCAGGCTTTCCACGTCGTCGTCGAAGCCGAGCCGGGTCGCCAGGGTCTTCTGGTAATCGAAACGCAGCCGCTCCTCTGGACGGTTGGCGACCAGGTGCAGGCCGAAGCGCAGCTGGGCCAGCGCGCAGCGCTCGCGGCGCAGCGCGACCGCCTCGTCGGGGCCGAGATGGCCCAGCCCGACCAGCGCTTCCAGTTCGCGCACGCCGAAGGCGCGCAGCGCCATCCAGCCCAGCGTATTGAGGTCGCGCAGGCCGCCGGGGCCGTCCTTGATGTCCGGCTCCAGGTTGTCGGCGGTGTCGCCAAAGCGCTGGTGCCGGGCCAGCAGCTCCTCGCGCTTGGCCAGGAAGAAGTCGCGGGGCGGCCACAGGCCGTCGCTGTTCACGGCCTGCTTCAACGCCTGCCGCGCGGCTTCGTCGGCCAGCAGCGGGCGGGATTCGATCAGGGCGGTCAACACGGTCTGGTCGGCGCTGGCCTGCACACAGGCCTGCGCCGAGCGCACCGCGTGGCTGACCGGCAGCCCGCAATCCCACAGCAGCGCGAACAGACGTGCCAGCGCCGCTTCATGGGTGCGCTGGGCAGCCTCCGGTCCGAACACCAGCAGGTCGATGTCCGAGCGCGGGAACAGCTCGCCCCGCCCGTAGCCGCCGACCGCGAACAGCGCCAGGCCATGGTCGGCCGGCATGCAGCGCTGCCAGGCCAGGCGGATCAGGTGGTCGGCCGCGCGTGCGCGCAAGGCCAGCAGGCGCTCGATGTTGTCGCCCTGGTCGAAGCGGCGGTACAGCCGCGCGTCGGCCTGCTGCAGGGTCTGGCGGGCTTCCGCCGCCCACTCGGGGTCGGCGACGGCGTCGGCCGGCGCGTCCAGGGTCGGGCTCGCCGGCAGCATGCTCAGACCTGCGATTCGCCGGGCGACAGGGTCAGCACGTCCACCCCGGTCTCGGTGACCGCGACCATGTGCTCCCACTGTGCCGACAGCTTGCGGTCCTTGGTGACCACGGTCCAGCCATCCGGAAGCACCTTGTTGTAGCGGGTGCCCTCGTTGATCATCGGTTCGATGGTGAAGGTCATGCCCGGCTGCAGCACCAGCCCCTGGCCCGGGCGCCCGTAATGCACCACCTGCGGCTCGTCGTGGTAGACCTTGCCGATGCCGTGGCCGCAGTACTCGCGCACCACGCTGAAGCGCTCGCCTTCGGCGTAGCTCTGGATCGCATGGCCGATATCGCCCAACGTGGCGCCCGGCTTGACCGCGCGGATGCCTCGCCACATGGCTTCGTAGGTCGCCTCGACCAGGCGCCGCGCCATCACCGACGGCGTGCCGACGAAATACATGCGGCTGGTGTCGCCGTGCCAGCCGTCCTTGATCACGGTGACATCGATGTTGACGATGTCGCCGTCCTTGAGGACCTTGGCTTCGCTCGGGATGCCGTGGCAGATGACGTTGTTGACCGACGTGCACACCGTCTTCGGGAAACCCCGGTAGCCGACATTGGCCGGAGTGGCCTTCTGCACGTTGATGATGTGGTCGTGGCAGATGCGGTCCAGCTCTTCAGTGGTCACGCCCGGCTTCACGTACGGGGTGACGATGTCGAGCACTTCGCTGGCCAGGCGGCCGGCGACGCGCATCAGTTCGATTTCCTCGGGGGTTTTCAGATTCACGCTCATGACGGCCATTATCGCCGATCCGGGCCCATTCTGAACCGAAGCCGGCAGAACGCTGACAGCGCAGGTTCGGGTCCACGGGGGTGGCGCGGGCCGTGCGCCCCTGGGGGCCTGCAACGTAAAAACTGTGATAACTGGCCAATTTCCGTCACATCTCACCAACAGGCCTGCTTTTATAAGGAACCCAGCGCCGCCCCTGGCGCCCTCCCCCTGCAGTACGCCGGCATCGATCCGTTCATCCAGGACCCCCGTCCAAGGAGAAGACCATGCGATTCCTTCGCGCCCCGCGTCCCCTGCTGATCGGCCTTGGCCTGGCCGCTCTGGCCTCCCCCGCCATGGCCGCCGACACGACCACCTTCAACGTCCGCCTGATCATCACCAAGGCCTGCACCATCACGGCCGCCGCGGCCACCGATGTGGACTTCGGCTCGGCCCTGTCCACGGCGACCACGCCGATCAACGCGCAGGGGTCGGTCACCGCCCAGTGTTCGGCGCTGACCCCCTACACCATCGCCCTCAACGCCGGCACCAATGCGGGCACGGCCAACGACGTCACCACGCGTCGCATGCGCAACACCGACACCACGGTGACCACCAATAATTTCGTGGGCTATCAGCTCTACTCCAACGCCACGCGCACCACGGTGTGGGGGGCGACGGCAGGCACCAACACCGTGGCCGGAATCGGCACCGGGCTGGCGCAGGCGTATCCGATCTACGGCCAGGTCGCCAATCCCAGCGTGAACAACGCCGCGACGGGTACCTACCAGGACACCGTCACCGCCACCATCACCTACTGAGGTCGCCATGTTCCAGCGCATGCACGGGCGCGCCATGCGCGCCACGGCGAAGCTGTGCGTCGGCGCCCTGGTCGGACTGACCCTGGCACTGCCGCCTGCCCGGGCGGCCAGCCTGCAGGTGGCGCCGACCTCGCTCCAGCTCGGCGCGCGGCAGAACGCCGAAGCGTTGTGGATCAGCAACAGCGGCACCGAACCGGTGGACGTGCAGGCGCGGGTGTTCCGCTGGACCCAGGTCGACGGACGCGACACCCTCGAGCCCACCACGGACCTGGTGGTGAGCCCGCCGATGCAGGCCCTTGCCGCCGGCCAGCAGCAGCTGATCCGGGTGGTCCGCGCGGTGCCGCAGCCGCCGGCGAGCCAGCTGTCCTACCGGGTCATCGTCGATGAGGTGCCCAAGCTGGACCCGGGCCGGCAGGGCATGCAGTTCGTCCTGCGCTATTCGCTGCCGGTGTTCGTGCAACCGGACGGCGAGGCGACACCGCCGGACCTGCAGGCCAGCGTGGTCACCCAGCCCGACGGCTCGTCGGCACTGGAGGTGCACAACCGGGGCGCGGGCTACGCCCAGCTGGCCGACCTGGCGGTAGGCACGCTGGAGCGGCCACAGATATTCCAGCCCGGACTGGTCGGTTACGTCCTCGGCGGCCAGACCATGCGCTGGCCGCTGGACCTCCCCGCAGGCCGACTCTCCGGCGCGACCCTTTCGGCAAAGATCAATGGCGCCTCGCAAGCCACGCCACTGTCTTCGACGCCACCGGCTCGCTGAGGCCTGCATGCGCGTCGCCCTGGCTGCCGGAGCGGTCTCGTCTGGAATGCCGGGCGGGGCGGCAAGCGCCGCGGACGCGCCACTGGACAGCGTGGCGGACATCGGCGTCTCCGCCGCCGACGACGTCATGTTGCCCGCGCCGACCCCGCTGACCGCACCGCAGACGCTGTATCTGGAGGTGACCCTCAACGGCAGCCCCCGCGGCCTGCTGCCGTTCACCGAGATAGGCGGACAGCTGCGCGCGGACCCCTCGGTGCTGCGTCAGCTGGGGTTCGGCGCACGCGGCGATGCACCGGTGCCGCTGGCGCAGATCAGCGGCGTGGTGGTCCGCTACGACGCCGGGCTGCAGACCCTGGCGCTGGAGGTTCCGCTCGAGCAGCTGTCGCTGCCCACCACCGAACTGGGACAGGCGCTTCCCACCGCCTCCAGTGCCAGCGCCTCGCCGGGCGCGCTGCTCAATTACGACCTCTACGCCAGCCAGAACGAGGACGCGGGCAACCTGGCCCTGACCACCGAATGGCGTGTATTCGGGCTTGGCCGCGGGATCCTGCGCAGCACCCAGCTGCTGCGCACCTACCAGGACGACGGGCGCGACTGGCGCGGCGAGAGCGTGCGCCTGGACAGCGCGTGGCAGCTGGACTTTCCCGACAGCGCGGTGACCTTGACCGTCGGCGACTTCTTCAGCGGTTTCGTCGACTGGAGCCGACCGGTGCGCATGGGCGGCATCCAGGTGGGACGCAACTACGGGCTGCAGCCGTACCGCGTGCTGACCCCGACCCCGAGCTTCCTCGGCGAAGCGGTGGTGCCGTCGACGGTGGAGCTCTACGTCGATGGCCTGCGCCAGTACAACGGCGAGGTGCCGGTGGGGCCGTTCCAGCTTGGCGCGCAACCGGGCATCAGCGGCACCGGCAATGCCCAGGTCGTGATCACCGACGCCTACGGCCGCATGCAGACCCTGGATTTCTCGTTCTACGGCACCCAGCAGCTGCTCGCCGAAGGGCTCTCGGACTGGTCGGCCGGCGTCGGCCGGATGCGCCGCGACTATGGCATCCGCTCGTTTTCCTATGACAGCGCGACCGTGGGCAGCGCGACCTGGCGGCGCGGGGTGAGCAATCGTTTCACCGCCGAGCTGCACGCCGAGGGCGGCGGCGGGGTCGCCAGCGCCGGGGCCGGCGGCTGGTGGCAGCTGGGCCTGGCCGGGGTACTCAACGCGTCGTATGCGCGCAGCCGACGCGACGGCCGCGACGGCGGCCAGTGGGCGCTGGGCTACAGCTGGAACAACCGGATGTTCAATGTCAATGCGTCCACCCTGCGCACGCACGGCCAGTTCCAGGACCTGGGCAGCCTGCAGGGCGCGCGCCCTCCGGACGTCACCGACCAGGTCACCACCGGCACCAGCCTGGGCCGCTTCGGCGCGTTGAGCGCCAGCTACCTGCGGCTGTCCTACCCCGACGGCGACGACCGCCGCTACGCCAGCGTGTTCTGGAACCGCACGTTTTCCGAGCGCTGGTCCGCGTATGCCTCGTTCAACCAGAACCTGGACGAGAGCGCCGACCGCAGCGTGTACCTGTCGATCACCGCCAGCCTGGGCCAGAACCGCCAGAGCAGCGTGGCCGCCCAGCGCAATGGCGAACGCATGCTGTACACCGTGGACGTGTCCAAACCCGTTCCCGGCGACGGCAGCGAGGGCGGCTTCGGCTGGCGCGCGCAGGCGCGGCACGGCGACGACGGCACCGGCGGTCTGGCCGAAGTGGGCTGGTTGAACCGGGTGGGCCGCTACTCGCTGGGCGCGGCGCGCCAGGGCGACGCCAGCTTCGCTTACGCCAATGCCAGTGGCAGCCTGGTCTGGATGGGCGGCCATGTGTTTGCCGCACGCGAGGTACCGGATGCGTTCGCGGTGGTGTCCACGGGCGGGTTCGGCGGGGTACCGGTACGGCTGGAAAACCGCCCGATCGGGGTGACCGACGAGAACGGCCTGCTGCTGGTGACGCCACTGCTGTCGTGGCAGCGCAACCGCATTTCGATCGACACCCTGGACCTGCCTGCCGACCTGCGCGCCGACCGCGTGGACGCCCAGGTCACGCCACGCCAGAGCGCCGGGCTGGGCGTGGACTTCGGCCTGCGCCGCACCCGCGCGATCACCCTGGTGCTGCACGACAGCGGCGACCAGCCGCTGCCCGCCGGCAGCCAGGTGTCCCTGCCCGACCAGCGACGTGCCACGGTGGGGTATGGCGGCGAGGTCTACCTGGAGGACCTGCCGGGCCGGGCGCTGCTGCGGGTGGACACCGACGCTGGCCGCTGCACGGTCAGCGTTCCGGTCGCCGAGGGTGACGCCGGCACCGCGCTGCGACTGGGACCGCTGCGCTGCCAGCCGGAGCCCGGGCCATGAGCGCCCGCCTGCTGCTGGCGGCGCTGCTGGCGATGGCCACGTTGCTGGCCGTGGGCAGCGCACGCGCCGACACCACCTGCACCACGACCACGCCGGTGACCGCCGCGTTCGGCAATGTCGCCAATGCGGCGGCAGCACCGGTGTTCACCACCACCACCTTCACCATCACCTGCAGCACCACGGCGCTGAGCCTGCTGGCCACCGCCTCGGTGCGCGCCTGTCTCGGCATCGGCGCGGGCACCACCGGCACCACGCTGTCGCCGTTGCGGCGGATGACCAACGCCAGTGGCGACCCGCTGAACTACCAGCTGTTCACCACGTCGGCGTACAGCACGATCTGGGGCCTGACTCCCGGCGCCACGCCGGCCCCGCGCGTGGTGGACCTGAACTACAACGTGCCGTTGCTGACCGGCGGCAGCGGCGCAGTGTCGGTGACCATCTACGGGCGCATCCCGGCCGGACAGACGCTGTCGGCCGGCGCGTACAGCAGCGCGTTCAGTGGCGGCGATGTCCGCCTCGAATACGCGTTCAACGAGGTACTGCTGGGCACCGCGACCGCGCCACCGGCCTGCACCAGCGTGGCCGGGGTGACCGGGCACAAGGTCGCGACCGGCGGCTTCCCGTTTACGGTCACCGCCAACGTGCTGCCGCAATGCAGCGCCTACGTCACCACCGACATGGATTTCGGCAGCAATGCCGGCGCGGTTACCGGCAACATCGACCGCACCTCGACCATCGGGCTGACCTGCATCAACCGCACCGCCTACACCATCGCGCTGGACAACGGTCTGCATGCCAACGGTGCGGTGCGCCGGATGCGGCACGAGACCGATCCCGCGTGGTTCATTCCCTACGAGCTCTACCGGGACGGCGCGCGCACCCAGCGCTGGGGCAGCACCGCCAACGTCGACCTGGCGTCGGGTACCGGTACCGGCGCGGCGCAGACCCTGACCGTGTATGGCCGCGCCCCGCCGACCAGCGGCGCGGTGGCCGCGGGCAGCTACAGCGACCAGATCAAGGTGACCATCACCTATTGAGGCATCAAGTGCCGCGGTGGCCGGCCGATAAGGCTGGGCATGACTCTCCGTCGCCGTGTCGCCGCCCTCGTCGGCCTGGCGCTGCTGGCCCCGCTGGCGGCTGCACAGGCTCAATCCGTACCCGTACCCCTGCCCAGCGCAGCGGCGACGGGACTGCGCATCCAGCTGCGGGTGGTCGACGCCTGCCGCGTGCAGGACGATGCCGGCACCGCCGGCTGCGCCACGGCGCACCAGCGCAGCGACGCGCCGGCAGCGCCACCGCCGCAGGTGCAGGCCCTGACCCCCGCGCCGGACGGCGAGCCGCAACCGCGCGCATGGCAGACCCTGACCTTCTGATGGCCGGCGCCGCGCGCCTGGGCGGATTGCTGGTCGCGCTGCTGCTGGGCGGCCCGGCGCGGGCGCTGGAGGTGTCGCCGCTGCGGGTGGACCTGGCGCCGGGGCAGGCGCATGCCGAGCTCTGGCTGTACAACGACAGCGCGCTGCCGTGGGGCGGCCAGGCCCGCCTGTACGCCTGGGAACAGGGACCGGACGAGGAGCGTCTGCAGCCGGCCACGCATCTGGTGGTGAGCCCGGCCGACCTGCAGCTGCCGCCGCATGGGCGGCAGCGGGTGCGGCTGGTGCGTCCCGGCCCCGCCCCTTCCACCGAACAGGGCTACCGGCTGATCCTGCGCGCGGGTGCCGACAACCCGCCGGTACAGCTGTCGCTGCCGGTGTTCGTGGCCGGCACCGCCCCCGCGCGGGGACCGGCGCTGGCGGTGCGGCTGCGCGAGGATGGCGATACGGCGGTACTGGAGCTGCATAATGCCGGCGGCCGGCACGCCCGCCTGGCCGACCTGGCGTGGATCGCCGACAGCGGCCAGGCGCGGACACTCCTGCCCGGCCTGGCCGGCTACGTGCTGGCAGGCCAGACCCGGCACTGGATCCTGCCCGGCCCGGCCGCGGCCTACCGCGACGGGCGTTTCAGCGCCCGCGTCGGCGACCAGGCGTCACGCCTGCTGGAGCCGCTGACCCCTTCAATTGCAACCGGGACGCCCACCGGGCTATAATCGACCGGATCCCTCGGCGCCCCGTGCGCCAGGAACCGTCAACACCGGACGTCACCGGTGAATACACACCTGCCGCCCTCATCCGTGCCGGGGTGCTCCGCAAGGAGTTCGGACACGGAAGCGACAGGGAAGCCAAACCCCGGAACCTCCCGCCTTGCGGCGGACCGCCCTCAATCATTCGTGGCGGCCGGTTCCCTATCAGGAGTATTGCAATGCCCCAGGTCACCATGCGTCAGATGCTGGAAGCCGGCGTCCACTTCGGCCACCAGACCCGTTACTGGAACCCGAAGATGGGCCAGTACATTTTCGGCGCCCGCGGCAAGATCCACATCATCAACCTGGAAAAGACCGTTCCGCTCTTCAATGACGCGATGAACTTCATTTCCAGCATCGCGCAGAAGCGCGGCACCATCCTGTTCCTGGGCACCAAGCGCAGCGCCCGCGAGTCGATCCGCGAAGAAGCCGAGCGTTGCGGCATGCCGTTCATGAACCAGCGTTGGCTGGGCGGCACCCTGACCAACTTCCGTACCGTGAAGCAGTCGGTTGCCCGCCTGAAGGAACTGGAAGCCGGCGAAACCGACGGCACCTTCGACAAGCTGGTCAAGCACGAAGTGCTGGGCCTGCGTCGTGAGCGCGACAAGCTGGAAGCCTCGCTGGGTGGCATCAAGGACATGAACCGCCTGCCGGACGCGATCTTCGTGATCGACATCGGCCACGAAGACATCGCCATCAAGGAAGCCAAGAAGCTTGGCATCCCGGTGATCGCGGTGGTCGACACCAACTACAACCCGGAACTGGTCGATTACGCCATCCCGGGCAACGACGACGCCATCCGTGCGGTGCAGCTGTATGCCCGCGCCGCTGCCGACGCCGTGCTGGAAGGCAAGGCTGCCGCCCCGCACGCTGCAACCGTCCGTGAAGAAGACTTCGCCGACGCCGCCGCTGCCGACGAAGCCAAGCCGGCCCGCCGCGCTCCGGCCAAGAAGGCTGCTGCCGACAAGGGCGAAGCCCAGGCCTGATCCAGGCCCGCGGTGGGCGCCCGGCGCCCACCGCTCCTGTCCGCTGCCGATGGCGCGATGACAGGACCGTGTCACATGGGCCGGCCAACATGCCGGCCCAACCCCTTTCTTTCGTGAGGAATTCCCGTGGAAATCACTGCTTCCCTGGTCAAGGAACTGCGCGAGCGCACCGGCGCCGGCATGATGGAGTGCAAGAAGGCACTCACCGAAGCCAATGGCAACATCGACGCCGCCGCAGAAGCGATGCGCAAGTCGGGTGCGGCCAAGGCTGACAAGAAGGCCGACCGCGTCGCCGCCGAAGGCCGCGTGGGCCTGGCCCAGAACGGCGGCAAGGCCGTGCTGGTCGAAGTCAACTCGGAAACCGACTTCGTCGCCAACGACACCAACTTCAAGTCGTTCGTCGACGCCGTCGCCGCTGCCGCGCTGGCATCGGACGCCGCTGACGTCGAGGTGCTGAAGACCGCCGCGCTGGCCGACGGCCAGACCGTGGAAGAAGCCCGCGCCCTGGCGGTGCAGAAGCTGGGTGAAAACATCCAGATCCGTCGCCTGGTCAAGGTCGACACCACCGGCAACATCGGCGCCTACGTGCACACCAACGGCAAGATCGGCGTGCTGGTCGACCTGATCGGCGGCGACACCGAACTGGCCCGCGGCCTGGCGATGCACGTTGCCGCGCTGAAGCCGCCGCACAACAAGGCGGGCGATGTGCCGGCCGACTTCGTGGCGAAGGAAAAGGAAATCGAACTGGCCAAGATGTCCGAAAAGGACAAGTCCAAGCCGGCCGACATCCTGGAAAAGATCATCAGCGGCAAGATCAACAAGATCGTCAGCGAAGTGACCCTGTACGGCCAGAGCTATGTGCTGGACGGCGACAAGACCGTCGAGCAGGTGGTCAAGGCTGCCAACGCCGACGTCGCTGGCTTCCAGCTGCTGATCGTGGGCGAAGGCATCGAGAAGGTGCATGAAGACTACGCCGCCGAAGTGATGAAGCAGGCCGGCCTGGCCTGATCCATCGCCCCAGGCGATGAAACGAAAAAGCCCGGCGCACGCCGGGCTTTTTTTGTGGGTGGCGCAGGCCTCAGCCCTTCGCCTGGAACGTCACTTCCTCGTACGGCTGCACCACCACCCAACCCTCGCCGGCGAACTTCAGCTGCAGGGTCTCACCCGAACCACGGCCGACCAGCGTGCCCAAGGTCATGTCGGTGACGATGTCCGGGGTGAGCGAACCGGACCAGGCCACCGTCGCGTTCGGGTCGGTGAACACCGGTCCGCCCTGCGCGGTCACCGGCAGGGTCAGCGGCTCGTAGTGCGAGGTGATCGCCACGATGCCGTGCCCGCTCAGGCGCATGTTGAACAGGCCGCCGGAGAGCATGCCGGCCACCCGGCGCATCATCGTGATCTTCGATTCGATCCCGTCCTCGAAGGCCAGCACATCGTTGCCGTTGACGAAGATCGACTCGCCGGCCAGCCGCAGCAGGGTCACCTGCTTGCCGGCGTCGGCCAGGTAGGCCCGGCCCTTTCCTTCGATCTTCATCAACTGCAGGCCCTCGCCGCTGACCATCTTCTTCAGCAGCGTGCCCAGGCCCTGCTCCAGCAGCCCCTGGCGGGTGAACTTCACCGCCCCCAGGCGAGCCACCATCGCGCCCGCCTTGGCCCAGACCCGGCCGTCCACGCGGACTTCCAGCAGGTGCGGGCTTTCCAGCTCGAACGCATCGGCAGCCAGGTCTTTTTCGCGCGTGCTGGAGAGGAACTCGCTGAGCGTTTTCACCGCCATGTGACTGCATCCTTTTCTGTGGGAAAGCGAATGGTACCCGCGCCACGCCAGGCTGCGCAGCAGGCGGCCCGGCAGGTGGCACTCGCCCATCCGGTGGCGGATGTGGTACCAAAGACGCCACTGCCCCGCGCCACCCGAACGCAAGAGCGGACACTCAAAACTGTGACGTACTCCATGTATTCTTGCCACATCACCTCAGTATTCCCATCATGCCTCCCGAGCTGACAGCCGTCCTGGCGCTCTGCCGCAACCTGCCCTCGCCGCCCGGTATTGCCCTGCGCATCATCGAACTGGCGCAGGACCCGGAAACCGACATCACCACCGCCGCCGACGTCATCGCCATCGACATGGCGCTGAGCGCGCGCATGCTGCGCATCGCCAATTCGCCGCTGTATGCCAGCCGCCGCCGGATCGAGAACCTGGGCCAGGCGCTGACCATGTTGGGGTTGAATGCCACCATCAGCCTGGCGCTGGGCTTCACCGTCACCCAGAACCTCAGCGCGCCGGGCCAGGACCAGGACGTGCGCGCGCGCGCCTGGCGGCGCAGCATCCTCAGCGCACTGGCGGCCAGCCTGCTGGGCCAGGCCCGCGGCCTGCGCAAGGCCGAGGAACTGATGCTGGCAGGCCTGCTGCAGGATATCGGCGTGCTGGTGCTGGCCCAGAGCGAGCCGGAGCGCTACCTGCCGCTGCTGCGCCAGGCCGGCGACAACGACCAGCTGCTGGCGCTGGAGCGCGAACAGCTGGACTGCACCCATGCCGAGGTCGGCGCCTGGATGGCCGAGCAGTGGGACCTGCCGCGCTACCTGGTCGAGGCCATCGCGCACAGCGAAGCCCCGGCCACCCCGGAGGACACGTTCCAGGCCTGCGTGGCGCTGTCCGGTGCCGTGGCCGATATCTGGCTCAGCGCCGATGCGGATGCGGCTCGAGAGCACGCCCTGCAGCGGGTCCACGAGACCCTCAACCTGGACAGCGCGCAGTTCGACCAGGTGCTGGCGCGGATCGGCGAGGCGCTGCCCGAGATCAGCGCGCTGTTCGAGACCACGCTGATTTCGCCGTCGCGGGTGCAGCAGCTGATCGACCATGCCCAGGAGCTGGCCACCCTGCGCAACCTGCGTGAAATGCAGGACGCCGCCCTGGCCCGGCAGCGCGCCGACGAGTTCGAGGCCCGCGCCAACCGCCTGGCCGAGCAGGCCCACCGCGATGCGCTCACCGGGGTGCTCAACCGCCGCCAGCTCGAGGCGGTGCTGGAACAGGAGTTCCTGCGCGCGACCCGGCATGGCTGGCCGTTGTCGGTGGCCTTCATCGACCTGGACGATTTCAAGAAAATCAACGACGCCCACGGCCACCTGCTCGGCGACCAGGTGCTGCGCGCGTTCGCCGGCAAGCTGCAGGAGCACCTGCGCAACAGCGACACGGTGGCCCGCTTCGGCGGCGAGGAGTTCATCGCCCTGCTGCCCAACACCACCGAGCCGGTGGCGCTGGAAGTGGTGCGCCGGGTGCTGGCCAGCATCGTCAACACGCCCATGGCCGAGGTGGACAGCGGGCCGCTGTTCGTCACCTTCTCCGCCGGCGTGGCTACCCAGGGCGGGTATGAGCGTTTTGCCGATGTTCAGGACCTGTTGAAGGCGGCCGACGATGTGCTCTACCGTTCCAAGAACCTGGGGCGCAACCGGGTGATCGCGCGTTCGCCGAGCACGGCCCCGGCCTGAATGGAGTCAGGAACCGACGCGGGGGCGCCGTGGCGGGCCTTCGCCGCAGCGCAGCAGAAATTCCGCGCCGAGTGCCCCCGGTTCCAGTAGAATTTCCGCGTTTTCCACGCATCCAGAGGCCACCATGTCCAATCTCACCTATCGCCGCATCCTGCTGAAAGTTTCCGGGGAGGCGCTGATGGGAGACGAGGACTATGGCATCGACCCCAAGGTCATCAACCGGCTGGCGCGTGAAGTGATCGAGGCCCAGCAGGCCGGCGCGGAAGTGGCGCTGGTGATCGGCGGCGGCAACATCTTCCGCGGCGCCGGCCTGGCCGCGGGCGGCATGGACCGGGTCACCGGCGACCAGATGGGCATGCTGGCCACGGTGATCAACGCCCTGGCCATGCAGGACGCGCTGGAGAAGCTGGGCGCCAAGGCCCGCGTGATGAGCGCGATCAAGATCAACGACGTGTGCGAGGACTACATCCGCCGCCGCGCCATCCGCCACCTGGAAAAGGGCCGCCTGGTGATCTTCGCCGCCGGCGTCGGCAGCCCGTTCTTCACCACCGACTCCGGTGCGGCGCTGCGCGCCATCGAAATCGGCGCCGACCTGCTGCTCAAGGCCACCAAGGTCGACGGCGTGTACGACAAGGACCCGAACAAGTACAGCGACGCGGTCCGTTTCGACAGCCTG
The DNA here is from genome assembly GCF_007667275.1 of Stenotrophomonas rhizophila. GTDB lineage: Bacteria > Pseudomonadota > Gammaproteobacteria > Xanthomonadales > Xanthomonadaceae > Stenotrophomonas > Stenotrophomonas maltophilia_AE. Next base: position 976,056 of record NZ_VDQT01000001.1, read on the forward strand.
AGCTACGACGAGGTGATCCGCCGCGGCCTGGAAGTGATGGATACCGCCGCGTTCGCGCTGGCCCGCGACAGCGACCTGCCACTGCGCGTGTTCGACATGGGCCAGCCGGGCGAACTGCTGAAGATCCTGCATGGCGAGAACATCGGCACCCTGGTCCGGGGCCGCGACGCCGGCTGAGGCACTTCCCGCCCCGCCGGTCGCGACCGGGCGGGGTTCACCGGATTTCGCCTATAATCGCCCGATTCCCAGTGACATCCAGGATTCGGGCGATGCTCAACGATATCAAGCAGGACGCGCAGACGCGCATGGCCAAGAGCATCGACGCTCTGAAGCACACCCTCACTTCCATCCGCACCGGACGTGCCTCGCCGGCGCTGCTGGACCGGGTCACCGTGAACGCCTACGGCAATCCGAACACCCCGCTGAACCAGGTGGCGAACGTTTCCAATCCGGACGCCCACTCGCTGGCGATCACGCCGTTCGACAAGAGCATGATCAAGGAGATCGAAAAAGGTCTCTACAACGCCGAGCTGACGCCCAACACCATGGGCACCACGATCCGCGTCAACCTCCCGCCGCCGACCGAAGAGCGTCGCAGGGAGCTCGCCAAGCAGGTGCAGCAGGAAGGCGAAGGCGCCAAGGTCGCCATCCGCAAGATCCGCGAAAGCGCCAACAAGTCGGTCGCTACCCTGTTCAAGGACAAGGCGATCACTGAAGACGACAAGAAGCGTGGCGAAGACGACATCCAGAAGCTGACCGACAAGTCGAGCAAGGACATCGACGCTGTCGTTGCCGACAAGGTAAAGGAACTGATGTCGGTCTGAGCCACATGACACAGGCCCCGACCAGCAGCTCCAGCGCCGCCGTGCCCCGCCACGTTGCCATCATCATGGATGGCAACGGGCGCTGGGCACAGAAGCGCCGCCGTCCGCGCGTGATCGGCCATCGCGCCGGCGCGCGCGCGGTGAACCGCACCATCGATTTCTGCCTGGAGCGCGGCATCGCCGCGCTCACGCTGTTCGCCTTCTCCAGTGAAAACTGGGGCCGGCCCAGCGACGAAGTCGACGCGCTGATGAAGCTGTTCCTCAATGCCCTCGACCGCGAGGTGGACGAGCTCCACCGGCGCGGCGTGCGCGTGCGCTTCATCGGCGAACGCGAGCGTTTCGGTGCCGGACTGGTCAGCCGCATGCAGCTGGCCGAACAACGCACCGCCGGCAACACCCGCATGACCCTGAGCATCGCCGCAAGCTACGGTGGCCGCCAGGACATCGCCCGCGCTGCACGCGAACTGGCCGCCGAGGTCGCGGCCGGTCGCCTGCTGCCCGAGCAGATCGACGAAGCGCTGCTCGGCAGCCGCGTCGCCCTGGCCGACCTGCCGGCGCCGGACCTGTTCATCCGTACCGGCGGCGACACCCGCGTCAGCAACTTCCTGCTGTGGCAGCTGGCCTATACCGAACTGTGGTTCACCGAGGTGCTGTGGCCCGAGTTCGACGCCGCCATCCTGCAGCAGGCGCTGGACGCCTACGCTGCACGTGAACGCCGCTTCGGCCTGACCAGCGCCCAGATCGCCGCCCTGGCCACCGAGACCTCCACCCCATGACCAAGACCCGAGTCATCGCCGCGCTGATCATGGCGCCGCTCGCCATCGCGGCCATCCTGCTGCTGCCGACCCAGTGGCTGGCCGCCGCCGCTGCCGCCGTGTTCCTGATCGGGCTGTGGGAATGGCTGAAGCTGGCCGACGTGGAAGACACCCTGGCGCGCACCGTGCTGCTGGTGCTGAACCTGGTGCTGATGGTGCTCATCGTGTGGGCCGACGCCGGCTCGCGGGTGCTGTACCAGATCGCCGCGCTGGTCGGCATCGGCTGGTGGCTGCTGGCGCTGGTGTGGCTGCGCTTCTTCTCCTTCGGCGCCGAACCGGGCAGCCCGGCGCGTTCGCTCAAGCTGCTGGCCGGCAGCCTGGCGATCGTCCCCGCGTGGGCGTCGCTGGTGCTGATCCATGCCAGCGGCGATAACGGTCACCTGTGGCTGCTGACCGCGCTGGCCCTGGTCTGGGCCGCCGACTCCGGCGCGTACTTCGCCGGGCGCAGCCTGGGCCGCACCAAGCTGGCGCCGCGGATCAGCCCGAACAAGACGTGGGAAGGCCTGGCCGGGGGCATGCTGGCCGGCGTGCTGGTCGCGCTGCTGTTCGGCTGGATTGCCGGGGTGGGCAGCGGGCACGTGGTTGGGCTGGTCATCACCGCCGTTGCCAGCGTCTTCGCCTCGGTACTGGGCGACCTGTACGAGAGCCTGCTCAAGCGCCATGCCGGCGCCAAGGACTCGGGCCACATCATCCCGGGCCACGGCGGCGTGCTGGACCGCATCGACGGCGTGCTGGCCGCGCTGCCGGTGTTCGCGCTGGGCAAGGAAATCTTCGGGTTCTGAGCATGCACAGCACCCCTTCCCTCCGCCGGGTTGCCGTCTTCGGTGCCACCGGCTCGATCGGCGCGTCCGCACTGGACGTCATCGCCCGCCACCCGGACCGTTACCGCGCCACCGTGCTGGCCGCCGGCAGCCAGGTGCAGGCCCTGCTGGCCCTGTGCGTGGCGCATCGCCCGCTGCACGCGGTGATCGCGGATGAACGGCACTACGCCGCGCTGCGCGACGGCCTGCGTGCGGCCGGCCTGGACACGCAGCCGCATGCCGGCGCTGCCGCGCTGGACCAGCTGGCCGCCAGCGATGCCTGCGACACCCTGGTGGCCGCCATCGTCGGTGCCGCCGGGCTGTCGTCCACCCTCGCCGCGGCCGACGCCGGCAAGCGCATCCTGCTGGCCAACAAGGAGTCGCTGGTGCTCGCCGGCGCGCTGTTGACCCGCCGCGCCAACGCCGCCGGTGCCGAGATCATTCCGATCGACAGCGAGCACAGCGCCATTTTCCAGTGCCTGCGCTCGCGCGATGCCAGCCTGGACCAGGCCGGCGTGCGCCGGATCCTGCTCACCGCCTCCGGCGGCCCGTTCCGCGGGCGTCGCCGCGCCGAGCTGGCCGAGGTGACCCCGGCCCAGGCCGTTGCCCACCCGAAGTGGTCGATGGGCCCGAAGATCTCGGTGGATTCGGCGACGTTGATGAACAAGGGGCTGGAAGTCATCGAGGCCCACCACCTGTTCAACATTCCCGGCGAACGCATCGAAGTGCTGGTGCACCCGCAGAGCCTGGTGCATTCCCTGGTCGAGTTCGTGGACGGGTCCACCCTCGCCCAGCTGGGCCTGCCGGACATGCGCACGACCCTGGCGGTCGGCCTGGGCTGGCCCCAGCGCATCGAATCGGGGGTCGGCGGCCTCGACCTGCTGACCCAGGGCCGCCTGGATTTCGAGGCGCCCGATACCGAGGCATTCCCGTGCCTCGCCCTGGCCTGGCAGGCGATGGCGGCGGGCGGCACCGCCCCGGCCATCCTCAATGCGGCCAACGAAGTCGCTGTTTCAGCGTTTCTTCAGGGGCAGATCGCTTTCCTAGCGATTCCTAGCCTGGTGGCTAACGCACTTTCAACACTGCCGGCAGCGTCCGCCGATACACTGGAGGGCCTGCTGGACGCCGACCAGCGCGCCCGCCAGATCACCCAAGCCGCCATCGACCACGCCTGAATGCCCTTCCCGCTCCCTACCAGCGACCTCCACCATGGGTGAATTCATCGGCTCCGTCTGGTGGATGATCGTCAGCCTTGGCCTGCTGGTGACCTTCCACGAGTTCGGTCACTACTGGGTGGCGCGGCGCTGCGGGGTGAAGGTGCTGCGTTTCTCGGTCGGGTTCGGGCGGCCGCTGTTCATGCGCCGCAACCGTGCCGGTACCGAATTCGCCATTGCCGCCATTCCGCTGGGCGGCTACGTGAAGATGCTGGACGAGCGCGAGGTCGAGGTGCATCCGGCCGAGCGCGGGCTGGCCTTCAACCACAAGTCGGTGTGGCAACGCATCGCCATCGTCGCGGCCGGCCCGCTGGCCAACCTGGTCCTGTGCGTGGCCCTGCTCTGGGCCATGTTCGTGCTGGGCAAGCAGGACTATTCGGCGACCATCGGCCGCACCACCGGCATGGCCCAGGTGGCCGGGTTGCAGGCCGGCGACCGGGTGCTGAGCGTGGACGCACGCAGCGTGGTCACCGCCAGCCAGGCGGCCATGGCCCTGACCACGGCCGCGATGGACCGCCACGACGCCACGCTGGAAGTGCTGGACGCGCAGGACCAAGTGCAGACCCGCACCCTGCCGCTGTCGCAGCTGCCGGCCGGTTTCGATGAACGCTGGGTGGCTTCGCTGGCCGGGCTGACCTGGCAGTTCCACCTGCAGCCGGCGCTGGTCGAACAGGTGGTAGCCGATTCGGCCGCCCAGGGCGTGCTGCTGCCCGGCGACCTGATCCTGGCCGTGGACGGCGAGCGGATCGACGCGGCCGACCAGGTCTCGCCGGCGATCCAGGCGCTGGGCAGGCGCGGTGGCCCGGGCATGGTGGAAGTCCTGCGCGGCGGCGAGCGGCTGGCGCTGGAACTCACCCCGCGCCAGGGCAAGGACGGCCGCGGCCAGCCCACCTGGCAGGTGGGCGTGGGCTTCCCGCAGACCAGCGCGCCGGCCTACGACACCACGCTGCAGTACGGTCCGCTGGCGGCCATCCCCGCCGCGTTGCGCGAAACCGGGCGCGCGGCCAGCGATTCGCTGGGCATGATGCGCCGCATCGTCACCGGCAATGCCTCGCTGCAGAACGTTTCCGGGCCGGTCACCATCGCCCGCGTGGCCAACCAGACCGCCCAGCGCGGGCTGGATTGGTTCCTCTGGTTCCTGGCGGTGCTGTCGCTGAGCCTGTGCATCATCAACCTGCTGCCCATCCCCATCTTGGACGGCGGGCACCTGCTGTATTACCTTATCGAGTTGGTCAAGGGCAGCCCGCTGAGCGAGCGTGCCATGGCGACCGGCCAGTTCATCGGCCTTGCCATGCTGGCCGGACTGATGGGACTGGCGTTCTACAACGACATCCTCGGTCTGTTCCCGCGATGAACTTTTACCCTTTTGTCGTCGTCTTATGCGCCGGCATCCTGAAACAACGTATTCGACTCCAACCGGACGTGACATGACGCGACTCCCCAATCGCCGCCTGCTTGCCCTCGCACTCGCCGCCGGTTTCGGCGCGCCCGCCCTGGCCCAGGCAGCCGAGCCCTTCACCGTCAGCGACATCCGTGTCGATGGTCTGCAGCGCATCACCTCCGGTACCGTGTTCACCTACCTGCCGGTGGAACGCGGCGAGACCCTGACCGACAACAAGGTCGGCGAGTCCATCCGCGCCCTGTACAAGACCGGCTTCTTCGAGGACGTGCAGCTGGAGCGCCAGGGCGACATCCTGGTGGTCACGGTCAAGGAACGCCCGGCGATCAACAAGCTGACCGTCACCGGCAACAAGGACATCAAGAGCGACCAGCTGCTCAAGGGCCTGAACGACATCGGCCTGAGCGAGGGTGGCACCTTCGATCGCCTGAGCCTGGACCGCGTGACCCAGGAACTTCGCCGCCAGTACAACGACCGCGGCAAGTACAACGTGGAGATCACCCCGACGGTGAGCCCGCTGGACCGCAACCGCGTGGACATCACCATCGCGATCAAGGAAGGCAAGGCCGCCAAGATCCAGCACGTGAACCTGGTCGGGACCGAGAAGTTCGAGTCCGAGGACATCCTAAAGACCTGGGAATCGAAGGAACACAACTGGGCGTCGTGGTACCGCCGCGATGACCAGTATTCGAAGGAAAAGCTGTCCGGCGACCTGGAAAAACTCAATTCCTGGTACCTGGACCGCGGCTACGTGGACTTCAGCATCGACTCCACCCAGGTCTCGATCAGTCCCGACAAGCGCGACATGTTCATCACCGCCGGCGTGACCGAGGGTGAGCAGTACAAGATTTCCGAGATCAAGGTCACCGGCGACACGATCCTGCCGCAGGAAGACGTGGAGCGCATGCTGATCCAGAAGTCGGGCGATACCTTCTCGCGCGCGCTGCTGGAGTTCAGCTCGGACGCCATCACCAATTCGCTGTCCAACATCGGTTATGCGTTCGCGAAGGTGAACCCCATCCCGACCAGCAACCGCGCCGAGCGTACCGTGGCGATCAACATGCAGGTCGTCCCGGGTCCGCGCGTGGGCGTGCGCCGCATCGTGTTCAAGGGCAACACGCGTACCTCCGACGAGGTGCTGCGTCGTGAAATGCGCCAGTTCGAGAACAGCTGGTACTCGCAGGCGGCGATCGACCGTTCCAAGATCCGCCTGCAGCGTCTGGGCTACTTCGAGTCGGTCGATGTCGAGACGCCGCCGGTGACCGGCAGCAACGACCAGGTGGACGTGGTCTACAACGTGAAGGAAACCACGTCGGGCAGCTTCGTGTTCGGCCTGGGCTACTCGCAGTCGTACGGCATGACCACGTCGGTGCAGCTGTCGCAGAACAACTTCCTCGGCGGCGGCAACCGCGTGTCGGTGGAAGCGTCGCGCAGCAGCTACCTGCAGCGTTACGGCTTCTCCTACACCAACCCGTACTTCACCGACGACGGCGTGTCGCTGGGCTACAACCTGTCCTGGCGCGAACTGGATTACTCGGACTTCAACACCGCGCAGTACAACAGCACCAACGGTGCGGCGCAGGTGGTGTTCGGGGTGCCGATCACCGAGAACGACACCGTGTCGCTGATGGTGGGTATCGACAGCAACCAGATCACGACCTACCAGGGCTCGACCCCGCAGTCGATCATCGACTACATCGACGCCATCGGCCAACGCACCTTCCACTCCTGGCGCACCGAGCTGGGCTGGGCGCGCGACACCCGCAACGACTACTTCATGCCGACCCGCGGCATGTACCAGCGCGTGGGCCTGGAAACCACCCTGCCGGGTTCGACGGTCGAGTACTACAAGCTGAACTACCAGGTCTCCAAGTACTGGCCGATCATCCCGTCGCTGGTCATCAACACCCGCGCCGAGGTCGGCTACGGCGACTCGTACGGCAACGACGTGTCGCGCGTGATTACCAATCAGGACGGAACCACCCGCGTGGTCACCGCGTCGGGCCTGCCTTTCTTCGAGAACTTCTACGCCGGCGGCACCAACTCGGTGCGCGGTTTCGAAGACAACACCCTGGGTCCGCGCTCGGAAGCGACCGACTACTACAGCCGCGGCCAGCCGCTGGGTGGTTCGCTGAAGACGGTGGGTTCGGTGGAAGCCTACTTCCCGCGCCTGTTCGACAGCCCCTCGGCGCGCGTATCGGCGTTCTTCGACGTCGGTAACGTGTACAACGGCGTCGACAACTTCAAGGCCAACGAACTGCGCGCCTCGGCCGGTGTCGCCCTGCTCTGGCGCGCCCCGGTCGGCCCGATCTCGATCAGCTATGCCTTCCCGCTCAAGAAGGAAGACGGCGACGAAATCGAGCGTCTCCAGTTCACCTTCGGCGGCCAGTTCTAACCGCTCGAAGCATCAGCAGAAACGCCGGGCATTGCCCGGCGTTTTTTTTGCCCGTTGAAGCGCAGCGTCATTGCAACGGCCCGTTGCAGAGGGGCGCACGGTCTTCGATCGGGTTCATCGCGGGCGTTGAGGGCCCCGCCGCGGCCGGCAGGCCCCTATGCAAATGTCCCCCGGCGCCGGCCTGCGGCCGCCACCTCCTCCTTTACTTTGCCAGGGACCTACCGGCCGCGACGGGGCTCGGCTTGCGGTTGGCGATGGAAAGCGGATGTCAGGGTGCCGACGCCGGTGGGGCGAGTGCGGGGCCGCCGTGCCCTTGTGGGCGAATTAAAAGGAGGAAGGGGGCGGCCGCAGGCCGACGCCGGGGGACATTCGCCCACAAGGGCACGGCGGCCCCGCGCTCGCCCCACCGGCAGCCGCGTCTGCTGCAGCGCGCGCCCCGGCAACCCGGCGCCGGGCGGCGACAGCCCAAGATCGCATGCATGACCGAACTGGCGGCACACGGTAAACTCGCGGCGTGAACACTCCTACCTATACCGCCCAGCAACTCGCCGAGCAGTTTGGCCTGCAGGTCCATGGTGATGGCAGCACCGCCATCCGTGGCGTGGCCACGCTTGCCCATGCCGGCTCCGGCCAGCTGACCTTCCTGGCCAATCCGCGCTACCGGGCCCAGCTGGCCGACAGCCAGGCCGGCATCGTGGTGCTGCGCGCCGACGACGCCGACGCCGCGCCCGGTACCGCGCTGATCGCCAAGGACCCGTACACCACCTTCGCCAAGATCGCCGCGCTGTTCGACATCGCCCCGACCCGGCCGCCGGGTATCCACCCCAGCGCCGTCATCGATCCCGACGCCCAGGTCGCCGCCAGCGCCCACATCGGCCCGTTCGTCACCATCGGCGCGCGCAGCGTGGTCGGTGATAACTGCATCGTCGGCCCGGGCAGCGTCATCGGCGAAGACTGCAGCCTCGACACCGGCTGCGAACTCATCGCCCGCGTCACCCTGGTCACCCGCGTCCGCATCGGCAAGCGCGTGCGCATCCATCCCGGCGCCGTGCTTGGCGCCGATGGCTTCGGCCTGGCCATGGATGCCGGCAGCTGGATCAAAGTGCCCCAGCTCGGCGGCGTGCGGATCGGCGACGACTGCGAGATCGGCGCCAACACCTGCGTAGACCGCGGTGCCCTCGAAGATACCGTGCTCGACAACGACGTGCGCCTGGACAACCTCGTCCAGATCGCCCACAACGTCCAGATCGGCGCCCACTCCGCCATCGCCGGCTGCACCGGCATCGCCGGCAGCGCCAAGATCGGCCGCTACTGCCTGCTCGGCGGCGCCGTCGGCGTCGTCGGCCACCTCGAGATCTGCGACAAGGTGGTCATCACCGGCAAGTCCGTGGTGCGCAACTCCATCACCGAACCGGGCGAGTACTCGTCCGGGACCCCATTGACCGACAATCGCACGTGGCGCAAGAACGCCGCGCGCTTCAAGCAGCTCGATGCCCTGGCCCGTCGCATCCTGTCTGTAAGCAAGGAGAAGGAATGAGCCACGAACAGAAGCTGCCGGACATCACCGAAATCCAGGCGCTGATCCCGCACCGCTACCCCTTCCTGCTGGTCGACAAGGTCGTCGCGATCGATTACGAAAAGCGCACCATCGTCGCCACCAAGAACGTCAGCATCAACGAACCGTTCTTCCAGGGCCACTTCCCCGGCCAGCCGATCATGCCCGGCGTGCTGATCATCGAAGCCATGGCCCAGGCCGGCGGCGTGCTGACCCAGCTCACCCTGGGCCGTGACGCCCAGTCCAAGCTGTTCTACATGGTCAAGGTCGACAAGGCCCGCTTCAGCAAGCAGGTCGTGCCCGGTGACGTGCTGGAAATGCACGTGGAGATCAAGCGCGTGATCCGCAACATGGCGGTGTACGACTGCGTGGCCAAGGTCGACGGCGAAGTCGTCGCCTGCGCCGAAGTGCTCTGCGCCGGCACCCGCGAATGAACGCGCCGCTCATCCACCCCACCGCGGTCATCGACCCGTCGGCAAAACTGGCGGCGGATGTGCGTGTCGGTGCGTTCTGCCTGATCGGTGCCGACGTCGAGATCGGTGCCGGCACCGAAGTCGGCCCGCACTGCTCGATCCACGGCCCGACCCGGATCGGCCGCAACAACCGCTTCATCGGCCACGTCGCCGTCGGCGGCGAACCGCAGGACAAGAAATACGCCGGCGAGCGCACCGAACTGGTGATCGGCGACGACAACGTGTTCCGCGAGTTCGTCACCCTCAACCGCGGTACCGGCGGCGGCGGTGGCGTCACCACCATCGGCAACGGCAACTGGATGCTGGCCTACACCCACGTGGCGCACGACTGCCATGTCGGCAACCACTGCGTGTTCTCCAACAACACCACCCTCGCCGGCCACGTGACCGTGGGCGACTACGTGATCATCAGCGGCTTCGCCGGTGCCCACCAGTTCTGCCGCATCGGTGCCCACGCCTTCCTCGGCATGGGCGCACTGACCAATGGCGACGTACCGCCGTTCACCATGGTCGGCAGCGACTCGCTGGGTCGCCCGCGTGGCATCAACAGCGAAGGCCTGAAGCGCCGTGGCTTCGATGCCGAGCGCATCGCCAGCATCAAGCGTGCTTACCGCACCCTGTACGTGGCCGGCCTGCCGCTGGCCGAAGCCAAGGTGCAGCTGGCCGAACAGGCCACGCACAGCGCCGACGTCAAGGACATGCTGGACTTCATCGAGCACGCCGAGAGGCCGCTGCTGCGATGACCGCTCGGCCGCTGCGGATCGCCCTGGTCGCCGGTGAAGCTTCCGGCGACCTGTTGGGCGCCGGTCTGGTCCGCGAACTGCAACGCCGCTTCCCCGATGCCGAGTTTGCCGGCATCGGCGGCGACGCCATGCGCAACGCCGGCTGCCAGACCTGGTTCGACGCCAGCGAACTGGCGGTGATGGGGCTGACCGAAGTGCTGCGCCACCTGCCGCGCCTGCTCGCCCTGCGCAAGGCATTCCGCACCCGCGTGCTGGAGTGGCAGCCGGACGTGTTCATCGGCATCGATGCGCCGGACTTCAACCTGGGCGTGGAGCGCTGGCTGAAGGAACGCGGCGTGCGCACGGTGCACTATGTCAGTCCGTCGGTGTGGGCCTGGCGCGAGAAGCGCGCGGAGAAGATCGGCGCCAGCGCCGACCTGGTGCTGTGCCTGTTCCCGATGGAGCCGCCGATCTATGCGCGGCACGGCATCGATGCACGCTTCGTCGGCCACCCGATGGCCGACGACATCCCGCTGCACAGCGACCGCGAGGCGGCTCGCGTGGCGCTGGGCCTGCCGGTCAATGCGAAGGTGCTGGCCGTACTGCCGGGCAGCCGGCTGGGCGAGATCAGCAAGCTGGGCGAAGCCTTCTTCGAGGCGGCCTGGCAGGTTTCGGAGCGTATTCCGGGCCTGCACGTGGTGGTCCCGGCGGCCAACCCGGCCTGCCGCCAGCTGATCAACGAGCAGCTGTCGCGGTCGGCGTTGCCGGTGGCGCATTCGCACGTGCTGGACGGCGAGGCGCGTACGGCGATGATCGCGGCCGACGTGGTGGTGCTGGCCTCGGGCACGGCCACGCTGGAAACCATGCTGGTGAAGCGGCCGATGGTGGTGGGCTACCGGGTGGCGGAGCTGACCTACCGGATCGTCAAGGCACTGGGCCTGATCAAGGTGGACCGTTTCGCGCTGCCCAACATCCTGGCCGGCAAGGACCTGGCGCCGGAGCTGATCCAGCACGACTGCGTGCCGGACAAGCTGGCCGATGCGATCCTGCAATGGTTTGAACATCCGCAGCGCGGGATCGACATCCAGCCGACCTACGAGCAGCTGCACCTGCAGCTGCGCCAGGACGCCTCGGCGCGCGCGGCCGATGCGGTGGCCGAGCTGCTGTCACGCGGCGGTGCAGCGGCATGAGCCGGCGCCATGCAGCGGCGGCCTCGCTGGCGCTGTTCGACGGCGCGGCGCTGGCCACCGTCGCGCCCCGCTACGTGGCAGGCGTGGACGAGGCGGGCCGCGGTCCGCTGGCCGGCCCGGTCGCGGTGGCGGCGGTGGTGTTCTGCCCCGACCGGCCGCGCCTGAACGGCCTGGACGACTCCAAGCAGCTCACCGCGCTGCGCCGCGACCAGCTGTTCGACAGGATCCAGCAGCGAGCGCTGGCGTTCCACGTGGTCATGGTGGACGTAGGCGAGATCGATGCGCTCAACATCTACCAGGCCACCATGCTCGGCATGCGCCGGGCGGTGGAAGCGGTGGCGCACGTGGCCCAGTTCGCGCGCATCGACGGCAACGTTGTGCCCAAGGGCCTGCCCTGCCCGGCCCAGGCACTGGTCGGCGGCGACGCGCTCGACCGCGCGATCATGGCCGCGTCGATCCTGGCCAAGGTCAGCCGCGACCGCTACATGCTGCAGCTCCACGAGCAGCACCCCGAATACGGTTTCGACCAGCACAAGGGCTACGGCACCCCGGCCCACCTGGCCGCCCTGCGCACCCACGGCCCCTGCCCGCACCACCGCCAGAGCTTCGCCCCGGTGCGCGACTGTGTGGCTGCGCCCGCCAGCGCCATGACGGCCTGACGCACAGCCGATGCTGCCAACCCGGCGTAGAGCCGGGCTCTGCCCGGCTGCTTCACGCATTTGGGCGAACAGCCCATATGCAACGTTGCCCTTGCCAAGGCGGGTCGGGGCGGGTCCGTGGGGGACGCCGTAAATACGTCCTTGTAGGCTTGGTCGCCGCATCCATGCGGCTCACACCCCCAAAAACCCGCCCCGACCCACCTCTCGACAGTGTGTCGCTGCCACGGGAAAAGCAGTTGCCGGGCGGAGCCCGGCAACACCCGCGTCTGCCGTGGCCGCCGATCGTCCGTAAGGGGCGGCGGCGGGGGTAGGGGTACGGGACCTTTCCTTGCAACATGGATGTTGCAAGAGAGCCCCCAAGGGTGAAGGCGCACTGCCTGCGAGGCACTGCCTCGCGTGCGACTGAACGCCCAACCGCTGGCGGTTGGGCCGGGGCCCGGAGGGCGGTTTACGGCGCGTCCCGTACCCCTGCCCCCGCCGCCGCCCCAGCACGTAGATCCCCGACGAGGCGCTTTGGCTTCGGCTCTGGCTTCGTCGCTAGTCCGGACGCCCGCCTTAACCCACCGAACTGTCAAGGCTTGTCCGGCTTGCCCCCCGCCGCTACCCTGACCGGGCATTACATTGGCCCGGCATGACCACTTCCCGTTTCGTACATCTGCACGTCCACACCGAATTTTCGCTGGCGGATTCGACCATCCGTGTCCCGGCGAAACCGGATCAGGCTGACCCGAAAAAGGCCAAGCAGGCCAACCTGCTCAGCCGCGCCGTCGAACTGAACCTGCCCGCACTGGCAGTGACCGACCTGAACAACCTGTTCGCCCTGGTCAAGTTCTACAAGGCCGCTGAAACCGTCGGCATCAAACCGATCGCCGGCGCCGACATCATGATCGCCGAAGAGGGCATGACCCCCTGGCGCATGACCCTGCTGTGCCGCGACCGCGAAGGCTACCTCAGCCTGTCGCGCCTGCTCACCCGCGCCTGGATGGAAGGCCACCGCCCTGAAGGCGGCGTCGCCGTGCATCCCGACTGGCTCAAGGCCGGCTGCCACAACCTGTTCGCCCTTGCCGGCCGCGACAGCCTCGCCGGGCGCCTGGCCGGCGACGGCCGCCATGACCTTGCCGAACAGCAGCTTGCCGACTGGCAGCGCGTATTCGGCGATGGCCTGCACCTGGAACTGACCCGCACCGGCCGCGACGGCGAAGAAGCCTTCAACCAGTTCGCCCTGGTCGCCGCCGGCCAGCGTGGCTTGCCGGTCATCGCCAGCAACGACGTCCGCTTCCTGCGCCCCGACGACTTCAGCGCCCATGAAGCGCGCGTCTGCATTTCCTCCGGCCGCGTCCTCGACGACCCCAAGCGCCCGCGCGACTACAGCGACCAGCAGTACCTGAAATCGCCCGAGGAAATGTGCGCCCTGTTCGCCGACATTCCCGACGCGATCGACAACACCCTCGCGCTGGCCGAACGCTGCAACATGGAAATGCGGCTGGGCACCTACTTCCTGCCCGACTACCCGGTGCCCGACAACGAGACGCTGGACAGCTGGATCTGCAGCGAATCGCGCAAGGGCCTGGAAGCGCGCCTGGAGAAGAACCCGCTCGCCGACGGCAAGACCCGCGAAGATTACTTCGAACGCCTCGAATTCGAACTGGCCACCATCATCAAGATGGGTTTCCCCGGCTACTTCCTGATCGTGGCCGACTTCATCCAGTGGGGGAAGGGCCAGGGCATCCCGATCGGGCCCGGCCGTGGTTCCGGTGCCGGCTCGCTCGTCGCCTGGGCCCTGCAGATCACCGACCTCGACCCGATTCCGTACAACCTGCTGTTCGAACGGTTCCTCAACCCCGAACGCGTGTCGATGCCCGACTTCGACATCGACTTCTGCATGGATCGCCGCGACGAAGTCATCGACTACGTCGCGCGCAAGTACGGCCGCGAACGCGTCAGCCAGATCATCACCTACGGCACCATGGCCGCCAAGGCCGTGGTGCGCGACTCCGGGCGCGTACTCGGCTTCCCGTACGGCCTGGTCGACGGCGTGTCCAAGCTCATCCCCAACATCCTGGGCATCTCGCTCAAGGATGCCATGGGCGAAGGCAAGGACTCGGAAATGGCATCGCCGGAGCTGATCCAGCGCTACCAGAACGAAGACGACGTGCGCGACCTGATCGACCTGGCGCGCCAGCTCGAAGACCTCACCCGCAACGCCGGCAAGCACGCCGGCGGCGTGGTGATCGCGCCCGAACCGCTGGCCGAATTCTGCCCCCTGTTCGCCGAACACGACGAAAGCGGGCGCGGCCGCAACCCGGTCACCCAGTTCGACAAGAACGACGTCGAAGAAATCGGCCTGGTGAAGTTCGACTTCCTGGGCCTGCGCACGCTGACCATCATCGACTGGGCGGTCAAGGCGATCAACAAGCGCCATGCGCGCGCCGGCATCCCGCCGGTGGACATCACCGCCATTCCGCTCGACGACGCCCCCACCTACAAAGACATCTTCGCCAACGGCAACACCGGCGCCGTGTTCCAGTTCGAATCCTCTGGCATGCGCCGCCTGCTGAAGGACGCGCGCCCCGACCGTTTCGAAGACCTGATCGCCCTGGTATCGCTGTACCGTCCCGGCCCGATGGACCTGATTCCTTCCTTCAACGCGCGTAAGCACGGCCAGGAAGAAATCATCTATCCCGATCCGCGTACCGAAGCGATCCTGAAAGACACCTACGGCATCATGGTGTACCAGGAGCAGGTCATGCAGATGGCGCAGATCGTGGGCGGCTACTCGCTCGGCGGCGCCGACCTGCTGCGCCGCGCGATGGGCAAGAAAGTGCCGGCCGAAATGGCCAAGCACCGCGAGATCTTCCGCGAAGGTGCCGCCAAGGGCGGCGTCGACGGCCCCAAGGCCGACGAAATCTTCGACCTGATGGAGAAGTTCGCCGGCTACGGCTTCAACAAGTCGCACGCCGCCGCCTACGCCCTCGTCAGCTACCAGACCGCCTGGCTGAAGAAGCACTACCCGGCCGAATTCATGGCCGCGACCCTGTCCTCGGACATGGACAACACCGACAAGGTGGTCGGCTTCCTGGCCGAAGTGCGCAACCTCGGCCTGACCGTACTGCCGCCGCGCGTCAACGAATCGGCCTACATGTTCGAAGCGTCCAGCGCCGACACCATCCAGTACGGACTCGGCGCGATCAAGGGTGTCGGCCAGGGCGCGTGCGAAGCGGTGGTCGACGAGCGCCTCGCCAAGGGCCGCTACCAGTCGCTGCTCGACTTCTGCATGCGCATCGAGTCCGGCAAGCTCAATCGGCGCACGCTGGAAGCGATGATCAACTGCGGCGCGCTCGATGGCCTCGGCAAGAATCGCGCATCGCTGATGCTGCAGCTGCCCGAAGTGCTCAAGGCCACCGACCAGATGTCGCGCGAGAAGGCCTCCGGGCAGAACTCGCTGTTCGGCGCACCTGATCCGGTCAGCACCGCCCTGCAGCTGGACCTGCCCGAGGCCAAGGAATGGCCGCTGGGCCAGCTGCTCGACGGCGAGCGCGAAACCCTGGGCTTCTACCTCAGCGGCCATCCGTTCGACCCGCATGCCGACGACGTCAAGGAACTGGTCGGCACCGACCTGGGCATGCTGGAGAAGCTCATCCCGCCTGCCCGTCCCAGCAAGGACGGCGAGAAGCGCGCCTGGCGCCAGGAAACCCCGGTGATCCTGGCCGGGCTGGTGGTCGGCGTGCGCCGCAAAGGCGAAAGCCAGATCTTCATGCAGCTCGAAGACGGCAAGGGTCGGGTCGAGTGCAGCGCCTTCACCGATGGCCTGGCCGAGTTCGGCCACCTGATGACCAAGGACCGCATCCTGGTGGTCAAGGGCGGCCTGCGCGAAGACGAATTCAACGGCGGTTATGCCCTGCGCATCCGTCAGTGCTGGGACTTCGAGGAAATCTGCGCCAATTACGCCACCCGCCTCTCGCTCCGCCTCGACCTGCGCCAGGGCGAGCCGGTGTGGGGCCGGGTCAACGCCCTGCTCGACCGCCACCGTCCCGGCCGCACCCCCCTGCGCCTGGACCTGCTGCTGGGCTCCGAGCAGGGCCCGGTGGCCGGCATGCTGGACGTGGCCGGCGACGTCGCCGTGCGCGTGGACAGCCAGCTGGTGGACGCGCTGCGGGCCGACCCGGCCGTGCGCACGCTCAAAGTCCGGTACAGCCCGCCATGGGCGAATTGATCCAGGTAGCGCCGGGACCCGCCCCGGCTGGGGTGTTCCACCAGACGACCCCGTACGGGGCATTTAGACGCATTCGGCTACACTTTCCCTCTTTTCTTCACGACGGCTTCCGATGAATCCGAACTACCTCGACTTCGAGCAACCCATCGCTGATCTGGAGGCAAAGATCCAGGAGCTGCGCAGCGCAAGCGCCGGCCCGGCGGTCAATGTCGAAGCCGAAGTACGCACCCTGCAGGACAAGCTGCGGCTGCGTACCGCCCAGATCTTCCGCAACCTGACCTCGTGGCAGGTGCTGCAGCTGGCCCGGCATCCCTCGCGCCCCTACACCGCCGACTACATCCGGATCATCTGCGATGAGTTCCAGGAGCTTGCCGGCGACCGTGCCTTCGCCGACGACAAGGCGATCATCGGCGGTCTGGCCCGCATCGGCGGTCGCCCGGTCATGCTGATCGGCCACCAGAAGGGCCGCGACACCAAGGAAAAGATCAAGCGCAACTTCGGCATGCCCAAGCCGGAGGGCTACCGCAAGGCGCTGCGCCTGATGAAGATGGCCGAGCGCTTCGGCCTGCCGGTGCTGACCCTGATCGACACTGCCGGCGCCTGGCCGGGTATCGACGCCGAATCGCGCGGCCAGTCCGAAGCGATCGCGCGCAACCTGATGGAAATGGCCGAACTGAAGGTGCCGGTGATCTGCACCGTGATCGGCGAAGGCGGCTCCGGCGGCGCGCTGGCGCTGGGCGTGGGCGACCGCACCCTGATGCTGGAGTACAGCGTGTATTCGACCATCAGCCCGGAAGGCTGCGCCTCGATCCTGTGGAAGGACGCAGGCAAGGCCAAGGACGCCGCCGAACAGCTGGGCCTGACCGCCCCGCGCCTGAAGAGCCTGGGCCTGGTCGACAAGGTGGTGCGCGAGCCGACCGGCGGCGCCCACCGCAACCCGAACCAGATGGCCAAGCGCTTGAAAGCGGTGCTGCTCAACGAGCTGGATACGCTGGAAAAGCTGTCCACCGAGGACCTGCTGCAGAAGCGCTACGAGCGCCTGCGCGGGTATGGGGCGTACGAAACGGCCTGATCTGACGCTGCGATTGAGGCGACAAAAAACCGGGCCTTGCGCCCGGTTTTTTTGTCTTCGTCCGGATGGCTCAGCCACGCAGGGCGTGGCTCTACGGCATTCTGGTGCCCGGCGTAGAGCCACGCCCTGCGTGGCTGCGCAATGCCGGGTCGCTCAGAACGGCTTGGCCAACACCAGCCACACCACCCCGATGAACAACACCAGCGGCAGCTCATTGAACCAGCGCAGCGCGCGCGACGACGGCAGCACCCTGCCCTTCACCGCGCCCTTGAGCAGGCGCCCGGTCCAGCTGAAATACACCAGCAGCAGCACCACCAGCCCCAGCTTGGCATGCAGCCAGCCCGCCGCCCCCGGCGCGACCATCGTGGGGAAGTCCGGAATCACCTTGTAGCCCAGCCACAGCACCAGCCCCAGCACCAGCGCGATGCCAAACATCATGTGCCCGAACCGGTACAGGCGCAGGCCCATCAGCTGCAGCCGCTCGATCACCGGCAGCTGGCCGGCGGTCTCGCTCAGGTTGACCAGGATCCGCGGCAGATAGAACACCGCCGCCATCCACGCCACCACGAACACCAGGTGGAAGGTCTTGACCCAGTAGTAGGACTGCATGCGCTTGCTCCGGCGGCTGGCTTGGGATGTCGTGCATTCTGGCCGATTCGCACCGTCGCCGCATGCGCGACGCTTTGACGCAGCGCGGTACCATGGCGGCCGCTTCCACTCTGCCCGCCTTCCCGCCATGTCCAAGACCTACGACCAGGCCTACTTCCAGCGCTGGTACCAGCCCGACCAGACCGGTGGCGCCGCGCGCCTGGCGCGCAAGGTCGCGCTCGCCGTGGCCAGTGCCGAGTACTACCTGGAGCGGCCGATCCGCAGCGTGCTGGATATCGGCGCCGGCGAAGGCGCGTGGCGCGCGCCGCTGCTGAAGCTACGCCCGCGCGTGCAGTACATGGGCTTCGACAGCAGCGACTATGCCGTGCAGCGCTATGGCCGCAGCCGCAACCTGCACCCGGCGAAAGTAGGCGATTTCGCCTGGCTGCGGCCCTGCCCGCCGGTCGACCTGCTGGTCTGCGCCGACGTGATGCACTACGTGCCCAGCCGCGAACTGCGTCCCGCCCTGGCCGGCTTCGCCGAGCTGACCGCCGGCGTCGCCTTCCTGGAAGCGTTCACCGCCGAGGACGAGTTCGACGGCGACCACGAAGGCTTCCAGGCCCGCCCCGCCGCCTGGTACCGCCGCCAGCTCAAGGCCGAGGGCTTCACCGCACTCGGGTCCCACTGCTGGCTGTCGCCCGCGTTGGCAGGCCACGCCGCCGCCCTCGAGCGCGGCGCGTAGAGCCACGCCCTGCGTGGCTGCTTCACGATCTGGCACCGCGCAGCCACGCAGGGCGTGGCTCTACGGTCTCATCCTGCCGTGATATTTTCCCCATTAACCCATGGGACGAAGCGCTGCTGTATGCTGCGCGGCAACATAAGACCATACATATTCGGACGTCATGCTTTACCAACTGCATGAATTGACCCGCAACATGCTCGCCCCGTGGGTGCACCAGGCCCAGGCCAACGCGAAGTTCTTCGCCAACCAGGGCCACTGGTGGTCGCAGATGCCCGGCGCCGACCGCCTGGCGGCGGTGAACGAGCTGTTCCACCGCATCGGCAAGGATTACGAGAAGCCCGAGTGGGGCATCAACGAAATCGAGGTCGACGGCGAGCGCGTGCCGATCGTGGTCCACGAAGAGGTCAGCAAGCCGTTCTGCAAGCTGCTGCGCTTCAAGCGCCACAGCAACGAAGCCGACCAGCTCAACACCATGCTCAACCAGCCGTTCGTGCTGGTGGTGGCGCCGCTGTCGGGGCACCACGCCACGCTGCTGCGCGACACCGTCCGCACCCTGCTACGCGACCACCGCGTGTACGTCACCGACTGGGTGGACGCACGCATGGTGCCGGGCAGCGAAGGCGACTTCAGCCTGGACGACTACATTGCTTACGTGCAGGAATTCATCCGCCACCTCGGCGCGGAGAAGCTGCACGTGGTCAGCGTCTGCCAGCCGACCGTGCCGGTGCTGGCCGCCGTTTCGCTGATGGCCAGCCGTGGCGAACCCACGCCGCGTTCGCTGGTGATGATGGGCGGCCCGATCGATGCGCGCTGCAGCCCCACCGCAGTGAACAACCTGGCCACGCAGAACCCGCTGTCGTGGTTCGAGAACAATGTCATCCACACCGTGCCGCCGGGCTACCCCGGTGCAGGCCGCCGCGTGTACCCGGGCTTCCTGCAGCACGCCGGCTTCCTGTCGATGAACCCCAGCCGGCATTTCAGTTCGCACTGGGATTTCTATGCCGACCTGGTGAAGGGCGACATGGAGGATGCCGACGCGCACCGCCGCTTCTACGACGAGTACAACGCGGTGCTGGACATGCCGGCACGCTACTACCTCGATACGATCCGCGTGGTGTTCCAGGAATTCCTGCTGCCGCGCGGCGAGTGGTACGTGCAGGGCGAGCGGGTCGACCCGGGCGCGATCACCGGTACCGCACTGCTGAGCATCGAAGGCGAGCTGGACGACATTGCCGGCCTGGGCCAGACCGAAGCCGCGCAGGCGTTGTGCACCGGCATTCCGGCCGAACGCCGTGAGCATTTCATCGTCGAAGGCGCCGGCCATTACGGCATCTTCAGCGGCCGCCGCTGGCGCGAAACGGTGTACCCGAAGGTGCGCGATTTCTTCGCCGCCAATGCCCAGGCCGCCGCAAAGCCGAAGAAGCCGGCGAAGGCGGCGAGCAACGTCACCCCGATCCGCAAGAAGGCGGGTTGACCGGGGTATCGACCAACGGTCGATACCTACCCGGCGGGTCACGACCGTTGGTCGTGACCGCGATGAATCACAACCGTACCAGCAGGTGCTTTGCCATCTGCCCGTGCAGGTGGCCGATGCCGCGCGCCAGGTGCAGGGTGAGGAACAGCAGCAGCACGCCCACCGCCGCCAGCACCGGCGTCGCCCACATCGGGACCGACTGCTCGCCATCGAGGTAGATGCCGTAGCTCGGCGCGAACATCGCCGCCACCGGCGCCCAGACGAAGGCCAGCGAGATCGAGAGCAGGGTGACCGCCAGGGTGAAGTACAGGATGCCCAGCGGCAGCATCAGCATGAAATACAGCAGCGTCAGCCAGGTGCGTCCGTCGGTGAACATGTCGCCGATGCGCTGCAGCCAACCGCGGCTGCGGTCGGAATAGCGCGGTCGGCGCGGCATGCGTTCGCCCAGCAGCACTTCGATCAGCCGTCCTTCCAGCAGGGCCAGGCCGCGCACCGAGCCGAAGAACAGCACGGTGAGCGGAATACCGATGATCAGCACCAGCAGCCCCATCGACAGCGACAGCCCGGTGACCACCCAGGTGAAGAAGAACGTGCCGGTGGCCAGCGACAGCAGCATGTAGAACAGCGCGCCGTAGGTGCGCGGTTCCAGTGCCACGCCGAAGAAGCGGGCCAGCGCCGAACGCGGCGGTGGCGGCGCGCGCTCCGCCGGCGGCACCGCAGCCCCTGCTGCGGCAGCGGCAACCGCCGCCGCGCCCGCGCCCACCTGCGCCGGCACCACCCGTGCGATCGGCCGCAGGCTGGCACTGGGCGTGCGCAGCGCGCGATTCACGGTGATCTCGGTTTCGCGGTAGATCTCGGCCACTTCCTCCGGCGCACCGTAGCTGCCGGCCACGTCGGCGATCACTTCGGCCTCGCTGCGACCCGGCTGCGCCGCCAGTTCCGAACGCAGGTATTCCTCGGCGTCGTACAGCGCGTCCTGCACCATCGCCGGATCGGCGTCGTGCAGCGCGGCGCGCAGTTGCGCCAGGTACTCCCCGATGGTGGTGGGCAGGCCCCGGCCCGTCATGCTCTGTTCGTTCATTGCAGTACCCCTTCCAGCACGGAATCAACGGAATCTCGGGTGGCACGCCAGGCCTGGCTCCATTGCTCCAGGACCTCGCGGCCGCGTTCATTGATGCGGTAGTAGCGTCGCGGTGGCCCGGCCACCGACGGTTCAATCTGGCTCTCCAGCAGGCCGGCCGCCTCCAGGTTGCGCAGCACCGGGTACAGCGCGCTCTGCTTGCCGCTCAACACGCCCTGCCCGACCCGTTCCAGCTCCTTGGCGATCAGGTAGCCGTACAGGGGTTCCCCGGTCCGGGCCAGCACCGCCAGCAGTGCCAGCGACACGGTGCCGGCACTGAGCTCCTTCTGGAACTTCTTCAGGTGGACCTCGTGGTCGCTCATGACGATCTCCAGCTAGCGTGGAGTCAACACTAGTGCGAAGTTGGGTATAGCGAACGTGCCGTTAGTCACCCTGCCATCCAGGTGACGCGTGGTCGCGGGGACGTTTCTGCGCCAGAATCGGGCCAACTTCCTGCAAGGGTCCACCATGTCGCCACGCCGTCCCGCTTTGCTTGCGCTTGCCCTCTCCTGCCTGCTGCCGGGCCTGGCCACTGCGGCCACGCCCTATCGCAGCGCGCAGCAGATCCTGGAGGCCTCGTCGGACGCCGACTGGCGCACGCCGGATCCGGCCAACCTGCTGCTGATGAACCTGGATGCCGGGCAGGTGGTGATCGAGCTGGCCCCAGCGTTCGCGCCGCAGCACGTGGCCAACATCCAGACCCTCGCCCATGAGCACTTCTGGGACGGGGAAAGCATCTACCGCGCGCAGGACAATTTCGTGGTGCAGTTCGGCGATGCCGATGCCGACGATGCGGCCAAGGCCAAGCCGCTGGGCTCGGCCAAGCGCAAGCTGCCGGCCGAGTTCCAGCGCGACAGCAAAGGATTGAAGGTGAGCGTGCTGCCCGATCGCGACGGCTGGGCCGACCAGACCGGTTTCGTCGACGGCTTCGCGGTGGGCCAGGACCGGCAGGACGGCACGACCTGGCTGGCGCACTGCTACGGCGCGTTGGGTGCGGGCCGCAACAACGAGGAAGACAGCAGCATCGGCGCCGAGCTGTACGTGGTCACCGGGCAGTCGCCGCGCCAGCTGGACCGCAACATCACGGTGGTGGGCCGTGTGCTGAAGGGCATGGAACTGCTCAGCGCACTGCCGCGGGGTCCCGCCCCGATGGGTTTCTACGCCGACGCTTCGCAGCGCACCGCGATCCGCTCCATCCAGCGCGTGAGCGACCTTCCTGAAGCGCAGCGACCGACACTGCAGGTGCTGCGCACCGATTCGAAGACCTTCGCCGATACGGTCGAAGCGCGCCGCAACCGCGTCGACGACTTCTACAAGCGCCCCGCCGGGCATATCGACCTGTGCAACATCCCCGTGCCGGTGCGGTGAGGGTCGCCGCGTCGCCTCAGCGCTTCTGGCTGGCGGCGACGCTGCCGAGGATCAACGCGCCGGCGACCAGCATCGCCAGGGTGACCGGTTCGCCCAGGAACAGCCAGGCGAACAGGGCGCCGAACATCGGCACCAGGTAGGTCACCGTGGACGCCCGGGCCGGGCCGATGCGCGCGATCAGGCGGTAGAACATCAGGAACGCCAGACCGGTGCAGACCACGCCCAGCGCGATCGCACACGCCCAGGACGACACCGGAATCGGGGCCTCCGGCCAGTGCGTCACTGCCATCGGCAACATCACCAGCGCCGCACTGCCCAGCGTGGCGCCGGCGGATGCCGCCGGTGGCAGCCCGGCCATGTGGCGCTTCACCAGGTTCACCCCCAGCCCGTACAGCAGCGCCGCCAGCGACCCCGCGATCACCGCGGTGCCGATGCTCAAACCCGACACCTTGGCGGTGGCCAGCACTACCACGCCGGTGAAGCCCACCAACAGCGCGATCGCCCGGCGCAGGCCGATTTTCTCGCCGAAGAACAGGAACGCGATCAGCGCCGCGAACAGCACCGTCATTGCATTGCAGATCGCCCCGATCGCCGCCGGCGCACGCTGCGCCGCCCACGCGAACAACACGAACGGAATGGCCGAATTGATCAGGCCGATCGGCACCAGCCAGCGCCAGCGCCGGGCCGGGAACTGCGCACGCGCCGTCCACAGGAACGGCAACAGCACCAGCGCCCCCAGCAGCAGCCGCACCTCCACCAGCGCATAGGGGCCGAACGACGGCACCGCCACCCGCATGAACAGGAACGAGCAGCCCCAGATCGCGCCCAGCAGGGTCAGTTCCAACGGCGTGCGCCAGTCGCGGCTGCGCGCGGACGCGGCCAGGTCCGCGCTCACGTCCGGCCCCCGGGCGCGGCCACGGGGCGATCCGACGGCATCAGGACGGGCAGCAACATGGCGAGGGCTCCAGGGGAAGAGCTACAGGATCCGCCCGCGCCCCAGGCCCCGCAAGCGCGTAGTATCGGTGCCAGCCACAAATCAGATTTGGGTCTTGCTGATGATCCTGCGCCCTGCCCTGCTGCCTGCGCTGGGCGTGTTCGCGGTGGCCGCCCGCCACCAGAACTTCGCCCATGCCGCCGAAGAGCTGCACCTGACCGCCAGTGCGGTCAGCCACCACGTGCGCCGGCTCGAATCGCTGCTCGGCACCGTGCTGTTCCAGCGCCAGGCACGCGGCGTGCGGCTCACTGCCGAAGGCCGGCAATTGGCCGACGCCGCCGCCGCCGCGCTGAGCGACCTCAACGCCGTCGCCGGCAACCTGCACCCGCAGGCCGACATCGTGCCGCTGCGGGTCACCACGCTGCGCTCGCTGTCGTATTGCTGGCTGGTGCCGCGGTTGCCGCGCTTCACCCGGCAGCACCCACGCATGCGCATCGAACTGCAGACCAGCAGCGAACTGCTGCGCTTCGACGAGAACGGACCGGAACTTGGCATCCGCTACGGCCTCGGCCAGTGGCCCGGGCTCACCGCGCACCACCTCATGGACGACGAACTGTGCCCGGTGGCTTCGCCAGCCCTGCCCGGCGTTTCCGCGCTGCGCGAGCCGGTGCAGATTGCCGGCCTGCCCCTGGTCAGCGACATGTCGCCACAGGGCTGGCGCGACTGGTTCCGTGCCGCCGGCGTGCGTGGGCTGGACCTGACCGCGCAGCACACCTTCAGCGACAGCACCGATGCGATGCGCGCGGCGGTATACGGTATCGGCGCGGTGCTGGCACGCAAGCACATCGCCCAGCCCTACCTGCAGCGCTACGAGCTGGTGCGCCTGCCTGGTCCGGCCTTGAAGGCGCGCTACGCGTACTACATCGTGCACGCCGAACACCGGCCGCTCAGCCCGACGGCGGTGGCGTTCATGGACTGGCTGAAGCGCGAGGCACAGGATGAACGCACGCCCGTGCCCGCATTGCCGGATGAACTGATGGGGATTGCGCGGGATTGAGGGCGCACGACCAACGGTCGTGCGCTACCGGTGCGGTGCGCGAACCGGGGTTGCTGGTTGACCGGCGTCGTCACCTCGTCTTGTCCGCGGTCTGGCTAGGCTGGAATTCCCTTCTCCAGAGACGTCCCCATGGCCACGTTGCGAATCAGGATCACCGGCAGCGAAGACGATGCGCGCGCCATCAGCAACCTGCTGCAGAGCGTGGAGGGCATCGAGCATGTCGAAGAAACCGACGATCTGATGCCGCACATGGACGACGACGATTCCAGCTCGGCCGGGCTGTCCGACGATATCGGTCCCGGCACGCATGAACTGGAAGTCGAAGTGGGCAATGAAGCCACCGCGCAGAAGGTGCGTGACGCGGTGCAGGAACTTGCATTGGAACTGGACGTGTTCGTCGAGTACGAGCACGACGAGGGTTGACGGTACACGGCGCACCACCAACGGTGGCGCGCTACCGGCTGGCTGACCCTCTTACCGGTAGGTATGCACCGTTGGTGCATACGCTTTAGGCGCCAGGCGACGCCCGGCGTCGCCGCCACAGCTTCAGCCCGATCCAGCCTGCCAGCCACGCCACCAGCGCCACCGGCAGCAGCGCCGCCACCGCGCGGATAACGAACGCAACGCTGGTGGTCAACGTCGCGCCGAAATCGCGCAGCGCTTCACCGATCTCACTGCGGCTGCGCTGGCCGGCGGGCGCCTGGAAGCGCAGGGTCAGCAGCTGCGTGTCGATCCGGCGACGCTGGTTGGCGGCGTCCTTGTTGGCCTGCTCCAGGCCCGCTTCGATCTCCGACAGGCGCTGGGTCACCACCAGCAGATCGGCGATCTTGATGGTCTTGTCTTCCTGGTACGCCAGCAGGCGCTCGTGTTCCTTCTGCAGCCGCGCCTTGGTCAACGCGGTGTCGGCGACCTGCTGGGCCAGGTCTTCGGCCTGGGTGTTGCGCGAGGCCACATCGCCGCCTTCACCGGCCAGCCCGATCAAGGGTTCGACGCCCTTCGGCGCGATCCGCACGCGGATCGACCCCGACGGATACTCGCCGCCCTGCTGGCCGACCTGCAGCACCGCGCAGTCGCCAAAGCGGCTGGCCTGGCAGGCGTCGGCGACACGCTTCACCCGCGCGCCGATCTGCGACGCTTCCAACTGGATCTCCACGTCGTGCTCGTAAGCCAGTGATGCCCCTTCCGGGGACGCCACCGCGCCCGCCGTGCCGGCGCTGGCCGCCGCATGTTCCCTGTTGCTGCACCCGGCCAGCGCCAGTACCAGCAGCATCCCTGCCCCGGCAGCGCTGCGCTGCCAGCTCGTCCCTGTCATCACATTTTTGCTCCATCAAAGTGGGTGATCGTCAGCGTCTCCAGCTCCAGATCCGGCAGGCAACGCACGTTCACCGCGGCCATCGCCTGGTTGCTGCGCGGGTCCACACCCTCGCTGAACGGGGCGATGCCACAGTTCGCGCAGTAATGATGGGACAGGTGGTGCCGGGCGAACTGGTAGGTGGACAGCTGCGCGGGGTCCGTGTTCAGCTGCAGCGCCGCACGCGGCGCGAACCACAGCAGGCCACCGCGCCGGCGGCACAACGAGCAGTTGCAGTCCATCACCTCGGTGATCGGCGCGTCGGCCTCCAGCGTGAATGCGATGTTTCCACAGTGACAGCTTCCCTGGTACTGCATGGCACCACCCCGCCGGCCTGGAAAGCGCCATGGTAATCCAATGGCACGGGTGCAGGCGCTGCCCGGCGCCTATGCTGGGGGATTGACCACAGCACAGGATCGCCGATGCGCCAGCATCTTCTTGCCCTCGCCCTGATCGCCGCCCTCGGCGGTTGCCAGCAGGCCGACGCCCCCACCGCCCCGGCGGGCACCGCCGCGACCGCGCCGGCCGCCGACGCGGCGGTGGATGCCGCCTTCGCCGACCTGTCCAAGCGTGCCCTGGACACGTGGATGCAGCTGTCCCCGATCAGCGCCACCCAGATCGGCGACCATCGCTACGACAGCGAGATCGACGACCTGAGCGCGGCCGGCCAGCAGAAGATGCTCAGCGCCTACAAGGGCCTGCTTGCGGAACTCGACAAGATCGAGGTCGCCAAGCTCGGTCGCGAGAACCAGGTGGACGCGGCAATCCTGCGCAACCAGCTGCAGTCGGAGATCTGGAACGCGGAAGTGCTGCAGGCGTCGAAGTGGGATCCGCAGATCTACAACGGCAGCGCCGGCAGCGCGCTGTATGGCCTGATGGCGCGTGAGTTCGCGCCGCTGCCGGAGCGCCTGAAGTCGGCCACCGCGCGCATGGAAAAGCTGCCGCAGATCTTCGCGCAGGCCCGAGAGAACCTGGACCCGGCCCGCGTGCCGAAGATCCATGCCGAGACGGTGGCCAAGCAGAACAAGGGCATCCTCAGCATCGTCGATACCTTCATCACCCCGCATATCGGCGAACTGCCGGCCGAAGACGGCAAGCGCCTGCAGGCGGCGATCGACGGGCTGAAGAAGGCGGTGGACGAGCAGCAGGCCTGGCTGGACACGACCCTGGTGCCGAACGCCAAGGGCGATTTCCGCATCGGTGCGGAGCTGTACGACCAGAAGCTGAAGTTCGCGCTGAATTCTTCGCTGTCGCGCGCGGAGATCGGCGAACGCGCGCGCGCGGAACTGAAGCGCGTGCGACAGGACATGTATGGCATCGCGCAGACGGTGCTGAAGGACAAGCCGGGCGCGCCGGCGCTGCCGGCCAACCCGAGCGACGAGCAGCAGCAGGCGGCGATCGAAGCGGCGCTGGAGCTGGCGTACGCTGACAAGCCGGCCCGCGACAAGGTGGTGGACGATGCCAAGGCGGCGCTGGCGCAGTCCACCGAGTTCGTGCGCAAGCACGACCTGATGACCCTGCCCGATGCGCCGGTGGACATCATCCTGATGCCTGAATTCCAGCGCGGCGTGGCCGTGGCCTACTGCGATTCGCCGGGCCCGCTGGACAAGAACCTGAAGACCTTCTATGCGGTGTCGCCGATTCCGGATGACTGGAACGACAAGCAGGTCGACTCGTTCCTGCGCGAGTACAACAGCCGCATGATCCACCTGCTGAGCATCCACGAAGGCACGCCGGGCCATTACCTGGAAGGCTGGCATTCGGGCAAGTTCCCGTCGACGCTGCGCGCGGTGCTGCGTTCGGGCCTGTTTGCCGAAGGCTGGGCGGTGTACACCGAGCGGATGATGCAGGAGCAGGGCTACCTGGACAACGATCCGCTGTTCCACCTGGTGCAGCTGAAGTTCTACCTGCGCACCATTTCCAACGCGATCCTGGACCAGGGCGTGCACGTGGACAACTGGACCCGCGAGCAGGCAATGCAGCTGATGACCCACGACGCCTTCCAGCAGGAAAGCGAAGCGTCGGGCAAGTGGATTCGCGCGCAGCTGACCTCGGCGCAGCTGCCGACCTACTTCGTCGGTGCGCAGGAACACTTCGACACCCGCAAGGCGGTGCAGGAGAAGCAGGGCGAGAAGTTCAACCTGAAGGCGTACCACGACCAGATGCTGGCCTACGGCGCCCCGCCGGTGCGCTTCGCTCGCCAGCTGATGCTGGACCAACCGATCGAATGACCCGGTAGGTGGCGACCGTTGGTCGTCACGCATCACCAAACGGCCTGGTGAAAACCGGGCCGTTTTTTTTGTTTCGGTCTTCGACCATGGCTGTCGCGAGCGTGGAGGCCCCGCCGCGGCCGGCAGGCCCCTATGCAAATGTCCCCCGGCGGCGGCCTGCGGCCGCCACCTCCTCCTTTACTTTGCCAGGGACCTACCGGCCGCGACGGGGCTCGGCTTGCGGTTCGCAGGGAAAAGCGGACGTCACGGTGCCACGCCGGTGGGGTGAGTGTGGGGCCGCCGTACCCTTGTGGGCGAATTAAAAGGAGGAAGGGGGCGGCCGCAGGCCGACGCCGGGGGAAATTCGCCCACAAGGGTACGGCGGCCCCGCACTCGCCCCACCGGCAGCCGCGTCTCCTTTAAACCACGTCCGCCGCCACGAACCCACCGGTCTGTCGCGCCCACAGGCGTGCGTACAGGCCGCCGGCAGAGACCAGTTCGGCGTGGGTGCCGGTTTCCACGATACGGCCCTGGTCCATCACCACCAGCCGGTCCATGCGCGCGATGGTGCTCAAGCGGTGCGCGATCGCGATCACCGTCTTGCCCGCCATCAGCTCGTCCAGGTTGTCCTGGATCGCCGCCTCCACTTCCGAATCCAGCGCCGAGGTCGCCTCGTCCAGCACCAGGATCGGCGCATCCTTGAGCAGCACGCGCGCGATCGCGATGCGCTGGCGCTGGCCACCGGAGAGCTTCACCCCGCGCTCGCCCACGTGCGCGTCATAGCCCTGCCGGCCCTCGCCATCGCGCAGCGTCTCGATGAACGTGGCCGCGCGCGCCTTCGCCACCGCCGCATGCAGCTGTTCCTCGGTCGCATCCGGGCGCCCGTACAGCAGGTTGTCGCGGATCGACCGGTGCAGCAGCGACGTGTCCTGCGTCACCACGCCGATCTGTCTGCGCAGGCTTTCCTGGGTGACCTCGGCGATGTCCTGGCCATCGATGCGGATATGCCCGCTTTCGAGGTCGTACAGCCGCAGCAGCACGTTCACCAGCGTCGACTTGCCCGCGCCCGACGGCCCGACCAGGCCGATTTTCTCGCCCGGCTTCACCACCAGGTCCAGCCCCGCGATCACCCCGCCCTGCTTGCCATAGTGGAAGTGGATATCGTCGAAGTGCACGCCGCCGTCGCGCACCACCAGCGGCACCGCGTCCGCGCGGTCCTGCACGCTCAGCGGCTGCGAGATCGTGGTGATGCCGTCCTGCACCGTGCCGATGTCCTCGAAGATCCCGTTGATGGTCCACATGATCCAGCCGGACATGTTGTGGATGCGGATCACCAGCCCGGTCGCCAGCGTGATCGCGCCTACCGTGATGTTGCCGTGGCTCCACAGCCACAGCGCCAGCCCGCAGGTACCCGCGATCAGGAAACCGTTGACGATCGCAATGGTCAGGTCCATGCCCGTGGTGATCCGCGTCTGCCGGCGGTGCTTGACCGCCAGCTCCTCGATCGCCTCGGCCACGTAGGCCTGCTCGCGTCCGCCGTGGGCGAACAGCTTCAGCGTAGGGATGTTGGTGTAGCCGTCGACGATGCGGCCCATCGCCTTGGAGCGCGCTTCCGAGGCGATCCACGCCCGCTCCTTCGCGCGGGGCACGAAATACACCATGATCACTACGTACGCCGCCAGCCACAGCACCAGCGGGATCATCAGCCGCCAGTCGGCCTGCGCGAACAGGTACAGCGCGGTACCGGTGTAGACCACGATGTACCACAGCGAATCGACCATCTGCACCGCCGACTCGCGCAGCGACGTGCCGGTCTGCATGACCCGGTTGGCCATGCTGCCGGCGAAATCGTTCTGGAAGAACGACAGGCTCTGCCGCACCACGTAATTGTGCATGAGCCAGCGCGAGCGGTTGCTCAGGCCGGGCACGATCGCCTGGTTGACCAGCAGGTTATGCAACCCCACCAGCACCGGCCGGGCCACCAGCGTGATTGCCGCCATCCACAGCAACGTGTCCGCGTGCCGCGCGAAGAAGCCCGCATCCGGCTGCTCGCTCACCATGTCGACGATGCGGCCGAGGAAATCGAACATCGCCACTTCCACCAGCGCCAGCAGCAGCCCGGCGATCAGCGTGGCCAGCAGCACCGGCCAGACCGGGCGCAGGTAGTGGATGTAGAACGGCAGCACGCGGCGCGGTGGCATGCGTGCATCGATCGGTGGGAACACCGGAATCAGCGATTCAAACCAGCGGAACATTCCAACCCCGGAAAAACCAACAGGCCGCGATTATCCCACCGCGGCCTGCCGTTTGTTTTCACCCGCGCCACACACCGGGCGGGCGGTTCATTTCGACGCGTCGGCCACCACCGGCGTCAATACCAGGTCCTGGAAGTCGAAGCTGAAGTCGGTCAGCGACGACACCGGCTGCATGCGCACCTCGCGTACCTTGCCGTCCGGGTCCAGGCTGAAGTTCACGAATGCGTCCGCATTGAGCGAGCGGTCGTCCCAGCGCACGATGAAGGTGTCGTGCTGCCAGTGCTCCATCGTCCCGACCAGCTGCGCGGTGCGGCCGAACCGCAGGCGCAGCTTGCCGCCCTGCTTCTCCACCACCACGTTGCCGTACCACGGGTCGCGGTAGGTCGCGGCGTAGCCGGCCAACGGCAGCGACGGCGTCGACCTGGGATCGCGCGCCGCCTGGTGCGCCGCCCAGCCTTCGTCGGCCTTGTCCTGCGCCTTGGCCACCGCCGCCGCATATGCCGCCACCCAGTCGGTGGGCGGTGCGCCGAGATAGGCGTCGAGTACGGCCATGCTGATGGCGTTGAACGCCGCACCGACTTCCTGGTTGGTCAGCACTACCACGCCCAGCTTCTGCTCCGGTACCAGCGTCACCCGCGAGACCATGCCCGGCCATCCACCGGTATGCCAGACCAGCTTCCGGCCGCGGTAGTCGCTCAGGCTCCAGCCCTCGCCATAGCCGGCGAAGTTGGGGCGCGCGGTCGCGAGCTGCGGCACGCTCGGCTCGGGCACCACCTGCGGGGTGATCATCTGCCACATCGCCTGCTGCGTCTTGGGGCTGAACAGCGCAGTTCCGTTTTCCAGCTTGCCCTGGGCAAGCTGCACGTTCATCCAGCGCGCCATGTCGTGCACGCTGGAATAGATGCCCCCGGCCCCAGCATTGTTCGACCAGGTCAGCGGCGCCACCGTGCGCAGCTCGGTGAAGTCGTACTTGGCATGTCCCACCGCCGCCTTGTCGCCCGGCTGCAGGTGGTCGGCGTTGAAGCGGGTGCCGGCCATGCCCACCGGGGTGAAGATGTGCTGCTGCAGGAAGTCGGCGTAGGACTGCCCCGAGACCTTCTCGATCACCTGCTGGGCGACCGCGTACAGGATGTTGTCGTACGCGTAGCGGTCGCGGAAACCGGCCTTCAGCGGCACCTTGCCGAGG
Source organism: Stenotrophomonas rhizophila (assembly GCF_007667275.1). GTDB lineage: Bacteria > Pseudomonadota > Gammaproteobacteria > Xanthomonadales > Xanthomonadaceae > Stenotrophomonas > Stenotrophomonas maltophilia_AE. The sequence continues at coordinate 1,007,672 of NZ_VDQT01000001.1, forward strand.
CGCTGCACCACCTCGGCATTGCTGTAGGACGTGGTCGGCCAGAACAGCAGGTCGCCGGCACCGAGGCTGAGGCCGCTGCGGTGCGACAGCAGGTCGCGGATGCGCATCTCGCCGGTGACGTAGGGATCGGACATGCGGAACGACGGCAGGTGGTCGATCACCCGGTCGTCCATCTTCAGCTTGCCCTGCTCCGCCAGCAGGTTCAGCGAGGTCGCGGTGAACGCCTTGGTATTGGAGGCGATCGCGAACAGTGTGTCGGCCTCGACCGGCGCCGGCTTGCCCAGCTCGCGCACGCCGTAGCCGCGCGCCAGCACCACCTGCCCGTCCTTGACCACCGCCACCGCGATGCCGGGCACGTCGAACTGGGTGCGCACGCGCTCAACGGTGGCCTCCAGCTGCTGCAGTTCGGCCGGCACCGCCGCCGACGCCAGGGGTGCGCATGCCAGCAGCACGAGGCCTCCGATCCAGGATGTGTTCAATCAGTGTCTCCGGTTGCGTGTTGCAGGGGCGTCGAGGCCATTCAGGCGGATCGCGCCAGGTTTCGCGCGATGGTAACGCGGGCGGTCGCAGGCTCGCGTGTGCCAGAAGCCGCCCACCCGGAGTGCCCGCATGATCACCCCCACCGACGCCGGTTCCACCGTCATTCCCTGCCTGCGCTACCGCGACGCGCGGGCCGCCATCGCGTGGCTGGAGCGCGCGTTCGGTTTCCAGGCGCAGGCCGTGTATGCCGAGGGCGACATCGTGTACCACGCCCAGCTGGTATACGGCCGCGGCATGATCATGCTCGGCTCGGTCGGCAACGGCGGTGAGTGGGGCGCGCTGGTGGCGCAGCCCGACGAGATCGGCGGCCGCGAAACCCAGAGCGCCTGCGTGGTGGTCACCGACCCCGACGCCCATTACGCACGGGCGGTGGCCGCCGGTGCCACCGTGGTCATCGATATCGCCGATCAGGATTACGGCGGTCGCGGTTACGCCTGCCGCGACCTGGAGGGTCGCCTGTGGTGGTTCGGCAGCTACGACCCGTGGCGGGAGAACGGGCTTTGAGCAAGGCGGCCCCCGGTCCGATCCGTACCGGCATCGGTGGCTGGGTGTTCCCGGCCTGGCGCGGCGGCACCTTTTACCCGGCCGGGCTGCCGCAGCGCGAGGAACTGGCGCATGCCAGCCGGCAGCTGGGCTGCATCGAGATCAACAGCACTTTCTACCGCGCGCAGAAGCCGGCGGTGTACGCGCAATGGCGCGAGCAGACGCCGCCCGGCTTCCGGTTTTCGGCCAAGGCACCGCGCACGATCACCCAGCGCCATGACCTGGCCGAGGCCGGCGCGCGCGCGGAAGGCTTCATCGACGGCATCTGCGCGTTGGGCGACCGCCTGGGCCCGCTGGTCTGGCAGTTCGCCGACCGGCATCCCGGCGCCGCCGCGGACTTCGAACGCTTCCTCGACGCGCTGCCGAAGCAGGCCCATGGCCGCCCGCTGCAGCATGCGCTGGAGGTGCGCAATCCGGCGGCGTGGACGCCGGAGCTGGTGGCGGTGGCGCGCGCGCATGGCGCCGCCCTGGTCTACAGCGGCTCCAGCGACTACCCCAGCTTCGCCGACCCCACCGCCGACTTCATCTATGCGCGGCTGATGCAGTCGCGCGCCAACCTGCGCGCCGGCTATCCCGAACGCACGCTGGAACAATGGTGCCTGCGCGCGATGCGCTGGGCGCGCGGCGAAGACAACCCGGACCTGCCGCACGTCGCCGCCGACGCGAAACCCGGTGCGCCGCGCGAGGTGTATGTGCTGTTCATCGGCGCGGCCAAGCACCGCAACCCGGGCGCAGCGGTGGCGCTGCGGAAGCAATTGGAGGGTGTTGGCGGGAAGTGACGGGAGCCGACTGGCGGCCGAGGGTGCGGGACACGCATGGCGTGTCGCTACGGGAATCGCCACAATACCCGGATGCCGATGACCGATACCCGCAAAGCGCTTCTCCAGATCCATTTCTGCGTGCTGCTGTGGGGCATCACCGCCATCCTGGGCAAGCTGATCACCCTGCCCGCGCTGCCGCTGGTGTGGTGGCGCATGCTGCTGGTGGTGGCGATGCTGGCCCTGCTGCCGCGGGTGTGGCGGGGACTGCGCCAGCTGTCGCCGGCCCTGTTTGCCGGCTATTGCGGCGTGGGCGCGCTGGTGGCGCTGCACTGGCTCACCTTCTACGGCGCGGTGAAACTGGCCAATGCCTCGGTGGCGGCTACCTGCATCGCGCTGGCGCCGGTGTTCACCGCGGTGATCGAGCCGTGGGTGGCGAAACGTCCGTTCCAGCTGCGCGAGCTGGCCTTCGGTATTGCGGTGCTGCCCGGCGTCGCCATGGTGGTGGGCGGCGTGCCCGACGGCATGCGCCTGGGCGTGGCGGTGGGCGCGGCCTCGGCACTGCTGGTGGCGATCTTCGGTTCGCTCAACAAGCGCCTGGTCAGCCATGCCGACCCGCTCACCGTGACCGCGCTGGAGCTGGGCGCCGGCACTCTCACCCTGACCCTGCTGGCGCCGCTGCTGCCGTTCCTGCTGCCGGCGCTGGCCAGCCCGCTGTGGGTGCTGCCGGACCTGCACGACGGCGTGTTGCTGCTGGTCCTGGCCGGGGTCTGCACGCTGCTGCCGTTCGCGCTGGCACTGGTCGCGCTGCGCCACCTGAGCGCCTACACCGTGCAGCTGGTGACCAACCTGGAGCCGGTGTACGCGATCCTGCTGGCGATGGTGCTGCTGAGCGAACAGCGCGAGCTGACCCCGCTGTTCTATGCCGGCGTGGCAATCATCGTCGGCGCGGTGTTCCTGCACCCGTTGCTGAATCGACGCAGGAAAGTGCAGCATCCGGAAATCCTGGGGACGGCCGAAGCACGCAACATCGCCGAGTGACAAGACCGGGTCCCGGGCCGCGGTACCTCCGATCTCATCGTTCCGGCCAATACCACGCCGGCGCGTCCAGCAGTCCCTGCCCGACCAGGGTGGTGCGGCTGAGCTGCTTTTCCAGCGCGATCGCATTGCACAGCGGCGATTCGCGCAGCGTGGCCACTAGCCGGGTGGCATGCGAGACCACCCACAGTTGGCTGCGTGCGGTCGCGGCCAGGATCAGCCTCCCCAGCGCCGGCAGCAGGTCCGGGTGCAGGCTGGTTTCCGGCTCGTTGAGCACCATCAGCGGCGGCGGTCGCGGGGTGTGCAGCGCGGCGATCAGCAACAGATAGCGCAGCGTGCCGTCGGACAGTTCGGCGGCGGTCAGCGGGCGCAGCAGCCCGGGCTGCTGGAATTTCAGGTGCAGGCGGCCTTCGCTGCCATCGATCAGGACCTGCGCGCCGGGGAAGGCATCGTCCACCGCGGCGGCCAGTCCCTGCGCATCGCCGATCTCGACAATGGTCTGCCACGCCGCCGCCAGGTCGCGGCCGTCATGGCCCAGCACCGGGGTGCGCGTGGCCAGGGGCGACTGCCGTGCCGGCGCGTCCGCATCGGTGCGGAAATGGTCGTAGAAGCGCCATGCACGGATCGTCTCGCGCAGGCGCAGCACTTCCGGCATGCGCTGCGGATCGGCGAGCTGCGAAAACACGCTCTCGAACACGGAGAGATGGTCGTCCACGCCTTCCCAGTGCCGCCCCTGGCGTCGCCGCACCATCGCCCCACGGCGTTCGACCAGCACGTTGCTGCTGCGCAGGAACGGCCCGGCCCAGATGCTTTCACACTTGATCTGCGGGTCCAGGGCGAACGCCGACACGCTGGGCACCGGGAAGCCCAAGTCGATCGCATAGCCGAAATCGTCGGCGGCGAAACCCAGCCGCAGCGCCACCGGCTCGCTGCGCGCGGTGCCCTGCACCGGCACCTCGCCCTGGCGCATCGCGCGGCTGGCCTGCGCCGGGCCGGCCCACAGCGCCGACCCCAGGCCGCCCTCGCGGGCCAACGCGGCCGCCACCCCGCCCTGCGCGGTTTCCGCCAGCAGGCGCAGCGCGCGGTACAGGCTGGACTTGCCGCTGCCGTTGTCGCCGGTCACCAGGTTCAATCGGCCCATCGGCACGACCAGGTCGTGCAGCGAGCGGTAACGCGAAATGGCCAGGGTCTGCAGCATGCGCGGGCCTGCACGGGGAACGAGCCCTCAGCATGCCAAACATCGGTCGCACCCGATGCGAATGCGGCGCCGCCCGGCGTTACGGGGCGGTTTCAACCCGGTTGCGGCCGTTGCCCTTGGCCCGGTACAGCGCCGCATCGGCCCGCGCCAGGGTCTGCTCGACGGTGTCGCCGGGGGCGTGCGCGGCCACGCCGATGCTGACCGTCACCGGGAACCCCAGCGGCAGGTCGGCCACCGCCATGCGCAGGAATTCGCATTGCAGTTCGGCGGTGCGCAGGTCGGTGTCGGGCATCAGCACCACGAATTCCTCGCCCCCATACCGGGCCGCCAGCCCACGCCCGGCGAACTGGGCGCGCAGCAGCACGCCCAGTTCGGCCAGCACCCGGTCGCCGGTGGCATGACCGTTGAAATCGTTGATGTGCTTGAAGTGGTCGATGTCGACCAGGGCCAGCGCGGTCGGCCGTGGCTGCCCCTGGGCATCCAGCAGCGAGGCGTCCAGCGCCACCGACATCGCGCGCCGGTTCGGCAGCCCGGTCAGCACGTCGGTGCGGCTCTGTTCGGCCAGGTCGGCGTTCTGCGCCAGCAGCACATCGTGGTATTCGTTGAGCAGCTTCTCGTAATCGTCGCGCTCCACCATGTGGTTCTGGATGTCCAGCGCGAACCGGCGCAGCTCCATCACCAGCATCACCTGCCGCGACAGCGCCGCCAGCGCCTCGGTCTGCTGCGCATCCAGGCAGTGCGGCTGCGGATCGAACACGCACAGCGTGCCCAGCGGCAGCCCGTCGGTGCTGACCAGCGGCGCACCCGCATAGAAACGTACCTTCGGGTCCCCGGTCACGATCGGGTTGTCGTGGAAGCGCGCATCACCGCGCGCATCCTCGACCACCATCACCTCGTCCGGGTGCAGGATCGCGTGCCCGCACATCGACTCCGAACGCGGCAGCTCCTGCGCCTGCGTGCCCTGGATCGACTTGAACCACTGCCGCTCCGCATCGATCAGCGTCACCGCCGCCATCGACGCACCGCACACCGCCTTGGCGATGGTGACCAGATCCTCGAAGGACTTCTCCTTCTCCGAATCCAGGATCCGGTAGCGGTACAGCGCCGCCAGGCGCACGGCTTCATTGGCGGGCTTCTCGGGCTTGATCATCGAGCGGTCGAATCCGGGAGGTAGTCGCAGTCTAGCCCGATCAATCGGCCAAGGGTTACCCGCCCATGGAGGTCACCAGTCCAGCTGTTTCGGCAGCAGGCCCTTCAGTTCGGCGTCGGTCAGGTTGCGCCACTGGCCCGGCTTGAGGGCGCCCAGCTTGATGTTGTCGATGCGGACCCGGCGCAGCTGGGTGACGCGGTATTCGAACGCGGCGGCCATCAGGCGGATCTGCCGGTTGAGACCCTGCTGCAGCACGATCCGGAATCCGAACTTGGCGATGCGCGAAGTCCGGCACGGCAGCGTGGTTTCGTTGTGGATGCGCACGCCCCGGGCCATGCCGCGCAGGAATTCGTCGGTGACCGGCTTGTTCACCGCCACCATGTATTCCTTCTGGTGGTTGTTCTCGGCGCGCAGGATCTGGTTGACGATGTCGCCGTTGCTGGTCATCAGGATCAGGCCTTCGGAATCCTTGTCCAGGCGGCCGATCGGGAAGATGCGCTGCTCATGGCCGACGAAATCGACGATGTTGCCCTTGACCGCGCTTTCGGTGGTGCAGGTGATCCCGACCGGCTTGTTCAGCGCGATGTAGACGTGGCGGCGCCCGCCGGGCTTGCGTGCTTCGCGCGCGCGCAGCGGCTGGCCGTCGACCAGCACCACGTCGCCCTCGCCTACCGCCGCACCGGTGCCGGCGACCTGGCCGTTGACGGTGACGCGGCGTTCGCCGAGCAGGCGGTCGGCTTCGCGCCGGGAACAGAAGCCGGTTTCGGCGATGAATTTGTTGAGTCGGGTTGTCATCGCGCCATTATCCGGCAAAACCCGGGGCGCGGCGGCGTCAGGCGATCAACGGGTCGTCGGGTCGCAGCGGTTGTTCACCGTCGCAGACCTGGTTGCGGCCGGCGCGCTTGGCCCCGTACATGGCATGGTCGGCGCGCCGCAGCAGCCCGGCCAGGTCATCACGCCCCGGGCGCAGCACGGCCAGGCCGATGCTCACGGTCACGGCCAGCCCGGCAATCCCGAGCGGGGCGGCGACCCCGGCCATCTGCAGGCGCACGTTTTCCAGCCGCGCCAGCGCCGCGCCATGCGAGGCGCCCGGCAACAGCACCAGGAACTCCTCGCCGCCCATCCGGATCACGTCGTCCTGCACCCGCACCGCGCCGCGCAGGCCACGCGCCACCGCCACCAGCACCTGGTCGCCGACGTCATGTCCGAAGCGGTCGTTGATGTCCTTGAACAGATCGATGTCCAGGAAGCCGATCGCCAGCGCCTGCTGCTCGGCATTGGCCCGCGCCAGGTGCCGGGTCAGCAGGTGCAGGCCGTGGCGACGGTTGGGCAGCCCGGTCAGGGCATCGGTATCGGCCAGCTGGCGCATTTCATCGCGCTGCTGGCGCAGCCGGCCCAGGCGCAGATTGAGCGCGTAGGCCGCCATCATCAGCAGCCAGGTTGCCGCCAGCTGCAGCGCCTCGATCCGGTAGGAGATCAGCCAGTGCGCCTGCATCGCGTCGGCGATGATCAGGACCCACCAGGGCGCCAGCGCCAGCAGCCCGGACAGCGCGTACCCGTCCCCCTTCAGCAACGCCCACACGCCTACCCCGAGGCAGACCGCGCAGCCCAGCACGAAGACCAGCTCCAGCCCTGCCGCCATCCAGAGCAGGCCGGTCACGCCCATCCACGGCACGCACGCCCCGACCAGCACCAGGCCCCACAGCACCGCCCGCTGGCCGTTGCGCGAGCCCGGCCACAGCCGCGCACCGCCGTTGAGCCGCCACAGGATGGGCAGCAGCAATGCCAGGGCGACGGTGGTCAATGCGACCAGCCACCAGGTGGCGCGGCCGTGCACCGGCAGCCAGGGCTCGGGATACCCGCTCAGCCCGCCCAGCACCGCCTGCCACAGCACGAACACCGCGCAGATGGCGACGTAGTACAGGAAGGTGCGGTCGCGGGCGCTGGCAAAGCCCATCAAGGCCGACAGCGCCAGCGCGATCGCCACCGCGATGCAGGCCGCGCGCACCAGCAGGCGCGCGGTATCGTTCTGCTGTACCGGGCTGGGCGCGCCCAGCCGGACCGTGGGAATCCAGCGCGATTTCAACGGCGACGCCCACGACACCACGATCGGCTCGCGTTCGCCGGGCGGCGGCACCACCACCATGCCCACGCCGGCGCGGAAGCGCGAATCGCGGGTACGCGCGTCGTGCATGTTGCCGCAGATCTGGCGGTCGCCATGGCTGATGCGGACCTCGCCGGTGAGCACACCGAACACATCCACCGCCTGCGGCGCACCCGACCAGCCTCCGGCGGGTGCCGGGATCGACAGGATGTCCTGGTGCTGGGCCAGCACATCCGGCGGGCACGGCCGTTGCGGGGTCTGGTCGGCGGTGGCGGCGCCCAGCAGCAGCACGTCGCGCCCGACCTGGGCGGTACCGGCCAGCGCGGCGGCCGACAGCAACAGGCACAGCAGGCCCAGCAGCCAGCCGATGCCCGTTCGAATCTCCCCCGACCTGCGGTCGCTAAGCCTCACCCCACCACCCTGTTGCCCTGCTTCGCCACGCACCCTGCGCCGCGTCCCCGGGGGCATTATCGCAAGAAGCCCGGCCGCGCGCGTGGCCGCTCAGGACGACCGACCCGATGCAGTCGGCGCTTCCCGCCACAGCGAGGGCTGGGTCAGCTTTTCCAGCGGCATCGGGCGTTCGATCGCATAGCCCTGCAGGCCTTCCACGCCCAGCGCCTGCAGCTGCCGCGCGACCTCTTCCGATTCCACCCATTCGGCGACCACGCTCATGTGCAGCTCGCGGCCGATCTCGGTGATCGCGCGCACCGTGGCGCGGCTGACCGGGTCGACGTCCATGTCGCGCACGAAGATGCCGTCGATCTTGAGCATGTCGGCGGGCAGCTGGCGCAGGTAGCCGAACGAAGACAGCCCGGATCCGAAGTCGTCCAGCGCCACCCGGCAGCCGCGCGCCTTCACCGCTTCGACGAAGCTGCGGGCCTGGTCCAGGTTGCTGATCGCGGCGGTTTCGGTGATTTCGAAGCACAGCTTGCGTGCCAGCCCGCGGTTGCGCTCCAGCAGGTCGCAGACGAAAGCCAGGAAGCTCGGCTCGGCGATCGACTGCGCCGACACGTTGACGTTGCACAGGCCCAGCCGCTGCACGTGCGCCGGGCACAGCTGCAGGTGCCGGAACAGCAGCCCGAGCACGTGCCGGTCCAGCGCCATGCCCATGCCGTAGCGTTCCACCGCCGGCATGAAATCGCCCGGCCCGTGCAGCTGGCCGTCGGCGCCGCGCATGCGCACCAGTACCTCGTAATGCAGGAAACCGGGGTCGCCCACCTGCTCGATACGCTGCGCGTACAGCAACATGCGGTTCTCGGCGATGGCGTTGGACACGTCGGCCAGCCGTTCGGCCTCGAGCAGGCGCTCCTCCAGCGCCATGCGGTTCTCGTTGAAGCAGTGCACGCGGTTGCGCCCGGCCTGCTTGGCGGCATAGCAGGCGCTGTCGGCAGCGCTCATCAGCCAGTTCACATCGGCCACCTCGGCGTCGATCTCGACCACGCCGATGCTGCAGCTGACCTTGGGCGTACCGTCGTCGCGCTGGAAACCGGCCTGGCCCAGGTTGCGCGCGATCCGCTGCAGCACCTGCTTGGCCTCCTCCTGACGGGCGCCGTGCAGGAACAGCGCGAATTCGTCCCCGCCCATCCGCCCGACCCAGTCGCCCTCGCGCACCGCCCCTTCCAGGTAGTCGGCGAAGCCGCGCAGCAGCTGGTCGCCGGCAGCGTGCCCGAGGCCATCGTTGACCAGCTTGAAGTAATCCAGGTCCAGGTAGCACAGGCTGTGCGTGCCGCCCTTGCCCCGCACGTCGAGCAGGGCCTGGTCCAGCCGGCGTTCGATCTCGCGCCGGTTGATCAGGCCGGTGAGCGGATCGTGGCTGGCATGGTGTTCCACCTCGCGGGCCAGTGCGTGGTTCTGCGAGACGTCCTCGATGATCGCGAACACGGTCAGCTCGCGGCCGGGGCTGCGTACCAGGGTGCCACTCCAGCGGCCCCACAGCAGCGTGCCGTCGGCGCGCAGGAAACGCAGCTCGCCCGGGCGCAGCTGGCGCGGCCAGTCGATGTCGCCGGCCTCGTCCAGCACCAGCTCGCCGTCCACCAGCAGGTCCGGCAGCTCCATGCCCAGCAGTACATCGCGGCGGTAGCCGAGGATGTCGGCCACTGCCTGGTTGGCTTCGACGATGCCGCCTGCGTGGTCCAGCTTCAACATGCCCACCGTGGCCTGGTAGAACGCGGCGCGGAAGCGGCTCTCCTGCTCGATCAGGTCATGCCGCACCCGGCGTGCCAGCAGCACCGCCACCAGCGTGATCAGCAGCACCGACAACCCCGCCACCACCAGCGTGGCGATGCGCACGATTGCCGCAGTGTTGAGCAGCGCCAGCGAAAAGGCGCGGGCCTGGGCCTGCAGGCTGCGGTCCAGCGCCTGCAGCTGCACCAGCAGGGCAGCGCGCAGCGTCGGGTCCGGGCTGCCGTCGGCTTTGTTCGCTTCGGCGGTGCGCGCGATCTCCTGCAGCTGCGCCAGGCCGCGATCGGTCTGCCGCCAGACCTGCATGGCATCCTTGAAATAGCCCAGGTGGCCCAGGTACCGGAACGACAGGATCAGCCGGTTGATGTCGCCCGGCGCGTTGCCGCCCTGCAGGAACCCGCGGCGGGCCCGGGCCAGGTCGACCGGGCTCTGCTCCAGCGCCTGGCGTGCATCGAGGTCGCCCAGCGGCACCTGCAGTGCAGCGCGCGCTTCGGCCAGCGCCGCCGGATTGCCCGAGGTGATGTAACGCTCCAGCGCGAACGAGGCGTGCTGCTGGCTGCGCGACCAGTGACTCTGGCCCACGATCCACGCGGTGGACGCGGCCTGCAGCTCCTGCACCAGCGCCGACAACCCGACCAGGCCGATCGCCGTGCCGGTGAGAAGCACGAAGCGCAGGGTCAATCCCCGCGTCACATGCGGTACGGGGTTGCTGACCTTGTCCCTGCTGCCTGCCGGCATTCGATCCCTCCAGCGCCCTGTCCACAGCATAGCGCCCCGCACCCTCAGGCTAGAGGGCAGGATGTTGATGCGGCGCGAAGTTCCCGTGTTAGCGGGTCAGGTTGCTGAAACGACAACGCCAGCCCGAAGGCTGGCGTTGGAGGTGCGGACGCGCGGGCGATCAACCGTTGCGCGGACCGCGCGGCTTGAAGCCGTCGCGGCGCGGCGGGCGATCGTTGCCGCCCGGGCCGCCCGGCCCGCCACGGTGGCCACCCGGACCGCCGCGGTGACCGCCCGGGCCACCCGGCTTGCCGCCGAACTTCGGCTTGAACGCCGGGCGCGGCGACGGGGTCAGGTCTTCACCCGGCTGCACCTTGCGCATCTGGAGCTGCTGGCCCGACACCCAGACCTTCTTCAGGTGGCTGAGCAGGTCGTCCGGCATCTCCGCCGGCAGGTCCAGCACGGAGAAGTCGTCATGGATGTCGATGCGACCGATGAAGCGGCTTTCCAGCCCGGCCTCGTTGGCGATCGCGCCGACGATGTTGCCCGGCTTCACCCCGTGCACGTGGCCCACTTCGATGCGGAAGGTTTCCATGCCCTGCTCGGCGGGACCGCGCGGCGCGATGTCGCGGCGCGGAGCGCGTTCGAAGCCACCGTCGCTGTTGCCGAAATCGCGTTCCGGGCGCGGACCGCGGTCATCCTCGCGGCGCGGGCCACGCTCGAAGCGCGGCTCGAAACGGGCCGGACGCTCGCCACGATCATTGCGATCATTGCTGCGCGGGGCACGTTCTTCACGCGCGCCGCGCACCGGCGGGGTCAGCAGGAAGGGCGAGTCGCCCTGCAGCAGCTTGGCCAGCGCGGCGGCGATGTCGATCGCCGGCACGTTCTTTTCGCCTTCCAGGCGCTGCAGCAGGTCGCGGTAGAACTCGGTGCCACCGGCATCGAGCGCATCGCTGACCCGGCTCATGAACTTGGTGATGCGGGTGTCGTTGACCGCGTCCACCGACGGCAACTGCATTTCCTCGATCGGCTGCCGGGTGGCGCGCTCGATCGCGCGCAGCATGCCCTTCTCGCGCGGGGTGGCGAACAGGATCGCGTCGCCGGTGCGGCCGGCACGACCGGTACGGCCGATGCGGTGCACGTAGCTTTCGGTGTCGTACGGGATGTCGTAGTTCAGCACGTGGCTGATGCGCTCCACGTCCAGGCCACGCGCGGCCACGTCGGTGGCGACCAGGATGTCCAGCTTGCCTTCCTTCAGCATGCCGATGGTGCGCTCACGCTGCGCCTGCTGCATGTCGCCGTTGATCGCGGCGGCCGCCAGGCCACGCGCCTGCAGCTTCTCGGCCAGCTCTTCGGTCGCCGCCTTGGTGCGCGAGAAGATGATCATCGCGTCGAACGGTTCCACTTCCAGGATGCGGGTCAGCGCATCCAGCTTGTGCATGCCGCTCACCCACCAGTAGCGCTGGCGGATGTTGGCCGAGGTGGTGGTCTTGGCCGCGATGGTCACTTCGGCCGGGTTCTTCAGGTAGGTCTGTGCGATGCGACGGATCTGCGGCGGCATGGTGGCCGAGAACAGTGCGACCTGGCGGGTTTCCGGCAGCTTCTTGAGCACGGCTTCGACGTCGTCGATGAAGCCCATGCGCAGCATTTCATCGGCTTCGTCCAGCACCAGCGTCTTCAGTTCGGACAGGTCCAGGGTGCCGCGGTCCAGGTGGTCGATCACGCGGCCGGGGGTACCCACCACCACGTGCACGCCACGGCGCAGGGCCGACAGCTGCTGACCATAGGGCTGGCCGCCGTACACCGGCAGCACGCGGAAGCCGGGGATCTTGGACGAATAGGTCTGGAAGGCCTCGGCGACCTGGATGGCCAGTTCGCGGGTCGGCGCCAGCACCAGCACCTGCGGCTTGGCCTGGTTGAAGTCCAGGTTGGACAGCACCGGCAGGGCGAACGCAGCGGTCTTGCCGGTACCGGTCTGGGCCTGGCCGAGCACGTCGCGGCCTTCCAGCATCGCCGGAATGGTGGCGGCCTGGATCGGCGACGGGGTTTCATAGCCGACGGCGGCTACGGCCTGCATCACAGCGTCGGACAGGCCGAGGTCTGCGAACAGCAGCGGCGCGGAAGATTCTTGGGACATGGGGAACTCCGAAGCACTACCCCTATGCGTGGCAGTGCGATAAAAAAAGGGGATGGTCCGCGCTTTGGGCGCCCTTTCTTATCGCGTGCCCTGGCGCTGCTCGGTCGGAGGAGAATTCACTCGCTCAGGGCGCGATGATACCGCATGGATCCTGAACAACGTGTACAGATTCGGGCGTGGATGCCGTTCTGCGGCAGGCTGGCGCACAATACGCGGCCACTTCCGGCCCGGTCCCGTCCGCGCCCCTTCAAGGATACCCGCTCCATGCAGACCCTCGAATTCGAACTCGACCGCGACTACGTCGAGCTCAAGCAGCTGCTCAAGCTGGCCGACCTGGTCACCAGCGGCGGCGAGGCCAAGACCGTGATCGGCGATGGCCAGGTGCTGGTCGACGGCGAGGTCGAGCTGCGCAAGGCCTGCAAGATCCGCGCGGGCCAGCAGGTCCAGTTCGGCGACACGGTCATCCACATCATCGCCGATTCCGACGCTCCCTGAGCCCCGCTGCGCCTCACCGCTGGGTCAGATGCGCGGCGATGAGCTGCCGGAACGGCGTAACCCTCTGCGCCACGCGCAGTCCGGCCCGGCGCAGCAGGCGCGCGGGCAGGCGGTCGTCCGTGTACAACGTGGCGATCGCATTGGTTGCCTCATACAGCGGCCGCGACGCCAGCCGGTGGCCCCGCTCATAACCTGCCAGGCCGGCCGGCGTGGCGATGTCGGCGCCCCGCTGCGCCGCCCGCCGCACCACGGCAGCCAGGCGCTGCTGGCTCTGCAGGCCAAGGTTGAAGCCATGCGCGGTGACCGGGTGCATGCCCACCGCCGCGTCACCAATCAGCGCGCAGCGCTCGCCGATGAAGGCGTTGGCGTACACCCCCACCAGCGGGTAGGCGATGGCGCGCGCCACCGGGGTCATTGCCCCCAGCCGATGCTCGAAGAACGCGCTGACGCGCTCGCCGAAGCGCACCGGATCCTGCGCCAGCAGCGCCTCCACCTGGCGCGGCGGCAGGGTGATCACCGCCGAGGCCTGGTTGCCGTTGAGCGGCAGCAGGGCCAGGGTGCGCCCATGGCCGAACCACTCCCATGCGGTGTGCTGGTGCGGCACCTCGACCTGCATGCGGCACACCAGCATCGATTTGCCGAAATCGTGCATGCGCGCGCCGATCCCGAGCATGCGCCGGGTCGAGGAAAAGCGGCTGTCCGCCGCCACCACCAGCCGTGCCTGCAGCCGACGACCGTCAGCCAGGGTCACCTCGCTGTGCAGCGGGCCCGGCACGATGGCGCGCACGCTGCACTGGTCCAGGATCTGAAGGCCCGCCTGGCACTGCACGCTGTCCCATGCCGCGCGCCGGATCAGGTGGTTGGGTACCAGCCAGCCAAGGTCGCCGCCCGCCTCCTGTCCCGCGGCAAAGGTCAGCGCGAACGGCGAGCTGCCGTCCAGCACCTTCGCATCGCGCAACGGCGAGATCTCCCGCGCATCCAGCCGCGCCCACAGCCCCAGCCGCTCCAGGATCTTCCGCGAGGCATGGGTGAGCGCGATTTCGCGTCCGTCGAAGGCCGCTTCGGCCAGTTCCGCGCGCGGCTGCTGCTCGACCACCGCCACGCGCAGGCCGCTACCGGCCAGCGCGCGCACGAAACACAGCCCGGCCGGCCCGGCCCCGACCACCACCACATCCACCGACGTGGCGGCGGTCTGTGTCGCGCCTGCTTCGATCCCGTGCGTGTGCGGCATGTTCCGTTCCCGATGTTGGTCCACGCTCGAGCCTAACGGCGCGCGGCGCGGACCACCTTGATCTGGATCAGACGCGTCGGCAGCGGTTCACGCCAGCCCGTGCAGCAGGCGCCACAGCAGCAGCACGATGCCCACCATCGACACCACCCATACCAGGCTGCGGACGTAGGGAATGCCGGCGGCATACAACGGCACGTAGACCACGCGTGCCCAGAAGTACAGCTGCACCGCCAGCGCCGTGCTGCCGTCCTGGCGCTGGGTCAGCACCACCGCCAGCACGGCGGCGGCGAAGAACGGAAACGTTTCAAGGAAGTTGGCCTGTGCGCGCTGCAGGCGCGCAGCGAGCGGTCCCGGCGGCGGCGGCGTGCCATCGCGCGCCGATGCATTCCAGGCCGTCCCGCGCTCGCGGGTGACCGCGGCGGCGGCGAGCATCACCTGGACCAAGCCCAGCACGATCGCCCAGCCCAGCATCTTGATTTCGATACCCATGTGCTGCTCCTTCTTGTTGGGTCAGGGCGCGGCGGCGCGCACGCTGTAGCCGGCCAGGCGCCAGACCCTGTCTTCGTCCAGGCGGAACGAGACCAGCTCGCGCACCGGTTGCGCGCTGTTGGCGAAACGGGTGGGGAAGCTGACGTTGATGTACAGGCCTTCGGGAACCGTGGCACCGGGGGCGTATTTGACCCGGGTGACCACCGGCTGGCCGCGCGACTGCAGCGCACCGAGGCGTTTGCGGTCGGCGTCGAGCTGGGCGACGAAGGCCTGCTCGGTCACCGAGCGGCGGGCAATGGCCGATGCACCCTTCCAGGCTTCCGCCGCACGCTGGGTGTCGACCAGCTGCGCGACCTTCAGGCCAGCGGCAGCCATTTCGGCGTCCTGCTTCTGCACCTGCGCCTGCTGCTGCGGGGTCAGCGCGGGTCGTGCCGGTGCGGCCGGTGCGCTGGGGACCGGACGTGCCGGTGCCGGTGCAGGCGTGGCCGGCGGCGGAGTCTGGGCCAGGGCAACGGCGGGGAGCAACAGCGACAGCAGCAGCGGAACGCGCATCGGGACACCGTTAGCGGCAGAGGACTGCAGGCCAGTGTACGGGAACCCCGTGAGCGGTCCGTCAGTTGCGTTCGGCCGCCTCCGGCGGCGGCTGGTCGGCGTCGCTGGCGGTGCGCTCGGCGACCGCGTCGCGGGGTTTGTCGCTCGGCGGCAGCAGGATCGACACATCGATCTCCGACAACGGGCTTTCATCCGGGCAGGTCGCGTCCGGGAAGCCGAACCGCTGCTTGAGGGTCTGCCCGCAGCGGGTGATCGCCTCCAGCTCGCTGCCCTCGCGCTTGCACTCCTGGTCGAACGCGACCAGGAATGCGTCCTTGCGCCGCACGAAATCATCGCCGCACTTGCGCATCTGCTTGATCCGCTCCAGGTCGTCCTGCACCGCGTTGGTGCCGTCCAGCCCGAACTGGCGCAGCTCGTCGCTGCTGAGCAGGCGCAGGCTGCGGTTGGGCACGGTCATCATCAGGTCGGCCACGCCCACCGCCACCCCGTTGCGCTGCAGGTAGTCCTTGACGTTGGCATACACCTCGTGGAGCTCGCGGTTGAGCTCGGCACGCGAGGTGGCCTTGGAGCTGATCCGCATCATGCGGTGGATGCCGACCTTGCCCGACACCAGGCGGTTGTCGCCGGCCGCGAGCACGAACACGCAGGCGCTGTGGCAGACCGAGCCTTCGCGCACCCAGATGGTCCAATTCGTCTCGCCGATGCGGTCCCCGGCCACGATTGCTGCTTCCACCTGGCCGCCGCTGGAATCCAGGTCGAGGATGCGCCGCGATACCTGCTGGGCGTCGGCCACCAGGGCGACCCGGGCCACCAGTTCGGCGAAGCCGGGATTGATCTTGCCCGAGTAGCGCACGCGCAGCAGGCCGCGTTCAACGCACGGCCCGATCGCCGCTTCCAGGTGCGCGCGGTCGAGCCCTTCCAGCGGCACGCCGTCACCGGCAGCGTCGGCGTACTCGGTGTCGCAGCTGATCCAGGCCTTGCCGTTGTCCAGCGCCACCTCGGGCCAGCCCTGGTCGCCCCGCCGCGGCGGCGGCGGCGGCGCGGGCGGCGCATCGGCGGCGTTGATCGACACCATGTGGTCGCCGTCGGCTGTCTGTGCCCGCACCGCCTTGTCCGCCGCAGTGACGTTGCCGGGATTTTCCAGTTGGCTGCAGGCCACCATGGCCAGGCACGACAGCAACAACCCGCAGGACTTGAGCAGCTTGGACACCCGGCTTCCAGACAGAGGCGCGCCGAAAACGGCACATGAAGGCACAGTCTAGTGCGCGCGGCCGCCGGCGCGACAACCTGTCCTGAACCGCGCGGGCGGCGGCCTGCATAGCTGTCCGAAAATGGCGAGCCTGCCCCCGGCCAGGCGCATAGACTGGGCCCCATGGACACCGCCCTGCCCCTGGACTACGCCGCCTGCGAAAGCGCCCGCCTGGCCCGCGATGCGCGCTTCGACGGGGTGTTCTTCACCGCCGTGCGCAGCACCGGCATCTACTGCCGGCCGGTGTGCCCGGCGCCCGCGCCGAAGCCGTCCAACGTGGACTACTACCCCACCGCGGCCGCGGCCGCGGCCGCCGGCTTCCGCCCCTGCCTGCGCTGCCGCCCGGAGCTGGCCCCGGACGCGCAGGACGCGCTCAGCAACGAGACCCTGCAGCGCGCCCTGGCGTTGATCAACGATGGCTACCTGCAGGACGCGGCGGTCGGCACGCTGGCCGCGCGGCTGGGACTGAGCGCGCGCCAGTTGCAGCGCCTGTTCGTGGCCCGGCTGGGCGCCGCGCCGGCGCAGATCCACGCGACCCGCCGCCTGCTGCTGGCCAAGCAGCTGCTGACCGAAACCGCGCTGCCGGTGACCGACGTGGCGATGGCGGCCGGTTACAACAGCCTGCGCCGTTTCAACGCGGCGTTCGTGGACGGCTGCGGCATGCCGCCCACCGCGATCCGCCGCCAGCGTGGCGCGCTCGCCGAAGGCGCGCTGACCCTGCGCCTGGGCTACCGGCCGCCACTGGACTTCCCGGCGATGCTGGCGTTCCTGCGCCGTCGCTGCATTCCGGGCATCGAACAGATCGACGCCAGCAGCTACCAGCGCGTCATCGGCCCGGCCGATCGCCCATCGCTGATCCGGGTCAGCGCCGATCCGAAACGACCGGAGCTGCTGCTGCAGCTGGGCCAGGTCGATCCACGCGCGATTCCCGGGATCGTGCGCAACGTGCGACGCATCTTCGATCTCGACGCCGACCTGCGCATCGTGCACGCCACGCTCGCGCAGGACCCGGTGCTGGCACGCGGCATCGCCGCGCGACCGGGACTGCGCGTGCCCGGTGGCTGGGACGGCTTCGAGGTCGCGGTGCGCGCGGTGCTGGGCCAGCAGGTCAGCGTGGCCGCAGCGATCACCCTGGCCCGGCGCGTGGTAGACCGCTTCGGCACGTCGCTGGCAGGCATGCCCGAGGGCCTGGACCGGCAGTTCCCGAGCCCGGCGCAGCTGGCCGAGGCGCCGCTCGAAGGGATCGGATTGCCGCGCACGCGCGCGTCGACGGTGCGTGCGGTGGCCACGGCGGTGGCCGAAGGCCGGCTGGATTTCGCCGCCGGCCAGCGCCTGGACCATTTCATCGAACGCTGCGTGGCGCTGCCCGGGATCGGGCCGTGGACCGCACACTACATCGCGCTGCGCGCGCTTGCGCTGCCCGATGCCTTCCCCGCCGGCGACCTGGTGCTGCAGCAGGTGCTGGGCGGCGACACGCGGCTGGGCGAACGCGCCACCGAGGCCCGTTCGCAGGCCTGGCGGCCCTGGCGTGCCTACGCCGTGCTGCACCTGTGGCACCTGGCCACGTCCGCTTCGGAGTAACCGCATGAACCTGCTCTACGACACCTTCGACAGCCCCATCGGCGCACTGACCGTAGCCGGCGACAGCCAGGGCATCCACCACATCCTGTTCGAGAACAACCGCTACGACGCCAAGGGTCGCGACCGCTGGCAGCGCGACGCCGCTGCGCTGCGCGAGGCGCGCACGCAGCTGCTGCAGTTCCTGGCCGGCGAACGCAATGGGTTCGACCTGCCGTTGGCACCGCATGGCACGACGTTCCAGTTGCGGGTCTGGAAGGCGCTTGCCGACATTCCGTTCGGCGAGACCTGGAGCTACGTGCAGCTGGCGCGCCACATCGGCCACCCCACCGCGAGCCGCGCGGTAGGCGCGGCCAACGGGCGCAATCCGCTGCCGATCGTACTGCCCTGCCACCGGGTGATCGGCAGCGGCGGTGCGCTGACCGGTTTCGGCGGCGGGCTGGAAACCAAGGCGGCGCTGCTGGCACTGGAAGCGCGCACGCAGCCGTTGTTCGCCTGACCGTGCCATTGGTTGTCTTCGCTGCGTCACTGCGGCGAACTATCATGGACGGATGATTTCCGTCCGCCTTTCGCTGGCGCTTGCCGCCGCCCTCGCGTTGACCAGCTGTGCCAGCGCCCCGTCCACGCCGCCCGCCGTGGCCGCAGCACCGACCGCCCCCGCTGCGGCACGCACGCCGAAACTGCTGCTGGTGTCGATCGATGGCCTGCGCGCGGACATGCTCGACCGCGGCATCACGCCGAACCTGTCGCGCATCGCGCACGACGGCGTGCGTGCGCGCTGGATGACGCCGTCGTATCCGTCGCTCACCTTCCCCAACCACTACACGCTGGTCACCGGGCTTCGCCCGAACCATCACGGCATCATCCACAACAGCATGCAGGAAGAGCGCCTGGGCCGTTTCCAGGTCAACCTGCCCGAGGCCGTGACGGACTCGCGCTGGTGGGGCGGCGAGCCGATCTGGGTCGGCGCCGAGAAGGCAGGGGTGCGCAGCGCGACGTGGTCGTGGCCGGGCAGCGAGGCGGCCATCCAGGGCGTGCGCCCGAGCCAGTGGCGGGTGTACGACCCGAGCGTGCCGCTGTCGGCGCGGGTGGAGCAGGTGCTGGCCTGGGTGGCGCAGACCGATGCCGATGCACCGCGCCTGGTCACGCTGTACATGGAGCAGGTCGACAAGGCCGGGCACCACGACGGACCGGATTCGCCCGAGTACGCGGCGGCGATCGTGGCGGTGGACACGGCGATCGGGCAGCTGCTGGACGGGCTGGCCGCACGGGGTCTGGAGGAAGGCACGAATGTGATCGTGGTGTCCGATCACGGCATGGCCAGCGTGCCGGACGGCCAGTCCATCGCGGTGGAAGACATGATCGACCCGGCCATCGCCACCAACGTCTCGCAGGGCCAGTCGATCGGTTTCGCACCGCTGCCGGGCAAGCAGCGCGAGGCGGAAAAGATCCTGCTGGGTGCGCATGCGAACTACGACTGCTGGACGCGGCAGACGTTGCCGGCGCGCTGGGAATACGGCTCCAATCCGCGCATTCCGCCGATCATCTGCCAGATGCACGAAGGCTGGAACGCGCTGTATCGCTCGCGCCTGGCCAAGCGCGAGCCTGGCGACCGCGGCTCGCACGGTTACGACAACGCCCTGCCCTCGATGCGCGCGATCTTCATCGCGCGCGGCCCGTCGTTCAAACAGGGCGCCACGTTGCCGGGCTTCGACAATGTCGACGTCTACCCGTTGATGACCCGCCTGCTCGACATCCCCACCGCGCCGAACGACGGAAACCCGGAAACGCTGCTTCCTGCCCTGAGGTGAAGCAGCCACGCAGGGCGTGGCTCTACGGGATGCGATGCGGTTCGACGAAGCCAGGCGCAAAAAAAACGCGGCGCAAGCGCCGCGTTTTTTCGTCGGACCGGGCTGAGCGATCAGCTGGCCTTGGCGACGGCCTTCTTGGCCACTGCCTTCTTCGCCGGGGCCTTGGCCACGGTCTTCTTGGCGACCGGCGCAGCTGCGCCCACGGCCACCTTGCTCACCGCGTGCGAACGCGAATTGCCGTAGCTGGCGTTGTAGCGCTTGCCCTTGGCGGTCTTGCGGTCACCCTTACCCATGTCGTCAACTCCTTAGTCTGAAATCTGATTACCCCGTGCTGGCACGGGTTCGGCGGGCCCGTCCTTGCAGACGCCCCCGCGCACGATCGGAAAGCCTACCACAGCGCCTCAGTGCGCACAGCTCGCATCATGGACGTGGCCATGGTTCAGCCGCAGGTTGACCAGATGGGCAACGCCCACCAGCACACCGCCCAGCGTCATCACCACCGCATGCGGGACCGGCGCATGGTGCAGTGGCGCGTACAGCAGCCCCGCCCACAGCGCGCTCAGGCCCGGGATCAGGAACCCCAGCGCGCGCAGCGCACCGTGGCGGCGGTAGCCCCACACCAGGCTGAACAGACCCAGCAGGGTCACGAAGCTGACCAACGCCAGCTCCACCCCGTCGCCCAGCCACACCGACAGGCCCAGCGACGGCGCCGCCGCCAGCAGTATCGGCAACACAGCGCAGTGCACCGCACACAGCAGCGAACCGGTGGCGCCGAAGCGATCAAGCAGATGTCGAAGACGGGGGAACAGGGGCATGACTTCCAGCAGGGTCGGCGAAACGATATGGAATAATATAACATCAATCCCGACGCGCACTCCCTCCCCCCTGCCACACCCCGGCAATACCCACTCCCAAGGGATTGGCGCGCCCCACCATTGATACATTGTAACAATACGACCGACGGATCCCCTGCCCATGCGCTCTTCCCGCACCCTACAGCCGCACGCCCTGTCCCTGGCGCTCGCGGCCGCCCTGCTCCCGTCGCTGGCGTTCGCCGCCGACGACGCCGCCTCGCGTGACCGCCACCTGACCGAACTTTCCGAGGTCAAGGTCACCGCCACCCCGCTGCAGGGCGATGCCGAATCGCTGGCGCGCCCGGTCGACGTGCTTGCGGGCGAACGCTTGGACGAACAGAAGGCCGGCACCCTCGGCGACACCGTGGCCAAACTGCCCGGCGTGCAGAGCACCTTCTTCGGCCCCGGCGTCGGCCGCCCGATCATCCGTGGCCAGGAAGGCCCGCGCGTGGCCGTGCTCTCCAATGGCATGGGCAACATGGATGCCTCCACGGTGAGCGCCGACCATGCCACCAGCATCGAACCGTTCCTGGCCGACCAGATCGAAGTACTCAAGGGTCCGGCCACGCTGCTGTTCGGCAGCGGCGCCATCGGCGGCGCGGTGAATGTCGTCGACGGCCGCATCGCCCGCGACCTGCCCGACCGCCCGCTCAGCGGCCGCGCCGAACTGCGCGGCAACTCGGTCAATGACGAACGCAGCGGCATGTTCCGCCTCGACGGCGTCAACGGTAACTGGGTGCTGCACGTGGATGGCCTGGTGCGCAATGGCGATGACTACCGTATTCCCGGCTACGCCGTGATCGACGGCCTCGAAGACCACAGCGGCCACGACCACGAAGAAGGCGACACCGACGAACCGCGCCGCGGCACCCTGGACAACAGCTCCATCCGCACCCGTGCCGGCGGCGTCGGCGCCACCTGGCTCGGCGAGGGCGGCTATTTCGGTGCCTCGGCCAGCACCTACCGCACCAACTACGGCATCCCCAACGGCGCGCACGTGCATGCCGACGACGACCATGACCACGATCACGATCACGACCATGGCGACGAGGAAGAAGAAGGCGAAGAGCATGACGTGCGCATCGACATGGTGCAGAACCGCTTCGAAGCCAAGGGTGGCATCTACAACCCGGTCTCGTTCCTGAAGAACATCAACCTGCGCACCGCCTACACCGATTACGAGCACGTGGAGCTGGAAGGCGGCACGCCGTCCACCCGCTTCACCAACCGCGGCATCGAAGGCCGCCTGGAAGCGGTGCAGCAGCAGATCGGCGGCTGGGACGGCGCCTTCGGCCTGCAGTTCGGCAACAGCGATTTCGGTGCGCGCGGCGAAGAAGCCTTCGTGCCCGACACCAACACCCGCAACCTTGGCCTGTTCGTGCTGCAGGAAAAGCAGTTCGGTCCGTTCAAGCTCGAACTCGGCGGCCGCCACGACCAGGTCAAGCTCGACCCGACCGGCGAGTACCGCGCGCGCACCTTCGACGCCACCAACCTGTCCGCCGCCGGCATCTGGAAGCTCAACGACGCGGTCGACCTGCGCTTCGGCGTGGACGGCTCCGAGCGCGCGCCGACCAACGAAGAGCTGTATGCCGCCGGCGCGCACATCGCCACCCGTTCGCTGGAAATCGGCGACGCCAACCTGAAGACCGAACGCGGCCAGCGCGTGGAACTGGGCATCCACACCCACAGCGACCGCCTCGACTTCTCCGCGTCCATCTACCAGACCAGGTTCAAGGACTTCATCTACCTGGCCGACACCGGCGTGGTGGAAAGCCTGCCGGTTCGCCTCTGGACCCAGCAGGACGCCACCTTCAAGGGCGCCGAGGCCGAAGCCCTGGTGCACCTGTTCGAAGGCAACAGCGGCGACTGGGACCTGCGCGTGTTCGGCGACTACGTGAAGGCCGAACTGGACGGCAGCGGCAGCGGCAGCCGCAGCGTCGACATCGCCGTGCCGCATGGCGACCACGACCACAACTACACCGTGGACCTGGCCAACAGCGGGTACCTGCCGCGTATCTCCCCGGCACGCGTGGGCGCCGACCTGCGCTGGTCGCGCGATGGCTGGCGGGCCTCGGTGGGTGCGGTGCGTTACAGCAGCCAGAAGGACACCGCGCAGAACGAAGACCCCAGCGCCGGCTACACCCTGGTCGACGCGCACTTCGCCTACCGCTGGGACCGCAGCGACAGCAACAGCTACGAAGTCTTCCTGGACGGCAACAACCTGACCAACCGCGAGGCGCGTGCGCACACCTCGCTGCTGCGCGACTACTCGCCCTTGCCCGGCCGTGGCGTCGCGTTCGGCATCCGCGCGTATTTCTGATCCCCACTGGGGTGCAGGGTTTGATCTTCGGGGGCCGCAAGGCCCCCGTTTTTTTGCCGGGGCGCTGGCTTCACGCTTCGTTGACCAAGCACAGCGGCCTCATACCGGCATCGCCTGCCCGGCTTCCATTCCGGACATTCCTGTCCGAAACTAGCGCATGCAAAGTCAACGTGCCGATGCGGCTGCCCGCCGCGCCCTGATCCTGGATGCCGCGGACGCGGTGTTCGGGCAGCATGGCGTTACCGCGCCGCTGGACCTGGTGGTGGAAAAGGCCCAGGTCGGCCGCGCCACGCTGTACCGCAACTTCCCCGACCGCACCGCACTGATCGAAGCCCTGCTGGACCGTGCCGTGGCGCGGATTGCGCGCCAGCTCGAAAGCCTTGGCGATCGCGACGATGCCCTGTTCGAAGTGCTGCAGGGCATCGCCACGCGCATCGTGACGTCGCCGGCGCTGGCCGACTACTGGCGCGCGGTGGATGCCGACGACCCCAGCATCAAGGCCGCGCGGCAGACCGTGCAGGGGCTGCTCAAGGCGCCGATCCAGCGCGCCATCGACGCAGGGTTGTGCCGGCCGGACCTGCAGCCGGCCGACATCTCGCTCATGTCCAGCATGCTCGGCGCTGCCCTGCGCGGCAAGACCCGCGAAGAGCGTGCCCGCCTGGCCACGCGCGGCCTGCAACTGCTGCGCGCCGGACTGCAGGGACCCACCGACGGGGCCGGCTGATGGCCGACTACCTCAAGCCCGTTCCGGACTGGGAAGAGCACGAAAAGCCGACCCTGCCCGGTTCGGCCTCGATGCCCTGGCATCCGCCGCATCGCCGCGTTGCCTACGCCCTGGTGGCCCTGCTGGTCGGCATCACCGGCGGCCTCGGCAATGCGCTGGTCAGCGCCAACCTGCCCTACCTGCAGGGGCAGCTCGGGCTGACCCCGGCGCAGGGCAGCTGGCTGGTGGCGGCGTATGCGATGGTCAACGTCACCGCCAACCTGCTCGCCTTCAAGTTCCGCCAGCAGTACGGCATCCGCCTGTTCGCCGAAATCGGCCTGGGCCTGTACGCCGCGCTGGCGCTGCTGCACCTGGTGGTCGGCAGTTTCGAAACCACGGTCATGCTGCGGGCCGCCAGCGGCTTTGCCGGCGCCGCCTGCAGCACGCTGGGCACCCTGTACATGCTGCAGTCGCTGCCGCGCCGCTTTACCGGCAACCTGCTGGTGATCGGGGTGGGCATCTCGCAGATGGCCGTTCCGATCGCGTGGCTGGTCTCGGCGGGGCTGGTGGACACCGGCCAGTGGCACAACCTGTACCTGTTCGAGGCAGGGCTGGCGCTGTGCGCGTTCGCCGCGGTGGTGCTGCTGAAACTTCCGCCCGGCGTGCAGATCAAGGCCTTCGAGCCGATGGACTTCCTGACCTTCGCGCTGCTGGCGCCGGCGGTCGGGCTGCTGGTGGTGGTGCTGGCGCAGGGCTACGTGCGCTGGTGGTTGGACACCCCGTGGCTGGGCTGGGCGCTGGTAGCCTCGATCACCCTGGCCACCACCGGGTTCCTGATCGAGCACTACCGGCGCAACCCGTTGCTGCAGACCCGCTGGCTGACCAGCCTGCCGGTGCTGCATTTCATCGTCGGTGCGTTCCTGATCCGCTTCCTCACCACCGAACAGTCCTATGGGGTGGTCGGGCTGATGCGCCAGCTCGGCATGGGGCCGGACCAGATGCGCCCGTTGTTCGCGGTAATCCTGGCCGGGGTGATCTGCGGCATCGCGGCCAGCTCCCTTACCTTCGGCCCGAAGCGGATCATCCCGCAGCTGCTGATGGCGATCCTGCTGCTGGGCAGTGCGGCCCTGCTCGACCAGAGCCGCACCAGCCAGGACCGCCCGCACGACTTCTTCGTCAGCCAGTTCCTGGCCTCGATGGGCGCCGGCATGTTCATGGGTCCGCTGATCATGCTCGGCATCACCCAGGCGCTGAAGCAGGGCGTGGACCACATGATCACCTTCCTGGTCACCCTGTCGATCACCCAGACCCTGGGCGGGTTGGCCGGCTCGGCGGTACTGGGCACGTACCAGCTGCACCGCGAGCAGGTCTATTCCAGCGCGCTGGTCAGCCAGCTCGACCCGGCCGATGGCGTGGTCGCGCAGCGCATGAAACTGCAGCAGCAGCTCTACGCACCGCTGTTGACCGACCCGGTGCAGCGCAGCGCGCAGGGCGCCGCGCAGCTGGCGCAGATCACCCGCCGCGAAGCCAACGTGCGCGGTTTCAATGACGTGTTCTCGCTCAGCGGCCGGGTCGCGCTCGGCTTCCTGTGCTGGCTGCTGCTGTTGTCGGTGCGGACCGCCGTGCTCAAGCAATGGCGCAAGCGCCACCCGCCTGCCCCCTCCCCCATCACGCCCGCGGGCGTCGACCCTCGATGAGTCCCGATATGCCCACTCCACCGCCGCGTGACGACGCGCCCGAGAACGTCAATCCCGCGCCGCCCACCGATGCCGCGCCGGCAGCTACCGGTGCTGCGGCCGCCCCGGCTGCGCCCAGCGCGCCGAAGTACCTCAAGCCCAGCGCGCGCAGCGTGGTGGTGATGATCGTGCTGGCGCTGCTGGGCATCGCGCTGATCCTGCGCGCGTGGTCGCTGTGGCCGTTCAACACCACGTGGGTCAGCACCGACAACGCGTACGTGCGTGGCCAGATCACCGTGCTGGCGCCGCAGGTGAACGGCTACGTGACCGAGGTGCTGGTCAAGGACTTCCAGCACGTCAAACAGGGCGAGCCGCTGCTGCGCATCGACGACCGCATCTACAAGGAAAAAGTAGCGCAGGCGCAGGCGAACCTGGACAGCGCGGTAGCCGCACTGGCCAACTCCGACCAGGCGCAGGCGCAGAACCGCGCGCAGATCGGCGCGGCCCGGGCGGCGCTGTCGGCAGGCCAATCGGAGCTGGCGCGGTCGCGCAACGAGCTCAAGCGCTATGAAGAACTGGCCGACCAGCAGCTGGTGGCGCTCAACGACCGCGACAAGTTCCGCACCAGCGCGCAGGCCGCGCAGTCATCGGTGCAGCAGTCGCAGGCGCAGATCCGCATCGCCGAGGAAACCCTGACCTCCACCCAGGTGGCGCGCAAGGGCCTGGAAGCAGGCGTGGAAACGGCGAAAGCGCAGCTGGAGCTGGCACGGATCGACCTGGCCAACACGGTCATCCATGCCCCGCGCGACGGGCAGGTCAGTGAAGCGTCGGTGCGGCTGGGCCAATACGTCACCGCCGGCTCACAGCTGCTGTTCCTGGTGCCGGACGCGCTATGGGTAGTGGCCAATTTCAAGGAAGGCCAGACCTGGAAGATGCGCATCGGCCAGGAGGCCAGCTTCTCGGTGGACGCCTTCGACGGCGAGCGCTTGAGCGGGCGGGTCGAGCAGATCGCCCCGGCCACCGGCTCGGAGTTCAGCGTGCTGCGTCCTGACAATGCCAGCGGCAACTTTACCAAGGTGGTCCAGCGGCTGCCGGTGCGAATCGCAATCGACCCGGACCAGGAACTGGCGCCGCGCCTGCGCCCCGGCATGTCCGTGGTGGTGCGGGTAAACACTGCCCCGAAGGACCGGTAGGGTCGGTTCCCAAACGACCGCCGACCCGGTTGATCGGCACTTGGACGCATGACCCCGGCCGGAGCCGCGCCTTCGTTGCAGGTCATGCGTTACCGGACCCTGCACCTTTATCGGCGGTCGTTTGGGAACCGACCCTACCGTCAGCGCAGCATCTTCATCATTACCCGCGCGACCGGCGCCGTATTGCCGATCAACCCCGGCAGCTGCATCACCCCGCGCAGCGGGCGCAGAGTCCGTGCACTTCCAGCGTCTGCGCCTGCGGCTGGAAGCCCAGCTCCTTGGCGCGCTTTTCCAGCTGGCTGACGATGTCGCGGTCTTCCAGCTCCACCGCGCTGTGGCAGCTGTTGCAGATCAGGAACGGCACGGAGTGCTGCGCACTGCTGGGATGGTGGCAGGCCACGAAGGCATTCACCGATTCCAGCTTGTGCACAAAACCATTGGCCATCAGGAAATCCAGCGCGCGGTACACCGTGGGCGGGGCATCGGCGCCCACGCCCTTCCCGTTGCGCACCCATTCCAGCAGCTCGTAGGCCTTCACCGGCTTGCCGGCCTCGGCGATCAGGCGCAGCACGTTGGCGCGGATCGGCGTCAGCCGCAGTCCGCGCTCCGTGCACACGCGCTCCACCACCTTCACGAAGTCCGAAGCGTCGTGAACGTGATGGTGTGGAGCGGTACAAGCGGTCTTGGCGGACATGCGGTCTCCTGTGGTCAGGCCGTCGGTACTTTAGTAAGTGCGACGTCGATGCGTTTCAAGGCCTCTTCACGCCCAGCCAGAAACACGGTCTGGGAAATGTCCGGGCTGACCTGGGTGCCGGTGATGGCCACGCGCAGCGGCTGGGCGACCTTGCCCATGCCGATCTCCAGCGCGGTGGCCACGTCATGCAGGGCGACCGACACGCTTTCAGCAGTCCACTCGCTGGCCGCCGCCAGCAGCTCCCGGGCCTTGCCCAGCGCCAGTTCCGCGCCCGGCTTGAAGTGCTTGGCCACCGCCGCCTCGTCGTATTCGACCAGCGGCTGGTACCAGACCACCGCCTTCTCGGCCATTTCCTTCAGGGTCTGCACGCGGTCGCGCAGTGCCACCACCACGTCGGCCGGCGCCGGGCCGGCGCCCAGGTCCAGGCCCAGCTTGTTCAGCTGGTAGACCAGGTGCGGGGCGATGTCGGCCGGGCTTCCGGTCTTCAGGAAGTGCTGGTTGACCCAGCCCAGCTTGGCCATGTCCAGGCGCGACGCCTTGGAATTGCAGTTGGTCACGTCGAACAGGTCGATCAGCTCCTGGCGGCTGAACAGCTCCTGGTCGCCATGCGACCAGCCCAGCCGGGCCAGGTAGCTCAGCAGCGCGTCGGGCAGGTAGCCGGCGTCCTTGTACTGCATCACGTCGGCCGCACCGGTGCGCTTGGACAGCTTGGCGCCCTGCTCGTCCAGGATCATCGGCATATGGCCGAACTTCGGCACCGGCGCGCCGATGCCTTCGTACAGATTGATCTGGCGCGGGGTGTTGTTGATGTGGTCGTCGCCGCGGATGACATCGGAAATGCGCATGTCCCAGTCGTCCACCACCACCGCGAAGTTGTAGGTGGGGAAGCCGTCCGGGCGGAAGATCACCATGTCATCCAGCTCGCTGTTGGCGATCTCGATGCGGCCCTTGATCAGGTCGTCGAACACGACCGTGCCTTCCAGCGGATTCTTGAAGCGGATCACCCGGTTCGGATCGTCGCGGTAGGGCAGGTTCAGCTCGCGCGCGGCGCCGTTGTAGCGGGGCTTTTCCTGCTTCGCCATGGCCGCCTCACGCATCGCATCGAGCTCCTCGCGGGTCTCGTAGGCGTAATAGGCCTTGCCGTCGGCGATCAGCTGCTCGGCCACTTCCTTGTACCGGGCCACGCGCTGGGTCTGGTAGATCGGGCCTTCGTCGTAGTTCAGGCCCAGCCACTCCATCGCCTCCAGGATCGCGTCGATGGCGCCCTGGGTGCTGCGTTCACGGTCGGTATCCTCGATGCGCAGCACGAATTCCCCGCCACGGTGGCGCGCCTCCAGCCAGCAGTACAGCGCCGTGCGGGCGCCACCGATGTGCAGATAGCCGGTGGGACTGGGGGCGAAACGGGTGCGGCAGGTCATGGGGGGCTCGGGAGAACGGGAATCGGGACGATTTTACCTGCCCCGGCCGGCATTGGGGGCCGGGGCGTTCACGTTCCTCCACCCGCCGACCGGACGTGCTCGTACAGCGCGGTCCAGCCGCGCGCGGCGGCCTGTTCCTGCATCCGTTCCGGGTGGATCTGGCGCAGGTGGAACTGCATCCGCTGGCTGCCCGGGGTCGGGATCGCGCCGTACATTTCAGCCAGCGTCTCGGCGTTGGCGTCGCCCAGGGTCCGCGACGACAGCCGGCTGAAATAGCGCGACCCGAACAGGTTGTTCACCCACTGGTTGAAGCGCGAGAGCTTCTTGAACACCATCAGCCCGAAGTTGGGATCGTAGAGCAGGTATTCGCGCCGCCCGTTGTCCAGCACATTCACGCCGCAGGCCATGCTGTGCTGCGTGCCGCTGAACACGAAATGGCTGCTGCGCGCGGTGTTGGCAAGGAAATTGGCCAGTGCATCGACGTGGATCAACGATGCCGCCGACATCGAGCCAGGCTGCAGGGCCGCGCCCTGCGCGTCGCGGATGAGGGAGCGCACTGCAGCGGCAGCGGGGCTGTCAGGCTCCCGGATCGCCTGGCGCAGGTGCTCCAGTACATGGATTTCTTCACCCTGCCCCATCGCCGTGGCCACGATCCGCGACAACCCGGTGCACATGCCCGCTGCGGATAGACCGGTCCCTTCCGCAAGCAGGCCCTGGGAGGCCTGGAGGAACTGGCCACCGGCGATGTACACCGAGTCGTGCACCACCTCGTTGACCACCGTGTAGCGCTCGGCACGCAGGGTACTGTCCAGCCGCTCGATGATCACCGACAGTGCGCCCTGCTGCACCGGGTCGAGGTGGCCGGACACGAACAGCTCCTTCATCTGCTCCAGTGAGGCGCTGTCGCGCGCCTGCTCCGGCGTCATCACCCGCTCCCAGTGATTCACGCCCCACTGGAAATCCTGTGAGCTGCTGTCCACCGAATGGGAGTGGGTGCGTTCGACCAGGGAATTCAGGGAACCGCGATAGCTGCGTTCAACCGACTGGCTGCGCCGGCTGGATCGGCTGATCGGTGCGCCGCCGCGCAGCCCGACGTCGCTGTGGGGTTCCCACGCACCGTCGGCATTCAGTCGTACCGGTTGGTGGTAGAAGCTGCCCGGCTGCGGATTCTGCAGCCGCCAGGTGCCATGGGCCCGGTCGAAGGCCACCTCATATGAGTTCCCGCCCTGGTGGATGTATCGCTCGCCCAGGTAGTCGTGCACGCCATTGTCCGCGGCGCGCGATCCGGACAGCGCCACCGGCCGGGCGTAACGCTCGGCCAGGTGCGCCAGCGGATCATCCACCTGCTCCCATGCTGCCGTCTGTATCTCCGGTTGCAGTCGTGAACCATCGCGCGCGGCCACCGCCGCCAGTCGCGCGGTGCCCAGCGGAGCTGACAAGGCAAGGCCGACTGCACCGCCGACCGCCGTGCCGGCGCCAGCACGGCGTTGCTCAGGCGTATCGCCGTCGACCATCTGTTCCACACCTCCCCCCAGCTGCAGGGCCGACAGTACCGCCACAACCGGCAGCGTTTCGGGCACCAGCAGGGCGACCAGGCCCATCGCCTGCTCGCAGCGCTCCAGCCGCGGCATCCAGCGGCCCCGGAACGCTTCCCACTCCGAAGTCATCAGGGTCTGCGCATCGCGACGCGCGCGTTGCCGCAGCCGCGCCAGCAGGGCCTGCGACACCTCGCCGCTGATCGGCACCACCGCGCCACCGTGTCCGAAAATCGCCTGGGTGCCGGCACCCAGCGCGGTATGCACGCCGTTGGACATCCAGCCATCCTGCAGGTCCGCCAGGTCGAACGCGGTCTCCAGCCATTGCCGCCCGGCGTCGGTGCCCGCCGCGCGTTCGATCCAGCCCATCATGTCGGCCCCGCTGGCGAACTCATGGAAGCGGTTGCGGTCGTTGGGGAAGTACAGCAATACCTCCGGCCCCACCTCGTCGGCGACGTGCAGTACGGTCGAGGCGATGCCATGCACCTGCAGCCAGCCGGTGCGTACACCGGCACTCGCAGCCGGCTGGTAGGACGGATCCTGCGACTCGGCCGCGGTCATTGTGCCGAACACACCAAGGGCCAGCTGCATGCCGCGCGCGGACAGCGATCCGTCGGCATGCTGTTGCGCGCAGCCGTACAGGTAACCGCCGCGCAAGGTGGTGAGTACGGCCGGTGCATGCTGCTGCCAGAACCGGTCCAGCGCACGCAGGTAGTCGCCCTGCACATCCAGTTCGCGCGCCATCGACAACAGCTGTGATGCGTCCAGCCCCACCACCTCGCTATTCTCGTCGAACACCGCGCTGTCGCTGCTGGTGTACAGGCCCAGCAGGCGCCCGGGGGTATCGTCAAAGCCCGCCGCGCGGGTCATCGCACAGTCGGCGAAGCTGGCCGCCGCCTGCTTCTGCGCCCGGTTGTGGACCCACCCGCTGCGCGTCTGGTCGCTTGGGTACCCGTCCGTGAAGGACACGATGTAACAACAGCTGCTGTCGAACGCGGTGCGGTAACGGCGCATGATTTCGTCATCCAGTCGCTGTTGGACGAACGGTACCAGCAGGGGGTAGGCGTGCTCGACCAGGCTGCGGCCGGCGCTCAGCGCGTGCAGCCAGCGCGCACCGTCCATGCCGGCATTGCGCAGCGCGCCCGGCGTGCCCGGAGGAAAGCGCGCCGTCCAGTGCGCCGCGCTGCGCGCGTTCAGACCGTCCATGTCCAGCGCCGCCAGCTCGCCTGCCGCGGCGAGCACCGACACGGGCACCGGCAGGTACGGCAGGGCCAGCGCCGAATCGAGCGCATTGAAGGCCTCGCGGATTTGCCATGGCGATGACAGGCCGGCGGCGCGCAGCTGCGCATGCCGCAGCTCCAGCGCCTGCATGAACAAGGCCCAGCGGAAGTCGCCGTCGATCCCATAGGCCTTCACCACCGGCAGCGCGCCCTGTTGCCAGCGGGCGTGCCCGTTGACCGCCACGCGCACCGGCAACTGGTGACGCACCTCGTCGGCAAGCTGCTGCAGCGCGGCGTCGCTGCTGTTGAACGCCTCGATCAACGGAATCCGGGTGGTGCTGATCACCAGCGTGATCGGCGCCTGCGGCGACGCCGCCGCTTGCGCGGTGACCAACAGCACCCCGTGCAGCGGAACCGCATGGCCCCGGTCGTTGGCGGCCAGCGCGTGCACGTCGATCTGCCAGCCCGGCAGGGCCAGCGCGCGGCCGTTGGCCGCTTCGGCAAGATCGAAACGGGCCGGGAAGTCGGTCAGCACCTTGACCGCTGCGGCCGCTTCGTCACCGAGCTGGCCCGCTGCGTTCAACAGCACCGCCGTGCCCGCAAGACGCCGGCCGATGCCCGATACGAACCCTTCCGAACCCGGCGTCGGTCGACCATGCCAGGCCTGTTCAAGGCACGTGTCGTAGCGGCGACGGAAAGCGCCCAGGTAATCTCGTCCCTGCACTTTCCTGAATTCATCGAGGGTCAGCTCGCGGCACTCCTGCACCGGGAAGTAGGTTCCCGGTACGCAGCGGTAGTAGAGCCCGGCGTGACCCGTGTCGGCGTCGACCGGCAGCAGTGCCGCGCCCACCAGGGTGTGGGTCCTGACCAGCCCGCTGCGTACCCGCCGGTCGGGCGGGAGCAGCCGGTGCTGGTTGCGGAACAACGCGCCGGGCGGGCGCAGCTGGCCGGCTTCCCAGGCGCGCCACTGCTGGCTGACCTGGAAGGTATTGAGGTAGATCGTGGTGGGGTCGATAACCTGGCCGGTAACGTTGAGCAGCTCGGCTGCGACCTGCCGCGCGAGGTCGGTGTCGAGGTTCGGCAGCGCGGCGGCGGACAGGGTCAGCGCCCGCTCCGAGGCCACCACGTGGCGCCAGGCCGCGGTCAGGCGCTGGTGCTGCTCGCTGGCGTTGCGCCCCATCGACTGCACCCAGGTCAGCATGCGCGACCGCGTTACCGCCAGGTCCACGCCCGCCGGCGGCGCGAGCGCGGCTGCGCCCGGCGGCGGCGCCTGCTGCGCCACGTCGACCAGCAGGCGGGTGGCCGCGTCGAGCCGGTCGCGCTCGGTGGCATCCAGGCCTTCGCCGCCACCGCGTGGCATCGGGAGGGGGCGAAGCGCGCGGCGCACACGCACACTGCCCTCGGCGGGCGGAAGTCCGTCCAACGCGTCGATGACCTCGCGTGCGACCTCGTTGGACTCCAGCAGGGTGGCCACGGTGCCGCGCAACGACGTCGCATCGCCCCCTGCGTTGTGGTGCACGCGTTGCCAGAGCACGTCCCAGATTGATCCCTCGCCGTCGCGGTCGATCACGGCGTCCAGGAGCCGCACTACGTGCCGCGTCCGCTCGTGCACCCGCGCCGGGTCCGGTTCCGGCTCGGGCGCCCGGCACGGTTGCGCATCCCCCGTGGGCGCAATGACCTGCGTGTCGCCGGATGCCCAGCGCCAGCCCAGCGTCGCCACGCCCAGCCCGCCGCCGACGAGACCTGCGGCCATCGCAAGCATGCTGCGGCCGCCCTGCCGTGATGCGCCCGACGCCACCGCTGGCGGGGCATCGGCCATGGTCACGGTGTGCGCTTCACGTGGTGTCGGCAACGCAGTGCCCGCCTGCGCCCAACGCAGCGCCTTCAGTCCAGGCGCGAGCCCGGCAACGAACAGCACCGCATCGCCCAGTGCGCGGCGCAGGCTGGGGCGCGCCGTGGTGGCCATGGCTGTACGGTCGGCCACCGACAACAGCCACCGGCCCAGCCGGTCCCCGTGGCCGCCCTGGGTGGCCAGCAAGGGGTCTGGCGGACCGCCGGCCAGCTGGTCCAGCGTCGCCAGTATCCGGGCGCGCTGGCCATCGCCGATCAACGGCACGCCCACGTCATCGACGCCGTCGAACAGCGCCGGCAGCGCGCTGCGTGCATCGATGCAGGCGCCATTGAGCGCGGCGGCGGCAGCGGCCTGTGCCACCGCACGGTCGACCTGCGCCGGGAGCAGCGTCGGCATCCAGTCGCGCAGCTGCTGGCGCACCACGTCACGCTGACGCGATGGCGACAGGCTGCACATACGTTGCGCCACCTCGCGGGCGTCGGCCATGCCGAGGGAGCGCTCGGCATCAAGTGCCGCATTCCACTCGCGTCGGGGCTGGTCCAGCGGGCGGTAAAGGGCGTCGCGCATCGCCTGCAGCAGCGTATTGCGGCGAGCAACCGCGTCGGTGAGCAGTGCGCGCAACGGAGCGCACTGCACTTCCCAGTCCACCCGTGGCAGGGTCAGCAATGCCATCAGGCTGCTGCCCCAGGCGGCACGCTGCGCGGCGGGCAGCCCGGCGGGCAGCAACCGGTCCAGCGCATCGTCCACCAACCCCTGCGCCATCGGCGCGGCCAGCGCGGTGCGATGGAAGTGCGGCTGCAGGGTCAGGAAGAAATGGGCGTCCAGCGGCCCCTGTCGCAGGGCAGCGGCGAGCGCGTCCAGCTCGGCGCGCGGTATGCCGTCCAGCCACAGCCTGCGCGTCGGTGCGCACGGCGGCGTGTTGCGGATCGAGACCGGGGTGGCGGCAGGCCGACGGCGCGACGATGGCGGGGACGACGGACAGGCCGGTGCGCTGCCAGCACGGCCCACCGGGGACAACGTAAGGTTCGCCATGGTCGTGTGGTGAGGTGACGAGGGCTGGAACCTAGCGCGATCCAGCGCGGTTACCAGCCCTGTCCTTGTCCCAGCAGCGCCTGGGGGTCCCACACGAAGCCGGAAGCGTCGTGCGGGATGGCGAAATACGTCAGCGCCGCCTACTTGAGGCTCGCCCCAAGTTCGTACCAGTCGATCCGGCGGGTGACCCACATCGCCGTCGCCAGCACCGCGAACAACAGCAGCGAGCCCATCAGCAGCGCGTTGTTCTCCGACACCAGCAATCCGTACAGCGCGCCGTAGAGGACGGTCAGCATGCCGGCAAAGCCCAGGCCGCGCAGCCAGCTGCGCAGCACGCCGGACAGGTACACCGCCTGCAGTCCGATACAGGCCACGGCCGACACCACGTAGGCCACCCAGAACGGAATGTGCTCGGACAGGCTCAACAGCAGCAGGAAGAAGATCGCCAGCGCCAGGCCGACCATCAGGTACTGCAGCGGGTGGATGCGCAGGCGCTTGATCAGCTCGAACAGGATGAAGCCGACGAAGGTGAGCACGATGAAGAGGATGCCGTACTTGCTGGCGCGGTCGGCCTGGGTGTAGATGTCCACCGGATTGACCAGCTCCACGCTGACCGTTTCCGCTTCCACGTCAGCGCTGCCGCGCAGCTGGCGCTGCGCCTCCGACGCCAGCGACGACACCGCCCACTGTGCCTCGAAGCCGTTCTCGCCCACCTGGCGCTCATTGGGCAGGAAGCTGCCGCCGAACAGCGGGTGCGGCCACGGCGAGCGGATCGCGATGCGGCTGTCGTCGCCCACCGGCACCACCGCCAGCGACCGCGTGCCATCCAGCACCAGCGACAGCTCCACCCTGCTGGCCGCCAGCAGGCCACCGGCGGTGTCGGCGAAGCCCTGCAGCGGCACGTGCAGGCCCTTGCCGATGCCGCTGACCTCGCCGACGCCCGGCTGCAGGGTCAGTGCGTGGCCATCCACCTTGAGCTCCGGCGAGCCGACCAGGCCGCGGACGTCGGCGATGCCCACCGCCAGGTACGGCGTGCCGTACACCCGACCGGCCTTGACCGGATAGTCGTCATCGCTGAACTCGGCGCTGACCTTTGCCTTCCAGGTGTACACCGGCACCCGGAACAGGCCGATCCGGCGCTCGTCCGGCACCATGCCGCCATCGACCACCAGCTTGGACGGCATCTGCAGCCAATGACTCTGCTCGACCTGGGTTTCCACCTTCTTGGTCCCGGCCGCGTCGACGACTTCCACCTGGCGGGTTTCCGTCCAGGGCACGACCCGGATCGGGCCGGTGAGGGTCTGCGCGCCGGCACGGCCCTGCGCCACGCGCAGGTAGGCCTCGTCGCGATATGACTCGCGTTCGCTGATCACGCCGCGGATCATCATCAGCGGAATCAGCAGCAACAGGATCAGTCCGCCCACGATGGCGAACCGCAACAGCATCTGAAGGGATTTCATCACCCGTCCTCGGTTGGGAAGGGTGCCAGCATCCCGGGTGCCGGTGGGCGGACGATGTGCCGTGTTTGAAGCGAATGTGAAGTGGCGGGGTCACCCAAGCGTCAGCGTTGCGACTGCGCCGCCGCCCTCGCGATTGGCCAGCTCCGCCCGGCCGCCATGCAGCCGCGCCACTTCCTGCACGAATGACAAGCCCAGCCCCGAACTGCGTTGACCGGTGGCCGGGCGCGCCAGCGAATAGAAGCGCTCGAAGGCCCGCTCCAGCGCATAGTCCGGCACCCCGCTGCCGCGGTCGGCCACGCGCAGGACCACGCTGTCGCCCTCGCGCACGGCGCCCAGCGCAATGCGGCTGCCGGCAGCGGAAAACGCCAGCGCGTTCTCCAGCAGGTTGTTCAGCGCCTGGCGCAGTAGATAGGGGTCGCCCTGCACCTCCAAGGCCGCGTCGGATTCGACGTCCACCGCGACCCCGGCCGCCTGCGCACGCATCGCCACCGCATCGGCGGCCGCGTGCAGCAACGGCGTCACCGCCACGCGCTCGCGCTTCTGCAGCCAGCCATGTTGCTCCACTTCAGCCAACGCCAGCAGTTTGTCGATGGTTTCGGTCAGGCGCTGCGCCTGGCCCTGGATGCTGCGCGCGAAGTGCACGCGGTCGGCCTCCGGAAGCGGCTCCTGCAGCAGCTCGGACGCGCCACGGATCGCCGCCAGCGGACTCTTCATTTCATGGGTCAGCGACTGTACGTACTGCTCCACGTAGGCCTTGCCTTCCAGCTTGCGACGCATGGTTTCCAGCGCCCGCCCCAGGTCGCCGATCTCATCGCGGCGCGCCTTGGGCGGCGGTACCGGCTCGCCGGCACTGACCGCCTGGGCATAGCGGTTGAGCCGATTGACCCCATGCATCAACCAGCCGGTCATCAACAATCCGACCAGCGCCGACAACCCGATCAGCCACGCCCCGCGCTGCAGGATGGCGCGCTGGCTGGCGGCGATGAACGGGTCGATGCTGCGGTTGGGCTGGGCCAGGCTGAGCACGCCGATCAGACGGGTGGGATCGGCCGGGTCATGGATCGGCGCGGCCACGTGCATCACCGAATGCACCTCGTCGCCGGGCGTTTCCGGGCTGGAGCGCGCGCCGTACTCGCCGCGCAGGGTGCGGTAGACATCGTTCCAGCGCGAGTTGTCGCGGCCGATGTCGCGGCCGGTGGAGTCGTACACCACGATCCCGCGCGCGTCGGTGATGGTCACGCGATAGTCCAGGCTGCGCTTGGGGAAGCGCCACACCATCGCCTTGGGATCGCGGCGCTGCGCGCGGGCCAGGTTGGCGACGAACGCGCCGTTGCGGATGTGGCCGGCCTTCAGGTCGGCAGCGGCCATTTCCGCCAACACGTTGGCTGCATCGACCAGGGTCGCCTCCATGGCCTGGCGGACCCCGGGTTTCACTTCGTTGACGAACACGCGCATCACGAAGAACGCGGCGATGCCCACGATCAGGAAGAAGCCCAGGAACAGTTTCAGGCCCAGCCGCACCCTACACCTCCAGCGCGTAACCCACGCCGCGATGTGTGCGGATCGGGTCGGTGTCGGCGCCCGCCGCGCGCAGCTTGGCGCGCAGGGTCTTCACGTGGGTATCGATGGTGCGGTCGGCGCTGTCGGCCGCGCTGTCCCAGCCCCGGTCCATCAACTGCGCACGGCTCAGGATCGCGCCGGGCCGCTGCAACAATGCCGCCAGCAGCGCATATTCGTAGCGGGTCAGCTCCAGCGCCTGGCCGTCGAAGCGGATGCGGCGTCCTTCGCGGTCGATGGAGAAGCGCCCGTGCGCCTGCCAGCCTGCGGTTCCGTCCTCCACCGCCGGGCCGCTGCGGCGCAGGCGGGCCCGCACCCGAGCCACCAGCTCGCGCGGCGAGAACGGCTTGGCCATGTAGTCGTCGGCACCCAGCTCCAGGCCCAGGACCCGGTCGAACTCGTCATTGCGCGCGGTGAGGAAGATCACCGGCACCTGGCTGAAGGTGCGCAGGGTGCGGCACACGTCGAAGCCGCTCATGTCCGGCAGGCCGACGTCCAGCACCACCACGTCCACCGGTGCCTGGCGCAGCTGCTGCAGCGCCTGCGCGCCCAGCAGGCAGTGCTGGGCGCCGTAGCCCTCGCTGCGCAGCGCGTAGAGCACGGTGTCGGCGATGGCGGTTTCGTCTTCGACGACCAGGACGGTGTGCAGGGGGCGGTTCATGCGCGCAGCATAGCCGCTGGGGCCGCCGCCCCGTACACTGCGCCGATGAATTACCACCACGCCTTCCATGCCGGCAACCACGCCGATGTGCTCAAGCACATCGTCCAGCTTGCCCTGCTCGACAGCTTCAAGCGCAAGGACAGCCCGTTCTTCGTGCTGGACACCCATGGCGGCGCCGGCCGCTACCTGCTGGCCAGCGAAGAAAGCCGCAAGACCCTGGAAGCCGAAGACGGCGTGATGCGGCTGATGGCCCAGCCGACCCTGCCCGCCGTGGTGGAGCGCTACCTCAAGGCGGTGCAGGCCGACAACCCGGTCGGGGCGATGATCAGCTACCCCGGCTCGCCACTACTCAGCGCCCAAGCCATGCGCGAGCAGGACCGCATGGCGGTATGCGAGCTGCAGGACGCCGAGGCGGCGGCGCTGAAGGCGCTGTTCGCCCACGACACCCGGGTGGCGGTGCTGCACGCCGACGGCTACGCGCAGAACAAGGCGCTGCTGCCGCCCAAGGCCAACGGGGTGAAGATCGGTCGCGGCCTGGTCCTGATCGACCCTCCCTACGAAGGCCAGGATGCCGAGTACCAGCGCATCCTCGCCTCGGTCAGCGAGATCCTGGGCCGCTGGCCGCAGGCCAGCTTCGCGATCTGGTTCCCGATCAAGCAGCGCCGCACCATCCTGCACTTCCTGCGCAAGGCCTGCGCCCTGCCGGTGAAGTCGGTGCTTACAGTAGAACTACTGGTGCGGCCGGACGACTCTCCCCTCAGGCTGAACGGCAGCGGCATGCTGTTGCTCAATCCGCCGTGGCAATTCGACCAGGTGCTGGCTCCGGCCATGCCGGCACTGAAGCAGCACCTGGGCGAAGCCGGTGCCTCTACCCGCCTGCAGTGGCTCAAGCAGGCAGAATGACGGGCGTGAGCGTTCCGTTCACGGAACGCGACCCCGGGGATGCGAGAATCTGAAGACCACCAAGGAACCACCGGTATGGCTACCCGTAACCGCATGCCGCCCTGGCACGAAATCTTCAAGGCTCCCAGCGGCCATGAACTGCTGATCCGCCCGATCCGCCCCGAAGACGGCGAACCGCTGAAGGGCGCCTTCAGCCTGTTCGGGCCGGAAGAAATCCGCGATCGCATGCTGCACTCGGTCAGCGAACTGTCCGACGAGTCGGTGCAGCGCCTGACCCACCCCAACCTCAAGCTCGAGATCACCCTGGTCGCGGCCGAATCGCTGCCGGCCGGTGAAGCGGTCGTGGGCGCACTGGCCCGCGCGTCGATCGTGCCCGGCACCCGCGAGGCGGAATACGCCATCCTGATCAGTCGCTTCCTGATCGGCCAGGGCCTGGGCCGGCAGTTGATGCGCAAGCTGGTGAAGTGGGCGCGCGGCAAGTACCTCGATCGGCTCTACGGCGACGTGCTGGAAGAGAACGAGCCGATGAAGCAGCTGGCCGCATCGCTCGGCTTCAAGCAGGTGCCCCACCCGAAGGAAACCCCGGGCCTGGTGCGGATGGTGCTGGAGCTTGAGAACTAGGCAGCCATCACATGGCCGTCTGCTAAAATCGGCGGCTCATGTCACGCACTTCCTATCCCGCTCCGCCGCTGCCCCGTTCGGGCCAGCTCCGCGCCTGGTGGCGCGCTCCCGCATCGCCAACGGCACTGGCGTGGTACATCGCCCGTGCCGCTGATGTGCATGACGGGCCGCTGCTGGTCATCGCGCGCGACAACCATGGCGCCAACCAGATCGAGTCCGACCTGCGCACCCTGCTGGGCAGCGCGTCGGACCTGCCGGTGGTGGCCTTCCCGGATTGGGAAACGCTGCCCTACGACGCTTTCAGTCCGCACCCGGACATCATTTCGCAGCGCCTGGCCGCACTGCACCAGCTGCCCACGCTGCGCCGTGGCATCGTGGTGGTGCCGGTGCAGACCGTGCTGCAGCAGCTGGCCCCGCTCAAGTACATCATCGGCGGCAGTTTCGACCTGAAGGTCGGCCAGCGCCTGGACCTGGACGCTGAAAAGCGCCGGCTGGAAGCGGCGGCGTACCGCAACGTGCCGCAGGTGATGGACCCGGGCGATTTCGCCGTCCGCGGCGGCCTGCTCGATGTATTCCCGATGGGCGCCGACGCGCCGCTGCGGATCGAGCTGCTCGACGAAGACATCGATTCGATCCGCGCCTTCGACCCCGAAAGCCAGCGCTCGCTGGACAAGGTCGACGCCGTGCGCATGCTGCCCGGCCGCGAAGTGCCGCTGGACGAACTGAGCGTGTCGCGCGTGCTGGCCACCCTGCGCGAACGCTTCGACGTGGATACCCGGCGCAGCGCGCTGTACCAGGATCTCAAGTCCGGCCTCGCACCGGCGGGCGTGGAGTACTACCTGCCGCTGTTCTTCGACCAGACCGCAACCCTGTTCGACTACCTGCAGCCGAATGCGCTGCCGGTGATCGCCAACGGCGTGGGCGAAGCGGCGGCCTCGTTCTGGGCGCAGACCCAGAACCGCTACGAACAACGCCGGCACGACGTGGAGCGCCCGCTGCTGGCGCCCACCGAGCTGTATCTGAGCCCCGAGGCGCTCAACGCGCGCCTGAACACCCTGCCGCGCGTCGAAGTGTGGGGCGCCGACCACGCGCGCATCGACGAGGCCACGCCGCTCGGCGACCAGCCGCTGCCGCCGTTGCCGGTGGCCGCACGCGACGCGCCCGCCGGCGAAGCGCTGAAATCGTTCATCGGCCACTACCCCGGTCGCGTGCTGATCGCCGCCGACTCGCCGGGTCGCCGCGAAGCGCTGCTGGAAGTGCTGCAGGCGGCTGAGCTGAAGCCGCCGGTGGTGAGCGACCTGCCCACCTTCCTGGCCGACGACGCGCCGCGCTTTGCGATCACCGTGGCACCGCTGGAAGACGGCTTCGCGCTGGACACGCCCGCGCTGGCGGTACTGACCGAGCGCCAGCTGTTCCCCGAGCGTGCCGGTACCACCCGGCGCAGCCGACGGGTCGGGCGCGAGCCCGAAGCGATCATCCGTGACCTGGGTGAATTGACCGAAGGCGCACCCATCGTCCATGAAGACCATGGCGTGGGCCGTTACCGCGGGCTGATCGTGCTCGACGCCGGCGGCATGCCGGGCGAGTTCCTGGAAATCGAATACGCCAAGGGCGACCGGCTGTACGTGCCGGTGGCCCAGCTGCACCTGATCAGCCGCTATTCCGGTGCCTCGCCGGAAACCGCCCCGCTGCATTCGCTGGGCGGCGAGCAGTGGAGCAAGGCCAAACGCAAGGCCGCTGAAAAGGTCCGCGACGTGGCCGCCGAGCTGCTGGAAATCCAGGCCCGCCGACGCGCGCGCGCCGGCCTCGCGCTGCACGTGGACCGCGCGATGTACGAGCCGTTCGCGGCCGGCTTCCCGTTCGAGGAAACCCCGGACCAGATCGCCGCGATCGAAGCGACCCTGCGCGACCTGGCCAGCAGCCAGCCGATGGACCGCGTGGTCTGCGGCGACGTCGGCTTCGGCAAGACCGAAGTGGCGGTGCGCGCCGCGTTTGCCGCGGCCAGTGCCGGCAAGCAGGTGGCGGTGCTGGTACCGACCACTCTGCTGGCCGAACAGCACTACCGCAATTTCCGCGACCGCTTCGCCGACTGGCCGCTGCGGGTGGAAGTGCTGTCGCGCTTCAAGAGCACCAAAGAGATCAAGGCCGAGCTGGAGAAGGTCGCCGCCGGCACCATCGACGTGATCATCGGCACCCACCGCCTGCTGCAGCCGGACGTGAAGTTCAAGGACCTGGGCCTGGTGGTGGTGGACGAGGAGCAGCGTTTCGGCGTGCGCCAGAAGGAAGCGCTGAAGGCCATGCGCGCCAACGTGCACCTG
The DNA here is from genome assembly GCF_007667275.1 of Stenotrophomonas rhizophila. Lineage (GTDB taxonomy): Bacteria > Pseudomonadota > Gammaproteobacteria > Xanthomonadales > Xanthomonadaceae > Stenotrophomonas > Stenotrophomonas maltophilia_AE. Next base: position 1,049,460 of record NZ_VDQT01000001.1, read on the forward strand.
CTGACCCTGACCGCCACCCCGATCCCGCGTACGCTCAACATGGCGATGGCGGGGCTGCGCGACCTGTCGATCATCGCCACCCCGCCGCCGAACCGGCTGGCGGTACAGACCTTCATCACCGCCTGGGACAACGCGCTGCTGCGCGAGGCGTTCCAGCGCGAACTGGCGCGCGGTGGCCAGCTGTATTTCCTGCACAACGACGTGGAAAGCATCGGCCGCATGCAGCGCGACCTGGCCGAGCTGGTGCCGGAGGCGCGCATCGGCATCGCCCATGGACAGATGCCCGAGCGCGAGCTGGAGCGGGTGATGCTGGACTTCCAGAAGCAGCGCTACAACGTGCTGCTGTCGACCACGATCATCGAATCGGGCATCGACATCCCCAACGCCAACACCATCATCATCAACCGCGCCGACCGCTTCGGCCTAGCCCAGCTGCACCAGCTGCGCGGCCGCGTCGGTCGTTCGCACCACCGCGCATACGCCTATCTGGTGGTGCCGGACAGGCGCGCGATGACGCCGGATGCGGAGAAGCGCCTGGAAGCGATCGCCTCCATGGACGAGCTCGGCGCCGGGTTCACCCTGGCCACCCACGACCTGGAAATCCGCGGTGCCGGCGAACTGCTGGGCGAGGACCAGAGCGGGCAGATGGCCGAGGTGGGCTTCAGCCTGTACACCGAACTGCTGGAACGTGCGGTGCGCAGCATCCGGCTGGGCAAGCTGCCCGACCTGGATGCCGGCGAAGAAATTCGCGGTGCCGAGGTGGAGCTGCATGTACCGGCGTTGATCCCGGACGACTACCTGCCCGACGTGCACACCCGCCTGACCCTGTACAAGCGCATCAGCAGCGCGCGCGACAGTGCCGAGCTGCGTGAGCTGCAGGTGGAGATGATCGACCGCTTCGGGCTGCTGCCGGATGCGGCCAAGCATCTGTTCGCGGTGGCCGAGCTGAAGCTGCAGTGCAATGCGCTGGGCATCCGCAAGCTGGAGCTGGGCGAGAGTGGTGGCCGCATCGTGTTCGAGGCGCAGCCGCGCATCGACCCGATGGCGGTGATCCAGATGATCCAGAAGCAGCCCAAGCTGTACATGATGGACGGCCCGGACAAGCTGCGCATCAAGGTGCCGCTGCCATTGCCCGAAGACCGCTTCAACGCGGCCAAGGCGTTGTTGACCACCTTGGCGCCGGGCTGACCGCCCCCGCGAAGGTAGAGCCGAAGGTAGAGCCGACTGTTAGTCGGCCACGCGGACCGGACCCGAGCGCGGACAGCAGCGGACTAACAGTCCGCTCTACCGTCCGCTCTACCTCGGACGCCGCTTGTACAAAAAAGGGCCCGGCATTGCCGGGCCCCTTCGATTACCAGATCACCACGCGCTTGTCGTCGGCGCGCACCATCGCGTCGCCCGGCTTGCACTCGAATGCCTGCGCGAACGCCGGCATGTTCGACGGCGCGCCGTTGGCACGGAAGTTCGCCGGTGCATGCGGGTCGGTGTTCAGGCGCACGCGCAGCTCGCCATCGGTGAAGTTGCGGCGCCACACCGTGGCCCAGTTCATGAAGAAGCGCTGGTCCTGGCTGTGGCCGTCGATGGCCACGTTGGCCTTCGGGTTTTCCTTCAACGCCATCTGCAGCGCGTCGTATGCCACGGTCAGGCCGCCGAGGTCACCGATGTTCTCGCCCAGGGTCAGCTTGCCCTTCACGTTGACGCCCGGCAGCGATTCGTAGCCGTCGAACTGCGCCACCAGCTGGTCGGTGCGGCCGGTGAAGGCCTTGCGGTCGGCGTCGGTCCACCAGTTGTCGAAGTTGCCGTTGGCGGCGAACTGGCTGCCCGAATCGTCGTAGCCGTGCATCATTTCGTGGCCGATGACCGCACCGATGCCGCCATAGTTCAGCGCCGGATCGGCCTTGGCGTCGAAGAACGGCGCCTGCAGGATCGCCGCCGGGAACACGATCTCGTTCTTGGTCGCGTTGTAGTAGGCGTTGACGGTCTGCGGGGTCATGCCCCACTCGGTCTTGTCGACCGGCTTGCCGATCTTGTTGAGCATGTAGCGGTAATTGAACGCGCGCGCGGCCTGCATGTTGCCCAGGTAGCTGTCGGCATTGGTTTCAAAGCCCGACCAGTCGCGCCACTTGTCCGGGTAGCCGATCTTCGGGGTGAAGCTGGCCCACTTCTCCAGTGCCTTCTTGCGGGTGTCTTCGCCCATCCATTCCAGCTTCTCCAGGCGCGCCTTCAGCGCCACCGAGAGATTCTCCACCAGGTGCTGCATCTGCTCCTTGGACTCGGCCGGGAACACCGCATCCACGTACAGCTGGCCGAGGCCTTCGCCGATCGAGGTGTTCACCGATTCCAGCACGCGCTTCCAGCGCGGCTGCATTTCCTTCTGCCCACGCAGCGTGGTGCCGTAGAAGTCGAAGTTGGCCTTTTCGAAGGCGCTGCTCAGGTACGGCGCAGCGTCATCGACGGTGTGGAAGCGCAGGTAGGCCTGCCAGGTGGAGGCCGGCACGTCGACCAGCATCTTGTCTACTTCGCTGAAGAAACCCGGCTGGGCCAGCGAGAACTTCTGCGCGGCCGGCACCTTCAGGGTGTCGAACAGCGCGGTCCAGCTGAAGTTCGGGGTCAGCTTGTCCGCTTCAGCGGCGCTGAGCGGGTTGTAGCGCTTGGCCGGGTCGCGCAGTTCGATGCGCGACAGCGAAGCCTTGGCCAGGCGGGTTTCGAAGTCCATCACGGCCTGGGCCTGGGTCTTGGCCTGGGCGGCATCGACGCCGGACAGGGTCAGCGCCTGCGCGATGTAGGCCACGTAGGCGTCGCGGATCTTGGCCTGCGATGCGTCGAAGTAGTAGCCCTTCTCCGGCAGGCCGAGGCCGCCCTGGCCGACGTAGGCGATGACGTTGCCCGAATCCTTGTAGTCGGCATTGGCGAACAGCGAGAACAGCACGCCCTGGCCCTGCGCCTGGCTGTCGCGCAGGTACTGGGTGATGGCGGCGGTGTCATTGAGCGCGGCGATCTTGTCCAGCTGCGGCTGCAGCGGGGCGATACCGGCCGCTTCGATCTTCGCTTCGTCCGAACCGGTCTTCCAGATGTCGCCGATCTTGGCTTCCACCGAGCCGGCCTTGGCCTGGCTGGCGGCCGCCTGCTGGACCAGTGCGTGCTGCACTTCCAGCGAGCGCTCGCGCAGGATCTCGAAGCTGCCCCAGGTGGTCTGGTCGTTCGGCACCGGGTTGGCCTTCAGCCACTTGCTGTTGACGAAGCCGTTGAGGTCGGTACACGCGGCGACGGCGGGATCCAGGTCAGCGCTGTTGAGCGAGATCAGCGGGGTCTTGATCTGCGACAGGTCGAACGCCGGCTTGGCGGCGTCGGCCTCGGCGGTGGCCGCCGCGGGGGTCTCGGTCTTGTTGCAGGCCGCCAGCGACATGGCGATGGCAACGGTCAGGCCCAGCGGGGCCAGCTTGGAAAACGTCATTCGACTCTCCGGCTACAGGGATGCATTGCCCGGATGGTGGGCAATCCACGAGCGTAGCGCGGTAGGAACGGTGACGGACCGGCCAAAGGTCACAGGCGTCGGCCAGGTGTACGTTGGACACGCGTGTCGTGTCCCTGCGCGGCATGCGGTGCGTCCCCACGCGGCACGGCAAGCCGGCCACGCGGGCGTTTCCCCGCGCGCTACGGTGCGGGTAGGGTCGGTTCCCGAACGACCGCCGTGGAAGGTTCCACGTCCGGTAACGCCTGACCCCCAAACGCAGCAAACGTACCGGCCAAAGGCCGGCACACCCGCGTTCGCCTCAGCGCGCCTTGCCCTGGTTCGCCACCGCTTCGGCGGCCTTGCGTGCCGCTTCCGGGTCGCCCAGGTAACGGAACGACTGCACGGTGAGGTCGTCGTTGAGCTCGAACAGCAGCGGAATGCCGGTCGGGATGTTGAGCTCCAGGATGGCTTCCTGCGAGACGTTGTTGAGGTACTTGTACAGCGCGCGCAGCGAGTTGCCGTGGGCGGTGACCAGCACGGTCTTGCCGTCCTTCAGCTGCGGGGCGATGGCATCGAACCAGTACGGCAGCACGCGCTCCAGCGTGGTCGCCAGCGATTCGGTGCCCGGCAGCGCGTTGCGGTCCAGGCCGGCATAACGGCGGTCGTGGATCGGGTGGCCCGGATCTTCGCGGTCCATCGCCGGCGGCGGAATGTCGTAGGAGCGGCGCCAGATCTTGACCTGGTCTTCGCCATGCTTCGCAGCGGTTTCAGCCTTGTCCAGGCCCTGCAGTCCACCGTAGTGGCGCTCGTTCAGGCGCCAGCTCTTGCTCACCGGCAGCCAGTCCTGGTCCAGCTCGGCCAGGGCCCCCTGGAGGGTGTGGATGGCGCGCTTGAGCACCGAGGTGTGCGCCACGTCGAACTGCAGCCCTTCCTCGCGCATCAGGCGGCCGGCGGCAGCGGCTTCGCGGCGGCCCTGCTCGGTCAGCTCCACGTCCACCCAACCGGTGAAGCGGTTGTCCAGGTTCCACTGGCTCTGGCCGTGGCGCAACAGTACGAGTTTCCGGGTCACTGCGGTTTCTCCGAGGGATGGCAAGGCAGGCTGCCATTGTAGCGGCAACCCCGTCGACCCTGCCCTGCCCCGGTCGGTTCAGGGATGCGGATGACCGTGGTGGCCCTGCGCATCATGGCCGTGCTCATGATGGGCGTGGCCCTGCGCAGCGGGCGTGCCGTCCCCGCAGTCATCGCCGCAGTGATCTGCCTCGATCTGCAGGGTCACATGGTCGATGCCGAATTCCTCGTGCAGCGCAGAACCCAGCCGGCGCCGCAGGGCATCCGCATCCACGCCCTCGTCGACCACCACGTGCGCGGTCAATGCCGGCGTGCTGGAGGCCAGCGCCCACACGTGCAGGTCGTGCACGTCCCGCACGCCCTCGTGCGCACACAGCCGCGCGCGCACCGCATCCACCTGGATGCCCTTGGGCACGCCTTCCAGCAGCACGTTGATCGCCTCGCGCATCAGCACCCAGGTGCGCGGCAGCACCCACAGCCCGATCAAGACCGCCAGGATCGGATCGATCAGTTTCCAGCCGGTCCAGCGGATCAGCAGCGCGCCGACGATCACCGCCACCGAACCCAGCATGTCCGCCCACACTTCCAGGTAGGCGCCTTTGACATTCAGGCTTTCACCGCTGCCGGCACGCAGCAGGCGCATCGAGACCAGGTTGATCAGCAGGCCGAAGGCCGCGATGACCAGCATGCCGGTGGACGCGATCTCCTGCGGCTGGCGGAACCGTGCCACCGCTTCCCACAGGATGTAGCCGGCCACCACGAACAGCAGGCCGCCGTTGACCATCGCGCCGAGCGCTTCCAGCCGCGCATAGCCGTACGTGCGGTGCGCATCGGGCGGGCGCCGGCTCAGGCGCACCGCCACCAGCGCGATCATCAGCGCCAGTGTGTCGGTGGCCATGTGCGCCGCGTCGGACAACAGCGCCAGGCTGTTGGTCCAGAACGCGCCCACCACCTCCACGAGGAGGAAGGTCGTGGTCAGGCCCAGCGCCCACCACAACGGTTTCTCGTGGCGGATCTCGCTGGGCAGGTGATCGTGGTCGTGGCCCATTCAACGGCTCCTGTGCAATGCGACACAGCCTACTGCGCGGCGTGCCGGGGAGACTATTACGTTGTTTATAACGTTGCACAGCACACGTGCGCCCCACCGCGCATCCCTCTAACGAGGGATTCGACACGCCGGCCCAGGTCAAATAATATTGATTCTCAATTACTTCACGCCCGCGTCGACGTCCCGATGCCCTCTTCGCCACCGCACTCCCCGACCGCGCCCACCGGGCGCCCTGCCCGCCGCGCGGCCCCCCGCGACCGTGGCAACGGCGTGCTGTGGGCACGCGGCGGACTCGCCCTGCTGGGCGGGTACGCAGTGGCCGCCAGCTGGGCGGCGGCCCTGGCGCGCCTGCTGCCGGGCAGCCTGGCGGACGCGGCGCTGGCCGCGACCATGGCGTCGTTCGTGATCTACACCCTGGCCGCGATCTGGTCCTACGCCGCGCGCAGCAGCGCACGCGCCGCCGTCGGCCTGGCCGTGGCGGCCACTCCGGCCGTGCTGCTGAGCCTGCTGCTGGGCGGGAGCGCGGCATGAGCCAGGGCTTCCGGCAGTCGCAGGCGGTACTGCACACCTGGTCCGGGCTGGTGGTCGGCTGGGTGCTGTACCTGATCTTCATCGCCGGTACCGCCAGCTACTGGCGGGTGGAACTGACCCGCTGGATGCAGCCGGAACTGGGCCTGCCGGCGAGCGCCGAGGTCGCGCTCGACCAGGCCCAGGCGTTCCTGGCCCGGACCGCGCCGGATGCCAGCCGCTGGTCGATCGAACTGCCCGGCAGCCGCGGCAACGCCACGTCGGTGCGCTGGCAGCCCAAGGACGCGCCGGAGCCGAAGCGCGGGCAGCCCAATCCATGGCAGGCCACCCTCGACGCCAGCGGCCAACCGGTGCAGGCGCGCGAAACGCGCGGCGGCGACTTCTTCTACCGCCTGCACTTCGACCTGCACTACGTGCCGGTGATCTGGGCGCGCTGGTTCGTGTGCTTCTGCACGATGTTCATGCTGGTGGCCATCGTCAGTGGCGTGATCACCCACAAGAAGATCTTCGCCGACTTCTTCACCCTGCGTCGTGGCAAGGGCCAGCGCAGCTGGCTGGACGGGCACAACGCGCTTGCGGTGCTGTCGCTGCCGTTCCACCTGATGATCACCTACACCGGTCTGATCACCCTGATGACCGTGTACATGCCGTGGGCGGTGAACGCCAACTACGGCGGGCGCGATGCCTTCTTCGCCGAGCTGTTCCCGCGCGAGGCCAAGGTCGAACCCAGCGGCCAGGCGGTGACGCCGCCGGCGCTGGCCGCGCTGCTGCCGGTGGCGGCGGCGCAGTGGGGCAACGGCCATGCCGCCTCGGTAGTGGTCGACCACCCCGGCGATGCCGCCATGCGCATCACCCTGCGTCGCGACAGCGGCGACCGCATTGCCGACAGCGGCGAACCGCTGCGCTTCGATGCGCAGGGCATGCTGCTGGGCGAGCCGCCGCTGCGATCGGCCACGGTGTACACCCGCGACGGCATGATCGGCATGCATGCCGGCCGCTTCGCGCCGGTGGTGATGCGTTGGCTGTTCTTCCTGTCCGGTGTCGCCGGCACCCTGATGGTGGCCAGCGGGCTGGTGCTGTGGACGGTGAAGCGCCGCGAGCAGCTGCCCGATCCATTGCAGCCGCCACGCGCCTTCCGCTTCGTTGAGCGCATGAACATCGCCTTCGTGGCCGGCCTGCCGGTGGCGATGCTGGCGTTCCTGTGGGGCAACCGATTGCTGCCGGAGGCACTGGCGCAGCGTTCCAAGGCGGAAATCAGCGTGTTCTTCGCGGCCTGGGCGCTGTGCGTGGTGCATGCCACGCTGCGCCAGCCGCGCCGCGCCTGGGTGGAGCAGCTGGCTACGGCTGCGGTACTGGCGCTGCTGCTGCCGGTCTTCAACATGCTGGCCTGGCACGGTGGGCTGTTCGCCGCGTTGGGCGCAGGCGACATGGCCAAGGGCGGTATCGACCTGGGCCTGCTGCTGATCGGCGCCGCACTGCTGTGGGTGGCGCGCCGGGTGCACCGGTACGTGCCCGCACAGCGCCGCGTGCGTGCGCCGCGCGGTGTCGCCGTGGTGACCACCGGGAGCGGCGCATGACCCTGCTCGCCCTGCTGCTGGCGCTGACCGGCTTCGCATGCCTGGCATTGGGCATGGACCGCCACCACCGCGATACGTTCGGCGCCCTGCCCGGCCCGCGCCAGAAGCGGCGCTTCAGGGCACTGGGATGGCTGGGTATCGCCGGCGCCGTGGCCTGCAGCCTGGCCGCGTGGGGCATCGCCTACGGCGTGGTGGCGGCCTTTGGCGTGCTGGCGGTCGGTGCGGCCGTTCCCCTGCTCTGGCTCAGCTACCGGACCGCGCCCAACGCGCGCCCATCGCCCCGCGCGCCGCGATCCCCCGATTCCTGATTCCCGCTCCTACCGAGGCCTGCATGTCCCGCTTTTCCCCCACTGGCGCCCCGCGCCGGAACCCCCTTGCGCTGTGCCTGGCGCTGGCCGCACTGCCGGCGCTGGCATCGGCCCAGGCCGTGACCACGCCCGACGGCGAAACGCCCAGGACCACCGAACTGGACAAGGTGCTGGTCACCCAGCGCACCGAGGGCTACCAGGTCTACGGCACCAACACCGCGACCAAGCTGCCGCTGACCCTGCGCGAAACCCCGCAGTCGCTGACCGTGTTCACCCGCCAGCGCATCGAGGACTTCAACCTCATCACCATCGCCGAAGTGCTGCAGCAGACGCCGGGCGTGACCGTGCAGTCCTACGACAGCAACCGCACCCTGTTCACCGCACGCGGCTTTGCGATCAACAACTTCATGTTCGACGGCGTACCGACCAACTACACCACCGGCGCGGGCGGCAACTCGATCCTGAGCGACACCTCGATCTACGAGCGCATCGAAATCGTGCGCGGCGCCAGTGGCCTGGTGACCGGCTCGGGCAATCCGTCGGCAACGGTCAACATGGTGCGCAAGCGCCCGACCGATACCTTCCAGGCCAGCACCAGCCTCAGTGCCGGCTCTTGGGATTACCGCCGCGCCGAAGTCGACGTGGGTGGCCCGTTGAGCGCCGGCGGCCGGGTCCGCGGCCGCTTCGTCGGCGCCTACACCGACAAGGAAAGCTGGGTGCGCTTCCAGCACGACACCTCGCCCAGCCTGTATGGCGTGATCGAAGCCGACCTGACCGACAGCACCCGCCTGCGCGGCGGCATCGACTACCTGGAGACCGAATCCGATGGCGGTGCCTGGAGCGCTTCCCCGCTGTACTTCCGCGACGGCAGCCGGGCGACGATGCCGCGCTCCTACAGCGCGGCGGCGCGCTGGAACGAATGGAACCGCGAGAGCACCAATTACTTCCTTACCCTGGAGCAGCAGTTCGGTGCGGGCTGGAGCGGTCGCCTGGCCTACAACCGCCGCAGCACCGACACCGACAGCCTGCTGCTGGCCGGTTCCAATACCGGCAACTGGGCCGACCCGGTCACCGGCCTGGGGCTGCGCATCGCCGATACCTACTCGGTCTCCGAAACCCGCGAAGATGCGTTCGACCTGTACGCCTCCGGCCCGTTCCAGCTGTTCGGCCGTTCGCATGAGCTGGTGGCCGGCATCAATCACTACGACCGCGACCTCGATACGATCCGCGCCGGCATCACCGCACGCCCGTACAACGTGGCCGCCTTCCCCAGCATCTTCAGCTGGGACGGCATCATCGGCAAACCGACCACGGTCAATTACGGCATCCCCTCCAGCACGGTCAACACCACTGAAACCGGCTACTACGCGGCGGTGCGCCTGAACCCGATGGATGACCTGAAGGTGATCGCGGGCGCGCGGTATTCCGACTACCGGACCACCACTGACAACTTCGACGTCAACGGCAACTTCACCAGCCGAAGCGCGCGCACCACCGCGCATGAGCCCACCCCCTACCTGGGGGTGATCTACGATCTCAACGCGAACGTCTCGGCATTCGCCAGCTATTCGGACGTGTTCCAGGCCACCGCGCTGCGCGACATCAACAACCAACTGCTCGACCCGGTGACCGGCGACAACTACGAATACGGGTTCAAGGGCGAGTTCTTCGGCGGCCGCCTGTACGGCGCGCTCAACGGCTTCTACATGAAGCAGGACAACGTGGCCACGCGCGACCCGGCCGGCGCCGACATCCTGCTGCCCGATGGCAGCGTGCCCTACATCGCCAGCAAGGGCGTTGAAACCAATGGCGCCGAGTTCGAGCTGTCCGGCTCGATCACCGACAACTGGAGCATGACCGGCGGCTACACCTATGCCTTCAGCACCAATCCGGACGGCAGCCGCTTCGCCAGCACCAGCCCGATGCACCTGGCCCGGTTCAACACCACTTACCGGCATGGCAACTGGATGGTGGGCGGCGGCTTCACCGTGCAGAGCGCGATCTACCAGCTGCAGCCGATTCCCACCGGTCGCTACACGGCGGCCGGCGCACCGATCACCGCCAACGGCCAGATGCGCCAGGGCGGTTACATGCTGTTCGACCTGATGGGCCGCTACCGGATCAACGACCACCTGAGCGTTGGCGTGACGGTGACCAACCTGTTCGACAAGGTGTATTACCGCAACGTCGGCTTCTTCAATTCGGGCTACTGGGGCGAGCCGCGGCGGGTGTTGTTCAACCTGCGCGCCGGTTTCTGACCGGCTCCCCCCACACCCATCGGGCATACCCGCCGGAGCGCCCGGCGGGTAGCATCTGGCAGGCGTGTCCCGTCCTGCTGGAGTTACGATGCTGCTTCCTGCCCGTTCCGCTGCCGTCCGCCTGATCCTGGCAGGGCTGGTCCTGCTTCCCCTTGTTGCCACTGCCCGCGAGGTACCGGCGCCGGCCGAACATGTGGAGGCCGATGGCCCCTACGTGTTCCTTACCCGCAACGGCCACCAGGCACAGTGGGTCTGCAACGACCACGTGGTGCAGCGCGACCTGCCCGCGCGCGGCGCCAGTACCGTGGTGCTGCCCGAATGCGGCTACCCGCACCCGGTGACCGTACTGCCGCCGCGCACGGCGCCGGTGGCGCGCCTGCCGGCCACCCCGCGCATCGTCGCGCTGTCGGACATCCACGGCCAGTACGGCCTGCTGGTGAAGCTGCTGCGCGCCCATCACGTGATCGACAACCAGGACCGCTGGGCGCTGGGCACTGCCAGCCTGGTGGTGGCCGGCGACGTGTTCGATCGTGGCCCGCAGGTCACCGAAGCGTTCTGGCTGCTGTACGGCCTGCAGCAGCAGGCGGCTGCCGCCGGCGGCGCGGTGCATTTCGTGCTCGGCAACCATGAAACCATGGTGCTGTACGACGACCTGCGCTACGTCAACCCGAAGTACCTCAAGAGCGCGCAGCTGCTTGGGCGCAGCTATCCGGCGCTGTATGGCGCCGATTCGGTGATCGGCCAATGGCTGCGCACCCGCCCGGTGCTGCTGCAGATCGGCGACACCCTGTTCCTGCATGGCGGCATCGCGCCGGAGAACCTGGACCTGGTGCGCGGGCTGGAGGCGACCAATGCGCTCTACCAGGCCTCGGTGGGCCTGCCCAAGGACGAGGTCAAGGCCGCGCCGGATACCGCGCGCCTGTTCGACGGCAAGACCAGCCCGATCTGGTACCGCGGCTATTTCGACGGGCGGATGGACACCGCGCAGGTCGACACCCTGCTGAAGCAGCTGGACCTCACGCGCATCGTGGTGGGCCACACCTCGATGCCGCACGTGAGCAGCTTCCATGGCGGGCGCGTCATCGCCATCGACAGCAGCATCAAGAACGGGGAGAACGGCGAGCTGCTGTTCATCGAGAACGGCGCGGTGAGCCGCGGGCTGCTGGATGGCTCGCGGGTGCCGTTGGCCGAGGGCGTCGCCGGCGAAAGCGACTGAACAACGGACGGGCAGCCACGCAGGGCGTGGCTCTACGCGTCCTGCGTGGCGGCCACCAGCGGACGGACGCGGGCCGGGCGGCTCGGGAAGGCGTGGCGCAGGATGCGCCACATCACCTGGCCGAACTGCTTCGGCAGCGAACCGGTGTTGTAGTGCTGGCCGTAGCGGGCGCAGATCTCCTTCACGTCCACGGCGATGGCCGCGTAGCGGTTGGCCGGCACGTCCGGGAAGAAATGGTGTTCGATCTGGTGGCTGAGGTTGCCGGTCATCAGGTTCATCACCTTGCCGCCGGCGATGTTCGACGAACCGCGCAGCTGGCGCAGGTACCAGTGGCCACGGCTTTCATCGCGCACGCATTCCTTCGGGAAGGTTTCCGCATCGGCAGTGAAATGCCCGCAGAAGATAACCACGTAGGTCCACACGTTGCGGATCACGTTGGCCACCACGTTGCCCAGCAGCACCGGCAGGAAGAACGGGCCGGCCAGCGCGGGGAACAGCAGGTAGTCCTTGAACATCTGCCTGCCCATCTTGCGGCCGACCGGGCGCGCCTGTGCCAGCAGCTGGCGGAAGGTGATCTTGCCGGCAAACCAGCGACCCAGGCGCAGGTCCTGTATCGCGATGCCCCACTCGAACAGCAGCGCGAACACCACCGCCACCACCGGCTGGGTCAGGTAGAACGGGCGCCAGCGCTGCTCCGGGAAGATCCGCAGCAGGCCGTAGCCGATATCGTCATCGAGGCCGCGCACGTTGGTATAGGTGTGATGGCGGAAGTTGTGGGTCTTGCGCCAGTTGTCGGCGGTACCAACGATGTCCCATTCGTAGCTGCTGCCCTGCAGCTGCGGATCGCCCATCCAGTCGTACTGGCCATGGATGACGTTGTGCGCCAGCTCCATGTTTTCCAGGATCTTGGACAGCGCCAGCAGCACCACGCCGGCAATCCACGCCGGGATCAGCACGCTGTGGACGAATGCACCCAGGAAAAGCAGCGCGCGGCCGGCCACGCCGGTCCAGCGCACGCCGGCCACCACGCGGCGGATGTAGCGCGCATCGGCCGCGCCCAGCGTGGCCAGGTGGCGCGCACGCAGCGCATCGAGCTCGGTACCGAACGCATCCAGTTCGGTGGCGGACAACACGCGGTTATGCACGGCAGGCATGCTCAGAGCTCCAGGATCAGGTCGGTGCTGGCGCTGTTCACGCACAGCTTCACTTGCGTGGCCGGTTCGGCCGCGTATTCGCCGGTCAGGGTGTGGCGGGTCACGCCACTGGCCTTGCCACAGACGCAGGTATTGCAGATGCCCATGCGGCAGCCACTGGCCGGGCGCAGCCCTTCGGCCTCCAGCGCCTGCAGCAGCGAGGTGCCGCGCGGCAGTTCCAGGGTGCGGCCGCTGCGGCGCAGCTCCACGCGCACGCTGCCGGTTTCTGCATCGGGCAGCACCGGCGGGGTGAAGGCTTCGGACTGCAGTTCAGCCACCTGGCCCTGCAGCCGCGCGCGGGCGGCGTCGACGAAACCGCCGGGGCCGCAGGCCATGACCTGCGCGCCGGATAGGTCGCCCAGCGCGCTGAAGTCATAGTCGCCCACCCGCGCGGCCGGCGCGGCGGGATCGCGGGTCAACGCCAGGTGCACGCGGAAACCGGGATGGCGGGCGGCAACATCTGCCAGTTCGTCGGCGAAGCACACCGCCTCGCGCTGCCGCGCCCAGTACACAAGGTCGAGCTGCACCGGCATGCCGGCGCTCTCCATCTGCCGCACCAGCGCGCGCATCGGGGTGATGCCGCTGCCGGCAGCCAGCAGCAGCACCCGCCCGGCAGGCACCGCCGGCAGGGTCATCCCGCCGAACGCCTGGCCCAGTTCGAACACGTCGCCCACCTGCGCATGCTGCGCCAGATGCTGGCTGACCCTGCCGCCGGCCACGGTCTTGACCGTGATCGCCAGGCAACCGTCATCCAGCACCGTCGGGCTGTAGCTGCGCGACAGGCGACGGCCATCGACCTCCACGCCGAGGTTGACGTGCTGGCCCGGCGCGACGCCACGGAAGTGCCGGTTGGGACGCAGCACCAGAGTGACCGCGTCGGCGCTGGCGGCATGCCGGGACACCAGGCGCGCCCGCGCGCGGCGCAGGGTCCACAGCGGATGCACCCTGCCCGCCCAGAAATCGAAAAGCTCCTCCGACACCCACTGGCGGGGCGAAAGGGAGGAACGGCGGGCGGCAGTACGAGGGAGTGCGCTCATGCCGCCACTATACGGGCGAGCATACAGCTGTGTATACACTTGTATATCGCCCGGACCGGCTATGATTCAGGGACTTGACTGTCTGGCCCCTGGATGACCCCGCCCGATTCGCACCTGACCGTCCCCGATGACGCCCTGCCGGCCCGCAAAGCCTCGATTTCGCGCGAGGACCTGCTGGCCGCCGCCCTGACCCTGATCGGCCCGCACCGCAGCGTGTCGACCCTGAGTCTGCGCGAGGTCGCCCGCGAAGCCGGCATCGCCCCGAATTCGTTCTACCGCCAGTTCCGCGACATGGACGAGCTGACCGTGGCCCTGATCGACCTGGCCGGTCGTTCGCTGCGCACCATCATCGGCGAGTCACGCCAGCGCGCCGCCTCGTCGGACCGCAGCGTGATCCGGCTGTCGGTGGAAACCTTCTTCGAGCAGCTGCGCGCCGACGACCGCCTGCTGCACGTGCTGCTGCGCGAAGGCAGCGCCGGCTCGGATGCGTTCAAGCAGGCGGTCGAGCGCGAGCTGAACTACTTCGAAGAAGAGCTCTGCGTCGACCTGGTCCGGTTGGCCCACGCGGACAATGGCGCGTTGTTGCATGAGCCGCACCTGGTGGCCAAGGCGATCACCCGCCTGGTGTTCGCCATGGGCGGCACCGCGCTGGACCAGCCGCCGGAACGCGACCCGGAAATGATCGAACAGACCGCGCAGATGCTGCGCATGATCATCACCGGGGCACGCACCATCGCAGGCTATCCGCCGACCCGGTGAGCCCGGTCCGGCGCGGGTGGTGACTGACCCCGTCATGGCGATGTGTCTTCCTGTGCCGCGGCATGCGGCGCAGCGTCGCGCGGGATGGACCTGATCGACAGACTCGACACTTCGCCATCCACCGGCCCCTCGTTCACCATCGTGTAAACGGAATCCCTGTAGTCGTAATCGAACGAGCGCACGCCGATGATCGGGTAGTCCTTGTGCACCCGGAAGCACGTGTTGGCGCCCTGCAGGTAATAGTCGGCGTACAGGCAGATTTCCTGGCCTGCCCGTGCATTGAGCCAGATCGCCGCGCGTGCCTGGTCATTTCCACATTGCTTGCCGGACAGCCACAGATTCACGTCCCTGTTCGGCTCGACCGGAATCGAACACATCAGGTCGGTCTGGCCGGCATCCCGATAGAGATTGAGCGTGCCTGGCCCGAACACCTGGTCGCCCAGCATCGAGAAGCTGGATATCTTGCCGTCCAGCGTGTGTCCGCCGTTGTAGCGCTGCAGCGCCCACTTCCCGTTCGGGTCCGTGTAGGAGCGCTCGAACGAGCCGACCGTCACCGGCGTCAGGATGTCATCCAGGACATTGATGAAGGCGTAGCCCTGGTTCTTCTGGTGATGCCAGTTCCCGAACAGGCGGATCTGCGTGCCCCGCTTCGCTTTCAGGATGCGCAGCGAACGGACCTCATCGTTGATGCAACCGTAGGATCCGGGGGCATTGAACGCCGGGTAGGGAATGGGCAGATGGCACAGGGTCTCCTGCGTGGCGTTGTTGCCTTCGTACATGATCAGGCGCGCGTCCCCGAAGTCCGGGTAAGGGAGGGTCGGCGACAGGGCAAGCGGGTAGTCGCCCACTTTGGTTTTGCTGCTGTGCTTCCGGCCCCGCTCCACCTTGTACACGGTGTAACGCTTGAGGTCGGGCCGGAATTCGACAATCAGGTAGGTCATGTTGAGCAGCGCGCCACTCTGGAACACCGGCACGGTTCCGAAGCTGCCCTCGGTGGAACTGGCCTTGCCCAGTTGCGTGTGGTGGTGCCCTGCGAACACGGCCTGCACGCCGTAATCCTGGATCAGGCGTTTGAACCGAGCCGAGGTTCCGCCAGGCCATTGGTCGCGACGATGCATGCTGAGGAAGACATAGCGGTTCCGCTTGCGCGCATCGTGCAGCACCCCTTCCAGCCATCGCACCGAACTGATCGCATAGAAGCTGGTCTTGTGGAGAATGCCGGTGGAAAAGCGCACGTTATACGTCGGCGAGTCATTGAGCTGCACGAAGGTGGCATTCGGACCGACATCGATGGAATACCCAAAGCTGCCGTAGTGTTCGGGCTCGTTGAAGTGATGATCCCAGAAGCGCGGCTGCAGTTCATAGGTCCAACCCAGCACG
The DNA here is from genome assembly GCF_007667275.1 of Stenotrophomonas rhizophila. Taxonomy (GTDB): domain Bacteria; phylum Pseudomonadota; class Gammaproteobacteria; order Xanthomonadales; family Xanthomonadaceae; genus Stenotrophomonas; species Stenotrophomonas maltophilia_AE. Next base: position 1,065,286 of record NZ_VDQT01000001.1, read on the forward strand.
TCGCACACGCTGTCGCGTGCACATCCGTTGTTGGCGCAATCGTTGATGTTGTTGGCGTAGTCGTGGTTGCCCAGTCCCGGAAAGAAAAGCGGCGCACCCTTGGTCGGACCCAGCCTGCGGAAGAGCTCCTGCGTGGGCCTGCGCTCGCTGCCGTGCCCAAAGTCCGTCAGGTCGCCGTTGATCAGGACTGGAACCGCGCCATCCACCGACTGCCTGAACGACGAAATGTCATCCATGACTGTTGCCAGCCTCGACTTGGAGGCCCCCAGGCTGATGGATTCATTTCCCGAGTCATCGATCGTCCGCGGCAACTGAGGGTCGGAGGCGGCAACGAACCACGTCAACTGTGGAACATTCCACCCTGGAGCTGCGTAGTTCTTGTAGCTTTCAGTGGTTGTTTCGCTGCAGCCCGGGATGTGTCGTGGCGTGATTTCACCAGCGGAAACGGCCGTGCATGCCAGCAAGGCGGCACAACTCAATACAAGGCGCAGGGTATGCACGGGCAGCTCCCGATGGGGCAACGGCGAATCCACCGCCGCCCTGATCAACTCCCCCGATTTGATCCCCCGATGCCCCGGGATGCTGTTACTGCACCGGTTAGCTGGATGTGAAACCAGTGGCGGTACTGACGGAGATGAAAAAGGGCCGACATCACGTCGGCCCTTCCGTCTGTTCCCTGCCGTCAACCGGCTTTAACGGCGATAACACTGACGCTCGACCACGCGGTCGCCGGTCTTGTTCTGATGATTGCCCTGGATCTGGCGACCGGCCGCGCCGCCGGCGACGGCACCCGCTACCGTGGCGAGTTTCTTGCCGTTGCCGCCGCCCACCTGGTTGCCGAGCAACCCACCGACAACCGCGCCCGTGGCGGTGCCGGCAATGCGGTTCGGGTCGCGGCTGTTGCGCTGCACTTCGACGTTCTTGCAGACCACCTTGGTGCCGTCGTTGAAGCGACGCCCTTCATCCTTCGGCCCGTAGGTCTGGGCGCTGGCGCTGAACACCGATGCCATCAGGGCGGCTGCACACAGCACGTTCCGGGTAGAGAGATTCATGGTGGTTTCCTCGCTTCATGACGTGGCGCCAGTGTCAGCGCAACGTAGGGAACCCCCCGTGAAAAACCGTCGACGCGGCGTCAATGCCGGACCTCCCGTTCAGCCTGCGGCAATGCCCGCCCAACCTTCCAAGGTCAGTGCTTGGCCACCGCATACTTCTTCTCACCGGCCAGCACCGCCAGCCGCGTGCGGTGTCCCCCGGTATCCAGCTGTGCGAGCCGGTTCTCCGGTGGCGGCAAGGGGCAGGTAGCGAAGTCGGTGTAAGCACAGGGCGGGTTGTAGGCACGATTGAAGTCCAGCACGACCGTGCCGTCCGCGGCGACCGGTTCGGTGTGCAGGTAGCGCCCTACCCCGTAGGTGAGCTGGCCGGTACTCTGGTCCTGGAACATCAGGTTCAAGCCTTTCGCGGGGTCGCCCAGCGCCTCCAGCTGCCACTGGCGACCCTCCTTCTCGAACACCACGTAGCCCGGATTGGGGTTCTCGGCGATCTCGCCCAACACGTTCACGATCGGCAGCGTCTTGCCTGCAGGGTGTGGAACGAACTTCGCCTGCACGCGCCAGTCTTCATTGGCCGGGAAGAAATCCAGGCCCGCGAAGTCGCGGCGCGCCGGTGCGTCGGCGTGTCGCACCCGCAAGGCCAGCCGCTCACCGCGCTTGATCGCGGTGATCTGGCCCTTGCCCTGGTCGTAGGACAGCCTGGTGCCGCCGCCCGCCCCTTCCGTGTCCAACCGCACTTCATGCAGCAGCGGCTTGCCATCCACCGTGATCGGCACGCCTTCGGCGGGCTGGAAGTACAGGCCATCGGCGCGCTGCTCCACCTGGCCCAACCGGTCCGGTGCGATGGACAGGTGGATGGCATTGCCTTCGCCGCCGCCCACGCTGCGCCGTCCGGCTTCGATCCAATGCAGTCCGATCAGGCTGGTCCAGCCATCGGGCCTGCCCAGGTCTGCCGCCCGCTCCCGAACCCACTCGGCATGCTCGGTTGCGAACGCCGCTGCCGTGGGCGCGACGGCGGCGGAATCGACCGCGCGCCCGTCCTGCGAACTGCAGGCCGCTGCGAGCAGGCTCGCCGTCATCAAGCAGACAAGGGTGCGTGTCTTCATATCGATCACCATTCTTTGGACAGGCCGAGGTAGAGGTAACGTCCGTAGGTTTCGTGCAGCGCACTCAGGTAGTTTCCGGTGGCACTCAGTGGCGGCTCCTCATCGAACAGGTTGCGCGCGCCCACCTCCACCGCCGTGCCACTGAGCCGCCCGTGGTTGAAGGCCTTCCGCACCGACAGCGTCCAGCGCTGGGTGGACCCGACCACGTACGGTCGGCGATCGGCATAGGCGCCGGCAGTGACGCTGCCGATGTAGTCGTCGCGCAGGCGCACCGTCCAGTCCTGCAGGTTCCAGATGAGGGTGGCACTGCCGCGCCACTCCGGCTTGGCGCCGTTGAGGCCCACCTCGTTCGCCGCCCCGAGGCCGGGCGCGATGATGTTCAGCAGCCCACTGTCGATCGCCGCCGCCACCTGGCGGATCTCGGCCGGTTTCTGCTGGGTGTATTCCCGCAGCTGGCTGGCACTGACCAGGAAGGCGAGATTCCCCCACGCCGTGTCCGGCGAGCGCCAGCTGAGGTTGTAGTCCACGCCCGACGCGGTCAGCGGGCTGCGGTTCTGGTATCGGTTGTAGATGTGGGTCACCACGCCAGCGGGCGCGATCCCCGAGCCTTCGAACTGCGCGACGTCCTCCGCGGTCACCGCGGCGCGCACCACGTTCGGGTTGCTGCTGCCTTCCACGACGCGCAGGTACGCGTCATACAGCAGCTCTTCGCCCAGGGTGTTGATCGGGTTCTCGACCTCCACCCGCCACGCATCCACGCTGAGGCTGATCGCGCCCAGCCGCTCCGGCAGGAACTGCGGCTCGAACACCGCACCCCACGACGACTGCCGGGTGGTTTCCGGCTCCACGTCCTTTCCGTACGAGGTCACCGCGCTGACCGACGGCTTGACCGACGAGCCACTGCTGAACGCATTCAAGCAGGCGCTGTAATCGGGCTGCGCCCCCTTGACGATCAGCGCGTGGCAGCGGATGGCATCGTTGTTGAAGCCGAACCCATAGGTCGGCGGTGAGTTCACCAGTTCCAGGCCCGGCGCACGGAACCCGCCGCTCACCGAGCCGCGCAGCAGCACGCTGTCATTGACCTTCCAGGCCGCGGCGAGCTTCGGCTTGGCCACCCTGCCGGCGTCGCTGTAATCCTCCCAGCGGCCGGCAAGCTGGATATCCAGCGACTGCACCAGCGGTATGTCCTGCGCGGGCGAGACCAGCGGCACCGCGAACTCGATCAGTGCCGACTTTACGTTGCGGCTGCCACGCACGTCCGGGCGCGGGCTGTGGGTGAAGAAGTTGCTGGCCGCCACGGTCCCGGTGTACCAGTCCGTGTAGGGACGGCTGCCATCGATGTTCTCGTCGCGGTCATCGGCGCGGCTTTCATAGCGGTACTCCACGCCCGCGGCCATGCCAATGTCACCGGCGTACCAGCTGAACAGGTCGGGGCGGTTGACCTTGAAGTCCCACAGCGCCAGCTCGGCGGTACCTTCGCGGGTGGCCTCGCCAATGAATGTGGACGTGTCGTAGGGCGTGGCGTCGCCTACCCGGATGCTGGCCGGGTCACCGCCACTGAACGGATTGTAGGCGCCGGCGTCGGTGCGGTTCACCGCCGCGATGAAGGCATCGGTCAGACCGCCCTGCTGCGTGTCCGTGCTGCGCGCACGCGAGTACAGCAGCGCGCTTTCCCAGTTCCAGCCGCCCACGGTCCAGCCACGCACGCCCAGCAGCACCCGCGACTGGTCGTTGTCCACTTTTACTTTGCGGATGCCCGAGTCCGCGAACTGGTAGTTGAGCAGCCGGATCGCCTCCGCACCGCGCAGCGATGCCGGCACCCAGTACGCATCCGGGCGGATATGCAGCAGGAACCCATCCCCACCGAAGCCCGACTCGCTGCTCACCCAGGACTCGGAGCTGGCACGGTAGTAGGCCAGTTCACCGAACAGCTCCACGCTGTCGGTGAGATCGAAACGACCGCTGGCGAACACATTTCCCTTGCGGATCGCCGGCGACGTGGTGATGCCCGGTTCGGCTGCCGAATCATAGTGGTAGCGCGTCGGCACCGTGCCGCTGCTCAACGCGCCGGTAGCCGGATTGACGTACCAGCTGCCGGTGCGTCGCCCGCCGGCATAGGTTTCGAAATGTCCCCACGGGGTGCGCGTGCTGAAGCCGGAGGTACCGTTCGGATCCGGCACGCTGGTACCGTCGCCCACCGCACGGCGGCCGTCGGTAGCGGTGAACCAGGCATCGGAATTTAGCTGTGAGGTGCGCCTGGAGAACCCGTAGAGCACGGACACATTGCCGCGGCCCTGGGCGAAGTCGCTGCCGAAGTAGCCGTCCAGGGAAACGTCTTCGCGGTGGCCGTCGGTCACCTTGCCGTAGTTGAGCTTGATGCCGCCCCCGTTTTCCAGGTTGCTCGGCATCACCAGGTCGACCACCCCGGCGACAGCGTCGGACCCATAGATGGACGCCGCGCCATCCAGCAACAGGTTGACCCGCTCCAGCCCGAACACCGGGATCGCATTGGCGTTGTAGGTGGTCTCATCGCCACTGTTGCTGATCGGGTGCTGCACCGTGCGGCGGCCGTTGACCAGCAGCAGGGTGTATTTAGCGCCCAGGTTGCGCAGGTTGATCGAGCCGACGTCACCGCGCGCCACGTTGGAATTACGCCCGGCGTTGGTGGTGCCCTTCTCGGTGACGGCGACATCGCCGAACTGCGGCAGGCTGCGGAACAGCTCGTTGCCGTTGGTCGCGCCGGTGGCATCGATCTGCTCGCGGTCCACCGCGACCACCGGCAGCGCCGCCTGCGCGCCGCCGCCGGCGATCTGCGAGCCGAGCACCGACACCCGGTCCAGCGTGCGCGCATTGGACGTTTGCGTCCGCGAGGCGGCGTCGTCGGCCTCCTCGGCGGCCTCTACGGCTTCCGCGCCCTCTGCGCTTTCCGCCGCCGCCCCGGCCGGGGCGAGCAGCGTGCACAGGGCGAGCGCCAGGTGACTGCGCCGCCAACCGTTGGCATGGCGCGCGGGGCGCACCGGCTGGCGCTTACTGCGCTGCGTCTGCATACGCCCCTCGCACGATGCTGCCTTCCAGCTTCTGCTCGTCCTTGACCAGGTTGTACAGCGGGCAGGTCGCTTCCACCGACTGGCGCAGTGCGTCGATGTCCTGCTCCGACGCGGGCGATTCGATCCGCACCTTGTAGCGAATGCCGCTGTAGCGCGCCGGCGAGTTGACGTTGCTGCCGAAGCGCGGGCTCACCTGGCCGTCGACGGTCAGCTCCAGCGCATCCAGCAGCACGTTCCGCGACGCCGCCTGGACTTCGAAGATATGGGTCAGGCAGGTACCGGTCACGCCAAGCAGGTGTTCCTCCACCGTGGGCGCCAGACCGTATCCGAGCAGCCCGGGTGCGCTGTCGTGCAGCTGCTGGTGGTAGCCGTCCTTGCCCAGGAATATGCGGCGCAGGCCGGTGTGCGGTTCGACGTGGGCGCGGGCCACCAGCGTCTCCGGCTCGGCCGGGCGGGCCTTGCCAGCGGCCGGTTTCACCTGGCGGGCGAGCACTGCCGGGCGTTTTTCCTCGGTGATGAAGTCGCGCAGGCCCGGCGGCTGCTTCGGGTCGCGTTGGGCAGCACTGTGGTGATACTCCACCTCGGCATGGCTGACCTGTTGCGGCCGGGTGACCAGGTCGATCGCCGAGGAGTTCTCATGCACGGCGCGCTTGAGGGTCTGCAGCTGTGCGTCGGTAGCCGGTGAATCGATATAGGCCACGTAGGACAGGTTGTTGGGGTAGGCCAGGGTGTCGCTCTTGCGCTCGGGAATACTGGTGAACACCACGTCCAGCCCATCCAGCGGCACGTTCTGCACCGCCGCCTGCACGATGTATTCGTCGGCCACGGCGCTGGCCAGCGTGCCTACGAGCGAATCCCAGGAGCCCGCACCGAGGTTGTAGCCGGCGTAGTTGCGGCCGCTGTCGCTTATGTACTGGAACTCCCCCGTCGGCCCGATGCGCAGGCGTCGCACGCCCGAGCGGCTTTCGGCGGTGACCTTCGCATGGATTGGCGTGGCCGCAGCCGGCTGCGCAGACTGCGCCTGGATCGCGGCGCGCTTGTCTGCCAGGTAGGTCCGCAGTGGCGAGTCCGTGCCCTCCGCCGGGAGGGCGACCGGAGAGGCCAGCAGGAGGAAGGCAGACAGCACGGTGGCGCCGACAAGCTTGGACGACGGCATGGATCGGACGATGGACATTGGCGAGCGGCCTCGGGGGGATCGTGAACAGAAGCCCACTCTTCCACGTCGCCGCGCCGCGTTTAAATAACGGTTGGCAATTCCGATATGCAGGGGCTGTCCGGCGTTGCAAGGCGAAGTCTGTCGGCATGCACCGCATTGAAACGACAGATGGCGCCGACGTGCGCCCTCGCATCCGGCGACATCCAACCAAGCAATTCCACAAGGGCACGATGCCGGGCGTGCAGGTCTTGATACTGCGATATGGGGTGATGGTGGAAGACTCTGAACTCGGCGATGACACGATGCGCGTGCCGTTCAATCCCTCGTTGCAGCAGTTCGGTCTTGGCGGCGTCCACCATCCGCTGATGCCCCTCACCAAGCCTACCCCCCTCATACCAGAAGGCCGAGTTGAAGTGCATGGAGAACGCGTCATGGATGCGACTACGAAGGACGATTTCAACCATGTGCAGTACCGGGTAGAACGCCTCACACAACACCATGTTGACGCCGTGCCTGGCCACCGCCCCCACGACGTCTTCAGCACCCTCGTTACCTCTGTCGCAGGTGGCCTCTTCCTGCTTCTGCAGCCCGTAGGCAAGCAGCCGGGACCGAGACACCGCACCAGCCACCCCCGCAGCGGTTTGACATCAATAAGCGCCGCCCATCCGGGACTGTTGAACAGGGTGCTACCTTTCTCTATAGTGGCGGCACATACCCCGGGCCGGCTCCTCTCCTCACACGCTGTACGTGAGTGAAGGGTTCCGGGGTTTTTCTTTGCCCGTTCTTCGAGTCTACGGGTCGAATGACGCCCGAGGGCGCAGCATGCGCAGTCCTGCGACTTCGCTCACAGGTTCGGTTTCGATAAGGTGGAGCCACGCCATCCGACATGGCTGGATGCGTCACGGTAGCCACCATCCGGCGCTGCTAATGTTTCGCTATCGAGGCGGAGGACTGCAGTACGGCATGGCAAACGCTGATGCACTCATCCTGAGAATGAACGGCAGCGCGGTGCACGACATCGCGAGCTTTTACGACGAGATCAACCGCGTTTTCATGAGCGGTGAGGATTGGCAGTTGGCTCACAGCCTGGATGCGTTGGATGACATGTTGTACGGCGGCTACGGCGTGCTGGCGGGGCACGCCGTAGCCACTCTGATCTGGCATGACATCGAGCACGCCCGGAATGCGCTGGGCGTGGCGGCCACCCGTGCATGGCTGCAGGCCAAGCTGGATGGGAGCGGCACCTTCAATGCGCGCGCCATTACCGATCAACTGCAGGCGCTCGACGCCGGCGACGGCCAGACCTACTTCCAGATCGTCATGGAGATCTTCGCGGCGCATCCGAGTATTACCCTGGAACGTCGCTGAGCCCGCTGGGCCGATAGGCCGGGACCGGTAGGGTCGGTTCCCAAACGACCGCACGCGCAGCACCAACGCCCGGTGACGCATGACCACGACCGGAGCCACCCCTCCGTTCAAGGTCATGCGTTACCGGGCGTGGACGCGCCATCGGCGGTCGTCTTGCGACCGACCCTACCGGTGAGTCCAGTGCCTGCAGCAGGCGGAAGCGCCGGTCCCGAGGTCCACCTCCGGCGGCCGTCTGTACCGCCCATCCCTACAATGTGACGTCCGCCCACCCCATGCCCCCCGCCAGCGATGTGCCCCGCTTGACCCAGATGCCCGCTGAACCCGACCCGCCGCACAGAGCTGCAAGCTTCTTGCCTGAGGCCGGCCGCCCCACATAGCCTGGCAAGTAGCTGATCCCCACGAGGCAGTAGCGCAAGGGCTGGTAGGGTCGGTTCCCAAACGACCGCACGTGCACCACCAACGCCAGGTGACGCATGGACCACAACCGAAGCCACTTCTCCGCTCAACATCAATGCGCATCCCGGAGCTTCATGCGCTCGGACTACGCGCCAAGCAGTTTGCGCGGCCCATGACTTGGGGGTCGTGCTCCGATTTCAGTAGAAATACTGGGCCAGAGACAGTGGATACGCTCTTGTCCCATGTCCGGCGGGAAAGCCACAGTGGCGTCAGACGCTGCAGCGCGGTGGACGCGTTTACGGTCCGAGTCCCGCTGCCACTGAAGGCAGTTCGTCCCTCTACAGCCCGTTGAGACACAGACGCCTTGATTTCCGTACGGCATATATCCGGCAAACAACATCACCGAGGAGAAGCCGCATGCACGACCATCGAACTCCGTCCGCTCCAGGGATCGGAATGCTCCTTGCCCTTGCCGGCTGCATGACGCTCAGCGCGTGTAGCGATCAAGCATCGTCAGACAAAGAGAAGGTTGCTCCGGCCAAGGCGGATCAATCGGCTCCTCCCGCGCAAGCGTCGACAGACGCATCAGCGCTACAGGAAGCCAAGGCGACCGCCAGGGATGCTTACGTCTACGGCGTCCCGATGGTGGACACCTACAAGACCGTCTACGCATTCAACGTCGACACCTCCAATCCTCAATACAAGGGCCCATTCAATTCCATCCTGAACATCGCCCGGGTGTTCACCCCGGACGACACCGCATTCGTTACGCCCAATTCGGACACCCCTTATTCCTTTGCCATGCTGGATCTGCGGGCGGAACCGGTCGTCATCACGGTGCCAAAGATGGAGAAGGACCGCTACTTCGTCTTCCAGCTGATGGATCTTTATACCTTCAATTTTGATTACATCGGAAGCCGCACGACCGGCAACGACGGTGGCACCTTCCTTATCGCCGGGCCGGGTTGGAAGGGAGAGGCACCCAAGGGCATCACCAAGGTGATCCGGTCCGAGACCGACCTGGTCAGCGTGGTCGGGAGAACACAGCTGTTCAACGCCGCCGACCTGGCGAACGTGAAGAAGATACAGGCCGGCTATAAAGTGCAGCCCTTGTCGGCGTTCGCAGGAACGCAGGCTCCGCCACCGGCGCCCGCCATCGCGTGGATCAAGCCAACCCCGCCGGCGGAGGACAGGACTTCGCTGGAGTTCTTCAACCAGCTGGCCTTCCTTCTGCAGTTCGCGCAACCGCCACATCCGAGTGAGACTGCCCTGCGTGCACGCCTTGCCCAGTTGGGCATCGAGCCCGGCAAGCCCTTCGATGCCAACCGCCTGCCGCCCCCGATGCAGGACGCGCTCGAGGAGGGCATGGCCGAGGGGCAAAAGCTGATCGATGACAAGCGTGCGTCCTTGGGGGGAAAAACCGATGCCTTGTTCGGCAACCGGGATTTCCTGAAGAACGACTACGTCGCCCGCGCCACCGGCACCCAGGTGGGCATCGGCGCGAACTCCCGCGAAGAGGCGATGTATCCGATCCTGGACAAGGACTCCCATGGGCAACCCTTGGACGGCAGCAAAGGCGCATACACACTGCGATTCGCCAAGGATCAATTGCCGCCCGTGGATGCGTTCTGGTCAGTCACGATGTATGGCTTGCCGCAGCAGTTGCTGGTCAAGAACCCGATTGACCGCTATCTCATCAACTCGCCGATGTTGCCCGGATTGAAGAAAGACGCGGATGGCGGATTGACGATCTACATCCAGTCCGATTCCCCTGGAAAAGAGAGGCAGGCCAATTGGCTGCCGGCACCCGATGGACCGTTCGTCATGTTCATGCGCTACTACCGTCCCAAGCCGGAATTGCTGGATGGGCGCTGGACGACCCCCGCCGTGGTCAAGACGGAAGGCGGGGCTGGGCAATAGGGCGCACAGCCCTCAAGTGTGGGCCGCGGGAATGACAAGCATGTGGTTCGATACGGGGTGCTGGGCGTCGATCAATGCAACCCTCCCGGGGGCCTGGTAGGGTCGGTTCCCAAACGACCGCACGTGCAGCACCAACGCCCGGTGACGGATGGACCACGACCGGAGCCACCTCTCCGTTCAAGGTCATGCGCTACCGGGCGTGGACGCGCCATCGGCGGTCGTCTTGCGACCGACCCTACCGGTCAATCCGGTGCCTGCGGCAGCCCTCCCCTACAATGTGACGTCCGGCCACCCCATGGCCCCGCCACCGATGGACCCCGCGTGACCCAGAAGCCCGCCGAACACACCCCGTTGATGAAGCAGTTCTTTGCAGCCAAGTCCGACTACCCGGACCTGCTGCTGTTCTTCCGCATGGGCGACTTCTACGAGCTGTTCTACGACGACGCGCGCAAGGCGGCGCGGTTGCTGGACATCACCCTGACCCAGCGCGGCAGCTCCGGCGGCGCGCCGATCCCGATGGCCGGGGTGCCGGTGCATGCCTACGAAGGCTACTTGGCGCGGCTGGTGGCGCTGGGCGAGTCGGTGGCGATCTGCGAACAGATCGGCGACCCGGCGCTGGCCAAGGGCCTGGTCGAGCGCAAGGTGGTGCGCATCGTCACCCCCGGCACCGTCACCGACGAGGCGCTGCTGGACGAGCGCCGCGACACCCTGCTGATGGCACTGTCGCGCGGCAAGAATGGCTACGGGCTGGCCTGGGCCGACCTGGCCGGCGGCCGCTTCCTGGTCAACGAGGTCGATACCGACGACGCGCTGGAAGCCGAACTGGCCCGCCTGGAACCTGCCGAACTGCTGGTGCCGGACGAAGAGAACTGGCCGGACTTCCTGAAGCAGCGCAGCGGCATCCGCCGCCGTGCGCCGTGGCTGTTCGACGCCGACAGCGGCCGCCGCCAGCTGCTGGCGTTCTTCAAGCTGCACGACCTCACCGGTTTTGGCATCGACGACAAGCCGCGCGCCACCGCGGCGGCCGGCGCACTGCTGGGGTACGTGGAAGAAACCCAGAAACAGCGCCTGCCGCACCTGACCGCCATTGCCACGGAAAACGCCAGCGAAGCGATTGCGATGAACGCGGCCACGCGCCGCCACCTGGAGCTGGACACGCGCGTGGATGGCGACACCCGCAACACGCTGCTGGGTGTGCTCGACACCACGGTCACGCCCATGGGCGGGCGCCTGCTGCGGCGCTGGCTGCACCGCCCGCTGCGCCTGCGCGAGGTGCTGGTGCAGCGCCATGATGCAGTGGCCACGCTGATCGACCGCGGTGCAGACGGCGATGTGCGCGAGGCCTTCCGTGCGCTGGGCGACCTCGAACGCATCCTCACCCGCGTGGCGCTGCGCTCGGCGCGCCCACGCGATTTCTCCACCCTGCGCGACGGCCTGGGCCTGTTGCCGGAGGTGCGCGCGGTGCTGGCGCCGCTGGATTCGCCACGGCTGGTGGCATTACGCGACGCGCTGGGTTCGCATGACGAATGCGCGCACCTGCTGGCCTCGGCCATCGCCCCTGCCCCGCCGATGAAGCTCAGCGATGGCGGTGTCATCGCCGAAGGCTACGACGCCGAGCTGGACGAGCTGCGCCGCCTGTCCACCCACGCCGACCAGTTCCTGATCGACCTGGAGCAGCGCGAACGGGCCAGCAGCGGCATCGCGACGTTGAAGGTCGGCTACAACCGCGTGCACGGCTATTACATCGAAATCAGCAAGGGCCAGAGCGACAAGGCGCCGGTGCACTACACCCGCCGCCAGACCCTGACCAATGCCGAGCGCTACATCACCGAAGAACTGAAGTCGTTCGAAGACAAGGTGCTGTCGGCGCGCGAACGGTCGCTGTCGCGCGAGAAGCTGCTGTACGAACAGCTGCTGGACACGCTGGGCAGCGAACTGGAACCGCTCAAGCAGTGCGCCGCCGCGCTGAGCGAGCTGGACGTGCTCGCCGGTTTCGCCGAACGCGCGCAGGCGCTGGACTGGGCGCGCCCGGAACTGGACACCGGCGCGTGCCTGCGCATCGAGCGCGGCCGCCACCCGGTGGTGGAAGCGGTGCGCGAGCAGCCGTTCGAACCCAACGACCTGGACCTGCATCCGGACCGGCGCATGCTGGTGATCACCGGTCCGAACATGGGCGGTAAATCCACCTACATGCGCCAGAACGCGTTGATCGTGCTGCTGGCCCACATCGGCAGCTTCGTGCCGGCCAGTCGGGCGGTGATCGGGCCGATCGACCGCATCCTGACCCGCATCGGCGCCGGCGACGACCTCGCGCGCGGGCAGTCCACCTTCATGGTGGAAATGAGCGAAACAAGCTACATCCTGCACCACGCCACCGCGCAGTCGCTGGTGCTGATGGACGAGATTGGCCGCGGCACCTCCACTTACGACGGCCTGGCGCTGGCCGATGCGGTGGCGCGCCACCTCGCTTACGAGAACCGCTGCTACACCTTGTTCGCCACGCACTACTTCGAACTGACCGCACTCGCCGACGAGCAGCACCAGGGCGGCCCCAGCGGCATCGCCAACGTGCACCTGGACGCGGTGGAACATGGCGATGCGCTGGTGTTCATGCATGCGGTGAAGGACGGCCCGGCCAACCGCAGCTTCGGCCTGCAGGTGGCGGCGCTGGCCGGCCTGCCGCGTGCCACCGTGGCCCAGGCGCGGCGCAGGTTGGCCGAACTGGAGCAGCGGGGCGGCGAGACCGTGGCCGCGACCATGGCCCCGCAGGCGCTGGACGCGCCGCAGCAGTTCGGGCTGTTCACCGCGCCCTCGACCAAGGCGCAGGAGGCGCTGGCCGCGCTGGATCCGGATGAGCTGACCCCGAAGCAGGCGCTGGAGGCGTTGTACCGGTTGAAGGCGCTGGTTTGAGGCGTCACGACCAACGGTCGTGACCTACCAGTCAGGCGTCACGACCAACGGTCGTGACCTACCGCCTTCACGCGGGCGGCGCCCGCGTGAAGGCTTCGCATTTTCTTCGTGCAGGCGGCGTTATGCTCCGGCGGCCCCATCCCGGGGCAAAGGAGTCGATCGTGAATACGAACTCGCTCACCGAAACGTTGTTGTCCCAGCTACAGGGTCCCGGCGTACAGCAGGTGTCCCGGCAGCTCGGGCTGGACCAGGACCAGGCGTCGCAGGCGGTCACCGCAGCCCTGCCCCTGTTGATGGGCGCACTGGGCAGGAATGCCAGCCAACCCCAAGGCGCCCAGTCGCTGCTCAATGCGCTTCAGAAGGACCACCTGGCCGGCGGCGGCGGCGGCGGCGGAGGCTTCGACCTCGGCAGCATCCTCGGCGCGGTGTTGGGCGGTGGCGGCGGCAGTGCCACCAACGGTGCCGGCATCCTCGGCCATGTGTTTGGCGGCCAGACCCCGCAGGCCGCGCAGGCGTTGGGCCAGCAGACCGGCCTCGACAGCGGTCGCTCCGGCCAGCTGCTGGCCATCCTGGCCCCGATCGTAATGTCGTTCCTGGCCCAACGGTTCGCCCAGCAGGGCAATGCCGGCCAACTCAGCCAGGCCCTCGGACAGGAAGCACCGCCTGCCGGCAGTGGCGGCTTCACCGGTCTGCTCGGCGGCATGCTCGATCAGAACGGCGATGGAAAGACCGATGTGACGGACCTGATTGGCTTCCTCGGCAAGCGCTGAGCGTGGCCGCGCGCGCCGGGCCAGCCCGCCCGGCAGTTTTGATAGCCCCTCCCTATCACTTTGGTTGAATCATTCACTTTTACCAATCACTCCACCCTGCTTAACGTAAAGGCGCTCCCTCTGCGTCTCCCCCGCGAGGCCATTCCCTCATTCGCCAGTCCACAGGTAACAGCCCATGAAAAGCGAAGCGAAGTGCCCGTTCAACCACGCCCTCGTCGGCGATGCCACCACCAATCGCGACTGGTGGCCGAACCAGCTCCGTGTTGACCTGCTCAACCAGCATTCGTCCCGTTCGCACCCGCTGGATGCGGACTTCGACTACGCCAAGGCCTTCGCCGGGCTCGACTACGCCGCACTCAAGGCCGACCTGACCGCGCTGATGACCGACTCGCAGGACTGGTGGCCGGCCGACTTCGGCCATTACGGCGGCCTGTTCGTGCGCATGGCCTGGCATAGCGCCGGCACTTACCGTATCGGCGACGGGCGCGGCGGCGGCGGTCGTGGCCAGCAGCGTTTCGCCCCGCTCAACAGCTGGCCGGACAACGTCAGCCTGGACAAGGCGCGCCGCCTGTTGTGGCCGATCAAGCAGAAGTACGGCCAGGCCATTTCCTGGTCCGACCTGCTGATCCTCACCGGCAACGTCGCGCTGGAGTCGATGGGCTTCAAGACGCTCGGCTTCGCCGGCGGGCGCCCGGATACCTGGGAACCGGACCAGGACGTGTACTGGGGCCGAGAGACCACCTGGCTGGGTGGCGACGTGCGCTATGCGCATGGCTCCGAAGGCGTGGTCGAAGACCATGGCGTGCTGGTGTCCGATGACGACGCCGACGGCGACATCCACTCGCGCAATCTGGAAAACCCGCTCGCCGCCGTGCAGATGGGCCTGATCTACGTGAACCCCGAAGGCCCGGACGGCAATCCGGACCCGCTCAAGGCCGCCATCGACATCCGCGACACCTTCGGCCGCATGGCCATGGACGACGAAGAGACCGTGGCGCTGATCGCCGGCGGCCACAGCTTCGGCAAGACCCATGGTGCCGGCCCGGCCGACAACGTGGACGTGGAACCGGAAGCCGCAGGGCTGGAGCACCAGGGCCTGGGCTGGGCCAACAGCTTCCGCAGTGGCAAGGGCGGCGACACCATCACCAGCGGCCTGGAAGTCACCTGGACGCGCACCCCGGCGCAGTGGAGCCACGACTTCTTCGAGATCCTGTTCGGCAACGAATGGGAACTGACCAAGAGCCCGGCCGGTGCGCACCAGTGGGTGGCCAAGGACGCCGAGGCGGTCATTCCGGACGCGCACGACCCGTCAAAGAAGCACCGCCCCACCATGCTCACCACCGATCTGTCGCTGCGCATGGACCCTGCCTACGAGAAGATCTCGCGGCGCTTCCTGGAGAACCCGCAGCTGTTTGCCGATGCGTTCGCGCGCGCCTGGTTCAAGCTGACCCATCGCGACATGGGCCCGCGCGCGCGCTACCTCGGTCCGGAAGTGCCGGCGGAAACGTTCATCTGGCAGGACCCGGTGCCGGACGCGCCGACGACCGTGATCAGCGCGCAGGACATC
Source organism: Stenotrophomonas rhizophila (assembly GCF_007667275.1). Lineage (GTDB taxonomy): Bacteria > Pseudomonadota > Gammaproteobacteria > Xanthomonadales > Xanthomonadaceae > Stenotrophomonas > Stenotrophomonas maltophilia_AE. Next base: position 1,080,575 of record NZ_VDQT01000001.1, read on the forward strand.
AGCACGCTCAAGCAGCAGATCGCCGCTTCCGGGCTGAGCGTGGCGGAGCTGGTCTCCACCGCATGGGCCTCGGCGTCCACCTTCCGCGGCTCGGACAAGCGCGGCGGTGCCAATGGCGCGCGCATCCGCCTGGCCCCGCAGAAGAACTGGGCAGTGAACCAGCCGCAGCAGCTGGCCAGGGTGCTGGCCGCGCTGGAAAACATCCAGGCCGGCTTCAAGGGTGACGGCGGCTCGCAGGTGTCGCTGGCGGACCTGATCGTGCTGGCAGGCAACGTCGGCGTGGAGCAGGCGGCCAAGGCCGGCGGGCACGAGGTCAGCGTGCCGTTTACGCCGGGCCGCACCGATGCCAGCCAGGACCAGACAGATGTGGAATCGTTCGCGGTGCTGGAGCCGTACGCCGATGGCTTCCGCAACTACGTGAAGGGCCGTTACAGCGTGCCCGCCGAAGCGCTGCTGATCGACAAGGCGCAGCTGCTGACGCTCACCGGCCCCGAACTGACCGCGCTGGTCGGCGGCCTGCGTGTGCTCGGCGCCAACGTGGACGGCAACACGCAGGGCGTGCTGACCGATCGACCGGGCACGCTGAGCAACGACTTCTTCGTCAACCTGCTGGACATGCGCACGCAGTGGAAGGCCAGCGGCGATGGTTATGAAGGCGTGGACCGCAACGGCAGCGGCAAGCGCTGGACCGGCAGCCGTGCCGACCTGGTGTTCGGCTCGAACTCGGTGCTGCGTGCGATTGCCGAGGTGTATGCGAGTGCGGATGGCGAGAAGAAGTTCGTCAATGACTTCGTCGCTGCCTGGGCACGGGTGATGGAGCTGGACCGGTACGATCTGCACCGGTGAGGCCGGTTCTGCGGGCGCACGACCAACGGTCGTGCGCTACCCGGGAGTTGTTGCGGTGGCGCCGGCCGTTGGCCTGCATTGGGACCGCCTGGGCCGGCCAGCGGCCGGCGCTACCGTGTTGCTTCGCGCGTCGGCATCACGTTTCGTCACCGTGTTTCGTCGCGCCCACGCGTCACATGGCGTCGAGATCGCCCAAGGCCTTGATCAGCCGGCGCGCGCGCTTGTCGGGGCGATGCTCCGGCGGCAGGTAGCCGTTCTTCATGGCCGCGCGCTGCGCACGCTGCTCCGCCCTTCGCGCGCGCGAGGCTTCGCTTTCCTCGTACAGCTGCTGCGCCACCGGCGCCGGGCCGCGCAGGTCGCTCAGGCCACGCACCTGTACGTCATACACCTCATCGCCGCGGCTGATCTGCAGCTGCTCGCCCACGCGCACCGCGCGCGAGGATTTCGGCCGCTGCCCGGCCACGTCGACCTTGCCGGTTTCCACCGCCTGCTTGGCCAAGCTGCGGGTCTTGTAGAAGCGTGCGGCCCACAGCCACACGTCCAGCCGCACGGAGGCGGCGACCAACGGTTGTGCTTCTGTCATGCGGGTGGTTCAGCTCCCCGGCTCGGCCGGTCGTCGATTCAACGGTTGCGGTGCCGACGGGTTGCCACGGCAACCGGTGCCACCGATCAGCACGGGCACGCCCGCATCCAGATCGCGGCGCTGGCTGCCGACCTGGCATTCGGGTCGGTCCATGGGCCGTACCTGCGCGTCGCGCAGGCGGTCATCCGTACTCGAACATGCGGGCAGCGCGGCGGCAATCAAGACCGCCAATACGACGGGGATGAACCGGTCAGCCGGGCGGGTCGCGCGCCGGCGCGCGACCGGAACGTCCGGCGCGGCGGTCGTGCAGTGGGACGCGGAGTGGCGCATCGCAATATCCCGTTGATGGGCGTGGTGCTAGTGTGCCGCTGTCCACGCCTGATCTCCATAGCACATGGCCAAAGCGCCGCTTGACCTCACCACCGGCCCGATCGGGCGCAATCTGTTCCTGTTCGCCCTGCCGATCCTGGCCGGCAATATCGCCCAGTCGCTGAACGGATCGGTGAATGCGATATGGGTGGGGCGTTTCCTCGGCGAGGCGGCGCTGACCGCGACCGCGAACGCCAACAACATCATGTTTTTCCTGATCGGGTCGGTGTTCGGCATCGGCATGGCCGCCACCATCCTGATCGGCCAGGCGATGGGGGCACGCGACATCCCGCAGGCGCGGCGGGTGATGGGCACCAGTGCCACCTTCTTCATCGGGCTGTCGGTGGTGATCGCGGTCGCCGGCTGGTGGCTGTCGCACCCGCTGCTGGCGGCGATGGGCACCCCCGCCGCGTCGCTGCCACTGGCCGAGGCCTACCTGAAGGTGATCTTCCTGGCGATGCCGACGCTGTACGCCTTTGCCTTCCTCAGCTCGGCGCTGCGCGGCGTGGGCGATTCGCGCACGCCGTTCCGGTTCCTGCTGCTGTCGGTGGTGCTGGACATCGGTTTCAATCCGCTGCTGATCTTCGGCATCGGGCCGTTCCCGCAGCTGGGCATCGCCGGCGCGGCGTGGGCCACGCTGATCGCACAGACGCTGTCGCTGGTCGGCCTGCTCTGGTACATGCGCAACAAGCGCCATGTGCTGTGGCTGGGGCGCAAGGACATGCACCTGTTCAAGGTGGACCTGGTGATCCTGCGCGCGCTGGTGGTCAAGGGCGTGCCGATGGGGCTGCAGATGGTGCTGATTTCGCTGTCGATGATCATGATGATGACCATGGTCAACAGCTACGGTACCGATACCGCAGCGGCCTATGGCGCGTCGCTGCAGTTGTGGACCTACGTGCAGATGCCGGCGATGGCGATCGGTGCGGCCTGCTCGTCGATGGCGGCGCAGAACGTGGGCGCAGGCAACTGGTCGCGCGTGCGCGGGACCGCGCGCAGCGGCGTGCTGTACAACTTCCTGCTCACCGGCGTGCTGATCCTGCCGTTGATCCTGCTCGACCGCTACACGCTGGCGCTGTTCCTGCCCAGCGGCAGCGCGGCGCTGGACGTGGCGCGCCACCTCAACCACATCGCGGTGTGGTCGTTCCTGTTCTTCGGCGTGAACTTCGTGATCTCCGGCGTAGTGCGCTCGACCGGCGCGGTGATTCCGCCGCTGCTGATCCTGGCCGCGTCATTGTGGGGAATCCGGGTGCCGTTCGCCGAGCTGCTGCAGGACCGCTGGGGCGCCGATGCGGTGTGGTGGAGTTTCCCGGTCAGCTCGTTCTGCGCGATGCTGATGTCACTGGCGTATTACCGCTGGGGCGGCTGGCGCAAGGCGCGCATGTTGCCTGCCCATCGCCAGGAAGTAGCGGCGCCCGCCGAAATTCCGGCATCGCCGCCGTCGCCGGTCGCCGATCCCGCACCGCCGATTGCCGGGGTCGAACGCGGTTAGATGGCGTGGACACGCATGGCGTGTCCCTACGCGACCATCCAGCGCACGATGCACCACCCCGTAGCGACACGCCATGCGTGTCCCAGGCAGCCCCAAACGCAGACGCACGACGCCCCACCTTTTAGCGACACGCCATGCGTGTCCCAAGGGGCCTGAAACGCAAACGGCCACCCGAAGGTGGCCGTCTGGTTGGGTAGGTACCGACCGTTGGTCGGTACCCCACGCCGGAATTACTGGGCAGCCTTGGCGGCCAGGCGCGCGGCCTTGGCCTGCGCTGCAGCAGCCAGATCTTCCTTGATGCGGGCAGCCTTGCCTTCCAGGCCGCGCAGGTAGTACAGCTTGCCGGCGCGGACCTTACCACGACGCTTCACTTCGACCGAGTCGATGATGGCGCTGTGGGTCTGGAAGACGCGCTCGACGCCGTAGCCGTGCGAGATCTTGCGGACGGTGAAAGCCGAGTTCAGGCCGGCGTTCTTGGTGCCGATGACGACGCCTTCGTAAGCCTGCACGCGCTCACGGTTGCCTTCCTTCACCTTCACGTTGACGACGATGGTGTCACCCTGGCTGAACTGCGGCAGCTCACGGGTAATCTGGGCGGATTCGAAATCCGAAAGAATGGTCTTGTTCAGCTTGCTCATGGGTGCACCGATAGTAGTTCGGGTGGTCGTGTCGTTCGACAACGTGGGCTCATGCAGTCACCGGACTGTGCTGCACGTTTTTTGTAGGGATTCCTACCATCGGGCCGGTGAGGGCCTGATGGGAATCCGCGATTCTAACCAGTTTCTGGCTCTGTTACCAGTCCGGTAGCGCCGGCCGTTGGCCGGCCCACGGACCGCCTTGGCCGACCAACGGTCGGCGCTACCGGGTGGGAGCGCGTGCGCCGGTCAGCGGTCGGCGATGCAGACCCCATCAGGCGTCAAGGGAGGTCGGCCTTGGCCTGCTCCAGCAGGATCCGGTCGGCCTTGGACAGGCTGGCTTCGTCCAGCAGGTCCGGGCGACGCAGCGCGGTGCGCAGCAGCGACTGCTGCCGGCGCCAGCGGGCGATGGCGGCGTGGTTGCCGGAACGCAGCACGTCGGGGACATCGCCCCACTCATGGTGCGCCGGCTGGCTGAAATGCGGGCAGTCCAGCAGCCCCTGCGGGCCTTCGAAACTGTCCTGCGCAGCCGATTCGGCGTCGTTGAGGGCGCCTTCCTGCAGCCGGGTCACCGCGTCCACGATCACCGCCGCGCCCAGCTCACCGCCGGACAGCACGTAATCACCGATCGAGATCTCCTCGGTCACCTCGGCGGCCAGGAAGCGTTCGTCCACGCCTTCGTAGCGCCCGCACAGCAGGATCATCCGCGGCAGCGCGGCCAGTTCCCGGACCTTGGCCTGGGTCAGCGGCCGCCCCTGCGGGCTGAGGTAGATCACCGGGGCCGGGGTCGGATCCGCAGCCTTCGCTGCAGCCAGGCAGGCGCGCAGCGGCTCGATCAGCATCACCATGCCGGGGCCGCCGCCGAACGGACGGTCGTCCACCCGGCGATAGTTGCCCTCGGCGTAGTCACGCGGGTTCCAGCCATGCAGGTCGAGCAGGCCGCGCTCGGCCGCACGGCCGACCACGCCCAGCGCGGCCGACTGCGCCATGAACTCCGAAAACAGGGTGATGACGTCGATACGCATCGATCAGAACTCCGGATCCCAATCGACAATGACGCGATTGGCCTCGAAATCCACCGACACTACGAAGTCAGGCTGCACGAATGGAATCATCCGCTCGCGATCGCCCTGCACCACCAGCACATCGTTGGCGCCGGTCGAGAACAGGTGCGAGACCCGGCCCAGTTCGACGCCCTCGACGGTGCTCACCTGCAACCCCTCCAGATCGACCCAGTAATACTCGTCGGCCTTCGGCGGCGGCAGCGCGCTGCGTGCTACATAGACTTCGGTCCCGTACATCGCTTCGACCACGTCGCGGTCGGTGACATCGGGAAACACCGCCACCAGGTGCTTGCCGGACTGACGTCCGCGCGCGCCCTTGAGGGTGCTCTCCTGGCCGGCGGGTGTCCGCAGGATCCAGGGCTGATAGTTGAAGATGGCGGTACGCGGCTCGGTCCAGGACTCGAGCTTGATCTCGCCTCGCACACCAAAAGCGCCGACAATCCTGCCCAGCAGGATGCGGCGCTCGGTATCTTTCATCTGCGTATGCCGACGGGCCGCGCCAGGCGCGGCCCTTCAGGATCAGGCCGCGACGGCCTGGGCCTTGGTCGCTTCCTTGTACAGGTTGCGGACCTTGTCGGTCATCTGGGCGCCGTTGGCAACCCATGCGTCGACCTTGGCCAGGTCCAGCACGATGCGCGATTCGGCACCCTGTGCGACCGGGTTGTAGAAGCCAACGCGCTCGATGTTGCGGCCGTCGCGCGCGCTGCGCGAGTCGGTCACGATGATGTGGTAGAACGGACGCTTCTTGGCGCCGCCGCGGGTCAGTCGGATCTTGACCATGGTGATACTTCCTCTATTGCCCAGTCGCCAGGATGGCGCGGTAAGCCGGCGATTATAGCGGCGGGGTGCGGGCATTCCAAGCCCAGCGGGGCATTTGAAGCTGAATGGGGCCTGCCCGCCGCGTTGCGGCGTCGCACGACCAACGGTCGTGCGCTACCGGTGACCGACCAGCAGGGGTGGTCTCCGCGGTAGGGCACGACCGTTGGTCGTGCCGCCTCACGCCAGCGGTTCCCATGGCTGCCCGGCAATCGTGGTGATGGCCCGCTGTACCAATGCCTCTGACCCGGTGAATCGGTGCCCATCAATACTGGTTATCGGCCACACCCCTGCCGCATTGCAGGCAACGGCCGCGTCGAACCCGGCCAGGTCGTCCAACCGCACCCGCGCCAGCTGCGGTTCCCCGCCCCACCCGGCCTGCAGCAGCCGTTCCTGCGTTCCGCGCAGCGCCGGGGCCTGCGGCCACACCAGCTCACCGCCGCGCCCGAACGCGATATTCCATGTGGTGCCTTCGCTGATCGCACCCTGCGCATCCACGAACAGCGCGTCGTCGTACCCGGCCTGCAGCGCCTGCCGACGGTGCTCGAACAAGGCGAACGTGCCCACATGCTTCAGATGGGGCAGCTCGCGCTGGTACACCACGCTGCGCACGCGCCGCGCCGTTGCCGGCAGCGTCACCGGCGCCGACACCGCCACCAGCACATCCACCGGTACGGCCTGCAGCGGCTGGCGGAAATCGAATGCCTGCGAAAACACCGTCACCCGCACCGAGGCATCGACCCTGCCCTCGGCCTGCAGCGCGTGCGCGATCCACGCCTGCACCTGGCTTCCGTCCAGCACCGTGCCGAACAGCGTCTGGGTACCCGCGCGCAGGCGCCGCAGGTGCAGGTCCAGCCCCTGCACCGCCCCGCCGCGCACCTGCATCGAGGTGAAGTGCCCGTAATTGACCAGCGCCGCCGACAGTTCGTCGGCGCCGGCACGGTGGCCGTTGCAGTACACGCTCATCCCAGCAGCCCGCGCGCGTCGGCCCACATCGCCTGCAGCACCTCGGCCGCCGGGCGCTCGGGCGCCAGCCACGCCGCCTGCCCTGCCCATGCCTGCATCGCCTCGATGCGATGTTCGCGGTTGGCCTGTGCGCGCATCGGCGCGGTCAGGCCACGCTGCACCGGGTACGGGCGCGGTGGCGGCGCGCTCGGGTCGGCGGCGGCGCGCACATAGGCGGTGGCAATGCCGCGGCCGAGTCGACCGCTGAACGCGCGGGTGGGCCAGGTATCTTCCGGTTCGGCCACTGCCAGTGCCTGCGACCACGCCGGATCGATCGCGCATTCGGGCGTGCGCAGGAACGCAGTGCCGACCTGCACCGCGCTGGCACCCAGCATCAGCGCAGCGGCCACCCCGCGGCCATCGGCAATGCCACCTGCGGCAATCACCGGCACCTGCAGGCGGTCGGCCAGGCGCGGTACCAGCGCGAACAGCCCCACCAGCTGGCGCTCGGCCGCTGCCGGATCGAACGCGCCGCGATGGCCACCGGCCTCGAAGCCCTGCGCCACTACCGCGTCCGCCCCGGCCGCTTCGGCCGCCAGCGCTTCGGCCAGGGTGGTGGCGCAGGCGAACCAGGCGATGCCGGCGTCCTTCAGGCGCTGCACCTGGGCGGCGGTGAAGACGCCCATGATGGTGGAGGCGACCGCGGGTTTCGCGGCGATGAGTGCATCGAACTGCGCGTCGAAATCGGCCGGGCCGGCGTCGGCTGCTTCGGCCGGAACTTCAGGGCCCCATTGCGCGAGGAAGGTACGGGTGGCTGCTTCGGCGCCGGCGTCACGCAGCGGCGGTGCGTCCGGAATCCACACATTGACCTGCGCCGGGCCGCTGGACTGCGCGCGGAACGCATCCATCCACGCCACGATATCCTGCGGCTGCGACAGCACCGCGCCCATCGCGCCCATGCTGCCGGCGTTGGCCAGCACAGCCGAAAGCGGCACCGGGCAGGCGCCGGCCATGGGGGCAAGCAGGATCGGGGACTGCAATGAAAAACGCCGACAGAAGCTGTCGGCGCGTTCGAGGATTCGCGGGTCGGTCATGCGGGGCGCACCTTGGGGGTCGACGGGGTACAGGATACCCCCGGCGTTCCGGGGACACGCATGGCGTGTCGCTACGCGGGCGGACCGATGACCGGCGCCTTGATCAGCGGAACGGCAGGCCACCGCGGCCGCCCATGGCGCCCATCATGCCCTTCATGCTGCGCATCATGCCCTTCATGCCGCCACCGGCCATCTTGCTCATCATCTTTTCCATCTGCTGATACTGCTTCATCAGCTTGTTGACGTCGGCCGGGGTCAGGCCGGAGCCGCGGGCGATGCGGGCACGGCGCGAGCCGTTGAGCAGGCCCGGATTGCGGCGTTCCTTCTTGGTCATCGAGTTGATGATGGCGATCATGCGCGGCACTTCCTTGCCCTGGCTGACCTGCTGCTTGAGGTGCTCGGGAATCTGGCCCAGGCCCGGCAGCTTGTCCATCAGGCCGCCGATGCCGCCCATGTTCTGCATCTGCTCCAGCTGGTCACGCATGTCGTTCAGGTCGAACTTCTTGCCCTTGGCGACCTTCTCGGCCAGCTTCTGCGCCTTGTCCTTGTCGACCTGCTGCTCGACCTGTTCCACAAGCGACAGCACGTCGCCCATGTCCAGGATGCGGCTGGCGATACGGTCCGGGTGGAACACGTCCAGGCCGTCGGGCTTTTCGCTGACACCGACGAACTTGATCGGCTTGCCGGTGATGTAGCGCACGCTCAGCGCGGCACCGCCACGGGCATCGCCGTCGGTCTTGGTCAGCACCACGCCGGTCAGCGGCAGCGCTTCACCGAAGGCCTTGGCGGTATTGGCCGCGTCCTGGCCGGTCATCGCATCGACCACGAACAGCGTCTCGGCCGGATTGACCGCCGCATGCAGGGCCTTGATCTCGGCCATCATGGCTTCGTCGATGGCCAGGCGGCCGGCGGTATCGACCAGCAGCACGTCCACGAACGACTTGCGCGCGTCATCGATCGCCGCGCGCACGATGGCTTCCGGCTTCTGGTCGGCGCTGGACGGGAAGAACAGCACGCCGACCTGGTCGGCCAGGGTCTTCAGCTGCTCGATCGCGGCCGGACGGTACACGTCGGCCGACACCACCATCACCTTCTTCTTGCGCTTTTCCTTCAGGTGCTTGGCCAGCTTGCCCACCGTGGTGGTCTTGCCCGCACCCTGCAGGCCGGCCATCAGGATGATCGCCGGCGCCGGCACGTTGAGGTTCAGGTCCGAGGCGGCCGAGCCCATCACCGCGGTCAGCTCGTCGCGGACGATCTTGATCAGCGCCTGGCCCGGGGTCAGCGACTTGAGCACTTCCTGGCCGACCGCGCGCACCTTGATGCGCTCGACCAGCGCCTGCACGACCGGCAGGGCGACGTCGGCTTCCAGCAGCGCGATGCGGACTTCGCGGGTGGCCTCGCGGATGTTTTCCTCGGTGAGGCGACCGCGGCCACGCAGCCGCTCGATGGTGCCGGAGAGGCGCTGGGTCAGGGACTCGAACATGGAGGCAACCTGTTCAGTAACGAAAGACAAAGAGACCAACAGTATAGCGGGGTCCACGTTGCCGGGCAGAGCCCGGCAACGCGGGCATCGCTACCGGCCCGCGGTATGCGAAACTGGAACGATGACAATCGTTCTCATCGCCACCCTGCTTTACCTGGTCGCCACCGCCCTGCTGGTGCGGGCGGTGGTGCGCGATGACGCCGCCCGCTCGCCGGGCTGGCTGTGGCCGGCGGTGCCGGCGATGGTCCTGCATGGCAGCTATCACGCACTGGTGGCCCTGCGCACCAGTGGCGGGCCGGACATGCATTTCTTCGCCGCGTTGTCGCTGGTGGGGCTGGGCATGGCCTGGCTGACCTCGCTGGTGGCCGCGCGCGGGCGCATGGCGGCGCTGGGCGTGCTGGTGTTCCCGATGGCCGCCGCGGTGCTGGGCGTGTACCACGGCTACGGCCATGCGCCGAGCCGGCCGCTGGGCTGGCAGCTGGCCACCCATGCCTGGATGGCGCTGCTGGCCTACGCCACGCTGAGCGTGGCCGCGCTGCTGGCGATCATGCTGTGGCTGCAGGAACGCGCCCTGCGCCGCCGCGACTTCCGCCCGTGGCTGCGCGCCCTGCCGCCGCTGGCGGACCTGGAAGCCCTGCTGTTCAGGGTGATCGCGGTGGGCTTCGCGCTGCTCACGCTGACCCTGGTCACCGGCGTGCTGTTCGTGGACGACCTGCTCGCGCAGAAGCTGGTGCACAAGACCGTGCTGAGCGTGCTGTCGTGGATCGTGTTTGGCACGCTGCTGATCGGTCGCCGCTGGTATGGCTGGCGCGGCGCCAAGGCGGTGCACTGGACGCTCACCGCCATGGCGCTGCTGCTGCTGGCATTCTTCGGCAGCCAGTTCGTGATCGAACTGGTGTTCGGGCGCGCGCGCTGATCACGTCCCGCGGCGCGCCCGCTGCGCCGCTTACAGGCCGTACCGTGCGATCACATCGAGGTGCCGCTGCTCGTCCTGGTCGCAGGCTTCGGCCAGGCGCAGCCAGCACATCCGATGCGGCCAGCCAGCGGTGGCCTCGAGCAGGAACCGGTGCAGCGCCAGCGGGGGCGCCTCCTGTGGCTGCGCTATCGTGAACAGCACCCCCGGCAGCGTCTCGCCGTCGGCCTGGGTGTCGGCAAGCTGGTAGTCGTCCGCGCTGTGGGTCCACAGCTTCCAGCCGCGGTCCTTGACCGCATCGGAGAATGCCGCCCAGGCTTCCTCGCCCGGATGCACGCCGTCCACCAGCCAGCTCGCCGCATGCCCGCCGCTTTCCAGCAGGTGGACCTCGGCATAGGTAGGCATGAAGCGACTGCGTTCCTCTTCATCCTCCGGTGCCGGATGCACCAGTTCGGCGTCGAACACCACCCAGTCGTCCACACGCTGGCGCCGGTTGGCTGGCGCGTTCTCGACGATGCGCGCGGTGACCGGGCCGGTCCGGCGCGCGTAGTACTCGATCGGGTCGCCACCGTCCATGCAGCGGATGATCACCCAGCCGAAGTTCTCTTCGACGGGGCCTTCGGTGCTGTCCAGTTCCATGCCGACTGCGGCGGCCGACGTCCGCACGGCCGCCCACTCGCGAGCCGCGCTGGCTGCCGTCATATGGTCCCAGTGTGCGCTGCGCGGTTCCTCCAGGACCTCGGTGAGATGGCGGTACTGCGCGGCGGCATCCGGGAAGCGCTGCATGGCCATCAGGGCCATCGCCAGCAGATTGCGCGCGCCGTGCGAACCGGGCGACAGCGCCAGCAGCGCCGAGCAGGCCTCCTCCAGCGCGGCCCAGTCGGACTGCTTCTGCGCGATCTGTGCCTGGCACCACAGCGCGAACACCGGCACCTGCGCCTGGTAGTGCTGCACCAGCCGTTCCAGCTCGCCCAGGTCGCCACGCTGCACCAGCAGCCGCATCAACGAATAGGCCGGGGAGGCATCTTCATGCGGGTGACGCTGCACGAACGCCCACAGCAGGGACAGCGCCTCCTCGTCGGCACCGCAGGCCGCAAGCGCCGACGCCGCCACGTCCAGCAGGGCCGCATCATCGGGTCGCGCCGCCACGGCCTGCAGCAACCACTGCGCTTCGCGCTCGGGGTCGCGCCCTTCGTTCTTCGCCCCCTCCCCGACCAGCCAGTCCAACAGGGCCTCGGCGGGCACGGGCAGGGCGGCCACAGCGGGGGCGGCCTCGATGCGCGCGGCCATCGCCGCCACGGCATCGCGGGCGCCCAGGTCCTGGCGCAGGCTGTCCAGGTGTTGGCGGGCCAGCGCCAGGTGGCGTTGCGCGGTCCACACCGCACCACGCTGCAGGGCCATGTCCACGCACAACCCCGCGATTTCGATCACGAAACGGTGCGCGCCCACCTGGGCGTAGTGGGCCAGCGTCGCGCTCATCCGGCGCCCCAGGTCCCAGCCGTTGCGTTCGGGCGCGCTGCGCACCAGCAACGCCGCCGTGTGCGCCCACATGCGCCGGTAATTCGGCGACACCTGGTTCCACGGCACCAGGGCTTCCAACGCCTCTTCATCCCGCCCCAGCTGCGCCAGTGCCCATGCACGCGACAGCCGACGCGGCACCGTGCAGTTGGCCGGCTCATAGTCGCCCTCGGCCTCCACCTCGGCCTGGCGCGCGTCGATCAAGGCCAGGGCCTCGGCGGCACGGCCGCTGGCCAGCAGGATCTTGATCCGCATTTCCGGGAAGCTGTCGTAGACCTTGCCACCATGCGCCAGCACGGTACCGGCCTGCACGTCCAGGTAGTCCAATGCGCCCTGGGGATTTCCATCATCCAGCAGCGCGTCGGCCTTCTCGCAGCTCAGGCACTGGAAGCAGGACCAGCTCGGGTCGATCCGCCCCAGGGTTTCCTCGCACACCTCGATGCGTTCGGGCACCCAGCCCGGGCCATCGATATTGCCGTAACACGCCGCCAGGTCCTGGGTCACGCACACCGACTGTGGGCACTCCACCGTGTCGGCGCGGTGCGCGCGCTCGAACAACGCCACCGCATCGCCCAGCGCGGACTCGCCCTCCAGTCGGTTGCCGACCCGGTTGCGCATCTCCCAGTGACCCACGAACACGTCCAGCCAGGGATTGCCCAGCGTCTTGCCGAGCGCACGCGCTTCGGGCAACAGCGCATCCACGCGATCGATGCGCAGCTCGCAGACCTCGTCGGTCAGCCGGGTGAGCAGCTGCGCGCTCTGCGCCTGCCCTGCCTCACCCAGATCGTCCTGCAGTTTTTCCACCCAGTTCCAGATATCCATGCGGTCGTGCCGTCCTGTAATGCGTAAAGAAAATCGAAATGTCAGCGCGGCTGCAGCATCTGCTGCAGGGCCTCGGCGATGTCGCCGAACGCGCGGTTGAGATCACTGCTGGCCGCGCCGCCGTCCTGCGCTCGTCCCTGCGCGCTGACGATCACCTTCAGCGAGCGCAGCAGCCGCGCGGCGGCCTCGGCCTGTGGATTGCCGGCGCGCATGGCCGCCAGCAGCGCCTGCACGGCCGGGTTGTCCAGGTTGAGATACAGGCGCGAGGGTGCACGTGCGACGATACGGGCAGTGAACTGCCGCGCCAGGCGCAGCGCGGCCATTGAAACGCGCTTGTCGTTCTCGTCGTCTTCGAGGCGGCGCTTCAGCTCGGCCTCGCGATCGGGCACCACCACCACCGGCAGTTCAGCCGGGCTGAAGTGCGCCGGCAGCAGCTGCTCGCCATCGCCCAGGTGGGTCTGCAGCCACGCCAGTTCGGCCTCGGGCAGCGTGTCAGTCTGGAACAGCGCGCGATTGCCCTGCTCGGTGCCCAGCTCCACCAGGCGCATGCCCTTGGCCTGGGTCCAGCGCCGCAGGAACGGCACCACGGCATAGCGGTTGCCATGCGCCACCGGCACGCCCATCGCGCGGAACAGCATTTCCTCGAAGCCGCCACCACTGTCCAGGATCACGTGCACCGCGCCACGCGACGGCAGTTCGCTGGCGCGGATGTCACCCTGCGAGCTGGGCACGCGCACGTGCTCGAGCAGCAGCTGGAAGAGCCGGTCATCACAGAGCGAAGCGCCCAGCAGAGCCTCGTTGTGCCGGGCCAGGATGCGCCGCCAGGCTTCGGGCTGCTGCCGGGCGATCTCGACCAGTCCATCGATGAGCGCCTCGCCCAACGCATGCTGCACCGCGCTGTAGATGTCGTCGCGCTGCAGGTCCTCGCGGCTGGCGGTGGGGGTCAGCCGGCTGGATTCGATCACCCCGCCAATGAAACCGGCCCACGGCGGCAGCAGGTCGCGCGCGTCGTCGTCGAGCAGCATCCCGCGCACGAACACCGACAGGTTGCGGTTGTCACTGGTGCCGTAGGTCGCGCCGTCCTGCACCCACAGCAGCCCCACCGCGTCGCTTCCGCCTTCGGCGCGCAGCGGCATGCAGGCAATCGGTTCGAAGCTGCGCTCGAAGTGCGCGGCAAATTCCAGCGCACGGCGCTGCGCCTGCAGCGGATGCAGCGCTACTCCGGCCTGCGGGCGCCACGGCGGCGGCTCGGGATTGATCGCACGCGCGTCATGGCCGATATGGATGGGTTCGCCCAGCAGCGCGCAGTAGCGGCCCAGGATGTCGCGCAGGGTCTGCTCCTGGGCCAGGTGCGTGTAGCTGCCATGCAGTTCCAGCACCACCTCGGTACCCACCGCACGCGGAGGCATTGGCGATACCGTGTACTGCTCGGCATTGCTGGACACATAGCAATGGCCCAACCCGGGTTGCTGGTAGGAGGTGGTGCGCACGGTGACCCGGCGCGCCAGCACGAATGCGGACAGGAAGCCCAGCCCGAACATGCCGATCAGCCCCTCGTCATCCTCGCCCGCCTGGCGCAGGCCACGGGTATAGCCCACGCCGACGGTGGCCAGGTAGTCGTGGATTTCCTGCTGGGTCAGGCCCGCGCCGGTATCGACGATGCGCACAATGCCGTTGACGGGATCGCCATGCACCTCGATCCGCCCGGCCTCCTGCCAGTCCGCCTGTTCCAGCCGCCGACGCACCAGCGAATCGTGCGCGTTCTGCACCAGTTCCCGCAGCGCCACCACCGGGGTGGAATACAGGTGTTTGCCAAGGACCGTCATCAATCCGTTGAGGTCGACACCGGCGCGACGGATCTCGCTGGCGCCCTGCGTGTCCAGGGGAGTCGCTTGCATGTAATCGTTTTCTCTGGCGGGAACGGAAAACTAGCACAGCCCGGCCACGGTTTGCCTGCGCGGCCGCGTGCGCCGGAAATGCCCGATTCAGATCGCGTCGATGGCTTCGGACAACCGCTCCACGGCGATGACTTCCATGCCTTTCACGCTGCCGGTCTTCGGCGCGTTCGCCTTCGGCACGATGGCGCGCTTGAAACCATGCGTGGCCGCCTCGCGCAGGCGGTCCTCGCCGTTCGGCACCGGGCGGATCTCGCCGGAAAGGCCGACTTCGCCGAACGCGATGGTCTTTTCCGCCAGCGGCCGGTCCTGCAGTGAGGACAGCACCGCCAGCAGCACCGGCAGGTCCACCGCCGTCTCCTGCACGCGAATGCCGCCCACCACGTTCACGAACACGTCCTGGTCGCCCACCAGCACGCCGCCGTGCCGGTGCAGTACCGCCAGCAGCATCGCCAGGCGGTTCTGCTCCAGTCCCACCGCCACCCGGCGCGGGTTCGACAACGGCGAGGCATCCACCAGCGCCTGCACTTCCACCAGCAGCGGACGGGTGCCTTCGCGGGTGACCATCACGCAGCTGCCCGGCTGACGGGTGCTGCCGCCGGACAGGAAGATCGCCGAAGGATTGGAGACTTCCTTCAGCCCCTTCTCGCCCATCGCGAACACGCCCAGCTCGTTCACCGCACCGAAGCGGTTCTTGAACGCACGCAGCAGGCGGAAGCGGCTGCCGCTCTCGCCTTCGAAATACAGCACCGCGTCCACCATGTGTTCCAGCACCCGCGGGCCGGCAATGCCGCCCTCCTTGGTGACGTGGCCGACCAGGAACACGGCGGTGCCGGTCTCCTTGGCGAAGCGCACCAGCCGCGCCGCGCTCTCGCGCACCTGGCTCACCGAGCCCGGTGCGGCGGTGAGCGATTCGGTCCACAGGGTCTGCACCGAATCGGCCACGATCAGCTTCGGCTTCGCCGCACTGGCGTGCTGCAGGATCGCCTCCACCTGGGTTTCGGCCAGCGCATTGACGTTGTCCAGCGGCAGGTCCAGCCGCACCGCGCGCCCGGCCACCTGCGACAGCGACTCCTCACCGGTGATGTAGAGCACCGGTAGCGTCGCCGCCATCTTCGCCACCGCCTGCAGCAGCAGGGTCGACTTGCCGATGCCCGGGTCGCCACCCACCAGCACCACCGCGCCTTCCACCAGCCCGCCGCCCAGCACGCGGTCGAACTCGCCGATGCCGGTGCTGACCCGCAGGTGCTCGGTCTGCTGCACGTCCTTGAGCGCCATGATCTTCGGCGCGTCGACCTTGCCCGCCCAGCCCGAACGGCGCGCGGCCGGCGACTTGGCCGCCGTGGCGCTTTCCAGCGTGATCTCGCTCAGCACGTTCCAGGCGCCGCACTCGGTGCACTGGCCCTGCCACTTGCTGTATTCCGCGCCGCATTCGCTGCACACGTAGGCGGTAAGCCGCTTGGCCATGTCAAATCCAATTCATTTGCTGTCGGGCAGGATAGCCGAGCCGCGTCGCAGCAACCGAGACGTGCGCCAAACGGCAACCAGGACGCCGCTCAAGCAATGCCCGGCGCGGCCGATACCGTGGCGGGCCCCCACGCCTCCCCCTCTTCCGTACTTCCAGGCTTCTCCATGACCGGCACCTACAGCCAGAGTCTCGTCGTTTTCTCGCTGCTGGTTGCCATCCTCGCCTCCTACACGGCGCTGGACATGGCGGGCCGGCTCGCCAGCACCGAAGGTCGCGTGGCCCGCTGGTGGCTGGCCGGTGGCGCCGCCGCCATGGGCCTGGGCATCTGGTCCATGCACTTCGTGGCCATGCTGGCCTTCCACCTGCCGATCCCGGTCGGGTATGACCTGGCCATCACCCTGTACTCGCTGGCAGCGTCGGTGGGCGCTTCCGCCTACGCGCTGTGGCTGGTTTCACACGCCGAGCTGCCGTGGTCGCGCCTGATCGCCGGCGCGGTGCTGATGGGGCTGGGTATCGCCTGCATGCACTACCTGGGCATGGCCGCCATGCGCATGCAGCCGGGCATCGTCTACGACCCGCTGTGGTTCGCCGCCTCGCTGCTGATCGCCATCGTCGCGGCCGGCGCCGCGCTGTGGATCGCCTTCCGGCTGCGCACCGAACAGCGCCGCCCTGCCCTGCTACGCGGGCTGGCGTCGCTGGTGATGGGCCTGGCCATTGTCGGCATGCACTACACCGGCATGGCCGCCGCCACCTTCCCCGAGGGCAGCATCTGCGGTGCCGCCAATACGGGCGGCCTGGACACCAAGTGGCTGGCGGTGCTGGTGATCGTCACCACCCTGGGCACGCTGGGCATCGCGTTGATCGCCTCGCTGTTCGACCGGCAGATGCGCACCCGCACCGGCCTGCTCGCCGAGTCGCTTGCGCAGGCCAACGAGAAGCTGCTGCAGGCCGCCCTGCACGACCCGCTGACCCAGCTGCCGAACCGCATGCTGCTGCAGGACCGGATCGAGCAGACCATCGAGAAGGCCAAGCGGCGTAATTTCAGCTTCGCGGTCATGTTCTGCGACCTGGACGGCTTCAAGGCGATCAACGACGCCTACGGCCACCAGCTGGGCGACAAGCTGCTGATCCAGGTCAGCGAACGCGTGCGCCGGCTGCTGCGCGGGCACGACACCTTCGCGCGGTTGGGCGGCGACGAGTTCGTCATCGTGTTCCAGCTCGACGTACCCGAGGACGCGGCGGTGATCGCCGAGCGCATCATCGCGACGGTGGCCGAACCGTTCGAGATCGACGGCCTGGACCTGCAGGTGACCGCCAGCCTGGGCATCGCCCTGTACCCGGCCGACGCCGGGACCGAACGCGAGCTGATGGCCCACGCCGACGCCGCCATGTACCACACCAAGGAATCGGGTCGGAACGGCTATACCTTCTTCACCGAAGCCATGCACGTCAGCGCCAACCGCCAGCTCAAGCTGCTGCAGGAACTGCGCCGTGCGATACAGCGCGAAGAGCTGGTGCTGCATTACCAGCCCAAGTTCCGGGCCGACGGCGGTGGCGTCATCGGCGCCGAAGCGCTGGTGCGCTGGCAGCACCCGGGACTGGGGCTGCTGGGCCCGGACACCTTCATTCCCATCGCCGAACGCAGCGGGCTGATCCTGCCGCTGGGCGACTGGGTACTGGACAAGGCCTGCGCGCAGCTGCGGCAATGGCACGACGCCGGGCACGTCGAGTGGTCGATGGCGGTGAACCTGTCGCCGCTGCAGTTCGCCTCCACCACGCTGCTGGATACGGTCACGCGCACGCTGGAGAAGCACAAGCTGGCGCCGCACCACCTGACCCTGGAAGTGACCGAAACCACTGCCATGCAGGACGTGGAAGCCAGCCTGCAGATCCTGCACGGGCTGACCGCGATGGGGGTGAAGATCTCCATCGACGATTTCGGCACGGGGTATTCCAGCCTGCTGTACCTCAAGCGCATGCCGGCCACCGAGCTGAAGATCGACCGCGCCTTCGTGCGCGACCTGGAAGAGAACGCGGAAGACGCGGCGATCGTGTCCTCGATCGTGGCGCTGGGGCGTTCGCTTCAGCTGCAGATCGTGGCCGAGGGCGTGGAGACCGCCGGCCAGCGCGCGTATCTCAACGAGCTGGGCTGCGACCTGCTGCAGGGCTACCACCTGGGCAAGCCGGTGGATGCCGAAGCGTTCCTGCGCAACGCCGCGTAGGTCCAGCGCCGCGGCGCACCCCTGTGCGTTCGACCCACCCGGTAGGGTCGGTTCCCAAACGACCGCCGTGGACCTTTCCGCGTTCGGTAACGCATGACCTTCAAACGCAGACGTGCCTTCGTTTCAGGTCAGGCGTTACCGGGCGTTGCACCGTCCACGGCGGTCGTTTGGGAACCGACCCTACCGGGGCGGCATCGCCATCGGTTCCGCCGGAGTGCCCCGCCCGCGCCAGCGAAATACCGGGCAGCGTTGCGCGTGGACTGGATCACCACAAACAAAAAGGCCGCCCTTCCGGGCGGCCTTTCTGCGTGCATCGCACCCCGAAGGGTCAATGCATCATGTGCACGTTCATGTTGTGCATCACCCACAGCGTGCCGGCGACGATGATGCCGATGACCACCACGGTGAAGGCCGCCGCGCTGACGTTCCAGCGCTGTTCCGACGAACGGTTCAGGTGCAGGAAGAACACCAGGTGCACGAAGATCTGCAGGATTGCCGCCACCACGATGATCACACCGGTGGTGAACACCGGCAGGCCACCCTTCATCACCGCCCAGAACGGGATGATGGTGAGGACGGCGGCCAGCAGGAAACCGACCAGGTACGACTTGACGCTGCCGTGGCTTTCACCAGCGGCGCCATGGCCGTGGTCGTGTGCGTGAGTGTCATGTGCCATTACAGCGCTCCCTTCAGGTAGACGACGGAGAACACGCCGATCCAGATCAGGTCCAGGAAGTGCCAGAACAGGCTCAGGCACGCCATGCGGGTCTTGTTGGTCGGGGTCAGGCCGTTCTGCTTGATCTGGATGAACATGATCAGCAGCCACAGCAGGCCGGCGCTCACGTGCAGGCCGTGGGTGCCCACCAGCGCGAAGAACGCCGACAGGAACGCACTGTGGTCCGGACCGAAGCCCTCATGGATGAGGTGGTTGAACTCCCACACTTCCATGACCATGAAGCCGAAGCCCAGCAGCCAGGTCAGGCCCAGCCACAGGTACATCTGGCCGACCTTGTGCTTGTGCAGCGCGATCATGCCCAGGCCGAAGGTCAGCGAGGACACCAGCAGCAGCGTGGTTTCCCACGCCACGAAGGTCAGGTCGAACAGGTCCTTCGGACCCGGGCCACCGTTGGTGCCGCCGGCCAGCACGATGTAGGTCGCGAACAGGCTGGCGAAGATGAGGCAGTCGCTCATCAGGTACACCCAGAAACCGAAGACGGTGTTCTCGCCGGTGTCGTGGTGTTCGTGGTCGTCATGGCCATGGGCCGCCGCGTGTGCGGCGTGCCCGTGGTTCACGTTGTTGGCGATAGTGCTGCTCATGCCTGCAACTCCGATTTCACCAGACCCTGCGCCTGCAGGTGACGGCGGTGCTCATTTTCAATGCG
This sequence comes from Stenotrophomonas rhizophila, assembly GCF_007667275.1. Lineage (GTDB taxonomy): Bacteria > Pseudomonadota > Gammaproteobacteria > Xanthomonadales > Xanthomonadaceae > Stenotrophomonas > Stenotrophomonas maltophilia_AE. Next base: position 1,100,122 of record NZ_VDQT01000001.1, read on the forward strand.
CTCCACTTCGGCAGCCGGCACGTAGTAATCCACGTCCTTGTCGAAGGTGCGCCAGATGAAGGTGCCGATCATGCCGACCAGGCCGACGATGGCCAGCCACCAGATGTGCCAGATCATCGCGAAGCCGAATACCAGGCTGAAGGCACCAATCACCACGCCCGTGCCGGTGTTGCGCGGCATGTGGATGTCGGTGTACTTGGCCGGGCGTTCCCACGCCTCACCACGCTGCTTGCGCTCCCAGAAGTCGTCCAGTTCGGTGACCTTGGGCAGCGAACCGAAGTTGTAGAACGACGGCGGCGAAGAGGTTTCCCACTCCAGCGTGCGCGCATCCCACGGGTCGCCGGTCAGGTCGGCGGTCTTCTTGCGGTCGCGGATCGACACGGCCACCTGGATGATCTGGCACAGGATGCCGGCGCCGATGATGAACGCACCGACCATCGCAATGACCAGCAGCGGCTGGTATTCCGGGTTCGGGTAGCTCTGCATGCGGCGGGTCATGCCCATGAAGCCCAGGATGTACAGCGGCATGAACGCCACGTAGAAGCCGATGAACCAGCACCAGAACGCGGCCTTGCCCCAGGTTTCGTTGAGGCGGAAGCCGAACATCTTCGGCCACCAGTAGGTAATGCCGGCGAACATGCCGAACACCACGCCGCCGATGATGACGTTATGGAAGTGGGCGATCAGGAACAGGCTGTTGTGCAGCACGAAGTCGATGGCCGGAATGGCCAGCATCACGCCGGTCATGCCGCCGATGGTGAAGGTGACCATGAAGCCGATCGTCCACAGCACCGGGCTGGTGAACTGCACGCGGCCGCGGAACATGGTGAACAGCCAGTTGAAGATCTTCACGCCGGTGGGAATGGAGATGATCATCGTCGTGATGCCGAAGAAGGCATTGACGTTGGCACCCGAACCCATGGTGAAGAAGTGGTGCAGCCACACGATGAACGACAGCACGCCGATGCACGCGGTGGCGTACACCATGCCCTTGTAGCCGAACAGCGCCTTACGCGAGAACGTGGCGATCACTTCGGAGAACACGCCGAAGGCCGGCAGCACCAGGATATAGACTTCCGGGTGACCCCAGATCCAGATCAGGTTGATGTACAGCATGGCGTTGCCGCCACCGTCATTGGTGAAGAAGTGCGTGCCCAGGTAACGGTCCAGGGTCAGCAGCACCAGGGTGACGGTCAGCACCGGGAAGGCGGCGATGATCAGCACGTTGGTGACCAGCGCGGTCCAGGTGAACACCGGCATGTGCATCAGCTTCATGCCCGGGGTACGCATCTTCAGGATGGTGATGAAGAAGTTGATACCGCTCAGTGTCGTGCCCAGGCCTGCTACCTGCAGGCCCCAGATGTAGTAGTCGACACCTACCCCTGGACTGAACTCCTTGCCCGACAACGGCGGGAAGGCCAGCCAGCCGGTCTGCGCGAATTCACCCACGCCCAGCGAGATCATCACCAGGCCCGCGCCCGCCACGAACAGCCAGAAGCTGAGCGAGTTGACGAACGGGAAGGCCACGTCGCGCGCGCCGATCTGCAGCGGCACCACGACGTTCATCAGGCCGGTGATCAGCGGCATCGCCACGAAGAAGATCATGATCACGCCGTGGGCGGTGAAGATCTGGTCGTAGTGGTGCGGCGGCAGGAAGCCTTCGGCGCCGTTGGCGGCGATGGCCTGCTGGGTGCGCATCATGATGGCGTCGGCGAAGCCGCGCAGCAGCATGACGAAGGCGACGATGAGGTACATCGCGCCGATCTTCTTGTGGTCGACCGAGGTGAACCACTCTTTCCAGAGATAGCCCCACAGCTTGAACTTGGTGATCAGGGCCAGCACGAGCAGGCCACCGATCCCCGCGCCGATCAGCGTGGAGATGATGATCGGGTCGTGCGGGATGTCAGCGAATGTCAGTTTACCCAACGGATTCATGCTTATTCTCCCGAGCCTGCGTGGCCGGTGTGACCGGCGGCGGCGTGCTCGTCTGCAGTGTGTCCGGCATGTTCGGCCGGCATGTCATGGGCACCGGCCGGCATCTCGTGGCCTTCGTGGCTTTCGCCAGCGGCGCCGTGCGACATCGCCTTGTGGTCCATGGCCTTGTGGTCCATGCCGTAGTGCTGGTTGTCGCCCATGTGGCGGGCAACGACCCAGTCGAACAGGCCGGTTTCGGTGGTACCGAAGTAGGTCACCGGGTGCCAGTCGTGGTTCTTGTCATCCACCAGCGCGGCAAACGCGGCCTGGTCCATCGGGGTGCTCTGCGCACGCACCTTGGCCAGCCACGCCTGGTACTCCTCGGGGGTCACCGAGTTGGCGTCGAAATGCATCTTGCTGAAGCCCGCGCCGCTGTAGTGCGAGGACATGCCCGGGAAGGTGCCGGTCTCGTTGGCGATCAGGTGGAGCTTGGTCTCCATCCCGGTCATCGAGTAGATCATGCTGCCCAGGTGCGGGATGAAGAAGGCATTCATCACCGAATCGGACGTGATCTTGAAGTTCAGCGGCGTGTTCACCGGGAAGGTGATTTCGTTGACCGTCGCGATGTTCTCTTCCGGGTAGATGAACAACCACTTCCAGTCCAGCGAAATGGCTTCGATCACCACCGGCTTGGTCTCGGACTCCAGCGGACGGTACGGGTCCAGCGAGTGCGAGGAGCGCCAGGTCAGCACGGCCAGCACCAGCACGATCATGCACGGGATCGACCAGACGACCACTTCGATCGCGGTGGAATGCGACCACTTCGGCTCGTAACGGGCCTTGGTGTTGCTGGCACGGTACTTCCAGGCGAAGGTGAGGGTCATGATGATGACCGGCACGACGACCAGCAGCATCAGCACGGTGGCCGTGATCAGAAGGGTCTTCTGGTCATGGCCGACCTGGCCCTTCGGGGCCAGAATGGCCGAACTGCAGCCCGTCATGAACACGGACAACGCCAACAGCAGGCCCGGGCGCAGCCAGCGCCCAAGGGATTTCAACGGAATCATCGGTCGATCCAATTGCGTAGGGAATGCCTTCTCACGCCCATCCCCACCGGCCAAAGCCGGCTGCGCCAGCCCAGGGGGGGACGGCGCAGAGGACAAACATGTCAGCCCTCTAATTTTATGCCGTCACGCACCATTTAAGAAAGGCATTGACAATGATCTGGCGCAGGAAAGGCCCGGAAACAGCTGCGACACGTTGTCGCACACCGGGCAGATCGCCGAATTCGGCACAGTCAGCCAGTCATGTATAGACAAGAACCCGTAGCGCCGGGCTCTGCCCGGCCAGCGCGGTGCCCGGGTCCATGCGAACGGCAGCCGGGCAGAGCCCGGCTCTACGTCGCGGGTTCCGGATGATCGGTCCGATTGCGACCTGCTGGATTATCGCCCAGCGCGCGGTGTGACGTCTGCGGACCGACGAAATATGTGCCCGCGCTCACATCTATATGCGCCATCCGGCGCGCTGCACGCGCCATACCCGACAAGCGGTAGGCCTCGCCTATCGAAACGCAAATTCCAACAGAAACAATCACCTTGCCTCGATCCGGCCACCTCCTCCAAGGTCGCCCACGGAGCGCAAAACTCCGCAAGTCGAAACTAGTGGATACCCCATGTCGGGAGGGCGGCTAATACAAGACCCTTCACGGGGGAATACGCCCGCCGTCTGACTTGCACGGTTTTGACCTCCCGACGCCCTCGCCCTTACCGGCGAGGGCCATTTCCCCTCAAGGAGGCAAGCGCATGACCCACAATCCAGCCGAGGCGCCAGAAGAGGACACCCCTCCCCGCCTGCCCCGCTACACGCCGCACTACCACCACAACATCCGCGCCATGCCGCAGATCAGCGAACTCAACCGGGACAAGTTCGGCCCCTTCCCCATGATCACGCTCAGCGGCGCCTGGCTGCGAACCTTCGGCTTCACCGTGGGCCTGCAGGTGCGGATCGAGGCCACGCCCGACCAGATCATCCTCAGGCCGCTCTGGACCGGCGACCCCGCCACCGTCGCCAAGGAAGAGCCCAAGAAGCCCGTCGTGCGATACGCCGAAGTGGTGGATCGCTAGCCGGTCAGCCCGCCATCACCCGGTTGCGGCACTCCACCCCGCTGGCGACGTCGGCCAAATTGCGCAGGGTGATGCTGCAGATCTCCTGCAGCGCCTCCACGGTAAAGAATCCCTGGTGACCGGTCACCAGTACATTCGGGAAGGTCATCAGGCGCTGGAACAGGTCATCGTCGATGATCTCCCCGGACAGGTCCTGGAAGAACAGCGCGCTTTCCTGTTCGTAGACGTCGATGGCCAGATGCCCCAGATGGCGCGACTTGAGCGCGCGCACCACGGCATCGGTGTTGACCAGTCCACCGCGCGAGGTATTCACCAGCATCGCGCCCGGCTTCATCAATGCCAGCGATTCCTCGTTGATCAGGTGATGGGTTTCAGGCGTAAGCGGGCAATGCAGGGACACGATGTCCGAGCGGGCCAGCAGTTCCTCCAGCGCCACGTGCTCGCCCACCGCCGAGAATCCAGGCGACGGGTAGGGATCGTTGCCCAGCACCGTGCAGCCCATTCCCTTGAAAATACGCGCCGTCGCCAGCCCGATCTTGCCGGTGCCCACGATGCCCACGGTCTTGCCGTGCAGGGTTCGGCCCAGCAGCCCATCCAACATGAAGTTGCCCTCGCGCACCCGGTTGTAGGCGCGGTGGGTGTGCCGGTTGAGGGTCATGATCAGCGCCAGCGCATGCTCGGCCACCGCCTCCGGCGAGTAAGCCGGCACCCGTGCCACCAGCAGTCCCAGTTCCGCGGCAGCCACCAGATCCACGTTGTTGAACCCCGCGCAGCGCAGCAGGATGGCCCGCACCCCCAGCCCATGCAGGGCCCGCAGCACGGGCGCGTCCAGACGGTCATTGACGAATACGCAGACCGCGTCGAAACCCTGGGCCAGGCCGGCGGTCGTGGCGTCCAGCGCCGCATCGAAATAGACCAGCTCGAACCCCTGCCCGGCGTGGTCGCGCGCATTCGCTTCATCAAGGAAATGGCGGTCGTACGGGCGGGCACTGAAAACGGCGGTTTTCATGGGGGTAACCTTGGGCAAGCGTGATGCCCAGTAGACCAGAACCCCGCCCAGGATAGGAACGCCCATGCAACCCCTTTGGCGCAAGCGCCTGCTGACGGCCGCCACCACCGTGCTGGTCCTGCAGGTTGCCTGCAATCCAGACCTGCTGCCGCTGGTTCCCATCATGGATACGATGGGTCTGGATGTCGTGGTGATGCTGCTCGTCGCACAGGTCGCCGCCGCGCGGCCGGGGCTGCGCGGCGGTGTCGCTGGGCTGCAACAATCACCGATCAAGGCCTGGCGGTCGATCAATGCCCGGCTACAACCGAGCGCTTGCCGGCGGCAAATCCATGCGCCCGCGCACGCCATGCAATGCAGAATCCGATCGCCAGCAGCGCGGCCATGGCGGCGGGAAAGGTCTGTGCGCCCCATTGCTCCAGCAGCACGCCGCCCAGCATGCCCCCGCCAGCGATGACGCTGTTCCAGGCCACGACATTGAGTGACAGCGCCACATCCGCGCCCTCCCCTGCGCTGTCGGCCAACGCGGTCTGCAGCAGCGTCGCTGCGCCGCCGAAGGTCAGTCCCCAGACCGCCACGCAGGCATAGACCACCGGTTGCAGCCCCTGCAGCAGCGCCAGCACGACGCAGATCAGGAAGAACGTCGCCAGTGAAACCAGGACGGTACTGCGCAGGTGACGCTCTACCAGCCGGCCCGTCATGCCGATACCTGCCAGCGCGGCGACGCCGAAGATCAGCAACAGCACGTCCACGCGGTTCCCCAGGCCGGCGTGGGCGGCAAACGGCGCCACGTAGGTGTACACGATGTTGTGCGCCAGCATCCAGGCCATCACAGTGGCAAGCACGGGCCGCACCCCGGGAGTGCCGAGCACCTTGCGCAGTGACACACGCTTCGCGGCCGACTGACCCGGGTAATCCGGGACTTTCACCAGCACCCACACGATAAGGATGATGGTGAACGCGGACATCGCGGCAAACGCCGTCCGCCAGCCCAGCAGGCCGCCCATCCAGGTTCCCAGCGGAACGCCCAGCGAGAGAGCGATGGGCGTACCCACCATGGCAATGGCCATGGCCCTTCCCTGCTGCTCGGGCTGAACCATGCGCCGGGCGTACCCCGCCAGCAGGCTCCATGCCAGGCCCGCCGCCGCGCCGGCAAAAAATCGCGCCACCAGGGTAAGGCTGTAATCGCTGGAAAGCGCGGTAATCGAGTTGAACACCAGGAATCCGACGATGGTGAGCAGCAGTACGTTGCGCCGGCGCCACTTCTGCGTCGCGATGGTCAGCGGTATCGCAGCCAGCACCGATCCCAGCGCGTAGGCGGTGACGGTTTGGCCCGCCATCGCGGAGGTGATGTCGAGACCGGCGGACATGAGCGGCAGCAGCCCTGCCGGCAGGGTTTCGGTCACGATGCAGATGAAACCGGTCATCGCCAGCGCCAGCAGCGCGGCGATGGGAAGTGGCGCAGGAGGTTCGTCGTGGGGGGATGTGGTGGAAGAGCTCACACAGGTTCCTTCATCGGGGGCTAGCCGGGTCACATCAATACCTATCGGTACATATGTGAGCCAAAAAAAACAGGCGCCACTGTCAATGCCTGCGTTATGTATCGTTCGGTATATATAGTCCTGGGATGGTCGCGTTGTCAACACTTTCTGTATCGACTAGTATTTATGTCAACACCGGAGCACGCCATGGCACAGATGGGCAGACCCCGCAGCTTCGACCGCGATACTGCCGTCGAGGAGGCGCTTCACCTGTTCTGGGAACAGGGCTATGAATCCACCTCGTTGACCCAGCTGAAGGCTGCAATCGGGGGCGGCATCACTGCGCCCAGCTTCTATGCGGCGTTCGGGTCGAAGGAAGCGCTGTTCAAGGAATGCATGGAGCGCTACCTGGCCACCTTCGCGAAAGTGACCCACTGCCTGTGGGACGCCTCGTTGGCTCCCCGGGAGGCGGTGGAGCTCGCGTTGCGCCGCTCGGCGAAGATGCAGTGCGAGCGCGGCCACCCCAAGGGCTGCATGGTCGCGCTGGGAGTGATGAGCGCGCCATCGCCGGAGCTTTCGGCCCTGACCGCGCCGCTTACCCGCTCACGCGCCCATACGCGTGCCGGCATCCGGGCCTGCGTGGACCGCGCCATTGCCAGCGGCGATCTCAAGCCGGGAACCGACGCGGCTTCGCTGGCGTTCGTGTTCGACAGCTTCCTGCTGGGCCTAACCACGCTGGCCCGCGATGGCTTGGGCTTCAAGGCCATGGATGCCGCCATCCAGCGGTTGATGGTGGTTTGGGACGCTCACTGAGTCACCCGCGGCGCCCCTGGCGGCACATCACCCGTCTCAACCTGTGACTCTGGCCGACACTACGATCTGCGCCATGAGCACAGTTCACGACCACAGCACCCCCAACGAACCATCGAACCACCGCGCCGAGCGCCCTGAGATGTTTGGACACCTGTTCATGGGGCCGGACCAGCGCTCACCACTCGAGCAACGGGAGGCCCAACGCAGGGAGCATGCGCGGCGCACCGGGAAAGGACGTGCCAACTGGTGGAAGCGCGAACAAGCACCCGGCAGCTGACCCTGACCCTGCCACAGTGGGTTGCCGGCGGGACGCCAGCGGCGCGGCATCCACATGCGCCTGATGGGGCATCGGCTATGCTTTCTGCCTGACCTGACGACGGACCCCCACTGCATGCCCTCTCCCCCCACGCGTGCCGGATGTGCCTTGTGCCGCGATGCGGAGCCGCTGCAGTTCGACTTCAGCTACGCGTTCCAGCCCATTGTCGACATACAAGCGCACAAGGTGTTCGCGCACGAAGCACTGGTACGCGGTCCGGCGGGCGAACCTGCCGACACGGTGCTGTCGCGCGTGACCGCCGACAACCGCTATTCGTTCGATCAAGCGTGCCGTGAGAAGGCCATCCGTATTGCGGCCGGGTTGCAGCTGTCGTCCTGTCTTTCGATCAATTTCCTGCCCAATGCCATCTATCGGCCGGAGGTCTGCATTCGGTCCACCCTGCAGGCGGCCGAGCGGTATGGCTTTCCGGTAGAGCGGATCATTTTTGAAACCGTGGAGGGGGAGCGGGTCAGCGACGGCAAATGGCTGGCCGAGATCCTGAGCGAGTACAAACGCATCGGCTTCAAGACGGCCATCGATGATTTCGGCGCTGGCTTTGCCGGCCTCAACCTGCTGGCTGATTTCCACCCGGATATTGTCAAGCTGGATATGGCGTTGATCCGCGGCATCGACCATAGCCGGTCACGACGCGCCATCGTGGCTGGGGTGATCTCCATGTGCGACGAGCTGGATATCGAGGTGATCGCCGAAGGAATCGAAACCGCGGATGAGGCGCGATGCCTGTCCGATCTCGGCATCCGCCTGATGCAGGGCTACTGGTTCGGCCGCCCACGATTCGAGCAGGCCGCCGGCGAGGCCGACATTCCCTGGGGTGTCTGACGGCGCGGTTAGGCTTCGAACCGCGGCCCTGACGCCGAGGTTAACAGCGGTCGCCCCAAACCGCCGCGCGCGCAGATGTGTCATGGACCCGCATGCCAGCCTGGCCTAGTATCGGCAGCTGCCGAATGCCCATGACTGGATGTGCGTGAACAGCTTTGAAAGATTCAACGGCCGCCGTAGCGGCAAGGGCAGTCAGGTTGCCATCCTCGCCCACGGCTTCGGAACCGACCAGACCGCGTGGAGCGCCCTGCGCCCATGGTTCGAGGAGCGCTACGACGTAGTGTCGTTCGACCTCGCCGGCTGCGGACCCAACGGCGCGGACACCTACGACTTCGACCGGCATGGTTCGTTGTTCGGCTATGCCGACGACCTGCTGGAGATCATGGACGACCTGGCATTGCGCGACTGCGTGTACGTCGGCCACTCCATGAGCGGCATGATCGGTGCGGTTGCCGCCGTGGCTCGCCCGGAACTGTTCGACCGGCTGGTCACCGTGGGGGCTTCGCCGCGTTACCTGGATGACACCGGCTACACCGGCGGCTTCCAGGCAGCGGATCTGGAGAACCTGTTCGACAGCATGAGCGCCAATTACCAAGCCTGGGTGGCGGGGTTCGCGCCGATGGTAGTCGGCGTGGACAACGGGCAGGTGGTGGCCGACTTCTCGCGCACGCTGTTCCAGATGCGGCCGGACATCGCGCTCAATACCTCGCGCACGATCTTCAACTCCGATATGCGTTCGCTGGCCGCGCAGCTGACCCGCCCCGTGCATGTGATCCAGACCGCGGTCGACATGGCCGTGCCGGTGCAGGTGGGTCATTGGCTGGAAGCGGCCATCCCGACCGCCACGCTGGATGTCATCGATGCCGAGGGGCATCTTCCACACATGACCGCCCCCGATGAAGTCGTCCGCATCCTCGAGCGCCGCCTGGCGGCCAACGCGGCATGAGCACTGCCGACAGCGACGCCCTCGCCGGCCTGTGCCACTTCGCCCAGCTCGCTTCCGGTGCGGACCTGGTCATGGCGGTGGAGATCGAAGCGAATGGCTGGGCGGGCTGGGCCGCTTCGTTCCCGGCCATGCCGTTTTCCGGATTCAGCCTGGCCCGTAGCGGCATCTTGGAGCACGGCTGGTCGGGCGAAGCGGTGGCTGCCGCCGGATTCCGCCTGCCCACGGCCCTGCTGCATGGATTGAACGGTCCACCGGCTAGGCTGCTGTTCGTGCCCGCGCCGTCCCTTGGCGCACCGCTGAGCGGCCTGCTGGTGCTGTGGAAAGGCGAGCCGTCCGCCACGCAGTTGACCCCACAGGTTCCGCTGCTGGCCACGAGCGTGGCCCGGCTGCTGTCAGCCCGGCGCGAAAAGCTGCGCGAAGTGACGGTGCAGAACCAGTTCATCGATCTGGTCGAGAGCGTGCCCGCCGGGATCGTGCTGATGGAAGGCGACGGCGTCAGCGCGGTGATCAACGAGCGTGCGGCTGACCTTCTGGGCTGCCCGCCCGGTAACCACCGCGCACGCGACCTTGCCGAACCCATGCGTACCCTTCGGCAGCGGTGCGACAACCACGCCGAGCTTGAGCAGGCGTACGGCGCGCAGGTGGGCAATGTCAGTTTCGCTTCCACCTTGAACTGGGCGCTGGGCGAACGCACGATCGAGGTGGATACCCATCCCGTTCGCGGGAACGGCGAGTATGGCCGCATCTGGCTGTTCACCGACGTGACCGCCGAACTGCTGATGGCCGCCGAGCTGCGCCGCCTGGCCGCCTCCGACCCGTTGACCGGCATTCCCAACCGGCGCCACTTCGAAGAGCGTTCTGCGCAGATCATCGCCGCGCGCGAAGCCACCGGCCATTCGGTGGCGGTGCTGATGGTCGACGTCGACCATTTCAAGAGGATCAACGACAGCCACGGCCATCCTGCGGGCGATGAAGTGCTGAAGGTAGTAGCCAAGCGCTGCCGGGAAGCGCTGCGCGAGCGCGACCTCTTCGCGCGCTTTGGCGGGGAGGAGTTTGTCGCGTTGCTGGCGGCGCCTGCTGTCGAGGATGCGCCCGCGGTGGCCGAGCGGATGCGCCAGGCCGTGTCCGCCACGCCGATTGATGTTGGCGATGCGCATCAATGTGACGGTGAGCATCGGGGCAGCGCTGGGCGAAGCGCTGCCGGGGAGTGACCAACCGCTGCTGGCCGAATTGATCGCGCGCGCGGATGAGGCGCTTTACCGGGCCAAGGCGGGTGGGCGTAACCGGGTTAGCATGGCGGTGGAGTGAGGCCGCGGCAGGCGGGTAATCCGCACTGCCTCCGCTCCCGACAAAAGGCCCGGCCTAGGCCGGGGCTATTTTAAAACTTCTGCCACTAATGATCATAAAAGTTGGCTTGCAGACCGAACTCGGCCTCCAAATAACTCATCAAGCTCACAGCCTGCTCTCGTGTTCCGGCGACCATATCACTGAGCATGATGGCTAAGGGATATTGACCTTGCCCGGGGCTGATGATTCTCACATCCACTTTCAATAGCCCGCCGGATTCATGTCCACCTGGAATAACGCTGCCTGTCGGCGCACACATCAACGAAATCGTGTCGCCAATCATTGGTTCAACGGCAAAGTCCAAATCACCAACAACGTTACCAATTGCCTCGCCACCGGAAGTAGATACTGAAAAATCCACATTGATCTTCATAGCGGCCTACCCGGCAGGTACAGCCCTGCGGCGGCAGCCATCTCAGCACTCATGTCACATCCCAGCTTGTTTCCGAGAGAGATCATCGCGGCAATATTTTCGAGCCGGCCACGCAGATCGGCTGCGTGGGTGGCCCATCCAGACGCGCCGTACATACCACCCTTATCGACAATCATGGCATCCATCTTCGTTCTGGCGTAAGCGATTGCCTGCATTGTAGCTCGCTTCAAATCGCCTCAAGGATCCTCGGTGAGTCCTGAAGCACTCGTGCGTTCCCCGCGGCCGGGGGGATGCCGAGCAGAGCCTGGCACGACGTAGCTCACAATCGGATGGCCGCAGCCAAGGACGGTGGTTCCGGCACCTTCCGCAAGCAGATTCCAGAGCGCAGAAGACGCCTATGCTGCGCGGTCTCGACGCTGAAATTCACTCACGACCTGAGCAGCCATGCGACGCACGCAGGTGTCATCGATGTTGTGCCCCGCAATCATTGCATCGGCCATGCGGAGCTCCATCTCGCGCTCAGGAGTGTCCGCCTGTGGCCGGGCCGGATCGCGGAGAAGAGGGCCCACGGCCATCATCCAGTCGAGCTCGGCTGCCAATTCCGGGTTACGCCTGCGCTCCAAGCGATCTGCAGCGGTAGCCACGCCGGCAGCGCCCCATCCAAGCAGGAACCAGGCCACCAGCAGACCTCCGCCCGTCAACAAAACCTCACCGGTATCCGGGAAATCCCTGAAGGCGGAAACGGCTCCAGAAAGCAGCAGGAGCAAGCTGGCCAGCAGAGCAAACCGGCGGATAAGCAGGATGAACCGGATAAGCAACAGAGCGGCGTTCAGAAAATCACCAACAAGACCACAGTGCGGATTCGCGATGATAGCCGCTGTTCGAGGCTTGGAGAAATGCGAAAACAAGCAGAAATACTTCTATCAACGAGCAACATCGACAGAAACGTCTCTACGTAAACGCGGCTGCCGCCTCGGCACAAACAAGAAGCCCCGACCAAGGCCGGGGCTTTCTGCTGAACTGGTGCCGGAAATAGGAATCAAAAATGCATGTCAACCTTCTTTTAAAGGCTACTACAGCGCGCGACTTCGGTTGCGCACATCAGCCTTGTCCCGTCAGTGCTGCAGCGTTAGAGACGAGGAACCCCTAACTGCCCGAAAGGCGCTCCTATGTTTCCTTTTTGTTCGTGACCTGCGGTTGCAACTACCGTGCCTGTGCAGTGTCCACCAGTTGGCGCCCGAACGACGCCACCACGGCTACCCGCTCCGATTTTGGCCCGCCCATGAGATAGCACACCTGATCGTAGGACAGGCAAGACAGGAACTGCGTCGTTGTATTGCGCCAGATCGCACGGAATCGCTGCAGTGCTTGAACCAGCGAGGCGAGCAGGTAGATTGGGTAGATGATCGCTGCGAGGCCACCCAGGCCTCCTAAGAACGCACCGCCTGATTCATGTACGTTGGCGTGGTCGGCCATCCATGCCCCGCCCCAGATGATGGGCACAGCCAGTAGCAGGCGCCCGTAACGCATGAGGAACACGTTTAAGGCGGTGATTGCAAAGGTTGGTGCGAAGGCTTTCAGAAGCTGGTCGTTCATTTGGGGCGGGTGTCCAAGGTTTGCGAAGTGTGAGCGGTTTGGCGTTTGTAGACTGGGCGCTTGGGCAGCTTTGCAGGGGACGGAAAGGGCGAACTGCAAAGGGCGCGATGTGGACCCAGATCAGTCGTCTGACAAGTCACCTCGCCTACTGCATGTCCGCAACCTTGCGGCCATGAAGTAGCTCAAGCGTCATGTACATCGGCCTGCCGCCGTCGCGCTTGAGGAAAAGGCCGCTGGCCAAGTTATTTGGTTACGGGATGCTGGCGCGCTTCCTAGCCCTGCATCGCGCCCACCGCCTGCACGCAGGCGAACCCTGCGGCGAGCTCATCGCCCCTTGGACAGTTGGGATTGAGCACCTCAACCAAACCGTAACGACCCCTGCACGAATTCGCCCCCGGCACGGACGCCTTTTCCGATCAACAGGTTCCGAATGCATCCAACACAAAAAGCCCCGACCGAGGCCGGGGCTTTCTGCTGAACTGGTGCCGGAAATAGGAATCGAACCTACGACCTACGCATTACGAATGCGCCGCTCTACCAACTGAGCTATTCCGGCTGAGCAGGCAATTCTAAGGGGAGCGGGTCAGGCGGTCAATTGCGGGACCCCCTCCTCCCGGAAGGCCGGCCCTGCCTGGCATCCGGGGCACCGGGCGTTGACGCCCCCGGCCCTACAGTGGGCCCGTTGCCCTCTGGAGAGCCCCATGCGCCCCTGCACCCGTCTGGCCGGCCTGCTGCTTGCTTCCCTGCTGTGTACTTCCCCGGCGATCGCCGAGTCCCCCACTCCCGCGCCGCCGGACCAGCAATGGCAGCCGCTGTTCCAGCAGGTCCAGGGCGCGCACCTGTTCAAAGACCAGAAGACCTTCGCGGACGCCGTTCCCATGGCAGATCCCGGCACGATCCTTGCCGCGTGGGAGGCCGAAAAGGGGCATCCGGGCTACTCGCTGGACGCGTTCGTCGCCAAGCACTTCACGGCGCCCGTGGAAGGCGCGGCCTACGTGCCGCCCGCCGGGGAAACCCTGCGCGCGCATATCGAAGGGCTGTGGCCGGTGCTGACCCGGACCACCGACACCGTGGACCCGCGCGGTTCGCTGCTGCCGCTGCCCAAGCCGTATGTGGTGCCCGGCGGGCGTTTCCGCGAGGTGTACTACTGGGACAGCTACTTCACCCTGCTCGGCCTGGCGTCCAATGGCCGGTGGCAGCAGGTGCGCGACATGGTGGACAACTTCGCGTGGCAGCTGGACCAGTACGGGCATATTCCCAACGGCAACCGCAGCTATTACCTGAGCCGGTCGCAGCCGCCGTTCTTCAGTTTGATGGTGGATCTGCTGGCTACGCATGAGGGGGATGACGCGTATCGCCGGTATCTGCCGCAGCTGCGCACCGAGCATGCGTTCTGGATGCGTGGGGCGGAAGGTTTGGCGCCCGGTGCCGCCAGTGAGCGGGTGGTGCGGATGAACGATGGCAGCGTGCTCAACCGGTATTGGGATGCGCGGGCGGTGCCGCGGACCGAGTCGTGGACGGATGACCTGGCGACGGCGGCCACGGTGGCGGATCGCGCGCCTTCGCAGGTGTATCGCGATCTGCGGGCCGGGGCGGAATCGGGGTGGGATTTCAGTTCGCGGTGGCTGATGCATCCGGCGGAGCTGGGCAGCATCCACACCACGGAGATCGTGCCGGTGGATCTGAACAGTCTGCTGTTCCATCTGGAGACGACGATTGCGCGGGCGGGTCGCGCAGCGGGGGAGCGTTCGGTTGCGCGGGATTTCGCGCGGCAGGCGGAACAGCGCAAGCGGGCGATCAACGCGCTGCTGTGGGATGAGCGGCAGGGCTGGTATGCCGATCGTGATCTTGAACGTGGTGCGCCCCGCCCTGCCCTGACTGCCGCTGCGTTGTTCCCGTTGTGGCTGCAGGTGGCGAGCCCGGTGCAGGCGAAGCGGACCGCGCAGGCGGTGGAGGCGCAGCTGGTGCGCGAGGGCGGGTTGTTGACCACCACCGAGAACACCGGACAGCAGTGGGATGCGCCGAATGGGTGGGCGCCATTGCAGTGGGTGGCGGTGGATGGGTTGCAGCGTTACAAGCAGGATGCGTTGGCGCGGCAGATTGGCGTGCGGTTCCTGCGGACGGTGCAGACGGTGTATGACCGTGAGGGGAAGCTGGTGGAGAAGTATGTGGTGGACGGGTCGGCGGGTGGTGGTGGTGGTGGGGAGTACCCGTTGCAGGATGGGTTTGGGTGGAGCAATGGGGTGGCGTTGGCGTTGTTGGATCGGTTGTGTGATGAAGGGAAGCGGTGTGAGTCGGCGGGGGATGTTGGGGAGTGAGCAGGGGCAAGAGCGCGTGCCCAGCTGGGGTCATGCGTTAAAGAGGTCGCGGAGTTGGTCGGCGGTCGTTTGGGAACCGACCCTACCAGGGTCACGGCAGCACGGGTAAAGCCGCCACCACGGCCGCGTCATGCAGGCAGTGATGCCAGTCGTCCAACCCCGGTCATGCCAACAGGTGCGTGCGAGACGTTATCGGACCGAGCGGGCTATGCAGTATTGCGCTGCGTAGTAGGTGCTAAGTACGCACAGGGTTGCGGCTGGGAGGCCGCCGCCGAAGCGGTCCCAGGCTAGTACGGAGTCGCTGATGACGAACAGGATTGCGCCGATGGCGGCCCATCGCGCGCCTTGCAGTGCTGGTGCGGTGGTCGATGCATGCGACCACGCGCGGGCGAGTGCCAGTGTGGCCATCAGGGCGAGCACCGCTACGTAGACCACGACTGGAATACGCAGGTCGTTGGGTAGCAGCGGCCATAGGCCTGCGAGGTTGATGCCGGCGAACACAGCCAGCAGGGCGCCGGCCGCCCACAGCGCGCGCCCTGTCCTGAACCCGGCGCGGAACACGACGATGTAGCAGAGGTGGGCGAGGAGGAAGGCGATCAAGCCAGGTACGAAGGCGTCGAAGGGCAGCATCAGAAAGATGTCGCCCATGCAGGAGAACACCATGCCTAGCAGGATGGTACGGGCGTAGGTGCGGCTGGCGGAGGGTGTGTCGGTTGCCGGCCAGAGGCCGGCACTACGCAGGACCATGGCTGCTATCAGTAGCGTGGTCAGCGGCTTGGCTATCCAGTGCAGCCAGCGGCCGTCGCCGTCGAGCGACGCGCCGACGATGGCGGCTATCGCCGCCAGCAGGATCGGCACGTCGCGGCGCGGGTTCATCGCGCTTTCCAGAGCTCGGCCAGGCGGTCGGGCTTGCCGGCGATGCGCTGCAGCGTGGGGTACTGCAGGCCGCCGTGGTAGTCGAGCTTGATGGTGTCGATGCGGTCGAAGTTGCGCACCAGCAGGGTGAGCGGTGCCTTGTCGGTTTTGGCGGCGGCGACGGCGTCCTTCAGGTCCTCGCCTTTGAACACGCGGCCGTTGAGCGCCAGCACGCTCATGCCCGGGGCCAGGCCGGCGTTGAAGGCGGGGCTGTCCCACAGCACGTCGGTGACGGCGCCCGCTTCGGTAACCGCCAGACCCAGCGAGTACAGCAGGTTGGTGTTCTTGGCGCGGGTTTCCTGCGCCTTGAAGGCGTCGTTCGGGGTGTCGGTGTAGACCAGCTTCCAGCCGGCCGCTTCCAGGCCGCCGATGAGCGGGCCATGGCCGTCCAGGCGCTCGCGCAGGAAGCTGGCCCAGTCGAACGGGGCGATGCCGTTCAAGGTGCTGACGACGTCCTCGAAGGTATATGGGTTCACGTTCCAGTCGCCGTCGTGCATGCCGAAGAAGGCCTTGGCGAAGTCATCCAGGCTGCGCTTGTTGCCGGTCAGCGCACGCAGCTTGCCCTCCACCTCCAGCCACACCATCTGACCGCCGGAGTAGTAGTCCTCGCTCATCTGGTAGTTGCGGTACGCCAGCGCGCGGCGCTGGGCGATGGTGGGGTCGTTGGTGGTGTCCTGCAGGTTGCGCCAGGCCAGGCCGGGGCGACCGCGGTCGTAGGTGGCGGCGACGTTGGCCAGCATGTCGCGGGTCTGGTCGTTGCTCCACAGGCCCGAGCGCGCGGCCAGCACGTGGCCCCAGAACTGGGTCTGGCCTTCGTACAGCCACAGCAGGCTGTCGCCCATGGGCACGTTGAAGTTGGCGGTGGTCAGGTCGGCGCCACGACGGTACTTGCCGTTCCAGGAATGGTTGAACTCGTGCGGCAGCAGGTCGCGGCCCAGCCAGGTCTTGTCCCAGTCGGTGAAGTAGCCGGTGTCGCCGCTGTTTTCACTGGAGCGCTGGTGCTCCAGGCCGATGCCGCCGAGTTTGCTGGTGAGCGCGAGCAGGAATTCGTAGCGGTCGAAGTGGCGTGCGCCGTAGAGCTTGTAGATCTGCTGCACCAGGGCGCGGTGCGCCTGCAGCTGTTCGGGCTTGGCCACCAGCGACTTGGCGTCGTCGGCGAACACGTTCAGGCGCACGGGCACCTTGGCGCCGGGGTCGAGGTCGAACTGCTGGTAGTGGCGGCCGGCGAACAGCGGCGAGTCGACCAGGTGGTCGTAGCTGATCGGCTTGAACACCACGGTGTCGCCGTCGCGGCGTTCGGTGTCCAGCGCGGTGGCGTAGGACCAGCCCGGCGGCAGGGTGACGCTGGCCTGGGCCTGGATGTTGCGGGTGATCACGCCGGTCGGGTACAGCGAGTTGGCATTCCACTGCAGGTTGAGCATTTCCGGGGTCATCACCACGCGGCCCTGCCCTGCGCCCTGCGAGGAGAGGAAGTTGAAGTTGGCGACGACTTCACTGGCGCCCTGCGGCACGTCCACGGTGAAGGCGTAGACGTTGTACGGGTCGCGCGTCCACGCCAGCGGTTTGCCGTTGGCGGTGACCACCAGGCCGGCGAGTTTGTCGATGGGGCCGCTGGGGGAATGCGCGCCGGGCAGCCACTGCGGGTACAGCAGGGTCAGCGGGCCAGGCTTGGCGGGAACGGTGGCCTTGACCTTGAAGATGCGGCGGCCGATGTCGCGTGCGTCGACGTCGATGCGCAGCGTGCCCGGGAAGGCGACGTCCTGCGGCGGGGGTGTCTGCGCGTGCACGCCGGTGGTGGTGGCGGCGAGAAGCACGGAGAGGACGGCGGCACGCAGTTTCATCGAAGACGGTTCCGGCATACGAAAGGATCGATGCTAGACCTGCGGGGAGGTGCAGCCCCATGGCCAAAGGTCATGTCTTCGGTGCGAAACAGCGTACCGACCAACGGTCGGTACCTACCGGGCGATTTACGCCACGAACGGCAAAGCCACGCACCGGTCGGTAGGTGACGACCCTTGGTCGTCATCGCGGGTAGGTGACAACCTTGGCCGTCATCGCAGGTAGGTGACGACCGTTGGTCGTCACACCGATCAGGAAATGAGGCGCAGCCTCAATTCCTTCGGCAACGCGAACACCATCGACTCGGGCTCGCCTTCCAGCTCGCCCACGTTACCCGCGCCCAGTTCCTTCAGGCGCGCAATCACGCCGTCCACCAGTACCTGCGGTGCGGACGCACCCGCGGTGAGGCCGATGTGCTTCTTGCCCAGCACCCACGCCGGGTCGATCTCGTCGGCGCCGTCGATCAGGTAGCTTTCCACGCCATCACGGCGCGCCAGTTCGCTCAGGCGGTTGGAATTGGAGCTGTTCGGCGAGCCCACCACCAGCACCAGGTCGCAGCGCTTGGCCAGGTCGCGCACGGCATCCTGGCGGTTCTGGGTGGCGTAGCAGATGTCGTCGTTCTTCGGGCCCTGCATCGCCGGGAAACGCTCGCGCAGTGCGTCGATGATGCCGCGGGTGTCGTCCACCGACAGCGTGGTCTGGGTGGTGTAGGCGAAGTTCTCCGGCTGGTTCAGTACCAGCGTGGCGACCTGCTCGACATCTTCCACCAGGTAGATGCTGCCGCTTCCGGCTTCCTGCTTCCACTGGCCCATGGTGCCCTCCACTTCCGGGTGACCGGCGTGGCCGATCAGCACCACGTCGCGGCCGGCACGGCAGTGGCGCGCCACTTCGAAGTGGACCTTGGTCACCAGCGGGCAGGTGGCGTCGAACACCTTCAGGCCACGACGGTCGGCTTCCTGGCGCACGGCCTGGGAAACGCCGTGCGCGCTGAAGATCACCGTGTTGCCATCCGGCACTTCATCGAGTTCCTCGACGAAGATCGCGCCGCGCTGCTTGAGGTCGTCCACCACGAAGCGGTTGTGCACCACTTCATGGCGCACGTAGATGGGCGCGCCCAGCGTTTCGATCGCGCGCTTGACGATCTCGATCGCACGATCGACACCGGCACAGAATCCACGCGGGTTGGCGAGCAGCACATCCATCAGACAGGTCTCCCGGCAGCGGCCGGCGGTGGGTTACGGGTTGGCATTATCCGCCTTTTTGGCGGCCTTGCCGTCGAACAGGCCGAACACGGCGATGCCGATGGCACCGACCACGATCGCGGCGTCGGCGATGTTGAACGCGGGCCAATAGTGCTCACCCACGTACCACTGGATGAAATCGACCACGTGGCCGTGCACCTGGCGGTCGATCACGTTGCCGATCGCGCCGCCGATGACCAGCGCGTACGGCACCGCGCTGCGCCAGTGCGCGCGCGGGGTGCGCGAGAGCCAGAACGCCATCAGGCCGCTGATGCCCACCGCGAGCGCGGTGAAGAACCACAGCTGCCAGCCGCCGGCGTCGCTCAGGAAACTGAACGCAGCGCCGGTGTTGTAGGTGCGGTACCAGTTCCAGAAACCGTCGATGACCGGCACCGGCTGGAACTCGGGCAGGCTGGACAGCACCCAGGCCTTGCTCCACTGGTCGAGGATGATGATGGCGGCCGACAGCACCAGCCACACCAGCGCGCTCGGGCGCGGACGCGGGGCGGCCATCAGAACCACTTCCTGTCTTCGCCGGCGCCGTCGACGTTGCTTGCGCAACGACCGCACAGTTCCGGATGGGCGGCCACCGTGCCGATGTCTGCGCGGTAGTGCCAGCAGCGCACGCATTTCTGCTTGCTGGTCGGCTGGGCGCTGACGAACACCTCGTCGGTGGTCGCCGGGCGCACGCTCACGTCGCCACTGATGAACAGGAAGCGCAGCTCATCGGCCAGCGGCTGCCAGCGCACTGCGGTGTCTTCGCTGGCGGCCACGGTGATCTCCGCTTCCAGCGCGGCACCGATGGCGCCGTTGGCGCGCATCGGCTCCAGCACCTTGGCCACCTGCTCGCGCAGGGCCAGCAGCTGGTCGAAGTCGGCCGCGTTCAACGGGGCGTCGGCCGGCAGCGGGGCCAGGCCTTCGTACCAGGTGGCGAACAGCACGTTGTCCTTGCGCGCGCCCGGCAGGTAGCCCCACAGCTCGTCGGCGGTGAAGGTCAGGATCGGGGCCACCCAGCGGGTGAACGCTTCGGCGATGTGGTACATCGCGGTCTGCGCCGAACGGCGACCACGCGAGTCGGTCGGCATGGTGTACAGCCGGTCCTTGGTCACGTCCAGGTACAGCGAGCCCAGGTCGACGCTGCAGAAGTTCAGCAGAAGCTGCACGATCTCGGCCATGTTGTAGCCGGTGTAGGCAGCCTTGATCTTCTCCTGCACTTCCCAGGCGCGATGCACGATCCAGCGGTCCAGCGCGACCATGTCGGCCGGCGCCACCAGGTGCCGGGCCGGATCGAAACCGTCCAGGTTGCCGAGCAGGAAGCGCGCGGTGTTGCGCAGGCGGCGGTAGGCGTCAGCGTTGCGCTTGAGGATCTCCTGCGACAGCGACATTTCATTGCTGTAGTCCGCCGAGGCGATCCACAGGCGCAGGATGTCCGCGCCCAGGGTCTTCATGATGTCCTGCGGCTCGATGCCGTTGCCCAGCGACTTGGACATCTTGCGGCCGTTCTCGTCCACGGTGAAGCCGTGGGTGAGGCACTGCTTGTACGGGGCGTGCTTGTCGATGGCCACGCCGGTCAGCAGCGAGGACTGGAACCAGCCGCGATGCTGGTCCGAGCCTTCCAGGTACAGGTCGGCCGGCTTGCCGAAGCCACGCTCCAGCAGCACGCCTTCGTGGGTGACGCCCGAGTCGAACCAGACATCGAGGATGTCGGTGACTTTCTCGTAGTGCGCGGCGTCATCGCCGAGCAGTTCGGCGGCGTCCAGCGCATACCAGACATCGATGCCGCCCTGCTGCACGCGGTCGGCCACCTGCAGCATCAGCTCGACGGTGCGCGGATGCGGCTCGCCGGTTTCGCGGTGGGTGAACAGTGCGATCGGCACGCCCCAGGTGCGCTGGCGGCTGATGCACCAGTCCGGGCGTCCGTCGACCATGCTGCCGATGCGCGCCTTGCCCCAGCTCGGGAACCAGCCGACGTTGTCGATGGCGGCCATCGCGTCGTTGCGCAGGTTGGCCTTTTCCATCGAGATGAACCACTGCGGGGTGGCGCGGAACACGACCGGGGTCTTGTGCCGCCAGCAGTGCGGGTAGCTGTGCACGATCTCCACGAACGCCAGCAGTGCGCCGGAGTCGCGCAGCACGTCCACGATCAGCGGCTGCGCCTTCCACAGGTGCACGCCGGCCAGCACCACCTCGCCCGCCGGCGGGGTGGACGGCAGGTACACGCCACGGCCGTCGACCGGGTTGATCTGGGCGGCGGTGTAGGTGTCCATCAGCCCATACTGCTGGCTGACCACGAAGTCTTCCTGGCCGTGGCCGGGGGCGGTGTGCACCGCACCGGTACCGTCCTCATCGGACACATGCGCGCCGTTGAGCAGCGGGATGTCCCGCTGCGGGTAGAACGGGTGGGCCAGCAGCAGGTTTTCCAGCGCGGCACCGGCGGCATGGCCGTGGGCCAGCACTTCCTCCACGCCATAGCGGCGCAGCGCGCGCTCGGCGAGGCTGGCGGCGATCACCAGCCAGCGACGCTTGCCGTTGTGGGCCGGGCCTTCGACCAGCGCGTACTGGATGTCCGCGCCCAGCGACACCGCCAGCGACGCCGGCAGGGTCCACGGCGTGGTGGTCCAGATCGGCACGGCGACCTCGACATCGGCCGGCAGGGTCACGCCGAAGCGCGCGGCCAGCTGTGCGCTGTCGCGTGCGACGTAGGCCACGTCGATGGCCGGCGAGGTCTTGTCCTGGTACTCGATTTCCGCTTCGGCCAGCGCCGAGCCGCAGTCGAAGCACCAGTGCACCGGCTTGGCGCCGCGCACGATGTGGCCGTTGGCGAAGATCTTGGACAGCGCACGGATTTCATTGGCTTCGAAATCGAAGCTCAGGGTCTTGTACGGGTTGTCCCAGTCGCCGACCACGCCCAGGCGCTTGAAGTCGCGGCGCTGCAGCTCGATCTGCTCTTCGGCGTATTCGCGGCACTTCTGCCGGAACTCGACGGCATCCAGCTTGACGCCGACCTTGCCCCACTTCTTTTCGACCGCGATTTCGATCGGCAGGCCGTGGCAATCCCAGCCCGGCACGTAGGGCGCATCGAAGCCGGCCAGGTAGCGCGACTTGACGATGATGTCCTTGAGGATCTTGTTGACCGCATGGCCCAGGTGGATCTGGCCGTTGGCATACGGCGGGCCGTCGTGCAGCACGAACAGCGGGCGACCCTGCGCGTTTTCGCGCAGGCGGGCGTACAGGCCCTCGTCCTCCCAGCGCGACAGAATGCCCGGCTCGCGCTTGGGCAGGTCGCCGCGCATCGGGAATTCGGTGGCCGGCAGATGAAGGGTGGCTTTGTAGTCCTGGCTCACGCAGTGGCTCGCAATCTGTGTTCGGAAAGGATGTGACGGGCCTGATCGGCGTCACGGTGCATCTGGTCGGTCAGTGCCGCCAGGTCTTGGAACTTTTCTTCGTTGCGCAGCTTGGCCACGAACTCGACTTCGATGTGCCGACCGTACAGGTCGCCCTGGAAATCGAACAGGTGCGCTTCCAGCAGCGGCTCGACGCCGTCCACGGTGGGACGGGTGCCGAAGCTGGACACCGACGGCCACGGCTGGTCGAACACGCCGTGCACCCAGGTGGCGTAGATGCCAGCCAGCGCCGGCGTTTTCGGAAAGCGCAGGTTGGCGGTCGGGAAGCCCAGGGTGCGGCCGAGCTGGCGCCCGCGCACGACCCGCCCGCTGATCGCATAGGGGCGACCGAGCAGGTCGGCGGCGCGGGTGAAGTCGCCGTCGCGCAGCAGCTGGCGGATGCGGGTGGCGGAAATGCGTTCGCCGTGCAGGTCCACCGCTTCGATTTCGCCGGCGCTGAAGCCCAGCGGTCCGCCCATCGCCTGCAGCAGGGCCAGGTCGCCGCGACGCCGGTTGCCGAAGCAGAATTCCGGACCGATCCACACTTCGCGGGCGCCCAGGCGCTGGGCCAGCAGCTGTTCGACGAAGGCTTCGGCGGGCATGGCGGCCATGCGCGCGTCGAAGCGCAGCAGGCCGATGGCGTCCACGCCGAAGCCCTGCAGGATCGCCACCTTGTCGCGGGCCAGGGTCAGCCGCGGCGGCGGCTCGCCCTGGGCGAAGTACTCGCGCGGCAGCGGTTCGAAGGCGACCGCCACGGCCGGCACGCCGAGCGCGCGGGCACGCGCCACCGCATGCCGCACCAGCGCACGATGGCCCAGGTGCAGGCCGTCGAATGCGCCGATGCAGACCACGCTTCCGTGCGGGAACAGAGGCCCGCCTTCGATGGATCGGAACAAGGTGCTCATCTGATGGAGATCCGGCCCATTCGGGCCAATGTGTTGCAATGCATGACCCTCAAGTATAGCCGGGCGTTGAAGGGAAGCAGCCACGCAGGGCGTGGCTCTACAGGTGGTGGCGATGTGGTCGTAGATCAATGCTCGCGCAGGTGGCGCGGGCGGAAGCCCATGGCGACCAGGGCAATCAGGTAGGTCAGGCCGCCGCCGCCGACCAGCAGGGCCAGGTTGCCGATGCGGTGCCATTTGTCCATGTCGGTGAAGTCGGTCATCAGCTGCAGCAGGCCCAGCAGCACCGCCACCATCGCCGCGCAGGCCAGGCCCAGGCGGGTCACGTAGCCGGCCCAGCCGGGCTTGGGCTGGTAGACGTCGGTCTTGCCCAGCCAGTACCAGAGCAGGCCGAGATTCAGGTAGCTGGACAGCGCGCTGGCGATGCCCAGCGCCAGGTGCAGGCCCGGCTGCTTGCCCAGGGCCACCCACACGCCCTGCGCCTTCAGCGCCTCGGGCACCATCAGGTGGTAGAGCACGGCCAGCAGGATGAAGTTGAAGACCATGTTGGCCACCAGCGCGACCAGGCCCGCCCGCACCGGGGTGCGGGTGTCCTGGCGGGCGTAGAACGCCGGCAGCACCACCTTCAGCAGGGCGAAGGCCGGCAGCGCGAGGCTCAGGCCATACACCGACAGCGCGGTCATGCGGGTGTCGAACGCGGTGAACTGGCCGTGCTGGAACAGGGTGGCGATCAGCGGCTCGGCGCACAGCAGCAGGCCGAGCATGGCCGGCACGGCGATCAGCAGCGTGGTGCGCAGGCCCCAGTCCAGCGCGCTGGAGAAGCCGGCCTTGTCGGTACTCACATGATGGCGGGCCAACGCGGGCAGGATCACCGTACCCAGCGCCACCCCGAACACGCCCAGCGGCAGTTCCAGGAAACGGTCGGCCAGCGACAGCCACGACTGCGAGCCATCGGTCAGCTTGGCCGCGATCACCGTATCCAGCAGCAGGTTGATCTGCGCCACCGAGGAGCCGAACAGGGTCGGCACCATCAGGGTCAGCACCTTCCGCACGCCCGGATGGCGCCAGCCCCAGCGCGGCAGGGTCAACAGGTTGATGCCGTGCAGCGAGGGCAGCTGGAACAGCAGCTGCAGCACGCCGGCGGCAAGCACCGCCCAGCCCAGCGCCAGGATCTGCTTTTCCGGGGTGCCGCCCAGCCGGGGTGCCAGCCACAGCGCGCCGGCGATCATGCACAGGTTGAGGATGACCGGGGTCAGCGCCGGCATCGCAAAGCGCTGGAAACTGTTCAGGGCGCCACCGGCCAGCGCGGTCAGCGAAACGAACAGCAGGAACGGGAAGGTCAGCCGGAACAGGTCCACCAGCAGGCCGTGCTTGGCCGGGTCGGTCTCCACCCCGCTTGAGAACAGCGTGGCCAGCTGCGGCGCGAAAATCAGCGCCAGCGCGGTGACCAGCATCAGCACTGCGCCGAGCGTGCCGGCGACCCGCGACATCAACTCGCGCAGCTCCTCATGCGAACGGGTTTCCTTCACTTCCGTGAACACCGGCACGAAGGCGGTGGCGAAGGAGCCCTCCGCGAACAGGCGGCGCAGGAAGTTGGGCACCCGGAAGGCGACCCAGAAGGCATCGGTCACCGCATTGGTGCCGAAGGTGGTGGTCACGGCCAGGTCGCGGACCAGCCCCAGCACCCGCGAAATCATGGTCATGCTGCTGAAGGACAGCAACCCGCGCAACATCCTTGGTGAACTCACCCGTGTTTCCTCTTGACAATTGACTTGACGTACATTTTTCGAGCCATCATACTTTCCAGCTTGCTGTTCCCATTACACCGATTTTTCAGGAAACCACCACTGTGGCCAATATCAAGTCCGCCAAGAAGCGCGCCAAGCAGACCGTCGTGCGCAACGCGCGCAATACGGCTCAGCGTTCGATGCTGCGCACCGCTGTCAAGAAGGTGATCAAGGCTCTGGATGCCAACGATGCCGCCGGCGCCGAGGCAGCCTTTGCCGTCGCCCAGCCGATCCTCGACCGTTTCAGCTCGCGTGGTCTGATCCACAAGAACAAGGCCGCTCGCCACAAGAGCCGCCTGACCGCGCGCATCAAGGCCCTCAAGGCCGCCTGATACGGCACTGCGACGCCGCGCCACGCGCGGCGTGCAGGAAAAGAACCCGGCCCCGGCCGGGTTTTTTGTGTGCCCCGCCCCACAGAAAAACCCGGCCGAAGCCGGGTTTCCCTTTGAAGACCGGACAGCGTCAAAGCGCGTTGCGCGCATCCGCTTCGTCTTCTTTCTGGCGGTCGAAGAAGGCCATGATGTTGGTCATGATCGGCCAGGTGCCTTCACGGCCCAGCGCCGAGACCAGGTACCACGGCTGGGTCCAGCCCAGTTCGGCGATGATCTTATCGGCCGCGGCCTTGGCCTCGTCCTCGAACATCAGGTCGGCCTTGTTCAGGACCAGCCAGCGCGGCTTTTCCAGCAGTTCCGGGTCGTGCTTTTCCAGCTCGCGCTCGATCGCACGGACCTGCTCGATCGGCGAGATTTCCACGCCGCCTTCCATCGGGGAGATGTCCACCAGGTGCAGCAGCAGGCGGGTGCGCTGCAGGTGGCGCAGGAACTGCGCGCCCAGGCCGGCGCCATCCGCCGCACCCTCGATCAGGCCGGGAATGTCGGCGATCACGAAGCTGCGGTAGTTCTCAACGCGCACCACGCCCAGGTTGGGGTAGAGGGTGGTGAACGGGTAATCGGCCACCTTGGGGGTGGCAGCGGACACGGCGCGGATCAGGGTGCTCTTGCCGGCGTTGGGGAAGCCCAGCAGGCCGACATCGGCCAGCAGCTTCAGCTCCAGCTTGAGCAGGCGCTCTTCACCCTCTTCGCCCGGCAGCGACTGGCGCGGCGAGCGGTTGGTGGAGCTCTTGAAGTGCATGTTGCCCAGGCCGCCCTTGCCGCCCTTGGCCACCAGCAGGATGTCGTCGTGCTGGGTCAGGTCGCCGATCACTTCATCGGTGGCCACGTTCATCACCACGGTGCCGACCGGCACGGTGATGATCAGGTCTTCGCCGCCCTTGCCGTAGGCCTGGCGGCCCATGCCGTTCTCGCCGCGCTGCGCCTTGAAGATGCGCTCGTGGCGGAAGTCGACCAGGGTGTTGAGGTTTTCGTCGGCGCGGATGTACACGCTGCCGCCATTGCCGCCGTCGCCGCCGTCCGGGCCGCCCAGCGGAATGAACTTCTCGCGACGGAAACCGACGCAGCCGTTGCCGCCATTGCCGGCGGTAACCTGGATTTCTGCTTCGTCTACAAGTTT
Source organism: Stenotrophomonas rhizophila (assembly GCF_007667275.1). Classification (GTDB taxonomy): domain Bacteria; phylum Pseudomonadota; class Gammaproteobacteria; order Xanthomonadales; family Xanthomonadaceae; genus Stenotrophomonas; species Stenotrophomonas maltophilia_AE. Next base: position 1,126,771 of record NZ_VDQT01000001.1, read on the forward strand.
CATGATTCTGGTTGCCAACTGGAGGCGGTGGGCAGGGAAAGCGCCCGACCGCAGAGTCTAACGTGAAAAACAAAAGCCCCGCCGAAGCGGGGCTTTCGTCGGCGGCCCCACGCCGGGGCGGGGGCGGCGCCTGCGTATCGCGAAGATCAGGCTTCGGCGACGACGCTGACGGTACGACGCTTCTTCGGGCCCTTCACCGAGAACTCCACCTTGCCGTCGACCAGCGCGAACAGGGTGTGGTCACGGCCGAGGCCGACGCCGGCGCCCGGATGGAACTGGGTGCCGCGCTGACGCACGATGATGTTGCCGGCATCGATGGCCTGGCCACCGAAGATCTTGACGCCGAGGTACTTCGGGTTGGAGTCGCGACCGTTGCGCGATGAGCCTACGCCCTTCTTATGTGCCATGACTGCTTCTCCTTATTACTTCTTGCCACCGGCGATGCCGGTGATCTCGATTTCGGTGTAGTACTGACGGTGACCCTGGCGCTTCATGTGGTGCTTACGGCGACGGAACTTGATGATCCGGACCTTGTCGGCACGACCCTGGGACACGACCTTGGCGGTGACCGAGGCGCCGTTCAGCGCGTCGCCCAGCTTGATGCCATCGCTGTCGCCCAGCAGCAGGATTTCTTCGAACTTGATCTCGTTGCCGACTTCGACTTCGAGCTTTTCAACGCGGAGCGTTTCGCCCTGCGCCACGCGGTATTGCTTACCGCCGGTTACCAGTACTGCGTACATGACCAGACTTCCTCTGTAGTTATTGTGGTCTATGGACTGCCGCCATCGAGGGCGGACAGAAGCGGGATTTTAATGACTCCCCCCACCCCGGGTCAACCCACCCCCTGCCCTGACGCCGGACAGGCTGAACCCTGTTCAGGTTCAGGCCCCACAGGTCTCAATAGATGAGACGCAGGGCTGGCAATGTCGCTGATTGCCCCCAAATCCCAAGCTCGGTAGGCTGACCGATTGCCGGCCAGAGCCCCACAACGGATCCCCCATGGCGATGGATTTCATCCGCATCCGCGGCGCGCGGACGCACAACCTCAAGAACATCGATCTCGACCTCCCCCGCGACAAGCTCATTGTCATCACCGGCCTGTCCGGCTCGGGCAAGTCGTCGCTGGCGTTCGACACCATCTACGCCGAAGGCCAGCGTCGTTACGTGGAGTCGCTGTCGGCGTATGCCCGGCAGTTCCTGAGCGTGATGGAAAAGCCGGACCTGGATCATATCGAAGGCCTGTCGCCGGCGATCTCGATCGAGCAGAAGTCGACCTCGCACAACCCGCGTTCGACCGTCGGCACGATCACCGAGATCTACGACTACCTGCGCCTGCTGTACGCCCGCGTCGGCAGCCCGCGCTGCCCGGACCACGGCTACCCGCTGGAAGCGCAGACCGTGAGCCAGATGGTCGACCACGTGCTCACCCTGGACCCGGAGCAGCGCTACATGCTGCTGGCCCCGGTGATCCGCGAGCGCAAGGGCGAACACGCGCAGGTGTTCGACCAGCTGCGCGCGCAGGGCTTCGTGCGCGTGCGCGTGGACGGCGTGCTGCATGAGATCGATGCGGTGCCGCCGCTGGCGCTGCGCCAGAAGCACACCATCGAGGCGGTGATCGACCGCTTCCGCCCGCGCGAGGACATCAAGCAGCGCCTGGCCGAAAGCTTCGAAACCGCGCTGAAGCTGGGCGACGGCATGGTCTCGGTGCAGTCGCTGGACGTGGAAGGCGCCGAGCCGGTGCTGTTCTCGTCCAAGTACTCCTGCCCGGTGTGCGACTACTCGCTGCCGGAGCTGGAACCACGCCTGTTCTCGTTCAATTCGCCGGTGGGCGCCTGCCCGGGCTGCGATGGGCTGGGCATGGCCGAGTTCTTCGACCCCTCGCGCGTGGTGGTGCACCCGGAGCTGTCGCTCTCGGCCGGTGCCGTGCGCGGCTGGGACCGCCGCAACGCGTACTACTTCCAGCTGATCGCCTCGCTGGCCAAGCATTACAAGTTCGACGTGGACGCGCCGTGGCAGACCCTGTCCGAGAGCGTGCGCCAGGCGGTGCTGTACGGCAGCGGCGATGAAACCATCACCTTCACCTACTTCACCGAAGCCGGTGGCCGCACCCAGCGCAAGCACCGCTTCGAGGGCATCATTCCGAACCTGGAACGCCGCTACAAGGAAACCGAATCGGCGGCGGTGCGCGAGGAGCTGGCCAAGTACATCAGCGAACGCAACTGCCCCGAATGCCAGGGCCAGCGCCTGAACAAGGCCGCGCGCAACGTGTTCGTGGCCGACCGTGCGCTGCCGGAACTGGTGGTACTGCCGATCGACGAAGCGCTGAAGTTCTTCAGCGGCATGACCCTGCCCGGCTGGCGCGGCGAGATCGCCGGCAAGATCGTCAAGGAGATCGGCGAACGCCTGGGCTTCCTGGTCGACGTGGGCCTGGATTACCTCACCCTGGAGCGCAAGGCCGACACCCTGTCCGGTGGTGAAGCGCAGCGCATCCGCCTGGCCAGCCAGATCGGCGCCGGCCTGGTCGGGGTGATGTACGTGCTCGACGAGCCGTCCATCGGCCTGCACCAGCGCGACAACGAACGCCTGCTGGGCACCCTCACCCGCCTGCGCGACCTGGGCAACACGGTGATCGTGGTCGAGCATGACGAAGACGCGATCCGGCTGGCCGACTACGTGCTGGACATCGGTCCGGGCGCGGGCGTGCACGGCGGCGAGATCGTCGGCCAGGGCACCCTGCAGGACATCCTGGAGGCACCGCGCTCGCTCACCGGCCAGTACCTGTCGGGCAAGCGCGCGATCGAGATCCCGGCGCGCCGGCACAAGCCGAATCCGAAGATGACCCTGCACCTGCGCGGGGCCAGCGGCAACAACCTCAAGGGCGTGGACCTGGACATTCCGTCGGGCCTGCTCACCTGCATCACCGGCGTGTCCGGTTCGGGCAAGTCCACGCTGATCAACGACACCCTGTTCTCGCTGGCCGCCAACGAGATCAACGGCTCCTCGCATCCGATCGCACCGTACAAGTCGGTGGACGGGCTGGACCTGTTCGACAAGGTGGTGGACATCGACCAGTCGCCGATCGGCCGCACCCCGCGCTCGAACCCGGCCACCTATACCGGCCTGTTCACGCCGCTGCGCGAGCTGTACGCGCAGGTGCCCGAAGCACGTGCGCGCGGCTATTCGCCGGGGCGTTTCAGCTTCAACGTGCGCGGCGGCCGCTGCGAGGCGTGCCAGGGCGATGGCCTGATCAAGGTGGAAATGCACTTCCTGCCGGACGTGTACGTGCCCTGCGATGTGTGCCATGGCAAGCGCTACAACCGTGAAACGCTGGAGATCCTGTACAAGGGCTACAACATCAACGACGTGCTGCAGATGACCGTCGAAGATGCATTGAAGCTGTTCGAGCCGGTGCCGAGCATCGCGCGCAAGCTGGAAACGCTGGTCGACGTGGGCCTGAGCTACATCAAGCTGGGCCAGAGCGCGACCACGCTGTCCGGCGGTGAAGCGCAGCGCGTGAAGCTGTCCAAGGAACTGTCGCGCCGCGATACCGGGCGCACGCTGTATATCCTGGACGAGCCGACCACCGGCCTGCACTTCCACGACATCGAAGCGCTGCTCGGCGTGCTGCACAAGCTGCGCGACGAAGGCAATACGGTGGTGGTGATCGAACACAACCTGGACGTGATCAAGACCGCCGACTGGATCGTCGACCTGGGTCCGGAGGGCGGCCACCGCGGTGGCACCATCCTGGTGACCGGCACCCCGGAAGACGTGGCCGCGCACCCGGCGTCGTATACCGGCCAGTTCCTGGCCAAGATGCTGCCCTCGGTCAGCGCGCGCCCGGAAACACCGGCGGCGGTAGCCAACAAGCCCGACGCCCGTCCGCCGCGCAAGGCCAAGCCGGAGAAGCCGGCCAAGGTGGCCAAAAAGGCGGTGGCCGCCAAGCGTGCGGCAACCCCCAGCAAGACCAGCCCTGCCAAGACCACGAAGGCGAAGAAGAAGTAATGAGCGACGAACACAAGATCCTGGCCCGCGTACCAATCAGCGTGCGCTGGCGCGACATGGACAGCATGGGCCACGTCAACAACGCGAAGTACATTTCCTATCTGGAAGAGGCGCGCGTGCGCTGGATGCTGGGCGTGGAAGGCGTTTCCATGACCGACCGCATCGCCCCGGTGGTGGCCGCCACCAACGTCAACTACCGGTTGCCGATCGTGTGGCCGAACGACATCGTGGTGGAACTGTTCGTCGAGCGCCTCGGCAACAGCAGCGTGACCATCGGCCACCGCATCGTGGACCAGAAGAACGACAGCACGCTGTATTCGGACGGCAACGTAGTGGTGGTGTGGATGGATACCCAGACCGGCAAGAGCGCCCCGCTGCCGGACGCGATCCGCAACGCGTCCACTTGAATCAGACAGGCCGCCGATGAGGCGGCCTGTTTCGTTCAGCAGGCTTCTGCGTTTTTGGTCATACCCTACCGCTCGTGGACACTCCGCGTGCGGTCGTCTGGGGAGCGACCCTACCGGTGGGTCCGCGCCCGACACACATCACCGACGCGGCGGCATCGCACCCGACCCGGATCACCGACGCAGCGGGTCCGCGCCCGACCCGCATCACCGACGCGGCGGGCCCGCGCCCGACCCGCATCACCGACGCGGCGGGTCTGCGCCCGACCCGCATCACCGACGCGGCGGGTCCGCGCCCGACCCGCATCACCGACGCGGCGGGC
>NZ_VDQT01000001.1:1131599-1248221 GCF_007667275.1 Stenotrophomonas rhizophila
CCGCGCCCGACCCGCATCACCGACGCGGCGGGTCCGCGCCCGACCCGCATCACCGACGCGGCGGGTCCGCGCCCGACCCGGATCACCGACGCAGCGGGTCCGCGCCCGACCCGTATCACCCACACGGCGGGTCCGCGCCCGACCCGGATCACCGACGCGGCGGATCCGCGCCCGACCCGCATCACCGACGCGGCGGGTCCGCGCCCGACCCGCATCACCGACGCGGCGGGCATGGCGCCGGTAGGGTCGGTTCCCAAACGACTGCACTGAACTCGTCTACGTGCGACGAACGCATGACGTTTCCCCGAGGCTAACGCTGTCTACCGCGCTGCCGGCCTGGGAGCGTCGGCACGGACGGCAAGCATCGCGTCCACCTTGCGGCCGTCTTCCAAACTCAAACGCAACGGCACCTGCCCGCCCTTCGCAAGCGGCACTTCCGGCTGCATCAACATCAGGTGCAGGCCGCCGGGCTTCAACGCTACACTCGATCCCGGCGCGATCGGCAGCCGCTCCACCGCACGCATGCGACTGACGCCGTCGACCAGCGTGGTTTCGTGCAGCGACACATCGCCGAACGCCTTGCTGCCCGCAGCCACCACCGCCACCGGCGCCTTGCAGCCGTTGTGGATCACGCCGTACCCGGCCGCCATGGGTGCACTGCCCGGCGGCAACCGCACCCAGCCCTCGCGCACCGTCACACACGACGCCTCCGCCGCTGTGGCCGATGCTGCGGCCGCACACATCGCCAACAATACGCACACGAATGGTTTGGTTATCATCGCCTCAGTTCCCTGCCCGCAACGAGACCGCAGCATGACGACGCTTATCGAGGTGATCAACCATGGCCCCATCCGCGAGCTGCGGCTGGCCCGCCCGCCGGTCAATGCGCTGGACACCGAGCTGTGCCGTCAGCTGATCCACGAGGTGGAGCTGGCCATGGCCGAGGACGCGCACGGGATCATCCTCTCTGGCAGCGAACGCATCTTCACCGGCGGCATGGACGTGCCGCACCTTCTGTCGCACGGCGAGGACAAGCACAAGCTGCTGGACAGCTGGAACGCGTTCTTCGGCGCGGTGCGCACCATCGCGCAGAGCCGCATTCCGGTGGTGGCCGCGCTGACCGGGCACGCCCCGGCCGGTGGCTGCGTGTTGGCGCTGTGCTGCGATTACCGGGTGATGGCGCGCAGCGTGGATCCGGCCAAGCCGTATGGGATCGGGTTGAACGAGGTGCAGGTAGGGCTGGTGGCGCCGGAGGGCATCCAGCGCCTGCTGCGCCGCGTGGTCGGTCCGCACCGGGCCAGCGTGCTGCTGACCACCGGCGCGCTGGTGCCGGCCGAGCAGGCGCTGCAGATCGGGTTGGTGGACGAGCTGGCCGACGGCGACCAGGTGGTGCCGCGGGCGTTGGCCTGGCTGCAGCGGCTGCTGGCGCAGCCGCGCCAGCCGATGCTGCTGACCCGCGCTACCGCCCGTATGGACCTGCATGAGGCGCTGGACCCGGAGCTGATCCAGCTGCACCGGTTCGTCGAGGCCTGGTTCGCGCCGGATGCGCAGAATGCCCTGCACGCGTTGGCGACGCGGCTGGGGAAGGGGTGAAAGCCCGGCGCCGGGCGCCGCCGCACGACCAACGGTCGTGCGCTACCCCGGTCGAACGACCAACGGTCGTGCGTCACCCCGGCCTGACGGCCTACGGTCGTGCGTCACCCCGGTCGAACGGCCTACGGTCGTGCGTCACCCCGGTAGGTGCCGACCGTTGGTCGGCACACCGCCCGGCTATAATCGGCGCCTGCTCCCTATTGGCCCCGTCCCTTGAACGACACGCACGAACCCGTCGTTTCCGAGCTGATCGACCTGCTCACGCTCGAGCGCCTGGAAGACAACCTGTTCCGCGGCCAGAGCCGCGACATCGGCACCAAGTACGTTTTTGGTGGACAGGTCCTGGGCCAGGCATTGTCGGCGGCGCAGGCCACGGTGGACAACGGTCGCCACGTGCATTCGCTGCACGCCTACTTCCTGCGCGCGGGCAACATCGACCACCCCATCGTCTACGACGTGGACCGCACCCGCGACGGTGGCAGTTTCTCGGTGCGCCGGGTCACCGCGATCCAGCACGGCAAGGTGATCTTCTTCTGCGCGGCCTCGTTCCAGCAGGCCGAGAGCGGCGCCGAGCACCAGCACAAGATGCCCGAAGTACCGCAGCCGGAAGACATCGAACCGAATCGCCCGCTGCCGCCGGAAGTGCTTGAGCGCCTGCCGATCAAGGTGCAGCGCTGGCTGTCGCGCGGCGGTCCGTTCGAGTTTCGCCACGTCTATCCGCGCGATGAGCTGCACCCGCCCAAGCGCCCGCCCTACCACCAGGTGTGGCTGCGCCTGAATGAAACGGTGGGCGATGCGCCCGAACTGCACCAGGCGCTGCTGGCCTATGCGTCGGACTTCCATCTGCTCGGCACCGCAACCTTCCCGCACGGCATCAGCTATTACCAGCCGCACGTGCAGATGGCCTCGCTGGACCATGCGATCTGGTTCCATCGCCCGTTCCGCGCCGACGACTGGCTGCTGTATTCGCTGGACAGCCCCAGCGCGCAGGATTCGCGCGGGCTGGCGCGCGGCCAGTTCTTCACCCGCAACGGCATCCTCGTTGCCAGCACCGCGCAGGAAGGATTGATCCGCGTGGTGGATGACAGTGCCGCGGCCGCCGCCGTACCGGCCAAGGAATAATTCGATATGCGCCAGATCTTCACCAGCCAGCGCGTGGAAACCGTGGAAGGCGTGGCCCAGCTGCTGCGCGATGCCGGCATCGAGGTGCGCATCACCAACGGCCGTTCGTACCACAGCAAGCGCGGCAGCCAGTTCAGTTACCTGGACACCAGCAAGGCCAGCACCCACCCGACCCTGTGGGTGGTGCATGCCAACGACCAGCCGCGCGCGCGCGAAATCCTGCGCGACGCCCGCCTGCTGGAAACCACCCGCCGCGACCATCCCACCGCCGAATTCGCCTTCCGCGACCAGGTCGACGACGTGGCCCCGCGCCGCAACTGGGCCTGGCGCATCCGCATCGGCCTGCTGCTGGTCATCGCCGCGGTCGCCATGGTGGTGATGATGCGCCACCGCAGCGCCCCGACGGCTGCGCCGGTGCCGACGCAACAGGCACAGCCCCAGGCCCCGGCAGCCGAACCGGCGCCTGCGCAGGAAGAAGAAGAGGTCCGGGTTCGGATCACACCTCCCACCCAACAACCGTGAGCCGACACGACGTATCCGGATCTCCCTGCGCCCGTATCTGACGTATCCGGATCTCCATGCGCACGTAAAAATCCGTAGTGCCGACTGTTAGTCGGCAACCGCGCGCCAGCGCGGCCCAAACGTCCGAAGACCGGCCGGCACCCTGCCGATCGCGTTTCCGGGGTTCAATCGATCCGAAGACGTCCGCAAGGCGGTCACATTCCCCGCTCCATCCCGTCATGATGTCACCACCCACCGGGACCGACGCCATGACCACGCTGCTGCTCGACACGCTGGACCGCGACCTGCCTGCCGCCGCTGGCGGCTGCCAGCAGTCGTACGGCCGGATCGTGCAGGCCTGCCAGAACACGGTGACCGCCATCGCGCTGGCGATCACGCGCGACGTGCAGGCCAGCGAGGACATCGCCCAGGAAGCCTTCATCAAGGCCTGGCAGCAGCTCAACCAGCTCAACAGCCCGGCCAGCTTCCTGCCCTGGCTGCGCCAGATCACCCGCAACCTGGCCCGCGACTGGCTGCGCGCCAACCGCGGTCGCCCGCTGTCGGGCGAGGCCGCCGAGATCGCGATCAGCATGGCGGCAGACCCCGGCCCGAGCGCGCCCGATTACCTGCAGCGGGTGGAAGAAGAACTGGCCGCCGAAGAGATCATCTCGGCGCTGCCCGAAGACAGCCGCGAGACCCTGCTGCTGTATTACCGCGAAGGCCAGCGTTCGCAGCAGGTGGCCGATCTGCTCGGGCTGAGCGATGCCGCGGTACGCAAGCGCCTGTCACGCGCGCGGGCCAGCGTGCGCGAGGAAATGCTGCGCCGGTTCGGCGAGTTCGCCCGCGGCAGTGCGCCGAGTGCGGCGTTTGCCACCACCGTGGTGTCGATGGTGATGGTGGCCGCGCCCGGCACCGCGAGTGCGGCGATCCTCTTCGGCACCAGCGTGGGTGTCGGTGGCGGCAAGCTCGGGCTGGGCGGCGCCAGCGTGTCCGGTGGCGCGGCGATGGGGTCGCTGGGCGCTGCCGCCAGCCAGACCCCCCTCGTCGGCCCGGGCATGGGCTGGAGCGTGGTGGTTGGCGCGATGGTGGGCGGTGTCCTCGGCAGCTACCTCGCCGGTCGCTACCTGCTCTGCTATACCGAAACGCCGACCGAGCGCGCGGCGGTGATGCGCTTCGTGCACTACAGCACCCTCACCGCGATGGCGTGCTGCATGACCGTGCTGCTGCTGACCCTGCTGCACGCGCCCCCGTACTGGGGACTGATTGCAATGGTGGTGGGCACCGGCCTGGTGAACTATCAGTTGATGGTGCCGCTGGAGCGGATCATGGCCCCAATGATCGCGCGCGATGCGGCGCGGAAGGGGCGCGCTGGACCGAGCTGGGTGTACCAGTCGACGTATGGACGGCCCGCATTGCTGGTGACCAACCTGGTGGTGATCGGGATGGTGCTGGCGATGGCGCGCACGCACGGGGTGCTTTGAGGGATGACGAAAAAGCGCCGGGCAGAGCCCGGCGCGATGTTGGTTGATCAAGCGTTTGCGTGGTTGACGGGCAGAGCCCGGCACTACGTCAGCGCGGCTTCTGCGGCATCGGCGGCTTGGCGCCACGCGGGCCACCGAACGGGCCCTTCGCCGCATCGAACTCGACCTTGCTCAGCTGGCCGTCCTTGTTGGTGTCGGCGGCGGCGAACCAGGCGTCACGGTGCTGCTTCATGCCCAGCTCGCGGTCGGTCTTGTCCAGGTAACCGTCCTTGTTGACGTCCATCTGGTCGAATCGGGCCGCCAGGCGCGGGTCGGCCTTGGCTTCGTCACGGCTGATCCGGCCGTCCTTGTTCGCGTCCAGCTTCTCCAGGCGCTCATGCCCACCCGGGCCACGACCGTGGTGCTTGCCGTGCCAGCGTGGCAGTTCCTCGCGGGACAGCTTGCCGTCCTTGTTGGTGTCCAGGCTGTCGAACTTCTCGGCCAGGCGCGGCGCCTTGGCGGCTTCGGTACGGTCGACGAAACCATCGCCGTTGGTGTCCAGCGTCGCGCGGGCCGGCTTGGCGGGCGTGGCCGGGGTATCGGCGGCCGCCGCCAGGCCGGCAGCGCCGGTGGTCATCAGCAGGGCCAGCAGCAGAAGGGGTTTGCGGTTGCGCATGGGTCACTCCGGGTGTTTGGGGGAATCCGCGTGCGGTGCGTTGGCACCCACGGGAGAGAAAACGCCCGGGCGTGGCCGGCGTTGACAGCGCGCCCGGCTGCGTTAATCCGGCAGACAGTCGCGGCGCCTGCGACGCCCCGGCGCTATGCTGTGGGCATGGCGATCCACACCGACCGCGACGACGAGCTGCGCCTGTTCCAGACCGGGGACCACCCCTGCGGCTACTGGCCGGAACGGGCTGCGCGCGACCTGGTGCTGGACCCGCACGACCAGCGCCTGGGCACGCTCTACCCCATGGCGCTGAGCTGGGGCTTCCGCCGTTCCGGCGACCTGGTCTATCGCCCGCACTGCGCCAACTGCCACGCCTGCGTGTCGGTGCGCGTGCCGGTGGCACGCTTCGCCCCGGACCGCAGCCAGCGGCGCTGCCTGGCGCGCAACGACGACCTGGAAGTCCGCATCGTCGCCGCCGAACAGACCGACGAGCAGTTCGCCCTGTACCACCGCTACCTGACCCACCGCCACGCCCAGGGCGGCATGGACGAACACGGTCCGCATGAATTCGACCAGTTCCTGATCGGGCAGTGGTCGCAGGGCCGCTTCCTGGAGATCCGCGGCCCGGCCGTGGACGGCCACCGTGGCCCGCTGCTGGCGGTGGCGGTCACCGACGTCACCCCCACCGGGCTGTCGGCGGTCTATACCTTCTTCGACCCCGAACACGCCCATCGCGGGCTGGGCACCTTCGCCATCCTGCAGCAGATCGCCTGGGCGCGGCGCGAGCAGCTGCCGCACCTGTACCTGGGCTACTGGATCCGCAACCACCGCAAGATGGACTACAAGCGCCGCTTCCGCCCGCTGGAGGCCTACGACGGCCGCCGCTGGCACGAGTTCGACGACGCCCGCGACGGCATTTGACCCGCCATTGCAACGCGCGCTTGTGCAGAATAGCGGGATGAAAGCCCATCCCCTGATCCTTGCCCTGGCCCTGCTCTGCGGCGCCTGCGCCCACTCCCCGACCCAGACCGCCGCCATGCCGGATGCCACCGCCGCACCGTTGCGGATCGCCACCTACAACACCTCGCTGTACAGCGATGAGACCGGCGGCCTTATCGCCGAGCTCGAAGGCGACAGCGCCCACGCGCGCAAGATCGCCGCCGTGCTGCAGCGGGTGCGCCCGGACCTGGTGCTGCTCAACGAATTCGACTTCGACGACGCCCACCGCGCCGCCGACCTGTTCCAGCAGCGTTACCTGGACGTCGCCCAGCCCGGCGGCGGTGAACCGCTGCACTTCGCCTACCGCTACCTGGCCCCGGTCAACACCGGCGTGCAGAGCGGCCTGGACCTGGACAACAACGGGCAGATCGGCGGCGACGGCCGCAACCGTGGCAACGACGCCTGGGGCTACGGCCTGCACCCGGGCCAGTACGGCATGCTGGTGCTGTCGCGCTATCCCATCGATGAAGCCAAGGTGCGCAGCTTCCAGCTGTTGAAGTGGAGCACCCTGCCCGGCGCCCTGCGCCCGATCGACCCGCGTACCGGCACATCCTTCTACAACGACCACGTCTGGTCGCAGCTGCGGCTGTCGTCCAAGTCGCATTGGGACGTGCCGGTGCGCACCCCCAACGGCGTGGTCCACGCGCTGGTCTCGCACCCCACCCCGCCGGTGTTCGACGGCCCGGAAAAGCGCAACGCCGCGCGCAACCATGACGAACTGCGGCTGTGGCAGGAGTACCTGTCGGCCGGCGACAAGCCCTGGCTGTGCGACGACCGCGGCCAGTGCGGCGGCCTCGCCCAGGACGCACGCTTCGTCATCCTCGGCGACCTCAACAACGACCCGGTGGACGGCGACGGTCGCCACGAAGCGATTGTCGAACTGATCGAAAACGCGCGCGTGCTGCGTTACCCGACCCCGCGCAGCGTGGGTGCCGAACAGACCAGCCTGGCCTATGCCGAAAAGGGCATCGTGCGGAAGGGTGCGCCGTTCCACGCCACCGGCGATTTCGGCCCGAAGTCCGGCACCATGCGCCTGGATTACGTGCTGCCGTCGGTGGGTTTCGAGTACGTCGGCAGCGGTGTGTTCTGGCCGGCCAATGAAAGCCCGGAGGCGAAGATTGCCGATGGCAGCGACCACCACCTGGTGTGGGTGGACGTGCGGTAAGAGCGTATCGACCAACGGTCGATACCTACCGGGGTGATGATTGCAATGCGTTATCGGGTGTTGGGGGGGTGAGGGCGGTCGTCTGGCGACCGACCCTACCGAACCAGCCGCGTCGAAGAACGTGCAACGCATGCCCTTCGTTCCGATCCGCGCAATCCATCGGGGGCGGCCGGCGGGTAGCCCCCGGAGGGACGCTAGAAAACATGGATGTTTTCTAGCAGCCTACAAGGACGTACTTGCGGCGTGTCCCGGAGCGGGGCTGCCCGACGGCCGCCCCAGCACGTAGAAACAAAGACGCCAACGCTTTACGCGCGCAACTCGATCGAAATCGCTTCCGCCGCCTCGCGCGCGGTCTTGCGTGCGTCGTCGATGGTTTCACCACGCGCCAGCGTCACACCCACCCGCCGGTGCCCATGCACGCTCGGCTTGCCGAACAGGCGCAGCGCAGTGTCAGGATGCGCCAGCGCCGCCTCGACGTTGCTGAAGACCGGTACGCCCTCGCCGTGCGCCAGCATCGCGCACGATGCCGACGGGCCGCTCTGGCGGATCAGCGGAACCGGCAGCCCGAGGATCGCCCGCGCATGCAGCGCGAACTCGCTCAGCTCCTGCGACGCCAGCGTCACCAGCCCGGTGTCGTGCGGTCGCGGCGATACCTCGCTGAACCACACCTCGTCGCCCTTCACGAACAGCTCCACCCCGAACAGGCCCCAGCCGCCCAGGTCATCGGTGATTGCCTGCGAAATCCGCTCGGCCCGCGCCAGCGCCGCCGGCGACATCGGCTGCGGCTGCCAGCTCTCGCGGTAATCCCCGTCCTTCTGCCAATGCCCGATCGGCGCACAGAACGACGTCCCGCCCGCATGCCGCACCGTCAACAGCGTGATCTCGTAATCGAAGTCGATGAACCCTTCCACGATGCAGCGGCCCGCACCCGCACGACCGCCGGTCTGCGCATACTCCCAGGCCGGCGCGATGTCCGCCTCGCTGCGCAGCGTGCTCTGGCCCTTGCCCGACGACGACATCACCGGCTTGACCACGCACGGCAGCCCGATCGCCGCCACCGCCGCCCGGTACTCCGCTTCCGTGTCCACGAAACGGTACGGCGACGTCGGCAGCTCCAGCGTTTCCGCCGCCAGGCGCCGGATCCCCTCGCGGTCCATGGTCAGCCGCGCCGCCCGTGCCGTCGGCACCACCCGTTGCCCGGTTTCCTGCTCCAGCTGGACCAGCGTCTCGGTATGGATCGCCTCGATCTCCGGCACGATCAGGTGCGGCTGTTCCTCCGCGATCAACGCCCGCAGCGCCATCGCGTCCAGCATGTCGATCACGTGCGAACGGTGCGCCACCTGCATCGCCGGCGCGTTGGCATAGCGGTCCGCCGCGATCACCTCCACCCCCAGCCGCTGCAGTTCGATCGCCACCTCCTTGCCCAGTTCGCCCGAGCCCAGCAGCAGGACACGGGTAGCGGAGGGAGACAGCGGGGTGCCAAGGGTGATCATCATGGAGTTCCGGACAACAGAGCGGGAGGGGAATTGTAGAGCCGCGCCGCATGACCCGCGTGCGCCTGTGCGATGAACGCGTCGCCAGGCGCCCGTGAATGGCCGCGTCGTTCTGATGATCGCTTCAGGGGGGGAGAAGATGCCGGGCAGCACTTGCAAACCTGATATCAAATTGATATCACTATTGGAAACCCACCCGCAAAGGATGCCCAACCATGAAAGAAAAGCCCGTCCCCTCCCTCTCCGGCATCCCCTTCCTGCTGGCCGTGCTGGCCCTGCTGGTGGTCGCCGCATGGCTGTTCTTCTCCGGCATCGAGCGCGGCAACGTCAACCTGCTGCTGGTCCTCGGCGGCGTGCTGCTTGGCCTCCTCGCCCTGTTCAGCCTGACCGGCCTGTATACCGTGCAGCCCAACCAGGCTGCCGTGCTGAGCCTGTTCGGCAAATACGTCGGCACCGTCAAGGACAACGGCCTGCGCTGGAACAACCCCTTCTTCAGCAAGAAGAAGGTCAGCCAGCGCGTGCGCAACTTCGAAAGCGGCAAGCTCAAGGTCAACGAACTGGATGGCAGCCCGATCGAAATCGCCGCCGTCATCGTCTGGCAGGTCGTCGACGCCTCCGAAGCCGTCTACAACGTGGACGACTACGAAAGCTTCGTGCACATCCAGTCCGAATCGGCCCTGCGCGCCATGGCCACCAGCTACCCCTACGACCAGCACGAAGATGGCCAGCTGTCGCTGCGCAGCCATGCCGCCGAGATTTCACAGCACCTCAAGGATGAACTGGCCGAACGCCTGGCCGACGCCGGCGTGCAGGTCATGGACGCCCGCATCAGCCACCTTGCCTACGCCCCCGAGATCGCCCAGGCCATGCTGCAGCGGCAGCAGGCCAACGCCGTGATCGCCGCGCGCACGCGCATCGTCGCCGGTGCCGTGGGCATGGTCGAAATGGCGCTGAACGAACTGCAGAAGAACAACGTGGTGCAGCTGGATGAAGAGCGCAAGGCGCAGATGGTGGGCAACCTGCTCACCGTGCTGTGCTCCGACCGCGGCACCCAGCCGATCGTCAACGCTGGTTCGTTGTACTAAGCATGAGCGACAAGAAAGCCTACCCGCTGCGCATCAATGCCGACGTACTGGCGGCGGCGCAACGCTGGGCCGACGACGAGCTGCGCAGCCTCAACGCGCAGATCGAATACGTGCTGCGCGACGCATTGCGCAAGGCTGGACGCCTTCCCAAACCCGCACCTGATCCGGAGAGCAAGGAATGAGCAAGCGCTGGAGCTATCTCACCGTGGAAGTGAAACCCTCGTGGACCGGCCTGAAGCCGGAGGACCTGCAGGCCGAGCTCAACCGCCAGGGCCAACTCGGCTGGGAGCTGGTGAACGTGCTGCAGGGCACCCCGATGGGCGTGGCATTGCTGTTCTTCAAGAAGGAGCTCTGACATGCCGCACTGGAGGAGCCTCCTGATCGCAGTGGCGCTGTCGACCGCCACCTGGGCGGCCAGCGCGGCCAGCCCCGAGCAGACCGCCCACCAGCTGCTGGAGCGGCTGCAGGCCGGTGACATGACCGGTGCCGAAGCCATGTTCACCCCGGACATGGCCAAGGCCGCGCCGGCCGCGTCGCTGCAGGCGCTCTGGCAGTCGCTGGGAACCGTGCAGAAAAGCGGCAAGGCCCGGGTGGTCGAACAGCAGGGGATGCAGATCGTCGTGCAGCCGCTGCAGGTTGCTTCAGGCCCGGTCAATGCGGTCATCGCCGTGGATGCGCAGGGACGCGTGGCCGGGCTGTCGCTGCAGCCTCCCGCCGCGCCGGCCGCAGCACCGCCGGCCGACGCCCGCTACAGCGAACGCGAGCTGCAGATCGAGGCCGGCAAGGGTCCGTTGCCGGCAACCCTGACCGTGCCGAACGGCGCCGGCCCGTTCCGCGCAGTCGTACTGGTGCATGGTTCGGGACCGCTCGACCGCAACGAGACCGTCGGCCCCAACCGGCCGTTCCTGGACGTGGCGCGTGGACTGGCCGCGCAGGGCATCGCCGTGCTGCGCTATGAAAAGCGCACCCGCGCGCGCCCGCAGGATTTCCGCGGCGACTTCACCATGGATGACGAAACCACCGACGACGCGGTGGCGGCCGTCGCCCTGCTGGCACGGACGCCGGGCATCGATCCCAAGCACGTCTACGTCATGGGGCACAGCCAAGGCGGCATGCTGGCCCCGCGCATCGCCGCGCGTTCCGGCAAAGTCGCGGGGCTGGTGTTGTGGTCGGCACCGGCACGTTCGCTGCTGACCCTGCTGCCCGAGCAGAACCGCTATCTGTTCAACCTGGATGGCCAGATCAGCGCCGACGAGCAGGCGGCACTGGATCGCCTGGACGCGCAGATCGCCAGCGTGCGCGGCACCGCCGCAGTGGAGGCGAAGGACCTGCCACTCGGCCAACCCGCCAGCTACTGGCGCGCATTCGACCCGATCGACCCGGTGGCCGATGCCAAGGCCTTGGCCCAGCCGATCCTGCTGCTGCAGGGCGGACGCGATTTCCAGGTGACCGATGCCGACTGGCAGCGCTGGCAGCGTGGCCTGACGGAAGGCCCGAAGGCGCGCTTCCATCGCTACCCGGCATTGAACCACCTCGGCATCGCCGGCGAAGGCCCGGGCTCGCTGCAGGAGTACGGCGTTGCCGGCACCGTCGCGACCGCATTGATCGACGATGTCGCTACCTGGATCAAGGCACAGCCATGAGCCGGCCGACCTCGACCCGCACCGGATTCGCGGTGGCGCCCGCGCCGATCTGGCGCGTGCTCTGGTTGTGGCTGCCGCTGTTGGGCGTAGCCGTGCTGCTGGTCGCCACCCACCTGCAGGAACAACGCACCCCGATGGACATGGCCATCACCGTGCCGTTCCTGCTGGCATTGGGCGGCGTGCTCAGCTGGGCGTTCTTCCGCCGCCGCATCGTGCTGGAAAACGGGGAACTGGTGGTGACCTCCACCTTCTACCGCCGCCGCACGGCGGTGTCGTCGCTGCAGCTGGACCAGGCACGTATCGTCGACTTGGCCGAGCACGCCCAGTTCAAGCCGGGCATGAAGATCAACGGGTTCGGCATGCCGGGGTTCCAGTCCGGCCACTACCGCCTGGGCAAGCGCAAGGCGTTCTGCCTGGTAACCGACGCCAGCCGCGTGCTGTACCTGCCGACGCGCGACGACCGGGTGCTGCTGCTCAGCCCCGAGCACCCGCGTGCCCTGCTGGATGCACTGAACGCGCAGGCCACGCGCTAAGCTGGGCACATGCGCCGTTACCCTGCCCTGCTGATCAACACCGCCGACATCGAACTATGGCCCGGCGGCCTGCTGCGCGCGCGCAGCAATGCCGACGCGCGTGCGTTGGCGAGGGCGCGCTGGGTGCTGCGGCGCAAGCGCGACGGCCAGTACCTGGCGGCCGCGACCGCGCACGGCCTGCTGCCGCTGGTCCCGCACCTGATGCGCGAACCGGGCGTCGAGGAAGCGCTGGATGCGCTCGACCAGGCGTTGCACGGCACGCAGCGCGGCCACGCCACCGATGTGGTGCTGCCGCTGAGCGGGCTCGAGCAGCGGCTGCAGGCGCTGGGCATTGATGCCGCGCGCTATGAGGACGATACCGGTCTGGCCCTGGAAGCCGAACCAGCGCGTCTGGCCCTGGCCGGCTTCGATTGTTACCGCCGGCCGCTGTGGCTACAGCCGGGCGCAGCGTTCGGCTGGCAGCGCATGCAGCAGCATGCCGCCCGCGACGGCGTGGTGCTGGAGGCGATCTCCGGCTACCGCAGCCACGACTACCAGCTGGGCATCTTCGCGCGCAAACGTGCACGGGGATTGGCGGTGGCTGACATCCTGCAGGTGAACGCCGCGCCGGGCTACAGCGAACACCACAGCGGGCGGGCGCTGGATATCAGCAGCCCCGGCGAGCCACCGGCCGAAGAGAGCTTCGAGGGAACAGCCGCGTTCGTTTGGCTGACGGCAAATGCGGCAACGCACGGGTTCCGGCTGAGCTACCCCCGCGACAACCCGCACGGCATCGTCTACGAACCCTGGCACTGGTACTGGCACGCCCGGTAGAGCCACGCCCTGCGTGGCTGCGCGGTATCCGGGTGGTTCGCAGCCACGCAGGGCGTGGCTCTACCGGGGTGTCCGCCGGAAAGGCTGTAGCGCAACCATACATCTGCCGTTAAGCTTCGCAGAACCATCAAGGAAGCGTCGTCATGGAAGACCAGAGCCCGTACCAGGCCAGCCGGGCGACGCCCAGCGCCGTGCGTACCGACCGCCGCGATGAGGCCCCGCGCGCGATCACCAGCCCCATCATGCACATGTGGGTCCTGCTGGCGCTGGGGGCCGTGCTCACCGGCTTCGGTACGGCAGTACTACTGCTGACCAACCCGCGCGACAACATGTTCCTGCTGGCCGTGATGGGTGTGTCGTTCGCGTTTTATGCCGGTGCCGCCTTCGGGGTATACAAGCGCAGCCGTGTCGTGGCGTGCATGGCCTTGGCGATGTCCGCCGTGGGCGGACTGGGCACGCTGCTCAACATCGCCAATGGCCAGGGCACCTTGTCCGGCGTCGGCTTTACGGCGGTGCTCCTGTTCGTCAGCATTCGCGGCACCCTCGCCACCTTCCGTTACCACCGCCACCTGCGCGACGTGCGCAGCCGCCCGCCGCGCCCGCGCATCAGCGATGATCCGGCATTCGCGCCGAAGGTCGACATCCTCGGGTAGAGCCACGCCCTGCGTGGCTGCCTCACCCCTGCGAACGGTTCGTCGCGGCCTTCGGCGTTTCGCTGAAATCGGCTATCCGCCACAGATACAGGCTGGCATAGGTCCGGTAAGGCCCCCACTTCTCGCCGCGAAGCGCAAGCTCTTTCGGGGTGGGCATCGCCTCGGCCTTGTCCACCCGTTGCGCCCCCCTGCGCACGCCCAGGTCGTCGATCGGCAGGATATCCGGGCGGCCGAGCCGGAACATCAGCATCATCTCCACCGTCCAGCGGCCGATGCCGCGGATCGGCACCAGCGCGTCGATGATCGCGTCATGCGGCATCACCGACATGCGCCGCAGGTCGGGAATCTCACCGGCCGCCTCGCGCCGTGCCAGGTCGCGCAGTGCCAGCGCCTTGTTGCCGGACACCCCGCACACGCGCAGGCCGGGATCGTCGATGCGCGCCAGCGTGTCCGCGTGCAGGCGCGTACTGCCGATGGCCGCTTCCACCCGTCCCACGATCGTCGACGCCGCCTTGCCGCTGAGCTGCTGGAACAGGATCGCGCGGGCCAGCGCGTCGACCGGGTCGAAACTGCGCGCCCAGCCCGGGGGCGCGTCGATCGGCCCCAGCCGTTTCATCCACGCGCCCAGCCGGCGGTCGCGCCGCGACAGCCAGTCGTGCGCCTGTTCCACGTCGAAACCGCGCCGGAAGCGGGGCATGTCAGCGCCTCAGCGCGTTGAAGCCGTAAACCACCCAGCCCAGCATCAGCGCGGTGCCGCCCACCGGGGCCAGCCCGGTGCTGAACCCCCACAGCGCACCCACGACCAGGCTGCCGGCAAACAGCAGCGTGCCCAGCAGCAGCACGTACAGCGCCAGCCTGCCCACCCCGTTCTGCTGGGTTGGGCCCAGTACCGCCAGCGCCACGCCATGCCCGAAGGCGAACAACGCGGCGGTGTTGACGTGCGACTGCGCCAGCGGTTCGCTGATGCCGTGCGAAGCATAGGCCGACAGGCCCACCGCGGCGGCAGCCAGCAGCCCGCCCAGGCAGGCCAGCAGCGAAGGTCTACGCGCGCGTCGTTCCAGGTTGAGCATGCTGCATCCTCCAAAAAAAAACGCGCCGCAGGAAGCGGCGCGTTTTCTGTTCTGCGTTACATCAGGGCAACCGTCGGATTACTTCACGGCCCAGTAGATGTCGTAGGTCGCTTCCGGCGTGAACGACTTCTCCACGCCCGCGTTCCAGGACTCGTACGGACGGTCGATCACTTCGTTGCCACCGGTCACCGACCAGGCGCGCAGGGCGTTGCGGGCGATGTCCAGGCCAGCCATGTGGCCGGTGTACTTCGCATGCGCGCTGCGGTGCGGTGCGGCGTGCACGTACTTGACCGGGGCGCCACCGTCGATCTTCACCGTCAGCGGTTCAGCCGAAGCGCCGTCGGTGCCCTTCTTCTTGACCGGCTGGGCCACGTCGAAGGCGTACTTTTCCTGGCCGAAGTCGGTGGTGATGATGCGGAACGGACCGGCGGCTTCGAGGTCATTGGCCTCCATCACGCGCTTGATCCACTCCTGGTTGTCCTTGATCGACTTGGTGATGGTCGCTTCGCCACGGTCCACGTTACCGGCGGTGACCACCAGCAGGTCTTCGGCCGGGACATCGACGATGGCCAGGTCGGTCAGCGGGGCTTCGGCGGTGCGGTAGTCGACGTTCGGCACGGTGGCCAGCATGTTGGCCATGCGCGACAGACCCAGCTTCAGGTCGTCACCGACGTGACGGCTCACGTACAGGCCGGCGTAGCGGCCGAACAGGTTGAAGCCGTACTTGACGCTGTAGTCCTGGCTGATCTTGACGTTGCGGCCACCCTTGCCGGTCGGCTCGAGGGTGAAGGTCGTCGACTTGTCGTGACCCTTGGTTTCGTCTTCGATGGCGATGGCGACGCGCTTGTTCGGCTCGGACTCGGTGATCACCCAGCTGCCCTGGCCCAGCGACGGTTCCTTGGACGAGTAGTCCAGGCGTGCGCCGACGCCGGCGGCGGGGCCGGAGTGCTTCAGTTCAACGGCGGGATCGCGCAGGACGAGCGGGTTCCAGTCCTTGAAGCGGCGCAGGCTGTTGACCGTGTCGTACACGATCGTCATCTTGCGGTTGGTCTCGATGCTTTCGGTAATGTGTCGCTCGCCCGGCAGCACAACGCCAATGATGACGAACAGGCCAGCCACGATCCCCAAGGCGATCAGGAACTCGATAATACGGGTCATTCAGGAGTCTCCGGGGCCGATCCCACGGCCGGGTTGATTGAAGCGAAGCGCCAATCCTAGCAGGCTTCGCGGGTGTTATGGATCAGGATTGGCGCACCGGTTTCCATACCGGCAGCGGTTTGCGAAGGGCAAGGAGCGGAAAGATAGCGCATCGCGTGGGCCCGCATGTGTCCGTGAGCGATATTTATTTGCCGGTTTCGGCAATTGGGCCCGCCGCGACTCCCGCAGCCCTTGCGCCACAACACTTTCAACTGGCGTTCATTTTCAAGTCACGGACCTCCTCACACCAGCTGCAGCTCGAAGGCCTTCAGCACCGCGCGGGTGCGGTCGCGCACGCCGAGCTTGGACAGGATGTTGGAGACATGGTTCTTGATCGTGCCCTCGGCCACGCCCAGCGAATTGGCGATCTCCTTGTTGGAGAAACCGCTGGCCATCAGGCGCAGGATCTCGGTCTCGCGGTCGGTCAGCGGGTCCGGCCGGTCCAGGCTCACGAACTCGTTGCGCATGTGTTCCAGGCCCGACAGCAGGCGCTGGGTCACCGCCGGCTGGACCAGCGAGCCGCCCTCGGCCACGGTACGGATGGCACCGACCAGCTGCTCCAGGGTCACGTCCTTGAGCAGGTAACCCTTGGCGCCGGCCTTGAGCCCGGCCAGCACCAGCTGGTCGTCGTCGAAGGTGGTGAGGATGATGGTCGGCGGCAGCTGGTTGAGCCGGGACAGCATCTGCAGCGCCTCCAGCCCGGACATCACCGGCATGCGCATGTCCATCAGCACCACGTCCGGGCGTACCCCGGGGATCAGCTCGACGGCCTGGCGCCCGTCGGCCGCCTCGGCCACCACCTCGATCCCGTCATCCAGTGCCAGCAGCGAGCGGATCCCCTGCCGCACCAGGGTTTGGTCGTCGACCAGGCAGACGCGAATCATCAACGCACTCCTTCCAGGATGGCACCCAGCATCAGCACTGGCACGCCGGGGACCGAGGCGCGCAGGCGGAAGCCCTGGCCCCGATGGGTTTCAATCTGCAGCTCTCCGCCGCATTGTTGCAGGCGTTCGCGCATGCCGCGCAAGCCATTGCCGATCACGATGCCGTCGGCACCCACCCCGTCGTCGTACGCCTGCACCACCACCTGACCCGGCGGCTCGCGCTGCACCTGGATCCACAGGTTGCGCGCGCGGGCATGGCGCACCGCGTTGGTGATGATTTCCTGGGTGCAGCGCAGCAGCACGTGGGCCTGTTCAGGGTCCTCCACGCTCAGCGGTTCCTCGATGTCCAGGTGGATGACCAGCGAGGGCACCTGTTCGGTCAGCGGCCGCAGGGCCGCGGCCAGGTCGATGGCGCCGCTGTCGCGCAGCTGGCTGACCGCCTCGCGCACGTCGGTCAGCAGCAGCTTGGCCAGGGTATGCGCCTGGTGCACGTGCTCCTGGGCCTGGCCTTCGGTGATGTGCCCGGCCACTTCCAGGTTGAGGCTCAGCGCGGTCAGGTGGTGGCCCAGCAGGTCGTGCAGTTCGCGCGAGATGCGGGTGCGCTCGTTGACCCGGGCGCTCTCGGCGAGCAGCACGCGGGTGGCGCGCAGTTCGGTATTGAGCCGGCGCTGCTCTTCGCGGGCGTCGGTCTGCTGCCGGGCAACCAGGCTGGTCACGAAGATGAACATGGAGAAGCCGCCGTACAGCAGCGACTGCATCACCGCCTCGAACAGCGAAAACGGCAGGAACAGGTAGTACACCGGGGCGACCGCGAGCTGGCTGACCAGCAGCCAGATCACCCCGAACCGGGCCGGCAGCATCCACGGGATGACCCCGGCCGCGACCATCATCAGGATGCTGCCAAGCCCGGAGCCGCTCAGGAAGCTCACCCCCAGCGCGGAAATGGTCAGCAGGACCAGAATGGCGCGGTCGTACCAGGCCGAATGGCCGCCGCCGTCGCGCAGGCCACGGGTCAGCCACAGGTAGCCGCCGCCGAAGGCCAGGTAGGCCACGAACAGCAGCACGGTCGGCAGGTCGAGCCCGCCCCCGCGCCGGACCAGCGCCTCGTACTGGGAATACACCAACGGCAAGCCCAGCATGACCCAGGTAAACAGGCCGGCCAGTCGCAGTACTCGGGTTTGGCTGAGGTATCCCAACATGCACGCATCTTAGGCTGAACCTGTGCCGCTGGACCCGGACATAAGTCATGCCTGGCCCGTGCCCTGCCCGCCCACACATGTAATAATCGACCGCAGGGCCCTGCGAGGGGCCAACCGCGTTACCCCACGGAGTCACAATGTCGATTGTCATCCGCGACGTGCGCGAGCACGAGCTCGATTCCGTCCTGGCCCTGAACAACAACGCCGGCCTGGCCATCCTTCCGCTGGATGCCGCCCGCCTGCGCCTGTTCTTCGATACCGCTGAATATTTCCGCGTCGCCGAGCGCGACGGCAACCTGGCCGGCTTCCTGATCGGCTTCGGCAGCGACAGCCAGCACGACAGCAGCAACTTCGCCTGGTTCCAGCAGCACCTGACCCGGAAATTCTTCTACATCGACCGCATCGTGGTGGCCAGCCGCCGCCGTGGCGGTGGTGTGGGCCGTGCGTTCTACGCCGATGCGCAGAGCTACGCCGAACTGCGCTACCCGCAGCTGACCTGCGAAGTGTTCCTGGACCACGGTGCCGATGCGGCGCTGCTGTTCCATGGCAGCTTCGGCTTCCGCGAGGTCGGGCAGAACAACATGCCGCACGTGGACGTGCGCGCCAGCATGCTGCTCAAGGACCTGTGCAGTTACCAATGGGTGCACGACACCTACGGCGACACGCTGCCCGACGTGCCCTGGGTGGGCCACCGTCGCGAACTGCAGCGCGCGCCTCGACCGACGGGGACCTGAAGTGGCGGCGAACATGGATTTTGAACAGGCCGGTGAACTGAAGATCGGCCAGGTGGGTATCGCCAACCTGCGCATCCGTACCCTCGATGTGGAACGCCTTACCCGTGAAATGCACGACCGCGTGGCCCGCGCGCCGAAGCTGTTCGGGCGCGCCGCGGTGATCCTGGACTTCGGCGGTTTGAGCCAGATGCCGGACGTGGCCACGGCGCAGGCGCTGCTCGACGGGCTGCGCAGCGCCGGCGTGCTGCCGGTGGCCCTGGCGTACGGCAGCAGCGATACCGACCTGCTCTCGCAGCAGCTCGGCCTGCCGCTGCTGGCCAAGTTCCGCGCGCAGTACGAACGCGCCGACGCGGAACCGGCGGCCGTCGCGCCGCCCCCGCCGCCCGCGCCGGAACCGGCCCGCCGCGCGCATGCCGCCGCCCCGGCCACGGCCACGGCCGCACCGGTCGCCAGCGGCGGGGCGCCGCAGCCCGGCCGCATGCAGACCAGCAACGTGCGCTCCGGCCAGCAGCTGTATGCCGAGAACTGCGACCTGACGGTCATGGCCACGGTCGGCGCCGGTGCCGAGGTGATCGCCGACGGCAGCATCCATATTTACGGTACGCTGCGGGGCCGTGCCCTGGCGGGTGCCCAGGGCAATACCACGGCGCGCATTTTCTGCCGTGACTTCCACGCTGAACTGGTCGCCATTGCCGGCCACTACAAGGTACTGGACGATGTTCCGGACACCCTGCGCGGCAAGGCCGTGCAGGTGTGGCTGGAAAACGACCAGATCAAGATCGCTGCGCTGGACTGAGCCAGTGCACCAACAGAATCATCAGGAGAAGTCCTTTGGCTGAAATCATCGTAGTCACTTCCGGCAAGGGTGGCGTCGGCAAGACCACTTCCAGCGCAAGCCTGGCCTGCGGCCTGGCACGCCAGGGCAAGAAGGTGGCGGTGATCGACTTCGACGTCGGCCTGCGCAACCTCGACCTGATCATGGGTTGCGAGCGGCGCGTGGTGTACGACTTCGTCAATGTCGTGCACGGCGAGGCCACGCTCAAGCAGGCCCTGATCAAGGACAAGCGCTTCGATAACCTGTACGTGCTGGCTGCTTCGCAGACCCGCGACAAGGATGCGCTGACCCAGGAAGGCGTGGGCAAGGTGCTCAAGGACCTGGCGGCGGACGGCTTCGATTACATCATCTGCGATTCGCCGGCCGGCATCGAGAAGGGCGCGTTCCTGGCGATGTACTTCGCCGACCGCGCGGTGGTGGTGGTGAATCCGGAAGTGTCGTCGGTGCGCGACTCGGACCGCATCATCGGCCTGCTGGATTCGAAGACGCACAAGGCCGAATCCGGCCAGAGCGTGCCGGCCTTCCTGCTGCTGACCCGCTACAGCCCGGTCCGCGTGGAGTCGGGTGAGATGCTGAGCATCACGGACGTGGAAGAGGTACTGGGCCTGAAGGCGATCGGCGTGATCCCGGAATCGGGCGATGTGCTGAACGCATCCAACAAGGGCGAACCGGTGATCCTGGACCCTGAGTCTCCCGCAGGCCAGGCATACGATGACGCCGTCGCACGCATCCTCGGGCAAGAGCGCCCGATGCGCTTCACAAACGTGGAAAAGAAGGGCTTCTTCAGCAAGCTGTTCGGAGGGTAAGCATGGGCCTGTTCGATTTCCTCAAGACGAAGAAGACCACCGCCGAAACGGCCAAGAACCGCCTGCAGATCATCATTGCGCAGGAACGCAGCCACCGTGGCGGCCCGGATTACCTGCCGCTGCTGCAGCGCGAGCTGCTGGAAGTGATCAAGAAGTACGTCAACATCGACGCCGACGCGGTCAAGGTGGACCTGGTCAAGGACGGCGAGCACGACGTGCTGGACATTTCGGTGGCACTGCCGGAAGGCCCGCAGCAACCCTGACCCGCCCTGCCCCTTCCTGCGGGAAGGGGCGCAAGACGCCCGCGCCATGACCGCCACCGCTGAAGCAGAACCGCAGGTCACCCGCGTGGGCGACATCGATTTCGACGCCGCCGCAACGTTGCTGGCCGGGCATGCGCTGCGCCTGCACCGGGTAGCCGACGGCGCGCCGATTCCCGGCAGTTACTGGGGCGAGCCCGAGGCGGGCATCATCGCCAGCGATGTGTACGTGCGCAACGACACGCCGGTGCACTCGATGCTGCACGAAGCCTGCCACCTGATCGTGCTGCCGCCCGAACGCCGCGCGCTGGTGCACACCGACGCGACCGATTCGGTCCCCGAAGAAGACGCCACCTGTTACCTGCAGATCGTGCTGGCCGGCCAGTTGCCCGGCGTAGGCAGCGCGCAGCTGATGACGGACATGGATGCCTGGGGCTACACCTATCGCCTCGGCTCCACGCGCGCCTGGTTCGAACAGGACGCCGAAGACGCAAAAGCCTGGCTGATCGAACGCGGCCTCCTCGCCGCGTAAAACGGCGTACGAGCCCACGCGTGCATGAGCGCGGTAGGGTCGGTCGTCAGACGACTGCCGATACCAACGATCAGCACGGCGACGCATCGCGCCTCGGCGGAAAAGCGCTCTCGACGGTTTTGCATCCACGCGTAAAGCGCTGGCTGTTCGGTTCTTCCCGCGCGGTGCGAGGGCCGGAGAACTCAGCCGCCTGCCAAAGCGCGCAACGTAATGCCAACGATGTAGGCGAGATATGTACCAGTCGCATACCCCATGGTCCCGAGCAGCACGCCAACGGGAGCAAGGGACGGATGGAAGGCAGCCGCAACCACGGGAGCAGAAGCCGGGCCGCCGATGTTGGATTGCGAGCCGATCGCGAAGTAGAAGAACGGCACCTTCAGCGCCATCGCCAATGCCAGCAGCAGCAGGATGTGCACCGCGATCCAGATCAGCCCCAGCGCGAACAGCCACGGCCGTTCCAGCAGCGCCAGCAGGTCCATCTGCATGCCGATGCACGCGATCAGGAAGTACAGCAGCAGCGAGCCCAGCTTCGAAGCGCCCGCGCCTTCCAGGTTGCGCGCGCGGGTGAAGCTCAGCGCCAGCCCGCAGGTGGTGGAAATCACCACCACCCACACGAACGGCGCGTCCAGGCTGAACTGCGACGCCCAGGCCACGTGACCCTTGAACCACGCCGACACCGGCCCGGCGATGGCGTGCGACAGCCCCACGGTACCGAACGCCACCGCCACGATCAGCATCAGGTCGGTCAGGCTGGCCACGCGCTCGTGCTCGGCCTGGAATTTTTCGATACGCAGCTTCAGCTCGTCGATGGCCGACGTATCGGCACCGGTGCGCGCATCGATCTTCGCCGCGCGCCCGGCCATGAAGATCAGCACCGCCATCCACACATAGCCCACGCCCACGTCCACCACCGCGAACTGGCCGAACGTGGTTGCGTTGACATCGAACACCTCGCGCATCGCCAGCATGTTGGCCCCGCCGCCGATCCAGCTGCCGGCCAGCGCCGCCATGCCCGACCACGTGTCGCCGGCCACGGTTTCCGGGTGCACCCACTTCATCAGAACAAACGCCACCACCGCACCGATCATGATGCTCAGCGACGCCCCCAGGTACATCACGATCAGTTTCGGACCCAGCCGCAGGATGCCCTTGATGTCCACCGCCAGGGTCAGCAGCACCAGCGCCGCCGGCAGCAGGATATCGCGCGCGATCGGGTTGTACAGGCGGGTGTTTTCGCCGTCGATCAGCCCGACCGTGTTGTAGATGCCGGGGATCATGTAGCACAGCAGCAGTGCCGGCACGAACGTGTAGAAGCGCTTCCATGGGCCCGTTGGGCGTGAGGCAGTCCAGAACACGGCGCCCAGGGTCGCGGCGATCAGGCCGAAGACTACGATGTCGTTCTGGATCAGGGGCATGGGCGAAAGGTCGTCTGGGGGATGGTCGAGGGCCGGCCAACGGCCGGCGCTACCGGGAGGGTCGATTCCCTGGGTAGCGCCGGCCGCTGGCCGGCCCATGCAATGCGCGAACGCCGCCCGGAAAGGCGGCGTCCGTTTGCTTACTGGCCGATGTGCTGCTTCAGCCAGCCGTTCACCGTGTCATGCCACTGCACGCTGTTCTGCGGCTTGAGCACCCAGTGGTTCTCGTCCGGGAAGTACAGGAACTTCGATTCGATGCCCTGGCGCTGCGCCGCGGTGAACGCGCCCAGGCCCTGCTCCACCGGAATGCGGAAATCGAGCTGGCCGTGGATGATCAGGATCGGCTTCTTCCAGTCCGCCACGTGGTTGACCGGATTGAACTTCTCGTAATTCTGCGGCTTGGCGAAGGGCGTGCCGCCCTGCTCCCACTCGGTGAACCACAGCTCTTCAGTGGCGTAGCCCATCATGCGCTGGTCGAACACGCCGTCATGGTTGACCAGGCACTTCCACGGCTCGTTCCAGTTGCCGGCGATCCAGTTGACCATGAAGCCGCCGTAGCTGGCACCCAGCGCACAGGCCTTGTCGCCGTTGAGGAACGGATACTGCTTCTGTGCCGCCGCCCAGCCCTTCTGCAGGTCTTCCAGCGGGCGGTCGCCCCAGTGCTGGCTGATCGCATCGGTGAAGGCCTGGCCGTAGCCGGTGGAGCCGTGGAAATCGATCATCACCACCGCGTAGCCCTGGCCCGCGTAGGTCTGCGGGTTCCAGCGGTAGCTCCAGCCATTGCCGAAGCTGCCCTGCGGGCCGCCGTGGATCAGGAACGCCACCGGATAGGTCTTGCCTTCCTGGTAGTTGTACGGCTTGACCACGTAACCGTGCACGGTTTCGTTGTTCCAGCCCTTGAACTGGAACTGCTCGTAATCGCCAAAGGCCACGTCCGGCAGCATCTGGCCGGCGCTCGGCGTGATCTCGCGCGGGCTGCTGCCGTCGGCCTGCGCCACCACGATCTGGTCGCCGCTCTTCAGGCTGTTCTTCGTATAGGCCAGCGTGCTGCCGGCGATCACCGGCGAACCGATGCTGCCGCCTTCGGCGACCACGGTCGCCTTGCCGGTGGCGATGTCGATGTTGAACAGGCGGTGTTCGCCCAGGTCATCGGCCGCGGTGTAGAAGCTTTTGCCATCCTGCGCCAGCACCACTTCACCGGCCGAACGGTCCCACGACGGCGCGATCTCGCGGGTCTTGCCCGAAGCCAGGTCGAGCGCGATCACGCCGAAGCGGTCCGCCTCGAAGCCAGGGCGCTTCATCGCGCGGTAGTACAGGGTGTTGCCGTCGGCGCTGAACACCGGGCCAGCGTCCCAGGCCGGGTTGGCCGCGGTCAGGTTGACCGGCGCCTGCTTGCCCTCGGCGTCCAGGCGGTACAGGTCGAAGTTGGTCGACCAGGCTTCCTCGCGACCGGCCACGCGGATGCTCGCCACCACGCTGCGGCCGTCCGGGGACCAGGTGAAATCGTCATTGCCGCCGAACGGCTTGGACGGCGCATCGCCGGCCAGCGTCGCGCTGATCGCCGAGGCACCCTTCACCGCAGCGGCCTTGGCCGCCGGCAGCGGCGCCACGAACAGGGTGTTGCGGCGACCGTCGTTCCAGGTGTCCCAATGGCGCACGAACAGACTGTCGAACACCTCGCCGGTGTTCTTGCGCGCCTTGTGCGCGTCCAGCTTCTTCGCCGTGCAGGCCAGGTCCGAACCGCAGTCCTGGAACACACCGGCGCTGAAGGCCACGCGGTCGCCCTGCGGCGAGATCTGGAAGCTGTCCACGTCGACCGCGAAGTCGGTCAGCTGGCGCGGGGCGCCACCGGCCAGCGGCATCGCATACAGCTGCTGGCTGCCACCCTTGGCGCTCAGGAAATACACGGTCTGGCCATCGTCCGACAGCGCGGCCGAATTGACGTTCCAGCCGGCCGGGGTGAGCGGCCTGGGCGGAGCGGCGTCGCGGGTGCGCAGGTTGCGGATGAACAGCCCGGTGCTGGCCTTGCTGTCGCTGCCGACCACGCGCTTGGCGAACACCACGTTGCCGCCGTCGGCGGTGAGCAGCGGGGCCGAGACCCGGTCCAGCGCGATCATGTCGCGCACATCCAGGCCACGGGTGGCGGCGGCCGCGGGCAACGCGGTCAACAGGCACAACGGCAGCAGGGCGTAACGAAGCTTCATCGGGGTCTCCGCGGAACGGCAAAACGCCGATGGTAATGTCGCCAATGGCCTACGCGCTACGGCCACTGGTCATGCCGTAGTGCCGGGCCCTGCCCGGCAAACGCGGATTCTGGACACCCTGGAACGACAAAACCCCGCCATGGCGGGGTCTGTCGGGTTCAAAGGGGTCTGGAATCAGACCGTGCCGGCCTTCTTGCCGGTGCGGTAGATCAGCCAGCCCACCAGGAACAGGACCGCCAGCCCGATCCATTGCGCGGCCGGCAGGTGGAACGGCACGGCCAGCACGTCGGCGCGGCTGCTGAGCACGATCGGCACGGCGATGGCGATGCCCATCAGCGCCTCACCGGTGATCAGGCCCGCGGCGAACAGCACGCCCGGCTTGTGGATGCGGTCGCGGCCCTCTTCATCGTCGGCGCGGACCCTGTGGAACCGCTCGACCAGGTAGGAAATCAGACCGCCCAGGAAGATCGGCACCATCAGTTCCAGCGGCAGGTAGATGCCGATGGCGGCCGCCAGCACCGGCACCCGGAAGCGTGCGTTGCGCGACTTCAGCCAGCTGTCGAACGCGATGATCGCCGCACCGACCACGGCACCGATGCCGATGAAGGTCCACGGCAGTTCACCGCCGAACAGCCCCTTGGCCACCGAGGCCATCAGGTTGGCCTGCGGTGCGGCCAGTGCGTTCGGGTGCAGGTCGGACTTGACCCCGATGCCGTACGCGGTGGCCAGCAGGTTCAGCACCGGCGCCATGATCAGCGCGCACGAGAACGCGCCGATGCCCAGCATCAGCTGCTGCTTCCACGGCGTGGCGCCGACGATGTAGCCGGCCTTGAGGTCCTGCAGGTTGTCGCCGCCCACCGCCGCGGCGCAGCACACCACCGCGCCGATCATGATCGCGGCCACCGCACCGAGCGGCGCGCCGCCGATACCCACCGGGGTCAGGCCGTCCTTGCCCAGCAGCAGCACCAGCACCGCCGAGGCGAACAGGATGGTGGAAATGGTGATGCCCGAGACCGGGTTGTTGGACGAACCGATCAGGCCGGCCAGGTAGGCCGAGACCGAAACGAACAGGAAGCCGGCCACGATCATGATCAGGGTCATCGGGATGGACACGTGCCACTGGCCGACGATGGCCTGGTACAGCGCCAGCAGCGGCAGGGTGAACACCACCAGCGCCACCAGCATCCACTTCATCGGCAGGTCGCGTTCGGTGTGCGCCAGTGCCGGGCCGCCGCTCTTGCGCGCAGCCGCGAAGCCGCTCTTGACGCCGTTGAGCAGCGACTTGCGCAGCGAGATCAGGGTCCAGACGCCGCCGATCAGCATGGCGCCCACGCCGAGGTAACGCATCTTCGCGCCCCAGATGGCGAACGCGGCCTCGGTCGAGGACGCCGTCGCAATTGACGCGGCCAGGGCCGGATCGGTATTCATGAAGAACGCCTGGTACAGCGGGATCGCGATGTGCCAGGTGAGGATCGAGCCGGACACCACCACGATGCCGACGTTCAAGCCGACGATGTAGCCCACGCCCAGCAGGGCCGGCGAGAGATTGGTGCCGATGAACGCGGTGACCTTCGAACTGCCGACGTAGGCCGACGTGGCCCAGGCATCGGGGATCAGGCGCATGCCGCTTTCCGCGGCCAGCTTGACCACTGCGCCGATGGCGGCCGACACCGCCAGGATCTTCAGGCCCGGGCCCGGGTTTTCACCGGCCTTGAGCACCTCGGCCGCGGCCTTGCCTTCCGGGAAGGGAAGCGGGTCTTCGACGATCATCGAGCGCCGCAGCGGCACCGAGAACAGTACGCCCAGCAGGCCGCCCAGCCCGGCGATGCCGAGCACCCACCAGTACTTGAAGTCCGGCCAGTAGCCCATGATCACCAGCGCCGGGATCGTGAAGATCACGCCCGCTGCGATCGACGAACCGGCCGATGCGCCGGTCTGCACGATGTTGTTTTCCAGGATGGTGCCGCCGCCGAGCAGGCGCAGCACCCCCATGGAAATCACCGCCGCCGGGATGGCCGTGGCGATGGTCAGGCCTGCGAACAGACCCAGGTAGGCGTTGGCCGCCGACAGGATCACCGCCAGCACGATGGCAAGCACCACCGCGCGGAAAGTGAGCTGTTTGGGCGCAGCGTCGTTGTTCATGGAAGCCCCTGCTGTAAAAATCCCGTCAAACCTAGCCTTCATGCAGATGCAAGGCAAGCCGTGCCAACGGCACGGCGTATCGCCGAAGGCGATACCGGGGCGCCAAAGGCGCCCCGCGTAGCCCCGGCCGTTGGCCGGACCAGGTAATGCCCACCCCCAACCACCCAAACCAGCAAACCCGGATCCGCAACCCGGACAACCCATTTGTAATGTTATATCCTGTCGCACCACCCTTCCCGTGTCCCAGTGGCCCCCACACTCCCCCGCCTGACCTCCATCGACCAGCTGCGCGGCACCGTGATCGTGCTGATGCTGCTGGACCACGTGCGTGAGACCTTCTATCTGCATCAGCAGGTCCCCGACCCGATGGCGGTCGACCAGGTCGAACCGGCCCTGTTCGCCAGCCGCCTGCTCGCCCACCTGTGCGCCCCGGTGTTCGTGCTGCTCACTGGCCTGTCGGCCTGGCTGTACGGCAGTTCCCAGCCCGACCCGCGCCGGGCCGCCTCGGCGTTCCTGCTCAAGCGCGGCCTGTTCCTGATCGCGCTCGAACTGACCGTGGTGAACTTCGCCTGGACGCTGCAGTTCCCGCCGAGCGTGATCTACCTGCAGGTGATCTGGGCGATCGGCATCAGCATGGTCGCCCTGGCCTTCCTGCTGTGGCTGCCGCGCGGCGCCCTCGCCGCCCTGGCGCTGGCGGTGATCGCCGGCCACAACCTGCTGGACGGCGTGCACGCCAGCGGCGACGGCCCGCTCGCCGTGCTCTGGAAGATCCTGCACCAGCGCGACTGGATCGCCGTCGGCGATGCCCTGCGCCTGCGTACCTCGTATCCCGTCCTGCCGTGGATCGCGGTCATCGCCCTCGGCTACACGCTTGGCCCCTGGTTCGCCCGCAATGGCGACCCTGCTCTGCGCCGGCGCCGCCTGCTGTGGGCGGGCGGCGGCGCCCTCGTCGCGTTCGCCCTGCTGCGTGCCGCCAATGTCTACGGCGACGCGCCGTGGCAGGCGTCCGGCAGCAGCATGCAGACCGCGATGAGCCTCCTCAACGTCACCAAGTACCCGCCGTCGCTGCTGTTCCTGCTGCTCACGCTTGGCATCGGCCTGCTCCTGCTGCGCCTGTACGAGCATCCGCGCGTGGCCCGCGCACTGGCTCCGCTGGCCAACGTGGGCGCCGCCCCGATGTTCTTCTACCTGCTGCACCTGTATGTGCTGAAGGCGCTGTACGTCGCCGCCGAGGCGCGCTGGGGCCACACCCATGGCGCGTATTTCGGCGTGGACCACGTGTGGCAGCTGTGGTTGATCACCGCCGCGCTCGCGCTGGCGCTGTATTGGCCGACGCGCGCTTTCGCGCGGCTGAAGGCGCGGCGGAAAGACCTTGTCTGGTTGCGGTATCTGTAGAGCCACCCCATGGGTGGCTGCCGGGTACACCGCGAAGAGCAAGCCACGCATGGCGTGGCTCTACGCGGCATTTCGTTCCGACATCGCAGCCCTTGAGGGGCGCGGGGCGGTCGGCATAGCGCCAACAGCGTACCGACCAACGGTCGGTACCTACCGGGAGGCCGATGTGGAACGGGCGGCAGCCAGCAAGCGTTGGTCGAGCGATAATCGCGAACTGTTTTGTCGCCTATCGCCTGATGACTGCTACCGCCCTGCCCGCTTCCGACGACTTCCTTGGCCACCCCAAGGGCGTTTACGTCTGCTTCTTCACCGAAATGTGGGAGCGCTTCTCCTTCTACGGCATGAAGGCGCTGCTGCTGCTGTACCTCACCAAGTACCACCTGTTCGGCGACAAGGCCGGGCTGGACCTGCTCGGTGCCTACGGCGGCCTGGTCTACTGCATTCCCGTGTTTGGCGGCCTGCTCGCGGACCGCTGGCTGGGCATGCGCAAGGCGGTGGTGTTCGGCGGCGTGCTGCTGGTGCTGGGCCACCTTGGCATGGCCTTCGAAGGCCACGCCGCCACCCGCATCGACGGCCAGGTGGTCCGCGACGATGCCGCGCTCGGCGTCACCTACCTCTCGCTGGCCCTGATCATCATGGGCGTGGGCTTCCTCAAGCCCAACATCTCCACCATCGTCGGCAAGCTCTACCCCGAGAACGACCCGCGCCGCGATTCCGGCTTCTCCCTGTTCTACGCCGGCATCAACCTCGGCGCCCTGTTCGCCTCGCTGGTCTGCGGCTTCCTCGGCGAAGCGTATGGCTGGAAATACGGCTTCGGCGCCGCCGGCATCGGCATGGTGGTCGGCCTGGCCATGTTCCTGTGGGGCCAGAAGTACCTGCACGGCCACGCCGAACCCACCGATCCCGCCGCGCTGCGCCAGCCCGTGTTCGGCCTGCGCCGCGAATGGCTGATCTACGCCGCCGCCGTGCTCGGCGTGCTGCCCGTGGCCGCATTGATGTGGGCCGCCGCCAACGGCGCGTTCGCCCTTGGCGGCGAAATCAGCCTGGCGCTGATGCTGATGATCGTCGTGCTCGGTGCCGTACTGGTCTGGTTCGCCTGGTTCACCGGCACCCGCTGCACCCCGGTGCAGGGCCAGCAGATGATCGCCCTGATGGCACTGATCTTCATGGCCCTGGTGTTCTTCACCCTGTACGAGCAGACCTACGGCTCCTGGGTCACCTTCACCGACCGCATGCTGACCAAGGACCTGGTGCCCGCACTGGTGATCCAGGGCGGCACCCCGCTGCCGTGGTCGATCGCCTCGTTGCTGCTGGCCCCGCTCGGTTTCGTGGTCGCCGCCCGCCTGTCCGAACGCAACCCCGGCTCCAGCGCCCCGCGCACCCTGTTCATCGCCATCGTCGCCCTGATGCTGGTGCTGCTGGTCCGCGACTGCCTGGTGATTCCGCAGACCGCCGGCTCGCTCACTTACCTCGGCGGCCTGTTCCTGGTCGTGCTGGCGCCGCTGTTCGCCCTGCTCTGGGCGTGGCTGGACAGGCGCCGGCTGGACCCCTCCAAGCCGGTCAAATCCTCGCTCGGCCTGGTGTTCGGCGCCCTCTCCTTCATTCCACTGGCGCTGGCGGCGCAACAGGTCGGCGCCACCGGCCAGATGGCCAGCGTGTGGTGGCTGGTCCTGGCCTACCTGGTGCTGGAAATCGGCGAGATGTGCCTGTCGCCGGTCGGCCTGTCCGCGGTTACCCAGCTCGCCGCCCCGCGCGTGGTCAGCCTGATGATGGGCACCTGGTTCCTCGCCACGGCCTTCTCCGAAACGCTGGCCGCCCTGTTCGGCAAGCTCGCCGCCATCGAGGTGCCGGAGGGCGAAACCATGAACATCGCCACCGCCGCCGCCAGCTACGAACACCTGTTCTGGCTGTTGATGTGGATCGGCCTGGGCTGCGCCGCCGTCGCGCTGGCCAGCGCGCCGTGGTTGAAACGGATGATGCACGGCGTGAAGTGACACCCCGACGGCACCTACAGGTGCCGTTGTCGTTTCTGGCGCGGAACAATTCCGGCGCCTTGCATATAAACGGTTCTTAACACCATCCGACCGGGTCACACTTCCTGGTCGTTGAAACTAGTTGTAGTTACTCCCGAACGACCGCTCACCACCATGGCGCTCCCCCGCGTGCAGACCTGTCCGAAGCAGGTGCATGCCTTCCCTGATGCGTCCATGGAGTGTCCAATGACCCCCGCAGTTCCGTCCCGTCGGCCCCTGGCCGCGTTCATCGCCCTTGCCCTCTGCACCACCTTCGCTGCCCCCGTGCAGGCTGACGACACCTCGGACTGCGAGGCCACGCCTGACGAACTCCACTGCGACGACAGCGAGGCCGGGTCGCGCGGCGTAAGCGGCTGGCTGCTGGGCGGCCTGGCCCTGGCCGGCGGCGCTGCAGCAGCGGCCGGGGGTGGCGGTGGCGGTGGCGGTGGCGGCAGCAGCGGCGACGGTGGTGGTGGCGGCGGCGGTGGCGGCACCGTGCCCGGCAGCGAAGGCGGCCAATACAGCGGCAACCAGCAGCTGGCCGCCCCCGGCACCGATATCAGCTGGGACCGCAACGTGGAAACCCGCGTGGTCGGCAACGCGCGCAATGAAGGCACCCTGCAGATCAGCGCCGGCACGCTTGCGGTGCGCAACGACGGCCAGCTGCGCAACAACGGCACGTTGCGCATCGGCCAGGCCGCGCGCCTGCTGCTGGAAAACGACGGCGAGCTGGACAATTACGGCCACCTCGAACTGCAGGGCCAGCTGCAGCTGCAGCGCGATGGCAGCCTGGAGAACCATGGCACCCTGTCCGCGCGCGGCGCCGCCATCCGCATCGACGGCGATTCGGAGCTGGAGAACCTGGGCCGCATGGAGCTGCGCGACACCCTGGTCACGCTCTCCGGCGAAAGCGAATTCGACAACGGCGAGCGTCGCCGCAACGCCAGCCTGTTCATCGAGGGCGGCGGCTTTGTCCTCGGCGGCATGGCCGAGTTCGACAACCACGGCAGCGTCACCGCCAGCGGCAGCTTCAACCAGGGCGCACTGGTGCACGCGGTAACCGCCCGCGTCGGCAACGAGCGCGACACCATCGAAGCCTTCGACAACCACGGCCAGCTCAGCCTGGACGGCAACGCGCGTGTATTGACCCTCGTCGCCGACAGCCATGCCAGCACCGGCATCAACCGCCGCGGCGCGCAGATCACCAGCAACGCACGCAACCACGCCGCCCTGCACGCCGAAGGCAGCTACGCCACCCTGCTCAACCAGGGCACGCTCACGGTGACCGGTGATGGCGCGGTGGCGATGTCCGGCGCACGCGGTGCCACCCTGATCAACGACGGCGTGATCAACCTCGGCGTGGCCGGTGGCAGCAACGGCCAGAACCTGGTGGCGATGCAGTCCGATGGCTCGGCCACGCTCAACAACCGCCGCGGTGGCGTGATCAACATCCACGCCGACAACTCGCACGCGTTCCGCATGGGCGCCAGCGGCGGCGGGCGCCTGATCAACAACGGCCAGGTCAATGTGTACGGCAGCGGCAGCGGCGTGCATGCCGACCTGCCCACCCAGGGCGCCGATCGCCCGGCACCGGACCTGGGCTGGCAGGCACCGCGTGGCATCGGTGGCTATACCGTGGGCACCAACGCCGACGGCAGCGCCGGGCAGATGGTGCTGCATGCCGGCGGCGACCTGTCCGATATCGACGTCGATACGGGCTTCACCCGCGGTACCGATGCCTCGCAGGTCCGGCTGGAGGGCGTCTTCCTCGGTGCCGACGGCGGTGAGCAGAACATCCGCAGCGCCACCGTGGTGTGGCAGGCCCAGGCCGAGCGCGACGACGCAGGGACGGTCGACGTGGTGATGACCCGCAACGATTACCGCGACCTGGCCGACGCCGGCACCCACGGTGTCGCCTCGGCTCTGGAAGCCGGCTACGGCAACAACGCGCTGTACCACAGCCTGGAAGTGTCCAGCGCTGCCGAGTTCAACCACGCGCTGACCCAGCTGTCCGGCGCCGGGCTGGCCATGGCCGGGCTGCGCCTGGGCGCCAATGGCGAAGCCTTCTGGTCGAGCCTGGCCCGTGCCACGCCGGCCAGCGGCTATCGCATGGTTGCGTTTGGTCCGGGGTCGGCCAGCGCGTCCGGCGTGCAGGGCGTGGGCACCGGCATGCAGATGGCGATGTCGCTGGGCGGCGGGCGCCAGCTGCAGCTGAGCACCGGCCTGCTGGGCTCGGACTTCGCCACCGACGGCGGCCAGACCCGCTCGCAGTCGCGCTTCGCGGGTATCGGCATGGCCCAGGCGCTGGGCGCGTTCACCCTGCAGCACACGCTGGGCAACGAATGGCACCAGACCGACGGCCAGCGCCAGCTGCAGTGGGGCGGCACGCGCATGCGTGCACACAGCCAGCGGGCGCTGTCGCGCACGCGGCTGGGCAGCACGCTCAGCACGGCGCTGGCGGTTGCGGGGCTGGACTGGCAGCCGCGACTCGGCGCCACCGCCTGGCATGCGCGCGAAGGCGCGTTCCATGAAGTGGGTGCCGATGCACTGGGCCTGTCCGTCGGCGACGGTACGCGCAGTGGCATGCAGCTGGAACTGGGCAGCTCGGTCAGCGGCTACCTGGGCAACGGCTGGTCGCTGCGCGGCGACGCCGCGCTGTATCAGTCGCTGGCGCATCGTGCCAGCGTGCGCAGCGCCACCCTCCACGGTGCAGGCGACCACGCCTTCGCGGTGCCGGGACTGGCACCGTCAGGCATGGACTACCGCGTGATGTTGGGCGCGGACTACCGCTACCGCCGCACCCACCTGGGCGGCGCGGTCATGGCCGAGCGCCTGCTCGGGGTGCGCGACGTGCAGGCGCAGATGCAGGTGTCGATGGCGTTCTGATCGACCGCGGTGCCGCCACGCAGGGCGTGGCGCTACGGTTGCGCAGCCGGGGTGGCAGTGTCGCCGCCCAGGCTGCGCGACAGGAACGCCAGCAGGCGGGTGTAGTACTCACGCCGGTGCGCCGGCGTGTAGAAACCGTGCCCCTCGCTGGCGAAGTACAGGCTCTCGACCGGGGTGCCGGCACGCTTGAGTGCCGCCTCCATGCGTTTGGTGTGCTGTATCGGGGCGCGCTTGTCCTCGCCGCCCGCGGCCAGGAACACCGGCACGCGCACCTGTGCGGCCAGGTTCACCGGCGAATGCGCCGCCACCACCTCCGCCGGCCCCAGCCAGTCGCGCAGATAGGTCACTCCGGAACGGTCATCCTGGATGTCGCCGCGCTGGTACATCAGCGGCAGGTCATAGATGCCCACGTACCCGGCCGCACACTGGTACAGCCCGGGTTCGCGCACCGCTCCCATCATCGCCGCGTAGGCACCATAGCTGGCCCCGTAGATGCAGATACGCCTGGCATCGGCAATGCCCTGGGCGATCGCCCAGCGCGTGGCGTCGGTGACGTCGTCCTGCATGCGCAGGCCCCACTGATGCTTGCCGGCCACGGTGTGTGCGCGTCCGTAGTTGGACGACCCGCGGAAGTTCACCTGCAGCACCGCGTAACCGGCCGCTGCCAGCAGCTGTGTTTCATGCTCATAGGCGCCCTCGTCAAACACGCCGATGGGTCCGCCATGCGGCAGCACCACCAGCGGCAGCTGGCGTGCTTCCCTGCCGTGCGGAACGGTCAGGAACCCGTGCAGTGGCAGGCCGTCACGCGCGGCCAGCGCGATCGGGCGCACCTGCGCACTCTGGCCGGGGTCGATCCAGCTGCTGCGGCTGGCCAGCAGCGAGGCCTTCTTCTGCACCGTGTCGTAGCGATAGAAGTCGCCCGGGTTGCTGCCCGACCAGGTCTGCACCAGCACGGTGCGGCCATCGCGGGTGCTCGAGGTGATGTACACCGGCCCCTTCAGCGCCGCCTGCAGCGTGCGGTACATCCGTGCGGTGCTCGAAGTGTCGTCGAAGAAGCGCGCGCGCGGCACGTCGCCGAAGTACAACGCACCGACCGGAATGCCCGTGCCCGGCTGGTAGATGATCCGGCCGGGGTCGACCACCGCGTCGCGCAACAGCGGCTGCCGTTCGTTGGTCTGCGGGTTCCAGCTCACGATCGCATCAGGGCCTTCGGTCTGCTCTACCCACAGGTAGGCAAGGCTGCCGTCGGCAGAGAAACCCAGTGGCTTTTCAACCCGGTGGCTGACCGACTCGTCGTTGATCAGCACCCAGTCCTCGCCACGCTGCGCGCGGTAGTACAGCTTGGGTACGTTGTCCGAACCGGCACCCAGCGCGAAGCGCACCTCGCCGGTGTTGTCGGTGGTGAAGTCCGCGCGCTGTACCGGCGAGCGGGCCACGATCACGCGCCGTCCGGTGACCGCGTCCATGCGCTCGACCCGGGTGAACGGGTTTTCGGCGAACGGCCACACCGCGACCAGGACGTTGCGGTCGTCGCCAGGCAGCTCATCGGTGAGATAGGCAGCGACCTGCGATTCGTTGAAGCCCCCTACCCGGTAGCCCACCAGCAGTTCGCCGGCCTTGCCGTCGGCATTGATGCCATACAGTTCGCCGGTGGCGCGCGGGCGGTCCAGCCGTCCCAGCTTCTGCGCCAACCCGATCACCAACCGTTCGTTGCTGACCCAGTCGAAGCTGCCGGCATGATTGTGCCGCGGGGGACGGAACGAGCCCACCATCGACATGTCGGCGCTGCGCAGGATCGCCACCGCCGTGGCGTCTTCCAGCGGCACGGTAGCGGCCACATAGGTGCCGTCGGGGGAGATCTTGATCGTGTTGAACGATTCTTCGCGCAGGAAGCGGTCCAGTTCGACCGCGCCCGCGTGTGCCGACAGCACAGCACAGGCCGCGCCAAGCAGCGCGGCCATGATTGAAGTACGCATCCTTCCCCCCCTGGGTCCCGGACACCCTGTCCGGGTCGCCGATTCTAGGCAGAAGCCCCGGGAAAAAGAACGTGCGCCGGGTCAGGGCGAGGCCGCAGCCGCGCCACCGGCGGTCTTTCCGCCCAGGTTGGCGGCAAGGAACGCCAGCAGCCGGGTGTAGTACTCGCGGCGGTGCGGGTCGGTGTAGAAGCCGTGGCCTTCGGTGGGGTAATACAGCGATTCCACCGGTACGCCGGCCTTCTGCAGCGCTGCTTCCATCCGCCGGGTGTGCTGGATGGGCGCGCGTTCGTCTTCGCCACCGGCGGCCAGGAACACCGGCACCTTGATCCGCTCGGCCAGGTTCACCGGCGAGACCTCGGCCAGCTGCTTCGGGTCGCCCAGCCATTCCTTCAGATAGGTGCTGCCCGAGCCACTGCGCTGGATGTCGCCGGTGGTGTGCATCATCGGCAGGTCGTACACGCCCACGTATCCGGCCGCGCAGCGGTACAGGCCGGGTTCGCGGGCCGCCCCCATCATCGCCGCGTAGGCGCCATAGCTGGCACCGTAGATGCAGACTTTCGACGCATCGGCATGGCCCTGGGCGATCGCCCAGCGGGTAGCATCGGTCAGGTCGTCCTGCATGGCCGCGCCCCACTGCTTCGCACCGGCGCTCCGATAGGCGCGACCGAAGTTTCCGGAACCGCGGAAGTTCAGCTGCAGCACCGCGTAGCCCGCGTCGGCGAGCATCTGCGCCTCTGCGTTGTAGCTGCCATCGTCGAATACACCGAACGGGCCGCCATGCGGCATCACCACCATGGGCGGCCGGGTGCCGGCACCGGGCGGCACGGTGAGGTAGCCATTCAGCGCCATGCCGTCGCGTGCCTTGAATGCGAAAGGCTGCACCACGGCGCGACGCTGCGGGTCGATCCAGCTGCTGCGGCTGATCAGGTGGTCGGCCGACTTGGCCACGGTGTCGAAGACGTAGAAGTCGCCGGGATTGCGGCCGGACCAGGTCTGCACGAGTACTTGGCGCCCGTCGCGCGTGCTGGAGGTGATCAGCACGGCTTCGCCGGCGAACGCCGCTTCCAGGCTGCGGTACAGGCGTGCATCGGCCGATGCTTCATCGAAGAACCGGGTCCGCGGCTTTTCGCCCAGGTACAGCGCCCCCACCGGAACCCGGGTGCCGGGGCGGTACAGGAGCTGGTCCGGGTCGACCAGCGGATCGCGCAGCAGGGTCGCCCGCGCGTCCGTGGCGGGGTCCCAGCTTACGATGGTGTCGGGGCCGTCGTTCTGCTGCACCTGAAGGTAGGCGATGCTGCCATCTTCGGAGAAGCCGAGCGCGGTCTCGATGCGCTTGGACACCGCCTCGTCGTTGACCAGCTTCCAGCCTTCGCCGCTGGCGTCGCGGTAATAGAGTTTGTTGACGTTGTCGACGCCGGCGCCATGGGCGAAGCGGATCCGCCCGGCCGGGTCGCTGACGAACCCGGCATTGCGTACCGGCGAGCGTGCCACCGTCTGCCGGCGGCCGCTGGTGATGTCCAGGCGGTCCACGCGCGTGAACGGGTCGCTGGAGAACGGCCACACCGACACCAGTACGTTGCGCTCCTCCTGCGGCATCGAGTCGATCAGGAAGGCGGCGACCGCCTCGACCTTCTTGGGCTGGATGCGCGTCCCCGGACCGTTGCTCTCCACGCGGTAACCCACCAGCAGTTCGCCGCGGCCGGAACTGGCGCTGAGCGCATACAGCTCACCGGTGGGCTGGGGCTTGTCCAGCGACCCGAACTTCTCGGCCAGGCCGATCAATACGCGGTCGTCGCTGGCCCAGTAGAAGGTGCTCGCATGGTTGTTCTTCGGCGGTACGAACGAGCCGACCACCTTGCCACCCTCGCGGGCGAGGATCGCCAACGCGGTGCGGTCCTCCATGGGAACGGTGGCCGCGTAGTACTGGCCGCCCGGCGACAACTTGATGTCGTTGAACGTGTCGCGCTTGAGATACTGCTCCAGGTCCAGCCCTGCCGCGGCCGCCTGTGCAACCGGCCCGCACAGCAGGACCATGACGACCCACGCCGCCCACTTCGAATGACGCATCCTTCTCTCTCCGTCCGGACACCCTGTCCGTGAGCGGCGATTCTAGGCGTATCGCATCAGCGCGCGCCAGTTACGACACGCGACGTCGCTTTGCTGCCGAAAAAGAAAATGGCACCGCGAACGGTGCCATTTAGACGTGCATTGACGGAGAGAGAGAAAGATCAATGCACGCCGCGGAACGCCAGGCTCAGGGCCAGGATGGAGAGGATCACGGCGATGGTGCCGTCGAGGATCCGCCAGGTTTTCGGTTTGGTGAACAACGGCGCCAGCATCCGCGCGCCGAGGCCCTGCGCGGTCAGCCACAGGCAGCTGGCGGTGACCACGCCGGCGGCGAAGGCCATGCGCGCGTTGCCGAAGTTGTCGGCGATGGAGCCGATCACCATCATGTCCAGCCAGAAATGCGGGTTGATCAGCGAGAAGCCGACCGCAGCGGTCAGCACCGCGCGGCGCGAGCTGTTGTCGCTGTCGTCCACCTGCATGCCGCCGGTACCGGCCAGCGCGCGGCGCGCCGACTGCCAGGCGTACCAGGCCAGGAAGGTGACGCCGCCCCACAGCACTACGGTGGTCAGCCACGGCAGCGCGCGGGTCAGCGTGCTCAGCCCGGCCACGCTGGCGAAGATGAAGATCGCATCGATCGCCGCACAGGTCGCCACCACCGGCACGATGTGCCTGCGCAGGATGCCCTGGCGCAGGATGAAGGCGCTCTGCGCGCCGACCACGGCGAACAGGCCGATGCCGGCGGCGGCGCCACTGAACCACGCGGCCAGACCGGGGCCGCCGGAAATGATAGAGAACATGGGTTGCTACCTGTCTTGCGGGGGAGCGGTGCCTCGCCAAGGCGTACAGCACCGGATGGCGCGTATTGTCGCGCCGCAACATGAAAAAGTAGAGCTAAACTTACTTAACCATCTTTAGCGGAACTTAAGACCATGCGCATCGACCATGCCCAGCTGCGTGCCCTGGCGGCGGTGATCCGCGAAGGCAGCTTCGAGCGCGCCGCGCAGTCGCTCAATGTCACCGCTTCGGCCGTCTCGCAGCGGGTCAAGGCGCTGGAAGACCGCGTGGGCCGGCTGCTGGTCAAGCGCGCCTCGCCGGCGGTGGCCACGCCGGAAGGCCAGGTGCTGGTGCAGCTGGCCGAGCAGACCGCGCTGCTGGAACACGACGCCCTGCACCGGATGGGCATCGCCGACGAGGACCTGCCGCATGCCAGCATCCCGGTGGCGGTCAACCACGACAGCCTGGAGACCTGGTTCACCGATGCCGAGCTGCGCTTCGCCGGGCAGACCGGCACCACCCTGGACCTGCGCCTGGAAGACCAGGACCATACCGTGGCCCTGCTGCGCCAGGGCGCGGTGCTGGGCGCGGTGACCACGCTGGACGAACCGGTGCAGGGCTGCCAGATCCATCCGCTGGGCAGCATCCGCTACGCCGCCACCTGCACCCCGGCCTTCCATGCGCGCTATTTCGGCAAGGGGGTCAACGCGCAGTCGCTGGCCCAGGCCCCGGTGCTGGTGTTCAACCGCAAGGACGACATGCAGGCGCGTTTTGCCCGCCGGCTGGCCGGCGAAGACCTGCCGATGACCGCGCCGACCTGGTGGATCCCATCCACGCGTGCCTTCGTGCAGGCCAACCTGGGCGGGCTGGGCTGGACCATGAATCCCCTGCCGCTGGTGAAGCGGCACCTGGAGGCGGGGCGGCTGGTGTTGATGAAGCAGCGCGCGTGGGAAGACGTGCCGCTGTACTGGCAGCACTGGAAGGGCGACGTGCAGACCATGGCCTTGTTGACCCAGGCGGTGCTGGCCGCATCGGCAACGCTGGTCCGCCGCAAACGGTAGGTACCCACCGTTGGTGCGTACGCATCCGGGTGCGGCGGACCCAGTGCCGACCAACGGTCGGCACCTACCGGGCGCATCTGGCAGGATCGGGGCAACCAACGCTGGGGCGTTCCATGGAATCGGATCCGGTCTACCTGCATATCCGCGTCGTGCTCAGCATCATCCTGGGCCTGAGCATCACCACCCTGGTGAAGGGGCTGGCCTCGATCATCGAACACCCGGCCCGGCGCGGCGGCTGGTCCGGCATCCACCTGTGCTGGGTGCTGTGGACGCTGGTGTCGGTGGTGACCTTCTGGTGGTGGGAATTCCGCCTGGCCGAAGTGCGGCAGTGGACCTTCGGCCTGTACCTGTTCGTGATCGGCTACTGCGCCAGCTGGTACATGCTGTGCGTGCTGCTGTTCCCCGACGACCTGCGCGAATACGGCAGCTACGAGCAATACCTGCTGCAGCGCCGCGCCGGCTTCTTCGGCATGCTGGCGCTGGTGACCCTGCTTGACCTGGGCGACACCGCGATCAAGGGCCACAGCCGCTGGCAGATGCTGGGCGAGGCGTATCCGGTGCATACCGGGGTAATGCTGGTGATCGGCGGAGTGGGTATCGCCAGCCGCTCGCGACCGGTGCATCTGGGATTGGGGATCCTGGCCTTGGTGTACCAGTGCGGGTACTTCCTGGCGGAGTACTTCACGATGGGAGCGGATTGATCGGGGCAGCCACGCAGGGCGTGGCTCTACACCGGCCCGATCGTATCGAGGACGGCGACCAGACGGTGGTAAACGCTCGCGGGAATGCTGCGTTGCACCAAATCCGTACCGGAAAGGGCTAAAATCGGGGTCTGGATGCGCCAAGAGCTTGTTTCTTCACGTTTCTTCCCCGAAGCGTCGTCATCCTGCCCCCATCTCACCAAAGAAGAGAACTCCCATGACGACACCGTCTGGAACGACGTCGGACGTCGCAGCGCAACGTTCCGCAGCCGGCCCCGCCAAGCCGCGCCGGCGCCGCACGGTTGCCAAGACCC
Organism: Stenotrophomonas rhizophila; assembly: GCF_007667275.1. Classification (GTDB taxonomy): domain Bacteria; phylum Pseudomonadota; class Gammaproteobacteria; order Xanthomonadales; family Xanthomonadaceae; genus Stenotrophomonas; species Stenotrophomonas maltophilia_AE. The sequence goes on from NZ_VDQT01000001.1 coordinate 1,171,791, forward strand.
TCCTCGCCCTGTTCGCCCTGCTGCTGATCGCAGCGGCCCTGTTCCTGTTCTGGCCGCTGCACCAGCGCTCGGTCCCGGCAGCCGCGAATGACAAGCCGGTCGACGTCGTGCTGGTTGGCGGCGGCATCATGAGCATCACCCTGGCCACCTTCCTGCAGGAACTGCAGCCGGACTGGAACATCCAGGTGTTCGAACGCCTGGACGGCGTGGCCCTGGAAAGCTCGGACGGCTGGAACAACGCCGGCACCGGCCATTCGGCGTTCGCCGAACTCAACTACACCCCGGAACTGCCGGACGGCAGCATCGAGACCAAGCGCGCGGTCGGCATTGCCGAGCAGTTCGAGATCTCGCGCCAGTTCTGGTCGCACCAGGTCAAGGAAGGCCGCCTGAGCCAGCCGTCGGACTTCATCAACCCCACCCCGCACATGAGCTTCGTCTGGGGCGATGACAACATCGCCTACCTGCACAAGCGCCAGCAGGCGCTGGTCCGCAACCCGCTGTTCTACGGCATGCAGTACTCCGAAGACCCCGCGCAGATCAAAGCCTGGGCACCGCTGCTGATGGAGGGCCGCGACCCGAACCAGAAGGTCGCCGCGACCTGGATGCCGCTGGGCACCGACGTCAATTTCGGCGTGATCACCCGCCAGCTCACCGCCGGCCTGCAGCGCAACCCGAACTTCAGCCTGCACCTGGAACACGAAGTCCGCGCCCTGCGCCAGAACGATGACAAGACCTGGAACGTCACCGTCAAGGACCTCAAGGCCGGCACCGAATCCACCCTCAAGTCGCGCTTCGTCTTCATCGGCGCTGGTGGCGCCGCACTCAAGCTGCTGCAGCTCTCGGGCATTCCCGAATCGAAGAACTACGCCGGCTTCCCGGTCGGTGGCCAGTTCCTTGCCTTCCAGGCCCCGGAAATCGCCAACCGCCACAGCGTCAAGGCCTACGGCATGGCCGAAACCGGCTCCCCGCCGATGTCCGTGCCGCACCTGGACGCGCGCAAGCTCGACGGCAAGCCGGTGGTCCTGTTCGGGCCGTTCGCCCTGTACAGCACCAAGTTCCTCAAGCACGGCTCGTGGTTCGACCTGTATTCCTCGGTCAACCACAACAACGTCGCCGGCATGCTCGACGTGGGCCTGGAAAACCTGGACCTGGTGAAGTACCTGATGGGCCAGGCCCGCCTCAACGACGACGACCGCCAGGCCGAACTGGTCAAGTACTTCCCCACCGCCAAGCGTGAAGACTGGACCCTGGTCACCGCCGGCCAGCGTGTGCAGATCATCAAGCGCGACCCGGAAAAGGGCGCGGTGCTGCAGTTCGGCACCGAGATCGTCACCGACCAGGACCACACCCTGGCCGCCCTGCTCGGCGCCTCCCCCGGCGCCTCGACCTCGCCGCCGATCATGCTCGACCTGCTCAAGAAAGCCTTCCCCGAGCAGATGGCCGCCGGCTGGGAAGCGCGCCTGAAGGAAATCGTGCCGTCCTATGGGCGCAAGCTCAACGACAGCGCCGCGCTGACCAACGAGATCCGCCGCCAGACCAGCGACACCCTGCGCCTGCCGTTCCTGGACGTGCCGGCCGAGACCAGCCCGGCGGTGATGATGACCCCGCCCCCGGCAGCGCCGGTGGAGAAGCGTAATAAGGATGAGGAGTTGCAGGCGTTGTAAGCATGCAGCGAAGGGCAGCGGGGCAGAGCCCCGCTCTACAAAAAACCGGCTTCGGCCGGTTTTTTTTTTGCTTTCCCTGCCGCCATCGGAGTGTGTCGGGCGGGCGGGTCGGTGTGGGGTAGCGGGGCCTTGAGCAGCAGGAGCTGCGAAGAGCTCCATGGATGGATTCACGCGTGCCCCGCTACCCCACACCGACCCGCCCGCCCTCGCGACAGCAAGGAGACGCCACCGCTCCACCCCCGCGTTAAATTATTGTAATTAGAATACGAACGATTTACATTTGCGTCCCGTTGTGCACCCCCACCTGCCGCTGAGACCGCGTATGTCCTTCCGTTCCGTGCCCCCCGCTTCCGTCCGCCGTGCCCCGCTGGGCGTGGCACTGCTTGCCGCGCTGTCGCTGGCCTCGCCGCTGGCCCTCGCCGACAGCCTCGACGCCGCCAACGACGCCAAGACCCTGGACAAAGTGAACGTGGTCAGCACCCAGCGCGCCCCGTCCAGCACCACCCGCCTGCCGATCAGCCTGCAGGAAACGCCCCAGTCCTCCACCGTCCTGGGCCTCGACCGCCTGCAGGACGAAGCGCTGTTCAGCATCAACGACGTCCTGCGCAATGTCACCGGCGTCAGCGTCTCCTTCTACGACACCCAGCGCCCCCTGTACTACGCGCGCGGCTTCGCCATCACCGACTTCCAGGTCGACGGCATCCCCACCTACAGCGGCTCCACCAACCAGGAATACGACACCGCCTTCTACGACCGCATCGAAGTCATCCGCGGCGCCAACGGCCTGCTCAGCGGCGCCGGCATTCCCTCCGCCACCGTCAACCTGCTGCGCAAGCGCCCCGGCAAGGACTTCGACGCCTCCTTCGCCGTCAGCGCCGGCAGCTGGGACTTCCGCCGCATGGAAGCCGACGTCAACGCCCCGCTGACCGCCGACGGCCGCTTCCGCAGCCGCGTCGTCGCCGCCTACACCGACCGCGAGCTGTATTACGACCGCTACAAGGAAGACAAGATGGCCGGCATGGCCGTCCTCGAAGGCGACCTCACCGACAGCACCACCCTGAGCGTCGGCTACCAGACCCAGGACAACAACCCGGTCGGCTCCACCTGGGGCACCGTCCCGTTCTTCGACAGCCAGGGCAATTTTGCCCACCTCCCGCGCGAAACCAACCTCTCGCCCAAGTGGAGCTACTGGCAGCGCGAAACCAGCACCGCCTTCGCCAACCTCGAACAGCGCTTCGGCGAAAACTGGCTGCTCAAGATCAACACCGCCTACACCCGCGGCAACGTCCAGAACGTCCGCCTGTACGGCACCGGCAACCCCGACCCCGTCACCGGCGCCGGCATCTTCCTGCGCGCCGCCGCCGGCGACTCCGAAGACACCCGCCGCAACGTCGACGCCTACCTCAGCGGCACCTTCCCCCTGTTCGGCCGCGACCACGACCTCACCGTCGGCGCACAGTGGGCCGACCTGGAAAGCACCACCAACACCATCGCCCTGAGCTACCCCACCGACTGGGCACGCTGCGGCACCGAGCGCTGCTACTACATCCCCAACGTGTATGGCTGGAACGGCGACATCTCCGAAGTCACCTATACCCGCACCGGCGCCCGCCGCGTCGCCCACACCACCCAGAGCGGCTTCTACCTCGCCACCCGCCTGCGCCTGGCCGACCCGCTGTCGCTGATCGCGGGCGCCCGCCTCAGCCGCTGGGAGACCCTGACCCGCGCCTACAACGCCGCCGGCGCCTATACCGCCACCAGCGGCGCCTACAAGGTCAGCGACGAAGTTACCCCCTATGTCGGCCTGGTCTACGACATCACCCCGAACGTGTCCGCCTACGCCAGCTACACCGAAATCTTCAACCCGCAGAACTTCAAGGACCGCAACGAAAACCTGCTGGCCCCGGTGCAGGGTTCCAACCTCGAAGCCGGCGTCAAGACCCAGTGGTTCGACGGCCGCCTGACCGCCAACGCCGCCTTGTTCGAAGCCAAGCAGGACAACTACGCCGTGCGCGACATGAGCGTGCCCGACAACTCGCTCAGCGACGGCAGCTCCGCCTACATCGGCGTCAACGGCACCAAGGCGCGTGGCTGGGAAATGGACATCAACGGCGAAGTGATGCCGGGCTGGACCGTCAATGCCGGCTTCACCCACGTCAAGGTGACCCGCGCTCCCACCGACATGCTCTACGCCAACCCGCCCGAAGACCTGCTGCAGCTGAACACCAGCGTACGGCTGCCCGGCGTGCTCGACAGGCTGACCGTCGGTGGCGGTTTCTCCTGGCAGAGCGAAGTGGAGGGCTACAACATCCCCTACCCGCTGGGTGGCACCCGCACCGTGAAGCAGCCGGCCTACATGCTGGTCAACCTGCACGCCAACTACGCCATCAACGACAGCTGGACCGCCTCGCTGAACGTGCGCAACGCCTTGGACAAGACCTACTGGGCGAACCTGGATTACAACAACTACGGCGAGCCGCGGTTTGTTTCGGCCAGCCTGCGCTGGAAGTTCTGACCCGGGGCGGGGAAAGGTCCGGAAACGTCCGGAACGGTAGCGATATCCGCACGACGCAAAAACAGGGTCCGCCGTCAGGCGGGCCCTTTTTTGTTGCGGTGCGGGTTGCAACCGGTTTCGTAATTATGGCGTAATTACCGAAACGCCCTTCGGAACCCCGCCATGACCCCCACCTGGGACACCCGGCAACGCGGTCGCCACGCCCGGCTTGAACGGGCCGCCCCCTTCGCGCACGGCCGCAGCGTTGCCGCCGGGGACGTCGGCGACCTGCTGCACGCGCTGCTCGAACCCGGCGACAAGGTCTGCCTGGAAGGCAACAACCAGAAGCAGGCCGACTTCCTCGCCCAATGCCTGGCCGAGCTCGACCCGGCCCGCGTCCACGACCTGCACATGGTGCAGTCGGTGCTCTCGCTGCCCTCGCACCTGGACGTGTTCGAACGCGGCATCGCCTCGAAGCTGGATTTCTCCTTCTCCGGCCCGCAATCAGTGCGGCTGGCCAACCTGGTCGCCGAAGGGCGCATCCAGATCGGCGCCATCCACACCTACCTGGAACTTTTCGGCCGCTACTTCATCGACCTGACCCCCCAGGTCGCGCTGGTGGCCGCGCAGGCCGCCGACCGCCACGGCAACCTCTACACCGGCCCCAATACCGAAGACACCCCGGTGATCGTCGAAGCCACCGCCTTCGGCGGCGGCATCGTCATCGCCCAGGTCAACGAGATCGTCGACACCCTGCCGCGTGTCGACATTCCCGCGGACTGGGTCAACTTCGTGGTGCAGGCCCCGCGCCCGAACCACATCGAACCGCTGTTCACCCGCGACCCGGCGCAGATCTCCGAGATCCAGGTGCTGATGGCGATGATGGCAATCAAAGGCATCTACGCCGAGTACGGGGTCAACCGGCTCAACCACGGCATCGGCTTCGACACCGCCGCGATCGAACTGCTGCTGCCCACCTACGCCGAATCCTTGGGCCTGAAAGGAAAGATCGGCCAGCACTGGGCGCTCAACCCGCACCCGGCACTGATTCCGGCGATCGAATCGGGCTTCGTCAAATCGGTGCACTCGTTCGGCTCCGAGCTGGGCATGGAGCAGTACATCGCCGCACGCAGCGATGTGTTCTTCACCGGCGCCGACGGCACCATGCGTTCCAACCGCGCCTTCTCGCAGACCGCCGGGCTGTACGCCTGCGACATGTTCATCGGCTCCACCCTGCAGATCGACCTGCAGGGCAACAGCTCCACTGCCACCCGCGACCGCATCGCCGGCTTCGGCGGCGCCCCGAACATGGGCTCGGATGCACGCGGCCGCCGCCACGCCAGCCCGGCCTGGCTCAAGGCCGGCCAGCAGGCCGCGCGCCCTGGCGACATGCCGCGCGGACGCAAGCTGGTGGTGCAGATGGTGGAGACATTCCGCGAACACATGGCCCCGGCCTTCGTCGACCGCCTGGATGCCTGGGAGCTGGCAGAGCGCGCCGCCATGCCGCTGCCACCGGTGATGATCTACGGCGACGACGTCAGCCACGTGCTCACCGAGGAAGGCATCGCCAACCTGCTGCTGTGCCGAAGCCCCGAGGAGCGCGAACAGGCGATCCGCGGCGTGGCCGGCTACACCACCGTCGGCCTGGGACGCGACCGCGCCATGGTCGAGAACCTGCGCGACCGTGGCGTGATCCAGCGTCCCGACGACCTCGGCATCCACATGCGCGACGCCAGCCGCGACCTGCTCGCCGCGCGGTCGGTGAAGGACCTCGTGCGCTGGTCCGGCGGCCTGTACGACCCGCCCAAGCGCTTCCGCAACTGGTAAGGGAACCGGACATGGAAACCCTCGACTATCGATTCAACGGCACCGAACACGTCCGCTTCCCCACCGACGCGGTGCTGGTCGGCGTGCTGGCCTCGGGCAACCTGGAGATCCTGCTGGAACCGGCCGCACTGGACGGCGCCATGGCGGTGCGCATCATCACCGCCGCGCGCGGTTTCGGCACGATCTGGGAAGCGGTGATCGGCGATTTCGCCCGCCGCCACCCGCTGTGCGATGTGCAGGTCTCGATCAACGACGCCGGCGCCACCCCGGCCGTGGTCAGCCTGCGCCTGGACCAGGCGGTGGAAAGCCTGCGCGCCGGAGGCAACGCATGAGCACCGCCCGCCGCCACAGCTACTACGAAGCCGACGCACGCGAGCGCATCGCCGGGCTGCTCGACACCGGCAGCTTCCGCGAACTGCTTGGCCCTGCACAGCGCGCGATCAGCCCGCACCTGGCGCAGCTGGACCAGCCGGCCGCGTTCGACGACGGCATCGTCGTCGGCGAAGGTCGCCTGCGCGGCAAGCGCGTCCTTGTGGCCGCGCAGCAGGGCCAGTTCATGGGCGGCGGCGTCGGTGAAGTGCACGGCGCCAAGCTCACCGGCCTGCTGCAGCGTGCCGCCCGCACCGGCGCCGACGGCGTGCTGCTGCTGCTCGACACCGGCGGCGTGCGCCTGCACGAAGCCAACGCCGGGTTGATCGCCATTTCCGAAATCATGCGCGCCACCCTCGCCGTCCGTGCGGCCGGAATTCCGGTGCTGGCGCTGATCGGCAGCGGCAACGGTGCGTTCGGCGGCATGGGCATCGTGGCGCGCTGCTGTACCACCGTGATCATGTCCGAGGAAGGTCGGCTGTCGCTGTCCGGCCCGGAGGTGATCGAAACCGTGCGCGGGGTGGAAGAGTTCGACGCGCGCGACCGTGCACTGGTGTGGCGGGTCACCGGCGGCAAGCACCGCTACCTGATCGACCAGGCGCAGGTGCTGGTGCCCGACGCGATCGACGCCTTCGCCGAGGCCGCGTTCGATGCGCTGCAGCCGGACACCGACGGCGACGACACCGAGCGCGCACTGACGGCCCTGCAGGCTCGCCACGCAGCGCTGAAGGCCCGCGCCCAGGCGTGGAGCGGGTGCCGCGACGGGCTGGAAATCTGGGCGCAGATGGGTATTCAAGAGCCGCAGCGGCTGCCGTTGCTGGACACCGCTGATTTCCTCGCCGCCACCGCGCAACGGAGCCTGCCATGACCGCGCCGCTCAGCGACCTGCTCGACGCCCTGTTCCCGCGCGGCCACGCCATCACCGTGTCCGATGCCGTGCTGACCGGCACGGCCCACACCGACGACGGCGAGGTCACCGTGATCGGCACCGCCGACAAGCTCGAAGTCGGCGTGGACCATGCGCTGGTGCTGGCCGAGACCGTGCTGGCCAGCACCACGGCCACCCCGCAGCGCCCCATCGTAATGCTGGTCGACACCGCCGGGCAGCGCCTGGCACGCCGCGACGAGCTGCTCGGAATCAACGGCTACTTCGCCCACCTCGCCCAGTCGTTGGACCTGGCGCGCCGCCGCGGCGCGCGCCTGGTCACGCTGGTGTACGGCGAGTCGGTGAGCGGCGGCTTCCTCTCGTTCGGACTGATGGCCGACCACATCCATGCGCTGCCCGATGCGCAGGTGCGGGTGATGGACCTGCGCGCGATGGCGCGGGTGACCAAGCAGCCACTGGAGAAACTGCAGGCGCTCAGCCAGAGCTCGCCGGTGTTCGCACCGGGGGTTGAAAACTACGTCGCCATGGGCGCGGTGGAATCAGTGTGGAACGGCGACCTCGCCGCCCACCTGCTGCAGGCGCTGCGCGCGCCCGCCGATGGCGACCGCCGCGCGCAGCGCGGTGCCGAGCGCGGTGGCCGCACCCTGGCCGCACGCGTGGCTGCCCAGGTCGCCGCCGGCGATGCCTGACCGGCCCGCCCGCCACACGCTGGCCTGGCTGTCGGCGCACGCCGACTGGCGGGCCGACGTGGCCGCGCACGACAGCCGCCTGGCGGAGTGGTTCGCGCGTGGCTGGCCGGCCGTGGTGGCGCGCCGCGCCGCCGATGATCCCGACCCGCGCGTGCGCCTCGGCGTTCCCCTTCCCCCCGCCGAGGGCAAGCAACGGCTGGCACTGCGGGTGCCGCTGCACGACATCGCGCGGCAGGCGCCGCCGCCGGCACTGGCCGGGCTGGTGGAAAGGACGGACCTGCCGCCGGCGTGGCGGCTGCCGTTGCAGGCGCTGCTGGCGATCGCGCCGGCGCGGGTGTTCGGTGCGTTCGCCTGGCAGGCGCTGACCGGACTGGCCTATGTGCATGAGCGCTCGGATGTGGACCTGTTGTGGGAGGTCGGTGAGGCCGACGCTGCCGCACACCTGGTGGCGCAGCTGAAGGCGTGGGAACGCACGTTCGGACGGCGGGTGGACGGCGAGCTGTGCCTGCCCGACGGTGCGGCGGTGAACTGGCGCGAATACGGCGGCGCCGCGCGGGAGGTGCTGGTGAAGCGGGTGGATGGCGCGATGCTCGCGGCGCGCGACCACTTGTTCGAAGGGGCGCGTGCATGAGCGCGGTGCTGCAGGCGAAGGCTGTGCCGGTGCCGCGTGCGGTGGTCGCCCGGTTGGGCAGGCTGGCCATTGCCAGCCTGCATGCAGAACTGGCGCTGGCGCCCAAGCCCGGGCTGGTGACACCGTTCGATGCGGGCAGCCATGCGGACATGGATGCTGCTACGTTCCTGCGCAGCCTGTTCGCGCTGCGCCATTACTATCGCGACATCGCGCAGGCCGGTGCGGACGCGGCGCCGTTCGCCCGGCTGCGCGCGCACGGCATGGACGCCGAAGCCGCCATGCTGCGCGCGACCGGCGGCATCAATACCCACCGCGGTGCGATCTTCAATCTTGGACTGCTGGTCGCCGCCGCAGCCGCCTGCAGGCGTGTGGACGCTGCGCCGCGTGGCGAGCAGGTCTGCCTGGCCGTGCAGGGCTGGGCGGACGCGCTGCAGGCCGCGCCGCTCGATCCGGACAGTCCCGGCCAGCGCGCCCGGGCGCGGCATGGCGTTGCCGGTGTGCGTGAGCTGGCCGCTGCCGGCTACCCGGTGCTGCGCACGCACGCATTGCCTGCCCTGCGCGATGCGCTGGCGGCAGGATTGCCGCGCGAGGCGGCGCTGTGCCACACCCTGATGACGCTGGTGGCAGAGCTGGAGGATGTGAACCTGCTGCACCGTGGTGGCGCCGACGGCCTGCGCTGGGCCCGCGCCCAGGCCGCCGCCTTCCTCGCCCACGGCGGTGCATTCGCACCGGACTGGCGCGTGCACCTGCAGCGGCTCAGCGCTGCCTTCGTGGCCCGTCGGCTCAGCCCGGGCGGCAGCGCCGACCTGCTGGCGTGCAGCTGGTTCCTGTTACGGCAGGAGGCGATGTGAGCCTGGCCCTGCTCTGCCCCGGGCAAGGCGCGCAGCACCCGGCGATGTTCGACCGGCTGCGCGATGTGCCAGCCGCGCGCGAGGTGCTCGATGCCTGCCGGCGCGTGCTGGATCGCGATCCGGTGGACGCCGCCGCGGCGGATGATCGATTCGACAACGCGCAGGCGCAGCCCCTGCTGTGCGCGGCCAGCGTGGGCCATTGGCTGGCGCTGCGCGAGCGCCTGCCGGTGCCGACCCTGGTCGCCGGCTACAGCATTGGCGAAGTCGCCGCACACTGCGTGGCCGGCAGCATGGGGCCGGCCACCTGCCTGGACCTGGCCGCGCAGCGGGCGCAGCGCATGGACAATGCCAGCCCGCGCGATGCCGGCCTGCAGGCCGTGCTCGGCCTGCAGCGCGCACCGCTGCAGGCGTTGTGCCAGGCCCATGGGGTGTACATCGCCATCGCCAACGGCGCGGACCATTTCATCGTCGGCGGCAGCGGCGAACGACTGCAGGCACTGGCCGGGGCCGCGCGTGCCCTGCGCGCAGAGGTACGCCCACTGCCGGTGCACGTGCCCGCGCATACGCCGCTGCTGGCCAGCGCGGCCGAGAGCTTTGCACGGGTGCTGGCGCAGGCGCCGCTGCAGGTGCCGCGCCTGCCGGTGCTGGCCGGCATCGATGCGCGCCCGGTGCGCGATCGCGCCGCGGTGGTGCACACGCTGTCGGCGCAGCTGGCGCAGACCATCGAGTGGGCCCAGGTGATGCGCCAGCTGTTCGAGCGTGGCGCACGCGTGTTCCTGCAACTGGGGCCCGGCACGGCGCTGGCGCGCATGGTCGCGGCCGACTACCCGTGCTGCGAGGTCCGCGCGGTCGAAGAATTCCAGCACCTGGACGGTGCGGCGGACTGGGTGCACGGCGCCCTGGACCGCGTGCGATGAGCGGTTGGCTCCACCTGCAAGCGTCAGCCCGGGGATGGCGGGTTTCCATCCGTGCAACAGCTGCATCACGTGTCTGGGAGGGCGCATGAGTCCACAAATTGCAACGATCATCGGTCTGGTGATCATGTTCATCATCGCCACCGCATTACCCATCAACATGGGCGCGGTGGCCTTCGCGCTGGCTTTCATCATCGGCGGCATCTTCGTCGGCATGGAAGGCAAGGAAGTGCTCGGCGGGTTCCCCGGCGACCTGTTCCTGACCCTGGTCGGCATCACCTACCTGTTCGCCATCGCCCAGAAGAACGGCACCATCGACCTGCTGGTGCACTGGGCGGTACGCGCGGTGCGCGGGCGCATCGTGGCCATCCCTTGGGTGATGTTCGTGGTCACCGCGGTGCTCACCGCCTTCGGTGCACTGGGCCCGGCAGCCGTGGCGATCATCGGCCCGGTCGCGCTGCGTTTCGCCAAGCAGTACAACATCAATCCATTGATGATGGGGCTGCTGGTGATCCACGGCGCGCAGGCCGGCGGCTTCTCGCCGATCAGCGTGTACGGCAGCATCACCAACGGCGTGGTGCAGAAGGCCGGGCTTGAAGTCACCGAAATGGCGGTGTTCCTGACCAGCCTGGGCTTCAACTTCATGATGGCGACGATCTGCTTCTTCGCCTTCGGCGGCATTGCGCTGATGCGTCGTGGTGCGGTGACCGTTGGCGGTGGCGAACCTGCCCTGGCCGGAGGCCCGCAGGCCTCGTCGCGGCAGTTCGCGATCGAGGGCCACGGCGCGCTGGTCTCGGCCGGCGGCGGCACGCTGTCGAACGATCCCGATGCGCTCGAGGCGGTCGGCGTCACCCGCGAGCGTCTGTTCACCCTGGTCGGCCTGCTCGGCCTCGGGATCGCCGCGCTGATCTACAACCTCAATGTGGGCCTGGTATCGATCACCGTGGCGGTGGCGCTGGCGTTGCTGTCGCCGAAGAGCCAGAAGGGTGCGGTGGATGGCATCAGCTGGTCGACCGTGCTGCTGATCTGCGGCGTGGTCACCTACGTGGGTGTGCTGGAGAAGGCCGGTTCGGTGGACTTCATCGGCAACGGCGTGTCCAACATCGGCATTCCGCTGCTGGGGGCGCTGCTGGTGTGCTACGTGGGCGGCATCGTCTCGGCCTTCGCCTCGTCGGCAGCGGTGCTGGGCGCGACCATTCCGCTGGCGGTGCCGTTCCTGCTGCAGGGGCACCTGGGCGCGGCCGGGGTGATCTGCGCGCTGGCGGTGTCCTCCACCATCGTGGACGTCAGCCCGTTCTCGACCAACGGCGCGCTGGTGGTGGCGTCGGCGGCGAAGGAAGAACGCGAATCGCTGTTCCGGCGGTTCCTGGTGTACAGCGGGCTGGTCGTCGTGTTCGGACCGCTGCTGGCCTGGCTGCTGTTCGTGGTGCCTGGCTGGATGTAATGGGATGACCGGGGTGCCGGCCAATGGCCGGCGCTACCGGTGACGACCGTCTACAATCTACTCATGGCTATTGCCCCTGCCCCGCGTTCTCCGAAGAAGCGTGCCCCTCTTTACGAAGAGGTGGCCGAACGCGTGCGCGAGCAGATCTACGACTACCGGCTGCCGCCGGGCGAGTGGATCGACGAACCGGCACTGTGCGAGGAACTGGGGATCAGCCGCACGCCGCTGCGCGAAGCGCTGAAGCTGCTGGCGGCCGAGGGCCTGGTGCAGATCGACGCCGGGCGCGGTGCCCGCGTCACCCGGCTGACCCTGGAAGACCTCAACCAGCTGTTCCCGGTGATGGCGATGCTGGAAGGCCGCTGCGCGCACGAGGCGGTCACCCACATCGACGATGACGGCATCGCGCGGCTGGAAACCCTGCACGCGGCGATGGAAGCGGCAGCGGCGGACGGCAACATCGCCGACTACTACCGCAACAACTACCTGATCCATGAAACCGTGCAGCATTACGCCGGCAACCCGTGGCTGATCCGCATCACCCACGACCTGCACCGCATCCTTAAGATGCACCGCGGGCGGCAGCTGCTCACCCCGGGACGCACCGCGCAGTCGCTTTCCGAGCACCGTGCGTTGATGGACTGCTTCCGCCGCCGCGACGCACACGGGGCCGAGCGCACCATGGAGAAGCACCTGCTCAGCCAAGGCCAGGCGCTGGCCGCGTACGTGGCGGCGGGCGGCTTGTTGAACGTGCCGGCCCCGCTGCCGACCGAAGGCGGTCTGTAACCGCCCGGGGCATCAGGTGGGGCGGGTTTCGCGCAGGCCCCACAGCACCGGCAGGACCAGCAGCGCCACCACCGCGATCATCGCGCCCGGGGCGGCAGCCCAGCCGGTGTGGCGCACCAGCAGTTCGGCCAGCAGCGGCGTGGCGCCGCCGAAGAACGCGGTGGCCATGGTCACCCCCAGCGCCAGCCCGCTCAGCCGGCCTTCGCCGGGGAACTGTTCGGCGGTGGCCGGTGCCGCCACCGCGCTGACCCCACCGGCCAGGCAGGCCAAGGCCACCGCGGCTGCGGCGATCACGCCGGTGCTGCCGCCGGCCATCCACGCGAACAGGCTCAACGGCAGCACCGCCGACAGCACCGCCAGGCCGATCAGCACCGGCTTGCGCCCGATCCGATCGGACAAGGCGCCGGCCAGGGGCGTGGCCACGATCACCGCCACCGCTGCCAGCGTGGACAGCCACAGCGCTTCGCCTTCGGCCATCCCGCCCGCCGAGCCCAGGAACGCCGGCACATAGGTGATACCGACGTAGTACGTGATCGACCCCAGCGCCGAGATAGCGAAGGTGCGCGCCACCGCGCCGCGATGGAAGCGCCAGGTGTCGCGGATCGGCGAGCGCGGCACCGTGCCGGCGCGCTGCTGGCGCTCGAACTCCGGCGATTCATGCATGGTCGAGCGCGCCAGCAGGATGCCGCCAGCCAGGGCCGCGCCGACGAAGAACGGGATGCGCCAGCCCCAGCCATCCAGCTGCGCGGTACTGAGCAGCGCCACGGTGAGCGCGGACAACGCCACCGCCAGCAGCGCGCCGACCTCGCTCGCCGCCGAGGCCAGCGAGGTGATCAGGCCGCGCCGTTTCAGCGGTGCCGTTTCCAGCAGGTACGCCACCACGCCGGTGTATTCGCCACCGACGGAAAACGCCATCACGCAGCGCAGCAGCAGCAACAGCACGCCCGCCGTCGCGCCGGCGGTGGCATGGGTCGGGAGCAGCGCGGTGGCCAGCATCGCCGCGGTCATCAGCGCCATCGAGGCGAGCAGCATGTAGCGCCGACCGAAGCGGTCGCCCAGGTGCCCGAAACACAGCGCGCCGAGCGGCCGCATCAGGTAGGACACCGCGAACCCGGCCAGGGTCACCAGCAGCGCATCGTCGCCCCCGCCGAAGAACACCCGCGACAGCACCGTGGCCAGGTACAGGTACAGGGTGAAGTCATACCACTCCACCACCGTGGACAGGCCCGCCACGATCATGGAGCGGGTGCGGGTCGCCGCCGGCAGGGTTGGCGAAGGGGGAGGTGCCGTCATGCGTCGCCCAGGACATGGTCAGGCCGTCACCCTACCGCAGCCGATGTGCAGGGCGTGCGGACCTCAGTAGCGGACCTGGCAGTTCGGGCAGAAGAGGGTCCGCCGCCTGCTCTTGCCTGGATAGGTCTTCGATACCGGTCCACCGCAGTTCGGGCAGGTCCGCCTGGTATGGATCTGCCAGTGCTTCTTCAGCTCGAAGGCACGCTTCCATTCAAGGAATCTGAAACTGTATTCGCGCGCATCTGCGATCACCTTGCCGAGCACGCGCGGCGGCAGGTCGCCCACCTTCGACTCGGGATGTACGCGCTGGCGGAACAGCACTTCGTTCTTGATGATGTTGCCGACCCCGGCGAACAGGTCCTGGTCCAGCAATGCATCGCAGACCAGGGTGTCCGGCTCCTGCTTCAGGCGTCGCCGGGCAAGGCGCGGATCCCAGGCATCGTTCATCACGTCGGTGCGCCAGTCGTAGCTGGCGTCCAGCGGACCTTCGACGTATTTCAGCGAGGAGGCGTAGATGTTGAGTTCGCCGTTGTCGAACTGCAGCGACACCCGTGGTGGCGAGGGCTTGCGCTCGTCGATGCGGTAGCTGCCGAACATCAGCATGTGCACGCGCAGGCTGAAGCCGCTGAATTCGATCAGGAAATGCTTGCCCCAGCTGCGCAGCGCCTTCACCCGCCGGCCTTCCATGCGGGTCAGGTCCAGGCTGCTGTTGCCGATCGCGCGGCGCACCGTTTTGCCGCGGAACTTCGCTGCCGCTTCGCGCAGGATGACGATGGAAGGACCTTCAGGCACGCAGCAGCTCCTGCAGCCGCGCGGCATTGGCCACGGCGAAGCCATGCGCGGTGTTGTCGAAGATCACCCAGCGCGGGCCGCGCACCCGCTGCACCTCTGCGGCGAGCGCGTTCAATGCGGCATCGTCGTAATCGCTGTAGTAGACGCGCGGTGTGCCGTGCCAGCGCCAGTAGTGCCACGCCGGTGCGCCGCCGGGGTGCGCCGCGGCAGGAACGCGCGCCGGATCGGCACCCGCCCGCGAAACGTCATACCGCTGGAGCAGGGCATCCGCAGCGTCGGTGAACCAGCTGGCATGGCGCGGTTCGCAGACCAGGGGCACGGTGCTGCGCCTGCGCAGGGCACGGAAGAAGCTGGAAGCCCGGCGGGCGTCCAGTTCGAGCGACGGTGGCAACTGCAGCAGCAGGCCGCCGAGCCTGGCGCCGAGCGCGCCGGCCTCACCGAGGAAACGGTCAAGCAGGGGCCCTGCCCCGACCAGCCCCGAGTCATGCGAGATCGTGCGCGGGATCTTTACCGAGAACCGGAAACCGGCGGGCACGCTGGCCGCCCACCGCTCGTAGGTGGCGGGCTTGTGCGGCCGGTAGAACGAGGAATTGATTTCCACCACCGCAAAGCGGGTGGCGTATCGCGCCAGCATGCTTTCACCCGGGCCGAACAGATCGGCATGGCGGGTTGGAATGGACCAACCTGCACAACCGATCTGCGGGGCGCGGGCAGCAGGCATGGCCCCAGGTCAGACCTGGATCTCGCCCTGGTCTTCGCCGTCCCAGTAATGGATGCGGTGGGCGTGGACGTGGATCAGGACCAGGCCGGGGGTGTCCACGCCCTGCTCGAACCAGCGCTCCAGGCTCTTCTGCCAGTGTTCGCGCATCACCTCCTTGTCGCGGACGATGCGCGCCTTGCCCTGCACGAACACGAACAGCGGCGGCTTGCCGAGCAGGCCCTTGCTGCCGGTGAAGCTGAGCGCCACCTTGGGTTCGGCCTGCAGTTCACGCACCATGTCGGTGCTGTCCAGCGAGAAGAACCAGCTGTCGCCGTCATAGTCGACATCGCCATTGTTGCTCATCGGGCGACCGGCGATCTCGCCGTTGTCGGCGAAGGTCTGCAGCATGGTGAAGTCGATGCCGGCCATTTTCTTGGCCAGGTCGTGCAGGGTCAGCGTGGTCATCGGCGCTCCGGTGGCAGGGGTCTGCCACCAGAGTCGGCAAGCGCCCGTGACCGGGCCGTGCAGGCGTGCTGGCGCGGCATTCACGGCCGCCATCTCAGCGCGTGATGAACACCGGGTTGGAATGGAACCACAGGTCCTGCCAGGGATCTTCGCCCTTGACGTCCTCCAGTGGCGTCGGCTCGTCGGTGTTGCTGCCCCGCGCGCGCACGAAACCGCCGTTGGCCGGTGCCGGCAGTTCCCACGCCACTTGGTACCAGGCGCCGTCCTGCTTCCAGTCGGTGGCGGTAAAGCGGCGGGTCTGCATCTGCGGCGCCTGCGCAGGGCCGCTGCCGACGATCAGCTGCAGTTGCCGCAGCCGCGGGTGCTGGCCGGCGGCATTGGCCGCAGGCGGCTGCCGCACGCGCAGCTGCACGCGCATCGGCGTGCCGGGCGCCAGCGGCACCGCGTCGCCCATCCGCCCCACGCTGCCCCTGCCGTCGACGGCCTGCACGGTCAGTTCGAGCCGGTCGATCAGGTCGCCGGTGACCGCGAACATGCGCCCGCCGCGCACCCCGGCCAGGATGTCGCCCGCGTCCGGACGCGCCCACACGTAAGTTTTGCTGTACTCACCCGGGTCGAAATCGCTGCCGCCATCGCGCACGTTCACGTGCGAATCGGAGCTGGCGGTGATCCAGAAGCGGGTGCCGGCGGCGAGCATCCGGTCCCACACGCCGCCGACTTCGGTGGTCATCTGGTCGAAGCCGCCGCGGGTGGGCGCCGCGGCATTGCGGTACAGCCCGCGCTCGCTGCGCGTGGCCTGGTGGCCCGGCGCGCCCTCCATCCCGACCAGCACCTGCGGCGCCGCCGCGTGCCAGGCGTTCAACTCGTCCGGCGTGACCGCGCCCCACTGCCCTGCCCCGGTCGCCGTGCGCGACGGGTGGTTGATCAGCAGCACCGGCAGCGGCGCCAGGCTGCGCATGTGGTCCAGTGCGTCCAGCATCTGCTGCTGGGTGTCGCGGCTGCCCTGCAGCGGCTCGCTGCGGCTGTAGTCGCGTTCGAGGGTGACCAGCTGCTCACGCTCGAGCGGACCCGGCGCGATGATCAACGTGGCATGCTCGCCCGCCGGCACGTCGAATTCCATGCCGTTGAACTGGATCAGCCCGGGTACGTCGCGGCGTGCCTCGATCAGCGCCGGATAGGCGTGGTCGCGGGTGACCGCCGAGTGGCCGGGACCGCCATGGTCGGTGTGCACCATCCAGCGCAGCCCGAAGTGCTGCGCCCGCTGCGCGTTGTGGCTGCGCGTGTAGGACGAATCGCCGCCGCGGATCGGGGTCGGCGGGGTGGTGCCGTGGTCCCAGTCCACGCTCCATTCGCTGTGGACGTGGTGGTCGCCGGGCAGCCAGTCGCGGCCCTGTTCGCTGTCGGCCGTCGACGCGGCAGCAGGCGCCGACAACAGCGCGAGCACCGCTGGAAGGAAAAGTCTGTGCATGGGGATTCCTTGCATGTCGCCCGCCTGCTGCGCGGGCAGCAGGTGGGCGGGTGAAGCAGCGGGCACGCCCGCCGGCGGGATCAGAAGTCGGCGCGCAGGCCCAGGCTGATGCGGCGGCCCGACGCTTCGTACATGGTCGGGAACGACGGATCCATGGTGTAGCCGCTGGTGATCTCGTTGGTCAGGTTGATGCCCTTGAGGCTGACCTTGATGTTGTCGGTGATCCGGTAGCCGATCGACACGTCCATCTGGCCGTACGCATCGCGCCAGATCGGGTACATGTCGTAGCCGATCGATTCCACGTACTCGTCCTTGTGGTTGTAGGACACGCGGGCGTCGAAACGTTCGTTCTCGTAGTAGGCGGTGAAGTTCCAGGTCTTCTCCGACAGGCCCGGCATCGGGGTGCGGATGCCCAGGTCCGATTCACCGGCCAGCGAGCTGTCCAACACGGTGTAGTTGGCGTTCACGCCGAAGCCTTCCAGCACCGGCGTGAACATGCCCAGCGGCAGCTGTGCGACCAGCTCCACCCCGTCCACCTGGTAGGACCCCTTGGCATTGACCGGCTGGTAGACGTCGAAGTCGAAGATGCCGTTCAGCGTGCCGTTGGCGTTGTACACCGCCACGTCCTCGACCACGCCGGTTAGCGAGTTGATCACCACGCCGTCGATGTTCTTGCGGAAGTAGGACGCGGCGAACAGCGCGCCGTTGTCCAGGTACTTTTCCAGGCCCGCTTCCCACTGCTTGGCATAGGTGGGCTTCAATTCCGGGTTGCCGTCGGTGAAGCGGTACGAGCCCCAGCTGGCGGTGCGCTTGTAGGCGACGTCGGTCAGTGCCGGGCGCATCATGGTCTTTGCGGCCGCCGCACGCAGCAGCAGCCCTTGGGCCAGTTCAGCGGTCATGTTGAAGCTGGGCAGCAGGTCGTCGTAGCTGCCATCCCTGGACACCGGGGTGTCGGTGTAGCCGGTGCTGCCGTCCGGGCGCTGGATCGGGTGGTAGCCGAACGAGGTCACGCTGGTGTCCACGTAACGGGCACCCGCATTGATATTGACCGGGACCTGGCCGATATCGAAGGCGAAGTCGGCCATCGCATACATGCTGGTGACCTTCTCATCGACCTGGTAGAACTGGCCTGCGTCGAAGGGCGTATGGAAGCCGTCGTAGCGGAACGCGCGGCGCGCGTAATCGTTGGAGACCTGCTGCCAGTCCAGGTCCTTGATGGTGTAGTCGCCACCGGGAACGATGTCACCGATCGACTGCAGCGGGCTGTCGGCCAGGGTGCGGGTATTCACCCAGGCGCTGCTGCCGGCGGTCGGTCCGGTGATTTTCAGCTCGCCGTACTGGCGCTGCTTGGAGCGGTCGGTGTAGCGCGCGCCGAACTTCACATCGCGCAGCGCCGGCAGGAAGGCCAGCTCCAGCATGCGGGTCACGTTGACCTGGGCGGCGTACTTGTCGTCGTCCACCTTCTCCAGCGTGGTTTCATAGGCTTCGAACAGATACTTGACCGAGGCGTTGTACATGTCGAAGCTGCCCGGGGTGCTCGGCACGGTCTCGCCGCTGCGCCCGGTCCAGCGGGTGCGCGACGGCGCGTAGGCCACGTGCTTGAGGTTGGAATAGTCGGAGGTCTTTTCGGCGCCGGAGTAGCCGGCCATCGCGTCCACGTACCAGTCCTGGCCCTTCCAGTCGAGCGCAACGCTGTACTGGCTGTAGTCGGTCTCGTTGATCCGCTCCTTGCTCAGCATCTCGTGCTGGGTGGCGGTATAGGAGACGTCGCGCAGCACCACCATGCCGTACTCGGACAGGGTGGTGGCGTCGTAGGCGTGGATCGTATCGAGCGTGCTGCGGCTGGAGGCCGAATAGGCCGCCGCGTCGTACTCGTCTTCGGTCGAATCGTAGCCGCCCAGCATCGCGTCGAAGGTCAGGCTGAAGGTGCTGCTCGGCTTGTACTGCAGCGACGCGGTGGCACCCCACTTGTCCTGTTCGTTGAGGTAGACGCGGTCGCCCACCTTGTCCTGGAACACCACCAGGTTGGTCTCATCGGTGTTGTTGCGGTTGGTGATGTTGACCCCCGCGTCGCGGGCCAGCACCGCCTGCGCCTGCGTGCCACGGGTGCCGGAGGCGCCCAGGAAGCGCGACATCGGGCGGAAATTGATTCCCGAGGTCGAATCGGTGCGGTTGGTGCGCTTGCTCTGCGAGTAGGAGACCAGGCCGCCCCAGTCGCCCCAGGTGTCGGCCGCCAGGAACGCGAAGCGCGGGTCCACTTCCTCGGAAATGCTGTTGTGCGCGCCTTCGGCCGACAGCACCAGCTTGCGGTCCTTGTAGTCGAACGGGCGCGCGGTGCTGATCTTCACCGAGCCGGCGATGCCGCCTTCTTCGTCCGCGGCGGTCGGCGACTTCTGCACGGTGACCTGCTGGATGATCTCCGAGGCGAACATGTCGAATTCGACGTCGCGGCCGCCACTTCCCGACGCGGTGGCGAGGTCGTTGATCGACACATGGGTGTATTCGGACGGCAACCCGCGCACGTTGACCTTGGTTCCCAGGCCCTTGCTGCGTTCGATGGTCACGCCCGGGACGCGCTGCAGGGCTTCGGCCAGGTTCTGTTCGGGAAAGTCGGCCACGTCGGTGGCGACGATCGAATCGGAGAAGCCCACCGTGCTGCGCTTGATGTCCACCGCCTGTTCCAGGCTGCGGCTGTAGCTGCCGCTGACCTGGATGGTTTCCAGGTTCTGCGCGGCCACGCCTGCCGAGGCGTCCGCCGTTGCCGCCGGCAGCGACGCTTCGGCGCGCTCATTGCCGCTGCCCGGCGCGATCCGGGCGCTGGTCGGGACGCCTGCGGCGCTGTCGGACTCGATGGTGACCGTGCTCGCGTTGAGGTAGCGGTAACGCAGCCCGGTGCCAGCGAGCAGCCGGCCCAGCGCGGCCTCGGCCGACAGGCCGGCGGGCACCGCCGGCGTGCGCGGGTTGCCCGCGGCCTGCGCGCTGTAGACGAACTGCAGGCCGGTCTGCCGCGAAAGCGCGTTGAGCGCCTGGTCCAGGGGCTGCGAGGCAATGGCCTCGGCGGCGACACGGGTGGGTTCGGCAGCAGTGGCGGTTGCAGTGACCTGCAGTGCAAGGGCGATCGAAAGGAACAGAGTGCGGCGCATCGTGGGATCCAGTGAGGGAATGGCGGTGGCTTTCCCCAACTACGAGGGCGCAGCGCGCAGGTCGGGCACCGCTATTTCGATGAATTTTTTTTGACAGCGTCCTGCCCTGACACGCGCTGGCGCACGTGGATGCCATCGGCACGCTGCTCTATCGCCAGCGCCGGCTGCTGGTCCAGGAAGGCGCGCAACGAGGCGAGGTCGTCCGCGCGCAGGTTGCCGGTCAGGCGCAGGGCGCCGGCGTCGTCGCTGACCCGCAGGCGCTGCGCGTTGCGCCGGTTGAAACGGTCGGCCACGTCGCGCAGCGGTTCGTCGCGGAACACCACGCGGCCGTGC
This sequence comes from Stenotrophomonas rhizophila, assembly GCF_007667275.1. GTDB lineage: Bacteria > Pseudomonadota > Gammaproteobacteria > Xanthomonadales > Xanthomonadaceae > Stenotrophomonas > Stenotrophomonas maltophilia_AE. The sequence goes on from NZ_VDQT01000001.1 coordinate 1,192,537, forward strand.
CACCAGGCGGTCATGCTGGCCGCGTCCTCGTCGCGGATCTGCACGCGCTGGTCCCGGTAATCCACCTGCGCGACCTTGCCTGCCCACAGGTCCGCGAGCAGGCGTCCACGACCACCGTCGCCACGCACCTGCACGCGGCCTTCGCTGACCGCGATGCGGGCCTGCTCGCGCAGCAGCGAGACATCGAAGGTGGTGCCGATGTCGGTGACCTCCAGGCCACCGGCATGTACCGCGAACGGGCGCCGGTCCGGCGCCACCACGAAGCTGGCCTGGCCACGTTCCAGCTCCACCCGCCGACCGAACAGGCTCATCCGCACCGAAAGTTCACTGTCCGCGTCGAGATGGACCACGCTGTCGTCGGCCAGCCGGATCTGTTGCGGGTGGCCATGCGCGGCGACGTAGTGGGTGGTGCGGGGCCACGCCAGCGGCGCGCCGATACCGACCGACAGCAGCAACGCCGCAGCGGCGGCAAGCCCCGGCAGGCGCCGGCGGCGCGGCGCCACCGGTGCCGGCGCTGCGCTGCGCAGCGGCAGCTGCACCACGTTGTCGTCCGCGCGGCGCGGCGCGGGCGCGGCCAGCAATACCGCCAGGTCGTCGGGCATCGCGCGCAGCGCTTCGGCCAGGGCGCCGGCGGTCTCGCTGATGGCAAGGTATTCGCGCAGGTGCTCGGGCGAGACCAGCAGCCAGTCCAGGAAGGCGCGCTGCTGCGCAGCCGATACCTCGCCCTGGCGCTGCAATGCATGCCAATGGGCAGCGGCCTGGGTCAGCGCTGACGGGTGCACGGTCGGCGGGTTCATCGAGCCGCTCCCGCATCGCCCATAGCCCGGCGGCACACCGACAGGCCGCGGACCACGTGCTTCTTGACCATGTGCGAGGACACGCCCAGGCGTTCGGCGATCTGCCTGTAGCTCAGCCCGTCGCGGTATTGCATCACCAGCACCGCCCGGGTGTGTTCGGGCAGCGTGGCCAGCAGCGCCTGCAGGCGCTGGCTGCGTTGCTGGCGTTCGGCTGCGTCTTCCACGCATTCCCCGCTGGCCAGGCCCTGGCCCAGCTGTTCGATGTCGTCGATCGGCAGGGTCGCCCAGCGCCTGCGGCTGGCCTGCTCACGCGCCAGGTTCAGCGCGACCGTGAACAGATACGCCTCGGGGTTGGCGATGGTGTCGCCCGGCCCCGCATGCGCACGCAGCAGACGCAGGTACGTCTCCTGCACCAGGTCTTCGGCGTCCTGTCGCGCCCCCCGGCGCACGAAGAACCCCCGAAGTACCGGCGCATGTTCCTCGAACATCCGCGCCAGCCGCCCTCTTGCCTGCTCGGCCACTGTGCCGCCCCACCCCTGAAGTGCGGCGCAAGGTAAGCGCTGCGTATTACGGGGTGGTGACGGTGCGCTGCGCTTGACAGTCGCCATTGGCAACGCACATGATTGGTTAACGAATTAATTAACTATCCGAATGGACCGCATCTTCGAGGCCTTGGCCTCCACCGCCCGCCGTCAGATCCTGGCCTACCTCAATGGCGGCGAGTTGAGCGCGGGCGAGCTGGGCGAACGCTTCGATTTCAGCAAGCCGGCGCTGTCCAGCCACCTGCGCATCCTTGAAGACGCCGGGCTGATCGAGCGCGAGAAGCGCGGCCAGTTCGTGTACTTCCGCCAGGTGCCCGACCGTTTGGCCAATACCCTGTTTGCCTGGGCCGCCGAAGTGTGTCCCGTCGGCGGCCCGCTGCAGCGCGAAAGCCGTGCCAAGGCGCGGCGCAAGGCCATCCCTGCCTCCTGAGCCCTGCCATACGGAGATCGGCATGCTGGACACCCACCGCGTCAGTCGTTCGTTCCCCAGCATCAGCCTGCCCTCGCACGGGGATGGCAGTCCGGTCGAAGTCGCCCTGATCACCCAGCTCGGTATCGGCGCAGGCGACCAGCTGCTGCGCGACGCCGGCATGCGCCAGGCCGCGCATCCGGCGTTCGTCGATGCACTGGATGAACCATCGGCGCGGCTGGGCGGCATGCACCTGGCCCATGACGATGCGTCTTCGCTGTATTCGTTCTCTGTCGGGCGGCAGGGTCACCCGTTCCACCGGCATGCCGGTCCGCGCATGTTCACCGCCATCGCGGGCAGTGGCGGCGCACAGCTTCGCTTTTCCACCGCGTCCGATACCCAGCTGCGCGAGGACCCGGCGGCATTCCTGCATGCCCTGCGCTGCGTGGATATCCCACCGGACTGCCTGTTCACAGTGCGCTTCGGCAGCGGCACCTGGCACCAGTTCGTGTCACGCCATCCGCGTCACCCTGCCCTGTTCGCACTCTCCTGCCATGCCAACGAGCGCAGCGGCGCATTGACGGATGCGCAACGCGCGCAGATCGACGCGGACAGTGCCGACATTCCGTCCCTGACCGATACCCTGCCGCAGACACTGCAGCGGTTGTTGGACCAGGCCGACCTGTCGCGCGTTCCGGTGGTGAGCCTGTCGCTGCAGTCGCCGGCCCGTTCTGCGTTGGCCGGCCTGTGCGCGCGCATACGCGACCTGGTCGGCCCACTGCGCGCGTGGCTGGCGCGGCTGCGGCCGGCGCAGGGATACATCGGCCGCAGCGCTGCGCGGCATCCGGTGCAGGCGCTGCCTGCCCCGCCGGCGGATTCGCTGCTGCACGGGGCGCTCGCCGACGGCGTCGACCACCAGGACTACAACACGCTGGTGCTGCCCGCGCACAGCGTGGCAAGCCGTTCGGCCAGCGTGGTGCTGGAAGCGGTGCTGGAAGGCTTCGTGCTCAATCCACCGCCCAGCGTGGGCCGTTTGATGGCACTGCGAAATGCACTGGTGGCGCCGCTTCAGCTGCGCACTTCAGCCTTGGGTTGCCCGGTCTCCTCGCTGCTTTCGACCGACCGCAGCACGCTCTTTGCCGGTCGTTTCCCGGTCCATGCACAGTGCGTGGACGCAACCGACCGCAGCGCCGAAGTGCTGCTGGGTGCGGACGACCGCCACCTTCGCTTCCGCTCCTGCGTCCGCGTGCAGCTGCAGGCAGACGGCGCCGCAGTGATTGCACTGGGCACGCGGGTGCGTACCCACAACCGCTTCGGCCGCCTCTACATGGCGGCCATCGACCACGTGCATCGCCGCCACATCAGCCCCGCCATGTTGCGCATGGCCGTAGCCCACGCGCTGGCCCCGGAGCTTGTCCAGGCAACCGTGCCGACCCAGACCGCGTTGGTTGGATAAGCGGCCCGGCGCGGGTGCAGCGGCGGCTGCGGGCAGTCAGTCCCCACTTCCCCCGTCACCGCCCGCGCCGTCGCCAATGCCAGTGTCGCTGCTTTCACCATGGAGGCGCCAACCGCCCGGATCAGCGGTGTGCATGTCGCCGCCATCACTGTGACGGGGAACGTCGGGACCCTGGCCGTCGGACGTGCGTGACATCGCCGCGAACATGACGCACAGCACCGCCCCCACCACCGGCAGCAGCCAGATCACAAGCAGTTGCAGGCGCCGTTGCGACGCTGAGGCGTCTGCCTTGGCCCATACGTAAAGCGAGGCCGCCGTGTTCACCACCAGCAGCCCCGCCACAAGGAACAGAACCAGCATGCGTGCGTCCTCGTTGACTGAAACCGAACGGCCTCGTTGGCGGCGATTATGGGCTATGGCCGGCGGCGCAGCGTCACCAGCGTGATTTCCGAGGGCACGCCCAGGCGCGCGGCGAAGCCCGGCCACAGGCCGGCGCCGTTGCTGACGTACAGGGTCATGCCGTCCACGTCGTAGCGTCCGGAGACGTACCCGCCGTTGGCCCGCTTCACCAGCTGGTCCATGCCGACGATGTGGCCACCGTGGGTGTGCCCGGACAGCTGCAGCTTCACGCCCTGCGCCGCGTTGGCGCGCGCTTCCCCCGGGCGATGGTCGAGCAGGATCACCGGCGCCTCGGGATCGGCGCCCGCCAGTGCTGCCTTCAGGTCCGGCATCGGCAGCCCGTAGCGGGCCGCGACCGGGTCGGTCACGCCGGCAATGGTCAGCACCGCGCCATCGCGCGTGACCCGGGTGTGGCTGTTCTCCAGCACCTGCATGCCCAGCGCGCGGAATGCCGGCATCCACTGCGCATACTGGCCGTAATACTCGTGGTTGCCGGTGATTGCGATCACCCCATCCGGTGCGCGGAGCTGGCCCAGCGCGCGTACATCGTTGGCGCGGGCGGCGACGCTGCCGTCCACCAGGTCGCCGGTGATCACCACCAGGTCCGGCGTGAGTGCGTTGCTTTCGGCCACCACCTTGGCCACCCAGTCACCGGTGAGCAGGCGGCTGGCGTGGATATCGGTGAGCTGCAGCACCCGGTAGCCGTCGAACGCGGCCGGCAGGCCCTCGATGGCGACATCGATCTGGCGGGTCTGCGGCACGGCGATGCCCTGCTGCACGCCAACGACGCCCAGCACCAGCGCGATCACGCCTGCCGCCGGTCGCAACCAACCGCGCCGCAATGCATCGGCTGCGCGCTTCAGGCGCAGTACCCGTGCGCCCAGCAGCAGCGCGTCCAGCACCAGCAGGAACACCGCCACCAGCAGCAGCGCGGTGAAACCGGAAGCCAGCAGGACGATCGCTGCCTTGGGGATCTCCGGCGACGCCATGGTGCCGGCAAACCGGGCCACGATCCGGTGGTGCAGCGCCAGCGCCAGGATCAGCAGGCCCAGCGGGCCGCGCACCGACACCGGCATCTTCAGCGGCCAGATCAGCCGCCACACCACGTACAACGCAAGCACTACTCCAACAACACTCAGCACAGGCTCTTCCAGATTCGGTGGGGGGCTGCACGCGCGCGTGGCGATCGTGCAGCGCACCATCTTTGCCGAAACCGGCGGCAGGCGCTACCGCGGGAACATGGAATGGTGGGTTGCAGGCGCTCAGCGCGCAGTGGTCTTTACGGTATCGCCCTTGGCGGACTTGGCGGACTTGGCGGCCTTGCTGGCCGGCGTCGCTCTGCCCTTGGCCTTGTCGGCGTTGAACGCCGCGGCCGCGCGGATCAATGCCTTCAACGCCGCTTCGTTGACCGTATCGCCTTCATGCAGATCAATCGCGCGCCGCGTCCCGCCGTCCAGGCTGGCGTTGAACAGGCCTTTCGGATCGTCCAGGCGTGCGCCGTGGGCGAAGGTCATCTTCACCGCCGCCTTGTAGGTCTCGCCCGTGCACAGGATGCCGTTGTGCTCCCATACCGGCACGCCACGCCACTTCACCGTTTCCACCACGTCCGGCAGCGCCTTGTGGATGATGCCGCGGACCCGCGCCAGGGTTTCGCCGCGCCAATCGCCAAGCGCGGCGATCTTCGCATCGATCTGCCGGGCGGCATCGGCGGCCACGGCCTGGCCGGCGGCAAGGGGTTTGCTGTGGGTGCTGGGCTTGGGCATGGTCGTGTCCTGGGAGGCAGCGGGCGCTGCGCGTTACATGCGTTCGCCGGGAAGACGGGCGGCCTGTTTGACCCAGCGGGTGAACTGCGCCACGTCCAGTGGCGCGTCCGCGGGCACGTGCAGGTAGCGGGTGTCCTGGCTCTTTGACGGCTCCGGCGGCGGCGGGGCAAGCGCGGCGCCACGGAAGAAGGCCACTTTGATGTAGCGGGCGTAGCAGTGCATGCTGAGGAACCAGCCGTCGTCGCGCGCGGCGTACAGCGGCGAATTCCACTTCACCGCCTTGCGCACCCCGGGCACGGCCGCGACGATGAGCGCGTCCAGCTGCCGGGCCGCCTCGCGCTTGTCCTCGGGTACGCCCGCAATCCAGGCCTGCACGGGGCCATCGCCCTCGCCTTTTGGAATCTGCGGATTGCCGCCGGCCAGCAGGCGCGGCATGGCCGTGGCGGGGGCGGCAGTCTTCTTTCCGGTGGTGGCCATTGCGCATCCGGTTGCGGGTGCCAGAACCGCGTTATAGACCCCGGCGGGGCCGGATTCAACGTTGCGCCGACGCGCTGGGCGACGGCATCCCTCACCTGAACCGCAGGCATCGCGCGCGACGCGGGACTTGCGCCGGGGCCGCTTTCGGCCTTAAATGAGCAATCACTCATTTAACCCTCCCGCCATGGCCCGCCCGCTCAGCGACGCAAAACGCACCGCGATCCTGATTGCCGCCGCCGAACAGGTGGCTGCACGGGGCGTGGGTGCGTCGACGGCGCAGATTGCCAAGGCGGCCAAGGTCGCCGAGGGCACCGTGTTCACCTACTTCGAGACCAAGGACGCGCTGCTCAATGCGCTGTTCGTGCGCCTCGAAGAACGCCTGGCCTTGGCCATCGGCGGCAGTTTCCCGGCCGATGCCGAGGTGCGCGAACAGCTGCTGCATGTGTGGAACGCGCTGCTGGTCTGGGGCGCGCAGTCGCCGGTGGAGCGCATGGCGCTTCGCCAGCTCAAGGTGTCCGAACGCATAACCGAATGCACCCGCACCCAGTGCGCGGGACTGTTCGGCACCATGCTGCAGGACCTGGAAGCGCGCATCGCCGAGCATGCCGACCCCGAACGCGTTTCCTTCTACCTGGGACGGGTGATGATCAGCCTGCTCGAAACCACCCTGGAGGCCATGGCCGCCCAGCCCGAACAACGCCAGATGCTGCAACAGGCAGGCTTCGACCTGTTCTGGAAAGGCCTCCAGCGCTGATGTTGATGTCCCCGATAAATGAGTGCCTGCGCACTCACCCATGAGACGACGCATGCGCATCCTCCCCGTCCTTGTTGTCGGCTTCTCCCTCACCGTAATCATTGGGATGACCCTTACCGTGCCTATTGCCTCCTACGAAAACTCGCCGCAACGCGCCGATGACCAGTTCACCAACGTCGCGCCCAAGCCGCGCGAATCGCTGGGCACCACGCTCAAGCTGTTCTGGGACTTCTTCTTCAACCGGCCGCCCGGCACCACCCCGGACCAGGCCCCGCCGGTGCACGCGCTCAGCGCGCAGGCGCTGGCCGAGGCCCCGGACCGCAGCGTGTACCGCCTGGGCCATTCCACCCTGCTGATCAAGCTGCGCGGTGGCTGGTGGCTGACCGACCCGGTGTTCTCCGAGCGCGCCTCGCCGGTGCAGTGGATGGGGCCCAAGCGTTTCCATGCGCCGCCGATCGCCCTGCGTGACCTGCCGCCGATTCGTGGCGTGCTGCTTTCGCATGACCACTACGACCACCTGGACAAGGCAACCATCAAATACCTGGCGGAGCGGGTGGACGTATTCCTGGCACCGCTGGGGGTCGGCGACCGCCTGATCAACTGGGGCGTGCCGAGCGACCGCGTGCGCCAGCTGGACTGGTGGGACGAGACCGAAGTGGACGGTGTGCGCTTCGCCGCCACCCCGGCGCAGCACTTCTCCGGCCGCGGCCTGCGCGATGGCAACCGCACGCTGTGGGCGTCGTGGGTGATCATGGACGAAGAGCTGCGCGTGTTCTTCAGCGGCGACACCGGCTACTTCAACGGCTTCAAGCGCATCGGCGAGCGCTACGGGCCGTTCGACGTGGCGTTCGTGGAAACCGGCGCGTACGACGCCAAGTGGCCGTTCGTGCACATGCAGCCGGAGCAGACCGTGCAGGCCCACCAGGACCTGCGTGGCCGCTGGCTGGTGCCGATCCACAACGGCACCTTCGACCTGGCCATGCATCGCTGGGAAGAACCGTTCGAGCGGGTCAGCGCGCTGGCGGCGCAGCGCGGCATCGCGCTGTCCACCCCGGTGATGGGCGAACGCCTGGACCTCGCCGCGCCGCATGCCGGCACGCCGTGGTGGCGGGCACTGGCTGCACCGGTGGGCGAGATCGCCAACGGCGCGGCGGCCAGCACGCCCTGACCACGCCGGTTCCGTTCAGCGCCGCGGCGCGCGCAGCGACCGGCTGCGTGGCGCCGCGCGGTACCATGCTGCTGGAATGCCTGCCCTTTCTTCCCCCGCTGCCTACGCGCTGCCGCTGACCGAAACCGCCCTCGGCGCGTTCCTGGCCGCCGGCACCCTGCCTCCCACCGCACTGGAACGCGCCGGGCTGTTCGCCGCCGCGTTGTGCCAGCAGCGTCCGCACCACCCGGCCACGCTGACCCTGCTGATCGATGCGGCCTGCGCGCTGTTCCTGGACCAGCCGGAGGCCGCAGCGGGCCAGTTCGACGCACTGCGCACCGCCCTGCCCGCCCTGCCCGAGGCATGGCTGCACGCACTGGCCGCACAGGGCGTGGTGCTGGGGCCGGAAGCGGTGGTGGTGCGCTACGCCGCCGCATCGCCTGACGCGTATCTGGCCGATGCCTTCCAGGCCGACAGCCAGGTGACGCTGGAAGCGCACACCCTGCGTTTTCCCACCGAGCGCGCACTGGCTGACGACGATGCCGCGTTCGATGACGACTCCGCCGCACCGCGTTACGTCGAACGCACCCATGCCTACACCCCGGAGCAGGCCCGGGCCCTGCGCGCAATCATCGCCAACGATGACGAGCACATCGACCTGGACGCCTATGCCGGCGCCGGCAAGACCCATCTGATCCTGCAGCTGCTGGACAGCGCCGCGCGCCGGTACACCTACATCGCACCACGCGCCGGCCAGGTGCAGGCCTTCCGGCAACGCCTCAGCGCCGCACTGCCGGTGCAGGTCATCTCGCAGATCGCCTTCGCCAACCACGTCGCCGGCGACGCGTTCCGGCGCGGCCTGCTGCGGACGGCATGGCGGCCGGCCTTCCAGATCAGCAAGCTGTCGCTGCGCGACATCGCCGCGCGCATCGAGCTGCAGCCGATCGGCGCGCATGCGCCGGCCAGCGTGCTGCGCATCGCCCTGGAAGGGATCGCGGCATGGTGCCGCTCGACCACCCTGCAGCTGGCGCCGCGCCACTTCGCGCGCGCCGTGCCGTGGGCGATGATCGACAGCAACGCGCTGATGGCGGCGGCCGAGCACGTGTGGCGCAGCATGTTCGACCCGCAGCTGCAGCGCCACGGCCTGCTCAGCGTCAACGTGGACCACATCGGCAAATGGCTGGCCCTGCACCAGGTCAACGTACCGGCCACCTGGGGCACCCTGCTGATCGATGAGGGCCACGACCTCAGCCCGGCCTGGAAGGCGCTGCTGTCCAGCTACGAGGGTGCGGTGATCAGCCTCGGCGACCCCAACCAGCGCCTGGTCGGCCATGCCCCGCGCTTTGCTACCGGAATGACGCTGGAGATCGACCAGTCGGTCCGCCAGGGTCGGCTGGTGGAAACGCTGATCAACGACACCCTGGCGCTGGACATCGGCAGCCGCTTCGAAGCGCCGTTCAGTGGTGCCGCCGACCTGCCCACGCTGCCCGGCACCTACCGCGAGTGGAGCGAGGTACCCACCGACGGTGCGCGTATCTATGGCAGTCCGTGGCGGCTGTTGGAAGAAGCGCAGCGCCTGGCCGCTGCCGGTGCCGCGTTCGCGATCCATCCCGACTCGCTGGCCACGCTGGGCCGCGAGGTCACGCGCGGCGCCGAAGCCTATCGCGAACTCACCGCGCATGGCGGCAGCAGCCAGCGCTGGGAAGACCTGCTGGCCGAATGTGCGGAACAGGGGCTGGCCCGGATCCCGCGCATGTTCATGCGCGGCTACAACCGCGACCGCTTCGTCGAACTGAGCGAACGCCTGCTGCCCTTCCACGGTGCCGCGCTGCCGTTGATGCTGGTCGAACACGCCAAGAATGCCGAGTTCGCCACGGTGGCGATGTCGCGCTGCTGCTTCCGCACCGGCTTCGCGCGCCAGTTCGCGCACAACCCGGTGCGCGCCGCGTATACCGCGATGACCCGCGGCACGCGCCGGTTGTGGCTGCCGGAGGACGCACTGGACGAGCTGAAGGCCAGCATGCAGCGCTACCAGGACCGTCAGATCGAACTACGCCGCAGCAAGGCGGCAGCACCGGGGTGGCAGGCCCGGGTGCGGTCCTGACCGCTCATCGATCCATGCGCAGCCCGCGTCGATGGAAATAGATCTGCTCTGCCGCCCGCCTCACCATTCCCGACTGCAGCATCAGGTCCATCGGCCAATCCAGCTGCAGGTGGTCCATCGCCCAGCGCAGCATGCGCTTGCCGCGGGAATGCGGCACCGCCTGCGCGGCCACCGCTTCCACCGCCGGTCCGCGGCCGCGCAGGTGCAGCCCGACCGCGTCGCCCACCGTCCAGCCCTGCCGCCAGGACGCATGGATGCCGCCGGCCGACAACGGTGAAACGATGCCGGCCGCATCGCCGGTGAGGACCACCCCGGGCGCGGTCAATGCGCCTTTCACCGGGCCGCACGGAATCAATCCGGCTCGTGTGGCACCCGGCTTCAGCGCTGCGGGAAGGCCGATCATGTCGCGCACGTGCGCCAGGAAACCCTCCATGTCCGGCTGCCGCGCGCGTGCCGGGTCGTGCCGCACGGCCAACCCGACCTGCACGCCGGTCGGGTTCTGCGCCGCCCAGCCGATGTAACCCGGGGCGTAGCGGCGGCTGGCGAAGCAATGCAGCGCGCGCCCTTCGGGAAGCCCGGCACCGGCGAATTCCTGCTCCACCCCGTAAAGGAAATCCCGCACGCTGCCGAGGCCGGTGCGCTGCGCCACCCGCGAACACGCCCCGTCCGCGCCCACCAGGTAGCGGGTGCGTCCTGCGCCGGCGACGTCCCACCCGTCGCCGTGGCGATGGGCCTGGGTGAAGGACTGGCCCAGGCGCAGGTCGACGCCATTGGTGCGCAGTTCCCCGGCGAGCCAGCGCAGCACGTTGGGCGTGTCGGTGGTCATGAAGTAATAGCCGGGTGCGGCCAGGCAGACGCTGCGCAGGTTGGGCGCATACAGCCGCACCTGCTCCACGCGCTGCAGCAGTGTGGCGGGAATGCGCCTGAGCCAGGTCTGCTCGACTACTTCCTTGACCAGTATCCCGGTGGTGTGCAGCCGCGCACCCGGATCGTCCTTGCGCTCCAGCACGCACACGCGCAACCCGTACTGGGCGGCCGCCAGCGCGCACGCCGCGCCGGCGAAGCTCGCGCCGACCACGACCAGGTCCCAGTCATGGGGAGATGTGGAATTCATTCTGGAACTACCGCTGCGAAGGAGGCCTGCAGCGTGCAGGCCTCCTGCGGGTCGGCAATGAAGCAGCGGTGAAGCGGGTATGAAGCGGCCTCAGAAGCTGTAGGTCACGCGCGCCAGGCCGGTGTTGGAATCGAAGCCCTGGCCCACTTCCTTCACGTACTGCAACGACAGGCTCAGGTGGTTGGAGCCCAGCAGGTCCGCCCCCACCGCGAACCGCCCCACCGTCCCCGGACCGGCGGTGGTGACATCAAAGCTGTCGCTCTGCGGCTGGTCGGCGAAATGTGCCGTGGTGGTCCAGTCGCGATTATTGCCGAATTCGGCTGCCGCGCTGGCAAACGGTCGCAGGGTCGTTCCGTTGCTGAAGTGCACGCTGTCGCCAAGCTCAACGCCGACCACGCCGATCAGCGCGGTGTCTGTATTGCCTTCCACCGCCAGCCGGAACGGCGAACTGCCGTCTTCAGTGAAGCCCCTGTTCTCCACGCGGATCGCGTGACCTTCCACGTAGGGCCGCACGAAACCGTCCTTGCCCATCGGGACGTTGTAAGCCGCACGCAAGTGCGCACCGGCCTGCCACTGCCTGGGGCTGGCCTTGGCCTGGTCGTCGAATCCGGCAACCGCCACGTCACGGGTGGAACGATAGTTGCCCGACGCCGCGTCCAAGCCGCCGGAAAGCTCAATGCGCCCCGCGTCGTAGAGCAGGCCCACACCGCCCAGCACGGCATCGCCAGTGACCCGGGCAGTCCCGTCCGCGTCGCGCAGGCGGCTGTTCTCATAGGCGATCGAACCGGTCAACGCCAGGTCCGGCGACAGCTGCAGCTGGCCACCGGCCTGCACCGCAGACGCGTCTACCCGGTATCCCAGCGCGTCATTGGTTTCCTTCTGCTCCGCGCCATTGGCCAGTACACGGCCCCAGCCACAGGTATCGGTGCTCTTGCTGGCCACCGGTGCGCTGGAGCAGCCGCCGTACAGGTTCATCGCAAAATCACGGCTGCTGTTGATCCGGTAGGCACCGAACGCACCGAGCGCCTTGCCCGACATCGCCGCCAGGCTGCGGTCGTACTCATCGCCATCGGCAACGCTGCTCAGCCGGGTAAAGCCGGTATCCATCGCCGCGCCGCTGTCGAAGATCGCCTGCAGGTTGTTGCCGACCGCGCGCTTGTTGGCGCCCATGGCGGCGGCCTGCGCGCTGAACATGGCGCTCGGCGTCACCCGCAGGTTCTTTCCGTCCGAATCGAACTGGTAATTGAACAGGTGTGCATCCGGTACTGCCGACAGCGTGGTGTCCAGCTGCAGCGAGCCGGTCGCGCTGGCCAAGGTGACAGTGTTACGGCGCATCACGGTGGGCCGCACGTCCACCTGGCCGGCGATGGTGGCATTCCCGTCGACCGTCAACGGCGTGGCTGCCTTGCCGGAAAAATCGGTGGCCACCACGATCCGGCCACCGGCGTTGTTGAGGAGGTTGCCCTGCACCGCCAACGGCGTGGCACGGATATCCATCACGCCGTTATTGGTCATTCCGCACTGTCCCACGGTCACGTTGTCACCGGCGTGGAAGGTGCCGTTGTTGCTGAAGCAGCCGGTGCCGCCCCCATTGGTGAGCAGCACGTCGCCGCCGAGGGTGCCGTTGTTGATTACCCGGGTGTCGCCGGCCGTGCTGTACACGGCCACCGCATTGACCTGCGAGCCATACGTGTACAGCGTGCCGTTGTTGGTGACGGTGTTCACCACCGGGTTGCCGTTGCTGTCATTCCTGCCGGTGCCGCCGTGGTCGATGTAGATGCCGGCAGAACCGCCATTGGGCGAGGTTGCCACCGACTGCTGCCCGGCGGTGACCTTGCCGGTCGACGCAATGGTGATGGTGATCGGCGCGTTGGAGCTGCTGTCGCCCATACTCTGCGCGATGATGCCGGCCGAACCCGGCCCGGTGGCCGAGACCGAGCCGTCAATGGTCGCGGTGATCGCCGCACCGGTGCCGCTGCCGCCGGCGCTGCCCATGTAGATGGCGTTGTCGGTGATCACCCGGCCGCCGCCACCGCCGAGCGACTGCAGCAGCATGGCCGGCGCGTTGCTGCCGGTGGTGGCGATGGAGGCGCCCGCGTTGACCGTGGCGTTGATCACCCCACCGTTGCCGTTCGCATCACGGCTGCCACTGAAGTACTGCGGCGCCGCGGCCAGGCTGGTCTGCCCGGCGACGCCGCCGGCCACGCCACCGCCGCCACCGATGGATTGCGCAAGCACGCCCACCGCGTTCGCGCCTGCGGTGGAGATCGCGTCGCCCACGGTCACCGACAGGCCGCTGTTGCCGCTGGTCGGGCTGTTGGTGCCGTCGTTGTTGACGCTGCCGGTGGTCTTGCCGGAGCCGAAGAAGTCGGCCACGGTGCTGCCGCTGACCTTGCCGCCCAGCTGCAGGCCGCCACCGCCGCTGATCGACTGCGCGAGGATGCCGTAGCTGTTGTCGCCCTTGGTGGTGATGGTGCCGCCGCTGGCGGTGGTCACGTTGACCAGGCCGCTGCCACCGGATGCTTCGCCGCTGCTGCCGCCGAACTTGAACATCACGTCATAGTTGCCACCCTTGGCGCTGGCGCTGCCACCGGCACCTTCCAGGTCGCTGGCAAGTGTCTTGGCAATACCACCGCCGCCGGTGATCGACTGCGCGATGATGCCGCTGGAGTCGTGGGCGGCGGTGGAGATCGCGCCGCTGCTGGTTACCTGTGCCTGGCCTGAATCAAAACTGCTGCCACCGTTGCCGCCCACCGACAGCGAGATCGACTTGAACGCGCCGTCATTGGCATCGTCGTCTCCGGCATTCTTGCTGCTCGACTTCACCGACGACGCCGACACACCGCCGACGCCACCACCGCCGGCGATGGATTCGGCCACGATACCCGCGGCCAGCGCGCCCTTGGTGTAGATCGCACCGGTATTGGTCACGCTCACCTGGCCACCATAGCCCCCGCCGCCCCCGCTACCGCCGACCGACAGGTTGCCGCTGTAGTCGTTGGTTGAGGCGGTACTTGCCGCACCGCCCTTGCCACCGCCGCCGCCGACGGCCTGGGCCAGGATCGCATCGGCGTGGTTGCCCAAGGTGGCGACCTCGCCGTCGTTCTGCACCGCCACCCGTCCGGCCGAACCGCCGCTGCCGCCGGATGCGCCCAGCGCGACCGACAGCTGGATGCTGGTGGACTGGTTGTCGTCCTCGGTCTCGCCCTTGGATTCGGCTGCATCGTTGAGGTCGTCATCCAGGTCGCCATCACCCAGAACAGCCGCCTTTGCCGCCACTTGCGACGTGTCGGCAAGCAGGCTGCTGGTGAAAGCCACCGCGTTGTTCAAGCCCAGGTAGTCGTTCAGTGCCGCGCTGCCGTTGGCATCGTACGCGGTGGTCAGCGCGCCGGTCGCGGCCGCCGCATTGCCGCCCCTGTTGCCGCCGGCACCGTCGGACTTGCTGCTGGCGATGTTGGAACCGGCCTTGCCACCGATGCCACCGCCGCCACCGATCGACTGCGCGACGATGGCGTTGGCGTCGGCACCGAACGTCACCACGGTCGAGGTGGCGTCGTTGTGCACCGACACGCCGTCGACTTCATTGCCATTGCCATCGATGTGGTAGGTGTCGCCGCCCTTGCCGCCGTTGGCGCCCATCGTGACCGTGGCCACATACTCACCCTTGGCCGAACCGGCCGCGCCGCCGCCGGCGCCACCGCCGCCGCCAATCGACTGCGCACCGATGCCGAACGCGCCGTCGCCCAAGGTGATGATCGAACCGCCGATGTTGTTGGCCGTTGCAGCATAGCCATCACCCCCCGCGCCGCCGGTACCGCCCATCGTCAGCGTGGTGGCGATCTTGGTTTCGCCGCCACTGGCCGACGCCTGGCCATCGCCGGTGCCGCCGGCACCGCCGCCGCCACCCACTGACTGCACCAGCAGGCCCGCGGCCGATTCACCGGTGGTCAGCACCAGACCGTTGTTGGTGATCGTGGCCGCGCCGCCATCACCGGCCGTGCCACCCTTGCCCCCCAGTGCCATGGAGGCACTGATGTCGAACTCACCGCCAGTGGCCGTCGATGCGGAAGACGAGTCGCCACCGGCGCCACCACCGCCGCCGATCGACTGCGCCAGCACCCCCACGGCGCCCTGGCCGCCGGTGGTGACCAGCCCGGTGTTGGTGGCACCGAGCAGTCCACCGCTGCCGGCCTGGCCGCCCGAGCCACCGAGCGATGCGCTCAACGAAATGCTCACGTCCTCGGCCGCATATACCTGCGACTTGGCCGTGGACGCACCGCCGGCGCCACCGCCACCGCCGATCGACTGCGCCAGGATGCCGTAGCTGTCCGAACCGTCGGTGCTGATGCGGCCGCCATTCTGCGCGGTAGTGCCCGTGCAGCCGTCGCCACAGGCATTGCCGCCCAGGCCACCGCTGCCACCCACCGCCATCGACGCCCCGAAGCCTGCCGACTTCGACTTGCTGTAGGCCGAGCCGCCCTGCCCGCCGCCGCCGCCGATGGACTGCGCAAGCAGCCCCGGGGAGTGCACGCCATGGGTCAGCACGGTGCTGCCCGCCTGGCTGGTCAGCGACGCACTGAACCCGTCGCCACCGCCGCCGGCCGAGCCGCCCACCACGTACTGCAGCCCGACGCTGTCGCC
This sequence comes from Stenotrophomonas rhizophila, assembly GCF_007667275.1. Taxonomy (GTDB): domain Bacteria; phylum Pseudomonadota; class Gammaproteobacteria; order Xanthomonadales; family Xanthomonadaceae; genus Stenotrophomonas; species Stenotrophomonas maltophilia_AE. Next base: position 1,208,140 of record NZ_VDQT01000001.1, read on the forward strand.
GCTGGCGTCGCCACCCTTGCCGCCACCGCCGCCGATGGACTGTACCGCCAGACCGTCCGAGCCGAACCCGAAGGTCTCCACTTTTGACTGCAGCGCCACGGTGGCGGTATTGCCGTTCACGCCGTTGGCGCCTTCGCCGCCGATCGCGAACACGCCCTTGGACACCCCGCCCGAACCGCCGCCGCCGCCGATCGACTGCGCGAGCACGCCGGGCGAGCCTTCGTACAGGGTCGGGTCGACCTGCAGGCCGGTGCGAACCACCAGGCCGCTGCCGCTCACCGACACCGTACCGGCATTGCCGCCGTCGGAACCGGAACCGCCATTGGGACCGATGACGAACTCGGACGGCGTCCCGCCGTCGCCACCATTGCCACCGAGCGACTGCACCAGCACGCCCGGCGAGTACGTGCCATTGGACGCGATCTCGCCGCCGGCGCCCGCGCTGCCGTCGATGATCAGGCTGGCATTGCCGCCATTGCCGCCGGGACCGGCATTGCCGCCGGAACCGCCGGAGCTGTTGCCCTGCCCACCGGCGCCGCCCTGCGACAGCACATGCAGGGCGGCGTCGTTGTCGGCCCCTGCCACCATGATCACGTTGGAGCCCACCGTGGTCGTAACGGTATTGCCGTTGCCAGCAAGGCCGCCACTGCCGCCCTGCGAGCCATCGACATCTGCGGCGGAACCGCCGTTGCCGCCGTTACCGCCCACGCTCTGCACCAGCACGCCGGTAGTGCCGACGAAGCCGTTGTTTGGGTTGTTGCTGGTATTGGTGAAGGTGGCCGTGACCGTGCCGGCATTGCCGCCGATCCCGTCGGTCGCGTCGGCGCCCTGGGAATTCAGCCCGGAGCCGTAGTCGCGGCCGCGTCCACCGGCGCCGCCCTGGCTGGACACCAGCACGCTGCGGTTTCGCGAGGTGGTATAGCCGTCGAGCGTGGCGTTGATGCTGCCACCGGCGCCGCCCACGGCGGAGGTGCCGTCTTCGCCGCTCATGTTGCCCTTACCCGCCGCGCCGCCTTCACCGCCCAGCGAGATCAACGTGATGCCACTGATGCCATTGACGGTATCGTCCGACTCGGCCGTGACCTGGGGACCCACCGAAACGGTGAGGTCGCCGCCGCTGTTGCCGGCACCGCCGTTGCCGCCGACCTTGTCGAAGCCACCGGCGGTGGCGTCCGAACCCTGCGCGCCTGCACCGCCGACGCTGACCGCGTTGATCGGCGAGGATGCGACCAGCAGGTGGCCTTTGCTGTCGTACTGCGAGTAATCGTAGAGCGTGGGGTTGTTGGCCACGACCAGATTGATGTTCGCCGCCGGGCCGCCCGGTCCGCCGGTATAGCCGTTCTTGTCGTCGAAGACCGGGTCCGAGCCCGAGCTTGCCGCTGGCGTGCCCGGCGCACCGGAGGTATTGAGGTAGCACGAGATCCTGCCGTTGGCGCTGTACAGCTGGCAGCCGTCGGCAAGCGCGACCCCGGGGGCCGCAAAGGTCGCCATGCCGGTGGCGGCAAGCGCATTCATCAGGGCCAGGGAAAGCGTGCCGCGGGTGGGACGGAAGGTTCGGTGCAGGTGCATGACAGGGCTCCGGGAAGGGGTGAGCAGAGCCTAGGCATCGCTGCAGCACGCCTCTTGACCTGGATCATGTCGGGGCCTCGGCAGGGATTCCGGATGGAATGGGTTCAGCTTCATCGCATCGCAGCCACGTCACGGCTGCGATGCTGCTGGCCTGATAGCATCGAACACGCACGCATGCTGTCCGGCCCACTTCCACGAGGACTTGAACGATGCGCAACGGTGCCGCCCTGCTGGTTGAAGCGCTCGAGAACGAGGGCGTTGATAGAATCTTCGGCGTGCCCGGCGAAGAGAACCTGGATTTCCTGGAAGCCCTGCGGACCTCGCGGATCGAACTGGTGTTGACCCGGCATGAGCAGGCGGCGGCGTTCATGGCCGCCACCCACGGTCGCCTGACCGGCCGGCCGGGTGTGTGCCTGGCCACGCTGGGTCCCGGTGCACTGAATTTCTCCACCGGCGCGGCGTATGCCCACCTGGGCGCCATGCCGATGATCCTCATCACCGGCCAGAAGGCGGTGATGAGCGCACGCCAGGCGCGCTTCCAGATCGTCGACATCGTCGCGTCGATGAAGCCACTGACCAAGATGACCCGCCAGATCGTCAGTCCCGCCGCGATTCCGGCGCTCGTCCGCGACGCCTTCCGCGTGGCCATGGAAGAGCGGCCCGGCCCGGTGCACCTGGAACTTCCCGAAGACATCGCCGGCGAAGAGGTCGAGGCACTCGCGCCCATCCCGGTGCATCCGCTGGAACGGCCGCTCGCCCACCCTGCCGCGCTCGAGCGCGCGGCCGCTGCTATCCAGGCCGCCTCGCGCCCACTGGTGATGATCGGTGCGGCGTGCAGCCGCCCGCAGCTGGCCGACGCACTGTCCGACTTCATCTCGCGCACGCGGCTGCCGTTCTTCAACACGCAGATGGGCAAGGGCGCGGTGACCGGGGGGTCCAATCTCTACATGGGTACCGCCGCGCTCTCCGAAGGCGATTACGTGCATGAGGCCGTGGCACGTGCCGACCTGATCGTCGCCATTGGTCACGACACGGTCGAGAAACCGCCGTTCCTGATGAAGGACGCCGGCGGTCCCAAGGTCATCCATGTAAGTTTCCAGTCCGCCACGGTCGAACAGGTCTACCACCCCGACATCGAGGTGATCGGCGACATCGGCAGCTCGGTGCAGGCGCTGGCCGGGCGACTGGAAGGCCAGCTGGCGGGCGATGACGGCATGATCGCGCTGCGCCAGAAGATCCTGGCGCGGATCAATGATCGCGCCGAGGAACAGCGCTTCCCGGTCACCCCGCAGCGGCTGGTCCACGACGTGCGCGAGGTGATGCCCGACGACGGCATCGTCTGCCTCGACAACGGCATGTACAAGATCTGGTTTGCCCGCAACTACCGCACCCACGTCGCCAACACGCTGCTGCTGGACAATGCGCTGGCGACGATGGGCGCGGGCCTGCCGTCGGCGATGATGGCGGCGATGCTGTACCCGCAGCGCCGGGTCATGGCGGTGTGCGGCGACGGCGGCTTCATGATGAACTCGCAGGAACTGGAAACCGCCGTGCGGCTCGGGCTGGACCTGGTGGTGGTGATCCTCAACGACAACGCCTACGGCATGATCCGCTGGAAGCAGGCGGTGGATGGCTTCGAGGATTTCGGCATGCGCTTTGGCAACCCGGATTTCGTCCGCTACGCCGAAGCCTATGGCGCGAAGGGGTCGCGGGTGACCGCGGTCGACGATCTGGTTCCCACGCTCGAGGCCGCCTTCGCCGGTGGCGGCGTCCATCTGGTCGATGTGCCCATCGACTACTCCGAAAATACCCGCGTCCTGGTCGACGAGCTGCGCAACCGCACGCCCGACGTGGAGTGCGGCTGAGCCCTTTCTGCAACGAGGAAACCCCATCATGCTGCACATCGTCCAGGCGTTCGATCGCGCGCCCATCGCGGAGCTGCAGAGCGACGATGCCGCCGCGCTGGAGCGCAAGCTGCAGGCGGCCGCGTCCGTGTTCAAGGACCGCAACGGCTGGCTGCCGCCGCACCAGCGGATGACCATCCTGCGCCGCCTGGCCGCGTTGATGGAAAGCCGCCGCGAGCATCTTGCCCTGCAGATCGCGCGCGAAGGCGGCAAGCCGCTGCCCGACGCCATCGTGGAAACCACGCGCGCCATCGATGGCGTGCACAATGCCGCCGACGAGCTGCGCAACTTCGCCGGCCGTGAAATTCCGATGGGTCTTTCGGCTGCCGCAGAGAACCGCTGGGCGTTCACCACGCGCGAGCCGATCGGGATCGTGGCTGCGATCTCCGCGTTCAACCATCCGTTGAACCTGATCGTGCACCAGGTCGCCCCGGCCATTGCGGTGGGCTGCCCGGTGATCATCAAGCCGGCCAGCGCCACGCCCCTGTCGTGCCTGGAATTCGTGGCGATGGCGCACGAAGCGGGCCTGCCCGAACCGTGGTGCCAGGCGTTCCTTCCGGAGGGCAACGAACTGGCCGAGGCGCTGGCGACCGACCCGCGCGTCGCGTTCCTGAGTTTCATCGGCTCGGCCCGGGTCGGCTGGTCGCTGCACGCCAAGCTGGCCCATGGCGCACGCTCCGCGCTGGAGCACGGCGGCGTGGCACCGGCCATCGTCGACCGCAGTGCCGACCTGGACAAGATCATCGAACCGCTGGTCAAAGGCGGGTACTACCATGCCGGCCAGGTGTGCGTTTCGACCCAGCGCATCTTCGTCCACAGCGCGATCGTCGATGACCTCACCGAACGGCTGGTCGCGCGCGTCCGCACGCTGCGCACCGCCGATCCCACGCTCAAGGACACCGAAGTGGGTCCGCTGATCCAGCCGCGCGAAGTCGACCGGGTGGCGGAATGGGTGGACGAGGCGGTCGCCGGCGGGGCCAGGCTGGCCATCGGCGGCGAGCGCATCTCCGGGACCACTTATCAACCCACGGTGCTGGTCGAACCGGCCGCCGATGCGCGCATCTCCACCCAGGAAGTGTTCGGACCGGTGGTCGCGGTGTACGGCTACGCCGACCTCGACGAGGCCATCGCACGGGCGAACGCCCTGCCCACGGCGTTCCAGGCCAGCATCTTCGCCCAGGACATCGACATCGCCCTGCGCGCGGCCAACCGCCTCGACGCCTCCGCGGTCATGATCAACGACCCCACCGCGTTCCGCACTGACTGGATGCCCTTCGCCGGGCGCAGGGAATCGGGCTACGGCACAGGCGGCATTCCGTACACCATGCGTGACATGACCCAGGAAAAGATGATCCTGATGCGCCGCCTCTGAGAATGGCGGCGGGAAGCGTGCAACGGCAGTAGAAGTACGTAGCAAGGACTGGTGTATTTTCGGAGGCCGGTCCCGCGCCGCCTGCCTACCCTCTTGGTTCCAGGACGAACGAGAGGGCGATGCGATGAAGGTCAGGACGGAACTGCCGGGTACGCCCGAGATTCTTCCGCAGCCGGATTTCCACTTCCGCGGCGAAGTTGGACGCACCTACCAGGATTCGGACCCGGCCCAGTTCCCGCAGCCGGTGCAACCGCCCAAGGGCGCACCCAACGTGGTGCTGATCCTGCTCGATGACGTGGGCTTCGGCCAGTTCAGTACCTTTGGCGGGGGCGTTCCCTCCCCCACCATGGACCGTCTGGCCGCCGAGGGGCTGCGCTACAACCACTTCCACACCACTGCGCTGTGCAGCCCGACCCGCGCGGCGCTGATCACCGGTCGCAACCACCATTCGGCGTCCTTCGCCGGCATCACCGAACTGGCCACCGGCTACGACGGCTATTGCTGCGTACTGCCGCGCAGCTGTGGCACGGTCGGTGAGGTACTGCGGCAGAACGGCTACATGACCGCGTGGATCGGCAAGAACCACAACACGCCGACTTGGGAATTGAGCGCCGCCGGACCCTACGACCGCTGGGCGAATGGCCTGGGCTTCGACTATTTCTACGGGTTCAACGCCGGCGACATGAACCACTGGAACCCACTGTTGTTCGAGAACCGCGATCTGGTGCCCGCCTCGGACGATCCCGAGTATCACCTCACCGAAGACCTTGCCGACAAGGCCATCGCCTGGGTGCGCAAGGTCAAGAGCATAGCGCCGGACAAGCCGTATTTCCTGTACGTCGCGCCTGGTGCGACGCATGCGCCGCACCAGGCACCGCAGTCATGGATCGACCAGTTCAAGGGCAGGTTCGATCACGGATGGGACGCCTACCGCGAGCAGACGCTGGCACGCCAGAAGAAGCTCGGCGTGGTGCCCGACGACACCGACCTGACCGAGCGCTCGCGCGGCCTGCCGGCATGGGACAGCCTGGAACCGGACCAGCGGCGCCTGTACGCGCGCATGATGGAAGTGTTTGCTGCCTACGGCGCGCAGGTTGATGCCGCGATGGGCCGGGTGATCGATGCGGTCAAGGCGCTGCCGGATGCGGACAACACCCTCATCATCTACATCGCCGGCGACAATGGCTCCAGCGCCGAAGGCGGGCTGGAAGGCTCGCTCAACGAGAACCTGTTCTTCAACGGCTTCCCGGAAAAGTGGGAAGACAACCTCAGGGTCATCGACGAACTGGGTGGGCCGAAACACTTCAACCACTTCCCGTCGTCGTGGGCGCATGCGATGAACACGCCTTTCCAGTGGACCAAGCAGGTCGCCAGCCACTTCGGCGGCACGCGCAACCCGATGATCATCAGCTGGCCAGCGCAGATCACGGACAAAGGGGGGCTGCGCGAGCAGTTCCTGCATGTCATCGACATCGTACCCACGCTGTATGAAGTCTGTGGCATCACCGCACCACGCGAGCTCAACGGGGTGCAGCAGAAGGACATCGAAGGCGTGAGCTTCGCCTTCAGCTTCGACCAGGCCGACGCGGAGAGCCGGCGGCGCACCCAGTACTTCGAACTGGGCTGCAACCGCGGCCTGTACCACGACGGCTGGATGGCCTCCGCCCCCAGCTTCGCGCCCTGGGAGCCCAACCGTGCCGACGACTGGACGCCGGACAAGCAGGTCTGGGAGCTGTACAAGCTGGACGAGGATTTCTCGCAGGCGCATGACCTGGCCCAACAGAACCCGGAAAAGCTGCGCCAGCTGCAGGACCTTTGGTGGGCCGAGGCCTCCAAGTACAGCGTGCTGCCGCTGGACTGGCGCGGCACCATCCGCATGAATGCCGAAGCGATGGGGCGGCCCAGCCTGGTCGGTGACCGCACCAAGGCCACGTATTACCCGGGCATGCTGGCGCTGCCCGACGCGGCGTGCCTGCCGATGCTCAACAAGTCATGGACGATCACCGCCCAGATCGAGCTGCCCAACGACACCGCCGAGGGCATGATCATCACCCACGGTGGTTCCGAAGGCGGCTACGGCCTGTACCTCAAGGCCGGGCGCCCGACCTTCGTCTACAACTACCTGGGCGTGGAGCGGCCGAGCTTTTCCGGCGATACACCGCTTGGCAAAGGCAAGGCCACCCTCGGCGTGAGATTCGACTACGACGGGGGCGGCATGGGCAAGGGCGGTACGGTGACCCTCACCGTCAACGGCGATACCGTGGCCAGTGGCCGGCTGGAGCGCACCGTGCCGATCCAGTTCTCCATCACCGAGGGACTGGACGTGGGCATGGACAACGGCTCGGCGGTGGACTGGACCTACCGGCTGCCGTTCCACTTCACCGGCAGGATCGAGGAAGTGACCGTGGAAGTGTTTGCGGAGAAGCGGGGGTAGCCAGCGGCGGTCCGCACTGACCGTCGCAAGGCGCGCCCACCGACGCCCCGTAGAGCCACGCCCTGCGTGGCTGCTTTCCGATCCGGCACCGCGAAGCCACGCAGGGCGTGACTCTACGTGGGTGGTGCGGTCGAGCCCCGCACCATCAGGCTGAAATCCAGCGTCTGCTGGAGCGGTACATCCACGCGTTCGATGATGGCGAGCAGCAGGTTGACCGAGCGCTCGCCGATCTCGCGCATGGGCTGGCGGATGGTCGTCAGCGGTGGGGTCAGGTACCGGGACGAGGCCAGGTCGTCGAAGCCGACCACCGAAAGGTCCTCCGGGACGCGCACGCCTTTGTCGCGGCAGGCCGCCAGCACCCCCAGCGCCATCTGGTCGCTGAAGCAGAACACGGCAGTCGGCAGCGGCGTGCGGGCCAACAGCGCCAATCCAGCGGCATGGCCCGATTCCACCGAGAAATCGCCCGGCATGAGCACCAGGCTGCGCAGGCGCCCGCGTGCCTTTGCGACCGCCCGGACCCCTTCCAGCCGCTGCTCGTGCAGCGGGTTGTCGGGCGGCCCGCCGACCACGGCGATGCGCTCGTGTCCCAGCCCATACAGGTGGTCCATCACGGCGCGCGCGGCGGCCGCGTTGTCGATGTGGACGCTGGGAATGCCCAGCGCGGGATCGACCTCGCAGCCGTTGACCACCGGCGCTGCGGTGCCCAGCTGCTGGACGATCGCGCGTGCCGTCGGCGGCAGGCGATGGCCGAGCACGATCAGGCCGTCGGCCTCGTTGCGCCGGAGCATCTGCGCGTAGCGCTCCTCGCGCTCGGGGCGATGCTGGGTATCGCCGAGCAGCACGGCATACCCGACGGCCTGCGCCGCCTCCTCCGCGCCCTGCAGGATCTGCGCGAAAAACGGATTGGCGATGTCCGGCACGGTGACCAGCAGCTTGCCGCTGCGCTGGGTCTTGAGGGTCCGGGCCACCGTGTTGGGAACATAGCCCAGCGCCGCGGCAGCCTGCTCGATGCGCGTGCGCGTGGCCGGCAGGACTTTGTCCGGCCGCGACAGCGCACGCGACACCGTGCCTGCGGAGACGCCCACGTGCTTTGCGATGTCGTAGATGGTGGCCATGGTTTCAGTTCTTCGTGTCGCTGTGCAGTGCACAACAGGTCTTGCCGGAGGCCCTGCTAGGATAAATGCAATCGATTGCATCGGGGCGAATCACGTTGAAGACGCTCAAGGGTCCGGCGCTGTTCCTGGCGCAGTTCATCAGCGACACACCTCCGTTTGATCGGCTGGACACGCTGGCCAGCTGGGCTGCGGGCCTGGGGTATTCTGGCGTACAAGTACCGACCAGCGCGCCCCACCTGTTCGATCTGGCCGAGGCGGCGCGCAGCCAGTCTTACTGCGACGACATCGCCGGCATGCTGGCCGACCATGGCGTGCAGATCACCGAGCTGTCCACCCACCTGCAGGGCCAGCTGGTTGCGGTCCATCCTGCCTACGACAGCCTGTTCGACGGCTTCGCGCCGCCGGACAAGCGCAATGATCCGGCCGCCCGCCAGGCCTGGGCGGTGGAACAGCTGATGCTCGCGGCCAAAGCCAGTGAGCGGCTGGGACTGACCGCCCACGCCACGTTCTCCGGCGCGCTGGCCTGGCCCTACTTCTATCCCTGGCCGCAACGCCCGCCGGGCCTGGTGGACGAAGCCTTCGCCGAACTGGGCCGGCGCTGGCGCCCCATCCTCGACGCCTTCGACGCCTGCGGCGTGGACCTGTGCTTCGAGATCCACCCGGGCGAAGACCTGCACGATGGCGCCACCTTCGAGCGCTTCCTGGAGGTGGTGGACCATCACCCGCGCGCCAAGATGCTGTACGACCCCAGCCACCTGCTGCTGCAGCAGATGGACTACCTGGGCTTCATCGACCGGTACCACGCGCGCATCGGCATCTTCCACGTCAAGGACGCGGAGTTCCGCCCCAGTGCGCGCAGTGGCGTGTATGCCGGCTACCAGAACTGGATCGATCGTCCGGGGCGGTTCCGTTCGCCCGGCGACGGGCAGATCGACTTCAAGGCGATCTTCTCGAAGTTCGCGCAATACGATTTCCCGGGCTGGGCGGTGCTGGAATGGGAGTGCTGCCTGAAGCACCCGGAAGACGGCGCACGCGAGGGCGCAGCGTTCATCCGCGACCACATCATCCGCGTCACCGAACGTGCCTTCGACGACTTCGCCGACAGCGGCGCTGATCCGGAAGCACTGCGCCGCATGCTGGGGATCTGAACCATCACCGCCTGGGAGGGCAAGCCATGAGCTACGCCATGTCGCGCTTGGGCGCGATGATGTTCCTGCAGTTCTTCATCTGGGGGGCGTGGTTCGTCACCCTCGGCACGTACCTGGTACAGGGCCCGCTGCAGGCCAGCGCCAGCCAGGTGGCCACCGCCTTCCTCAGCCAGTCCATCGGCGCGATCGTGGCGCCGTTCCTGGTCGGGCTGATCGCGGACCGCTACTTCGCCGCGCAGCGCATCCTCGGGGTGCTGCACCTGGCCGGTGCGGCGCTGATGTGGATGGCGTCCACCGCGACCGACTTCAACACGTTCTTCGCCTGCGTCATGGGCTACATGCTGCTGTTCATGCCGACCCTGGCCCTGGCCAACAGCGTGGCGATGCGGCACATGCACTCGCCTGAAAAGCAGTTCCCGCCGGTGCGCGTTGCCGGCAGCGTCGGCTGGATCGTCGCCGGCGTGCTGATCGGCTGGCTGGGGTGGGAACAGGCGCACACGCTCGAACTGACCTTCCGGATGGCGGCGATGGCATCGCTGGCCCTGGGCCTGTATGCGTTCACCCTGCCGCACACGCCGCCGCTGGCGCAGCAGCGCGACGCCGGGCTCGGGCAGGTGCTGGGCCTGGATTCGCTGCGGTTGCTGAAGTCGCGCTCCTATCTGGTGTTCTTCCTGGCCTCCATCGCCATCTGCATTCCGCTGGCGTTCTATTACAACTTCACCAACCCCTACCTCAACGACCTCGGCGTACGCGGCGCGGCCGGCCTGCAGTCGCTGGGCCAGGTGTCCGAAGTGCTGCTGATGCTGGCCATGCCGTTCCTCTTCGTGCGGCTCGGGGTCAAGACCATGCTGGCGGTGGGCATGGCGGCGTGGGTGGTGCGCTACGTGATGTTCGCCTTCGGCGACGCGGGCGGCGGCTTCTCGCTGCTGGTGATCGGCATCGTGCTGCACGGCATCTGCTACGACTTCTTCTTCGTCACCGGCCAGATCTACACCGATGCGCATGCCGGCCCCGCCGCGCGCAGCAGCGCGCAGGGCTTCATCACCCTGGCCACCTATGGCGTGGGCATGTTGATCGGCACCTTCCTGTCCGGTGCGGTGGTGGAGCACTACACCACCGCGGCAGGTCCGGACTGGCAACAGATCTGGCTGTTCCCGGCCGGCGTGGCGCTGGTCGTACTGGTGGCCTTCCTGCTGCTGTTCCGCGACCGCCCGGCAGCCGCGGCCGCCCCTTCCACGCCCTGAGGAACCGACCGATGCGCAAGCTTGGAATCGCCATCGTAGGCACCGGCATGATCGGCGCCGTGCACCGTCGCGCGGCACTGCTGGCCGGCGCCGACGTACGCGGCGTGGTGGCCTCTTCGCCGCAACGCGCCGAGGAGGTGGCCAGGTCATGGAATGTTCCGCGCGGCTATCGTGACATCGAAGAGGTGATCGCGGATCCGCAGGTACAGGTCGTGCACGTGTGCACCCCCAACCACCTGCACCGCGCCATGGCGCAGGCGGCGCTGGAAGCGGGCAAGCATGTGATCTGCGAGAAGCCGCTGGCCACCACACTGCAGGACGCGCAGGTCCTGGCGGCATTGGCCGCTTCTACCGGGCTGGTCGCCACGGTGCCGTTCGTCTACCGCTACCACCCGGTGGTGTGCGAGGCGCGCGCACGCATCGCGCAGGGCGAGCTGGGGCCACTGCACCTGATCCACGGCAGCTACCTGCAGGACTGGCTGCTGGACCCGGCCAGCAACAACTGGCGGGTGGACCCGGCGCTGGGCGGCGCCTCGCGCGTGTTCGCCGACATCGGTTCGCACTGGTGCGACCTGGTGGAATGGGTCAGCGGCGAGCGCTTCGTCGACGTCAGCGCGGCATTCGCCACCGTGGTCGCCGAACGCGGCGCCGTGGCCGGGCAGAGCTTCACCACGCCGGCGGCGGGCGGCGCGATGCAGGCGGTCACCAGTGAGGACGTGGCGGCGGCGATGTTCAAGACCGGCGCAGGTACGCTCGCCTCGTTGACCGTCAGCCAGGTCTCGGCAGGGCGCCACAACCGCCTCTGGTTCGAGATCGACGGCGCCACGGCCAGCGTGGCATTCAACCAGGAAGACCCGGAGCGGTTGTGGATCGGCCGGCCCGACCAGCGCGAGGAAACCTTCGTGCGCGGGCCCGGCGCCGGCAGTGCCGAACAACGCCGGCTGGCGGTACTGCCACCCGGCCACGCGCAGGGCTACGCCCAGTGCTTCGAGGCGTTCGTCGCCGACACCTATCGCGCCATCGACGGCGAGCGGCCGCAGGGCCTGCCCACCTTCGAAGACGGCCTGCGCTCGGCGCTGATCGTCGACCGCGTCATCGCATCGGCCAGGTCGCGCGCCTGGACCACCATCGATTGAATTCCGGGAGGATATTGATGAAGACCGCTGCACGCAGGACCACGACCCTCGCACTGCTGCTGCTCGCCGCCCTGCCCGCCTTCGCAGGCGACCCGGCCGGCCCGCAGCCGCCCATCGCGGTGCAGATGTACACGCTGCGCAATGCGGGCTCGCTCGAGCAGCAGCTGAAGATCGTCCACGACGCGGGTGTAGGCGCGGTGGAAACGGTCGGTACCCAGGACGTCAGCGCCGCCGAGCTCAAGCAGCTGCTGGAACGCTATTCGATCAAGGCCATTTCCTCCCACGTGCAGCTGGCCGACCTGCGCGACGACCTGGACGGGGTGGTAGCGTTCAACCGCGCGATCGGCAACACGACGCTGGTCGTGCCCTACCTGGCGGAGAAGGACCGACCGACCGATGCCGCAGGCTGGACCGCGCTGGGCCAGGAACTGGGCCGGATCGCGGCGCAGGTGAAAGCCCAGGGCATGCAGCTGGCTTATCACAACCATGACTTCGAGCTGGTCGACTTCAACGGCAAAACCGGCCTGGAGCTGCTGTTCGCCGCAGCCGGCCCCGACCTGCAGACCGAGCTGGACCTCGCCTGGGTGGCGCGCGCGGGTCATGACCCGGTAGTGATGTTGGGCAGGTTCCGCGGCCACGTGTTCGCGGTGCACGCCAAGGACAATGCCCCGAAGGGCCAGGCCGAAGACGAGGGCGGCTTCGCCGCCGTCGGCCGGGGCGTGCTGGACTGGAACGCGATCCTGCCTGCCGCCGCCGCTGCCGGGGTGCAGTGGTACATCGTCGAGCACGACCAGCCGCGTGATCCGGCCAAGATCATCAAGACCGGCGCGGACTACCTGCGCCACCACCTGACCGCCCGCCTGCCTGCCAGCGCACCGCGCCAGCCAGCGAAGGAGTAATGCTTGAATACGCGTTCCAGACTGATCCCGACCCTTGCCGTACTGGTATCGAGTGCGCTGTCTGCGCCTGCGGCCTGGTCCAAGGACGCCCCCTCGCCCGGAGCGGCCCTCTATGCAACCCACTGCACGGCCTGCCACGGCGCGGAGCGCGCTGGCGTTCCCCCCACCTTCCCGGCCCTCATCGATGTTGGCAAGCGCCTGCAGCCGGCGCAGATCAAGGAGAAAATCAGGAAGGGGGGCGGTTTGATGCCGCCATTCCCGCAGCTGTCCGAACAGGAGATCGACAACCTCGCCAGCTACCTGGCGAAGTAGGTTGCCGCTGCCGGCCCATGCGGGCCGGCGTTACAGCTCCCGCACCCAGATGTTGCGGTAGCTGACCTTGGAGTCGTGCTCCTGCAGGTACAGCGGGGCACAGGCATGCGGCGCGTATGAAGGCGCGCCGATGTACTCGGTCTTGCCGGATACCACGGTGTCGTCCTGCACCAGCACGCCGTTGTGCAGCACGGTGATGCGGGCCGGCGATACCAGCCCGCCTCCCTGCGAGAAGCGCGGCGCCTTCCAGATGATGTCGTACGCCTGCCACTGGCCCGGTGCGCGCGAGGCATTCACCAGCGGAATGGCCTGCTTGTAGATCGAGCCGGCCTGGCCGTTGGCGTAGGTCGGGTTGTTGTAACTGTCCAACACCTGCAGCTCATACAGCTCCTGCAGGAAGATGCCGCTGTTGCCGCGGTTCTGGCCGTCGAAGCCCTGGGTTTCGGTGGGCGAGCGCCACTCCACATGCAACTGGATGTCGCAGAACCGCTGCCGGGTGCGAATTCCCTTGCTGCCCGGCACCACGGTCAGTGCGCCGTCGGCAACGCTCCAGGGCACGGCTCCGCCCTGCTCCGACTCCCAGGCGGAAACGTCCTTGCCATTGAACAACACGATCGCATCCGACGGCGCGGCGTTCACGGGCGTGGCCACGAGCGCGGGCACCGGCTTCCACACCTCGGTCCTGGTCGGATCGCGGGCGGCGTCGCCACTGGCCTGCGCGAATGTGGGCGCCGTGGCCAGCATGCAGGCGGCCGTCAGCAAAGGTCTGATCATCGTGTGCCTCATCAGCTGGTGCCCCATGCGGGCGTACCCGGGACATAGGCAAGGTCGCCATCGTAGCGACCTGGCACGGCGACGTACTGCAGCACCTCGGTTGCGCCCACCTTGGAGGTGAAGAAACCGAAGATGGCCAGCTGCTTGATCATCGTGAAGTAGTGCGGCATCGCCCGCGTGCCGTCGGCGGTACCGGTGTCGCCGACCTCGACGGCGCGTTTCCTGGCTTCTGCATCCAGGGTACGCAGCAGCTCGGTGCGGGCCTGCGGCGTGAGCGACACGAAGCGGCCGCCGGCGCGTTCATCGATTTCAGCCAGCCCAGCGCGGAACGTGGCCTGCTGCCTGTCGGTGTAACAGTCGGTGACGAATTGCGCCATGAACGCCCCTGTCGCGGCGTCCTTCGCGCCCGGCGTACGGGTCTTTGGCAGGATGGTGTCGGCGATCTCATCCAGCGTGCCGACATCGGCAGCAGAGAACGTGTTCTTCGCCGCTGCGGTCGGTGCCTGGGCCTGCCCGAGCACCGGCAGGCCGATCATGGCGGCGCCGGTGGCGGCGACGATCATCTTCAACAGGTCGCGACGTTCCATCACAGGTTCCCCGCTTTCAGTTCGCGCACCGCATGGTCGGCCGCGCGTGCGGTCAGCGCCATGTATGTCAGCGAGGGATTCACGCAGGCGCTGGAGGTCATGCAGGCGCCGTCGGTCACATACACATTCGGCGCGTCCCAGACCTGGTTGTGCTGGTTCAGCACCGAGTTCTTCCGGTCGCGGCCCATGCGGGCCGTCCCCATCTCGTGGATACCCTTGCCCGGCGCATAGTCGTTGTCGTGCATCTCCACGTCCTTCACCCCGGCGGCCTCCAGCATCTCCGCGGCATCGGCGGCCATGTCCTTGCGCATGGCCTTCTCGTTCGCGCGCATGGCCACGTCCATGGCCAACACCGGCAACCCCCATTTGTCCTTGCGGTCCGGGTCCAGGCGGATCGTATTGTCGTGGTGCGGCAGCATTTCACCGAAGCCGGTCATGCCGATGCGCCAGTCGCCCGGCACGGTCAGTGCTTCCTTCAGGTCGGCGCCGATGTTGAGTTCGGCGATCTCGCGCGACCAGCCGTTGCGGCTGGCGCCGCCCTGGTAGCCGAAGCCGCGCGTGTAGCCGCGCCGGTCGTCGCCGACGTTGCGGAAACGGGGGATGTAGAAGCCGCACGGGCGGCGTCCGAAATAATACTTGTCGTCGTAGCCCTCGACCCTGCCGGAGGCGCCGGCGCCGAAGTGGTGGTCCATCACGTTGTGGCCCAGCTCCCCGGACGACGAACCCAGCCCGCCCTCCCATACGTCCGTAGCCGAGTTCATCAGCATCCAGGTCGAGTTGAACGAGGACGCGTTGAGGAAGATGACCTTGGCCGTGTACGTGTACGTCTGCCCGGTCTCGGCATCGATCACCTCCACGCCGCGCGCCCGCTTGCGGTCCTTGTCGTAAAGCACTTCCTTGACGATCGAGAACGGGCGCAGGGTCAGGTTGCCGGTCTTCATGGCCGCCGGCAGCGTGGCCGACTGGGTCGAGAAGTAGGCGCCGAACGGACAGCCGAGGATGCACTTGTTGCGGTACTGGCAGTTGACCCGTCCCTGCTCCGGCTTGGGCTGGGTGATGTTGGCCGAACGCGAGTGGATCATGTGCCGGGTCCCGCCAAAGGCCTTCTTGATCCGCGCGGCCACGTCCTTCTCGACGATGTTCAGCGGGATCGGCGGCAGGAATTCGCCGTCGGGCAACACGTCCAGCCCTTCGCGCGTGCCGGCGATGCCGGCGAACTTCTCCACATGGTCGTACCAGGGCGCGATGTCGGCATAGCGGATCGGCCAGTCGGTGGCGATGCCGTCCTTGAGGTTCGCCTCGAAATCCAGGTCGGACAGCCGGTAGCTCTGCCGTCCCCACATCAGCGAACGCCCGCCGACGTGGTAGCCGCGGAACCAGTCGAAGCGCTTGGTTTCGATGTACGGCGAGTCCTGCTCGTCGGCCCACATGCCCTCGAGGTTCTCGGCCAGCGCGTAGTCGCGCATCAGGACCGGGAAGGCGGCCTTCATCGCCTGGGTGGGCCGGTTGCGGTGCGGGAAGTCCCACGGCTCCTTCATCGCGTTGACGTAGTCCTTGACGTGCTCGATGTTGCGCCCGCGCTCCAGCATGAGGACCTTGAGGCCTTTCTCGGTCAGTTCCTTCGCCGCCCAGCCGCCACTGATGCCGGAGCCGACGACGATCGCGTCGTAATGATTGTCTGCCATGGGTTCTACTTCACCTGGGTGGATATCAATTTCAGACGTCGCAGAGGCGGATCGCCTCGCGCAGCGAACCGATGGGATCCGGCGCTGCAGGCATGAACTCCTGCGCCAGGTACCCATCGAAACCGGTGTCGCGGATCGCGCGACAGATGGCGGGATAGTTCAGCTCCTGCTGGTCGCCGATTTCATGCCGGCCCGGCACGCCGGCGGTGTGATAGTGCTTGAAGTGCGCGTGGTGCCGGCCGATGGTGGCGATGATGTCGCCCTCCATGATCTGCATGTGGTAGATGTCGTAGAGCAGGCCGAAGTGGGCCGAGCCCAGCCGCTGGCACAGTTCCACGCCCCATGCGGAGTGGTCGCACAGGTAGTCGGGATGATCGACCCGCGAGTTCAGCAGCTCCATCACCAGCACCACGCCGCGCTTCTCGGCGTGGCCAAGGATGCGCTTGAGGCCGGTGACGGCATTGGCCATTCCCTCCTGCGGGTCCATGCCGTTGCGATTGCCGGAAAAACAGATGAGATTGCGATAGCCGGCATCGGCCACCAGGTCGATGTGCCGTGTGTAGCGCTCGAACAACTGGTCGTGGAACTCGCGGCCGGCAAAGCCCTTGGCCAGGCCCAACTCCGCGCCGTTGCACATCGAGCTGTACACGCCTTGGGCCTTCAGCGTGGGCCAGTCTTCCGGCCCAACCAGATCGATCGCGGCGAAGCCGATGCCCTTTATCGTCTGGCAGAGCTGGGCCACCGACCACTGGGGGAATGTCCAGCGGGCGACCGAATGCTTCAGGTTGCCCTGTAGGGGGGCGGTGGCGGCCATCGCGGGCGTCACGCCTGCGGTTGCCAGGCCAATGCTTCCGGCTACCGCAATGCGCAGCGCATCGCGCCGCGTGAGGCGCGCTCCTTGGATCGATCCAATTGAATGGTCGGGCATCCGCTTTTCCGGCCTCCCAACCGGTATCAAACGCAACTATTCACTGCAATGCAATCGATTGCACCATAGAGGAGTAGTTCGTTTTTTTGCAAGACGCACTGCACGAAAATGGATGCTGCAGGGCACAATGAAACCCAATGCTGGTAACTACTGGCACTCTGCCGGTGACCTACCGGTAATGGACGGGTCCAAGTCTGCCGCCGAGGAAATCCTGCAGCCGCAAGCTACTGCGTGAGGACTTCCGGATGGCGCTCACGCAGCCACTGATCTCTTTGGCTTGCGCAGCGAGATGGGTTCAGCGTTGTGCGCTTGAAGCTGCCGGATCGCCAGCAAGTTTTTCAAGGTCATCCCTGTCTCCTGTTACCAGCAGCTTCGGCGTTGCCAATAGTTCGCTGGCAAACGCATCACCGTTCTGCACGCGCCGCATGAACTCTTCCATTGAGTACAGCACAGGATTGATCTCCCGGCGCAACACTTCCTGCGCGGGGTGGATGACACGCACCAGGTCAGCGAACCCCAGATCGCCCAGAACCAGCAGATCCACGTCGCTTCCGTCGACCGCGGTACCCTTCGCCACCGAACCGAAGACCCACGCCAACGAGACGTGATCGGCCACTGGCACCAAGGCATCGCGCAGGACAGGCACCACGCCATGGGTCTTGCGGAACATCGAAGCCAGGTCATCGAACAGCACACACGCGCGATTTGCCCGGTAGTGGACCTGATTACCCTGTTCGCTTCGCAGCAATAGTCCGGATCCTGTGAGCTTGTCCAGTTCGCGTGCAAGAGTGCCGGCGTGGGTGCCGGTGAGCCTGGCCAGCTCCCGCAGGTGGAAACTGGCATCCGGCTGCAACAGCAGCGCTGCCAGCACCCGT
The DNA here is from genome assembly GCF_007667275.1 of Stenotrophomonas rhizophila. Classification (GTDB taxonomy): domain Bacteria; phylum Pseudomonadota; class Gammaproteobacteria; order Xanthomonadales; family Xanthomonadaceae; genus Stenotrophomonas; species Stenotrophomonas maltophilia_AE. Next base: position 1,226,122 of record NZ_VDQT01000001.1, read on the forward strand.
TGGCGGGTGGCCGGGAACAGGATGTCCATCGGTGGCGAAGTGTTGCTCATCAGGCGACAAATGTTGCTTATTCGGCAACATATTGCAAATGCGACCATTCTCATGCGGTTTTCGAGCCCGCTGGACTGTGGGAAAGTAGGCGCATGACCCTCGAAAGCTATCTGTTGGCGCTGGCTCTCCTGACAACGGCCGCTTTTGCCCACGCTTCGGAGGCCTGGCAGACAAGCTCACCGGTAAGTGCCGCCTACAAGTGCGGGAGCGAAGGGAGCATGACCATCATCGCAGCGACAGCCGATTTCTCCGCGCCCGCACCTGGACCGCACAAAGACGGCTATCAGCGCGCGCGAACAGGCAGGCAGACGTTCCGATGCAAGGGTGGGCCAAGCGTTTCAGTCGTGGTGTTGCCACCGCAGGCAACCGGAGAATGCGGCGCTGATGGACGGGTGGTCATCACCGACATCACCCCTCCCGGTGGGCGCAAGGGCACCGAGCTGATCGAGTTCAACAGACGGTGTTTCTTCAACGATTACATTACGAGAATACGCATTTTCAAGCAGGAATCGCACTACTCGATAGAGCGTTGTTCGGAGACGAACAGGTTCAACAAACAGGCATTCGTCGGCTGCACGACCACGTCCCTTTCCGCTGTCAGGAACTGATCAATTCGGCGGCCCGGAATGCACGAAGCCCCGGATGGCGCAGGGCCTCCCGGGGCTTCGTGAGTAGACACGTCAGGTCGATCAGAACGGAATATCGTCGTCCGCGAAATCGTCCATCGGCGGAGCCGACTGCTGCGGCTGCTGCGGGCGCTGCTGCTGGCCGTAGCCACCACCGCCGCCGCCGCGCTGACCACCGCCACCGCCGTATTCGTGGCGCGGCGCCTGCTGGCGCTGCGGACGCTCGCCGCCGGCGTAGTTGCCACCGCCACCACCACCGCCACCGCCTTCACCACGGCCGCCCAGCATCTGCATTTCGTCGGCGATGATGTCGGTGGAGTACTTCTCCACGCCGTCCTGGCCGGTGTACTTGTCGTAACGCAGGCTGCCTTCGACGTAGACCGAGCTGCCCTTGCGCAGGTATTCGCCGGCGATTTCGCCGAGCTTGCCGAAGAACACCACGCGGTGCCATTCGGTGCGCTCCTGCTGGTTGCCATCCTTGTCCTTGCGGACGCTGGTGGTGGCCAGGCTGATGCGGGTGATCGCCATGCCGCCTTGGGTGTACTTCACGTCCGGGTCGTTGCCGAGGTTGCCGACCAGGATGACTTTATTGATGCCGCGCGCCATAGGGTTGCTCTTCCGTTGTCCGAGGGCAGGCCCGACAGATATCACACTCTGTTCGGTGCCGATACGGGGCTGCCCTGCGGGAGATCTGGGTGGGATGACAGAACGGCCTATTCTAACATCCCCGCCCGGCCAGCCCCTGTCGGGGATGCCTTGGATTGCGCTCGGATTTCCGCCAAAGCCTTGTGGGGCGGGCGTCCGGCGGCAGCCCCCGCCACCGTGGCATCATTGTCCCGTCGTCCCAGCCCTGCCCTCCATGACCATCCGCGGCAAAGCCACCTCCCTGGATATCGCCCACCTGGCCGGGGTTTCCCAGCCGACAGTGTCGCGGGCGCTGCGCGGCAGCCCGATGGTCAACCCGGAAACCCGCGAGCGGATCCTGAAGATCGCCCGCGAGCTGAACTACAAGGTGGACAAGAACGCCTCCAGCCTGCGCCTGCGCAATGCCGGCACGCTGGCCCTGCTGTTCTTCGAGGACCCGACCAACGACGATTCGCTGATCAACCCCTTCTTCCACGCCATGCTGGGCTCGATCACCCGGGCCTGCGCGCTGCGCGGGTACGACCTGCTGGTGTCGTTCCAGCAGCTGTCCACCGACTGGCAGGCCGATTACGAAGACAGCAACAAGGCCGACGGCATCATCCTGTTGGGCTATGGGGACTACCACGAGTCGCGCGCGCGGCTGCAGCGGCTGGTGGAACAGGGCACACACTTCGTGCGCTGGGGTGCAGCGCTGCCGGACCAGCCGGGCGTGTCGATCGGCTGCGACAACTTCCAGGGCGGTTTCGACATCACCGCCCACCTGCTGGACCAGGGCTGCCGGCGGATCGCCTTCGTGGGCCATGCCTCCAGCCACTATCCGGAATTTGAAGAGCGGTACCGGGGCTACGTGGCGGCGATGGCCGAGCGTGGGGTACCGGTGGATGCGGCGCTGCAGTTCGACGCGATCACTACCGAGCAGTCCGGCTATGACGCCTGCCAGGCCCTGCTCGCGGACGGTCCGGTCATCGATGCGGTGTTCGCGGCCAGCGACCTGATCGCCATCGGCGCGATGCGGGCGCTGCGCGAACATGGCCTGCGCATTCCGCAGGACGTGGCATTGGCCGGGTTCGATGACATTCCGCTGGCGGCGTCGGTCTCGCCGACCCTGTCCACGGTGCAGCAGGACACCAAGCAGGCGGGGCAGCTGCTGGTGGAGCGGCTGCTGGCGCTGATCCAGGGCGAGGCGGTGGAAAGCCAGACCATCCCGGTGAGGCTGGTGCTGCGGGAGTCGTCGCTGGCCGCGGCAGCCGGGCAGAGCCCGGCTCTACGGGATGTGTCATCGCGCGTTGATTGATACCGCCTGGGCCGGCCAACGGCCGGCGCTACCGGGGCGGCTCAGGTTGGCGCTGTTTCGGCCATCGCGCCGCGGACCGCGTCGCTGAAGGCATCCAGCAGGAACGGTTTGGCGATCATGCTCATGCCCGGCTCCAGGAACGCCGAGCGTTCCTGGGCCTTTTCCGCGTAGCCGGTCATGAACAGCACCGGCAGCGCCGGGCGCGACTGCCGCGCGATCTCGGCCAGTTGGCGACCGTTGAGGCCGGGCAGGCCGACGTCGGTCACCAGCAGGTCGATGCGGCGCGCGGACGCGAGGATGGGAAGCGCCCCATCCGCGTCGCCCACGACGTCCACCGCATAGCCCAGGTCTTCCAGCACCACCGTGACCAGCATGCGCACCTGGGGGTCATCCTCCACCACCAGGATCGACTGTCCGTCGCCGAGCGCCACAGGCGACGGCGCCGGCGGCGACTCCAGCTCGCCCCCCTCGTCCACCAGCGGAATGAACAGCGACACGGTGGTGCCCTGCCCCGGTTCGGAATCAATGGCGATGTGGCCACCGGACTGCTGCATGAAGCCATACACCATCGACATGCCCAGGCCGGTGCCCTTGCCGATCGGCTTGGTGGTGAAGAATGGCTCGAAAGCGCGCTCGACGACTTCCGGTGGCATGCCGCTGCCGGTATCGGACACCGCCACCACCGCGTAATGACCCGCCGGCACCGCGGCGCGATCGCCCTCCGCCAGGCGCACGGGGAACGCGCGCAATGCCAGCTCGCCGCCGTTGGGCATCGCGTCGCGGGCGTTGATGGCCAGGTTGAGCAATGCACTCTCGAACTGGTTGGTGTCCAGCGCGGCGTGCAGCGGCTGCTCGGCTACCTCGGTACGGATGCGCACCGTCTCGCCGAGGGTGCTGCGCAACAGGTGCTGCATCGAACCCACCAGCGCATTGATCTCCACCGGCCGCGCATCGAGCGACTGCCGCCGCGAGAACGCCAGCAAGCGCTGGGTCAGCGCGGCAGCGCGCTGGCTGGAGGCCGTGGCGGTATCGAGGAAGCGCTCGAGGTCGTCGAAGCGCCCCATTTCCAAGCGCAGGCGCACGATATCCAGCGCGGACAGGATGCCGGTGAGCATGTTGTTGAAGTCGTGGGCGATGCCACCGGTGAGCTGGCCAATGGCTTCCATCTTCTGCGACTGGCGCAGCGCGGCTTCGCTGGCTTCGCGCGCGGCCATCTGCGCCTGGAGCTCCAGGGTGCGCTCCGCCACCACCCGCTCCAGTTCCTGCGCGTGTCGCTGACTGGCCTCCAGCGCCTGCCTGGCCACGGTGATGTCGGTGACGAACACATGGAAGCCGTCCACCTCGCCGGCCGCACTGCGCCGCGGCGAGTAGCGCACTTCGCACTCGCGGCGGTGGCCCTCGCGGGACGGCCAGCTGACCTCGAACACGTGTTCCTGTCCGGCCAGCACGTCCTGCATGATCGGCAGCCGCTCTTCCCACACCCGGGTGCCTACCACGTCGCGGATGTGCCGGCCGATGACCTCGCCGACCGGCAGGTCGAACCAGGCCTCGTAGGCTTTGTTGGCGAAACGGTAGTGCATGCTGCGGTCGACGAAGGCGATCAGCTCCGGCATCGCGTCGGCGATCAGGCGCAGCTCGGATTCGCTGCGCTCGAGCGCGCTGCGGCTGTCGGCCAGCGCACGCATCTGGTCGCGTACCAGGAACTGCTTTTCGCGCGCACGCAGGGCGCCCTGCACCGAACTCAGCAGCGAGATGCTGCCCAGCGGGCGGTCCAGCTCCACCACGTTCACCGTGCGCGGCAGCAGACTTTCGAACGGGGAGCGGCGATGCGCGCGCGGCGAGCGCAACAGGATCACCGGCAGGTCGGACCAGGTCGCCTGCCCGGCCAACGCGGCCAGCAGCAGCTCGGTGCCCGTGGCAATGGCTTCCTCGGTGATCAGGACCACACCTGACTGGTCGTCCAGCGCGGATGCGAGTTCGGCCAGGTCCGGCGCGATGCGGGTACTCAGGCCCGCGCTGGTGAGAACCGCGGCCATGCTCGCCGCGTCGCGGCCGAACGGGGCAACGATGTGGACCACGCCGCCGCTGCGGTCATCCAGCATAGGGGTGGCTCAGCAGCGATGCCGAGTCGCCCACGAACTCCGGCGTGCCGGTGAGGATGCCTTTGAATTCCTTCAACGGTCCGCTGACGGTCAGCCCCTTGCCGTTGATCTTGAGCTCGCGGATGGTGTCCTCATGCGCGCCACCGCGGTTCTTGATCACCGAGATCGCCTTGCGGATGCGCCCCTGCGCTTCGAAGAATCGGAACAGGATCACCGCGTCGGCGATGTAGGACACATTGAGGTTGCCGGTCGACATGGTGCCCACCAAGCCATGCTGCGGGTTGATCAGGAAAGTGGCGACGCCCTTCTGGTTGAGATAGGACAGCATTTCATGCAGCTGCAGCATCAGCTGCTTTTCCTGCGGCATCGCGGCGACATAGCCGTTGAGGCTGTCGATCACCAGCACGCTGCAGCCGCGTTCCTCCACCGCCTTCTGAACGTTCCAGGAGAACTCGCCGGGGGACACTTCGGCCGGATCGATCTGCATGATTTCAAGGCGGCCGGCCTCGATGTGCGACTCCAGCTCGATGTCCAGCGCCTTGGCACGGGTCAGCAGCGTGCCTACGCGTTCATCGAACTCGAAGATGCAGCACTTTTCGCCGCGCTCGCAGGCGGCCCATACATACTGCAGGGCGACGTTGGTCTTGCCGCTGCCGGCCGGGCCGGTCAACAGCGTGCTGGTGCCACGCAGCGGACCACCGCCGAGCAGGTTGTCGATCTCAGGCACACCGCTGCCGATCATGTCCTCGCCGAACTGAGCATGGTGTTCGGAGGCGATCAGGCGCGGGAACACATCCAGGCCGCCCGCGCGGATCACCATGTCGTGGTAGCCGGCGATGAAATTGACACCGCGCAGCTTCTGCACCTGCAGGCGGCGTCGGGCCGGGCCGAAGTCCAGCGTGAGCCGTTCCAGCGAAATCACGCCATGGCACAGGCTGTGCAGCTGGCCGTCGCGGTCGTCGGCACCGGCGGTCAGGTCGTCCACCAGGATCACGGTGGCACTCTGCGGGGCGAAATACTGCTTGAGCGCAAGGATCTGGCGGCGGTAGCGCAGCGAATCCTGCGCCAGCAGGCGCAGTTCGGACAGCGAGTCGAACACCACCCGGTTGGGGCGGATACGGTCGACTTCGCCCAGGATCAGGTTGACCGTTTCATCCAGCTCCACTTCCCAGGAGTGCAGCACCGACTGCAGGCGGCCGTTGCCCAGCGCGTCCTCGGCCGAGCCCAGTTCGAACAGGTGCAGGCCTTCCAGCGACCAGCCATGGGCGGCAGCGACTTCGCGAAGCTCCTCGGCGGTCTCGGAGAGCGTGACATACAGGCAGCGCTCGCCCTGCTTCAGTCCCTGCAGCAGGAACTGCAGCGACAGCGTGGTCTTGCCGGAGCCGGGGGGACCTTCCAGCAGGTACAGCCGTCCCTGCGGCAGGCCGCCGCTGAGGATGGTGTCCAGGCCCTTCACTCCGGTGATGACGCGGGAAGACTGAGTCTGCATAGAGGTCCGCCGATTTGACGGGGACGAGTCTAGCAACCGGTTCTGTGTAGGGATTGTGTGATCGGGATCTCTAAGCGATGTCACGCTGAAGCCGCGTTCATCCACATCACGATCACGTCTGCATTGCTGGGCGGTACATCCAGGTCAGGCGAAGTCATTGAGGATTTCGCCGATGCCGGCCGGGGACAGCTCAAGGCCCAGCGACGTGCCCGGATTCACCACCACGCCATACCCGCCGGGCACGCGCTTGAGCACCTCGATCATGCGCATGCGGATCGTATGCGGGGCCTGCTGGCCGTGGACACCCACGCGCGCCATGTCGGTGAACACCGCCACGTGCAGGGTACCCTGCTTGTCGAACAGCAGCGGGTCGAAACCGCTGCCGTCGGGGGTGACCAGGCTGCCGGTGAGCAGCACCACGTCGGAGGCGACGAAGGCCTTCATGAACGTCCCGATCGGCAGCTGGCCGTCCATGGCGGACTGCAGCAGCGTTTCAAGGGGGGTCTGTGGGGGCAGGTCAGTCATGCGGCGGGTGCAATGCGGGGCGGAAGGAAGAAAGGACATTGTACCCACCCGGTAGCCACCGACCGTTGGTCGGTGGTCCCGGCGCACCGACCAACGGTCGGCACCTACCGGGAAAGCCGGTCGGTCCGTGCCTGCTGGTCCGCCACCGCCTTCGCCAGCTCGGCCTGCAGCGCCTTCTGCTTCACCGGTGCATCCAGCAAGTACACCTTCACCCCGTGCGCAGGCACCTCCGCCTTCAGGCTGCGCGTGACGGCCTGGCTGCCGCCGCCCAGCGCGTCGCGCCAGGTGCCCGCCTGGAGGTAGCGGCTGACCTCGATGCTGCGCGCGGTGTCGCCCTTGTTCAACAGCACCAGCGCGGTCTGCGCGGTATCGCCGTGCTGGAGCACGCGGAAGAACACCGCCTCATCGCCCTGCAGGCGCTCGTTGACCTGCAGCCCGCGCTGCAGCGCCGGGGTCGCTTCACGCAGCCTGGCGATGCGCTGCAGCGGCGCGAAGATCGGACTCTGCGGCGCGGCGTCCACCCGCGCCTGGCCGAAGTACGCGCGGTTGCCGGCGTGCTCGGCGCGGCTGCGCATGAAGCCGGTTTCCGAGCCGTAATACAGCACCGGAATGCCGCGCGCGGTGAACAGCCAGTTGTGGGCGTCGATGAAGCCGTTGTCGGTGGCATCCAGCCGCGCCATGTCGTGGTTGTCGTAGAAGCTCATCAGCTTGTACGGATTGGCGTACGGGCCACCGACCAGGTGCAGCGGTTCGGCCAGCGCCTCGAAGCCCTTCTGCTCCCTGCCGAACACGCTGGACATCGCGCCACGCAACGGGAAGTCCAGCACGCTCACGTTCGCGTTGGACGGCCAGGTGTGTTCGGCGATCTTGCCGGCGTCGTAGTCGAACGCCTCGCCAAACATGAACATGCCCGGGTGCGCGGCACGGATGCGGTTGACGAATTCATGCCACCACGGGTGCGGCAGCCAGCCGATGGTGTCGATGCGCAGCGCATCCACGCCCTGCGCCGTCCACTGCAGGTAGGCGCCGACCAGATAGTCCATCACCCCCGGGTTGGCCTGGTTGAAATCGCCCAGCTCGGCCAGGTTGCCATCGAAGATCGAGCCCTTCGCGGCGTCGACCGGGCCGATGTTGTTGTAGAACGCGTGCAGCGGGTTGTGCTTGGGGTCCAGCTGCTGCGGCGGCAGGTTCTGGTGGTCGGCAATGAGCTTGCCGTCCTTGTCGAAGATCTGGCCGAACTGCGGCTGCTTTACCGGCATGGTCCAGGCCGGCGAACCGTGGTTGCCGACGATGTCCAGCACGACCTTCAGCCTGGCGTCGTGCAGGCCACGGGTGAGCCCGGCGAAATCCAGGTCCGCGCTGGGCAGGTGCTCGTCGAGCTTGTAGAAGTTGATGCCCCAGTAGCCGTGGTACCCGGTCTTGCCGCGGTCGGTCAGGGTGCTGGTGCAGCTGATCGGCTTGCTGCCAGTGAAGGCCTCATCCGGGTTGTCGATGATCGGGGTGATCCACACCGCACCGAAACCGAGGTTGCGGATGTAGTCGGCATTGTCGAGCACGCCCTTGAAGTCGCCGCCGAGATAGCCGATGTTGCCGTCGACCTTGTCCGGGCACGGCACCGGGATGTCGAAGGTGCGGTGCTTGCCGCCCTGGTCGCGGTGGTCGTTGGTCGGGTCACCGTTGACGAAGCGGTCGGTGACCACGAAGTACACCGCATCGCTGGCGAACGGCTCCAACGTGCCCACGTACTCGGGGCGCGGGGCGGCAACGGCATGGCCGGCCAGCAGCGCGAACGAAAGGCCCAGCGACAAACGCGAACGAGACAGCATCAGACAACCTCCTGGTGGGACGGCACCCGCAGCACGCACAACCCGGCGATCAACAGGCTGACGCCACCCAGCGCCAGCACGTGCATCGGGTTGCCGCCCAGCCACAGGCGCAGCATGAAGCCCAGCGCGCTGGCCGCGACCAGCTGCGGAATGACGATGAAGAAATTGAACAGGCCCATGTACACGCCCATCTTGGCCGCCGGCACGCTGTCAGACAGCAGTGCATACGGCAGCGACAGGATCGAGGCCCAAGCGAAACCGACCCCGACCATCGACAGCAGCAGCCACTTCGGGTCGTCGATCAGCATCAGCGAGATCAACCCGAGGCCGCCCAGCCACAGGTTGACCAGGTGGCTCAGGCGCAGGCCCATCAGCCGTACCATCAGCGGAATCAACAGCGCGGCGAGTGCGGCAAAGCCGTTGTACGCGCCGAACAGCACGCCCACCCAGTTGGCGCCCTCGTTATAGGCGGCCGACGCCGGATCGGTAGAGCCGAAATGGGTACCGGCCACCGCGGCAGTGGTGTAGATCCACATCGCGAAGAGCGCGAACCACGAGAAGAACTGCACCCACGCCAGGCGGCGCATGGTGCGTGGCATGCTGCGCAGGTCATCGACGATGATGGCCAGCATGTGCGGGCCCGGCAGCAGCCGCGCCACGCCAAGCAGCAGGCCGTAGGCGATGCACAGCCCGGCCAGCACGTAGAGCATCTTGTCGCCGTTGCGCCAGGCGATGGCCGCAGCCAGCGCCAGGCCGAGCGCAATCCAGCCACCGATCTGCAGCATCGGCGGCGGCCCGGCGACAGGCGCGGACTGGTGCACGGCCGGCGGCTCGGCATCGTCGAAGCTGGCCAGCTCGGTCGGGGAGTACTCGCGGGTGCTGAACACCGTCCAGGCGATCGAGGCCAGCAGCACCACCGCGCCGAAGTAGAAGGCGTAACGCACGGTCGGCGGCACTTCGCCGGCGGCAGCGGTATTGGCCACGCCGAAGTGCGCCAGGATGAACGGCAGGAAGCTGGCCACGATGGCGCCCACGCCGATGAAGAAGCTCTGCATCGCGTAGCCGGTCGGGCGCTGGCGCGGGGCCAGCTTGTCGCCGACGAACGCACGGAACGGCTCCATCGAGACGTTGATCGAGGCATCCAGCACCCACAGCGTGCCCGCCGCGATCCACAGCGTGGGCGAGTTCGGCATCACCAGCAGGGCCAGCGTGGTGAACACCGCGCCGATCATGAAGTACGGGCGGCGGCGGCCCCAGCGGGTCCAGGTGCGGTCGGACAGATAGCCGATGATCGGCTGCACCAGCAACCCGGTCAGCGGTGCGGCGATCCACAGCCCGGGTACGGCGTCCATCGGCGCGCCCAGCGTTTCGAAGATGCGGCTGGCGTTGGCGTTCTGCAGGGCAAACCCGAACTGGATGCCGAGGAAGCCGAAGCACATGTTCCAGATCTGCCAGAACGACAGGGTCGGCTTGGCGGTGCGGCTCATCGGGTGGCCTCCGCCTCGCCGGCCACCGGTGCGATCAGCAGCGCTTGCACGTTGGCCGCGTTGAGCACGCCGTCGCGGCCGCCCTTGCCACCGTTGTACTGGGCGAAGTGTTCCAGTGCGCTCATGTTGAAGCCTGGTTCCAGGGTGAAACGGCAGCTGCCCTTGGGCAGGTCGAATTCGGCGGCGGTGGACTCCTGCGGGCCGATGCTGTGCGGCATCACGATCGTGGCGCGCTGGACCGGTTGCCCCGCGCATTGCACGGCCAGCTGCTTCACGGCAGCGGTGACGCCGGTGTTGATCGGGCCGTTGGGGTTGTCGTAGTGGAGGCGGATGCGGACGCGGGTGGGCTTTGCGGCGGTCCAGGCCCACTGGGTTGCGCCGGGCAGGCGTTGCTGTGGGCCGATACAGGTCATCGGGCTGTGCAGCGATTCGAGGGCGCCTTCGCGACGGGTGAGGCTGATGCAGTGCTGGTGGCCGTCGTTGGTGACGGTGTGGGTGGCGGAGCTGCCCACCGCGATACCGTCTTGCCAGAGCTGGTGGTGGGCGGGAATGGCGATGGTCCAGGTGTTGCCGCGCTTCTGCGCTGCCGGGGCGGCGGGGGTGGCCGGGGCGAAGGCGTTGGGGTTTGCCGGGTCTGCGCGGAAAGCGGACACGCGTGGCGTGACCCTGCGCGGTTCGAGCTGGACGGTTACGGTGTTGCCCTTGCGCTCGATCTTCTTTGCTACGAGCAGGTCGCCGTCGAGGTTGCGGGGGCGCTTGAGGATGTAGCGGGTGCTGCCGGTGTCGAGCTCGATGCTGTCGCGGTTGCCGAACAGCTGCGGGACCAGCACCACCGGCAGCTTGGGCGCGACCGTGCCGTCGGCTTCCACGCCGAACACGCCTTCGAGCACCATCGAGAGGTAGCCGGCTACCGACCACAGCTGGCGCGGCGAGTTGACCACCGGGCCGCTCAACGGGCCCTCGTCGACGTGCACGGCCAACGTGCGCATCTCGTAATTTTCCATGTTCGAGCCGGCCAGCGCGCTGCCGCGCATCAGCGATTCAATCTCGCGCTGGATGCGGGTGGCATCATCCACCTTGCGTGCCGCACGCAGCGAATAGGCGCTGACGAACGGCCACACCGCCCGGTTGTGGTAGATCGGCTGCTGCGCTTCCTGCGGCCACACCACCGGGCTGCCGCCTTCCACGTACGGGTAGTTGGCCAGCGAGCGGCGGGCACGCTCGGCCGGGAACACCTCGGCCAGCACGCCCAGCGAGATGCCCAGCAGGTCGTACTTGGCATACGGCACCAGGTGTGCGGCTTCGCCGATGTAGCTCATGTACATGCCGGCGTCTTCGCGCCAGAAGCGCGCGTCGATCTGCGTGGCCAGCGCGTCGGCCCAGGCCGCGTACTCGCTGGCGCGGGCGTCGCCAAGCTCACGGGCATACTTCTCCGCAAGGCGCAGCGCCTGGTAGTGCAGCACGTTGGTGGACAGCGCGAAGGACTCGCCGATGAAGCGCACGTCCTGTCGGGTCCAGTCCGGGTAGGTCTGCTCGCGCCAGTCCAGGAACGAGGTCTCGCCCCGATACAGCCCGATGCGCGGGTCGAACACCATCGCGCGATCCTGTTCCAGCGTGGCCTGCAGCGCCTGCCATGTCTCGGTCATGAAGCTGGAGCTGTCGGTCAGGCCGCGCGCGGCCAGGAACCACACCACGCGGTCGCTGCTGATCGGCCAGCTGCCGCCCGAGCCGGTGTCCTGGGCTACGAACAGACCGGGCGTCACGCCGTCGCGGGCCTTGGACAGCTTGAACTGCAGCGACTGCCGGGTCCGGATCGGCTCGAGCCGGGCCAGCGCCAGGTCGGCGGCGAAACTCACGTCGCGCGTCCATACGTAGGGCCAGCGCTCGCCGGTCTGGAAGCACTCGCAGTCCACCGGGTTACCGAAATTGAAGGCCGGATCGCGGATCGCGTCCACGCGGTCGGCGGCCATCTCCTGTTGCGCCAACGCGAACAGCGCATCGAACAACACGCTGTCGGTGCGGCTGCGCATCGGCTGGGCGTCGATCGCCACCGCTTTGCCGTCCGCCAGCAGCTGGAAGCTGCCGTCGGCCGCAGTGCTGGCGCGCGCAGTGCGCCCATCGAATGTCAGGTCCGCCGCCGCAGCGGTGGACACCAGCGCCGCCCCAAGGGCAGCGGTCAGGCAGATCGTTTTCAGCATCGAAAAGCGGCCGACCGGCCTGCGCCCGTCTGCCTTCCTCCCTTCTTGCACGCGGTGTGGTTCGGCAGCACCGGAGCGCTGCCCTCGCGGCCCCCTCCCAGGGTGCCTGCCTGCATGGTAGGCGACGACCCTTGGTCACCGCACCGCGCAGGCGGTTATCCGCGCACCTTGCATACGTATTCATGGCCAACCGCGGCGACGCCCTTGCCAGCGTGGCTATAGTCCAAGCCGGATTCCGGCTGCCCTGGGAGGGGAAATGGCTTTGGTTGTTGCGTTGCCGCGCGCACTGCGCGTGTCCCGTCCGCTGGCTTGGCTGGCGATGTCCCTGCTGGTCTGCGCCAGCGCTGTCCAGGCTGAACCGGTCACGGTGGCCAGCGCCAGCTCCCCAGGCAACGTGCTGAAGGTATCGCTGCAGCTCGACGGCGGCATGCCCAGCTACCGGGTCGCACGGCTGGGCCAGACCGTGGTGGCTGAATCGAAGCTGGGCTTCCAGTTGCGCGATGGGCGCCTGGACCGTGACCTGGAAGTGCTGGGCCAGCACACCCGCAGCGTGGATGACACCTGGGAACAGCCGTGGGGCGAACGCCGCAACGTGCGCAACCACTACAGCGAAGTCACCGTGCAGCTGGGCGAACGCAGTGGTGCCAAGCGCCGCCTGGACGTGGTGTTCCGGGTCTACGACGACGGCCTGGGCTTCCGCTACCGCTTCCCCGAACAGCCGGGCCTGCGCGAGGCGATCATCGATGACGAGCTCACCGAGTTCGCGATCGCCCCCGAATCCACCGCGTGGTGGATTCCGGCCGGCGAGCCCATCCATTACGAATACCTGTACCAGCGCACGCCACTGGCCCAGGTTCCGCTGGCGCATACCCCGCTCACCCTGCGCAGCCACGATGGCCTGCACGTGGCGATCCACGAGGCGGCGCTGGTCGACTACGCCGGCATGTGGCTGCGCCGCACCGACGGACAGCGCCTGCGGGCCCAGCTGTCGCCCTCGGCGGAGGGCTGGAAGGTACGCCGCACCCTGCCCTTCAGCACGCCGTGGCGCACCCTCCAGATCAGCGACACCGCCGGCGGGTTGGTCGACTCCAACCTCATCCTCAACCTCAACGAACCCAACGCACTGGGCGATGTGAGCTGGGTTAAGCCGTCCAAATACCTGGGCGTGTGGTGGTCGATGCACCTGGACCAGGAAAGCTGGGCGACCGGCCCGAGACATGCGGCCACCACCGCGAAGACGAAGAAGGTGATCGACTTCGCGGCCAGGCACGGCTTCCGCGGCGTGCTGGTGGAAGGCTGGAACCCGGGCTGGGACGGCATGTGGGTCGGCAACGGCTACGACTTCGATTTCACCCGCGCCACCCCCGATTTCGACATTGAAGCGTTGTCGGCCCACGGCGCGAAGCAAGGGGTGCACCTGATCGGCCACCATGAAACCGGCTGCGCCATCGAACATTACGAAGACCAGCTGGGTGCGGCGCTGGACCTGTACGCGCGGCTGGGGGTGGACTCGTTCAAGAGCGGCTATGTGTGCGACGACGGCCAGGTGGACCGGCGCAATCCGGCCGGCGGGCCGCTGTGGCGCGAGTGGCACGACGGCCAATTCATGGCCCGGCATCACCTGAAGGTGGTGCAGGAAGCGGCGAAGCGGCATATCGCGGTGAACCCGCACGAGCCGATCAAGGACACCGGACTGCGTCGCACGTATCCGAACTGGATCTCGCGCGAGGGTGCGCGCGGCATGGAATACAACGCCTGGGGCCAGCCGCCGAACCCGCCCGAACATGAGGTCAATCTGGTGTTTACCCGGATGCTGTCCGGGCCGATGGACTACACCCCCGGCATCCTCAGTTTGAAAGGCCGCCACGGCCAGCCCATTCCCAGCACGTTGGCGCGGCAGCTGGCGCTGTACGTGGTGATCTACAGCCCGATCCAGATGGCGGCCGACCTGCCTGAACATTATGAACAGCACCGCGAGGCGTTCCGTTTCATCGAGGACGTGGCGGTGGACTGGGACGACAGCCGGGTACTGGACGGCGAGGTGGGCGACTACGTGACCATTGCGCGCAAGGACCGCAACAGCCGCGACTGGTTCTTGGGCAGCATCACCGATGAGCACGGCCGTTCGCTGCCGGTACCGCTGTCGTTCCTGGAGCCCGGCGTGCGTTACCGCGCCGAGATCTACCGCGATGGGGAGGGTGCGGATTATCAGTCCAATCCGTTCGCGTTCAGGCGCGAAACCCGCCAGGTCACCAGCGCGGACACCCTGACCATCGTGCTGGCGCCCGGTGGTGGCCAAGCCATCCGGTTTACCCCGTTGTGAAGCCGTAACGACCAACGGTCGTTACCTACCTCGCCCGCACACGCGTACCACCCGCGGGCGTCAAATGCCCCGGTAGGGCACGACCGTTGGTCGTGCCGCCGGTGAAACCGGTTCCACAATCCCGCATTTTCATTGAATACGTATGCAGGATGATTCGCGCCGAAGGCGCGCTGCCTACCATAGCCACGCAGTCAACGGCCACCACGCCGTGACACCTGCGGCAACGCATCGCCGTTGATCACAACATGAGTTTGGCAACATTGCCTGGGAGGGGAAAATGTTGAATCGCAAGCGCAGCGCGCTGAGTATCGCGCTGGCCGTCGCCCTGACGCCGTCATTGGCGTCGGCGCAGTCCACCACCACCGCGCCGACCACCGGCAGCGCGGCCACCGAGCTGGACACCGTGCAGGTGACCGGCATCCGTCGCGGCATCGAGAATGCCATCGCGATCAAGCAGGACGCCACCTCGGTGGTCGAGGTCATCTCGGCCGAAGACATCGGCAAGCTGCCCGACGTGAGCATCGCCGAATCGCTGGCCCGCCTGCCCGGCCTGGCCGCCCAGCGCGTGGCCGGCCGCGCCCAGGTCATCAGCGTGCGCGGCCTGTCGCCTGATTTCGCCACCACCCTGCTCAATGGGCGTGAAGTGGTCAGCACCGGCGACAACCGCAGCGTCGAGTTCGACCAGTACCCGTCCGAACTCATCAACGGCGTGACCGTGTACAAGACCCCGGACGCCGCGCTGGTCGGCCAGGGCCTGTCCGGCACCATCGACATGCAGAGCGTGCGTCCGCTGAGCTTCGGCGAGCGCGTGATCGCGGTCAGCGGCCGCTACTCGAAGAACTCGCTGGGCAAGGCCGCCAACGTGGACGCCTTCGGCAACCGCTTCAGCGCCAGCTACATCGACCAGTTCGCCGACAACACCTGGGGCATCGCGCTGGGCTACGCGCACAGCGACAACCCGATCCAGGAAAACCAGGTCGGCCTGTATGAGCCGTGGACCACCGAGCACACGGACAACGGCGAGCGTCGGGGCGTGGCACCTGGTACCTACTTCTCGGACGGCATCAAGGCCCTGCGCCGTACCGGCAACGCCAAGCGCGACGGTTACATGGCCACCGTGCAGTTCCGCCCCTCCAACGTGTGGACCAGCACCCTTGACCTGTTCCACACCGAAGCGGAGCAGATCGACACCGCCAACCAGTTCGAGCTGAGCCTCAGCGGCAACGGCGAAGATGGCAACGTGCCGGGGGCGCTCCTGCCGGTGTTCAGCAACGTCCGCACCAACCCGGACGGCACCTTCACCGGAGGCACGATCAGCAATGCCTACCCGCTGGTGCGCGGCATGTACAACAAGCGCGAGGACAAGATCGATGCCTTCGGCTGGAACAATGAGGTCAACCTGGAGGGCGTCAAGCTGGTAGCCGACGTCAACTACTCCAAGGCCACCCGCAAGGAACTCAACCTGGAGAACAACCTCCAGCTGATCCCGCGCCCGCAGTTCGACACCATCGGCGTCGACGTGAATGCCAACGGCTTCTCGCAGATCACTCCGGGCCGGGACTATTCGAATCCGGAGTCGCTGTTCCTGACCAATACCATCTATGGTTCGGGCTACGGCAAGGTGCCTGAAGTGGAGGACCGTCTGAAGGCCGCGCGCCTTGCCGCCACCTTCGCCCTGCCGGAGCGCATGTCCGCGTGGTTCTCCGACCTGGACGTGGGCGTCAACTACGCAGACCGTCGCAAGCAGAAGACCCAGGCCGAGGGCAACATCCTGCTTGGTGACCAGGGCGAATCGACCATCGCCTCCGATCTGCAGTACAGCCCGGTCAACCTGGGCTTCGCGGGCATCGGCTACATCCCGGCCTGGAACGTACCGGCCGCGGTGGGTCGCTACATGGAGTTCAACCCGGTCACCAACCTCGACTACCTGATCCCGAAGTCGTGGGTGGTGCAGGAGAAGACCACCACTGCCTGGGTACGCGCCAACATCAATACCGACCTGGGCGACGTGGGCGTGCGCGGCAACATCGGCGTGCAGATGGTCCGCACCGACCAGAGTTCGCAGTCGAACTACTTCGACCGCTCGCGACCGGCCGGACAGGAAGTCCTGCCCATCGATGCAGGCAAGACCTACACCGACTGGCTGCCCAGCCTGAACCTGGCGTTCCTGTTCCCGCACCAGCAGACCCTGCGCTTTGCGGTCGCCAAGCAGGTGGCGCGTCCGCGCGTGGACCAGATGCGCGCGGGACTGGAGTTCGGCGTGGACAGCAACAACGGCAGGCCCGGCGGCAGCGGTGGCAATCCGTTGCTGGACCCCTGGCGCGCCAACGCCATCGACCTGTCGTATGAGAAATACTTTGGCGAAAAGGCATATCTGGCCGCAGCGATCTTCTACAAGGATCTGAAAAGCTATATCTACACCCAGTCGGTGGACGACTATGACTTCAGCAACCTGCTGATCGGCTACGTTCCGCCGCCGGGCATGACCGCGCCGGTCCTGACCACCGGTACCTTCTCCACCCCGGAGAACGGCAACGGCGGCACCCTGCGTGGCCTGGAACTGACCGCCTCGCTGCCGCTGGAGATGATTGCCGCGCCCCTGCTCGGCTTCGGCATCCAGGCCAGCGCGACCTTCAACGACAGCGACATCGAGATCCTGGACCCGGAAAGCGCCTCCAGCGTGGGTACCGATCCGATCAGCCTGCCGGGCCTGTCCGAGCGCGTGTACAACTTCACCGCCTACTACGAGCGCAACGGCTTCGAAGCGCGCGTGAGCCAGCGTCGTCGTTCGGACTTCATCGGTGAGATCGGCAACTTCAACGGCAACCGCACCCTGCGTTACGTGGTGGGCGAGAACGTGACCGACGCGCAGATCAGCTACACCTTCGCCGACGACAGCGCCATGAAGGGCCTGACCCTGCTGCTGCAGGGAAGCAACCTGACCAACGAACCGTACCGCACGTATGCCGGCACCAAGGATCGCCCGCTCGAATACATCGAGTGGGGCCGCACGTACATGCTGGGTGTGAACTACAAGTTCTGATCCTGGCATGAAGCACGAACGAAGAACCCGCTGCGCGAGCAGCGGGTTTTTTGTCGTGGGTCAGTGGTGAATCAAACGCGGGTGCCGGTGGGGCGAGTGCGGGGCCGCCATACCCTTGCCTGCGAATGTCCCCCGGCGTCGGCCTGCGGCCGCCACCTCCTCCTTTACTTCGCCGCAAGGGCATGGCGGCCCCGCACTCACCCCACCGGCGTCGCCCCTGATTTCCGCTTTTCCATCGCGAGCCGTAAGTCGAGCCCCGTCGCGGCCGGTAGGTCCCTGGCAAAGTAAAGGAGGAGGCCGTCGCCGCAGGCGTCGGCCGGGGGACATTTGCATAGGGGCCTGCCGGCCGCGGCGGGGCCCTTAACGCTCGCGATTAACTTGATCGAAGACCGCGCACCCAGCTTCCACGGCCTTCGGAAGCAAGCGGAGAACAAAAAAAGGGCGGGACTTCGCAGCCCCGCCCTTCAATACCACCGGAAATCGTGAATCAGCCGCGCCGCGCGCAGTACATCGCCTGCGCCGGCAGCGCCAGCTGCGAACCCTCGGCCTGCCCCGCATCCGGCCCCGGCACGTGCAGCGCGTGCCAGTCGCCCGCCGGCAACGCCACCTGTACCGCCTCGGCCGACAGGTTGAACGCAAGCAGCAGCGTCTCATCACCGTGCGTGCGTTCAAACATCAGCACCGGTTCGGCCGTCTCCAGGAAACGGATATCACCCAGCAACAGCGTCGGCATCGTCCGCCGCCACGCCAGGAACTGGCGGAACGCGTTCAACACCGAGTGTGGATCGTGTTCCTGCACGGCCACCGCCGCACTGCGGTGTTGCTCCGGGATCGGCAGCCACGGCGTACCCGTGGTGAACCCCGCCAGTGGCGCGTCCAGCCACGGCATCGGCGTGCGGCATCCGTCGCGGCCCTTGAAGTTAGGCCAGAAAGTGATCCCATACGGATCCTGCAGCGCCTCGAACGGCACCTCCGCCTCGCCCAGGCCCAGTTCCTCGCCCTGGTACAGGCAGATCGACCCGCGCAGCGAGCAGAGCACCGCAACCAGCAGGCGCGCAAGGCGCGGCTGTGCGGGATGCCCGCCCCAGCGCGTCACCGCGCGCTCCACGTCGTGGTTGGAGATCGCCCAGCACGGCCAGCCCTCGGTCATGGTCGCTTCCAGCCGCGACACGGTGTCGCGGATGTAGGCAGCGCTGTAATCCTTCACCAGCAGCTCGAAGCTGTAGCCCATGTGCAGGCGGCCCGGCGCAGTGTATTCGGCGGTGGTCGCCAGCGAATCCTCGGCCGAAATTTCGCCCAGGCTGACCGCGCCCGGGTACTGGTCCAGCAGCCCGCGCAGGCGCTCGATGAACGGCAGGTTCTCCGGGCGCGTGTTGTTGTAGTAGTGGTACTGGTACGCGTACGGATTGTCCGCGCTGAAGCCACGGCCCAGGCGCTTCTCCGCCGGCTTGGCCGGGTTGTCGCGCAGCTCCCGGTCGTGGAAGCAGAAGTTGATCGAATCCAGGCGGAAGCCGTCCACGCCCCGGTCCAGCCAGAACTTCACGTAGTCCAGCGTCGCCTGCTGCACGGCCGGGTTGTGGAAATCCAGGTCCGGCTGGTCGGCCAGGAAGTTGTGCAGGAAGTACTGCTCGCGGCGCGGCTCCCACTGCCAAGCCACGCCGCCGAAGATCGACATCCAGTTGTTGGGCGGGGTGCCGTCCTCGCGCGGGTCGGCCCACACGTACCAGTCCGCCTTGGGATTGGTACGGTCCTGGCGGCTTTCGCGGAACCAGGCATGCTCGATCGAGGTGTGGCTGAACACCTGGTCGATCATCACCTTCAGGCCCAGCGCGTGCGCCCTGGCCAGCAGGCGGTCGAAGTCGGCCAGGGTGCCGAACAGCGGGTCCACGTCGCGGTGGTCGGCGATGTCGTAGCCGAAGTCAGCCATCGGCGAAGTGAAAAACGGCGAAATCCAGATCGCGTCCACGCCCAGCGAGGCCACGTAATCCAGGCGCTCGATGATGCCGGGCAGGTCGCCCACCCCGTCACCATTGGCATCGAGGAAACTGCGCGGGTAAATCTGGTAGATGACGGCACCGCGCCACCATGGAGTCTGCGTCATCGAGGGCCCCCCTCCGGGCTTCCAGGGCGCCCTCCCACGGGCGCCAGAACGTACCCGACAAGCTTAGCGGGCTGCCCTCGGCGGTGGCGCGGGGTGCATACGTATTCACGCCCTGCCGGGGCGCGGCGGCCTTCGCGGGCGGAATACGCCCGCACCGCCTATAATTCCGCCCAAGCCTGAAAGTCAGACCGCATGACCATCACCGAAGACACCCGCCCCGCGCTGGGCCTGCCCCAGATCCAGTCGCTCGCCGCGCCCGACATGGCCGCCGTCGATGCGCTGATTCGCCGCCGACTGTCCTCGGATGTCGTGCTGATCAACCAGATCGCCGACCACATCATCTCCGCCGGCGGCAAGCGCCTGCGGCCGATGCTGGTCATGCTGGCCGGACAAGCGGTCGGCCAGGCCGGCCCGGAGCACCACCAGCTGGCGGCCATCATCGAGTTCATCCACACCTCGACCCTGCTGCACGACGACGTGGTCGACGAATCCAGCCTGCGGCGTGGCCGCAGCACCGCCAATGCGCTGTGGGGCAACGCGCCCAGCGTGCTGGTGGGCGACTTCCTGTACTCGCGCAGCTTCCAGCTGATGGTGGAACTGGACCGCATGCCGGTCATGCAGATCCTGGCCGACACCACCAACCGGATCGCCGAAGGCGAAGTGCTGCAGCTGCTGCACGTGCACAACCCGGACACCGACGAAGCGGCCTACCTGCGGGTGATCGAACGCAAGACCGCGGTGCTGTTCGCCGCCGGCACCCGCCTGGGCGCGCTGGCCAGCGGCGTCGACGAGGCCACCCAGCAGGCGCTGTACGACTACGGCATGGCGCTGGGCTATGCCTTCCAGATCGCCGACGACGTGCTGGATTACTCGGCCAACGCCGAGGAACTGGGCAAGAACCTGGGCGACGACCTGGCCGAAGGCAAGGCGACCCTGCCGCTGATCCACGCCATGGCGCATA
Organism: Stenotrophomonas rhizophila; assembly: GCF_007667275.1. Lineage (GTDB taxonomy): Bacteria > Pseudomonadota > Gammaproteobacteria > Xanthomonadales > Xanthomonadaceae > Stenotrophomonas > Stenotrophomonas maltophilia_AE. Next base: position 1,246,793 of record NZ_VDQT01000001.1, read on the forward strand.
CCGACGCCACCACCCGCGAGCGCCTGCGCACCATCGTGCAGAACGGCGATGCCGACGCCATGCCGGAAGTGCTGGCCGCCATCCACGCCACCGGCGGGCTGGATTACAGCCGCCGCCGCGCCGAGGAATATGCCGACGCCGCCGAGCGCGCGCTCGACGGCCTGGCTGACAACGACGCGGTCGCCGCCCTGCGCGGCTTGGCCCGTTACGCGGTACAGCGTTCGCATTGATTCCGCGGGTGACGACCAACGGTCGTCACCTACCGGGCTGGCCCCGGCATTTATCGGGGCGCGACGACCAACGGTCGCCGCCTACCGGGCTGGCACGTGCATTTCGCATTCCGGGGTAGCGCCCGACCGTTGGTCGGGCGGCGCCGCAACGCGGCGTGCGTCAGCGCTTGTCGAACAACCGTTCGAAGAACGTATCCAGGCTTTCCCACGCCCGCTTCGCCGCGCGCTCGTTGTACAGGCACCCCGGCGGGTTGTTGGCGTCGGCCTCGGCGAAACAATGCACCGCACCGCTGTAATTGGTGAACTCCCAATCGACCTTGGCCGCGTTCATCTCCTGCTCGAAGCTGGCGATGTCGTCCTTGCTGATGCCCTTGTCATCGGCACCGTTGAGTACCAGCACCGACGGGTGCGTTCCACCGGCCTTGGCCGGCAGCGGCGACCCCAGCCCGCCATGCAGGCTCACCACGCCCGCCAGCGGCGCACCGGCACGGGCCAGTTCCAGCACCGTCGTGCCACCGAAGCAGAACCCGACCGCGCCGATCTTCGAGGCATCCAGCGGCGCATTGCCGGCCTGGGCCTTGAGCACCTCCAGCGCCTTCAGCGCGCGGGCGCGCAGCACCGGGCGGTCATTGCGCAGCTTGGTGGCGACCGGGCCGGCTTCGGCGTCGGTCTTCGGGCGCACGCCCTTGCCATACACGTCCGCCACCAGCACCACGTAGTCGTCGCCGGCCAGCTGCTTGGCCTTGGCGATCGCCGAGTCGTTGACGCCGCGCCAGTTTGGCACCATCACCAGGCCCGGGCGCTTGTCGTTGTCTTCGTCGTCGTAGACCAGCACCCCGCTGAAGGTGGTCCCGTCGTGCTGCCACTCCACTGGCTTGGCCTGCATCGCCGCCACCGCCGGCAATGCCGTCATGCCCAGTACCAGTGCCGCACCCCACTGCCATTGCTGCTTCATGCGCCTGCTCCCTCTGGGAAAGAGCCCAGAGTGTATGCCGGAACATGTGACGGGCCGCAGGTGACGGGTGGCTACGCGGCGTGGGGCACGTGGCGGGTACCAACGCGGCGGGGCGCGCGTCGCGGGTTGTAACGCGGCCGATGGTCACACGGGGGGTGGTAACGCGGCGGGTGGTCACTCGGCGGATGGTCACACGGGGGGTGGTAGAGCCGACTGTTAGTCGGCTGCGCCGTTGGCGCTATGC
>NZ_VDQT01000001.1:1248317-1419124 GCF_007667275.1 Stenotrophomonas rhizophila
ATGCCAAGGTGGTCCGCGAAGAGCAGCGGACTAACAGTCCGCTCTACCGTCCGGCTGCGCCGTTGGCGCTATGCCAAGGTGGTCCGCGAAGAGCAGCGGACTAACAGTCCGCTCTACCGTCCGGCTGCGCCGTCGGCGCTATGCCAGGGTGGTCCGCGAAGAGCAGCGGACTGACAGTCCGCTCTACCGTCCGCTCTACCGGCGGCTGCGCCGTTGGCGAAACGTCAGGCGATCCCGATCCCCGGGATCGCGGTGATCTGGTCCGGATCGAACCCGGCCAGCTCGGCGAAATGGCGGCCGCGGGCGACGTAATCGCGGTACGCCCCGAAACTGGGCGCGCCCGGCGACAGCAGCACCACCCCACCCTGCGCACCCAGCGCGCTGCAGGCCAGCCGCACCGCCTCGTCCAGGTCACCCGCCGCGTGCAGCCCGAACCGCCCGGCGTCCGCCAGCGGCTGCAGCAACGCGTGGATGCGCGGTCCATTGGCGCCCATGGTGACGATCTCCACCGGCGGCACGTCATGCGCCATGTGGTCCACGAAATCGTGCCAGTCCAGGCCCCGGTCATGCCCGCCCACCAGCAGCGCGATGCGCTGGCCGGCGAAGCAGTCCAGCGCCGCCAGGCTGGCGTGCGGCGTGGTGCTGATCGAATCGTTGACGAAGCGCAGCGCGCCCCGGCTGCCGAGGGTCTGCAGGCGGTTGGGCAGCGGCCGGAAGTCCTGCACCGCCGGCGCCAGCGCGACGGCATCCAGCCCGAGGGCCTCGATCGCCGCCAGCACCGCGCACAGGTTGCCGCGGTTGTGCCGACCCGGCAGCGGCGTGTTCGCGGTATCGAACACCTGCTGCTCGCCGCGATACACCCACTCGCCGCGCATGTGCCAGCCCTGCGGCTGGTTGAACCACACTACTTCGCTGTCCGGCAGCGACAGCGCGGCCAGGTGCGGGTCGGCCGCGTTGAGCACCGCGATACGCGGTGCCGCGCCGGTCACCAGCGCCAGCTTGTCCTCGATGTAGCGCGCTTCGCTGCCGTGCCAGTCCAGGTGTTCCGGGAACAGGTTCAGCACCACCGCCACCTGCGGGTGCGCGCCACTGCGCGCCACCTCGCCGGTCTGGTAGCTGGACAGCTCCACCGCCCAGTACGCCGGCGCCGGTTGCGGGTCCAGCACCTCCAGCAGCGGCAGGCCGATGTTGCCCACCAGCCCGGTCCGCGCGCCCGAGGCGCGCAGCAGATGCGCCAGCAACGAGGTGGTGGTGCTCTTGCCCTTGGTGCCGGTCACGCAAACGGTGTCGCGCACGGTGCCCTGGTCATCGGCGTGTTCGGCGAACCACAACGACGTGCCGCCGATGATCTGCGTGCCCCGCGCGGCGGCGGCAACCGCGGCTTCCCCGTAGGGGCTGATCCCCGGCGACTTGATCACCACCTCAAACGCGGCCAGGGATTCAGCGCTCACATCCGACCGCACCTGCAGCGCATTCCCCGCCTCGGCACGCGCAGCGGCGGCCTCGGCGTCGGGGCAGAACAGGGTCAGCTCCAGCGCGGGCAGGCGCTGGCGAAGGACGGCGAACGCCGCACGCCCCTCACGCCCCCAGCCCCACAGCGCTACGCGCCTGCCTTCAAGCTGCGAAATTCGCACGCAGGCGCTCCCAGATCGCCGCTGGAATGCGGTGCTCGCCTTCCAGCACCAGCAGCGGTTCGATCTGCAGTTCGGCGCCGTCCAGCTGCGGCTGGATCTCCTGGACGAAGCGCTTCACCAGCGCGTCTTCGTTCCATTCCGGGCGCGCCGCCAGGGTGGCCATCGCGGCACGCGATTCGCGGCCTTCGCCCACGCATTCGAACGGCTTGTGGTCCTGGAATTCAAGCAGCGCATCGAAGCCGCCGGCCTGGTCCGGGTCGTCCAGCAGGTTCCGGCCGAAGATGCCCACCAGCCGCGTCTTGGGCATGAACGGGGCCAGCGCCAGGAACACGAAGTGGCACTTCGGGCAGACCCCGCACCAGCGGTTCACCGGGCGCTCGCCAAGGATGTGGAAGTTGCGGTTGCAGCTGGAGAAGTGCGCGTCGTAGAAATCGGTCCTGGCGAACTGGCGCGCCACCGCCAGCTCCGACAGCGGGCGCAGCAGCGAGTAGTAATGCAGGTCGGCGGCCACGTGCTTTTCAAGGTGCTCGCCGAAGGCCTGCTCGAACGCCCAGCCCTTCGACCACTGGTGGTTCACTTCGCCCGTGCCCGGAATCTGGCTGCCGTAGCTGGCCGAACGCTCGTTGGAGAACACCACCTGGTCCACGCCCTGCAGCAGCGCGGCCAGCACCATGATCGCCGAATTCACTGCGGTGACCGGGATATGCCCGTTCCACGCGCCCTGGCGGTTGAGCTCGAACAGCTCCGGCGCCAGCGTGCGGCCGATGTTGAGCGTGGGCAGGCCGGTGCGCTCGGCGCAGGCACGGATCAGCTGCGAGCCGCCGATCCAGGTCACCGTTTCGGCGATGCCCAGCGTGCGCAGCGCCTCGATGCTGACCAGCGAATCCTTGCCACCGCCGATGGCCACCAGCGCATGCTCGCGCAGTCCCAGCGCGGGGGCCACCACCGCTTCGCCCTCGACCGGCAGGCGGAAGCGCCCGCGCAGGTTCAGTCCGTTGCGGTAGGCAAATTCGCCCAGCCCGTTGATATACACCGTTTCCACCAGCGCGGCGGTGTCGGCGTCGACAGCGTAGCTGTCGATGCGCACCTGCGCCGGAACGCCTGCCTTGTAGTAGCTGACACCGGCAATCAGGTGCAGCAGGCGCAGCGCCTGCTGCACGGCGTCGGCGCGGGCGCCTTCCAGCACGAACGGGGCGCCGGGAATGGTGACCGTCTCGACCAGCTCGGGGCCGTTGTCGAAGGCATAGACCAGCTGCGCCACGCCGGTGTCCGCGGCGAAATCGCAGCGGACGAAGCGGAAACAGGCAACCTGGTGTTTATCGAAAGCAGTCATGGGGTATCCGGTGAGGCAACAGGGGAAACCAGCGGCGCGCGCTCAGGGCACGTCATCGATGACGTCCTCGCGCGGCAACTCGCGCTGGTTGTAGGTATTGGCCATCACGTAGCCGTAGGCACCGGCATCGGCGATCAGCATCACATCGTCCGGCGCGGTGGACACCGGCAGGCGGCGGCGCTTGCCGAACACGTCGCTGGATTCGCAGATCGGTCCGACCACGTCGAACAGGCCTTCGGCATACCCGCCCAGCCGGCTCAGGTTCTCGATGTCGTGCCAGGCGTCATACAGCGCCGGGCGCATCAGGCTGTTCATGCCCGCATCCAGGCCGACCCGGCGCACGCCGTCCTTCTCCACCACCTGGGTGGCGGTGGTGAGCAGCACGCCGGATTCGGCCACCAGGTAGCGGCCGGGCTCGATCGCCAGGCGGAACGCCGGGTGCACGGCCTTGACCTCGGCCAGGCCGACCGCCCACGCCTGCAGGTCGAACGGCTCGTCATCCGCGCTGTACGGAATGGGCAGGCCACCGCCGATGTCGATGGTCTCCACGCTGCCGATCCGGCGCGCGAAGCCGGCCAGTTCGTCGCACATCAGGCGCCAGTGCTGCGCGGTTTCCACGCCGCTGCCCAGGTGAGCGTGCAGGCCCACCACGCGGGTGCCCAGTGCTTCGGCCAGGCGCACGAACTCGTCCACGCGCGCGATCGGCAGGCCGAACTTGGAGTCCTTGCCGCCGGTGCGGACCTTGGCGTGGTGGCCTTCGCCACGGCCCAGGTCCACGCGCAGCCACAGCTCGCGGTTGCGGAACAGCTCCGGCCAGCGCTGCAGCGCCTCCACGTTGTCCACGGTCACGGTAACGCCCAGCGCGAACGCGGCTTCGTACTCGGTCCGCGGCGCGAAGCTGGGGGTGAACAGGACCCGCCGCGGCGACAGGGTCGGCAGCACGTTGAACACGTGCTTGAGCTCGCCGTGCGACACGCACTCCAGGCCGAAGCCTTCCTGCTCCAGCAGCTCCAGGATCGCCGGATGGCTGTTGGCCTTGATCGCGTAGTAGCGCTGGTCGATCGGCTTGATCGCGGCCAGCGCCCGCGCCCGCGCCCGCACCGTGGCCAGGTTGTACACGTACCGCGGCGTACCGGCCTGGGCCAGGTGCAGCAGGTGCTCGCGCTGGCCCCGCCACCACGCGGTCTCGCGCGGGCGGATGGTGCCGGCGATCTCGCGCCAGCGCGGGCCGAACACTTCGCCCTCTTCCACAGGCATGGCGCCGCTGTCGATCAGCTCGGCATGCAGGATCGGCAGCAGGCCGTCGGCGTCGGCTTCATCGATGACGAAGGTCAGGTTGAGGTCGTTGGACGACTGCGAAATCATGTGCACGCGCTCGCGCCCGAAGGTCGCCCACACGTCAGACAGCTTGTGCAGCAGCGAGCGCATGCCGCGCCCGACCAGGGTGATCGCCGCGCACGGCACGATGATCTTGACCTTGCAGATCTGCGACAGGTCGGCCGACAGCGCGGCCAGCACATCCGTGTTGACCAGGTTCTCGGACGGGTCCAGCGAGACGGTCACGTTGGTTTCGGCCGAACCGATCAGGTCCACCGACAGCCCATGCTTCTTGAACAGCCCGAACACGTCGGCCAGGAAGCCGACCTGCTGCCACATGCCGATGCCTTCCATCGACACCAGCACGATGCCGTTGCGGCGACTGATCGCCTTCACCCCGGGCACCGGTGCGGCATTGCCGTCGATGCTGGTGCCCGGCAGCTCCGGGCGCTCGGTGTCCAGGATCGCCATCGGCACGCCGGCGTCGCGGCACGGCTTGATCGAGCGCGGGTGCAGCACCTTGGCGCCGGTGGTGGCGATTTCCTGCGCTTCGTAATAATCCAGGCGGGTCAGCAGGCGCGCATCGGGCACGTCCTTCGGGTTGGCGCTGAACATGCCCGGCACGTCGGTCCAGATTTCCACCCGGCTGGCGCCGAGCAGCGCGCCGAAGTACGCCGCCGAGGTATCCGAGCCGCCGCGGCCGAGGATCGCGGTGCCGCCGTCGGCATGCCGCGAGATGAAGCCCTGGGTGATCAGCATGCGGGTCGGCTGCGCGCGGAAGCCAGCAGCCCACTCGTCGTCCGAACGCCACTGGCAGTTCACCGACAGCCGCTGCGACCAGTCGCTCTGGTTCGGCTGCGGCGGCAGCGCCTGCAGCCACTCACGGGCGTCCATCCAGCCGAAATCCAGGCCGCTGGCGCGCAGGTAGGCCGCGCCGATGGTGGAGGACAGCAGTTCGCCCTGGCCCAGCACGTCGGCCTGCCATTCCAGCGGGCGGGCGGCGGCGCGCGGGTCATCCAGCAGGCCCTGCAGCGCGGCCAGGCGCACATCCAGCGCGCTGGCGTCCAGCTCGAGCTCGGCCAGGAATTCGCGGTGGCGGGCCACGAGTGCATCCACGCGGGTGCGGCTGTCGGCGGCGCCATCGGCGATCGCGGTCAATTCATTGGTGACCCCGGACAGGGCCGACACCACCACCAGCACGCGCGCGCCGGTTTCTTCCGCACGTTTTTTCGCCAGCTTCCCGATCGTGTCCCAGCGGTGACGACGCGACACGGAGGTGCCGCCGAACTTCAGTACGATCCAGCGATCGACAAGGGGGGAAGCTGACATGGAGGTAGGAATGGGTAGGTAGTGGGGGGATCGATCCGGCATGCCGGGCCGAACCTCTGATTCTATGCCAAGCCCGGCCCCGGCAGGGCCTGCGCGGCGGCATCGGCCGCTCGCCCCGGACCCGGCCGCGCGGGCTTGTTAAGCTGCCCGACCGTTCCGCCTGACCGACCTGCCATGACTGCCCGCCGATTCCTCCAGCTTGACGTGTTCTCCCCCTACCCCGGCGCCGGCAACCCGCTGGCCGTGGTGCTGGACGCGGAGGACCTGGACGATGCGCGCATGCAGGCGATCGCGCGCTGGACCCGGCTGCCGGAAACCACCTTCGTGTTCGCACCGCAGGCGGCGGGCGCCAGCTACCGCATCCGCATGTTCAGCCCGCAGAAGGAAGTTCCGTTCGCCGGCCACCCCAGCGTGGGCACCGCCCATGCGGTGCTGGAGGCGGGCCTGGCCGCGCCGGTGGACGGTCTCCTGGTCCAGGACGGCATCGCCGGCGCGCTGCCGCTGCGGGTGGTGGGTGAAGGCGCCGCGCGCAGCATCGCCATCCGTACCCCGCGCGCGGCGGTGGCCGAAGTGACCACCGCCGATGATCCGCGCCTGAAGGTTGCGCTGGCCGGATGGGCGCTGGGCGAACTGCCGCCTGCCCGCATGTCCGGCGGACGCAGCTGGTGGGTGGTGGAACTGACCGATGAAGCCACGTTGCGCGCGCTGTCGCCGGACTGGGATGCCATCGCCGCCTTGGCGGAAAGCACCGACAGCATGGGCGTATTCGCATACGCGCGAGGCGCGGGGCCGGGCTACGACCTGGCCGCCCGCGCGTTCGTCGGCAATGGGCGGCGCTTCGAAGATGCTGCCTCAGGCGCTGCCAACGCCGTGCTGGCGGCCTGGCTGGACAGCCGCGATGCGCTGCCGGGCCGGGACGGCAGTTACGTGGTCAGCCAAGGGCGGGAGGTGGGGCACGATGCGCGCCTCACCCTGCACGTGGATGCCGAAGGAGACGTCTGGTCCGGCGGCCAGGTGCAGACCGTGATCCAGGGAACGATCGCCTGGTAGAGCCACGCCCTGCGTGGCTGCTTTTCTTTCTGCACCGTGCTCAGCCACGCAGGGCGTGGCTCTACGCAGGGGGCCGGGTCGCCCGCCCCCTTGCGGTTCGGCTCAGGATGCCAGCTCGGCCTCCAGGCTGATCGGTACCGCGCTCAGCGCTTTGGATACCGGGCAGTTCTGCTTGGCATCATCGGCAATGGCGCGGAACTGGGTCGCGTCGATGTTAGGGACCACCGCTTTGACCTTGAGCGTGATCTGCGACAGCTGCGGGCCACCTTCCATCGACAGGTCGACCTTCGCTTCGGTGTCCAGCGAGGTAGGCACGAAACCGGCCTCGGTGAGCTTGGCCGACAGCGCCATGGTGAAGCAGCCGGCGTGCGCGGCGGCGATCAGCTCTTCCGGGTTGGTGCCCTTTTCATCGCCGAAGCGGCTGCTGAAGGCATAGCGGGTCTTGTCCAGCAGGCCACTCTGCGGCGTGCTGAGTTGTCCCTTGCCTGTCTTGAGGTCACCTTCCCAGTGCGCGGTGGCATGACGCGAAATGCCCATCGGTTTTTCCTTTGTGGGTGAATGGCAGCACCAGCGTAGACCGGCTGGCGTTAGCGCCGTGTCTGGCCGCGCCCGGCTGCGGCTACCGGTCGCACCCCAGCGGCCGGGCCCTCACGGCGTTCGCGCGAGGCAGCGCGCAAAGCGCTGTTTCCAAGGCGTTTCGTGCCCCGGCAGGCGTGCCACGCACGCCGCGCTGCCCGGTTCGGGCCACGCCCCGACACCCATTTTTCGGGCATGTCCTGATGCACTGCGGTAACCATGAATGCAGAAAAGCCGAATATTTATGCGTTAGCCTATTGGCGGCGCCGCATTGTTGCCCTACATTTCGCTTGCCGATGGGTTCGGCGCGACCACCCAACCAACCGATCACGGAACAGGAAACCATGGCAAAGACCGCTAAGAAGGCTGCCCCGAAGAAGGCAGTGAAGAAAGTCGCTACGAAGGCCGCCGCCAAGCCGGCAGCTCCGAAGCCGATCAAGGAAGTGCTGACCAAGTCCGGCCTGGTTGCACACATCGTCGAAGCCTCTGGCGTTGTCGCCAAGGACGTCCGCGCGGTGCTGGCCTCGCTGGAAACCGCCGTGGCCTCCTCGGTGCACAAGAAGGGCGCAGGCAGCTTCACCCTTCCGGGCCTGCTGAAGATCACCACCGTCAGCGTTGCGGCCAAGCCGAAGCGCAAGGGCATCAACCCGTTCACCAAGGAAGAGCAGTGGTTCGCTGCCAAGCCGGCCACCACCAAGCTGAAGGTGCGTCCGCTCAAGAAGCTCAAGGACGCCGCGCTGTAATCAGCGCGCTTCCTGCAGCACCCGGACGGGACGGCTTTGGCCGTCCCGTTCTTTTTTTGGGCCATCACGGCGCCGCGAAACACAGCGTTTCCAAAGGCCGCCCCCGCGCAGCTGGCGCGCGCAGACCCAGCCGCCACGGCCTCCGCGCCGCCCTGCAGCGTGGACGGAACGCACAAGGTGGAACACTGCGTGCGGCGGCGCCTGTCGCCCGGCACCCGTGCCGCGCCTATGGTGGGTCCATCCCCCCACAGTGCACCGCCATGGCCAGCCCCTCGCAACGCTATCGCATCACCGTTACCCCGATCGAGAAGGACGGGCTGCAGTGCAGCGGACGCTGCACGATCGAACTGGAACACCGCGCCCAGCAGGACTGGATGCGGCTGCTGGAAGTGGCCCGCCGCCAGACCGGGCTCAGCGGTGATGAACGCGCCGCTGCCATCGTCGCCACCCAGTTGCTGCTCGACCTGGCGCAGCGCTACGCGGACCAGCCCAGCCACCCGCTGACCGCGCTGCAGCCGCAGCTGGACCAGGTACTGGCCGCACTGGACGGGATCCAGCGCGCGCCCTGAAGCGCCGCTACACTCTGCCCTTCTCCGGGGAGAGTGCGCCATGCGTCGAGTCGTAATGCTGTTGCCACTGTTGTTCGGCGGATGCTCCTGCCAACCCGATCCGGTCGAGGGCAGCGCGTCCACCGGGAAAGCCGCCGACACCGCCGTGCTGCCCGACGCCGACGCCCCTGCCGCTTCCGAACCCGAAACGGCCACGCCGGTTGCAGCGACGCCGGGCGCGGTCGCGCCCGGCGCGGCCGACGAAGGCGCCACCGTGCGCAGGTACATGTATGCCCTGCCTGGCAGCGACCGCAGCGCTTCCGACGCGTACTGGAGCGGCGGCCGCACCGGGGCCCGCCCCGACGATGCCGTGCTGCGCGACATCCCCGACCTGCGCAACCTGCGCGTGGACACCGGCAGCCCGATCGCCCGCGACACCGCCCAGCCTTCGCGCCTGCGTGAAGTGCCGGTGCGGGTCCGCGCCACCACCGGCACCGGAACCTTCATCTTCGAGGGCTGGTACCGGCTGCAGCCGCGCCCGGACGGGAGCGGCTGGGAAATCCACAGCGCCTCGCTGCAGCCCGTGCTGCGGTGACCGCGCAGGCACGCGACGGCGCCCATGAAGCGCCGATTCAGCCCAACGCGCTATGGTGTCGACGTCTTCCTCCAACGCGCCTTCGCCCATGAAGCTACGCCCCCTGCTCACCCGCCTTGCCGCCTGCACCGTTCTCGTCGCCGCCGCCGTCGGCGCCCAGGCGGCCCCCAGCATTTCCGGTCGCGAACTGTCGGTGGGCGCGAGCGACGTCCAGCAGTACCTGGACACCAGCTTCCCGCGCACCCAGGACGCGCTCGGCGGCCTGATCGCCATGACCATGAGCCACCCGAAGCTGACCCTGCCACAGGGCAACCGGCTGGACCTGGGCTTCGATGTCGCGCTGGCCACGGCCGGCAGCGCACCGGCACCGTTGGGCAAAGTCAAACTGAGCAGCGGCCTGCGCTACGACGCCCAGACCCAGGGCTTCCACCTGGACCAGCCGACCGTGGACGACTTCACGCCGGTCAACAACGGTGGCCGGCTCGATTCGCGCACCCGCGAACTGCTCAACGCCTTCCTGGTCGACTACGCCCGGCGCGAGCCGATCTACAAGATCGACCCGACCGTAGGCGCCATGCTCGGCGCACTGCAGGTGCAGTCCGCCCAGGTGCAGAACGGCAAGCTGGTCGTAACCTTCAACCAGGACCTCGGCAGCCTCGTCCCCGCCGGCGTCCTCGGCCGGTAGAGCCGCGCTCTGCCCGGCTGGTAGAGCCGGGCTCTGCCCGGCTCCACCACCACGATCACGCCACCAGTGCCTTCGCCACGGCCTCGGAAAACGCCGGAATATCATCCGGCTTGCGGCTGGTGATCACCCCGTCGTCCACCACCACTTCCGCATCGGTCCACTGCGCGCCCGCATTACCGAGATCGCTTTTCAGCGACGGCCACGAGGTCAGCTTGCGGCCCTTGGCCAGGCCGGATTCCACCAACAGCCACGGGCCATGGCAGATCGCCGCCACCGGCTTCCCATCGGCCGCGAACGCCTTGATGAACTCCACCGCCGGCGCCTGGGTGCGCAGCTGATCGGGGTTGATCACCCCACCCGGCAGCACCAGTGCGTCGAAGCTGCCGGCGTCGGCGCCCTCCAACGGCTGGTCGACCGGAACGCTTTCACCCCAGTCCTTGTCCTTCCAGCCGCGGATTTTTCCGGCATTACCCGGCGCGACGACCGACACCTTCGCGCCCCAGGACTCCAGCAGCCGCTTCGGCTCCTGCAGCTCGGACTGTTCAAAGCCATCGGTCGCGAGGATGGCGACGCGCTTGCCGTTCAGATCATGTGCCATGTGGGGGCTCCTTCGAAAAGTGAGCCCTTACCATGCAGGTCCGCGCATTGGCGGAGGGTGACCGCGATGTCGACGTCGCGTTCTTATCGTTTGGGCTGCAACATCGTCCCGGTGCACTTCTTCGAGCCGCAGCGGCATTCCCAGATCTTCTTCAGGCGCGCGGTGTGGCGCTCGGCCAGGGTGATGCCGTAGTTGTAGGTCAGCTCGTCGCCCGGCTTGATGTCCTTGATCGCCTCGATGAACACCTTGTCCTCGCGGCGGTTGTCACCCTCGGCTTCCTCGATCACGGCCTCGCAGTTCGGGTCGCAGCTGTGATTCAGCCAGCGCGCATCGTTGCCCTTGTAGTTGGCATCGATCACGTAGTCGTCGTTCAGGGTGAACAGGAAGGTGTGACCGCTCTCAACATCCCCGGTATCATCGGCATCCACGTCGGCGTGGCTGCGCAGCAGCCCCTTGTACTGGATCACCCGCTCGCCCTTCCTGAGCGGCGCCAGCGCGAACACGCCATTGCCGTGAATGGTCGACTTGCGGGCTTGGATCTTCTTGGGCATGTGGCTGGCCATAACGTTGGGATGGTCGATTCTCGCTTAATCTTTGTGATTGCCCAACCACGTCCGCGCCGCGCCCCTGCTGGCGCGCCGTCCGGAACACCTGAACAGGCCGGGTTGGATGCGCCAGCATAAAAGCGTACAATTTCAGTCCGCTTTACAGCTCTGCCCTCCCCATGCTCCGCGTCACCAAGCTTACCGATTACGCCACTGTCGTCCTGACCGTCCTTGCCGCGCGCCCGGGCGAGGTCCTCAGTGCGACCGAACTGGCCGAATTTGCCAGCCTCGAGCCGCCCACCGTGAGCAAGCTGCTCAAGCCGCTGGCCCAGGCCGGGCTGGTGGAAGGACTGCGTGGCGTGCGTGGTGGCTACCGGCTGACCCGCCGGCCCGACCAGATCAGCCTGTTCGAAGTCGTCGAAGCCATGGAAGGCCCGCTGGGCCTGACCGAGTGCGCGCATGACCACAGCCAGTGCGGACGCGAGCTGCAGTGCGGCGCGCGCAGCAGCTGGCGGATGATCAACAACGTGGTGTCCGACGCACTGCGCAAGGTCACCCTGGCGCAGATCCTGCCCCCTCTTCCCCTTGTTGACGTCCCCCGCCGCGTGATCGCGGCGGATGTCGTCTCCTGATCCACAGGCAGCCCCCATGGCCACCGATATCCTCGACACCGTCGCCCCCGGCGATACCCCCAACCGCGAGATCCACGAGCAGCTCGGCCGCAAGTATTCGGCCGGCTTCATCACGGACATCGAATCGGACTCGTTGCCGCCCGGCCTAGACGAGGACACCATCCGTGCCCTGTCGGCCAAGAAGGACGAGCCGGAGTGGATGACGCAATGGCGCCTGGACGCCTACCGCCACTTCCTGACCATGCCGATGCCGGACTGGGCCAAGCTGCAGATCGCCGCGATCGACCTGCAGGCGCTCAGCTACTACTCCGCGCCCAAGGGCCCGAAGTACGCCTCGCTGGACGACGTGCCGAAGGAACTGCTGGATACCTACGACAAGCTCGGCGTGCCGCTGCACGAGCGCGCCAAGCTGGCCGGCGTGGCGGTGGACGCGGTATTCGACTCGGTCTCGGTCGGCACCACCTTCCGCAAGGAACTGGCCGAAAAGGGCGTGATCTTCTGCTCCATGTCCGAAGCGATCAAGGAACACCCGGAACTGGTGAAGCAGTACCTGGGCACCGTGGTGCCGGTCGGCGACAACTACTTCGCCGCGCTGAACTCGGCCGTGTTCTCCGACGGCAGCTTCGTGTTCATCCCCAAGGGCGTGCGCTGCCCGATGGAACTGAGCACCTACTTCCGCATCAACGCCGGCCACACCGGCCAGTTCGAGCGCACCCTCATCATCTGCGAGGACAAGGCATACGTGTCCTACCTGGAAGGCTGCACCGCGCCGATGCGCGATGAGAACCAGCTGCACGCCGCAGTGGTCGAGCTGGTGGCGCTGGAAGATGCCGAGATCAAGTACTCCACCGTGCAGAACTGGTACCCGGGCGACGAAAACGGCGTGGGCGGCATCTACAACTTCGTCACCAAGCGTGCCGAATGCCGTGGCGCGCGCAGCAAGGTCACCTGGACCCAGGTCGAAACCGGTTCGGCGATCACCTGGAAGTACCCGTCCTGCGTGCTGCTGGGCGACGACTCGGTGGGCGAGTTCCACTCCGTGGCGCTGACCCATCACCGCCAGCAGGCCGACACCGGCACCAAGATGATCCACATCGGCAAGCGCACCAAGAGCAAGATCGTCAGCAAGGGCATCAGCGCCGGTCGTGGCCAGAACACCTACCGTGGGCTGGTCAAGGTCGACCGCAATGCCGAGGGCGCGCGCAACTACACCCAGTGCGATTCGCTGCTGATCGGCAAGACCTCCGGCGCGCACACGTTCCCGTACATCGAGGTCAAGAACCCGAGCGCGACCGTGGAGCACGAAGCCACCACCTCCAAGATTTCCGACGACCAGCTGTTCTATTGCCGCGCGCGCGGCATCGACCAGGAAAACGCGGTGTCGATGATCGTGGATGGCTTCTGCAAGCAGGTGTTCCGCGAGCTGCCGATGGAGTTTGCGGTGGAGGCCAAGAAGCTTCTGGAAGTTTCCCTTGAAGGCTCGGTCGGATGATTGCGGCATTCATCGAGAAACGTTCGAGGCGGTACACCCATCTACACCGCGACGTGCAGCTTGAGCTTGCGAAAGTGGATCTGGCCAGAAGCAACCAGTGGCGCGTGGGGACTTACATTGCGTCCATCCCTACTTTTGGACTTTTGTTCGCGCTTACGAGAGATTATTCAGAAGTCCCGCAGTACAAGGTCCTTCTACTTCTCAGCATGACAGCTGCCGCGTTTGTCGTTCTGACGGGCCCGCTGCTGTGCTTGAGCAGCCGTAAGGACGCGATCAGGAGACTCTCTGCTCTTGTTCCCGCGAGAATCTCCGACGCATCCCCCCATTCCGAAAATAGCGACGAAAACTGACAGCCATGTTGAAGATTGACAACCTGCACGCCCGCATCGGCGAGAAAGAAATCCTCAAGGGCCTGTCGCTGGACGTGAAGCCCGGCCAGGTTCACGCCATCATGGGCCCGAACGGCGCGGGCAAGTCCACGCTGGGCAACGTACTGGCCGGCCGCGACGGTTATGACGTCAGCGAAGGCAGCGTGCTGTTCGAAGGCAACAACCTGCTCGAGCTGGCCCCGGAAGAACGTGCCGCCGCCGGTCTGTTCCTGGCCTTCCAGTACCCGGTGGAAATCCCCGGCGTGAACAACACCTACTTCCTGCGCGCCGCGCTCAACGCCCAGCGCAAGGCGCGCGGCGAGGAAGAACTCGATTCCATGCAGTTCCTCAAGCTGGTGCGCCAGAAGCTGGCCGTGCTGCACCTGAAGGACGAACTGCTGCACCGTGGCGTCAACGAAGGCTTCTCCGGTGGCGAGAAGAAGCGCAACGAGATCTTCCAGCTGGCCGTGCTCGAGCCGAAGCTGGCGATCCTGGACGAGACCGACAGCGGCCTGGACATCGACGCGCTCAAGAGCGTGGCCGACGGCGTCAACGCGCTGCGTTCGCCGGACCGCTCGTTCCTGGTCATCACCCACTACCAGCGCCTGCTGGACTACATCAAGCCGGACGTGGTGCACGTGCTGGCCGACGGCAGGATCGTGCAGAGCGGCGGCCCGGAACTGGCGCTGGAGCTAGAAGCCCACGGCTACCACTTCCTGAAGGACCGCGTGGTGCCGGAGGCAGCGGTCTGATGAGCGTCCTGCTGGATTCCCTCGCCGCCGGCTTCGGCGGCAGCGACACCCGCCGCGCCGAGCTCGACGCCGCCCTGCAGGCCGGCCTGCCGGGCCCGCGCAGCGAAGCCTGGAAATACACCTCGCTGCGCCAGCTGGAGCGCCGCAGCTTCCAGCCCGCGCCGCTGGCCGCGCCGGAGATCGACCCTGCCCTGCTGGCCGACATCCCGTCGCCGCGGCTGGTGTTCGTCAATGGCCGCCCCTCGGCCGGGCACAGCGATGTATCCACGCTGCCAGCCGGCATGCAGGTGCAGACCCTGTCGTCGGCGCTGGCCGCCGGCGACGAGGCGCTGCGCTTCCTGGGTCGCCGTTTCGAGCGCAGCGAGGAAATCTTCGCCCGCCTCAACGCCGCGCTGGCCGATGAAGGCGTGCTGGTGCGCGTGGACGACGGCGTGCAGGTCGACGTGCCGTTGCAGCTGGTCTTCATCAGCAGCCCCGGCGATGCCGACCTGGCCTGGCACCACCGCCACCTGATCGAGCTGCGCACCGGCGCCGCGCTGGGCGTGGTCGAACACCATCTGGCAATCGGCGACGCCGCGCACCTGGGCAACACCCTGGTGCACGTGCACCTGGCCCAGCAGGCGGTGCTCTCGCACGCCCGCGTACAGGCCGACAGCGCCCGCGCCACCGTGTTGCTGCGCACCGACGCGGTGCTCGCCCGCGGCGCGCAGTACCGCCGCGTGGACCTGGAACTGGGCGCCGCGCTCAGCCGCCACGAACTGAACGTCCGCCTGGAAGGCGACAACGCCCAGCTCACCGCCAATGGCGTAATGCTCGGCAACGGCCGCCGCCATGTCGACACCCGCCTGGGCATCGAGCACATCGCGCGCGACACCGCCTCGGAAATGGTCTGGCGCGGCGTGGCCGCCAACCGCAGCCGCGTGGTCTTCCACGGCGGCATCCACATCCGTGCCGGCGCCGATGGCACCGACGCCAACCTGTCCAACAAGAACCTGCTGCTGTCGGCCGACGCCGAAATCGATACCCAGCCCACGCTGGTGATCGACGCCGACGAAGTAAAGGCCGCCCACGGCGCCACCGTCGGCCAGCTCGACGCCAATGCGCTGTTCTACCTGCGCTCGCGCGGCCTGCCGGCCGAGCAGGCCCAGCAGCTGCTCAGCGCCGCGTTCTGCCACGAGCCGCTGAACATGCTCGACGCACGCCTGACCGATCAGCTGCGCCGCCAGCTGGACATCGCCTTGGCCAAGGCGGGCGTGGCATGAACCTCTCCACCCCGCGCCCGGTGGCCGACACGGTCGACGCCCCCGACTGGGACCGCGTGCGCCTGGACTTCCCGCTGCTGATGCGGGAAGTGCACGGCAAGCCGCTGGTGTACTTCGACAACGCCAACACCGGCCAGAAGCCAGTGCAGGTGATCGGCGCGGTGGACGAGTACTACCGCCGCTACAACGCCAACGTGAGCCGTGCCGTGCACGCACTGGGCACCGAGGCCACCGACGCCTACGAGGGCGCGCGCACCAAGCTGGCGCGGTTCCTCAACGTGCGTGCCAACGAGCTGGTGCTGTGCAGCGGCACCACCTTCGCGATCAACCTGGTGGCCTACTCGTGGGCGCTGCCGCGCCTGAAGGCCGGTGATGTGATCCTGGTCTCGCGCATGGAGCACCACGCCAACATCGTCCCGTGGCAGCTGGTCGCCCAGCGCACGGGCGCCACGATCCGCGTGGCCGAAATCACCCCCGAAGGTGCGCTCGACCTGGACGCCCTGCGCAGGGCCATGTCCCCCGAGGTCAAGCTGCTGGCCGTGGCCCACGTCTCCAACGTGCTCGGCACGGTCAACCCGGTGCGCGAGATCTGCCGTGAAGCGCGCAAGCGCGGCATCATCACCGTGGTCGACGGCTCGCAGGCCGTGCCCCATCGCAAGGTCGACATCCCCAGCATCGGCTGCGACTTCTACGCCATTACCGGCCACAAGATGTGTGGCCCGACCGGCACTGGTGCGCTGTGGGCCAGGCGTGAGCACCTGGATGCCATGCCGCCGTTCCTCGGCGGTGGCGAGATGATCAAGGAAGTCAGCTTCGACGGCACCGTATTCAACGACGCGCCGCACAAGTTCGAAGCCGGCACCCCGAACATCGCCGGCTTCATCGGCCTTGGCGTGGCGGTGGATTACCTGGAATCGCTGGGCCTGGACCACGTGGAAGCGCGCGAAGGCGAGCTGCTCGCGCACTTCACCGAAGAACTGACCAAGATCGACGGCCTGCGCATCTTCGGCACCACCCCGGACAAGGCAGCGGTGGTCTCGTTCCTGATCGAAGGCGCCCACGCGCACGACCTGGCCACGCTGCTGGACCTGGAAGGCGTCGCCATCCGCTCGGGCCAGCACTGCGCGCACCCACTGCTGCAGTACTTCGGCGTAGCGGCAACCTGCCGCGCCTCCCTGGCGTTCTACAACACCCACGCCGAAATCGAGCGCTTCATCGCCGCGCTCAACAAAGTCCGCAAGCTCCTCGGCTGACACCGCCCCCGCGGTAGCGCACGACCGTTGGTCGTGCGCCAACCCAACCGCAAACCCCGCCCATCACCAACCGACGCCCGGTAGCGCCGGCCGTTGGCCGGCCCTCCAGATGCCTGCAAACCCGACATTCATCCAGCAGCGGTCATCCGCTGAACTAGAATGGCGGCATGAGCACCCTGACCTATCGTGCGGCCACGCTGGCCGACATCCCTGCCCTGATCAACCTGGTCACCTCGGCCTACCGTGGCGACGCCAGCCGTGCCGGCTGGACCACCGAAGCGGACATCCTCGACGGCGCACGCATTGACGCGGTCGGCCTGCAGGCCGATATCGAGCGCGAGCGCAGCACCGTCCTGCTGGCAGAACGCGATGGCCAGCTGCTCGCCTGCGCCCACGTGGCCGATGACCACGGCAAGGGTTATTTCGGCATGTTCTCGGTGGACCCTGCGCAGCAGGGCGGCGGCATCGGCAAGCAGGTGATGGACGCGGCCGAAGCCCACGCCGCACGCGAATGGGGCGTGCCGGTCATGCAGATGACGGTGATCGACATCCGCGATGAACTGATCGCCTTCTACGAGCGTCGTGGCTACCAGCGCACCGGGATCAAGAAGCCGTTCCCGTATGGGGATGAGCGCTTCGGCATTCCCAAGCGCGACGACCTGCGCTTCGAAATCCTGGAAAAGCCGCTGGTGGCACAGGCATGAGCGACACCTGGACTTACGTCTGCGCCACTGCCGAGCTGCTGCCCGGCGAGATGAAGAGCACCTTCGATGACGCCACCGGCACGCCTATCGTCGTGTTCAACCTGGATGGCGATCTGTACGCCCTGGAAGACCAGTGCAGCCACGAGGAATTCGAATTGTCCTCGGGCACGTTCGATACCACCGAGGGCAGCATCGAATGCGTGCTGCACAGCGCGCGCTTCGACGTGCGCGATGGCCGCGCCCTCTGCGCGCCGGCGTATTCGCCGGTGCCGAAGTTCCCGGTGAAGCTGGAGCAGGGCGGGGTCTGGACCCGCGACGACCGGGACTGAGCTGCCCCCAGCGATAGAAAACCTGAATTGGCGCCAGGCCGGTTCTGTGATGCCCGCCGCAGGACGGTGGATGCGAATCATTATCGTTTCTGTTAATTTACCGTCATTCGCCGCCCCGGCCTGACCGACCTCGCCTCATGGCTTCCGCCCGAGTCGCCCACTTTGCCCGCTGGACCCCACTGCTGCTCGCTGCCGCCGCGCTGGTGTGCCTGCTTGCGGGCCTGCTCGGCGGTCGGGCATTGCCCACGGAGGCGGCCCAGGCCACCCCGGTAACCGTTGCGCCGTCCGCGCAGACCCGGTGCGGCGACCCGGCCCCCAGCCGTCCCGAACCCGGCCTGCAGGCCTGCGCCGCTGCCGAGAAGGAAGCGGAACACGCCAGGCCCGGCACGCCTGTGCCACCCGGCTGGCAGCAGACCCTGCTGTCGGCAGGGGTCGCCACCGCGGCCACTGTGACTCCCTCCCAGTCCGTCATACCGGCACGCTCCCTGCGCTCACACCTGTCCCAGGCGCCTCCCGCCCGCGCCTGATCCTGTCGCGCCGGCCTGCTGCCGCGTGCCCCGCTGGCTGCTGTCCGCACCACGCCCTTCCCTGTCGATCGTCCGTCCATGCTCCCGCGTGCGCGCTTGAACCGTGCGCGTGCGTGGCTGCTCCCTTTTCGTTTCCAGGTCTCCAACCCTCATGATCAAGAGCCGCAAGCACTCCTTCCCGTCCCGCAGCGCTGCCAGCCTGGCCACCGCCAGCCTGGTCACCGGCCTGAGCCTGGCCGCGCTGCCGCTGGCCGCACAGGCCGAGTCCAGCGACAGCAACGCCCGCACGCTGGACCAGGTGCACGTGCTGGCCACGCGCGGCTTCAAGGTCGACAAAGTCGCCTCGCCGAAGTTCACCCAGTCGCTTCAGGACACCCCGCAGACGGTCCAGGTCATCAGCCGCGACCTGTTCAGCCAACAGGGGGCGACCACCCTGACCGATGCACTGCGCAACAGTCCGGGCGTGGGCACGTTCTACGTCGGCGAGAACGGCAACACCAACACCGGCGACAGCATTTTCATGCGCGGCTTCGATACCTCCAGCAGCATTTTCGTGGACGGCGTGCGCGACGTCGGTTCGATCTCGCGCGATGTGTTCAACACCGAGCAGGTGGAAGTGTCCAAGGGCCCGGCCGGCACCGACAACGGTCGCTCGGCACCGACCGGTTCGATCAACATGGTCAGCAAGCAGGCGCACCTGCATGACGAGGTCAGCGGGACCCTCTCGGCCGGCAGCGACAGCCAGCTGCGCGGCACCGCTGACTGGAACCAGGCCCTGGGCACCACCAGCGCCCTGCGCCTCAACGCCATGTGGCAGGACAACGACCAGCCGGGCCGCGACCACGTGAACAACTCGCGCTGGGGCATCGCGCCGTCGCTCGCGTTCGGACTGGGCACCAACTCCCGCTACATTCTCAACCTGCTGTACGTGGACCAGGACAACGTGCCCGATGGCGGCGTGCCGACGTTGGGCCTGCCGGGCTGGACCCCGCAGCCGACGCTGGAGCAGCTGGCCGGGCATCCGGTGGACCCGGAGAACTTCTACGGTACCCGCGCCGACCATGACGACGTCACCGCGAAGATGGCTACCTTCCGCATCGAGCACGACTTCAATGACAGCGTGCGCCTGACCAACACCGCGCGCTGGGGCCGCACCGAGCAGGACTACATGCTGACCGCCTTCATGGGCACCGGCACGCGCGGGGCCAACGGCGCGCCGACCGGCAACATCCGCTATACCGACCGCAACAACCTGGACACCTACACCATCACGCGCAGCCTGCCGACCTTCAAGGACCAGCAGAACACCATCCTCACCGACCAGCTCAACCTGCGTGCGGACTTCGCCACCGGCGCGATCGAGCACAACCTGAGCACCGGGCTGGAGTTCACCCGCGAAGAGCTCAGGAGCTTCGGCCAGGCCGCGACCAACGGCACCACCTGGTCGCCCGCCAACCTGTACAACCCTGACTGGAACGCCACCGGGCTGACCTGGGCGCACAACGGCACCGACAGCCGCGGCAAGACCACCACCTCGTCGGTGTACCTGTTCGACACCCTGCACTTCACCGACAGCTTCCTGGTCACCGCCGGCCTGCGCGCCGACCACTACACCACCGATTACGACAGCGCGGTGGTCTGCGGCGGGCGTGGCCCGGCCTGCGGCAGCAATCCGGTCGGCACGGTGATCGCCAACCCGTCGCTTTCGCATTCGGACACCCTGCTCAACTGGAAGCTGGGTGCGGTGTACAAGGTCGGCGACATCGTCAGCCTGTACGGCAATTACGCGCTGTCGCAGCAACCGCCGGGTGGCAGCAATTTCCAGCTGAGCAGCTCGGTGAGCAGCGCAGACAACCCCAGCCTGGACCCGCAGAAGGCCAAGACCCTGGAAGTGGGCACCAAGTGGGCGTTCCTGGATGACGCGCTGGCCTTCAACGTGGCCCTGTTCAAGACCGAGGTCAGCAACGAGATCAACACCCAGGTGCTCGACGACGCCGGCAACCCGACCCAGACCGGCAAAAAGTCGGTGCAGGGCATCGAAGTCTCCACGGTGGGCCGCATCACCGAAAACTGGTCGGTCTCGGCCGGCTACAGCCACCTGGATACCGAAGTCGAGGAAGGCGCCAACGTGGCGGCCGACGGCACCCGCAACCTGACCTACACGCCGGGCGCGACGCTCACCAGCTGGACCAGCTACACCTTCCCGTTCGGCCTGACCCTGGGCGGTGGCGTGCGCTATGCGGGCCGGATGCACCGCGGCACCGACGGCGCGGTGGGCACTCCGGCCTTCACCAAGTCCTACACCGTGTACGACGCAGTGGCCTCGTATGCGATCAACGAGCACCTGGTGCTGCGCTTGAACGCCTACAACCTGTTCGACAAAGACTATGTGGCCGCGATCAACAAGAGCGGCTACCGTTACACCCCGGGGACCCCGCGCAGCGTGCTGTTCAGCGCGGACTTCCGCTTCTGATCCCGCCAAGGACCTGACATGCTCCTGCACGTTCCCCAAGTCCTCAACGCCGACGAACTGGCCCACCTGCAGCGCGCGCTGGCGGCGGCGGACTGGGCCGACGGCCGCGAGACGGTGGGCGTGCAGGGCGCACAGGTCAAGCGCAACCAGCAGTTGCCCGACGCGTCACCGCTGAAGGCGGAACTGGGGCGCATCGTGCTGGCGGCGCTGGAACGGCATCCGCTGTTCTTTGCCGCCGCCCTGCCGCTGCGGATCCTGCCGCCGCGCTTCAATCGTTACCAGGGCGGTGGCGAATATGGCTTCCATGTGGATGGCGCGGTGATGATCACCACGGCCGACGGCCAGCGCAGCCACCTGCGCTCGGACGTGTCGTGCACGTTGTTCCTCAACGCGCCGGAGGACTACGACGGCGGTGAGCTGGTCATCAGCGACACCTACGGCGAGCATGACGTAAAGCTGCCGGCCGGCGATCTGGTGCTGTATCCGTCCAGCAGCCTGCACAAGGTGAACCCGGTAACGGCCGGCGCGCGGTTGGCGTCGTTCTTCTGGGTGCAGAGCATGGTCCGCGATGACAGCGCGCGACGGATGCTGCTGGAGATGGATGGCGCGATCGAGAAGTTGCGGGTGAGCGGGGCGGATCCGGGCGCGGTGCTGCAGCTGACCGGCGTGTACCACAACCTCCTACGGCGCTGGAGCGAGACCTGACGGAACGGTAGCGCCGGCCGCCGGCGCTACCGTGCTCCGTCATCGCCCCGCGCAGATTCGTAAATCATTCCTATTTGCATTTGTTACACGCGCTATCTACAATCCCCGCCGCGCCGGACCTGCCGGCGCGCCTTGGATAGGGACCGCCACCTTGCGCCATCCGCACCGTCACCGCAGCTTTGCCCCCGCCATGCGCGGGCAGCGTCCTGCGCTGGCCACGGTGCTGGCGTGGCTGGCGTTGTTGTCGATGCTGCTGGGCAGCCTGCCGCTGGTGGAACCGCATCTGCCTGGCACTGCGGCGCTGGTCCTCCAGCTTCCCGCTGAAGAGCGCCAGGGCGGCGAGCACCGCCTGCAGGAAGAAGTGCCGGCCAAGCCGCGGCGGATGGTCGGCGCCCAGCCTGCCGCCACCCCGCCGCGCGTGCCGCAGCCCCCATTGCCGGAATCGCTGGATGCGTTGATGGCCACCCTGGACGAGCTGCCACCGCAGGTCGTACCGGCCATCGATTCCGCCCCGGCAACTCCGTTGCCTGCCGCTCCCGGGCTGCGCGTCCAGCGCGGCCAAGCCCCGCCGCAGGGCTGATACCGGCCACGCCCGCGTCGCTGCACGTAAGACAGCGGCTGACCGCACTGCTGCTTGCCTGCCCTGCAGGCCTCCAGATCTTTTCCTGATTCCGCTGCGGCCCCTGGCCACGGCGGTCCCGCGTTCGCACCCTTTTCGAGGTACCTCCCATGGCCCAGCGCCATCGTCGTCGCGTGTCCCTGTCCCGCTGCCCGCTGGGCGCCGCCCTGCTCGTCGCCCTCGCCGCCCCCGCCTTCGCCTTCGCCGCCGCGGATGCCGCCGGCGAGCCCAGGACCCTGGACCAGGTGGTGGTCACCGCCTCGGGCTTCGAGCAGAAGATCACCGATGCGCCGGCCAGCATCAGCGTGGTCAGCCGCGAGGAGCTCAGCAAGCGCCCCTACACCAGCCTGGTGGATGCGCTGCGCGACGTGGAAGGCATCGACGTCGGCATGGAAACCACCGACAAAAACGGTCGCGCCACCATTTCCATGCGCGGCATGCCATCCGAATACACCCTGGTGCTGATCGATGGCCGCCGCCAGAGCAATGTCGGCCAGCTGTACCCGAACAACTTCGGTGGCGGCCAGTTCGCCTACCTGCCACCGCTGGATGCGATCGAACGCATCGAAGTGGTACGCGGCCCGATGTCCACCCTGTACGGTTCCGACGCCATGGGGGGCGTCATCAACATCATCACCCGGCGTAACCAGGACAGCTGGCACGGCTCGGTGACCCAGGGCTTCACCGTGCAGCAGGACGACCAGTTCGGCGACGCGCGCACCACCGACATCTACCTGACCGGCCCCCTGGTCAAGGAGCGCCTCGACGTGGCCGTGCGTGGCAGCTACTACGACAGCAAGGCCTCCAACCCCGAGTGGGAAGCCCTGACCCTCCCGGATGGCACCCTGTGGGAGCGCAGCATCGGCTTCGGCGGTGGCGGCAAGGCAGTGGCCAACACCAACTGGAACACCGGCGTGCGCTTGAGCTGGTCGATCAACGACGACCATGACCTGTCGCTGGACTACGACGTGTCCCGCCAGAAGTACGACAACAGCGAAGGCCAGACCGGCACCTTGGACAGCCTGGCCAGCCTGTGGCGGGTGGGCAATGCCACCGTTCCCAACCCGACCGGCACCGGCACCGTCACCCGCCGCGTGGTGCAGCCGCGCGTGGGCTACACCGCCTACCAGCGCTACGAGCGCGACCAGCTGGCACTGACCCACCAGGGCCGTTACGCCTTCGGCACCTGGCAGACCACGCTGACCCACACCAAGAGCAACAACCTCGGTCGTTCGCTGCCGCTGACCCTGGACGAGCGCGCGGACCTGCAGACGCTGTGGAACGACGTGTGCCGCCGCACCGGCGCGGCCAACAACTGCGCGGCCGGCAGCCGCAACGGGCTGTCGGCGTTGAACGCGACCGAACTGGCGCGACTGGAAGCCTTCCTGCCGCGACCGCTGCGTACCATGGAGCTGGAAGGCTACGTGCTGGACACGATGCTGGACATGAGCTTCGACGCGCACAAACTGACCCTGGGCGGCCAGTTCACCGACACCGACATGATCGACGGCGTGTTCGGCATGGACGGCGCCGGCTACCGCGACAACGTCAAGCAGAAGCACCGCATGTGGTCGGTGTTCGCCGAAGACAACTGGGCGCTGACCGACGCGCTGACCGCGACCCTGGGCGTGCGCTACGACGACCACAACATCTTCGGCAGCCACGTCAGCCCGCGCGCCTACCTGGTGTGGAATGCCAGCGACGCCTGGACCTTCAAGGGCGGCGTGAGCACCGGCTACAAGACCCCGCGCCCGGACCAGCTGTTCCCCGGCGTGACCGGTTTTGGTGGGCAGGGCGTTCTGCCGCTGGTGGGCTCGCCCAACCTGCAGCCGGAAACCAGCACCAACTACGAGATTGCCAGCTACTACGCGGGCGAGCGCTGGGGCTTCAACCTCACCGGCTTCCTCAACAGGTTCGACGACAAGATCGCCAGCGGCGGCACCTTCCCGAACTGCGAAGTGGCGCCGGCAGGCAGCGGTTACTGCGTGGACGTCGGTCCGGGCTGGGCGGCGCTGGGCTACAGCACGTTCACCCAGAGCGTGAACATCGATACCGCGGAAACGCGCGGCGTGGAAGCGGCGGCGCACGTGGACCTGCGCGAGGACCTGGAGCTGCGCGGCAACTACACGTATACGAAGTCCGAGCAGACCAGCGGCAGCGCGAACGGCCAACCGATCGCCGGCAATCCCGCCAGACACATGGCCAATGCCAGCCTGAACTGGCAGATCAGCGATGCCGTCAGCCTGTCGCTGATCGGCGAAGGGCGCTATGACCGCTATCGCGACACGCTGGTCACCAACGTGGGCGGCGTGAGCGCATCGCAGGTGCGGTATTACGACGACTACACGATCTTCCACCTCGGCGGCAGCTGGGACGTGAACCCCTGGCTGACGGTGAACGCGCGGGTCAACAACCTGTTCGACAAGGACTTCGTGTCGCAGTCGTGCGTGCTGCTCAGCGACAGCGAGTTCAACTGCGTGGATGATTACGCGACCAAGGACCAGCGCCGGAGTTACTGGATTTCGTTGAACGCGAAGTTCTGAGGTCCCGGCGCTGCGCGCCGCCGCCCGACCAACGGTCGGGCGCTACCGGCACCCACGCACCGGCCCCCCACGCACACCGGGCGCCCCACGCACACCGGGCACCCCACGCACACCGGGTGCCCCACGCACACCGGGTGCCCCACACACACCGGGCACCCCTCACACACCGGTAGGTGCCGACCGTTGGTCGGCACACGCCGCAGACCGACCTCGCGCGACCAACAATTGCGAACCATTCTCATCAATGGTGTAATTGGCTATTCGCCTTCCTGCCGTGACCGTGGCCACCAGCGCTCCCCCTTCCGCCGTGCAGCAACAACAGAACCGCGGCTTCTGGCTGCGTACCCTGCACCAGTGGCACTGGATCAGCTCGGCCGTCTGCCTGATCGGCATGCTGCTGTTCGCGGCGACCGGGATCACCCTCAACCACGCCGCCAAGATCGAGGCCACCCCGCAGGTGGTCAACCGCCAACTGGAGCTGCCGGCCGAGCTGCTCGGCCAGCTCGGCGAGCGCAGCGACGGCCATGCCCCGGTACCGCGCGCCGCGGCCCGCTGGCTCGACCGCGAGCTGGGTATTGCCATCGGCAGGCGCCCGGCCGAGTGGTCCCCCGAGGAAATCTACCTGTCCATGCCCAGCCCCGGTGGCGATGCGTGGCTGAGCATCGACCGTGAAAGCGGCGCGGTGGAGTACGAAGCCACCTCGCGCGGCTGGGTCTCCTACTTCAACGACCTGCACAAGGGCCGCAATGCGGGGCCGGCCTGGGGCTGGTTCCTGGACATCTTCGCCGTGGCCTGCCTGGTGTTCTGCATCACCGGCCTGTTCCTGCTGCACCTGCATGCCCGCCAGCGGCGCATGACCTGGCCGCTGGTCGGCCTGGGCCTGATGGTGCCGCTGCTGATCGCCCTGATCCTGATCCACTGAGCCACGGATTCGTCCCCTTCCACCTTCCCGGAGCCGCACCATGCGCGTCACCCTCACCATCGCCCTGAGCGGCCTGCTGGCCACCTCGCCGGCTTATGCCACCACCCTGGACATCAATGTCGAGGTGCCCAAGCTCAACGTGGCCGAGTACCACCGCCCGTATGTGGCGGTGTGGCTGGAAGGGGCCGACCAGAAGGTCGCCGCCAACCTGGCGGTCTGGTACCAGCAGACCAGCAACAGCGAGGGCCACGGCACCAAGTGGCTGCCCGACCTGCGCCAGTGGTGGCGAAAGAGCGGCCGCGAACTGAAGGTGCCGGTGGACGGCCTGACCGGCCCGACCCGGCCGGCCGGTACCCACGCACTGTCGTTCACTGACAAGCAGCCTGCACTGAAGACCCTGGCCCCGGGCAACTACACCCTAGTGGTGGAAGCCGCGCGCGAAGTGGGCGGCCGCGAACTGGTCAAGATTCCCTTCACCTGGCCGGCCACCGCCGCGCAGAACGGCAAGGCCCAGGGCAGCACCGAACTGGGCCTGGTCACGCTGTCGACCAAGCCCTGAGTTTTCCCGCCCTCCGCCCGGAGGGCTCCACATTGCCCGCACCTGGAGTTGTTGATGAAGCGCTCGCTCGTCCTCGCCGCCGCCCTGGCCGCCGCACTTCCGTTCTCCGCCCTCGCCCACAAGGCCTGGCTGCAGCCGTCGCAGACCGTGATCGCCGGCGACAAGCCGTGGATCACCGTCGATGCCGCTGTCTCCAATGACCTGTTCTACTTCAACCACGTGCCGCTGCGCCTGGAGAGCCTGGTCATCACCGCGCCGGACGGCAGCACCGTGCAGCCGCAGAACGCGGCCACCGGCAAGTTCCGCAGCGTGTTCGATGTCGAGCTGACCCAGCAGGGCACCTATCGCCTGGCGTCGGTCAACAACGGCCTGTCGGCCAGCTGGGAAGAGAACGGCAAGCCGAGGCGCTGGCGCGGCAACGCGGCCACCTTCGCCACCGAAGTGCCGAAGAGGGCCAAGAAGCTGCAGGTAAGCCAGTCGGTCAATCGCGTGGAAACCTTCGTCACCAACGGCACCCCGAATGCCACCGCACTGGCGCCGACCGGCAGTGGCATCGAACTGGTCGCGCTGGGCCATCCCAACGACCTGTTCGCCGGTGAAGCGGCTACGTTCCGCGTGCTGGTCGACGGCAAGCCGCGCGCCGGCCTGGCCTTCGAAATCACCCGCGGCGGTACCCGCTATCGAAACGCGCAGGACGAGATCAAGCTCACCAGCGACAAGAAGGGCGAGATCACCGTCACTTGGCCGGAAGCCGGCATGTACTGGCTGGAAACCAGCAGCGAAGACAAGAAGACTTCGATCAAGCAGGCCAAAACCCGGCGCCTGAACTACGTGGCCACACTGGAAGTGCTGCCGCAGTAGCGCCGTGATTCCGCATTCGACCCCATGACCGCTCTGCTCGACATCGCCAGCCTCGGTGGCCACACCATGGGCACCACCTGGCAGGTGAAACTGGTCGTCCCTTCCGGGCGCGACCTGCACCCGTTGCATGCCGGCATCCAGGCACGACTGGATGCCGTGGTGGCGCAGATGAGCACATGGGAAGCGGACAGCGATATTTCGCGATTCAACCGCGCCGCTCCCGGCACCGCGCTGCCGCTGCCGGCGTTGTTTGCCGAGGTGATGGACGGCGCGCTCGACATCGCCCGGCGCAGCGACGGCGCGTTCGATCCTACCGTGGGTCCGCTGGTGGCGCTGTGGGGCTTCGGTGCGCACGCGCATGCCCGGCGCGTACCCGACGCGGCGCTGCTTGCCGCCACCCGGGCGCGCTGCGGATGGCAGCGGCTGCAGTGGCAGCACGGCAGCCTGCTGCAACCGGGCGCGCTGGAACTGGACCTGTCGGCCATCGCCAAAGGCTTCGCGGTGGACCTGGTCACGCGCTGGCTGCGTGTCGGACAGATCAGCGCCGCGCTGGTGGAAGTGGGCGGCGAACTGCACGGGTATGGCCGCAAGCCGGACGCGCAGCCATGGCGGGTGCTGGTGGAAGCCGGACCGGAAGAAGAAGCCGCGTTGGCGCACCCGCCGCGCGTGCTGGCGCTGGACGATCTGGCCGTGGCCACGTCCGGTGACCGCTTCCATCAGTTCATCCAGGATGGCACGCATTACAGCCACACCCTGGACCCGCGCGTGGGCATGCCGGTCAGCCGCAGCGCCGCAGCGGTCACCGTGGTCGCGCGCGACGCCCTGCACGCCGACGGGTGGGCCACCGCGCTTACGGTGATGGGGATCGAAAGCGGCCTGGCGTTCGCTAACGCGCATGGCCTGGCCGCACGGTTCATCACCCGCACTGCGCACGGTATCGACGAACATCTGAGCACGGCATTTGCCGGGCTGCTGGCCGAACAGGAGGCCGCGACATGAAGCGCGGCCCCTCGCGCGCGGTACTGGGCAACATCGCGATGATGGCGCTGCTGGCAGCGCTGGCGTGGCTGTTGCTGCGCCTGCACCTGCAGGAAGACTGGTGGCCGGGTGCACCAACGGCATCGCACTGGCGCTGGGCGGCGGGCAGCGTCGTGGCGTACGCGGCGGTGTGCGCGCTGCTGTGGTGGCGCGGCCGCCCGCGCGACGACGCCACCCGCGAAGACGGCCAGGCGCCACTGCTGCTGGTCTGGGCCAGCCAGACCGGCTTCGCCCGGCAGCTGTGCGAACGCAGCGCCGAGGTGCTGCGCGCAGCCGGCGTCAGCGTGCGCGTGCGCGGCCTGCACCAGGTCGACGCCACGCTGCTGCAGCAGACCACGCGCATGCTGCTGATCGCCAGCACCACCGGCGAAGGCGACGCACCGGACCATGCACTGCCGTTCCTGCGCCGGGTGATGCCGCAGGCGCTGGCGCTGCCGCACCTGCAGTATGGCGTGCTGGCGCTGGGCGATCGCAGCTACGGCCATTTCTGCGCCTTCGGCCACCAGCTCGGCGCGTGGCTGCGCCGGCACGGTGCGCACCCGCTGTTCGACACGATAGAAGTGGACAACGCCGACCCGGCCGCGCTGCGTCACTGGCAGCAGCTGCTGGGCCAGCTGGGAGGCAACGTCACCGAGCTGCCCGACTGGACCCCGGCGCAGTACCAGCCCTGGCAGCTGCAGTCGCGTCGGCAGGTCAACGCGGGCAGCCCGGGTGCCGCCACCTGGACAGTGGCGCTGGTGCCGGCCGACGGCGTACTGCCTGC
The DNA here is from genome assembly GCF_007667275.1 of Stenotrophomonas rhizophila. GTDB lineage: Bacteria > Pseudomonadota > Gammaproteobacteria > Xanthomonadales > Xanthomonadaceae > Stenotrophomonas > Stenotrophomonas maltophilia_AE. The sequence goes on from NZ_VDQT01000001.1 coordinate 1,277,073, forward strand.
GTGGCAGGCGGGCGATGTGGTGGAGATCGGACCACGGCACGGTTCCGACGAAGTCGATGCGTGGCTGGCCCTGCACGCCCGCGACGGCAACGCGCAGGTTGAAGGGCAGTCGCTGCGCGACTGGCTGGCCCGCTCGCACCTGCCGGTGCTGCCTGATTCGGTACATGCCGGCGACGCCGCGCTGGTCGCCGCGCTCAAGCCACTCCCGCACCGCGAGTACTCCATCGCCAGCACGCCGGCCGAAGGCCAGGTGCTGCTGTTGCTGCGTCGCCTGCTGCGCCCGGACGGCACGCCGGGCCTGGGCAGTGGCTGGCTGTGCGATCACGCCACGCTGGGGGGACGCATCGACCTGCGTTTCCGCAGCAATCCGAACTTCCACGCGCCGTCGCCCGACGCGCCGCTGATCCTGATCGGCAACGGTACCGGCATCGCCGGGCTGCGCGCGCACCTGCGTGCCCGGGTCGAACAGGGTGCCGCGCGCAACTGGCTGCTGTTCGGCGAGCGTACCGCCGCGCACGATTTCCATTTCGGCGATGACATTCTGGGCTGGCAGCGCGCCGGCATGATCGCGCGGCTGGATACGGTGTTCAGCCGCGACGGCGGCGTCCACCGATACGTGCAGGACCGGCTGCTGGCCGAGCTGGACACCCTGCGGCAGTGGGTGCGCGACGGCGCCACGATCCTGGTCTGTGGCAGCCTGCAGGGCATGGCCCCGGCAGTGGACGCGGTGATCGAACAGGCCTTGGGGCACGAAGGCAAAGAAGCCCTGATCGTCGCCGGCCGCTACCGCCGCGACGTGTATTGACCGCGAGATGGGCAGCGCCCCTGGTTGTGTGTGGACCACGCACCGGTAGGATCGGATCCCGATCGATCGCACGCACGGCCGATCGGCACGACGAACGCATGACCTGTGCCGGAGATGGTTTTCACCAACGGTCATGCCACCCATGAACGTTGCAACGGCATTGGCGGTCGATAGGGATTCGACCCTACCGCTGGAACACCTGCCCTGTTGCTTGCTTCGGCCGTTCGCGCTCGTCGAGGCGGATCGCCAGCAGTTCACCACCACCGGTCAACGCGTAACGTTTGCGCACTCCCGCTGCCAGCCAAGCAGTATCGCCCTGCTGCAAGGACGGCAGGTCCGGCTCGCCCTCGAACTGCGCGTCCCCGGCCAGCAGATGGATCGCCCACGCCGTGCCAGGTTCGGTGAAGAAGAACATGCTTCCCACCAGCGGCCGATGCAGCAGCTCCGCATCGACCTGGTCGCGGCGCCACATCAGGTTGAAGTCGTGGGTCACGCCATCCACCAGCTCGCCGCTGACCTCCGCCTCGCCGTCGAAGCGCAGGCGATCATGCGGTGGCAGCAGCGTGTGCACCGCGCCATCGGCGAAACGCAGGCGCAGTCCTTCGCCGCGCAGCAGCACCAGCTCGCGCGCGACACCTGGAAACGACGAGAACGCCGCATCCTGTTCGATCTCGGCAATCGACAACCGCACCTGCCAGTCGTCGCCGTCAGGGACGCGCAGGATCTCGCGCGTCCAGCCCAGGCCATTCCGCCAGCGCTCGCGGCGGTATTCAAAGCTCGGAATGACGCGCGTGGCAGCGCTCAATGCGGTGGCGGTCGACATGCCGCCATTGTGCCTCAGCCCGCGCCACCACCGCAGTGGGAGCTGAGCAGCTGCGAGTGTGCCAGCCACTCCTTGTCGGGGTAGTAGGCGAACACCATCGCCCCGCCGCGCAGGCTGTCGATCAACGGCCGCGCCACGGTCAGGCGCACCGCCGGGCAGCCCAGGCTGCGACCCAGCCGGCCCTGCAGGCGTGCGATGGTCGGGTTCACGTACGGCGCGCCGTGGATGACGATGGCGCGGTCGCGTGCCTTGTCGTTGAAGCCCGGCTCCAGGCCCTCCAGCCGCAGCGAATAGCCGTTGCCGCCCATGTAGGTTTCCTTGGCGGTGAAGGCGCCCAGGCTGGACATGAAGCTGCCGTCGCGGTTGGAGAAGCGCTCGGTGGCATTGCCGCCGCTGTTGCGGCCGTGCGCGACCCATTCTTCGAACAGCAGTTTCTGCCGGGCCAGGTCGAACACCCACATGCGCTGCTCGGTGGACGGCCGCGAATAATCGATCACGCTCAGCCGCGCCGGGTCCACCCCCAGCTCGGGCCGCTGCAGCGCGCAGCTCATCGCCTTCGCCGCCAGCTGCAGCACCTTGCGGTCCGCGTTGGGTGCCGTACGCGCCATCATCTCGGCCAGCTGTTCCGCCGGTAGCGCTGGCCGTTGGCCGGCCGCCGACGCCGCCTGGGCGGGCCGAGGGCCGGCACTCGCATCGCCCCCGGCAACGCCGAGCGCGCTGATGCCCATCAGCAGGGAAAGCGGAATGCGGTAAGCCATCCTTACAGGGTGGCCCCGGCGGCGTCGGATTCCAAGACCGGTTGCAGGTTCTGTTCATCGGCCACCGGGCGAACCGCCGGCAGGCTGGTCACCAGCAGCGTGGTGCCCGGCACCAACGCCTTGTACAGCTGGGCGGCGAACGCCGGCGGCAGTGCCATCGGCAGGCTGGGCGTGGCCAGCAGGTCCGGGCTGGCATTCCCGGGGCTCTGGCCCAGCAGCGGATACGCGGTCCACTTGTGCAGCTTCTGGCTGGCATCGAGCGGGCTGGCCGCATCCGAATAGCCCTGCTGCATGACGAACAGGGTAGTGCCCTGGAACGCCGGCAGTGCCTTGGCTTCCAGCCGCGACTCGCCGATCAGTACGCCGTCGCGCAGCACGTACAGGCGCTGGTCGTGCAGGCTGACCAGGATGCCGACCTGGCCGGACGGCGCGGCGCTGTGATTCCAGTAGTGATCCGGCGCATTGGTGGTTTCCAGCAGGGCCTTGCCGGTGCTGTTCACCGGCGCCAGCACTGCGGGGTAGGCCAGCGTCATCGGCGCGCTCTTGGCGTCGGCCACCACCACGGTGTCGCCGCGCTGGGTTTCGCTGAACAGTTTCTGCGCGAAGGCCTGCGGCAGCCGTACGCAGCCATGCGACGCCGGGTGCCCGGGCAGGTTGCCGCCGTGCAGGGCGATGCCGTCCCAGGTCAGCCGCTGCATGTAGGGCATGGGCGCGCTGTTGTAGAGGTTGGACTTGTGGTCCTTGTCCTTCTGCAGGATGGTGAATACCCCGGTCGGCGTTTCATGCCCGGGTTTGCCCGAACTGATCGTGCTCAGCCCGATGGCGATGCCGTTGCGGTACACATAGGCACGCTGCTCATCCAGGCTGACCACCAGCACGATCGGACCGGCCGGGGAAATTTCCGGATGCCAGAGGAACTGGCCGGGCTTGAGGTCGGTGGGGCCGGCAGGCTCGGGCGCGGACCACGCCGGGAGTGCCATGACGGCGATAAGCGAACCGGCGATGTGGGTCAACAGCGTGCGACGTGTGGGCATGTGGCCTTCCTTCGGGTGGGTCGAGGACACGCATGGCGTGTCGCTATGCATGATGGCCAGCGCCATCGTCCTGTGCACGTAGAAGGTCGTAGTGACACGCCATGCGTGTCAACCGCGCGCAGCGCGGCCCAACCATCCAACACCGCAAAACGTACGGTGACATGGGCGGGCCCGACGTTGAAGCCCGCCAAAGCCCAAAACAAAATTGCCCGGTCACACATCCCTGTGTGGACCGGGCAATCGTCACGTCCCTGTCGGCATCCCGCCTTCCCCCTGTGCATCCTGCGCAGTGTGGGTGCCGGCCATGCTCCCTGCACTCGGCCGAATATCGTTCCGCCATCCCTCCCCGTCCCGGGATTGGATGCCACCGTCCTGGTGGATCCGCGCCATTCCTTCCGCGCTGCGTCCGTGCGTGCCGCCTCCCTGCGGCTGTCGTGGCTGCCGGCTCCTGCCTGGCAGCCGTGACCGGCGTCGTGCCGGTCCCGACCCATCCTGTGCGTCAGCGCCTTGGAACGGGTGTCGTCACTGCCCTCCTGGGCGGTGTCTCCGTGGGCGCCAGCCTGGCCCCCACCGTCATCCGTCGTCGATTCCGTTCGACCGTTGCTGTCCCTATCCCCTTCACCCGTGTCAGATCCTCGACCCGGATGAACGGTCCGTGTTGTCGCCGGTACGCGACGATCGCCTGGGCCTTCCTGGGCCCTACGTTCGTCAATCCCTCCTGCAACGTCGACGCGTCGGCGGTGTTGATGTTGATCCGGTCGGCCGCCAGGGCGGTTCCGGTCAACAGCAGTCCCAGCGCAAGCGCCTTCCACGAGAACCAAGGCCCCACCGTGTAGCTCCCTGTGATGTCGGACCGACTCCTGCCGGCATCCCGTCGGAGCAGTCAGTGTCCCTCGCCACATGCACACAGCCTATCGTCCACATCACCTTCACACAGCCAGCCAAATACCTGACGTGGTGTAGGAAAAACCCTACCCCGTGCACAGGCGTAGAATGGCGGGATCAGCCATATGCACTCGGAGTTACCTGATGGACAGCGCCAAGCTCGGCCAATTCGTCAATGACAAGTGGGACAGCGAGATCGTTCCGCAACTGGTCGAATACATCCGCATTCCCAACAAATCGCCGATGTTCGACGCCAATTGGGTCGAAAACGGCTATATGGAGCAGGCGGTCACGCTGATGGAAAGCTGGGCCAAGGCCCAGGACCTGCCGGGCCTGCAGGTCGAGGTAGTGCGCCTGGAAGGCCGCACCCCGCTGCTGCTGCTGGAAATTCCCGCCACCGGCGCCGAAACCGGCGATGACACCGTGCTGCTGTACGGCCACCTGGACAAGCAGCCGGAAATGACCGGCTGGGACGACGACCTGGGCCCGTGGCTGCCGGTGCTGCGCGGCGACAAGCTGTACGGCCGCGGCGGCGCCGACGACGGTTACGCCATCTTCGGCTCGCTGGCGGCGGTGCTGGCGCTGCAGGCGCAGAACCTGCCGCACGCCCGCTGCGTGGTGCTGATCGAGGCCTGCGAGGAGTCGGGCAGCTACGACCTGCCGGCCTACGTGGACCACCTGGCCGACCGCATCGGCAAGCCATCGCTGGTGGTGTGCCTGGATTCGGGCTGCGCCAACTACGACCAGCTGTGGTGCACCACCTCGCTGCGCGGCCTGACCGGCGGCAACTTCTCGGTGAAGGTGCTCAATGAAGGCGTCCACTCCGGCGACGCCTCCGGCGTGGTGCCGTCCAGCTTCCGCCTGCTGCGCCAACTGCTGTCGCGGATCGAGGACGAGAACACCGGCCGCATCCTGATCGACGGCATGCACGTGGAGATCCCGGAAGAGCGTCAGGCCCAGGCCAAGCGCGCCGCCGAGGTGGTGGACACCGAGATCTTCGAGAAATTCCCGATGGTCGACGGGCTGCGCCCGATGAACGAAGACCTGACCGAGCTGGTGCTCAACCGCACCTGGCGCCCGGCGCTGTCGGTGACCGGCGTGGACGGCATGCCGCCGCTGGCCTCGGCCGGCAACGTGCTGCGTCCGCATACGGCGGTGAAGCTGTCGCTGCGCCTGCCGCCGACCGCCGATGGCAAGGCCTGCGGCGAACTGCTGAAGGAAGCCCTGCTGCGCGACCCGCCGAACGGCGCCGAAGTAAAGCTGGACCTGGAAAAGGCCTCCTCGGGCTGGAACGCACCGGCGATGGCGCCGTGGCTGACCCAGGCCATCGACGAGGCCAGCCAGACCTTCTTCGGCAAGCCGGCCATGTACATGGGCGAAGGTGGCTCGATCCCGTTCATGGGCATGCTGGGCGAGAAGTTCCCGGGCGCGCAGTTCATGATCACCGGCGTGCTCGGCCCGCATTCCAACGCGCACGGCCCGAACGAGTTCCTGCACATTCCGATGGGCAAGCGCGTGACCGCCTGCGTGTCGAAGGTGATCAGCGAGCACTACGCGGCCAGCCTGCGCGGTGAAACCAGCGGTTCGCCGGTGGCCGCGGACAGCGGCACCCGCCACGGCGGCCACGGCTGCTGCTGACGGCGCGACAGGCGCGGACGGACGCAGCCTTTTGATAGGCTGCGTCATCTCCTGCAGGAAACATGCGATGGACGGTCTGTTCGGCAGTACCAGCTGGCTCTACATCATAATGGTCGGCTTCATCGTCGGCCTGCTCGGGCGCTTCTTCATGCCCGGCAACAACCGCATGGGCTGCCTGCTGACCATCGTGCTCGGCATCGTCGGCGCACTGGTGGCCGGCTGGTTCGGCCAGTACATGGGCTGGTACTCGCGCGGTGAGCCCGCCGGTTTCATCGGCGCCATCCTCGGCGCGATTGCCGTGCTGGCCGTGCTGCGACTGTTCAGCGGCAGGCGCTGAACACGTCTCCCCTCATTTCTCCCGCGCGCCTCCGCGCGCCGCATCGACGTACCCGTCCATGAACGATCCCGCTTCCGACCCACTGCGCGCCGAACTGCGCCGGCAGTGGACCTGCACCGCCCTGGCCGACCCCGACCTGCACCTGGACCGCGCGTCGGTGGATGCGGGCTTCCGCAGCTACTGGCGTGCCACCAGCGCGCACGGCAGCCACATCGTGATGGATTCACCGCCCGGCCTGGAAGACGTGCGTCCGTGGCTGCGCATGCACGACCTGCTCGAACCCAACGGCGTGCGCGTCCCGCGCGTGCTGGCGCGCGATGAAGAACAGGGCTTCCTGCTGCTGGAAGACCTGGGCGGGCCGACCCTGGCGCGGCATATCGACGACGACAACGCCGATACCTGGTTCGATGCCGCCTTCGCGCAGCTGATCCGCCTGCAGTCGATCCCGGTGCCCGAAGGCATGGGATCGTTCGGCGAGGCACTGCTGCAGCGTGACGCGGGCCTGTTCGACGAGTGGTTCCTGCAGCGCCACCTCTGCCTGCAGCTGGACTGCGGCGAGCTGGAAGCCCTGCAACTGGTGCATCGACGATTGATGGACAACGCACTGCAACAGCCGCAGGTGCTGACCCACCGCGACTTCATGCCGCGCAACCTGATGCCGGTCGAGGCCGGCCCGGCGGTGCTGGACTTCCAGGACCTGGTGCGCGGACCGATCGCCTACGACCCGGTCAGCCTGTTCAAGGACGCGTTCCTGAGCTGGCCGCTGGAACGCGTGGATGCCTGGCTGGCGCGCTACCACGCGCAGGCGCTGGCCGCCGGGCTGCCGGTGCGTCCGTGGCCGCAGTTCCTGCGCGATGCCGACTGGATGGGCGTGCAGCGCCACCTGAAGATCCTCGGTCTGTTCGTGCGCCTGCGCGACCGCGACGGCAAGGGCCATTACTTCGCCGACGCGCCACGCTTCATCCGTTACCTCGACGAAGTGCTGCCGCGACACCCCGAACTGGCCGGCCTGGACCGCCTGCTGCAGGACCGGATCAAGCCGGCCATGGCCGCACTGGCATTGCCGGTATCGGGCCGCGCATGAAGGCGCTCATCTTCAGTGCCGGCAAGGGCGAACGCATGCGTCCGCTGACCCTGACTACGCCCAAGCCGCTGCTGGTGGCAGGCGGCAAGCCGCTCATCGTGTGGCACCTGGAGCGGCTGGCAGCGGCGGGGTTCAATGAAGCGGTGATCAACACGTCGTGGCTGGGCGACCAGTTCAAACCTGCCTTGGGTGATGGTTCGCGTTGGGGCCTGCGGCTGCACTTCATCGATGAAGGCGCGGTGCCGCTGGAAACAGGCGGCGGCATCCTCAACGCACTGCCCGTGCTCGGGGACGCGCCGTTCCTGGTGGTCAACGGCGATGTCTGGACCGATGTGGATTTCCGCACCCTGCCGCAGCAGCCGGAGGGCGATGCGCACCTGGTGCTGGTCGACAACCCGGTGCAGCACCCGCGCGGGGATTTCATCCTGCATGGCGATGGCAGGGTCAGTGACGACGGCGATGCACCTCGGCTGACGTATGCGGGTGTCGGCGTTTACCGCCCCTCGATTCTCGACGGATGGCGCAGCGTGATCGGCAACACCGAAGGCGCAGCTGCAACTCCGCCACAGTTTGGCCTGGCCCCGCTGATGCGCCACGCGATGGCAAGCAGCCGCGTAACCGGACAACATCATCAAGGAAGGTGGACCGACGTAGGCACACCAGAACGCCTGGCAGACCTGGACGCCGCGCTCCGGTAGGGTTGGATTCCAATCAACCGCCGATAGCGCCCATCGGCGCGACGAACGCATGGCCACGGCCGAAGCCCGCTCCGTTTGAGGTCATGCCACGAAAGAACGTTGCCCGGTTACGTGCAGTCGATCGGGATGCGACCCTACCAGCGCCGTACGCCAGCCATTACAACCGGTGCGACCCTTCTTCCACCACCTGGCGCAGGAACGGCACGGTGATGCGCCGCTGCGCGGCCAGCGATTCGCGGTCCAGCCAGTCAAGCAGGCTGACCAGGCTGCCCAGTTCGCGACCGGTGCGGGTCAACAACCATTCAATCGCCGCTTCGTCGATCGACAGCCCACGCCGCGCCGCGCGCTCGCGCAGCACCGCCGCGCGGCCTTCGTCATCGAGTGGCTGCAGCACCACGCGCACGCACTGCTGCAGGCGTGAGCGCAGGTCGGGCAGCACCAGTCCCAGCTGGTCCGGCGCATGCTGCGCGGTATACAGCAGGGTGACGCCGGCGTTGCGCGCGCGATTGTGGAAGTCGAACAGCGCCACTTCATCATCGCGCTGCCCGGCGATGGCATCCAGCCCGTCCAGGGTCACCAGGTCGCGGCCTTCCAGCGATTCCAGCGCGGCGCGCACGCGCCCCACCACGGCTTTCAACGGCAGATAGGTCGGTTGCCGCCCGGCCTGCTGGGCCAGCGAACACATCGCCAGCGCCTGGTGGGTCTTGCCGGTGCCGGCCGCGCCCTCCAGGTAGACCCAGTGCGGGTCTTCGCCCACGGCGATCGCGCGCAGCTGCGCCAGCGCACCGTCCGGTGCGCCGATGAAGGTTTCCAGGCGCTCGTCCTGCGGGTAACGCAGGGCAAGCGGCAGCTGCGGCACCACGCTCACTTCAGTTCCGGACCCTTGGGCGTGTCGACGATCAGGGTCGGCTTGTCGATATACGAATCGAGCACGATCGCGGTCTTCTCGCCGGCATACAACTCGCTTTCGCGATAGCGCAGGTGCGCGTAGCGCAGCAGCACGTTGCTCACCGCCGCCACCGGCAGCGCCAGCAGCATGCCCAGGAAACCGAACAGCTGGCCACCGGCCATCACCGCGAAGATCACCGCCACCGGGTGCAGGCCGATCTTGTCGCCGACGATGCGCGGGGTCAGCACGTAGCTTTCCAGCAGCTGGCCCACGGTGAACACCACCCCGACCAGGATCAGCAGCTTCAGGTCGAAGCCCTGCGCCTGCACCAGCGCCGCCAGCACCGCCATGACGATGCCGGTGGTGGCGCCCAGGTAGGGAATGAAGCTGATCAGGCCGGCGATCAGGCCAATCAGCAGGCCCAGCTTCAGCCCGACCAGCGACAGGCCGACCGCGTAGATCAGGCCCAGCGCCACCATGACCAGGAACTGGCCGCGGATGAAGGCGCCGAGCACCTCGTTGGACTCACGCGCCAGCTTGGTGATGGTGCCCACGTGGTTGCGCGGGATGGTCGAGGCCACCCGTTCGACCAGCTTGTCCCAGTCGCGCAGGAAGTAGAACGCCAGGATCGGCAGCAACAGGATGTTGACCACCCAGGTCACCATCGCAAAGCCCGAGCGCGACACGTAGCCGAAGAAGGTCTTGGCGAAGCCGCCGGCCTGCTCCCAGTGGCTGCGCACCCAGTCGATCAGCCGGTCGGGCTCCAGCCACGGCATGATCTCCATCCCGGTCTTCTGCTCGAACCAGGGAATGCCGCGCTCCATCAGCCACTGCTGGGCCTGCGGAATGGCCGCGATCAAGGTGGAGATCTGGCGTTCGATCATCGGCACCAGGATCAGCAGGGCCGCGGTGATCACCAGCACCATGGCCACGAACACCAGCACCACGCCGGTGATGCGCGAGCGGCCGTTGGCCTCGATCCGGTCGACCAGCGGGTCGCCCAGCCAGGCCAGCGCCAGTGCCAGCACGAACGGGGTCAGGATCGGGGCCAGCAGCCACACCACCCAACCCACCGCCAGCGCGAACAGAATGTATTTGACGCGGCGCAGGAACTGCGCGATCTCGGCTTCCGGGGTGAGGATCATCGCAGGCGGTACTCATTGCTGGCCGGGGGCGGCGGGGTGCCGGGGGCGGCGTCTTCGTCGATCGGCACCGGCAGCGGGGCCAGCGGCACGATCACGCCGTTCTCGCCCAGCATCCGGTTCAGCCCGGGCAGGCCGGTAGTCAGTTCCAGCGACAGCTCCAGGCGGTCGCCGGCGGCGCGCAGCGGGGTGATGTTGCGCACCACCGGGCTCTCGCGCAGGCCGGCGGCCAGGCGCAGGTAATCCTCGGCGCTGTTCAGCCCGGTGACCACGATGATGTAACTGCCGGCCGCACCGGTGGCGGCGCCGGCCTTGGCATAGCGGCGCACCAGCGCATCGGCGGCACCGTCGGCGCCCCCGGCCATCGCGCGGCGGGCGTCGCTGTCGTTGGTGCTCCACTTGTTCAGTTCCCGGCCGCCGTCCACGAACACCCAGTCGGCCACCCAGCCGCCGGTCTTGTCGCGGTAGAGCTTGCCGACCAGCTGCATCGGCGGGGCGTAGCGCGACGAAGCGCGCGCCACCGCGGCGGTGTCCTGGCGCCAGATCGCGCCGACCACGGCCTGTTCGGCCGCGCTGCCGGTGGGCAGGCCCAGCTTGTAGCCGCGCTCGATGGCCCGGTTCAGCAGCGGGCGGGCCGCGTTGGCCTGCTGCACGGTGACCAGGCGCGGGCCGCTGCCATCGTCGATGGCCAGCCAGACCACCGGCTTGGGCCGCGGCTGCGGCCACAGCGGCAGGCCCAGGGCCGAGATCAGGCCATCCACGTCGTCCTGGCGGAACCGCGCCACCAGCATGGTGCGGTAGCTGGGCGCGCCGGTGGCCGAGGTGCTCTGGTCCTGGCGGTAGTCGTAGCTGGCCACGTAGTTCTTCGCGTCGCGCAGGGCCTGCATCACCCCGGGGCGGGTGATCACGCTGCGGTCGCCCGACAGCTTGGCCAGCACGTTGCCCAGCGCGCGGGCCATGGCGCCGTTGCGGTCGGCGTCGCCCTGGCTGTTGACCGGTACTTCGGCCTCGTAGGCGCCACTGGCGGTGGCCACGTCGCCTTCGGTACGCAGGCCGCTCTGGGCCATCGTGGCCACCGGCAGGCATAGCGCGAGGAACATCATCAAAAAGAGGCTGCGGCGCATCAGGACTTCCATTGAGCGTATCCGGGGGGAATTGTTGCCCGAATAGGGCCTGCGCGCCAACGTGGCCTGTTAAAATCCCGCTTTCACTCCAGCGCAGCCCGACGCCCGTGACCAATTCCCCGTCCAACCCCTCCCCCCTGACCTACCGCGACGCCGGCGTCGACATCGACGCGGGCAACGAACTGGTCGAGCGCATCAAGCCGCTGGTGAAGCGCAGCTTCCGGCCCGAGGTGATGGGTGGCCTGGGCGGTTTCGGCGCCCTGTTCGACCTGTCCAGCAAGTACCGCGAACCGGTGCTGGTCTCGGGCACCGACGGCGTGGGTACCAAGCTGAAGCTGGCACAACAGCTGGGCCGGCACGACACGATCGGCATCGATCTGGTCGCCATGTGCGTGAACGACGTGCTGGTGCAGGGCGCCGAGCCGCTGTTCTTCCTGGACTATTTCGCCACCGGCAAACTGGACATCGACACCGCTGCGGCGGTCGTAGGCGGCATCGCCAACGGCTGTACCGAGGCCGGCTGCGCGCTGATCGGCGGCGAAACCGCTGAAATGCCCGACATGTATGCCCCGGGGGAATACGATCTGGCCGGCTTCACCGTCGCCGGCGTGGAAAAGAGCGAACTCAAGGACGGCGCCAGCGTGGCCGAGGGCGACGTGCTGATCGGCATCGCCTCCTCCGGCCCGCACTCCAACGGCTACTCGCTGGTGCGTCGCATCTATGACCGCGCCGGCCAGCCGGCCGAGCTGGAACTGGAGGGCGGGGTCAAGCTGGTCGACGCGCTGATGGCCCCGACCCGCCTGTACGTGAAGCCGATCCTGGCCCTGCTCAAGAGCCACGGCGCGTCCATCCACGGCATGGCCCACATCACCGGTGGCGGCCTCACCGAGAACATCATCCGCGTGGTGCCCGAGGGCCTGGGCCTGGACATCGATGCTTCGTCCTGGACCCTGCCGCCGGTGTTCCAGTGGCTGCAGAAGGAAGGCGCGGTGGCGGACAGCGAAATGTGGCGCACCTTCAACTGCGGCATCGGCTTCGTGCTGATCGTCGCCCCGGACCAGGTCGCGGCCGTGTCCGCCGCCGTCGAGGCCCAGGGCCTGGCGCAGTGGACGATCGGCAAGGTGGTCGCGGCCACCGGCAGCGAACGCGTGCGGATCGGCTGAGCCGACCAGGAGACCTGCATGGACGCACCGCTCCCTTCCGCCCCCACGCTGTCGACCGACGACGCGTCGCAGCTGCGGCTGCTGTCGATCTTCCACTACGTCGTGGCAGGCCTCACCGGCCTGTTCTCGCTGTTCCCGCTGATCCACGTGGGCCTCGGCGTCGCCGCACTGACCGGCGCGATGCCGATTGAAAGCAACGGGAGCACCGCCTCGCTCGGGGAAACCCGGCTGTTCGGCTGGATGTTCATCGGGATCGGCTCGGTCCTGATCCTGTGTGGACTCACCCTGGCCGGCTTCATGGCCTACGCCGGGAGGTGCCTGGCGCGCCAGCAGCGTCATACCCTGTGCCTGGTAGTCGCCGCCCTGTCGTGCATGCTGATGCCGCTGGGCACCGTGCTGGGTGTGTTCACCCTGATCGTACTGCTGCGGCCGGCGGTCAAGGCCGCCTTCGACGCTTCCCCCACTGCCCACGCCTGAGGTTTCCCGATGTCTGCCACGCCCCCGCCGCTGAACGTCCCGCGCGGCTGGACAACGCATCAGGTCGCCTCGCACCTGCATACGCTGAAGATCCTGTTCTACATCCTGGGGGCGCTGGAACTGCTGTTGGTGCCGATCCTGGTGCTGGGCGCCGCCGGCGGCTACATCAGTGAAAGCAACAGCGCCAACCCCGATGCCCAGCCGGCCCTGCTGGCGGCGATCATGGTCGGCGCCGCGGCGGTCTTCGCCGCCCTGGGCAGCCTGAACATCATCGGCGCAAGGCGCATGGCCGAACGCCGTTCGCACGGGCTCTGCCGGATCGCCGCGGGCGCGGCCTGCCTGGCCGGCGCGCTCGGCATCGCGCTGGGCGTGTACGCGCTGATCGTGCTGATGCGCCCGGAAGTGGTCGCGAGCTTTGCGGCCACGGACGGCACGGTCGCGGCATGACCCCGGCCAGCCACAGCGCGTTCGCGGGTTCGCGCAGCCGCATCGCGGTGCTGGCCTCCGGCCGTGGCAGCAACCTGCAGGCCATCATCGATGCCATCGCCGCCGGCACGCTCGACGCCGAGGTTGTGGCCGTGCTGTCCGACAAACCGGAGGCTTCCGCACTCCAGAAAGTCGCCCCGGAGCGACGCTGGGCGCGTTCGCCCAAGGACTTCGCCGACCGCACCGCTTTCGATGCCGCGATGGGCGACGCGCTGGCCGTGTTCAAACCGGACTGGGTGGTCTGCGCCGGCTACATGCGCATCCTCGGCGAGGCCTTCGTGCAGCGTTTCAGCGGCCGCCTGGTCAACATCCATCCGTCGCTGCTGCCGCTGTACAAAGGGCTGCACACCCACGCGCGCGCGATCGAGGCCGGCGACGCCCACGCCGGCGCCAGCGTGCATTTCGTGGTGCCCGAGCTGGACGCCGGCACGGTGCTGGCGCAGGCCCGGGTGCCGGTACTGCCCGGCGACACCGCCGACCAGCTGGCCCAGCGCGTGCTGGGGGTGGAACACCCGCTGCTGATCGCCAGCCTGCAGTGGCTGGTGGCCGGGCGCGTAGCTGAACGCGACGGGCAGCTCCAGGTCGACGGCCACCCCCTGTTCAGTCCGCTGCGCCTAGATTGCGCCGGAGAGCTGAACGTCCCGTCGTAGCGCACACGCGCCGCTGACCTGGACACTGGCATCCTCCCCTCCCCTATCGTTTGTGCCCCCTACGCATGAAAACGTCTCCGTCCCAGGTCGTGCTGCTGTTGGCGTCCCTGCTGTGCACCGTGGCCATTGCCGCGGCGCAGGAGCCGCCTGCACGAACGGAAGCCCCCGCCGCGACGCCGGCCCTGCCCTCGCCACCGGTATTGCCGCCGATGGCCTGGGAAGCGCCACCGCTGGAGCCGTTTACCGCGACCTACCAGGCCTTGTACAAGGGCAAGGAAGCGGGCGATGCGATCATGCGGGTGACCAACACCGGTGGCAGCCAGTGGCGGGTGGACATGCAGGTGGTGGGCCGTCGCGGTTTCGCCAGCGTGCTGGGGCTGAATCTCGAGCAGAGCACCGTGTTCGAGAAGCAGGGCACGACCTATGTGCCGCTCAGCCAGTCCACGGTCCGCAAGGGCCTGTTCCTGGGCAAGAAGGTCACCGGCACTTATAACTGGCAGGCCGGCACCGCGCAGTGGACCGGCGACCTGAAGAAAGAACGTACGCAACCCATTCCGCTGCAGGCCGGCGACCAGAGCGCGCTGCTGATCAACCTGGCGATCATGCGCGACGCGCGCCCCGGCGCGCAGATGCATTACCGCTATGTCGACGTGGGCCGCGTACGGCAGCATGACTACCAGGCCGCGCCGGATACCGAGAACGTGCAGGTCGGCGAACTGTCCTACAACGCGCTGCGGGTCTACCGGACCAACGGCGGCAACGACGAAACCATTCTCTGGGTCGCCAACGGGGTTCCGACCCCGGTGCGCATCCTGCAACGCGAAGACGGCGAAGATCGCATCGACCTGCGCCTGATCGAATACCAAGGAGTTTGACCATGACCATTCTCAACCGCCCGCTGTCCTGGGTCGCCGCCGGTGCCCTGGCGCTGACCAGCCTGCCGGCCATGGCGATGCAGCCGTTCACCGCGCAGTACCAGGCCAACTACATGGGCGTGGTGGCGCCGGGCACCATGACCCTGACCAAGGGCGATGGCAATACCTGGACCTACAGCCTGAACGTCAACAGCCAGTTGGCCACGCTGAGCCAGAACACCGTGTTCGAGGAGGTCAATGGCCGCCTGCGGCCCCTGAGCAGCTCCGACCGCTCGGCGCTGCTGGTGAAGAAGCGCAACGTCGATGCCACGTACGACTGGAACAAGAACCAGGCAACGTGGAAAGGCGACATCAAGCCCGACCGCGCCGGACCGGTTGCGCTGAAGCCGGGTGACATGGACGCCCTGCTGATCAACCTGGCCATCGCCCGAGACCTGGCCGCCGGCAAGCCGCTGACCTACCGCATGGTCGACGAAGGCCGGGTCAAGCCGATGACCTACAAGGTGATCGGGACCGAACAGGTCAACGTGGGGGGCAAGCCCTACGAGGCCACCAAGGTGTCGCGCGTGGACGGCAACAAGGAACTGATCGCCTGGGTGGTCAAGGACTTCCCGGTGCCGGCGCGACTGCTGCAGCGCGAAGGCGGCAAGGACGCGCTGGACCTCACGATCAAGTCGTTCAAATAACCCATCGGGTATCGACCGTTGGTCGATACGAAAAAACGCCCGCATCGAGCGGGCGTTTTTTATTTGGCCGGCGTTTCCGCCTGGAACACCGTCCTGCAGTCCACGCGGATCTGCTCGGCGGTCCTGCGCCAGTAGAACGCCTTGCAGTGCCGGTTGCCTTCCTCGGTGGTTTTCACGCCCACGGCGTAGAACGACTGCAGCACCTCGGTGCGGCTCACCGTGCCATCGCCGTTCCAGTCCATGTCCTGCTGTTCCAGGCCCTGGGTGATGGCGATGTCGGCATACCAGGCATACCCCAGCCAGCCCAGCACCACCAGCACCAGGACCAGCAGCGCCTTGCGGCGACGGGTGAACTGGCCGCGCAGGATCATGCGACGCGCCGGATCGTGGCGCCCAGCGACGAGAGCTTCTCTTCGATGTTCTCGTAGCCACGGTCCAGGTGGTAGATGCGGTCGATGGTGGTGTCGCCATCGGCCATCAGGCCGGCCAGGATCAGCGAGGCCGACGCACGCAGGTCGGTGGCCATCACCGGCGCACCGCTCAGCTGTTCGGCACCGCGCACGATCGCGGTGTGGCCTTCGACCTGGATGTCCGCGCCCAGGCGCAGCAGTTCGTTGACGTGCATGAAACGGTTCTCGAAGATCGTTTCATTGATCACGCCGACGCCGTCCGCCACGCAGTTGAGCGCCATGAACTGGGCCTGCATGTCGGTCGGGAACGCCGGGTACGGCGCGGTGGTGAGGTTGACCGCACGCGGACGCTTGCCCTGCATGTCCAGGGTGATGCTGTCCTCGGTGGTGTCGATCTTCGCGCCGGCCTCGACCAGCTTGGCCAGCACCGCGTCCATGGTGTTCGGGCGCGCACGGTTGACCGTGACCTTGCCACCGGTCATCGCCGCGGCCACCAGGAAGGTACCGGTCTCGATGCGGTCGGGCAGCACTTCATGACGGCCACCGGACAGGCGCTCGACGCCTTCGATCACCAGCCGGGCAGTGCCCAGGCCCTCGATCTTCGCGCCCAGCGCGATCAGGCAGTGCGCCAGGTCGGTCACTTCCGGTTCCATCGCGGCGTTGTCCAGCACCGTGGTGCCTTCGGCGAGCACGGCGGCCATCAACACGTTCTCGGTACCGGTCACGCTGACCATGTCGAAGGTGAAGTGCGCGCCCTTCAGGCGCTTGGCCTGAGCCTTGATGAAGCCGTTCTCGACCACGATCTCCGCACCCAGGGCCTGCAGGCCCTTGATGTGCTGGTCGACCGGGCGCGAGCCGATCGCGCAGCCACCGGGCAGGGACACCTCGGCCTGGCCGAAGCGCGCCAGCAGCGGGCCCAGCACCAGGATCGAGGCGCGCATGGTGCGCACCAGCTCATACGGCGCCACGTGCTGGTCGACCGGACGCGGGTCGACCACGATCGCGCTGCCACGCGACAGCGTGCCCTGGTCGACGGTGACCTTGGCGCCCAGCTCGCCGAGCAGCTTCACCGTGGTGACCACGTCGTGCAGGTGCGGCACGTTGGTGATCTCCACCGGCGCATCGGCCAGCAGGGTGGCGCAGAGGATGGGGAGGACGGCGTTCTTGGCGCCGGAAATGTTCACTTCACCGTGCAGCGGCGTGCCGCCGGTCACTACGATCTTGGCCATGGAATCTACTTGGGGTGAGGTAGAGCCGACCGTTGGTCGGCTGGATGGTCGAAGGCTACGGGTACTTCGGCGATCAGCCGGCCACTTCGGCCGGGGTCACCGTCTTCAGTGCCAGCGCGTGGATCGCCCCGCCCATCAGCTCGCCCAGCGTGGCGTAGACCATGCGGTGGCGGGCCAGCGGCAGCTTGCCGGCGAAGGCGTCACAGACCACGGTGGCTTCGAAATGCACCCCGTCGTCGCCCTGCACGTCCGCACGGGCGCCCGGCAGGCCGTCTTCGATCAATTTACGGATGGTGTCGGCGTCCAACGGGCTTTCCTAATAAAATGAGCGCTCATTCTACTCCTCCGCGTGGCGCCCGCATGGCTGTATCGCCCCTGCCCCCCTCCTCCGCCGACCCGGCCGCGCTGGTCGACAGCGGCCGCCGCGTGTTCGGGATCGAGCGCGATGCCCTGGCCGCCGTGGCCGGGCGCCTGGGCGAAGACTTCGCCCGCGCCTGCCAGCTGGTGCTGGAAAGCCGCGGCCGCGTGGTGGCCACCGGCATGGGCAAGTCCGGGCACGTGGCGCGCAAGATCGCCGCGACCCTCGCCTCCACCGGCACCCCGGCGTTCTACGTGCACCCGGGCGAAGCCGGCCACGGCGACCTGGGCATGATCACCGAAGCCGACGTCGTGCTGGCGCTGTCCTATTCGGGCGAATCGGACGAGGTGCTGATGCTGCTGCCGGTGCTCAAGCGCCAGGGCAACCGCCTGATCGCCATGACCGGCCGCCCCGGTTCCTCGCTGGGACTGGCCGCCGACGTGCACCTGGACGTCAGCGTTCCGGCCGAGGCCTGCCCGCTGGCGCTGGCGCCCACCTCCAGTACCACCGCCTCGCTGGCCATGGGCGACGCCCTGGCGGTGGCCCTGCTCGACGCGCGCGGCTTCACCGCCGACGACTTCGCCCGCTCGCACCCGGCCGGCAGCCTGGGCCGCCGCCTGCTGCTGCACATCACCGACGTCATGCACAGTGGCGACGAGCTGCCCCAGGTCGGCGAGAACGCCAGCCTGAGCGAGGCCCTGGTCGAAATGAGCCGCAAGCGACTGGGCATGACCGCGGTGGTCGACGCCGACCAGCGGCTGGTCGGACTGTTCACCGACGGCGACCTGCGCCGCGCGCTGGACAGCGACCTGGACGTGCGCAGCGCGCGGATCGTCGATGTGATGACCCGCAGCCCCCGTACCATCGGCGCCGACCAGCTCGCCGTGGAAGCGGCGCGGGTGATGGAGACCAAGCAGATCAACGGCCTGATCGTGGTCGATGGCGAAGGACGTGCGGTCGGCGCGCTCAATATTCATGACCTGTTGCGGGCCCGGGTGGTTTAAACCACAGTGGCACTCCTCCATTCAGCTGGACCTGTACACCTGATGCCCTACTCTCCGTTGCCCGGTTTCCCGTCCCACCTGCATGCCGCTGCCGGCCGTATCCGGCTGGCCTGCTTCGATGTGGACGGCACGCTCACCGACGGTCGGCTTTACTACGACCGTGACGGCAACGAGAGCAAGGCGTATTACGTGCAGGACGGACTGGGCCTGAAACTGCTGCAGCAGCACGGCATCCACCCCGTGCTGATCACCGCGCGCAACAGCTTGTCCGCGCTCAAGCGCGGCGCCGACCTGGGCATCGACACCCAGATCGCGGTGGGCGACAAGCTGGCCAGCGTCCGCGCCCTGTGCGACCAGCACGGCATCGGCCTGGACCAGGTCGCCTTCATGGGCGATGACCTGCCGGACCTGGCCCCGCTGTGCGCGGTCGGACTCGCGGTGGCCCCGGCCAACGCGCACCCCTGGATCGCCGAGCGCGTGCACTGGCAGACCCGTGCCGACGGCGGCCGCGGCGCCGCACGCGAACTGTGCGACGTGCTGCTGGCAGCACAGGGCCATGTCGACGCGGTACTGGCGAGGTACGGCGCATGAACTGGCGCACCTTGCTTGGAGGCCTGCTGCTGGCGGCTGCATTGCTGAGCGGCTGGGCGCTGCTGCGTGACCGCGACCAGGTCCTGCCCGACGCCGGTGACGACGGCAGCAAGGACTACGTGCTGCATGATTTCCAGATCGTCGCGCTGGACGAACAGGGCCACGAGTCGACCACCCTGCGGGCTCCGCTGCTGGAGCGCATGCGCAACGATGAAACGACCACCATCCAGACCCCGTTGTTCCTGCTGCCCGACCGCGATGGCAACCATTGGGAGCTGCGCAGCGACACCGGCTGGATCAGCGCCACCGGCGACCTGCTGCGCCTGACCGGCAACGTCAGCGGCGACAGCCCCCGCGTGCCGAGCGTGCCACCGACCACTTTCCGCACCGAGCAGCTGGACGTGTTCCCGAAGGAAAACCGGGCGACCTCCGACGGCCTGGTCACCCTGACCCGACCCGGCATGACCCAGTCCGGGGTGGGCTTCGCGTTGAATTCCAGCGACAAGACCTATCAGTTCCTGAGCCAGGTCAAGACGCGTTACACCCCCCGTCATTGATGCGCCACGACACTATTACGACGGCATTGGCCGTTTCCCCGACATTGGCAGGAAAGCCCCACGTCATGAAGATCTTCTACGCCACTGCACTTGCCCTGGGCCTGATGGTTCCGGCGCTCACGGTCCAGGCCAAGACCTCCGACCGCAACCAGGAAATGACCATCGATTCCGGCGCCCAGGACGGCATGATCATGGGCGATGGCGTCATGAACCTGACCAAGGGCGTGGTGATCACCCAGGGCACCCTGGAAATCCGCGCTGACAGCGCGCAGATCCATATCAAGGGTGGCCAGGCCGAGCGCGCGGTGTTCACCGGCAAGCAGGCCACGATGAAGCAGGAGCTCGACGACGGCAGCAAGATGAACGCCCGCGCCGACAGCATCGATTACAACATCACCACCGAAACCATCGTGCTCACCGGCAACTACCGCGTGGAAAGCGCGCAGGGCGTCAACACCGGCGGCAGCATGACCTACAACACCCGTACCGGCCAGATGAACAGTGGCGGGGACGGCCAGCGCGTGCGCACCGTCATCCCGCCCAAGAACAAGGCCCCGGCCGCGGCCGCCAAGCCGGCCGCCACCCCGACCCGGACCACCGTCCCCACCGCCGGGAGCAAGAAGTAATGCTCGTTGCCAAAGGCCTGCGCAAGCGCTACAAGCAGCGCGAAGTGGTCAAGGAATTCGGCCTGACCCTGGAGGCTGGTGAAGTGGTGGGGCTGCTGGGCCCCAACGGCGCCGGCAAGACCACCTGCTTCTACATGATCGTCGGCCTGGTCGAAGCCGATGCCGGCAGCATCGTGCTCGACGGCAAGGACATCACCGCCGACCCGATGTACACCCGCGCCAAACAGGGCGTGGGCTACCTGCCGCAGGAACCGTCGGTGTTCCGCAAGCTGACCGTGGCCGACAACCTGCGCCTGGTGCTGGAGCTGCGCGAGGACCTGGACAAGGCCGGGCGCGAGAAGGAGCTGCATTCGCTGCTGGACGAACTGCAGATCGGCCACGTGGCCGACCAGATGGGCGCCAGCCTGTCCGGCGGCGAGCGCCGCCGCTGCGAAATCGCCCGCGCCCTGGCCGCCAAGCCGCGCCTGATCCTGCTCGACGAACCCTTCGCCGGCGTCGATCCGATCTCGGTCGGGGAGATCCAGCGCATCGTCACCCATCTCAAGCAGCGTGGCATCGGGGTGCTGATCACCGACCACAATGTCCGCGAAACCTTGGGAATCTGCGACCGCGCGTATATCCTCAACGAAGGCAGCGTGCTGGCGCAGGGGGCGCCGGACGCGATCCTGGAAAACGCAGACGTCCGCCGTGTGTACCTTGGAGAGACTTTCAAGCTCTGATCCGCCGGCCGCTGCATCGCCTTCCCTCCGTTCGGCACAGGCATGAAAGCACGGCTGCAGACATCGCTGGGGCAACAACTGGTCATGACGCCGCAGCTGCGCCAGGCCATCAAGCTGTTGCAGATGTCCAGCGCGGAACTGGAGCTGGAGCTGGCCGAAGCGGTGGAAACCAATCCGCTGCTGGACTGGGCCGAGAACGCCGAACCCGCGCTGGACACCACGCCCGGATCCGAAGAGCCCCCGCCCGAGGCCAGCGAGCGCGGCGACGACCGCGAGGGCCCCGCCCAGGCGACCGACGACTGGGCACCCGGCGAGGGTGACTGGGCCAGCGGCGGCAGCGGAGGCTCGTTCGATGACGATGACAACGGCAGCGCCGCCGAGCGCGTGGCCGAAACCGAGAACCTGGCCGACCACCTGCTCTGGCAGCTGCACCTGTCGCACCTTTCACGGCGCGACCGCAGCATTGGCGCGGCGCTGATCGATGCGCTGGACGAGGACGGCTACCTGCGCGAGCCGCTGTCGGCCATCGCCGACACCCTGCTGCCGGCCATTCACGCCGATGAAGCCGAGATCCTCACGGTACTGCACCAGATCCAGCGCTTCGACCCGATCGGGGTCGGCGCGCGCAGCCTGGGCGAGTGCCTGCAGCTGCAGCTGGACGTGCTGGACCCGCAGACCCCCGGGCTGGCGCTGGCCCGGCGGATCGCCGACGGGCCGCTGGAGCGGCTGCCGCGCAGCGGCGTGAACGGCATCGCCCACGAGCTGCGCGAGCCGGTGGCGGCGGTGGAGGTCGCGGTCCAGCTGCTGCGCTCGCTCGACCCCCGGCCCGGCGCCCAGATCGGCGAGCTGGACCACGACAGCTACGTGGTCCCCGACTGCGTGGTCTGGCGCCAGAACGGCACCTGGCGGGCGGCCCTGGCCGGCCACGCCGGGCCCAAGGTGATCATCCACCGCGGCTATGAACAGATGATCCGCCGCTGCGGCGAGAGCGACGCCGGCTACCTGCGCGCGCACCTGCAGGAGGCCCGTTGGCTGCTCAAGGGCCTGGAGGCGCGGGGCGAGACCCTGCTGCGCGTGATGCGCTGCCTGCTGCAGCAGCAGGCCGCCTTCCTGGAGTTCGGCGAGCAGGCGCTGCGCCCGCTGACCCTGCGCGAGGTGGCCGGGGAGCTGGGCCTGCACGAATCGACCATTTCACGTGCCATCGCCCGCAAGTACGTGCGCACCCCGCGCGGCACCCTGCCGCTGCGCGCCTTCTTCGCCTCGGGAATCGACACAGACGGCGGCGGCGAGGCCTCCAGTACCGCCATCCAGGCCATGATCCGGCGCCTGATCGACGCCGAGAACCCGCGCAAGCCGCTTTCTGACGCCAAGCTGGCTGACCTGCTCAAAACCTCGGGCATACCGGTGGCGCGACGCACCGTGGCGAAGTATCGTGAGGCCATGAACATTTCCGCCTCGCACGAACGCGTACGTATTGCCTGACGCTCCACCGCGCCTGGCGGGAAGGTTCATTGGCTCATCCGAAACAAAGGAGAAACCCGATGCGCATCGAGACGTTTGGCAAAGGCGTGGAAGTGACCCCGGCCATGCAGGAGTACGTGGACACCAAGCTGCAGCGGATCCACAAGCACTTCGACCAGCATTGCGAAATCCGGGTCACCCTGGAGCTGCGCAAGAACGAACACCATGCAGATGCCAGCGCGAACATCCCGGGGCAGACCCTGCACGCCGAAGCCGAAGGCGAGAACATCTACGCGGCCATCGACGTGCTGGCCGACAAGCTCGACCGCCTGGTGGTCAAGCACAAGGAAAAGAGACAGCAGCACGCGCCGGGCGTTCCGATAAGCGACAATGGCGTCTGACGACCCCGCCTCCCCGCTTCCATGCCCTTGACCCATCTACTGGCGGCCGTGCGCACCCAGGTGCTGCCGGCCGCCGATCGCGACAGTGTGCTGAAGGCCGCCTCGCGGCTGCTGGCCTGCCGCGAAGCCAATGCAGAGATGCTGTTCCAGAACCTGCGCGAGCGCGAAACGCTCGGCAGCACCGCCATCGGCCACGGCATCGCCATTCCGCACGGTCGCGCGCCCGCGCTGGAACGCCCACGGGGCGCGTTGCTGCGGCTTGAAAGCGCGGTCGATTTCGGCGCCGACGAGCCGGTGGATCTGGTGTTCGCCATCGCCGTGCCCAGCCACTACACGCACCAGCACCTGATGCTGCTGTCGGAGCTGGCCGAAGCGTTTTCCGAACCCGCGTTCCGCCAGGCGCTGCGCGACGCGCGCGACAGCGACGCCCTGCTCCAGGTCATCCACTACCCGCCGCCGGCGAGCGCCGCATGAATACCAGCATCACCGCCCGTGAACTGTTCGAGCAGCAGCGCGACCGCCTGAGCCTGCGCTGGGTGGCCGGGCAGAAGGGCGAGCGACGCGAACTCGAGGCCGGCAACACCGTCTCGCGGCGTCCGTCGCTGGCCGGCTACCTCAATGCCATCTACCCCAACAAGGTGCAGATCCTGGGCACCGAGGAACTGTCCTGGCTGGATTCGCTGGATTCGCGCCAGCGCTGGGAAACCATCGAGCGGATCATGCAGTCGCACCCGCTGGCGCTGGTGATCACCCGCAACCAGCCCTGCCCGGAAGACCTGCGCGCGGCCGCCGACGAATCGCAGACCCCGCTGTGGATCTCGCCCAAGCGCGGCCATGAGCTGCTCAACCATCTTTCCTACCACCTGGCCCGGACCCTGGCGCCGCGGGTGATCCTGCATGGCGTGTTCATGGAGATCTACTCGATCGGCGTGCTGATCACCGGCGAAGCGGGCTCGGGCAAGAGCGAGTTGGCGCTGGAACTGCTCAGCCGCGGCCACCGCCTGGTGGCCGACGACGCCCCTGAGTTCACCCAGATTGCCCCCGACGTGCTCGACGGGACCTGCCCGGAACTGTTGCAGGACCTGCTGGAAGTACGTGGCCTGGGCGTGCTCAACGTGCGCGAGATGTTCGGTGACACGGCGGTAAAGAAGAACAAGTACCTTCGGCTCATCGTGCACCTGACCAAGCCCATGACCGAACCCACCCCACACGGCTACGAGCGCCTGACCGGCGATTCCGGCACCCGCCACGTGCTGGACCTGGACGTGCCGCTCATCACCCTGCCGGTGATGCCCGGCCGCAACCTGTCGGTGCTGACCGAAGCGGCCACCCGCCTGCACATCCTGCGCACCAAGGGCATCGACCCGGCCGCGATGTTCATCGCCCGCCACAGCAACCTGCTGGAGCGGCGCACGCCATGAGCGCCACCGCCACGTTGATCATCGTCAGCGGGCTGTCCGGCTCGGGCAAGACCGTGGCACTGAAGACGTTCGAGGATCTGGACTACTACTGTTCGGACAACCTGCCGATCAACCTGCTGCCCGACTTCGTGCGCAGCCTGCTGGCCGGGCACGACGCCGCCGCGCCGCGTCGGCTTGCGGTCGGCATCGACGTGCGCGGGCAGAGCGACCTGAGCCAGCTCTCGCACTGGCGCGAAGACGCCAAGGCCGCCGGGCTGGACGCGCAGCTGCTGTTCTTCGATGCCACCGATGAAACCCTGCTCAAGCGCTACGCCGACACCCGCCGCCGACACCCGCTGAGCCAGCTGGGGCTGTCGCTGCCCGAAGCGATCGCGCGCGAGCGCGAGCTGACCGCCCCGCTGCGGCGCGCGGCCGATGCGGTGATCGACACCACCAGCCTCAACGTGCACCAGCTGCGCCGCAAAGTGGTGACCGAATTCGCCCTGAGCCACGGCAACAAGCTGTCGCTGCTGTTCGAATCGTTCGCCTACAAGCGCGGCGTGCCGGCCGAGGCTGATTTCGTCTTCGATGCCCGTGTGCTGCCCAATCCGCACTGGGACCCGCAGCTGCGTCCGATGTCCGGCCGCGAAGCGCCGGTGCGCGACTATCTGGAAGCGCAGGCGGACGTGCAACGGTACGTGGCCCAGCTGGTCGACTTCCTCGACACCTGGCTGCCGCGGCTCGGCAACGACACCCGCAGCTACGTCACCGTGGCGTTCGGCTGCACCGGCGGCAAGCACCGCTCGGTGTACCTGGCCGAGCGTCTGGCACGGCATGCCCGCGAGCAGGGCTGGCCGGAAGTGGCCACGTTCCATCGGGAGCTGGATTAAGGGCCAACGGGCCAACGGTCCGTTGCTACCGGTATCGCCATGCCAACAGTGCGTTGCCGCACCCGGTGTATCCCCAATTCATGTTGGGATGTTAACGTTCGACAATGACCTGTGGCATTCTCCTAGTAACTCATCCCGGCGTAGGCACGTCGCTGCTGGACGTGGCGACCCGGCTGCTGCGGCACCTGCCGCTGAAGACCGAAGCTTTCGAAGTACCGTTCGACGCGGACATGGACGCCCTGCTCCCGCTCGCCTCGGCCGCCCTGCGGCGGGTCGACGGTGGTGAGGGCGTGCTGATCCTGACCGATCTGTATGGCGCGAGCCCGAGCAATCTGGCAGCGCAGCTGGCCCGCCTGGGCACCCCGGCCCGCCGGGTCTCGGCGCTGAGCCTGCCGATGTTGTTGCGAGTGATGAATTATCCGGAACAGGGACTGGATCAACTGCCCGCCACTGCGGCGGCGGGTACTCGCAATGGAGCGATTGTCGACGATGCTTGAACGTGAACTCACCGTATCCAACCGCCTGGGCCTGCATGCCCGCGCCACTGCAAAGCTGGTGCAGGTGCTGGCGCCGTTCCGCTGCAACGTGACCATGGCCGCCAAGGGCCGCGAGATCAACGCCAAGAGCATCATGGGCGTGATGCTGCTGGCCGCCGGCCAGGGCACGCCGGTCACGGTGCGTATCGAGGGCGAAGACGAAGTGGCCGCCATGGACGCCGTGGTGGCCCTGTTCGAGCGACGCTTCGACGAGGACAGCTGAGCATGCCGGGGCCACCGCGACCGGGATCCAGCGCGCCGGCACGGACCGCCTCCGGCGCCCTGCTGCTGTCCGGCCATGGTGCCTCGCGTGGCAACGCACTGGGTCGGGCCCGGGTACGCCTTCCGCATGCCCTGGAAGTGGCCGAACAACGCATTGCTCCCGCCCAGGTCGAAGCCGAACTGCAGCGCCTGCATAGGGCGGTGGATGCGGCCCGCGCCGAAATGCACGACCTGCGCCAACGCCTGCAGGGAGCGCTGAACAAGGAGGTCGGCGAATTCCTCGACCTGCACGCCCTGCTGCTGGACGATCCGGAGCTGCTGTTCGGGCTGGATGAGCTGATCCGCACCGGTCCGTACAGTGCCGGCTACGCGCTGCGCGTGCAGCGCGACCGCCTGGCCAAGGTCTTCGACGGCATGGACGATGCCTACCTGAAGAGCCGGATGGACGACCTGGACCACGTCATCGGGCGCATCCATGCCTTCCTGCAGAAGCGCCCTCCGGACGTGAAGGGGCTGGCCGGGGAGATCCTGGTCTGCGACAACATCGCGCCCTCCGAGCTGGCCCAGCTGCAGGCGCATGGGGTGGTCGGCATCGTCACCGCCGCCGGCAGCGCGCTGTCGCACAGCGCGATCCTGGCGCGCAGCCTGCACCTGCCGCTGATCGTCAACGTTCCCAACCTGCTGCAGAAGATTTCCGACGGCGACGTGCTGGGCATCGACGGCAGCACCGGCCAGATCACCGTCAACCCGCTGCCACCGGACCTGCGCGATTACCGCGCGCGGCTGCGCGAGCAGGCGCGCGAACAGCGCGAGCTGGGCCGCCTGCGCACCAAGCCCAGCCGCACCCGCGACAACGTCGACATCGCGCTGCTGGCGAACGCCGAATCGCGCGAGGACGTGACCGAGGCGCATGCGCTGGGCGCGCACGGGCTGGGGCTGTACCGCACCGAGTTCCTGTTCCTGCAGCGCGACGAGCTGCCTGACGAACAGGAACAGTTCGAGACCTACCGCGATGCTGCCTTGGGCATGAGCGGGCGACCGGTGACCATCCGCACCCTGGACCTGGGCGCGGACAAGGCCGACCGTACCGGGCTGACCCTGAGCAACGAAGAGAACCCCGCACTGGGCCTGCGCGGCGTGCGCCTGTCGCTGGCGCGGCCGAAGGTGGCCGACACCCAGCTGCGCGCGATCCTGCGCGCCTCGGCCTACGGCAAGCTGCGCATCCTGCTGCCGATGGTGAGTACCCGCGAGGAAGTGCTTGCCGTGCGGCGTCGCTTGAACAAGCAGGCCGAACTGCTGCGTGCGGAAGGCCACGAAGTGGCCGGGCACATTCCGTTCGGCGCGATGATCGAAGTGCCGGCCGCGGCGATCGCGTTGGAGAGCTTCATCGACCTGGTCGACTTCCTCTCGATCGGCACCAACGACCTGGTGCAGTACCTGCTGGCCGCCGACCGCAACAACGAGGCGGTGGGCGAGCTGTATTCGCCGCTGCATCCGGCGGTGCTGCGCCTGCTCGCGCATATCCTGCGCACCGGCCGCGAACACGGCGTGCCGGTGGCGGTATGCGGCGAGATCGCCGGCGACCCGCGCATGACCCGCCTGCTGCTGGCCCTGGGCCTGACCGAGTTCAGCCTGCACCCCGGCACGCTGCTGGAAGTGCGGCGCGCGGTTCGCGACAGCGACCTGGGCGAACTGCAGGCCGCAGCACCGAAGCTGCTGGCCGCACGCGACCGACGCAGCATTGAACGCTGGATGGAAAAGGCCGGTCACGACCAACGGTCGTGACCTACCGGCGGCGGCACCGCGGACCATCGGGTAGGTATCGACCGTTGGTCGATACGCCGACCCAGCACCGCCGACCATCGGGCAGGTATCGACCGTTGGTCGATACGCAGATCCAGCACCGCCGACCATCGGGTAGGTATCGACCGTTGGTCGATACGCCGACCCGGCGACGACGTGGTCGCGCCGTAACATGAATCCAAGCGATAATGACGCGGTGACCACCCCCTCTGCCGCATCCTGTCCGGGATAGCGGCCTTTTTCTTTTCCCGCGGGAGCTGTGCATGGCCGAAGCCGTACGCCACGACAAGACGGCGCGCCAGTTGCGACTGTTGTCCGATGCGCTGGACAGCGGGCGGCTGGGACCGGTGCGCCGGCTGGTCAATACGCTGGCGCCGGCCGAGATCGGCAACCTGCTGGAATCGCTGCCGCCGGGCAAGCGTGAAGTGGTGTGGGGGCTGGTCGACCCGGAAGACGATGGCGAGGTGCTGGTCCACGTCGGCGAGGAAGTGCGCGAAAGCCTGCTGGCCGACATGGACCCGGACGAGATCATCGCCGCGGTCGAAGACCTGGATATCGACGACCTGGCCGACCTGGTCGAAGACCTGCCCGATACGGTCATCGACGAAGTGCTCAAGTCGATGGACCGCGAGAACCGCGAGCGGCTCGAACAGGTCCTGTCGTATCCCGAGGACAGCGCCGGCCGCCTGATGAACCCGGACGTGGTGACCGTGCGCGCCGACGTCAACGTCGACGTGGTGCTGCGCTACCTGCGCCTGCGCGGCGAGCTGCCGGACCACACCGACCACCTGTTCGTGGTCAGCCGCCGCCACCAGTACCTGGGCCGGCTCTCGCTGGCCTCGCTGGTGACCCACGAGGACAGCACCCCGATCAACCGCCTGATCGACGACGAACAGCCGGCCATCGACGTGGGCGAGAGCGCCGACGAAGTCGCGCGGCAGTTCTCCGACCATGACTGGGTCTCGGCGCCGGTGGTGGACGACAACAACATCCTGCTCGGCCGCATCACCATCGATGACGTGGTCGACATCATCCGTTCGCAGGCCGAGCACCAGGCGCTGGGCGCCGCCGGCCTGGACGAGGAAGAAGACCTGTTCTCGCCGATCAAGCGCGCCGTGCGTGGCCGCGTGGTCTGGCTGGGCATCAACCTGTGCACCGCGTTCCTCGCCGCCAGCGTGATCGGCCAGTTCGAACTGACCCTGCAGAAGGTGGTGGCGCTGGCGGTGCTGATGCCGATCGTGGCCGGCGTCGGCGGCAACGCAGCGGTGCAGGTGCTGACCCTGATGGTGCGCGGCATCGCGCTGGGCCAGGTCGGCCAGAGCAACGCGCGCATCCTGCTGTGGAAGGAATCGCGGGTGGCGCTGATCAACGGCACGCTGATCGGCACCGTGGTCGGCATCATCGCCTACCTGTGGTTCCACAGCTTCCTGCTGTCGCTGGTGATCACGCTCGCGCTGATCATCAACTTCTGCGCGGCGGCGCTGGCGGGCGTGCTGCTGCCGCTGCTGCTCAAGCGCATGAACGTGGACCCGGCCGTGGCCGGGACCGTGGTGGTCACTGCGGTGACCGACGTCATGGGCTTCTTCAGCTTCCTGGGCCTGGCCACCCTGATCCTGCTGCACTGACCGGGTATTCCTGCATGGCCGTGACCCTCGACAACTATTTCACCGCCGGCTGGCGCGACCAGCTGCATACCTGCCCCGCCTGCGAATGGCAGGGCACCTCGCGCCAGATGAGCATGGAGCTGCACGAGGACGAGGCCGAGTTCGACTGTCCGCAGTGCGAGAACCCGATCCTGCTGGTGGTGCACCCCAGCCTCGCCCAGGTGCAGGCCGCTGCCGCCGACGGTCACCCCGAAGCGATCGAGCAGCTCGACATCCTGGCCTCGGTACCGCGTCCGGACTGATGCACTGCAAGATGCCTGCGGCGACGTCCGCGCCTAGACTGAAAACGATTTCAGCCGAGGAATGGGAATGGCACGACAGCGCGCGGGATGGTGGATGTGGGTGGTGGCAGTGCTGGCCATGAGCGGCTGCGCCACGGCCCGTGGCCCGGACACGGGGCATTTCGTGGAGCGCAGCGTGACCGTGGACGGGCATGTGTCGCGCTACCAGGTGTTCGTGCCGCGCAATGCCGAGGCGCAGCGCGGCGCGTTGCCGGTGGTGTTGTTCCTGCACGGATCGGGCGAGCGTGGCAGTGACGGCCACCGCCAGACCACCGCCGGACTGGGCCCGCACCTGCGCGACCATGCGCGCGACTTCCCGGCGCTGGTGGTACTGCCGCAGGCGCCGGCCGACCAGGAATGGGCCGGCCTGAACAACCGCATCGCCCTGGCCGCGCTGGATGCCACCCTCGCAGAGTTCGGTGCCGATCCTGCGCGGCAGTACCTCACCGGCATGTCGATGGGCGGTTACGGCAGCTGGAACATCGCGCTGGAGCACCCCACCCGTTTCGCCGCGATCGTGCCGGTATGTGGCGCGGTGCTGGCCCCGCGCGCGGTGCGCGCCACCTTGTTCGTGGAACCGGTGGCGGGCGAAGCGGATCCGTATGCGGCCATGGCCACACGCCTGAAGGCGACCCCGATCTGGATGTTCCATGGGGCGCTGGATGACGTGGTGCTCCCCGACGACGACCGCCGCTTGAAGGCCGCGTTCGACCGCGCCGGTGCGAAGGATGTGCGCTACACCGAGTACCCGCAGGGCAACCACAACGCGTGGGATGCGACGTATGCAGACGCGGCGATGTGGGAGTGGCTGTTCGCGCAGAAGCGGTGAGGGAAGGCATCGCGGCCGACGGTCGTCGCGTTTCGGGTGTGCTGGCGCGGCGGCGCGACGACCAACGGTCGTCGCCTACCGGGGGTGGCCTGGCGCGTTCGCGCGACGACCAACGGTCGTCGCCTACCGGTAGGTATCGACCGTTGGTCGATACGGCGCGATCCGCGGATACTCCGGACCCACCGACGCCCTTGGTAGGTATCGACCGTTGGTCGATACCTGACTACGACAGTCCCCGACGGTGAAACGAGGCGGACACCGATAACGTCGTTACACCGCAGCGACAACAATCGCTGCATGAACAGCCCTCGCCTCCGCATCGGCCGTGTCTCAATGGTCCATCATGCGTATGAGCTCACCATGGTCTGCGAACATCGAAGACCATGGTTCAGCGATCCAGCGAACGCAAGCGTCGTCGCGGGACTGTTTCCACAAATGGATGAACAACGTCTCACCGAATCCCTGGCGTGGGTGGTCATGCCCGATCATGTGCATTGGCTGTTCCAGCTAGGGGAACGGCCGCTTTCCTATGTGGCACAACGATTCAAATCACGGAGCGCCCTGCTGCTGAACCGTCTGCATCATCGTCGGGGCCGGGTGTGGCAGACCGGGTATCACGACCACTGCCTGCGCTCGGACGAATCATTTCGGCGCCACGCCTTCTACGTCATGGAGAATCCCGCACGAGCCGGGCTGGCGAGCCGGATCGGTGAGTATCCGTTCGCGTGGTGCCGATGGCCGTTGGACGAAGATTCCCGGTAGGTATCGACCGTTGGTCGATGCCTGCGCATGGTCCGCGACGACCAACGGTCGTCGCCTACCGGCGTGTGGCGGTCGTTTTCCCCGCGCGACGACCAACGGTCGTCGCCTACCGGCGACGTTCTTTGACCGCGGTAGGTATCGACCGTTGGTCGATACCTCCCATCACCCCAACAACGTCTCCAACACCGCCATGCGCACGGCCACGCCGTTGGCGACCTGGCGCAGCACCCACGACTGCGGGCCGTCGGCCACTTCGTCGGTCACTTCCACGCCGCGGTTGATCGGGCCCGGGTGCAGCACGGCGGCGTCCTGGCCGGCGCGCTTCAGGCGCCTGGCATCCAGGCCGTACTGCGCGTGGTACTGCTCGATCGATGGCACCAGGCCCTCTTCCATGCGCTCGCGCTGCAGGCGCAGCATCATCAGCGCGTCGGCGCCTTCCAGCATCTGGTCGAAGTCCTGGCCGACGATGCAGCCCTTCAGGGTGTCGTCGTCCGGCAGCAGCGACTGCGGGCCGCAGACACGGATTTCGCCCACGCCCAGCGTGCGCAGCGCATGCAGGTCGGTGCGGGCCACGCGCGAGTGCTTCACGTCGCCGACGATCACCACCTTCATCTTCGAAAAATCGCCACCCTTGGCCTGGCGCAGGGTCAGCATGTCCAGCAGGCCCTGGGTCGGGTGCGCGCTGCGGCCGTCGCCAGCATTGATCAGCGCGGTGCCCTCGCCCGCCGCGGCGGCCAGTTCGGCCACGGCACCGTCATCCGGGTGACGCACCACGAAGCCACGCACGCCCATCGCCTCCAGGTTCTTCAGCGTGTCGCAGGCGGTTTCGCCCTTGCGCGTGGACGAGGTGGAGGCGTCGAAGTTGAGCACGTCCGCACCCAGCCGCTGCGCGGCCAGCTGGAACGAGCTGCGGGTGCGGGTGGAGGGTTCGAAGAACAGCGTGCACACCGCCGAACCGCCCAGCACGTGGCGCTTGTTGCCGACCCGACCGACCGCGGCGTCGCGGATCTGGCCGGCGCGGTCGAGCAGCTGCAGCAGGGTTTCGCGGGGCAGACCTTCCAGGGTCAGCAGGTGGCGCAGGCGTCCGTCGGAATCGAGTTGCGAGGCGGTCATGGGCAGGGTCTGGGGGTCAGGAAACGGGGGTGGCGTCGTCGGGCGAGGACAGCCAGCGTTCGATGATCACCGCCGCGGCCACCGCATCCAACGTGGCCGCATCGCGGCGACGCTTGCGGCCTTCGGCGCGTTCGACGGCGAAGCGGCGGGCGGCTTCGACCGAGCTGGAACGCTCGTCGACCAGCACCACCGGCAGTTTGAAACGTTCCCGCAGCTGGCGGGCGAAACCCTGCGCGCGCTTGCGGTTGGGCTGGTCCTGGCCGTCCAAGGTAAGCGGATCGCCCACCACCAGGCCGTCGGGCCGCCACTCCTTGACCAGCCTTTCCACGGCGGTCCAGTCCGGGCCGTTGCCGTGCACGTCCACCACCGCGATGGCGCGGGCGTGGGTGCCGAACGAACTGCCGATGGCCACGCCGATCCGGCGCGAGCCGACGTCGAAGCCGAGCACGGTGCCGTCGCGGCGGATGGTCGCCGGCTCAGACATTGCCGCTGTAGTCGGTCAGCCGGAACAAGTCCACGCCGATGCGCGAGGCCGCGCCCTGCCAACGCTGCTCCAACGGGGTGTCGAACAGCAGTTCGGCATCGGCGGGCACGGTGAGCCAGCTGTTGTCGGCGATCTCCGCTTCCAGCTGGCCCTCGGCCCAGCCGGCACACCCCAGCGTGACCAGCGCATGGCGCGGGCCTTCGCCGCGGGCCATGGCTTCGAGGATGTCGCGTGACGTGGTCAGGTACACGCCCTGGCCGACCTGCAGGCTCGAGTCCCAGCCGCTGGCATCGTCATGGATGACGAAGCCGCGCTCGGGATGGACCGGGCCGCCGTTGAGCACCACCTGGTCGCGCAGGACCCGGTCGTCGGTCTGGATCTCCATCTGTGCCAGCACATCGCCCAGCGTGTATTCGGACGGCTGGTTGACCAGCACGCCCATCGCACCGTTTTCGTCGTGCTGGCAGATCAGCGCCACCGTGCGCGCGAAGGTGGGATCGGTCAGCGATGGCAACGCGACCAGCAGGTGATGGGCAAGAGTGGTAGGCAACCTGGACATGGGCCCATTCTACCCGCTGCGTCCGGACACGGGCGTGAGCCTGGGCTAGGATGCGTTCACTCACGCAGGGATGCCCACGATGCACCAGTCGCCACCACTTCCCCTGGCCACCCGCGGCATGATCGTGCTGATCGCACTGCTGCAGGGCCTGCTGCTGTACGCGATACAGGACGCGTCGGACAGCTGGCCGTTCCAGGCCTTCGGCTCCCGCCTTCGCTGGTACACGTGGGTGCTCAGCATTCCCACCGCAGTCGCCCTGACCGTGGTCGACCTGCGCGATCGCAGGCTGTGGTTGCATGCAGCCCTGGCCTCCGCGCTGGTGCTGGCCCTGGCCAGCTGGATCGGCTGGAACCTGGGCGGCGTCACCGACGGCCTGCGCCAGGGGCCGCTGTTGATGCCGTTCTCGCTGTGCATGGCGATCGCCGTATTCGTGGCGCTGCCGTGGTGGCAGTTCCGCCTGCAGCACGGTTCATGGAAGGCGACCTACGCGGCGCTGTTCGAACGCGCCTGGCAGAACGGCCTGACCCTGGCGCTGGCGGTGGCGTTCACCGGACTGACCTGGCTGCTGCTGTGGCTGTGGGCGGCCCTGTTCGACCTGGTGGACATCCACTTCTTCCGCGATCTGTTCCGCGAAGAAGCGTTCATCGCGCTCGCCACGGGCATGCTGTTCGGCTTCGGCGTGCTGATCGGACGCACCCAGGACCGCGCCATCCAGGTGATCCGGCAGGTGCTGTTCGCGGTGGCCCGTGGCCTGCTGCCACTGCTGGCGTTCATCGCGGTGATCTTCGTGGTCTGCCTGCCGTTCACCGGGCTGGAACCACTGTGGCGCACGCGTTCGGCCGCCACGGTGCTGTTGATCCTGGTGATGCTGCTGGTGGTCTTCTGCAACGCGGTCTACCAGCACGAAAGCGACAGCCCCGCCTACCCGGCGTGGCTGCGCCGCCTGGTCGAAGCGAGCCTGGTGGCGTTGCCGGTCTATGCCGCGCTGGCGTTGTACGCCATGGCACTGCGCATCCACCAGTACGGCTTCACCCAGGAACGCTTCTGGGCGTTGCTGGCCGCGCTGCTGCTCAGCGGCTATGCGCTCGGCTATGCCGTGGCGGCCTTGCACCGACAGGGGCGCTGGCTGCAGCGGATCGAGCCGGTCAACCGCTGGATGTGCTGGGCGGTGCTGGGCGTGGCGGTGCTGGCCAACACGCCGGTGCTGGATCCGATCCGGATCAGCCTGGCCAGCCAGACGGCCCGCCTGCAGGCCGCGGCGCCGGAGATCCAGCGCAGCGACGCCATCAACCTGCGCTTCGACTACGGCCGGCGCGGCGTGGACGTGCTGCACACCCTGCAGGCCGACCCGCGTTTCAGCGCCGACCTGCGCGCCCGCACCCTGCTCGCCAACGTGCTGAGCGACGACCCACTGGGCCGCGCGCATGGCCAGCGCCAAGGCAGCATCAGCGAGCTCGCCATGCTGCAGCAGCAGCTGCTCCTGGCCAAGGGCAGCATCGCCCCCGACCCCGACTGGTGGCAGGCCGTGCTGGCCGGGACCGTCGACAACGCCAGATGCCTGAAACTGGACGTACGCTGCATCGCGCTGCGCCGTGACCTGGATGGGGACGGCCTGGACGAAATGCTGCTCTGCCGTGAGCCCGAGTGGGGCGGCGCGCTCTGCCAGCTGCATGTGCGGGACGGGGGGGCATGGCGCGACGCTGGCTCGCTGGAGCTTCCGCTGTCCGCCGAGGCGCGCGACAACCCGGCGCAGGACCCGCTGTTGCAGGGTGAACTGCAGGTGCACCACCCGCGCTGGCCGCAGCTGTCGGTGGGTGGGGGCCGTAGAATCGCGATTGACGAGCTCCCTGCGGAAGACGAACAGCCATGAGCGGATACTGCCAGATCGCCCCGGGACATCCGGTCCACGGGCATTACCACGACCACGAATATGGCTTCCCGCAGCGCGACGAACGCGAGCTGTTCGAGCGCCTGCTGCTGGAAATCAACCAGGCCGGGCTGAGCTGGGAGACCATCCTGAAGAAGCGCGAAGGCTTCCGCGCGGCCTACGACCAGTTCGACGTGGACACCGTGGCCGGCTACGGCGAGCGCGAGGTGGAGCGCCTGCTCAACGATCCCGGGATCATCCGCAACCGGCTCAAGGTGCACGCGGCGATCCACAACGCGCAGGTGATCCA
Organism: Stenotrophomonas rhizophila; assembly: GCF_007667275.1. GTDB lineage: Bacteria > Pseudomonadota > Gammaproteobacteria > Xanthomonadales > Xanthomonadaceae > Stenotrophomonas > Stenotrophomonas maltophilia_AE. Next base: position 1,312,703 of record NZ_VDQT01000001.1, read on the forward strand.
GCAGCTGCGGGCCAGCCACGGCAGTTTCGCGGCCTGGCTCGACGCACACCATCCGCGCGACAAGGCCGAGTGGGTGAAGCTGTTCAAGAAGACCTTCCGCTTCACCGGCGGCGAGATCACCGGCGAGTTCCTGATGAGCCTGGGCTACCTGCCGGGGGCGCACGCGAAGGACTGCCCGGTGTACAGGCGGTTGGCGAAGATTCCACCGCCGTGGGCCGCTGCATCGCGATGAGCCCGGCATCGCCTGGGCCGGCCAACGGCCGGCGCTACCGGGGTGCGGCGCCCCGGGTCGATTGAGTCGGCGCCGCCCCCGTCAAACGCCCATGTAGCGGCCGGGCCGATGGTTGAACATCAGCACCAGGCTGAGCACCACCGCGCCGATCGCCGAGTACATCACCTTGTCCGGCGACAGCACGAAGAACGCCACGCCCATCAGCAGGGTGTCGAATGACATCTGCACCTTGCCGGCGCTCCAGCCGCGCGTGCGCTGCAGGTACACCGCCAGGATGCCGATGCCGCCCAGGCTGGCGCGGTGGCGGATGTAGAACAGGATGCCCAGCCCGGCCAGCGCGCCACCGACCAGCGCCGAATACAGCGAGCTCATGTGGGCGAAATCGGCCCAGCGCGGCAGCAGGTCGGTCAGCACTCCGCAGGCGGTGACCGCGGCGAAGGTCTTCAGGGTGAATTCCCAGCCCATGCGCCGCACCGCCACCCAGTAGAACGGCAGGTTGACCAGCACGAACACCAGGCCGAAGTTCCAGTCGAAGGCGTAGTGGGCCAGGAACGCCAGCCCGGCCATGCCGCCGATCATCAGCCCGCCCTTGGCGAAGATCGCCAGCCCCAGCGAGGCCACCAGCGTGGCCAGGATCATGCCCTGCACGTCTTCGGCCACCGAATGGCGCAGCGCTTTTTCATCGGCCACGGTGCCGGCGCTGTCCGGCGGCGGCGTCAGCGGGCCTGCGGTGACCAGATGGCCGTCGGCGTCGTCGCACGGCGCGGGGCCATGGGATTCAAGGGACATGGGGGTGGGGCCAGACACGTGGGGAGCGGTATTAGACACGATCGGCGTGACAGTTGCAGGTGAAATCGATTCATCCCGCCCGCCGCCCCGGTAGCGCACGACCGTTGGTCGTGCGCGCCAGCCCTACCGCGCCTTCAGATGATGGGCCACCAGCGCATTGGCATGCCCATGGCCCAGGCCATGCTGCTCCTTCAGGAACCCCACCAGCGCCATGTGCTTCAGCCCCCCCTGGGTAGCCAGCAGGGCGAGCCAATGGCCAACGGGCTGGCCATAGGTCTTCTCAATGGAGGGGAAATACGACGCAGGGCCTTTGACCGGGGCGGTGTCGCTCATGACCGTTTCCTCGCAGATGGGTTCATCCATTACGACGTCCCGACAGCTTTGGAATCGACATGCGGGCCCACCGCCCCGGCGCAGTGACTCCCTGCTACCTGCCGCCGTTGGTCAGGAACATCGCAACGAACAGCAGCAGCAGGAACAGGCCCCCGACGACGGCCACCAGGATATGCAGGGCGCCGAAGCGGTCCATGCGTTCGGTGTCCACCCGTTCGTCCTGGTGGTAGCGCCGCAGCAGGCTGTTGACCGGCAGCAGCGGAACGAAGACGAACAGGGCCAGCAGCCATCCGGCGTTGGGCAGGCGCGCGGCCAGGTTGAGCAGGAAGTAGGTCACTGCCAGCAGCCCCGGCGCGAAGGCGAGATCGCGCCTGCGGTTGCTGGCGGCGTCACGCAGCTCGCGGAAACACAGGTACGCCCAGAGCGGCGAGAACAGCGCGCGGGCCCACGGCCACTGGGTTCCCCCGGTTTCGCGCTGGATCGCCTGCCAGTTGCGCCAGAACCAATACACCACGTACAGCCCCAGCGTGGTCAGCGACAACACCACCAGCTTCATCGACGACGGCGAGTAGTATGCCGCCGCCTCGCTGATCGGCTGGGCGCGGACGCCGGTTTCGGGCAAGGTGCGCGGCAGTGCGGGTGGCACCGGGAACGTGGCCGGTGCGCGGTACGGATCATGCAATTCCATGTGCATTCTCATCATTGGCAGTGTCACCGGCATGGTGCCGGCCCCTTGAAACACCACGTGCAACAAAGGCGCGCCGGCATTGCACCGTACGCGCCCTTTTTTCCGCATCCGCGGGTTCAGCGGACTTCGGAAATCTCCACCCCGTCCAGTCCCTGCGACAGCGTACGTGCGTCGCCACCCTGCGAGAGCTTGATGCGCAGGCGCACCTCGTTCTGCGAATCGGCATACCGCAGCGCGTCTTCGTAGCTGATCTCGCCGGCCTGGTACAGCTCGAACAGGCTCTGGTCGAAGGTGCGCATACCCAGCTGCACCGACTCCTTCATCACTTCCTTGAGCTTGTGGATCTCGCCGTCGCGGATGTAATCCTGCACCAGCGGCGTGCCCAGCATGATTTCCATCGCCACCTTGCGCGACTTGCCGTCCGGCGAAGGAATCAGCTGCTGCGCGACCACGCCCTTGAGGTTCAGCGACAGGTCCATCAGCAGCTGGTTGCGGCGGTCTTCCGGGAAGAAGTTGATGATGCGGTCCATCGCCTGGTTGGCGTTGTTGGCATGCAGGGTGCACAGCACCAGGTGGCCGGTTTCGGCGAATGCGATGGCGTGGTCCATGCCCTCGCGGGTACGCACCTCGCCGATCATGATCACGTCCGGGGCCTGGCGCAGGGTGTTCTTCAGCGCCGCTTCCCAGCTGTCGGTGTCGATGCCGACTTCGCGCTGGGTGATGATGCAGCCTTCGTGCTTGTGCACGAATTCGATCGGGTCTTCGATGGTGATGATGTGCCCGGTAGAGTTCAGATTACGGTAGCCGATCATCGCCGCCAGCGAGGTCGACTTGCCGGTACCGGTGGCACCCACGAACAGGATGATGCCGCGCTTGGTCATCGCCAGCGTCTTGATGATCGGCGGCAGGCTCAGCTCTTCCACGGTGGGAATGCGCGTCTCGATCCGGCGCAGCACCATGCCGACCTGGTTGCGCTGGTAGAAGCAGCTCACGCGGAAGCGGCCGACACCGGAAAGGCCGATGGCGAAGTTGCACTCGTGGGTCTTTTCGAATTCTTCGCGCTGCGCCGGCGTCATCACGTTCAACACCAGGTCGCGGCTCTGCTGTGGCGTGAGCGGGGTCTGGGTGATCGGCGAGATCTTGCCGTTGACCTTGATCGCCGGCGGCATGCCCGCGGTGATGAACAGGTCCGACGCCTTCTGGTGCGCCATCAGCTTGAGGAACGAGGTGAAGTCGATGGTGGTGCTGGTGGTGTTCATTGCGGTGGACTCCGGATGCCTTGCCGAGGGCCGGCCAACGTTATGCCCGGCATCCTGCCGGGCACCCTACGGGCCGTCGCTTCGCGACGTTGAGAACGGCTCCTGCCGTTCTCTTCGGCGCTGTTTTTACTCGAAGATGCGCTTGTCCTTGGCGTATTCCTTGGCCTGGTTGCGCGTGATCAGGCTGCGCTTGACCAGGTCCTGCAGGTGCTGGTCGAGCGTCATCATGCCCATCTGCTGGCCAGTCTGGATCGCCGAGTACATCTGCGCCACCTTGTCCTCGCGGATCAGGTTGCGGATGGCCGGGGTGCCCACCATGATTTCCCACGCTGCGGTACGGCCACCGCCGACCTTCTTCAGCAGGGCCTGCGAAATGACCGCACGCAGCGACTCGGACAACATCGAGCGCACCATCGGCTTTTCGCCGGCGGGGAACACGTCGATGATGCGGTCGATGGTCTTGGCCGCCGAACTGGTATGCAGGGTGCCGAACACCAGGTGGCCGGTTTCGGCGGCGGTCAGCGCCAGGCGGATGGTTTCCAGGTCGCGGAGTTCGCCGACCAGGATGATGTCCGGGTCTTCACGCAGTGCCGAACGCAGCGCTTCGTTGAAGCCGTGCGTGTCGCGGTGCACTTCGCGCTGGTTGATCAGGCACTTCTGCGAGGTGTGCACGAATTCGATCGGATCCTCGACGGTGAGGATGTGGCCGTATTCGTTCTTGTTGATGTGGTCGATCATCGCCGCCAGCGTGGTCGACTTGCCCGAACCGGTCGGGCCGGTGACCAGGATCAGGCCCTGCGGCTGGTCGATCAGCTCACGGAAGATCGGCGGCACGGCCAGGTCTTCCAGGGTGAGCACTTCGGACGGAATGGTACGGAACACCGCACCGGCGCCACGGTTCTGGTTGAACGCGTTGACGCGGAAGCGCGCCAGGCTGGGAATCTCGAACGAGAAGTCGACTTCGAGGAATTCCTCGTAATCGCGGCGCTGCTTGTCCGACATGATGTCGTAAACGAGCGCATGGACCTGCTTGTGGTCCAGGGCCGGAATATTGATGCGACGGACATCGCCGTCCACGCGGATCATCGGCGGCAGGCCTGCCGACAGATGAAGGTCCGACGCTTTGTTCTTCACGGAAAACGCCAACAGTTCGGCGATATCCATACGCTGCTACTCCCCATAGACTGCTGCGACTGGAAGGATCTTTCCCCGGTCGGCAGTATAGCCTCCCTGATCCACCTGAAAATCTTCTTTTCGGAGCGGCCTCTTTCCAGAGCTGTTCCTTGCCTAAGCGGCCCGTTGTCCGCCTGCCCCGTGAGTGCCCTGCCCGTGACCGCCCTGCCCCTGCCCACCCTGCTGCTGAACCTGCACAACGCGGCCACGGCCGCCGGGCGGCCAACGCCGCGCCTGCTGGCGGTCTCCAAGACCCAGCCGGCCGAAGCTGTCGCCCAGCTGGCGGCGGAGGGCCAGCAGGCGTTCGGCGAGAACTACGTGCAGGAAGCCGTGGCGAAGATCGATGCGCTGGCCGCACTCGGGCTGGAGTGGCACCTGATCGGGCACCTGCAGTCGAACAAGGCCGACCTGGCCGCGCAACGCTTCGACTGGGTGCAGAGCGTGGACCGGGCCAAACTGGTGAAGGCCCTGGCCGCACACCGCCCCGCCGCGCTGCCGCCGTTGAACGTGCTGGTACAGGTCAATATCGACGACGAAGACAGCAAACACGGCTGCAGCCCCGACGCCGTTCCGGCGCTGGCGGCCGCCATCGCTGCCGAGCCGCGCTTGTGCCTGCGCGGGCTGATGGCCATCCCCGCCCCCTGGCCCGACGCCGCTCGCCGCGCGCAGGCCTTCGAACGCATGCACGCGCTGTTTAGCGACCTCGCGGCCGGGCACCCGCAGGTCGACACCCTGTCGATGGGCATGAGCGGGGACTACCCCGAGGCCATTGCCCACGGCGCGACCATGGTCCGCGTCGGCACCGCCCTGTTCGGCGCACGCCACCGACCCGATCCACAGTAGAGCGGGGCTCTCCCCGCTGCCCCACCTGACCGAGGACCCCACATGACCCCCACTTCGATCACCTTCATCGGCGGCGGCAACATGGCCCGCAGCCTGATCGCCGGCCTCGTCCGCCAGGGCACTGCGCCGGGCCACATCCATGTAGCCGAACCGGTTGTCGAACTGCGCAGCCAGCTCACCGCCGAGTTCGGCGTCAAAACGTATGCCAGCGCCACCGAAGCTGCCGCGCAGGGCACGGTCTGGGTGCTTGCGGTGAAGCCACAGGTACTGCGCGATGTCTGCGCCGGGGTGGCCGATATCGCCCAGGGGAAGGCGCCGCTGGTGGTCTCCATCGCCGCCGGCATCACCAGCGCGCAGCTGCAGCGTTGGCTGGGCGGCGGCGGCGCGGTGGTGCGCGCCATGCCCAACACCCCGGCCCTGCTGGGCGCCGGCGTCACCGGGCTGTTTGCCACCGCTGGCGTGAGCGCGGAGCAGCGCCGCCAGGCCGATGAGGTGCTTGCCAGCGCCGGGCGTACCGTGTGGATCGATGACGAAGCGCGGATGGACGCGGTCACCGCCGTTTCCGGCAGCGGGCCGGCCTACGTGTTCCTGCTGGCCGAAGCCATGGAGGCTGCCGCCATCGCACAAGGCCTGCCGGCCGACGCCGCGCGCACCCTGGTGGTACAGACCCTGCTCGGCGCCAGCCGCATGCTGGACGAATCCGGGGAGGCGCCAGCCGAGCTGCGTCGCCGCGTCACCTCGCCCAACGGCACCACGCAGGCGGCCATCGAGAGTTTCCAGGGCGAGGATTTCGAGGCGATCGTGGCGCGCGCGATCGACGCGGCGACGCGACGGGGGCAGGCGTTGTCGGCGGCCAACGACTGATCGGGTTCACCCCCAGCGCTGCGCACCGTCGCCCTGCTCTGCCAATGCATCGCCCGGGTTGGCCAGGCGGCAGCGCTTCAATGACAGGCAGCCGCAGCCGATGCAGTCGGTGAGCTGGTCGCGCAGCATCAGCAGTTCCTCGACGCGCTGATCCAGTTCGGCGCGCCAGCGCGCCGACATCTTCGCCCACTCCGCGCGGGTCGGGGTCTTGTTCTCCGGCAGCGCGGCGAACGCATGCGCCACCGCCTCCAGCGGCATGCCGACCCGCTGGGCCACGCGGATCACCGCCAGCCGGCGCAGCACGTCGCGGCCGAAACGGCGCTGGTTGCCGGCCGTGCGCAGGCTGCGGATCAACCCCTTGCGCTCGTAGAAGTGGAGCGCCGATACCGCCACGCCGCTGCGTCGTGCCACCTCGCCTACACTCAACTCCTGCGCGATCACTGCTTGACCTCAACCTTGGTTCAGGTGTCATCGTGCGGCACCCCGTTGCGCACCGCAAGCGCCCCGCTTCCCCGTTGCCTGGATCCCGCATGTCTTCCGATGTCGCTTCACTGCCTGCCGCCGATGCGCCTGCCTCGATCCTCTCGCCACGCTACCGCGCCACCACCATCGGCATGGTCGCGCTGGTATCGCTGCATGCGTTCGAAGCGCTGGCCGTGGCGGCGGCGATGCCGACCGTCGCCCACGACCTGGACGGACTGCGACTGTACGCGCTGGCCTTCGGCGGCACCCTGGCCACCAGCGTGATCGGCATGACCCTGGCCGGGCGCTGGAGCGACCGCGCGGGCCCGGCACGGCCGTTGTGGCTGGGCCTGGCCTGCTTCATCGCCGGGCTGCTGGTGGCCGGGCTGGCGCAGCACATGGCGGTGCTGGTGCTGGGCCGCCTGCTGCAGGGACTGGGCGCCGGCGCGATCTCGGTGGCGCTGTACGTGCTGGTCGGCCGCACTTTCCCCGAGTCGCTGCGGCCACGCGTGTTCGCCGCGTTCTCGGCCGGCTGGGTGGTGCCATCGCTGGTCGGCCCGGCGATCAGCGGCCTGATCGTGCAGCACCTGGGCTGGCGCTGGGTGTTCCTGGGCGTGCCGCTGCTTGCTATCCCGGCCGCGCTGCTGTTGCGGCCGGCACTGCGCGCGGTGCCGCCGACGAGCGCCGGCGCAGGTGCCGGCCGCCGCGTGGTGCGCTGGGCGATCGGCGCATCCCTCGGCGCGCTGCTGCTGTACGTGGGTGGCCAGCAGGTCGGGTGGCCGGCGCTGGCGGTGCTGCTGCCGGCCATTGCGCTGCTGGCGCTGTGCAGCTGGAAGCTGTTGCCGGCGGGTACGCTGCGGCTGCGCCGCGGCCTGCCCAGCGTGATCGCGCTGCGCGGCATCGCGGCGTCGGCCTTCTTCGGTTGCGAAGCGTTCCTGCCGCTGCTGCTGCAACGCGAGCGCGGGCTGAGCCCGCTGCTGGCGGGGGTGGCATTGAGCCTGGGCGCACTCGGCTGGTTCAGCGGCTCGTGGTTCCAGGGCCATGGCTGGCAGGGCCTGGCGCGTCGCCAACTGCTGATCGCCGGCGCGCTGCTGATGTGCGCGGGCATCATCGGCACCGCGCTGGCGATCCAGCCGGGCGTGCCGCTGTGGCTGGCGCTGGCCGGATGGACATTGACCGGGCTGGGCATGGGCCTGATCTATCCCAGCCTGTCGGTGCTGACCCTGTCGTTGTCGCCGCAGGCCGAACAAGGCGCGAACACCTCGGCACTGCAGCTGAGCGAAGCGCTGGGCGTGGCCACTACGCTGGCGGTGTCCGGGTCGCTGTTCGCGTGGATGCTGTCGGTGGACGTGACCCTGGGCTACCTGCAGACGTTCGCGATCATGCTGCTGCTGGCCGCCGCCAGCGTGGTGGTGGCACGGCGGGCGTAGAGCCACGCCTTGCGTGGCTACCTTTCGCCATGGTCCACGCAGCCACGCAGGGCGTGGCTCTACGGCTGGGGATCCACCTGTTCGAGGTCTTCGCGCAGGATGCGGCGGATTTCCAGGACCGCCTGCGGGGTTTCCTGCACGCTGTGGCCGGAGATGATGACTTTCTCCGACACCGCGCCCGGCAGGTGCGCGCTCCAGTATGGCACCAAGCCATCGTCGGACTGCTCCAGCGGCACGCTGGCTTTGCGCTGCGCGATGATCGAGTGGTACTTCAGGCCCGGCATGATCGGCAACGCGGCGGATGCCTTCACGAACGGGTCGCTGGCCTTGAGGTTGTCGATGCTGTTGGGGATCTGCAGCCGGGTCGCCTGCGCCGACTGCACTTCGGCCTGCTGCAGGGTCTGGAACACGTCCTCGAACTTGCCCAGCAGGGTGATCGGCAGGCGCACCAGGCGGCCGATGAAGCGCCCTACCCGGTTGCCGGCGATATCGGTGCCCTTGTGTGGCGCGGCGATGAAGATCGCGCGCTCCACGTTGGGTTCCGCATCGAAATGCAGCAACGGCCCCAGCTTGGCCTGCACGCGCTTGAGCCGTTCGCCCTTCAGGTCGTAGTTGGCCAGCAACTGGTCCCAGAGGATTTCGCCGGAATCAGTGACCAGCAGCCGCGCCAGCACGCCGCCCATGCTGTGGCCGATGAACACCATGTCCCTGGATGCCGGCGCGGTGCCCTTCGGATCGAAATGACGCAGCGTGTTGTCGAACGCCTGGTCGATCTCGTAACGGTTGAGCGCGATCGGCGCGTTGGTCGGGTAATACACCTGCCACACCTGGAAATGCCGGCGCAGTTCCGGATCGCCCAGGATCTCGTTGGCCACATTGACCCAGGCCTCCGGGCTGCTGCCGAGGCCGTGCAGCATGAAGATGATGCGGCGGTTCGGGTCCCACGGCTGCATCAGGTACATGTGCGGTCCGGCAATGCCCTCGCTCAGCCCGAACAGCGTGCGCAGCGACTGCGTGGCGAACCCGGACTGCGCCAGCCACATGCCGTACGCCGCGGTGAAGTTGCCCGCCAGTGGAACTTTCTCGCCATGCAGGTCCACGCTTTCGGTGGATTCGGGCGAATACACGTCGAACAGCACCTGGGTGGTGTCCAGCACCTGCTGCAGGGTGTCGCCCTTGAAGCGCAACAACGCGGTGGCGTTGATCGAGGACATTTCGCTGTACTGAGGAATCTCGACCTTCTCGCCGTCCACCGGCGCGACCAGTTTGGGCGGGTCCATCACCACCACCAGCTCGGCACCGAAACCATCGCGCCGGTAGGTGCTGCGCAGCCCGGCAAAGCTCACCGACGAGGCCGACACCATGGTGGTGGGGATGCTGGTCAGGCGCAGCGCGTCGAAGTCGGAGGTCAGCGTCCAGCGCTCGCCGGCCACCGCGGCATTGTAATCCTCGCCTTCCAGCGCGCTTTCGCGGCTGCGCTTGAACACCACCGTGGCGGTCTGCTCGGCGGCGTAGTTGTAGTAATCGCGCACCTGGGTCTGGCGGTCTTCGAACGCCCGGTCCGAAGGCGTGCGCCCGCTGAAGAACAGGTAGGCGTAGGCGTACCGGGCTGCCTCGAGCCACGCATCCAGCGCTGCGTCGGACATCGGGGTCTTTTCACGATCCTTCGGTTTGGGGGTCAGCGCCAGCGCATTCTTCACCCACAACTCGGACAGCGCCGACAGCCGCTGCTCCTCCGGCAGGTCCGAGGTTTCCTTCAAGGTCTTTTCGCAGATCGCGATGTCCTTTTCGCACAACGCCACGTCCAGCCCGATCACGCTGAGCGTTTCCTGCGAGGCCATGCTGAAGCGACCCGAGGTGAGCACGTCGCCGCGCTTGTTGGCCAGGTAATCGGTTGGCGAGACCTGCTTCATGGTGACCATCGCACAGCCGCTCGAAAGCAGCAGCGCGACCACCACGGCCAGCATCGGCAGCTGCCGGAGCACTGCCCGGCTCATGGCTGCGACCCTGCGTCGATGCCGGGCACGCCCTGGCGGATCCGCTGCGAGAAGCGGGGGTCGTCGCCCGCCGTCCGCGCGCGGTCGGTGATCCGACCGCGCGCCTTCAGCGTGGCGAAGTCCACGCCCGGGGCGAGCACGCCCAGGTCGCGCGCATATTCGGCGAAGTAGCCCGACGCAAGCAGCCGGTAATCCAGCGGCAGCCCCGGCGCGATCTGCCTGGCCAGTTCGTACACGATGGTGGTGCAGTTGCTGGTCAGCGTGTTGTAGAACGCGGGTGCGGCGTCCAGCCTGCGCGCTTCACCCAGGTAGGACACGAACAGTCCCTTGAGCTGTTCGGGGCTCATGCCGGCAAGGCGATAGAGGTAGACGTCCTCGCCACGCACGTTGCTGCGCACGCGCACGATGTCGGTTTCCTCGGCGGCCACCAGGGTCATTTCGAACTTGCGGAAGAATCCACCCAGTGCCGAGAACGATTCGCCGCGCTCCTTGCGGATCTCCAGCGAGAACACCAGCTGGCGGCCGTCGGCAAAGCCGAACGAGACCAGCGTGTGCGCGATCAGCGGGCCCATCCAGTAGGACAGCACCAGGTCGGCCGAGCGCAGCTGGTCCAGGTCGTATTCGCGGCGCTCCCAGCGCACGTCATGGTCGTCCTCGCTGCGCCAGGTGAAGTCGCGCACGTTGTCCAGCACCACCCGCGAGCCGTCGAACTCCACCACTTTCAGGCGCTGGGCAACGTCATCGGCCCACACGCGGTCCTGGCGTGGCGTGAGCAGCAGCCACCAGACGCCGCACAGCACGAGTGCGGCCACGAATACGGGTCCGGGCCAGCGGCCGCTACGGGCGCGCCCGACCGCGATCGCCGTGGTCAGCGAAAAACCGCCCCATGCCAGTAGCGCTACCCCCTTCAACCAGCCCGGGCCGGGCAGCTGGTAGGCCAGCAGGCCGGTCACCCACACTGCCGCGGCGAGCATCAGCGTCGCCAGCGCCCATCGTCCTGCTGTCTTCACACATCGATCCGTCGCTTGGTCGGGGCGCTAGTTAGCCACAAACGGATGTGTGGATCCTGTTTGCCTGTTCAGGAACGGATCCCGGGGGGCGCCGAGGCCTCAGCGGCGGGCTGCGCCGACCTTCTGCCAGGGGGCCATGCCCTTGCGCGTGCGCGGCAGGGTGCGGCGGATCGGCAGCCGACGCGGCATGGGGATCCCCACGCCCGGCGCGGCGCTGTCATCCCGGCGAAGATCTTCCGAACGCTCCCCGACGAGCAGCGCCGCCATTTCTTCCAGCCCATTGCGCATCGCCCGGGCGGCAGTCTGCAGGGTATTCATGGGTCGTCTCCAGCGGCGGGTGGGGACGGTCTACGTTAGGGACCAAAGCGCGCAGGGATCGTGCAGGGGATGTGGCAGGGACATGAAACCCGCCTGCCATGCAGCTGAGAGTTATTTGCGTTCGCATCCTCACCTCCCGATAATCCGGGCCCTCACCCCCGGAATCGCCGCCATGCCTGCCCTGTCGCGTTGCTCGCCCCTCCTGCTGCTGGTCCCCACCCTGCTGGCGTCGGCCGTGGCCCAGGCCCAGGACACCGGGGTGGACACCGCGCGGACCCTGGACGCGGTCCGCGTGGTCGCCGACAGCGCCCGTACCGCCACCAAGACCGAGACCCCGCTGACCCAGACCCCGCAGGCGATCAGCGTGGTCACCCGCGCCCTGTTCAGCGACCGCGGCGCGCAGAACCTGCAGGAGACCCTGCGTTACAGCGCCGGCGTCACCGCCGACGCCTACGGACTGGATACCCGCGGCGACGGCAGCAGCGTACGTGGCCTGGACCCGGTCCAGTACGTGGACGGCCTGCGCCGCAGCTACGGCTTCAGCCCGCTGGCGCGGACCGAGGTCTACGGCCTGGAACGCGTGGAAGTCCTGCGCGGTCCTTCGTCGGTGCTGTACGGCGCCGGCGCGACCGGCGGCATCATCAATGCCATGACCAAGCGTCCCACCTACACCGACCTGCACGGTGAGGTCGGGCTGCAGCTGGGCACCTTCGACCGCAAGCAGCTGCAGGGCGACGTGGGCGGTACCTTGAACGACGCCGGCACCCTGGCCGGTCGCGTGGTCGGCCTGGTCCGCGACAGCGGCATGCAGACCGACGAAATCGATGACGACCGGATCTACCTCGCGCCCTCGATCAGCTGGCGCGGCGAGCGCAGCAACCTCACCGTGCTCACCAGCTACCAGCACGACCGGACCGCCTCGAGCCAGCAGTTCCTGCCGGTGGTGGCCACGCTCAACGCTCCTGCCGGTCGTCCGCGCCTGGACCCGTCCACGTTCCTCGGCGACAAGGACTTCGACAAGCTCGATTCACGGGTGTACAGCGTGACCGCGCTGTATGACTTCCGCTTCAACGACAGCGTGAGCCTGCGCTCGTCGGTGCGCTACCTGGACGGCAGCACCGAGTTCCGCGAGCTGTACCCGGACGCCTACAGCAATCCGCTGGACCCGTTCATCGACGCCGACAAGCGCGTGGTCAACCGCAACGCCTATGGCGTGCGCCCGGACGTGCGCTCGCTGACCAGCGACAACGCGCTGCAGTTCGATTTCGCCACCGGCGCCTTCCAGCACATGCTGCTGGCCGGCGTGGACTACAGCGACTACCGCGAGGAGGCACTGCAGCTGGATGCCACCCCGACCCCGATCGACATCTACGCCCCGGTGTCCAGCGGCGTGACCATCAATGGCTGGAACCGCCTGCCCGACCAGCAGACCACCCAGCTGGGTGTGTACGTGCAGGACCAGATCCGCTGGGCCGACCGCGTGTCGCTGGTGCTCGGCGCCCGCCGCGACCACGCGCGCAGCAAGACCGAGGGGCTGCCGAGCCAGACCGACAACGCCACCACCTGGCGCGCCGGCCTGATCGGCGAGATCGGTGCCGGCGTATCGCCGTACATCAGCTACAGCGAATCGTTCCTGCCGGTGACCGGCCAGGACATCTACGGCAACGCCTTCAAGCCGATGCAGGGCGACCAGTGGGAAGGCGGCGTCAAGTGGCAGCCGGCCGCGAACATGCTGGTCACCGCCTCGGCCTACCGCATCACCGAAACCAACCGCCAGACCAACGATCCGGAAAACCCGCTCAATGTGGTGCAGACCGGCGAGATCGAGTCCAAGGGCGTCGAGCTGGAAGGCCAGTTCACCTTCGCCAACGACCTGACCCTGACCGCGGCGTATTCGCGCAACCGGGCCAAGGTGACCCGGAGCAACTTCGAGATGGAAGTGAACCAGCGCCTCAACGACACCCCGCAGGAGCTGTCCTCACTATGGCTGGCCAAGGGCTTCCAGCTTGACGACGTCTCGCGCCTGCGATTGGGCGTGGGCGGCCGCTATGTCGGCAACACCCAGTCGCTGGGCTTCGGCGGTTTCATCCGCACCCCGAGCTACACCCTGGTCGACGCATTGGCCGAGATCCAGGTCACCGACTGGACCATGGCGCTGAACATCACCAACCTGTCGGACAAAAAGTACTTCGCGCCCTGCCGCAATTTTGGTGACTGCTTCACCGGCAACCCGCGCACCGTGACCGGCACCATCAGCTACCGCTTCTAAACGGTAGTGCCGACCGTTGGTCGGCAACCGGGCCACCTTCATCTCCAGCCGCCGCCAGAGAACCCAATGCAACGTTCCACCATCAAAGCCTGGTTCCTGGTCCACAAGTGGACCAGCCTGATCTGCACGCTGTTCCTGCTGCTGTTGTGCATCACCGGCCTGCCGCTGGTGTTCGGCGAGGAGATCGCACACCTCAGCGAACCCCACGTCGACAACCCGCAGCCGCAGGCAGCGCACCGCGACCTGGACGCGCAGGTGCGCACCGCCCTCGCCCAATACCCCGCTAACGTGCCGCTGTTCGTCGGCTGGGACTGGGAAGGCAACACCGTCTACGTCAACACCGGCACCGAGCCGGCGACCCCGCCGCCGCAGATGAAAACCGCGCTGCTCGATGCGGTCAGCGGTGAGGTGCTGCCTGCGCCGCAGTTCAACGAAGGGGTGATGTACTTCCTGTACCGCCTGCACACCGACCTGTTCCTTGGCCTGCCGGGCATGCTGTTCATGGGCGCGATGGGCCTGCTGTTCGCAGTGGCGATCATCTCCGGCCTGGTCCTGTATGGCCCGTTCATGCGCCGCCAGCGCTTCGGCACCCTGCGCACCGGGCGCAGCCGCCGCCTGGCCTGGCTGGACCTGCACAACGTGATCGGCGTGGTGACGCTGGGCTGGGCGCTGGTGGTAGGCATTACCGGCGCCATCAACACCATTGCCAAGCCGCTGGAAACGGCATGGCAGAGCCAGCAGCTGGGCGAGTTCGCCGCCCGCTACGCCGGCCAGCCGCGCCCGACCACGCTGGCCCCGCTGCAGGCGGCGGTGGATACCGCGCGCGCCGCCGAGCCGGGCATGCGCCCGGCCTTCGTGAGCTTCCCCGGAACCGGCTACAGCGGCGACCACCACTACGGGGTGTTCATGCAGGGCAACACGCCGCTGACCGAACGCCTGTATCGCCCGGTGCTGATCGATGCGGCCAGCGGCGAACTCACCGCGCAGCCGCAGCTGCCCACCTACATGAGCGTGCTGCTGCTCAGCCAGCCGCTGCACTTCGGCGACTACGGCAAGCTGCCGCTGAAGATCCTGTGGGCGCTGCTGGATCTGTTGACCATCGCGGTGCTGGTCAGCGGCCTGTACCTGTGGTTCAAGCGCGGCAGCACCGAGGCGCGGGTGACCGAGATCGAACGCGCCGAGAAGACCGGAGGCGCCGCATGAGCCGCCCGTCCCCGCCCACCGGCAGTCCGTTCACCGCACCGGCGTGGATTGCCGCGGCCAGCGTACTGGGACTGGTCAGCGCGCTGGTCGGCGATGGTGTGTTCGATGTGGTGTCGTGGGTCGTCTTCGCGGCGCTGATCGGGCTGGTGGTGCGGGCCTGGGTGAAGCGGACACGGTGACGGTGCCGACCAACGGTCGGCACTACCGGTGCTCGGCTGCGTGGCGGGTGAAGTTGAGTGGCGCGGGCGACGCTTCATCCGCGCGCAGGCACAGCTGCAGCTCGAACGCGGCCTCTGCCCCCGCCAGCGGTTGATAGGCCACTTCCGCACTGCGGAACCCGGCCATGCTGGCCGGCACCACTGAAATACCCGCTTCCACCGCAACCAGCGACAGCACCGCGTGCATGCCATGCGCTTCCTGCACCACGCGCGGGGTGAAGCCGGCCGCCGCGCACAGACGCACCACCTGCGAGTGGAAGCCCCTGCCCTCGCGCGCCGGCCATAGCACGAACGCTTCGTCGGCGAGCGCGGCAATGTCCACGGGCCCGCTCGAGGCCAGCCGATGCGTGCGCGGCAGCGCGATCGCCAGCCGGTCGGTATCGAAGCCGTGCAGCCGCATGTCCTCGGCGTCGAACACCGGCGGGATCACCACGCCCACGTCCAGGCGCTGCTCGCGCAGCATCTGGACCTGGCGTGCCGAGGTGGCTTCGATCAGCTCCAGGCGTACCGCCGGGTTGGCCTGGCGGAAGCCGCGGATCACGCCCGGCAGCCGGCCATACAAGGCGCTGCCGACGTAGCCCAGGCGCACGCTGCCGTTGCGTCCGGCCGCCGCGTCGCGGGTCGCAGTCAACGCGTGGTCGGCCTGCTGAAGCAGCAGGCGCGCTTCGGCCAGCAGCACCGTACCGGCGGCGGTCAGGCCGAGCGTGCGGTTGCCGCGCAGTATCAGCGCGCTGCCGATTTCATCTTCCAGCCTGTGCATGGCCGCACTCAGCGGCGGCTGCGACATGTGCAGCCGCGCAGCGGCGCGATGGAAATGCAGTTCCTCGGCGACGGCAACAAACTGGCGAAGCAGGCGGAGATCGACCATGGGCACGTACACGAAGCGGGCAACCGCATCAGTATGCCGTGCGCCGGGCTAGCTGCGTGGTTCGACCGTAGGTTGCGCGATGCGCGACCATTGCGCGGCGATGTCCTCGATGCTCTCTGCCGTCGTGGCCCGCAGGTCGCGCGGATACGCCACGTCCTCGGCTTCCACGCTGCGGGTGGCATGGAACTGCCCATTGCTGGCGCGCAGAATCCAACCGCCCTCGCGGCACGCCGCCGACGCCAGGAAGGCCACGCCCGGGGCCACCGCGTCCGGGTGCAGTTCGTCCGGCTCGCCTTCCACACCCCACATGCGGGTCTTGGCCACCGGTGAAACCGCATTGACCACGATGTTGTGCGGCGCACCTTCGGCGGCGAGCACGTTGACGATGCCCACGGCCGCCATTTTCGCCGCCGCATAGGCCGCCAGGCCCTTCTGCACGTACTGCGGATACAGCGCGCGGTCGGAGGTGGTGAGCACGATACGGCCGTGATGGTTTTCCTGCATCGACGGCCAGGCGGCTTCGGCCAGCCACAACGGCGCCTTGGCCGCGATGGTCATCATGTGGTCGAAGCGGCCTTCCTCCAGCACGTCGATCTGCTGGTACTCCACCCATCCGGCATTGTGGATGATGAAGTCGATCCGGCCATGGCGCATGAGGATGTCGGCCATCAGTGCCCGGCAGCCCTCACGCTCGTCGATGGCTGCGTGCGCGGCATGCACGTCCAGCCCGGTGCCGCGCAGCAGCGCCACGGTGGCGTCGATCCGGTGCGGGTCGTGGCCGTGCCCATCCAGCCCGGCGCCGACATCGTGCATCACCACCCGCGCCCCGCGCTGCGCCAGCAGGCGGCTGTAAGCCAGGCCAAGGCCACTGGCCGCGCCGGTGACCAACCCGACCTGGCCCTCGAAGGAAACGTCTTTGTGCCTCTGCATCCCTAAAGCATCGCGGAGCGACGCCGTTCAAGGCCAATACGGGTTGCAGGGGGCTGCGATACGCCTGCGGTATCGCGCCAGGCTCAGCGCTCGCGCAGCGACTCGCCGCCGTGCTGCTGCAAGGGACTGAGCAGGTAATCGATCACCCGCCGCTTGCCGGTCTTGATCTCCGCGCTGAGGCTCATGCCCGCGCTCAGCCGGACCTCCACCCCATCGATGTCCAGCGTAGCGCGCTCCAGCTTCACCCGGGCCGGGAACACCAGTCCGAGCTGCTCATCCTGTGCTGCGTCGTGCGACACGCTCACGACCTTGCCGGTCAGGTAGCCATAGCGGGTGTACGGGAAGCTCTCCACCTTCACCGTCACCGGCTGGCCGGGACGTACGAAACCGATGTCCTTGTTCAGCACGGTGGCCTCAACTTCCAGTGCTTCCTCGCTGGGCACCACCACCAGCAGGGCCTGGGCCGGGGTGACCACGCCGCCCACCGTGTGCACGGCCAGCTGCTGCACCGTTCCGGATACCGGCGCGCGCAGCGTCATCAACCGGTCGCGCTGGCCGGCCTTGGACACTTCCGGGTTCATCTGTCCGATCTGTTCTTCTGCCGCACGCAGGCCGTCCAGGGTCTGCTGGCGGAAATCGGTGACCAGTACGCGCAGCTCTTCGTCGGCAGCCAGCAACGCCGAGCGGATTTCCTGCACCCGGTTGCGCTGGGTGGCAAGGTCGCGCTCGGCGGCGATGCGCTCCTGTTCGCGCAGCAGATAGTCGTGGCGGCCCACGTACTTGCCCTCCACCAGCTTGGCGTAGTCTTCGGCCCGGGTGCGCGAGATGCGTGCGGACTCGTCCAACGGCTGGATGCTGGCCTGGGTGGTTTCCAGTTCCGCGCGGCGCTGCGCGATCAGCGCCTGCAGGTTGTGCCGGCGTGCCTGCAGCGCCTCATGCTGGCTGCGCGCAAGCGCCTGCTCGGCGGCCACGCGCGTCTCGGGCACCCCGGGTACCGGTTCGAACCGGAGGGGCTTGCCGCTGGCAATGGCCTCGGCAAGCGCGCGCTGGCGCATCGCGGTCATGCGCGCGTTGGCCAGGGCGTCGCCGGCCTTGGCGAAGTCGGCACCGGTGGCGGTGGCATCCAGTTCGATCAACAGGTCGCCGGCCTTCACCTGCTGGCCGTCGCGCACCAGGATGCGCCGCACGACCGCGACTTCGCTGGGCTGCACCACCTTCGTCCGGGAATCGACCACGGTCTTGCCGGGTGCCACCGCCACGATATCAAGCTTGCCCAGCGCGGCCCAGGTTACGGCCACGACGAACATGCCGACGATGATCCGCATTGTCCAGCGCGCGGTAGGCGAGACCGGGGTTTCGATCAGCTCCAGGTGTGCAGGCAGGAAGGCACGCTCATCTGCGCCACGCAGCGGCGGGTCCATCTCGCGGCGGACCTTCCAGGCATTGCCGAACACCGTGCGGTAACGCTTCAGGAAATCGCCGACGCCGTCGAAAAAGTGTTTCATGCGACCCCCTGCTGCAGGCGGTACAGGCGCGCGTAGTGGCCATTGGGACGAGCCACCAGTTCGTCATGGGTGCCGCTTTCCACGATCTGCCCCTTCTCCACCACCACGATGCGGTTGGCGTGCCGCACCGTGGACAGGCGGTGGGCGATGATCATCACCGTGCGGCCCTTGCAGATCGACCGCATGTTGGTCATCACCGCGTGCTCGGACTCATAGTCCAGCGCACTAGTGGCCTCATCCAGGATCAGGATCCTCGGGTCGGTGATCAGCGCGCGTGCGATGGCGATACGTTGGCGCTGCCCGCCGGAAAGGCCGGTACCGTGCTCACCGACCTTGGTGTCATAGCCTTCCGGCAGCGCGGCGATGAAGTCGTGCGCACCGGCCAGCGTCGCGGCCTGGATCACCCGCTCCAGCGGCATGCCGGGGTCGCTCAGCGCGATGTTTTCCCGCACGCTGCGATTGAACAGGAAGTTTTCCTGCAGCACGACGCCCAGCTGGCGTCGCAGCCACGCCGGATCGGCCAGTGCCAGGTCCTGTCCATCCACCAGCACGCGCCCCCGTTCCGGTGTGTAAAGGCGTTGCACCAGCTTGGTCAGCGTGCTCTTGCCCGAGCCCGATCGACCCACGATGCCGATCACTTCGCCGGGGCGGACATCCAGTTCAATCCCGGACAACACCTCCGGCGCATCCGGGCGATAGCGGAACGCCACCCGCTCGAAGGTGATGCGGCCCTTGATCGGCGGCAGTGCCAGGCGGCTGCCGGGCAGCTCGGTGCGGGTATTGAGGATGTCGCCAAGCCGCTCGACCGAAATGCCCACCTGCTGGAAGTCCTGCCACAGCTGTGCCAGGCGGATGATCGGCGCGGCGACCTGGCCGGACAGCATGTTGAAGGCGATCAGCTGGCCCAGGCTGAGCTTGCCGTCGATCACCATCTTCGCGCCCCAGAACAGGATCGCCACCGCCACCAGCTTCTGCACCAGCTGCACGCCCTGCTGGCCGAGGGTGGCGACCTTGGTGACGCCGAAGCCTGCGCCCACGTAGCCGGCCAGCTGGTTGTCCCAGGTGCGGGTCGCGCGCGGGTCCACCGCCATCGCCTTGACCGTGCCGATGCCACTGATGGTTTCCACCAGGAAGGACTGGTTGTCGGCGCCGCGCGCGAACTTGTCGTTCAGCCGTTTGCGCAACACCGGGGTGATGCCCGCTGAAATCAACGCGTACACCGGCAGCGAGAGCACCACGATCAGGGTCAGCCAGCCGCTGTAATGGAACATCACCGCCAGGAACACCACGGTGAAGAACAGGTCCAGCACCGAGGTCAGCGCCTGGCCAGTGAGGAAATTTCGGATGTTTTCCAGTTCGCGCACGCGCGCAATGGTGTCGCCGACCCGACGCGATTCAAAATACGCCAGCGGCAGCGCGAGCACGTGCCGGAACAACCGCGCGCCGAGTTCAACGTCGATCTTGCTGGTGGTGTGGGCGAACACATAGGTCCGCAGGCCGCTCAACACCACGTCGAACACCGCGATCGACACCAGGCCGATCGCAATCACGTCCAGCGTGGTAAGGCCGCGGTGTACCAGCACCTTGTCCATCACCACCTGGTAGAACAGCGGCGTAACCAGGGCGAACAGCTGGATGAAGAACGAGACAATGAACACTTCCAGCAGCAGTTTTCGGTACTTCACCACGGCGGGAATGAACCAGCTGAAATCGAAGCGCGCCAGTTCGCCCAGCACGGAAGCGCGCGAGGCCACCTGCAGCAGGCGACCCTGATAGCGTTCGTGCAGCTGCTCCAGCGATACCGTCAGCGGGCGCTTGGCGCGCAGGTCGTGGATCAATGCCTGGTCGGCGTTGATGCGCGCGATGATGAAGGCATCGCCGTCGTGGCCCAGCGCGAGCGCGGGCAGGTTGGCCATGGCCAGTCGTTCCGCCGGCGGCGTGGTCAGCTTGGCCTTGAGGCCCAGGCGACGCGCCAGCAACACCAGCGTGGTGTCGTCCACCTGCCCGTAGTCGGCAGCGCACTCATGCGCCAGTTGTTCCGCATCGGCGGCAATACCGTGGAACTGCGCAAGCAGGACCAGTCCGCGTAATGCCAGACTGTCCGCCTGTGTACCTTCCACCTCATCACCCACGACCGACAGCGCCGCATTTCCCTGTGACATGTCATCCCTGTTGCGCAGCTTCACGATGAGTGCGCGTGCCCCTTCGGCGGAGACTGACCCGGGCCCGGTGTGTTGTCAACACACCGGGTGTTCAGCCGTTGAGACCGAGAACTACGCCTCAGTTTCGAGCAGGCTACCGGGCCGGCACGGGTCCCGGGTTACATCAACACCGTGCCATGGTGTCGCGTCAGCAGGGAGCTGCCGCTGCCCGCCCCTGCCAGCAATGGCGTCGCGGAGGTGGCGTCCTGCAGACCGGTCTCCCCTGGGGCGAGTGACGATCCGTGGAACGCACTGATCGACTCGATAAGAGACGCCACCTCGCGGGATGCGGCAGTATTCGCCGCAGCTGCAGGGGCAGCAACGGCTGCCTTGACGGCGGCAACGTCCCAGTGCGTCCCGTCGGCGAACTGAATGTCATCGATGCGGTAGGCCCCGGTTCCTTCGCCTATGAAATAGTTGGCAACTTCGACCCGATCACCACTGATATGGGTCAGCAGAAGAACGTTGCCCGAGCGGCGCACGGTGAAGTCCTGGGCGAGGATTCCTTCACCAAATTGAATCACATCCCTGCGTCCGCTGGCCGAATCATCGTTGTAGATCCGGTCCTGTCCCCAACCCAGCTCGAATACGTACGTATCGTTGCCGGCAGCGGCTTCAAGCTGGTCATTGCCCTCCCCGCCGTCAAGCACATCTGCGCCGGCGCCGCCGTAGAGCGAGTCATTTCCAGCCCCGCCGAGCAAAGCATCGTTACCTGCATTACCGTAGAGCTTGTCATTCCCCGCCAGACCGTGGATCGTGTCGTTCCCGGCATAGCCCTGCAGGGTTTCACCGGCGGCAGTACCTTGCACCACCGCTGCCTTGATGGCTTCGATATCCCAGGCAGTGCCATCGTCGAACTGAATTTCGTCGACCCGGTAGACCCCTGCCCCGTCACCCATGAAGAAGTTCGCCACCTCGATCCGGTCGCCAGTGGCATGGGTGAGAAGCAGGACGTTGCCCGAGCGGCTCATGGTGATATCTTCCGCCAGCACCCCGGCAGTGAAACGAATGACATCCCTGCGCCCGGCGCGGCCGTCGTCATTGTAAATGCGATCCTGACCCCAGCCAGCATCGAACACATACGTATCGTCGCCCGCAGCGGCCTCAAGCTGATCGTTGCCCTCGCCCCCGTTCAGCACGTCATCGCCTGCATTGCCATACAGCGTGTCATTTCCTGCATCGCCGTGCAGGATATCGTTGCCCGCGTTGCCGGTGATCTTGTCATCACCTGCCAGGCCCGAGATCGTATCGTTGCTGGCATATCCCTGCAGTGTATCTCCGCCCTGGGTTGGCTTGAGCACTGCGGCCTTCACTGCAGCAACATCCCAGAGCGTACCGTCAGAAAATTGGATCTCATCGATCCTGTAAACACCCGCTGCCTCGCCGATGAAGTAGTGCGTGACTTCGACCCGGTCGCCATTTGCATGCGTCAGCAGCAGCACGTCTCCCGAACGACTCAGCGAGATGTCCTGGGCGGCAACACCATCGGTGAAGCGGATGACGTCGCGGCGACCGGCTTTTCCGTCGTCGTTGTAGACCCTGTCCTGGCCCCAGCCAAGGTCAAATACGTAGGTGTCGTTACCCGCGTCGCCGGAAAGATAGTCGTTTCCTTCGCTGCCGTTGAGAATGTCGTCGCCGACGCCCCCATACAACGTATCCTTGCCGCCGTCGCCGGCGAGGATGTCGTTGCCGCCGTTGCCGTACAGCTTGTCGTCCCCCGCACCACCGGAAAGCACGTCGTCAGTGGCATAGCCCTGGATCGTATCGTTGCCGGCGGTACCGGTGGATGGAATGACCGCCGCCTTGACCGCCGCCACGTCCCACGCAGTACCGTCGGCGAACTGGATTTCATCGATCCGGTACACCCCTGCACCCTCACCCAGGAAGTAGTGCGTCACCTCGATCCGATCACCGTCGGCATGGGTGATGATCAACGCGTTGCCGGAGCGGCGGAGCTGGATATCCGCTGCGAGTACCCCCGCCGAGAAGCGGATGACGTCCTTACGACCGGAGGCACCGTCGTCGTTGTAGATCCTGTCCTGGCCCCAACCGCGACCGAACACATACGTGTCGTCACCGTATCCGCCCAACAGGTAGTCGTTTCCGGCCCCGCCGTCGAGCACGTCGTTGCCGGAGCCCCCCTGAAGCGTGTCATTGCCCACATCACCGGACAACGTGTCGGCGCCAGCGTTGCCACTGATCGTGTCGTCGCCACCCAAGCCCGAAATAGTGTCACTGCTCGCGTAACCCTCCAGGGTGTCATTGCCCGCGGTAGCCGCCAGGACGGCGGCTTTAACGGTCGCGACATCCCAGAGGCTGCCGTCGGCGAACTGGATCTCATCGATCCGGTACACGCCGGCCGCCTCATCCAGGAAATAGTGAGCGACCTCGATCCGATCGCCATTGGCATGGGTCAGGTGCAGGGCATTGCCGGCGCGGCGGAGCGAGATGTCCTGCGCAAGCACGCCTTCGGTGAAGCGGATGACATCCCTGCGCCCGGCGCCACCGTCGTCGTTGTATATACGGTCCTGACCCCAGCCGCTGCCGAAGACGTAGGTGTCGTTGCCCTGCGCGCCGGCAAGCTGGTCATTGCCCGCTCCACCGTCGAGGACGTCATCTCCCAGACCACCGTCAACGCTGTCGTTGCCCGCGTCGCCGAAGAGGACGTCGTCTCCTGCGGCTCCATACAGTTGATCATCGCCGTCCCCACCCGACAACGCATCGTCCGTGGAATAGCCCCTCAGGACGTCCGCTCCGGCAGTAGGCTGCAGCACCGCTGACTTGATGGCCGCACTGTCCCAGACGGTTCCGTCAGCAAACTCGATTGCATCCACGCGATAGACACCGTCACCCTCCTGAATGAAATGATGAGTGACATCGATGCGATCACCGTTGGCATGCTGTACGACCAGCACATCGCCGGAACGACGCAGTGTGATGTCCTGCGCCCGTATGCCGTCGGTGAAACGGATGATGTCCCGGCGGCTGGAACGCGAGTCATCGTTGTAGATGCGGTCGCTGCCCCACCCGATCCCGAACACATACGTGTCGTCACCAGCCCCTCCTTCGAGCTGATCATTGCCGGACTTTCCAATAAGGATGTCGTCGCCCGCTCCGCCCTTCAGGCTGTCGGCGCCGGAGGTACCTATTGCCAGGTCGGCACGGCCGCCGCCTTTGATCGCACGGCTGGTGGCATCTGCAAAGGTGACATCCCAGGTCTGCAACGTTTCCTTGAATGCTGCGCTGTCAGGCAGCTTTTCCAACTGGTCGACCATGAACCCGAAGGCGTTCCATCCAGATTGGGCGAATCGGTCCACGCCCACCAGGTTTACAAACTCCACCAGATCGACGGCCGCAGCTGCAGCATTCGCCGCGATGGCAGAGCGGAACGCGGCTTCCACCGGCATGAAATCCAGCGACGTCTGGCCATCCGCAAGGTTCAGGCCAACGGCCTGGAAGTAACTGCCCAGTCGGGTAGCCGGCAACAGCGAGGTGTAGACGTCGATTTTGAATCGATCGTAGGCGAGGCCGATGTTCTCGATCTGGGTCTTGCTGAGCGTCACCGTCATCGCACCGTCGCTCGCCGTCAGCGGCGCCAGGCGGATGCCACCTGCCGCGGTACCATAGGTAAAGCCCATGAAGCGCTCGACGATGCCCAGTTTGGCGATGAATGCACTGTACTCGGCGCTACCGGCTGCCACTCCGTCCAGCACGTAGGTGACACTGACGCCTTGTGCCGCGAGCTGCTCGGCCTGGACCTTGAGCGACTTCATCTGCGACGTGTCGGCCCAGGCCCGCAGCAGCTCATCCAGCAGGACCTGCTGCGCCTCACGGGTGGTCTGGTCAGCGTAGTCCTGGACCAGGTTGCCCAGCCCTGGCGAGAGGCTGACCGCTTCGCGCAGATCACGCACCAGCCCGGAACCCCGCATGTCGGGCAACGCCAGTGCCTGGTCGGTCAGTGGCGGCTTGTCGGTAAACTCGCGGTAGAACGTGTCCACCAGCAGATCAAGGTTGGCGGTAGTCGAATCTACCTCGCCCGTTCCGCCGCTGCTGCCGTCTGTCCGCGTGAACGTGCCGGTCGCAGACTGTACATTGCCGTTCCCCAGGTCGATGTTGCCAGGCGTCGACGTGACGCTGATCGACGCAATGCCGTTGTCGGCCAGCGAGCTCAGCTCACCTGCCTGGGAGATACCGTCCTGATTGGCGTCACGCCAGATGCGCAGGCCGGCAAACGCGGGATCAAGCGCATCCACCCTGCCATCGCCATTGGCATCCAGTTCCCTCAGCGCGTCGAAGCCATCCGTCGCCAACTGGCCGTTCCGCTTCACCGTGTCCACGCCAAACAGCTCACGACCCGAATCGATCGTCCCGTTGGCGTCCAGGTCCCTCGCGAGCCAGCCGTCATCCGGACGCACCCAGCCCGTGCCGGTTTTGATGCCATCGCCATCGTGGTCAAACACCACGACGGTGCCGTCGCGGCTGCTGGTGGTTTCGACGCCATCCCCATCCAGGTCCAGTACCAACGGATCGCGCCGCGGCGGCGTGGCCCCAAGCAGGCCTACCTCGGCCGCCCACGCCTTCATGGCGGCACCGCCGACGACTGCGCCGGTGATGCCGGCGATCAGCGTCAGCGCTCCTGCTGCCAGCGCGCCGGCCGGACCGGCGAGGTACAGGGGGGCAAGTGCGCTCGCGGTCAATTCAGCCGCGATGAGGCCGCCGGCCAGTCCGCCAGCGAAGTCGAAGCCCCATTCGGCGATAAGGCGATTGCCCTCGGTTGTGTTGCCCGCGGCGTAGGCTGCATTGGCCTGCATCACCACCAGACCCAGTGCCAATGCGTCGCCAGCCACGCCGAGACGATTCAACGTCTTGGCGGCCGCCGCGCGCAAGGCTGCATTCTCGGCGCCCATCAATCCCGCCTGTGCAGCGTAATCAGCATGCACCTGACGGATCCACGCGCCGGAGTTTGCTTCGTGCTGCGCCCAGCGCTCGCTGGGAATGAACTCATACACGTTGCGCATGGCGGTGATGATCGGTGGCGCGTGCCCGTCAATCCCGGTACTGGCGAAGAAGGGGCGGGTATCGATGCGCGCACCGTCGGGCAGGACGACCGGGTGACCGTTGGCATCAACGGACACTTTGATGGACGAGGTGAAGGCGTCGGACTGCATGGAGATCGCCCGGAAGGCGTCTGCCTGGCTCAACGTCCTGAGATTGGACAGCGGGATGCCATCCACGGTCGTGATGTTCGGGTTGGCCAGCAATATGGGCAGTTCGGTCCTGCCGAAGACTCGTGAAGGGTCTGCGCCGCCCGTCAGGGTGCGGACCTCGCCTACCGTGGCACTGGCGAATCGTGCCGAGGTTTCAGCCCACGGACCCACCGCCGGGTCATAGAGCCACGTGTTCACCGGGGTTCCCCTGGTATCCACATCCGCCAAAGGAACACCGAACGCTCTCGCAGCGGCCGCCTTGAAATCGGCAGACTCAAGGAAGACAGCGGCCGGCGTCCGGTTTATTACCCGTACGTCATCGCCATTGAGCATCATCCCCAGCACGATGCTGTTTGCCGAGATGCCGCTGCCACTGCTTCCACTGTAGATGACGGTAACGCTGCCGGGCGTGGAGATATCAACCTGCGCCGCCAGCGCGTTCAGTGCGTCTGGCGTCGAATAAGCGCCAGGATTGCTGCGCAGCAGCTCGATGGCCTCAGCGGCCGTCAGGGTAGTCATGTAAGCGTCCTTGCTTGGTGTTGATCAGACGTCGAGAGTGACGGTCGCGGATGTCCAGGTGGAGTACACGCCGCCAGCCTTGTACGCGGTCAATGCAGCCTTGAGGTCAGACAGTATCTCGGCACGCATCGGCTCGATTTCCGGCGCCAAGCCCTGCTGCCCGGGGGATCCCAGGTGCATCAGTTCATAATGCACCCACCCTTCACCTTCGCGATTTCCGCTGTTTGCCAGCAGGCGCAGTTTGACGAAAAGCATGTGACCCCGCCACAGGAAAGTGTAGGTCTGCTCGTTGCTGAATTCCTCGCGTCCATTGGCAACCTGGCGAAGATAACTGTCCTGTCCTCGATCAATCGCCCAGTGCGGCGACTTCGCTCCACCTACGACGAACCTGCCATCGATCTCGTCGATCCCGTATTTCACCCAGTCTTCTTTGGAGATGAACTCATTTACAAATGACATTGGATCGCCCTGGAAAGTGATTGGCTGCATTTCCGTGGCACGCAATCACGCATGCTGAGGTCAATGAGCATGTCTGGTCTTTGATCCATGCGCCATCGCCGAAAAGCTCGCTTGACGAATCGAGCCCGATACCAGGCCGCCGGCGATGGATAAGCGTTGAGAAGGCAGCGCCCAAGACGGGATGCCGCTGCCGCATCGGCAGGATACGCACATTCCTTGTGCCATATGGATCTCCGTGATCGTCATTCTTGCCGGGATACTTCGCAAGTTCGCCGATTCTGCGGCCGTCGAAACGGGGGTGTCAAGGACAGTTCGGTGACACGTGATGCCGGTGGCGAGGAACAGTGACTCATGTCCGGTTTTGCGGCGTGGGCGTGGTCGGCAAACACACCCAGGCCATGCGCCGGCGTGGCGTCACGGGGCTCCCGGCCCCGTGCGCCGGGGTCGCCTCAGGACTTGATGAAGGCCAGCAGGTCCGGGTTGATCACATCAGCGTGCGTGGTCAGCATGCCGTGCGGGTAGCCCTTGTAGACCTTCAGGGTGCCGTTCTTGAGCAGCTTCACCGAGAGCAGCGCTGCGTTGGCGATCGGCACCACCTGGTCGTCGTCGCCGTGCATGACCAGCGTGGGCACGGTGATCGCCTTGAGGTCGTCGGTCTGGTCGGTTTCCGAGAACGCCTTGATGCCCTCGTAGTGGGCCTTGGCGCTGCCCATCATGCCCTGCCGCCACCAGTTCTGGATCACCCCCGGGTACACCTTGGCACCCGGTCGGTTGAAGCCGTAGAACGGGCCGGTCGGGAAGTCCAGGAACAGCTGCGCGCGGTTGGCGGCAACGCCGGCGCGGATGCCGTCGAACACTTCGATCGGCAGGCCGCCCGGGTTGGCGGCGGTCTTCAGCATCAGCGGCGGCACCGCGCTGACCAGCACCGCCTTGGCGACGCGGCCCTGCGGCTGGCCGTACTTCGCCACGTACCGCGCGACTTCGCCGCCGCCGGTGGAATGGCCGATATGCACGGCGTTGCGCAGGTCCAGGTGCTCGGCCACTGCCGATGCATCGGCGGCGTAATGGTCCATGTCGTGCCCGTCGCTGACCTGGGCCGAACGACCATGGCCGCGACGGTCATGCGCGATCACGCGGTAACCGTGCTGCACGAAGAACAGCATCTGCGCGTCCCAGTCGTCCGAGGACAGCGGCCAGCCGTGGTGGAAGACGATGGGCTGCGCATCGCGCGGGCCCCAGTCCTTGTAGAAGATGCGGACGCCGTCTTGGGTAGTGACGAAATTCTCGGACATGTGCGTGGTTTCCGGTGGGGGCGAATGGGTGCGCGTTGCGGCAAAGCCCGGCAACGCCATCACGGCGAGCGCCGAAGCGCCCGCCTGCAGTACCTGGCGGCGGGTGAGCGTCAGCGTGTCCAGCTGGCGTGGGGACATCGGTGCGTCCTTCTCGGGGGGAGGGCTGCGCACATGGGAACAGACATGCACACCACGCCGCTTGTACGCCGGTGCGCTTTACCCGCGCGGTGCGTGGCGCACGCGCCTGAGCGCGCCGCGCAGCCGGTCGCGCAGGCCGGCGATGCCGGGGCGGTACGGCGATTTCCAGGCGAACGCTGCAGGAATCTGCAGGTCGATTTCGGTGCCGCGCCCGGGACGGCCGGAGCGGATCGCCAGGCTGCCCCCGGCGCGGGCCGCACGCTCGTGCATGCCCGCCAGCCCCCAGTGGCCGTCTTCGGCACCGGCGTCCTGGTTGAAGCCCACCCCGTCGTCGTGCACGCGCAGCCGGAAGGCCTGGCGCCCGTACCCCAGCGACACCTGTACGCTGCCGGCGTTCGCATGCCGGAACGCATTGAGCATCGCTTCCCGTCCAATCATGTACGCCTCTTCAGCGGCACTGCGCTGCATCGGCCGCGGGGTTCCTTCCACCACCAGGCGCACCGCCGGCGTGTCCAGCCCGTGCGCATCTTCCAGCACCGCCATCAAGGCGGCACCGAGGTCGCGCGCGTGGTCCACGTCACCGCGC
Source organism: Stenotrophomonas rhizophila (assembly GCF_007667275.1). Taxonomy (GTDB): domain Bacteria; phylum Pseudomonadota; class Gammaproteobacteria; order Xanthomonadales; family Xanthomonadaceae; genus Stenotrophomonas; species Stenotrophomonas maltophilia_AE. The sequence goes on from NZ_VDQT01000001.1 coordinate 1,341,496, forward strand.
AGACCCCGCACGCGCTCGCGCCCGTCGGCGCCGACGCGCTCGGCCATGCGCATCGCCGATTCCAGTTCCTGCCGTACCGGGTCGTCGACTGCCAGCTTGCGACTGGAAGCATGCAGGCGCAGGATCAGCCCCTGCGTGCTCTGCAGCAGGGTGTCGTGCAGCTCGCGCGCAATGCGCTCGCGCTCGCGATGACGCTCGTCCAGCCGGGTCCGGATGCGCGCGGCCAGCTGGCGCAACCGGGCCAGGTACAGCAGCCACAGCAGTGCCGCAGCAGCCAGCACGCACAGCGCGCGGAACCAGCCGGTTTCCCAGTAGTGCGGCGCGATCGTGACCACCAGCTGGGCGCCCCGTTCGTTCCACACGCCATCATTGTTGCTCGCCGTCACCCGGAAGACGTACCGTCCCGAGCCCGGCGCGTTGTACATCGCCGAGCGTGCAGCCCCTTCCACCCACTCCGAATCGAATCCTTCCAGCTGGTAGCGGAAGCGCACCCGTTCGGGGATCGACAGGCTCAGCGCGGTGAAGCGGATGCGCAGGTTACGCGCACCCGCCGGCAGCGCCACGCTGCCGTCATGGATCGACACCGCCGCGCCATCCACGGTCGCGGCGAGGATCTCCACCGGCGGTGCCACCGGATTGCGCAGGATCCGGCGCGGGTCGATCGACACCAGGCCACTGGTGGTGGCGAACCACAGGCGTCCATCCTGCGTGCGCGCTGCGGTCGGCAGCGGGCGGAACTGGGCGGCGATGCCCGGCAAGCCGTCGAGCGCAGTGAAACGTTCGTAGCGCGGGTTGCCGCGGCCACCGAACAAGCCATCGACATCAGCGGCACGTACACGCACCACGCCACGCGCGCCGTTGAACCACACATCGCCGGACGCATCGGCCACGATCCCGCTGATCCCGCGCAGGTCCTCGCGCACGCCCGGCACCACATTGCGCAGGCGACCGGAGGTGACCAGGGCCAGGCCGCGCTCGCCCCCGATCCACATCCCATGCTGGTCTTCGTACAGGGCGGTGACGTTGCCCACGTCGATGGCCTGGCCGGTCCACGGCGTGGTCACTTTTTCCTGGTCGAGCACCACCGCGATATTGCGCGCGAACCCAAGCCACAGGCGACCGCGCGCGTCCACCTGCATGCTCAGCGGCGAACCGTTCGACGGCAGGTCGGGCAGGTCCTTCAGGTGCGTCCACTGGCCCTGCCGCAACCGGTGCAGGCCGGGCGTATTCAACGACAGCCAGACCGTGCCGTCCGGCGTGGTCGCGATCGCCTGTACGCCGGAGCGCACCGACACCGGAAGGTCGGACACCTCCTCGAACCGGCCGCCGCGCATCCGCCACAGACCGTCCGGTCCGCCCAGCCACAGTTCGCCAGCGGTACCGCGATGCATCGCCGTGATCGCCGAGCGCAGCGCCAGCGGCTGGCGCGACACGCTGTCCACCCGCTGCAGGGCGTGGTTGCGCGTGCCCACCAGCAGCGCATCGCCGTCGGCGACCATGGCGAAGTCCTGCGCGCCTTCCGGCATCGCCACCTGCACCAGGTTGGCGTGGCGGAAGCGGTCCAGGCCACGGCTGCTGCCTACCCAGAGGTTGCCTTCGCGATCCTCGAGCAACGGCTGCAGGTAGTCCGAACTGAGGCCGTCGCTGCGCCGGAACATTTCGAAGGCATCGCCCGGGCGTGCCGGCGAACGCCGTACCAGCCCGGTGCCCAGCGTGGTCGCCCAGAGCACGCCGTCGCGATCGAAGATCAAGCCGGCCGATGCGCTGGGCCCGGTAGGATCGGAGGCCGGCGATGCGCCACCCTTCCCTGCCAACGGGCGTACACCGCCGTCGGCCTCGGCGACCCAGATCGCGCCGTCCGGAGCCTGCGCGATCTGGCTGACGCGTCCGACCGTGGACGCCACGGGGGTAAAGGTACGCGTGCCACGGCGCAGCACCACCATGCCATTCTCGGTGGCTACCCAGAGCGTGCCGGCGCGGTCGGTGAACAACGTGCGTGCCTGCCGGCCCGGATAGCCCATATCCGCCGTCGGACGCTGCCATTGCTGACCGTGCAGCGCGACCGGGCCGGTAAACGTGGCGGCCCACAAACGGCCCTCCCCGTCCTCGGCAAAGCGGAACACGGTGCTGGTCGGCAAGCCATCGGCCGGCCCGTAGTGACGCACCCGGTCACCGTCGATGCGGCTGACGCTGCCGTAGCGGAACCCTACCCACAGGCCGCCGTCGGCGGACGCGTACAGCGTGGACACGCTGGTGGCGGGAAACGCGTCGCCGCCGGTGGACGCAAAACGGGTAAAGCGCACGCCATCGAACCGGTACAGCCCGATTTCCGTGCCCAGCCACAGATAGCCATCGGCGGTCTGGGCAAGCGCGGTTACCTGGCCCGGAGCGCCCTGGTTGACGGTCCATGCGGTGTGGTGGAACTGGCCGATCGCGCGGGCGGGATCGAGCGCGACCGCGGTGCCGGCAACCAGCAACAGCAAGGCACAGGCCAGACCTCGTAATCCGTACGCCATGATCGGTCCCCTGCCCGCGCGGCGCGGCGCCAGCGCATGCGCCATCATACAAAAACGGTTCGGCAGAAGGATGTCGGTCCCTATTGGCAGGCGCCGCCCGCGCGGACGTCCTGCAGATAGGCCGACGGCGTGCAGCCCAGGCTGCGCCGGAACCAGCGCACGAAATGGCTCTGGTCATAGAAGCCCAGCTCGCAGGCGACCTGGCCGATGCGCTGGCCGTCCACCTGCAGCAGCTGCCGGGCGCGTTCGATGCGGCGCATGCGCAGGTACTGCATCGGGCTGAGCCCGGTCTGCTCGCGGAACATGCGCGCGAAGTGGAACCGGCTCATGCACGCCGCCTGCGCGATCGCACTGAGCTGCAGCGGTTCGGACAGATGTGCCTCGATGAAGTCCACGCCACGCTCGACCGCGCGCGTGGCCGCTGCACATCCGCGCAGGCAGGCCGGTGTCGACGGGTCAGGCAGCAGTGCCGGAACGGGGGCTACGGGGCTGGCGCGCACAGGAGGAAAACCTCGCCGGAGTCGCCTTGTATGCTGCCCCTGCCACCCACGCCGCCACAGCCCCGATCGGCGGGGTACCCCGCTACTCTTTCGGGTGATCGTGCGGGGGGCGGAACCTGCGCTGCCTGCGCGGGGTTGCCGGCAGCTCCACCACCCGCCGGCCGAACAGCGTCGCATCCACCGAATACGCGCCCGGTCCCAGCAACAGCAGGCTGATCAGCAGGCCCGCAGCGGGCCAGCCCTGCAGTCCCGGATCCAGGCAGGCCACGAACACCGCGGCCAGTATGCCCAGCGGGAGCAGGCTGCCCAGCGCCAGCAGCACCGCAGCCATCCATGCCCAGCCGATCAGATCGCCCTGCGGCGGAACCGCGCGCAGCCCCCACGGCCACACCAGCATCGAGGACAACAACAGGCGCAGCAGGAGCAACCCCACTCCGGGAGTGCGGTCAGGAAAGGTTGCGTAGAGCAGCTGCACCGGTGGTCTCCAGCGTTCGATCTGGCTGCGGCCATTGGGGACCTGTTCCGTGCCGCGCGCATGCCCCGAAAGAGTAATCGGCACCCTGCCCGGAGCGATCACCCCGTATTTGCTATCGTGCGCCGGTCTGTCCTTTGTCCTGGAGTCCCATGTCCCGCACGCCATCCGCCTCCCCCTCCCCGCATGCCCTGCTGCGGGCGGCCACCAAGGAGGCGTACGAGCGCGTCACCGTGCTGCTCAACGCCAGCTACGCCGATTTCAGCCCCGAACAACAGCAGCGGATCCGCGCCCTGGTGGCCGGCGATGCAGCGGCCAGCCCGGCCCGGCGTGCCAAACCCGCCAAAACAGCACGCGAGCCGTTGCCGCCGCGCTACTGGCTGCCGCACACCCAGGAAACCTGGTCCGGCCGAGGCCGGGTGCCGCAGACCTTCCTTGCCTGGGAAGGCACCGTGGCCCACACCGAATGGAAGAAGCACCACCCCGACGAGCGCTTCCCGGCGTATCCGGGCTGAGCAGGGAGATGAACCGCTCCATCAAGCTGCGCAGGGCGGTGGGGACGCACGGCACCGTGCATCGCGTTGCAGACCTCCAGCAGCGCCATGACACGAAGCAGACGCTGCCCACCCTGCTCTGCGACAGCCCCGGCTGCGGCGCCCTGCTGAAGTTCGTGGCCGCGCACAGCCGCGGCCACGCCGACCAGGCCGCGCCCGTCCAGGTGCCGGCCTACCTCACCCTGAGCAAGGGTGCCGAGCACCAGCCCGGGTGCCGGTATGACGCGCCCGGTCATCTCCAGGCGCTGCTCGCCGCTGGCGCCGACCCTGACGTCCTGCCCGTGCTCGCAGACGGCAGGCACGAGCTTCGCCTGCTGGTCCTGCAGCAGGGACTGAAGCGCGGCAGCGCTGATCGCCAGGCCGTCGACCCCGCCACGGACCGCTACCTGCACACCCTCGCCGACCTGCTGGTGCTGCGCGCGTTGTGCGAAAGCGATGCCTTGTTCGCCGAGCACCTGACCCTGCGCCTGGGCAAGAAGAAAGTGGACTGGGCGAATTTCTTCTACACGCCGGATCGCTACGACGAGGCCGGGGAGCGACTGGCCGCGACGTCCACGGAACTGCCCATGGCGTTGCTGGGCACGGTCCGCTCGCACCGCGTGCAGCCCGACGCGGTGTACCTCAACTGCGCCCCGAAGTACCAGCGCACCGGCATCACCGACCGGCGCGACTTCCATGAAGTCAGCGTCGGCCACGGCGACGCCGCTTGGCTGCAGTCGTTCCCGGTAGGCGCGGAGATCGTGATGTTCGGGCTGTGGCGCCAGGGCCGGACCACCACCTCCACCCGGCCGCACCCCACCGACCCACGCCGCACCATCACCAACGTCACCCACAAGCTGGCGCTGTGGCCAAGCTTCAAGCGTCAGCTGGTCGTGGTTGACTGACCCGGAGAACGTACCGCATGACCCGAACGACGCCGCGCTTCCTGCTGCTCACTGCATTTGCTGCCACACCGCTTGCGGCATGCGCCGCGCCGGCCTCCTCACCAGGCACAGTGTTTGTCGACGTCACTGCGACCCACGTTCCCACCGACCCCGACCTGCATGCGCTCGATGCCGCCCTGCTGGATGCCGACGGCGACGGCGACCTTGACGTTGCGGTGGCGGTGGAGAACGGCGCCAACCGGCTCTACCTCAACGATGGCAGCGGCAAGCTCACCCACGCAGCCGGTGCGTTCGGGCCGCTCAGCGGCGACAACGAACATGTCCGCGTGGCCGACTTCAACCGCGACGGCCACCCCGATGTGCTGTTCATCGCCGAAGACACCGAACAGCACAACCTGTTCCTGGGCGATGGCAAAGGTGGCTTCAAGCGGGTGAGCGAGCGCCTGCCGGCGAAAAGCCAGGCCAATGGGGTGGCGGTCGGCGATCTCAACGGCGACGGCCTGCCCGACATCTTCGTCGGCAACACCACCGAAGGTAAGCAGGGCCGGGCACAGCCGTTCCTGTGGCTCAACGACCCTGCGCGCCCGGGCTGGTTCATCGACGCCACGGCCACCCACCTGCCCAACATCGACGTGCAGGCGCAGGGCATCGCGCTGGCTGACGTGGACGGCGATGGCGATCTGGACATCGCCATCGCCAGCCAGGATCCGCTGAACCGGCTGCTGCTCAACGACGGCAACGGACGTTTCGTCGACGCGACCGACCGGCTGGGCCCACAGGTGCCGACCGAAACGCGCGAAGTGCATGCGCTCGACGCCAACGGTGACGGCCGCTTGGACCTGGTGTTCTTCAATCTGACCAGCAACAACCGCGAGTGGGACAAGGATCCGCAGACCCGGTTGCTGATCAACCAGGGCGACGCGCGCTTCAAGGACGAAACCGCCGCACGCCTGCCCCGCCACCGCTTCTCGAGCTGGGGCGGCACGGTGGTGGACTTCAACCACGACGGTCATCCCGACCTGGTGGTGAGCGCCATCGATGTTCCGGGCTTCGTGCCGCTGCAGGTACGTGCGTGGCAGAACGATGGGAAAGGAAACTTCAGCGACGTCACCGCTACCGTGATTCCTGCCGCCACCGTGGGCCGCAGCTGGAGCATGGCGCAGGGAGATCTGGACGGAGACGGCAAGCCGGACCTGTTCATCGGTGGCTGGCAGTCGCAGGCGCGGCTGCTGCTCAGCCGCGGTGCGCAACAGGAACAGGTCCGCCCAGAAGCCGATTCAGAGCAATAGCGTTCCATCTCCCGCAGACCCGGCTTCCGAGGGGCATGCACGCCTGATTCCAGCCACTCAAACGTCCCCGAAACTCACGTCTTCCGGGCGAACCACCAAGTGGCGATGAATACTGGCAGGGGCGAGAGCAGCATGACGATGCCCAGCCCGATGTTGGCGCCCCCGCCGGTGTTCATCAGCCCGTCGGCGTAGTACCAGCCCCATAGCACGATCGAGAGTGCCAAGCCGGCGATGTAACCCCTGCGCGTGCGAGGTGGGCGGCGCAGCGCTACCCAGAGCGAGAACAGAGCGAACGGCGCCAACGCCAGTGCCGTGCGCACCCAGCGTGGTTGCAGCTCAGGCCCCATGCCAAACGCGCGCGAACGCAGATGGTCGAGCAGCCATTCCACGCCCCATACGATGGCGAACGCGTAGATCACCGAAACCACCAGCAGCTTCGCCGCTGCGTTGCGCACAACCTCAGGCCGCATACTGCGCCACCCCATTCCCGAACGACCCGTTCTCCCGCTTCACTTCCACCAGGTTGATGAACACATCCTCCCGACGAATTCCTACGGCGGCATGCAGTCCATCGCATACCACCTGCCCCACGCGCCGCCGGTAGTCGGCGGGCTTGCCTTTGCGAAGATCGATGCGGGCCAACGGCATGGCGGCTCTCTCCGGACGCATGCGGGTTCATGCGGCACCAATGAGATCACAGGCGCCCTTCTCTCGCCACCCGTCCGCTCGCGTTCATCGGCCGGTGCTGTTCTTCCACCTGCACTGTCGTTGGAAGAGCGCTTCGGCATCACGGTCATCGCCCTGCAGGCGAGGGGGCGGCGTCAGCCTTGCCACGGCAGCGGCGGCGACCGGCACTGCATTGCCAGGCCGCGTCGCCACCGAGCCGGACGGGGCATTCTGGACCGCCACGTAAGCCTGCATGAGCTGACGCAGCACGGTGGCCGCCGGCTTGAAATCTCGCGCCGCAGCAGCCTGGAAATTGGCCCGCAGCGTGTCTTCCATCTTTGCCCGCATGAGTACACGCCTGCTCATGACATCCCCCCGACGCGGGCCAGTTCCTGCTGCGCTTTTCGGGAAACCTTCGGCACGATCAGCGCAGGGGTTTCGATAACGGTGAGGGTGATGGACCCCTCCTTGATCTCAACCGCTACTCGGGCACCGATCACGAAGCCGGCGTCCCGCAGCCAGCGGCCGCTCAGCCTGAGACAGGGGACGGGCTCGTATCGCCCCATCCCGTCGTGCAGCTCATACCACTGCGCGCACATCCTGTAGGTGCGTGGCGGGCGGGAGTAAGGTTTGCGCTTGCGGCGCGCTTCGTACTCGTAGGGCGTACTCGCCCGAGCATTGAACATGTTGGACCTCCGGCACGAATGGCTCTCGTCAGGATGACAAGAGCGTCGGGAGGCTAGGAACCGTAAAAGCAACACAAAAAACGGCGGGCGTATTTCCACGAGGGTCTTGTATTAGCCGCCCTCCCGACAACGAAACGTCCAACATTGTGTTGCGTTTTAGAGTTCCTAGGCTCTGCACAGCACCATGCAGGATCATGCGGAAGGTGGGAAATCGTTTGTTACTGTTGATCCGCCGAGCTTAGTTGACCGTGCCTAATGGATGACGCAACTGACAACTAATACCGCCAAATATGCGCAAGCAGGTCACACTTCAGCCCGCTCCCCGACTTCGCTTTCCATCGACGCGTCAGCGCAACACGACGGCGGCGTCGACCAGCTGCACATCGTGCATCTGGTACAGGTACGCCTCGTAGTAGGCCTTGTGCGATGCGCCGACGATGGCCAGCAAGCGCTGACCGGGTGCATGCCCCAGCACGTCGCGGATGTTGGCCACCATGCGCAGGTTGCGGGTTTCCCAGTAACCGACATAACCGCGCCCGAAGCCCTGCGGCGATGGCTCGGTCAGCGCGGCACCGAAGTCGCTGCGATACGCCTGCAACGCCATGCCCGGAGCGTTGTAGCTGCGATACATGGCCAGTATTGCTCCTGGCTTGCCGAGGTTGGCTTCCAATGCCGCGTCCGCATTCGCTCGCGCCTTGTTATACGGGTTGTCCCAGGCTTTCATGATGGCTTCGCCCGCAGCCTTTTCCAACGCCTTGGGCGTGGACCAATCGGCGGTGTGGTCATCCACGGCCCACACCCGTTCCAGGCCGAGCCGCGCAGCCAGCGTCGCCGCCACCAGCACCGACTCATCGTGCCCCTGCAGGCGCTTGTCCAGATACGCCACCAGGGCCGGGCTCAACCCATCGGCAGCGATGCGTTCCGGCGCGGGCAGGCGCAGCCACTGCACGACCGCGGAATTGCGTTCTCCCGCCGCCAGCCACACGGCCGCCAGGCGACGTCGTTCGGCGGCACTCGGCGCGGCCGGCCATGACGCCAACAGGCGGTCCGCTTCGGCGTTGGCTGCGGGCACATCCAGCCCGGTCGCCGCCTCCGCCGGCGCGGTGTCCGGGCAGTACATGCTGACGCTTTCCGCATAGCGAGCAGGATTGCGCCGCATGAAGTCGCACTGCAGCCCGGACACCGCCTCCACCGCAATGGCCTCGGGCTTCCAGGCCTCCAGTCGCGACAACAGCGGTTCCAGCTGATCGGGACTGAAGGTCTTCGGCAAGGCGGAGAGGTGCGCCGAACCCAGCACCAGCACCTCGTTGGGGCGCCCTGCGGGCGGGCCCTTGAACTGCTCGGGATGGAAGTCGGGGACATAGCCAGGTGCAGCGGCCCACGCGCTCGCGCTGCACAACCCCAGGATCAACAGACTGCCGATGCGTTCGATCACGGTGCGTCCTTTCGATGGTCAATGATGTGCCTGACCGGATACTGGTCCAGCCGGTATCAGGGCAGAACCCCCGTTGGTCATTGCAACCTTTTGGACGGTCGGTGCATCGGGACGTGCCGGGACAGGCAGAGTGCCGAACAGCTGCGCACCGTGCAGGACGAACACGTCACTCCGGCCGCGCCACCGACGGCAGACACTATGAAGCTGCGATCTTGGAACTTTCGCCTCCCCGTTTCAGGCAAAAGTATCGCCCATACGCAAAAAAGCCCCCGTTTCCGGAGGCTTTTCTGACTGAATCGTGGTGGGCGGTGCAGGGTTCGAACCTGCGACCCTTGCCGTGTGAAGGCAATGCTCTACCGCTGAGCTAACCGCCCGATGCTGCTGAGCCGCTCATTATAGGGCGGCAAAATTTCGCGTCAACGGGTTTCGATGAATTTCTTCACATCGTGTGCGTAGGCTTGTCCGAGTTCAGGGTGCCGGCCAGCGCGGTCTCGATCTTGTTGCGCACGTTCTCGCCTTCCTGGCCGTCGGCCAGCTGCACGCCGATGCCCGCTGCGCGGTTGCCCTGGGCGCCGGCCGGGGTGACCCAGACCACCTTGCCGGCCACCGGCAGGCGCTCGCTGGAGTCCGGCAGGGTCAGCAGCAGGAACACTTCGTCGCCCAGGAAGTAGCGCTTCGGCGTGGGCACGAAGATGCCGCCGTTCTTCACGAACGGCATGTACGCGCTGTACAGCGACGCTTTGTCCTTGACGGCCAGCGACAGGATGCCCTGGCGGGCGTTGGTGGCGCTCATGCTCTATTCCCCTTTGCGTGCCGCTCGTTGACCTTGTTCCAGGCCAACAACAATTCCACCACCGCCAGGTCGGCGCGCACGGTGGTGCGCAACAGATCGCGGGTACGGTTGGCGGCGTCGAACCAGGCGCCCAGCTTGTGCAATCGGTCCGGATCGGTCAAGCCACCCCCGGTGGCCTGGGCCAGCGCCAGGTCGGCGGCATGGCGCAGGCGCAGGGCGGCGTGTTCGTCGGCGGTCCAGCGCTGGGCCAGTTCCACCGCACCGGAGCGCCCGGCCACCAGCGCCTCCAGGTCGCTGGCGACCTGCCGGCGCAGGGCCAGGCCGTCGTTGCGCAGCCAGTCGTCGGCCAGGCCGGGGTGGCCACGCGCGGCGTCCAGGGCCTCGCGGGCGCTGGCTTCGCTGTGGCCCTGGGCCTGCAGCCAGGCCAGGCTCTCCTCGCGCGGCGGCAGCTTGAATTCCAGGCGCTGGCAGCGGCTGCGCACGGTGGCCGGCAGGCGCGCCGGGTCGCTGCTGATCAGCCACAGGTAGCGGCCGGGCTGCGGTTCTTCCAGGGTCTTCAGCAGGGCGTTGCAGGCGGCGCGGTTGATCGCGTCGGCCGGGTCCACCACCACCACCTGGGCGATGCCGTATTGCGGGGTGAGCGAGAGCTTCTGCGAGATCTCGCGCACCTGTTCGATGACGATTTCGGTGCGCAGCTTGTCCCCGGACTTGTTCGGGATGAACGAGACCAGCTGCAGGTCCGGGTGGGTGCCGGCGGCGATCAGCTGGGCGCTGCGCTGGGCGGCGGCGGGTTCGCCGCGGGTCAGCACGTGGGTGGCCATGCGCAGCGCCACCTCGCGCTTTCCAAGCCCGGCCGGGCCGCAGATCAGCAGGCCGTGGCCCAGCCGGCCGGCGTCGAGCGCGGCGATGGTCTGGTCGTAGGCGCGCTGCTGCCAGGGCGAGAAATCAGCCATTGCCACCCTCCTTGCCGAGGTATGCGGTGACCGCAGCCACCACCTGGGCGGCCACGCCGGCCTGGTCCTGGCTGGCGTCGATCAACTGGAAGCGCGCGGGGTCATCGGTGGCACGGGCGCGGAAGACCGCGCGCACGCGCTGGAAGAAATCGTCCTGCTCGCTTTCGATCCGGTCCGGCCCCAGGTCGCGGCCGCTGGCGCGCGCGCGGCCCACCGCCACGTCCACGTCCAGCAGCAGGGTCAGCCCGGGCTGCAGGCCTACCGCGCGGTGCTCGAGGTCGGCGATCCAGGCGGGGTCCAGCCCGCGCCCACCGCCCTGGTAGGCATAGCTGGAATCGGTGAAGCGGTCGCTGAGCACGTAGCCGCCGCGCGCCAGCGCCGGCTCGATCTGCTGGCGCACATGCTGGGCACGGGCCGCGAACACCAGCAGCAGCTCGGCTTCGGCGCTGAGCGGCTCGTTGGCGATCTCCGCATCCGGGGTGAGGATCAGCGCACGGATGCGCTCGGCCAGCGGCGTGCCACCGGGTTCGCGGGTCAGCACGACCTCGTGGCCCCGTCCCTCCAGCGCGGCGCGGATGGCGTTGAGCGCGGTGGTCTTGCCCGCGCCTTCACCGCCTTCCAGGCTGATGAAACGCGGGTGGCGGCGCAGTGCGGCGCTCACTTCGGCGCCGCCTGGCTGCGCTGCTGGCGCAGCTGCTGCAGGTACCGCGCCACGGCGGCGTTGTGCTCGGTGTAGTTGGCCGAGAACACGTGCGCGCCACTGCCATCGCCTACCGCCACGAAATACAGCGCGTCGCCGGCCGCGGGGCGTGCGGCAGCCTGCAGGGCGTCGCGGCCCGGCATGGCGATCGGGGTCGGAGTGAGGCCGGCGCGGGTGTAGGTGTTGTACGGCGTGTCGGTGGTGAGGTCGCGCTTGCGGATGTTGCCGTCGTAGCTGCTGCCGATGCCGTAGATGACGGTCGGGTCGGTCTGCAGGCGCATGCCCATCTTCAGGCGGCGCACGAACACGCCGGCGATCTGCGGGCGTTCGCTGGGCAGCGCGGTTTCCTTTTCGATGATCGAGGCCAGGATCAGCAGCTCATACGGGGAATTGAGCGGCAGGTCGTCGGCGCGGCTTTCCCACGCGGCCGCCAGTTCCTTTTCCATGGCGGCATGGGCGCGCTTGAGCACGTCCAGGTCGGTGTCGCCGCGCTGGTAGACGTAGGTTTCCGGCAGGAAGCGGCCTTCCGGATGCTGGCCCGGGAAACCAAGCGTCTTCATCAGCGCGGCATCGTCCAGGTCATCTGTGGTGTGGACCAGCGGGTCGGCGCGCTTGAGCGCGGCACGCAGCTGGCGGATGTTCCAGCCTTCGACGATGGTGACGCGGTGCTGCAGGGTGCGGCCCTGGCGCATGCGGGTGAGCAGCTCGCGCGGGGTGAGCTTCGCGTCCAGTGCGTATTCGCCGACCTTGAGTTTGCCGGCGGCGTCGAGCTGGCGCGCAAGCAGCTGCCACTGGGTGTCGTTGCCTTCGTCCACGCCGGCGTCGCGCAGCTTGCGCAGGACCGTCTGCAGGCCATCGCCCGGGGCGATGACCACGCTTTCCTGGTCGGGGGTGATGGTCGCGTCGGCGAAGCCGCTCTGGCTGTGCCAGAACCATGCGCCGGCGGCGGCCAGCAGCAGTGCGCCGAGCAGCACTACCGCCAGGACGGTGAAACAACCTCGTTTTACGCCTGCCATGCCTACCTCGGTGGGGTGGTGCAGCCACGCAGGGCGTGGCTCTACGGGTTCATTCGTTTCCGCGGGGACACGCGTGGCGTGTCTCTACGCGGGTGCGCCGGTTGGGTAGTGACACGCCATGCGTGTCCCCGCAGTGCCCGAACCGCCCACACCCGCCCTACAGCATACCTTGGCTCAGTCACGCCGACCCAGCGCGCGCATCAGGCCACGGGCCTTGGCGCGGGTTTCGTCGAGTTCCCTGGCCGGATCCGAATCGACCACGATGCCGGCGCCGGTACGGAACGCCGCCGTCGTACCGGCGACCTCGGCGGTGCGGATCAGGATGTTCAGGTCCAGGTCGCCGTCGCGGTTCAACCAGCCGAACGCACCGGTGTAGGCGCCGCGTGCGGTCTGTTCGAGCTCGGCGATGATCTGCATGCAGCGCACCTTGGGGCAGCCGGTGATGGTCCCACCGGGGAAGGTGGCGGCAATCACCTGGCCCGGACTCACGCCCGCGCGCAGGCGACCGCGCACGTTGCTCACGATGTGGTGCACGTGGGCGTAGCTTTCCACGCTCATCAGCTCGTCCACTTCCACGCTGCCGGGGCTGCAGATGCGGCCCAGGTCATTGCGCTCCAGGTCGATCAGCATCACGTGCTCGGCGCGCTCCTTGGGGTGGCCCACCAGTTCGCGGATCCGCTCGGCGTCGTCGTCGCCTTCGAAGCGCGGGCGCGTGCCGGCGATCGGACGGGTCTGCACGTCGTCGCCGTGCACCGACACCAGCCGCTCCGGCGAAGAACTCACCACCGCCCTGCCCTGCGCGATGAACAGGCCGGCGAACGGCGCCGGGTTCGCCACCCGCAGCTGCGCGTACAGCGCGTGCGGCGACAGCGCCTGCTCGAAGTGCGCGACCCAGCGCCGCGACAGGTTCACCTGGAACACGTCGCCGGCACGAAGGTAGTCGATCACCTTGCCCACGCCGTCGGTGAAGCGCGTGGGCGCATCCTCTTCCATCCCGGCAGGCGGCTGCCACTGCGGCAGCGGCGGCAGCGTGGCGCTAGCTGCCAGGTCCTGCTGGAGCACCTCCAGCAGCGCGTCGTGCCCGCTCTCGCAGACCGCATGGAACTGGCCCAGCACGCGGTCATGCAGCACGGCAGCCGGGCAGCGCAGCGCCAGCGCGCTGGGCAGGCCGTCGGCACGTGCGGGCAGATCGAGCACGGTCTCGATCTGGCCGGCCAGTTCGTAGTCCAGCATCAGCGCCCAGCCGCCGCGGAACGGCAGGCGGCGCCCTGCGCCAGGAACGGGCGACGGCGAATCAGGCGCGCCCTCGCGCGGCAGGCGCAGGGCGTGCCAGTGCGCGTCGAGTACGTCGAGGAAGGTGCCGGCGTGCGCGGTGCCGGCGTGATCGCGCACGACGCCGTCGGCGTGCAGTGCGAGCGATTCGCCGTTGCCCATCAGCAGCAGGTCCCAGCGGCCCTGGGCAGTGCCCGAGGCGGTGGATTCCATCAACAGCGGGTAACGCAGCGGTGCCAGACGCTGTAGCGCGAGCAGGTCGGTGGTGTCTGGCAGCAGGTGGGTCTGGAACATGGGAATACCGGCGGTGGTGTCGGGGCCGGCGGCGAGCCGGTCTGGCATTGTGGGGGCCGGCCAACGGCCGGCGCTACCGGGCGCATTGCCCAGATGTGCCAAGGCCGCCCGGTGGGCGGCCTTGGCAGACAGCTGTCGCAGCGTGACTCAGACGCGCTTGAACACCAGCGTGCCGTTGGTACCGCCGAAGCCGAAGCCGTTGGACATCACCACGTCGACCTTGGCTTCGCGTGCGGTGTTGGGCACGTAATCCAGGTCGCAGCCCTCGCCCGCTTCGTGCAGGTTGATGGTGGGCGGAATGATGTTGTCGCGCAGCGCCAGCACCGAGAAGATCGCTTCCACGCCACCGGCCGCACCCAGCAGGTGGCCGGTCATCGACTTGGTGGAGCTGACCATCATCTTGTAGGCGTGGTCGCCGAAGGCGGTCTTCATCGCCATGGTTTCGCCGAGGTCGCCGAGCGGGGTGGAGGTGCCGTGCGCATTGAGGTAACCCACCTGGTCCGGGCTGACGCCGGCGTCCTTGAGGGCCATGGTCATGCAGCGGGCAGCGCCTTCGCCGTTCTCGCTCGGCGCGGTCATGTGGTACGCGTCCGAGCTGGCGCCGAAACCGGCAAGCTCGGCGTAGATGCGCGCGCCACGCGCCTTGGCGTGTTCGTATTCTTCCAGGATCAGGATGCCGGCGCCGTCGCCGAGCACGAAGCCGTCGCGTTCCTTGTCCCACGGGCGCGAGGCTTCGGCCGGGGCGTCGTTGCGGGTGCTCATGGCCTTCATGGCGCAGAAGCCGCCCAGCGCGGTCGGCGAGGAGCCACGTTCGGCACCGCCGACCACCATCACGTCCGCGTCGCCGTACTGGATCATGCGCATCGCGGTGCCGATGGAATGGTTGGAGGTGGCGCAGGCCGACACCGCCGAGAACGACGGCCCCTTCAACCCGGTGATGATGCTCAGCTGGCCGGGCAGCATGTTGATGATGGTCTTGGGCACGTAGAAGGGCGAGATCTTCTTGCCCTCGTGGAACTCGATGGTCTGTTCCTCGATGCCCAGCAGGCCGCCGATGCCCGCGCCCACGATGGCGCCGATACGCTCGGCATTGCCGTCGGTGATCTCCAGGCCCGAATCGTTCAAGGCCATGAAGGCGGCACCGAGGCCGTAATGGATGAACGGGTCCATCTTCTTGGCATCCTTGCCGCTGACCCGGAACTTGCCGAACTGTTCGTTGTCGGCGGTGATGTCGAAGTCCCTGACCTCACCTGCGATCTTGGTGGTGAAACGGTCCAGGTAGGCCTGCGAAACGTTGGTCAGCGGGCCGATGCCGGAACGACCTTCGGTGATGCCCTTCCAACTGGTGGCCATATCATTGCCCAACGGCGAGACCATGCCCATGCCGGTAACGACGACGCGACGCTTCATTGCAGATTCTCCTGACTCAAAAAACACAGGGCCGCTAGCGCGGCCCCATGGGATTGCTGCGCGCGATGGCGGCGTTGGCCACGATCGCGCGCACGCCGCCCGACATCACGCCTTGACGTGAGCCGAAACGTAGTCGATTGCAGCCTGGACGGTGCTGATCTTCTCGGCTTCTTCGTCCGGGATCTCGCACTCGAATTCTTCTTCCAGCGCCATCACCAGCTCGACGGTGTCCAGGGAGTCGGCGCCCAGGTCATCGACGAACGATGCGCCGTTGGTGACTTCTTCTTCCTTGACGCCAAGCTGTTCGACGACGATTTTCTTGACGCGTTCTTCGATGGTGCTCATTGGATATCGCTCCAGATGGAGTAGTGGTTCAAAAAGTGACGCCATCAAATGGCGATGGCCGTGGGATAGTGTAGTGGAAACCGCAGGCCCCTTGCATTTCTGCAAAAAACCATTCAGATCAACCACTTGCGGTGCATTCCCTGCACCACATGCTTACGGCATGTACATGCCGCCGTTCACATGGAGGGTTTCGCCGGTGATGTAGCTGGCCGAAGGACCGGCCAGGAACGCCACCGCGTTGGCGATGTCGGACGGCTCGCCCAGGCGCTCCAGGGCGATCGACTTGACCAGGCCGGTGCGCTGCTCTTCGGGCAGGGCCTTGGTCATGTCGGTGTCGATGAAGCCCGGGGCCACCACGTTGACGGTGATCCCGCGCGAGCCGATTTCCTTGGCCAGCGACTTGGAGAAGGCAATGATGCCGGCCTTGGCCGCGGCGTAGTTGGCCTGGCCGGCGTTGCCGGTCACACCGATCACCGAGGCGATGTTGATGATGCGGCCCTTGCGCGCCTTCATCATGCCGCGGATGACCGCCTTGGAGGTGCGGTAGACGCTGGTCAGGTTGGTGTCGAGGATGGCCTGCCAGTCTTCGTCCTTCATCCGCAGCAACAGGTTGTCGCGGGTGATGCCGGCGTTGTTGACCAGGATGCTGATCGCACCGAATTCCTTGGCGATGCCGTCCAGCACGGCGTCCAGCGCGGCCGGGTCGGTCACGTTCAGCGCGCGGCCATGGCCGCCCACCGCCGCCAGGCGTTCGCCGATGGCCGTCGCGCCGGATTCGGTGGTGGCGGTGCCGATGACGGTCGCGCCCTGCGCGGCCAGTGCGTCGGCGATCGCCGCACCGATGCCACGGCTGGCGCCGGTGACCAGTGCGATTTCACCCTGAAGGGGCTTGCTCATGCTCAGTTTCCTCGAACGGGACCGACCCGCGGCGCCAGCCCGGGGGCTGGCACGTGACGGGCACGGTCGAAAGTCATCAGGCAGCCCAGGTCTCGCGGGCGGTCTCGAAGTCGGCGGGCGTGGACAGTGTGCGCGCATCCAGCGATTTGTCGATGCGCTTGATCAATCCGGTCAGCACCTTGCCGGGGCCGCACTCGGCCACGCGGGTGACGCCACGGGCGGCGAGCGCCTCCACGCAGCCGGTCCACTGCACCGGCAGGTACAGCTGCTGGACCAGGGCGCTGCGGATGGCGTCGATGCCGTCATGGATGCGTGCGTCGACGTTCTGCACCACCGGCAGGTTAGGCACGCGCCAGTCCAGGCCGGCCATGGTCTCGGCCAGGCGATTGGCGGCTTCGCGCATCAGCGGGGTATGCGAGGGCACGCTGACGGCAAGCTTCACCGCCTTGCGCACGCCCTTTTCGGCGAGCAGGGCCAGCGCGCGGTCGACCGCCTCGGCGTCGCCACCGATCACGATCTGGCCGGGCGAGTTGTAATTGGCCGGGACCACCACCTGGCTGCCCGAAGCCTGTTCACAGACCTCCTTGACCAGCGCATCCTCGGCGCCGAGCACGGCGGCCATGGCACCGACGCCGGCCGGGGCGGCTTCCTGCATCAGCTGGCCGCGCAGGCGCACCAGGTGGGCGCCATCACGCAGCGACAGCGCGCCGGCGGCAACCAGCGCGGTGTATTCGCCCAGGCTGTGCCCGGCCAGCACCGCCGGCTGGGCGCCGTGCACGGCCTTCCAGGCGCGCCACACGCCGATGCTGGCGGCCAGCAGCGCGGGCTGGGTGTATTCGGTGCGGTTCAGCATCTCTTCCGGGCCGCCCTGCGACAGCGCCCACAGGTCCACGCCGGCGCCGTCGGAGGCTTCGGTGAAGGCCTCGCGCACCTGCGCGTGCAGTTCGGCCAGTTCAGCCAGCATGCCCAGCGACTGCGAGCCCTGGCCGGGGAACACGAAAGCGAGATTGGAATCGGTCACGCGGAAATCCGCCTGCAAAAAACGAACGGCGAATGATAAGGGGGAAAAGCGCGCTTCGTCTGTACTGGCGCGTATTGACCAGGCCCAGGCAGGTGCCGACCGTGGGTCGGCACGCCCTCAGACAAACAGCTGCAGGATGTCCAGATCGCCGTCGCTGAAGAAGTCGAAACAGATCGCCACCAGCATCAACATGCCCAGCGTAGTGGCCCCGTGCACGACCAGGATGGCGTGCGCCAGCGCGCGCGCCGAACGCCCCATCTTCATGCTGTAGCGGGCCAGGCGCTGCAACCGACCCGACACCGCGTGCGCATGCGCCAGGACCGGGGCGTCTTCGCCGTCCATGGCTGCCGCCATCAGCGCCTGCAGCCGCTCGGGGCGGTGTTCGTAGTACTTGGCCACGCCGTAGCCGAACATCAGCCAGTCGCGGGCCTGGGCCTGGGCCAGGTCCATCACTTCCAGCGGGTCTTCCTCGAAATCGATGAAGCCGATGGCCTGGCCATCCCAGGTCAGGTTACGCGGCAGCGGTTGGCCGAAATAGGCGCCCCGGGCGTGGGCCACGACGATGGCCTGCATGGCGGCCGACACCAGTGCGTCGCGGCCGGCATCGTCGGCCTGGCGCAGGCACGTGTTGAAGGAGCGGCCGTTGTCGCCCAGGACCAGCGAGGCATGGCCGCTGCCGATCACGTGCGGCACGTTTACTCCCTGGGCCTGCAGCTCGGCCAGGCGCCGCGCTTCGGTCTCACGGGCGGCATCGCCGCCGCGATGCGGCGGTGGGCGCAGGGCGTCCAGCTGGAAACGGTTGGCCACGAACCTGAGCAGGCCCAGCGCGACCGCGCGGCTGCTCTCGCCGTACTGCTTCAGCCAGGCGCGCTGGCCTTCGATGACGATGGGTTCGACCATGACACATCTCCAGAAATGCAGAACGGCCCCATCGGGGCCGTTTCGTGTGAACCGATTAACGCATTAATAACGCAGCAGCGCCGAACCCCAGGTGAAGCCGCCACCGAAGGCTTCCAGCAGCAGCAGCTGGCCGCGCTGGACCCTGCCGGAGCGCACTGCGACGTCCAGCGCCATCGGCACCGACGCCGACGAGGTGTTGCCGTGCCTGTCGACGGTGACCACGACCTGGTCCATCGACATGTCCAGGCGCTTGGCGGTGGCTTCGATGATGCGCAGGTTGGCCTGGTGCGGGATCAGCCAGTCCAGGTCGGCCTTGCTCAGGCCGTTGGCATCGAGGGTTTCATCAACGACCGAGTCCAGCGCCTTGACCGCGTACTTGAACACGTCGTTGCCCTTCATCAGGATCGCGCCGCGGGCCTGCTCGCCTTCGCCGAAGCCGGCCGAGACGCCCACCGGGTTCCACAGCAGTTCCTTCTTGCTGCCATCCGAATGCAGGTGGGTGCTGAGGATGCCGGTGTCTTCATCGGCCTTCAGCACCACCGCGCCCGCGCCATCGCCGAACAGCACGCAGGTGGTGCGGTCGTTCCAGTCGACGATGCGGGTGAGGGTTTCCGCACCGATGACCAGCACATGGCGGGCATCACCGGAACGGATGAATTTGTCGGCCACGCCCAGCGCGAACACGAAGCCCGAACAGGCGGCGTTGACGTCGAAGGCAGGGCAGCCGCTCGCACCGAGCTTGGCCTGGATCAGGCACGCGGTGGAGGGAAAGATCAGATCGGGGGTGGTGGTACCCACCACGATCATGTCGAGCTGGGACGCATCGATACCGGCCGCTTCCAGCGCACGCACCGCGGCGTGGTAGCCGAGGTCGCTGGTGGTTTCCGTGTCGGCGGCAATATGCCGTTCACGGATGCCGGTACGCGTCTGGATCCACTCATCGCTGGTGTCGACCATTTTCTCCAGATCCTGGTTGGTCAACACTTTTTCGGGCAAATAACTACCAGTGCCCGCGATCCTCGAGTAGATCCGCTTGCTCATTGCATTTCCTGTAAAAGGTAAAGGCCGCTGTCCGGCGGACAGCGGCCCTCACGAATCAATCTTCTTCGACGGCCGAGTTCGACTTGGTCGCGATCACCTTCTTGCCACGGTAGAAACCGTCGGCGGTGATGTGGTGACGCAGATGCACTTCACCGGTGGTCGGATCGGTGGACAGCTGCTTGGCGCTCAGGGCGTCATGCGAACGGCGCTGGCCGCGGCGGGACGGGGTAACACGGGATTTCTGCACAGCCATGGGATTGCTCCAAACTCGGTTCGATTTGCTTCGTCGTATCGTCGCGCAGGACGCCAGCGCCCAGCACATTCTTCGCTTTCGCCGCAGCCGCCGACGACAATCCGGCTGCTATTGTTTCTTCAACGCCGCCAATGCCGCGAACGGATTGGCCTTGCTCTGTTCTTCTTCGGTCGGTGCCCAGTCCCGGTTCACCGCCTCGCCCTCGGGCGACAGCGGTACCACGGGGACGGCCAGGACCAGTTCGTCCTCGACCAGGTCCAGCGGACGCAGGTTGCCGTGTTCCGGCACCAGCATCGCCTCGTACTCCTCCGGCAGCGCGGACTCCTCGTCTTCGCTGCGGATCAGGCCGAGACGCTGCTTCACCGACACCGGCAGCAGGAAGCGCTGCAGGCTGCGCTGACAGATCAGCGGCAGCGCGGTTTCGATGGACAGGTCCACATAGGATACCTTCAGCACCTCGTCGTGACCGAACTCCAGCGCAAAGCTGCACTTTCCTTCGGTATCGGCAACAAGGCCCTGCAGGCGGGTCATTTCAGCCAGTTCTACCTGACCGTCGAAGCACCTTCGTGCTGCGACCATGCGCCAGGCATCCAGCGTTTCGGGCACGTTCGCGGACATAAGCCGCTGAATGTTAAGGACGCTTTGGGCCGTTGTCAAATGCCTCCGCCCCAAGGCGCACGCCCGGTGCGGTAGAGTGCGCCCCACTCTCCCTGCTGCCCGGTATTGTCGCATGCTTCCCCTGCTGTTGGCGTCCACCTCCCGCTATCGCCGTGAACTGCTGGAACGGCTGGGCCTGCCGCTGGAGACGGCGCGGCCGGACGTGGACGAGTCCCCTGCCCCCGGCGAGGCGCCGCGGGCCCTGGCAGTGCGGCTGGCGCGGGCCAAGGCGGCCGAGGTGGCAGCGCGGCACCCGGACCGCTGGGTGATCGGCTCGGATCAGGTCGCCGACCTGAATGGAACCCCGCTGGGCAAGCCCGGCGATGTCGCCGGCGCCGAGGCCCAGCTGGCTGCCATGTCGGGCCAGACCGTAGCCTTCCACACCGCGATCTGCCTGGTCCGCGACCAGCAGGTGCTGGAGGCCTGCGACCTGACCCAGGTAAGGTTCCGCGCCTTGGAGCGCGACGAGATCGCCCGCTATGTCGCTGCTGAACGACCGCTGGACTGCGCCGGCAGCTTCAAGTGCGAGGGGCTGGGCATCACCCTGTTCGAGGCAATCGAGAACCGCGATCCCACCGCGCTGATCGGCCTGCCGCTGATCGCGCTGGCCGGGCTGCTGCGCGAGGCCGGCTACCGGCTGCCCTGAGCCGGGCGACGCCGCCGGCTCAGCGGGACGGGACGGTGAACGCCTGTTCCTGCCACTGCTCCACGCTGCCGTCGTTGCCGTACAGCGTCATGCCCAACCAGTGTCGGCCCGGTGCGAGTGCGCGGGTGTCGAGCGTGGCATCGAAGGCCACGTTCGGGTGCTGCGGATCGGTGGAGATCTTCCACGCGGGGGTGATGTCGTAGGCACGCCCGTAGGCGGCATCGCCCACCGGCGCGCCGTCGATCAACAGCTCGACCCGCGACAGCCCCACCCCGTCCTTGAATGCCCAGCCGCGCACGTCCATGCGCTCGCCGACGCGGGCGTCCTGCACCGGCGCGTCGATCCAGGCCATCGCCGGGGTCACGCAGGGGCCCTCGACGCGCTGCGCGGGCAGCTTGAACAACAGGAAGCGCTGGTAGCCGTGGTCCTGGCTGACCACGCGCGGCGGCGGCAACGGACCGACCTGCCGGCAGATGTCGTGGTAACGCTCGAGCAGGTCGCGGTAGCGCTGGTCGCTGGGCGACAGCACCAGCAGCATCGGCGCATCGCGCTGCCCATCGTGCAGCAACCCCCACAGCCCGAGCTGCGCGGTGCGGCCGTGCTTGTCGTTGAGCGGGTGGCGCAGCACTTCGATGCGCGGATCGCGCAGCTGGAAGCCGAGCTCGGCCCCCACTTTGAAGTTCCCCGCCAGCACCCGCGTGCCTTCCGGCATGCCGGCCAGCTCCGCACGCACTTCATCGGCCAGTGGTGCCCAGCCGGCGAAATTTCGCGGGTAATACTTGTCGCCCGCCAGCTGCGCGCGCAGGGTCGGGCTGGACGCCATCAGGTAATAGCCGAAGGCCAGTGCCAGTCCCGTGCCGGCCAGCCACCAGCCGGTGCGGCGCAACCAGCGCGGCCAGCCGTTGAGCACGACCGGCACCGCCACCAGCAGGGCCAGGTAGCCGGGCAGCGGCCAATGGAAACTGATGCGTTCGACGTCGGTGAAGAAGCCCAGCGCGAAGATCGCCAGCGTGGACACCGCCCCGACCAGGCCGAAGTAGCGCCACTGCTCGCGGGCACCGCCGCCCGGACGGGTGCCGGCCAACGCCACCTTCCACATCGCCACGCACAGGATCGGCGTGACCAGCATCGGCTGGATCACCAGGAACCACAGGCCACTCCATTGGAAGGCCCACGGATGCCGTTCCACCACCTGGAATTTCAGCCCGGCGTCCTGGTTGTCGGCATTCCAGGCCAGCAGCGGCAGCCAAGCCATCACGCCCACCGCCAACGCCACCCACACGCGCGGATCGCGCAGGCTGCGCCGCCCCTGTGGCAGCAACAGCAGGGCGACGAAGCCGACCACGATCACGCCGATGAAGCGGTAATGGCTGAGCGCACCGATCGCCAGGCCCAGCGACAACTTCACCGCTGCGGCAGCGTCGACGTTGCGCAGCAGGCGCGCGCCGGCATCCAGGCACAGCACGGCGGCCAATGCCATCGGCACGTCGGGCACGGCCAGCATGCCCAGCGTCGCGGACAACGGCATCAGCAGGGTCAGGCTGCCGGCCTGCCAGCCGGCCACCGCGCCGAACCAGCGCGTGGCGATGCGCGATACCAGCCATGGCAGGGTGGCGCCGATCGCCAGGAACGGCAGGCGCAGTGCCAGCACGTGATTGCCGCCCAGCTCAACGCCCAGCCGGGCCAGCCAGGCAGTCAGTCCAGGAAGATCCGAATAGGCTGCGGCCAGGTGCTGGCCTTCCTGCCAGTAAAACGCTTCGTCCACGAACAGGGGCAGACGCGCGGCCACCACCAGCTTGACCGCGGTGATGAGCGTCCACAACATCAGAAAAATCGTGCGTGCGCGTTGTTCGCCCTGCATTGCTCTATAGAATCGAAGGAATCATCGAGACGAGACGGACATGGAAAATTCGCCCCGCGTGCCCGCCATGCTACCCGAAGAACTGCGACAGGCTTTGCAGAATGCCCAGCAACAGGTCAACGGACTGGTGCTCGGCAAGGCCCATGAAGTCCGCCTGGCGTTCGTTGCGCTGCTCTCCGGCGGCCACCTGCTGATCGAAGACCTGCCCGGCCTGGGCAAGACCACGCTCGCCCACGCGCTGGCATCCAGCCTGGGGCTCGGCTTCCAGCGCGTGCAGTTCACCTCGGATCTGTTGCCGGCAGATGTGCTCGGCGTCTCGGTTTACGAAGCGAGCAGCCGACAGTTCCAGTTCCATCCCGGCCCGGTCTTCACCCACGTGCTGCTGGCCGATGAAATCAACCGCGCACCGCCGCGCACGCAGAGCGCGCTGCTGGAAGCGATGGCCGAACAGCAGGTCACCCTGGACGGAGTGACCCATCCACTGCCGGATCCGTTCTTCGTCATCGCCACGCAGAACCCGGTGGACCTGTCCGGCACCTTCCCCCTGCCTGATTCGCAGCTGGACCGGTTCCTGCTGCGGCTGGCGCTGGGTTACCCGAACCCGGAATCCGAACGCGAGCTGCTGCGCGGCACCGATCGCCGCCACCTGATCGCGCAGGCCACCGCGTGCCTGGACGATCACCAGGTGCGCGCGCTGCGCGATGCCGTCAACCAGGTGCATGCCAGCGAAGCGCTCATCCAGTACGTGCAATCGCTGCTGGCACGCAGCCGCCAGCACGCCGGGGTACGGGTCGGATTGTCGCCACGTGCCGGCCTGGCGCTGCTGCGCGCGGCCAAGGCGCACGCGCTGCTGCTGGGCCGCGGCCATGTAGTACCCGAAGACATACAGACCCTGTTCGTGGCGGTAGCCGGGCACCGCCTGGTGCCCGAGGCCGAAGCCAGCAGCGGGCCGGCGCTGGCCCGCGCGATCCTGCAGACGGTTGCGGTGGACTGAGTGCGCAGCGGCTGGGGAGACCGCCTGAAGCACACGCTTGCGGCCAGTGGCCGGGCCTTTACGCGGCCGCGGCAACCAGAAAGCCTGCCGCAGCGGTTGGGCCGACGCCGCATCTACGTGCTGCCGACCCGCTTCGGCATGTTCGTCACCGTGTTGCTGGTGGTGATGCTGCTGGGCGCGCTGAACTACAACAACAATCCCGCGCTGCTGCTGGCGCTGCTGCTCGCGACGGTGGCGATCGCCAGCACTTTCAGCGCGCACCTGCAGTTGTCCGGACTGCAGGTCGATGCCGTGTCCGCCGAGCCGGTGATAGCCGGGGCAACAATGCGCCTGCGCATCAACCTCTCCCGCGCCGATACGCGCGTGCGCCGTGGCCTGGCGGTGTCGCTTGGCGATGTCGTGGCCCATGGCCACCTGGTCGATACCGACCGGATCGAAGTCGACCTGCCGCTGCCCACCGAGCGCCGCGGCTGGATGGACCTGGACCGCATCCGCCTGTCCACGACGCAACCGTTGGGACTGGTGCGGGCGTGGTCGTGGGTATGGCCGGACGCACCGCTGCTGGTCTACGCCGCGCCCGAACCGCAGGCACCGCCGCTGCCCGAAGGCGACGGCGATCCCCTGCATACCCGCGTGCATGCCAGCGGCGACGAGCTGCACCAGCTGCGGCCCTACCGTGCCGGCGATGCGCCGCGCAGCATTTCCTGGAAGCACTCGGCGCGCCGCGACACGCTGCTGGTCCGCGAGTATGAGAAGCCGGTCGGCGTGGACATCCTGCTCGACTGGCGGCAGCTGGCGCCGCTGCCGGGCGAAGCGCGCATCGCGCGGCTGGCGCGCTGGGTCGACCTGGCCGAGCGCGAAGGCCGCCGCTACACGTTGCACCTGCCGGGACAACCGGCGCTGGGCCCGTCCCAGGGCAGCAGCCACCACCATCTCTGCCAACGCGCACTGGCGCTGATGCCGCATGGCTGACCGTCCCACCGCCCTGCTTTCCCCTGTGGCCCGGCGCTGGACGCTGGCCAGCGGCGCGCTGGCGCTGCTGCCGCTGCTGCTGCAGTTGCCGCCACTACTGGCAGGCGTGTTCGCGCTGGTCGCGGTGCTCACCGCGCTCGCCTCCGGTCAGCGCGTGCTGGCCGCGCCGGTACGCGTGCTGATGGTGCTGGCCATGCTGGTGGCGGTCTATTGGCAACTCGGCGCGCGGCCGGGCCGCGATACCGGCTGCGCGCTGCTGGCGGCCATGCTGGCCCTCAAGTCGAGCGAGCTGCGCAGCCTGCGCGACGCGCGCAGCCTGCTGGGGTTCGCACTGTTCGCGCCGTTCGCCGCCTTCCTGCTCGACCAGGGCCCGGTCACCATGGGCCTGGCGGTGCTGGCCGCGCTGGCCATCCTGCTCACCCTGCAACGCCTGGCGCATGCCGAAGGCGAAGCGCCCGATGCGGCATTGGGCGGCCAGCTGCGCGGGATCGGCAGGTTGCTGGCCCTGGGCCTGCCGCTGGCGCTGGCCGCGTTCTGGCTGTTCCCGCGCCTGAGCGAGCCGCTGTGGGGCCTGCCCGACCGTGCCGTGGGCAAACCCGGCCTGTCCGACCAGATGGACCCCTCCGAATGGCTGGACCTGATGGCCGACGATGCCACCGCATTGCGGGTGACCTTCTTCGGCGCCGTGCCCGCGCCGGAACAACGCTACTGGCGTGGCCCGGTCATGACCCATTTCGACGGTCGTCGCTGGGAACGCCAGCCTTTCAGCGACCGCCGGCCACCCGCCGCAATACCCCGCGCCGGGCAGGGGTGGGACTACCAGATCGATTACGAGCCCACCGACCGGCGCCAGCTGGTCGCACTGGACCTGCCGCTGCGCGCCCCGGCCGGCGCCACCCTCGGCGGCGACTACAGCCTGCGCAGCGACCAGAACCTGTCATCGCTGACCCGCTGGCGCCTGCAATCGGCAGCGCCTGCGGCCCATGTCGAACCGCTCGACCGGTTCCAGCGCCGCGAGGCGCTGCAGCTGCCGGAAGGCTTCAACCCGCGCACGGCGGCGCTGGGCCGGCAGTGGCGGCAGGAGGCGGGCGACAACGACGCGGCAATCGTGTCGCGTGCTCTTGAATGGGTGCGCTCGTCCTTTGCCTACACCCTGGAAACCGAGGAACCCGGCCGCGACAGCGTGGATGAATTCCTGTTCGACCAG
The DNA here is from genome assembly GCF_007667275.1 of Stenotrophomonas rhizophila. Classification (GTDB taxonomy): domain Bacteria; phylum Pseudomonadota; class Gammaproteobacteria; order Xanthomonadales; family Xanthomonadaceae; genus Stenotrophomonas; species Stenotrophomonas maltophilia_AE. The sequence continues at coordinate 1,367,730 of NZ_VDQT01000001.1, forward strand.
CAGGCCGGCTACTGCCAGCACTTCAGCTCCTCATTCGTGGTGCTGATGCGCAACGCCGGCATCCCCGCCCGGGTGGTGACCGGCTTTGCCGGCGGCCAGCGCAACCCGTACGGCGACTACTTCGTGGTGCGCCGGATGGACGCGCATGCCTGGGCCGAAGTGTGGTTGCCGCAACGCGGCTGGGTGCGGGTGGACCCGACCGCCGCCGTGGCGCCCGAGCGCATCTACGACACCCTGGAAGACCGCCTAGGCGCCGGCGCCGGCACTGCCCTCGAGGACCGCTGGGTGCAGCTGGGCCAGGTCAGCGATCTGCTGCGCCGTGGCTGGAACGACCTGGTGCTTTCGTTCGACGCTACCCGGCAGCGCCAGCTGCTGCGGCCCTTGGGCATCGACAACCTGCAGCCGGCGCAGCTGGTGGGCATTTTCATTGCCTTCGCAGGCGGTGCGCTAGGGTGGATGGCATGGCTGCTGGCCCGCGGGGAACGCGAACGCGATCCGCTGCTGCGGGCCTGGCACCGGCTGGGGCGGCGTTACGCGCGGCATGGCCTGGCCAGGGATACCGCGGAGACCGCCACGGACTGGGCGCAGCGCGTCCATCGGCAGCGCCCCGACCCGGCGCTGATTTCGCTCAGCCACCGTTTCGTCCAGGCGCGCTACGCTGGCGCTGAGCTCGACCCTTCACTCGTGCGCGACCTGCACAGGCATCGCCCGTCCACCGGAGCAACCTCATGAACGTCAAGATCCTGCTTCCCCTTGCCGCGTCGCTGGCGCTGGCCGCCTGTGCCACCGCGCCCAAACCACTGCAGGGACAGTTCAGCGTGGTCAGCCCGCGCGATTCGGTCGCCACCCAGCAGGTCGGCACCCCGGTCCGCTGGGGCGGCCGCATCATCGAAACCACCCCGGGCCAGGGCCAGACCTGCTTCCAGCTGCTGTCGCGCCCGCTCAATGGCAGCGGCCGACCCAACACCTCCTCCAACGACGCCAGCGACGGCCGCTTCGTGGCCTGCCGCGCCGGGTTCTACGACCCGGCGGTGTTCGAAGCCGGGCGTGACGTGACCTTCATCGGCAAGATCGCCGGCTATGAGAACACCCGTATCGGTGACTATGACTACCGCCTGCCGAAGCTGGAAGCGGACGTGGTCTACCTGTGGCCGGAACAGCGCGAAGTCGATGTGGTGCCGGTCTACCCGTACGGCCCGTGGGGCCCGGGCTGGGGTCCGGGCTGGGGCTACCGCGGCTGGGGCTGGTGGTAGTACAAGCCCTGGTAGGTGCCGACCGTTGGTCGGCACGCGATGAAAAAGCCGCCCCGAAGGGCGGCTTTTTCATGCGCCGAAATGCCCCAGCGGCGCACCCGCCAACAGATGCATATGGATATGGAACACCGTCTGCCCGGCATGCTCGCGGCAGTTCATGACGATCCGGTAGCCGTCTTGGGCAAAGCCCTCGCGGCGCGCGTACTCCGCCGCGGCCAGCGCCAGCTTGCCGATCAGGTGCGCCTGCCCGGGCTGCACGTCGTCCAGCGTGGGAATGGCGTCGTTCTTCGGAATGAACAACACGTGCACCGGCGCCTGCGGCGCGATGTCCTTGAACCCCAGCACCTCATCGTCTTCGTAGACGATGGTGGCGGGAATCTCGCGGCGGATGATCTTTCCGAACAGGGTGTCCTGGGTCATTGCGTCACCTGATGTGTGCGTGCGCCGGCCAACGGCCGGCGCTACCGGTTAGGTTGCTTCGGTCCGGGTGCCGAACGCGTGCGACAGCGTGCCGCGATCGACGTACTCGAGTTCGCCGCCGAGCGGCAGCCCCTGCGCCAGCCGGCTGGGCCGCACCTTGTGCGCGCGCGCCAGCTGCGCCAGGTAATGCGCGGTCGCCTCGCCTTCCACCGTCGCGCTGGTGGCGATGATCAGCTCCTGCACCTCACCCTGCCCCAGCCGCGCTTCCAGCTGGTCCAGGCCAAGTTCGCGCGGGCCGACGCCATCCAGCGGCGACAAGCGCCCCTGCAGCACGAAGTACACGCCGCGGAAGCCGGTGGCGGTTTCAATCGCCAGCCGGTCGGCGGGCGATTCCACCGCGCACAGTTGCTGGCGCTCGCGGCTGCCATTGGCGCACACCGCGCAGACCTCGGTTTCGCTGAAGTCGCGGCACTGCGCGCAGTGGCCGATGCGTTCGATCGCCTTGGCCAGCACCTCGGCCAGCTTCTGGCCACCGGCGCGTTCGCGTTCGAGCACGTGGTACGCCATGCGCTGGGCGGTCTTCTGGCCCACCCCCGGCAGCACCCGGAAGGCCTCGATCAGCTGTTCGAGCAGGGGCAGGCTCACGCTTAGAACGGCAGCTTCATGCCGGGCGGCAGCTGCATGCCGGCGGTTGCCGAACCCATGCGGTTCTTCGACTCGGCGTCGATCTTGTTGGACGCGTCGTTGAACGCGGCCGCCACCAGGTCTTCGGTCATTTCCGCATCGGACAGGATCGACGGGTCGATGCGTACCTTGCGGCACTCCTTGGCGCCGGTCAGGGTCACGCTGACCATGCCGCCACCGGCACTGCCGGTCACTTCCAGCTTGGCGAGTTCTTCCTGGGCCTTCTGCAGGTTTTCCTGCATCTTCTGGGCCTGCTGCATCAGTTGGGCGATGTTGCCGCGCATGTCGTATTACTCTTCAAAAGGACGGATGGAATCGGTCACGACCCGGGCGCCATGCTGCTGGATCAGCAGCTGCACCGATGGGTCGGCCATGAAAGCAGCTTCGGCCGCCTGCTGGCGTTCGCCGCGCTGGCGGTCGGACCGCTGGTGCAGCGTTTCTGCCTCGGCACTGCCGTGTTCGATCACGATCCGCAGGGTCATCCCGAGCGGGCCGGACAGCGCCTCGGTCAGCGCCGCCAGCGAACGATCCGAACACAGGTACTCAAATCCGGGCGATACGGCCAGTTTCAAGACGCCGCGCTCGAATCCGACGAACGCCGCATGCGCGGCCAGCTGCCGCGATGGGCCGTTCAGCTGGCTCTGCGCGACCAGCTCCAGCCAGGTTTCGGCGGACTGCAGCGTGACCGTGCCGGTGGCCGCAGCGGCGACCGCCGGCGGCGGCGGCACCGCGAAGCCCTGCGGACGCTGTGGCGGCGCGGGCGCCGGGCGCACCGGCGGCGCTTCCCACGGTGCGGCCATGGCCGCGTCCGGGGTGGCCAGCTCCACCGCCAGCGCTTCGTCACGCTCATCCGCGCCGGCCTGGTGCCAGGGCGGCAGGTCGTCGTCGGTGGACGGTTCGGCGACCGGCGCAGGTGTCGGTGCGGACTTGGCGGGTGCGACCGGGGCGACCGGTGCAACGGCGGCGCGGATCGGCGACGACACCGCCGCCGCAGCGACGACGGGGGCGGCCACGGCAGCCGGCGCGGCGGCCATGCCGCCCTGCCCGGCCCCGTGCGATTCCGTGCCCCGCTCGGTGCCGGTGCCCGGGTCGCGCGGCACCGGCGGGACGGCAGCGGCCGGACGGAACGCCAGCATGCGCAGCACGGCCATTTCGAAGCCGGCGCGCGGGCTGGGCGCCAGGTGCAGGTCGCGGCGGCCACTGAGCGCCATCTGGTACCAGAGCTGCACCACTTCCGGGCGCAGGCGCTGGGCAAATGCGGCGGCGTCGATGCCGTCGCCATCGGCCTGGGCGCCGGGCACCAGCTGCTGCACCTGGATGCGGTGCAGCGCTTCGGCGAGCGCTTCGAGGACCCCGCTCCAATCGGGCGAGAACTCGGCCAGCGCGGCCACCACCTGCAGCAGGCGCACGCCATCGCCGTCGGCCAGGGCCTCGAGCATGGCCGCGACCTGGGTGCGGTCGACGGTGCCCAGCATGGTGCGCACCACGTCTTCGCGCAGTGCACCGCCGGCGTAGGCGATGGCCTGGTCGAGCAGCGACAGGCCGTCACGCAGGCTGCCGTCGGCCGCCTTGGCCAGCTGCACGATCGCGGTCGGATCCGATTCGATCTCCTCGGCGGCCAGGATCCGGGTCATCTGGCCCTGGATCTGGTCCTCGTCCAGCCGCTTGAGGTTGAACTGCAGGCAGCGCGACAGCACCGTGACCGGCAGCTTCTGCGGGTCGGTGGTGGCGAGCAGGAACTTCACGTGTTCCGGCGGTTCTTCCAGCGTCTTCAGCAGCGCGTTGAACGCGGCCTTGGACAGCATGTGCACTTCGTCGATCAGGTAGACCTTGTACTTGCCACGCGAGGGCATGTACTGGGCGTTCTCGATCACCTCGCGGACATCGTCCACGCCGGTATTGGACGCGGCGTCGATTTCCAGCAGGTCGATGTAACGCCCGGAATCGATGTCCAGGCAGGCCGGGCACTGGCCGCAGGGATCGGCACTGGTGCCCTGCTCGCAGTTGAGCGACTTGGCGAAAATACGCGCGATGGTGGTCTTGCCGACCCCGCGGGTGCCGGTAAACAGGAACGCATGGTGCACCCGGCCGCTGTCCAGCGCATTGCTGAGCGCACGGACCACGTGTTCCTGGCCCACCAGCTCGGCAAAACGCTTCGGACGCCACTTGCGGGCAAGGACGAGATAGGACATCAGGCCACCGTCTTCATCGGGACGTCCATTGTGCCACGCCTGTCCAGCCCCCCTGCCCCTGCGTGAAGGCGCTTGTGCACGGCGCGTTACCCAGCTAGAATCTGCGCCCCTGCAGCGGGTTCGCAGCAGGTCCGGAGAGGTGTCCGAGTGGTTGAAGGAGCACGCCTGGAAAGTGTGTAAGCGTCTAAACCGCGCTTCGGGGGTTCGAATCCCCCTCTCTCCGCCAGACAAACGCAAAAGGCCGCCCAATGGGCGGCCTTTTTTAACTGCGGTTACGCGCTCGACACCTTCATCAACACCAGCCCGCTCACGATCAACACCGCCGCGCCAATCCGCATCGCGCTCACCTGTTCCCCAAGGAACACGATGCCGACGATGAACGCGCCGACCGCGCCGATGCCGGTCCAGATCGTATAGGCGGTGCCCAGCGGCAAGGTGCGCATGGCCAGGGCGAGCAGCCAGAAGCTGGCGGCCATGGCGGCGAAGGTGATGAGCGACGGGGTGAGCCGGGTGAAGCCCTCGGATTGTTTCATCGAGAACGCCCAGACGATTTCCAGTACACCGGCAACGAGTAGATATATCCAGGCCATGGTGGCCCTCCTTATGGGGCCAGGTCGTCCTGGTCATTGTTGCCCGATATGGGGGAGGCCGTTCCTCCTGGGGTGCGTGCAGCGGGGCAGAGCCCCGCTCTACGTTGGGGGGATTTTAGGTGATGGATGGCCTTGGATGGGGCTGTAGGTGCATTGGGGTTATGCGATGGTCAGGGTGGTCGGGGACACGCGTGGCGTGTCGCTGCTCGGGAGGTTTTGCGCCAAAGGCCGAATCCGACTAACAGTCGGATCTACCGCGCTTGCGGATCTACGGCGCTTGCGGATCTACCGCGCTTGGCTGCGCCGCGCTATACTGGGTGACTGCACTTCGGTGCAACGTCTCTATGGCGGCCCCGTCGGCCCCTCGCGACGCTAGGTCGAAAATCCCGCCAGGGCCGGAAGGCAGCAACGGTATCGATCGACGCGGGCGCCGAGGTCAGCCGGCGGGGCCGTCACCCGTTTTGGGGTCTGCGAACAAGTTCGGGTCCGCGCAGCCACGCACTGAACCACGCTACGTCGCGATGCGATCAGCACAATGGCGCGTGGCGACGCGTTCCTGGGACTGGCGCGCACCGTTCAAGGGGCGCGGCGTGGCTCTACGTCGGCATTCCCGTTGGCGCCGAGAGAGTTACGCACTCGCCCGGCGTCGCTACGCGGTGACCACGTTGGCGCAAGGCGTCGCCGTCGGCTTCGCTCGCGTAGTGATACAGCATCATGCGCGCCTGCAGTTCGGGCGAATACTCCCGCTCGAGATCCTCCACGCCGGTATGCGACGGGTTGCCGTGCAGGCCGCAGTCGTGGGCGATCAGTTCGTTGTCGCTGGCGTAGCGGGCCAGCATTTCCGGAATCGGACGGGTGTCGCCACTCCACACCAGCGCGCCCTGCAGGCGCAGGCCGTACGCGGTTTCCGGCCAGTGATGGCGTACCGGGAACACTTCCAGGCGCACGCCGTCATGCCAGAACGCATCGCCGACCACGATCAGCTGGAATGCATCCCAGAAATTGGCGCCGCCCTCGGCCAGGACGTTCGGGTAGTCGGCCACCCGCCGATGCAGCAGCGGTACCACGGTCGCAGGGACGTACACGCGGATGCGGCCCCGGCGCTGCGGCGAGAAATAGGCGTCCACGAACAGGCGCTCGAATCCGGCCACGTGGTCCAGGTGCACATGGGTGACGAACAGGGCCTCGGGCATGCGCCCGTACTGGGCCAGGAACGCGGTGAGGCCTTCGCCGCCACAGTCGATGGTCAGCCAGGGCTGGCCCTCGCGCTCGATCACCGCCATCGGCGAACCCAGCTGTACGGCCGACGCATTGCCGACCCCCATGAAACGCAGCGACCAGGTCATCAGTACCCCCGGTTCCAGGCCAGGTCGTAGGCGCGGCGCAGGCGCGCGAAATCCTTCTCGACCTCGTCATGGCTGCGCTCGCCGCGCAGCTTGACCAGCGAACGGTGCAGGCGCTTGAGGTTGCGCTCGCGCCAGGCGGTGGCCGGGATGCGCTGGACGCCGCGGTCGAAATCGATCAGCCAGCCATGGCCATTGGCGTCGAACAGGATGTTGTGGGCGTTGAGGTCGGCATGGTCCAGCCCGGCGCGGTGGAAGCGCGCGATCAGCCGGCCGGTCTCTTCCCACGGCGCACCGCGCCCGGCGACCAGCGCGCGGTCGGCCAGCGAGCGCACGCCTTCCAGGCGTTCCATCAGCAGCGCGGCACGATAGCGCATGCCGTCGCGCATGTAGAACGCGGCAATCGGGCGCGGCACCGGCAGCTTGAGCGCGCGCAGCGCGCGCATCAGGCGGAATTCGGCGAAACTGCGGGTGCGGTTGGCGCCGCGCCAGAGGTACTGGTCGTGGCTGAGCTTGGCCGCCATGCCACCGCGCAGGTACTGGCGCAGCACGCAATGCCCGAACGGCGCATCGACGAACCAGGCGCCGCCGCGGCCGCCCTCGCCCACCGGCCGCGCCCGCTCGCCCCAGTGGACCGGGGAGAACAGGCTCATGTCGGCTTGCCGCAGCCGTTCGCGGTCGAACAGAATGGCACCCATGCCACGTCCATCGCGGCAGGGCGTCAGCGCTTCAGTGGCGTCGAATGCGACCATTCCTTCGAGTCTAACAACACCATGGCATCAGCGTCCTCTTCCTTGTGTCTTTTGCGTTTGTCCGCGCTGGGCGACGTCACCCACGTGGTGCCGCTGGTGCGGACCCTGCAGCAGGCGCGCCCGGGCGTTGAACTGCACTGGATCATCGACAAGGCCGGGCACAAGCTGCTGGACGGACTGCCCGGCGTGGTCTTCCACGCCTACGACAAGAGGACCGGCCTGGCCGGCATGCGCGCCCTGCGCGCCGAGCTGCCGCCGGGTCGGTTCGAGGCGCTGCTGCAGATGCAGGTGGCCTTCCGCGCCAACGTGCTCTCGGCCTTCGTCCCGGCGCAGCGCCGGATCGGTTACGACAAGGCGCGTTCGAAGGACCTGCACGGGCTTTTCATCAACGAGCGCATCCCCGACCGCCCGGGCATCCACGTGCTGGACGCGATCGGCAGCTTCGGCGAACCGCTGGGGATCCGCCAGACCGAGGTCAGCTGGGACCTGGCGGTGCCAGCGGCAGCGGTGGAATGGGCGCAGGCGCAGTGGCAGGACGATGGCCGGCCGGTGCTGATGATTTCGCCCTGCTCCAGCCACGTGCGTCGCAACTGGTACGCCGAGCGCTATGCGGCGGTGGCCAACCATGCCGTCTCGCGCGGCTGGCGGGTGGTGCTCTGCGGCGGCCGCAGCGAACTGGAGCGTGGCATGGCCGACGCCATCCAGGCCCAGCTGGCCACCCCGGCGCTGGACCTGGTGGGCAAGGACACGCTGAAACAGCTGCCGGCCCTGCTGGCGCGCGCGGCGCTGGTGATGACCCCCGATTCGGGACCGATGCACATCGCCAACGCGATGGGCGTAAAGGTGCTGGGCCTGCATGCAGCCAGCAACCCGCACCGCAGCGGCCCCTACTCGGACCGCCGCTACTGCGTGGACCGGTACGACGATGCGGCGCGGAAGTTCCTGGGCAAGCCGGGCAGCGAACTGAAGTGGGGCACCAAGATCGAGTTCGACGACGTGATGCAGCTGATCACGGTCGAGGACGGCATCGCCGCGTTCGAGCGGTATGTGGCCGATCAGGCGTGAGCACCGCTGCGATTGCGCCGGTAACGCCGGGCGCGCGCGGCCAGATACGCCGGATGCGCTGGATGCGCCGATCGCGCCGATCGCGCCGATCGCGCCGATTGGTAGCGCCGACTGTTAGTCGGCTGCTTGCCCCGGCCAGCCGACTAACAGTCGGCGCTACCGGTCGGCGCTACCGGTACAGCCGTTCGCCCCGGCGTTTCTCAACCGCGGCCGCTGTAGTCCTTGTACGACTTCTCTTCGACGTAGACCGAGCCCAGCGCCAGGTTGATGTCCTTCTTGATCCGCGCGCGCTGGTCGTTCTTCTGGTAGACGCTGCGCGCCAGCGCGATGAACGCGTCGTCGAACTCGCCGGCCTTGTCCTTCAGGCGCACGTTGTCTTCGATGTCCCAGAGCTGCTCGTTGATATCCTTGAGCTCGGCGCGCAGCTTCGCGATGTCCTTGACCCCGGCCGGATGCGCCATCCAGGTCTTTTCAAGCGCGCTCAGCTCGGCGCGGATGTTGACCAGCTTGGCCCGATCGCTGATCCGCTCGGACTTGATCTGCAGGATGGAGATCTTGTCCAGCAGCTCGCCAAACGAGACGGGAACGGAGATTTCTGCGGTCATGGAAGACTTCCGTAGTGGAGGCAGACAGTTTAAGCGTAGAGACACGCCATGCGTGTCCCAGGAACGCCGTGGTTCAGCCAGTAGAGCCACGCCCTGCGTGGCTGCGCGGTGCCCGACGAAGAGCAGCCACGCAGGGCGTGGCTCTACGCGCCGTTGCCCCCCCCCCCTCTCCGCCAGACACGCAAAAAAGGCCACCCGAAGGGCAGCCTTTTTTGCGTGTCTGGCGGAGAGGGGGGGATTCGAACCCCCGAGGCGCTATAAACGCCTGCCTGATTTCGAGTCAGGTACATTCAACCGCTCTGCCACCTCTCCAGATGGTCCCCGGCGAACCGGGGAGCGAATAATACGGTGAGGCGGCGCTGACGGCAAGCCATTCCGGGGATGCCGATGAATTTTTTCTGTATCAACGCCTTGCCGGATGTCCGCAGCGCCGCGATCATGCCGTTATCCCTCAGCAACACACTCCCTGGCCTGCGCGCGACCATGATCGAATTCGGACACCTGACCCACCCTGGCCTGCGCCGTGACCTCAACGAGGACACCTACTACGGGGACGGCGAACTGGCATTGTGGCTGGTGGCCGATGGCATGGGCGGGCACGCCTGCGGCGAGGTGGCCAGCGCGCTGGCGCGCGAAACCATCGTGCGCGAGATCCGCCAGGGCGCGTCGCTGGCCCACGCGATCCGGGTGGCGGACGAGGAAATCATCCGCACCTCGCGCCGTCGCAACGACAGCCTGCCGATGGGCACCACCGTGGTGGCGGCCCGGGTCCAGGGCAACCGCTATGAAGTAGCCTGGGTCGGCGACAGCCGCGCCTACCTGTGGCGCGACGGTGCGCTGGCCCAGTTGAGCCAGGACCACAGCGTGGTCCAGGAGCTGGTGGCCCAGGGCAACCTGACCGCTGAACAGGCGCGCGCGCATCCGCACCGCAATGTGGTGACGCAGGCGCTGGGGGTGACCGATCCGGCGCACCTGAACGTGGCCACCACCACCGGCGAGCTGCGCCCGGGCATGCAGCTGCTGCTGTGCAGCGACGGGCTCACCGAGGAGGTCGAGGACACCGGCATCGCGCGGACGCTGGCCTATGACGATGCGAGTGCGCAGGAATGCGTGGATACGCTGGTGGCGGCCGCGCTGGATGGGGGCGGCTCCGACAACATCACGGTGATCCTGGTGCGTTGCCATTGATGGCAGCGGTCACGACCAACGGTCGTGACCTACCGGGATAGGCGTCACGACCAACGGTCGTCAACCACCCCCATTCGTCCGTCCATGCCGGGCGGTAGATCACGACCGTTGGTCGTGATGCATCTACGCCACCGCCTCTTCCACCTTCGGGCCGTCCCAGATCGCGTGGCCGGCCTTCTTGCGCAGCTTGGCCAGGCGCGCTTCGTGCGCCTCGCGCTCCGAGGCGGTGGCGACCACGCGTGGGCGCGGCAACAGGCGGCTGGTATCGAAGGCCTGGACCTGCGCCGTGCCGGGACGGGCAGCGTCGGCCGAACCGAAGCCGATTTCCTCCTGGCCGGAGGTCAGCGCGATATAGACATCGCCCAGGATCTGGGCGTCCAGCAGGCCGCCGTGCAGCTGGCGGTGCGCGTTGTCCACGCCCAGCCGCTTGCACAGCGCATCGAGTGAATTGCGCTGCCCCGGATACCGCTCGCGCGCCATCTTCAAGGTATCGATCACCGTGCAGCGGTCGGTGATCTTTCCGTACTGGTCGCCCAGCAACGACAGTTCGTAGTCCAGGAAGCCCAGGTCGAACGCGGCGTTGTGGATGATCAGCTCGGCGCCGTCGATATACGCCAGGAACTCCTCGGCGACCTGCGCGAAGGTCGGCTTGTCGGCCAGGAACTCCAGGGTCAGGCCAGTGACTTCCTGCGCGCCCTGTTCGAATTCGCAGTCGGGCTTCAGGTACTGGTGGTAGTTGTTGCCGCTCGGGCGGCGCTCAAGCAGCTCCACGCAGCCGATTTCGACGATGCGGTTGCCCTTGCGCCATTCCAGGCCGGTGGTTTCGGTGTCGAGGATGATCTGACGCATGCGCTCAGTGTACCGGGCCGCCAGCACGGATGCGGATCGCGGCGTCGCGCGCCAGCGTGTCCACGCGTTCGTTGTCGGGGTCGCCGGAATGGCCCTTCACCCAACGCCAGTCGATCTGGTGCTTCTGCGTCGCCGCATGCAGCCGCTCCCACAGGTCGCGGTTCTTGACCGGGTCGCCGCCGGCGGTCTTCCAGTTCTTGCGGATCCAGCCCGGCAGCCACTGGGTCAGGCCCTGGCGTACGTACTGGGAATCGGTGAACAGCACGATCTCGCACGGCTCGGTCAGCGCTTCCAGGCCCGAGATCGCGGCCATCAGCTCCATCCGGTTGTTGGTGGTGTGCGCTTCGCCGCCGCTGAGCTCGCGCTCGTGGCCCTTGTAGCGCATCAACGCGGCCCAGCCGCCCGGTCCGGGGTTGCCCAGGCAGGAACCGTCGGTGTGGATTTCAATGGTTTTCAATACAGCTCCAGATCAGGTCGCCACGGTACCGTGCCAGCGGCGTACCGGCAGTGGCTTGGGTCCCGGCAGGGCCAGGGTGCGTTTTTCGGCGGAGAACAGGCAGGCCGCGCGCAGGGCCGCCACGCTGGCGCGCCCGGGTGCGCGGTCGCCCCACATCGGGCCCAGCCAGGCCAGGTCGTCGCAGGCCAGCCCGGAGCGCTCCAGGGTGTGGCGCAGTCGCTGCGGAGTACGGACCAGCAGCCCGTGCTGCCGCCATTGGCGCCGGAACGGACTGAATGGATTGAGCGTGGACAGCCACAGGCGCCCCCCCGGCATCAGCACGCGTTCGCACTCGGCGATGAGCAGCTCGGCATCGCGCGCGGTCACGTGCTGCAGCACGATCGCGTTGAGGCTTTCGCTGGGGAACGGCAACGGCAGTGCACAGGTCACATCGCCGGTATACCCGCGCGGGGTGCGGTACAGCCGCAGTCCCTGCCCCGGCAGGGTCACCGCATCGAGCCAGGACGCGGTCGGTGCGATCCAAAGCCACGGATTGACCGGGTGCGACGCCAGCAGCGGCTCCAGCGCCTGCCGCTCGAGTTCACGCAGCAGACGCGCCGGTTCAGTATCAAACCAGGATGCGACGGAAGCTTGACGGCGGCTCGGCACGGCGGGCATGGTCCAATTCTATGCGACTGACTGCCCTACCCGCATTCGCGGACAACTACATCTGGGCGCTGGTCGCCGACGACGGCCACGCCATCGTGGTCGACCCCGGCAAGGCCACACCGGTACTGGCTGCGGCGGCGCAGCAGAACTGGCGCCCGCACACGATCCTGCTGACCCACCACCACGACGACCATATCGGCGGGGTGGAACAGTTGCAGGCCCGGTTCTCCGGGCTCGAGGTGGTCGCGCCGGACGATCCACGCATCCCGATGGCCACCCGGCGCGTCACCGGGGGTGAACGCGTTCAGGCATTGGGGCTGGAGATCGACGTAGTATCCGTGCCCGGACACACCCGATCGCATGTCGCGTTTCACACGGCTGAACATCTTTTCAGTGGAGATGCGCTGTTCAGCCTGGGCTGTGGCCGCATGTTCGAAGGTACGCCACCCCAGCTCCTGGCATCCCTGCACAGGCTGGCGTCCCTGCCGCCGCACCTGCTGTTGTGCTGCGGTCATGAGTACACCGTGACAAATGCCGTCTTCGCGCGGCATGTCGACCCCGCCAACGTTGCGCTTGCGCGACGCCAAGAGGAGGCCCTGGCCATGCGCCGCGATGAACGACCCACGCTGCCGGTTGCACTGGCCAGCGAGCTGGAATGCAATCCATTCCTGCGTACCAATACCCCCGCTGTGCGTGCTGCGGTAAGCAAGCACCTCGGCCGCCCCGTCACCGATGAAGTCGATGTGCTGGCGGGTCTGCGGCGCTGGAAAGACGGATTCCGAACATGAGGCGGCGATTGCTGCCGCTCGCGGCGGGCCTGGCGATGGCGCTGGCCGGCACCGCGGGCGCCCAGTCGTTGAGTGCAGGCATGTCGCAGAACGTGGCCGGGCTTTCCCAGCTGCCGCTGGACGCTGCCGCCCTGCCCCCTGCCTCGGTCCGCAACGGCCAGGACATTTTCGCCAGCTTCCGGGACGGCCTGGCCGAACCCACCTGCGACGCCGAGGCCACCAGTCCACGCTGGCAGAAGCAGTTCGCGCATGCGCCCTCGCGCCTGGCTAACCAGGATGACGACGCGCTGGTGCTGTTCGGCTACGTGGTCGAAGAGCTGCGCAAGGCCGACCTGCCGACCGAATTCGCGCTGATCCCGTTCGTGGAAAGCGGCTACCGGCCCAATGCCCGCAACGGCAGTGGCCCCGCCGGTCTGTGGCAGTTCATCGCCAGCACCGCCCGGAACCACCGCGTGCAGATGACCGCCGGTTACGACGGCCGGCTGTCGGCCGCCGACTCGACCCAGGCCGCCGTGCGCTACCTGAAGACGCTGCACGGCATGTTCGGCGGCGACTGGCGCCTGGCCACCATGGCCTACAACGCCGGCGAGTACCGGGTCCTGCAGTCGCTGCGCAAGGCCGGCATGAACGCGCAGAACGCGCGCCCGTCGGCATTGCCGGGGCTGTCGCCGGTCACCTACTCCTATGTCGAGAAGCTGCACGCGCTGGCCTGCGTGCTGGAAAACGCCGAAACCTCGCCCGGGGTGATGGCGTCGCTGGATCGCAGCGTCCCGGTGCTCAAGACCCACACCCTGCCGGCCGGCACCAGCGTGCAGCAGTGGGCCGCACAGCGCGCCCTGGACCCCGCCCGCATCGCCCGGCTCAATCCGGCCCTGGCCGGCGGCAAGGGCCGCCCCAGCGGCCAGGTGTCTCTGCTGGCGCCAGCCACCCATGCGCCGGTCGACGCCACGGCGATGCTGGCCAAGGCCGAGCCGCCGGTTACCGCGACCGTGGCCCCGGGTAACGACGCACCTGCAGCCCGCCGCGCCGTGGCCAGCGCCGATCGTCCGCGTGCGCGCCGCCACACCGTGCGCAATGGCGAATCGGCCTGGACCATCGCCAAGCGCTACGGCATGCCGTTGAAGGCGCTGCTGTCGTTGAACAACATGACCGGCAGCAGCGTGCTGAAGCCCGGCGCCGTACTGCGGGTGGAAGACTGACGTACTGCCGGGCCCTGCCCGGCACCGTGTACAAACAAAAGGGCCCGGCATTGCCGGGCCCTTTTTCGTACAGCCGCCGGGCAGGGCCCGGCGCCGTGCGATCGGTTACAGGTTCGCTTCTTCCACCTGCACCCGGTACGACTTGCGCAGGGACTGCACGAAGTCCTTGGCGGCGGCCATGCCGTCGACCTGGTCCAGCTGCTGGCGGAACTGCTTCTGCTGCTCGGCCGGCACCTCGGCCAGGTTCGGCGGGTTCACCTTGTTGACCGCGAACACCACGTAACGGCCCTGCACGGCGACCTTGCCATGGCTCGGCTTGCCTTCGGCCGGCGCCGGGGCGGCAAACACCGCACGGTTGATTTCCGGGGTCGGCACCGGCTGGGTGCGCGGCAGGCCCGGCAGCGGGGTGAGCTGCAGCTTCTCTTCAGCGGCCAGCGCCTGCAGGCTCTGACCGGCCTTGAGCTTGGCCAGCAGCGCATCGGCGGCCTTTTCCGAGGCCTGGCGGCTGCGGTCGGCGCGGATCGCGGCGATCACCTGCTCTCGTGCCTTGTCCAGCGGCAGGGCCTGCTCCGGGCTGTGGTCGGCAACGCGGATCAGCACGCTGTGGTCCGGGGCCAGGGTGATCGGGTCGCTCACGGTGCCATCCTGGACCAGCACGTCGGAGAACGCGGCGCGCTGCACGGCCGGATTGGCGGCGATGCCGCTGGCAGTGGCGCGGCTGAACGGACCGAGGGTCTGCATCGGCAGCTTAAGTGCGTCGGCAGCGCTCTTGAGCGAGGTCGGGTTCTTGTAGACCTCATCGACCAGGCGGCCGCTCAGTTCCGAGAACGCACCTTCGGTGTCGGCCTTGAGCTGTTCGGCGGCGAGCTGGTCGCGCACCTCTTCGAACGGACGCTCCTGGCCACCCTTGACCTCGCGCAGCTGCAGCACGTGGTAGCCGAACTCGGTCTTGACCGGTGCACTGACGTCGCCGGCCTTCATCGCGAACAGCGCGTCTTCGAACGGCTTGACCATCGAACCGCGCTCGACCCAGCCAAGGTCGCCACCGTTGCCCTTCGAACCGGTGTCGTCCGAATTGGCCTTGGCCAGGGCGGCGAAGTCGGCACCCGCGGCCTTGGCCTGCGTGGCAAGCGCTGCCGCCTTCTGTTCGGCGGCCTTCAGCTTGGCCGGATCGCTGCCGTCGGCGGCAATCAGGATGTGCGCGGCCAGGCGTGCTTCGGGCGTGGCGAAGCGTGCCTTCTCGTCGGCATAGCGCTTACGCAGCGCAGCCTCGTCGGCCGGGGTGGCCGGCGGCAGGGTGGCCGCGTTGAGCTCCACGTACTCCAGCGTGACCGTTTCCGGCTGGCGGAAATCCTTGCCGTGGCTGTCGTACCACTGCTTGATCTGCGCGTCGGTGACCTCGGCGGTGTCGGCCGGCAGTTCCGGCAGCGCGGCGATCTCCACGTCGCGGGTTTCGCCGAGCAGGTTCATCATGCGCGTGGCTTCGGCACTGGTGACGAAGCCGGAGTTCTGCAGCGCGGTCGGGATGACCGACTGCTGCAGGCTGTCGCGCACCAGCGTCTCGAACTGTGCCGGGGTCCGCGGCGGCGTGCCGGTGCTCAGCGCCAGGCGGTACTGGTCCTGGTTGAACTTGCCGTCGGCGCCGACGAAGGCCGGAATGGACGCGATGGTCTCGCGCACCAGGCCGTCGCCGATGACGATGCCGGACTGCTCGCCGGCCAGGCGCACGACCTGTTCGTCGATCATCTGGTCGAGCACGGCGCGCTTGTTTTCGGTGCTTTCGAACTGGCGGGGATCGAAGTCCTCACCCTGCTGCTGGCGGGCCTGCTGGCGCGCCTGTTCGAAGCGGGTACGGAAATCCTGGGCGCTGATCTCGTGGTGCTGCCACAGGAACGACATCGGCCACCACGACGGCGCCGAGCGCCACCAGGTCGGCGGTGCCGCCACCTTGGCCACGTTCTGCGCACCGACACCGCCCAGGTAGCTGGAGTCGATCACGAACAGGAACGGAATCATCAGCAGCCCCAGGATCACGGTAACGATCCAGCCCGAGGTCTTGTCGCGAAGTTTCTGCAGCATGGGAAAAATCAAGGCCCGATTGGCGAATCCGGCAGTGTACCCCGCTTCGCTCCGCTCCCCAACAGGGGCGGGCGACAGGCCAAAAGAAAAGCCCCTGGTTCGCACCAGGGGCCTTCAATGATTGGCGGAGCGGACGGGACTCGAACCCGCGACCTCCGGCGTGACAGGCCAGCATTCTAACCAGCTGAACTACCGCTCCGCGCTTGAAACGTTGCAGGCGATCATTATATCCGAAGATATTCAGAAAACCCACCTCGAAGTACTGCTTTTCGAGGACTTTTTTAAAACTGGCGGAGCGGACGGGACTCGAACCCGCGACCTCCGGCGTGACAGGCCAGCATTCTAACCAGCTGAACTACCGCTCCGTTTTAATTTTTCAAAGTCGGCCGACAGTCGACTAACAGTCGACTAACAGTCGACTCTACAACCGACCATACAACCTTGTTACAGATAACAAGGCCCCCGATCGCTCAGGGGCCTCGTTGAAACTGGCGGAGCGGACGGGACTCGAACCCGCGACCTCCGGCGTGACAGGCCAGCATTCTAACCAGCTGAACTACCGCTCCACATTTCAAACTTTTACTGGCAGTGCCTGGTGGGTGCTGAGGGTTTCGAACCCCCGACCCTCTCCGTGTAAAGGAGACGCTCTACCGCTGAGCTAAGCACCCCAGCAAGCCGCTTAGTTTACGGCATCCTTCAGGGCTTTGCCAGCCTTGAACGACGGATTCTTCGACGCAGCGATCTTGATGGTGTCGCCGGTCTTCGGGTTGCGGCCGGTACGGGCGGCGCGGTCACGCACCTGGAACGTACCGAAGCCCACCAGGGTCACGGCGTCGCCAGCCTTCAGGGCCTTGGTGACAGCAGCGATGACGGCATCGACGGCGCGAGCCGAATCGGCCTTGGTCAGGTCGGCGACTTCGGCAACGGCGTCGATCAATTCGGTCTTGTTCATTCTGTACAGCTCCTTTGGCGGGAATTCCGCATGTTCGACAGTAAAGCATCCGACCCGCAACGTGGCCGGACGCCAGTGAGTTCTCGGTTCGCACCGATCAACGATCTGCTGACCTGCGAGTGGTGCTTTTATACCAGCGCACCCCTACCCGCGCAAGCTGAAAAGCCAATAACGACGCGGGTTTCGGGCAATTCAACGACGCGCGTCAGTGCTTGACGCGCGTGGTGGAAGGTGCCTTGCTCTTGCCGCGCACTGTGACGCGTTGCCCATCCTTCTTCGGCTTCGGCTGCGTCAGCGGCGTTTCCAGTGCCAGGTCCAGCACCTCTTCGATCCACTTGACCGGAATGATCTTCAGGTCGCGGGTGACGTTGGCCGGAATGTCGGCCAGGTCCTTGCGGTTCTCCTCCGGGATGATCACCGTGGTGATGCCACCGCGCAGCGCGGCCAGCAGCTTTTCCTTCAACCCGCCGATCGCGGTGACGCGGCCGCGCAGGGTGATTTCACCGGTCATCGCCACTTCGGCGCGGATCGGCACCTTGGTCAGCATCGACACCAGCGAGGTCACCATCGCGATGCCGGCACTGGGGCCGTCCTTCGGCGTGGCGCCATCGGGCACGTGCACGTGCACGTCGTGCTTCTGCAGGAACTCGGCATCGATGCCCAGCCGTTCGGCGCGCGAACGCACCACCGACAAGGCTGCCGAGGCCGACTCCTTCATCACGTTGCCGAGCTGGCCGGTCAGGATCAGCGCGCCCTTGCCCGGCACCAGCGTGGATTCGATCTGCAGCAGGTCGCCGCCCACTTCGGTCCAGGCCAGGCCGGTGACCAGGCCGATTTCGTTCTGTTCCTCGGCGCGGCCGAAGTCGAAGCGGCGCACGCCCAGGTACTTCTCCAGGTTCTTGCCGTTGACCACCACCAGCGCCTTCTTCTTCGACGCCGCCTTCCTGCCGGCCTTGGCCGGCTTGGCAGCGGCGACCGGACCGGCCAGCGCGATTTCCTTCACCACCTTGCGGCAGATCTTGGCCACTTCGCGCTCGAGGTTGCGCACGCCCGATTCGCGGGTGTAGTAACGCACCACGTCCTGGATGGCGTCGGCCTCGATCTCCAGTTCCTCCGGCTTCAGGCCGTTGGCCTTGAGCTGCTTGGGCACCAGGTAACGCATGGCGATGTTGAGCTTCTCATCCTCGGTATAGCCGGGGATGCGGATCACTTCCATGCGGTCGAGCAGCGGGCCCGGGATGTTGAGCGAGTTCGAGGTCGCCACGAACATCACTTCGGACAGGTCCAGGTCCACTTCCAGGTAGTGGTCGTTGAAGGCGTTGTTCTGCTCGGGGTCGAGCACTTCCAGCAGCGCCGAGGATGGGTCGCCACGGAAGTCCATCGACATCTTGTCGATCTCGTCGAGCACGAACAGCGCGTTCTTGCTGCCCACCTTGTTGAGGTTCTGCACGATCCGGCCCGGCATGGAACCGACGTAGGTACGGCGATGGCCACGGATCTCGGCCTCGTCGCGCACCCCGCCCAGGCTCATGCGCACGAACTTGCGGTTGGTGGCCTTGGCGATGGACTGGCCGAGCGAGGTCTTGCCCACGCCGGGCGGTCCGACCAGGCACAGGATCGGGCCCTTCATCTGCTTCACCCGCGACTGCACCGCCAGGTATTCGAGGATGCGGTCCTTGACCTTGTCCAGGCCGAAGTGGTCGGCGTCCAGCGTTTCCTGGGCGACCTTGAGATCCTTGCGGACCTTGGTGCGCTTCTTCCACGGCACGCCCAGCAGCCAGTCGAGGTAGTTGCGCACCACCGCGGCTTCGGCCGACATCGGCGACATCTGCTTGAGCTTGTTGAGTTCGGCCTTGGCCTTGGTTTCCACCGGCTTGGGCATGCCGGCGTCAGCGATCTTGCGGGCCAGCTCTTCCAGCTCGCCGGGCGCGTCGTCGAGGTCGCCCAGCTCCTTCTGGATCGCCTTCATCTGCTCGTTGAGGTAGTACTCGCGCTGGCTCTTTTCCATCTGCGACTTGACCCGGCCGCGGATGCGCTTTTCCATCTGCTGCACGTCGATCTCGCCGTCGACCAGGCCGACCAGCATTTCCAGGCGTTCGCCGATCTGCAGGGTTTCCAGCAGGCGCTGCTTGTCGGCCAGGCGCACGCTGATGTGCGCGGCGATGGTATCGGCAAGGCGCGCGGGTTCATCGATGCCGGCCAGGGTCTGCAGCAGCTCCGGCGGCAGCTTGCGGTTGGTCTTGACGTACTGCTCGAACAGCGACATCAGCGAACGCGCGATGGCTTCGATTTCGCGCGGCTCGCGCGACTCGTCCGATTCGATTTCCGACGCCACGCCCTGCAGCGCGCCGTCGCGCTCGGTCACCTCGGTGACGTTGACCCGCGACAGCCCCTCGACCAGCACCTTGATGGTGCCGTCGGGCAGCTTCAGCAACTGCAGGACCTGGGCAAGGGTGCCGACCTGGTAGAGGTCGGCAGCGGTGGGGTCGTCGGTTTCGGCCGACTTCTGCGCGAGCAGCAGGATGCGCTTGTCGGCTTCCATCGCCTGCTCCAGCGCGTGCATGGATTTGTCGCGGCCGACGAACAGCGGAATGACCATGTGCGGGAACACCACCACGTCGCGCAGCGGCAGTACCGGCAGGTCGAGAGTCTCAGTTGGGGAACGGGCCATGTGGGCTCCAGTTGAGCAGCGGGGATGGCCTCCGGGCAGCGTCGCCCGGATACAAAAAAGCCGATGGCCCCGTTATGGGGCCATCGGCGTCCAGATGCAAGATGCTCTGAAAAACTTCCATCAATTCAAATGCTTAATGGATTATTCAGCGCCAGCGGCCTTCTGTTCAGGAGCCGGCGGGGTCTGGTAGATCAGGTACGGTTCGGACTTGTGTTCGATCACCGATTCATCCACCACCACCTTGCTGACGTTTTCCGCCGAAGGCAGGTCGTACATGGTGTCCAGCAGCACGGATTCGACGATGGTGCGCAGGCCACGCGCGCCGGTCTTGCGCTTGAGCGCCTTGCGGGCGATCGCCGACAGGGCGTCCGGGCGGAACTCCAGTTCCACGTGCTCCATCTCGAACAGCTTCTTGAACTGCTTGGTGATGGCGTTCTTCGGCTCGGTCAGGATCCTGACCAGGGCGGCCTCGTCCAGCTCTTCCAGGGTCGCCACCACCGGCAGGCGGCCGACGAATTCCGGGATCAGGCCGAACTTGATCAGGTCTTCCGGCTCGACTTCGGCCAGCACCTTGCCCACTTCCTGCTTGCGCTCGGCGCTCTTCACCTTGGCACCGAAACCGATGCCGCCGGCGTCGTTGGAGCGGGCCTGGATCACCTTGTCCAGCCCGGCGAACGCGCCGCCGCAGATGAACAGGATGTTCTTGGTGTCCACCTGCAGGAATTCCTGCTGCGGATGCTTGCGCCCGCCCTGCGGCGGCACGCTGGCCACGGTGCCTTCGATCAGCTTCAGCAGGGCCTGCTGCACGCCTTCGCCGGACACGTCGCGGGTGATCGACGGGTTCTCGCTCTTGCGCGAGATCTTGTCGATTTCATCGATGTACACGATGCCCTGCTGCGCCTTCTCGACGTCGTAATCGCACTTCTGCAGCAGCTTCTGGATGATGTTCTCCACGTCCTCGCCCACGTAACCGGCTTCGGTCAGCGTGGTGGCGTCGGCCATGGTGAACGGCACGTTGAGCAGGCGGGCCAGGGTCTCGGCCAGCAGCGTCTTACCCGAACCGGTCGGACCGACCAGCAGGATGTTCGACTTCGCCAGTTCGACTTCGTCGTTCTTCTGGCGGCTCTCGATGCGCTTGTAATGGTTGTACACGGCCACGGCCAGCGTGCGCTTGGCCCGGTTCTGGCCGATCACGTACTGGTCCAGGACTTCGAGGATTTCCTTCGGCTTGGGCAGCGAACTACGCGCCGACTGCGCCTTTTCCTCGAGCTCTTCACGGATGATGTCGTTGCACAGCTCCACGCATTCATCGCAGATGAACACGCTCGGCCCAGCAATCAGCTTGCGCACCTCATGCTGGCTCTTTCCGCAGAAAGAACAGTAGAGGATCTTGCCGGTGTCCGTGGAACGACCTTGGCGGTCTTCGCTCATGCTTCGCTTACCCAGTTACCCCACCCGCTGAACGGGGGTTCGATTCGAGAATAGCACAGGGCCGGGAGGACGCCAGTCCAGCCCGACCCTGCGGAAACAGGCCGGTTTCCCGGCCCGGCGGCACCATCAGGCCGGGGTGATCGACTCTTCCGGGCGACGCTCCAGGACCTGGTCGACCAGGCCATAGGCCACCGCGTCGGCCGCGCTCTTGAAGTTGTCGCGCTCGGTGTCGCGCGCGATGGTCTCCAGCGACTGCCCGGTGTGCTTGGCCAGCACCTCGTTCAGGCGCGCACGCAGGGTGAGGATCTCACGCGCGTGGATGTCGATGTCGGTGGCCTGGCCCTGGAAACCGCCCAGCGGCTGGTGGATCATCACCCGCGAATTCGGCAGCGCATAACGCTTGCCGGCCGCGCCGGATGCCAGCAGCAGCGCGCCCATCGAGGCGGCCTGGCCGACGCAGATGGTGCTCACGTCCGGCTTGATGTACTGCATGGTGTCGTAGATCGCCATGCCGGCGGTGACCACGCCACCGGGCGAGTTGATGTAGATGCTGATGTCCTTTTCCGGGTTGTCCGCTTCCAGGAACAGCAGCTGCGCCACCACCACGTTGGCCATGTGATCGTCGATCGGGCCCACGAGGAAGATCAGGCGCTCCTTCAACAGGCGCGAATAGATGTCATAGGCGCGCTCGCCGCGGCTGGTCTGTTCGACCACCATCGGAA
The DNA here is from genome assembly GCF_007667275.1 of Stenotrophomonas rhizophila. Taxonomy (GTDB): domain Bacteria; phylum Pseudomonadota; class Gammaproteobacteria; order Xanthomonadales; family Xanthomonadaceae; genus Stenotrophomonas; species Stenotrophomonas maltophilia_AE. Next base: position 1,389,618 of record NZ_VDQT01000001.1, read on the forward strand.
CCATGTTCAGGGCTTTGGTTTGGTTGTCCATTTCTGAGGCACCTATTTGGGGGAAACCACCCCGCGCCAGCGGCGCGGGGCATGAAACGCCGCCCGCTTTACTGGCGGATGGCGTCCTGGAACGACAGCGGCTGCTCGGTGTGCTGGGCGCGCTCGGCGATCCAGTCGATCACCTGCTCTTCCATCACGCGGTTCTGCAGCCCACTCATCAGCTGGGGGTCGTTGCGGTACATCTCAATGACCTGCTCCGGCTCTTCGTAGGTCGAGGCGATGAGGCGCATGGTTTCGTTCAGGCGCTTGGGGTCCAGGCGCAGGTCGTTGCGGCGGGCGACTTCGCCGACCAGCAGGCCGACCAGCACGCGCTTGGCGGCGGCGTCCTTGAAGCCTTCGTGGGCGTCGGCCGGGATCTCGCCCGGGTTGCGGCCGCTGCGGCGGATCTGCTCGACCTGCTGGGCCAGCATGGCGCGGGCTTCGTTGTCGACCAGGCGCGGCGGCATTTCCACCGAGGCGTAGGCGGCGATCAGCTGCTCGCCGACTTCGCGGCGCAGGCGGTTCATCAGCGCACCCTTCAGTTCACGCTCCAGGTTGGCGCGGATGTCCTTGCGGAACTGTTCCACGTCGCCACCCTTCACGCCGAAGCTCTTGATGAAGTCCGCATCGACGTCCGGCAGCACCGGCTCGGAAACGTCCACCACCTTCACGCTGACCTTGACCTGCTTGCCGGCCAGTGCCGGCACGCGCCAGTCGGCCGGGAATTCGACGTCCAGGGTCTTTTCCTCACCCTTGGACAGGCCGACCAGGCCCTGTTCGATCTGCTCGAACATCATGCCCTGGCCCACCACCACGCTGCCCTTTTCGGTGCCTTCGGCCGGCAGGCGCTCATCGCCGGCCTGCGACCAGGTTTCCAGTGCGACCAGGTCGCCGTCCTGGGCGCCACGGGTGACCGGGCTCCAGCTGCGGCGCTGCTCGCGCAGGTTGGTGATCATCTGGTCGATGTCGGCGTCGTTGATCTCGGCGGTGTGGCGCACCACGGTCAGCTTGCTGACGTCGACGTCGCCGAAGTCCGGGACCAGCTCGACGGTGGCCACGAACGAGAACTCGCCGTCATCACCCTTGTCGATGCGCGGCGCGCCGGCGATGCGCAGCTCGTGCTCGCGGACTGCGGCGTCGAAGGTTTCACGCAGCAGGCCGTCGACGGCTTCGCTGCGGACCTGCTGGCCGAAGCGCTGCTCGATCACCTTGGCCGGCACCTTGCCCGGACGGAAGCCCTTGATGCGCGCGGTGCGGGCGATTTCGCCCAGGCGGCCGCTGATGTGGGTCTGCAGGCGGTCTTCCGGCAGCGAGAAGGTCAGGCGGCGTTCCAGATTGCCGGTGGATTCGATCGAAGCTTGCATGTTGACTCCTGCCGCCGGTGGCACTGCCCCCGGCTCGAATGTTTGATGGATGAAGCGGGTGATGGACGCGTCGGTCGTGGACCCACATCCACGCCGCAGCCCTGTAGTTTCGCCGATAACGGCCAGCGCCGCCAGCACGCGGCGGGAAGCGTCAATCGAGGGCCTGTTCAGGGGGGCGCCTCCCACGGCGGGCCCCGGTGCATGGTGCGAAAGGGGGGACTCGAACCCCCACGCCTTGCGGCACTGGAACCTAAATCCAGGGCGTCTACCAATTCCGCCACTTTCGCGAGGGGCGCAGTATAGCCTTTCCTCACCCGTGACCTGGGGGCTTCGGAGACGTTTCAGCCACGCAGGGCGTGGCTCTACGTCCTGGCGACCCGGCAGACGTTTCAGCCACGCAGGGCGTGGTTCTACGTTTTGGCGACCCGGCAGACGTTTCAGCCACGCAGGGCGTGGTTCTACGTCCTGGCGACCCAGCAGTAGAGCCACGCCCTGCGTGGCTGCGCCATGCCGGAATCGCAGGCAAGAAAAAAGCCGCCTGGCGAACCAGGCGGCTTCTGTCTTGGTGGGCTGTCAAGGATTCGAACCTTGGACCTATTGATTAAGAGTCAACTGCTCTACCAACTGAGCTAACAGCCCGAAAATCGGGAGGCGAATTATGACGCAATGCCGCACGGAGGTGCAAGGGGTTCCTGCAATTTTCGTTCAGGCGCCCTGTACGCCCGTAGAGCCGCGCCCTGCGTGGCTGCTCTTCGTTCGGGGGGCGGCGGCGTGTCGGCGCCATGTCGGAATCGCAGGCAAGAAAAAAGCCGCCTGGCGAACCAGGCGGCTTCTGTCTTGGTGGGCTGTGAAGGATTCGAACCTTCGACCTATTGATTAAGAGTCAACTGCTCTACCAACTGAGCTAACAGCCCTGAAAATCCAGGCGCGTAGTCTAACGTCTGCGCCTTTTTTTGCAACCCCGATCCGCTTTCGGCGAACCGGGTTCCTTCAAATCAGTGGGGTGGCTGAGGGGATTCGAACCCCCGACCACCGGAATCACAATCCGGTACTCTAACCAACTGAGCTACAGCCACCACTGAAACCTTGAATTTTTTTGAATCCCCTGGCGTTTGCGCCGATTGGCGCGCCCGACAGGAATCGAACCTGTAACCGCCGGCTTAGAAGGCCGGTGCTCTATCCAGTTGAGCTACGGGCGCTCTGACCGGATTGTCGCATTCCCGTCCCGATTTGAGCAGCGGGACGTGGTCGGGGTAGAGGGATTCGAACCCCCGACATCCTGCTCCCAAAGCAGGCGCGCTACCAGACTGCGCTATACCCCGGTGGTTTTCTTCCCTCGGGGTTCCCCCCGAAAGAGTCGGCTATTGTGGGAAGTGACGAGGGATCTGTCAACGGTTTTCACAGGGTTTTTCACATCCGCTATGCTCGACGCAGTGCCGGATGGACCGGAACCCCACCCCTTCAAGGAGAATGGCAATGCGCAGCGGCAACCCCGCACTTTCCGAGTCGACCTTCCTCGACCTGGCCAGCGGCTCGGTCGTGACCTCGCCCGACCAGGCGATGACCATCAACGGCACCGTCAACAAGACCGGCATCCTGCTGCTGCTGACGGTCCTCACCGCCGCCTTCGCCTGGAGCCAGACCATCGGCGCCGATGGCCAGATCGCCCCGGGCGCGATGATCTACGCCATTGGCGGCGCGATCGGCGGCCTGGTCCTGGCGCTGGTGACGGTGTTCAAGAAGGAATGGTCGCCGGTCACCGCGCCGATGTACGCGCTGGTGGAAGGCTTCTTCCTGGGCGCGATCTCGGCGGTGTTCGAAGCGCGTTTCCCGGGCATCGTGTTCCAGGCCGTGCTGCTCACCTTCGGCACCCTGTTCGCGCTGCTGGTGGCCTACCGCAGCGGCCTGATCAAGGTGACCGAGAACTTCAAACTGGGCGTGGTCGCGGCCACCGGCGGCATCGCGCTGCTGTACCTGGCCTCGTTCGTGCTGGGCTTCTTCAACATCAACGTGCCGGTGATCCATGAAGCCAGCGGCTGGGGCATCGCCTTCAGCCTGTTCGTGGTGGTGGTTGCCGCGCTGAACCTGGTGCTGGACTTCGACTTCATCGAAAACGGTGCCGCCGCGCGCGCGCCGAAGTACATGGAGTGGTACGGCGCGTTCGGCCTGATGGTGACGCTGGTGTGGCTGTACGTGGAGTTCCTGCGGTTGCTGTCGAAGATCCAGCAGCGTTGATGCGTAGCATCAACGCGGGTAGAGCCGACTGTTAGTCGGCTGCTGTTCGACCGCACGTAAACGCAACGAAAAAGGGCACCCGATGGGGTGCCCTTTTTTTGTGGAGCAGCCGACTGACAGTCGGCTCTACCTGTGGAGCAGCCGACTAACAGTCGGCTCTACCGTCGGCTCTAGCGCGCGCTTACAGGCGGCTGGCGATGGCCTGGGCGAAGCCCATGGTGTTGCCGGTGCCGCCGAGGTCGCCGGTCAGCGAATCCTTGGCTTCCAGCGTGGCCACGATGGCCTTGCGCAGGCGCTCGGCGTTCTCGGTCTGGCCGACATGGTCGAGCATCTGCGCGGCCGCCAGCAGCAGCGCGCACGGATTGGCCTTGCCCTGGCCGGCGATGTCCGGCGCGGTGCCGTGCACGGCTTCGAAGATCGCCGCGTTCTCACCGATGTTCGCGCCCGGGGCCAGGCCCAGGCCGCCGACGAGGCCGGCGCACAGGTCGGAGATGATGTCGCCGAACAGGTTGGTGGTGACGATCACATCGAACTGTTCCGGACGCATCACCAGCTGCATGCAGCAGTTGTCGACGATCATTTCCTGGAACTCGATGTCCGGGTACTTGGCCGCCACTTCGCGGGCCACGGCCAGGAACAGGCCCGAGGTCGACTTGATGATGTTGGCCTTGTGCACGGCGGTGACCTTCTTGCGGCCGGTGCTGCGGGCCAGCTCGAAGGCATAGCGCACGATGCGCTCGGAACCCTTGCGGGTGATGCGGGTGCCGGAGAAGGCGGTTTCGCCATCGGCCGAGACTTCCTGGCCTTCGGCCAGGTACGCGCCTTCGGTGTTCTCACGGACGGTGATCAGGTCCACGCCATCGCCGAAACGCGACTTGGTGTTCGGGAACGACACCGCCGGACGCACGTTGGCGTACAGGTCGAAGTGGCGACGCAGGCTGACGTTGATCGAGGTGAAGCCACCGCCCACCGGGGTGGTCAGCGGGCTCTTCAGGGCGATCCGGTTGCGCGCGATCGACTCCAGGGTGGAGGCCGGCATCAGGTCGCCGTGCTTTTCCAGTGCGACCAGGCCCGCGTCGGCGTCCTCGTACTCGAAGCCGGTGTCCAGCTTGCCCAGCACGTACAGGGTGGCGTCCATGATCTCCGGGCCGATACCGTCACCGCGGATGACCGTGATTTTCTGCGTCATGTGATTTGTTTCCGAACCGAGGGGGAGCGCCGTGGGTCCGGGGTCCGGAGCGTCGGCGCAAGGGAAGTTTCACCCGCAATTATGCCCCAGCCGGCCCCCGGACCCCAAATAGACCAAGGTAGCGCCGGCCGTTGCCGGCCCACGGATCGCCTGGGCCCGTACCGACCAACGGTCGGTACCACCGGTGCCATGCCGCGTGCGGGGTCCGTACCGACCAACGGTCGGTACCTACCGGCGCCGTGGCGCGCCCGGGTAGCGCCCGACCGTTGGTCGGGCGGCGCCATCCGTCAGTGTTCGTGCACTGCCGGGGCTTCAGCGCCGCCTTCCAGCTGGTCCAAGAAGTCCACCGCGCGGCGCAGGTGCGGGATCACGATCGAACCGCCCACCACCAGCCCCACCGAGAAGGTCTCGAAGAACTCCTCGCGGGTCACGCCGGCGTCCTTGCACTGGGCGACGTGGTAGCTGATGCAGTCGTCGCAGCGCAGCACCATCGAGGCGACCAGGCCGAGCAGCTCCTTGGTCTTCACGTCCAGCGCGCCGGCCTGGTAGGTCTGGGTGTCGAGCGCGAAGAAGCGCCGCACGACCTGGTTCGGCTCGCCCAGGATGCGCTGGTTCATGCGCTGGCGGAATTCGGTGAACTCGGCGATCCGGTCCTTGCTGCCCTCGTCGGCCGTGCTCATGCCTGGCCCTGCCCGTTCAGCAGCGGCTCAAGCTTTCCCTCGCGATGCAGCGCCATCATGTCGTCGTACCCGCCCACGTGGACGTCGCCGACGAAGATCTGCGGCACGCTGGTGCGGCGGGTCCGGGCCATCATCTTCTCGCGCTCGGCCGGGTCCAGGTCGATCCGGACCTCGGTCCAGGACTCGCCCTTGCTCTTCAGGAAGTTTTTGGCGGCCACGCAGTACGGGCAGATCGCGGTCGAATAGAGGGTGATGGGCGGCTTCCCACCCGGGTTGGAAGCGACATCTTGGCTCACGGGAAACTCCACAGCGGAACGAGTGTCTGTATATGGTAGCCCTGCACCCGGATTTCCATGTCATCGGCGCAACACTGTGGGTTAACCGCAGATTTGCCCGCGGCCTGTCACTCTGGCGCGCTTCCCCACCCCACAGGCCCACCAGGAGCCCCGCTTTGCGCACCCTGCTGCTCACCGCCGCATTGACCCTGGCCCTGGCCGCCCCGCTGGCGTCGGCCCAGGACAGCAAGCTGCCGGACATCGGTTCGTCGGCCGGCGAGCTGCTGACCCCGGCGCGCCAGGCCGAGTACGGCGGGATGATGCTGCGCGAGCTGCGCAACTACGGCTATCTGCTGGACGATCCGCTGGTGGACGACTGGCTGCAGACCATGGGTGCCCGGCTCGGCTCCAACAGTGCCCAGCCCCGACAGTCCTACACGTTCTTCATGCTGCGCGACCGGCAGATCAACGCCTTCGCCACCCTGGGCGGCTACGTCGGGGTCAACGCCGGCCTGGTGCTGACCGCCGAGCGAGAGGACGAGGTGGCCGCCGTGCTGTCCCACGAAATCGCCCACGTCACCCAGCAGCACGTGCTGCGCGGGGTGGAACGGGCGCAGCGCGACCAGATCCCGATCCTGCTCGGCATGCTGGCCGCGGTGGTGGCCGCGCAGCAGGCGGGCGGCAATTCCTCCGGCGATGCGACCATGGCCGCGATCACCTCGGGCATGGGGCTGATGCAGCAGCGCCAGATCAACTACACGCGCAGCAACGAATCCGAGGCCGACCGCCTGGGCATCCGCACCCTGGCCCGCAGCGGCTACGACGTGGACGCCATGGCCGGCTTCTTCGAGCGCATGTCCGCGTCCATGCGCGGCAATGCCGGCGGCTATTCGGTGCCGGACTTCCTGCAGACCCATCCGGTCAACACCACCCGCATCAGCGAAGCCAAGGCCCGCGCCGAGCAGATGAAGAAGGACACGGTGCTGCTGACCACGGCCGTGCCGGGCGGGATCCGCCAGGAGCGGGTGAACCCGGCCGACCCGTCGTTGTCCGAGCCGGTGGTCCAGCGCAACAACCCGCTGTTGCCGGCCTCGATGCAGATCTCGGTCAACGCGCTCAGCCGCGGGGCCACGGGCCAGTTCGACTGGGCCCGCGAGCGCCTGCGGGTGCTCAGCGCCGACACCCCCGGCGAACTGGCCACCGAGTACCAGAACCTGCAGCGCGCGCAGAAGAACGGCCTGACCGACCCGCAGCGCTATGGCCTGGCATTGGCGCGGCTGCGCAACAGCGGCGCTGCCGAGGCGCGGCGTGACCTGGCCGCGCTGCTGCAGGACCATCCGGACAACCTGTGGGTGGCGCTGGCACTGGGCGAGGCCGAATCGCGCTCCGGCCAGCGGGCCGAGGCCAACGCCCGCTTCGACACCCTGCTGCGCCAGCACCCGGGCAGCCGCCCGGTGGCGCTGACCTACGCGGAAATCCTCAACGAGCAGGGCGGTCGCGAAGCCGGTCAGCGTGCCCAGGCCATGCTGCGGCCGTTGATGGCCCAGAGCGGCAACGACCCGGTGTTCCAGCAGCGCTTTGCCCGTGCCAGCGAGCTGGCCGGGGACACCGTCAGGGCCAGCGAGGCGTATGCCGAAGCGGCGTTCCTGAACGGCCGGCCGGAGCAGGCGCTGATCCAGCTGCAGGCGCTGAAGAAGCAGCCGGCGCTGGACTATGTGGGCCGTGCGCGGGTCGATGCCCGGATCGAGACCATCACCCCGCTGGTGCTGGAGATGCGACGGCAGGGCATTGATGATCCGGAGCTGGAGCGGCGGTAAGGGTGCGGCTGGGCCGGCAGTGCGTTGGCCGGAGCCCCGACTGCGTGAAGATGACATGAGGGCGACACCGCGATGAACCCGCCGGCGGCATAGTCACAAACATGTCATGAAACCGTAGTCTACTGGGATCATTCCCGGTCTGATGAGCCTTACGGTAGCCACGTGCAGAAACGCATCCTGATCGTCGATGACGAACCCGCGATCCGCGAAATGGTCGCCTTCGCCCTGCGCAAGGGCGACTACGACCCCATCCACGCCGGTGACGCCCGCGAGGCGCAGACCGCCATCGCCGACCGCGTCCCGGATCTGATCCTGCTCGACTGGATGCTGCCGGGCACCAGCGGCCTGGACCTGGCCCGGCGCTGGCGCAAGGAGGCGCTTACCCGCGAGGTGCCGATCATCATGCTGACCGCCCGCGGCGAGGAAAACGACCGGGTCGGCGGCCTGGAAGCAGGCGTTGACGATTACGTGGTCAAGCCGTTCTCGGCGCGCGAGCTGCTGGCGCGGATCCGCGCGGTGATGCGCCGGGCGCGCGACGATGACGAAGACGGCAGCGTGGCCGTGGGCAGCATCCGCATCGACGGCGCGGCGCACCGCGTGTTCGCCGGCGACCAGCCGGTGCCGATCGGCCCGACCGAATACCGCCTGCTGCACTTCTTCATGACCCACCCCGAGCGCGTCTACACCCGCGCCCAGCTGCTGGATCACGTGTGGGGCGGCAGCGTGTACGTGGAAGAGCGCACCATCGACGTGCACATCCGCCGCCTGCGCAAGACGCTGGAACCGTTCGGCGCGCAGGACATGGTGCAGACCGTGCGCGGCGCGGGGTATCGTTTCTCGACGTCCATGTAAGTCAGCGGGGCAGAGCCCCGGACAGCGGGGCAGAGCCCTGGACAGCGGGGCAGAGCCCCGCTCTACGCCAATCCATTGAGAGTGCAATGCCGCGCCACATCCGTTCTGCCTGGTTGAAAACGCTCGCCGCCCTGGCCGTGCTGCTGCTCGCCGCCGTGGGGGTGGGACTCGCCAGCGGCCATGTGTGGATGTGCATCGCGCTGGCGTCGATTGCCGCGCTGGCCTGGCACTACTGGCGCCTGCGCAAGGTGCTGCGCCGGCTGACCGCCCGCCAGCGCTGGGACATGCGCGCCGGCGATGGGGTCTGGAACGAGCTGGACCGCCTGCTGTACCGCAACCAGCTGGAAATGCGCACGCGCAAACGGCGCCTGCTGGACATGCTGCGCAGCTACCGCGCCGCTGCCGCGGCGCTGCCCGATGCGGTGGTGGTGGTGGACCGCAACAGCCAGCGCGTGCAGTGGTTCAATGAATCGGCCACCACGCTGCTCGGCCTGCACCATCCCGGTGACCTGGGCGAGGCGCTGGTCGAGCGCCTGCAACCGATGCCGCTGGCGCACTGGCTGGCCGGCGGCCGCAATGCCGAACCGATCCTCGACGTGCCCTCGCCGGTCGACCCGGCGATCCGCCTGAACCTGCGCCTGATCCCCTACTCGCCCGACTACTGGCTGCTGATCGCCCGCGACGTCAGCAAGCTGCTGCGGCTGGAACAGGTACGCCGCGACTTCGTGGCCAATGTCTCGCACGAGCTGCGCACGCCGCTGACCGTGGTGCACGGCTACCTAGACATGATGGAACCGGAGGACTTCCCCGGCACCGGCCCGATGCTGGAGGAAATGCGCAGGCAGTCGCAGCGCATGGCGCAGCTGGTCGAAGACCTGCTGACCCTGTCGCGACTGGAATCGCAGGAACACACCGAAGAAGAAACCGTGGCGATGGCGCCGATGCTGGCCACGCTGCGCCGCGAAGCCGAAGCGCACAGCCAGGGCCGCCACCAGATCAGCGTGGTCGACAACGCCGGGGTCGACCTGCTGGGGTCCAACAAGGAACTGCACAGCGCCTTCTCCAACCTGGTCACCAACGCGGTGCGCTACACCCCCGCCGGTGGCCAGGTCGAGGTGGAGCTGGCGCGCGAAGGCCAGGGCGTGGTGCTGGCGGTGCGCGACACCGGCTACGGCATTCCCGCCACCCACCTGCCGCGCCTGACCGAACGTTTCTACCGCGTCTCCAGCAGCCGTTCGCGCGAAAGCGGCGGCACCGGGCTGGGGCTGTCGATCGTCAAGCACATCCTGGGCCTGCACCACGCGCGCCTGGAGATCCAGAGCGAGGTCGGCAAGGGCAGCGTGTTCTCGTGCCATTTCGACGCCGACCACGTGCGCATGCGCACCGACACGGCCCTCCTTCCTTCAGCAGAAGATTCTTCCGCATGAGCACCCTTGTTCCCATCGCCGTGCCGGCGGACACCGACCCGCTGCGCGACCCTGCGCTGTACATCAACCGCGAGCTGTCGCAGCTGGATTTCAACTTCCGGGTGCTGGCCCAGGCCATGGATCCGCAGGTGCCGGTGCTGGAACGGCTGCGCTTCATGTGCATTTCCTGCACCAACCTGGACGAGTTCTTCGAGATCCGCGCGGCCGCGGTGCGCCACGCCCAGGAGTTCGGCCTGCCGCCGGCGCCGGACGGCATGGCGCCGCAGGCCATCCTCAACGCCATCCATGACCGTGCCGCCGAACTGGTGGACCAGCAGTACCGCTGCTGGAACGAAACCCTGCGTCCGGCGCTGCACGAGGCCGGGATCGACGTGCTCGGCCGGCACTCGTGGAACCACCGCCAGAAGCGCTGGCTGCGCGCGTACTTCCGCAACGAGATCATGCCGGTGCTGTCGCCGCTGGGCCTGGATCCGTCGCACCCGTTCCCCAAGATCCTCAACAAGTCGCTGAACATCGTGGTGGTGCTCAAGGGCACCGATGCGTTCGGCCGTGCCGGCCATCTTGCGATCGTGCGCGCGCCGCGCTCGCTGCCCCGCATCATCCAGCTGCCCGAGTCGCTCGGCGGCGTGCAGACCTTCGTGTTCCTGTCCTCGGTGCTGTCCACCTTCGTCGGCGAGATGTTCCCGGGCATGGAAGTCCAAGGTGCCTACCAGTTCCGCGTCACCCGCAATTCCGAACTGGTGGTGGACGAGGAGGAAGTGGAGAACCTGGCCCTGGCCCTGCGCGATGAACTGGTCGACCGCGGCTACCGGCCCGCGGTACGCCTGGAGATAGCGCACGACTGCCCGGCCGACATCACCCGCACCCTGCTGCAGAATTTCGGGCTGACCGAGAACGCGGTGTACCGCATCGACGGGCCGGTCAACCTCAACCGCGTGATCCAGCTGTACGACCTGCTGTCGCGACCGGAGCTGAAGTATCCGCCGATGAGCCCGCGCACGCTGCGCGACAGCGACGGCATCTTCGAGGTGGTCCGGCGCAAGGATGTCCTGCTGCACCATCCCTTCGATGCCTTTACCGCAGTGCTCGACCTGATCAAGCAGGCCGCGGTGGATCCCAACGTGCTGGCGATCAAGCAGACCCTGTACCGCACCGGCAAGGATTCGCAGATTGTCGACGCGCTGATCCTGGCCGCGCGCAACGGCAAGGACGTCACCGTGGTGGTGGAGCTGCGCGCGCGCTTCGACGAAGAAGCGAACCTTGGCCTGGCCGACCGCCTGCAGGAGGCCGGCGTGCAGGTGGTGTATGGCGTGGTGGGCTACAAGACCCACGCCAAGATGCTGCTGATCGTGCGCCGCGAAGGCCGCAAGCTGCGGCGTTACGTGCACCTTGGCACCGGCAACTACCACAGCGGCACCGCCCGCGCGTACACCGACCTGAGCCTGATCACCGCCGATGCGGATATCGGCAACGACGTGCACCTGCTGTTCCAGCAGCTGTCCGGCCTTGCCCCGCGAACCCGCCTCAAGCGCCTGCTGCAATCGCCGTTCACCCTGCACGACGGGCTGCTGCAGCGGATCGAACGCGAGATGCACCTGGCCGACAGCGGCCGCCCGGGGCGCATCATCGCCAAGATGAACGCCCTCAACGAGCCGCAGGTGGTGCGTGCGTTGTATGCGGCCTCCCAGGCGGGCGTGCAGATCGACCTGATCGTGCGTGGCGCCTGCACGCTGCGCCCGGGCGTGCCCGGGATCTCGGAGAACATCCGGGTGCGCTCGATCGTCGGCCGCTTCCTGGAACACAGCCGGGTGTACTGGTTCGGCAACGACGGCGCATCCGAGCTCTACTGCGCCAGCGCCGACTGGCTGGAGCGCAACCTGCTGCGCCGGGTGGAGACCTGCTTCCCGATCCTGGACCCGGAACTGGCCCGCAAGGTCTACCGGGACGTGCTGCAGAACTACCTGGACGACAACCTCAACGCCTGGGAACTGCACGCCGATGGCGAGTACCGCAAATGCACGCCCGGCCACGACCAGCCCCCGCATTCGGCACAGATGGCGTTGATGCAGGGCCTGTAAGGCCCTGCATCAACGCCATCGGTAGATCCCGACCGTTGGTCGGGATTCCTTCTGTGCGGCCTCCGGTCGCATCATGTGAAGGCGGCGCGGTGACGCCGCGACCCGGCCATCGGCTACCATTCGCCCATGCCGCATACCTCCACCACTCCGCCCGCCCTGCAGGATGGCGACCTGCTCGCCGCCATCGACCTGGGCTCCAATAGTTTCCACATGGTGATCGCGCGCTACACGCTCGGCCAGCTGCGCGTGGTCGACCGCCTGCGCGAGACCGTGCGCATGGCCGACGGCCTGGATGGCAAGGGCGGCCTGTCGGCCGAGGCGCGCCAGCGCGCGCTCGAATGCCTGGCCCGTTTCGGCCAGCGCATCCGCGGCATTCCGTCCGTGCGCGTGCGCGCGCTGGCCACCAACACCGTGCGCCAGCTGCGTTCGCCGCAGAGCTTCCTGATGCCGGCCGAAACCGCGCTGGGGCACGCAATCGAAGTGGTCAGCGGGCGCGAAGAGGCCCGCCTGATCTACCTGGGCGTGGCCCACTCGCAGCCGCCCAAGCCGGACCAGCGCCGGCTGGTGATCGACATCGGCGGCGGCTCCACCGAATTCATCATCGGCCAGGGCATGCAGACCCTGGAGCGCGAAAGCCTGCAGGCCGGCTGCATCGCCAGCACGCGCCGCTTCTTCCCCGGCGGCAAGCTGAGCCGGAAGCGCTGGAAGGACGCGCTGACCGAGATCGGCGCCGAATTCCAGCAGTTCGCGACCAAGTACCGCGCGCTGGGCTGGGACGAAGCGCTGGGATCGTCCGGCACGCACAAAGCGATCAGCGAGATCTGCGCCAGCATGAAACTGAGCAAGGGCGCGATCACCGCCGAGGCCCTGCCGCAGCTGCGCGACGAGCTGCTCAAGGCCAAGCGGATCGAAGACATCGACCTGCCCGGGCTCTCGCCCGACCGCCGCCCGATCATCGCCGGCGGCATCCTGGTGCTGGAAGCCGCCTTCCAGGCGCTGGGACTGCAGAAGCTGCTGGTCAGCAAGGCGGCGATGCGCGAAGGCATCCTCTACGACATCCTGGGCCGCGCCAGCGAAAACGACCTGCGCGACGAGTCGGTCGATGCACTGACCCTGCGCTACGGCATCGACACGGTCCAGGCCGGGCGGGTGCAGCGCACCGCGCTGGACCTGTTCGCCCAGGTCGAGAATAGCTGGTCACTGGATGCGGACGACGCGCGCATGCTCGGCTGGGCCGCGCGCCTGCACGAGCTGGGCCTGATGATCGCGCACAGCGGCTACCACGTGCACGGCAGCTACGTGCTGGAAAATTCCGACATCGCCGGCTTCTCGCGGCAGGAGCAGCAACTGCTGGCGGCGCTGGTACGCAGCCACCGCCGCAACGTCTCCAAGTCGGCGTTCGAGGCACTGCCCGAACGCCTGCTGCAGCCGGCACGGCGCCTGACCGCCCTGCTCCGCCTCGCGGTGCTGCTCAACCGCGCCCATGAAGAGAGCCCGGTTCCCGCGCTGGAACTGAATGCGGATGACAGCAGGCTGTCACTGATCCTGCCGCAGGCCTATATCGACGCCCGTCCCCTGCTGCGCGCCGACCTGATCGGCGAGACCGACGGCCTGGCCGGATTGGGCATCCAGTTCCGCCCCTTCGTGGCCTGAGCCGCACCGCCGGCCAGGGCCGCGCGGTGTCGTCTGCGGGGACACTGCGCAGAACATCATGCTGCATTGCAGCATCCCGATACATTTCGACACGTCAGGACACAGAGCCTGACGTGTGAATTCCGTCACAATTCCTTGATTCTTAATGAAAAGCGCCCTGATGGTTACGGGCGCGTGAATTTTTTTTGGCAAAAGACTTTACATAGGCTTAACGACTGGGACTAAGATCGGGTCACCGCCCCATTTGGAGCGGTTTTCGGGGGACGCGGGGACTTGGGACCCCGCCGACCTCTTTTGATTCAGTTCTGAACCACAGAGAGAGAGCCAATGACTTCACGCATCAACGTACTGGGGCAGGCGATCCGCTTTGCCCTGGTCGCCGGTACCGCTGGCCTGGTGGCCGCACCGGCCATGGCACAGGACGCGCCGAACCCCACCAACCTTGATCGCATCGAGATCACCGGTTCGCGCATCCGTACGGTGGACGTGGAAACCGCGCAGCCGGTGTTTGCGATCAGCCGCACCGATATCGAGCGCCAGGGCTTCAGCTCGGTGGCCGACATCCTGCAGAACGTGACCGCCATGGGCAGCCCGACGATCAGCCGCGCCAATGCGCTGACCGCCGGTGAGAATGCCGGCGGCACCTACATCGACATGCGCAACCTGGGCACCCAGCGCACGCTGGTGCTGGTCAATGGCAAGCGCCTGGGCATCAGCACCTCCGGCTACCAGGACGTGTCCACCCTGCCGGTGTCGGCGGTCGAGCGCATCGAAGTGCTGAAGGACGGCGCCTCGGCGATCTACGGTTCGGACGCGATGGCCGGCGTGGTCAACATCATCACCCGCGGCAACGTCACCGGTACCACCGTGAACGTCTACCACGGCCAGTACAGCGAGGGCGACGGCGCCCGCGACCGCTTCGACGTGGTGACCGGCTGGAGCAACGACCGCATCTCGCTGACACTGTCGGCCGAGCATGCCGAAGAGAAGGGCGTGTGGGCCCGCGACCGCGGCTTCAGCCAGTACGGCATGACCGACCGCCATCCGCTCGATTCCAGCAACTGGACCACCCTCAGCCAGTACGGCCAGATCACCGGCCTGCGCGGCCCGGGCTGCACGGCCACCGCCGGCTGCGGCTACTCGCTCAACCGTGGTTCGGACCCGACCCTGCCGGGCAACTACCACCGCACCGACACCACGCCGTTCACCGGTGATGTGAGCAACGCCAACGACCAGATGCACGTGATGTATCCGCTCAAGCGCGACTCGGTGTACTTCGATGGCCGCTTCGCGATCACCGACAGCATCAACTTCCGCACTGAGCTGGGCTACAACGAGCGCGAGTCGACCCGCCAGATCGCCGGCTACCCGCTGCAGTCCAGCACTGCCGGCGTCGGTTCGATGTCGATCGACAGCTACTTCAACCCGTTCGGCCGCCAGCACGGCTATGCCACCCCGACCGCCGTCGCCTGGAACCGTCGTACCTGGGAAATTCCGCGCGTCACGACCAGCAACCTGAAGACCTACCGCGCGGTGGCCTCGTTCGACGGTTCGTTCGACATCGGCGAGCGCTACTTCGACTGGGAAGCCGGTTACCAGTACAACCGCAACGAGCTGGAGTCGGTGGCCACCGGCAACCTGCACAAGGCGCGCGTCGCCGGCGGCGTGGGCCCGTCGTTCCTCAACGCGTCGGGCCAGGTGCAGTGCGGTACCGCTGCCGCGCCGATCTCGCTGGACGTGTGCAAGCCGTGGAACCCGCTGGTCGCCTACGGCGTGACCGCGCCGAACGGCCTGTATGGCAATGACGCGCTGCAGGCGTGGCTGTTCCCGGAAGAAGTCACCAAGGGCCGCACCACGTCGAAGAACTTCTTCGCCAACATCGCCGGCTCGATCGTGACCCTGCCGGCCGGCGACCTGGGCTTCGCCTTCGGCGTTGAAAGCCGCAAGGAAGAAGGCAAGTACACCCCCGATGCGCTGGCGCAGACCGGTGCCACCACCAACCTGGCCGCTGGCCCGACCGGTGGCGACTACACCGTCAACGAGGCGTACCTGGAGCTGAACGTGCCGGTGCTGGCCGACCTGCCGGGCGCCCGGGAACTGACCTTCAACGGTGCTACCCGCTTCTCGGATTACGACACCTTCGGCAACACGCTCAACAGCAAGTTCGGCTTCAAGTGGAAGCCGATCGATTCGCTGATGGTCCGTGGCACCTGGGCCGAGGGCTTCCGTTCGCCGACCATCAACGACCTGTTCGGTGGCGGTTCGGAAACCTTCGCGCAGTTCAGCGATCCGTGCGACACCGTGTTCGGTTCCTCGCGCAGCAGCGCCGAAGTGCGTGCACGCTGCTCGCGTGACATCGCCAACGCCGCAACCTTCCGCCAGCTGCGCCAGGGCGGTACGCCGGTGACCGTGGCCACCGACGCCACCCCGGTGCCGTTCACCTCCGGCTCCAATCCGCTGCTGACCCCGGAAACCTCGAAGAGCAAGACGCTGGGCCTGGTCTGGAGCCCCGGCTTCATCCAGAACTTCAACGCGTCGCTGGACTGGTGGAAGATCCGCATCGACAACACCATCATTGCCGATTCCCCGAGCCAGATCCTGATCGACTGCTACGAGCAGGGCATCGATGCACGCTGCAGCCGCTTCGATCGCGACCCGGTCACCGGCATCGTGACCAACCTGAAGTTCGGCAACCGCAACGCCGGTTTCCTGGAAACCGAAGGTTACGACCTGGACCTTAGCTATCGCCTGGATACCGACTTCGGCAAGTTCGTGCTGAACTCGGCCACCACCTACGTGTCGAGCAACATCTACCGGTCGACCAACGACGCCAGCGTCGTGCCGACCACCACCAATGGCATCGGCAGCGGCTTCCGCGTCCGTTCCAACCTGGTGCTGGGCTGGGACCTGGAGAACTTCGGCATGAGCTGGACCGCTCGCTACTACTCGGGCGTGAAGGAACAGTGCGCCAACATCGCGCTGTACCCGGAAGAGTGCTCGGATCCGAACCAGTACGCTCCCTGGTACAAGGGTTCGCGCAACTACAACGAGCGTGGTTCGGTCACCTTCCACGACCTGCAGTTCCGCTACAACCTGCCGTGGGACGGCACCGTGTCGGTCGGCGCCAACAACGTCTTCGACCGCCTCGGCCCGATCATGTACAGCAAGCCGAACTCCGCCTTCTCGTACTACGGCGGCTACGACATCGGCCGCTTCATCTACATGAAGTACCAGCAGCGTTTCTGATCGACCTGCACGGTTGATGCCTGACGACCACGGCCCTTCGGGGCCGTGGTTTTTTTGTGCCCGGGCGCCGTCATGCGGTGGTCATGCGCGCGTCATGGCGTCTACATCGCGACCCCCGAGCATGGCCGAAACCGGAGGCCCGCCATGCGCTATGCCATCGTCACTGAAACGTATCCCCCCGAAGTCAACGGCGTTGCCCTGACCGTGCAGGGGCTGGAGCAGGGACTGCGCGCCGCCGGGCATGCGGTGGACCTGGTGCGTCCGCGCCAGGCAGAGGAAGCCGAAGCGGCCGGTGCGCTGCTGGTGCAGGGCGCCGGGCTGCCCCGCTACCCGGGCCTGCGCTTCGGCCTGCCCGCGCCCAAGCGGCTGGCCCGGCAATGGCAGCAGCAGCGCCCGGATGCCGTCTACATCGCCACCGAAGGTCCGCTGGGGTGGTCCGCGCTGCGTACTGCACGGCGCCTCGGCATCCCGGTGGCGACCGGCTTCCATACCCGCTTCGACGAATACCTGCCCGACTACGGCGTGGCCTGGCTGCAGGCCGCCGCGCTGCGCTGGATGCGGCGCTTCCACAACCAGGCCGACGCCACCCTGGTGCCGACGCAGGAGCTGCAGCAGTTCCTTACCGCGCAGGGCTTCGACCGGGTGCGCCTGCTGGCGCGCGCGGTGGACAGCAGCCAGTTCGAGCCGGAGCGGCGCGATCCTGCGCTGCGCGAGGAATGGGGTATCGACGGGACCGGGTTTGCCGCGATTTACGTGGGCCGCATCGCCGCGGAAAAGAACCTGGCGCTGGCGGTGAAGGCCTTCCGCCGCCTGCAGCAGGTGCGCCCGAAGGCACGCTTCGTGTGGGTGGGCGATGGCCCGGCACGCGAGAAGCTGGCGCATGAAAACCCGGACTTCATTTTCTGTGGCGTGCAGCGTGGCGACGCGCTGGCCCGGCACTTCGCCAGCGGCGACCTGTTCCTGTTCCCCAGCCGCAGCGAGACCTTCGGCAATGTCACCCTTGAAGCGATGGCAAGCGGCGTGACCACGGTGGCCTTCGACTACGGCGCGGCGCGCGAACACCTGCGCAGCGGTGAAAACGGGGAGGCCGTGGACGATGACGGCAGCTTCATCGAGGCGGCGGTGCGGCTCGCGGGCAATGATGCCGAACGCGAACGGCTGGGCCTCAACGCGGCCACGGCGATGAAGCGGCTGCACCCGCAGCAGGTGGTGGCGGAATTCGACACCCTGCTCGCCGAACTGGCCAAGGCCCGGAGGCCGCATGCGCACAACGCCGCTTGAGGCCCTGCGCGGGCGTGAAACCCGCTGGTGCCGTCGCGCCAACCACTGCTGCCGGCACCGCCGCATCCGCCGCGGGTTTGCCGTGGTCAGCCGGCTCGGCGATGGCGTGTTCTGGTATGCGCTGATGGGCGCACTGGTGCTGCTGGATGGGTTCGATGGGCTGCGCGCGTCACTGCACATGGCCGCCACCGGGCTGATGGCGCTGCTGCTGTACAAGGGCCTGAAGCGCTGGACGCGACGCCCGCGCCCGTACGCGGCCGACCTGCGCATCCGCGCGTGGGTGGCGCCGCTGGATGAATTCAGTTTCCCGTCCGGGCACACGCTGCACGCGGTGTCGTTCACGATCGTGGCGCTGGCCTATTACCCCTGGCTGGCCCCTGTACTGGTGCCGTTCACGGCCGCGGTGGGGGTGTCGCGGGTGGTGCTGGGGCTGCATTACCCCAGCGACGTGCTGGCGGCGACGGCGATTGCCACGGCGTTGGCCGGTGCGAGCCTGCAATGGTTGCCCCTGCCGGTGTGAGGGATGGCAGATTCCGCGCAGCCACGCAGGGCGTGGCTCTACGGGTCTGACGATCTACAATACGGGCATGACTACGCTGTTCATCTCCGATCTGCACCTGGACCCGACCCGTCCGGCCATCACCGCGCTGTTTCTGGAGTTCCTGCGCCGCGAGGCGATGCAGGCCGATGCCCTGTACATCCTGGGCGACCTGTTCGAGGCCTGGATCGGCGATGACACCCCCTCCCCGGCCGCCGATGCGGTGGCCGATGCGCTCAAGGCCGTGGCCGCCGCCGGGGTTCCGGTGTATTTCATCCGCGGCAATCGCGACTTCCTGGTCGGCGAGGACTACGCGCGCCGCGCCGGCTTCCGGATCCTGCCCGACCCCAGCGTGATCGACCTGTACGGCCAGCCGGTCCTGCTGCAGCACGGTGACCTGTTGTGCACCGATGACGTGGCCTACCAGCAGTTCCGCGCGCAGACCCGCGACCCGGCGTTCCAGGCCCAGTTCCTGGCGCAACCGCTGGCCGCGCGCATCGCCTTCGCGCAGAAGGCGCGCGATGCCAGCCAGGCGCGCCAGTCGGACATGAAGCAGGGCGACCGCGCCACCTTCGAGACCGTGACCGACGTGGCCCCGGATGAAGTCAGCGCCACCTTCGTGCGCTACGGCGTGGACACCCTGATCCACGGCCACACCCACCGGCCGGCGATCCACAGCGTGCAGGCCGGTGGTCGCACCTGCACGCGCATCGTGCTGGGCGACTGGTACGAACAGGGCTCGGTGCTGCGGGTCACCGCGCAGGGCTGGACGCTGGATTCGCTGGCGTAGGAGCGTATCGACCAACGGTCGATACCTACCCGGTAGCACACGACCCGTTGGTCGTGTGCTCCGGAAACCATCAGCGGAACGCGGCGATGGTGGCCTTGGTGTTGACCAGCACGCGCTGGTTGTCGGCGCTGGACGCGATGCCCATCGGGACCCCGTTGTAGCTGATGTTGGGGTTGGACCAGAAGTTCAGGCGCGGGCAGCCCTGCGTGCAGTCGTAGGCCATGATCGTGCGCCAGCGCGCGCCGGTGGTCGGCTGGTAGCGATACCCATGGCCGTACGCATACGGCGACGTGCTCGGGTCGGTGGCGATGTCATGGCGTGCGCTCTGCAGGTGGCCGATCTCATGCGCGAACGAGTAGTAGCCGGTGGCGCAGTCCCAGTACACCGCTGCGAACGCGGTGGACGCCGATGAACCGATTCCCGAGGCCAGCCCGCAATAGCTGCTGTTGTTGATCAGCAGTACCGCGACATCGGCGGCCGTGCTGTTGCGGGTGGTATGGATCGCATCCATGTAACCGTCACTGGTGGAGCGGAAACGCGCCAGGTCGGTGCTGAAATTGCCCGACTCGGTATACGACACCGCCTGGTAGCCGGCCAGCTGCAGGGTGAGGCCCACGTTGCTGTTGACGTAACCCTGGTTGGACTCGGCCACCGCCAGCTGCACCAGCGATTGCATGTTGCCGCCATAGGCGTTCACCGCCGCGTTGGTGGCGGCCACCAGCACCCGGATCGTGGCCGGCGAACCCGACGAGGCCTGCGCGATGCCGACCCGCTCGCTGACCGGAATGTCGATCCGCGGCAGCGTGTTGTAGTCGGCCGGGTGGTCGGCCGGCATGCGCGACTCGTCCACCTGCACCAGTACATGGCGACCGTCGCTGAGCGGGCGCAACCGGTACAGCGTGCCATTGCGCCGGATCGAACCGGTCACGGTGCCGCCGGACTGGACCAGGATCACCGAATTGCCCGGATCGTTGCCCGTTGCGCGGGTCAACCGCGAGCCAGCCTCCTGCACGCTCCCATACCAGATGCTGCCGCCATCGGGCAGGCTTTCCACACGCTGCTGCAGCGCCTTCACCGGCGCACCCAGCAGTTCGAACTCAAGCTGGCGCTGGCCGGCCACCACGGCGCCGGCATCGACCCGGACCTCCTGCACGGCAGCGCTCGACGGTGCAGCCAGCACCGCCTGCGCGGCCGGCTCGCTGGCCGCGCTCGCACGGCTGAGGACCGTTACCGGTTCGAACAGGGGCGCGGCCGTCGCCGTGCCGATCGCCATCAGGGACAACGTGATCGCAACTGCGGTCTTGCTCATCGGACTGGACATCATGTCGCCTCGCTATGAGTGAGATTCAGAGTGAACGTGTTCGCGCTGCCGCCCCTGTCAGCAGGCTGGACCATCTGGCGCCAACTGCCCGCGTGAATTCAATAGAGGCTCTGGATGAGATATCGGAACTGTGACCGTCAACCGAAGCGGTTCAGTTACGTCGCACCCGTGTCGTTTTCGCGCTACCTTGACCCGCATCGACAGGGGAAAGCGAGGCCATGGCTGGGCAGCCCGATCCGATCACGCTCTTGCCGGTCGCGCTGCAGATCGGCCTGTTCTTCGATGGCACCCGCAACAATGCCGACAACCTGCGGCGCGCCTCGCACCCGGCCGGCAGCACCACCCCGGAAGCGCGGCCGCCCGCGTCCGCCGTCCTGGCCGACGATGCCTCGCCGTACCAGAGTCGGCTGACCAGCAGTTTCAGCAACGGGCTGACCAACATCGCCCGGCTGCACGCGCTGTACCCCGACCACCGCCGCACCACGCCAACCCGGCCGGGCCCGCTGTCGCTGGCGATCTACATCGAGGGCGCCGGCACGCGTACCGGCAAGGAAGACGACCTGATGGGGCTGGCGTTCGGGATCGGGCCCAGTGGGGTCACGGCCAAGGTCCGGCAGGCCTTGGACATACGCCTGCCCGAGGCCCTGCGGGCACTGGCACGAACCGTGCCGGCGCACGCGCTGGGCAGCGTGCGGCTGGACCTGTTCGGTTTCTCGCGCGGTGCCGCGTCGGCGCGCGATGCGGTCAACCGCCTCAACGCCACCGACGGCCCTGCGTGGCTGCTTGAGCAGCTGCGCCGCACCGGCTGGCAGCCCGCCGCCGGCGCGGTGGATCGCCCGGTACGTTTCGTCGGTCTGTTCGATACGGTGGTCGCGATCGATGCGCGGCAACGCGAGGCGCTGCCGCGTGTGGGCCTGGCGCCCGACTGCGCGGACAAGGTCGTGCAGCTGGTGGCCCGCGACGAGCACCGGCACCACTTCGCACTCACCAGCGTGGCACCCGAGCATGAAGAGATCGCCCTGCCCGGCGTGCACGCCAACATCGGCGGCGGCTACGACCAGCGCATCGAAGGTCCGAAGCTGCTGACCCGTCCGCACGGGCAGCGGCTGCGCAACCATGGCGTGGCCGACACCGCGCCCCCGCCGCTGGCCGTGTTGCGTGCCAGCCAGGCGTACGCACGGGCGCAGGCCGACTGCGTGCGCTGGCAGGCCGCACTCGGGCTGGACGAGGACAGCGTCTGGGTCGACGTCTGGCATCGCTGGCAGCAGATGCGCGTAGCCGGCAGCGACAGTGTGTTGCCGCAGTGGGTGCTGTTTGCGCACGCGGCCGTGGTGCTGCGCCGCGAGATCGACTGGCGCTACCAGCTGGTCGCGCTGCGGCTGATGCAGCAACGCGCCACGGCGGCGGGGGTGTCGTGGACACGTGCGGCGGACAGCGATCCGGCGTTGGCGTTGCCGAGCGAGCTGCAGCTGATCGCCGCGCGACTGCTGCGCGGGCAGGCACTGGAGGCGGCGCAGGAAAACCTGCTGAGGCAGCGTTACCTGATGCAGTCGGCGCATTGGAACTTCGATGCACTTGGGGATACCGCGCTGCTGTATGCCGCCGACGATGCGACGCGCGAGCTGCCGTACCGGCCCGGGCCGGGGTTGTTCTACATCAACCGGCCGACGGACGACGGGAAACGCGTTGTGCTGCGCAACGTGTAGCGCGGCCACGCCGGGCGTGGCGCTACCGGCCTGCCTGTTCGAGCAGGTCGGCCAGTTCGTCCTTGTCGAACCCGGCCAGCAGCCGCGCTTCCAGGTTGAATGGACCGTTGAGGTAACCGCTGGCGTATTCGCGCAGCAGCGCGATGAAACGCGTGCGCGGCTCGACACCTTCGCGTGCGCAGTACCAGCGGTACCAGCGCGTGCCGGCGGCAACGTGCGCCACCTCTTCGCGCAGGATGATCTCCAGCACGTCGGCGGTGGCGTGGTCGTTGGAGGAGCGCAGCTTGGTGATCATGCCCGGGGTGACGTCCAGTCCGCGCGCTTCCAGCACGCGCGGCACCAGCGCCATCCGCGACAGGCCGTCGTGCGCGGTTTTCTCGCACATCTCCCACAGCCCGTTGTGCGCGCCGAAGTCGGCATAGTCGAAACCGTAGGCCTGCAGCCGCTCACGCAGCAGCAGGAAGTGGCGCGACTCGTCATCGGCCACGCCCACCCAGTCGGCATGGAACGACGCCGGCAGCCCGCGGAAGCGGTACACCGCATCCCAGGCCAGGTCGATCGCGTTGAGTTCGATGTGCGCGATGGCATGGATGAACGCCGCGCGGCCTTCGGCGTTGCCCAGCCCGCGCCGGGGAACATCGCGCGGGTGCACCAGCTGCAACCGGGGTGGCCGACCCGGCATGCGGATCGGCTCGGGCGGCGGCGCGTCGGCGTCCGCCTTCAACTGCCCCGCCCGGTACTGCGCTGCGTAATGCCGGGTCAGCGCGACCTTGCGCAGCGGATCCGCCTCGGCCATGCACTGCTGCGCGGCGCGCAGCAGGTCACCAGCCGCTTCGTCCTGCGGCAAGCACGTGCTCACCGACAGGCCTCAGGCGCGGCGCTTGTGCTTGGCATCGTCCGAACGCAGCTGCTGGATGCGTTCGAAATAGCCCGGCTCGATTCCGGTCGGGTAGACCCCGTTGAAGCACGAGGAATCGAACGACTTCAGCTCCGGGTTGCCTTCGCGCACCGCCGCTTCCATGTCCTCGATGTCCTGGTAGATCAGCCAGTCGCAGCCCAGGTGCGCTTCGATTTCTTCCACGCTGCGGTTGTGCGCTACCAGTTCCTCCGCCGCCGGCATGTCGATGCCGTAGATGTTGGGGTAGCGCACCGGCGGCGCGGCGCTGGCCAGGTACACCTTGCGCGCGCCGGCGTCGCGCGCCATCTGCACGATCTGCTGGCTGGTGGTGCCGCGCACGATGGAATCGTCGACCAGCAGCACCACCCGGTTGCGGAACTCCAGGTGGATCGGGTTGAGCTTGCGGCGCACCGACTTCACCCGCTCACCCTGCCCCGGCATGATGAAGGTGCGGCCGATGTAGCGGTTCTTGATGAACCCTTCGCGGTATTTCACCCCGAGCACGTTGGAGATTTCCAGCGCGGCGTCGCGCGAGGTATCCGGGATCGGGATGATGGTGTCGATGTCGTGGTCCGGGCGCAGGCGCAGGATCTTCTCGCCCAGCTTGATGCCCATGCGCATGCGCGCCTTGTGCACCGAGACGTTGTCGATCATCGAGTCGGGACGCGCGAAGTACACGTATTCGAAGATGCACGGGCTGTGCTCGGCCGGCTCGGCGCAGACTTCGGAGAACAGCTCGCCGCGCGCTGTGATCACCAGCGCTTCGCCGGGGCGCACGTCACGCACGCGCTGGAAGCCCAGCACGTCCAGCGCCGAGGATTCGGAGGCGACGATGTATTCATCGCCTTCGGCGTGGGCGCGCTTGCCCAGTACCAGCGGGCGGATCCCGTGCGGGTCGCGGAAGGCGACCAGGCCCAGGCCCAGCACCACGCTGATCACCGCATAGCCGCCCTTGCAGCGACGGTGCACGCCGGCCACGGCGCGGATCGCCGCTTCCGGGGTCAGCTGGCGCTGCGCGTCCAGTTCGAAGGCGAACACGTTCAGCAGCACTTCGCTGTCCGAATCGGTGTTGACGTTGCGGCGGTCCTGTTCGAACACCTGCTGGCGCAGGGCTTCGGTATTGATCAGGTTGCCGTTGTGGGCCAGCGCGATGCCGTAGGGCGAGTTGACGTAGAACGGCTGCGCTTCGTCCATGCCTTCCGAACCGGCGGTCGGGTAACGCACGTGCGCGATGCCGACCCGGCCTTCGAGGGTGGACATGGTCTTGGCGTCGAACACGTCGCGGACCAGGCCATTGGCCTTCTGCACGCGCAGACGGGTGCCATCGGCGGTGGCGATGCCCGCCGCGTCCTGGCCGCGATGCTGGAGGACGGTCAGGCCGTCATACAACTGCCCGGCGACGTTCTGGTTGCCGACAATACCGACGATGCCACACATGGTGCGAATCTCCGCTGGGCTGGGCCCATCTACTGTGAAGGTGGCCGTACCTGGCCGGGGGAACCGTTCCGTGCCGGAACGGTGTCGTCCGCACGCACGCGCGCCGGATCGGTGTTCTGGGGGGAGCCTGGTCGTGCCTGGTTGGCCCACACGTCGGCGGGGTCCACCGCCTGCGGCGGGGTTTCATCCAGTGGTCGCGGCCATCCGCGCCCACCCAGCAACTGGCCAAGGACGCCATTATCGCTTGTCGCGCCCGGCTTGCCCAACTCCCCGACCGGCAGTTGCGCCGTGTTCACCTCGGGCAACGCTGCAGGCAGGGCCTGAAGGCCCTGCATGTCCTTCAGGTCGGGCAGCTGTGGCAGTTCCGGCATGCGCGGCATCCTCGCCTGCATCCAGCCCACCCCGGGGTCGAGCGCGGCACGCAGGTGCGAGGTGTGCCAGGCCGGTTCACGGGTCAGCGGTGTATAGGAGGCCAGCAGCAGCAGCACGCACGCGATCAGGCCGCCGCGGGCGACGCCGAGACCGCCGCCGAGCAGGCGGTCCGCGCCGCTCAGGCTGGTCGAACGCACCGCCTGGCGCACGACCAGGCCGATCGCCCAGACCGAGACCATGACCAGCAGGAACACCGTGAGGTAGCCGGCGACATAGTGACCACTGCCGGGTGCGGCCGGGGCCGACCACCAGGCCGCCGCGCTGGCCCCGAACAGCAGGGCGGCCCAACCGCCCAGCAGCCAGGACAGCGTGCTGATCACGATGCTGACAAAGCCCCGCATCACCCCGAGCAGGGTCGACAGCGCGATCACCGCGAGCAGCACGATATCGATCATGCTGCGCGGCTCCGGTCACGGGCCCCGCCGGCCCACCGGCACGGGCGCGGCGCCCGCATCAGGGATGCGGCCGGACCATGCCGGCCACGCCGACCTTGGACGCAACCTGGGCCTTGAGGTTCTCCGCCTCGGCACGGTTGGCGACCGGGCCGACGCGCACGCGGTTGAGCGTGCCCTTGTCGGTGCGTACCTGCTCGACGAAGGCGCTGAACCCGGCGGCGCGGACCTTGTCGCGCAGGGCGTTGGCTTCGGCGGCCTGGCCGAAGGCGCCCAGCTGCACGGCGAAGCCAACGCTGCTGGCGGCCGGCGCCGCGGGCGCCACCGCAGGCTTGGCCGCAGCGGTCGCCTCCGGCTTGGCCGGGGCCGGCTTGGGCTCGGGCTTGGGTTCGGGTTTGGGCGCTTCCGGCTTCGGTGCCGGCTTGGCCGCCGCGACCGGCTCGGGCGGCAGCGTTTCGGTGCGGACCGTGGCCGCGGCAGGCGCCGCGCTGGCGCTGGAGGCGGCGGACGCCGCCGGCGCGGGCGTCGGCGCGGGCGTGGCGGCGCTGGCCACCGCGCTGTCGGCGCGGGCGTCCAGGGTCACCACTTCGGCCTTGACGTCATTGCGTACCTTGACCGCTTCCAAGCGCGCCGCTTCGGCCTGGGCGCGATCGGCGTACGGCCCGACGCGCACGCGCCAGGCCTGGCGGCCGTTGATCGTGGCCGGTTCGCTGAAGCCCGGCAGCTGCGCCTTCTTCAGGAAGGCGATGACCGCATTGGCGTCGGCCTGGCTGCCGTAGGCGCCGAAGCTCACCGCATAGTTGCCGGCGGCAACGGCCGGCGATGGATCGGCAGCGGGCGCGGTCGCGTCGGCGGGCGCCGCAGCGTCCTGCAGCGGCTGCGTGGTGCTGGCCGCGCCCTGCAGCCCGGTGGCACCGCCCGTGGGCGCCACCAGCGGCAGTTCGCGGGTCTGGAACTGGCCGTCGGCCGGCGCGTCCGGGGCGCTGATCGGCACATTGGCCACACCGCTGTCGGGGGCAGGCCCCTTGACCAGCATGGGCAGGAAAATCACGGCCAACGCCACCAGGACGATGGCACCAATCAGACGCTGTTTCAGAGGAGTATCCACGGAAGGCAGGCAGGCGGCGCGGCGGAATGCCACGGCGATTATACGGGCGCGCGCGGGTGCGGCGTCGAAGACGGCTGAACGTTGTCGCGTTCTGCCCGCCTCAGCGGGCGTTTTCCAGCCACAGCAAGGCCTGCGCGGCGGTATGGAAGGAACCGAAGACCAGTACGCGGTCGCCGGCGTTCGCGGCAGCCAACGCCTGCTGCAGCGCGGTGTCGACATCTGCATGGGTGGATGCAGCGGCCGCAGCGGTGCCGGACAGGCGCGACAGCAGCGCCGCTGCGGTCTGCGCGCGGGCGCCGTCCAGCCCGGCCAGGTGCCAGTCATCGACCCGCTCGGCCAGCGCCTCGACCACCCCGGCGGCGTCCTTGTCCTGCAGCGCGGCGAACACGGCGACGGTGCGCCCGGCGGCGGGCGTCGCCTTCAATGCAGTAGCCAGCTCGCGCGCGGCCTGCGGGTTGTGGCCGACATCGACCAGCACCTCCACGCCGCCGCGCTCGAACGCCTGCAGGCGGCCACGGATGCGCGCCTGGGCAACGCCTTCCACGATCGCCGCGCGCGGCAGCGGCTTGTCCAGCGCGCGCAGCGCGGCAATCGCCGACGCCGCGTTGCGCAGCTGGATCGGGCCGCGCAGCGCCGGCATCGGCAGGTCGATGCGGAAGCCAACGTCGCGCCAGCGCCAGTGCTGGGCATCGATGACGTCGGCAAAGAAATCGCTGCCGCCGCGGATCGCGTTGGCGCCGACCAGGTAAGCCCGCGCCAGCACGCTCGACGGCGGATCGGTCTCGCCCAGGATCACCGGCTTCCAGCCGCGGATGATGCCGGCCTTTTCGACGCCGATGGCTTCACGGTCGTTGCCGAGCCAGTCGGCATGATCGATGTCGACGGTGGTGATGACGGCCACGTCGGCATCGACGATGTTGACCGCGTCCAGGCGTCCGCCCAGCCCGACTTCCAGCACGGCCAGGTCGAGCCCGGCCTGCGCGAACAGCTGCAGCGCGGCCAGCGTGCCGTACTCGAAGTACGTCAGGGTGGTGCTACCGCGGGCATCTTCGATCGCGTTGAAGGCGGCCACCAGCGCCGCATCCGATGCGTCTTCGCCGTCGATGCGCACGCGCTCGTTGTAGCGCAGCAGGTGCGGCGAGGTATACGCGCCCACCTTCCAGCCGGCCGCGCGCGCGATCGCCTCGATGAACGCCACGGTGGAGCCCTTGCCGTTGGTGCCACCGACGACGATGGTGCGCGGTGCGGGCTGGCCCAGCCCCATCGCGGTGGCGACGGTGCGGACGCGTTCCAGCCCCATGTCGATGGTGGCCGGATGCTGTTGCTCGATGTAGCTGAGCCATTCGGCGAGGGAATGCGGGCGGGTACTGGTCATGGCAATAAATCGTGGTATCGGCAAATGTAGTGCCGACTGTTAGTCGGCAACCAGAAAAACTCACAACGCCCGATGCTTCGCTTCACCGAAAAACGGCGTGTGATGCGCGCAAT
Organism: Stenotrophomonas rhizophila; assembly: GCF_007667275.1. GTDB lineage: Bacteria > Pseudomonadota > Gammaproteobacteria > Xanthomonadales > Xanthomonadaceae > Stenotrophomonas > Stenotrophomonas maltophilia_AE. The sequence goes on from NZ_VDQT01000001.1 coordinate 1,417,855, forward strand.
CGTTCAACCTCACCACTTCCAGGCTGTCCAGGTCGGCGCCTTCGAGCAGGTTCAGCGTGGTCGGGGCCTGGCGGAAGGTCCACAGCCGCGACAGCGGCAGCCCCAGCACCCGGCACAGGATCACCCGGTTGACCGCGTCATGGGCGACAACCAGCAGGGTGTCGTGCTCACCCAGGCCTTCGGCGGCGCGGGCCAGGCCGCGCCAGCTGCGGTCCAGCACCAGGCGCAGCGATTCGCCGCCCGGCATGAGCACGGTGTCCGGTTCCTCGCGCCAGGCCTGCAGGCGCGACGGATCCTTTTCGTTGATTTCGCTGGCCAGCAGGCCTTCCCACTCGCCGTGGGCAATTTCCTGCAGGTCCGGTTCGGTCAGCAGCATGTCGGCGCGGTCGGCACCAAGGGCCAGCTGCGCGGTGCGCTGCGCGCGCGACAGCGGCGAGGCGACAGCCCGGGTGATGTCGACCGACTTCAGGCGTTCGCCCAAGGCCTGAGCCTGGGCTTCGCCGATCGGCGACAACGGGATATCGATCTGGCCCTGGTAACGGCCTTCGGCGTTCCAGGGGGTTTCGCCGTGACGGGCAAGCAGGATGCGCATGCGAACTAGAGGTCCTTGGGGGAGAGGAGAACAGTCGCAATCGTTCAGGTGATGTGAACGATCGTGGGGGAATGGCCATCATACCTTGCCGAACAAACGGTTCTTCTCCTGTCGGGTGAAGCTTCTCATTTCGAGTGGGTTGGAGCTTGGTGCACGGTCTTCGAACAGGTCATCGCGAGCGTGGGGGGCCCCGCCGCGGCCGGCAGGCCCCTGTGCAAATGTCCCCCGGCGGCGGCCTGCGGCCGCCCCCTCCTCCTTTACTTTGCCAGGGACCTACCGGCCACGACGGGGCTCGGCTTGCGGTTGGCAGGGAAAAGCGGGCGTCACGGGGCAACGCCGGTGGATCGAGTGCCGGGGCGCCATGCCCTTGGAGGCGAAGTAAAGGAGGAGGTGTCGGCCGCAGGCCGACGCCGGGGGACATTCGCCGGAAAGGGTATGGCGCCCCGGCGCTCGATCCACCGGCAGCCGCGTCTGCTGCAGCGCGCGCTTCCCTTGTTCGAGTGGCTTGGAAGCTTGGTGCAGGGTCTTCGAACAGGTCATCGCGAGCGTGGGGGGCCCCGCCGCGGCCGGCAGGCCCCTATGCAAATGTCCCCCGGCGTCGGCCTGCGGCCGCCCCCTCCTCCTTTACTTTGCCAGGGACCTACCGGCCGCGACGGGGCTCGGCTTGCGGTTGGCAGG
>NZ_VDQT01000020.1 GCF_007667275.1 Stenotrophomonas rhizophila
TTTAAATTTTGTTCAGCAATTGAGGCGAAATTACCAAAACCTGCGTTGTTAATCCACGTTTCAATTTGAAAAGCTTGTAGGCTTTCATAAAGTTTATAAACATCTTCAGTCACAGATAAATCAGTTTTTCGAATGACAACATCCAACTCAGGATGCATTTCGTTAATTTTCAATTTTAATCCGTTTAATTCTTCTTGTCTTCGAGCTACAAGTACTAAATTTTTTCCGCGAGATGCAAATGCTAAAGCTGCTGCATAACCAATTCCGGAACTTGCGCCAGTAATAACCGTGTATTTCATATAAAATCCCCCTAAATT
>NZ_VDQT01000021.1 GCF_007667275.1 Stenotrophomonas rhizophila
AGAGGGCAAATTTTATCACTTAGGGAGCAAGCATTTATGCAAGCTGCGGATGTGTTAGGAATAAAAGATTACCGGAAAATTATATATCACTTAATACCTAATGTTTTACCCATTTTAATTGTCGTATCTACATTAGGTGTTGCAGGTTCTATTTTGGGAGAATCCGCACTAAGTTACTTAGGTCTTGGAGTCGTTCCACCTACACCATCATGGGGGAACATGATTAGCGCAGCTAACTCATTAATCGATTTCCAAAAGCGTCCATGGTTATGGATTCCGCCTGGTTTTGCAATCTTTATAACAGTTGT
>NZ_VDQT01000022.1 GCF_007667275.1 Stenotrophomonas rhizophila
GCGACTTCGCTAATCATCATTTTTCGTGCATTATCTAGCATTTGTTTTTCGCTCGCATTTAATGCTCTCTCTTTATTGCGGCGAAGTAAATCCCGAACAACTTCTGCGCTATCTTGCAGATTGCCGTTTTTCATTTTTTCCATATTCATTGTATATCTTTGTTTCCATGAGAGTGATGGGTCTGACTCCCCGTTTTGAAATTCAAGAAGTATATCATCTAACGTACCTCGATCAACGATATAACGAATACCCGATTTTTTTAATTGATCCATAGGAAGCATTACTTGCATATCT
>NZ_VDQT01000023.1 GCF_007667275.1 Stenotrophomonas rhizophila
TACTTACTCCGGGCTGTGAAAGGTTTAATAATTCTGCTGCACGGGAGAAGTGTTTCTGTTCAACGACAGTAACAAAAATTTTTAAAATGTCTACGTTCATATAATGGGCTCCTTTCTTTTCTATCATCTTATCATAAGTATTTCTGATGATAGAGATTCGGTATTGGTATTAAACTTATTATAGAAACTCTCTTATAATGTAAGTAGAAAGAACATGCATGTTCCAATACGATTATTGGGGTGGTACAAGGTGGAACAAACACTTGTTATACAAAAGAAGAAGGGCT
>NZ_VDQT01000024.1 GCF_007667275.1 Stenotrophomonas rhizophila
GAAGGTGTTGACGGAAACGAAAAGCCTGACATAATAGGCGGCTCGCTTCGACGAAAAGACCTCCGGGTCGCACGACGAAGCAGCATCGGCAACAACGGTTCGCTACGGCGAAACGGCCTTGAAAAAAGGTGTTGACGAAGCGGATCAGCCGGCTATAATGGGCGGCTCGCAACGACGGAAACGTCGGGGCACACGGAGGAAGGCGCTGAGGCCGACTCCAAGGTTCTTTGACAGTATGCGCAGGTATCTTGTGAAGGCGCCTGCAGGAAGGATGTATGTCCATCT
>NZ_VDQT01000025.1 GCF_007667275.1 Stenotrophomonas rhizophila
CACAACTGAAATCTTCACCATCGTTGATAGGCTTTGATATTCTCCAATTTTCATTTCCTCAAACTTATATGTTGCTCCGCTGAAGGCAGGCGAAATACATAGTACAAAAAACATTGCTACAAAACTTCCCAGGGTTAACATATATGCTCTTCTTTTCGTATTTGCAGGTTTTCTTCCTTCTTTTTCCGCTCCAAATTTTAAACGCATACTGCTGCTCCTTTCTTACTAATTACTTTCACTTGTACTCTTACTTCTTCATGAATATTTTCTAATTTATAAT
>NZ_VDQT01000026.1 GCF_007667275.1 Stenotrophomonas rhizophila
AAGCATCTGAAGGCTTTTCAAAACTCTATCCTACAATAGGGGTAATAATAGCTTTCGTTGGTTGTTTTTTCTTTTTATCCTTGTCGCTAAAAACAATCCCCTTAACCACTGCATATGCATTATGGGCAGGTTTAGGACTTGTTTTGACTACAGTAATTTCAGTTTTAGTTTGGAAGGAAAAACTTAACATGGCTAGCATTGCAGGAATAACACTGATTCTTGTAGGAGTTGTAATATTGAATTTGTTTGGACCAGGACATGGAGAA
>NZ_VDQT01000027.1 GCF_007667275.1 Stenotrophomonas rhizophila
TTAATTTTTTATCTTGGAATACAGTTCGCCCAGGTTTAGAGTTGGCTTCAAAGAGCCACGGATTTTCCTTTGTGTCTAAACCGATATCAAAACCGATTTCTCCAATATTTCCAGTTACTTGTTCATCGAGCGCGTAACTTATTTGTAAGGCAGTATGTTTTAATTTATTTTCAATTTGAACTTGTTTCGTTGAATCTGGAAAAAGCTCTTGTAATAATTTTGTATCACCGCCACTATTTACGTGCGTTGTTAAACTGCCTTTGCCG
>NZ_VDQT01000028.1 GCF_007667275.1 Stenotrophomonas rhizophila
GCTGCGCCGATGGTAGTGTGGCTCAAGCCATGCGAGAGTAGGTCATCGCCAGGGTTTACACCCCGAAAACCCCGCTGCACATGCAGTGGGTTTTTCTTTTTTTGCAAGCCCCGTGTTTTTCGAGAGCCTGCACCCGGTAGCACACGACCGTTGGTCGTGTGAAACGGGAGACACGAATGCCGAGCTGGCGCACCGCGCTGCTCCAACCGTCTCCCTGGTGAAATTAGCGCTGTGGAACCACCCGATCCCATCCCGAACTCGG
>NZ_VDQT01000029.1 GCF_007667275.1 Stenotrophomonas rhizophila
GTGGAGGCGCTGGTGGGATACCGCCCTGACTGTATTGAAATTCTAACCTACGGGTCTTATCGACCCGGGAGACAGTGTCAGGTGGGCAGTTTGACTGGGGCGGTCGCCTCCTAAAGTGTAACGGAGGCGCCCAAAGGTTCCCTCAGAATGGTTGGAAATCATTCGTAGAGTGCAAAGGCATAAGGGAGCTTGACTGCGAGACCTACAAGTCGAGCAGGGACGAAAGTCGGGCTTAGTGATCCGGTGGTTCCG
>NZ_VDQT01000002.1:0-944976 GCF_007667275.1 Stenotrophomonas rhizophila
ATGATCCGTGTGGCTTGACCATATAACCTCAAGTTGCCTTGGCCGACATGACATGTCGATAGATCCAAGTGCACGCTACGTCACAAGATCCATGAGAGGCAGGCGCCTATATCCGTTTTCTGGATGGCGACGCTCCAACAGTCTCCCTGGTGAAATTAGCGCTGTGGAACCACCCGATCCCATCCCGAACTCGGAAGTGAAACGCAGCTGCGCCGATGGTAGTGTGGCTCAAGCCATGCGAGAGTAGGTCATCGCCAGGGTTTACACCCAAAAACCCCGCTGCTCACGCAGCGGGGTTTTTTCTTTGCCCCGCCTGGCGCAGGCGTGCCGACCAACGGTCGGCACCTACCGCCCGAATCCGTGCCGGGCACACTCGGATTCGTGCCGGGCACGCCCGGATCCGTACCGGGCACGCCCGGATCCGTACCGGGCACGCCCGGATTCGTACCGGGCACGCCCGGATTCGTACCGGGCACGCCCGGATTCGTACCGGGCACGCCCGGACTCATGCCGGGCACGCGGTAGGGTCGGTTCCCAAACGACCGCCGATGACGGTAATCGGCACGGTGACGCATGGAACCACGTCGAAAACGTCTCGCCTGCGTTCGCGGTCATGCCTCAACGGGGCAATCACTACCCCGGCGGTGATCGCACTACCGGAACACTGCAACTGCCTCGGTCAGGGCCGCCGCCTGCTGCTCCAGCTCGCGCGCGGCGGCGCTGGCTTCCTCCACCAGGGCAGCGTTCTGCTGCGTGGCGTGGTCCATCTGCACGATGGTCTGGTTGATCTGGTCGATGCCGGCGGCCTGCTCCTGCGACGCGGCGGCGATGTTGGCCATGATGCCGCTCACCTCCGCCACGCTGCCGACGATATCCTGCATGGTGCTGCCGGCGTCCCGCGCCAGGCGCGCCCCGTCGGTAATCTGCTCGACGGAGGCGTCGATCAACTGGCGGATCTCGCGTGCCGCGTCGGCGGCACGCTGCGCCAGGCTGCGTACCTCGCTGGCGACCACGGCAAAGCCGCGGCCCTGCTCGCCGGCACGCGCTGCTTCGACGGCGGCGTTCAGCGCCAGGATGTTGGTCTGGAACGCGATGCCGTCGATCACCCCGGTGATCTCCGCGATCCGGCGCGAGGCGCCCTGGATGCCATCCATGGTGCTGACCACGTCGCCCACGACGCGGCTGCCGCGCCCAGCCACGTCCTGCGCGGCCTGGGCCAGCGTGCTGGCCGTGCGGGCGTGATCTGCGTTCTGGCGTACGGTAGCGGTCAACTCCTCCATCGAGGAAGCCGTCTCCTCCAGATGGGCCGCCTGGCGCTCGGTGCGGATGGACAGATCGTTGTTGCCGCTGGCGATCTCGGCTGCTGCAGTGCTGATCGACGCCGCGCCTTGCCGGATACCCGCCACCATCGCGCCGAGTTGCAGCGCCGTCGCAGTGGCGTCGCGCTGCATGGCCGCGAATGCGCCCTCGTAATCTCCCTGCATGCGTTGGCCCAGATCGCCGTCCGCGAGCGCTGCCAGCACGCACCGGACATCGGCGACGGTGCCGTCCAACTGCGCAAGCAGCTGGTTGATGCCACGGGTCAGCCCGTGCATGAACCCGGCCTCGCCTTCGCGTTGCGGGAGCCTGCGTGCAAGGTCGCCGCGGGTGGCGCCGGTGACGATGTCGGCGACGGCGTTCTCGAGCAGCAGCTCGTCGGTACGGTCGTGCCACTCGACCGCAAACCCCAGCCGCGCGCCGACACTGTCGTACATCGGGGTGACGACCTGGGCGAAGTGCACTGGTCCGATCCGGACGCGCCCATGATGGGTCGCCTGCAGGCCGTCGAGGATCGCGCGGATGCGATCCGGGTTGGCGTGGAAGCGATGGAGGCTGGTGCCCAGCAGCTGTCCGGCGTCGAAATCGGGGAACGCTTCGCGCAGGCTGGCCTGCTGGTTGCGCAGCAGGCGCACCACGGCGGGATTGGCGTAGCGGATCACATGCTCGGGGTCGGCGATCATCACGGCGGTGCGCGAGACCTCGAGCGCTTCGCGCAGGGTGGCATCGCGCGCGGCTGCACCTGCGTCGACGAAGCGCTGCTCCTGCAGTTCTGCAAGGCGTTGCGTGAGTCGCTGCACGTCGGCAGCGTGAGCGAGCTCACGACGATGTTGCCGGATGGCGAGCGCCAGCAGGGTACCGCCGGAGGCGGCGGCGAGCAGGGGAAGCAGGGGCATGGTGACTCCAGGACAGGTTGGGCTCAGCGCCCATCGAAGCGGTGCGCGCGCGTGGCTGCGATGCCGTTGCGCAGTGCGAAAGATGGGGCAGGAAAGCGGAGGCGGATGACACACGGCTTCGCTATCGGCGGAGCGGGCGACGACACAGGCGCGCTGCGCGCGCCTGCTGCATCGGTATCGGAAGCGTTGCTGCAATGTTGAGTGCGACACGGTGTCGCAGGTGCGTCAAGCGCGTATCGACCAACGGTCGATACCTACCTGGCCAGGAACCTTGCGATCACGTCGGCCACGACCTGCGGGTGTTCCATGTGCAGGTGATGGGTGCCGGGGAATACGTCCAGCCGGCCATCGCGCAGCAGCCGGATGCGGTCGCTGCGCAGCGGCTCGGGGTAATAGCTCTGCGCCGGGGTGGCGTAGATCACCTGGGTCGGGCATTCGATCGCGGCGAGCAGGTCGTCGATCTGCGCTTCACTGAGCCGCATTGCGGTGGGCAGCATCAGGCGCTGGTCGCTGCACCAGCTGTAGCCGCCTTCCACGGGTTTCACCCCGCGCTCGACCAGCAGGCGTGCGCACGGCTCGCTGAGCTGGTTCGCCATCATCCGCGCCCGTACCGGCGCAGCGAGGTCGGCAAACACGCGCAGCTTTTTCGATGGAAATGCACGTGCGGCGCGCACATGTTCGCGCAGGCGCTGCGCGGTTTCGTGCTCGGGCCCGCGCAGGCCGCCCAGTGCTTCGATCGCGACCAACCGCTCCACGCGTTCCGGCGCGGCTGCAGCGGTGAGGCTGGCGATGCCGGCGCCCATGGAATGGCCCAGCAGCGTGAAGCGCTCCCAGCCCAACGCATCGGCGACATCGAGTACATGGCAGATCGCACCGGGAGTGTTGTATTGCGTGCCCGGCGGCAGGTGCGCACTGTGGCCGTGCCCGGGAAGGTCGACCGCGACCAGCTGCAGCGCTGGCAGCGCGGCGGCCAACGGAACGAAGCTGGCAGCGTTGTCGAGCCAGCCATGCAGGGCCAACACCCGCTGGCCCGCGTCGTGCGTGGAGCGCAGGCCAGCCACGGCGCTGCCGGCCACCTGCAGTGCGAAGGGTTCGAGGATCATGCCAGCGTGGCGACGCTCAGCCGCGACAGCGCCAGCGCATGCGCCGGTGCATCGTTGAGGCAGGGGATGTAACGCATCTGCGCACCGCGCGCGGCGACGGTCTCGGTGAAGCCCAGCGCAACTTCTTCCAGCGTCTCCAGGCAGTCGGTGGCAAAGCCGGGACAGACCACGTCGATCCGTTTGATGCCCTGCTCGGCCATCGCCCACAGGGTCGGTTCGGCATACGGCTGCAGCCACTTTTCGCGGCCAAAGCGCGACTGGTAGGTCAGTTGCCACTGGTCGTCCGCGAGCCCGAGCGCCTGCGCGATCGCCTGCGCGCTCGCTTCGCAGCGCTGCGGGTAGGGATCGCCGGCATCGGCCAGGCGCTGGGGAATGCCGTGGAAGGAAAACACCAGCTTCTCGCCCCGGCCGTTGGCCTCCCACCACTGGCGGATGCTGCCGGCCACTGCGGCCACCCAGTCCGGGTCGACCGCGTAGTCGCGTACCAGGGTGACAGTGACACCGGGGTGTCTGGGCTGCCAGTCGCGCACCTGGTCCTCGATCGAGGCGGTGGTGGTGGTCGAATACTGCGGATACAGCGGCAGCACCACGATCCGACGCATGCCTTCGGCCGCCAGCCGGTCAAGCTCGGCGGTGAGGGCTGGCGCGCCGTAGCGCATGGCGTGGCGAACCCGCAGGTTGGGCATCAGTTGCTGCATGGCCTCGGCCAGGCGGCGGGTGTACACCATCAGCGGAGAGCCGTCGGCCAGCCACACCTGGGCGTACTTCGCCGCCGAGCGGCCACTGCGCAGGGGCAGGATCAGCCCGTACAGCAGGGGTTTCCACAGCAGCGGCGGGATCGCGACCACGCGCCGATCGCTGAGGAATTCCGCAAGGTAGCGACGCACCGCGGGAGCGGTCGGCGTTTCGGGTGTGCCTAGATTGACCGCCAGCACGGCGGTGTCGGGTGCGTCGATCATGGGTCCATTCTCGCAGGTCTGCGCGACGGTCGGGATGGAAAGACGCGATGACGGCCATCGAGCGCGTCGATCAGGCGGCGGATACTCATTGCGGATTCATCGGAACCCCACTAATTTCGGGGGAATCGATACCTTGTCGACCCCCTTCTGGAGTACCCATGCGCCGATTGACCCTTGCACTGCTGATCACCGCGAGTCTGCTGTCGACCCAGGCGATGGCCGGGCCGACCGAGGACCAGCGCGCCCGCAATGCGGTCCGCGTGTTGAACGATATCCAGGAAATTCCCGAGCAGGGGATTCCGGACAAGCTGCTGGACGAGGCGCGGGCCGTGGTGGTCATTCCCGACACGATCAAGGCGGGGCTGGTCATCGGCGGTCGCCGCGGTCACGGTCTGATGTCGATCAAGAATCCGGACGGGAGCTGGTCCAGCCCGGCGTTCATCAAGCTCACCGGCGGCAGCATCGGGTTCCAGGCCGGGGTGCAGTCGTCCGACGTGGTGCTGGTGTTCCGCAACGACCGCAGCCTGGACAACATCGTCAACGGCAAGGTCACGCTGGGCGCGGACGCCGGCGTCGCCGCGGGCCCGGTCGGGCGCAATGCGGCGGCCGCCACCGATGGCCAGCTGAAGGCGGAGATCTGGTCCTGGTCGCGGGCGCGCGGGCTGTTCGCGGGGGTCGCGCTGGACGGTGCGGTGCTGCAGATCGATGACCAGGCCAACCTGGACGCTTACGGCAGCAACACCACGGCGCGCATGGTGTTCGAGGGTCGGACGACGGCGCAGCCGTCGATGGACGTGGTGGCGTTCCGCGATCGGCTGGAAGAGGCGACGTACTCGGCGCGACAGAACCGGGGCACGGCCGGCAACGCGCCGGCGCCGCGTTCCGCGGGCCTGCCGCCGCAGCCGCAGCCGCAGGCGGCACCGGTGGTAGCTGAACAGGCAGGCACGGGTGCGACGACGGCGCCGTTGCAGGCGGTTCCGGCGCAGCCGGCCCCGCAGCAGGGCTTCGAGCCGGTGGGTGAAGGCGAAGTCCGCACCGAATCGCTGGACGGAAACTGACTTTCGTCACGCGCGCCGCCTGCCCGGCGGTGCGCTATGCTCAACTTCTTGTTTCCGGGTAATGCGAGCGGCACATCATGGGCAGTATGAGCTTGTGGCATTGGGTGGTGGTACTGGTCATCGTTCTGCTGGTGTTCGGCACCAAGAAGCTGACCAGTGGCGCCAAGGACCTTGGCAGTGCGGTCAAGGAATTCAAGAAGGGGATGCGCGACGAGGACAAGCCGACCGCGCACCTGAGCGATGAGTCGCGTCCGCAGGACCCGTCGACGACGTCGCAGAACGAGCACGACCGCGACCGTCGCTGATCAAGGCGGCACGCAGTGTTCGATATTGGGTTCAGTGAACTGCTGGTCATCGCGGTGGTCGCGCTGGTCGTGCTGGGTCCGGAGCGGCTGCCGAAGGCAGCGCGCTTCGCCGGGCTGTGGGTGCGGCGTGCGCGCAACCAGTGGGATTCGGTGAAGCAGGAGCTGGAACGTGAGCTGCACGCTGACGAGATCAAGCGGCAGTTCCGCGAGGCGCAGGATTCGGTGCGCGATACCGAGGCGCAGCTGCGTGCGAGCGGGGAAGCGGTCCGCCGCGAGGCCGAACACGTACGGCGGCAGGCGCAGGCGACGGGGGACGCTGTCGCGTCGGACGATGCGCCGGTGATGACTGGTCCAGCGCCGGGTTCGCCGGCCAGCGTGGCCCAGCATGTGGCAGCGCCGGAGCCGGAGGCTGCATTGGACGCGCCACGTGATGCGATGGCGCCGCCGGGCATTGATGGCCAGGCGCCGCGCGATCCCCCGTCGTCCACGCCGGAGGATCCGCGATGAGCGGCAACGAGAACCCGGAAAGCGGTCTGATCGAACACCTGATCGAGCTGCGGGCGCGCCTGATGCGGGCGTTGATCGGGCTGGGCGTGGTGCTGCTGGGGCTGATGCCGTTTTCGCGGCAGATCTATACGTGGCTGGCGCAGCCGCTGATTTCGCAGCTGCCGAACGCGCAGTCGATGATTGCGATCAATCCGGCGGGGGCGTTCTTCGCGCCGCTGAAGCTGACGTTCTTCGTGGCGCTGTTCGTGGCGGTGCCGTGGCTGCTTTACCAGCTGTGGGCGTTCGTGGCGCCGGGGTTGTATGCGCGCGAGAAGCGCCTTGCGGTGCCGCTGCTGGTGACGTCGGTGCTGCTGTTCTACATCGGCTGTGCGTTCGCGTACTTCCTGGTGCTGCCGGCGGTGTTCCACTTCCTGACCACGTTCCGCCCGGAGGTGATTGCGATCACGCCGGATGCGAATGCGTACCTGGATTTCGTGCTGGCGATCTTCTTCGCGTTCGGCAGCAGTTTCGAGCTGCCGGTGGCGATGGTGATCCTGACGCTGCTCGGCTGGATCACGCCGCAGCAGTTCAAGGAAGGCCGCGGTTACGCGATCGTGGGCATCTTCGTGCTGGCGGCGGTGCTGACGCCGCCGGACGTGGTGTCGCAGCTGATGCTGGCCATTCCGATGTGCCTGCTTTATGAGCTGGGGATCCACGCCTCGCGCTGGCTGGTGCCGGCGAAGAGCGACGAGCCGCAGGCTTCTTGATTCAGGCGCCAGGAGCGGCGGCGTTTCCGTAGTTACGTGCTTGGGCCGGGCGGCGGGCAGTCCCGCTCCGGGACACGCCGTGAATACGTCCTTGTAGGCTTGTCAAAAACATCCATGTTTTTGACAGTCCCTCCGGGGACTGCCCGCCGCCCGGCCCCTTCATGGATTGCGTTGCGCGGATCGGAAAGCAGCGACGCAGGGCGTCGCTCTATGGGATCTCATGCCGCGAAGATGTTGCCTGGGCCGTTGGTCGGCGGTACCGGCGGCGGGGCGCTGCGGGTGCGGTGGGCGAACATCTGCTTCCAGGCGGCGTACACGGCGCCTACGTAGAGCGGCATGATCACCGTGGCCATGGCCAGCTGCATGACGAAGGCGGCTGCGCCGACGCCGCCGACCAGCATGGCCAACTGCATCACCACCACTACCAGGAAGTAGATGCACATCGCGGCGATCAGGCCGAGCAGCATGAAGACCGCCATGGCGCCGAAGTTGCGGATGCAGCCCTGCAGGCTCATGCGCAGGGCGTGCATGCCGCTTTGATGGTCGAACACCACCAGCGCCGGCTGGGTGAACATGGCCATGCTCAGCGCGACGAAGGTGCCGAACGCCAGCGCCAGCCAGAGCAGGATGCGCATGACCGGCACGCCGGCCATCAAGGCCAGGGTCTGTTCGTTGCTCGGGGTGGCGCCGGACTGCTGCAGTTCCTGCATCTTGTGGAACATGTCGGCCGAGGCGGTCAGGCCTTCGGCGCCGAGCATCAGGTACAGCAGGGTGCCGAGCGCGATGATGGCGATCAGCTGGATCGCCAGCGGGACCAGCAGGTGGCTGACGCGGCGGTCGCGGATCGGCTGCAGCAGGTGCGCTGGGGTGGCGCGGTGGCCCTGGTCGACTTCGCTCACCGCGCACAGCATGCCGCCGAACACGAGCGGGCCGACGGCCACCGACACCAGCTGGCCGAGCACGCCGAGCCAGCTCGGCAGGGCCTGTGCGAGGACGAGGATCAGTGAACTGACCAGCATGCCGATCACGCCAAGGACGGCGAGCTGCAGCGGTGCACGGCGATACAGGGAAAACGCGTCCAGCAGCCATTGGGCGCCCGCCGAGGCGGGCAGCTTGCGAATGTCGCTCATACCATTCCGGAACAGGGGAGGAAGGGCGCGCGCGCCCCGGATCGATTCGATTATCCCTGTTTTCCGTGCCCCCCGCCTGAAGGGAAGGAGGTTCGGCGCCGGGCGGTCAGGCGTTGCGCGCCTGGCGCACGAAGCGGCGCAGCAGCTGGCGGGCCAGCGGGGCGGCGCTGACGCCGCGCGCGAGGCTGCGCGCGCAGCCGCCGTGGCGGCTGATGCACTCGGCGCGGGCGCGCACGTAGCCGCGCATGTGGTGGGTGGCGAACTCGGGATGGAACTGCACGCCCCAGGCGTTCGGGCCCCAGCGGAAGGCGTGGCAGTTGTCCTGTGCCGAGCGGGCGAGGATCTCGGCGCCCTCGGGGGCGCGCAGCACGGTCTGGAGGTGGGTGGCGTGCGCGGGGAAGCGGGCGGGCAGGCCGGCGAACAGGGGGTCGTCCTGCGCCGGGGGCTCCAGCGCCAGTTCGATCGTGCCCGATTCGCGACCGGCCGGGTTGTAGGCCACTTCGCCGCCCAGCGCGTGCGCCAGCAGCTGGTGGCCGTAGCAGATGCCGAACACCGGGCGGTTGTCGTGGGCGGCTGCGCGCAGCCAGTGGGCGCTGCGTTCGCTCCAGTCGGCGCGGTCGGTCACGTAGGCGGCCGAGCCGCTGATGATCACCCCGGCATAGTCGCGGTGGTCGGGCAGTTCAGCGCCCTGCACGACGTCCACCACCACGGTTTCGTCGGCGTCGAGCCCGGCCGCGACCCGGATCCAGTGCGGGAAACGGCCGTAGCGGCGCAGCGACGCGACCGGTTGGCCGGTTTCAAGGATCAGGAAGGGCGTGCGGTTCATCTCGCGGCGGCAGTACGGTCAGGACTTCCTCGATTGTAGTCAGCCCTGCCGCTACCTTTTCAAGTGCCGCGCGACGCAGGGTTCGGACCCCTTCAGCGCGCGCGGCCTGGCTGAACGCGGCCAGGTCCATGTCCGCGCGGACCAGCCCGCGCAGGCGCGGGCCCAATGGCAGCAGCTCATACAGGCCTACCCGGCCCAGGTAACCGGTGCGCCGGCAGTCGATGCAGCCGGCCGGTGCATATGGCGTGGGCGACTCAGGTAATGCTTCATCGGTATCAGCCAGCACCGCCCATTGCGCCGCGCTGAGCGGCTTGGGCACCTTGCAGTGCGGGCACAGGGTCCGCACCAGACGCTGCGCCAGCACCCCGTTGATGGTGCTGGCCAGCAGGTAGTGCGGCACGCCCAGGTCGAGCAGGCGGGTGATCGCCGAGGGCGCGTCGTTGGTGTGCAGGGTGGACAGCACCAGGTGGCCGGTCAACGCCGCCTGGACCGCCATCTGCGCGGTCTCCAGGTCGCGGATCTCGCCGATCATGATGATGTCCGGGTCCTGGCGCAGCAGGGTGCGCACGCCGGCGGCGAAGTCCAGGTCGATGTTGGTCTGCACCTGCATCTGGTTGAATTCCGGCGCGATCATTTCGATCGGGTCTTCCACCGTGCATACGTTCACGTCCGGGGTGGCCAGCCGCTTCAGGGTCGAATACAGGGTGGTGGTCTTGCCCGAGCCGGTCGGGCCGGTCACCAGCACGATGCCGTGCGGACGCTCGACGAGGGCGGTCCAGCCGGCCGCTTCCTGCGGGCTGAAGCCAAGCTGGTCGATGCTCTTGAACGCCGCGTCCGGGTCGAAGATGCGCATCACGCATTTCTCGCCGAAGGCGGTGGGCATGGTCGACAGGCGCATTTCCACTTCGCGCCCGCCCGGAGAGCGGGTCTTGATGCGGCCGTCCTGCGGGCGCCGGCGCTCGGCCAGGTCCATGCGGCCCAGCACCTTGATCCGGCTGACCACGGCGGTCATCACCGCCGGGGGTACCTCGAACACCTTGTGCAGCACGCCGTCGATGCGGAAGCGCATGCGCCCCATGTCGCGGCGCGGCTCCAGGTGGATGTCGGAGGCACGCTGTTCGAAGGCGTACTGCAGCAGCCAGTCGACGATATGCACCACGTGCTGGTCGTCGGCGTTGACATCGCCGGCGCGGCCCAGCTCCACCAGCTGTTCGAAGCTGGGCAGGGTGCCGTTGGTCTCGCTGCGCGAATCGCTGCGTGCGCCGCGCACCGAGCGCGTCACCCCGTAGAACTCCATGGTGTAGCGGTGCAGGTCCAGCGGGTTGACCACCGCCAGTTCGATGCGGCGGCGGGCCAGGTGCTGCAGGTCGAGCAGCCATTCCTGGGCCAGCGGCTCGCTGGTCGCCACCAGCAGGCGCTCGCTGTCCACCGCCAGCGGCAGGAAGCGGTGGCGGCGGGCGTAGGCGTGCGAAACCAGTGCGGTCACCGCCGAGACGTCCACCCGGGTGGGGTCGATGCGCAGGTAACGGGTGCCGGTGCGCTCGGCCAGCCATTGGGTCAGCCGCTCCAGGCCCAGTTCACCGCCGCCGGCGGCGGCCAGCTTCAGGTTGGCCAGCAGCACCAGCGGGTGCACTTCACTGGCGTTGCGCGCGCCCTGGCCGGAAAAGCGGATACGGTCGACATCGTCGGCGGCCACCAGGCCGTCGGCGACCATGGCGGCAGCGACCTGTTCGAACACCAGCCGGCCCGGCGGCAGGGGCTCCTGGGCAGGAGCGGGGGCAAGCGTTGCCGGTGAACGGTGTTCCATGGCGCCAGAATCCTCGGAGCAGCGGCTGCACGGCGTGATGGCGGTTGCCTGGAATGCCGGCGCGCGGTCCGTCGCTATACTAGCGCACCCCCTTTGCAGGCAAGAATCCGCCGCATGTCCGCGATCCCGACCGTTCCGATCACTTTCCAGGGCCTGATCCAGACCCTTAACCAGTATTGGGCGCAGCAGGGCTGCGTGCTGATCCAGCCGCTGGACCTGGAGGTCGGTGCCGGTACCTTCCACCCGGCGACCTTCCTGCGCTCGATCGGCCCGGAAAGCTGGAATGCTGCGTACGTGCAGCCGTCGCGCCGCCCGACCGATGGCCGCTACGGCGAGAATCCCAACCGCCTGCAGCGCTACTACCAGTACCAGGTGGCGATGAAGCCCAGCCCGGACAACATCCAGCAGCTGTACCTGGATTCGCTCAAGGCGCTGGGCATCGACCCGCTGGTGCACGACCTGCGCTTTGTCGAGGACAACTGGGAATCGCCGACGCTGGGTGCCTGGGGCCTGGGCTGGGAGGTGTGGCTCAACGGCATGGAAGTGACCCAGTTCACCTACTTCCAGCAGGCCGGCGGCCTGGAGTGCAAGCCGGTGCTGGGCGAGATCACCTACGGTCTCGAACGCCTGTGCATGTACCTGCAGAACTGCGACAACGTATACGACCTGGTCTGGACCTACGGCCCGGACGGCACGCCGGTGACCTACGGCGATGTGTACCTGCAGAACGAGGTCGAGCAGAGCACCTACAACTTCGAATACGCCGACGTGGAAGAGCTGTTCCATCGCTTCGACGCCTGCGAGAAGGAAGCGCAGAAGCTGGTCGAGGTGGGCCTTCCGCTGCCGGCCTACGAGCAGGTGTGCAAGGCCAGCCATTCATTCAACCTGCTGGACGCGCGTCGCGCGATCAGCGTGACCGAGCGCCAGCGCTACATCCTGCGCGTGCGCGCGCTGGCCCAGGCGGTGGCGAAACTGTATGAGGCCAAGCGCATCGAAGCGGTGGCAGCCAAGGAGGTGCAGGCATGAGCACGATGCTGCCGCTGTTGATCGAACTGGGGACCGAAGAACTGCCGGTGAAGGCGCTGCCGGGCCTGGCCCAGGCCTTCTTCGATGGCGTGGTGGACGGCCTGGCCAAGCGTGGCGTGGCCGTGGAACGCGGCGATGCCAAGCCGCTGTCGACCCCGCGCCGGTTGGCGGTGCTGCTGCCCGCCGTGGCCGTGGAGCAGCCCGAACAGCGCGGTGAAGTGCTGGGCCCGTACCTGAACATCGCGCTGGACGCCGACGGCCAGCCGACCAAGGCGCTGCAGGGCTTTGCGGCCAAGGCCGGGATCGACTGGACCGCGCTTGAGCGCACCAGTGACGCCAAGGGCGAACGCTTCGTGCATCGCTCGGTGACCCCGGGCGCGCGCACCGCTGCGCTGCTGCCGGACATCCTGGCCGAAGCGCTTGCCGGCATGCCCATTCCCAAGCCGATGCGCTGGGGCAGCCACAGCTACGGCTTCGCGCGCCCGGTGCATTGGCTCGTGCTGCTGCATGGCAAGGACGTGGTCGAGGCTGAAGTGCTGGGCCTGAAGAGCGACCGCATGAGCCGCGGCCATCGCTTCATGCACGACAAGACCGTGTGGCTGTCCTCGCCGGAGGACTACGTCAGCTCGCTGCAGGCCGCCTGCGTGCTGGTGGATCCGGACGCGCGCCGCAGCCGCATCGTGGAATCGGTCAACGCTGAAGCCGCTGCCGCCGGTGGCCAGGCGCGCATCACCGACGACAACCTGGAACAGGTGGTCAACCTGGTTGAATGGCCGTCGCCGGTGCTGTGCAGTTTCGAACGCGACTTCCTGGCTGTGCCGCAGGAAGCGCTGATCGAGACCATGGAAATCAACCAGAAGTTCTTCCCGGTGCTGGACAGCAACGGCAAGCTGACCGAGAAGTTCATCGGCATCGCCAACATCGAATCGAAGAACGTGGCCGAAGTGGCCAAGGGCTACGAGCGGGTGATCCGCCCGCGCTTCGCCGATGCCAAATTCTTCTTCGACGAGGACCTGAAGCAGGGCCTGGAATCGATGGGCGACGGGCTGAAGACCGTGACCTACCAGGCGAAGCTGGGCTCGGTGGCCGACAAGGTGCAGCGCGTGGTGGCGCTGGCCGGCCTGATCGCGCCGCAGGTGGGCGCCGACCCGGTGCTGGCCAGGCGCGCCGCCCTGCTGGCCAAGAACGACCTGCAGTCGCGCATGGTCAATGAGTTCCCGGAACTCCAGGGCATTGCCGGACGCCATTACGCGGTGACCGGTGGCGAATCGCCCGAGGTCGCGCTGGCCATCGACGAGGCGTACCAGCCGCGCTTCGGTGGCGACGACATCGCGCTGTCGGCATTGGGCAAGGTGCTGGCGATCGCCGAGCGCCTGGACACGCTCGCCGGTGGTTTCGCGGCCGGGCTCAAGCCGACCGGCAACAAGGACCCGTTCGCCCTGCGCCGCAATGCGCTGGGCCTGGCGCGTACGATCATCGAATCGGGTTTCGAGCTGGACCTGCGCGCGCTGCTGGGCGCTGCCCTCGCCGGGCTGCCTGCCGCCGTGCAGCCCAGTGCGGAGCGCAAGACCGAGGCTCTGCCGCAGGAACTGTACGACTTCATCATCGACCGCCTGCGCGGCTACTACGCCGACAAGGGCGTACCGGCCACGCACTTCAACGCGGTGGCCGAGCTGAAGCCGGCGTCGCTGTACGACGTCGACCGCCGCATCGATGCCATCGGCATCTTCGCGGCGCTGCCGGAAGCCGACGCGCTGGCCGCGGCCAACAAGCGCATCCGCAACATCCTGCGCAAGGCCGACGTCGCGATTCCGGGCATGGTCGATCCGGCGCTGCTGGCCGAGCCAGCGGAAAGCGAACTGGCCGAAGCGGTCGAAGCGGCCATCGACGACAGCAATGCCAGCCTGCACCAGAAGGATTACGTGAGTGTGCTGGCGCGCCTGGCGCGTCTGCGCCCGCAGGTGGATGCGTTCTTCGACGCGGTGATGGTCAATGCGGAAGATCCGGCGCTGCGCGGCAACCGCCTGGCCCTGCTCAAGCGCCTGGGTGATCGGCTTGGTAGCGTCGCCGCGATCGAACATCTGTCCAGCTGACGGTAACGTCCTGCAGTGCAGGTCCCTTGGAAGCGCCCGGCCGGTCCGGGCGCTTTCTTTTTGCGCGCGTTCTGTTCGATTGCGACGGAAACTGCAATCAGTCTGAATATTGATTGAGCTATTCCTGGGAAAAATAGGAAAACGATAAATTCGTGCAATCGGTATTCCTCGGCGCCGCGTGATCATCCGGCCCCGCTCTGCACGGACGTCCCGCCGAATGCCCCTCCCTGATCGCATCGTTGATGCCCCGTCCCGCGCCAACGCATCCGCCGCACCCAGCCACTCCCGGACAACGCGGGAGGTGGCCGGTAAAGGGACGAACACCCCCAGCCAGGTAAGCAATGCGCGGCCGCCGTACCGGAGCGGCGATGCTCTGCGGAAGGTGGAGCTGACCCCACACGAAAAGGCAGTGCGTAACGCGATCCTGGACACCGGTGCCCCGGAACGCGCCGCACTGGCATGGACGATGGAAACGTACATCGCCCGCGCCGCCACGCCCGAGGCGCGTGAGGCGGTAACCCGGCGGATGGAGGCGGCACTGGCGGCGCGAGGTCGCGACGTGGCGAAACTGCACCACGCGGGCATCAACGTGCTGGACAGCGTGCTGACGCGGGCCGCGTGGACCACGCTGCTGGCAGCGCTGCCGGGCTGGGCCAGCAGCGCCCTCACCGCAGGGCAGCTGGCGCGCAGCGTGTTTACCGGCAGCTGGAGCAGCGTCCCTGCGGTGCTGCCGTCATTGGCGGTGGCGCTTCCGTCGCTGCGCAGCCACGAACAGTTCGATGCGCTGGTGCAGTCGCTGCCCGATGCCATGCGGACGTGCCTGTGGTCCCTGCATGAAGCGGTGGCCGACGCCGACGCGCAGCTGCGTCCCAATCTGGGCGGCGGTCAGCTGGCCCAGGCGCTGGCCGTGGCCGCGCTGCTATGGCAGCTGCAACGCGCGCTGCCGCGGCCGGCAGGGCCGCTGCAGGGGGTTGCGGGCTTCATCGCCGAGCTGCCTACGCATTGGCAACGCCTTGCGGTGTTGAACGGCGTGGGCGGTGCGGTGCTGGCGCCGGTGGGCGGCGTGGACGTCATCGACGCGCCGAAGGTGCGTCCGGGCGCGGAAGAGAAAGCGCAACGCATCGCACGGCAGCGTTGGGACGATCAGGACCGGCGCCCCGGCCCGCCGCGCATCCGGCCCACCATCGATGGCTTCGACGCCGTGCCGTTCGATGCCGCCGCCGCACCCGGCGGTGCGCACGTCGGAAGCGCTATCCGTGCGGTTCCGGTCGTGCAGGCAACCGCGGCCGCTGCAGCGGCATGCTCTCCCGCCTCAAGCCCGCGGCCTGGCTGGTTCTCCGGACTGGTTGTCGGCCTGCCACTCCTGAAGGGCGCTTACGGCGTCTTCCAGAGCGTGCCGCAGGCAGCGCCGCCAATGGAAATGACCTTGATGGGCGAGTCGGCGCTGAGCGAGGTGGTCAGTGCAGCGACGCCCCTGATGTCGGCGCCGCTGGTGCCCACCACGACCGAAGCGACCAGGACATTGGTCCGGCGCGCGCCCCTCGCCGCCGCCTTGCTCGCGACATTGGGCGGCGTGGGCGGCGCGGCACTCGCCACGGGACGGTGGCTGTGGCCGGAGACGCCCGCCGGGACCACGCACGGCGAACTGGCCGCGCAGCTGGCAGGTGACGTGGTCGCACTGCCGGGCGGTATCTGGGGCACCGGCCTCGACCTGCTGCTGGGTGAGCTGGAGCCCGCAGCCGCCGGCCGTCGCGTCCGTCGCGCAGCAGCCGGGCCCGCATCGGCGCACATCGCCGAGGGCGCCGCAGACCTGACCCGGTTGCACGGCGTCAGCGCCGCGCAGCTGGACGCCCTGCGCAGCGATGCCGCGCTGCTGGCGCAGCTGCAGAGCCGGCGCCGCCTGTCCGTGGCGGTGGCACGCGACATTGCCACCCACCCCGGCTGGGAGTGGGTGGCGCGGTTGCCGGCGACCGAACAGGAGCTGCTGGTCGGCCAATGGCAGGCGCTGCGCGACCTGCGCCCGGCGCTGGACGCGATCGAGGACGGCGCCGACGCGGCGATGCGTGCGGCGCTGCGCAAGGTGGGCTTCCAGGGCGACTGGCGGGATATCGAGGTGCGCCTGCCGTCCACGCGCGTGGCCGGCATGGACGTCGACGACCGCCTGCCGCTGCTGCAGTTCTGCCTCGCGCGCGCTGCACAGGGCACACCGACCTTCCTGCGCGGCGGTGTGCCGCTCGCGGCCACCGAGCTGGCGCAGCTGACCCGCTTTGCCGGCAGCACCGACGCCCGCCGGCTGCGCGCGGACATCACTGCGCGGACCGAACGGCTGCGCCCGCAGCTGAGCCGTGCATTGCAGGCACGGCTGGTCGTCGACGCACTCAAGGCCAAGGCGAGCGGCGTGCTGGGCAGCGGCAACGCACACCGCCGCGGCGCCGACGTGGTGTTGGGGTTCCTGCAGGGCAGCGGTACGGTGGAACGATCCTCGCTGACCTATGTGGATCGCCTGGCCAATGGCGCGCCGGTCACGGTGCCGGTGCCCAACTACCTGGTGCTGCGCAGCGTCGGCGAGCCCGGCCTGCACGGCCAGGTCGTGCTGTACCGCTCGGACTTGTCCCGCTTCCAGGCGTTCGGCGACGAACAGGCCTTCCGCCAGTTCCTGGACACCCAGCGTGCGCGGATCGGCGCGTTTGCCGAGGGCGGCCGGATCGACGGCACCCTCGCCGGGGATGTCGTGGGGGCCGCGGCGCCGGCACAGCGTGCGGCCGTCGCTGACCTGGTAAGGCGATGGGAGGAGCGGCTCGCCCGGCATCAAAGCGGGCAGCAGGGGCCGCAGGCATGGAATCCCGGCGAGAGTTTCCAGCTGCACTTCGTCCCGGTGGACGAAGCCGCCGGCGCACTCCAGCAGTGGGCCGATGCGCTGGTCGACCACGGCCAGCAGCGGGCGCAGCAGCAGCTGGACCGCAACCTGCTGCGCTGGAGCCCCCTGGGCATTGCCAACGTCGCGGCAGAGCGCACGTACCGCCTGCAGCAGGACGGGACGCTGCAGACCCTGCGCCAGCACGCGCACGACAGCGTTGCCGACGCCATGAAGCATGCGCTGCGCTTGGCCGGCTTCCAGGGCGGGCTGGACGGGTTCGACCCGGACCGCTTGCGGCTGCGGGTAGGGAGCCACGAAATGGCCCTCACCGACTGGGCCACCAGCGGTTGGCAACGTTTCGGGCTGCGGCGGCCGTCGCTGCCGGTCAACGTGCCGGACCTGTCGCCGCATGAGATCGGCCTGCCCAACACGCGGCTGGACCCGGCGCCGTGGCTGGAGGACGGCACGCTGGATGCCCTGCAGCTGGTTGCCTACCAGGGCGCCGCGCAGGGCACGCCGCCGGAGGCGGACGCACTGACCGCAACCCTGCAGGACCCGGCGCTGCGCCGTGCGATCTGCGTCGAACTGGAGGCCTTCGCGGACAGCAACCGCCTCGCCGACGCATATATCCACCACCTGCAGGCGCTGCCCGGCAGCCCACGCGGCGCTGCTTTCGCCGACGCACTGGCCAACCAGCTGCGCGCACGCAGCGCCTGGATGATCGAGACCGCCCGCCAGGACGGCGCCCTTGATGCGGCCACGCATGCAGCGCTGACCGCCGCGCACGCGGCGCTCGACGCCGATGGCAGGCGCCCGTCGTCCCTGCAGGCGGTAACGCTGCGAGGCCATGTGATGGCGGGCATGTGGGCGCTGCGTACCGCGACCGGTCCGCAGGTGTTCCTGCCCGATACCGCACAGGGCGACCGCCTGCTCGACGATCGCGGCTTCCGCGCGTGGCTGCGCCAGCCGGGGGCCGAGGCCTACATCCGCGCGCGCACGCAGTACCGGCACCACCCGGACCTGGCGGCGATGTTCGAACACACCTCGGCCCGCCGTGCGCTGCCGGTGGACTATGCCGCCACGCGTGGCCCGCAGTCCGCCGCCGCGGCGCTGATCGCCGCGCGCATCGATGACGTGGACGAGATGACCGTGAGCCAGCTGGAGCGCTTCGCGGAAACCTTCAGCCTGGTCGGTGCGGTCGGCGTGGGTGCGATATGTTCGCTGGCCAGCGCCGGGAGCGCCGCTGCCGTGTGCCTGGCCGGCACGCTGGGACTGGTGGCCGGGAGTTTCCGCGACGCCCTCGACCAGTGGGAGCGCGGCCTTTTCAACGACGCGATCCTCATCGCTGGCGCGGGGCTGTTCGACCTGCTGGATCCCGCCCAGCTCAGCGCCATTCCCGGTCTGATGTACCAGCTGGGCAGGCGCGGGGTGGGCACCGTGTCCGAGGCCGCCGATGCGGTGCGCCAGTGGCGCCAGCAGGCGCGCGCGTTCCGTCCCGACGGGCAGGTCGATACCGGCCTCGCCCTTGAAGACCGGTCACTGGCGGCTACCGGCCTGCCGATGCTGGGGCAGCCGCTGGCCGCTGGCGGCACGCTGTACCGGCAGGGCAAGCGGTCGTTCATCCGGCAGGAAGGGCGCTTCGTCGAAGCCGCGGCGGACAACGAGGATGTGCTGCGCCTGCACCTGCCCAAGGCGCCCGATCAGGTGGGGCCACCGGTCGAGTTCCGCAACAACGCCTGGCGGCGACAGGAGCAGCCGCCAGCCCGCCGTCGCACCACCACGCCGTCGCCGGTGGGCAAGCGGGAGTGGGTGAACCGGTTGCCGGAAGCGGAGAACCTGCCGCCGGAAAAGCTCGACGAGCTGGAAGCCGTGTTCGGGGTGCGCTCGCGGGATTCGTCGCCCAGTGCGGACCTGCGCCATGTGGTGCAGGCGCTGACCATCGACCAGCGCATCCAGCGCATCCTCGACGACCCCGGGGCGCTGGGCATTCCCGGTGATGAGGCGATCATCCTGCGCGCCTGGGCCGACAGCCCCGCGCTTGGCAACGGCAAGGGCGTTGAAACCTACGTGGAGACCATCGGCGAGTGGACCCGCGGTGCCCGCTTCGGGCGGGGCCCGGTAGGGCTGATGGTGGAAGTGGCCGACACACGGACCCTGCCCGGCATCGACGCGCTGGTCGACGCTTCGGACACAAGCGCACTGCGCCAGCGGCTGAAGCTGCCTGCCGACAGCGCCCGCGACACGTTGGTGGCGGCGGTGCGTGCCGAACTGGCCCGGGTGATCCAGGCCGATCCGGGGCAGAGCCGTATCACCTGGCAGCGCTGGATCAGCGCACAGCGCAGCCTGCCCACCGCCGCGGACAACCTGGCCAAGCACTTCCCCGAACTGACCAAGGCCGAAGCGGAAGAGATCGTCGCCCGCGCCAACGGCCTGCAGACGCGCGAGGTGGAGTCGTGGATCTTCTCGAAAGACATCCGCGCACTGGTGGCCGACACGCTCACCAGCCGCACCCAGCGCCAACAACGGCAGGCGGTGGTGAATGATGCCTTCGGCACGCTTGCCGATGTGCAGCAGCTGGCCACCCACCTGCAGTCGGCACTTCCCGGCCGCACCCTCAAAGTGCGTGACGATGGCCAGGGGGGGTCGCTGCTGCTGGTTGGCTCGGCGACGCCCGGGGTTGCCGAAGCGCGGCTGGCGTTCCGTCCCGGCGCTGGCGCGATGATCGTGTCGGATGCGCAGGGCAAGGCGCATCCGCACTGGCAGGACGCGCTGTTCGAACAGCTTGCCGCGTCGGAAAAGAGCCGGCTGGGCGACGCGTCCATGCTGCGCCGCGAAGTGGTCGAGCAGATGAAGCAGATGCCGATCGCGGCGCGCTGCAGCGTGCGTGGACCGCTCAAGCCGGTTGCCGGGGGCAGCCCCAACAGTGATGCACGGCCCCATGATCGCGCCCGCCGGTCGCCGGACTGCGACCCACCCGACAGCATCTCGCTGGGCCCGGACATGATCGCCCTGCGCGACGACATGCACCGAAGCCTGGGGGCGATGCGGCTTGAGCTGGACCGGACCTATAGTGGCCTGCGCGCGGAAGAACGCGAACTGAAGGCGCTGACCACCCGCATGATGCAGCTCAAGGTCGAGAAACAATCCCTGCCGCCTGCGGACGCGGCGCGGATGAAGGAACTGCAGAAACAGAACTTCCGTACGTTGAACGGATACGACCTGATGAACGCGGCCTGCTACCGCCTGGACGGCATCGCGTACGACGGCGTTCCGCTGGGCCCATCACCCGATTTCCCGGACCGCGGGTTCGCCTTGAGTACCGTGCCGCGGGCATGGATGCGTCCGGAGAACTTCGTCACGCCGGTGCCGGTGCGTCGTGTGTTCCTGCCCGCCGCCCAGGCCGAGGGCAGGCCGATGCAGAACGACCTGTTCCGCGCGGACTATCCGCTCGGCGCGGACCTGATGCCGTCGGTGGGCAGGCTGGCCGAAGCGGGGCAGGCGTCGAAGAAGATCACCCTCACCGAACACGATCTGCAGGTGACGGTGCCGGGCGGGAAGCAGGCCCGGTCATTCGCCGAGCTGACCGACGCGCAATTCGATGCACTGGAGGGCAAGGCATTCTCCGACGCGATGCGGCAGTACATTGGCGAGGGCCGCCTGCTGGCAAGCAATGCAAGGACGCTGACGCCCGGCGACTACTACCTGTACCAGATCCGCTCATGCAGCGAGAACAAGATCCTGAAGGGCTGGTTTGACGCATTGAAGAAGGCGGTGCCCGGGATTGCGGACCTTCTCGATGGAAAGGGCCCGGTACCGAAGGTCACCGGAAAGGTGGGCATGCTGTCCGACAGCAACCCTTGTTCCTACAGCTGCGACCGCCGCCTGGCCGAACTGATGGAGATGCTGCCCGAGGTAGACATCACCGTGTTCTATCACTTCGACACGCCGACACAGGCATTGGAGTGGCGGGCGGAGCAGGCCGCGCTGCGGGTGATGGAGAAGCACCGCGCGGCATGGGAGGGCGCAGGACATTCCGAAAGCGACATGCATCAGATGGCGGCCGCCGAGTTGAAGAAGCCCGACGTCCACCAGTGGGCCGATGAGCAGCTGATTGCTTCGCCGCCGGAGCGTCCGGTGCCGCGGCTGTGGACGCCGAAGCGGGAAGAGGAGGGGTTCTGAAATGCATCCCAGCTGGATGCGGCACCATGTCAACATCCGCCGGCCAGGGTACGAGCCCCGGTCGGCGGTGTACCCACCCGATGTCGAGATAAACGCAATGATCATCAATGGCGCAGGCCGCGTTCCTGTCCTTTCCAGCGCAACGCCGGCAGCTGCAGTGGACTCCCCCTTGCTGGGCGAGGCCCGCGAGCAGGCGCTGGCAAAGCGCGAGCACGACTTCCTGCTGTTCGGCTCCCAGGCCACACCATTCGCCCGCGACCTGTTCCGCAGCGGGATCGCCGACGACCTGCGGGAGTACCTCGAACACGGATTCCTGCACGACGGTGATGCCGACGGGCCGGTGCAGAAGGTGGCAGCCGGAGACGACGAGGACGGGCTCGATGCCTGCGGCGGGAAACTGACCCTTCGCGACGGGGTGCTGATCTTCGGCCGCTACAACAACCACGGCAACGGCGACTGCTATTACGCCTGCGTGCCGGGCGTGGAGGTGCCTGCGTTCTTCAGCATCTGCATCGAGTCCGGCATGGACAGCGGTGAAGCTTACGAATTCTCCGTGTCCGAGCCCATGGACTGGCAGCAATTCCTGGCCCACCTTCCACCTGCGTGAATATGGCGTGATGCCCGAGGCCGCATGCGGCGCAGCGACGGGCTTCGTTTTTGGCACGATCCCGCTATCCTGTGCCCATGCCGCCCTTGAAATATTTCCTGCCGCTGTTGTTCCTGTCGCTGGCCGTCGCCTCGACCGCGCATGCGCGCGGCACCATCGAGAAGGTCGACATCACCGGCCTGGACAGGGACGACGATGCCGAGATGATCGAGAACATCGAAGTCTCGCTGTCGCTGTACGACACCATCGGCAAGGTCCAGGGCGAGTCGCGGCTGGAATACCTGCTGTCGCAGGCCGAGCGCCAGACCCGGCAGGCGCTGGAGCCGTTCGGTTATTACAACCCGGTGATCACCGTGGACAGCCCGCGCGAAGGTGACACCGTGCGCGTGGTGATCCATGTCGATCGCGGCCCGCCCACCCTGGTGCGGCGCGAGAACATCGACATCACCGGCCCGGCGCAGCTGGACCAGTACCTGCAGGAAGACCTCGAGAATTTCCGTCCGCGCAAGGGACAGCGCTTCGAGCACACGCTGTACGACGCCAGCCGCGTCACCGTCACCCGGCGCCTGGCCGAGCGTGGTTATTTCGATGCCGACTTCACCCAGCGCCGGGTCGAGATCACCCGCGCCGAGAACGCCGCCGACATCGACCTGACCTGGGACAGCGGCCGCCGCTACAACATGGGCGAAATCCGCTTCCACCAGGATTACTTCGTGGATCGCCTGTTCGACCCGCTGGTGTACTGGGAAACCGGCAGCTATTTCCACGAAGGCAAGCTGGACCGCCTGCGCGAGTCGCTGACCAAGCTGGACTACTTCAGCGTGATCGACATCCAGCCACAGCCGGACCAGGCCGATGAAAACGGCAACGTGCCGGTGGACGTCAACCTGACCCGTGCCAAGCGCACCATCTACACCGCCGGTGTCAGCTACGGCAGCGAGAGCGGAGCGGGTGTGCGCGGCGGCCTGGAGCGGCGCTTCCTCAACAGCCGCGGCCACAAGATGAACACGCAGCTGGACTATGCGCAGAAGCGCAAGAGCCTGGTCACCACCTACCGGATTCCGGCATTCAAGTGGCTGGACGGCTGGTACGGGCTGACCGCCAGCGCCTACGACGAGCAGACCGACTACATCGACCTGCGCAACTTCAAACTGATCGGCAGCCGCAGCGGCGAGATCAACGAACACTGGACCGCGATCGCCTCGATCAACGCGCTGCGCGAGCGCTGGCGCTACGCATCGGGCACCGAGTTCACCAACGCCATCTACAACACCTCCACGCTGGTGTACCCGCAGCTGGTGGCCGACTACGTGAACGTGGACGACCGCCTGGCCCCGCGCAGCGGCATCAGCGGCAGCGCCACGCTGCGCGGTGGAGTCGAAGGCGCCGGCTCGGACACCAGCTTCGTGCAGGCCAGCATGATGCTGCGCTGGTTCATTCCGGTCGGCGACGCCGATCGCCTGATCCTGCGCGGCGAAGGCGGCACCACCTGGACCAGCGACCTGGTCGCGATGCCGCCGAGCCTGCGCTTCTTCGCCGGCGGCGACCGCAGCATCCGCGGCTACGCATTCCGCGAGGTCGGCCCGCGCACGCCGCCACCGGACAAGTTCGCGCTGGGCGCGAAGAACCTGGTCACTGCGTCGGCCGAGTACGAGCATTACTTCAAGGGCGGCCCGTGGGGCGGGGCGGTGTTCGTCGACACCGGCAGCGCCTTCGACAACGACATCGACCTGCACACCGGCGTGGGCTTCGGCGTGCGCTGGAAATCGCCGGTGGGACCGGTACGCGTTGACGTGGCGCATGGCCTGAACAACCCGGACTCGAAGTTCCAGCTGTACCTGAGCATCGGAGCGGACCTGTGAGCACGCCGACGCCGACGCCCGCACCGCCGCCACCGCGCAGGCGCTTCTACCGCAGGCGACGCTTCTGGGCGTGGTCCGGTTTCACCGTGCTGGGGCTGGTGCTGCTGGCGCTGCTGCTGCTGTACTGGCTGCTGCAGACCGTGGCCGGGCGCGACGTGCTGCTGGCGCAGGTGGTGGCGCGCCTGCCGGTCGGTGCCACGCTCACCTGGAGCAAGGTCGATGGCCCGGTGGCCGGGCCGCTGGTGCTGCACGACGTGGATTTCCGCTTCGACGATATCCACTTCACCGCCGAACGCGCCTACCTGGACCCGGACATCCGCCCGCTGCTGGGCCGCAAGCTGCAGCTGGATGCGCTGCAGATCAAGAATGCCACGCTGAACCTGGCCAAGAGCGATGAGCCGTTCGAAATGCCGTCGTGGCCGGGCTCGCTGCCGCAGATCGAGATGCCGCTGGCGATCCAGGCCGACACCATCATCATCGACGGCTTCCGCATCACCCAGGCGCAGGAACCGCTGGTCGACATCAGCAAGCTGCGCGGTGGGCTGGAGATCGCCAACGGTGAGTTCCGCGCCCACCAGCTGAAGATCGACAGCGACCTGGGCGACTTCCGCGTGGACGGCCACTACCTGCCGGGCAACGATTACACCACCGACATCACCATCGGCGCCGCGTTGCCGGCGCCGCGCGGACGCACCCCGGCCCGGCTGGGCCTGGTCGCGCGCGGCGACCTAGCGCGCATGGAGATCGCCGTGGCCGGGCACGCGCCGGCACCGTTGCAGGCCAGCCTGGTGTTCGAAGGCCGCGACGAGCCGGTATGGAAGGCCAGCGCACGCAGCAAGGAACTGGACCTGGCGCTGCTGGTGCCGGGCATGGACCCGGCCACGCTGCCGCTGTCGCTGGACTTCAGCGCCAGCGGCAAAGGCGGCCAGGCCAACCTGCAGGGCCGCATCCAGCAGGGCGACCTGGCCGTGGAGCTGGCGCCGTCCAACGTCGGCCTGGCCGACCAGGTGCTGACCGTGTCGCCGCTGGTGGTGAAGGGCTGGGGCGGCCAGGCGCGGTTGCAGGGCACCGCCGATTTCCGCGACCGCGAGAACGCCAGCCTGCGCTTCTCCATCGTCGCCAACGACCTCACCTTCGTGCCCGAACCGGACACCACCACGCCGGGCGCGGCCAAGCCGGTTCCGGTGACCCTGAAGGAAGCGCGGATGGGCCTGGCCGGCACGCTCAAGACCTGGGCGGCGGTGGGCAAGGCCTCGGTCGAGCGCGAGCAGCAGCGCGCGGACCTGCAGTTCGACGTGCGCGGCAGCGATACCGCCGCGCAGATCAGGCAACTGCAGGCCAAGACCCCGGGCGGCGCGCTGGATGTGACCGGCCAGGTGGCGTGGGCGCCGCAGCTGGACTGGGACGTGGCCGCCAAGCTGGCCGCGTTCGATCCCGGCTATTTCGTGCCCGGGTGGGACGGTCGCCTGTCCGGCGCCGTCGCCTCCAAGGGTCGCCAGCTGCCGCCTCCGGCGGGCAGCCCGGCCGGCACCGCCGGCAGCTATGAAGCCACCGTGGACGTGCCGGGCATCAACGGCATGCTGCGCAACCGCCGGGTGGACGCGCAGGGCCAGTTCGCGCTGCGCGGGCAGCAGGGCGAGGGCAACGTGCGCCTGGCCGTGGGCAACAGCCGCCTGACCGCACGCGGCAGCGTAGGCGACCGCCTCGACGTGCAGGCGCAGCTCGACCCGGTGCAGCTGGACGACCTGATGCCGGGCAGCACCGGCACCCTGCGTGGCCAGGTGCAGGTACGCGGCCCGCGCACTGCGCCGGACATCACCGCCGACCTGGTCGGCAGCGGCCTGCGCTACGCCGACTACAGTGCCGAAGCGCTGAGCCTCCGTGGCCGCCTGCCTTGGCAGGGCAGCAACGGGACGCTCGCGCTGCAGGGCACCAAGGTGCAGGCCGGCATGCTGCTGGACACGATCAACGTCAACGCCAGCGGCAGCGTCTCCAACCTGCGGCTGGACGCGCAGGCCAACAACGAACTGGGCGCGGTGGCCCTGCAGGGCGGCGTGCGCCAGCAGGGCAGCGCCTGGCGCGGTGACCTCGCCGCGCTGCGCATCGCGCCGGTCAAGGGCGATCCCTGGGCGCTGCGCGCGCCGGCCACCTTCGGCATCCAGGGCAGCAGCTTCACCCTGAGCGATACCTGCCTGGGTGCGGCCACCGGCGGCGCGCTGTGCGCCAGCGCCAACTGGCCGCGCGATGGTTTGAAGATCCGCGGCGACGCCTTGCCGCTGGCGCTGGTGCAGCCGTGGCTGCCCCCGCAATCGGGGCGGCGCCTGCACCTGCGTGGCGAGCTCACCCTGGACGGGCAGATCCGGCCGCGTGGCAACGCCTGGGAAGGCAGCGCGAGGATCGCGTCACTGGAAGGCGGCATCCGCCTGGGCGACAACGCGCGCGGCGAACTGGTGCGCTACGACCAGTTCTCGGCCACGCTGGAGATGACCCCGGCGCAGATCAACGCCAAACTCGGCGTGGGCTTCCAGGGCAACGGCTTCGTCGACGCCAAGGTGCAGACCGGCTGGGATGCCAACGCGCCGCTCAATGGCGAGCTGTACCTCAACATGTCGCGGCTGTACTGGCTGGAACTGTTCTCGCCCGACATCGTGCGCCCCACCGGCCTGATCGAAGGCCACGTCAGCCTGCGCGGCACGCGCGGCACGCCGTCGCTGGGCGGCGACGCCAAGCTGAGCAACTTCAAGGGCGAGTTCCCCGCGCTCGGGTTGACCTTCGACCAGGGCAGCGGCAGCTTCACCGCGCAGCCGGACGGCTCGGCCAGGATCACCGCGCAGGCCAACTCCGGCAAGGGCACGCTGTTCGTCGACGGCGGCCTGTCGTGGTTCGGCGACGCACAACCGCTGCAGCTGCACATCCACGGCGAAAACGTGCTGTTGTCGAACACGCCGGAACTGCGCATCGTGGCCAACCCCAACCTGGACTTCACCCTGGCCGCCGCGGCCATGCAGCTGCGCGGCACCGTGCACGTGCCCGAGGCCGACCTCGACCTGGAACGGCTGGATCGCGGTACGTCGGTGTCCGAAGACGTGGTGGTGCTGGACCCGGCCGACCCGGAAGAAGGCCCCAGTTCGCCGCTGGACATGGACCTGACCGTGAGCCTGGGTGACAACGTGCGCATGGCCGGGTTCGGCCTGAAGGGCGGGTTGGGCGGCAAGATGCAGGTCTGGGCGCGGCCCGGGCGCGAGATGACCGCCAACGGCGCGCTGGAAGTGAGCGGGCGTTACAAGGCCTACGGCCAGGACCTGACCATCACCCGCGGCAACCTCAACTGGAACTTCAACCCGGTATCGGATCCGCGCATCGACATCCGTGCCGAACGGCGGGTGGGCGATGTCACCGCCGGCATCGACGTGACCGGTCGCGCGCAGTCGCCGCGGGTGGACGTGTGGTCCGACCCGGCGATGTCGCAGTCCGAAGCGCTGGCGTTCCTGGTGCTGGGGCGCAGCCTCACCGGTGCCAGCAGCGACCAGACCCAGCAGGTCAACGCGGCCTCCGCCGCGTTGTCGGCCGGCAGCGGCCTGCTCGCCTCGCAGCTGGGCGCCAAGCTGGGCCTGGACGACGCCGGGGTCAGCCAGTCGCGCGCGCTGGGCGGCTCGGTGATCGGCTTCGGCAAGTACATCTCGCCCAAGCTGTACGTGGGCTACGGCGTGTCGCTGGTCGGCAGTGGCTCGGTGATCACCCTGAAGTACCTGCTGCGGCGTGGCTTCGACATCGAAGTGGAATCGAGCACGGTGGAAAACCGCGGCTCCATCAACTGGCGAAGAGAAAAGTAGAGCCGGGCTCTGCCCGGCTGCTTTCCCCAACCAACATCAACCCCGCGACAGCCCGGTAGGGTCGCATCCCGATCGACCATCGATGCATCCACCGCGCCCGGTGGGGCACTGCAATCATCGGCATCGCGTCTCCGCCGCACGTGCAGTTGCACGGGTCCATGCGTCAAAGCGATCGCAATCAAGGTCGGCGGTTGTTTGGGAACCAACCCTACCGCCGCGCAGCACGTGCCAGGCATCGAAACCGGCAGCTGCCTGGGCGTGCATATCGCGCCCGGCTGCCTGCTGCTGCGCACAGCCAGCCCGGTAGCACGGGTCGCATGTCGGCCGGGGTGGTACCAGGCCTGGCAGCGCACCGACCACGTCCGCTGGTAGGGTCGCATCCCGATCGACCGCCGGCCATGCACCCGCGTCCGGTGATGGCATTGCAATGATCGGCATCGCGCCTGCACCGGTCGAGCGATTGCAGGCGTCCATGCGTCAAAGGGATGGTGCGCGTGCGCAGGCATCAGCGCGTTCGTCCGCCAGTTCCAGCCATGCCGGTCCCCGGCGCATGCGCCTATCTCCGCCCTACCTGCTTCACCGCATCAATGGCCCACAGCAGCAGTGCCATGGCCAGCGAGATCTCTCCGATCATGATGGCCAGGCCAGCCAGCTTCACGAGCGGCCACAAGGCCAGCAGCAGCCAGCCATTGAAGTGCAGCTCGTAATTCCCGCGCCGCCACCAGCGCACCACTGCAAGCAGCAGGGTGGGGACCGCCAGCAGGGTGCCGGCCACGCGCTGATCGAAGCCGTGGATGATCACCAGTGAGACGATCAGCAGCGCCGGAATGAGCAGCAGACGAAGGTACTTCGCGCGCTGCTGGGGCGCTTCGGGCGCAGACTGCCAGTCCATGAGTCGGCGCAGCGGCAGGACCAGCATGCCGCCCAGCAGGATCGTCAACGCGCCGTAGCCGACGAAGTCGACCAGATGGTTCGGACCCGTCGGGTGCGTGGGCGTGTCGAACACGGCAATCGTGCCAACAACAGCCAACCAGGCCAGCGCGCATACCAGGCTGCGCAGTGCAACCAGCTGCACCTTGGTTGCGTTGATCTGATCGCGACGGGTGAGATCCAGCCAGAAATCCACCTGGGCAGGCCTCAGCGGTGGCGGCGCCTGACCCACTTCGGTTATGCCCAGCTGGGTCAGCATGCGGCGCATGACAGGCACGCGCCCGGGTATGGAGGCCGTCAACAGGCTGCGCAGCCGGTGCCACGGCCGGGTCAGCCATGCCAGTTGAACCTTTGCCTGCGCTGCGCTGACGGCGGCGTCCGGACGATGCAGGAAGTAGGCCAGCCAGGCCGTGTTGGCCGGCTGCACGACCCAGTACCGATGCAGCCGCTGGCGGCATCCATTGGCGACATGAGGGTCCAGGCCGCTACCGATCTCATCCCAACTGAAGCACCGGCTCAATGCATCGAAGTTCTCCATGCGTATGGGCGCGTCGATATTCAGGAGCAGCTCGAGAACGGTGTCGCCCACCCGCGGCTTGTCATGCAGTGACCAGAGCTCCGGCCGCAGATGCAGCCAGCGCTCGAACTCCAGCGGTGGCCCTTCCGCCGCTGCGGCGACCACCCGGTGCGCGAATGCGACCACGTCCAGCGGCCGCTCGACCGTTTCGGTGAGCGGCGTTGCCGGCCGTTGCGGAGGCAGGCTCGGCGGCGCCATGCCGCTGTCCACCTCCCGCACGGGATCATGCTGTGTTTCTACCTGCCCGGGTGCGACATCGATGGCATCCCCGGCGCTGTCTTCGCCGCCGGCATGCCCATCGTCCCCATCGCCCTGGTCGTCCCACTGCGCACGGTACTGCGCCCATGCCAAGGCAGCCTGGTAGGCCTCGTGGAGCTGCTGGAACGCGGCAGGATCTTCATCCGGGCGGGTGCTCCGCAGGCGCCTGGCGTAGGCGCGCTTGATCGCACGTTCGTCCGCATCCGGCTCCAGTTCGAGCGCAGCATGGCCCCAGCTCACGCGTCCTGTTCCAGTGCGTCCATCGCCGCCGAGAGCTCACTGCGGTGCTTCTCGATGCGGTCCAGGTCCTGGCTTTCCAGCACATGACGGAACTGCTCCAGCCAGTGCTGCACCAGCTGACGCTGGTCGATGAACTCTTCGTACAGGCGCTCGGCGCGGGCCAGCATGGCCACGTTCTGCTGCACGTCACGCGGGTGGATCTTCAGCCCCTGCAACGCCTGCAGGCGCGACTGGATTTCTTCCGGCGACAGCAGGCCCGGGTTCTGCTGCAGCACCAGTTCATGGCGGACGCCGGTGGCGTCCTGGACGACCTCCACCTGCAGCAGCCCGTTCACGTCGTAGGTGAAGCGGGTGGTCAAGCCCTTGTCGGCAGCCTTGCCGGGACCGAGCGGGATACGCAGCTCGCCCAGTTTGATGTTCTTGTCCACCGTGGGACTTTCGCCCTGGTAGACATCAAGGATCACCTCGCGCTGGTCGTCGCGCACCGGGAAGAACTGATCCTCGCGGCTGACCGGGACCACGCTGTTGCGCTGGATGATGGGGTGGAAGTAGCCCGCACGCTCGCTGCCATCCGGTCCCCGGCGGGACACCTGGGTGCCCAGCGTGTAGGGGCACACGTCGGTCAGCACGATCTCTTCCAGCGCCTGGTCGCGGCTCTTCAAGCCGGCGGCCACCGTGGCACCCAGTGCGATGGCCTGGTCGGGGTGGATATGGCGCAGCGGCAACCGCCCGAACATGCGCGTGACAAGCCGGCTGATCATCGGCATGCGCACGGCGCCGCCGACCAGCACGATGTCATCCAGTGCTTCGGGCTTCAGCCGGGCGTCGCGGATGGCGCGTTCGATCGGCGCGCGCATGCGCTGCAGCAGCGGCTCGCACAGCTGCGCGTAGCGCGATTCGTCCAGCTGCCAGGTGAATTCCCGGCCGGCCAGCGCGATCTGCAGTTCGCAGGTGCCCTGCTGGCTCAGCTCGCGCTTGAACTGCTCCAGCCGGCGCTGCAGCTGGGCCTGCTCGACCGCTGCCAGCGCGGTGCGCTCCAAGCCAAGGTCGGCGTGGAACGCGTCCACCACCACCTGCAGGAAGTCCTCGCCGCCCAGGAAATTGTCGCCCGCGCTGGCGTGCACTTCGATCACGCCTTCGAACAGCTCCAGGATCGACACGTCGAAGGTGCCGCCGCCCAGGTCCAGCACCAGCACCCGGCCTTCCTCGCCACGCTGCTGCAGGCCATAGGCCAGCGCGGCGGCGGTAGGTTCATTGATCAGCCGCTCCACGCGGATACCGGCGAGTTCGCCCGCCGCGCGGGTTGCCTTGCGCTGTGCGTCGGAGAAGTAGGCCGGCACGCTGATCACCGCTTCCTCGATCTTCTGGCCGAGCGCGGCTTCGGCGTCGGCCACCAGCGAGCGCAGCACCAGCGCGGAAAGCTCTTCGGCGCGGAACGCACGGCCGCCGAGGCGCACCTCACGGTCGCTGCCCATCCAGCGCTTGAAGTGCGCGACGGTCTGCTGCGGGTGACTTACCAGCCGCTCCTGCGCCGGTTTGCCGACCAGCACCGTATCGCCGTCCAGGCTGATCACCGAGGGCGTCAACAGGTCGCCATGTGCATTTGGGAACAGTTCCCCTCCCTGGGCCCGGTGCACGCCAATCAATGAATGCGTGGTGCCAAGATCAATCCCTACGATCATCTGCCATCCCCATTGCCAAGCGGCAATTCTAGCCAGCGCTGGCGACCCCTGACCATCGGGCGTTGCCCCACAGGCGTCCAATAGCTAAGGTGCCCGCTCGTTCCGCCGTACCGGATGCACCCATGCCCGCACGCAAGCCCCTCAGCGCCGCCCTGGCGCTCGGTCTCACCCTCGCCGCCGCCGCCCACGCCGACGAAGGGATGTGGATGCCGACCCAGTTGCCCGACCTGGCCAAGCCGCTGAAGGCGGCCGGCTTCAAGGGCAACCCGGCCGATCTGGCCAACGTCACCGCACCGCCGCTCAGCGCGGTGGTCCGTGCCGGCGGTGGCACCGGTTCCTTCGTGTCCGGCGACGGCCTGCTGCTGACCAACCACCACGTGGCGATGGGGGTGATCCAGTACAACAGCACGCCCGAGCACAACCTGATCGACGGCGGCTTCATCGCCCAGGGTCGCGCCGACGAGCGCCCGTCCAATCCGGACTTCCGCGTGCTGGTCACCACCGGCTTCGACAAGGTCACCGATGAGGTGCTGCGCGATGCCCGCGGCAAGACCGGGCGCGCCTACTTCGACGCGGTGGACCGCGCCAGCAAGCGGCTGGTGGCCGAGTGCGAACAGGAAGGCAACGTGCGCTGCAGCGTGGCCGACATGTACTACGGCACCGACTTCTATCGGATCCGCCAGCTGGAACTCAGCGACGTGCGCCTGGTGTACGCGCCGCCGCGCGCGATCGGCAACTACGGCGATGAGATCGACAACTTCATGTGGCCGCGCCATACCGGCGATTTCACCCTGCTGCGGGCTTACGTGGGCAAGGACGGCAAGCCGGCCGCGTACAGCCCTGACAACGTGCCCTACCACCCGCCGGCGCACCTGAAGATGTCGGTTGATGGGCCGAAGGCCGGCGATTTCGCCATGCTGGCCGGCTACCCGGGCATCACCTACCGTCATCGCACCGCCGCCGAGTTCGCCGGCCAGATCGATGCGGTGCTGCCGCGCCGGGTGGCGGTGTTCCAGCAGATGATCGACACCATCGAAGCGGCCACCGCCAGGGATGCGCAGGCGCGCACCCGCTATGCCGCACAGCTGCAGTCGCTGAAGAACAACCGCAAGCGCGCTGCCGGTGAGCTGGAAGGCCTGCTGCGCAGCGATGCCAAGACCCAGCGTGCCACCGACGAAGCGGCGATGCTGAAGGCCACCGACGCGGCGTACCAGACCGACATCCAGGCGCTGCTCGGCTCACTGTCGCAGGGCGCGGCGATGGGCGAGCGCGATTTCGTGCTCGAACAGGCCGCCACCCAGAGCCAGCTGCTGCGGTCGGCGTTGATGCTGGAACGCCTGCGCATCGAATCGGCCAAGCCGGATGCCGAGCGCGAGAGCGGTTACCAGCAGCGCGACCAGGCCTTGATCGAAGGCACCCTCAAGCAGGTCCAGCGCCGCTACGCGCCGGAAGTCGAAAAGGCGCTGCTGACCAACCTGCTGACCCGCTACCAGCAGCTGCCGGACGCGCAGCGCGTGCCCGAATTCGATGCTGCCTTCGGCCGCACGCCGGCCTCGCTGGCCAAGGCGCTGGACGGCCTGTACGCCAGCACCCGCCTGGGCGAGGAAGCCGAACGCCTGAATCGCTTCGCCGCCGCCAGGGAAGGCAGGCCGCTGGCGCACGACCCGCTGATCGACCTCGCCGGCCCGCTGGTGGCCGCGCAGCTGCGGCTGGAAGACCAGCGCAAGGAACGCGAAGGCGAACAGCTGCGCCTGCGCCCGGCCTACATGCAGGCGCTGTTCGCGTGGCGGGCAAAACAGGGCCGCGCGGTGTACCCGGATGCGAACCGCACCCTGCGCGTCAGCTATGGCCGGGTGGAAGCGCTGTCGCCGCGCGACGCGGTGCACTTCGACCCGGTCACCACCGTGGCCGGCATCGTCGAGAAGAACACCAATGCCTTCCCGTTCGATGCGCCCAAGCCGCTGCTGGCGGCGATCGCCAAGGGCGACTTCGGCAGCACCGCCGACCCGGCGCTGAAGACCCAGACGGTCAACTTCCTGACCAACCTGGACACCACCGGCGGCAACTCCGGCTCGCCGGTGCTCAATGCCCGCGGCGAGCTGATCGGGCTGAACTTCGACAGCAACTGGGAATCGGTCAGCGCCAGCTGGTGGTTCGACCCGCGCTTCAAGCGTGCCGTGCACGTGGACATGCGTTACCTGCGCTGGCTGCTGGCCAAGGTCTACCCGGCGCCGGAACTGTTGAAGGAAATGGGCGTGCCGGCCGAATAAGGCCGGCACCCGCTCAGGCGGGCGGGAGCGGGGTCAGCCCGGTCCAGTCCATCTGCAGGGGCGCGAGCAGCAGGTCCGGCTCGTTGCCCAACGGGTTGTTGGGATCCCAGACGTTCGGATTGTCAGGCGGCGCAGCGCCGTTCCAGGCCACCAGGGTCAGCTTCAAACCACCTTGGTGGAGGCCTGCTGCGGGCGCAACGTGCTGCGTGCCCAGCACCCGGACTTCGGTGGGCTGGAAGCCCAGCCGCTCGGCTTTCTGCAGCAGGCGGGGGGCGATGTCGATGACCGCCAGTTCGCGCCAGGCCTGTTTTTTCTGCAGGTCCTGTATGTCCGGCAGGTCCAGCAACGCGAGCTCGTGGCGCAGCTGGTTGAGCATGCGCGCATGGATCTGGCTCTGGGGTCTGCTCACGGCAGGATCGTCGCCGGGCTGCAGGGGAGGTGCAATGGCCACTTCATGCAGGTAGTGCATCAGGTGCAGCGTGCGGTGTTCCCCGGCGCTGAGGGGGCCCGCCTGCGAACCCGGCACCGGCGCCACCAGCCTCAGGTACAGCTGGGCCATCGGCCAGGGACTGCTGCGATCGCTGGGCGGCGGTGTCACGGTGGGCGCCTCGAGGTTGCAGACCGAATCCAGCAGGTTGCCGAGCGCCTTGCAGACAATCGTGCGTTGCCCTGGCGGCAACGAGGTTTCCAGGCGGTTTCGCAGCATCGGCGTCAACGGGTCGAGGCGGGCAGTGGCTACAGGCATGCTTGGAGTCCATGTTGATCGGGGCGCTTCAAGCTGCCCGCCGGGCGGGACGTGGACAAGGGGCATCCCCGACGCCGAGGTGTCCGATTGCACCCGGATGGTCCCGCCCTGCTGCTTTTGTCTGATTTGGCTCACCTGCAGCCCGCGGCTAGACTGCAGCCTGGATCTGGGGAGATGACGCGCCACGTGACGGCAGTACGGGAACTTGAAGGGCTGCAGGTCTGGGTGGTCGAAGACGACGCCGAGCTGCTGGCGCTGCTGCTGGACGACCTGGCCTGGCGCGGCGCGGCCGTGCGTGGCCTTGGCAGTGCCGAAGCCCTGTACCGCGCGCTGCTGAGCGACCGCTGCGACATCGTGGTGCTCGACGTGGGCCTGCCGGGCGAAGACGGCTACGCGGTGGCCAGCCATCTTCGCGCCTCGGCCCCGATCGGCATCGTGATGCTGACCGGCCGCGGCGACCCGCGCGACATGGCGCTGGGACTGACCCAGGGCGCAGACCTCTACCTGGTCAAGCCACCGGACCTGGACGTGCTGGCGGCCGGCCTGCACAGCCTGCGCCGTCGCCTGTCGCCGCCGTCCCCTGTGGCGGCGCCCGCCACCACCGCGCCGCCGCCGCGCTGGCGACTGGCCGATGATGGCTGGACCCTTCACGCACCCACCGCGGCGACGCTGGCGCTGACGGTGATGGAGCGCGGCGTGCTGCAGCTGCTGTTCGCGGCAGACGGCGGCGCCGTCACCCGTGAGCAGCTGATCGCGAACATCACCGACACCCCGTGGGATTTCGATCCGCACCGCCTGGACGTCCTGGTCCATCGCCTGCGCACGCGCGTGCGCGGCGCCACCGAGATAGAGCTGCCGATCCGCGCGCTGCGCGGACAGGGCTATCTGCTTACCCCCTGACCTGTCCGCACGGGCGTGAGCCAGTGTGAGCGTGCGTGAGCTGGCGGCACTGACTTGGCTTCACGGCAACATCACAATGCGCCCCGCCCGGCATCGTCGGCGACGTCTGTCGCCTGAAGGGTCGGGATTCATCTGACAGGGGACGTCTGGACCGGTTGCGTTGGGTACGCATCGCGTGGCGTTCCCTGTGAACGCTGCAACGACCGGAACAGGGGAAAACGCATGTCCAGCCATAGCGATCGCGCAGCCATCTGCGCGACGGTGACGCCGTTCGAGCGCGCGCACGCGCCTTCGTGGCGCACCCGGTTCCGCCGCAGCCTGGCAGCCGTGCTGATGCTGTCGCCGCTGAGCGCGCTGGCCATCGACCTGCAGATCACCGACTTCTCCGATACCGGTTACGACCCGGTGCCCGCGGGCACCACGGTGATTTACAACGTCAAGGTCGAGAACGGCGCCAACGACACCGCCAGCGGCACCGTGACCCTGTTCGACCTGCCCGCCGGCACCGCGCTGGGTGGCACCGCGCCGGCCGGATGCAGCGCCTCTGCTGGCGCGTCCGGCACCACCCGCGTGGTGTGCACGAACCCGGCCTTGAACGCCTCCACGGCGCCGTATGAATTCAAGCTGCCGGTCACCACGATCGCCTCGCAGCCGGCCACGATCACCGTGCGTGCCGCGATCGGTTTCGCCAACGCGCTGCCGCCGGCGACCACGCCGATCAGCACGCTGCAGAACACCGACCCGTTCTTCGGCAGCGATACCAACGTTGCCAACAACCGCACCAGCCAGAACACCACCATCCAGGCGGCGGCCGACCTTGAACTCAGCAAGAGCGCCACGCCCGATCCGGTGATCGGTGGCGGTGAAGTCATCTATACCCTGACCGTGCGCAATGCCGGCCCCAGCGTGACCACCGGCTTCCGGGTGGCCGATACGTTGCCGCCGAACGTCACCCTGGTCGGCGCGCCGACCGGTGCGGACTGGGCCTTCACCCAGCAGAACGGCACCTACAACGGCACCTTGGCGGTAGGCGCGAGCACCAGCTATTCGTTCCGCGGCAAGGTCAATGTCGGCACCGGCAACATCGTCAATTCGGCGGTGGTCAACGCCGGCAACGTGCCCGACCCGGTGCCGGACAACAACGCCGCGCAGGTGACCACGCAGGTCACTGCCGGTGCGGACCTGCTGGTATCCAAGTCGGTGTCGCCGGCGCCGGCTGCCGCCGGGTCGGTGGTCACCTATACCCTGACCGCGCGCAACGATGGTCCCAGCGCGGCCACCACCGTGGTGCTGCGCGATGCGCTGCCGGAAGGCTTCCAGGTCAACGGGGTATCCGGACCCGGCGGTTGGTCGTGCAGCAACAATGCCGAGCGCACCGTGGTCACCTGCAACGCCGCGAACTTCGCACCGGGCGCGCAGGCGCAGATCGCGATCCAGGCGCAGGTGCCGTCCACCGGCACCAACAGCAGCGGCACGGTGACCAACACCGCCCAGATCAGCGCGGCCACGCCGGATCCGGTGCTCACCAACAACCAGGGCAGCGTCGGCCTGACCGTCATCCCCGACGGCGCCGACCTGCGCATGACCAAGTCCAAGACGCCGGCGCTGGTGCCGGTATGGAACAACACCGGCCTGCGCACCGACAGCGTGATGGCCAGCACCCTGCGCGCGCAGAACCTGGGGCCGCGCACGGTCACCGGCAACCTGCAGCTGGTCGATACGCTTGCCGTGGGCGAAGAGTGGGTCGATGCCAGCGGGCAGCCCCATCCAGCTGGCGTGCCGGTCACCGTGGGCGGTTTCAGCTGCAGCGTGGACCGCGCCTGGAACGGCGCCGCGGCGCAGGTGGTCACCTGCACGCAGACCGCCGGCTACCCGGTCGCGGTCAATGCCAACTCCGCCACGCTGACCCTGCATACCCTCGCGCGCCTGCAGGGCACCCTGGCCAACACCGCCTGTACCGGCGGCAGCGGCGGTTCGGCCGAGCCGACCACCGCCGGCGGCATCAACCTCGATCCCAACCCCGGCAATGACTGCACCGGCGGGCAGAGCCGCGCCACCGACGCCCGCGCCGATCTGTCGATCACCAAGCGCACCAATGGCGCCGGTGATGCCGACAACGTGATCCGCGAAAGCGACGGCGGGGTCACCTACACCCTGCAGGTCACCAACAACGGCGCGACCACCACCGGCGTGGTGGTGAACGACCCGATCCCCGGCTTCGTCACCGGCGTCACCACCGTCACCAAGGACACCGTGCCGGCGGGCTGGAGCTGCGACGTGGTCGGCAGCGGCTACATCTGCAACTCCACCACCACCGCGCTGGCCGCAGGCGCCACCGCCACCATCGTGTTCACCGTCAACCGTGGCCTGTTCGACAGTCAGAGCCAGGCCGCCGGTACCTGCGGTGGCGTGCCGATGCAGGCCGGTCGCTTCTGCAACACGGCGGGGGTCAGCATCAACCCGGCGGTGAGCGGCGCGATCGGCGAAGCCAACCCCGGCAACAACAGCGCCTCGGACTGGGTGCAGGTAGACCCGGTGGCCAACATGGCCACCACCGCCAAGGACATCACCTCCGGCAGCCCGGGCCGCGCCGGCGTCAACACCACCTACCGCATCACCTACCAGAACCGTGGTCCGTCCACGGCGCGCGGCGTGGTGTTCAGCGATACCTTCACCCTGCCGGCCAACGACGCCGGTTTCGTGCTCATTTCCGCGCTGCGCACCGGCAGCGGCAGCACGGCATGCAGCGTGACCTCCTACGACCCCGCGATCAACTCGGCGCCCGCGCCGGGCGGCACCTCGTGGTTCAACACCGGCGGTACCCCGGCGACGCTGCGGCTGACCTGCGCGCCGCAGGACATGGCCAACAACTCCACCCAGACCATGACGGTGGTGATCCGCCCGAACGTCAACAGCGGCAACACCGGCCGCCGGTTCACCAACGACGGCTCGTTCCATTTCGATCCGGCCAACACCGGCACCGCGGTGCCGCCCAGCGGCGTCGACGGCAATGGCCGCAGCTACAACTACAACAGCCGCACCGATGACGATGTCCGCGCCGCCGCGCTGGATTTCACCGCCGGCGAAGTGGACCTGATCGTCAACAAGATCGACCAGAGGTTCGACGGCGCCGTCGATCCGCTCGGCTTCGATTCGCGCGTCGGCCAGGAAGCCAACAACTACATTCTGTACCAGGTCAGCGTGCGCAACGACGGCCCGTCGCTGGCCACCCGCACCGTCATCGAAGACACCATCACCCCGGCCAGTGGCGCAAATGTCGCGTTCGTCGGCAGCCGCACCGGCAACGCCACCACGCCGCAGGGTGCGATGGAAGCACCGGGCGTGCGCTGTACCGTTGCCCCGGGCAGCAGCAACCCCACCACGGCGGCGCAGACCCTGTCGTGCAGCATGCCCAGCGTGGGCGTGTCGACCACCGAACAGGGCGCGATCGCGGCCAACCAGACCAGCTACCTGTACCTGGTCTACCAGTACCTCAGTGCGCCGCCGGCAACCGGCGCGACGCTGCTCAACGCGGTCACCGCACGTTCTGCCGAAACCGAACGCGACACCAGCAACAACAGCGCGGTGCAGGAAACCAGCATCCGCACCCGCTCGGACCTGGCGATGACCAAGGCCAGCGTGGTGCTGGCGCCCGATGCCAACCCGACCCAGCCGCTGCCTGCCACGGCCACCACGATCAGCCTGCGCCAACCGTTCTGGTACGTGCTCGACGTGGTCAACAACGGCCCGGGCCACAGCCTGTCGCGCGACCGCAGCGGCGACAACCCGCTGCGCGGCGATGGCGTGGTGGTGACCGATACGCTGCCGGCAGGCCTGGAAGTGATTGGCGGCGGCGAAGGCACCAGCTGGCAGAAATCCGGCAACACCGCCGACGCCGGCGTGGTCAGCAACGGCAGCGGCAGCTGCGTGTTGAACGGCCGCGCCCTCACCTGCCGCATGGGCGACCTGGCGCTGGACGGCCGCATCCGCGTGCTTGTGCCCGCGCGCTGGACCACGCTGCCGGCCAACGGCACCGGCATCAACACCGCGCGCGCCACCAGCGACCAGCTCGACCCCACCCCCGGCAATGACGAAGGCACCAGCACCCACACCGTGGTGCGGTCCTCGCTGGCCGGCGTGGTGTTCCAGGATCGCGAGCGCAGCGGCACCGACGGTGGCACGCCGCAGGCCGGCGAGCCGACCATCTCCGGCATCGAAGTGCGGCTTGCCGGCACCGATGCCTATGGCAACGCGGTGGCGCTGACCACCACCACCGACGGCAACGGCGCCTACCGCTTCGACAACCTCGCGCCGGCGGGAGCGGATGGCTACACGCTGACCCAGGTGCAGCCGGCCGCCTACGTCAACGGCCCGGTAGCGCCGCCTACCAGCGGCGGCCTGGCCCCGTCGGCCGGCGGCACGTATGCGGTGGTCGCCCCGGCGACCAGCGCCAACTCGCTGTACACCGCCATCGCGCTCGGCGCGGGCGTGGAGGGCGTGCGCTACAACTTCCCGGAAGTGCGCCGTCCTTCGCTGTCCGGCTTCGTCTACGTCGACAGCAACTACAGCAATACCCGCAACAGCGGTGACGCCCCGATCGCCAACGCCACCGTCGAACTGCTCGACGCCGCCGGCACCGTGGTGGCCAGCGCCACCACCGCGGCCGACGGCAGCTACAGCTTCCCCGCGCTGGATCCGCTGCAGACCTACACCCTGCGCGAAGTGCTGCCCACCGGCAGCTATCGCAACCGCCCGAGCGCGATCAACCCGGGCCTGGTGGGCAGCACCGCCTGCGCGGCCTGTACGGTCGCCACCGGGGCGGCCGGCGATGCCGCCAGCACCGACCGGATCGGCAACATCGACCTCTCGCGCGGGGACGACGCCACCGCGTTCAACTTCGGCGAAGACGCGGTCACCGCCATCTCCGGCCAGGTGTACCTGGACCGCAACGGCAACGGCGACTTCGACGCCGGCGATGCCGGTACCCGCAATTCGCAGGCCAATGGCGGTCTGCAGGGCGTCACCGTGACCCTGGTCGGTGCGGGTCCCGACGGCGTGTTCGGCACCGGCGACGACCAGCCGCCGGTGGTGGTGCAGACCGACGCGCAGGGCCGCTATGAATTCGACGGCCTGGTGGTGGGGCAGAACTACCGCATTACCG
Organism: Stenotrophomonas rhizophila; assembly: GCF_007667275.1. Classification (GTDB taxonomy): domain Bacteria; phylum Pseudomonadota; class Gammaproteobacteria; order Xanthomonadales; family Xanthomonadaceae; genus Stenotrophomonas; species Stenotrophomonas maltophilia_AE. The sequence goes on from NZ_VDQT01000002.1 coordinate 39,875, forward strand.
AAACCCAGCCGCAGGGCTATGCGAACGCCGCGGAGAACGCGTCCAACAGCATCACCCTGAACGCACTGCCGTTGACCGGTTCGACCGGCAACGATTTCGGCGAGATGCTCGGTTCGCTCAGCGGCGAGGTCTACGAAGACTTCTCCAACGTGGCGGCCAACAACAACAACGGCCGCCGCGACGCCGGTGAAAACGCCATCGCCAACGTCACCATTACCCTGTCGGGCACGGACGTGCTCGGCAATCCGGTCGCGCTGACCACCACCACCGATGGCAACGGCGGCTACCGCTTCAGCGACCTGTTGCCGCCGCAGGTCGGCACCGGCTACACCCTGACCGAAACGCAGCCGGCCGGTTACCTGGATGGCAAGCATGCGGCCGGCAATGCGGCCACCCCCGGCAGCACGGCCGTGGCCAACGTCATTTCCGCGATCGCGATCAACGCCGGGCAGGACGCCAGCGGCTACCTGTTTGGCGAACTGGCCAATGCGCCGATCAGCGGCACGGTCTACCTGGACCGCAACGACGACGGCGACAACAGCGCCGGCGACATCGGCGTTCCCGGCGTACAGGTGACCATCGTCGGCAGTGGCGCCGACGGCGTGTTCGGCACGCCCGACGACACCACCGTCAGCTTGGTCACCAATGCCGATGGCCAGTACAGCTACCCCGGCGCGATCGCCGGCCAGGCCTACCGCATCACCGAAACCCAGCCGACCGGGCTGGGCGAAGGCCGCGAGCAGCCGGGCAACCTCATCCTCATCAGCAACCTGCCAGCCGCCGGTGCCAGCGGCAATGACTTCGGCGAGCTCGCCGCGTCGCTGTCCGGCACCGTGTTCCTGGACCGCAACAACAACGGCGTGCAGGACGCTGGCGAACCGGGCCTGCCCGGTGTGCAGCTGCAGCTGCCGGCCGGCACGGTCGACGCGCTGGGCAACGCCGTGGTCGCCGTGGCGACCGATGCCGACGGCCGCTACCGCTTCGACCACCTGCTGGCCGGCAGCTACAGCGTGACCGAGCAGGCCGCGCAGCCGTCCTTCAATGGCGGCCCGACCCTCAACGGCCTCACCCGTGCCGGCAGCATCGACGGCACCACCGTGGGCGTGGCCACCGCCGTGGCCAGCGTGCCGAGCGCGATCAGCGCGATTACGCTGCCCGCCGGCAAGGCCGGCACCGCCTACGACTTCGGCGAGATCCTGCCGGTCTCGATCGGCGGTGCGGTGTTCTTCGACGTCGACAACGACGGCGTGCGCAACGGCGCCGCTGAAACCGGCATCGAAGCGGTGACCGTACAGGTCACCGGTACCGACGACACCGGCGCCAGCGTCTCGGTGAGCGTGCAGACCGATGCCGATGGCCGCTTCGTGTTAGAAGGCCTGCGCCCGGGCACCTACACCCTGACCGAGCCGCAGCAGCCGGCCGGCACCAGCAACGGCATCACCACCGCCGGCACCGTGGGCGGCACGCCGCGTGGCACCGCCACCCCGATCACCGCCGTGCCCAGTGCGATCAGCACCATCGACCTCACCACGCCGGGCAGCGCTTCGGTGGACAACCTGTTCGGTGAGATTCCGCTCAACAGCGGCATCAGCGGCAAGGTCTGGACCGACCGCAACAATGACGGCGTGGTCGATGCGGGCGAGACCGGTCTGGCCAATGTGCGCGTCACCCTGAGCGGGACCGACCTGGCCGGCAACCCGATCAGCCGCGACACCGTGACCGACGCCGACGGGAGCTACAGTTTCGCCGAGCTGCCGCCGGGCACCTACGTGGTGACCGAACCGGAGCAGCCGACCGGCACCCGCGACGGCCGCACCATGGCCGGCAGCACCGGTGGCAGCGTCACCGCGCCGGGCACCGCGTCGTCGCAGATCAGTGCCGTGGTGCTGGGCGTGAACCAGCAGTCGGTCAACAACAACTTCGGCGAGATCCCGACCGCGAGCATCGCCGGCCGCGTCTACAACGACAGCAACGACAATGGCAGCGTCGACAGCGGCGAAGGCGGCATCGCCGGCGTTGCCGTGGTGCTGACCGGTACCGACGACCTCGGCCAGCCGGTGTCGGCGACGTTGACGACCGATGCCGACGGCCGCTACCGCTTCGACGGCCTGCGTCCGGGCACCTATGTGGTGACCGAGCCGACCCAGCCGCCGCAGACGCTCAACGGCATCACCAGCGCCGGCACCGTCAACGCCGCCACGGTGGGTGTGCCCAGCGACCGCGCCAGCGTGCCGTCCACGATCAGCCAGATCGTGTTGCCGCTGGGCGTGGATGCGCTGGAGTACAACTTCGGCGAGATCGGCGATTCGCCGGACCTGATGGTCAGCAAGGCGTCCACCAGCGCCCGCTTCACCGTCAACAACCTGGCCGGCTACACGATCCAGGTGCGCAACGCCGGCCAGCAGCCGAGCCGTGGCGAGTACGTGGTGCATGACCGCCTGCCGGCGGGCCTGAGCCTGGACAGCCTGCCGGTCGGGACCGGCTGGACCTGCACCGGCGAACCCGGCGCGACCCGCTTCAGCTGCAGCAGCCAGCGCGTGCTGGCCGCCGGCGCGGTATCGCCGGACAGCATCGCCGTGGTGGTGCGCGTGGCCGCAGCCGCGGCCGAGGCGGGCACCGTCAACAATGCGGTGCTGGTCGAAGGCGGCGGCGAGAACCCGTTCCGCGCCCCGACCGCCGCCGAGCGCGCGGCGTTCGACGGCGAGGTCGGTAACCTGCCGGTGTGCGTGGATGGCATCACCCACAACGCCTGCCGCGTGCCCAACAGCGTGCAGCTGGCCGCCTCGGTCGGCGGCACCGTATGGTTCGACGTGGGCAGCGATGACCAGCTGCTGGACAGCGGCGACAGCCGTCTGTCGGCCTGGATCGTCGAACTGGTGGACCCGGCCAGCGGCCAGCTGGTCAAGAGCACCGTGACCGCCGCCGACGGCAGCTACCGCTTCGGCGACGTGGTGCCCGGGGTGAAGTGGAACATCCGCTTCCGCGACCCGCGTTCGTCGGTGCTGTGGCCGTTCCCGGTCACCCGCGAAACCGCGGGCGGCGTGCAGGAAGCCTGCGATGCCGCCACGGCGATCGCGCGCGGCGGGGTCAGTGCCTGCCGCACCACCGACAACGGCGCCAGCCAGCTGGAAGTGGTGCTGCGCGCCGGCGACCACCTGGCGCAGCAGAGCCTGCCGGTGGACCCGTCGGGCGTGGTGTATGACGCCACCACCCGCGACCCGGTACCCGGTTCGATCGTGACCCTGGCGCCCGTGGGGATGTGCAGCGGGTACGACCCGCGCACGGCCGTGCTCAATGCCGCCGGTGGCGGTTACCGCATCGACGGCAGCACCATCGCGATGACGGTTGGCAGCGAAGGCTTCTATCAGTTCGCGTTCGGTCCGGCGGCGCCGGCACGTTGCGAGTTCCAGTTGACGGTGACTCCGCCGGGTGGCTACACCTTCGTGTCGAGCATGATCCCGCCGCAGGCCAGCGCGTTGTCGCCGTCCGGCGGGGCCGGAGCCAACCATGTGGTGCAGGCCAATACCCAGGCGCCGACCGGCCCGGTGGGCACGGCCACGCAGTACTACCTGACCCTGTTCGCCGGCTCGGCCACGGCCGCAATCGTGCACAACCACCTGCCGCTGGATACGGCAGTGGCCACCGGCCTGGCGATCACCAAGACCGGCGACCGCCAGACCGCCGAGATCGGCGACACCGTGCAGTACACCATCACCGTGCGCCAGACCGCCGGCAGTGCGCTGGCCGCGTTGAACGTGATCGACCGCCTGCCGCGTGGCTTCACCTACATCGACGGCACCGCGCGTGCCGACGGCCGTGCGGTGGCCGACCCGGCCGGCAAGCCGGGCCCGCTGCTGGGCTTCGCGCTGGGGCCGATCACTGTCGGTGGCCAGATCGTGCTGACCTACCGGGTCCGCGTGGGCGTGGGCGCGCAGCAGGGCGACGGCATCAACCGTGCGCAGGCCCATGGCTGTTCGATCAGCGGCGGCTGCATCGACCCGGTGGCGGTCACCCCGCTGCCTGGTTCGCTGACCTCCAACCGTGCCGAATACCGCGTGCGCGTCACCGGTGGCGTGTTCACCGAACAGGCCTGCGTGCTCGGCAAGGTGTTCATGGACTGCAACAACAACCACCTGCAGGACCGCGAAGAGCTCGGCATTCCCGGCGTGCGTCTGTACTTCTCCGATGGCACCTGGGTGATCAGCGATTCGGAAGGCAAGTACAGCTTCTGCGGCCTGCCGCCGCAGAGCCATACGCTCAAGGTCGACGGCAGCACGCTGCCGGTCGGTGCGCGCCTGACCACCAGCAGCAACCGCAACCTGGGCGACGCCGACAGCCTGCTGCTCGACCTGAAGAACGGCGAGCTGCACCGCGCCGACTTCATCGAAGGCAGCTGCGCCAACCCGGTGCTGGAGCAGGTCAAGGCCCGCCGCACCCAGGGTGAGGTGCAGGCGCCGGAAACCGAACCGGGCCAGGCGCCGCTGCGCTTCGAGAGCAAACCCGCACGGGCGCCGCAGCAGGCGACCGATACGGCCAACCAGAGACCGATCGTGCATCCCAGAGCCACACCGTCCGCCGCCGCCACGGAGGGCCAGCCATGAGCCGTGCTTCCGTAGTGCGCCAGCTGCCGCGCCTGAGCTTGTTGGCCTGCGCGCTGGCGACCCTGCCGGCGATGGCCCAGAGCGTGGGTACGCCGGGCCGCTTCACCCCGGTACTGGGCGATGCCAGCACGCTGTACCCGCGCAGCCCGGCCAGCGTGGACGCCGCGCCTGCTGCTGTGCGCGCCGCAGCAGGCACGCTGGACCGCATCGTGGTCGAGCTGGACCGCGACGGTGTGCCGGCCGATGGCCAGAGCCCGGTGCACGTGCGCGTGCAGCTGCTGGACCCCAGCGGCCTGCCGCTGGCCGGCACCACCTACGCGACGATTGAAAACAGTGGTGGCCGGATCCGCCTGCCCGGCTCGCGCACCGATGAGCTCGGCCCGGGCGCACTGGATGCCGACAAGGTCACCCCGGGCGTGCAGCTGCAGGTGGTCGACGGCGTGGCCGAGTTCGACCTGGTCGCACCACACGCGCCACAGGATGTCCTGCTGCGGATCACCGCCGGGGCCGAAACCGCGCAGGGCAGCATCGGCTTCGTGCCCGAAATGCGCGAGATGATCGCCACCGGCCTGATCGAAGGCGTGGTCAACTTCCGTCGCCACGGCAACGGAAGCCTGGTGTCGCCGGTGGAGAACAACGACGCCTTCGACCGCGACATCCGTCGCTGGGAGCGCCAGTTCAACCACGGCAAGGCCAACGCCGCCGCGCGCACCGCGTTCTTCGTCAAGGGCCGGATCAAGGGCGATGCGCTGCTCACTGCCGCCTACGATTCGGACAAGGACACCCGCGGGCGCCTGCTGCGTGACATCCAGCCCGAGGAGTTCTACCCGGTCTACGGCGACGCGTCGCTGCGCGGCTTCGACGCGCGCTCGGCCGAGCGCCTGTATGTTCGCATCGACAACAAGCGCAGCTACCTGCTGTACGGCGACTTCCAGACCGGCGACGGCCTTGCCACCGCCACCGGGATCGGCGGCAGCGGTCCGATTCCGCAGCGCAGCCTGGGGACCTACAACCGCACCGCCACCGGGCTCGGCTGGCATTTCGAAAGCGAGCGCGTGCGCAGCAACGTGTTCGCCATCGAAGATTCCCTGCGCCAGGTGATCGAAGAGTTCCGCAGCCAGGGCAGTGGTCCCTACGCGCTGCGCAACAACGCAGTGCTGGAAGGCAGCGAGCGCGTGGAAGTGATCGTGCGCGACCGCAACCAGCCCACCCGGATCGTCTCGGTGCGGCCGCTGGCGCGCCTGGTGGATTACAGCTTCGAGCCGTTCTCCGGCCGGATCCTGCTCAACCAGTTCCTGCCGGCGTTCGACAGCGACCTCAACCCGGTCTCGCTGCGCATCACCTATGAACTGGACCAGGACACCGAGAAGTTCTGGGTGGTCGGCGCCGATGCGCAGGCCAAGCTGACCGACCGCCTGGAAGTGGGCGCGGCGGCGGTCGACGACCGCAACCCGTATGCGGAATTCCGCATGGGCAGCGCCAATGCCAGCTACCGCTTCGGCGACAACACGCTGCTGGTGGCCGAGTTCGCGCGTACCCAGAGCGAGGTCAACACCAACAGCATCAACCAGATCACCTCGCAGGGCCTGAAGGACGTTACCGGCGAGGTGGAAGGTGATGCCTGGCGCGTGGAATTCGCGCACCAGACCGAGAAGCTGGAAGCGCGCCTGTTTGCCGCCCGTACCGATCCGGCGTTCAACAACCCGGCCGCGCCGCTGTACGGCGGCCGCGGCGAATACAACGCCCGCATGGCATACCAGGTTGGGCCCCGCCTGGAACTGTACGTGGAAGGGCTGCGCAGCGAAGACCGCAACCCGGATGGCGGCAAGCGCGATGCCGGCGGCGCCGGCGTGCGCATTGGCGCGACTGAACGGCTGACCGTGGACCTGGGCGTGCGCAGCATCCGCGAAACCATCGGCGTGACCTCGCCGTGGTCGTCCGGGGTACCGTTCGGCAATGCCGGCGGGCTGACCGGAGGCTTCGCCACCGGTGCCGGTGGCGGCGCGCTCGGCTACGGCCAGCAGGCGCTGGACCCGGCTACCGGGTTGATGGTGATCAACGGCAGCAGCACCGGCAGCCCGATCACCAGCGACCTGCCGGTGGGCACCGAGCTGGAATCGGACAGCGCCCGCTTCGGCCTGGGCTACCGCCTGAGCGACAAGCTCAGCAGTGGTGCCGAGATCGAGCACAGCGTGAGCGGCGAAGAACGTCGGCGCCTGGCCGCCGGGTTGGACTACCAGGTGTTCGAACGCAGCCGCCTGTACGGCCGCTACGAAAAGCAGACCGGCCTGACCAGCGCCTACGGCATCACCACCACCGACCGCGAGGCCGACGCGCTGGTGTTCGGTATCGACAGCAGCTACCTGCGCGATACCCAGACCTTCAGCGAGTACCGCCTGCGCGATGCGATCAGTGGCCGTGACGTGCAGGCCGCCTCCGGCATCCGCAACAACTGGGACATCGCCGAGGGCCTGCGCCTGTCCAGCTCGGCCGAGCACGTGAAGGTGATCGACGGCAGCACCGGCGACAGCACCGGGCTGGCGCTGGCGCTGGACTACGGCGCCAACCCGCTGTGGCGGGGCGCGATCCGTGCCGAGCACCGGATTTCCGAGGACGTGCCAGACACCGAGACCAACGAAGCGTTCAACACCTCGCTGCTGCAGTTCATGCTGGCCCGCAAGCTCAGCCGCGACTGGACCCTGCTGGCCCGCAACTACCTGCTCAGCACGCGTTACGACGCCCGCGGCGATGTGCTGCAGGACCGTTTCCAGCTCGGCGTGGCATACCGCGATACCGACCGCAACCGGATCAACGCGCTGGCCCGATACGAGTACAAGCTCGAGCGCGACGAGAGCGGGTTGACCCTGGTCGACGGCAGCACCGTCGATGGCAGCAGCCAGGACGTGCGCACGCGTGCGCACATCGTCTCGACGCACGCCGACTGGCACCCGTCGCGGCCATGGTGGTTCACCGGCCGCGTGGCCGGCAAGTGGCAGCAGGACCAGTTCGCTTATGCCGATGGGGGACGGGTGAACAGCCGCTTCCGCGCCATGCTGTTCTCCGGGCGCGTGGTGTACGACATCACCGAAAACTGGGACGTCGGCGTGCTGGCCTCCACCTTCCGTGGCCAGGCCGGCGCCAACCAGTATGCCTACGGCATGGAAGTCGGCCGCCTGCTGCGGCAGAACCTGTGGTTGTCGGCCGGTTACAACTGGACCGGCTTTACCGGCGACCGCGACCTGAACGGCTACGAGTACACCCAGCAGGGCGTGTTCGTGCGCCTGCGCTTCAAGTTCGATGAAGACCTTTTCCGGCCGGACCCCGTCCGCTACCGCGACCCGGCACGCTGAGGATGCCCTGATGAACCACGCCAACCCGACCTACCGTCTCGTGCGCCCGCTGCTGGGCGCGGCGATCTTCGCCGGCCTTGCCGGCGCCGCTACGGCGCAGCCGGCGCAGTTGCTGCCGCAGCAGCAGCGCATCACCGACGAAGCCATCCACGCCGACCACGCGACCTACGAGGCCACCCAGGGCCGCATCCAGGCGCTCAACGATGGCGGCCGACCGATCCGCGACTACCACCTGTCCAAGGCGCAGTGCTGGCTGGACGTCTCCTTCCAGGAATACAGCCGCAACGACCGCAGCGATTTCCCACAGGCGGCGCTGGGCGAATCGGAGCGGCTGATCATCGGCATGGAGCAGGGCGCGCGCCCGCTGCCGACCGACACGCCGCTGGTCAACAACGCGAAGTACCTGCGCGACGACCTGTGGCAGCGCCTGCGGGTGCTGCATGGCACGCCCGGCTTTGCCTGCGCGGCGCAGCAGGTTGCCTGCGGCGAGGTCGAACTGGTGCACGCCGGCAACGAGTTCAACCAGCAGCAGTGGCGGCATTCCAAGCCGTACATCCAGATCGCCGAGGAGCTGGTCAACGACGCCGAAGCGCTGGCCCGCCAGTGCGACCTGGCCCCGGCGGCGATCGCCGCACCGGGCCCGCTGGTGGCCAACGTGCTGTTCGAGTTCGACCGCGACGGCTACCGCGACATCCGCACCTACTCGCTGGAAAGCATCGACCGCGCGCTGGCCAGCGTCGCGGCCGAGAAGCTGCAGCTGGAGGAAGTGGTGCTGGTCGGGCATGCCGACCGCCTGCAGGGGCGTGGCTTCGACGCCAACCAGGCGCTGTCCGAACGCCGCGCACGCACCGTGCGGGAGCTGCTGATCGGGCGGGGCCTGGACCCGGCAACGATCCGTTACGAATACCGTGGCGACACCCAGCAGGTGCAGCAGTGCGACGGCGTGCGGCCGCGCGCGGCGCTGCTGGAATGCCTGCTGCCGAACCGTCGGGTGGAAGTGCGCTTCGAGGTCACCCGCTGACGTCAGGCGTTACGCGTCCCACCGGATCGGTCGGCTGCCGCTGAGGTGCACCCACCCGGCGGCCATCGCCTCTTCCGGGTTTCCCAGCACCGCATACAGATGCGGTGCCTGGGTGCCGTCTTCGCCCCACAGCCCCGCCCACGCATTGCGTCCGCTCTGGCGGGCGCCCTGCAACGCACGATCGGCCGCGCGCAGGCTGTCATCCGGCTGCGCCGGCGCGTCACCGAACAACGGCAGCGGCGCCATCCCCACGCTGGCGGTGAGGGTCAGGTGCTCGCCGGTTGCCAGGTCAACCACCAGCCGCTCGATCGCCAGCCGCAGGTGCCCGGCCAGGGCCTGCGCCGCCTCCGCGCTGGTATCGTGGCGCGCGACCAGGAAGGCGGCGCCGCCCCAGCGTGCCAGCAGATCGTGCCGGTCGCAGGCCGCATGCAGGCACTCACCCACGGCACGCAGCACGCTGTCGCCGGCCGCTTGTCCGTGGCGCTCGTTCAGCGCTTTGAAGTCGTCCAGTTCGATCAGCAGCAACGCACTTCGCGCCGCACCGCCGTGGTCTGCGGCGCGTTCGTCGAGCCTGCGCTCGGCTTCGCGGCGGTTGGGCAGGCCGGTGACGGTGTCGGTGCGGCTGAGCGCGGTGAGTTGGCCGCGCTGCTGGCGCAGCCGCAGCACCAGCACCGTGGCAATCACCGCGACGGCGAGGAAGGCGACCACTGCGCTGTTGCGCAGTACGCGCACGCGGCCCAGGTCCTGTTCCGCATTCACCTGGGCCGGGTCGATGCTGCGTTCGGCCGAGGCCTGCAGCCGGGCCAGCTGGCCAAGGGTCTCGCCCTTGCTGCGCGCCTGGTCCATCGCACGCCCCTTGCGCAGGTACTCCAGCGCCTGCGTACGATCGCCCAGCAGGGTGTGGATGTCGCCGAGCAGGTCCAGCCCGTTGCGCACTTCCTCGACGAATCGCCCTCGCTCGGCCACCGCCTGTGCTTCGGTCGCCAGCGGCAACGCTGCGGCGGCGGCGCCGCGATCCATCGCCAGCCGGGCCAGGCGCTGCAGGGTCACCACCTGGCCCTGTGGATCCTGCGTCGCCTGCCAGGCCACTACGCTGCGCAGGCCTGCTTCGGCGGCATCGCGTTTCCCTGTCATGCGCAGGATCTCGGCGCGGTGGCTGGCGATGCGATGCAGGAACACCTCCTGCCCGCTCAGCCGTGTCCCGATCGCTTCGGCGCGCCTGAACGCTGCGGACGCCTCGTCATTCCGCTGCAGCATCAGCAGCGCGTAGCCGTAGTTGTAGTACAGGATCAGGTCGCCCGGATTGGGCGGCCGGTGCAGGTGGTCGCTGAGCTGGGTGGCTTTTTTCAGATACGCCAGTGCGCCTTCGGCATCGCCCATGGCGTCGCCCCGGATCATCGCGATCTGCATCAACGCGCCGATCTGGCCATGCACGTCGCGCTGCCGTACCGCATCGTCGAGCAGGGTGCCGGTCAAACCGAGCGCGCGTTCATGGTCGCCGCGCCACAGCAGCAGGTGCGCGGCCATCGTGCGGGCGCGCTGGATATCGTCTTCGCTGGCGTCGTCGCGCGCTGCGGCCGCGAGCAGGCGGTCGGGCAGCTCGGTGGTCTGGTCCAGCTGGCCCAGCGCCCGCAGGGCCACGCCGAGGCACCCGACCGCGCCTATTTCCATCGAGGTGGACAGCGACGGCGCTGCCAGCAGGCTGCGTGCGAGCTGCAGCGAGGCCTGTGGTTCGCTGGTGAGCAGGGCATGGCACTGCTCCACCTTGGCCATCTGCGGCGCCGCGTCGAGCGGGCGCTGCGCGAGTGCGGGCAGCGCGGCCAGGAACGGCAGGACGGCAAGCGCAGTCAGTCCGCGCCGGACTAGCGACAACATAGGCATGGCGACAACGACTTCCCCGGTCGAGTGCAGACGATCTACAGCGCACTGCTAATATACCCATGTTGCCGCCGCGCGCCGGCGCCGCCCGCCCATTTCCTGCCGCATGCCCGAGCCGTCGCCTTCCGTCCGCGCCGCCGTCGCTGAACGCCCCACCGGGCTGGGTCGGCGCACCGATGCCATGCTGGGCGGGCTGCTGCTGCTGGTGGGGCTGTACCACGTGGTACTGGCCGCCTGGATGGCGGCGCGGCTGGGGACCGGACTGGACATGATGGTCCCGGCCATGGCCGCCTCCCACCTGCTGCTGTGCCTGCTGTGCACGATCGAACACCGTGCCGGCCGCACCCTGCATGCGGCGGCGACCTTCCTCGTCGGTGAACTGCTGCTGCTGGTCCTGGCCTACGGGTACTGGGGCCTGGCCGCCCAGCTGCGGGTGCAGCTGGTGCAACTGCTGCCGTTGCTGCTGGTCGCGGCGGTGCTTGGCCGCCGGCCGCTGGCCTGGACCGCCGCGTGGCTGTGTGGGCTGATGGCGTTGGGTGGCTGGGTCGATGCGGCCGCGGCCCTGTTCCGCACCGAGCGCGTGCTGCACGCGACCACCGACCTGGCAGTGTCGGCCTTCGGAACGGTCATGGCCGCCTGGCTGCTCCACCACAGTGTCACCGGCCTGCGCGAAAGCCTGCAGGAGGCCCGCCAGCGCAGCGACGAACTGGCCCGCAAGCGCGATGAGCTGCAGGTGGAGATGCAGGCGCGCGAGCGCTCGCGCGACCAGCTTGTGCACGCCATGAAGATGGACAACGTCGGTCGCCTGGCCAGCGGCATCGCGCACGACTTCAACCACCTGCTGGCGCTGATCCAGGGCTATGTGGCCAAGGCGCGGCGCAGCGAGGGCGAGGCGCTGCACGCCGCCCTGCAGGGCGCGGATTCGGCGACCCGGCGGGCCAGCGCGGCCAGCCGGCGGCTGCTGGATTTCAGCCGGCTCGAGCCCGGCCGGCCGCAGCTGCTGGACGCTGCAGCCACGCTGGCCGCGGTGGCGCCCACCCTGCAGCAGGTGTTCGGTGAGCGCGTGCAGTGCGAAGTGGAAACCGGCGACGTGCGGCGGTTGATCCACTTCGACCCGGCACAGCTCGAATCGATCCTGCTCAGCCTGGCGGTCAACGCCAGCCATGCCATGCCCGACGGTGGCCGGTTCACGCTGCGGCTGCAGCCGCCCGACAGTGATGGGCGGCTGGTACTGCAGCTGCAGGACACCGGCCAGGGCATGAGCGAAGCGGTGCGCGCGCGCTGCCTGGAGCCGTTCTTCACCACCAAGCCGGTCGGGCAGGGCACCGGCCTGGGCTTGGCGGTGACCGCCAGCCTGGTCGAGGCGGCCGGCGGTGCGGTGCAGGTGCACAGCCGCCCGGGCGAAGGCACCCGGATCGACCTGCAGCTGCCCTCGCGTCCACTGGCGGCGTGAGCAGGCGCGTGCAGCGGCTACACTGCGGCCTGCGCTTGCGGAAACATGCCCGTGGTTTCTAGCTGGATCCTGCTGCTGGTGTCGGTGGCCTATGCCGCGCTGCTGTTTGGCGTGGCCTGGTGGGGCGACCGACGCCCGATGTACCCCGACCGCCCGTGGCTGCGCCCGGTGGTGTACAGCCTGGCGCTGGCGGTGTACTGCTCGTCGTGGACCTTCTACGGCGCGGTGGGCACTGCGGTGCGCAACGGCATCGGCTACCTGCCGATCTACCTCGGCCCGCTGCTGCTGCTGATGTTCGGCTGGCGCATCATCGAACGGCTGGCGCTGATCGCACGCAGCCAGAACGTGGTCTCCATCGCCGACTTCATCTCTTCCCGCTTCGGCCGCTCGCGGCGGCTGGCCGCGCTGGTGGCGGTGATCGCGCTGATCGGCATCATTCCCTACCTTGCGCTGCAGTACAAAGCGGTAGCGATGAGCCTGCAGGTGCTGACCGGCCATGACGGCCCAACCGGGTACTTCAGCGACCCGGCGCTGTACGTGGCGCTGTTGATGGCGCTGTTCGCCACCCTGTTCGGCACCCGCCAGGTGGACGCCACCGAACACCATCACGGCATGATGCTGGCGATCGCGCTGGAGTCGATGATCAAGCTGATCGCGATGGTGGCGCTGGGGCTGTTCGCCTACCTGTGGCTGGCCGACCGCGGCGAAACCGTGGTGCGCAGCGCGCACACGCTGTTCACCGGCCTGCCGCCGGTGGGGTTCATTTCGCAGACCCTGCTCAGCTTCCTGGCGATCATCTGCCTGCCGCGCCAGTTCCACGTGGCCGTGGTGGAATGCGGCGATGTGCGCGACGTACGCCGCGCGCGCTGGATGTTCGGTGGTTACCTGGTGGTGATCTCGGCCATGGTGATCCCGATCGCCACTGCCGGCGTGACCCTGTTCGGCACCGGCGGCAGCGTCGCCGACGACAGCATGGTGCTGGCCCTGCCGCTGGCCGAGGGTCGCAAGTTCCTGGCCCTGGTGGCCTACGTGGGCGGCTTCTCTGCTGCCACCGGCATGGTCATCGTGGCCTCCATCGCGCTGGCCACCATGGTCAGCAACGACCTGGTGATGCCGGTGCTGCTGCGCCGCAGTGGCGACCACGAAGAAGCGGCCGACGTAGCGTCGCGGGTGCTGTGGATCCGCCGCCTGGCGATCCTGCTGCTGGCGATGGCGGCCTACAGCTACTACCGCGGCAGCAGCAACGACAGCACCCTGGCCTCGTACGGGCTGATGGCCTTCGCGGCAGTGGCGCAGTTCGCGCCCGGGCTGATCGGGGGCTTGTACTGGCGTGGCGCCAGCCGTCGCGGCGTGGAGGCCGGCATCCTGCTCGGCTTCGGCACCTGGATCTACACCCTGCTGCTGCCGGCACTGACCCATGCCGCGTGGATGGACGCGGGCTGGCTCAGCGACGGTCCGTTCGGCATCGCCTGGCTGCGGCCGCAGGGGCTGTTCGGCATGACCAGCTGGGACCCGCTTACCCACGGCACGTTCTGGTCGCTGCTGGTCAATGCCGCGGCGATGCTGCTGGTGTCCGTGCGCTGGCGCCCGGGCGTGGACGAGCGCCTGCGCGCCGCGCCGTTCCTGGACCCGTATGCCGAGCGGCCCTCGGTGGCCGGCGCATGGCCGGGCCACGTGCACGTGGGTGACCTGCTGGCGCTGGCGTCGCGCGTGGTCGGCGACCGCCACGCGCGCCGATCATTCTTCGAACAGGCGCAGTCGCTCGGTAGCGAACTGCAGGCGTCGGCGGCCGCCGACCGCGCCTGGGTGCAGTTCACCGAGCGCCTGCTGGCTGCGTCGATCGGCGCGGCCTCGGCGCGCCTGCTGCTGACCAGCCTGCTGCGCGGCTCGGGCATGGACCTGGGCGAGGTGGTGGCGGTGCTGGACGAGGCCGGCCAGGAGCTGCGCTTCAATCGCGAGATCCTGTCCACCACGCTGGAAAACATCAGTGCCGGCGTCAGCGTGGTCGACCCGGACATGCGCCTGACCGCCTGGAACCGCCGCTACCAGCAGATGTTCGGCTATCCCGACGGCATGCTGTACGTGGGCCGGCCGGTGGCCGACCTGATCCGTTACAACGCCGAGCGCGGCGAGCTGGGCGAGGGCGACATCGACGTGCAGATCAACCGCCGCATCGGCTACATGCGTGCCGGTTCGCCGCACATCTTCGAACGTACCCGCAGCGACGGCCGGGTGATCGAAATGCGCGGCCAGGCGTTGCCCGGCGGCGGCTACGTCACCAGTTACAACGACATCACCGATTACAAGCACGCCGAGAACGCGCTGCTGGAAGCCAACGAAACCCTGGAACAGCGCGTGGCCGAGCGCTCGCACGAAGCCGAAGTGGCGCAGCAGTCCAAGACCCGCTTCCTGGCCGCGATCAGCCACGACGTGCTGCAGCCGTTGAACGCGGCGCGCCTGTTCGCGTCGGCGCTGCGCGACAGCCACCACAACAACGACGAACAGCGCCACCTGGCCGAACGCGTGGATGCCTCGCTGCGTGCGGCCGAAGAACTGCTGGACGGCCTGCTGGACGTATCGCGGCTGGATGCCGGCGGCCTGCACCCGGTGATCGGCGACTTCGACGTCAGCCTGCTGATGCGCGAACTGGCCGCACAGTACTCGCCGGTGGCGGCCGGGCGCGGCCTGCGCCTGGACCTGTTCGCGCGCCCGGCCTGGGTGCGCAGCGACCGTCGCCTGCTGCGCCGGGTGCTGCAGAATTTCATGGCCAATGCCCTGCGCTACACCCGCCAGGGCCGCATCGTGCTGGCGGTGCGCCACCGCGGCGAGGAGATCGAGCTGCAGGTGTGGGACACCGGTCCGGGCATTCCCGAGCACCACATGCAGCAGATCTTCAACGAGTTCCACCGCTACCAGCAGCCGTTCGACTGGGGCGAGCAGGGGCTGGGACTGGGCCTGTCGATCTGCCAGCGCATCTCGCGCCTGCTCGACCATCGGCTCAATGCGCGCAGCCAGGTTGGCAGCGGCAGCATGTTCTCGATCCTGCTGCCACGCGCGCAGGTGCCGGAGCTGCCGCCCAGCGATGCGGCGACGGCCCCGCCCGAGCACGCCACGCGCACCGATTCGCTGGCCGGCATGCGGGTGCTGTGCGTGGACAACGACCAGGAGATCCTCGACGGCATGCGCGCGCTGCTCGGCCGCTGGCAGGTACAGGTGATCACCGCCAGCACCGTGGACCAGGCGTTGGACGAGGTGATGGCACAGCCGGACGTGATGCTGGTGGACTACCACCTGCACGACCGCCTGGACGGGCTGGATACGCTGGTGGCGCTGCGCGAGCGGGCCGGGAGCGACATCCCCGGCGCCCTGCTCACCGCGGATGGCCGCGACGAGCTCAAGCGGATGGCGCGCGAACGCGGTTATCGCCTGCTGACCAAGCCGATCAAGCCAGCCTCGCTGCGCGCCTACCTGGCGGCGCACTCGACCCTGAAAGGGTGAAGCCGACAGGCGCGGCCCGGCCGCGCCGGCAGGCTGGCTATGCTGCGCGGCCTATACCCGTACTGCGGAGTTGCCGTGCCCGTTCCCTCGCTGCGTTCAATCCTGGCCACGCCGCTGCATTCGCCGTGGGCCGTGCCACTCGGGTGCAGCGTGGGAGCGCTGACGGGCGGCGCGGTCTCGCTGACCTTCTCACTGGCCTTCCGCAGCTGCGCCAACATCGTACCGGATGCCTTGATCGGAGGCTGGTTGGGCATCGGCTGGACCAACGTGCAGCGCTATCTGGACCCGGGCAAGGCGATGGCGCCGCTGCAGCCGCATGAGCGCGCGCTGGTCGATTACCCGGGCGTGCGCCAGCTGCTGCACGACGCCGGTACCAGCGTGGACGACCTGGACGCGTTGAAGCGGCTGGCCGATCAGCTGGAGCGGGATTTCAGCCGGGTGACCGGTGAGTTCAACGCGTACTGCCGCAGCCGCCAGGTGCCGCCGAATCCACTCATCGGTGGAGTCATCCGCCATTTCTGCCTGACCCATTTCCGCGACCGTGCGGTCATGCTGGTGGCCAAGCGCAGCGCGACGGCGTGTTATCTGGTGGCGGCGCGCGAAGGGCAGGCCCCGGCGATCGGCGAGGCGCTGAACCGGGAAGGCACCCGTGCCGGCACCGTGCTGCGGCAGCTGCACTGCCCGTACCTGCGGGTGGATCTTGCCAATTCCGCGCTGCGTGATGCGCAGGCGTTCACCACCGACGAATGCGAGGGCGAGATGCGCGTGCATTCGTTGCATGAGCGAGCCCGGGAAACCGTGGAAACGCTGGCGACCAGTCCGCTGGTGGATGTCACCCATCGCCGACTGCCGCGGCGCCGGTACGTGAGCCACGCCAGCGCCGCGCCCGTGGCGGACATCCCCGCGCCAGCAGGCGCCGACCGCGAACGGATCATCCGGGGGCCGCTGCTGCGCGCAAAGATTGCCGGACTGCCTGCGGGCAATCGTACCTGCAGGGAACTGAGACGGATCGAACAGGACCTCGCAGCGAACCGTCCGTGCGGCCATCCGGTGCGTTACCAAGGCAGGAACTACCTTGCCATCGACATCCACTTTGCGGGCCGGCAGAGTCCCGGCCGCAATGTGTGGCGGCTTCTGCACCGCAAAGGCCCGGCCGGGCATGAACTGGTCGACATCGTCGACTACCACGATCCACGCAGCTGAGGCCAGGCCGCCCGACGGCGCTCAGCCGACGGCGCCGCTGAGGTGTTCATACAGGATGGCGCTGCCGACGATGATCAGGATCACGCCGCCGGCGATCTCCGCGCGCTTGCCAATCAGGTTGCCGAGTACCCGCCCCAGCATGATGCCGGTGGTGACCATCACCAGCGTGCACAGGCCGATCACCGCCGCCATCACCCCGATATGCACATCCAGGAACGCCAGGCCCACGCCGACGGCCAGGGCATCGATGCTGGTGGCGAAGCCGGTGACGGCCAGGTGCCAGAAACCGTGGTGCTTGTCGGGGTCGTCGCTGTCAGCGGCCGGGTCGTGCCGCACGCCGTTGATGATCATGTGCACGCCCAGCGCGCCGAGCAGCACGAAGGCGATCCAGTGGTCGAAGGCCTGCACGTAGGACGACGCAGCGTGGCCGAGCAGCCAGCCGATCACCGGGGTAACGCCTTCGATCACGCCGAAGATGAGGCCGGCCCGCAGGGCATCGGGAAAGCGCGGCCTGCGCATGGCAGCGCCTTTGCCGATCGCCGCAGCGAACGCATCGGTGGACATGGCAAAGCCGATCAATAACATCGAAATGGGGGACATCACACGACAGTGCAGGTTGGGCGACGGCGGACAACGGCCCACGTTCGCGCCCAACCTGTCGTTGCGCACGCGGACCGCTGGTCTCGCCAACCATCACTGGCTGCCCGCACCACGGCGCACTGGCCGAGCATGTTGATACGGGCGTTTCCTTCAGCAGGAAACAGGCTACTCCCCAAGGGGACGCGAAGCTTATCACCGCGGATGCGGTTCATCGCCCAAACCACCGAATTGCGCAGGGCATGCTGGGATGTATAGCTTCGGCTATAAGCCGAAGCAGGTAGAGCGGACTGTTAGTCCGCTGCATGTCTCCGCAGCCGGGGGTAGAGCGGACTGTTAGTCCGCTGCATGTCTCCGCAGCCGAAGGTAGAGCGGACTGTTAGTCCGCTGCATGTCTCCGCAGCCGACTAACAGTCGGCTCTACCGCAGCCACGCAGCCACGCGGCCACGCAATCTGCGATCAATCTTCTTCCGGCGGCAACACCAGCGGCTCGTCGTCCAGCGTCAGCTTGCCGGCCATCAGCACCGCCTGGGTGCGGTTGGTGACGCCCAGCTTGCGCAGGATCGCGGTGACATGGGCCTTGATCGTGGCCTCGGACACATTGAGGTCGTATGCGATCTGCTTGTTGAGCCGACCGGCGCCCAGCATCTGCAGCACCCGGAACTGCTGCGGGGTCAGCTCGCGCAGCCGCTGCCCCACTTCGCGTTCCTCGCGCCCGGTCTGCGGCACGTTGTGCGCCTCGGGCGGCGCCCAGGTCTCGCCGTCCAGGATCGCGCCCAACGCATGGCCGATCGTGTCCGAGTCGGCGGATTTGGGAATGAAGCCGAACGCGCCGTGGTCCAGTGCCCGCCGCATCACGGTGGGCTCTTCGCGCGCGGAGACCACCACCACCGGCAACTGCGGATGCAGCGCGCGCATGTGCACCAGCGCGTTGAAACCCTGCGCGCCGGGCATGTTGAGGTCCATCAGCACCAGGTCGGCGTCGGCATGATCGTCGGCCAGCTGGTACAGCGCTTCCACGCTGTCCGCTTCGTACAACTGCACGCCCGGCATCACCCGCTGCACGGCGCCGCGCAGGGCTTCGCGGAACAGCGGGTGGTCATCGGCAATCAACAGGGTAGGCATGGCGGAGGTGGGGTCCAACTATTTGACCTTGCGTTCTTCAACCAGCGAGGCCACCACGGAAGGATCGGCCAAGGTCGAGGTGTCGCCCAGCTGGTCGGGTGCGTTCTCGGCGATCTTGCGCAGGATGCGGCGCATGATCTTGCCCGAACGCGTCTTCGGCAGGCCCGGCGCCCATTGCAGGTGGTCCGGCGAGGCGATCGGACCGATCTCCTTGCGAACCCACGCCACCAGCTCCTTGTGCAGCTCGTCGCTCGGGGCCTCGTCGGCCACCAGGGTCACGTAGGCATAGATGCCCTGGCCCTTGATGTCGTGCGGGAAGCCGACCACGGCTGCTTCGGCCACCTTCGGGTGCGATACCAGCGCGCTTTCCACTTCGGCGGTGCCTATGCGGTGGCCGGACACATTGATCACATCATCGACGCGGCCGGTGATCCAGTAGTAGCCGTCTTCGTCGCGACGGCAGCCATCACCGGTGAAGTAGCTGCCCGGGTAGGTGCGGAAGTAGGTGTCGATGAAGCGCTGGTGGTCGCCGTAGACGGTGCGCATCTGGCCCGGCCACGAATCGCGGATGATCAGGTTGCCTTCGGTGGCACCGTCCTTGATCTCGCCATCGGCGTTGACCAGGGCCGGCTGCACGCCGAAGAAGGGCAGGGTGGCCGACCCCGGCTTGAGGTCGGTGGCACCGGGCAGCGGCGAAATCAGGATGCCGCCGGTTTCGGTCTGCCACCAGGTGTCCACGATCGGGCAGCGGCCATCGCCGACCACGTCGTAGTACCAGCGCCAGGCCTCGGGATTGATCGGCTCGCCGACGCTGCCGAGCAGGCGCAGCGAAGCGCGCGAGGTCCGCTTGACCGGGGCATCGCCCTCGCGCATCAACGCGCGGATCGCGGTCGGCGCGGTGTAGAAGATGCTGACCTGGTGCTTGTCGATCACCTGCCAGAAGCGGGACGTGTCCGGGTAGTTCGGCACGCCTTCGAACATCAGCGAGGTGGCGCCGTTGGCCAGCGGCCCGTACACGATGTAGCTGTGCCCGGTGACCCAGCCGACGTCGGCGGTGCACCAGTAGATGTCGTCTTCGCGCAGGTCGAACACCGCTTCATGGGTGTAGGCCGCGTACAGCAGGTAGCCGCCGGTGGTGTGCAGCACGCCCTTGGGCTTGCCGGTGGAGCCGGAGGTGTACAGGATGAACAGCGGGTCTTCGGCGTTCATGCGTTCCGGCTCGCACTGCGCCGGCTGCGGGTCCACCACGTCGTGGAACCAGCGGTCGCGCGGCGCCTGCATGTCGACCGCGCCGCCGGTGTGGCGGACCACCAGCACGGTTTCCACCGTGGTGGTGCCGGGCAGCTTCAGCGCCGCGTCCACGTTTGCCTTCAGCGGAATCTTGCGGCCGCCACGCAGGCCTTCGTCGGCGGTGATGATCAGCTTGCTGCCGCAGTCGATCACGCGGTCGGCGATCGAGTTCGGCGCGAAGCCGCCGAACACCACCGAGTGGATCGCGCCGATGCGCGCGCAGGCCAGCATGGCCACGGCGGCGTCGACGATCATCGGCAGGTAGATGGTGACCCGGTCGCCCTTCTTGACGCCCAGGTTGCGCAACGCGTTGCCGAGGCGGCAGGTGCGCTCGTACAGCTCGCGGTAGGTCACGCCCTGCGACGGCGCATCCGGGCTGTCCGGTTCGAACAGCAGCGCGACCTTGTCGCCGCGCTTGTCCAGCTGGCGGTCGAGGCAGTTGACGCTGGCGTTGAGCTCGCCGTCTTCGAACCACTTGATGCGGAAATCGTCGAGCTGGTAGCTGACATTCCGGATCGTGGACGGCTTCCTGTACCAGTCCAGCCGCTCGGCGGCCTTGCCCCAGAACGCGTCGGGGTTGTCCACCGATTCGCGGTAGAGCTGCTGGTAGGTGTTCTTGTCAATGCGCGCCTTGGCGGCAACGTCCGCCTTGACGGGGTAAAGATCGGCCATGGCACCCTCACTTGCACTAGGACTGGGTTGTGCGATCGCAGCATAACCCGCGATTGTTCCCACCCAGTTTGCCGCATCCACTGCCTCGAGCGGTACGCAGACCCTTAGACCTTCGTATTAACAGCGTAGAGCCACGCCCTGCGTGGCTGCACCTGTCGGACCGGCGCGTACCGACCAACGGTCGGTACCTACCCAGCTGCCTGCGGCATCTGCTGTCCGCCTTTGGCGTCCAGGTATCCGCCCCGGCGAGGCGTAAGGCGTACCGACCAACGGTCGGTACCTACCCAGCTGCCTTCGGCATCTGCTGTCCGCCTTTGGCGTCCAGGTATCCGCCCCCGTGGGGCGGATACGACCAATTGCCAATAGCCCGGGTGCGTCAACCGGCCGCACGCTCGGCTCGACCGTGCACCCCACACGCGGCGATCACTTTGCCACCCGGGAGAGAGGGCAACATGAGTACCCGTATGTTGAAGACCATGCGCAAGCCGTTGGCGACCTGCCTGTTGGTCGCCCTGGTGGCGCCGGGCATGGCGTTTGCCGAAACCGCCAAAGAGAAGCAGCTGGAGGCGCGCGTTGCCGAGCTGGAACGCCAGGTGCAGCTGCTGCTGTCCACCACCCAGCAGCAACAGACCCAGATCAGCCAGGCCCAGACCGACGTCACCGCGGTCAAGTCGGTGCAGGCGCAGCAGCCTGCCGTGGCCACCGTGCCAGCCGGCAAGCAGCCGATCCAGGTCACCACCATCACCCCGGGCGCCGCGCCGGGCACCACGGTCAAGATCGGCGGCTTCATCAAGGCCGACTTCCTGCTCACCGAAACTGGCGACGGCCAGCTGGCCGACGACGCCACCGGCCGCGCGCTGTACCTGCCGGGCCAGACCCCGGTCGCCGGTGCCGGCGGCAGCGGCGAGCGCTCGGACGTGGACTTCAATGCCCACGCCAAGTTCTCGCGCTTCAACCTGGGCATCGACAACGTCTCGGACAAGGGCAACAAAGCCGGCGCGTTCTTCGAGATGGACTTCTTCGGCAACTCGCTGGGCAACCAGACCGCCACCAATACCTATGGCGTGACCCTGCGCCATGCGTACATGTACTGGAACAACTGGATGGCCGGCCAGACCTGGTCGAACTTCATGGACGCCGCCTCGCTGCCGGAAGCGGCCGACTTCGTCGGTCCCACCGACGGCGTGCTGTTCGTGCGCCAGGCCCAGATCCGCTACACCAACGGCGGTTTCAGCGTCGCGCTGGAAAACCCGGAAACCACCGTGCTCACCGGTACCCGCAACCCGGTCACCGGGGCGTGGACCAACGCGGCGAGCAACAGCGACCGTGGCTCGCTTCCCGACCTGACCCTGCGTTACGGCTGGAAGGGCGACTGGGGCACCTTCGGCGTCGGCGGTATCGTGCGCCAGCTGAAAGTCGACAACCAGGCCACCGGCGCCGACGCCGACAAGATCGGCGGCGGCCTGACCCTGGGCGGCAAGTGGGTCATGGGCGGCAGCGACCAGCTGCACTACCAGATCAGCGGCGGCGAAGGCATCGCGCGTTACGTGGGCCTGGGCGTTACCGCCGATACCGCCTACGACGTGGCCCAGGACGAACTCAATCCCACCGGCGTGCTGGCGGGCTATGTCGGCTGGCGCCATGCCTTCACCCCGAAGCTGCGCACCAACCTGATCTACGCCCGCAGCGACTATGACAACGACAGCGTGCTGGGCCCACTGGTCACCAAGAGCGTGCAGAGCATCCGCGGCAACGTCTTCTACACGCCGATGCCCAAGGTCGATATCGGCGCGGAGTACATGTACGGCGTGCGCGAGATCGAAGACGGCCGCCGTGGCGACATCAACCGCGTTCAATTCACCACGAAGTACAGTTTTTAAGCATGGGGGCCGACCCACGGTCGGCACCTACCACCAATGATTGCTTCGGAGGGGAAGCGTCTTATGTCCACCACACCCGTACCTGCAAAAGCAGAACTTACCAAAGGCCACAAGAAGGTCATCTTCGCGTCCAGCCTTGGCACCGTGTTCGAATGGTATGACTTCTTCCTGTATGGCTCGCTGGCGGCGATCATCGCCAAGCAGTTCTTCAGCGGGGTCAATGAAACCACGGGCATGATCTTCGCCCTGCTGGCCTTCGCCGCCGGCTTCTTCGTGCGACCGTTCGGCGCGGCCTTCTTCGGCAGCCTCGGCGACCGCATCGGCCGCAAGTACACCTTCCTGGTCACGATCCTGATCATGGGCATCTCGACCTTCCTGGTCGGTGTGTTGCCCAACTACGCGTCGATCGGCTTCGCCGCCCCGGTGATCCTGATCATCCTGCGCCTGGCCCAGGGCCTGGCCATGGGCGGCGAATACGGTGGCGCGGCGACCTACGTGGCCGAGCACGCACCGGCCGACAAGCGTGGCCTGTACACCAGCTTCATCCAGTGCACCGCCACGCTCGGCCTGTTCATGTCGCTGCTGATCATCCTGGCCTGCCGCTACTTCCTGGGCAACGAGGAGTTCGAAGCGTGGGGCTGGCGCATTCCGTTCCTGGTCTCGATCATCCTGCTCGGCATTTCGGTGTGGATCCGCCTGCAGCTGAGCGAATCGCCGCTGTTCCAGCAGATGAAGGCCGAAGGCAAGGGCTCCAAGACCCCGTTCCGTGACAGCCTCAAGGACGGCAACCTCAAGCTGATGCTGCTGGTGCTGCTGGGCGCCGCGGCCGGCCAGGCCGTGGTGTGGTACGGCGGCCAGTTCTACGCGCTGTTCTTCCTGAGCAGCATGCTCAAGGTCGACGCGACCACTTCCTACCTGCTGATCGCCGCTGCACTGGCACTGGGCACGCCGTTCTTCATCTTCTTCGGCTGGCTGTCGGACCGCATCGGCCGCAAGAAGATCATCCTGGCCGGCTGCCTGCTGGCTGCGGTGACCTACATCCCGGTGTTCAAGGGCCTGACCCACTTCGCCAACCCGGCCATTGAAGAAGCCCGCAGCAACTCGCCGGCGCTGGTCATCGCCGACCCGAACACCTGCTCGTTCCAGTTCGATCCGGTCGGCCTGCGCAAGTTCACCAGCTCCTGCGACGTGGCCACCGCCGCGCTGACCAAGGCCGGTGTGCCGTACGACGTGCAGCCTGCCGCCGCCGGTTCGCTGGCGCTGGTAAGCGTGGGCAACAGCCAGGTGACCTCGTTCGAGGCCGCGGGCCTGACCAAGGATGAGCTCAAGGCCAAGGGCGATGCCTTCGGCGGCGAACTCAAGGCCGCGCTGACCGAGGCGGGCTACCCGGCCAAGGCCGACAACGCGCGCATCAACATCGCCGGCACCGTGCTGATGCTGTGGATCCTGGTCCTGTACGTCACCATGGTGTACGGCCCGATCGCCGCCTACCTGGTCGAACTGTTCCCGACCCGCATCCGCTACACCTCGATGTCGCTGCCGTACCACATCGGCAACGGCTGGTTCGGTGGCTTCCTGCCGGCGATCTCGTTCGCGCTGGTGGCGGGTACCGGCAACCTGTACTACGGCCTGTGGTACCCGATCATCATCGCGCTGATGACGGTCGTGGTCGGCGGCCTGTTCCTGCATGAAACCAAGGGTGTGGACATCACCAAATAACCGGTGATGGCGTGAACCAGAAGGGCCGTGGCATTGCCACGGCCCTTCTTCGTTTGGATCCGCGAAGCCACGCAGGGCGTGGCTCTACGCGCGTGGGAACATGGTCCGTAGAGCCACGCCCTGCGTGGCTTCGCGGTGCCTGAAACGGGCGTTGCTATATTCCGGGCATGAACAATGCCGACACCGCTCCCACCGCCCTTCCGGCCATCCTGCAGACCCTGCGAACCGCCTGGCAGGCCAACCGCCCGTCGCTGGAACAGCGCCGCAGCGACCTGCAGCGCCTGCGCGCGATCCTCAAGGCGCGCCTGCCGCAGATGGCCGAAGCCATCGCCGCCGACTTCGGCCATCGCTCCACCCATGAATCGCTGATCGCCGATGGCATGACCGTGCTCAACGAGATCGACCACCTGCTCGGGCACCTGCGCGGCTGGATGCGTCCACGCCGGGTGGGTGTGGGCTGGCGGTTCTGGCCGGCGCGGGCGCAGACCCGCGCAGTTCCGCTCGGCGTGGTCGGGGTGATCTCACCCTGGAACTACCCGGTGAACCTGGCGCTGATTCCGTTGGCCACGGCCATCGCGGCCGGCAATCACGTCATCCTCAAACCCTCCGAGCACACGCCGCTCACCAGCGCCTTCCTGCAGGATCTGCTGGCCGACGTGTTCCCCGCCGACCGCGTTGCGGTGGTGCAGGGCGACGCCGCGTTGGCCTCGGCGCTTTCCGGTTCGCCGCTGGACCACCTGGTGTTCACCGGTTCCACCGCGGTCGGGCGCAAGGTGATGGCCGCCGCCGCCCGGCACCTGACGCCACTCACCCTGGAACTGGGTGGCAAGTCGCCGGCCATCGTGTGCAGCGACTACCCCCTGCCCAAGGCTGCCGCGCGCCTGGCCACCGGCAAGTGGTTCAACGCCGGGCAGACCTGCATCGCGCCGGATTACGTGCTGATCGACAGCCGTCGCCAGCGCGAACTGGTGCAGCAGCTGCAGACCCAGGTGCGTGCGCGTTATGGCGACTTCAGCGACCCGAGCGACTACACCCGCATCATCAACGACGGGCAGTACCAGCGCCTGCAGGGCTATCTGGCGCAGGCACGCGAACGCGGCGTGCCGGTGATCGAATTGGCCAGCATCGATCCCGAGCGCGCGCGCCGCGAACGGCTGATCGTGCCGACCATCGTGCTCGACCCGCCGGCCGACCTGGAGCTGATGCAGGAGGAGATCTTCGGCCCGATCCTGCCGGTCTGCGCCTATCCCGACCTGGACGCTGCGCTGGCGGACGTGCAAGGCCGTGACCGGCCGCTGGCGCTGTATGTCTTCAGCGAACAGCGCGCGGTGGTGGAGCGGATCCTTGGCCAGGTCGTGGCCGGCGGCGTCACCGTCAACGACACCCTGCTGCACTTCGCCGTCAACGGCCTGCCGTTCGGCGGGGTCGGGCCCAGTGGCATGGGCGCGTACCATGGGCGTGCCGGTTTCGATGCGATGAGCAAGCAGCTGCCGGTGCTGTGGCAGTCGCGCTGGGCGGCGAGCGATATGCTCAAACCGCCGTATTCACGCATTGCCGGCCTGCTGAAGGTGATTCTGCGCTGATGGAGGTACCGACCAACGGTCGGTACCTACCGGAGGGACAGCACCGTTCCGCATGCGTCGCGGCCGAGGCAGGCGTTCCACCGGCGCCGATGCCGACGCTCGCGCGCTGGACCGGTAGGTACCGACCGTTGGTCGGTACGGAACCGCCGACCCGCTACAATGCGCCCATGAAAATCGCCTCCTGGAACGTCAACTCCCTCAACGTGCGCCTGCCGCACCTGGAACAGTGGCTCACCGCGTTCGCGCCGGACGTGGTCGGCATCCAGGAAACCAAGATGGAGGACCACAAGTTCCCCGACGCGGTGCTGGCCGGGCTGGGCTACCGCAGCGTGTTCGCGGGCCAGAAGACCTACAACGGCGTGGCGCTGTTGTCGCGCGAACCGGCCCAGGACGTGCAGATCGGCATTCCCGGCTTCGAGGACGAACAAAAGCGCGTCATCGCCGGTACCGTCAACGGCGTGCGCATCATCAACCTGTACGTGGTCAACGGCCAGGACGTGGGCACCGACAAGTACGACTACAAGCTGCGCTGGCTCGAGGCCGTGCATGCGTGGGTGGCCTCGGAACTGCAGAAGTACCCGGAGCTGGTGGTGATGGGCGATTTCAATATCGCCCCGGACGCGCGCGACGTGCACGATCCGCTGGTCTGGAACGAGAACCACATCCTGACCTCCACCGCCGAGCGCGGTGCACTCAACAAGCTGCTGCAGCTGGGCCTGCACGACGCCTTCCGCCTGCACAGCGAGGACGCGGGCGTGTTCAGCTGGTGGGACTACCGTGCCGCCGGTTTCCGCCGCGACCTGGGCCTGCGCATCGACCTGACCCTGGTCTCCGATGCGCTCAAGGCACGCGCGCTGGCCTCGGGCATCGACCGCGAACCGCGCACCTGGGACCGCCCCAGCGACCACGCGCCGGCGTGGGTGCAGCTGGGCTGAAACCAACAGGGCCCGGCGGATGCCGGGCCCTGTCGAAACACGTAACGACCCACCGTCGTTACCCATCCGTTACCGGTTACCGGATGCGCTTGCGGGTAAACAGGTTCACGATGGCGAGCAGGACCACCGCGCCGATCAGCGAGTACAGGAACGACCACAGCGTGATGCCGTCGTTGATGTTGCCCCGATTGAAGATCAACCCTGCCAGGAACGCCCCGACGATACCGACCACGATGTTCAGGATGATGCCCTGCTGTGCGTCGCGACGCATGATGATGCTGGCCAGCCAGCCCACGATGCCACCGACGATCAACCAGATGATGATGCCCATGTTGGTGACTCCCTCTGAGTGGATGAAGCCGCGCCAGTTGACGGCAGCCCCCGTGAAGTCGCTGTGCAGCCTGCCCCGGGGGCCCCGCGCATGAGCCTGCCGGCCACCCTGGACGGCCCCTGGCGGTTCGGTCCGGTCACCGTCTGGCGGCTGCCGCACGTGCCCGGCACCCGCGGCGAGCCGCAGGCCCGGGTGCTGCTGGCCGAACAGCTGGGCGGTCGCCCCGACACCCTGCCGCTGCAGCGCGACCCGCGCGGCCGGCCCGAACTGCATGGCCCGCTGGCCCACATCGGGACCGGCTGGAGCCACAGCCACGGCCTGCTGCTGGTGGGGTTGGGCGAAGGCGTGCGGTTGGGCGTCGACCTGGAGCCGCTGCGCCCGCGCCCGCGCATGGCCGAGATCATCGAGCGCTTCTTCCACCCGGCCGAGGTGGCCTGGCTGCTCGGCCTGGACGACAGCGCCCGCCAGCACTGGTTCTTCCGGGTGTGGTGCGCCAAGGAAGCGATCCTCAAGGCGCAGGGCCAGGGCATTTCGTTCGGCCTGCATCGCCTGCAGCTGGCCCCGGGCGCGGACGGCGCCCTGCACCTGGCCTGGTCCGACCCCGACCTGGGCCCGGCCGGGCGCTGGCACCTGCACGAATGGCAGGCCGCCGCCGATTTCCGCGCTGCGCTGGCCTGGCACGCGCTTTGAGCGCACCGGATTCGCGCAATGCCAGCGGCGCCACCCTGCAATAATGGGTGCATGACCGAACATACGCTCCCGCCGGCCGTCGCCGCCGCACTTGAAAAGGGCCTGGCCGCCATGGGCCTGGATGCCGCCCTGGCGCCGCCGCTGCTGACCTACCTGACCCTGCTGAACCGCTGGAACGGCACCTACAACCTCACCGCGATCCGCGATCCGCTGGAGATGGTCACCCGCCATCTGCTCGACTCGCTGGCCATGCAGCCGTTCCTGGAACAGGGCACCCTGGCCGACCTCGGCACCGGCCCCGGCCTGCCGGGGATCCCGCTGGCGATCGCCCGCCCCCGGCTGCAGGTGACCCTGGTGGAAAGCAACGGCAAGAAGGCCCGCTTCATGCGCGAAGCGGTACGCCAGCTGGGCCTCACCAATGCACGCGTGGCTGAATCGCGTGCCGAAGCGCTGGCCGAGCCGGGCGCGTATGACAATGTCACCGCCCGCGCGATGGACACCCTGGCCGGCATCATCGCCGTCGGTGGCCACCTGTTGCGCCCGGGCGGCAAGCTGCTGGCCATGAAGGGGGTGTACCCGCACGACGAGATCGCCCAACTGCCCGCCTGTTGGCAGGTGGAGCAGGTGCTGCCGCTGCAGGTTCCCGGCCTCACCGGCGAGCGCCATCTGGTCGTGGTGGCCGGGCCATGACCGGCCCGTGCGCGCATCTCACAGTGCATGACACGCCCGGTGACCGCATAATGCCCAGTCCCACTCCCTGCCGATGAGGCTCACCCGCATGGCCCGCATCATCGCCATCGCCAACCAGAAGGGCGGCGTCGGCAAGACCACCACGGCCGTCAATCTGGCCGCCGCCCTGGCTGCTGCACCCAAGCGCGTGCTGCTGGTCGACCTCGATTCCCAGGGCAATGCCACCATGGGCAGCGGCGTGGACAAGCGCGAAGTCGCCGCCTCCACCTGCGACCTGCTGCTGGGTGAAAGCACCGCCGCGGACATCCGGGTCACCACCCCGGAAGGGTTCGACCTGCTGCCGGGCAACATCGACCTGACCGCCGCCGAGATCCAGCTGATGGACCAGGGCGAGCGCGAGCAGCGGCTCAAGCGCGCGCTGGCGCCGATCCAGGACCAGTACGACTTCATCCTGATCGACTGTCCGCCGGCGCTGTCGCTGCTGACCCTCAACGCCCTGGCCGCCGCCGATTCGGTGATCGTGCCGATGCAGTGCGAGTACTACGCGCTGGAAGGCCTGAGCGCACTGGTGGAAACCATCGACGCATTGCGCGCCAGCCTCAATCCCAGCCTGGAGATCGAGGGCGTGCTGCGCACCATGTTCGACGTGCGCAACAACCTGGCCAATGCCGTGTCGGCCGAGCTGACCGACCACTTCGGCGACCGCGTGTTCCGCACCATCGTGCCCCGCAACGTCCGCCTGGCCGAGGCGCCCAGCCACGGCCAGAGCATCGTCGGCTACGACCGCGCCTCGCGCGGCGGCGTCGCCTACCTCGGCCTGGCTGGCGAGATCATCCGCCGCCACCACCAACGCAACACGGCCGGGAAGGCCATGGAGACCGCCTGATGAGCACCAAGCCCGCCCCCGGCAAGAAACGCGGCCTCGGCCGTGGCCTCGATGCGCTGCTGGGGCCCAAGGGCGCGGTGACACAGGTGCAGGCCGCGGCCGTGGTCGAACCGCTGCCGGGTGAAGTGCTGCGCAAGCTGCCGGTCCAGCACCTGCAGCCGGGCAAGTACCAGCCGCGTCGCGACATGGACGAAACCAAGCTTGCCGAGCTGGCCGAGTCGATCAAGGCGCAGGGCGTGATCCAGCCCATCCTGGTCCGCCAGCTCGGCGCAGACAGCTTCGAGATCGTGGCTGGCGAACGCCGCTGGCGCGCCTCGCAGCTGGCCGGGCTGGACGAAGTGCCGGTGGTGGTGCGCGAACTGGAAGACCGCACCGTCATCGCGATGGCGCTGATCGAGAACATCCAGCGCGAAGACCTCAACCCGCTTGAAGAAGCCGAAGCGCTGCAGCGCCTGATCAGCGAATTCGCGCTGACCCACGCCGAAGCCGCGCAGGCGGTGGGCCGTTCGCGCGCGGCGGTGTCCAACCTGCTGCGCCTGCTCGAGCTGCCGGTGGCGATCCGCCTGCTGCTGGAAACCCGCCGCCTGGAAATGGGCCACGCCCGCGCGCTGCTCACCCTGGCCCCGGAACTGGCCAGCAAGCTGGCCCAGGAAGCGGCTGACCAGGGCTGGTCGGTGCGTGAAGTCGAACACCGCGCGCAGCAGTTCGCGGCCGGCAAGGTGCCGTCCAACCTGCGCCGCAAGCCCAGTGCCAGCGCGCCGCAGGCCGACATCGCCTCGCTGGAAACCGAGCTGTCCGAATCGCTGGGCGCACGCGTGGCGATCAACCATGGCCGCGGCGGCAAGGGCAAGCTGATCATCCATTACACCGACCTGGACACGCTCGACGGCGTGCTCGAAAAGCTCCGCGTCCGCAAGGACTGAGCCCATGACCATCCTTGTCACCGGTGCGGCAGGCTTCATCGGCGCCAACACCGTGCGTGCCCTGCTCGATGCCGGGCACCGCGTGGTCGGGTTGGACAACTACAACGATTACTACGACCCGCAGATCAAGCGCGACCGCGTGGCCGCGTTGTGCCCGGACGCCGACATCCGCGTGCTCGACCTCACCGACCGCGATGGCCTGGCCGCGCTGTTCGACGAGGTCCAGCCCCGCCGCGTGGTCCACCTGGCGGCCCAGGCCGGGGTGCGTTACTCGCTGGAAAACCCGCAGGCCTACGTCGACAGCAACCTCGCCGGGTTCGTCAACATGCTGGAGCTGTGCCGCCATCGCGGCGTGGCCCACCTGGTGTATGCGTCGAGCAGTTCGGTGTACGGCGACTCGGCCACGCCGCCGTTCTCCGAAGACCAGCGCATCGACCGGCCGCGCTCGCTGTACGCCGCGACCAAGGCCGCCAACGAGCTGATGGCCTACACCTACGCGCAGCTGTTCGGCCTGCATGCCACCGGCCTGCGCTTCTTCACCGTGTACGGCCCCTGGGGTCGCCCCGACATGGCGCCGCTGCTGTTCTCGCGCGCGGTGCTGGCCGGGCGCCCGATCGAGGTGTTCAACGACGGGAAGATGCAGCGCGACTTCACACATGTCTCCGACATCGTCGCCGGTATCCTCGGCGCGCTGGCGCATCCGTCCGACGAGGACGTGCCGCACCGCGTGTTCAACCTGGGCAACCACACCCCGATCGAGCTGGAGCGCTTCATCGGGGTCATCGAGGCGGCCGCTGGACGCCCGGCGCACAAGGTATACAAGCCGATGCAGCCCGGCGACATGGTCCGCACCATGGCCGATACCCGGCGTGCCCATGACGCATTCGGCTACGCGCCGGTGACGCCGATCGAGCGCGGCCTGCCACCGGTGGTGGCGTGGTGCCGCGATTATTTCGGCGATCGCGCCTGAGGTGCGACGGCGGGTTCATCTTCGGATAACCTTGAACACGGAAAATGCGCGGTCGTTTTCACTCCTGGCCCCTCGCAGAGCCCGATCATGAGCCAACCCCAGCTGTCGGTCGTCGTCCCGGTATTCAATGAACGCGATAACGTCCAGCCCCTGATCGACGAGATCACCACCGCACTGCGCGGCCAGCTGGACTTCGAGATCGTCTATGTCGACGACCACTCGCGCGATGACACCCTGGCCGTGCTCGAGTCGCTGAAGCCGGCCCATCCGGAACTGCGCGTGCTGCACCACGTCAGCCAGAGCGGGCAGAGCACGGCGGTGCGTAACGGCGTCAAACAGGCGCGTGCACCGTGGATAGCCACGCTGGATGGCGACGGCCAGAACGATCCGGCCGACATTCCCCGCCTGCTGGCCGCCCGCGCCGCCGCGCCCGCCGAGGTCAAGCTGTTCGCGGGCTGGCGGGTCAACCGCCAGGACAGCGGCAGCAAACGCTGGGCCAGCCGGTGGGCCAATGCCATCCGCGCACGCATGCTGCGCGACGATACCCCGGACACCGGCTGCGGCATCAAGCTGTTCGAGCGGGCCGCGTTCCTGGACCTGCCGTACTTCGACCACATGCACCGTTACCTGCCCGCGCTGATGCAGCGGGCGGGCTGGAAGACGGTGAGCGTGCCGGTCAACCACCGCCACCGCACCGCCGGGGTGTCCAAGTACAACAACCTGGGCCGTGCGCTGGTCGGCATCCGCGACCTGCGCGGGGTGGCCTGGCTGATCACCCGCAGCCGGCGCACCGCCGTGGAAGAACGCTGATGGAACTGCACTGGCTCGACCAGCCGTTGAGCTGGCTGTACTGGACCGGCCTGCACGTGACCGGCTGGAAACTGATCGGCTACACCGGCGCGCTGATGTTCGGTGGTCGCTGGCTGGTGCAGTTCGTCGCCTCGCGGCGCGCCGGCAAGCCGGTGATCCCGCGCCTGTTCTGGTACATGAGCGTGGTCGGCAGCCTGATGACCCTGAGCTACTTCCTGTTTTCGGCCAAGCAGGACTCGGTAGGGGTGCTGCAGAACCTGTTTCCGGCGTTTACCGCGCTGTACAGCCTGAAACTGGATATCCAGCATCGGGGTTGGAAGCGGGATAAAGCCGAACATTGAGGGCTGCGAACCTCGCCGATACCCGGCCCGTACCCTGGGGATACCGGGGCGACCCGGCACCGGCCCGGCACCGCCCCGGCACCGGCCCGGCACCGGCCCGGCACCGGCCCGACACCGCCCCGACACCGCCCCGGCACCGGCCCGACACCGCCCCGGTAGCGCCGACTGTTAGTCGGCTGCTCTTCGCGGAGATCAACAACAACATCACGATCAAGAGCATCCGACTAACAGTCGGCGCTACCCGCGCCGTTGGCGCGTGGGTCTCGGCCGTTGGCCGATCCCCGTCCTGCCCGCTGCGCGGGTAGGACATTTGATCCATGCGCAGGCTGGATCGGGGTGCCATGATCGGGGTTTGCCGTCACTCGGGAATCCCTGCTCGTGAAATCTCCGCTCGTTGCTGCGTTGCTGCTCGCCCTGGCCCTTCCTGCCCACCACGCGCTGGCCGCCCCGCCGCCGGCGAGCGCCGCCGCGCCGGCCAGCCTGGCCGCGGAATCGCCTGCCGATGCCGCCTTCCGCGCCATCTACGAGAAGGAATGGGCCTGGCGCCAGACCGGTGGTGGTGAGGCGAGCGAAGACGGCGATGGTCCGGCCAGCGCCACCCGCATGCCCGACGTCAGCGCGGCCGCGCAGCAGGCGCGCCTGGTAGTCTGGGACGACGTGCTGGCCCAGCTGGACAAGCTCGACACCAAGGCCCTTTCGCCGACCAACCAGGTGAACTACGCGATCTATCGCGACCAGGTGTTCAACCTGGCGGCCGAAGTACGCCTGCGCGGTTACGAGATGCCGTTCAACTCGGATTCCTCGTTCTGGTCCAACCTGTCGTTCATGGCCCGTCGCGAGATGAAGACCGCCAAGGACTACCGCAATTACATCGCCCGCCTCAACGACGTGCCGCGCTACTTCGACCAGCAGACCGACAACATGCGGGCCGGGCTCAAGCGTGGTTTCAGCGTGCCGCGCGCGGTGCTCGATGGCCGCGAAGTGTCCATCGCCACCGTCGCCGAGCTGAAGGACCCGACCCAGTCGCCGCTGTACGCGCCGTTCCGGAAGCTGCCGGCCAGCATCCCCGCCGCCGAGCAGGCCGAACTGCAGGCGCAGGCGCGCCAGGCGATCAGCGCCAGCGTGGTGCCGGCGTTCGTCAAGCTGCGCACCTTCTTCGTCGGCGAATACGTGCCGCAGGCACGCAATACACTGGCCGCCGAAGCGCTGCCGGACGGCAAGGCGTACTACCAGCAGCAGATCCACGAATACACCACGCTGGACCTCACCCCGCAGCAGATCCACGAGATCGGCCTGAAGGAAGTGGCGCGCATCCAGAAGGAAATGAACGAGGTCATCAAGCAGGTCCAGTTCAAGGGCAGCTTCGCCGAGTTCCTCGCCTTCCTGCGCACCGACCCGCAGTTCTATGCCAAGACCCCGGACGAGCTGCTGCACCGCGCGGCCTGGATCTCCAAGCGGGTGGACGGCGTGATCGGCAAGTACATGACCCTGCCGCGCGCGCGCTTCACCATCGTGCCGGTGCCGCCGGACATCGCCCCGTTCTGGACCGCCGGTCGTGGCGGCATGGGCACCTACTGGGTCAACACCTACAACCTGCCGGCGCGTCCGCTGTACAACCTGCCGGCGCTGACCCTGCATGAGTCCGACCCGGGCCACGCGCTGCAGGGTGCGCTGGCGGCAGAGCAGGGCGAACAGCCCGAGTTCCGCCGCAACGCCTACATCTCCGCCTACGGCGAAGGCTGGGGCCTGTACAGCGAGAAGCTCGGCGTGGAAATGGGCATCTACGAAACCCCTTACGAGGATTTCGGTCGCCTGACCTACGAGATGTGGCGCGCCGCGCGGCTGGTGATCGACACCGGCGTCCACCACAAGGGCTGGACCCGCGCCCAGGCGTTGGCTTACCTGCGCGACCACACCGCGCTGAGCGAGCATGAAGTCACCACCGAAGTGGACCGCTACATCTCGTGGCCGGGCCAGGCGCTGAGCTACAAGCTCGGCGAGATCGCCATCGTGCGCCTGCGCGGCGAAGCGGAGAAGGCGCTGGGCGACCGCTTCGACGTCAAGGGCTTCCACGATGCCGTGCTCAGCCAGGGCTCGGTGCCGCTGCCGGTGCTCGATGCGCAGATCCGCGCCTACATCGACGCGCGCCGCGCGCCTTGATGTCGGCAATGGTCCTTGCCGATGTGCGCTGACGCACGCATTGGCACACGCCCAGCACTGCGATGACGAAACTGCATAGCGCATCGCAGTGCTGCGGCAACAGATGATTAGGCTGGTCGGCGCGCGCCCCCGGGCGCGCGTTTCCCCCACGGAGCCCGACCATGCTGGATGCCCTGTCCACCCTGCCACACCGCCTGTTCCCCTCCACCGCCGCGCAGGTGCCGTACCGTCGCCTCGCCAACGGCGCACCGCGCCTGCTCAGCCTGCGCAACCTGCCCGACGTTCCACCGGTGCTGCGGAGCCGAGCCTCCACCGCCGCCGGTGCAGCCGGTCCCGATCCCCTGCAGCGTTTCAGCCTGGCACCCGAACATGGCCAGGCGCTTGTCGCGCTGCTGCAACAGCACCGCAGGCTGCTCGACCCCGATTACTACCTGCCATTCCCGGTCGCGGACCGCCTCGCGCTCGACGCGTTCTTCGCCAAACGCGCGCAGCTGGTCGATGCCGCGCTCGCTGCGGCGGCGCCACCGGCGTCGACGCGACGGGACTGGCCCGATCCGGCTCCGGCCCGGAGCCAGGCGCAGCTGCTGAAACATCTCCTGCGCCACGGCAACGGCCTGGTGGTGGGCGACGTGCCTACGGCCGGGGGCGGCAGGCGACTGCTGATCGAGCACATGCTGCTGCTGCGCCGGCTTGGCGTGGATACCCTGTACCTGGAACACCTGCAGGGTGACATCCACCAGGCGGACCTGGACCATCTGTACCGCGGCGGCGCGATGTCGCCAGGCCTGGCCCGTTGCCTGGACGGGCACGAACATCTCCATGCCCTCGTCGATGCGGCGTGCGAGGTCGACATGCGGATTGTCGCGCTGGACCTGATGGCCAGCTACCACCTGCGCGGCGTCCACGACCGCACCGGTGCCAGCACGGCGGAAACGCACGACATCCGGGTCAAGCTCTTTGACCATGTGGCGACGGCCCGGATCCTCTACGACCAGCGCAGGCAGGCCAGCAAGCCGGCATCGCAGAAGGGGCAGGCCAGCCGGCCGGCAGCGCAGCGCTGGGTGGCGCTGGTAGGAAATGCCCATGCAGGCGCCTTCAACGGCATTCCCGGCATCGCCGAACGCCTCGGGGTACCGAGCCTGCGGATTGAAGATGCCAGTCCGGGCCCAAGCCGACGCCTGCAGGCAGGCTTCGACCCCGGCCGGACGCTGCCACCCCTGCTGCGGCGTGGCGGCAGCGAGCTGCAGTGCGATTACCTGCTCAAGCTGCCCGCCGCCGACCGTCGCCTGCGATCGGAGACACCGGCGCCGTGCAGCGCCGGCGAAGCGTTGCGCCTGCGCGAGCTGCGTCACGCCGCTGCGCCCGCGGTGTGACGAGACGCTGTGTCGGTAACGGTCGTTCCTGATGTGCGCTCGCGCACGTATCGACGCATCGCGTTTTGCGAAATGATGAAACTGCCTAGCGCGTCGCAGATGAGTGGCAACAGATGACTAGGCTGGTCACGCGCGCCCGATGGCGCGCGTGACCCCTCAAGGAGCCTGACCATGCTGGATGCCCTGGCCGCACTGAAGTGCCGCGTTCTCTCCCACTTGCCCGCACGCGTTCAACGCCGCCACCCTGTTGCGCCGCTGGTCGCGCTGCGCAATGCGGACGGCAGCCCTGGAGCGCGCAGGCGCGACGCCGCCGTGTATGACGGCGTGGTTTGCCAACGGCCGGCAACACCCGATCGACTGCAGCGTTTCGCGCTCCCGGCTGACCGGGCCGCGGTGGTGGCGGACCTGCACCATCAGTATGGCAAAGCGCTGTACGACGACTTCCAGATGCCACCTGGATCGCCCGAGCGCGTCGCACTCGACAACTTCTGCAGCAAGCGTGCGCACCTGGTGGATGCGGCACTGACCCGCCCCATGCGGGCGAGCCGCACACGTGACTGCCCCGACCTCGCACCCGCCCGCCGCCAGGCCGACCTGCTGCGTCAGTTGCTGGGAAATGCCAAGGGCCTGGTGCTGGGCGAAGTCCACGCGCAACAGGGCAGCAAGCGCCTGCTGATCGATCACATGGCACTGCTGCGTCACCTTGGCGTAGATACCCTCTACATGGAGCACCTGCAGGCCGACCTGCACCAGGCCGACCTGGACCAGCTGCACCGGCATGGCATCTATACTGGAGCACTGCAGCGCTTCCTGGCCGAACAGGACCACGGACACCACATGCAGGTGGAAAGCGGCAACACCTTCAGCAATGTGGTTGATGCTGCATTCAATGCGGGCATACGCGTGGTGGCGCTCGATCTGATGAGCAGCTACCACCTGCACGGGGTAAAGGTGCCCGCGGGCCACCCCGAGGAAACCGGGCTGGATCTGCGCACCAAGCTGTTCAATCACGTGGCGGCGCTGCGCATACGACAGGACCAGCTGGACCAGGTCGGCAAACCCGGTCCGCAGCGCTGGGTGGCCTTGGTGGGCAACGCACACGCCGGTACCTTCAACGGCATTGCAGGCATCGCCGAGCGGATGGAAGTGCAGAGCCTGCGCATGGAAGACACCAACCCGAGCTGGAGCGACGCGTTGAAGGTCGGCCACGATCCGGGCCGAACCGTGGAACCGGACGCATGGCGCGCCGGTGGCGAACTGCAATGCGACTACCTGCTCAAGGTGCCCGTTACCCCGGGCCGCGACCAGCGCGAAACGCCGGCACCCTGCACCGCCAGCGAGGCACGGCAGCGTCGTCAGGACCGGTGGGCAGCCGCCGCGCCCCCCCCACCGCAGAGCCGCGCATGAACCGCCAGCCGCGCTGCGATTGTGTAACGGGCACCGGCGTCGCTACCCTGCGCCGATGATGTCCCGCCTGCGCCACCGCCTGTCGATGCCGATCCGCCTGCTGATGCTGGCGGTGGTGCTGTTCGGCACGGCCGGTGGCGCGCTGGCGGCGGCATTGGGTGACCTGCACGCGTTGTCGCATGCCGGGGGCCCTGGCCTTGCCCATGCGTTGTCGCACACCGCGTCGGCCGAGCGTGCCGTGGTGCCCGGCGAAGGCACGGGCACCGGCGATGAAGACGGCAGCGAGCGCCTGCTGCATGCGCTGGTCCATTGCGGGCACTGCCATGGCCACGGCGGCGTGCTGCCGCTGGCCGCGTCGGCCTGGTCGCTGCCCGCCGCACCGGCGCATGCCGTGCCGGTCGGCCTGACCGCACAGCTGCTGGCACAGCCGCCCGAGAGCCTGCTGCGCCCCCCGATAGCGGTGTGATGCCACGCGGCGGCCTGCCGCGGCTTCACCTCTGAACCGCTTTCTGGAGATTCCCATGTGGATGCGTCTGGCAGCCGTTGCTGCCATTGCGTTCGTGCCGTGCGCGTCTGCGCAGGGCACGGCGCCCCTTGCCCCGTTCTTTGATTCCCCGCCCGCGGCTGTGTCGTCGTCGGCACCCCCGTTGACCCTGGAGCAGGCGATCGCCCGCGTGGCACGCCAGCACCCGGACCTGCGCCTGGTGGATGCGCAGCGCCCGCTGCTGGAGGCCCGCCTCGACGCCGCCGCGTTCGGTCCACCGCTGTCGGTCGGCGTGGAGCTGGAAAACGCGCTTGGCAGCGGCAACACCCGCGGCTTCGATGCCGCCGAGCTGACCGTCACCCTGGCCGGCGTGCTCGAGCGCGGTGGCAAGCTGGATGCGCGCCGCGTGCTGGCCCAGGCCAACCTGGATGCCCTGGCACCGCAGCGCGAAACCGCGCGCCTGGACCTGTTGGCCGCGGTGGCGCAGCGCTACCTGGCCATCACCGAAGCGCGGGCGCGGCTCGCCATTGCCGAAACCGATATCGACCAGCGCCGACGCGCAGTGGCCGCGGCGCGGGTGCGGCTGCAGGCCGGCGCATCGCCCGAATCGGTGCTGATGACCGCGCAGGCCATGCTGGCGCAGGCGGAAGTGGATCGCGATCGCGCCAGGCAGGCGGACCGCGCTGCGCGCGTGGCCCTGGCAGCGCTCTGGCGTGAACGCGAGCCCGGCTTCGATGTGGTCAGCGGTGACCCGCTGCGACTGCCGGTGCTTCAGCCGTTCGATGAGCTTGCCCGGGAGCTGCAACGCACGCCGGAACTGGCGGTGCTGGCGGGCGAGCGCCGCGTACGCGAGGCGCAGCTGCAGCTGGCGCGGACCCTGCTGCGCCCGGACGTAAGTTGGCAGCTGGGCGTGCGCAACAGCCGCGACAGCGGTGATACCTCGCTGGTGGGGGGCTTCAGCCTCCCGCTGGGCAGCGTGCGCCGCGCCGATCCGGATATCCGCGCGGCGGAGGCCGAGCTGGCGCTCAACGGCGTGGAGCGCGAAGCGCGCGCGCTGCAGCTCTACGCCACGCTGGCGGAGGCGCATGGGCGGTATGAAACGTCGCGGCTGGAGGTCAACCGGATGGCGCGCGATGTGCTGCCGCAATTGAAGCGCGCCGAGAATGCCGCCGAAAAGGCCTGGCGTGCCGGGGCCATCAGTTACATGGAATGGGCCCAGCTGCAGGCCATGCGCATCGAAGCGCGGCAACGCCAGCTTGAAGCCGCCATGGCGGCACAGACCGCCCTGATCGAACTGCAGCGCCTCACCGGCCAAGGCCTGCTCGCTGACGCCCCGCAGGCTACTGCCGATACAGCCATGCCGTCCACGGAGGACCGCCGATGAACATCTCCATTGCACGCGTGCTTCCGCTTGCCGCGCTGCTGTCCTGCCTGCTGACGCTGCCTGGCTGTGGCAGGGACGACCCGGCTGCCACGGCTGGCACCGCCGATGCCGGACACGGCGAGCCCGGTCACGCCGAGGCCGGCGATGACCACGATGACGCAGCGGACAGCACCACCATCCCCGCCGCCATGGCGGAACAATCCGGTATCCGCGTGGCCCCGGTCGCCGCCGGTACCATCGCCGACGAACACGACGTGCAGGGCCTGCTGACCCCGGTCGACGGCCGCGTGGCCCAGGTGATGGCCCGCTTCCCCGGCCCGATCCGCTCGCTGCGCGCCAACGTGGGGGATCGCGTCCAGGCCGGTCAGGTGCTGGCCAGTATCGAAAGCAACCTCAGCCTGACCACCTACACGGTCACTGCGCCGATCGGCGGCGTGGTGCTCGCGCGCCAGGCGCAGGTGGGCGGCGTAGCAGGCGAGGGTACGCCGTTGTTCGAGATCGGCGACCTGTCCACGCTGTGGGTGGACCTGCACATCTTCGGCAACGACACCCAGCACATCACCGCCGGCGTGCCGGTCACGGTGTCGCGCATGACCGACGGCGTCACCCAGGCCACCACGCTTGAGCGCGTGCTGCCCGGCACGGCCACGGCCAGCCAGAGCACCGTGGCCCGCGCAACGCTGCGCAACGACGATGGCCTGTGGCGCCCGGGCGCGGCGGTGAAGGCCCGCATCGTGGTCGCGACCCGACCGGCGGCGCAGGTGGTGCCGCTGGCCGCGCTGCAGACGCTGGAAGGAAGGGACGTGGTGTTCGTGCGCAATGGAGACACCTACACCGCGCGCCCGCTGCGCCTGGGTGCACGCGATGCCAACCAGGTCGAGGTACTGGAAGGGCTGGCACCGGGCGACCAGGTGGTCATCGAACAGAGCTACGTGGTGAAGGCCGACATCGGCAAGGCCGGGGCGTCGCATGAACATTGATCCCTCGGCCGGTTCCGCCGGGCGCGGCCGCGCCGGCCTGCTCGAGCGCATCATTGCCGGCGCCATCGCGCAGCGCTGGCTGATGATGGGCTTGACCCTGGCGTTGATCGCGGTGGGCGCATGGAGCTTCACCCGGCTGCCGATCGACGCCACCCCGGACATCACCAACGTCCAGGTGCAGATCAATACCGCCGCCCCCGGCTACTCGCCGCTGGAAGCCGAGCAGCGCATCACCTACCCGGTGGAAACGGTGATGGCCGGCCTGCCGCGGATGGAACAGGCGCGCTCGTTGTCGCGCTACGGGTTGTCGCAGGTCACCGTAGTGTTCGAAGACGGCACCGACATCTACTTCGCGCGGCAGCAGGTGGCCGAACGCCTGCAGCAGGTGAAATCGCAGATCCCGGGCGGCCTGGACCCGCAGTTGGGGCCGATCTCGACCGGCCTGGGCGAGATCTTCATGTACACCGTCGACGCCGACCCGTCGGCGCGCAAACCCGATGGCACGGCCTATACCGCGACCGACCTGCGCACCCTGCAGGACTGGGTGATCCGCCCGCAACTGCGCAACGTGCCCGGCGTGACCGAGGTCAACACCATCGGCGGGTTCCAGCGCCAGGTGCACATCACCCCGGACCCGGCGCGACTGCGCGCGCTCGGCTTCACCCTGGAAGACGTGGCGAAGGCCGTGGAAAGCAACAACCAGAACGTCGGTGCCGGCTACATCGAACGCAACGGCCAGCAGTTCCTGGTGCGCATTCCGGGACAGGTGGCCAACCTGGAGGAGATCGGCAACATCGTGCTGGCGCGCCGCGAAGGCGTGCCGATCCACGTCCACGATGTCGCCGACGTGGCCGACGGGCCCGAACTGCGCAGCGGTGCCGCCACCCAGGACGGCCATGAAGTGGTGATGGGTACGGTGGTGATGCTGATCGGTGCCAACAGCCGCGAGGTCGCGCAGGCGGCCGCCGCGCGACTGCAGCAGGCGCAACGCAGCCTGCCGGAAGGTGTCACCGTCACCGCCAGCTACGACCGCACCGCGCTGGTGGACCGCACCATCCAGACCGTGGCGAAGAACCTGGTGGAGGGCGCACTGCTGGTCATCGTGGTGCTGTTCCTGCTGCTGGGCAACTTCCGCGCGGCGCTGATCACCGCGGCGGTGATTCCGCTGGCCATGCTGTTCACCCTCACCGGCATGGCCCGCGGCGGGGTCTCGGCCAACCTGATGAGCCTGGGCGCGCTGGACTTC
The DNA here is from genome assembly GCF_007667275.1 of Stenotrophomonas rhizophila. GTDB lineage: Bacteria > Pseudomonadota > Gammaproteobacteria > Xanthomonadales > Xanthomonadaceae > Stenotrophomonas > Stenotrophomonas maltophilia_AE. Next base: position 81,356 of record NZ_VDQT01000002.1, read on the forward strand.
GGCCTGATCGTTGACGGCGCGGTGATCATCATCGAAAACTGCCTGCGCCGCTTTGGCGAACGCCAGCACGCACTCGGCCGCGACATGACCCGCGAAGAGCGCTTTGCCGAAACCGCCAGCGCCACCGCCGAAGTGATCCGCCCGAGCCTGTTCGGGCTGGGCATCATCACCGCGGTGTACCTGCCGATCTTCGCGCTGTCGGGCGTGGAAGGAAAAATGTTCCACCCCATGGCCATCACCGTGGTGCTCGCGCTCAGCGGCGCGATGGTGCTGGCGTTGACCTTCGTGCCGGCCGCCATCGCGCTGTTCCTGGGCGGCCGCGTGCAGGAAAAGGAAAACCGGGTGATGGCCTGGGTGCGCCGGCGCTACGAACCGCTGCTGGCGTTCGCGCTGCGGCGCGGGCGCTGGATGGTCGGTGCAGCGCTGGTGCTGGTGGTCGGCTGCGGCCTTCTGGCCACCCGGTTGGGAAGCGAGTTCGTGCCCAACCTGGACGAAGGCGATGTGGCCATGCACGCCATGCGCATTCCGGGCACCAGCCTGACCCAGTCGATCGACATGCAGAAGCGCATCGAAAACCGGCTGGTGCAGTTCCCGGAAGTGAGCACGGTGTTCTCCAAGATCGGCACCCCGGAAGTGGCCTCCGATCCGATGCCGCCCTCGGTGGCCGACACCTTCATCATGATGAAACCGCGCCGCGACTGGCCGGACCCGCGCAAACCGCGTGCGGCGCTGCTCGCCGAGCTGGAAGCGGCGGTGGAGCAGCTGCCGGGCAACAACTACGAGTTCACCCAGCCGATCCAGATGCGCACCAACGAGCTGATCTCCGGCGTGCGTGCCGACGTGGCGGTGATGCTGTTCGGCGATGACCTCGACACCCTGTTGAAGGTGGGCAGGCGTATTGCCAGCGTGGCCGGCAGCGTGCCGGGCGCGGCGGATGTGCGGGTGGAGGAAACCAGCGGCCTGCCGCTGCTCACCGTCACCCCCAACCGCAGCGCGCTGGCCGGCTACGGGCTCAACCCGGGCCAGGTGCAGTCCACCGTGGCCACCGCAGTCGGCGGGCAGGTCGCCGGCCAGCTGTTCGAGGGCGACCGCCGCTTCGACATCGTGGTGCGCCTGCCCGAGGCGCTGCGCCAGGACCCGGCCGCACTGGCCGACCTGCCGGTATCGCTGGCCCCGGCACTGGAGGGCGATGCCGACGAATCCAGCCAGGCCGGCGGCTGGACCAGCGGCACCGCGCGTACCGTGCCGCTGCGCGAGCTGGCCACGCTGGCCAACAGCGAAGGGCCGAACCAGATCAACCGCGAAAACGGCAAGCGCCGCATCGTGGTCACCGCCAACGTGCGCGATCGCGACCTGGGCAGTTTCGTCAGCGACCTGCAGCAGGCGGTCAACCGTGATGTGCAGGTCCCCAGCGGTTACTGGATCGAATACGGCGGCAGCTTCGAGCAGCTGATCTCGGCCAGCCAGCGGTTGGCGGTCGTGGTGCCGGTGACCCTGATCCTGATCTTCGCGCTGTTGTTCTGGGCATTCGGCTCGGTCAGGGACGCGGCCATCGTGTTCAGCGGTGTACCGCTGGCGCTTACCGGTGGCGTGCTTGCATTGGCCGCACGTGGCATTCCGCTCTCCATCTCCGCAGGCGTCGGCTTCATCGCGCTCTCGGGCGTCGCGGTGCTCAACGGCTTGGTGATGATCAGCTTCGTGCGCAGCCTGCGCGAGGGCGGCATGCCCCTGGCCGATGCGGTACGCGAAGGCGCGCTGGGCCGGCTGCGTCCGGTGCTGATGACCGCCCTGGTGGCCTCGCTCGGCTTCGTGCCGATGGCCTTCAACGTCGGCGCCGGCGCGGAAGTGCAGCGCCCGCTGGCCACCGTGGTGATCGGCGGCATCGTCTCCTCCACGCTGCTCACCCTGCTGGTGCTGCCGGTGCTGTACCGCTGGCTGCACAAACCGAGGTAGAGCCGGCCTCTGGCCGGCTTCCACCTAAGCCAAGAGCAAATCTGGGCACTGGTAGATGGCCAGAGCCCAGATTCCAGACGCTGCTTCGTCACCAATGATCTGGCTTCACCAGAGGACGCTTTCCTGTGTGTATACGAGAAGGGAGCTGACACGCCTCAAGCTCTTCGTCATGGATGTGACTGCGAGTCCAGTCTGCGTGCTTGGATAGGGACGACATGACATTCCGATGGGACCGGGTACCGGACTCCGGAGGCGGTCGTGGAGTTATCACTCCAATACGGATTCCGGGAAAGTCTTCTCTGATCGCACGGAGTACAGGCTCAACGTCGCTGTCATTGGAACAGATGACCAACTGCGAGAACCTGCCAGAGAGGGCGTCCCGATACATCGCCAAAGCGATGTTCACATCCGTCTGCTTCTCGTCCAGCCGCCATACCTTGACGCGATCTCGCCGGTTGAAGCGCGCACCTTCAACGTACCGAGGCATGCTGACACCGCAGCGGTCATGGGTATGAGTTCCCATCGTCTTGCAGAATCGCGGTCCGTGCTTCATCTCATGGACGCGTAGATATCTGTTCTGGGCTTCGGTGGAATCCGTTCCATGCGTGGCGAAGTTGGCCAAGCAGAAGGCGCTGAAGTAGCGGACAACCTCCACCTGGCTATCGGGAGCCTGCTTCCGAACAACACCGTCGAACAATGAGACCAAGTCCACCCATTTGTAACGGGTGCCGCGGATACGACCGTAATAGAGGTTGTAGCCGTCAATGTACACGGCAGTAGATCCGCCCATCTCGATTCCTATTCGGGCAAGAAAAAACCGCCTCGCGGCGGTTTTTTCAACCCAAGCCGCTTGGCCAACTTAATGACGGCTGCGAGGGCGAGGTCGTGGGATCATTAGATCAGCGGTTTAAACGCCAGTCAATGCAATCCATCGCACTTCAATTCGCCTGTTCAGAAAGCAACAGGCCCTCGGGTCCGTCATCGGTTCTTGAAGGATGACCTTCAAGGGTCTCGGCAGTGCAACGCGTCGGCATTCGCCTATCCCGCCAATGGCTGAGGAAAGTACAGAGCATCTGACTTCGCAGCGCGACCATCCTGTTTACAAGGTCCGATCAGCAGCGCCGCGCGAATGCTGGCACATGCTGTGAGGTGCTGCATCACTGCCCGACGCAACTGGCTCAGATGCGGCGCTTTCGTCTACCGGGATGACAGTAACTGCTCGATGACATCGACAGCGACGGATACGCCATCCTCGCCTGCCATCGCATTTCCGAGCGTTGTCGCCCGACTGATGACATCGGAACGTCCGGCAAACGCAATCGCTTTCACCAGCGTGTCGTGATCCAGCCGCTTCTGCGACAACGGCGCAGGCGCCACGCCCAAGGCCTGCAACCGTGCCGCCCAGAAGAACTGATCTGCCGCAAGCGGCATGACCAAAGACGGCACGCCTGCACGACAGGCAGAGTGCGTGGTGCCGCTGCCGCCATGATGGATGACCATCGCGCAGCGCGGGAACAGTGCTTCGTGCGGAGTAGGCCCAACCACGAATACGTTCGCACGCAACGGTCCGTCGGGCACGCCGGCCCAGCCAGGGAACAATAACGTGCGTCGCGGTGCCAACGCCTGCAGCAGTGACGGGATCACGCTCCGATCGAAGCCCGTCATGCTGCCAAATCCGACATGGACCGGGGCAGGGCCCGCGTCCAGAAACGCCTGGAGAGCAGGCTCCTGTTGCCAGTCCACATCCTGCGCGCGCCACTGCCCGCATACATGGTGATTGGCCGGCCAGTCCGCAGGCGGCGGCATCAGGCTCGACGAGATGCCGTACAGCATCGGCAGGTCGCGCCATAGCGAATGTCGCGCCGGCATGCCCAGCGCCCGTCGTGCGTCGTTGATGGGTGCGCGGAAGGTGCGCCACACCGCCTGGTTGACCAGCCCGTAGCTGAGCCGGTTGAGCACGCCAGGCAGCCGCAGTCGCGGCAGGAACGGGGAGGGAAACGCATGGGTCGGCGTCAGCGGAATCATTCCGGTGCCAATGGCCGGCACTCCGTGGTGCTCGGCCACCGTCATGCCCACGAAGGCGGCGAGCCCGCCCGTCAACACCGCGTCGCAACCGGCCGCGGCCGCGTCGGCCTGTCGCATCCATGCCGGCACCAGCCGCTGCGCCATCCGCGCCAGGCCCCGCGAGGCCGCCGCCATGTTGTTGCCGCGCGACACCAGCGCAACCACTTCATCATGGATGTCGCCCTCCAGCGCCGCGTGGGGAACGCCCAGCGCCTGCGCGCCGCCGAGCGTGCCGCCCTCGGCCAACACCATCACCTCGTGTCCCGCCGCCTGGAGGCCGTGGCACAGCATCACCAGAGGACGTGTGTCGCCTTCGGTTCCATAGGTTATTGCCAGCAGACGCATCGATGACCTCCAGGGGCGAGCCTCCAGTATCTCCAGCGGCTGCGACCCTGCCGTGTAGAGGCGGCTCGTCCATTCAGCCAGCGCCACGGGCAGGTCCGGGCTGGGGACTTGCCCGGACAGGCCCTCTCCGGCATAATGCGCGGCTCGCTGTGTCTGGATTCGTCCGGATTGGTGGCCGGGAACACGTCATCCGGCCTGCCCTCGTCAGCGTAACCCTTTGATTCTCATGACGTGTGGCGGGAAACCGCCGAGGCCGCCGTCGCCCGGGCTATGGGCTGACACATACTTTCATCGAGGTGCGCAATGTCCCGCGTATGCCAAGTTTCCGGCAAGCGAGTGCAGACGGGTAACAACGTCTCGCACGCCAACAACAAGACCCGTCGTCGTTTCCTGCCCAACCTGCACGAGCGCCGCTTCTGGGTCGCCAGCGAAAACCGCTGGGTCAAGCTTCGTGTTTCCGCGCATGCACTGCGCACCATCGACAAGAACGGCATCGATTCCGTTCTGGCTGAGCTGCGTGCGCGCGGCGAAAAGGTCTGAGGAGTAGACGATCATGGCAGGCAAGCGCGATAAGGTCCGTATGATTTCGACCGCCGGTACCGGTCACTTCTACACGACCGACAAGAACAAGAAGAACACCCCCGGGAAGATGGAATTCTCGAAGTACGATCCGGTCGTGCGCAAGCACGTCCCGTACAAGGAAGGCAAGATCAAGTAATCCCTTACCGGATTGCTCGATGCCCACGAAAAACCCGCCTCCACGGCGGGTTTTTTGTTGGCAGAATGGGGGGACACCCCCAAACGGGCGAACCGATGCTGTTCGAATGGCTGCTGGGTTCCTGGTTGTTGCTGCTGGACTGGCTGATCCGGTTGGCCGCGCTGTTGTGGATTCCCAGCCGCACCACCCCGGGCGCGGCGCGCAGCTGGCTGCTGCTGGTGGGCTTCGTACCCTTGTTGGGGCTGCCGCTGTACCTGCTGTTCGGCCACCCTTGGCTGTCGCGCCAGCGCGTGCAGCGCCAGGCCGAGGCGTCGCAGGTGATCCGCGAAGAACAGGCCCTGCAGCCCCCGCTGCGCTGGACGCCGCGGGCCGACACCGCCACCGCCGAAATGGTCCCGCTGGTCGAACGCCAGGGCGATTTCATGCCGGTGCACGGCAATGCGGTGGAGCTGCTGACCGACTACGACGCCTCGCTGCAGGCATTGCTGGACGACATTGACCAGGCCCGCGACCGCGTGCACCTGCTCTATTACCTGATGTTCGACGACGCCGTGGGCGACGCCATCGTCGATGCCCTGCAACGTGCCGCCGCACGGGGTGTGCAGTGCCGCCTGCTGCTGGATGCGGTGGGTGCCAAACGCGGCCTGCGCCGCTATCGCCACCGCCTGCAAGCGCTGGGCGTGGACGTACGCGCCATGTTGCCGGGCGGGCTGCGCTGGCGGCGCAGCGGGCGCATGGACCTGCGCAACCACCGCAAGATCGCGGTGATCGACAACCGGGTGGGCTACATCGGTTCGCAGAACCTGGCCCAGCCCGGCTTCGTGCCCGGGTTTCCGAACCGCGAACTGGTGGCGCGCGTGCGCGGTCCGGCGGTGGCGCACCTGGAGGCGGTGTTCGCCAGCGACTGGTACATGGAGACCGGCCAACGCCTGGAGGTGATGATGGTGGAGCCGGTCTGCGCCGATGACGTGCCGACCCAGCTGCTGCCCAGCGGCCCGGCGTATCCCTTCAGCAACGCGCGCGATGCGGTGAATGCGCTGATCCACCTGGCGCGCCGCCGCATCGTATTGGTCACGCCGTACTTCGTGCCCGACGAAGCCACGCTCAGCGCACTGCGCATCGCCGCGTTGTCCGGCGTGCAGGTGCAGTTGATCCTCTCGGCCAGCAACAACCAGCGCCTCACCGCGTGGGCGCAGGAGGCGTACTACGACGAACTGCTGCGCGCCGGCGTGCGCATCGCGCTGTACGAACCGCACTTCCTGCACGCCAAGCACCTGACCGTGGACGAGGACATCGCGCTGGTCGGCTCGATCAACCTGGACATCCGCTCGTTCGCGCTGAATGCCGAGATCGGCATGCTCTGCTACGACGCAGGGCTGGTGCGACAGCTGATCGAGATCGAGAACGAGTATCTGCGCCAGTCCCGCACGGTCGAGCTGGCCACCTGGCGCCAGCGCCCTGCATGGAAGCGCAGCCGCGAGGGCATCGCGCGGCTGGCCGATGCGCTGATGTAGCGCAACGGATGGTCCACGCGCATGACCTACAATGCAGCGCATGACCGCACCTGATTCCACCCGCCAGGCAGACCTGGCCATCGTCGGCGGCGGCGCGGCCGGCGCCCTGGTCGCGCTCAACGCGCTGCGCAGCGCCAGCGCCGCACTCCACGTGGTGCTGTTCGAACCGGCCTCCACGGCGGGCCAGGGCATCGCCTATGCCACGCCCTGGCCGGAGCACCTGCTCAACGTGCCGGCCGGCAAAATGACCGGCCTGCCGGACCAGCCGGGCGACTTCCTCGACTTCCTGCTGCAGGCCGACGCGGTGCCGGGCGTGTCGCGCGCGGAACTGGCCGACACCTTCGTTGCGCGCCGCCACTACGCCGCATACCTGCAGCAGCGCCTCGAGCAGGCCCAGGCGCAGAGCCCGGCGCGTCTGCAGGTGGTGCATGAGGCGGTGGTCGCATTGCACCCGAAGGCGTCGCTTAACGTGCTGGCGCTGGCCGACGGCAGCAGCTGGCAGGCCCGGGGTGTGGTGCTGGCCTGTGGCAACAGCATGCGCCCGCTCCCGGTGCCCGGTGCCGACGCGCTGCCACCCGGGCGGGTCGTGGATGCCTGGGATTACGACGGCGTGCGCATGCTGGCCGGCGCCGGCGACCTGGCGATCATCGGTTCCGGGCTGAGCATGGCCGACAGCGTGGTGGCACTCGCTGCCGCCGGGCATCGCGGCCGCATCCACGTGCTGTCGCGGCACGCGCTGCTGCCGTTGCCGCACGCGCATGGCGGCATTGCCCGCTTCGATCCGCAGCCGCTGCTGGCCATGCCGCTGCGTGCCCGGCTGCGGGCGCTGCGCGCCCATGCGCGTGAGGCGGCGGCGCAGGGCGTGCCCTGGCAGGGCGTGATGGACCGCATCCGCCCGTTGGGCCAGGCCCTGTGGCAGAGCCTGGATGGCGCCGACCAGCGCCGTTTCCTGCGCCACGTGGTGCGCTACTGGGATGTGCATCGCCATCGCATCGCCGAATCCGTGCACGCGCAGGTGGATGCGCTGGAACGGAGCGGACAGCTGCAACGCCATCGGGCGCGGCTGGGCACGCTGCTGGTACAGGGCAGTACCCTGCAGGTGCACGCGCACGGCGCGGCCGGCGCGCTGGCGCCACTGAACGTCGGCGCGGTGATCAACGCCACCGGCGTGGAGACGCGCGCGCTGGCGATGCGCAACCCGCTGCTGCAGCAGCTGCTGGCCGACGGCCATGCGCGCCCCGGACCGCACGGGCTGGGCCTGGACAGCGACGTGGACGGCGCCCTGCGCGATGCGCAGGGGCAGGCGCAGCCGGGCGTGCAGGTGGTGGGCAGCCTGCGCATCGGTACGCTGTGGGAAAGCCTGGCCATTCCGGAGCTTCGGAGTCAGGCGCAACAGGCCGCCAAAGCTGCGTTGACGCGTCACGACCCACGGTCGTGACCTACCGTGAACGGGTTGCCCGGGCCGCCCCCCCCCGGGCGGGTCGGCGGGGTAAAATGACCGCATGGATGTCTCCCACTTGCTCGACGGGCTCAACCCCGCCCAGCGCGAAGCTGTGTCCGCCCCGCCCGGCCACCATCTGGTGCTTGCCGGTGCCGGTTCCGGCAAGACCCGCGTACTGATCCACCGCATCGCCTGGCTCAACGAAGTCTGCGGCGTGCCCATGCATGGCATTTTCGCGGTGACCTTCACCAACAAGGCGGCCGGCGAAATGCGCCACCGCATCGATGCACAGTTGCCGCAGGGCAGCCGCGGCGCGTGGATCGGCACCTTCCACGGCCTGGCCCACCGCCTGCTGCGTCTGCACCACACCGAAGCCAAGCTGCCCGACAGCTTCCAGGTGCTCGATTCGGACGACCAGCTGCGCATGGTCAAGCGCGTGGTGCAGCAGCTGGAGATCGACGACAGCAAGCATCCGCCCAAGCAGATCGCGTGGTGGATCAACGAGCAGAAGGACGAAGGCCGGCGTCCGCAGCACATCCAGCCCGAGCCCAACGATGCGTGGCTGGAGACGATGCGGCAGGCCTATGCGGCCTACCAGGAGCGCTGCGACCGCGCCGGGCTGGTCGATTTCGCCGAGCTGCTGCTGCGCGCGCACGAACTGCTGCGCGACAACCCGGCGCTGCTGGCGCATTACCGCTCGCGCTTCCGCGAGATCCTGGTCGACGAGTTCCAGGACACCAACGCCATCCAGTACGCCTTCGTGCGCGTGCTGGCCGGCGACAGCGGGCACGTGTTCGTGGTCGGCGACGACGACCAGGCCATCTATGGCTGGCGCGGCGCCAAGGTCGAAAACGTGCAGCGCTTCCTGAAGGACTTCCCGGGCGCGCAGACCGTGCGGCTGGAGCAGAACTACCGCTCCAGCGCCAACATCCTGGGCGCGGCCAACGCAGTGATCGCGCACAACCCGGACCGGATCGGCAAGGAGCTGTGGACCGACAGCGGCGACGGCGAGCCGATCGACCTGTACGCGGCCTACAACGAAATGGACGAGGCGCGCTACGTGGTCGAGCGCGCGCGGCAGTGGGTGCGCGACGGCGGCAGCTATGGCGACGCCGCCGTGCTCTACCGCAGCAACGCCCAGTCGCGTGCGTTCGAAGAAGCGCTGCTCTCCGAGCAGGTGCCGTACCGCGTGTACGGCGGCATGCGCTTCTTTGAACGTGCCGAAATCAAGGACGCGCTGGCCTACCTGCGCCTGATGACCAACCGCAACGATGACGCCGCCTTCGAGCGCGCGGTCAACACGCCCACCCGTGGCATTGGCGACCGCACCCTGGACGAGGTCCGTCGGCTGGCCCGCAGCCAGGCGATTTCGCTGTGGGAAGCCACCATGCTCACCACCCAGGGCAACGAACTTGCCGCCCGCGCGCGCAACGCGCTGGCCGGCTTCCTCACCCTGGTCAACCAGCTGGAGCACGAAGCCGGCGAGATGACCCTGGCCGAGCGCATCGACCACGTGCTGATCCGTTCCGGCCTGCGCGAGCACTGGTCGAAGGAAAGCCGCAACGCGCTGGATTCGGAATCGCGCGCGGACAACCTGGACGAACTGGTGTCGGTGGCCTCGCGCTTCACCCGGCGCGAGGATGATGTCGAGGAAGGCGCCGAGAACATGAGCGAGCTGGTCGCGTTCCTGTCCTACGCCTCGCTGGAGGCGGGCGAAGGCCAGGCCCAGGCCGGCGAGGAGGGCGTGCAGCTGATGACCCTGCACTCGGCCAAGGGCCTGGAATTCCCGCTGGTGTTCCTGGCCGGCATGGAAGACGGCCTGTTCCCGAGCGCGCGGTCGCTGGAAGAAAGCGGCCGGCTGGAGGAAGAGCGCCGGCTGGCCTACGTGGGCATCACCCGTGCGCGCCACAAACTGGTGCTCAGCTACGCCGAATCGCGCCGCATCCATGGCCAGGAAAACTACAACGTGCCGTCGCGCTTCCTGCGCGAGATCCCGCGTGAGCTGCTCAACGAAGTTCGGCCCAAGGTGCAGGTCTCGCGCGGTGCCTCGCTCGGTGCCAGCCGCCCGGCCAGCCACGCCGCGCTGGAGGCACCCCCGCTCAAGCTCGGCGCCCTGGTCACCCACGCGAAGTTCGGCGAAGGCATGGTCACCGACTACGAAGGAAGCGGCGCGCATGCGCGCGTGCAGGTGGAGTTCGCCGAGGCCGGCAGCAAGTGGCTGGTGATGGCGTACGCCAACCTCACCGTGATCTGACCGGGCGTGTCACGGATGACCCGCCATGTGCTCTTCCTCTGCAGCCAGAACCGCCTGCGCAGCCCCACGGCCGAGCAGGTGTTCGCGAACTGGCCGGGCGTGGAGACGGCCTCGGCCGGCGTGCTCGCCGATGCCGATGTGCCGGTCAGCCCCGAGCTGTTGCAGTGGGCGGACGTCATCTTCGTGATGGAGCAGGCGCACCGCACGCGGCTGGCCAGCCGGCACCGGCAGTGGTTGAACGGGAAGCGGGTGGTCTGCCTTGATATCCCCGACGACTACGACTTCATGCAGTCGGAGCTGGTGGAGCTGTTGAAGAAGAAGGTCATCCCACACCTGCCGTAGCGCCGCGCCCTGCGTGGCTGCGCGATCCACGGGCACCTCAGCCACGCAGGGCGTGGCTCTACATTCCCCCTCCCTTTTCAGGTAATCCCATGTCTGCCACCCCTGTCGCCATCAACGTAAAGCTCAATGCCCGCCTGCAGCCCGAACATCGCTTGCAGCTGTTCGAAGACCCGCTCGACGCGATGCTGGAAGGTGCCGGGATCGGCGAGATCATGGGCGGTGGCACCGCGCTGTCGGAGGAAGGCGAGGTTGAATACGGCGACCTGGAGATCCAGCTGCACGATGCCGCCGCGCTGCCCAACCTGATCGAAGCCCTCGAACAGCTTGGCGCCCCCAAGGGCTCGCTGATCCAGCGCGAAGGTGAGCCCGACCTGGCGTTCGGCATCACCGAAGGCCTGGGCCTGTACCTCAATGGCACCGACCTGCCCGATGAGGTCTACGAACAGTGCGACTCGAACTACGTGTTCGACCAGATCGTCGAGCGCATCGACGGCCACGGCGAAGTCTGCAGCTGGTGGCAGGGCCCGAGCGAAACCGCGCTGTACCTGTATGGCGCCTCATTCGACACCATGGCCGAGCGCATCGCCGACCTGCTGGCCAGCTACCCGCTGTGCCAGGGCGCACGGGTGGTTCAGATCGCCTGACCCCGGTAGCGCCGACCGTTGGTCGGCAACTCGGCACCCCAGCACCCCAGCCGCCGCGCATCCGACGGGAGAGCAGCCGACTGACAGTCGGCTCTACCGCCGCTCAAACGCGACTCATCCCCGTTTTCACCTGCTTCGTCGCGTGCCGCTTGTCGGTCCCCGGTCGTGCGCCCAGAGTCTGGCGCTGTCTGCTGGGAGCATGCACATGAACAAGGGAATTCCGTACCTGATGGCGACCCTGGTCGCGCTGACACTGTCGGCGGGCTGGGCGGCACCGGTGCTGGCCCTGTTCGAGCAGGTGACTGCGTGCCTGGACAGCGGCGGCCGCCTGGACCTGGTTCACCTGCGCTGCGCGCCGCCAGCCGCAGTGCCCGGCCTGGTCCTGGAGGGCTGGGTGTTCTGGCTGACCGCGGCTGGCGTGGCGGTGGTGGGCCTGCTGGCGACACGCCGGCGCCCTGCGTCATCCATGCAGCGCGGTGGAGGGGTGGACGCCGCCGATTGATCCCGCTCAAGGCATCGTCTCCACGCCGGGTGTGCAATGGTGTCCCCACTGCCTTCGCCAAGGAGCGTTTCATGTACAAGCGGATCCTGATTGCCACCGATGGCTCCGAGCTGTCCGAAAAGGGCCTGCTCAAGGGCCTGGAACTGGCCCGCGACCTCAACGCCGAGGTCGACATCGTCACCGTGTCCGAGCCGTGGGCGGTGGGCATGTATGACGCGATGGGCTGGAGCGTGGGCTACACCAACAGCCCCGAGTACAAGGCCGACCGCGAAGAAACCGCGCAGAAGGTCCTGGCCCCGGCCAAGGCCGCCTGCGAAGCGCAGGGCCTGCGGGCCACCACCGTGCACGTGCTGGACCGCTACGCCGCCGACGGCATCATCGATACCGCCACCGAGCGCAGCAGCGACCTGATCGTGATGACCTCGCACGGCCGCCGCGGCGTGACCCGGGTGCTGCTGGGCAGCCAGACCGCCGAAGTGCTGGCGCGCAGCAGCGTGCCGGTCCTGGTCATCCGGTAGCGCCGGGCTCTGCCCTGCAAGCATCCCGTAGCGCCGGGCTCTGCCCGGCTGCTCGCAGAGCCCCGCGCTACGGCCGTATCTTCAGCGTCTGCGATTCGTCCAGGCTGCCATCGGGCTGCAGCACCACGTAGCGCTCGCCGCTGCGGTCGAACAGGACCGGTATCGGGTCGCGGAACAGCGGGCGGCGCACGAAGCGCAGTGCCCAGCCGAAGTGCTCCAGGGTCTCCACGGCCTGGCGCTGCTCGGCAGTCAGCCCGTCGCGCAGGGCGGCGGAATCAATGGGCTTGCGGCGTTCGGGAGTCGTCATCAGGTACGGCGGGCAGGCATTCCAGGGCGGCAGGCAGACCGGGCACGGGGCCGGCTTACCAGCTGTAGAGCTTCCAGTACACCGGCGACACCCCGTCCTTGCTGCGGTCGCCGCCGGTCTGGCCGCCTTCGTACATGTAGTACGGGGCGCCGCGCGACGGGGTCACCTTGACCATGCGCAGCTGGCCGGCCACCCGGTATTCCTCGATGGTGTCGCCGTTGTCCATGACGCGCCTGGCGACATCGGCGCCGGTGACATCGACCGGCGGTGCGCCGGCGCTGCCCCCAGTGGTCGCACAACCAGCCAACACAAGCAGACCTGCCAGCATCAGAGTCTTCATGGACCACGGTTCCTGGAGCGGGGGAGCCTCGATTATGCCCCATGCCCCGTGACGCCGGTGCCGTAACCGGCCATGGCGGGGCGCGTAGAATCGTCGCATGAGCCGATTAGTCCTGATTGACGGGTCCAGTTACCTGTATCGCGCGTTCCACGCGCTTCCGCCGCTGACCAATGCCGCCGGTGAACCCACCGGCGCGCTGTTCGGCGTGGTCAACATGCTGCGCGCCACGCTGAAGGAGCGCCCCGAGTACGTCGCCTTCGTGGTCGACGCGCCCGGCAAGACCTTCCGTGACGACCTGTACGCCGACTACAAGGCCAACCGCCCGCCGATGCCCGACGACCTGCGCCCGCAGATCGAGCCGATGTGCCAGATCGTCGAGGCGCTGGGCCTGACCATCCTGCGCATCCCCGGCGTGGAGGCCGACGATGTGATCGGCACGCTGGCACTGCAGGGCCACCGCGACGGCATGACCGTCACCATCTCCACCGGCGACAAGGACTTCGCCCAGCTGGTGCGCCCGGGCATCGAACTGGTCAACACCATGACCGGCAGCCGCATGGATTCGGACGCCACGGTGATGGACAAGTTCGGCGTGCGCGCCGACCAGATCGTCGACCTGCTGGCCTTGATGGGCGATGCCGTGGACAACGTGCCCGGCGTGGAGAAGTGCGGGCCCAAGACCGCCGCCAAATGGCTGGCCGAGTACCAGACCCTGGACGGGGTGATGGCCGCCGCCCCCGGCATGAAGGGCAAGATCGGCGAGAACCTGCGCGCGGCGCTGGATCGGCTGCCGCTCAACCGCGAACTGGTCACCATCCGCACCGACGTGGCGCTGGAGGCCAGCCCGCAGACCCTGGCGCTGCGCGACCCGGACGTGCCCGCACTGGGCGAGCTGTACCTGCGCTATGGCTTCACCCAGGCGCTGAAGGAACTGGGTGGCCCGGTCCCGGCGCCCGCCGCGGCCAGCGAGGCCCCGGTGAGCCTGCGCGGCACCGCCGCCGGCTACGCCCGGGGCGCGGCCGCCGAGCCGGCCCCGGCGCTGGACGCGGCGCTGTCCGCTCCGGGCGAGTACGAGACCGTGCTCACCACCGAGCAGCTGCAGGCCTGGGTGGCCCGCGCCGAGGCGGCCGAGCTGATCGCCTTCGACACCGAGACCGACGCGCTGGATGCCATGCGCGCCAACCTGGTCGGCATCAGCCTGGCCGTGGAACCGGGCAAGGCCGCCTACATCCCGGTCGGGCATGACTACCCGGGCGCCCCGGCGCAGCTGCCGCGCGGCCAGGTGCTGGACGCGCTGCGCCCGCTGCTGGAGAACCCGGACAAGAAGAAGCTCGGCCAGCACGGCAAGTACGACCTGCACGTGCTGCGCCGCCATGGCGTGGACGTGAAGGGCTATCACGACGACACCATGCTCGAGAGCTTCGTGCTCAATTCCACCGCCACCCGCCACGACATGGATTCGCTGGCGATGCGCTACCTGGGCTACACCACGATCAAGTTCGAGGACGTGGCCGGCAAGGGGGCCAAGCAGATCCCGTTCTCGCAGGTGGGGCTGGACGAAGCCAGCCGCTACGCGGCCGAGGACGCCGACATCACCCTGCGCCTGCACCGGGTGCTGCATCCGCAGCTGCTGGAATCGGCGTCGCTGGACAACGTGTACCGCAGCATCGAAATGCCGCTGGTACCGGTGCTGGCCCGGATCGAGGCCAACGGCGTCTATATCGACAGCGCCGAGCTGCGCCGGCAGAGCCAGGACCTGGGCGCGCGCATGCTGGCCGCACAGCAGAAGGCCACCGAGCTGGCCGGGCGCACCTTCAGCCTGGACTCGCCCAAGCAGCTGCAAGCGGTGCTGTTCGACGAGCTGAAGCTGCCGGCGCTGGTGAAGACCCCCAAGGGCCAGCCCAGCACCAACGAAGAGGCGCTGGAGGCAATTGCCGAACAGCACGAGCTGCCGCGGGTGATCCTGGAGTACCGTGGCCTGGCCAAGCTGCGCAGCACCTACACCGACAAGCTGCCCGAGATGGTCAACCCCGACACCGGCCGGGTCCACACCAGCTACCACCAGTCCGGTGCGGCCACCGGTCGCCTGTCCTCCTCCGACCCGAACCTGCAGAACATCCCGATCCGCACCGAGGACGGCCGCCGCATCCGCCGCGCCTTCGTGGCCCCGCCAGGGCACAAGCTGCTGGCCTGCGATTACTCGCAGATCGAACTGCGGATCATGGCCCACCTGTCCGAGGACCCGGGCCTGGTGCGCGCCTTCGAGCAGGGCGTGGACGTGCACCGCGCCACCGCCGCCGAGGTGTTCAGCCGCGCGCTGGACGAGGTCACCCCGAACGAGCGCCGCGCCGCCAAGGCGATCAACTTCGGCCTGATGTATGGCATGAGCGCGTTCGGGCTGGCCCGCAACCTGGGCATCGACCGTGGCCAGGCGCAGGACTACGTGGCCCTGTATTTCAGCCGCTACCCCGGCGTGCGCGACTTCATGGAACGCATGCGCCAGCAGGCGCGTGACCAGGGCTATGTGGAAACGCTGGAAGGACGCCGGCTTTATCTGAATGACATTCACGCCCGCAACCAGGGCCTGCGCGCCGGCGCCGAACGTGCGGCGATCAATGCGCCCATGCAGGGCACCGCCGCGGACATCATCAAGCGCGCCATGGTGAAGGTGGACGACTGGCTGCAGGGCCAGGGCGGGCGCGCGCGGATGATTCTGCAGGTGCACGATGAACTGGTATTCGAAACCGAAAGCGAGTTTCTGGAAACCTTGCGCTCGCAGGTGGTGGAACTAATGTCGTCTTCGGCGCAATTGCGGGTTCCGCTGGTGGTTGACGCGGGTGTCGGCGATAACTGGGATGAGGCACATTGAGACCCAAATCACGTTACAAAAGCTGAATTGGTCCATTCCCGGGCTAGAAACTGACTCTTGGATGAATGTTTCAAGATTCACCCGAGTATTAATTGGCAGCCTTCACGAATCATCAATGTTCAAGGTGCTTTTATAGACCTCGACAGGCGCAACGCCTGTTGTGGATCTCTCCCATCCCCTGGAGCAGATCTCGGAACGGGGGCTCCTCCCCAAGCGCCCGTTCCCCGGCCCCGCTGACCTCCCCCTGGTCGGCGGGGCTTTTTATTTTGGGCTCCCCACACGGCAATGGGGTAGCGCCGGCCGTTGGCCGGCCCAAGCGATGCCGATTGCCTCTGGCACGCCACACGCCCATGCTGCCAGCAGTACCCAAGGAAACCCCCGATGAGCGACCTGTTCGACCTGGCCATGCCCTGGTGGGAATTCATCCTGCGCGCCGTCGTGGTGTACGTGGTCGTACTCGGCATGGTCCGCCTGTCGGGCAAGCGCGCGCTGGGCCAGATCACCCCGTTCGACGTGCTGCTGATCGTGCTGTTGGGCAACGCGGTGCAGAACGCGCTGCTTGGCAAGGACACCTCGCTCGGCGGCGGCCTGCTGCTCGCGGCTACCCTGATCTCACTCAACTACGGCGTGGGCTGGCTCAGCCAGCGCAGCCGCCGTATTGAAGCGCTGGTGGAAGGCGAGCCGGTGCTGATCGCGCGTGACGGCAAGCTGCTGGACTCGGTGCTGCGGCGCGAACTGGTCACCCGTGCGGACGTGGAGGCGGCCATGCGCCAGCAGGGCTGCGCGCACATCAGCGAGGTCTCCATGGCGCTGCTGGAAATCAACGGCCACATCACCATCGTGACGCGGAAGCGGTAGCGCCGGCCGCCAAAGATCGAAACCTGGAAGCGCAGCCGGAAGCCTGCTGCTGCAATCGCCGGTATCAGTGGCCGCCGTCCGGCTGGCCCGCGCAAAGGAGATGCTCGCGATGCCGTTTGATATCCCCGCCACTTCCCCCTCGCCCGTCGGCACCCCCCGGCGGTGGGTCCCCGTGTACGAGGAAGGCCGGGCAGCCAACCGGCAGCTGCACGGCATGCCCCCGTCACATCACGAGGCGATGCGGGCGTCTTCCCCGCCGCCGACCTACGCCCAGGTGATGGGGCAGGACGCGGATCCCCCTCCTCCCTATGCCGAGGGATTGAGAGAGGACGCTGCCCCCAGGCGGCTGCCGCCCTCGCGTGCGCTACCTACCGCGGTGGCCAACGGGCCGCGCTCGTGGCGGCTGCGCATCTTCAGGCGCCTGCATCCGGAGACGCAACGCCGCGAGTTGCAGAAGCAGTTGAAGTACCTGGTGCGCACCGAAGGCAAGCTGGAAGCAGCCCGCAACTACCTAGGCGAGGTGATTCGACGGCACGAAGCGCTGGCGGCATCGGGCCGCGTGTATTGCGGCGCCGGCCTGTTCGATGGCGACGAATGCAGTGTGATCAGCAACGCGCAGCAGGAGTACGCCCATTACCTGGACAAAGCGTGCAAGGCGCAGGCGGCGTATGCAGCGCAGCTCGATGGCAGCGCGGACCCGCTCAGCCCAGGCTGAGCCAGTCGCGCGGCACCAGGTAATCGCCCAGCCGCGCTTCGGCGCTGCCGGGCTCCGGCTGGAACCCATACTCCCAGCGCACGCGTGGGGGCAGGCTCATCAGGATGCTTTCGCTGCGGCCACCGCTCTGCAGGCCGAACAGGGTGCCGCGGTCGTAGACCAGGTTGAATTCCACGTAGCGGCCACGGCGGTACAGCTGGAACTCGCGCTCGCGCTCCCCGTACGCGGCCTCCTTGCGCCGCTCCACGATCGGCAGGTAGGCCTGCAGGAAGCCGTCGCCGACCGCGCGCAGGTAATCGAAATCGCGTTCGAAGTCGCCGTGCAGGTCGTCGAAGAACAGCCCGCCCACGCCGCGCGTTTCATTGCGGTGGCGCAGGAAGAAGTATTCGTCGCACCAGCGCTTGTGCGCCGCATAGCGTTCTTCACCGAACGGCGCGCACAGGTCGTGGGCGACCTGGTGCCAGTGCTGCACGTCTTCGTCGAACGGATAGAACGGGGTCAGGTCGAAGCCGCCGCCGAACCACGATGCCACCTGCTCACCATCGCGTTCGGCACTGAAGTAGCGCACGTTGGCGTGGGTGGTGGGCAGGTACGGGTTGCGCGGGTGGAACACCAGCGACACGCCGGTGGCGCGCCACGAGGCACCGGCCAGTTCCGGCCGGTTGGCCGAGGCCGATGGCGGCAGGCGGGTACCCGAAACGTCGGAGAAGCCGATGCCGGCCTGCTCGAACACCGCGCCATCGCGCAGGATGCGGGTGCGCCCGCCACCGCCTTCGGCACGCTGCCAGACGTCCTCGGCGAAGCGGGCCTGGCCGTCGGCGGTTTCAATGGCGGTGCAGATGCGGTCCTGCAGATCGATGAGGTAGGCGCGGACGCGGTCGAAATCGTTCATGGCGGTAATGTACCGCACGCGGCCGCGCCGGATCCGGCATCAACGCTTGAACCACCGCTGCACGTCCGGGCGCAGCACGCGCACCAGCAGCCAGCCATGCAGGACGGCGAAGGCCAGCGCGGTCAGCACGGTGATGCCGGTGTAGAGCACGCGGTTGATGCGCAGGTCGTGGCGGAGCTGGCTGGCATCCTCGGCGCCCACGTGCTGCGGCAGGTGCACGATCAGGTAGCGGAAGATGTCGTCGATGACCCAGGCGCCGACGAAGTTGAGCAGCGCGGTCAGCACCAGCAGCACGATGAAGGTCCACAGCGCCCAGCGCTGCCGGCGCAGGAGCCCCCAGCAGGCGATGGCGCCGGCCACGCACAGGGCGAACAGCCACAGGTTCACCGCCACGGCATGCCGGCCGAACCAGCGCAGCGACGGCGGCATCCAGGACAGGTCGGCGCCCTGCAGCAGGTCGTGCAGCCACGCCGAGTTGCCCAGCAGTACGGCCAGAACCGCGCAGCCGGCCCAGCACACGGCAGAGACGATGCACACCACCAGTACCGACTTGGCCAGCGGGGCCAGGAAGCGGGGCGCAGCGTCGCCGATCGGGGCGGCAGTTGCAGCGGCAGCAGTCGGCAACAACGGGGGGTAGGAAGACGACATCCGGTGTCCTGGCAGTGAGCAGTGGGGTCAGCCTGGCACGATCACGCGCCTGGCCGCCGGCAGGATATGGTCTTCGCTCAACGGTGCCAAGCGGCGGCCATGCGGTGGCTGCAGGGGTACCCACGCCAGTTCGGCGATTTCGGCGCGCGCCTGCGGCGTGCCCAGTACCTGTACCCACCAGGCCTGGGCCTGCACCCGGCAGCCGGGTTCATGGACGGCCCAATCGCTGAACGCGCCCAGCGGCACGGCCGTGGCCGGGTCCAGCTGCACGCCCAGCTCTTCGTCCAGCTCGCGCGCCAGCGCGGCCAGCGTGGCTTCGCCCGGCTCGGGCTTGCCGCCCGGCTGGATGAACACCGCCGAGCCCTGCTTGCGCACCACCAGCACGCGCTGGTGGGCGTCGCAGATGACCGCGGCGACGATCCGTATCGTCGCCGCGTCGTGGCTCACTTCAGGTTCTCTTCGAACAGCTTGAGGATGCGCTTGTACTGGTCCAGCCAGGAATCGGCACGCACGTAGCCATGGCGCTCCAGCGGGTAGGGCGCGATGCTCCAGTTGTCCTTGTGCAGCTCGATCAGCTTCTGGGTGAGGTTGACCGAGTCCTGGAAGAACACGTTGTCGTCCATCATCCCGTGCGCGATCAGCAGGTGGTCCTGCAGGCCTTCGGCGTATTCGATCGGCGAGGAGACGCGGTACGCCTCCGGGTCGATGTCCGGGGTGTTGAGGATGTTGGCGGTGTAGCCGTGGTTGTACTGGTGCCAGTCCACCACCGGGCGCAGCGCGGCGCCGGCCTTGAACGTGCCCGGCGAACGGAACAGCGCCATGAAGGTCATGAAGCCGCCGTAGGAGCCACCGTAGATGCCGGCGTGGTCGCGGTCACCCTGCTGGGTGGCGACCAGCCACTCGAGGCCGTCCTTGTAGTCTTCCAGTTCCGGGTGGCCCATGTTGCGGTAGATCGCGGTGCGCCAGTCGCGGCCGTAGCCCTCGCTGCCGCGGTAATCCATGTCCAGCACCACGTAGCCCTGCTGCACCAGCAGGTTGTGGAACATCTGCTCGCGGAAGTAGGCGGGGTAGCGCTGGTGCACGTTCTGCAGGTAACCGGCGCCGTGCACGAACATGGCGATCGGGTACTTCTTGCCCGGCTCCAGGTTCTCCGGGCCGTAGTACTTGGCCCAGACCACGCCGGCGCCGTGCTTCGAAGGCACCTGCACCAGCTTGGGCTGGATCCACTGGCGCGCCTTGAAGGCGGCGCTGCGGGTATCGGTCAGCACCTTGGCCTGGCCGCCGGCAGTGGGCACCACCGCCAGCTGCGCCGGCAGGTAGGCGCCGGAGTAGCGCACCAGCAGCTGCTGGCCGTCCGGCGACAGCGAGAAGTCTTCCACGCCGTTGAGCGAGGTCAGCTCACGCACCTGGCGCGAGGCGGTGTCCACCGCGCACACCTCGTAGTCGCCCGGCGCCTGCTGGTTGCACAGCACGTAGAAGCCACGGCCATCGGCGCTGGGCACCGGCATCGAGGTTTCCCATTTGCCGCTGGTGATCGCCTGCGGCCTGGCCGTGCCCTGCTGGGTGTACAGGTGCGAATAGCCCGATTCTTCCGACAGCAGCCACAGCGTGCGGTTGTCGCTGGACCAGCCGAAATCGTTGAAGCTCCAGTTGATCCAGGCCGCGTCGGTGAGGCGGTGGCGGTTCTGCAGTTTCGCCTCGGTCGGGCTGACGCTGGCGATCCAGCGGTCCTTGTTGTCGTTGGCGCGCAGCAGGATCGCGGCCTGCTGGCCGTCGGCGCTCCAGCGCACGCCGGGCGCGCCGGGGCCGCCCAGCACCTGCACCGAACGGTTGCCCTTCAGCGCATCCTTGCCGGCGGCCTTGCGCATCGAGGCCAGCGGGTCGGTGCCGATGCCCGGCAGGCTGTCCAGCGACAGCGGCTTGACCGTGCCGGTGACCGCGTCGACCAGCCACAGCGCGTTCGGCTCCGGATCGTTGCGGCCCACCCGGGTACGGGTGTCCTCGAATTCCTCATACCCCGATTCGGTCACGTACTTGGGCATCTTGCCGCCGCGGCCTTCATCGAAGCTCTTCGGCTTGGTGACCACGATGAGGCTGCGGGTGTCCGGCGACAGCGCGCTGTCGACGATCTCCACCTCGGCGCCCAGGTACACCGGGCCCGGTGCACGGGTGCTGTCGGCGCGGCGCCAGCTGGCTTCCTGCTGCTTGAGCGCGTCGCGCTGGGCGCGGTCGTTGCGCAGCGTGGCCAGGGTCCGCAGCTGCTGGTCGCGCAGCACGTCGGCCTTGGGGGCGTCATCGGGGTTCTTTTCGGCCTTCAGGCTGGCCACCTGCTGCACGCCGGCGGCGGTCCAGTGGAACCAGGTCTGGCCGGTGCGCCAGATGACCCCGCCGTCGCGGGCGAAGCCGACCGCACCGGCCTTCTCGGTGCTGCGGGTGAGCTGGGTCAGGGCGCCGCTGCGCAGGTCACGCAGGAACACGTCGCCGTTGCGCACGAACGCGGCGCGCTGGCGGGCGCTGTCGTAGACCGGGTTTTCCACGTCCAGGCTGCCGCGCTGGTCATCGGCGACCTGGCTGGCGGCGCCGCCGGTGACCGGCTGGCGGAAGGTGTCGCGGACCGGGCTGCCGGTGCGCTTGAGCTGGTACTCGACCTGCTGGCTGTTCCACGACCACCAGGCGCTCTCGACCGGCGGACCGATCCAGTCCGGGTCGGCCATGGCCTGTTCAATGGTGATCGGCGTCGGTGCCGCGTGGGCCGCGCCACCAAGGGCGGCAAGCAGCAGCAGGGACAAGGGCAGCGTTCTGGGCATTGCGGGCAGCACCGTAAAGGAAAAACCCGCCAAGCGTAGCAGCCGTAAGCGTTCCGGGAGGGGGCCACAGGTAATGGGCAGCGCCCGCCCGGAACGGTCCCCCGGTAGCGCACGACCGTTGGTCGTGCGACGCCGCACCGCGCCGGGTTCCAGACTGCGACAAAGTGAAGCAGCGCGTCACCGGGTCGCATGCCCTCTTCACGGAAATCGGCCCAGACTGGTGCGGATTCCAGAGAATGCTGCGGAGGCGTCGCGTGGACGCGTTGTTGTTGTCGCGGATCCAGTTCGGGTTCGTCATCAGTTTCCATGTGCTGTTCCCGGCCTTCACTATCGGCACGGCCAGCTGGCTCGCCTTCGTGGAGGGCCAGTGGCTGCGCACGAAGAAGCCGATCTGGCGCGAGCTGTACTTCTTCTGGCAGAAGATCTTCGCGGTGTCCTTCGGCATGGGCGTGGTCAGCGGCATCGTCATGGCCTTCCAGTTCGGCACCAACTGGCCACGGCTGAGCCAGGTGGCCGGCAGCGTGATCGGGCCGCTGCTCACCTATGAAGTGCTCACCGCGTTCTTCCTGGAAGCCAGCTTCCTGGGCGTGATGATGTTCGGCTGGGGCAAGGTCTCGCCGCGCCTGCATTTCCTGTCCACCTGCATGGTGGCGCTGGGCACGCTGGTGTCCACGTTCTGGATCCTGTCGTCCAACAGCTGGCTGCAGACCCCGGCCGGGCACGCCATCATCGACGGCATCGTGGTGCCGCAGGACTGGTGGCAGGTGGTGTTCAACCCCTCCTTCCCGTACCGCCTCGCGCACATGGCGCTGGGCTCGTTCATCACCACCTGCTTCGTGATCGGCGGGGTCGGCGCGTGGTACCTGCGCAAGGGCAAGCATGTCGAAGCCGGGCGCACCATGCTGCTGGCCGCGGTGGCCTTCGCCGCGCTCACCGTGCCGGTGCAGATTTTCGTCGGCGACATGCACGGCCTGAACACGCTCAAGCACCAGCCGATGAAGATCGCGGCGGTGGAGGCGCACTGGCATGCCGAAGGCGAGGGCGAAGGGGTGCCGCTGGTGGTGTTCGCGGTGCCTAACGAGAAGGCCGAGCGCAACGATTTCGAGATCGCCATCCCGCGCTTGGGCAGCCTGATCCTGACCCATTCACTCGACGGGACCTTCGACCCGCTCACCTCGGTGCCGGCCAGTGAGCGCCCGCCGGTGGTGCCGGTGTTCTACGCCTTCCGCATCATGGTCGGGCTGGGCACGCTGATGCTGCTGCTGGCCTGGGCTTCGGCCTTCCAGTGGTGGCGTGGCCGCCTGCTGGAATCGCGATGGCTGGTGCGCGGCTGGAACTGGATGCTGCCCAGCGGCTTCATCGCGCTGGTGTCGGGCTGGTTCGTCACCGAAATGGGCCGCCAGCCGTGGGTGGTGTACGGGGTGCTGCGCACCGCCGATGCGGTCGGTCCGCAGAGCGCATGGATGACCGCGCTGTCGCTGGGCGTGTACGTCGTCGGCTATGCATTCGTGTTCGGCTGGGGCATCTGGTACCTGGTGAAGATCATCCGCACCGGCCCGAAGCCGCACGACCACCAGCCGCCGATCGAGGACGGCAGCCACACCCCGGCGCGGCCGCTGTCCGGGGCCGACGAACCGCTGGAGGAGCGCTGACATGGAGATGACGACCTGGCTGCCGGTGGCATGGTTCGCGGTGATCGGCTTTGGCGTGCTGATGTACGTGGTGCTGGATGGTTTCGTGCTGGGCATCGGCATCCTCGCGCCGATGGCCGAGGATGAAGAACAGCTCGACGTGATGATGAACACCGCCGCGCCGATCTGGGACGGCAATGAAACCTGGCTGGTGCTGGGCGGGGCAGGGTTGATGGCGGCCTTCCCCAAGGCCTATGCCGCACTGTTGTCGGCGCTGTACCTGCCGGTCCTGCTGCTGGTGGTGGCGCTGGTGTTCCGTGGCGTGGCATTCGAATTCCGCTTCAAGGCGCACCGCTCGCGGCGGCTGTGGAGCGTGGCCTTCGGGCTGGGCTCGCTGCTGGCCGCGTTTGCCCAGGGCGTGATCCTTGGCGCGCTGGTGCAGGGCCTGCAGGTCGTGGACGGCCAGTACGTGGGCGGGGCGTTCGGCTGGTTCAGCCCGTTCTCGATGCTGACCGGCGCGGCGGTGGTGTTCGGCTACGCGCTGCTCGGCAGCACCTGGCTGATCCTGAAGACCGAAGGCCGCGAGCAGACCTTCGCGCGCACCCTGACCCGGCCGCTGGTGGTGGCGGTGATCGTGTTCATGGGGCTGGTCAGCGCGTGGCTGCCGTTCCTGGATTCGCGGTTGATGGCGCGCTGGTTCAGCGATGGCAACTTCTGGTGGCTGTCGCCGGTGCCGCTGCTGACCCTGGCCGTGGCGGTGGCGCTGTGGCGCAGCGCCATGCACCCGCGCCGCGACCTGCCGCCGTTCCTGCTCACCCTGGCGCTGTTCGTGCTGGGCTTCATCGGGCTGGTGCTGGGCATGTGGCCGTACCTGCTGCCGCCGAGCATGACCCTGTGGCAGGCGGCCGCCCCGGCCTCGTCGATGGGCTTCAGCCTGGTCGGCCTGGTGGTGCTGCTGCCGGTGATCCTGGGCTACACCGCGTGGTCGTACCGCGTATTCCGCGGCAAGGTCCGCGCGGACGCCGGATACCATTGACCGGGCCCGGGTGACGACCAACGGTCGTCACCTACCGGCGTGCGGTACATCCCGGAACGGACGATTCGGGGCACATCCCCGGCCCGGCCGAAACGCGGCACATCCCTGGCCAGACGATACGCGGTAGGTGACGACCGTTGGTCGTCACGCGCGTCACCCGTGCAGGCCTTCGATCTCGACCAACAATTCGGCGCGGCACACCTCGGCGTGCAGCACCACGAAGGCAGGGCTGCCCGGCAGGTCGGCCATTCGCGCTGCAATCGCCGGCATGTCCTCGGCCCGGCGCACATACACCTTCAACACGGATTCCGCCCCCAGCGTGGCCGGCAACCCCGGCCTTTGCAGGCGCGCGGCGTCCACCAGGCTCTGCAGGTTGGTCAGGGTCTCTTCCAGCTGTTCGGCCACCGACCCGGTGTGCTGGGAGACATGCCCGACGATGGCCGCCGTGCCCGACTGCAGCAGGGGCAGGCCGGTAGCGGGCGGCGGCAGCAGCGCGCGCGAGAAGCTGGGCGACTGCGGGCCGTACTGGCGCGGGTAACGGAACGCGCTGACCTGGCGCGGGTTTTCCAGCGGCAGGCCCGGCTCGCGCGCGGCCAGCCAGTACACCTGCAACCGGCGCACGCCGTCGAAGCGGCCGATGCAGGTGGCGGCCGGCAATGCCGCCTCGTCCAGCTCGCGCAGCCCGCGCACGCGGCCCACGCAGAAGCGCCGGTAACGCTCCTGGTCGCCTTCGCCTTCAGTCACCGCGTCGAGGTAATTCCAGGTCCGCAGCAGATGCGGGTACCCGCAGTCGGCGAGGAAGCCACTCAGCTGCGAATAGGCATCGGCTGCGGCTGATTCGATATCGTCCTCGACTTCGTCGATCTCGATCGCTCCGAACAGCACCGTGTCATTGGCCGACCAGCGCACCCCTGCGCGCACGCCGTGCCTTACCGGCGTCGCGCCCTGCCAGACCTCGATCTGCGCCGGGCCCTGTTCGGCCAGCGGCACGCACAGCCAGCGCGGGTCGTCGCTGGCCGGGGCCGGGGCGGAAAAGCCGAACACGGCCAGGGTAAGCGGGTCGGCCAGGGCAGCGTCCCGGGCCGCGGCCGGGGCGTAGAACGCACGGAACAGCGCGGGGTTTACCGATGGAGTGGAGACCTGCGCGGCCGCTACGCTGTGGATCGTGCTACTCATTTCAGATTGTGAAAGCTGCCAGTGCCAAGGGTGTCATGATAGCGTGCGCTCCTTTCGCGGCGTGCCCCGGCACGCCGGTCGATGTCCAATACAGGCGCGTATGATCGAGTTCTCAGTTGTGGATTGGTCGGCCTGGGCACCGGGACTGACCACGAAATCGGAGTGGCAGGCGTGGGCGCAGGCGCCGACACTGCCCACGGGGCCCGACACGCCGGCGCTGCCTGAAGTGCCGGCCATGCAGCGTCGCCGCATCGAGCGCCTGGGCCGGATGGCCATCCAGGCCGCCTGCTGGTGCGAACAAGCCGACGATGTCGGCCAGGTCCCGCTGGTGTTCGCTTCCCGCCACGGTGACGTGGCGCGGTCGATGGAACTGCTGGACACCCTGCGCCAGGACACCGCGATGTCACCCACCGCCTTCGGGCTGTCGGTGCACAACGCCGTGGCCGCCCTGTACTCGATCGCACGCGGGCAACGCGGCAACTACCTGGCCCTGGCCGGGGGCCGCGGCACGGTGGAGGCCGCCTGCGTGGAAGCCTTCGGCCTGCTCGCCGATGGCGCGCCGGAAGTGCGCGTGGTCGCCTATGAGTCGCCGCTGCCGGCGGTGTATGCCGGCTTCGCCGACGAACCCGACCCGTTCTTCGCCTGGTGCTGGCGGCTGGCCCGCGCCGGTGCCCCGGGCACCCGGCTGTCGCTGGGCTGGGGCAAGGGCGGGCAGGACAGCCCGGCCGGCGCGCTGCCGCACAGCCTGGACGCGCTGCGCTTCCTGTTGTCCGGCGATCCGGGCCTGCAGTTCCAGGCCAATGGCCAGCAGTGGACCTGGCAGCGCCATGGCTGAGCGCTGGCAGGCCCGCCTCGACCACGCCTGGCGCGTGGTCGGTACCGGTCTCAGTTTCGCCGTCTTCGGGATCGGCGGGCTGCTGCTGGGCGGGCTGCTGTTGCCGCTCCTGCTGCTGATCCGGCATACCGCCCGGCGCCGCCGCCTGGCACGCCGGCTGGTCCAATTCAGTTTCGCCAGCCACGTCGCCCTGATGCGCGGGCTGGGGGTGATGACCTACGAGATCCACGGCGCCGAGCGCCTGCGCCGCAACGGCCTGCTGATCCTGGCCAACCACCCCACGCTGATCGACGTGGTCCTGCTGATCGCGCAGTTGCCCAACGCCGATTGCGTCGTCAAGCAGGCGGTCGCGCGCAACCCGTTCATGCGCGGGCCGGTCCGGGCCGCCGGGTACGTGTCCAACAGCGACGGCGCGGGGCTGATCGACGACTGCATCGCCGCGGTACGGGCGGGGGGCAATCTGGTGATCTTCCCCGAGGGCACCCGGACCGTGCCGGGCCAGCCGCTGCACCTGCAGCGCGGGGCCGCCAACATCGCGGTGCGGGGCCAGCTCGACATCACCCCGGTCCGGATCACCTGCCGGCCGCTCACGCTGACCAAGGGCCAGAAATGGTATCGTGTGCCATCACGTCGTTTTCACGTTCAGCTGGAAGTCGGGGACGATATCCCGATCGCCCCCTTCCTGACCGGGGCAGACGGCACGCCCAGGGGGGATGCCTTGGCGGCCCGGCGCGTGACCGATCACCTTGCCCACTACTTTGACTTTGCTGGAGACCCAAGCCGTGCAGGCACTTGAGCACGAGATCAAGGAATTGATCATTTCATCGCTTTCATTGGAAGACATCGCTCCAGAGGACATCGACGCCGAGGCGCCCCTGTTCGTGGAGGGCCTGGGCCTTGATTCGATCGATGCGCTCGAACTTGGATTGGCCCTGCAGAAAAAGTACGGTGTCAGCCTGTCCGCCGATTCGGAAGAAACCCGTCGCCATTTTTCCAGCGTGCGTGCATTGAGCGACTTCGTCGCCGCACGCCAGCCGTCGTAACGGCGCGTCAGGATTTGCCATGACCAAGAACGAACTTTTCGATCGCATCGTCAAGATCCTCAAGGACAGCTTTGAGATCGAGCCGGTACGGATCACCCCCCAGGCCCGTCTGTATGACGACCTGGACATCGACAGCATCGATGCGGTCGACCTGATCGTGCAGCTCAAGCCACTGCTCGGCCGCAACCTGCAGCCTGAAGCGTTCAAGTCGGTACGCACCGTGCAGGACATCGTCGATGTCGTGCATGGCCTGCTGCCCGGGCAAGCGGCCGCCTGACGGCCGCCGCTGAAGGTCGACCATGGTCCGGGTGCGGGTCGCGGCGTTTGCGGTGCTGTCGCTGGCGTATCCGCTGGTGGTGTACCTGTCGCTGGGCCGCTTCGAACCGCGCTGGATGGCGCTGCTTCTGTTCGCACTGGCCGCCCTGCGCGCGCTGACCACCCGCCAACCGGTGTGGTGGGCCGCCGCCCTCGGTGCCGGCCTGCTGGCGCTGCTGGCCACTGCGTTCAACCAGGCCTTGCCGTTGAAGCTGTACCCGGCGCTGGTCAATGCGGTGATGCTGGTGATCTTCGCCACCAGCCTGCGCTTCCCGCCCAGCGCGGTGGAGCGGCTGGCAAGATTGACCGAGCCGGACCTGCCGCCGTTCGCCGTGGTCTATACCCGCCGCGTCACCCAGGTGTGGTGCGGCTTTTTCGTCCTCAACGGGGCCCTGGCCCTGGTCACGGCGTTCTGGGCCTCCAACCAGGTCTGGGCGCTCTACAACGGATTGTTGGCCTACGTGATGATGGGTGTCCTGTTTGGTGGTGAATGGCTGGTGCGGCGGCGGGTGAAGGCGGCGCACGCGCATGGCTGAGTGGATCGCGCTGGACCGGTTGGCCCTGGCCCCGCAGCCCGACCGCATCGTCGGCATCGACGCCGAGGGCCGCGGTGTCGACCACGCGGAATTCCGCACCCGGGTGCTGGGCTGGCAACAGGCGTTCGCCGCCGCGCCGGGCCGCGACTGGGCGCTGTATTTCGACGACACGCTGGCCTTTGCCGCTGCGCTCTTCGGCGCCTGGCATGCGGGAAAACGCGTGTTCCTGGGCGGCGATAGCCTCCCGGCCACCCTCGACGGGCTGGGCCCTCGCGTGGCCGGGTTCGCCGGTGACGTACCCGCCCGCTATGCCCCGTTGCAGCCCCTCGACGCCGCGCCTCCGGACACCGTGCTGGCGGCGCTGGACGAGGATGCGCTGGAACTGGTGGTGTTCACCTCCGGCAGCACCGGCGCGCCCAGCGCGATCAGCAAGCGCATGCGCCAGCTGACCCGCGAGGTCGATGCGCTGCAGGCCGCCTTCGGCGAACAGCTCGACGGCGCGCAGGTCCACGGCACCGTCTCGCACCAGCACATCTACGGCCTGCTGTTCCGCGTGCTGTGGCCGTTGGCCGCGGGCCGTGCGATCCAGCCGCGCCGCTTCTTCCACGAAGACCTGGTCAGCGCGCTGGCACGGCAGCCGTCGGTGCTGGTCGCCACCCCGGCCCATCTCAAGCGCCTGCCGGAACAGCTGGACTGGTCGTCGTTGGACGGCCGCCTGCGCGCGGTGTTTTCCTCCGGCGGCCCGCTGCCCAGCGAGGCCGCACTGCAGGCGCGCGCGCTGCTCGGCGTGGCGCCCACCGAAGTGTTCGGCAGCAGCGAGACCGGCGGCATCGCCTGGCGCCGCTGGAGCGCGGAGCAGCCGCAGTGGCATCCTCTGCCCGGCGTGTCCTGGCGCATCGAGGACGGTTGCCTGTCGGTAGCGTCGCCGCACCTGGCCGATGCGGCGTGGTGGCAGACCCAGGACCGCGTGGAGGCCGATGCCGGGCGCAGTTTCCGCCTGCTCGGGCGGGCCGACCGGATCGTCAAGATCGAAGAGCGCCGAGTGTCGCTCGATGCACTGGAACAGCACCTGCGCGCGCACCCGCAGGTGCAGGACGTGCGCGTGCTGGTGCTGCCCGGGGCGCGCGAACAGCTGGCCGCCGTGGTGGTGCCGCAGGCTGCTGGCGTGGCGCAGTGGACAGACGCGCAGCGACGCCAGCAGGCGCAGGCGCTGGGCGCGCACCTGGCGCAGAGCCATGACGCGGTGACCCGGCCGCGACGCTGGCGCTTCATCGAGGAGCTGCCGTACAACGCACAGGGCAAGGTCACCGCGTCGTCGCTCGAAGCGCTGTTCCGGCCGCTGCTGCCGGTGGCGCAGTGGCAGCAGCGCGATGCGGACGCCGCGCAGCTGCTGCTGCCGCTGGACCCGGAGCTGGTCGCCTTCGACGGGCACTTCCCGCAGGCGAAGATCCTGCCGGGTGTGGTCCAGCTGGACTGGGCCATCCACTTCGCGCGCGAAGTGTTCAGCATGCCGCCGCGCTTCGAGCGGATGGATGCCCTGAAATTCCAGCATGTGGCACGTCCGGGCGACCGGCTGCAGCTGACCCTGGGCTGGGACGCGCTCAAATCGGTGCTGAGCTTCCGCTATGTGTCCGACCATGGCGTGCATGCCAGCGGCCGGGTGGTGTTCGGCGATGCATGAGCCGTCTTCCGCGCCGTCGCTGTCCACGCTGGTGGTGATTCCGGTCTACGACCACGAACAGGCCATCGGCGCGGTGGTGCAGGGCGTGCGTGCCAGTGGACTGCCCTGCCTGCTGGTGGATGACGGTTCGCACCTGGCCTGCGCGCAGGTACTGCAGGCCCTGGCGCAGGCGCACCCGGACCAGGTCGCGTTGCTGCGCCTGGACGTGAACCAGGGCAAGGGCGGCGCCATGCTGGCCGGGTTCGCCGAAGCGGCACGGCGCGGGTACTCGCACGTGCTGCAGATCGATGCCGATGGCCAGCACGATCCCGGCGACATCCCGCGCTTCCAGGCGCTGGCGACGCAGCATCCGCAGGCGGTGATCTGCGGCATTCCGGCCTACGACGAGAGCGTGCCCAAGGCGCGCCTGTACGGCCGTTACGCCACCCACATCTGGGTCTGGATCAACACCCTGTCGCTGCGGATCCGCGATTCGATGTGCGGCTTCCGCCTGTATCCGCTGGCCCCGGTCACCCGCCTGGTCGGCGAAGAAACCATCGGCCGGCGCATGGATTTCGACAGCGAGATCCTGGTGCGGCTGTTCTGGCGCGACGTGGCGGTGATCAGCGTGCCCACCCGGGTTACCTATCCCAGCGACGGCGTGTCGCACTTCGATGTGTGGCGCGACAACGTGCGCATCAGCCGCATGCACACCCGGCTGTTCTTCGGCATGCTGCGGCGCGCGCCGCGCCTGCTGTGGCGCCGCGTAGCAGGAACCGCGGCGGCATGAACGCACCGGCACCGGCCAACGCCCCGCACTGGGCCGACCTGGGTGAGACCACCTCGGCCGCCGGGGTGCTGTTCCTGTGCTGGGTACACCGCTGGTTCGGACGCTGGCCGTTCCGCCTGTGCGTATACCCGGTGGTGCTGTGCCATTGGTTGAGCAACAGCGTGGCGCGCCGCGCCTCGCTGCAGTACCTGGAGCGGCTGCAGGCGCACACCGGCGTGCTCGGCGGTACGCCGGGGCGCTTGACCAGCCTGAAACACTTCGCGCTGTTCGCCGACACGCTGCTGGACAAGCTGCTCGGCCTGGGCGGGCGCTACCCGCCCGAGCGCATCCAGCTGCAGCGCGACCTGATGCTGGAAAAGATCGCACGCCGCGAAGGCGGGCTGATCCTCACCGCGCACATCGGCTGCCTGGAGCTGTGCCAGGTGCTGGCCGAGCAGGTGCCCGGCTTCCACATCACCGTGCTGGTGCACACCGCCCACGCGCAGCGCTTCAACCGGCTGATGCAACGGCTGGACCCGCTGGCCTCGGTGGAGCTGATGCAGGTCACCGACATGGGCCCGGCCACCGCCGTGGAACTGCAGCGGCGGGTGCAGGCGGGCGGCTTCGTGGCCATCGTCGGCGACCGCGTGCCGCTGCGCGGCGGGCGCACCGTGCCGGCGCCGTTCCTCGGCCACACCGCGCAGTTCCCGATCGGTGCCTACGTGCTCGCCTCCGCGCTGGCATGCCCGGTCTACACCATGGCCTGCCTGCATGAGGGCAAGGGCTACCGCGTGCGCTTCGAGCACTTCAGCGACCGCATCATCCTGCCGCGCGGCTCGCGCGATGCGGCGCTGACCGCGCAGGCCGAACATTTCGCCCGGTGGCTGGAACAGCAGGTCACCGAAGCCCCCTTGGACTGGTTCAACTTCTTCCCCTTCTGGGATCAGGCATCTCATGGCACGTAATGCAGGCTCCACCCCGGCCCGGACGCTCCGCTTCGGCGATGCGCCGCTGACCATTGAAGACGTGGTCGCGCTGTCGCAGCGCCACGCCTACGCCGTGGTCAGCGACGACCCGGCATTCACCGCGCGCATCCAGCGCGGCGCCGATTTCCTCGATCGCCTGCTGCGCGAAGACGGGGTGATCTACGGCGTGACCACCGGCTATGGTGACTCGTGCACGGTCAACATTCCGCCGGCGCTGGTAGCCGAACTGCCGCACCACCTGTTCACCTACCACGGCTGTGGCCTGGGCCGCTTCCTGGACGAACAGGAAACCCGCGCGGTGATCGCCGCGCGCCTGGCCTCGCTGGTGCGCGGCATGTCCGGGGTCAGCCATCCGCTGCTGCAGGGCCTGGCCACGCTGCTGCGCCACGACGTGCTGCCGTTGATTCCGGCCGAAGGTTCGGTCGGCGCCAGTGGCGACCTCACTCCGCTGTCCTACGTGGCCGCCGTGCTGTGTGGCGAACGCGAAGTGATGTACCAGGGGGCACGCCGCCCGGCCGCCGAAGTGCTGGCCGAGATAGGCATGGCGCCGCTGCGGCTGCGGCCCAAGGAAGGCCTGGCGATCATGAACGGCACCGCGGTGATGACCGCGCTGGCCTGCCTGGCCTACGACCGCGCTGACTATCTCACCAAGCTCGCCACGCGCCTGACCGCGTTCAACGTGCTGGCCAGCGACGGCAATGCGCACCACTTCGACGAGATGCTGTTCGCGGCCAAGCCGCACCCGGGCCAGATGCAGATCGCCGCGCGCCTGCGCGAGGACCTGCACAGCGACCGCCCGCCGCGCAACGAACAGCGCCTGCAGGACCGCTACTCGCTGCGCTGCGCCCCGCACGTGATCGGCGTGGTCCAGGATGCGCTGCCGTTCCTGCGCCAGTTCATCGAAACCGAACTCAACAGCGCCAACGACAACCCGCTGATCGACGCCGACGGCGAACGCATCCTGCACGGCGGCCACTTCTATGGTGGCCACATCGCGTTCGCGATGGATGCGCTGAAGAACACCATCGCCAACCTGGCCGACCTGCTCGACCGCCAGCTGGCGCTGGTGGTGGATGCACGCTTCAACCACGGCCTGCCGGCCAACCTGTCGGCCTCCACCGGTGAGCGTGCGCCGATCAACCACGGCCTGAAGGCGCTGCAGATCAGCGTCTCGGCGTGGACCGCCGAAGCGCTCAAGCAGACCATGCCGGCCTCGGTGTTCTCGCGTTCCACCGAATGCCACAACCAGGACAAGGTCAGCATGGGCACCATCGCCGCGCGCGACTGCCTGCGCGTGATCGAGCTGACCGAACAGGTGGTGGCCGGCATGCTGATCGCCGCGCGCCAGGGCGTGGCGCTGCGCGAACGCGTCGGCATGAACGCCACCCTGCACGGCGACCTGGCCGCCATGTACCAGGACCTGTGCGGACGCATCGCGCTGGTCGAGGAGGATCGCGCACTGGATGGCGAGCTGCGCGGGCTGCTCGACGATATCCGTGGCCAGCGCTGGAGCCTGTATGACCGCCCCTGACCTGAGCCTGGAGGTCGCGCTGTCGCCGACCTTCCACGACTGCGACCCGATGCACGTGGTCTGGCACGGCAACTACTTCAAGTACTTCGAAGTGGCGCGCTGCGCGCTGCTGCAGCGCTACGACTACGACTACCCGCAGATGCGCGATTCCGGCTACATCTGGCCGGTGGTCGATGCGCGCGTGAAGTACATCCGTCCGCTGCTGTACGGCCAGGCGCTGCGCGTGCGCGCCACCATCACCGAGTGGGAAAACCGCTTGAAGATCGCCTACGAGATCCTCGACGCGGGCAGCGGCAAGGTGCTCACTCGCGCCCACACCATCCAGGTCGCGGTCGACGCGGCCACCAACGAAATGCTGTACCTGTGCCCCTCGGTACTGTGGGAACGGCTGGGAGTAGACGCGCCATGAACCGATTCCTGCGCACGCTGGGCGTGCTGATGCTGCTGTTCGTGGCCGTGCCCGCGTTTTCCGCCCCAACGGCGGACGTGGACCTGGTCAAGCAGCGCGTGGCCAAGGTCAACGTGCTGCGCGGCGAGTTCAGCCAGGACAAGCAGGTGGCCGGGTTCAAGAACCCGCTGCGCTCGCAGGGCCGCTTCGTGCTGGCCCAGGACCGTGGCGTGATCTGGACCACGCTCAAGCCCTTCCCGTCCGAAGTGGTGGTCACCCGCGACCGCATCCTCAGCCGCCAGCGCGACGGCAGCAGCCGGGTCGAGCTCGACGGCCGCCAGCAGCCGGCGATGCGCTCGGTCAACGCGATCATGTTCGCGCTGATGAGCGGCGATGCGCAGGCGCTGTCGGCGCAGTTCACCGTCAAGGTCGACGCACTGCCCGACAACGGCTGGCGCATGCACCTCACCCCGCGCTCGCCGATGCTGGCCAAGGTGTTCAGCGCGCTGGAACTGAGCGGTGACCGCTACGTGCGCGAGGTGCAGATCACCGAAGCCAACCAGGACGTCACCCGCATCCACTTCGCCGCCCTGAGCGAAACCCCGGCGCAGCTCAGCGCCGACGAGGGCCGCCGGTTTGAATGAGTCGTTGAACTCGGCCTGGCGCGAGAACGGGCGGTTGCAGCGCGCCTGGCGCTGGCTGGCGGTGGCCTGGCTGCTGGTGCTGGTCGGGCTGGGCCTGCAGCAGTGGCAGCTGTGGTCGACCGAAGCGCGGATCGACACCGACATCCTCGCGCTGCTGCCACAGGACGCGCACGATCGCCTGCTGTCCGACGTCACCCGGCGCATCGCCGACGCGAATTCGCGTCAGGTCGTGGTGCTGCTCGGCAGCACCGACGCTGCCCAGACCAAAGCCGCAGAAGCCGCCTTCCGCGCCACCATCACCCCACCAGATACCACCGTAGAGCGGGGCTCTGCCCCGCTGCACGCACACCCGGACCGCCCGGCGGCGCAGAGCCCCGCGCTACAGGAAAGCGGCTCGATCGAAGGCTGGTTCGACCAGGCGCGCGCCTTCTACGCGCCCTACCGCGATCGCCTGCTGACCGACCAGCAGCGCCAGCGCCTGCAGCAGGACTCCCCGGAAAGCCTTTCCGAATCCGCGCTCGCCGCGCTGTACGGCCCGATGGGCGCCCCGCGCCTCACCGACTGGCGCCAGGACCCGCTGTCGCTGTGGCCGCAGTGGTGGCAGGAACGCGCCCTCGGCTCCGGCCTGCGCATGGGCGACGACGGCCTGCTCGAAGCCGATGGCAAGCACTGGTCGGTGATCCAGTACGAAACCACCGGCTCGGCGTTCCAGCTCGATGGCGAACGCCACGTCGACCTGCTGCTCGATGCCGCCACCGCCGCCGCCACGAAACATGCGCCGGGGCTGGAAGTGCTGCGCGCGGGCGTGCCGCTGCATGCCGAGGCCGCCGCCGTGCAGGCCAACCGGGAAATCAACACCATCGGCTGGGGATCGCTGGCGGCCGTGCTGCTGCTGGTCTGGCTGGCGTTCCGCTCGCTGCGCCCGATCCTGCTGGTGGCCGCCTCGCTGCTGATCGGTTGCGGGGTCGCGCTCGCGGTCACCGTGCTGGTGTTCGGCAAGGTCCACGTGCTCACCCTGGTGTTCGGCGCATCGCTGGTCGGCGTGGCCGAGGACTACGGCATCCACTGGTTCGCGTCGCGCCAGGCCGAACCGGCCGACCGCCGGTGGAAACTGCTGCGGCACCTGCTGCCCGGCCTGTGGCTGGCGCTGCTGACCAGCGCGCTGGCGTACCTCGCGCTGGGCCTGGCCCCGTTCCCGGGCCTGCGCCAGATGGCGCTGTTCTCGGTAGTCGGCCTGGCCGCCGCGTTCCTGACCGTGATCTTCTGGTTCCCCTGGCTGGACGGCGGCGAAATCCGCAGCACGCGTTTCGCGCGCTGGCTGGGCGCCACCCTGGAGCGCTGGCCGCGCCTGCAGGGACGCCGCCCGGTCGGGTTGTTCCTGGGCGTGGTGGTGGTGCTGTCGGCGGCAGGCATCTGGCGGCTGCAGGCCGATGACAACCTGCGCAGCCTGCAGTCCTCGCCGATGGCGCTGATCAACCAGCAGATCCGCATCAGCCAGATGCTGGGCATGCCCAGTCCGGCGCAGTTCTACCTGGTGCAGGGCGACAACGCCGAACAGGTGCTGGAACGCGAGGAAGCGCTGATCGCGCGCCTGCGCGTGCTGTCGGCGGACAAGCAGATCGGCGGCTACCGCGCCATCAGCGACTGGCTGCCGTCGGTGCAGCGCCAGCGCGCCGATGCCGCGCTGACCGCGCGCGTCGAGCCGCAGGTACTGGCCGCCGTGGGCGAGGCCGTGGGCGAACCGCTGCAGCGCCCGGACTACGCCGCGCAGGACCTGCAGGCCGAGGCCTTCCTCGCGTCCCCGGCGGCCATGCCGTTCCGCCACCTGTGGCTGGGCGAAGTAGGGCAGGGCGTGGCCTCGGTGGTGATGGTCGACGACCTCTCGCGCGCCGATGCGCTGACCCTGCTGGAAGCGCAGGCCAAGGGTATCGAGGGCGTGCGCTGGGTCGACCGCACCGCCGATTTCTCCGCGCTGCTCAAGCATTACCGCAAGCTGATGAGCGCCCTGCTGCTGGTCGGCATCGTGCTGGTGTTCGCGGTGCTGTACTGGCGCTACCGCGCGCAGGCATGGCGGGTGTTCGCCCCCACGCTGGCGGCCGGCGCGCTCACCCTGGGCCTGCTTGGCCTGTTCGGGCAGCCGCTGCAGCTGTTCAACGTACTGGCGCTGATGCTGCTGCTGGGCATGGGCATCGACTACGGCATCTTCCTGATCGAACACCGGGGCGATGCCAGCGCCTGGTTGGCGGTGTGCGTGGGCGCGGCCAGTACCTGGCTCTCGTTCGGCCTGCTGGGCCTGTCGGCCACGCCGGCGCTGCGCGCGTTCGGCCTCACCCTGCTGTTCGGCATCGGCCTGGTCTGGCTGATCTCGCCCCTGTTCCGTCCACCGCCCCACGACGCACCGCACTGAGCGACCGCGCCGACCCCACTTTCCCTTGATCAAGGATGTATCGATGACTGCTGCACTGGAAACAACCGAAATCCTGGTGATCGGCGCAGGTCCCGCCGGGTCGGTCGCTGCCGCCATGCTGCGCCGGCAGGGCCGCCAGGTACTGATGCTGGAGCGCCAGCAGTTCCCGCGCTTCTCCATCGGCGAGAGCCTGCTGCCGCAGAGCATGGAATACATCGAAGCGGCCGGGCTGCTGCAGGACGTGGTCCAGGCCGGTTTCCAGTACAAGAACGGCGCGGCCTTCGTGCGCGGCGACCGCACCACCGAGTTCGATTTCCGCGACAAGTTCTCGCCGGGCTGGGGCACCACCTACCAGGTGCAGCGCGCCAACTTCGA
Organism: Stenotrophomonas rhizophila; assembly: GCF_007667275.1. Classification (GTDB taxonomy): domain Bacteria; phylum Pseudomonadota; class Gammaproteobacteria; order Xanthomonadales; family Xanthomonadaceae; genus Stenotrophomonas; species Stenotrophomonas maltophilia_AE. The sequence continues at coordinate 118,419 of NZ_VDQT01000002.1, forward strand.
CGACGTGCTGGCCCGTGGCGCTGAGCGCATGGGCACCACCCTGCGTTTTGGCGATGAAGTGCTCTCGGTCGAGCCCGGCAGCCCAGCGCGCGTGCAGGTGCGCCGCCCGGATGGCAGCGAATACACCATCGAAGCCGGCTTCATCCTCGATGCCAGCGGTTTCGCCCGCCTGCTGCCGCGCCTGCTCAACCTCGAGTCGCCGTCGAACTTCCCGGTGCGTGGCGCGATCTTCTGCCACGTGCGCGACCACATCCCGGCCGACGCCAACTTCGACCGCAACAAGATCCTGATCACCACCCATCCCGAGCACGTGGACGTGTGGTACTGGACCATCCCGTTCTCCAACGGCTGCTGTTCGCTGGGCGTGGTGGCCGAACCGAGCTTCTTCGAGAAGTACCCCGGCACCGACCTGGAGAAGCTGCAGGCCATCGTCGGCGAAGACCCGAACCTGACCCGCCTGCTGAAGAACGCCGAATGGGCGGTGCTGCCGGTACGTACCATCACCGGGTATTCGGCCAACGTCAGTTCGCTGTGGGGCGAGGGCTACGCGCTGCTGGGCAACGCCGGCGAGTTCCTCGACCCGGTGTTTTCCTCGGGCGTGACCATCGCCTTCAAGTCCGCGCAGCTGGCCAGCGATTGCCTGGCGCGCCGCCATGCCGGCGAGCAGGTGGACTGGGAACGTGAATTCGCCGTGCCGCTGCGTGCCGGGGTGAAGACCTTCCGCCGCTTCGTCGAAGCCTGGTACGCCGGCGGTTTCCAGAAGATCATCTATCACCCCGATCCGCAGCCCGACGTGCGCCGCATGATCTCCTCGATCCTGGCCGGCTATGCGTGGGACACCAACAACCCGTACGTGGCCGATGACAGCGGCCGTCGCCTGCGGGTGCTGGAGGAACTGTGCACCGGCTGATCCTGACCCTGCTGCTGGGCGTGCTGCTGGCCGCCTGCGCCAGCACCCGCATGCCAGCGCCGCTGGTGCAGCTGCCGACCCTGCAGCTGGCGCCGTCGGCGCTGGCCGAGCCGCTGCAGCTGCAGCAGCGCCTGCAGTTCCGTTTCGGCAGCCACGAGCGCACGCTGGACGCGCTGCTGGAAGCCGACGGCGAGCAGGTGCGGCTGGCGGTGCAGGCGATGGGCCAGACCGGCGTGCGCATGGTCTGGGATGGACATACCCTGGAACAGACCCGCGCGCCCTGGCTGCCGCCACAGGTGCGCGGCGAGCGCGTGCTGGACGACCTTCAGTTCGCGCTGTGGCCGGCCGATGCCATCCGGGCTGCATTGCCGGCAGACTGGCGCCTGGTGGAGGCCGACGGTGGCCGCCGCCTGGAGCAGGCGGGCAAGGCATGGCTGGTGCTTGAACCGCTGGACGACGGGCAGGTGCGGCTGCGCAACCTGGCCGAAGGCTACGAACTGGTGATCGAATCGTTGGACATGGGACAGGCACGACAGTGAGCAGTACTGCGGTATATCTGAACGAGCTGGGCGTGATCTGTGCGCTGGGCAGCGGGCGCGCGCAGGTGCGCGACGGCCTGTTCGCCGACCAGCCCGGCGGCCTGCGCGACAACGACCAGATCCTCGCCGGCCGGACCCTGGCCCTGGGCGAAGTGACCGGCCCCTTGCCCGACCTGTCGGCGCTGCCGGTCGCCCTGCGCGGGCGCAACAATGCGCTGCTGGAAGCGGCGCTGCAGCAGATCCGCCCGGCGGTGGATGCCGCCGTGGCCCGCCATGGGGCCGACCGCGTCGCGGTGATCATCGGCACCAGCACCTCCGGCATCGGTGAATCCGAGGGCGCGCTGCGCCTGCAGGCCGACGAAGGCCGCTGGCCTGACGATTTCGATTACGCCCAGCAGGAAATGGGGACCTCGGCGCGTTTCGTGCGCGAACGCATCGGCAGCCTGGGCCCGGCCTGGACGATCTCCACCGCGTGTTCGTCCAGTGCCAAGGCGCTGATGTCCGCCGCGCGCCTGCTGCGCAGCGGCGTCGTCGACGCAGTGGTCGCCGGCGGCGCCGATTCGTTGTGCCGCTTCACCGTGGCCGGTTTCAGCGCGCTCGAGTCGGTGTCGGCGGCGCGCTGCAATCCGTTCTCGCGGCATCGCAACGGCATCAACATCGGCGAGGGCGCGGCGCTGTTCCTCATGAGCCGCGAGCCCGGGCCGGTGCGCCTGTCCGGCTGGGGCGAGTCGTCCGACGCCCACCACATGTCCGCGCCGGACCCGCAGGCGCGTGGCGCGATCGATGCCATGCAGCAGGCGCTGGAGCGCGCCGGGCTGGCGCCCGGGCAGGTCGATTACGTGAACCTGCACGGCACCGCCACTGGCCACAACGACGCCATGGAAAGCCTGGCGGTGGCCAGCGTGCTGGGCCCGCAGGTGCCGGCCAGCTCGACCAAACCGCTCACCGGGCACACTCTGGGTGCGTCCGGGGCGATCGAAGCGGCGCTGTGCTGGCTGACGTTGGCCGACAATCCCGACCAGCAGCTGCCCACGCACTGGTGGGATGGCCAGGTCGACGACGCGCTGCCGGCGCTGGCGCTGGTCGCGCCGGGCGCGCGCGCGGCCCGGCCGCTGCAGCATGTGCTCAGCCACTCGTTCGCCTTCGGTGGCAGCAATGCCGTGCTGGCGCTGGCACGGGGATGAGCATGCCGCTGCCCAGCGATATCGAAAGCCTGCTGCCGCACCGCGACAGCATGCGGCTGATCGACCGGGTGGTCGATTGGCAGCCTGAATCCATCGTCGTGGAGGTGGATGTACCCGAACGTGGCCTGTTCTCCGGCCCCGACGGGGTGCCGGCCTGGGTCGGCGTGGAGTACATGGCGCAGGCCATCGCCGCCTGGGCCGGGTGCCGCGCGCGGGCCGAAGGACGGCAGCCGTCGATCGGCTTCCTGCTCGGCACGCGGCGCTACACCGCCCACCAGCCGGCCTTCGCCCCGGGCGCCTGCCTGCGGGTGGAGGCACATTGCGAGCTGATGGGCGAAAATGGTCTGGGAATGTTTGCCTGCCGGATCCTGGCCGGCGAGCAGGAATTGGCGGTCGCCAACGTATCGGTGTTCGAACCACGCGATGCGATGGCCTATCTGGAGAGTGGAGAGGCATGACAGGGAATCTGACCGTGCTGGTGACTGGCGCCAGCCGGGGCATCGGCCGCGCCGTGGCGCTGCGTATCGCGCGCGACGGCTTCGACGTGGTGGTGCATTGCCGCAGCCGGATCGAGGAAGCGCAGGACGTGGTCGCGCAGATCCAGGCACTCGGCCGGCAGGCCCGCGTGCTGATGTTCGACGTGTCCGACCGCGAGGCCGCGCGTACGGCGCTGGAGGCTGATGTCGAGGCGCATGGCGCCTACTACGGCGTGGTCTGCAACGCGGGCATCGCCCGTGACGGCGCCTTCCCGGCCATGCCCGCCGAGGACTGGGACGCCGTGGTGCACACCAACCTGGACAGCTTCTACAACGTGCTGCACCCGCTGGTGATGCCGATGGTGCGGCGGCGCAAGCCGGGCCGCATCGTCACCCTGTCCTCGGTCTCGGGGCTGGTCGGCAATCGCGGCCAGACCAACTACAGCGCCGCCAAGGCCGGCATCATCGGCGCCACCAAGGCGCTGGCGCTGGAGCTGGCCAGCCGCGCGATCACCGTCAACTGCGTGGCGCCGGGCCTGATCGAGACCGAGATGGTCAACCAGGAAGTGCTCGACCACGCGCTCAAACTGATTCCTGCCGGGCGCATGGGCCAGCCGGACGAAGTCGCGCATGCGGTCTCCTTCCTGCTTTCCGAATCGGCGGGGTACATCACCCGCCAGGTGATCTCGGTCAACGGAGGCATGGTCTGATGCGCGCGCCCGAACGTCGTGTGGTGGTGACCGGTGCGGCCGCGATCAGCCCGCTGGGCAATGACTGGCCGAGCATCCGCGCGCGCCTGCATGCGCGCGAAAACGCGGTGCGCTACATCCCCGGCTGGGAGGTCTTCGATGGCCTGAACACCCGCCTGGCCGCACCGGCGGAAGACTTCGAGCTGCCATCCAACTACAATCGCAAGACCACCCGCAGCATGGGCAAGGTCGCGGTGATGTCGGTGCGCGCCACCGAGCTGGCGCTGGACGCGGCGGGCCTGCTCGGCCACCCGGTGCTGCGCAGCGGCCGGGCCGGCGTGGCTTACGGCTCGTCGTCGGGCAGCCATGAAGCGACCGCCGAATTCGGCCGCATGCTGCATGACCACACCACCGAAGGCATCAGCGCCACCACCTACCTGAAGATGATGAGCCACACCTCGCCGGTGAACATCGGCGTGTTCTTCGGCCTGTCCGGGCGGGTCTACACCACCTCCAGCGCCTGTACCTCGGGCAGCCAGGGCGTGGGCTCGGGGTATGAGGCGATCCGCAGCGGCAAGCAGACGGTGATGGTCACCGGCGGCGCCGAACAGCTCGATGCCACCGCCGCGGCGGTGTTCGACACCCTGTTCGCCACCAGCGTGCGCAACGACGCACCGCAGACCACCCCCAGCCCGTTCGACGCCAACCGCGACGGCCTGGTGCTGGGCGAGGGTGCCGGTACGCTGATCCTGGAAGAACTGGAACACGCGCGCGCACGCGGCGCCACCATCCTCGCCGAAGTGGTCGGCTACGGCACCAACAGCGACGGCCAGCACGTCACCCAGCCCACCGCCGAGACCATGGCCCAGGCCATGCGCCTGGCGCTGGAAGATGCCGGCCTGGAACCGGGCCAGATCGGCTACGTCAACGCACACGGCACCGCCACCGAACATGGCGACATCGCCGAGACCCAGGCCACCGCGCAGGTGTTCGGCGCCGGCATGCCGATCAGCTCGCTGAAGAGTTATGTCGGCCACATGCTGGGTGCGTGCGGCGCGTTCGAAGCCTGGGTCACCATCGAAATGATGCGCGAGGGCTGGTTTGCTCCGACCCTGAACCTGCACCAGGTCGACCCGCGCTGCGGCGAACTCGACTTCATCCGCGGCGAAGGGCGCCAGATGCAGCCCGAGTACGTGATGAGCAACAACTTCGCCTTCGGCGGCATCAACACCTCGTTGATCTTCCGCCGCTGGCAGGACTGAACACCCCCGCTTCACCAACAAGGAGAAAGTTGAATGCGTCGTTTTGCCCTGATTGCCACCGCTGCCCTGCTTGCCGTCGCCAGCACCGCCCAGGCCCGTGACACCCGCGTCGAGCTGCCGCTCGGCGAACTGCTCGGTTCCCAGGCCGCCAAGGATGCCGGTATCGACGGCAGCGTCCGTTTCTACCTGGCCGGCCAGAAGGTCAATGTCCTGGACCGCCTGGGCGAGGATGTGACCAACAAGAAGACCAACGCCGCCAACAAGAGCGACGAAGAGGCATGCCGCTGGGTGGCCCTGTCGGCGATCAAGGCCCTGCAGGACGGCGCGAAGTCGCGCGGCGCCAACGCCGTGGTCGACGTTGTCAGCTACTACAAGAAGAACGAATTCAAGAGCGCCACCAACTATGAGTGCTACGCCGGCACCATCCTCGCCGGCGTCGCCCTGAAGGGCACCTACGCAAAGGTGAAATAACGCAAAGCGTTATTTCACCGGTAGCAGCCGACCGTTGGTCGGATGGCCTTGCCACCGTCGTTCCCCGCGAACGACGGTGGCGGCTCTACCTGAACAACCCGACCACATTGATGAACCTGAATCTGTCCCGCGCCAACAAACCGGCGCCTTTCCCGGCAGATGGCTATCGGACCCGCGTGGTTTCCGACACAATCGACGTATCTATTCCCAGGGCGACCGCCCCGCGGGCAATGCAAGCCTACGTCTACAAAAGCCAACGCAAGCAGGACACCTACGTCTACCTCGCCGCCCGCGACGCCTTCGATGCACTTCCAGATGCATTGAACGCCACCCTGGCGCCGTTCGCATTCGTGCTGGAAGTCGCCCTGACCCCTGACCGTCGCCTCGCCCTGGCCGACGTCGAGCAGGTGCGCGCCAACCTGGCCGAACGCGGGTTCCACCTGCAGATGCCGCCGCCGCTGGTCGCGCCGGTGCGGGTCCCGCGCCGCGATGACCCGCGATGACTGAGTCCCTGCGCAGCCGCGCCATCGCCATTGCCGTCACCCTCGGCAGCCTGCTGTCGCTGGCCGTGGTGCTGGGCGGCGTGCCGGCAGCGCTGGGTGTCGCGCTGGCGCAGCCGGCGTTCGCGCTTGGCGTGTCCTGGTGGCGCCGCAGCCGCACGGTTCCCGCGCTGGCCCAGCTGGGCCGACAGGATCTGCCAGCGCTGGCCGCGCTGTGGTCGCTGGGGCCGGCGGCCTTCGCGTTGCTGGTGTCCTGGCCGCTGGGCGCGCTGCACGACAGCGGCAGCCTCGCTGCCGCACTCGGCCTGAGCGTGGCGGTGAGCGCCGCGCTGCTGGGGGTCTGGCGGACCTGGCCGCTCTGGAACGAAATCGAACGCAGTGACGGCAGCCTGGCGCGGCATTGGCGCAGCCTGGCCACGCGCGACCTCAGCGCCTGGCGCGGCCTGGCCGTGGCCGCCCTGGTCGTGGCCGTCTGCGCCCTGGTGGTGGTACCGGCATGGCCCGGCCTGCTGGCCGACAGCCTGCGCTGGCCGTTCGCACTGGCGGTGCTGATCGGTTCGCCGCTGGCCCACTTCGCCCTGCAGCGCATCGCCCCGGCCGACCCGCTGGCCGCACGCAGCGTGCTGGAGCCGGCCGACGCCGTATTCGCTGCCGCTGCCCACGACGATGGCACGAGCCAGCCATTGGAACCGCTGGGCCAGCATGAACGCCTGCCGGCGCTGTACGAGGCTGCGCGTAGTGGCCGCGTTGATCGGGCCTTGCAGCTGCTCGCCGCCGGCGCCGATCCGCATGGCCTGCCTGACCCGGGCTGGCGCGACCAGCGCAGCCTGGTGGTGCTGGCCGCCGTGCTGCCGGACCTGCGCCTGCTGCGCGAGCTGATCGCGCGCGGCGTCGGCGTCAATACGCCGCACCGCGGCATGACCCCGCTCCTGGCAGCGACCCGCGACAGCTGGCACGGCCGCCCCGAAGCGGTGATGACCCTGCTCGCCAACGGCGCCGATTCGCGCGCGGTCGACAGCGACGGCAACACCCCGCTGCATCATGCCGCCCGCAGTTCCGACCCCGGCGTGGCCGCACTGCTGCGCGACGCCGCCGCCGAGGTGGATGCCCTGAACCACGACGGCTGGTCGCCGCTCGCGGTGGCCTGCCAGGTCGGCAACTGGCGCCTGGCCCGGTTCCTGCTCGAGCGCGGTGCGCGCACTGAACCGGCTGACGGCACCCCGGTACTGCTGGCCGCGGCCGGCACCGAAGAAGACGATCCGGCCGGCGTACAGCTGCTGCTCAAGCACAAGGCCCGCGCCGACGCCCGCGACCGCCAGCGCCGCAGCGCCCTGCACGAAGCCGCCCTGGCCGGGCATGTGGACATCATCGACGTACTGCTGGCCGCGGGCGCCAACCTGGAAGCGCGCGACGCGCTGTCGCGCACGCCGTGGCTGGAAGCGGCGCGTGCCGGTCGCGCGGCGGTGGTCGAACACCTGCTGCCGCACAAGCCCGACCTGCATGCGCTGGACGTGGAAGGACGCAATGCGGTGCTGCTGGCGTGCATGGCCGACAGCGTGTCGCCGCTGCTGGTGCGCCGCCTGCTCGACCTGGGTATCGCCGCCGACGTGCCCGACCCGCAGGGGCGCCGCGCCGTGGACATTGCCGCCGCCGCCGGGCGCTGGGCCATCGTGTCGCTGCTGGACCGCAGCTATCCGCTGCCGGTCGCGGTCACCGATGGCCTCGCCGGCGCCGGCGACGCCGCGATCGAGCCGGGCGCGCCGAGCCTGCCGGACCGACCGCCGCTGGACCTGCTGCGCGAAGCGCTGGGCTTCGGCAATGTCGATGGCATGCCCACGCTGGCCCGCCTGTGTACGCCGGAGGAGCTGGGCGGCCTGCTGCACGACGCCGAACTGGCCCTGGACCCGCACGCGGTGGAATGGCTGCTGGCGCACGGCGCCGCGCCGGAAGTGCTGGATGCGTGCGGCGACACCCCGATGTTCGCGCTGCTGGCGCGCGGCATCGACGCGGTGCCGGCGCTGCAGGTGCTGCTGCGCCGGGGCGTGTCGCCGGCCGGTGCCGGCGGCCTGGCCCGCCTGCTGGCCGCCTGTGCCCAGCACGACCAGGCCGCGCGCGGCCTGGAACAGCTCGCGCTGGAACTGCTCGAGCGCGGTGCCGACCCGTTCGCGGCCTCGCCCGCAGGTGATCCGCCGCTGTCGCTGGCGGTGCGGCTGGGCTGGCTGCGCCTGCAGCAGGCCCTGCTGACCCTGGGCGTGGATCGCGAAGCCCGCGACAGCCACGGCATGACCGCCCTGCACCTGGCCACCGCGCTGGCCCGCGAGGGTTCGCTGAAGCTGCTGGTGCAGCAGGGCGCATCGCCCGAAGCACGCGCCGCCGACGGCCAGACCCCGCTGGGCGTGGCGCTGTCGATCGGCCGCCGCGACCTCGCCGACTGGCTGGACTGGCGGGTGTGGCCGCTGCCGCGCCGCGCGCTGCGTGCGGCCGACCTGCCGGCCGCGGCCATGGCCGGCGACGCGGATGCGGTGCGCCGTTTGAACGACTTGGGCTTTGCCGTCGACGTGGTCGATGCGCAGGGCTGCACCGCGCTGCTGCGTGCTGCAGGCGGCGGCCACCTTGCGGTGGTCGACCTGCTGCTGGCACGCGGCGCCAACCCGCAGCACGCTGCGGCCAGCGGGGCCACGCCGCTGTCGGCAGCGGTCAGCATGCGCCAGATCGACATCGTCTCGGCCCTGCTCGATGCCGGTGCCGAACTGGAATATCGCCTGCCCGGCGGGGTGACCGTGCTCATGCTGGCCTCGGCGCTCGGCCTGCCCGACATCGCCGCACGCCTGCTTACCGCCGGTGCCAACGTGCATGCCGGCGACGCCCAGCAGCTGGGCCCGCTGCACTGCGCCGCGCTGTATGGCTTCGGTGCGCGCGACCGCTCGCGCCTGCTGGCGCTGCTGGATACGCTGCTGCTGGCCGGCGCCGAACCCGACCAGGCCGCCGCCGGCGCGGTCACGCCGCTGCTGCTGCTGCTGGGCGCCCGTGCCGAGCCCGGCACCGCCTGCGACGAACAGGTGGTGCTGGCGGCGGTCGAGCGCCTGCTGGATGAAGAAGTGTCGCTGGACGTGCGCGACCCGCGCGGCTTCGGTCCGCTGCACCTGGCCGCCCTGCACGGGTTGCCGCTGCTGGTGCAGCGCCTGCTGCGTGCCGGCGCCGACCCCGACGTACGCGACGCCCTCAACCGCAGCCCGCGCGAGATCGCGGTGATGCGCGGTTTCATCGACGTGGCCGGCGAGTTCGAGCCGCGCGTGCCGGGCGTGTCCTCGATGGCAAGATTCCTGCGCGATAACGGGTAATCGCGGCGCGCCTCGTCAATCGCGGCGGTCGGCGTCGGTTCCGTCGGCGCGGCCGGCATCGGCCTCGAACAGGCGCATCAGGTCCGCCCTGGCGTCGCGCGAGGTCTGCATCACCGCGGCCTCGTCGTCGTAGACCAGGTACTGGTCGCGGAGCAGTTTTTCATCGTGCTCGCGGAAACGCTCCACGTGGTTGCGGGCCGTGTCGCCGGGGATGCCCAGCGCGGTCAGCACGCGCTCGCTCATGTCCAGGCTGGTCCCGAACACCTCGCGGAACGGTTCGGCCGACATGTCCATCAACCGCCAGGCATGCTGGCGGTTGCGCGCACGCGCCAGCACCACTGCATTTGGATACATGCGCCGGATCAACCGTGTCGCGTGCATGTTCGCGTCCGGATCATCCAGCGTGATCACGAACACGCGCACGTTCTCGCCGCCGGCCGCGCGCAGCATCTCCGGTCGGGTCGGGTCGCCGTAGTACAGCTTGTTGCCGAAACGACGCAGGTCCGACACCGTATCCGGGTTCGCTTCCAGTGCAATGAACGGGATCTTCTGCGCGGTCAGCAGGCGCGCCACCACCTGGCCGAAGCGGCCCATGCCGGCGATCATCACGCTGGGCTGGGTGCCGCCCGTGTCGATGGTGTCGGCCGCGGGCCTGTCGCCGGCGACCTCGTGTTCGCCGCCCAGCAACCGCAGCAGCCCGATCAGCAGCAGCGGCGTGAGCGCCATCGACAGGCCGACGATCGCCACCAGCCGGTCGTGGTTGGCGTTGCCGAGCAGGTTCGCGCGCTGCGCTTCGTTGAACACCACGAACGCGAACTCACCGCCCAGCCACAGCACGCTGCCGAGCAGCAGCGCGTGCCGCGTGCTCAGTCTGGCCAGCTTGCCGATGCCGAACAGCAGGCTGAACTTCACCACCAGCAGCACCGCCACCCCGAGCGCGATCGCCCACGGTTCGGCCACCACCCGGTCCAGGTCGATGCCCATGCCCACGGCGATGAAGAACAGGCCCAGCAACAATCCCTTGAACGGCTCGATCTGCGATTCCAGCTCATGCCGGAATTCCGAATCCGAGAGCAGCACGCCGGCCAGGAACGCGCCCAGGCTGGGGCTCAGACCCACCGTCTGCATGAACCACGCCGTGCCCAGCACCACCAGCAGCGCCATCGCGGTGAACACTTCCGGGCTGCGCGTGCGCGCCACGGTGTTGAACAGCCAGCGCAGCACCGGTCGCCCGCACAGGATCACCACCGCCAGTGCGCCCAGCGCCACCGCCACGTCGTTCCATTGCAGGGTTTCATTGCGGGCCCCGCCCAGCAGCGGAATCGCCGCCAGCAGCGGAATCGCGATCAGGTCCTGGAACAGCAGGATGGCAAAGCCCAGCCGGCCGTAATCGGTGTTGAGCCCCTTGTGTTCGGACAGCAGCTGCAGGCCCACCGCGGTGGACGACAGCGCCAGCGCGATGCCCACGATCAGCGCCCCCTTCCAGTGGAAGTGGTCCAGCATCAGCAGGCTGCCCAGCACCACCGCGCTCAGCGCCACCTGCGCGGTGCCGGCACCGAACACCGAGCGCCGCATCACCTTCAGCCGCGTGGGCGACAGCTCCAACCCGATCACGAACAGCAACATCACCACGCCGATCTCGGCCGCGCCGAGGATCCGGTCGGCGTCCTGTACGAAGCCCAGCCCGTCCGGGCCGAGCACCACGCCCGCCGCCAGGTAGCCCAGCACGGCACCCAGCCCGAGTTTCTTGAACACCGGCACCGCGATCACCGCAGCCAACAGCAACACCAGGGCCAGGACCAGCGCACCGCTATGCATGGGGAAACCTGCGCATCGCATCATCGGCCTGTCGCCGGCGGCCCATTATGCGGCCCGGCGCGTCAAACGACCTTCAACCGGGCCCGAACGAGGGCCCGCAAGGGGTTGACCCGGTCTGCGCGCGGGTCCAGACTGCCGCCCGCTGACCGCGCCGGCACGGTGCGCCCAGCGAAACCCTTCCGGAGTCCACACCCATGTCCAGCGACAGTAGAAGTCGACCTTGCTCGACGCCAGCGATGGCCACCGCCTGACACGGGACGGTTCGCCAGCGTTGGCGTCGCGCATACGCGATCCACAAGGCGAACCCCATGAACCAGAAAGACCTCCTGCGCCCGGCGGCCGATGCGGCCCTGGGCGCGCCCCTGCAGGACTTCAACACCGCCGACGCGGTGGAATACCTCAACACCCTGGAGCTGTCGCGCGCCGCCGACACGCTGGCCGCGTTGCCGCTGCCGCGTGCGGTGAAAATGCTCGAACAGCCCGAGCTGACCCGCAGTGGCGACCTGGTCGCCGCGTTGCCGGAAACCAAGGCGGCCGCGCTGCTGGGCCTGATGGCCGACGACCGCGCCACCGACATCGTCCATGAGCTGGACGAAGACGAACGCGCCCGGCTGATCCCGCTGCTCAGCGCCGAATCGCGCCAGGCCATCCAGCAGCTGCTCAGCTATCCCGCGCACACCGCCGGCGCATTGATGACCACCGAGTTCGTCAGCGTGCCGGCCGACTGGACAGTGGGCCGCACCCTGCAGCACATCCGCGAGGTCGAGCGCACCCGCGAAACCGTGTACGCCATCTACGTGCTCGACCCGCACAGCCAGGCCCTGCAGCAGGTGGTGACCATGCGCCGCCTGATCACCGGCCTGCCCGACGAGCCGATCCTGGAGGTTGCCCAGGTCAACCCGCCGGTGACCGTCGATGCCATGCTCGACCAGGAAGAAGTGGCGCAGCTGATCCGCCGCCACGACCTGCTGGCCATTCCGGTGGTGGACGCGCGCCAGCAGGTGCTGGGCATCGTCACCGTGGACGACATCCTCGATGCCCTGATCGAAGAATCCACCGAGGACGCGCACAAGTTCGGCGGCATGGAAGCGCTGGAAAAGCCGTACATGCAGATCGGTTTCTTCGAGATGCTGCGCAAGCGCGCCGGCTGGCTCAGCGTGCTGTTCCTCGGCGAAATGCTTACCGCCAGCGCCATGCAGCATTACGAGGACGAGCTGGCCCGCGCCGTGGTGCTGACCCTGTTCATTCCGCTGATCATGAGTTCGGGCGGCAACTCCGGCTCGCAGGCCACCTCGCTGCTGATCCGCAGCCTGGCGTTGCGTGAACTGCGCCTGCGCGACTGGTGGAAGGTGGCGCTGCGCGAAGTGCCGACCGGCATCACCCTGGGCGCCATCCTTGGCGTGCTGGCGATCATCCGCATCGTGTCCTGGCAGCTGCTCGGCCTGCACGACTACGGCGAGCACTGGCAGCTGCTGGCGCTGACCATCGGCGCGGCCCTGGTCGGCATCGTCACCTTCGGCTCGCTGTCCGGCTCGATGCTGCCGTTCATCCTGAAGCGTCTCGGCTTCGACCCGGCCAGCGCCTCGGCACCGTTCGTGGCGACCCTGGTCGACGTGACCGGGCTGGTGATCTATTTCAGCATCGCCGCGATGATCCTGCGCGGCACGCTCCTTTAGTTGGATGGGATCCGACCCTACCGCTGTCGCGCCATGCGTGTGGTACGGCATACCCCGTCGGCGCTGCTGGAACATCTGGCCTCTCCTGCGCGGGATCATCCCAACCGCACCGCGAGCCGTGTACCGTGTCACCACGTGTCCCGGTGACAGTTCGACCCGATGAGCATCTACCACCTGCAATCCGTGTTCCGCCCGCAATCGGTGGCCGTCGTCGGCGGCAGCCCGCGCGAGCGCTCCGCCGGCCGCGCGGTGATGCGCAACCTGCGCGCCACCGGCTTTCCCGGCAAGGTCGCCTGGATCAACCCGCGCTACGGCGAGATCGACGGCATCAGCACGGTCAAGCGGCTCAAGGACCTGGACTGGGTGCCCGAGCTGGTCGTCATCACCGCGCCGGCCAGCATCGTGCCGCAGGTGGTCGCCACCGCCGCCGAGCGCGGCGTGGCGGCCGCCATCATCCTCACCGCCAACCTCGGCCAGGGCCCAGGCTCGCTTGCCGAACAGGTCGAAGCCGCCGCGCGCCCCAAGGGCCTGCGCATCCTCGGTCCGCACTGCCTGGGCGTGATCGCGCCGCACGCCCGCCTCAACGCCAGCATCGCCGCGCATTTCCCGCAGGCCGGCGACCTGGCGCTGATCTCCGAATCCAGCGCGATTGCCGCGGCGCTGGTGGAGTGGGGCGTGGCACGCTCAGTCGGCTTTTCCGCCGTGGTCTCGCTCGGCGACGCACTCGACGTCGACTTCGGCGACCTGCTCGACTACTTCGCCACCGACTACCGCACCCGCGCGATCCTGCTCTACGTCGAACACATCCGCGACGCGCGCAAGTTCATGTCGGCCGCGCGCGCCGCCGCCCGCGCCAAACCGGTGGTGGTGGTCAAGTCCGGTCGCCACATCCGCATCGATCCGGACGGCGACACCCACGTGCAGGCGCTGGCCAGCTCCGACGCGGTGTATGGCGCTGCCTTCAACCGCGCCGGCCTGCTGCGGGTGAGCGCGCTGGACGAACTGTTCACCGCCGCCGAAACCCTGGGCCGGCTGGGCACCTTCCCCGGCCGGCGGCTGGCCATCCTCAGCAACGGTGGCGGGGTGGGGCGCCTGGCCGTGGACCAGCTGCTGGCGCTGCGCGGCAGCCTGGCCGAGCTCTCGCCCGGCACCATCGCCGAACTCGACGGCGTGCTGCCCGAGGGCTGGTCACGCAGCAACCCGGTCGACATCGTGGTCGACGCGGACGGCGATCGCTACGCGGCCGCCATCGATGCGCTGATGTCCGACCCCGGCAACGATGCGGTGCTGGTCGTCAACGTGCCCACCGCCTTCACTTCCTCGGCCGACGCGGCGCAGGCACTCACCCGCACGCTGGGCCTGCGTCCGCGCCACCACCGCGACAAGCCGGTGTTCGCGGTGTGGCTGGGCAACGACGACCGCGCCACCGCCACCCTCAACGCCGCGCGCGTGCCCACCTATCCGACCGAAGCCGAAGCCGTGCGCGGCTTCCAGCACCTGGTGCGCTACCGCGACGCGCAGGCCGCGCTGATGGAGACCCCGCCCAGCCTGCCGCAGGATTTCGTGGTCGATACCGCCGCCGCGCGCGCCATCGTCGACGCCGCGCTGGCGGCCGGCCAGCAGTGGCTGGACCCCATCGCCACCTACCAGCTGCTGACCGCCTACGGCATTCCGTCGGCGCCGGTGATGCAGGCGCGCGATGCGCATGAGGCCATGGACCTGGCCCAGCCGCTGCTGGAGCAGGGCGCCACGGTGGCGGTGAAGGTGTTCTCGGCCGACATTCCGCACAAGTCCGATGTCGATGGCGTGCGCCTGAACCTGGGCACGCTGCAGGCGGTGCAGGCCGCCGCCAGTTCGATCCTGGCGCGTGCCCACGAACTGCGCCCGAACGCGCGCATCGACGGCGTGCTGGTGCAGCCCACCATCGTGCGGCCCAAGGCGCGCGAATTGATCGCCGGCATTGCCGACGATCCCACCTTCGGTCCGGTGGTGGTGTTCGGCCGCGGCGGCACCGCGGTGGAAGTGATCGACGACAAGGCGCTGGCGCTGCCGCCGCTGGACCTGCGCCTTGCCCACGAGCTGATCGGCCGCACCCGCGTTTCACGCATCCTCAAGGCCTATCGCGACGTCCCGGCCGCCGACGAGCGCGCGGTCGCGCTGATCCTGGTCAAGCTGGCCCAGCTGGCCGCCGACATTCCCGAAGTGCGCACGCTGGACATCAATCCGCTGCTGGCCGACCGCGACGGGGTGATCGCGCTGGACGCGCGCGTGGCGATCGCCCCCTCGCGCAAGCTGCACAAGGGCCGCGGTCATCCACGTTTCGCCGTGTTCCCGTACCCGAAGGAGTGGGAGCGTACCCTCACCCTGTCCGACGGCGCACCTGCGTTCGTGCGCCCGGTGCGGCCGGAGGATGATGCATTGTTCCGCGCCTTCTTCGCCCGCGTGACCGACGATGACCTGCGCCTGCGCTTCTTCCAGTCGGTGAAGCATTTCAGCCACGAGTTCATCGCCCGCCTGACCCAGCTCGACTATGCCCGCTCCATCGCCCTGGTCGCGATCGATCCACGCAGCGGCGACATGCTCGGCGCTGTGCGCCTGCATGCGGATGCCGACTACGACCGCGGCGAATACGGCATCCTGATCCGTTCCGATCTCAAGGGCCACGGCATCGGCTGGCGGTTGATGACCATCATGATCGAGTACGCCCAGTGGCTCGGGCTGAACATCGTCGAAGGCCAGGTACTGCGCGAGAACAGCACCATGCTGGCGATGTGCCAGAGCCTGGGGTTCAAGACCAGGCTCGATCCCGACGACCCCACGGTAATGGTGGTGACCCTGCCGGTGCAGAGCGTGCAGGTGCCCGAGCCGCCGGAGGGCGTGATGCATTGAGCCGCGCGGGGCGGCTGCTGCAACACACCGGGCCGCAGGCGGTACGCCACCGCCGCCGCTATCGCCGACAATGACCGGATGACTGAACGCATTCCCCTGCTGTTGCTGCCCGGCCTGCTCAACGATGCCGAGCTCTGGAGCGCGCAGAGTGCCGCGCTCTCCGACATCGCCGACTGCACGGTTGGCGACCAGACCCGGGGCGAGACGATGCAGGCCGTGGTCGAGGACGTGCTGGCCCAGGCGCCGCAGCGTTTCGCCCTGGCCGGCTTCTCGCTGGGCGGCTTCGTGGCCCAGCAGATCCTCCGGGTCGCGCCCGAACGCGTGCTGCGGCTGGCGCTGATCGATACCTCGATCCATGCCGACTCCCCGGAACGCGCCGCCCAGCGCCAGTCGCAGCGCGCCAGCGTGCGCCTGCCCGGCGCCTTCCATGGTTTCGGCGACAAGCTGATGCGCAGTTACATCGACGCCTCACGCCTGGACGACTACGTGCTGGTGCAGCGCGTGCGCGACATGACCGCGCGGCTGGGCGCCGAGGTGTTCCTGCGCCAGAGCGCCCTGGACCGCATCGACGGCCACGACGTACTGGCCAGCTACCGCGACCCGTTGCTGATCCTCTGCGGCGCCAACGACCGCATCACCCCGCTGGCGATCAGCGAGGAGATGCATGCCCTGGCGCCCGGCTCAACCCTGGTGGTGCTGCCCGATTGCGGCCACCTGGCGCCAATGGAAAAGCCCGAGGAGGTAAGCGCCGCCATGCGTGAGTGGTTATCGGCCGGCGGGTAGGGTCGCATTCCGATCGACCGCCGATAACGGTGCCACCTTCTGTCGTGGCATGACCTCCGTCGAAGAAGCGCTCTCCGGCAGAGGTCATGCGTTCGCCGCGCCGGTCAGCGTGGTCGGCGGTTGATCGGGATCCAACCCTACCCACCCAGGCGTCCGACCTTCACTGGGCGATCGATCAATCCCACGCCGGCGCGATGCCGTCCGGGTTCGCCAGGCGCTGCCCACGATCCAGCGTGGCGATCTGCGCCATGTCCTCATCGCTCAACCGCAGGTCCGCCGCCAGCAGGTTGCTGGCCAGGTTCTCGCGCTTGGTCGACGACGGAATCACCGCGAAGCCCTGCTGCAGGGCCCAAGCCAGCGCAACCTGTGCCGGGGTGGCACCGTGGCGTTCGGCAATGGCCTGGATCACCGGGTCCTTGAGCACCTCACCGTAGGCCAGGCTCATGTAGGCGGTCACGTGGATGCCCTGCTCGCGCAGGAACGCGATCAGCGCGCGGTTCTGCAGGTACGGATGCACCTCGATCTGGTTGGTGGCAATGGCATCGGCGCCCAGGATCGCGATCGCCTGGCGGGTCAGGTCGATGGTGAAGTTGGAAATGCCGATCTGCCGGGTGAGCCCTTCGGCCCTGGCCTGCGCCAGCGCGCCCAGGTATTCCTTCATCGGCACCGCATCGTTCGGCGACGGCCAATGGATCAGGGTCAGGTCCACGTGGTCGGTGCGCAGCTTGCGCAGGCTTTCGCGCAGGCTGTCGAGCAACGCATCGTGTTCGAAGCTGGCGATCCACACCTTGGTGGTGATGAACAGATCTTCGCGCGCCACGCCGGACTCGGCGATGGCCTGGCCAACCTCGGCCTCGTTGCCGTAGATCTGTGCGGTATCGATGGCGCGGTAACCCACGTCCAGTGCGTTGCGGACCGAATCGATGACGGTCTGGCCCTTCAGGCGGAACGTGCCCAGGCCGAATGCGGGAATGCTCATGGAAACTCCTTCAGTGGGGGAAAATAAAGACTACGCCTGGCACAGCCAACCTGATGTAGAGCCGACCGTCGGTCGGCTGCTCTCACCTCAGTGCGCGGCGACGGCGATGCCCTCGGCGCGTTCGGCAACACCGTCGCGCCTGTCCAGCCGCCCGCTCAGTACGGTCAATCCGAGCGCGCCCAGCACCACCAGCGCGCCGATCCACGGCGTGTGCATCAGGCCCAGGTGGTCCACCACCAGCCCGCCCAGCGAGGCACCCATCGCGATGCCCACGTTGAACGCGGCGATGTTCAGGCCCGAGGCCACGTCCGCTGCCTGCGGTGCAAAGCGCTGCGCCTGCTTGACCACATACACCTGCAGCCCCGGCACGTTGCCGAACGCCACCGCGCCCAGCGCCAGCACCGTCAGCAGCACCAGCCAGGTGTTGTAGGCGGTGAAGGTCAATGCGAACAGGACGAGCGCCAGCAGCCCGAAGATCAGCTTGAGCGCGGGAATCGGCCCACGGCGGTCGGCCAGGCGGCCGCCCCACAGGTTGCCGATCGCCACCGACACGCCGTACACCAGCAATACGCCGCTGACCGCATTGGCCGAGAAACCGGTGACGTCCTGCAGGATCGACGCCAGATAGGTGAACGACAGGAACGTGCCGCCATAGCCCAGCGCGGTGATCGCATACACCAGCAGCAGGCGCGGTTGCGCCAGCACCGCCAGCTGCTGGCCGAACGTGGCCGGCTCGCTGCGTTGCAGGTTGCGCGGCACGAACAGCAGGCTGCCCAGCAGCGCCACGACGCCCAGCGCGGCCACCGCCAGGAACGTCGCGCGCCAGCCCAGGTGCTGGCCGATGAAGGTGCCCAGCGGCACGCCGGTGACCAGTGCCACGGTCAGGCCGGTGAACATGATCGCGATCGCACTGGCGGCCTTCTCCTTGGGCACCACCGAGGTGGCGATGATCGAACCGATCGAGAAGAACACGCCATGCGCCAAGCCGGTGAGCACGCGGGCCACGATCAGCGAGCCGTAGCTGGGCGCCATCCAGGCAATCACGTTGCCCAGCGTGAACAGCACCATCAGCGCCACCAGCAGGGTCTTGCGCGGTACCCGTCCGGTCAATGCGGTCAGCACCGGCGCGCCCACCGCCACGCCCAGCGCGTACAGGGACACCAGCAGACCGGCCGAGGGCAGGGACACGCCCAGGTCGGCGGCGATGGTCGGGATCAGCCCGACGATGACGAATTCAGTGGTGCCGATGGCGTACGCGCCCAGCGTCAACGCCAACAAGGCCAAGGGAATGCCACGGGACATGAGGGTTACCGGTGGAGGGAAGAAGCTGCGCAGTCTGCGCCCGGCACTCTTGCCGAAAAACCGGTCTTCACGCCAATGACTATTGCCTGGTGATCAATAATGCTCACCCCATCCGCAAACGCCCGCCATGAAGACCACCCTGGATGAGATGCAGGCATTCATCGCCGTGATCGACAGCGGCTCGATCACCGCTGCGGCCGAGCAGCTGGGCCAGACCACCTCCGGGGTCAGTCGCGCGCTGGGCCGACTGGAAGACAAGCTCGGCACCACGCTGCTGACCCGCACCACCCGCCGCCTGCAGCTCACCGAAGAGGGCGATGCTTTCTTGGCCCAGGCCCGCGCCATCGTGGCGTCGGTGGAGGCGGCCGAAGAGCAGATCGCCGCGCGCCGCGAGCGGCCAGCCGGGCGCCTGCGCGTGGACGCGGCCACCCCCTTCGTGCTGCACGTGATCGCCCCGCAGGTGGCCAGCTACCGTGCGCGGTATCCGGAGGTGGATCTGGAGATCAACAGCAGCGAGCGCTACATCGACCTGCTCGAGCGCCGCACTGACGTGGCCATCCGCATCGGCCCACTCGCAGATTCGACCCTGCACGCGCGTCCGCTGGGCCACAGCCGCCTGCGCGTACTGGCCAGCCCGGCCTACCTGCAGCAGCACGGCACCCCGGCCAGCGTGGCCGACCTGCGCCAGCACAGCCTGCTGGGCTTCAACGAACCGGACTCGCTGAACCACTGGCCACTCCCTGGCGACACCGATGCGCTGCTGCACATCCAGCCGGCGGTGCGCGTGTCCAGCGGCGAAACCCTGCGCCGGCTGGCCCTGGAAGGGGCGGGGGTGGTCTGCCTGTCCGACTTCATGACCCACCGCGACCGCGACGCGGGCACGCTGGTGCAGCTGCTGCCGGAACGGACCGTCGAGGTCCGGCAGCCGATCCACGCCGTCTACTACCGGAACACTGCGGTCTCGGCACGGATCACCAGCTTCCTCGATCACCTGGCCCAGGCCATGACCGGCCAGGCGTTCCTGCGGTAATCCCGGCCGTCCATCACCGGCCCGGCCTCCCTACGGTAGCGCCGGCCGTTGGCCGGCCCATGCAAGCGTCTCACCGTTCAGGAGAGCCGGCCAACGGCCGGCGCTACCGGATTGTCGCCAGATATGTAACTATTGGTGTTACATGAAATCCAGCAACCAATTCTCCGACGCGCTCCACATCATGGCCCACCTGGTCGGGCAGGCCGGGCCGCGCACTTCCGAACAGCTCGCCACCTGCCTGCCGACCCACCCGGTGGTGATCCGCCGGCTGCTCGCGGCGCTGCACAAAGGGGGCCTGGTCCACACCGTGCGCGGACACGGCGGTGGCAGCCAGCTGGCGCGCGACCCGGCCACCATCAGCCTGCACGACGTCTACCTCGCCATCGGTTCGCCGGCACTGCTGCATACCGGCGCGCGCGAGAGCGGGCGCGGCTGCCCCGTGCAGCAGGTGGTCAACGCCGCCCTCGACGAGAGCTACCAGCAGGCCCAGACCCTGCTCGAGCAGCGCCTGCGCGCCACCACCCTGGCCACGCTCGGCGATGCCTTCGCCCAGCATCTGGCCCTGCATGCAACAGGAGTTGCCCATGACCTTTGACGTCGTAATCGTCGGCGGCAGTTTCGCCGGCCTGTCCGCTGCAATGATGCTGGCGCGTGCGCGCCGCAGCGTGCTGGTGATCGACAGCGGCCTGCCGCGCAACCGTTTTGCCGCGCATTCCCACGGCGTGCTGGGGGTGGACGGCATCGCCGGCGGCGACCTGCTGCGCCAGGCCAAGGCGCAGCTGCTGGATTACCCCAGCGTGCGCTGGGCCAGCGACACCGCCATGGAGGCGCGGGCAACGGTCGACGGCTTCGCCGTGACCACCGCCGGCGGCGAGACCTGGGCGGCGCGCAAGCTGCTATTGGCCACCGGGATACGCGACGCACTGCCGGACCTGCCCGGGCTCGCCGAGCGGTGGGGCCACAGCGTGCTGCACTGCCCGTACTGCCACGGCTACGAGATCGGTGGCGGCGCGATCGGCCTGCTGGGTGGCCACGCGATGTCCGCGTTCATGGCCGGCCTGCTTGCCGATTGGGGCCAGGTCACGCTGTTCGCGCACGGGATGACCCTGGAGCCGGATGAGATCGCCACCCTGCAGCGACGCGGCGTGCAGATCGAAACCGAACAGGTGGTGGCGCTGGACGGTGACGCGCCGCAGTTGAGCGGTGCACGGCTCGCCGACGGTCGCCACATCGACCTGCGCGCGCTGTTCGTCACCACGCGCCAGCAGATGGGCTCGCCGCTGGTCGAGCAGTTGGGATGTGTCCTGGATGAAAGCCCGGTGGGCGTACTGGTGCGCGTGGACGCGCAGAAGCAGACCACGGTGCCCGGCGTATACGCCGCGGGCGACGCCACCGTCATGGGCAACATCACCCTGGCCAGCGCCGAAGGCGTGCGCGCCGGCGTCAGCATCCACCACGCACTCGTAGCCGAAGACGCCGCACCCAAAGCGGCGTAGAGCCGGGCTCTGCCCGGCTGGCCGGCCCGGCACCCCGTAGAGCCGGGCTCTGCCCGGCTGCTGCGCCCGGCACCGCGCAGCCACGCAGGGCGTGGCTCTACGCAGGCGGTTTCATTCGGCGCTGGCGGCGTTGAGCTGTTCGATGTCGTCCGCCGACAGCGCTACCTGCGCTGCCGCCAACACATCGTGCAGCTGCTCCACGCCGGTCGCGCTGACGATCGGGGCGGTAATCCCCGGTCGCGCGATCAACCACGCAATGGCCACCTGTGCCGCGGTTGCGTTGTGGCTGCCCGCCACATCATCCAGCGCCTCCAGAATGCGCATGCCGCGCGGGTTGACGTACTTCGCCACCACGCTGCTGCCACGCGCGCTGCTCTTGTCGGCATCCCCGGCGCTGCGGTACTTGCCGCTGAGGAAGCCGCTGGCCAGCGAGTAGTAGCTGATCACGCCCAGGTCATGCTCGCGCGCGACCGCTTCCAGCCCGCTCTCGTAACCGGCGCGGTCGTACAGGTTGTACTCCGGCTGCAGCGTCTCATAGCGCGGCAGCTTGTAATCGGCGGACACCTTGAGCGCGTCGCGCAGGCGTTCGGCGCTGTAATTGGACGCGCCGATCGCACGCACCTTGCCCTGTTCGATCAAGCGGCCGAACGCGGCCAGCGTGGTTTCCAGCGGCGTGGACTCATCATCCTCGTGCGCCTGGTACAGGTCGATCACATCGGTCTGCAGGCGCCGCAGCGAGTCCTCCACCGCCGCATTGATGTTGTCCGCGGACAGCCCGGGATGTTCGGCCCACTTTGCCACCTTGGTCGCCAACACTACTTTGTCGCGCTTGCCGCTGCGCTGGAACCAGCGGCCCAGGATCGTCTCCGATTCACCGCCCTGGTTGCCGGGCACCCAGGCCGAGTAGACATCGGCGGTATCGACCAGGCTGAAGCCCGCATCGACGAAGGCATCCAGCAACGCGAACGAGGTCTTCTCGTCCGCGCCCCAGCCGAAGACGTTGCCGCCGAACGCGATGGGAAGCACCTTCAGGCCGGAACGGCCGAGTTCACGGGGTGCGGTCATGGGCAATCCTCCAATCGAAAGCAATGTCACAGCATAAGTGCGTGTCGATGACACCGTTGCGGCGCGAGCCACAAAACAGCGTTCTGCTTCGCTGCATTGCAGTAACGTTTTGTGAACACCTTTGACATCGCGGCTGCTAGTCTCGCCGCATCCCGCCCACCGTAGGTGATCCGATGAAAGCCCGTTCGCTCAGCTGTGCCTGCCTGTTCACCGTTTCCACGCTGCTGCTTGCCGCGCCCGCCATGGCGATCAAGCCGGCCGGCCCCAATGCCCAGCCGGCCATCACCGCCGCGGTGCAGGCGGCCGTCGACGGCAAGGGCCGTACCCCGGAAAACGTGAAGCGCGATGCCTACCGCCACCCGGCGCAGACCCTGTCGTTCTTCGGCGTGGAACCGGGCAAGACCGTGGTGGAAATCACCCCGGGTGGTGGCTGGTACGCCGAAATCCTCGCCCCGCTGCTGCGTGACAAGGGCACCTATGTCGCCGCCGTGGTCGACCCGAAGGCCGTAGCCGAAGGCAGGGGCCGCGATTACCAGCAGCGCAGCCGCGACGGGCTGGAGAAGAAGTTCGCCGACAATCCGGCCCTGTACGACAAGGCGAAGGTCGTGGGCTATGACCCGAAGGCACCGGTCTTCGGCCCGGCCGGGTCGGCCGACGTCGTGCTGACCTTCCGCAACGTGCACAACTGGCGCAGCGCCAACCAGGCCGAAGGCATGTTCAAGGGCTTCTACAACGTGCTCAAGCCCGGTGGCGTGCTCGGCGTGGTCGAACACCGCGCCAAGGGCGACGTCGCGGCGGATGACAAGAGTGGCTACGTGGGCCAGGCCCAGGTGATCGCGATGGCCGAAGCCGCCGGTTTCAAGCTGGCCGGCAGCAGCGAGATCAATGCCAACCCGCGCGATACCAAGGACTACCCGAACGGCGTGTGGACCCTGCCGCCGACCAACCAGCACGAACCCGGCGATGCCGGGAAGTACAAGGCCATCGGCGAAAGCGACCGCATGACCCTGCGCTTCGTGAAGTAATGCGGGGCGCTGTCCGGCAACGGTGAGGCCGGCGCACGACCAACGGTCGTGCGCTACCGGTCGGAACCGGCGCAGCCCACCGGATCTGGATTGTTGGAGCCAACCGGGTCGGGACCATTGCATCCAACCCGGTCGGGACCGTTGCATCCAACCCGATCGGGACCGTTGCATCCAACCGGGCCGGGACCGTTGCATCCAACCGGGTCGGGACCGTTGCATCCAACCGGGTCGGGACCGTTGCATCCAACCCGGTCGCGACCGGCGGGACCCGCCCGGTAGGTACCGACCGTTGGTCGGTACGAAGGCAACCGAAGCCACGGAATGGGACAATGCCACCTCGCCACCCACGTCCCGCACCATGCTCATCGCCCTCAACAAGCCCTTCAACGTGCTGTGCCAGTTCACCGACAGCAGCCAGCCGCCACGCGCGACGCTGGCCGGGTTCGGCCTGCCGCCTGGCGTATATGCGGCCGGGCGGCTGGACTACGACAGCGAAGGCCTGCTGCTGCTGACCGATGACGGCCCCCTGGCCCACCGTCTCACCGATCCGCGCCACAAGGAAGACAAGACCTATTGGGTGCAGGTCGAGGGCACGCCCAGCGACGACCAGTTGCAGGCACTGCGCAGCGGCGTGCAGTTGAACGACGGGCCGACGTTGCCAGCAGGCGTGCAGCACCTGGATCCACCCGAGCTCTGGCCACGCACCCCACCGGTACGCTTCCGCAAGACCGTGCCCGACGCTTGGCTGGCGATCACCCTGCGCGAAGGCCGCAACCGCCAGGTGCGGCGCATGACCGCAGCGGTGGGCCTGCCCACGCTGCGCCTGGTCCGGGTCGCGATGGGCCCACATCGCCTCGACGGCCTGCAGCCCGGCGAATGGCGCCGGATCGACGCCTGAAAAAAAAACCGCCGGACAATGCCGGCGGTTTTTTACCTGCAACACGCCAGAAAAATCAGGCGTCGCTGCCGATGTCGCTATGTTCGTCAACCACGGTGCTGGTGCGGCGGTTGCGCGCGCTGATGCGCTCGGCCTGCCCATTCACCACGCTGCCGTTGGCCAGCTTCTTCTTCTGCTGCTTGCGATACAGCGCGTAGCCCAGCAGGCCCACGCCGACCGCCGCCACTGCGATGGTTGCTGCCGGGTTGCGGCGCACGGCCTTGGCCGCCACCTTGCTGCCGGTCTTCACCGCGCCGAGCGCCGCACCGGTCTTGAGCCAGTCGGTCGCCTGCGGGCCGAAGTGGCGCAGGTTGGTGCCGGCATGCTTCAGGCCATCGCCAGCGCTGCTGGCCAGATCCAGTGCACGCTCCAGGGCGCGGTCGGTAATAACGGTCAGTCTGCTCATGGGGGGTCCTTTTGCCTCGGTTCGAAATCCAGTGTCACCCGGGGGCCGTGTAGGGCGTGTTATCCAGCGCCCACGGTCCGGTCACGACGATAACCAATGTGCAGGATCGATTCAGCCAGCCACCAGCAACGCCCCGGGTAGAGCCACGCCCTGCGTGGCTGAGCTGCCGAACGCAGCCGACATCGCGCAGCCACGCAGGGCGTGGCTCTACGTGCCTCGTGGCTTGGCGCGGTGGGTGGCGTTGGCCGTCCACGGATCGTCCGGCCATGGGTGCCTGGGGTAGCGCCCCTTCATTTCCTTTTTGACCTCGGCATACGTGTTCGCCCAGAAGTTGCGCAGGTCCTGGGTGACCTGCAGCGGGCGGCCGCCGGGGGACAGCAGGTGCAGGGTAAGCGGCACGCGGCCATCCGCAATGCGCGGTGTATCGGCCAGCCCGAACAGCTCCTGCAGCTTCACCGCCAGCACCGGCGGCTGTGGCGTGCTGCCATCGGCCTCCAGCGCGTAGTGGATCGCACGCTCCATGCCCGACGGCACCGCCATCCGCACCGGCGCATGCCGGTCGATCGCCTGCCGCTGCGCCCACGGCACCGGCGATTTCAGCGCTTCGCCCAAGGCCGACTCGTCCAGCGCATCCAGCCGGGTCCTGCCATTGAACGCCGGGGTCAGCCATGTCGGCAACGACGCCATCAGCGCGGCGTCGGACACATCCGGCACCTCCAGCTCCGGCATCCACGCACGCAGCGCCAGCGCCCGCGCCTGCCACTGGCGCAGCCCCTCGGTCCACGGCAGAGCCTCCAGCCCCAGCTCCCGCACCGCCTCGGTCAGCGCCTGCGCCGCCTGCGCCGGATCCACGCGGCCGGCAGAGCGGCTGTCCAGCACGATGCGGTCGAAGCGGCTCTCGCGGCGCGCCACCAGCGCGCGTTTGTCCGCATCCCAGCGCACCACGTCCTGCTGCTGGAAACGGTCCGGGAAATCGCGCCGCAGCCGGCTCTCGTCCACCGGCGCGGCGCGCAGCAGCAGCGCATCGCGCGCCTCATAGCGCAGCTCAACCGCGACCAGCCAGGGCTCGCCGCGCAGGTCGCTGGGGTCGAACAGGCGCGCGCTGCGTCCGTTCGCCAACAGATAGCGCAGTGGGTCGGTAGGGTGGCGCGCGGCAATCCGGTCGGGGAACGCGTGCGCCAGCAGGTCGCCCAGCTGATGCGCTTCCACCGACGAAGGCGGAGCCGCATCGCAGCGCAGGCGCCGCCGCCACTGCTTGCTGGCCGCATCGATCGCCGCCAGTGCCGCGCGGTTGGCATCGTGCGGGGCGCGCCCCTGCCGGAACGCGGCCAGCGCGCGCCAACGCGCGGCCAGCGCATCGCCGCCTTGGCGCAACGGGTCGCGTGCCTCCACCAGTGCTGCCAGGTCGCAGGCCAGCGCCTGCTCGGCACCGCCGTCGGCGGCCAGTAGCATCGCCGCCAGGCGCGGGTGCGTGCCCAGCGCCAGCATGCGCCGGCCCAGCGGGGTCAGCGCACCGCTGTCGCCCAGCGCGCCCAGCCGTTGCAGCAGCTCGCGTGCCGCAGCCAGCGCGCCCACCGGCGGCGCGTCCACGAAGCGCAGGTCGTCGCTGCCCCAAGCGGCCAGTTCCAGCGCCAGCGAGGCCAGCTCCACCTGCGCCATCTCCGGCCGGCGCTGTGCCTCCAGCCGCTGCGACTGCGGCCACAGCCGCCACGCCCAGCCCTCGGCCACGCGCCCGGCACGGCCGGCGCGCTGGTCGGCCGAGGCCTGCGCGATGCTCACCACGTCCAACCGCGCAAAGCCGCTGTTGGGGTCGTAGCGCGGCTCGCGCGCCAGCCCGGCGTCGATCACCACCCGCACGCCGGGCAGGGTGACCGAGGACTCGGCCACGTTGGTGGCCAGCACCACCCGGCGCTTTCCCTGCGGGTCGGGCTGCAGCACGCGTGACTGCTGCTCCACCGGCAGCTCGCCGTGCAGCGGCAGCACCTGCACATCGGCCGGCAGCGCCTGCTCCAGTGCGGCCTGGGTACGGTTGATCTCGCGCTGGCCGGGCAGGAACACCAGGATGTCGCCGGGGTGTCCGGCCAGCGCCTGCTCCACCGCCCGCCGCGCCTGCGCCTCCAGCGATTCCTCGCGGCGCGCCGGAAAGTGGCTGATCGCCACCGGGAAACTGCGGCCTTCGCTGCTCAGTCGTGGCGCGTCCAGGAACTGCGCCAGCCGCTCGCCGTCCAGCGTAGCCGACATCACCACGATGCGCAGGTCCTCGCGCAGCTGCGCCTGCACGTCCAGCGCCAGCGCCAGGCCCAGGTCGGCGGACAGGTGGCGTTCGTGGAATTCATCGAACAGCAGCGCGCCCACGCCTTCCAGCATGGGGTCGTCCTGCAGCATGCGGGTCAGGATGCCTTCGGTCACCACCTCCACCCGGGTCCGCGCCGACACCTTGTTTTCGAAACGGATCCGGTAGCCGACCGTGTCACCGACCTCTTCGCCCAGCTGCCGCGCCATGAACTGCGCGGCGCTGCGTGCGGCCACGCGGCGCGGTTCCAGCATCAGGATCTTGCGGCCCTGCAGCCATGGCGCGTCCAGCAGCGCCAGCGGCACCTGGGTGGTCTTGCCGGCGCCGGGTGGCGCTTCCAGCACCAGCCGCGGATGCGTGGCCAGGTGTGCGGCGATCTGCGGCAGCAGCGGGGAAATGGGGAAAATCGGCGTGCTCATGCGGCAAGGATACGGGCCACGGCCAGGCACAGCGAGCGGCCGCGCGCGGACGGCACGTTACAATGGCCAGGTTAACCGTCCTGTAGCTGCCCCATGCACCTGATCGATATCGGCGCCAACCTCACCCACGACTCCTTCGACCGCGACCGCGACGCCGTGCTCGCGCGCGCGCGCGACGCTGGCGTGGTGCAGATGGTGCTGACCGGCGCCAGCCGCGAGCATTCGCCGCTGGCACTGGAACTGGCGCGCCAGCATCCCGGCTTCCTGTACGCCACTGCCGGCGTGCACCCGCACCACGCGGTGGAATACACCGACGAATGCGACGCCGAAATGCGCGCGCTGCATGCGCATGCCGAAGTGGTGGCGGTGGGCGAGTGCGGGCTGGATTACTTCCGCGACTTCGCTCCGCGCCCGGCCCAGCACCGCGCCTTCGAGCGCCAGCTGCAGCTGGCCAGCGACGTGCGCGGCAGCGATGGCGAACGCAAGCCGCTGTTCCTGCACCAGCGCGACGCGCATGCCGACTTCATGGCGCAGATGAAGAACTTCGACGGCCGCATCGGCGCAGCCGTCGTGCATTGCTTCACCGGCGAGCGCCAGGAGCTGTTCGACTACCTGGACCAGGACTGGTACATCGGCATCACCGGCTGGCTCTGCGACGAGCGCCGTGGCGCCCACCTGCGCGAACTGGTGAAGCACATTCCGGCCGAGCGGTTGATGATTGAAACCGACGCCCCGTACCTGCTGCCGCGCTCGCTGAAGCCGATGCCGAAGGATCGCCGCAACGAACCGATGTACCTCAAGCACATCGTCGAAGAGCTGGCACGGGATCGGGGCGAAGACGTGGAAACCACGGCAGCAAATGCAACAGCGGCAACGCGGACGTTCTTCCGCCTTCCGGCCGCGGGATGACGGGTGTGTCGCCTGGGTTTCGCGTCCCGGCCGCGGGATGACGGGTGTGTCGCCTGGGTTTCGCGTCCCGGCCGCGGGATGACGGGGTGTCGCCTTGGTCCCGCGTCCCGGTCGCGGAATGACGGACGTGTTGCCTTGGTAGGGTCGCATCCCGATCGACCGCCGATAACGGTGATCAACTCGATGGCGGCATGACCTGGAACGAAGGCGTCTCTCCGGCGGGCGCAATGCGTCAATGCACCGTTCAACGTTATCGGCGGTCGTCTGTCGACCGACCCTACCGCAGGGCGTCCTGCAGTCCTTCGCGGTACGTGTTGAACCTCGGTGCCCACGCCAATGCTTTGCGCGCCGCGCTGCTGTCGATCCGCTTGTTGCTGGCGTAGAAGCGCCGCAATGCGGGTGAAACATCGGGCGCATCCCACGCCTGCGCTGCCGGCATCGGCAACCCACTCAACCCCGCTGCATAGGCCAGCACGTCCTGCGGCGGCGCCGGCTCGTCATCGGCCAGCAGATACAGTGCGTCGGGCGCGGACAGCCGCATCGCCGCCACCACCGCGGTGGCCAGATCCTCCACATGCAGCCGGTTGAACACCAGGCCCGGCCGCAGCACATGCCGCGCACGACCTTCCGCCAGCTGCACCAGCGCATTGCGTCCGCGACCGTATATCCCCGGCAGGCGGAACACGGCCGACGCCACGTTGATCTCATTCGCGAACGCCCGCCACTGCCGTTCCGCCAGCAGGCGCCGCTGGGCGGTGGCATCCACGGCATCGGCCGCAGAGGTCTCGTCGACCCAGCAACCTGCGCGGTCGGCATACACGGCGGTGGAGGAGAGGTACCCGACCCAGCGCAGTGCAGGGCTTGCGCGCAGCTCCTCCGCCAACAACCGCAGCGCAGGATCACCGGCATCATCCGGCGGCAGCGTACACAGCACCGCCTCCGCAGCACGGATCGCGTCCCGCAACGTAGTGCCGGGCTCTGCCCGGCAAAGCCCTTCACCGTCCCCGGGCGCACCTGCCACCCACCGATGGCGAATCAACCCATCCTCCGGCGCTGCCCCGGGATCGCGGACCGTCCCACTGCACGCCACGCCGTGCGATTGCAGCAACCGGGCGACGTGCCGGCCGCTGTACCCCAATCCCAGCACCAGCACGCGTGCCGGTAGCGCGCCGCTCGTCACGCTCATCCCGCGCGCTGGCGCTGATAGGCCTGCAGGTGCGCGTACGCCACCGCCAGCAGCGGCGCTGTCTGGCCCGCCGCGCGCGCCCGCGCCAGCATGTCGCCGACGATCTGCTCGGCCTCCACCTGCTGGCCGGCTTCCAGATCGCGCAGCATCGACGCCTTCAGTGCCGATCCTTCCTGGGTGAGGGCGCCTAGCGCAATCGCGCGCGCCTTCTCCGGAATCGCCTCGCCCGCGGCTTCGGCCACCGCCAGGCATTCGTCGTACAGCCCCCGCAGCGCCGCCGCTCCATCATCGGTGGCCACGATCGTGCCCACATCCGCGCGCATCAGGCAGGTCGCCGCGGCCAGCGCGGTCAGGAACGTGTACTTGATCCACTGCTCCTGCCCGATCGCATCGCTGGCCACATGGTCCACCCCGGCCTGCACGCAGGCTGCTGCCAGAGCCAGCACGCGCGCACTGTTGCCGGGCGTATCGCGCTCGCCGAAGGTCAGCTTGGCGGCGGGCGCCAGATGCAGCACCGCACCGTCATCGGCCTTGGTCGCACTGATGAAGCACAGCCCGCCCAGCACCGCATCGCGGCCGAAACGGGCGTCCAGCGCCGCGTAATGGTGCAGGCCATTGAGGATCGGCAGCACCGTCGTGCGCGACGACACCGCCGGCGCAATCGCCTCGATGGAGCTGTCCAGGTCGTAGGCCTTGCAGCTGAGGATCACCAGGTCGAACGGCTGCTCCGCCGCCAGCGCAGGCAGCGCATCGGCGGTGACGTGGGCTGCCGGAAAGGTCGCATCGCCCAACGGGCTGCGGATGACCAGCCCATCGCGATCCAGCTGCGCGGCGCGGGCAGGGCGGACCAGGAAGGTGACGTCCACGCCCGCCTGGGCCAGGCGGCCGCCGAAGTAACCGCCGGTGCCACCGGCGCCGAGAATCAGTATGCGCATGAAAAACAGGTCGACAGGGTAGGGAAGCACCACCTTACCCCAAGCAGTGGCGCCTGTTTGCACAGGCACCACCGAGTGCGGACGTCAGTTGATTGCGCCGATGAACGCCTGGTCCTGGATGATAAGTTCTGCGTTGTGTTTGATCGTCTCATTGAGCGAGGCAAACACGTTGACGAACTTGCTGGTGTTGCGTTTGGTTTCCTTGACCTGGTCGTAGACCACCTTGCCATCCTTGTCCTTGACGACGTAGCGGATGCGCAGTGTCCAATCCACGCTGTAGCCCAGGTCGTCGATCAGGAATTCCTGGATCTGTCCGCTGAGCGCGTCGGCTTGCCCATCCATGGTGATACCCACCAAGCGCAGCTCGGAGAAGACGGCATCGCGCAGGATCACATCCACGTTGCGTTCGAACAGTACATCACCCATGGCCGTGTTACGGACCTGGTTCGGCTTGATCTCACCGCCCTTGGCCGGCAGGTATTCGAACGTGGTGACATTGACCTTGCCATGGGCCGACAACACCGAGCTGGGCGCGTAGTTGAGCGGAATGGGCTTGGTGGAACAGCCCGCAAGCGCGAGCAGGGCAAGTGCGAGACCGATGCATCCGAACGTATTCCGTGTGTTGCTAGAAACCATCCTGGTATCCCCTGTGGAGTGCTACACGAATAAAACCCGCCCCTGGCTTGGCCGGGGACGGGTTCGTTTGGGTGACGCCGACGTATTAAACGGTGGCCGGAGCCGCCGATCAAGAGGGGGTCAGCTGCGCATGCCAACGCCACGCTTGAGCAGCCACAGCGCCAGCGCGGTCAGTACCACCACGAAGCCGATCATCAGCGCATACGCCACCCACAGCGGCACGTCGCTGGTGCCCAGCAGGCCGTAGCGGAAGGCATTGACCATGTAGAAGATCGGGTTCGCGTGCGTGGCCGCTTCGGCCCACGTCGGCAGCAGCTTCACCGAATAGAACACGCCGCCCAGGTAGGTCAGCGGGGTCAGGATGAAGGTCGGCACGATCGCCACGTCATCGAACTTCTTGGCGTACACCGCATTGATGAACCCGGCCAGCGAGAAGATCGTCGCGCCCAGCAGCACCGTGGTCAGCGTCACCAGCGGGTGCGGAATGCGCACCGGGGTGAAGAACATGGCGATGATCAGCACGATGATGCCCACCATCAAGCCGCGCAGCACCGCACCGGCCACGTAGCCCCACAGGATCACCCAGTTCGGCATCGGGCTCACCAGCAGCTCTTCCACGTGGCGACCGAACTTCGCGCCGAAGAACGACGAACTGATGTTGCCGTAGCTGTTCTGGATCACGCTCATCATCACCAGTCCGGGCACGATGAACTGCATGTAGCTGTAGCCGCCCATCTCGCCCACGCGCGAGCCGATCAGCCCGCCGAAGATCAGGAAGTACAGCGTCATCGTGATCGCCGGCGGTACCAGCGTCTGCCCCCAGATGCGCAGGATGCGCGCTACTTCGCGGCGCACGATCGTCATCAGCGCGATCCGGTTGCGTTGGCCGTCGGTCAGGACCGGGGTCGGGGTGCTGCTCATGCCGCATTCTCCTGGTTGCCGGTGAGGCGCACGAACAGCTCCTCCAGGCGGTTGCTCTTGGTCCGCATCGAACGCACCCGGATCCCGGCCGCGTTCAGCGCCGCGAACACCCGGTTGAGGTCCATCGCGCGCGGCATGTCCACGTCCAGCGTGTGCCCGTCGATGGCGGTGATGGTGGTGCCTTCGATCACCGGCAGCTGCGCCGGCAGCTCACCGTCGATATCGAACAGGAACCCTTCCACGTCCAGCTTGGCCAGCAGCTCGCGCATCGGCCCCTGGGTCACGATCTGGCCGTGGTTGATGATGGCCAGGTTCCGGCACAGGTGCTCGGCTTCTTCCAGGTAGTGCGTGGTCAGGATAATCGTGGTGCCGGCCGCGTTGATCTCCTTCAGCACCCGCCACATGTCGCGGCGGATCTCGATGTCCACGCCGGCGGTGGGCTCGTCCAGGATCAGCAGGCGCGGGCGGGTCATCATCGCCCGGGCGATCATCAGCCGGCGCTTCATGCCGCCGGACAGCGTGCGGCTCATCACCTGCGCCTTTTCCCACAGGTGGGCGCGCTTGAGCTCCTCTTCGGCCATCTTCTCGGCCTCCGGGCGGGCCACACCGTAGAAGCCGGCGTAGTTGACCAGGATGTCGAAGGGCTTCTCGAACAGGTTGAAGTTGATCTCCTGGGGGACCAGGCCGATCAGGCGCATGGTGGCGCTGCGGTTGCGCACCAGGTCGCTGCCGAACACCTCGACCTGGCCCTCGCTCAGGTTCACCAGCGAGCTGATGATGCCGATCAGGGTGGACTTGCCGGCGCCGTTGGGGCCCAGCAGCGCGAAGAAATCGCCCGGGGCAACGTCCAGCGAAACCCCTTTGAGGGCCTGGGTGCCGTTGTCATAGGTCTTGCGGAGGTCGCGCACCCGCAGGGCGGGGGCGGTACTGGTCGCGGGGGAGGTCTGGGATGCCAAGCTCTTGCCTTCGCGCCCAAGGGTCGGCGCTGGATAGGGGCGGGGGAGCGGCTATTATAGGAGGCCCCGAGGGTTTGCCCCGGCTACACACTGTTTCCCAAATTCGTGCCTGTTCAATTCCCCCTCAAGCTGATCGACCGGCGCATGCTGGCCCCCACCGTCGGCCACTACCAGTTCCTGCGTGATGACGGCCAACCGCTGGATTTCCAGCCCGGACAGTTCATCCAGGTCCATTTCGAGTACGCCGACGGCACTGCCACCAAGCGCAGCTACTCGCTGGCTACCCTTCACGACCACGCCATGGCGCCCGGCGAAGCCGTTGATATTGCAGTCAGTTTCGTGCCCGGCGGGGCCGCCACTGCCCTGTTCGAGGGCCTGGACATCGGCGGCCACGTGACCGCCAGCGGCCCGTTCGGCCGGTTCTGCCTGATGCCGGGCGACCACAACGCCCGCTACCTGCTCATCGCCACCGGCACCGGGGTCACCCCGTACCGCTCCATGCTGCCGCTGCTGGCCACCGCCATGGCCGAGCGCGGGGTGGAGGCGGTGCTGCTGCAGGGCGCCCGCACCGCGGAAGAGCTGCTCTACAGCGACGACTTCTACGCCTTCGCCGCCGCCCACCCGGGCTTCCGCTACGTGCCGTGCCTGTCCCGCGAGCTGCCCGCCAACCCGCACCCGGACGTCCGCCACGGCTACGTGCAGCAGCACCTGGCCGAATTCGCCCCGAACCCGGCCACCGACATCGC
The DNA here is from genome assembly GCF_007667275.1 of Stenotrophomonas rhizophila. Lineage (GTDB taxonomy): Bacteria > Pseudomonadota > Gammaproteobacteria > Xanthomonadales > Xanthomonadaceae > Stenotrophomonas > Stenotrophomonas maltophilia_AE. The sequence continues at coordinate 152,198 of NZ_VDQT01000002.1, forward strand.
CTACCTGTGCGGCAACCCGGACATGGTCGACGCGACCTTCGAGGCACTAAAGGAAGCAGGCCTGCCGACCCCGCAGGTGCGGCGCGAGAAGTACGTAAGCAGCAAGTAACCCGGCGCCCCCGCGTAGTGCCGGGCTCTGCCCGGCAACCTCACAGACCCCGTAGTGCCGGGCTCTGCCCGGCAGACAGTGCCGCACCAGGCTCGCAAGCGAGATACGTGGCCAGCGCACGATCCTCGATTTCTTACTCACCCTTCTCGCCGGTAGGCGCCAGGACAAGCTGCTTCACCAATCGATTCACGGCCGTCTGGATTCGCTGAGGATTGCAGGCGCTCTTCCCGCAGTTCTGATCGGTGACCAACGCGCTGAACTCGGCGCCGAACAAGCTCTCCGGGCGCCGGCTGGCCAGGTGCCTCAGAATGATCCGGTCCACTGGCTTCAAGTTGAGCCATTGCTCATGCAGCCCGGTCTCGCCCATCTCCTGCCGCCACCGCTCCAGGCCAACCCACGGATCCGAGGTCAGGCCGACGACCATGTGCAGGATGATCTGGTTCATGTAGAGCGGTACGTGCGAAATGCGCTGGAACACTTCTATCAGGGCCGCGACATCGATGGCCCGCCCCGTCATCTGCCGGAAGACGAAGGCGCGGTTCTCCACGAAGTCAATGCCCAGGTCGGGCAGCGTCAATGACAGCGCCGCATCGAACAGCGGCGCCTTGCGCTTCCGGAACATCTCATTGAGTGCGTCCCTGGAGGAGCCGGTAAAGAAGATCTTCAATTTCGGTTGCAGCTCGAGCATCGTGGCGCGGAAGGCGGCAACCAGGTCTTCATGCATACCCGTTGCGAGCGTCTGGAATTCGTCCAGGATCAGAAGCACCGGTTCATTACCGGATTGCGCCAGTTGTTGCATCGCAGTTCGTAGGCGACCTTGGAGATCAGCCGACGGGCCAGCAGTCGTCCACTCTGCATGTAGACCGGATCCGGCATACCCCGCCTTGGCCGTGAGCTTGTCCGGCTTCATCGCCTTCGCCAGAAAGCCTCTGGGACGCGCCGCAGCTTCCAGCTCCTCGACCAGTGCCACTTCGGGGTGATCCCGCCTTACCCACAGATCGATGTAACACGTCCGCCAACCCCAGGCCTCAGCAGCAGGCACCAGATCGTTCTTCACAAACAATGTCTTGCCCATCCGACGTGCGGCAAACATGGTGATCGCGTGCGTCAGGCCCGAGCGCAGCGCGTGATGGACGGCGTCGACCAACTGCTCTCGAGGGAAGTAGTGGCTGTCGGCCAACGTACTCATGAAAGGACCTTTCTCACGAAAATCGTGACTACGGATGCGGCAATACGATCCCACACCTGCTTCGGATGTTCCTTGATTGAACGCTCGGAATGGCTGAGCCGGAAACGTCAGTGAGCTCCAGATCGAGCTGTCGACGCGGCATCCGTGCTGCTTGCGTCACAGCAAAGGCACGCTCAACCAGTTTGCTGAAATCAAGAGGAACAAACGAATTCTCTTCGCTGGAAGCAAGGTGCATGGTGGCCCCCGGAGCGTAGAAACTCCGGAACGTGGTAGATGTACGCAATGTGTCGGGAGGGTGGCTAATACAACACCTTCTGGGGAATACGCCCGCCGGCTTTCCACGTTCCACGGTTTCTAACCTCCCGACTCCCTCGCCATTCCGGCGAGGGAGACACACTTTGGAGGTCTACCATGCAATCGCCCAGCGACACCGCGCCGTACGACGACCGCCCTTCCCACACCGCCCACCACCTGCCGGACCGCAGCTACATCCAGGCGCCGGCGTACGACGAGCCGCCGCCGGAGTTCCAGGACGAAGCATCGGTGCCCTTCCTGAAGCTGCGCGGCCGCTGGCTGCGGCAGATGGGATTCAACGTGGGTTCCAAGCTCAAGATCGAAGCCGACAAAGGCGTCATCACCATCACCGTGCTCGGCCAGCCCACCCTGCCGCGTCCCGGCGTGCCACGGCTTCTGCAGCGCACGATCGACCACAGCATGGTCGAAGCGGAACAGCGCCCGATCTGCCCGAATGGAGGGCTGGGCCTGTGAACCGGCGCGTGGTGATGGAAGTGCCGATGACCCCTTGGCTGCTGTACCAGTTCCGACTGGCCGCGTGGCGAAGCAACCAGAACCCTTCGCTGCTGCTGCGGAAGATGATGCGGGACTACGCGGCGCTGGAGTCGAACCCGAAGTCCATTGACCTCAGCGTGGTGAGCAACTCATGCCGACCGTCGCAGCTGGCCGGCGGTGCTGATGGTCTGTCGTAGACAGTCGGCAAATCAGCGCGTAAGCAGGGGGCGCCAGCGTCCCCTGCTCCAGTAACAACTCCAGGTTCTGCACCCGGCCCAGACTCGGGCCCCCGTGCACCCGACTCAATGAGTCGCCACCGGTCCGCGTGTCCCGCGTCCGGCAGCGAAATCCCAGGCCCCCCTTCGGTCACATCCAGCACGCCCGTCCGTCATGGCATGCTGAGACCCTTCACTCAAGGACGTGACCGAGCATGCAACGTGCGATCCGACCCCTCGCCACCGGCGCAGCCCTGCTGTTGCTGGCGGCCTGCCAACCCACCCCGGAAGCGCCGCCCGAGGGCGCCCAGCGCCAGTACGGTCAGCTGACCTTCAAGCCCTGCACCCTGACCAGTGCCCAGGCCAGCAGCAACGTGGAGGCCGAATGCGCCACGCTGCAGGTGCCGGAGAACCCGGCCGACCCCGGCGGGCGCAGGATCGGGCTGAACATCGCGCTGCTGGATACCGAGAACGAGGGCGAAGGCAAGCTGGACCCGGTGTTTTTCCTGGCCGGCGGGCCGGGCCAGTCGGCCACGCAGGTGGCGGCCATCGTCAACCAGTCGCTGCGCGACGTGCGCAAGAAGCGCGACATCATCCTGGTGGACCAGCGCGGCACCGGCAAATCCAACCCGCTCGACTGCGTGGACGCCGACGGCAAGGAGCTGGCGTTCGATGAGAACGCGGCAGCCACGCCGGAGGTCATCGCCGAGTTTGCCAAGCGCTGCGCGGCGAGCGTGGCGGGCCGTGCCGACACCCGTTTCTACACCACCACCGAAGCCATTGGCGACCTGGACAGCGTGCGCGCCGCGCTGGGCGTGGACAAGATCAACCTGGTCGGCGGTTCCTACGGCACCCGCGTGGCCCAGCAGTACGCCGCACGCTTCCCGCAGCACACCCGTGCGGTGGTGATCGACGGCGTGGCCCCGAATGACCTGGCGGTAGGCGGCGATTTCGCCAACACCTTCGAGTCGGCAATCGAGCTGCAGGTGGCCCAGTGCAGGAAGGACGCGGCCTGCGCCAAACGCTTCCCGGTCGATACCCGGACCCAGCTGCGCAACGTCATGACCACGCTGGCCAAGGCGCCGGTTGAAGTGGAGTATCGCGACCCGGGCACGGCGGTGGTGCGCCGCGACCCGATCAGTGCCGACACCGTGACCAGCCTGGCGTTCCTGTTCTCGTACATGCCGGAACTGTCCTCGCTGCTGCCGGTGGTGCTGGATGAAGCAGCGCAGGGCCGCTACGCACCGTTGATGTCGCTCAACAGCATGGCCACCCGCAACATGGCCGGGCAGATGAACCGGGGCATGCAGTGGTCGGTGATCTGCGCGGAAGATGCCGACCGTTACCAGGAAGCGCCAGCCGGCGACCGCCTGCTCGGTCCGGAGGTGGCGCGCATGTTCTTCGCCGCGTGCCCGGCCTGGAACGTGGGCACGCGCCCGAAGGACTTCACCGCACCGTTGAGCACCCAGGTGCCGGTGCTGCTGCTGTCCGGTGAGTTCGATCCGGTCACCCCGCCGCGCTACGCCGAGCAGGTGCTCAAGCACCTGCCGAACGGGCGCCATATCGTCGCCCGCGGCCAGGGCCACGGCACCCTCAATGCCGGTTGCATGCCGCGCCTGCTGGCGCAGTTCATGGACACCACCGACGCCAAGGCGCTCGATGCCTCCTGCCTGGACAGCCTCAGCCCGGTGCCGGCCTTCACCTCGTTCAACGGATGGGAACCATGATCGTCGCCGAGAACCTGCATAAAGCGTTCAAGACCAAGACCGGCCTGATCAAGGCGGTGGAGAACGTCGGCTTCCAGGCCGACGACGGCCGCATTACCGGCCTGCTCGGCCCCAACGGTGCCGGCAAGACCACCACGATGCGCATGCTCTACACGCTGATGACGCCCGACCAGGGCCGGGTGCTGGTGGATGGCCTGGACGCCGCCACCCACGCGGTGGACGTGCGCCGCCGCCTGGCGGTGCTGCCCGACGCGCGCGGCGTGTACAAGCGGCTGACCGCGCGCGAAAACATCGCCTACTTCGGTGAACTGCACGGCATGAAGAGCGCGCAGATCCGCGAGCGCACCAAGGTGCTGTCGAAGGCACTGGACATGGAAGACATCCTGGACCGCCAGACCGACGGCTTCTCGCAGGGCCAGCGCACCAAGACCGCCATCGCGCGCGCGCTGGTGCACGACCCGCGCAACGTGATCCTGGACGAGCCCACCAACGGCCTGGACGTGATGACCACCCGTGCGCTGCGTGGCTTCCTGCGCGAGCTGCGCAATGAAGGTCGCTGCGTGATCTTCTCCAGCCACATCATGCAGGAGGTGGCCGCGCTGTGCGACAGCATCGTGGTCATCGCCAAGGGCACGGTGATGGCGGCGGGAACGGCCGATGAGCTGCGCGCGCAGACCGGCGAAGCGAACCTGGAAGATGCCTTCGTGAAAGCGATCGGCGATGAAGAAGGACTGCACGCATGAGCGCGTTTGCCACGATATTGACCGTAATGCGCAAGGAGCTGCGCGATCTCTCGCGTGACCGCCGTACCCTTGCGCTCACCCTGCTGCTCGGGCCGTTGCTGTACCCGATCCTGATCCTGGGCATGGGCAAGCTGTCCGAAAGCCGCTTCAAGACCCAGATCGACAAGCCGCTTGAGATTCCCACCATCGGCCGCGAAAACGCCCCCAACCTGGTGCGCTTCCTGGCGGCGCAGGGGCTGAACGCGGTGGATCCGCCGAAGGACCTGACCGCCGCCATCCGCGACCAGCGGATCGACATCGCGCTGCGCATCAGCCCGGACTTCGGCAAGGACTGGGCCGAAGGTCGCCCGGCACTGGTGGAGATCGTGCAGGACAGCACGCGGCGTGATGCCGACATCCCCAACGCGCGGCTGAAGGCGGCCCTGGGCGGCTACAGCCAGCAGGTCGGGTCACTGCGGCTGCTGGCGCGCGGCATCGATGCCCAGGTGGCACGCCCGCTGGACGTGGCCACCCAGGACCTGGCCACGGCCGAGGCCAAGCGTGGGGTGATGATGTCGCTGCTGCTGCCGGTGCTGCTCACCATCACGTCCTTCCTGGGCGGCGCTTATCTGGTGATGGACACCACCGCCGGCGAACGTGAGCGGCAGTCGCTGGAGCCGTTGCTGGCCACCCCGGCCAAGCGCAGCGCCATCGTCAGCGGCAAGATCGCCGCCGCCTGCGTGGTGGGCGTGGTTTCGCTGCTGCTGACCCTGCTGGCGTTCAAGCTCAGCGCGCAGCTCTCCACCGGTGCGGCGGCGCGGCAGCTCAACATGGGCCTGCTGTCGATGCTGCAGATGCTCTTCGTGATGATGCCGATCCTGTTCATCGGTACTTCGCTGCTGACCTTCCTGTCAGCTGCCGCCAAGAGCATGAAGGAGGCGCAGAGCCACATGACCTGGCTGATGCTGCTGCCGATGCTGCCCGGCTACGCGCTGATGGTGTACCCGGTGAAAAGTGCGCTGTGGCAGCTGGCGGTGCCGTTCCTGGCGCAGAACCAGATGCTGCTGAAGATCATCCGCCACGAACCGATCAGCGCGCAGATGTGGGCTGTGTACCTGGGAGCGGGGTTCGGGCTGGCGGCGCTGCTGTGGTTCGCGGCGGTGCGCCGGTACCACCAGGAGCGGCTGGCGATTTCGGGCTGATGTTCCCGTGGCGGTGTACCGACCAACGGTCGGTACCTACCGCCGCCGCCAACCGGCAGGCATCGACCGTTGCTCAACCCGGTAGGTATCGACCGTTGGTCGATACGCACGCAAAAAAAAAACCCGGATCGCTCCGGGGTTTTTTTTCATCGAAGCGGACCGATCAACCGCCCGGCGCGAACGCCAGCGTGCGACGGGTGGTGGTCGGGGCCGACACCGGTTCGAACTTCCACTTCTTCACCGCGCCCAGTGCTTCGCGGTCGAAGATGCGGGCCGGGGTGGCGCGCAGCACGCGCGCATTGGTGACCGAACCGTCGGTGCCCACGGTGATTTCCACCAGCACTTCGCCCGAGGTGCCCGAACGCAGCGCGTCGGCCGGGTAGCGCGGGGCCGGCGTGCTGATCGGGCGCAGGGTGGCAGCGGCAGCCGGTGCGGCGGCCGGCTGGCGGGCGGCAGCGGCCTGGGCAGCGGCGGCGGCCTGCTGGCGCTGTTCCGCTTCGCGGCGCGCCGCGGCCTGGCGCTCGCCGTCCTGGCGTTCGCTTTCACGGCGGGCGGCGTCCTGCTGCGCGGCGATCTGCCTGGCCGCTTCCGCCTCGCTGGCCTGCTGCTGGCGCTGCTGGTCGGCGAGCTGCTTGGCCTTGTTCTCGGCGTCCTTCTTGACCTTGTCGGTCTCTTCCTGGGTCCGGGTCAGCGCGGTTTCCATGCCCTTGGTGATGCCGCTCTTCAGGCGCGGCAGGGCCGGTGCGGTGGGATCCACCTTCTCGATCAGCGCGACCAGGCGCTGGCCTTCGGCGAAGTCCTCGCGCGCCAGGCTCTGCTCGGCGGCGATCAGGGTGTACGGCTGCAGGTCGGTCAGCGCGCTCTTGATCGAGGCGTCGTCCGGGGTCTTTTCGCGCAGCGCCAGGTAGTACTCCATGGCGTTGTCGCCGGCCGGGGCGTACATGCGGTTCTCGCGCAGGGCCTTGCTGGCCAGCTCGCGCAGTTCCTCAGGACCCTTCGACTGGACCTCGGCCGAAACGGCCGGTGCCGGCGTGGCGGCCGGTGCAGTTGCGGTCGGTGCGGCCGGTGCAGTCGTGGCCGGTGCGGATTCATCCTTGCCCGAGCAGGCGGCCAGAGCCACCACCAGGGTCAGCGGCACCAGCAGGCGCGCCTTGGCGTTCGTGTTGACGTGCGACATCCAACTCCCCTTTGAAGAACGACGATACGTAAGGCCTGATGCGGTCAGGCCGACCGAAGCCCCAGGACGTTTCCCAGCGTCCGGCGCGGTACAGCAGGTGCCCAATCTAGCATCCCCGCGCCCTGCTTGGCAGGGCGCGGGACAGGGCAGGGCGGCAGCGGGTGCGGCCCCGCCGACGCCGGGGTGTCCGGTCAGTGCGCCAGCGACTTGCTCGGCGTGTGGGACATCAGCTTGTCGGTGTAGGCGATGCCGATCGCCGACAGGATGAATGCGGCATGGATGATGGTCTGCCACATCACGCCGGTGCCGGTCATGGTGGTGCACACCAGGGTGGCGTCCGGACCGTACTTGGCCACCATGTCCGCGGCAGCGGCATAATAGGCCTCGGTCCGGCACAGCGGCACGCCCTCCAGGTTGCCCGCGCCAATGAAGGTCTTGAGCAGGTGGATCGAGGAGATGCCGATGATCGACAGGGCCAGCTTCACCTTCAGCACGCTGGCGTTGACGTGGCTCAGCCACTCCGGCTGATCGGGGTGGTTCTCCAGGCGCAGGCGCGAAACGAAGGTTTCATAGCCGCCCACGATGACCATCACCAGCAGGTTGGAGATCATCACCACGTCGATCAGGCCCAGCACCAGCAGCATGATTTCCTGCTCGCCCATGCTGTTGGCCTTGTGCAGCAGGTGCCACAGCTCCTTGCCGAACAGGAACACGTAGACGCACTGCGCCAGGATCAGGCCCAGGTACAGCGGCAGCTGCAGCCAGCGCGAGGCGAAGATCAGGGACGACAGGGGGCTGATGGGCTTTTCGGTCGAGCTCATGCTGGAATGCTGCGTTGCGGGGGACGCCGCAGAGTAGCGGGCCTTCATGACCCTGCCAAGCCAACTGACGCACTAGACTCGGGATTCCTGAACCGCTGGGTCCTGTCATGATCGACCTGTATTACTGGCCTACCCCGAATGGCCACAAAGTCACCCTGCTGCTGGAGGAGCTGGGCCTGCCGTACACCCTCAAGCCGGTGAACATCGGCAGCGGCGACCAGTTCAAGCCGGAATTCCTGGCGATTTCCCCCAACAACAAGATGCCCGCGCTGGTCGACCACCAGCCCACCGACGGCGGCGCTCCGCAGAGCGTGTTCGAGTCGGGCGCGATCCTGCTGTACCTGGCCGAGAAGACCGGGAAATTCCTGCCGGCCGATACCCGCGGCCGGGTAGCGGTGCTGGAGTGGCTGTTCTGGCAGATGGCTGGCCTTGGCCCGATGAGCGGCCAGATGGGCCACTTCACCGTGTACGCCCCGGAGCAGATTCCGTACGCGATCGAGCGCTATGGCAATGAAGTTCGCCGCCTGCACGGGGTGATGGACAAGCGCCTGGCCAGCAGCGCGTTCCTGGCCGGGGACGACTACAGCATCGCCGACATGGCCAGCTACCCGTGGATCGGCGCGTACGACAAGCTGCCCCCGGACTTCGCCGCGTTCCCGAACCTGAAGCGCTGGCACGACGCCATCGCCGCGCGCCCGGCCACCCAGCGCGCCTATGCGCTGAAGCACAAGGTGAACCCGGACGCCGGCAAGCCCCTGAGTGAAGAAGAGCGCAGGCACCTTTTCGGCCAGCGGTAACCAGGCGGCATCGCCGCCGGTTTACCGCGGTAGAGCCGGGCACCCGCCCCCCGGTTTTGGTTACGATGGTCCGCTCCCGACCGCCCCACCGGACCGGGAACGCCCAGCCGCCGCCGGAAGATTCCATGCGCCACCTTGTAGCCTCGCTCGCCCTCATGCTCGCCTCGACCACCATCGCCCACGCCGAAAAGCTCACCCTGGATGCCATCACCGGTCCGTTGCCGCTGTCCGGCCCGACCCTGATGAAGCCGAAGGTGGCCCCGGACGGCTCGCGGGTGAGCTTCCTGCGCGGCAAGGAAGCCGACCGCAACCAGCTGGACCTGTGGGCCTACGACATCGGCAGTGGCCAGACCCGCCTGCTGGTCGATTCCAAGGTGGTGCTGCCCGGCGATGAAACCCTGAGCGATGCCGAAAAGGCGCGCCGCGAACGCCAGCGCATCGCCGCCATGACCGGCATCGTCGATTACCAGTGGTCGCCCGATGCACGCACCCTGCTGTTCCCGCTGGGCGGCGAACTGTACCTGTACGACCTGGGCAAGCAGGGCAAGGCGGCCGTGCGCCAGCTCACCCACGGCGAAGGGTTCGCCACCGACGCCAAGCTGTCGCCGAAGGGTGGTTTCGTCAGCTTCGTGCGCGAGCGCAACCTGTGGGTGATCGACCTGGCCAGCGGCAAGCAGGTCCAGCTCACCCGCGATGGCAGCGACACCATCGGCAATGGCGTGGCTGAGTTCGTCGCCGACGAGGAGATGGACCGCCACACCGGTTACTGGTGGGCGCCGGACGACTCGGCCATCGCCTTCGCGCGCATCGACGAATCGCCGGTGCCGGTGCAGAAGCGCTATGAGATGTACGCCGACCGCACCGAGATGATCGAACAGCGCTACCCGGCCGCCGGCGACCACAACGTCACCGTCAAGCTGGGCGTGGTCGCCCCGCGTGCCGATGCCGCGCCGCGCTGGGTCGACCTTGGCCGCAACCCGGACATCTACCTGGCCCGCGTCGATTGGCGCGACCCGCAGCGCCTGACCTTCCAGCGCCAGTCGCGCGACCAGAAGACCCTGGAGCTGATCCAGGCCAACCTGCAGAGCGGCAAACAGCACACGCTGGCCACCGAAACCTCGCCGACCTGGGTGCCGCTGCACAACAGCCTGCACTTCCTCGCCCAGGGCGGCTTCCTGTGGTCGTCCGAACGCAGCGGCTTCCAGCACCTGTACCGCGTGTCCGATGACGGCAGGACCGTCACCGCGCTGACCTCGGGCAATTGGCCGGTGGACGAACTGCTCGCGGTCGACGAAGCCGCCGGCAAGGTCTACTTCCGTGCCGGCGTGGACTCCTCGCGCGAAAGCCAGATCTACGCCGTGCCCCTGCAGGGCGGCCCGCTGCAGCGCCTGTCGCAGGCGCCGGGCATGCACAGTGCCAGTTTCGCGAAGAATGCCAGCGTGTACGTGGACAGCTGGTCCAACACCACCACGCCGCCGCAGATCGCGCTGCACCGTGCCAACGGTGAAAATATCGCCACGCTGGTGGAAAACAACCTGCAGGATCCCGGTCATCCGTACGCACGCTACCTGGACGCGCAGCGCCCGGTCGAGTTCGGCACCCTCACCGCCGCCGACGGCCGTACTCCGCTGAACTACAGCCTGATCAAGCCGACCGGCTTCGATCCGTCCAAGCGCTACCCGGTGACGGTGTACGTGTACGGCGGGCCGGCCAGCCAGACCGTCACCGACAGCTGGCCCGGCCGTGGCGACCATCTCTTCAACCAGTACCTGGCCCAGCACGGTTACGTGGTGTTTTCGCTCGACAACCGCGGCACCCCGCGTCGTGGCCGCGATTTCGGCGGCGCGCTGTACGGTGTGCAGGGCACGGTGGAAGTGGCCGACCAGCTCAAGGGCGTGGAATGGCTGAAGCAGCAGCCGTGGGTGGACCCGGCGCGGATCGGCGTGCAGGGCTGGTCCAACGGCGGCTACATGACCCTGATGCTGCTTGCCAAGGCGTCGGACCAGTACGCCTGTGGCGTGGCCGGGGCGCCGGTGACCGACTGGGGCCTCTACGACACCCACTACACCGAGCGCTACATGGACCTGCCGGCCCGCAATGCCAAGGGCTATGAGGAGGCCCGCGTGCTGGCCCACATCGACGGCCTGCGCTCGCGCCTGCTGCTGATCCACGGCATGGCCGACGACAATGTGCTGTTCACCAACTCCACCGAGCTGATGAGCGCGCTGCAGAAGCGTGGCCAGCCGTTCGAGCTCATGACCTACCCGGGGGCCAAGCACGGCCTGTCCGGCAGCAACGCGCTGCACCGTTACCGCCTGGCCGAGGATTTCCTGGCCCGCTGCCTGACCCCGTAACCCGGTCGATGCCCCCGCCCCCCCCGCCCGGCGGGGGTCATGACCTCCGGCCGATTGCCGCGTTCGGCCGGAGTGCGTAGGGTCGCAGGAATACCGCCCCTCGGAGTCCTGCATGAAGCCGCTTGCCCTTGCCGTTGCGTTGGCCCTCTTCGTCCCCGCCGCGCTCAGTGCGCCGCCGGCCTTCGCTGTCACCCCTGCGGTCAAGAAGGCGCCGGCCACGCCTGCATGGGTCGCGCGCAGCAATGAGCTGGCGCAGATCCTGCTCGATGCGCAGGGTCCGTTCCAGCCGGAAGAAACCGGCTTCTTCGGCGTCCCCGGCTATGACGACAAGGTCGCCGATTTCGGCCCGGACAACGCCAAGCGCTACCGCGCGGCGATGGCCAAGGCCCGCGACACGCTGCAGGCGAAGCTGGCCACCGAGCGCGACCCGAACGTGCGCCAGGACCTGGCGATCATGATCGCCGCGGCCAACGAGAGCATCGAAGGCAGCGAGCTCAACGAAAAGTACCTGCTGCCGTGGAGCGACACCCCGCAGACCGTGTTCAGCGGCATCAACCTGCTGCTGTCCGACCAGGTACCGGCCGAGCGCCGCGCCAAGGCGCTGGACCGGTTGAAGGCCTACGCCGGCCTGGCGCCGGGCACCACCGCCATCACCACGCTGTCGCGCCAGCGCTATGAAGAGCGCCTGGCCGCCGGCAGCCTGCTGCAGCCGACGAAGATCGAGGTCGAGCAGTCGCTGGCCAACGTCGACACCTACATCACCGGCATCGAAAAGCTGTTCGACAAGTACAAGGTCGCCGGTGCCGACGAAGCACTGAAGACCATCGCCACCCAGCTGCGCGAGTACCGCGACTGGACCCGGGCCGAGGTCCTGCCCAAGGCCCGCGCCGACGCGCGCCTGCCGGCGCCGCTGTATGCGTTCCAGCTCAAGCGCGTGGGCATCGACATCGACCCGCAGCTGCTGATGCAGCGGGCGCAGCTGGAATTCATGGAAACCCGTTCGGCGATGCGCCAGCTCGCCCCGCTGGTGGTGAAGGCCAAGGGCCTGAAGGTGGCCGACCCGACCGACCCGGTGGCGGTGATCCGCGCGTTGAAGGGCGACAAGATCGCCGACGACCAGCTCGAGCACCACTACCGTGGCGTGATCGATGCGATCGACCCGATCATCCGCGAACAGAAGATCGTCGACGTGCCGCAGCGCCCGATGCAGATGCGCCTGGGCTCGGCCGCCGAAAGCGCCGCCTCGCCGGCGCCGCATTTCCTGCCCGCGCCGCTGGTGGGCAACACCGGCCAGCAGGGCACCTTCGTGCTGCCGCTGGGCAACCCCGCCGCCGGCGACAAGGCCGCGCAGTACGACGACTTCAATTTCGGCTCGGCGGCGTGGACGCTGAGCGCGCACGAAGGCCGCCCCGGCCATGAGCTGCAGTTCACCGCGATGGTGGAGCGCGGCGTATCGCTGGCGCGCACCATGTTCGCGTTCAACTCGGTCAACGTGGAAGGCTGGGCGCTGTACGCGGAAGCCGAAATGGTGCCGTACGAACCGCTGGACGGTCAGCTGATCGCCCTGCAGTTCCGCCTGCTGCGTGCCGCCCGCGCGATGCTCGACCCGATGCTCAACCTGGGCCTGATCGACCGTGCCAAGGCCGAGCGCGTTCTGATCGAAGAAGTGGGCCTGTCCAAGGCGATGGCGACCCAGGAACTGGACCGCTACATGGTGCGCATGCCCGGCCAGGCAGGCAGCTACTTCTACGGCTACACCCGCATCCTGGAACTGCGCATGCAGACCGAGCTGGCGCTGGGCGAGAAGTTCGACCGCCTGGCCTTCAACAACTTCCTGCTCGACCAGGGCCTGCTGCCGCCGGACCAGCTGGCCAAGGCGGTCAACGAAGTGTTCATTCCGCGGTACAAGGCAAAGTAATCACCTCCGCGTGGGCCACGACCAACGGTCGTGGCCTACCGACCCTGTGGTAGGTCACGACCGTTGGTCGTGACCGGCTTTCACCGCGTCGGCGTGATCGTCTGCACCGGCAGCCGCTCCGCCGGCGGCGGGTTGGGCACCCAGATTGCCACCCCGGCCGCACGCCGCTGGGTGGTCGGAATGCCGATACCCACGCCGCCGCCGCTGTGCGAGCCGTAACTGCCGCCGCCGACCGAAAGGCCGCCGCCGGAACTGCTGGACGCCACGCCCATCAGGATCACCCCATTGGCGCCCAGCGCCGCCGCTTCCTTCTTCAGCCGCGCCACGGCCGCATCGGTCTGGCCCTGGGTGCCGAAGCCCACCGCGCTGGAGGACTCCAGCTGCGCGATTTCGATCGAGCCCGGCGGCGGGGTCGAATAGATCTGCACCAGTGCCGGGTCGGTAGGGGGGCGGGTCTGGCCCAGCATCACCCGGGACGTGTTGGCGCAGCCGGTCATCACCAGCAGCACGCCGAGCAGCGGAAGGATTCGAATGTTCATGGGTCCACCCCTTGTAGGGCCTGGTCGGCCTGCGCCTGGATCATCCGGGCTGGCCGCTGAATCCGCGCCAACCTGTTCCGGCAAACCGTACCACCGCCGCAGTGAGCCTGCCGCATCCCGTTCTTGCCGCCGCCATCACGCGCCGCTGGCGGCGTGGTCGCTACGCTGCCGCGAGCATTTTCAGGAAGGGGAAAGGGGCATGGGACTGATCAGTCTGCTGTGGGGCGTGCTGGCGCTGTTGTGGATGATCCTGGCGCTGATACCGCTGCTGGGCTGGGGCAACTGGTTCCTGATCCCGTTTGCCGCAGTGGGCGCGGTGATCGGCGCGCTGGGCATCCTGTTCACCCACCCGACCAAGCGCGGCCGCGCCTGGACCGGCCTGCTGCTGAATGCCGTGGTGGTCGTGGTGGGAATCGTGCGGTTGTCGCTGGGCGGTGGGGTCATCTGACAGGCCTGCGTGCGACGTAGGGTCGCACTGGCGAAGGTGTCGCAGGCAAGGGCGTAGAATGCCTGCCCCATGATCATTCGTCCCCGCCCCCACGGCTGGCAGCTGCTGTACATCCTGCGCGGCTCCATCGTGCCTGCCATCGCGCCCAAGGTGGCGGCGATCTTCGTGCTCGCCGTCGCCGTGGCGGCTTTCGCCGAATTCGCCCACCCGCCCGGCATCGAGCGGGTCTCGGTGGCGCCGTTCACCCTGCTCGGGCTGGTGCTGTCGATCTTCCTCAGCTTCCGCAACAACGCCTGCTTCGACCGCTGGTGGGAAGCGCGCAAGCTCTGGGGCCAGCTCATCTATGAGCTGCGCAGCCTGGCGCGGCTGTGCAGCACGCTGCTGGCCGGACAGCCGGCGCGTGCCGACCGCATCAGTCGCCTGGGGATCGGGTTCGCGCATGCGCTGGCCGCCCGCCTGCGTGGGCAGGACGCCGCGCTGGCCGGGCTGCCGTGGGTGCCGGAGGCCGACCGGGACCGCTATGCGCAGCGCCAGAACGTACCCGACCAGCTGCTGGCGATGATCGCGGCGGAAACCACGGCGGCGCTGCGCGCCGGCGACATCGACAGCATCCTGTTTTCCCAGTTCGAAGCCCGCCTGCATGCGCTGTCCAGCGTCCAGGCCGGCTGCGAGCGGATCCTGCTGACCCCCCTTCCATTCGCCTACACCCTGCTGCTGCACCGCTGCGCGTGGATGTTCTGCGTGCTGCTTCCGTTCGGCCTGGCCAGTTCGCTGGGCTGGGCCACCCCGGTGGTGTCGGCGGTGCTGGCCTATGCCTTCTTCGGGCTGGACCAGCTGGGCGAAGAGATGGAAGAGCCGTTCGGACTGGAACCGAACGACCTGCCGCTGGATGCGATGGTGCGCACCATCGAAATCGACCTGCTCGACAGCCTGGGCGTGCGCCCGCTGCCGGAGCCCCTGCAACCGCAGCGCTACCTGCTGCAGTAACCCACCCCGTTGGAGCATTCCATGGCCCACCCCGACTATCGCCCCCGCCGCATGCGCCACGACGAGTTCTCGCGCCGGCTGATGCGCGAGAACACGCTGACCACCGACGACCTGATCTACCCGGTGTTCGTGCACGAACTGGCCGGGCGCGCGCCGGTGGCGTCGATGCCGGGCGTGGAACGCCTGTCCATCGATGAGCTGCTGAAAGTGGCCGAAGAAGCGCTGGAGCTGGGCATTCCGGTGATCGACCTGTTCCCGGTGATCGACCCGGCCGGCAAATCGCTGGATGCCGCCGCGGCGTGGGATGAAAACGGTCTGGCGCAGCGTGCGATCCGCGCGCTGAAGTCGCGTTTCCCCGAGCTGGGGGTGATGACCGACGTGGCACTGGACCCGTACACCACGCACGGCCAGGACGGGATCATCGACGACAAGGGCTATGTGCTCAACGACATCACCGTGGCCGCGCTGGTGAAGCAGTCGCTGTCGCATGCCGAGGCCGGGGTGGACATCATCTCGCCGTCGGACATGATGGACGGCCGCATCGGCGCGATCCGCCGTGCGCTGGACGCCCAGAAGCACGTCAACGTGCGCATCATGGCGTACTCGGCCAAGTACGCCTCGGCGTTCTACGGTCCGTTCCGCGACGCGGTGGGCAGCTCGGCCAGCCTCGGCAAGGCCGACAAGAAGACCTACCAGATGGATCCGGCCAACGGCGACGAGGCCATGCGCGAAATCGCGCTGGACCTGGAGGAGGGCGCGGACATGGTGATGGTCAAGCCGGGCATGCCCTACCTGGACCTGGTGCGGCGGGTGAAGCAGCAGTTCGGCGTGCCGACCTTCGCGTACCAGGTCAGCGGCGAGTACGCGATGATGAAGGCGGCCTTCGCCAATGGCTGGCTGGACGAACGCGCCTGCGTGCTGGAGTCGCTGATCGGTTTCAAGCGGGCCGGCGCCGACGGCGTGCTGACCTATTTCGCCCCGCAGGTGGCGCGTTGGCTGCGCGAGCGCTGACAATACCCGCCATTACGTACAACAGGACGACGACGATGCAGACGATGGGATGGGTGCAGTGGCTGACCTGGGGCACCGGGGTCACCGTCTTCGCGGTGGTGATCGCCCTGATCATCCGCAGCGCGGTGCGTGCCTCCCGGCGCGCGCCGGAACAGCCGTCGGCCGCTGCCCGCCTGGCCCGCGAAGCCAACCTGTCGCCCACGGTGCAGGCCGAACTGGCCGCGCTGAACCAGCGCAAGGACAACGGCGAGATCAGCGAAGCCGAGTACGAACAGCAGCGCGCCGCGCTGCTGCGCGCGCACTGAACACCGCCGCACCGGCCGGGTGTGCCCGCACCGGATGTCGATGCACCGGCGGGTAGGGTCGGTTCCCAAACGACCGCCGATGGCAGTGATCGGCGCTGGGACGCATGACCTTCGCCGGAGGCGCTTCTCCGTCACAGGTCATGCCCTACCGCGGTGACCAACGTTATCGGCGGTCGATAGGGATGCGACCCTGCCGGCATCCAGTCACTGCGGGCGTCCGCAATCTATACAGATCCAACCCGCCCGCCCTGGGCGACCGCGCCTGCCCGGCCACCACCACCTCGCTGGGCTTGGACGCATCCACCACCGGCGCGCCGGTCTGCCCGTCGGCGGTATTGAACGACAGCCCTAGCGGCACCGCCGCCGTGCCGTAATCGCAGCCCACCTGCCATACCTGCGAATGCCCATCCGCCAAGCGGGTGAACAACAGCGCCCCGCCCGTGCCCAGCCAATCGCCCCCCAGCTCATCGGCCGCGCTGTTGAGCGGTGCCGGTAGTGCCACGACCTCCGCTACGTCGCTGCCCCGCACTGCGGCGCGATACAGGTCGAATCCGCCCTGGCCACCCTTGCCATTGCGCGCGAACAGCAGCGCCTGCCCATCGGCGCGCAGCGCAGGCCGACGCTCATCGGCGCGGGTGTTGATCGCCTCCGGCAGCGCCGTCACGGGGCCCGCCCCACCGTCGGCCAGCACCGCCACCCGGTACAGGTCGAAGCCACCGCGCCCGCCGGCGCGGTTGGAGGCAAACCACAGCGTGGTCCCGTCATGGCTGAAAAAGGGGTCGGTCTCGTCGCCCGCCGTGTTCAAGGCCAGCGGCGCCGGATCCTGCCAGCGCCCGTCGCGCAGCCGGGCCTGCCACAGGTCCCAGCCGCCGGCGCCGCCCGGCCGGTCGCTGGCCCACACGATGCGCTGCCCGTCCGGGGAAATCGTGGCCTGGGCCTCGTTGGCCTTGGTCGAGACCACGCCCATGCCTTCGATGCCGAATTCGGAAAGCGCCATCGCGCCCGGTGCGGAGAGTAAACTCACGCTCAGCGCGAGCAGAGACAAGGGAGTGCGCATCGTCGCTTCCATTGGGGTTCGTGTTTCAATCCAGGCCGGAGTTTAAGACACCCATGACCGCCCGTTACGCCGTATTCGGCCAGCCCATCGCCCACTCGCTGTCGCCGTACATCCACGCCGAGTTCGCCCGCCAGGAAGACATCGCGCTGGACTACCAGGCCATTGAAGCCAGTGCCGCGCAGTTCCCGGCCGTGCTGGAGGCGTTCGCCGCCGACGGCGGCATGGGTGCCAACGTGACCGCGCCGCTCAAGGAAGTCGCCTTCGCGCTGTGCAGCACCTTCACCTCGCGGGCCAAGTTGGCCGGTTCGGTCAACACCCTGCTGCGCAAGGGCGACAGCTGGCACGGCGATACCACCGACGGCGTCGGCCTGGTGCGCGACCTCACCGAACGGCACCTGCTGGACCTGCGTGGTCGCCGCGTGCTGCTGCTCGGCGCCGGTGGCTCGGCGCGCAGCGTTGCCCCGGCCCTTCTGGACGCCGGCATCCTCGAGCTCATGGTGGTCAACCGCACCTCCGAACGCGCAGACGAGCTGGTGGACGCCATCGGTGAGCCGAACCGCGCCAAGACCCGCCACTGGGAAGACCTGGATGCCCTTGGCGATTTCGAACTGATCGTCAATGCCACCTCCGCCGGCCGCGATCCCACGGCCAACTTCGTACTGCCGATGTCGCTGGTCAACAGCATGACCACCGCAGTGGACCTGAACTACGGCGAGGCTGCCATTGCCTTCCTGGCGTGGGCGCGCGCAATGGGCTGCCGCAACACTGTCGACGGCCTGGGCATGCTGGTCGAGCAGGCCGCCACCAGTTTCCAGCAGTGGCATGAAACGCGCCCGGCAACCGACGAGGTCTACGCAAAACTGCGCGAGCGTGCTGCGCTGGCGGCGGCGGAATGAACGCCAGCATGGATCTCCTGCTCAGCCTGCTGGGCATGGCCGCCATACGCCTGCCGGTGCTGATCGCGCTGGGCATTTCCCTGGTCTGGGTGGTGGACACCCCGCGCGGGGCCATCCGCACCGTTGCGCTGTGGGCGCTGGGCCTGCTGGCGGTCGCAACGCTGGCCGGGCTGGCCCTGAACATCGTGCCGGTCTGGCTGGTCGAAACCGGCAACTATGGCAACGTCCAGGCGCTGTCGTGGTGGCTGGGTGGCGGCCACTTCCTGTTGGGCATCGTCGAGGCGCTGGGCACCGTGCTGCTGGTCTGGGCCATGACCCGCGCGCTGCGCAACCGCGCCCGCCCCGCCGCCTGAGCGCAGGCCAGGGGCATCGCGGTACCCGGTCACGGATCTGAACCGACGCGGAAAACCCTGCGTCGGTTACGGTCCCCGGACGTGAGAAAATACCCGCCTGATCCAGGCAGGACCCTCACGGCGTGACCGAAAAAGTTGAAGCCCCGCGCGCGCTGAACGACGAGCTCAAGACCGTCATCCGCGATGCCTACGCCAAGCTGCAGGCCAATACCCCCGGCTTCAGCACGCGGCGTTCGCAGAGCCAGATGATCGGCGTGGTCTCGCGTGCGCTGTCGCAGAGCGGCGGCGTCGGCGTGGTCGAGGCCCCGACCGGGGTCGGCAAGAGCCTGGGCTACCTCACCGCCGGGGTGCCGATCGCCCTGGCCACGAAGAAGAAGCTGGTGATCAGCACCGGCACCGTGGCGCTGCAGTCGCAGCTGGTCGAGCGCGACATTCCCAATTTCCTAAAGGCCACCGGCCTGGAGGCCACCGTGGCCCTGGCCAAGGGCCGCACCCGCTACCTGTGCACCCGCAATGCCGCCGAGGCGCATGGCGACGGCGCCCAGGAGGGCATGTTCGAAGACGAGCAGCCGCTGTTCGACCGGCCGCTGGCGCCGATCGAAATGGACCTGGCGCAGAAGCTCGGCAAGGACTTCGTCGAGGGGCGCTGGAACGGCGACCTGGACAACGCGCCCGACACCATCAGCCCGTCGCTGCGCTCGCGCATCACCACCCCGGCCTCCGGCTGTGCCGGGCGCAAGTGCGCCTACTCCGCCCAGTGCGCGGTGCTGCGTGCGCGCAACACCGTGCGCGACGCACAGATCGTGGTCACCAATCACGCCCTGCTGCTGTCGGCGCTGTCCATTGGCGAAAGCGATAATGGCCAACCGCTTATCGCGCCGCCGTCGGACATGCTGCTGGTGCTCGACGAAGGCCACCACATCGGCAACGTGGCCATCGACCAGGGCGCGGCCAGCCTGGCCCTGGACGACATGGCCAAGCGCACCGGGCGCCTGCAGATCGTGATCGCGGCCGCCTACCGCGCGGTGGGCAAGGACAAGCTGGGCAACCTGCTGCCCAACGAGGCGATCGACGTCGCCGCGCGGGTCAGCAAGCAGCTGCGCGCCTTCCGCGACGTGGTCGAGCGCAGCTGGCAGCCCGATCCCAGCGCGCAGGAGCCGATGTGGCGCGCACCGAACGGACGCCTGCCGGAGATCTGGATGGCCGACATTGAGGCGTTGGCCGACGACACCCGCGCGCTGTTCAACTGGGCCCACGCCGCGCAGTCGCAGGTGGCCAAGGGCAAGCCCGAAGATGCCGCGCGCGAGCGCCTGCAGCGCACCTTGGGCATGGCGCTGGAAATGATCGAACAGCAGCACAACCTGTGGACCGCCTGGCGCCGCGAAGACAAGGAAGGCCAGCCGCCGTTCGCGCGCTGGGTGACGCTGTCGCGCGATGGCGACCTGATCCTGCACGGCTCGCCGGTGTCGGCCGCCAGCGTGCTGCGCAAGCTGCTGTGGGACGAAGTGGATTCGGTGGTGATGACCTCGGCCACGCTCACCGGCGGCGGCGACTTCCAGGCGCTGGCGATCGACAACGGCATTCCGCCCGAGGCCGAAATGGTCTCGCTGGCCTCGCCGTTCGACCTGCCCAACCAGGCCGAGCTGATCGTGCCCAACTTCCCGGTGACCCCGGATGATCGCGACCGGCACCCGAAGGAGGTGGCCAAGTACCTGGTGAAGGAGCTGGACTGGAACAAGGGCAGCATCGTCCTGTTCACCTCGCGCTGGAAGATGGAAAAGGTGGCCGAGCTGATGCCCGCCGCGCAGCGGAAGCAGGTGCTGGTGCAGGGCGAAACCGCCAAGCAGAAGATGATCGACGAACACCTGCGGCGCACCTCGGCCGGCGAGGGCTCGGTGCTGTTCGGCCTGAACTCGTTCGGCGAAGGCCTGGATCTACCGGGCGAGGCCTGCACCACGGTGGTGATCACCCAGGTGCCGTTCGCGGTGCCGACCGACCCGCAGACCTCCACCCTGAGCGAATGGTTCGAGAGCCGTGGCTTGAACGCGTTCAACCTGATTGCGGTGCCGCACGCGCTGCGCACGCTGACCCAGTTCGCAGGGCGGTTGATCCGCACCTCCACCGACACCGGCCGCGTGATCATCCTCGACTCGCGCCTGATCAGCCGCCGCTACGGCAAGCGCATCATCGACGCGTTGCCGCCGTTCAAGCGGGTTATCGGCTGATCGGCCGTCTCCACGGGATGCCGCCAGGCAAGGTAGGGTCGGTTCCCAAACGACCGCCGATAACGCTGATCGGCACTGGGACGCATGATCTTCACCGGAGAGGCTTCTCCGTCACGGTTCATGCCCCATCGCGCTGCCGCACATCAACGGCGGTCGATAGGGATGCGACCCAGCGTACCGGACTGGCCGCCGTAGAGCCACGCCCTGCGTGGCTGCGCGGACTCAAAGTCTGCCCAGATCCCGCACCGCGCCCTTGTCGGCACTGGTGGCCAACAACGCATAGGCCTTGAGCGCCCCGGTCACCTTGCGCGGGCGTGCCTCACGCGGTTTCCAGCCCAAGGCATCCTGCTCCGCACGCCGCACCGCCAACGTCGCTTCATCCACCAGCACATCGATCCGCCGCGCCGGAATATCGATCCGGATCCGGTCGCCATCGCGCACCAGCCCTATCGTGCCGCCCGCCGCCGCTTCCGGCGACGCATGCCCGATCGACAGCCCGGACGTTCCGCCCGAGAAGCGCCCATCGGTCAGCAGCGCACACTGCTTGCCCAGCCCCTTCGATTTCAGGTAACTGGTGGGGTACAGCATCTCCTGCATGCCCGGCCCACCGCGCGGGCCCTCATAGCGGATCACCACCACATCGCCCGCGCCCACCTCGTCGGCCAGGATGCCCTGAACTGCTGCATCCTGGCTCTCGAACACCTTCGCGTTGCCCTCGAACACATGGATGGACTCATCCACGCCGGCGGTCTTCACCACGCAGCCGTCTTCGGCCAGGTTGCCGCGCAGCACTGCCAGCCCGCCCTCGGCGGAATACGCGTTGGCCACATCGCGGATGCAGCCATCGGCCCGGTCCAGGTCCAGTGACGGCCAACGCGTAGCCTGGCTGAAAGCCACCTGGGTGGGAATGCCGGCCGGGCCGGCACTGAAGAATTCGTGCACGCCCGCATCGTCGGTCACCGCCACGTCCCAGCGCGCGATCGCGTCGGCCAGGGTGCGGCTGTGCACGGTGGGCACCCCGGTATGCAGCAGCCCGCCGCGCGCCAGCGAGCCGAGGATGGCAAACACACCACCGGCGCGGTGCACGTCCTCCATGTGGTACTTCGGCGTGTTCGGCGCCACCTTGCACAGCTGCGGCACGCGCCGCGACAGCGCATCGATCGCATGCAGGTCGAAGTCCACTTCCGCCTCCTGCGCGGCGGCCAGCAGGTGCAGGATGGTATTGGTGGAACCGCCCATGGCGATATCCAGCGTCATCGCGTTCTCGAACGCGGAACGCGTGGCAATGCCGCGCGGCAGCGCCGTGGCATCTTCGCCGCCATACCAGCGGTGGCAGAGCTCCACCACCAGCCGGCCGGCGCGGCGGAACAGCTGCTCACGGTCGGCGTGGGTGGCCAGAGTCGAGCCGTTGCCCGGCAGCGACAACCCCAACGCTTCGGTCAGGCAGTTCATCGAGTTGGCGGTGAACATGCCCGAACACGACCCGCAGGTGGGGCAGGCACTGCGCTCGTACTCGGCGACCTTTTCATCCGACGCACTGGCATCGGCGGCGATCACCATCGCATCCACCAGGTCCAGCTTGTGCTCGGCCAGTCGCGTCTTGCCCGCTTCCATCGGCCCGCCGGACACGAACACCACCGGAATGTTCAGCCGCAGCGCGGCCATCAGCATGCCCGGGGTGATCTTGTCGCAGTTGGAAATGCACACCAGCGCGTCGGCACAGTGCGCGTTGACCATGTACTCGACCGAGTCGGCGATGATCTCGCGGCTGGGCAGCGAATACAGCATGCCGTCATGGCCCATCGCGATGCCGTCGTCCACCGCGATGGTGTTGAACTCCTTGGCGACCCCGCCAACCTGTTCGATCTCCCGCGCCACCAGCTGGCCCAGGTCCTTGAGGTGGACGTGGCCGGGCACGAACTGGGTAAATGAATTGGCGATGGCGATGATCGGCTTGTGGAAGTCCGCATCGGTCATGCCGGTGGCGCGCCACAGCGCGCGGGCCCCGGCCATGTTGCGGCCGGCGGTGGAAGTACGGGAACGGTATTCAGGCATGGGGGCTGGCAGGATCTGGCGGGCCGTGGGGGCGCGTTGCCGTTCGATTCTGCCGAAAAAATCCGGTTGCGTTTGCAACCGACGCGGCTGGCCATCCTGAAACGCCGTTCATCTTTTCGCCTTTGCCGATTTTGGTTGTTGGCCCCGATCAGGCATGATTGAGGGGATACCGAAAGGGGGGCACACCGCCATGAAACGTTCCAGGACCACCGCACTGCTGCTGATGAGCGCCGCGCCGCTGCTGTTCACTGCCTGTTCCAAGCAGGAAAGCGTGCAGACGCAGGAGGGGCTGTACACCTCGGTGGAAGCCTGTACCGAAGCCACGGGCGACCCCTCCAGCTGCCGTACCGCCTTTGCCGAAGCGCAGAAGCAGTCGGCCGACGCGGCCCCCAAGTACGCCTCGCGTGCCGAATGCGAAGCCGAGTACAACGCCGAACAGTGCGTGGAACAGAAGACCTCCACCGGCCATTCGTTCATCGGGCCGATGATGATGGGCTTCTTCATGTCGCAGATGCTCAGCAACCGTGGCGGTGCCGGCCTGGCGCAGGCCCCGGCGGCGGCACCGGCTTACCAGGACAAGGCCAAGGGCTGGGCGCGCCCGGCCCCGGGCGGCAGCGGCGGCCTGAACACCGCCAGCGGCATCGGCGCCGGCAAGGCCGGGCTCGCCCCGGTCAACGCCACCCCGAACCGTGCGGTCACCGCAAGCCGTGGCGGCTTCGGCAACACCAGCAGCAGCCGCAGCAGCTACGGCGGCTGATCGGATGAAGCGTGTGCGTATCGACGAGCGCAGCCAGTGGCGCGCTCGTGCGGCCGAGTCCGGCTTCCGCTTCCACACCATCGACGGCCTGCCGTACTGGGATGAAACCGCCTACTACGCGTTCACCCTGCGCCAGATCGAAAACGACATCGAAGATCCCAGCGCGCAGCTGCATGCGATGGCCATGGACCTGGTCGACGAGGTGGTGCGCAGCGAGCAGCTGATGGACCAGCTGGCCATCCCGCCGGCGTTCCGCGACTGGATCGCCGACAGCTGGCGCCGCCGCGAGCCGCACCTGTATGGCCGGCTGGATTTCGCCTACGACGGTACCGGCCCGGCCAAGCTCTACGAGTTCAATTACGACACGCCGACCTCGCTGTTCGAGGCCGCGTTCTTCCAGTGGCAATGGCTGGAAGACCAGCGCAACCAGAACCGGTTGCCGCCGCAGGCCGACCAGTTCAACGCCATCCACGAAGCGCTGGTGGACCGTTTCGCCGAATTGAGCGCGCAGTTGCCACCGCCGCTGTACTTCAGTGCCGTGGGCGCCTCGGAAGAGGACCAGGGCACCGTGGCCTACCTGCGCGACTGCGCGGCGCAGGCCGGGCTGCGTGGCGAAGCGATCGCGATCGAAGACATCGGCCTGTCCGAGGATGGCCGGTTCACCGCGCTGGACGACACCGTCATCGGCAGCCTGTTCAAGCTGTATCCGCTGGAAGACCTGATGACCGAGTCGTTCGGGCAGGCGCTGCCCACCTCGGGCGTGCAGCTGCTGGAACCGGCGTGGAAGGCCATCCTGAGCAACAAGGGCGTGCTGCCGCTGCTGTGGCAGCGCCACCGGGGCCACCCGAACCTGCTGGCGGCCGAGTTCGACGACGGCAGCGCGCTGCCGGCCGGCTGGGTGCGCAAGCCGCTGTTCTCGCGCGAAGGCGCCAACGTGGCCATGCACCTGGCTGATGGCAGCTGGCAGGAAAGCGAAGGCCCGTACACCGGCCCGGCGATCCGCCAGGCCGCGCACCCGCTCACCGCGTTCGACGGCGGCTACCCGCTGATCGGCAGCTGGGTGGTGGGTGACCATGCCTGCGGCATGGGCATCCGCGAAGACGACAGCCGCATCACCCGCGACAGCGCCCGCTTCGTCCCGCACGCGATCATTGACGAAGCACCAACGCGCATCTACGTGTGACGGTGCAACGGCGTCACGACCACCGGTCGTGACCTACCGGCGGACACCGACCGGTAGATATCGACCGGTGGGTATCGACCGGTAGGTATCGACCGTTGGTCGATACTTGCCTACAGCAACCCGTCACGCTTGACGGCGAGATAGCGCTCCACCAGCGCACCTGGCAGCGCATCGGCAGTCACATCCAGCACCATCACCCGGTGGCTGCGCAGTGCTTCATGCGCGTCATTGCGCTGCTGCAGGTAACGCGCGATGGCACCGGCCTGGGTCGCGTCCTGCAGCGTTTCCACCTCCTGCTCCAACGCTACGTCCAGCTCGCGCTCGCGCAGGCTGGCCACGCACACCAGGTGCTGGCGCTGCAGCAGGCGCACCGCCACCAGCAGGTCTTCGATATCCTCATCGCGCACGTTGGTCACCAGCATCACCAGCGAACGCCGGCGCTGGCGCAGGCTCAGTTCGGTGGCGGCGGCCAGGTAATCGGTGGCCACCGGTTGCGCCTGCAGGTCGTAGCTGGCGCGCAGCAATGCGTCGATCGCGCCCATGCCACGCTGTGGCGCCACCCAGCGGCTCTCGCCACCGGCGGCGAACAGGCCCACGCCATCGCCTTGGCGCAGCGCCAGGTAGGACACCACCAGTGACGCGTTGAGCACGTGGTCGAAGTGCGACAGCCCGCCTTCGCTGGCCATCATGCGCCGACCGGTGTCGATCATCAGCACCAGCTGCTGGTTCTTTTCGTCCTGGTACTCGCGCGAAATCAGCTTGCGCGCGCGCGAGGTCGCCTTCCAGTCGATCTGGCGCAGGCTGTCGCCGATGCGGTACTCGCGCATCTGGTGGAAATCGGTGCCTTCGCCACGGCGGCGCTTGAGATGCGCACCGACCAGCCGCGAGGCCTGTTCGGCACTGAACAACGCGAAGCGGGTCAGCGGCGCGAAGTTGGGGTACACCCGCACGGTCAGCGCCGGCGGCAGCAGGCGCCGCTGGTGCCACATCCGCCATGGCGCATGCAGGCGCAGGTGCACGCCGTCGAACACGAAGCGACCGCGCGCGGTCGGGGTCAACGTGTACTCCACGCTGCTGGCCACCAGCGGCTTCAGCGTCAACGCGCGCGGCAGCCCTTGCAGCGTCCACGCACCGGGCAGCAGGTCGAACACCTCCACGCGCTGGCGGCGGCTGGATTCGAAGCGCAGCGTGGTCCGCCGCTCGACGTTCAGCGCCAACGCCTCGGGCAGTTCGCGCTGCACGGTGGGGGAGGGCTGCGCGCGCAGCCGCAGCAGGTCCACCAGTGCCAGCACGGCGATCACCGCTGCGGACGCCCACCACGCCGCCACCGGCAGCAGGCCGAACGCCACCGCCAGCCCGAGCAGCGCCCAGCCGACCAGCAGGATCAGCAGCAGCGGGCCTGGCCTCATTTGCGCGGCGCTTCCACCTTGGCCAGCAGCGCAGTCAACGCATCGTCGGCCGTCTGGCCTTCGATCTGCAGTTCCGGGGCCAGCGCGATGCGGTGGCGCAGCGCCGGGCGGGCGATCTCGCGCACGTCGTCGGGGGTGACGAAATCACGCCCGGCCAGCACCGCCTGCGCCCGCGCCGCGCGCACCAGCGCGATGCTGCCGCGTGGGCCGGCGCCCAGCGCGATGCCGGGGAAATGACGGGTGGCGGCCACGATGCGCACCGCGTAATCCACCACTTCAGGGTCCACCGTGATCGCGGCGGTCGCCTGCTGCAGCGCGATCACCTCGGCGGCGTTGAGCACGCGCGGCACCTGCGACAGATCGAAGTCGGACGCGCTGCGGCCGGTGGTGATCGCATCCACCATGCGCTTCTCGTCTTCCAGCGCCGGGTAGTCGATGATCACCTTGAGCAGGAAGCGGTCCAGCTGCGCTTCGGGCAGCGGGTAGGTACCTTCCTGTTCCACCGGGTTCTGCGTGGCCAGGGTCAGGAACGGCGGGGTCAGCGCGAACGCCTTGCCCTCGATGGTGACCTGGCCTTCCTGCATCACTTCCAGCAGCGCCGACTGGGTCTTGGCCGGGGCGCGGTTGATTTCGTCGGCCAGCAGCAGGTTGGTGAACACCGGGCCGCGACGGATCTTGAAGCTCTCCGACTTCGGGTCGTACACCGCATGCCCACTGACGTCGCTGGGCATCAGGTCCGGGGTGAACTGGACGCGCCCGTAATCCAGCTCCAGTGCCTGCGCCAGCGCACGTACCAGCAGGGTCTTGCCCAGCCCTGGCACGCCTTCGATCAGCACGTGGCCACCGGCCAGCAGCGCGATCAGGATCTGGTCGAGCACCTCGGGCTGGCCGATGAAGGCGCGGCCCACGGCATCGCGCACGGCATCGACGCGTTCGACCAGGCTCTGGACGGTCAGCGCGGGCGGGGACAACGGCGGCGGAGCGGAGTGATCGGTCATAGCAGGTTTCTCATCTGGATCAGCAGGCGGATGCGCTCACGCAGGGCCGCGACATCCTTCGATGGCGGCACCTGCAGGGCGGTCTGGACACGGGAATGCGGCCATTGCAGCAGGCTGGCGATGGCGTGCACCTGCGCCTCGCCGCTGAGCGCGGCGGCGGTGGGCGCACGCCGGCGCAGCCGCGCCAGGAAGGCGCGCCGCGTGGCGTCGTACAGCAGCGGTGCCTTGCCATAGCGCAGCAGGTGTTCGCCGCTGGCGCGCACATGTTCAAGCAGCGAGCGGCGCTCGGTGGCCGGCGCCGGCAACAGGCTGCCCAACCGCTGCGCGCGCTGCCACAGCCACGCCAGCAGGGCCAGCAGCAACGGCACCCACACCGGCCAACCTTGGTAGAAAATGCGCGACCACAGCGTGGGCGGGCGCGAACCGTAGACCAGCCAGAACGTGCCTTTCGCGTAGTTCGGCTCGAGCAGGTAGCGGGCCAGGTCGCGGTGGGCCAGGTCATGCAACCCGTCCGCCAGGCTGTCCTTGGGCTGGTCCGGATCGAACACGCGTGGCGTGCCCTTCAGGAACTCCATGTCCGACAGCACGCTGATGCGGCCCGAGCCTTTGTGCAGCCGCGCGAACACCAGGCCGTCCTCGTCGCCCCATTCGCGCTCGACGCGGATGCCGGCGGGCGGATCGACAGCGAAGCGCAGGCCCCTGCAGAATTCGGAATGTCCCGGGTCGTCGGCGACATGGAACGGCTTGCACGCGGCCTCGTAGTACGCGCTGTCCACGCCAAGTGCGTCCAGCAGCGGTCCCTGCACGGCGTTCTCGTCGCGGTAGGGTGGTGAGACGCGCAGCAGCAGGTGGCCGCCGGTGTCGACCCACGCCAGCAGCGCCTGCGCGGTAGGCGTGGGCAGGTCGGCACTGTCCTGCAACAACAGGACGGTGTCGCCAGGCTGCAGCCTCATGCGCGGCAGGTCGATGCGCGGGCTGGCATGCACGGTGCGGCCGTCGGCACGCAGCGCCTGGCCGAGCACGTACAGCGGGTTGTAGCTTGCTTCGCCCTGCGGCGGGAGGTGTTCGGTATGGGTGACCTTGTCATGCGTGCGCAGGAACACGATCGACAACGGCACGCCGATCAGCAGCATCACGCCCAGGACCAGCAGCCAGCGCAGCCGGGCGCTCATGCGCGCCACCGGAACTGCGATTGCAGGGTACTGGCCAGTTCATCGAAGTCCTCCGGCTCGGGCAGGCGGCCGCCGTAGGCGGCGTACTGCCAGACCCGCACCATGCGCGCGAACAGGGTGCGGTCGGCGTCGTCGGGCATGCGCCGCGACGCGCGCAGGCACTGCGCCTCGGTTGCGCCCGGTGGCAACACCACGCCGGCGCGTTCGCTCATCGACTCCACGCTGGCGCGATACAGCAGCGCCAGTGCCTGCCGCGGCCGTCCCTGCTGCCACAGGTCGCGCGCACGCGCGGCCGGATCCGGTGGCACCACCTCGGGCATCGTGACCGCTTCTTCCAGCACCGCACCGGGCGTGCTGCGCCTGCGCGCACCGGTACCGCGCAGCCAGCGCAGCCACCATGGCGCAGTGACCGCCAACAGCAGCACCAGCACGCCGACCAGGCCCCACAGCAGCCATTCGGCAACCTGCGCCGGCAGCCGCGGGCCCTTCGCGAAAGGATTGGCCTTCTCATCCTTGTCGCGCTCTTTCCGCTTCTTTTCCGCGTCGGTCTGCGTGCGCTCCCAACGACTGACCTGGCGTGTGGGGGTAACCAGCGGGTCCTCATAGGCGCGTTGCACGGCCTGGCGGAAGCCAGCGGTGTCCGGCGAGCCGCCGAAGATCACGGCGGCGGTATTGGACGGATCGTCGGCCGGCACCGCGTCAGCGTGTTCTTCTTCGTCGTCGCTGGCGTCGGTATCCGCATCGGCCGGTGCGGCGCACTGAGCTGCCTGCTCCGCTTCCTGTGCACGCAGCGCACCCATCGGCCAGCACAGCACCAGCGCCAGCACCAGCAGCGGCGCGGCCTGCTGCAGGCGATCACGCATGCGGCGGAACGCGATTTCCACGTCCCAGGCTTCCATTTCCGTGCGGCGGTTGAGGTACAGCGCGAAGCCGGCACCGGCGTAGAACGGCCCGATCAACGTGGCGGCCAGCCAGAACAGGGCATTCACCCCCAGCCGTGCCCACGCCGGCATATCCTCGCGCACCATCTCCCACGCCGCGCGCCACGAATCGGACAGCAGCTCCAGTGGAACGAACAGGAAGATCGCCGCGATGCAGCCGCTGACGATCACCAGCTCGAACAGCATGCACATCAGCGTGAGCAGCGCTGCATGCCCGAACGTGCCGCCGAGTACAGCGCGGCGGCGCACGCTGCGCTGGGACGCATCGCTGCCTTCCAGCAGGTTCACCGGCAGCAGCAGCGCGCGGAACGGACTGAAGCGGCGCCAGCCCAGGTAGCCCCAGAAGCCGCTCCAGCCCCAATGGCGCTGTGCGCGCAGGGTCTGCAGCGGGCGCGGTTCCTCGCCGAACACGCCGCGCGAGATCACATACAGGGCGATCCGGTCCGACACCGGCTTGAGCCACCACATCAGCAGCCAGGCCCAGCCGAATGCATCGGCCCACCAGGCCGCCGCATTGACGGCAACGAACAAAGGCAGCGACACGGCGATCACCGGCAGCCAGATCGCGCGCGCGTGGCGGCGTACCAGGGCGGTGCCGAGCTCCATGGCTTCCCATTCCGAACGGGCGCGCAGGGCGACGTCGAGCTGGTCAATCCGCATGACCGCTCCCCCGACCGCCGCGCCACAGCCACACGAACACCGCCGTCCACAGCACCGCCGCCACGCTGTACTTGCCCCAGGCCGGCACCTCGGCAATGGAAGACCAGAACGCTTCAATGAAGGCGGCGATCAGCAGCATCGCGGCAATGCCCAGGCAGAGCTTCGCGCCAATCACCCCGCCTTCGACCAGCGCATCGACGCGCCGCCGCCGGCCCGGCGCCAGGAGTTTCATCCCCAGCTGCAGCCCGGCGCCACCGGCGATGACGATCGCCGTCAGCTCGAATGCACCATGCCCGACCACGAAGCGCCAGAACGGATCGCCGTGGCCGATGTGCTGCAGGTGGCCGGCCGCGGCGCCGATGGTGAGCCCGTTGAAAAACAGCACCAGCACCGTGCCCAGCCCGGCCAGCAGGCCGCTGGCGAACGTGCGCAGGCCGATGCTGATGTTGTTCATGATGTAGTAGCCGAACATCATCCAGTCGGTGCCGCTGTCGCGGCCCAGGTGTGGCGAGGCCGGGTCGTACATGCGTTCCATCGACGCGATCTGCGCATTGTCCATCAGCAGGTGGACCAGCTCCGGGCGCCACTGGATCAGCGTGAAGCTGCCCAGCAGCGGAATCACGAACAGCGCGGTGGCCACCCACATGCTGCGTGCCTGGCCGCGCACCAGCAGCGGGAAGTCGGCCAGCAGGAACTCCAGCGCGCGACGCCAGCGGGGCGGCGGGGTGCGGTAGAGCACGCCATGGCCCTGCTGCATCAGCTGCTGCAGGTGTGCCACCAGCTGCGGGCTGTAGCCGCGCTTGCGCGCCAGCGCCAGCTGCTGGCACAGCCGCCGGTAACGCTGCGGGAAATCCTCGTCGTTGAGCGTGGTCGGGTCCGACGTCTGCCGGGCGTGCCGCGCGCGGTCGCCGCGCACGGCGAACCAGCGCTCCAGTGCCTGCCATTCCGCGTGGTAACGGGCGACGAACTGTTCCTGCCTCATCGACGCCCCAGCAGCCAGTTGGCCATCGCATACAGGCGCAGCACGCCAACCTGGCCGTGGCCGCCGCTGATCGGCGCGGCCACCTCGGCCAGTTCCTGCTGGCGCGGGCCGGACAGGCGCGGCGCGCGCTCGGCGAAGGCGATGATGGCCGCCTGTTCGGCCGGCTGCAGCGGTTGCGGCGGGGCCAGCACAGTGTCGATGGCGACCGTGGCCGACCGCGTCCGCGCGCTGTCGTGTACCACCACCGTGCCGGCCACCAGGTCGCCCAGGCGTCGGCCGCTGCGGTCGAACAGGCTCGACAGCAGGCCCAGCGCATAGCCGAACGGCAACATGTCCACGGTGCGCAGCAGGTTGCGGGTGATCGCCGCCATCCAGCCGATCGGCGCGCCGTCCTGGGCTACCACGCGCAGGCCGAGCACGCGCTTGCCCAGGGTGCGGCCCCAGCAGGCTTCCTGCACGATGGTGTAGGCCCACATCAGCAGGAACATCAGGCCCAGGTACAGGCCCTGGCCGAACTCGCCCAGCACGGCAAGCGGAATGCTGAGCAGCATCAGCGCGGCGACGCGGATGATGAAATCGATCGCCCAGGCCACCGCGCGCGGCACCGGTCCGGCGGCGGGCAGGTGCAGGGGCACGCCTTCGGGCGTGATCACCTCACGGTAGGTGTCCAGCATGGGCGCGCTCATGCGCGCACGTCCCTCCGGACGGCTGCCAACGGCATGCGGTTCTCGACTGCTTCCTGGGTCGGGCACCGACTGTACCGCGTGCGGGGTCACATTCCCAAGTACTTGTCCTTCAAGCGCACATAGTGGTCGGCCGAGTAGTGCAGCGACTCGATTTCCTGGTCGCTCAGCGTCCGCACCGGGCGTGCCGGGTTGCCCACCCACAGCTCGCCTTCGCCGACCACCTTGCCCGGCCCCACCACCGCACCGGCGCCGACGAAAGCGTGCCGGCTCACGGTGGCGCCATCAAGGATGCACGCCCCCATCCCGATCAGGCTGCACTCGCCGATCGTGCAGGCATGGATGATGGTGCCGTGGCCGACCGTGACGCCCTCACCGACCAGGGTGGGGTAGCCGCCCTTGTTGTACGGGCTGTGGTGGCTGACATGGATGATGGTGCCGTCCTGGATGTTGCTGCGCGCACCGATCCGCACATGGTTGACGTCGCCACGGATCACCGTGCCGGGCCACACCGACACATCATCCCCCAGCACCACGTCCCCGATGATCGTGCAGGCCGGATCGATCCAGGCGCGCTCGCCGACGACGGGGAAGGACTCCAGGAAGGGACGAAGGGGGGACATGGTGACGCTCCGTAAGGCAGGTCACCATGATACCGCCGGGGTGCGGGCCTCAGGCCACCCGGCTGCGCCGTGCGCGCTCCAGGTGCACCAGCAGCAGCGAGATCGCGGCCGGAGTCATGCCGGGGATACGCTGGGCCTGGCCGATGGTCTGCGGGCGCACCCGCTCCAGCTTCTGCTGCACTTCGGCCGACAGCCCGCGCACGCTGGCGTAGTCGAACGCGGCATCGATGGCGGTGTTCTCGTGGCGCTGCTGGCGCTCGATCTCGTCGCGCTGGCGGTCCAGGTAGCCGGCGTACTTGACCCCGATCTCGACCTGCTCGGCCACCTTGGCATCGGCCACGCCCGGACCCAGCGAAGCCACCTGCATGAGCTTGGCGTAATCCAGCTCCGGGCGCTTGATCAGGTCCAGCACATTGGTTTCGCGGCTGACCGCCACGCCCAGCGCGGCTTCCACTTCGCGGCCCAGCGCATTGGCCGGGGTCGCCCACAGCGCACGCAGGCGCGCCGATTCCCGTGCCACCGCCTCCTGCTTGGCCTGGAAGGCTGCCCAGCGCCGGTCGTCGACCACGCCCAGCTCACGGCCGATCCCGGTCAGGCGCACGTCGGCGTTGTCCTCGCGCAGCTGCAGCCGGTATTCGGCGCGGCTGGTGAACATGCGGTACGGCTCGGTGGTGCCGTGGGTGATCAGGTCATCGACCAGCACGCCCAGGTAGGCCTCGTCGCGGCGCGGGCACCAGCCCGCCTCATCGCGCACGCGGCGGGCGGCGTTGAGCCCGGCCAGCAGGCCCTGTGCCGCGGCTTCTTCATAGCCGGTGGTGCCGTTGATCTGGCCGGCGAAGAACAGCCCCGACACCGTCTTGGTCTCCAGCGTGTTGTTCAACCCGCGCGGATCGAAGAAGTCGTACTCGATGGCATAGCCCGGCCGCGTGATGTGCGCGTTCTCGAAGCCCCGGATGCTGCGCACCAGCGCCAGCTGCACGTCGAACGGCAGCGAGGTGGAAATGCCGTTGGGGTAGATCTCCACCACGTCCAACCCTTCGGGCTCGACGAAGATCTGGTGGCTGGCCTTTTCCGCAAAACGGACCACCTTGTCTTCGATGGACGGGCAGTAGCGCGGGCCGATGCCCTCGATCTGGCCGCTGTACAGCGGCGAGCGGTGCAGGGCGCTGCGGATGATCTCGTGGGTGTGTTCGCTGGTGTGGGTGATCCAGCAGCTCACCTGCGGCGGGTGCTCGTCGACGCTGCCCAGGAACGACATCACCGGGCGCGGATCGTCGCCGGGCTGCTCCTCCATCACGCTGTAATCCAGCGAACGGCCGTCGATGCGCGGCGGGGTGCCGGTCTTGAGCCGGTCGATCGCGAACGGACGCTCGCGCAGGCGCGCGGCCAGCGTGGTGGCCGGCGGGTCGCCCATGCGGCCGGCAGCGTACTGGGTCTGGCCGACATGGATCTTACCGGCCAGGAAGGTGCCGGCGGTCAGCACCACTGCCGGGGCATTGAACTGCAGCCCGGTCTGGGTGATGACGCCACGCACCGCATCGCCGTCGATGACCAGGTCATCCACGGCGGCCTGGAACACGGTCAGGTTCGCCTGCGCCTCGACCATGCCGCGGATGGCCATGCGGTACAGGTTGCGGTCGGCCTGGCAGCGGGTGGCGCGCACGGCCGGTCCCTTGGAGGCATTGAGGGTGCGCCACTGGATGCCGGCGCGGTCGGCGGCATGCGCCATGGCGCCGCCCAGCGCGTCGATCTCCTTGACCAGGTGGCCCTTGCCGATCCCGCCGATGGCCGGATTGCAGCTCATCGCGCCGATGGTCTCGACGTTGTGGGTCAGCAGCAGGGTACGCACGCCGCTACGGGCTGCGGCCAGCGCGGCTTCAGTGCCGGCATGGCCGCCGCCGATCACGATGACGTCGTAGCCGTAGAAAGAATCGGTCATGGGGGTGCTCTGGGCAGGGCCGGAACGGCCCGGATCAGCCCTGGGACAGGGCGCGGTGGACAATTTTAGCGCCGTTCGCGCCGTTTCCCTGAATGGGGGCATGCAAAAAAAATCGCGATTGCCCCTCAAGTTGGCACGTTATCTGCAGATAACCCAATAGCACCCAGGATGGCAGGCGCCGTGAGGCGTTACGGATCGGAATTGGAACAGGGGCCGATCCATGTGCATCCCGGGGAAGCAGAAGGGCCGGCAGTCGGGGGACTGTCGGCCCTGTTTTTTTTGCCGCGCCTGCGCCCGCAAACAAAAGGCCCCGCCATTGGCGGGGCCTTCTGCTTCAGAGGTGCCGACATCCGACAGGGCCGGAACAGGGGGGATCCAGATGTTCCTGTCGGATATCGACGTAGAGCTCAATGTGACGCCCCTTGTCGTTTTTGTCACTTTTCGACCGAGGCCGTCACTGCCTGCGTAGAGTGAACTGGCGGGCAGGTGAAAATCAAGCACCTTTTCGCCACAGAGTGTGCGCTGGTTCTACTTCTCCATCGTCCGCCAGGGCGAACCCGTACGCCGAGGCTGGGACGGGCGCGGCTGCGGGTTCGGACGCGCCTGCGGCGCGCTGATGGGACGTTGCGGTTGCGCCTGCTGCGGGCGCTCGGCACGCGGCGGGCGGCCCAGCGAATCCATGTTCCGCCACGGCGAACCGCCGTTGTACGGCGGGCGCGGACGGTCCGGCGGGCGTACCTGCCCACCATGGCCATGGCCATTGCCGGGGCGCGGTGGCGGGCGATGGTTGTGCGGCGGGCGATAGTTCGGATACGGGCGGTAGATCGGATAGTTGTAACCACCGTAGCCGCCATAGCCGTAGTAGCCGCCGCCACCGTAGTAGCCGCTGCCATAGCCGTATGGATAGCCAGCCGGGTAGCGGTACTGCACCGACGGCGCGCCATGGTAGTAGCCGCTGCCACCGCCACCGCCACCCACGTAATCGTAGGTCGCGCAACCGGACAGGGCCATCAACAGGCCGCCGGCAAACATCAAGCGCATCTTCATGAGTCGGGTCCCCCCAAGGGTAGGGTTCCAGCTTCAGGCTGGGGCATTGAATCGGCCCTTAACTCGGACCGAACCGGATGAACGGTTGCCATCGTCTCATGCGGGTTGAGAGCGGTAGGAATCGGAGGCTTACGTTAATCTTGTGTCATGACCGATTCATCCCTGCCCTGCGTCGATGACCTGCTGGCCGCGGCCACGCGGATCGCCCCGCACGCCAGCGTGACGCCGGTGCTGCAGTCGCACACCCTGGACGGGTTGAGCGGCGCGCAGCTTGCGTTCAAGGCCGAGCACCTGCAGCGCGGCGGCGCGTTCAAGTTCCGCGGCGCCTGCAATGCGGTGTGGGCCCTGCCGGAGGCGATTGCCGCACGCGGGGTGGTCACCCATTCCTCGGGCAACCACGGCGCCGCGTTGGCCCTCGCCGCGCGCACCCGAGGCATTGCCTGCCACGTGGTGGTGCCCGAAGGGGCGGTCGCCGCCAAGCTGGCCAACATCGAACGCCACGGCGCCACCCTGTGGCGGTGTGCGCCCAGCATCGCCGCGCGCGAGGCCATGTGCGCCCAGGTGGAGGCCGAGACCGGCGCCACCCTGGTGCATCCCTATGCCGACGCGCGGGTGATCGCGGGGCAGGGCACGGCCGCGCTGGAGCTGATCGGCCGCCACGGTCCGTTCGACACCTTGGTGGTGCCGGTGGGCGGTGGCGGGCTGGCCGCCGGTACGGCGCTGGCGTTGCGGGCCGCCGCCCCCGACGCCAGGCTGGTGCTGGCCGAACCGGCCGGTGCCGCCGATGCAGCTCGCTCGCTGGCGGCGGGCGCGCTGCGCCTGGACTTCACCCCGGACACGATCTGCGATGGCCTCCGCGGCACCCTCGGCGCGCCCAATTTCGCCCTGCTGCACGGCGCGGCCGAGGTGATCGTGATCGACGACGCCGCCACCGTGGTGGCGATGCGCCTGCTCTGGCAGGTGCTCAAGCAGGTGGTGGAACCGTCTTCGGCGATTGCGCTGGCCGCGATCCTCGCGCAGCCGGCGCGGTTTGCCGGGCAGCGGGTCGGGGTGGTGCTGTCGGGTGGGAACGTGGACCTGGACGCGCTGCCGTGGGCGGTGGCATGAGCGCGCGCCACCGGGTCGGGCTGGCGGGGTGGCTGTGGCGGCTGTGCCTGCTGCTGGCCGGATGGCTGCTGTGCGTGACGGCGTGGATCGTCTGGGTGGGCGAGCGCGACCAGGCAGCCCAGGCCGACGCGATCATCGTACTCGGCGCGGCCGCCTACGACGCCAAGCCGTCGCCGGTGTTCGAAGAGCGCATCCGGCATGGGTTGGACCTGTACCACCAGGGCTATGCGCCGCTGCTGATCTTCACCGGCGGCTACGGTGGCACCGGGGCGCGCTTCTCCGAATCACAGGTGGCGCGTCGCTATGCCGTCAAGCAGGGCGTGCCGGAGAGCGCGATCCTGATCGAAACCGCTTCGCGCACCACCCGCCAGAACCTGGTGGAGGCGCGGCGGCTGATGGACCAGCGCAAGCTGCACCGGGTGATCATCGTCAGCGATCCGCTGCACATGGCGCGCGCGCTGCGCCTGGCGCGCGAACTGGGCATCGATGCGCTGGCATCGTCAACGCCGAGCACGCGCTTCCGCAGCTTCCACACCAGCTGGAAGTTCCTGGCCCAGGAAATCTATTTCTTCCATCGGGACATGTTCCCTTCCGCGAACGGTTCCTGACCGCGCCGGACACGCATGGCGTGTCCCTACGCTCCCGGAGGCATCCGTAGCGACACGCCACGCGTGTCCCATGGAAACCCGGCCAAGGGTTACCCCATCAGGTCGTCCTGCGCCGGATCGGGATCGCCGACACCGGCACCGTCGCCACGTCGTGGCCATGCTCGCGGATCGGCGCGCCGGCCTCCGGTGCCCAGGCGTGCGCGTAGATCACTTCCCAGCTGCTGGGCAGGGTGCCGTCCTCGCGGCGCAGCGGTTCGTAGGCCGCGCGCGCTGCGGCGAAACGCCCGCGTCCGGTCAACGTGTGGCGGCGGTCCTGGCGCGCGTTGGTGGCGCCGATCGCGCGCAGCTCGCGCATCAATGCGTCCATGTCGCGGTAGGTCAGGGTGAACAGGTCGCGGTCCAGCACCGGGTCGCGGAAGCCGGACATCATCAGCGCGTCGCCGAACTGGGCGATGGGCGGGAAGCGGCTCACGTGCGGGGTGTCGTCGGCACTGGCGAAGGCATCGCGCAGTTCGATCAGCGTCTCCGGCCCGAACGTGGAGCACACCAGCAGCCCGCCCGGCTTGAGCGCGCGGCGGAATCCGGCGAACACGGCAGGCAGGTCGTCCACCCACTGCAGGCACAGGTTGCTGTAGATCACGTCCACGCTCTGGTCGAGCAGCGGCAGCGCGCGCGCGTCGCCGCACACACGCGTGAACGGCTTCCACCAGCCGGCCTGCTTCTTCGACTCACGCAGCATCGGCTCGGCCATGTCCAGCGCGATCACCTGCGCCTTCGGCCAACGCTTCTTCATCGCCGCGCTGGCGTGCCCGGTGCCGCTGCCCACATCCAGCACCACCTCCGGCTGCCGCGCTTCGAGGTAGTCCAGCGATTCGAGCAGGCGCTTTTCCACCTCGCGTTGCAGGGCGGCGGCGGCGTCGTAGCTGCTGGCGGCACGCGAGAACGCGCGGCGGACATGCTGGGGATCGAAATCGGTGGTCATGCAGGGCTCACTACGTCCAACAAACGGTAGCGCACGACCGTTGGTCGTGCGGAAATCTCAAAAGGTACCCGGATACGCCCCGCCATCGATCAGCAGGTTCTGTCCGGTGATATAGCCGGCCTGGGCGCTGCACAGGAAGGCGCAGGCCGCGCCGAACTCATCGGCCGTGCCGAACCGGCCGGCGGGAATATGCGTGCGCTTGCGCTCGGCGATCTGCCCGGCATCCACGCCCTGCTGCTGCGCCATGTAGGCGAAGTTGCCACGCAGCCGGTCGGTGTCGAACTGGCCGGGCAGCAGGTTGTTGATGGTGACGTTGCTGGCCACGGTGCGGCGCGCCAGCCCGGCGACAAAACCGGTCAGGCCCGAGCGCGCGCCATTGGACAGGCCCAGGATGTCGATGGGCGCCTTCACCGACGACGAGGTGATGTTGACCACGCGGCCGAAGCCGCGCTCGATCATGCCATCCACCGTCGCGCGGATGAGCGCGATGGGCGCCAGCATGTTGGCGTCCAGCGCGGCGATCCAGTCCTGGCGTTCGAACTGGCGGAAGTCGCCGGCTGGCGGGCCGCCGGCGTTGGTGACCAGGATGTCCACCTGCGGGCAGGCGGCCAGCGCGGCGGCGCGGCCGGCGTCGGTGGTGACATCGGCAACCACGGTGACGACCTTTGCGGCGCCCGGCAGCGCCTGCAGTTCCAGCCCGGCCTGCACCAGCGCGGCCTCGCCACGGGCGGCGATGACCACGTTCACGCCCTCGCGCGCCAGCGCCCGTGCGCAGCCCAGCCCCAGCCCTTTGCTGGCGGCGCAGACGAGGGCCCAACGGCCGGCGATTCCAAGGTCCATGGGTCAGTTCCGTGAGATACAGGCGTACATGATCGGCGATGGGCGTGCGTGGCGGGTCAAGGCAGCGCGGCAACGAAGTGTTGCAGCTGCGCGGCCACCTCGTCGGTGTGGCCCAGGAACGGCGCGTGTCCGCCGTGCGCGACCACATGCAGACTGGAACGGGGGGCCAGCGC
Organism: Stenotrophomonas rhizophila; assembly: GCF_007667275.1. Taxonomy (GTDB): domain Bacteria; phylum Pseudomonadota; class Gammaproteobacteria; order Xanthomonadales; family Xanthomonadaceae; genus Stenotrophomonas; species Stenotrophomonas maltophilia_AE. The sequence continues at coordinate 191,198 of NZ_VDQT01000002.1, forward strand.
GGCAGCGGCCTGCATGCCGCGCGCCGACACCAGCCGGTCGCGCTGCCCGGCCAGCCACAGGCTGGGGATGGGCAGCTGCGGCAGGGCACCGCGCAGGTCGGTGCTTTCCAGCAGGCCAAGGCCTTCCTGCAGCGCCCGCGCTGCCGGTTCGCCGCGTTCCACCAGGGTCGCGCGCAGGCTGCGCAGTTCCTGCCGTGCGTGCTCCGAGCCCATCGCATCCAGAGCCAGAAAGCGCTCCAGCGTGCCGCGGTAATCCTGGGCCAGGTCCTGGCCGAACTGCGCGAACACCGACGGCTCCACCGCGTGCGGCCAGTCCTCCCCGCGCACGAAGCGCGGGGTGGCCGCGATCATCGCCAGCCCGCGCACCTTGGGCAGCGTGGCGGCCGCATGCAGCGCAAACAGGCCGCCCAGCGACCATCCGCACCAGACCGCCGGCGGGGTGGCGGCGGCAATCGCATTGACCACGAACGGCAGGCGCAGCGGCGTGGTGTCGTCACGGCTGTGGCCATGCCCGGGCAGGTCCACCAGGTGCAGCTCGAAGTGGCCGGCCAGGCGCTCCACCAACGGCGCGAACACGCCGCCATGCAGGGCCCAGCCGTGGATCAGGACCAGCGCCGGTCCATGGCCGACCACTTCGATATGCAGGCTCACCGCCAACGCCCGCGCATCACGCGCTCAGCGCATCCAGCGTCTGCTGGCGCAGCACCTGGTCGCGCGCGTGGGCGATCGCATCGGTCAGCGCGCGCACTTCCGGCACCGTGTGCAATGCGGACAGGGTCACGCGCAGGCGTGCCTTGCCTTCCGGCACGGTCGGCGGGCGGATCGCGCTGACCAGGAAACCGGCCGCTTCCAACGCGGCCGACAGCGCCATCACGGTCGATTCGGCGCCGCACAGCAGCGGCTGGATCGGCGTGTCCGAGGGCATCAGTTCCAGCCCATGCTGGCGTGCACCGGCACGGAACACGCCGACCAGTTCGGCCAGCTTTTCGCGGCGCCAGTCGTCGCGGCGGGCCAGCTTCACCGCGGCCAGCGCGGCGGCGGCCTGGGCCGGCGGCAGGGCCGTGGTGTAGATGTAGGGACGTGCGGTTTCAGCCAGGTGCTGGATCAGCGCGTCATCACCGACCACCACCGCACCACTGCCGCCCAGGGCCTTGCCCAAGGTGACCAGCTGCAGCGGCACATCGGCCACGCCCAGCCCGGCCTCGGCCACGCAGCCGCGGCCGTGCTCGCCGATCACGCCTACGCCATGCGCATCGTCGACATACAACAGCGCTTCCTGCATGCGCGCCACCAGCGACAGCGAGCGCAACGGGGCGATGTCGCCGTCCATGCTGAAGACGCCGTCGGTGACCAGCATCGCCGCGCCTTCCGGCGCGTGCTTGAGCTGGCGCAGCGCGCCTTCGGTGTCCAGGTGCGGATAGCGGCGCAGCCGGCAGCCGGCCAAGCGCGTGGCGTCGAGCAGGCTGGCGTGGTTGAGCCGGTCCTGCACGCACACATCGTCTTCTTCGCTGAGCAGTGCCTGCTGTACCGCCAGGTTGGCGGCAAAGCCGCTGCCGAACAGCAGCGCCCGCGGGTAGCCGAGCCAGTCGGCCACTTCCTGTTCCAGCGCTTCATGCAGCGCATGGTGGCCGCAGATCAGGTGCGAGGCCGTGGCCCCGGCGCCTTCGCGCGCGGCCGCGTCCTGCAGCGCACTGACCACGCCAAACTGCTGGGCCAGGCCCAGGTAATCGTTGCTGCAGAAGCCAGTGAGCCACTGGCCATTGAGTTCCAGACGCACGCCATCCCGGCGGGTCACGGTGCGGCGCACGCGGATCCGTCCCTGCGCGTCGCGAAGCTTGCGCTGGGACTGGATGCGGTCGTGCAGGTCAGGACGGGCCATGGTCGTCATGTCTCATGGGCGGGCAGGGGAGCTAGCGTACCCGGTTGCCGGGCGCTGCGCTGCACCGCCTGGCGCAGCGCTCAGGCCGCTAGTCCGCCGGTAGGCGACGACCGTTGGTCGTCGCAGGTGATGTCGGCATGCACGGTGCCGGGATGGTCATGCCCGGCGTCGACCTGCACCGCCATGGGGCGCAGGCCCAGGCGGCTGAACAGGGCCAGGTCGCGCCCGGTGTCCGGGTTGCCGGTGGTCAGCAGCTTCTCGCCGTAAAAGACCGAGTTGGCCCCGGCCAGGAAGCACAGCGCCTGCAGCTCATCGCTCATCGCCTCACGGCCGGCCGACAGCCGCACCATCGCCCGGGGCATGCAGATGCGGGCCACCGCGACCATGCGCACGAACTCGAACGGGTCCAGCTCGGCACTGCCGTGCAGGGGCGTGCCCGGCACCTGGACCAGCTGGTTGATCGGCACCGAATCGGGGTGCGCCGGCAGGTTTGCCAGCGCCAGCAGCAGCCCGGCGCGGTGCGCGCGGGTCTCGCCCATGCCGACGATGCCGCCGCAGCAGGTTTTCAGCCCGGCCCGGCGTACGTGTTCCAGCGTATCCAGGCGGTCCTGGTACTGGCGGGTGTGGATGATGGCGTCGTAGTAGTCCGGCGCGGTGTCCAGGTTGTGGTTGTAGTAATCGAGCCCGGCCTCGCGCAGTGCCGCCGCCTGCGCGCCGTCGAGCATGCCCAGGGTGGCGCAGGTTTCCAGCCCCAGCGCTTTCACTTCGCGGATCATCGCCGCCACCTTGGGAATGTCGCGGTCCTTGGGCGAGCGCCATGCCGCGCCCATGCAGAACCGGGACGCGCCGGCCGCCTTGGCCTGCCGGGCCTTGGCGACCACCTCGTCGGTGCCCATCAGTTTCTGCGCGCTCACCCCGGTGTCGTAGCGCTGCGCCTGCGGGCAGTACGCGCAGTCTTCCGGACAGCCACCGGTCTTGACCGAGAGCAGCGTCGACACCTGCACCTCGCCCGGGTCGAAGTGCTCCCGGTGTACGGCCGCCGCGCGGTACAGCAGCTCGGGAAGCGGCAACTCGAACAGCGCCAGCAGTTCCTCGGCGTGCCAGTCGTGGCGGATGACAGTAGCCATGGGAATGTCCTGACAGATTGCGTGACCAAGGGGCGGCAGTCTGGTGAGGTTGAGGGAGGCTGTCAACCACATGGCTATGCAAAAAGTTTACGAAGCGTTGCGCTGGCTCGGGCGGCAGTGCCTGCCCCTGCGCTGCTTGGTCTGCGACGATCCCGGCCAGGAGGGGTTGGACCTGTGTGCCGCCTGCCACGCCGACCTGCCGTGGAACGACCACGCCTGCCCGCTGTGCGCGCTGCCGCTGCCCGTCGATGAGCCCGCGGCTGCCTGCGGCGCATGCCTGCGTGCGCCACCGCGGCAGGTGGGAGCGACGGCCACGTTTGTGTACGCGCCTCCGATCGACCAGCTGGTGCTGCGCTTCAAGTTCCACCAGGACCTGGCCGCCGGGCGTTTGTTGTCGCAGCTGATGCTGCAGGCAGTACCCGAAATGGCACCGGCGCCACTGCTGCCCATGCCGCTGCACGGCCGACGGCTGCGCGAGCGCGGTTACGACCAGGCCCGGGAACTGGCCCGGCCGCTGGCGAAGGAACTCGGGGTGCCGTTGTGGACGGGTCTGTGCCGCAGCCGGGCCACCGTGGCGCAGTCCACGCTGGACGCCGAGGCGCGCCGCCAGAACCTGCGGGGTGCCTTCGCGGTGCGGGCCACCCCGCCACCGCGGTTGACCCTGGTGGACGATGTGATGACGACCGGCGCCACGCTGGACGCAGCGGTGCGAGCGCTGCGCCGGTCGGGACTGCAGCAGGCCACGCTGTGGGTGTGTGCGCGGGCGCCGTAACCTCTTCACAACATGCCCGCCCGGCAGGCCTAGCATCGCGCTACACCTTCCCTACAGGAGCATCGCCATGAGCCAGGCCTCGGATCTACGCGGTACCTCGCTGTTGTCGCTGGTGGGGCGTAGCTGGTGGGTACTTCTGTTGTACGGCCTGGTGGCCATCGGGTTCGGCCTGATCGCGGTGCTGCGGCCGTTGTCGGCCGCCGCCGGGCTGGCGTGGGCCATCGGCGTGATGGCGCTGGTCGAAGGCCTGATCAGCCTGTTCGCGGTGTTCGGTGGCAACAGCGGTGCGCCGCGTGGCTGGGCGCTGGTCTATGCGCTGGCCTCGATCGCCTTCGGCGCGCTGGCGGTGATCAACCCGCTGGTCACCGCCAAGGTGCTGGTGCTGATCCTGTCGATCTGGCTGATCATGGCCGGCGTCTACCGCATCGTGTTCGCGATCCGCGTGCGCAGGCAGATCGAAGGCGAGTGGCTGCTCATCGTCAGCGGGCTGCTGGCCATCGTGCTGGGCGTGATGATGTTCGCCAACCCGCTGGGCGGGGTGGCGGTGACCACGCTGTGGATCGGGATCGGCAGCCTGCTCTACGGCATCCTGCAGATCGTGGTGGCGTTCCGGCTGCGCAAGCTGCGCTGACGCCGCATCCGGCGCCGCGTCATCGGTGGCGCTGGAACCGCGCCTCGATCTCCTCCAGCGTCCTGCCCTTGGTTTCCGGCAGCCAGAACGCGGCGACCAGGAAGTACAGCAGCGTGCAGCCGGCCCAGAAGAAGAACATGCTGGCGTAGCCATGGTGGCCCACCGTGGGCAGGAAGATCGCGGCGATCACGGTGGATACGAACTGGTTGATCAACAGCGCGATGCTCATGCCGTTGGAACGGATGCGGGTGGGCATCAGCTCGGACAGCGCCAGCCACACGCACACCCCGGGGCCCACCGCGAAGAAGGCCACGAACAGCAGGATGCAGCCCGCCACCATCCAGCCGTGGGTGGGGGAGGGCACCGGCCCGATCGCGGCACGCTCGATCACCAGCGGCGCATGCGCGGCATCGGCCGGATCCGGGAACGGATTGAGGTGCAGGCGGCGGAAGAACGCGCCGATGACGCTGTCGGCGGACACCGCGTCCTCGCGGCGGATCTGCAGCGTGGTGTCGATCGGGTTGTCGCTGCGCAGCGAACGCACGTTGCTGAAGCCGCCGTAGGCGTAGGACACGGTGAGCTGCAGCGGCTGGTCGCCGGCACTGGCATCCAGGCGGCGCCATTGCGCGGCATCCATCGGCAGCGACAAGGTGTCACCTATCAGCTGCTGTTGCAGCACGGGGTGGACGTCGCTGCGGCCGTGCTCGCTGCGCACGAACAGCAGCGCCGCCCCGAGCAGGGCGATGGTGATGCCGCCGGTGCCGAGCATCAGCAGGAACTTGCGCCCTTTGCGATCGACCAGCACCAGCGCCACCACCGTCATCAGCGCATTGAGCAGCTTGATCGAGACATCGGCCCAGTTGGCCACCGCACCGGGCAGGCCGGCCTGGTGCAGGATGTTCACCGCATACGCCAGCACTGAATTGATCCCGGTGGCCTGGGTGAAGGCCAGCACCAGGCAGGCCAGTACGAACGGCCAGACATAGCGGCGGCTGAGCAGGGGGTCGCGCCGGGCCGGGGTGCCATCGGCGGTGGGCGCGTCAGGCGCCTGCATGCGCGCCAGCGTGGGTTCCACTTCGGCCGCTGCGACGGTGCGCTGCAGCGCCCTGCGTGCCTGGGCGATGCGCCCGCGCCGCACCAGCCAGCGTGGCGATTCACTGATCAGCAGCGCGCCGCCGGTGAACACCAGGCCAGGCAGCAGGCAGCTCCAGAAAATCGTGCGCCACGCGTGATCCTTCACTGCGAACAGCAGGCGCTGCTGTTCCTCGCCGGGCAGGTGGGCCACGGCGGCGGCGGCCGCGTCCACGCTGTGCGCCTGGTACAACCCGATCACCGCGGCCAGGACCAGGCCGATGGTGAGCAGCAGCTGGAACATCGCCGCGCCGCGGCCGCGCCGTTCGGGGCTCAACACTTCGGCCAGGTACAGCGGCACCACCACGCCGATCAGGCCGCCGCTGATGCCCTGCAGCAGCCGGCCCATCAACAGCGGGCCATAGCCTTCGGACAGGGCCATCACTGGAATGCTGGCCGTGAACAGCACCCCGGCCAGCACCATCGCGCCGCGCCGGCCGATCAGGTCGGCAATGGCGCCGGCAAACAAGGAAGACAACACACTACCCAGCAGCACCGCCGCCACCACGAAGCCCAGCTGCTGGGTGGTGAGGTGCCAGCTGGCGGTGGCCGTGGCCTCCAGGTAGGGCAGGGCACCGGCGATGATGCCGATGTCGATGCCGTAGAGCAGGCCCCCCATGCCACCGATGAACAACAGATAGCGCACCGGCCAGCGCGGTGCGTTGGCGGCGGCGGGCACGGGCATGGCGGCGGAAACGTCGTTCATGGTGCGGTCCTGTCTACGGGGGAACGCGCCGCACGCGGCGCGGAAGCACTCAGTCGAGCGCGATGTTTTCGCCTTCCACCACCACCTGCTGCACACGCAGGTCGCAGTCGAGCACCACCAGGTCGGCCCAGGCGCCCGGCTGCAGGCGGCCACGGTCTTCGAGCCCCAGATAGTCGGCAGGGAAGCGTGAAACACGGTCGGATGCGTCATCCAGCGCCAGTCCCAGCGCAACCAGGTTGCGCAGCGCCTGGTCCATGGTCAGCGCGCTTCCCGCCAGCGACCCGCTCTCCAGGCGCACGCAGCCCAGGCATTTGTGCACCCGCTGGATACCCAGTGCGTACTCGCCATCGGGCATGCCGGTGGCGGCGGTGGCGTCGGTCACGCAGTACAGGCGCGGGATCGCGCGCAGTGCGGTGCGGATCGCGCCGGGGTGCACGTGCTGCAGGTCGGGAATCAGTTCGGCGTACTCGGCATGCGCCAGCGCCGCGGTGGCGATGCCCGGGCGGTAATGGTCCACACCGGTCATGCCGTTGAACAGGTGGGTGAAGCCGGCCGCACCGGCCTGCAGTGCGGCCACACCGTCGTCGTAGCTGCCGGCACTGTGGCCGAGCTGCACGCGGATGCCCAGGGCGCGCAGGGCCGGAATCAGGGCCAGGTGCTGGCCGATCTCCGGCGCCAGGGTGAGCACCTTGATCGGCGCGATGGCGTGCAGGCGCTGCACGTCCTGCAGCGTGGCTTCAACCACCAGCGGCGGCTGCGCGCCCAGCCGCTCGGCGCTGATGAACGGGCCTTCCAGGTGTACGCCCAGGACCCGCGCCGTGCCCGGCGTGCGCTGGGCGATCGCAGTAGACAAACCCTGCAGCGCACGCACGATGTCGTCCGCCTCGGCGGTCATGGTAGTGCCGAGCAGCGCGGTGGTGCCGTGCCGCGCGTGCGTGCGCGCCACGGTCACGGCAGTGTCGCCGCCCTGCATGATGTCCACCCCGGCCCCGCCATGCACATGCAGGTCGATGAAGCCCGGAAGGATCCACGGTACATCGCTGTCGTCGCGCGGATCGGCGTGGTCCGGGCTGATCGAGGCGATGCGCTGGTGGAAGTGGATGTCGCCACGCACCCACCCGGACGGGGTCAGTACGCGGCCATGCAGGGTGGCAGTCGCGGTCAAGGTGGGGACTCGGCAATGATCACTTCGATGCCGCGCTTCTGCAGCCCCTCCAGGTACTCGGGGTCGATGCTGGCATCGGTGATGATGGTGTGGACCTGGTCGAGCCGGGCGATGCGGTGCAGGCTGACGTGGCCGAACTTGGACGCGTCGGTCAGCACCACCACGCGGCGTGCGCGCTCCACCATGCGGTGGTTGAGGCTGGCTTCGGCTTCGTGGTGGGTGGTGAGCCCGAACTGCAGGTCCAGCCCGTCCACGCCCAGGAACAGGGTGTCGAAGCTGTAGGTGTTGAGGCTGGCTTCGGCCTGGCTGCCCTGCAGCGACAGCGACTGCTTGCGCAGCAGGCCACCGGTGAGCAGCAGCTCCACGCCCGGCGCATTGGCCAGTTCCCAGGCGATGTTCAGCCCGTTGGTCATCACCGTCACGTCGCGGTGCTCGCGCAGGTGGCGGGCCAGGGTCATGGTGGTGGAACCGGAATCGATGATGATGTTGTCGCCGGCCCGCACCAGCCGCGCGGCGTGCGCGCCGATGCTGTCCTTCAGCGGCAGGTTCAGGGTGTCCTTCTGATGGATGTCCTGTTCCAGCGGCGGCTTGCGCACCAGCGTGGCGCCGCCATGGGTGCGCGTGGCCAGGCCCTGCGCCTCGATGTGGGTGAGGTCGGCACGGATGGTCACTGCCGACACGCCGAAGCGTTCCACCAGTTCGCTGACCTGCACGTTGCCGTGGTCGACCAGCAACTGCAGGATCTGCTGGCGACGTTGCCGTGTGTTTCGCATGGAGGCGATTCCGTTCGGAAGTAAAGCCGAAGCTTACCGTTCCGAAACCTCTGCGGCAGAAAAACTTTCGTTGTGCGTGGCGAACCGGTTGCGAGCGCAAGCGCGGGCGTATTCGGCCAGGCGCAGGCCCACCTTGTGCCGGACCAGTGCCAACGGTTCTGGCGCCAGCTCGCCGGCCTGCACCGCACGCAGCTGTTCCGGCAGGTACTGGCTGAGCAGCATCAGCGGCGGCGGCTGGCGGGTGAGGTTGTCCACCAGCGTGGCCAGAGCCGCTTGCACCGGCGGCTCGCCCCAGTAGTAGCGGCTGCGGTCGCTCAGCGAATAGGCACGCAGCAGGCGCTGCTGGTGCGGCGTGCCCTGGTAGTAGCTGGCCCAGCTCCCGGGCTTTTCCAGCATGCAGCGCTCCAGCACCTCGATCAGCTGCGAGCACTGCTGCGCCGGCAGCAGTTCGCGCTCGATCATCGCAAGGGCGAACACCGCTTCGCGGAAGGCAAGGGTGGCGGCCGGGCCGACCTTGAGGATGGCGAAGTGGTCGCGCACCAGCGCGTGCAGTCCGGCTTCGGTCTGGTAATCGGTGGAATGCGCTTCGAACACGATGCGCGGCTGTGTGTCCACGAACGCGGACAGCGCCTGCGCGGCGGCCGGGTCGTAGTAGTGCACGCTGCTGTGGTCGAAATCCACGCCGGGCTGGACCACCATGGCGATCACCCGCGACCAGGCCGGCTGCAGGTCCGGGGCGGAGAAAGCTTCACGGTGGATCGCCAGGGTCAGCGCCGCGGCGTCCGGCGTGGTCACCGCCAGGCCACCGTCCAGCGAGGCTTCGCCACCGGGCACCGGCACTTCGGTACCGATCACGTACACCGGTGCCGGCAGGCCCTGTTCGGCGGCAGTACGCTCGGCAACACGCGCCAGTTCGGCCGAGCGCTCGGCCACGATCGCATCCGGCAGCGGCGTGGGGTCGTCGGCGCAGGACATGCTGCAGTCCAGGTGGATCTTGTGGAATCCGGCGGCCACGTACGCGGCGATCAGGGTGCGCGCGTTGGCCATGGCGACCGCGGCCGGGCCCTTCTGCCAGGCATTGGGACCCAGGTGGTCGCCGCCCAGGATCAGCCGCTCGACCGGGAAATCCTGGCTGCGTGCCAGCTGCAGCACGTAATCGCGGTACCGCGGCGGGGTCATGCCGGTGTAGCCGCCGAACTGGTCGACCTGGTTGGAGGTGGCCTCCACAAGCAGCACGGTGTCGTACGCGCGCGCGACCTGCATCGCCGCCAGCAGCACCTGCTCATTGCTGCAGCACACGCTGTAGAGGCCTACGGGCTGGCCTTGGCGATGGGCGGCGATCAGGGATTCAACGGCAGACATGGCAACACTCCAGGTGCAGCGGAACGGAAGGCGTGGTCAGGGTGCGCGGTGCAGCTGTCGGGCCAGCAGCGCCGCGCCACGCGCGCCGCCGGCATCGCCGAACGCCGGCGGCAGGATCGGCGGTACGCGCACGCCGCGGAACAGGTAAGGCGCAATTGCAGCGGGCAGGTCGCGGTACAGCTGCTCAAGCTTGGACAGTCCGCCGCCCAGCACGATCACGTGCGGATCCAGGGCCAGGATCAGGCTGGCGAAGCTGTAGCCGAGCAGGTCGCGGTGGATGGCCAGCGCCCGCAGCGCGGCGGGGTCGCCGGCGTGTGCCTGTTCCACCACCGCGCTGCCGTCGCGGGCCTGGCCGCCGTGGCGTTCATGGATCATGGCCAGGCCACTGCCGGACACGTAGCGCTCCAGGCAACCGCGCAGGCCGCAGCCGCAGTCCAGCAGCGGCAGGTCGTGGCGGAGCTGAAGCGTGGCCGGCAGGCTCCAATGGCCCCACTCGCCGGCGATGCCGTTGTTGCCGGCCACCAGCTTGCCGTGCAGGCAGTAGCCACCGCCGGCACCGGTGCCCAGGATCACCCCGAACATGCTCGGGTAGCCGGCGGCCGCGCCGTCGTGCGCTTCGGAAAGGGCGAAGCACTGCAGGTCGTTGCCGAGCGCGAGCGGGCGTTGCAGCCTGGCTTCCAGGTCCTGCCCCACCGTGCGGCCGCTGAGCGCGGGCACGTTGGCGCTGAGCTGGCGGCCACTGTCGGGGTCGCGCACGCCGGGCAGGCCGATGCCCACTGCACGGGCGCGCGTGCCCAGCGTCGCATCGGCGTCGTCCACCAGCTGGCCGATGGCGTCGACGAAGGCCGCGTAATCGTGGCTCGGCGTGGCGACGCGCTGGCGATGATGCACCGCCAGGCTCGCGTCGCAGGCCACCAGTTCGATCTTGGTGCCGCCGATGTCGATGCCATACCAGCTCTGCATGGGCGTACCCGGCTCAGCCATGGTCGTGGATGGTCACACCCTGTACCACGCGGTTGACCGTGCCGTCGGGGAAGGGGTTGTCCGGGGTCAGGCCAAGCGCGGCCGAGCGCTGCAGCGCGAAGCACTGCGCCACCAGCAGCCACAGCGGCGACAGCCATGCATCGGGCAGGTCGGGGATGTCGAGCACGAAGTCGCCTTCGGCACGGTCTGCGCCGGCTGGACCCACCGACAGGATCCGGGCGGCGATGCGGTCACGGCGCAGCTCATCCAGCAGGTCCTGTTCGTAGCGGCGCGCCAGCGCCTGCGCGCTGCGCAGCACCACCACCAGGGTGGTGTAGTTGAGCGTGGACTTGGGCCCGTGGCGGAAACCGAGCGGGGTGTTGGCCAGGGCGAGCACGCGGCCGGCGGTGAGCTCCAGCACTTTCAGGGCGGCTTCGCGCGCGGTGGCTTCCAGCGGGCCGCTGCCCAGATAGATGACGCGGGTGATGTCGGCCTGCGCCAGCGTGGCGACCGGTGCGTCCCACGCCTGCAGTGCGCGCGTGCCGCTCTCGGCAAGGCTGCGCAGGCGGTTGATCCGCGCCGTCCAGGAGGCCTTTTCGAACACGCCCAGGGCGGCCAGCAGCATGCAGCTCAGGCTGCTGGTCATGGCGAAGGCGCGGTCGCAGCTGGCCGGCGGCATCAGCAGCGACATCGTGTCGCTGCGGCCCCGGCCACGCTGGGCCAACGCGCCCTCGGCATTGCAGGTGATGTCCAGGAAGCGTGCGTGGTCCACCTGCGCGCGGACCAGTTCGACTGCTGCCACGCTCTCCGGGCTGGAGCCGCTGCGCCCGAACGACACCAGCAGGGTCGGACGGTCGCGCTGCAGGTACAGCGCGGGGTGGGTCAGCAGGCTCGTCGTGTGGACCGCGCGTACCTCGGCCGGCCACTGTGCATTGATCTGGTCGGCCACCATCTCGGCAATGAATCCCGAGCTGCCCGCACCGGTGAAGATCACCCTCTGGTCGGGCTGCTCCAGTGCAGTGCCCAGGAATGCATCAATGCTGTGCTGCGCGCCCGCCAGCAGGTCAGCCAGCGCAGCCCACAGGCGCGGTTGCTGGGCGATCTCTTCGGCGGTATGGGCACCACCGAGGCGCTGCCATTGAGGCAGATCAGGGAGCAGGCACGTTTCCATAAGCATTTCCTGTTGGGCCAGCTCACCTTCTGTGTTTTCTTTCGAAATGTCAATTATCGAAAGATAAAAATAAGTTTGCGGCGTCACACTTTCAGTCACAGCCGACGCGAATGAACTGAACCGTGCCCGGCTATCTCGCAGCTCCTAAAAGGAAAATTCTCCGCATTCAGTCACCATATAGAAAGTGGTGCCGCGCACAATCTTTCGTTTATATGAAATTCCTAAGCTTTTTTCTTTGCAATTCATTGACAAGTTTCGAATCGCTGCCCCATAGTCGGCCGCACTGGTTTCGGACACCCGCCGACTGCGGGCTTTGGGGGCAAAGTGGCAACCCGTTGTCGTCGCACCACAGTGACCATCGTTTCGATCGCCATCGCGCTGGCGTGCTCGCCTGCCGTCGCTGCGCCGGTCGGCGACCTGCAGGCATTGCAGGCACTGCCCACTGCCGATGGCACCGCGTGGACGCTGACCAGCAGCACGGGTGCCACCCTGCGCGTGGACCTGCTGCGCAACGATCTGCTGCGGGTGCAGGCCGGGCGCAACGGCAGACTGCTGCCAGCCGGCGACAAGGCTGCGCCCATCGTGTTGGAACAGCCCGCTGTCGCGGTGCCGTTCACCCTGGAAGAAGACGCCGGCGAAGTGCGCATCCGCACCGACGCGCTGGTGCTGCGCATCCACCGGCAACCGCTGCGCCTGGCCCTGGACCGGCGCGAGGCTGGCAAGGACGTGCCGTTGTGGCACGAACTGCAGCCACTGGACCTGGATACCGCGCAGAGCGTGCAGGTACTCAGCAGTACCGCCGACGAACAGTTCGTCGGTGGCGGCCAGCAGAACGGCCGTTTCGCCTTCAAGGGCCGCGAGCTGGAGGTGTCCTATTCCGGCGGCTGGGAAGAAGGCGACCGCCCCAACCCGGCGCCGATGCTGCTCAGCTCGCGTGGCTGGGGCATGCTGCGCAACACCTGGAGCGATGGCAGCTACGACCTGCGCCAGCCCGACCAGGCCACGCTGCTGCACCGCGAAGACCGCTTCGACGCGTACTACTTCGTCGGCGCCGGCCTGCCCGCGTTGCTGGACCGCTATACGGCGCTCACCGGACGCGCCGCGCTGCTGCCGCGCTGGGCGTTCTCGTACGGCGACGCGGACTGCTACAACGACGGGGACAACATCAAGAAGCCGGGCAGCGTGCCCGAAGGCTGGAGCGACGGTCCCACCGGCACCACCCCGGACGTGGTCGACAGCGTGGCAAAGCAGTATCGCGAGCACGACATGCCGGGTGGCTGGATCCTGCCCAACGACGGTTACGGCTGCGGCTACAAGGCGCTGCCGGAAACGGTGAAGGGTCTGGCCGGCTACGGTTTCAGGACCGGGCTGTGGACCGAAAACGGCGTGGACAAGATCGCCTGGGAAGTCGGCACCGCCGGCAGCCGCGTGCAGAAGCTGGACGTGGCGTGGACCGGCAAGGGCTACCAGTTCGCGATGGACGCCAACCAGTCTGCGTTCAACGGCATCCTGCACAATTCCGATTCGCGCCCATTCCTGTGGACGGTGATGGGCTGGGCCGGGATCCAGCGCTACGCGGTGGCCTGGACCGGCGACCAGAGCAGCAGCTGGGATTACATCCGCTGGCACATTCCCACCCTGGTCGGCTCCGGTCTTTCCGGCATGGCCTACGCCAGCGGTGACGTGGATGCGATCTTCGGCGGCAGCGCCGAAACCTTCACCCGCGACCTGCAGTGGAAGAGCTTTACTCCGGTGCTGATGGGCATGTCCGGCTGGTCGGGCAGTGCGCGCAAGCACCCGTGGTGGTTCGACGAGCCGTACCGCAGCATCAACCGCGACTACCTCACGCTGAAGATGCGCATGACCCCGTACATGTACGGGTTGGCGCACGAGGCCGCAACGACCGGCGCACCGATCCTGCGCGCGCTGATGTGGGATTACCCGCAGGACCCCCACGCCTGGGACGAGACCTGGAAGTACCAGTTCCTGCTGGGCCGCGACCTGCTGGTGGCGCCGGTATACCGCAGCCAGGCGGCCAGCCGTGGCTGGCGCCGCGACGTCCACCTGCCGCAGGGCCGCTGGATCGACTATTGGGATGGCCGCGCGCTACAGGTGGGCGCGGAGGGTCGTACGCTGGATCGTCCGGTGGAACTGGCGACGATTCCGCTGTTCGTGCGTGCTGGCGCGATCGTGCCGATGTACCCGGCGATGCTGTACGACGGTGAGAAGCCGCTCGACGAAGTGACCTTCGACCTGTACCCGCAAGGCAATTCGCAGTACACGCTGTACGAGGACGACGGCAACACGCGCCGCTACGAGCAGGGCGAGTCCAGCCAGCAGCAGGTGCGCATGCAGGCGCCCGCGCAGGGCAGTGGCCCGGTCCAGGTGGGCATCGACGGCGTACGCGGGCAATACCGGGGCCAGCTGGCACAGCGCCGCTATGCACTGCGCGTGCTGAGCCGCCAGCGCCCGACCGCGGTGACTCTGGACAACCGGACCCTGCCGATGCTGGCGGATTCCGCTGCATGGAAGGGCGCAACCGAAGGCTGGTACTTCGACGCCAGCGAGCGCCGCGGCACCGTGCATGTGCGCACCGCCCCCGTGGACATCCGCCAGCCGCTGGCCTTCCGGCTGGACATTCCGCAGGCACCGGCGCCCGCCGACGACGCCTACCCCGCCGCGCCGGTACTGGGCCGCGCGCTGCCCGCCGACAGCCTGCTGGTGGTCAACCGCCCGGCTGAAGAGCGCGGCTACGAACTGGAGAAGGCCTTCGATGACGATCCGGCCACCTGGTTCCGCACCGTGCGCAACCAGGCGGTGCGCACCGGCGCGCACGAATGGGTGATCGGCTTCGGCGAACGCCGCCTGGTCGACGGCATCGTGCTGGCACCACGCAACGACCAGCATTGGAAGAGCGGCCAGGTCCGCGACTACGAGATCTACCTGGCCGACAGCAACGGCGAGTGGGGCGAGCCGATCAAGCGGGGGCGTCTGGCGCTGGTGCAGGGCACCCAGCAGATCGACTTCCCCGCGCACGCCGACCGCCTGTTGCGCTTCCGCGTGCTCAGCGTGCAGAACCCGGACGGCGACGGCGCCGCCGGCAGCGACCCGATGGTCACCGCCGCGCAGGGCAGCGTGGCCCGTGCGGTGGACGCACTGCAGCCACGCGACGTGGGGCCGATCACCCTCTCCACGTTCCAGATCCTGGAACACCCGGTGGCCGAGCGCCCGGCGCAGCAGCGCTACCTCTCCGAACTGGACCTGCCAGCCGCCGCGAGCGCACAGGTGCGCGCCGACCTTGCCTTCCAGGGTGGCCAACCGATGCGCATGAACGGCCTGCTGTTCCGCCGTGGCCTCGGCGTGGGCCCGAAAAGTCGTCTCGACCTGCAGCTGCACGGCCAGTGGCGCCTGCTGCGCGCCGACCTGGGGATCGACGATGCCTGCCGCAGCGCCGGCGGTATGCAGTTCCAGGTTTGGGCGACGGCCGCCTGCTGTACGACAGCGGGCGGGTGCAGGCGCCTGGCGTGGTCAAACCCGAACTGGATATCCGTGGCCTGCGCTCGCTCAGCCTGCGCACCCTGGGCGCGCAGGGCGCGCAGCCGGCGCAGGTGTGTGGCAACTGGGCCAACGCCGCATTGATCGGACAGGAGGGCGATACCGCCAGCGTCATGTCGCCGTAACCCAGCGCTTCATCGTTTTTCGACGTCCCCATCGTGACCCGACTGCGGCCTGCCGGCGGTGGTGCGGGTGACTGTTGCCCATCAAAACCCACCCTCAGGCAGCCCCACGCTGCGGATTGCACAAGGAGCCCAAGATGTTGACCGAACGCCATCGCCATCGCCGCATCCCCGCCCACCCCTTATGCGTCGCGCTGGGCCTTGCCCTGGCCATAAGCGGTCCGGCACTCGCCCAGGACAACGACAGCACCGACCCGGCCAAGGTCGACACCAACGCCACCGAACTGGCGCGCGTGCAGGTCACCGGCTCCAACATCCGTCGCAGCGACGTGGAGACGTCGTCGCCGGTGCAGGTCATCACCAAGCAGGAAATCGAGAACATGGGTGCGCGCACGCTGCTGCAGGTGCTCGACAACCTGCCTGCCGCGCGGCCAGGCCAACAGGACTCGCGCTCGCTGTTCACCGGCTCCGACGGCGCCTCGCAGGCCAACCTGCGCGGACTCGGCGCGCAGGGCACGCTGGTGCTGCTCAACGGGCGGCGGCTGTCGTACTACGGTGCGCCGGCCGGATTCCAGACCCAGTTCGTCAACATCGACGCCATTCCCGCCGCTGCGATCGAGCGCATGGAAGTGCTGACCGACGGCGCTTCGGCGGTGTACGGCACCGACGCGGTGGCCGGCGTGATCAACGTGATCACCAAGCGCAGCTACCAGGGGGCGGAGATCAACGTCACCGCCGACAAGTCCTCGCGCATCGATTCCTACGGAGAGCAGCAGGGCAGCATCACCGCCGGTTTCGGCGACCTGGACGAAGACCGCTACAACGTCTACGCCTCGGTCAACCTGTACCGTCGCGACGCGATCCCGCTCAGCGATTTCTACGACAAGCGGCCCAGCCAGTACTACGTCAACAACCCGAACTACATCCCGAATCTGCGCCTCGGCACCGGCAGCAGACCGGGCGAATTCAATCCGGGAAGCTTCTTCGCCATCGACCCAACCACCAATGCGCTCGTCCGTGAGGCGGCACCGGGCTGCAACAACGTCCTGATCGAAGCGGCGGGCACCCGCTGCATCTGGGAAACCTGGATGAACCGTGAGGTCGACGCCGGTGCCAAGACCGAGCGCGCCACCGCCTACATCAGCTCGCACTTCCTGATCGGCGACACCACCGAAGCGTTCGCCGAAGTCACCTACACCGACATCGATCTCACTGCCAACGGCGGCACCCCGGCCGCGTTCAACTCTACTACGGCCAACCCCACCAGCTGGTTCTCGCGCAACACCGGCAATGTGGTGAACCAGTTCCGCACCCCGTTCCTCGGCCCCAACAACGTCTACAACATGGCCAGCCCCGAACTGAAGGCATTGATGGGCGGCGTGGTCGGCCTGAACTACCTGCTGCAGGACGTGGGCGACGGGCACTTCGGCCAGCGCAACACCGACCAGAGCTACCGCGTGCTGGCCGGGCTGCGTGGCAGCCTGGGCGAGGACTGGAACTGGGAAACCGCGTTCGCCACCGCAGGCAGCCACTCGGTCACCTACCAGACCGTCAACGTGAACCTGGAAGGCTTCGAGCGCGCGTTCGGCCCCTACACCATCGATCCCGGTACCGGGCGGGTCATCATCTCCGACAACCCGGCCTACCAGTTCGGCGTCATCAATGAAGCCAACGCCAAGCTCATCCGCGAGGCGTACCCCACCTTCGACATCCAGTCGTGGACCCGCCTGCATACGTTGGACGGCAAGATCGAAGGCCCGCTGTTCAGCATGCCGGCAGGCGACGTCCGCGCCGCGTTCGGCTTCAACGCCACCCGCGAAACCTTCTACACCCCCGGCAACGAAGACGCCGCCAACGGCCTGATCACCCAGCAGGGCGGCTCATGGTTCGATGGCAAGCGCAACACCTACGCGCTGTTCGCCGAAGCCGTGGCCCCGCTGACCGACAAGCTGGAACTGGATGCGGCGCTGCGCGTGGACAAGTACCCCAACTTCAGCGCCAACCTGGCGCCGAAGATCGGCCTGAAGTACCAGGTGCTGCCGCAGTTGCTGCTGCGCGGTACCTATTCCGAAGGCTTCCGTGCGCCAAGCCTGGCCGAAGCGGGCACCGGCGGCGTGTTCGCACAGCTCGGTGGCTTCGAAGATGACATCCGCTGCGATGAGACCAATGCCATCGCCAACCTGCTGCGCCAGTCCAACCGCCCGGGCGACGTGGACCTAGGCAACACGCTGCTCAACAGCGACTGCAGCCGCACCGTGGCGCGCATGACCCAGCCCAACCAGGACCTGAAGCCGGAGAAGGCCAAGATCTCCACGCTCGGTTTCGTGTACGAGCCGACGAGCTGGATGTCGATCTCGGCCGACTACTGGTTCATCTACCGCCGCAACGAGATTGCTGCACCGGATTACAGCAAGGAAGAGGACATCCTCTCCCTGACACGCAATCCGATCAGCGAAACCGACCTGGCGAACCAGGCGGCACTGGCGGCCATGTGCGCCGACCCGGCCAGCGGCGTGGCCTGTCCGGGTGCGCTGCCTGGCTACAGCGTCGGCAACGTGGCGGCCGTGGTGGGCCAGTACAAGAACCAGGGCCGCACCCTGGTGGACGGTTTCGACATCGACGCACGCAGCCGCTTTTCGCTCGGCGATTGGGGCGGGTTGAACATCGGCGTGGCGGCTACCATCGCGCGCCGCAAGGAGGCCTACATCGACGACGAGAACCGCTGGTACTACGGCAACACCATCGGCTATTACGGCAATCCGCGCCTGCGTGCCACGCTGAACGCGGACTGGACCTACAAGCAGGTCACCACCAGCTTCTTCATCAACTACGTCGGCACCACCAAGTGGGCGTGGGACCGCGTGGATGCCGAAGACAACAACCCTGAAAGCTGCACTGCCGGTTCGCTGCCGGTGAACCCGGCCCAGTGCGATGGCGTGCCGTCGTGGTGGACCGCCAACCTGAGCGTGGGCTGGCGCCCCGACGACCACTGGAGCCTGGGCTTTACCGTCAAGAACCTGTTCAACCGCCTGCCGTTCTACGATCCGAACAGCTTCCTGGGTGACTCCAGTGACTATGCCAGCATCTTCGGCCGCAGCTACAGTCTGCAGGTCGGCTACAAGTTCTGATTGTTCCATCGCGCCGACTCCGGTCGGCGCGCTTCCAAAGGGAGTAACGTTTCATGAAGCGTAGGGAATTCATTGCCGCCGGTGCGGCCCTGGCCGCCACCAGTCTGCTGCCGGACACCCCGGCCTGGGCACGCGGGCGCACGCTGCGCCTGGGCCTGATCGGCACCGGCATGCGCGGCCAGGTGCTGCTCAAGGAGCTGGTGCGCCGCGACGACGTCGAGGTGGTCGCGCTGTGCGACATCGAGCCGATCATGCTCAAGCGCGGCATGGACATGGTGGCCACGGCCGGCAAAAAGGCACCCACCGCCTATGGCCAGGACGGCGACCGCAACGCGTGGAAGCGGCTGCTCGAGCAGCGCGGCCTCGATGGCGTGATCATCGCCACGCCGTGGGAGTACCACGCGCCGATGGCGATCGCCGCCATGCAGGCCAAGGTCGCGGTGGGCTGTGAAGTGGTCGCCGGTATCACCCTGCAGGACCACTGGGACGTGCTCAAGACCCAACTGTCCACCGGCACGCCGTACATGCTGCTGGAAAATGTCTGCTACCGCCGCGACGTGATGGCCGCGCTGCAGATGGTGCGCAAGGGCCTGTTCGGCGAACTGGTGCACCTGCAGGCCGGCTACCAGCACGACCTGCGCGGGGTGAAGTTCAACTCCGGCGATCCCTCGCAACCGTATGACAGTGGCGTGGAGTTCGGCCCCCAGGCCTGGTCCGAAGCACGCTGGCGCACCCAGCACTCGGTGGACCGCAACGGCGAGCTGTACCCCAGCCACGGCATCGGTCCGTGCGCCATGTACACCGGCATCAACCGCGGCAACCGCTTCACCCACATCAACGCGTTCGCCAGCAAGGCGCGTGGGCTGCACGAATACACCGTGGCCAAGAGCGGCGGCACCACCCACCCGAGCACCAAGGTGAACTTCAAGCTCGGCGACATCGTCACCACCACCCTGGCCTGCGAAAACGGCGAAACCATCCTGCTACAGCACGACACCTCGCTGCCGCGCCCGTATTCGATGGGCTTCCGCGTGCAGGGCACCAAGGGGTTGTGGATGGACGTGAACCAGTCGATCCACATCGAAGGCCGCAGCCCGCCGCACAAGTGGGAACCGTTCCAGGCCTACCAGGACCAGTACGAACACCCGCTGTGGAAGCAGCACGCCGACACCGCCGCCAGCGCCGGGCATGGCGGCATGGACTGGTTCGTGATCCATGCCTTCGTCGAATCGCTGAAGGCCAGGGCTCCGATGCCGATCGACATTTACGACGCGATCACCTGGAGCGCGATCACCCCGCTGTCCGAGCAGTCCATCGCCAACAGCTTCCAGACCCTGGAGTTCCCGGACTTCACCGCCGGCCTGTGGAAGCAGCGCAAGCCGATCTTCGCGTTCGACGGCACGTACTGACGCCCCGTAGAGCCGGGCTCTGCCCGGCTGCAGGTTACCCGGCACCGTGCAGCCACGCAGGGCGTGGCTCTACGTCATGGCGCTGCACGTTGGCCGGCATCGTGCAGCCACGCAGGGCGTGGCTCTACGTGATGGCGCTGCACGTTACCCGGCACTGCGCAGCCACGCAGGGCGTGGCTCTACGTCATGGGACTGCACGCGCGGTAGAGCCACGCCCTGCGTGGCTGCGGCATCCATGGCGAACAAGGGAAGATGGCGCGCCCGGAGGGATTCGAACCCCCGACCAATGGCTTCGGAAGCCACTACTCTATCCGGCTGAGCTACGGGCGCGTTGTAGGACCGCCGCACCACCGGCGGGCCGGGGCGGGCATCGCAGCGCCATGAGGCGGTGCGGGACGGGCATTCTATCCGTAAACGCGGCGCAGGTCTGCCCCCTTTGACGAAACAGCGCTTCCAGCGCGGGGCAGGGGCCTTGGCGGTATCCTTTGCGCATGGCTTACGAACGATTCGACACCCCCGCCAGCGCCCCGCCGTCGCGGTGGGGGCAGTACTGGAAACTGATGCGCGCCGATCGCCCGATCGGCACCCTGCTGCTGCTGTGGCCTACCTGGTGGGCGCTGTGGCTGGCCGCCGGTGGGCTGCCACCGCTGTGGATCCTGTTCGTGTTCACCGCCGGGGTATGGCTGACGCGTTCGGCCGGCTGCGTGATCAACGATTACGCCGACCGCTGGCTGGACCCGCACGTCAAGCGCACCAAGGACCGCCCGCTCGCCAGCGGGCGCGTGTCCGGGCGCGAGGCACTGCTGCTGTTCGCCGGCCTGATGCTGGTCGCGTTCGCGCTGGTGCTGACCCTGAACGCACTGACCATCGGCATGAGCTTCATCGGCATCTTCCTGGCGGCCAGCTATCCCTACCTGAAACGCTACACCCATCTGCCGCAGGTGTATCTGGGCATGGCGTTCGGCTGGGGCATTCCGATGGCGTTCGCCGCCATCCAGGGCGAAGTGCCGGTGATCGGCTGGCTGCTGTATGGCGCCAACATCCTGTGGTCGACCGCGTATGACACCTGGTACGCCATGGTCGACCGCGACGACGACCTGAAGATGGGCTCGCATTCCACGGCCATCCTGTTCGGTGACCTGGACCTGGTCATCCAGGGGATCCTGTACGCCCTGTTCCTGGCCACCATGGCCCTGGTCGGGGTGCGCGGCGAGCTGGGCCTCTATTACTGGCTGGGCGTGGCGGTGGCGGCCGGGCTGATCGCGTATGAGTTCTGGATCGCCCGCAAGCGCGAGCGTGACCCGTGCTTCAAGGCGTTCCTGCACAACAACTGGGTGGGCGCTGCGCTGTTTGCGGGCATTGCTGCGGCGTTGGCGCTGGGCTGAGCCGAGGGGCCGCCCGACCAACGGTCGGGCGCTACCGCATCGAGACAGGTGCCAGCGTCCGCGCTGGACGTCTCGTGCCGGTAGGTCACGACCGTTGGTCGTGACCCGACCAATGGGTTACTGACAATGGCCACCTCCGCCGCGAAAATCAGGTCACTGAACCTGGGAGGGTAGGGCATGGCCACCAACACATCAGCGCCGGCACAGGACGGCTGGATGGCGCGCGCGGCGCTGCGCTCGGCCGCCTGGGCCGAGAAGTGGTTCCCCGATGCCTACGTGTTCGCGGTGCTCGGCGTGGTGATCGTTGCGCTGGCGGCCATGGGCTTCGGCGCCACCCCGCAGGCCACCGCCCGCGCCTTCGGCGACGGCTTCTGGAGCCTGATCCCGTTCACCATGCAGATGGCCTTCGTGGTCATCGGCGGCTACGCGGTGGCTACCGCGCCGGTGGTCGCGCGCTTTATCGAACTGCTTGCCCGCGTCCCACGCACCGGCCGTGGCGCGGTGGTGTACGTG
This sequence comes from Stenotrophomonas rhizophila, assembly GCF_007667275.1. Classification (GTDB taxonomy): domain Bacteria; phylum Pseudomonadota; class Gammaproteobacteria; order Xanthomonadales; family Xanthomonadaceae; genus Stenotrophomonas; species Stenotrophomonas maltophilia_AE. Next base: position 212,990 of record NZ_VDQT01000002.1, read on the forward strand.
GGCCTGGTGAGCATGCTGGCCTCGCTGCTCAGCTGGGGCTTTTCGCTGGTATTCGGCGGCCTGCTGGTACGGGCACTGGCCCGGCGCGAGGGGCTGCACATGGATTACCGCGCTGCCGGTGCCTCGGCGTACCTCGGCCTGGGCGCAGTGTGGGCGATGGGGCTGAGCTCCTCCGCCGCGCAGCTGCAGGCCAACCCGGCCAGCATGCCGCCCGGCCTGGTGGAGATCACCGGCGTGCTGCCCTTCACCGAAACCATTTTCCTGTGGCAGTCCATCGCGCTGACCGCCGCGCTCATCCTGGTCTCGCTGCTGATCGCCTGGCTGACCGCCCCGGGCCCGGCCACCGCGCGCACCGCCCGCGATTTCGCCGGCGCCGCCCAGGCCGAACCGGAGCCACTGCCGCCGCGCACGCGGGCCGGCGAATGGCTGGAATACAGCCCGCTGCTCACCGTGCTGCTCTCGCTGCTGGCGTTCGGCTGGTTGTTCAGCGAATTCGCCAGTAAGCCGGTGGTGACCGCCATCGCCAACCTCAATACCTACAACTTCCTGTTCATCTCGCTGGGCCTGCTGCTGCACTGGCGCCCGCGCAGTTTCCTCAACGCGGTGGCGAAGGCCGTGCCCAGCACCACGGGCGTGCTGATCCAGTTCCCGCTGTATGGCGGCATCGCCATGATCCTCACCCACGCGGTGGGCGATGGTGGCGAGACCCTGGCCCATCGCCTGTCCACGGTATTCGTGCACATCGCCACCACCGACACCTTTGCGCTGGTGATGGGCGTCTACTCGGCGGTGCTGGGCTTCTTCGTGCCGTCCGGCGGCGGCAAGTGGATCATCGAAGCGCCGTACGTGATGCAAGCCGCGAATGAACTCAAGGCCCATCTCGGCTGGGCCGTGCAGGTCTACAACGCCGCCGAGGCGCTGCCCAACCTGATCAACCCGTTCTGGATGCTGCCGCTGCTGGGCGTGCTGGGCCTGAAGGCGCGCGACATCGTCGGGTTCACCTTCATCCAGCTGCTGGTGCATATACCGCTGGTCCTTGGCCTGCTGTGGCTGCTGGGCATGACCCTGACCTATGTGCCGCCGGTGATGCCGTAGCGCAGGCGGTCCCGGCTTCACCCCGGTGGCCAGTCGTGTGCGCGCGACAGGACCGCGTGCAGCACGGCCTGTACCTGCGGCTCCTCCAGGTCGCGGCGCAGCAGCGGTTCCAGCCGCTCGCGCAGGTGGTGGTGGAACTGGAGGCGCGGGCCCGCATGCGCCTCGGCCACCACCACGTCGATCAGCGCACCCATTGAAATGTGCTGCGTGGGGTGGGACGTTGCGCCGAACAGGCTGTCCAGCAACGCCAGGCCGCGCGACGGTGGATGGCCACCGCTGCCGCCGTGCAGCGAAACCTGGAGCGTCGCTTCGAAGGCCTGCAGTGCCTGCAGGCGCAGCGTGCCGGCAGGCATCAGCAGGATCTGGCTCAGTGCGTGGCGGCTCTGCTCGGCCAGGTGCGGCGCGTCGCCGGTAGCGCCCAGGTAGTGCCGCAGGCGCGTGTACACCTGGTGGCACTGCTGTTCGGTCGCGGAGCGCTCCGGCTCGGCCGCCAGCAGAAGCGGGTAGTCCAGCGCTTCTTCGTGCACCGCAGGCGCACGCTCGCGCGCCCAATGCCGCACCCGCAGGTCTTCCGGATTGAAGCAGTCTTCTTCCAGCGCCGTCTGGCTTACCGCATCGCGCAGTACCGAATAGCGGTGCAGGATGCCGCGGTAACGGGCGCACACGGCCGCCTGGTCACCGGTGAGCGCGGCTTCCGAGGCGATCGCGATCTGCAATCGCTGTCCAAACGCGGTGACCCGACGGTGCAGCAGGTCGCGCCGGCGCCGGTGCAGGTCGATGTCCTCGCCATGCGAACCCAGTGTCCAATACGGTGCAAGGTGCTCGCGGCAGGCATGGAAGTCGCTCTCGGCGTCACCCGGCAACAGTGTCTGCAGCCGTTGATGATCGGTCGGCAGCGCGTCGCGCTGCACCTGCACGGACCCGGGCAGCCACTCCTGCCCTGGCGCTTCGGTCATGCCACTGGCGTGGAAATCCACCACCAGCGCCGCGCGCTTGTCCGGGTGTGGCGCATTCACCAGCCCCACCGCGCGCAGGCGTTCCGGTGCCGACAACGGCCGGTCGACATATAAGAGGCCCAGCTGCGCGTCCTGCACGGCGGGAAGCGGGCCATGCGCTATCACCAGTTCGACCTGCGGTGGAATGCGCGCGCAGGCCTGGTCCGTCGGCAGGCCGTGGCTGTCGTAACCCGACACCTGGGTGTGCAGGCCGCCGCCGAGCGCGCGCTGGTAGTCCTGCGCCTCCTGCGGGGTATCCACCAGCAGGGTGCCGCGCAGCCCGCGTTCGGCAAGCCGGATCAGGCCGTGGAAGTGCTGGCTGATGGCGGTGGCAACCCGGGCGTGTCGCGGGTCGCTGCCCGCCCCATCGCTGCGTGTCGTCGCGCCGCGCACCGGCACCGGGAAGATCGGCGCACCATCGCGCCATGCGGGCACCACCACGCCGTCGGCCACGGCATGCTCGGGGGGATACTGGTAAAGCAGCGCGCCCGCGTCCAGGTTGGTTGCCGGCAAGAGGACCGGTTGCGCGGACAGGGTGATCCAGGTCGATTGCGGCAGGCAGCGGCGCAGGCGGCGCAGCAGCGCCGGCGGGCTTTCCCAGAAGTCGGCATCCACCAGCAGCAGGATGTCGCCCGCTGCCGGCTCATGCGGGGCGGGCATCGCCGCCTTGCGACCCCATCCCCGCAGCACCCGCAGCGGGACTTCCTGTGTCGAACCCGCATACCCGGCGAAGAATTCCGTGAGCTGGTCGACGGCGCGTGGCCCGGGCCTGCGCCTGCACTCCTGCGTGATGGGCGAGGGCCGGGTGACCGGCAGCAGCACGCGCAGGCCGTCGAAGGCCGGGTCGGCCCGCAGCGCGTTGAGCAGCCAGTGCCGCGTGCGCTGCAGGCCGCTCCCGGCGGCCAGGCACAGCTGGCCACCGCAGCGCCTGCCGGTGGCGTCGCGCATGCGCAACGCCTGCAACGCGTGCTGCACCGCGAAGAACTGCGCCGGTCGCGCCACGTAGCGCCGTCCATGCGCGCCGGTGTGCAGGAAACCCCGCAGCAGCTGCAGGAAGCGTGCCGGACCCAGCACCCCGTGCAGCAGCTCGGCATGCGCCGCCCACGGCGGGTCCAGTGCAACGGCGGTAAAGGGGACCGGCCGGTCGCGCAGCTCGGCCAGGGCTTCGCGGTTCCAGCCGTGTTCGCGCCAGCGCACCCAGCCATGCGCCGGGGTACCGACGCTGGCGTAGCAGCCGCCGCGCCGGTCCAGGCACAGCAGCACCTGCGCGTGCAGGGCCGGTTGATGGGCCAGGATGGGCGCGTTGCCGCGCCCCAGGTGCGCGATGCCGGCCGCGATGCCGCCCCAGCGCTTTTCCCGATCGCGCTCCACGCAGGCCAGTACCACCAGCGGAATGCCATTGACGTAGCCGACCAGCTCACGGATGTCTGGATCGAGCGCGTCCGGGTACGGGCACGCATCGGCCACGTCCCAGTGATTGCGGTGCGCATGCGCCCAGTCGATCAACGGCACATGCACCGTGGTACTGCCGCCGTCGGGGAGCCGCTGCTGGACGGGCACGCCGTCCATGAGCAGTCGATGCACGGTGCCGCTGGAGGCTTCCCAGTCCATGTTGTGGCAGCAGGTATCCACCGCCGCAATGATGTCGTTGAAGCAGTGTGGCGACAGCGGAAGCGATTCGCCGTTCCAGTCGAAGCGGAACCGCCGCAGCCACGGCAGCAACCGATTCTCCAGCAGCGGGCTCTCCGGCAGTCCGCGCAGCGGGTCCAGCTCCCATGGCTCCAGATGGTTCCAGCCGAGGCGACGCAACCAACCCAGTACGGAGTGGCGTACGCCGTACCTGCCGGCCACCGCGCTCATGCGGAACGCCCTTCGGGCAACGGGAAGATGCGTGTCGGTGCAGACCGGTAACCTGGGCAGATGATGTTCATGACGCCAGTGTGTTCGATCCGTGCCATCGCACACTGTGTGCATCATTCCGAATCATGCGTTGGAAGCGCACGCGACAGAACGCGTTCTCAATCCTTCTTTAAATTAGGATAGTGAGAGCCAATCGATACGCGATCACGCGTCGTTTCAGGCAAGATCCGCGAAGTCGCGTTCCAGTGCTTCCAGCTCGGCGTTGAGTTCCCGCTGGACGGCCGCGAACGACGCTTCCAGCACGGCGCGCCGCGACCGCAACGTTGCCAGGTCGGTGGCGGGACGTGCCGGCGCCGGACGCACGTAACGCGCAATACTCAGGTTGCCGTGGTTCGTCGTGATCTCGTCCGGACCTGCCAGATGTGCCATGCCCGGCACACTGGCGCGTTCCGCGCACAGCGTGTGCAGCGTTCTCGCTGCCTGCATGCCCAGGCGGGGACCGCGCTGGCCGGGCGCAGCAAGGGGGCGCGCGTCGATGAACAGCACTTCCTCATCGCTGCGGGCCCGGCGCAGCAGCAGCAAGGCGGTGGCCACGGCCGCGCCTGCGAACAGACGGTCCGGCAGCCCGATCACCGTCTCCACCAGGTTCGCGTCGAGCCAGGCTTGGCGGATGCGCGCCTCCTCGCCGTCGCGGAACAACACACCGTGCGGCACCACGATGGCCATGCGTCCGCAGTGCGGGTCCAGCGTGGCCAGCATGTGCTGGATCAGCGCGGCATGGGCCCATTGCCGGGGCGCCACACCGTGCAGGAAGCGCACGTGCGGGTCAGCGCTGGCGTGGGTGGGGCTCCATTTCAGATGCAGCGGTGGGCAGGCCAATGCCACATGGAAGCGTTGCAGTCGGCCGTCTTCCAGCAGTGGATCCTCCAGCGCATCGCGCGCGCGCAGGTGCGGGCTGTCGCTGCCGTGCAGGAGCAGGCGCAGGCGCGCGAGCGCGCACAATCGTGGGTCCGCTTCCTGGCCGTACAGCGGATGACGCAGGTCCGCATCTGCGATCGTTGCGTCGTCCGTGCCCCGCATCCAGCGCGACGCAGCCAACAGCAGCGCGCCATGCCGGCAGGCGGGGTCGTATACGGCCTCCTGGGCGGTGGGCGTGGTGAGTGCCGCCATCAGCCACGCCAATGCGGTCGGAACCGGAGCCGGTTCGGCGCAGCCATGGCCCGCCACGGGGCGCTCCAGCAATCCTTCCACGGCATCGCTGATACAGGCATTCCCACGTGCGGACACCGCGCGAAAGTCCAGCGCAGGCAAGGCCAGGCGTTCAAGCAGGTGCAGCAGCACATGGTCGCGTTCAATCTCGTCGGCCGGCAGGGCATCGCCCAGGTGCAGCGCCGGGAAGATGCCACCCAGCTTGCGTGGATTGGCCAGGGTGAACACCCGCAAGGCGGTCATCACCCGCAGCGCATTGCCCGGCGCATGGCGCTGTCGGAACAGCGTGTCGAACCGGGCCTGGGCGGGAACGCAGAACGGAAGCGAGTGCATCCGGTCGAATGGCCGTTGTGCCGAAGAAGGCGTTCGGGCCTGGTGCGCATCGCTGGCCAGCTTCAGCAGCAACAGCGACAGGGTCAGGTGCGTATCCGCATCCGGACGCATGACGTCGCCGAGCGCATCGCGGGCGTGGATCAGGGCGGCAAGGGTCGCTGGGGTGTCGGAGAGCGGTAAGCGCATTAGCCCCTTCTCCTGCGCTTATACGGCGCTCCATTCGACTTCAAAGATCCAGACACAGGCCTACTCCTCGCTCGGATCGCGCCAGTCTATACCATTTTCCGATATAGGAAGATCGGATATAGCTTTCAAGGTCGCCCTTTCTATACGTGCGGCCATGCCAAAGACCATCTATCGGCCCGAGTACACGGTGCTTGTTGAACTGGTACGTGAGCTACGTCTGAATGCCGGCCTTACCCAGACCGAAGTTTCGGAAAAGCTTGGCATCACCCAGCCAAAGCTCAGCGATGTCGAGCGCGGTAGCCGCCGGCTGGATCTAGTCGAATTGCGTGATCTCGCCGTGATCTGCGGGACATCTCTCCCGGAGGTCGTCACGGAGCTGGAAGCTCGGCTGAAAAAAAGGCGCGCGCCTGCCCCTGCCAAGCGACGATAGTCATGCCTCGGTGCCGATGTTCCCGTGAGCCAAGACTTCCTCACACCGAATCCTTGTAGAGAAGGCGTTCCGTGTGACGGGAAACCTCCTCGTGCCGAGCACTCATGAGGAGCTCACAGCGGCTTCGCTCGATCATTGCCGTGCGAGCGATCGTCACGATTCGATGCTGATGAACAAGGGGCGGAACCTGTATTGGCAGGTCCAGCACCGAGGCCTTCCGCACACTCTGCTGCCGTGAGCCGGCTGACTGGCCCCGCAGGTAATCCTGCGCACCCGGCTGGTTCAACTGCCACGCCAGGAATGCAGGCATCACCGTGGCGGGATCCTTCAGCCGGATCACGTACAGGTGCGGGCTGCACACCGTGCTTTCGGGAGGCGAGCACAACAGCGCTGCCGCGGGATGGCTGCCGCGCGCGGCAAGCAGCACGTCGCCGTCCTTGACCCAGTCCGGTGTCTTGCGATGACTCAAGCGTGTGCGCAGCAGATCGTCCGCATCCTGCACGCCGGCTGCGGTCACGTTCTTCAACTGGATGACCCGTACCGGGCCGTCCGCGAATGCAACGATGGCACCACGGAACGGGTGGCCCTGGCGGATGCTGGCGATGTCGCCCAGCCGTGCGGTAGCGTGTGAAATGTTCATGGCGCCGAACATGCGCGGCGCCCGATGGGTCGTCAACGTACGCCTCTACAGCATTCGGAATGATGCAGATCCAGGCCGGAAAACTGCAACGTAATTAACGTAATGCCATAGGGCCGGCGCCGTCGTCTCTCTATAGGAGTAGAGCGAACCAATCACGTTTTTGAGACTGCGCAGAACGGCGGTCACAGTTGCCGCGCATCGGCCCATGTTCATGCTGATGACTGGGCCATCTTCGGAGGTGGACATGAGCCGATTCCATCCAGGAATAAGCATGGCAACGCGGGCGAAAAACCCTGAAAAACAAGGCTGTCGTGTCACTGCAGTGAAGTCTTGACGGATTCGTATGCAAATCGCCACACGGATTTAACCCGGCCCTGCACAGGATGGCCTCGACCGCGGCATCCCGCCCGCGGCTTCCGGAGATCCGAGATGGCCCAGCAGCGCAATCAGAGTTCCCAACAGGACCAGCGTGGTCAGCAGGAGGGGCGTGGCCGCGACCAGCAGCAGCAACAGCAGCAGGAACAGCAGCAACGCAACCAGAACCAGCAGCAGGGCTGGAAGGACGAAGAAGAGTGACGGCTGGCTGTAGCGCCGGACAATAAAGGCCCCGCCTCGGCGGGGCCTTCTTCATGCACTCTCCGCCGAGCGCATCAACTCATCTTCCGCCGCCGAGAACCGGTCAAGGTCGAAGGTATCAACCCGCATCGCCTGCGTGGCGGTCGTGAACGCCAAGGTTGCCAGCACCCGCTCCGGGTGTTGGGCCCACGGCGGTACATAGCGCGGCGGTGCGATCAGGCCGGAGGCACGGTAGGGCGCGAGCGTGACCAGGTCGCCCAGGTCGACGCGCCCGCAGAACACCAGCCGCAGGGTTTCGGCGCGGTTCTCGTGCAGGGCGCGCTTGATGAAGGCGGTCACCAGCAACAGCCCTTCCAGGTACGCGCCGTCCTTGGTGAAGCAGATCCGCCCGCGCACGTCGCCGCCGCGGAAGATGCGGGCCGCGCTGCGATAGCTGTCTTCTTCGCTCTGGCCGGCGGCCAGGAACGCCTTGAAAATGTCGATGAAGTCCGCACCCTCCAGTGCCTCCTGCAGCCGCACCACGCGCAGCGCAAGACGGCGCAGGCGGTTGATGTCCATCGCGCCGGTGATGATTTCCGCGAACGTGGCCAGCCCTTCCTGGGTCCGCGTGGTACGCGGCGCGCCGCTGCCCAGGCAGCGCAGCCAGGGCTGGTGCTTGCCGTTGAGCAGGGTGCCGGCATGGATGAAGGCTTCGTGTTCCACCAGCTGGTCCAGGTCCAGCTGCGAGAACAGCGCGTCGGCGCGCAGGCGGATCACCTTGCTGCCGGCGGCGGCCTTGGAGGCCAGTTCGGTGTCCAGCACCACGCTCACCGGGTCGTCGGTGAAGAAAGGTTCGATGCGCGCGCGCAGCATCACCGAGAAGTCGGGTGCGGGAATGTCGTAGGCGATGCGGGGAACGTACTGCGAACCCAGCAGCTGGTCGGTGATGGACAGCATCTGCGCGGCCGACTGCGCCGTGGTGGTGGTCTGCGAGCGGTAGCGGGTGCTGGGGTGGCCGTAAAGCAGTGCGGAGCATTCGGTAAAGCGCGGCGTACCGATGCTGGCCAGCATGCGCGCGGCGACCCGGTAGCTCCACGCGGTGCGGTACAGCCAGTCGCCCACCGGGTGGCCGCGGTCCAGCTGCTGCAGGATGTCGTCCAGCGCGGCAATCGTGTCGGCGTGGTCCTGCGGCTGGGTGGGCGGGGCAGGGAGCTCCGGTTTACCGGCCCGCCAGCGGTCGAGGAAGCGCTTCTCGGTTTCGATCGGCCAGGCCAGGGCGGCGAGCACGCGGATCCTGCTGCCAAGCCTGGCCAGCCGGGCGTCGATCTCCAGCAGCGGCGCCAGGGCAGGATCCGCGTGGGCGGGATCGGGGACAGGTGCGGAGGTCAGCAGTTCCACGGCGGGCAACCTGGAAAGGGCTGTCCTACTGTCCTGCGAGCCCGCGGGCTGCGCAACGGTCCTTCTACCCGTAGCGGCCCAGCAAATGTACTGACCGCACCGATGAACAGGGCGGCATTGCCTGTTCAGCCAGCGACCGCCGACACGCTCCAGCCCTGGTCGGGATCATTGAGCGCGCCCGCCGCGACACCGCCCAGCGTTACGTCAATGCCTCGCGCGTTGGGCAGCACCTTCTGTTCCGGGAACCAGTGGCGTGTTGCATCCACGACGATCAACAACCCCTCATCGTCACCCAGTGCGGCGAAGTGCGGGGTCGGGGGCGTGAGGGGCTGCACGCCGAGCGAGGCCTCGGCACGTGCGGTCAGCACGCCGACATCGACGGTGGGCAGGCCTACTTCGCTCACGCAGGTCAGTTCGCTGCCGTGGAACGCACCGCTACGCGCGGACGCCGGCAGCCGCCGCCGCCCGATGAGTTCCAGGATCAGGCCGTCCGGACCGTCGTAATAGATCGACTCCGATTCCCAGCGATCCCCGAAGGTGAAATGCGCCTGGCCTGCGGGATTGCGCTGCAGCGGCGAGCGCGCCAGAAGCCACGCGGTTGCAGCCTCGAAGCGGTTGGCCGGCACGTTGAAGGCCAGATGCACGCCCCCAACCGGGTCATCACCTGCGGCGCGAAGTTTCAGCGTGGTCCAGCCGATCTGCACGGCATCGCCTTGAACGGGCAACTGCATGACATCGGCAAACCACGCGGCGACGGCGACGACATCCGAAACGGGTAGCTGGAGAACGTTGATGCGCATCGCGCCGGTGACCTCCGATCGAAAATACGTGTCAAAAGGCTGACATCGCTAAGCGGGAGAATGAACGACATCCACACAGTTGTTATGGATTTCACTGGAAAAAGTGTGAATTACGTCACGTATGGCGGGGCGCGTGCAGCATGTAATGGGTATGTGAACGCCATGGCGTTGGCGCGCCGCTATGCTACGCGCCCCGGCGCAGTCCAGTTCGCGCCCTGACACGAATCAGGAGGATCCGTTGTCCCATCATCGTTCCATGACGCTGCTCGCCCTGTCGCTGAGCATTCTACTGGCCGCATGCAAGCCCGAGGCCGCCGCGATCGCGCCGGCCGATGCCGCCGCCCCCGCCGCAACCTCGCCTGCCGCCGCAACCGGCGCCCCTGCAGCGGCTGCGGCCGTCACGGCAGCCGATGCCGCCGCGACCTGTCCGCAGGCAGACTTCGAGGCCTTCCTGCCGCGGTTCGGCCGCGAGATCGCCCTGCAGGAAACGTCCGTCGCCGACCCGCTGGTCCGTGAGCGCTACGACACCCGCGGCGATGAGCCCACCCTGGTCAGCGAGAAGGTCCCGCTGAGCGAGGTGACCTGGCCGGTGATGCCCAACCCCTCCGGCCTGAAAGACGTGGGCCGTGAGATGCAGGTGACCCGTCAGGACGATGGCAGCATGAAAGTGCTTATCCGGACCCCGGACACCAGCGACCAGCAGGCGTACTACTTCGCCCAGCGTCCGTGCTGGCAGCTGGTCCGCATGACGGACGAGTCGATCTGATGGCCCGCCGCTACGTCGCACCCGTGTTCGCGCTGTTGTTGGCCGCGTGCAGTGCACCCAGCGGGCAGGCGGTTTCCACTGCCGCCCCGGAGGCGGGGGCCACGCCTGCGGCCGCCGCGGCCCAGACCCCTTCACCCACACAGCAGGAAGAGAAAGGAATGCACAAGGAATGCCCAGGTGCACGGCTGCACCTGACCGCGTTGCCGGCCAAGGACGGCGAAGCCACCCTTACCCGCCTGGAAATCGAAAAGGACGGCCAGCGCCGCACCCTCGAGGCCCCGGCGGAAATGAGCGGCTACACCGCTGTTGGCCTGGCGTGCGTGGAAGACGCACAGGGCGCTTCGTACTTCGTGGTGCAGTACGGCGAGCTGCCGTACGGCTGCGCGTTCTGCGAATGGTTCTACCTGTACGACGCCAACGGCAAGCAGCTCACCCACAGCAACCCGCCGGTGCGCGGCGAAGCGGATGCGCAGTCGCCCAACAACGACGAGTATTCGCAGCTGATCGCCAAGCTCGGCATCCAGCATCCGGAGGTGGACGACATCGAAAACTGAGAAGCATGTGGCAGGTGCCCACTGTTGGTGGGTACGTGATTCACCTGGAGCAACACCCCTTAAGGAAAGTCCCTTTTTCATAGAATGGATAGCACAGACATGCCCAATGACATCTACACCAGCATGGTGCAGCCGCCGGGTGCGGCGTACCGAAGCAACCAGATCGAGTCGTGGAGCCATTACCGCGAGCCGATCGACGAGAGCCGTCCCCTGCATGGCCAATCCCGGCGCTGGGGCGATGCATCGCCCGAAGTACAGTCGCGCGTCATCGATTCGTTGATTGAATCCTCGCGTGACGCCGGCCTGACCCCACGCGAAACCGCGTATGTACTTGCCATCGCCCGCGTCGAATCCGGGTTCAATCCGGATGCCGCTGCCGGCACCACGTCCGCGTCGGGCCTGGGCCAGTTCATCGACAAGACCGGCAAGCACTACGGGCTGAACAACGCCAACCGATTCGACGTCGACGCCCAGTCCGACGCGCTGGTGGCGCACTTCGTCGACAACCGCAACCTGGCGCGCGACCGTGGCCAGGGCGAAGACTACATCTACAAATACCACCACGACGGCCCGACCCGCGACTACGGCGGCCTGGGCCTGTCGCAGCGCAAGGTTGCGCCGCACCTGGATGAGTACGAACAGTTCGTCAACCAGCGCCTGGGCCAGACGCTGGACCAGGCGCCCGCACAGCAGCAGGCCGCCACGCCGGTGGCTGCTGCCGCTGGCGCCACCCCGGCCCGCTCCTACGAGCACACCATGCAGGTGATGCTGCCGCCGCAGAACGGGGTGAAGCCGCACATCACCGGTCACTTCGGTGAACACCGTGGCGAGAAAGCGCACGGTGGCAGCGACTTCAACTACGTGGGCGGCCAGAGCGGCCGCAACCTGCAGCACCCCACCATCCACGCGCCCATCGCCGGCACCGTGACATCGGTGGGCGGCCGCTACGGCACCGTGATGATCCAGGACGCCGACGGCAACTCGCACCAGATCCTGCACATGCAGGACACCCGGGTGAAGGTTGGCCAGCACGTGGAGCCGGGCGACCCGATCGGCACCATGGGCGGCCGCGGTCCGCAGGGCGCGAACCAGTACGCGCAGCACGTGCATTACCAGATGAAGGACCCGTCCGGAAACCTCATCAACCCGGAAAGTTACTGGAACCGGGGCATCCAGCAGGAAGCAGGCAGGGCAGGCCACGCGCATGACCATGACCACGCTCCGGCCGGCACCCTGCGCAAGGGCGACCGCAGCGATGAGGTGGCCGAACTGCAGCAGTCGCTGAACCGCCTCGGCGTGCGCGATGCCAGCGGCAACCGCCTTGCCGAGGACGGCAAGTTCGGCGACAACACCCGCGAGGCAGTGCTGGCGTTCCAAAAGCAGCAGGGGTTGAAGGAAGACGGGCTGGTGGGGCGGCAGACGCTGGGCAGGATCGAGCAGGCGCAGGCGGTGGACACCCGCACGCCGACCGGCCCGCAGCTGGGCGACAAGGCGCACCCGGACACGGCGCTGCACAACGCCATCCGCAGCCAGTTGCCTGCCGCGATCTCCAATGAAGTGGCGGCCAACGTGACCCTGCAGGCCAAACAGGCTGGCATCGACGCGCCGGAAAAGCTGCAGAGCGTGGCGGTGCAGGACGGCAAGGCCTTCGTGATGGGCACCACGCCGGGTAACCGCGCCGCCGTGGACCTGGCCCAGGCGCCGCCGCTGGAGCAGACCAACGCGCAGCTGCTCGGCGGCAACGATGCCCAGCAGCAGCGCCAGGTGCAGGAAGAACAGCAGAAGGTGGCGATGGGGCGCTGAGCCCCGCACCGACCGGACGCATGACGTGTGTGTGGAACCGAAGCCAGCCGGGGCAACCCGGCTGGCTTCCTTATGTGCATGCGGCGGCCTGGATTAAACTGTGCGGCATTGCTGGGAATGCCAGTGCGGTTGCAGTGCGAAGGGTGAGCGTGACAGAGACAGACAGCGGAGCCGCCGATATCCGGCTGGTCGCCATCGACATGGACGGCACCTTGCTGGACCCCGCCCACCGCCTGAGCCCGCGGGTGAAGCAGGCCATCGCCCGTGCGCGCGCGCAGGGAGTGCGGATCGTACTGACCAGCGGCCGGCCGGTCTCGGGCCTGGCGCCGTTCCTGGCCGAGCTGGGCATCGACGGTGACGAAGACTACTGCATCGCCTGCAACGGCGGTCTGGTAACGCGCGTGGGCAGCGGCGAGGTGGTGGTGGAATACCCGCTCAGCTTCGACGACTTCGTGTTCTGCGAACGCATTGCGCGTGAGCTGGGGGTGCACTTCCAGGCACTGGATGGAAAGCGGCTGTATACGCCGAACCAGGACATCAGCCACTACACCGTCGTCGATTCGCACCTGTCCCACGTGCCGCTGTCGTACCGCAGCGTCGCCGACATGGACCCGTCGATGTCGTTCATCAAGTTGATGATGGTGGACGAACCCAGCGTCCTCGATGCCGCCATCACCCGCCTGCCCACCGCCCTGACCGACCGTTTCGCGGTGCTGAAGAGCGCCGCGTTCTTCCTGGAGGTGTTCGACCAACGGGCCGGCAAGGGACCCAGCCTGCAGAAGCTGGCCGCGCACCTGGGGATCGAGCGCAGCCAGGTCATGGCGATCGGCGACCAGGAAAACGACCTGACCATGTTGCAGTTCGCCGGCACCAGCGTGGCGATGGGCAATGCGGTCGACGTGGTCAAGGCCACGGCGCGCTACCAGACCACCACCAATGCCGAGGACGGCGTGGCCCTGGCCATCGAGCGGTTCGTGCTGGGCAGCTGAACGGCTGCCCGCAGGCAGCGGTCGTTTGAAAGTACTTGCATGGCCGCTCCCCGCGCAGCGGCGCACCCTGACGTACTGGAAGCCTGCCACGGCCGCCTTCCAGGCAGTGCCGCACGGTATCCCCAACGCGGTTGTCATGGCGTCGAGCGGGTGGAAGCGTACGTGTCTGCAATTGCAGGAAACTGGATTGTCCATCGGGAGGTGGGCGACGGCGAGCTGGGTGCCACGGCAAGGCGCCTGACGGCCTCGCTTGCGCACCGTGGCCGGCAGCGGCAACCGCTGGTTCGTCCGGGCGCTGGCCTGGCGCTGGCAGCGGTGTCGGCGTGCGAGGTCCAGTCCTGCATCGCCGTCAGCCCGGATGAGCGCTATGTGGTGGTCACCGGCGGTGCCGCCGCTTCCAGTGGGCGCCACCCGCCCGCGCAGGTGATTGCGCGCAGGCTCGCCGATAGCGGCGCGCTCGACGTGCTGCGTGACGTTGCGGACGCGGTAAGCGTCGCCATCTGGGATGGACATGAAAAGACCCTCACCCTTTCGCGCGACCGCATGGGGCAGTGCGACCTCTATTACACCTGCACCGCGTTCGGCCTGGTCTTCGCTTCTGAACTGAAGACCCTCAGCCACGAGTGCATGGGCGGCGGCGAGGTCGATCCGCAGGCGGTGTCGCAACTGCTTCGCTACGGCTATATTCCCGCCCCGCGCACCGCCTACCGTGGCATCTACAAACTGCCCGCCGGCACGCTGCGGGTGTTCCATGCAGCGGAGGTGCGGGACTGGCACCGCAGCGCCGCGGCGGCCGGGCCCTTCGCGGCGCACTGGAGCCTGAAGACACTCGTGGAGACGCGCAGATCCACCTCCGCAGCGCCGTCGCTGGCGGCGTCGGTGGACGCGGTGCTGGACCGACTGCAGGCCGCGATCGGCCGCGCGCGCGGCCCGGGTACGGCCTGCCTGCTGTCGGGCGGGGTCGATTCCAGCCTGGTCACCGCTCTGCTGCAGCAGCAGAGTGCCGCCGCCGTGGAGACGATCACGGTAGGCTTCGACGAGCCCGGCCACGATGAATCCGCGTGGGCGGCGGAGGTCGCCGGCCATCTGCGTACGCGCAATACGCGACTGGTCATGAACGACGCCAGCGCGCTGCGGCTGGTGGAAACCGCGCCGCGGGTCTTCTGCGAACCCTATGCCGACTCCTCGGCCATTCCCACCCTGCTGGCCGCCGAGGCCGCCGGCACATCCTGCCGCACCCTGCTCACCGGTGACGGCGGCGATGAACTGTTCTTCGGCCACGGTTCGTATGTAAAGGCGATGCGCAACCATCGGCTGGTCCGACGCGTTCCGGCTGCGGTGCGCCGCGCGCTGGGCGCGCATGCGGCGCGCAATCCCGAGCGGGCGCGCCTGGGCGGGGTCGCGGCGCTGGTCTCGGAAGCGGCATCCGGGTCGCTGGCGGAAACCTACCTGATGCGCGTTTCGCGCTGGCGCGATCCATCGCGTGCACTGAAGGCCGCCAGCGAGGCGCCCCGGCACTTCCTGGAATCGAGCCTGCATCCGGCGTGCCGACACCCGGCGGAGCTGCTGCTGTTCCTCGACCAGACCCATGAGCTGAGCGAAGGGCTCATGACCAAGTGCGACCGCGCCTTCGGTGCGTTCGGCGTGCAGGCGCGCAGCCCGTTCCTGGACGCGGACGTGCTGTCACTGGCCTGGGACATGCCGTTCGAACACAAACTGCGGCCCGGCGAAACCAAGGCGGTGTTGAAGCGCGCGCTCGCACGCTACCTGCCCGAACATCATGTGCGGCGCCCGAAGAAAGGGTTCGGCGCGCCGGTCGCGCGCTGGTTGCAGGGACCGCTGCGTGACTGGGCCGACGATCTGCTCGACCCGGTCGCCATCCGCAACCGCGGCATCCTCGATGAGGCCGTGGTTGCCAGGCTGTGGAAGTCCTTCCTCGACGGCAACCGCAAGTACCACACCCATCTATGGCCGGTGCTGATGTTCCTGGCCTGGGACCGGGAATGGAATGCCGCCGCCCCGGGCACGCAGGCCTTCCACGCGCGGACCGACGCGGCATGAGGCCTCCTCCGCAGGCCGTACCGGGTGCGCGCTACCGGCGCGCGCGTGCCAGGCGGTGGCTCTCGGGCGCCTGCAGGTGGATCCGGCGCGGCTGCAGACGAGCGCCGGGTCTCAACGAAGCCTTCGTCATCCGCGACTGAGAGCCGGCGGCTACGCCTTCCGCGCGGCCGCGGCCTGGGCGGCGACGTACGCGTCCCACAGGGCGGGCAGCTCAGTGCCGGTGTGCTGCTTCCACAGCGAGGGCGTGTAGCGGCCCTGTCGAAGGGCGCCGTCGAGCGCCTTGACCAGCCCCGGATGCGCGGCCTCGCCCCACTTCAGGAACGCACCGGTCACACGGTAGCCGGTGTCCACGTTGTGCTCCGGCTTGACCTGGGTGGGCAGCGCCCAGCCGCCCGAGGCGTTGTCCACCCCGTAAACGTCGCGCGCGTAGTCGGCGATGCCTTCGACCAGCCACGACGGCGCCTGTTCGCTGGCGTAACCCGGATAGCCCTGCACGATATGCATGGCTTCGTGGGTGACCAGGTCGGTGTCGTGGGGATGCTTCTGCAGCCAGCGTGGATTGATGGTGATCGTGGCGGATTTCTCCTTTTCCCCGACATAGGCAACCCCGTCGTAAGCCGGGTCCATGACGATGCGAACGCGGGCAGGCGCGCCCGGGTGGAAGTCCGCGCGCTCGCGCGGATAGGTGGAAAAGAAGGTGGCGATGATGCGGTCGCGCACGTCGGCAACCGTTGAAGCGCTCGGGTCCTGGTAGGTCAGGGTGACGCCTTCGCGGGTCTGCTGGATGTCGGCAGCGTGCGCTGCGGGCACGGCGAGGAGGGCGACGACGGGGGCGATCAGGCAACGCAGACGCATGCAGGGCACTCCGGAACGTAACGGGATGGCGCACATCGGCGACAGCGGGCGAGCGGGCCGACAGGCGCACTGATCCTGCAACACGTGCCGAGCCAGCCGCAAGTGCCATTTCGTTCGATCTAAGCCGGCAAAAACAGTTTCATTTCAAATTATTGACAACGAATTTAGATCGATCTAGAAAAGCGGGGTCCCCACCCCCCACGGAACCCGCCTACACACCCAACCTTCCTGCGCCTGCCTGGCACCGGGAGACCTTGTACTGGAGAACTGCAAGATGAAGCGCACGTTGCTGTCGTTGCTGGTGTCGTCCGTACTGATCCATCCCCTGGCCGCACAGGCCCAGGCCGCTCCACCCGAAGAAGAAGGCGCTGCACCGGCCACGCGGCAGCTCGATGCAGTGAACGTCACCGGCTCGCTGATCCCCCGCGCGCAGATCGAAGGCCCCTCGCCGGTGACCACGATCACGGCAGAGCAGATTGAAGCGCAGGGGTTCACTACTGTCTTCGATGCACTGCGTTCGCTGCCGGCGGCCAATGGGTCCGTCCAGGACTCGCAGGGGACCGGCTTCTACACCCCGGGCGCGAAAACCGTCAGCCTGTTCGGGCTGGATCCCAGCTACACGCTCACCCTGCTCAATGGACGGCCGCTCAACAGCTATCCGCTGGCCTACAACGGCAACACCAGCATCGTGGATATCGCCAATATTCCGCTGGGGATGGTGGAGCGCATCGACGTGCTCACCGGTGGTCAGTCTTCGGTGTACGGCTCCTCGGCCGTGGCCGGCGTCATCAACATCGTGTTGAAGGACAAGGTGGAGGGCGCGCACTTCCGTTACCGCGCCGGCGGCTACAGCGACGGCGGCGGCTCAAGCCAACGCTTCATCTTCAGCAACGGCCACAGCTTCGGCAACCTGGACCTCAGCTACGGGCTGGAGTACACCAAGCAGAAGCCGATCTACGCCTCCGACCGAAGCTACATCGACAGCGTCAACGACAGCCCGACCGGGCCACAGGATCCCTCGCGCACCTTCCTGCGCATGCAGATGTCGCCCAATGGCTACATCGACCCCGGCCAGGCCACGTGCGCCCCGCTGTCCTACCTGTTCGGTGGCAGCACCACCTACGCGCACCGCACCGCGGCGGGCACCGGCTATTACTGTGGCAGCCCCGACAATGTTGGCACGGCTACGCTCTACAACCGCAGCGAGGACGTCAACGCCACCACCTTCCTGCGCTACCACCTCAGCGAAACCACCGAGCTGTACTCGGACATCCTTTTCAGCTTCGGCCGCCCGACCTACTCCGGTGGCAGCCCGTTCTGGAACAAGACCTTCTACAACCAGACGACCGGCAACTACGAGCAATGGCAGCGCATTTATGCGCCTGAGGAGGTGGGCATGGACGCGAAGGACCAGCGCGTCTACACCCGCTCGCTGAACATTACCGCCGGCGCGCGCGGTGGTCTGGGCGATACCGGATTCGACTACGACGTGTACGTGAACCGTTCGAGCACCGACGTCACCCGCAAGTCCACCGACTTCCTCGCCGTGAGTGGCATCGACGACTACTACCTCGGTCCGATGCTGGGCAGGGTGAATGGCTATGACGCCTACGCACCCAACCTGGACGCGCTGTACCAGCCGCTGACGCGCGGTCAGTACGACCAGTTCAGCGGCACCAATCGCGCCGAATCCAACGCCTCGCGCACCGGCGTCACCGCGCTGGTCACCAACACCTCATTGTTCACCCTGCCTGCCGGCGACGTCGGCGTTGCGATGATCCTGCAGGGCACCCGCGAGAAGTTCTTCAACCAGTCGGCCGATCCCAATGCCGCCACGCTGTTCCGTGGGCAGACCGCAGGCACCTCGGCAGAGGGACAGCGCGATCTGTACGCCATAGGCGCGGAACTGCAGGTGCCGATCTTCGACACCTTCAGTGCCAACCTGTCCGGTCGCTACGACAAGTATTCCCTGCAGGGCGGTGGCGGCAACGGCAAGGCGACATGGAAGCTGGGCCTGGAGTACCGCCCGATCGACTCGCTCCTGCTGCGTGGCAGCTATGCGACTGCGTTCCGCTCACCCGACATGTTCTACCTGTATTCGCGCGAAAGCAGTGGTTACACCACCAACGTGGATACCTTCCTGTGCCGCCAGGCAGGGTACACCTCCGAAAACTTCGACGAGTGCCCGCAGGCGTCGCTGTCGGTGCTCTCCTCCAGCACCGGCAACCGCGACCTGAAGGACATCACCGCCGAAACCTTCACGTACGGCTTCGTCTGGTCGGCGCTGGACAACGCCCTGAACCTTTCGGTGGACTACAACTCGGTGAAGATCGAGAACGAGGTCAACATTCTCGGCACCGACAGCATCCTCACCACCGAGGCCAACTGCCGGCTGGGTGCTTCGGAGAACGGCGATGTGGCCTTCGACATCAACTCGCCCACCTGCCGGCAGATCCTGGCCCAGGTGCAGCGCCTGCCGGCGAACGATCCGCTGAACCCCAACGGCGTGTCCAAGGTGTTCTCCTATCCGATCAACCTGGCCAAGCAGCGCCAGACCGGTATCCAGGCGTCGGCAGATTACAAGTGGAGCGCCGGGCGCGCGGGCGAATTCGGGGTGAACGCCGGCTACTACCGCTCGCTGAAGCACGAGCTGCAACAGCAGGAAGGCGACCCGGTCTACGACATGCTCTGCTGCGCAAACTCCAATGAGCTGCACTACCGCGCAACCTTCGGGGCGAACTGGAACATCGGCGCGTTCAGCACCAACGTCTATGGCATCCGCAACGCACCGACCTGGAACGCCATCGGCGAGGAGCGCAACATCGGCCCGTGGACGACCTGGAACGCTACGGTCAACTACCGGATCAACAAGGTGGCCAGCGTGCTGCTGACCGCCAACAACCTCACCAACGAACGCCCGCCGGTGGATCGTAGCAATGGCAATTGGCCGTATTACGACCAGGGCGTGTACAACGCCTTCGGACGGTCGATGTTCGTAGAGCTGTCACTGGACTTCCAGTAGCAGAGCGCCGGGGTGGCCATTCGAATGGTCACCCCGGTTGATGCTTCCTGCTACCGAGCCGGCGCGGCGACGGCACCGTGCACCTCGCGCAGTTTGCCGGTCAGCGCCAACTCCCCCAGCAGCTCGCGATTGCCCAGCAGGTGGGCTAGATCCGGTCGCTGCCGGGCAGAATGCCAGCGAAATGCCCAGCTCGAAGCGGCCCCGGATCCTGGTAGCGCATTGCGCACCCCGACAGGCGCCCATCCTGGCGGCAGGTCGTGCGGGCCGGCAGTGCTATGCAGTTGAACCCATCATGGCTAACATGCGCCGATCGACCCGGTGGGCACCGGCATCGAGGTTCCCCCTAGCCTGCTGCTTTGACCTTTCCGCGTGGACACCATGACGAAGAAGCTTCGTTTGTTCCTGGCAGTAGTGGTATGCCTGTTTCTTACCTCCTGCAAGATCGATTATTCCATGGTCCGCGTCGCGCCGCCGAGCGGGCCGATTGCGCACCTTGTCGGCGGGATAAACGCGCCACGCGGCGGAGGCGCTTACGTCATCGCCGTGAATGGGGTCAGCGTTGGAATGCCTACGCTAGGTCGCGAGATGCTGATCCCCGCGGGCAAGACCACGCTGAGCATGGCGTTCTGGTATGGCGTGTGGCGCGCGCGCGGCGAACATACCCAGGAGTTCGAGGAGGATGCCTATTACACGGCCGAGGTGACCCCGAACTACGAGGCTAAGCAGGCGCAGTACACGTTCACGAAGGTGTCCCGGCTTCAGTTTCAGGCGTTCCTTTGCGCGACGCAGCGCCAAGCGCAGGAAAATCTGAAGAACATCAATCCGCAGCAGGCACCTGCCTGCGGTTGATTCGCGTATGGTTTAGCGCCGTCCAGGGTCTCACGGCAGCGGTCGGGACGCCACGTTGCAGCCAGGGACTGTACGGTGAATCTCACCAACGGCAACCGGGAGCATTTGGCGTCATGAGAAGCCGGCTTGGGCGACTAACCTTTTCATCCTTGGTGGGGTACCTTCGGGACATGGAAGTCTACCCATGCCCGTCACCTATCGGCCGTTTAGGTGTTTTCTTTTGCGGGGCATCAAGGGCTTCTGCGTTGAGCAGGTTTCAGCTTCCTACTGGCCAACGGAAGAGCTTAAGGTTGGAATTGCCGAGGAACTTGTCGAGCCCGAAGAGCCTTCGTACTATGAGCCAGCGACGATGTCGTTGGTGCTCGCTAAGCGTGCTATGGACTACTTAAGAGATATTTTTCGAAGACCTGGCTAATTCGGAGTAGTGATCAGCATGGATGATTGGCATGAAATGAGGAGGGATGCTTTAGTAGAGAGCATCAGGGCCTCCGCAGTTAGCATCAATGGGGAAGCTGAAAGACTCCGGAAGATTTATCCCTATGATTTTGACCCCGCGCTAGCCAACATGTGGTGTGCGACGGCAGTAAAGGATGCCTTGGTTCGCGTAACGCTTCTCATCGAACAGAACTTTGAGGCGATCAATACACTGGGCTTAGTCGCTGTTTCGCGATATTTGTTCGAGCTGAGTGTCTGGCTAAAGCTGTTTGAAAAGGACTCGAGATACGGCCTCTTCTACTACGGGCAGCTGATCGATACCCAGCGTCGGTACTACGAAGGCACGCTCGGTCAGATGAAGCGGGAGCACAAAATTCTAAGGGACTGTGAAGCGAAGGAGCGTCGAGAACTCGATGCGCAGCTGCCTGCGCAGAGCACTCCGGAGGACCGTGCGCGCGTAAGACGTGAGATTGCTGAGGCCATTGACAAGGTGGCTGCACGCAACTTTTCGATCTATGCAGGGGAGGCTAGCCTCGACGGATACGGGCCACAGGCTAACCATATCCAGTTCCGCGCTATTCCCGAAGTTATGAATAGTCTAAATGGCCTGGCAGGCGACCAGAGTATCTTTGACCAAAGTGTGCTTCCGCACATCAAAGATCTGTGGTTTGACGCTAAAGGCAAACGGCGTCGCTGGAGGTGGAACGAGATGGCAGAGTTGGTTGGGATGGAAACGGAATATGAATACATCTACGCGTTTTCCAGCAAGCTTCTCCACGCAACGCCATCAAGCATTTCAACTGATCAAATGGATCTGCTGCCGGACGAGTACATTGTCTTCATGAGGTACGTTGAAGCGAAGTTGATGGATCTGGTTGAAGTCTCAAGGAAGTACTGACCCGTTGAGTCAGATGAGGTTGTGCCGCTTGCCTTCAGGTGGGGGAATCCAATGGCCCGTTCGAGCCGGCTTACGGCTGGACTCGACAAGGTTGACGCGGCTCCTGTCAGTGCGATCAGTATCGTATTCGAAGAGGGACCTGCGTCTACTCGCCGGAGCGGGGGGCGTGACCAACCCCGGATAGCAGGGCCATTAGCAAGAAGAGATTTCGACCTTGACCGGTAGGGGAACGCATCGGTCCGTGCAGCGCGGACGACCATCACCGTGCCCGACTCCGAGAGAGGTGCTGGGCCGTTCTGGGGAACGTCACCTGCAGACCCGCAATGGTCCAGTAGAAATCCCGGACGCAATGGCGGGCTTGGTGGCGACATGGCTCCATCGACGAGCCGGGCGGGAATAAGTGCGGTTGCGTGCCTGGCCGGCTCTACAGCTCACTTCACAGCGCTGCCAGCAATTTGCTTGCTACCGGTCACGGACTTGAAGAAGGCTATCAACCAGTCTTTGTCCCATTCCTTCTTGTGCTGTCTCTTCTTGCCGTCGTCCTGGGTAACATCCTCATCCTCATCCTCATCGTCATCCTCATTCTGTGAGACATAGCGGTGGGTGAAGCAGTACGCCTTTATGGACGCGGTGCGAAAATGGTCCTCGAGGTTGCTCCCCCTGGCGCTGAAGATGATGTTCAGCGCCCTGGAGATTTGAGCATCGGGGTCAGATCCATCGTCAATCACCAGTGGGGTCATTGCGCCCTGTCGGGTCTGGATCTCGATCCAGAAGGCCGTTCTTCCATCTGACAGCGTCACACCCACGACCAGCGCGCCTCGCTCCAGCCCTCCGGACCGCCTGCCTTCCTGATGGAGGAACGCCCATCCCTTACGAACTCGCTGGTCGTAGCTGACCGCCCGCTCCAGTCCATCTAGAAAGTTCCAGCAGATGCATGACCCAATCGGCACGCGCTGGGTCGAATCCTGAGGGTAGACCAGGCTGAAGTCAGCAATGGCACCTTCAGCCTTGACCGCCTCCAATACCTCGAGAAGCGCCACGAAGTTGCTCTCGGTCGCGCGGTTCTTCAGTCGGGCGTCGAGCGCGCTCTTGGAGTCCTTGGCACCATCGCGGTCGCCGAACGAGCCGTCCTCGGTACTGGTGTTCGGTCCCGGGGCCCTTGGCTCGGTGTACATCGAACTATGGTCCTTCACCAAGTCAAAGCGTGGAGGGGCATTCATCCACTCGAACGTATCGCTGGGCTCGTCGAACGCCTGATGGATGGTTGAACCATTGTGGCCATCGTTGTCTTGCATGCCATTCGGGCGCTTTTGGCCGCGGTCCGGCGCGCCACCATAGGGGCGAGGTCCGCCCGAGTGCTCGAGATCACCGTCCCGGCCGCCATCGTTGACCAGGATGTCGCCCATCTCTGGAAAGTCACGTGGTAGCGAAAACCCGAGCAATGAGGTGACAAGGAACGTCTTGCGCGGTCGACGGCCCCTATGTGGTGTCAGGTAGTACCCCATTACCTTGCCGCTGTAGGGGCCAAGGTCTGGATCCATGGGGATCTGCGCATTGGAGTACCACGAGTAATCACCACCGAACGCGGCGTCGTTCTGCGCTTTGAGCATCGGTGTATAGAGCGCGTTGGCCGTGGCCTTGCCGTAGGGGTAGAAGTGCAGCAGTGCAACAGATACGGCATCCGCCTTACGCATCCCTCGTTGCATCACTAGATGAAAGCAACGAGGGTCCTGCAGCTCGCGCGTCCAGTTTCCAGCGAACTCCTTGTCCAGGAAGATCACCCTGCCGACAGTTTCATCCCAAATCCCGGCGGTGAACACGGACGCCAGATAGGTAGAGCGGGCATAGAAGGTCCGAAATATCAGGCTTCGCGGAATCAAGAACTCGATCCCACTGGTGGAGTCTTCTGCCATCAACACCCCGCTGCGGAAGCGGACGCTGTGCTCGAGGTGAAGCTGGCTGGTCGGAACCGCCTTGAGAGGGAAGTCCCCGTCCTTGCCGATGACTGTGTCGAGCTGGATATTGCGCCCGTACTTGCCAGAGCCTTCTGCGTTCGACAAGGCATCGCCCAGGGACAGCTCTCGGGTGGGAAGTACACCTACGCGCCTGCCGTCACGGTAGACGTAACCAATGCGAATCGAAGGCAGGGCACCGACCAGGACCCTGGCTACAAAAGGCATCTGCTCCGAATAGCCGAAGAGCTTGGCGATCTGATCCGGCGTTGCCTTGGCCGGATCTTTGATGTCATCGGGTAGGGGTGCCAGATAGCAGCACACCGACGTCGATGTAGAGCCCTTATGGGGCTTGGTGTAGCGATCAATCCAACGGATGAAATACAGCCGCGAATCGCCGGGGTAGTCCTTGAAGTCCATCGTGTGCCAATCGATACGTAGCGACACAACAATAGCGGCACCGATGGCGGTGCCTTTAGTATCGGGCCTCGTGGAATAGGTCTGCCGCCAGCCAGCGTCTCACCAAGCAAGCTGCCGCCTCCTAAAAGGGGGGCGGCTCTCAATCTCTGCTCCGGCGAACTAGCATCGTTAACGCACGGCAGCAACAGGACGTGCCAAACCATGGCTAACGCAATGTGCAGGACGCAGAACATGTCCTACGCCGCGAGATAGATCGTTCAAGCTCCGAAGCTCACTTAACCGATGTACCAGATACATTACCCTGCGGTCCGGCGCTGCTGTCGGTCCTGGACAGCAGGTCATTTATGCGGTCAAGGTCCCCTGGCGCGACCGGATCTGCCTCCAGAAACTTTAGGATGGCCACAATTTCGGCCAACAGATCTTCAAGATCGTGCTCCTCGGAAAGCAAATTCTCCCGCGCCTTCCACTTGATAATGAGCTGTTAACTTCGTTCTTGAGAGAATGGCTGCTAGCCTTGATCTTAACGTTTGCAATAGCGTCAGCGATCCTCTTTCCCAAATCTTACATGCCAGCGCTCCTTTACCTGAGTACGACGAAAAACATCACATAGGCACTGCGGCCAGGCTACGAGCTGCGATGTACCCACGACCCTCGTTTCCCAACCGAACCTGCTACTGAGTCATGCGTTTTGCGTCAAATCCGCTGACGTCAAATTCGGCCATGACCGAGCCTTGCTGATAGACGTTGAACTCCACTCGGAGGCGCTTGGCTTTGCCCAGCTTCGTTGTGAGGGTCTTGTATCCTGGGATGAAGACCATCTCGCTGCTGTTGTCCGATGGCTCGGTTCCAGTGAAAGTCTTGGCGGGCTCGTCGTCAAATCGAACACGCACGGGGCAGGAGCTGAAGCTATTGCACAGGATCTGCCCCTTCTCGATGCTGACCATTACATCGTTGCCCCATCGAGGGTGACGCCTGATCGTGAGCTCTGCCTTCTGGCGGCCTGAGTAGGGGAAGTCAAAGTCGAAGCTGTTGGTGCTGGTTACCCGTGCCGTGCGGACGGGCTTTCCCGACATGTCATCCTGCTGGGTGGAATAGGACCACTGCAGGCCTACCGGGTTAAGCTCGTCGTGAAGTTGAGCCTCCAGCTTCGGCCGCATTGCATCAGCCTCCTTGGCTTGGGCCGAGCCGGGATGATTCTTGAGGATAAGCGTGAGGTTCGCCAATCGTTCGGAAGTTGGCCGGGCCTGGTCCTTTGCGGCAGCCAGAAGTTCGGGCGCAGACATCTCGACCGTTGTTGCCTTCGCAGCACTCTGGTCCGATGCCTGAGCAGCGGCTGCCCCACTCTGGCTGGCAGTGCCGCGGCTTGCCGATGGAGTGGCCGCTTTCTTCTCGGGCCCCATTCCGTAGCCCATGACCAACAGGACGAGAAGGCCGACGAGTCCAAACACAATGAATGTTCCACAGCCCGACTTCTTCGGTGCTGGGCGCGGTGCCGGAATGGAGGTCGCAACGGGCGCTGCTGGTACGGCTCGGTTCAGATCTGAAGACGGGCCCAGCGGTGGTGGAGTTGGGATGCCAGGAGTCGGGTCGACTCCCGCGGACATCGGGAATCCGCAATTCGGACAAGCCGAAGCTTGATCACTGATCTGCTTGCCGCATTCGCGGCAGTTCACCAAAGCCATGGCACCCCCTGTGCACACTTTGCCGTAAACGACGCTGTTCCAGGCCGAGATGTTGCCCTCGGCAGTCCAGACCTAGACGAATCGTAGCAGCGCATAGTTGATGCGGCCATAGGGCATGCAGTACAGGAATTGCTTGGGGCGACCAGATAGGGTGCCTGATGTAGGGGAAACCACTACATTCCTAGAAAGATACAAGGAGGCTCAGTAGCCTAGAATACACTTTGTTGGCAAATGAGGCATGCTTGATTCTGGTGTTGCTGATTGCGGCACGCAGGTGCTGGGGTATGCAGGCATCTGCGGATTGGCCATCATGCGTTGCGCAGCGTCACCTCCTTCATCGGAATGGGAGGTCGACGGAACTCATGGGCAAAGGCGGCCTATATGCGTGAGTTCTCGAAGGATACTTACTGGCGTGCGCCTCCAGCGCATTTCGTCAAGACCGCCGCATTCGAGACGCAGCATGATCGCGAGAATCCATTTCCCTACCTGTACCTCCATCACCTGAATCTTCCCTTCTCCTGACCGGCGTCAATTGGCTCAGGAAAGCGGACCGGTTCAATCTCGAATCGGAATTCACGTTGAGACGACGGCTAGTCCACGGCAGATCAGGTGCCATGGAAACCATCTACAACATCTACCTGTACTTCGACACCGATGATCGTTGTGACCGTGTCGGCTACGCAGCCCATGATCTGGACGGGGATGATGATCTCGGCAAGCAGTTGCTGCAGAAGAACGTGTGGGCCAACACTGCTTCTTCGCCATTGCCTGCGGCCAGCACCAGGGTGCGACCGTGCTGCGCAGCAGCGATCGCGGGTGGCAGCGCGCCGTCCACCCCGCGCAGTTCACCTGTCAGCACCAGCTCGCCCAAGAATTCGTAGTTGCCCAGCAGCTGCCGGTCGATCTGGTCGCCGGCGGCAAGGATGCCCAGCGCGATGGCCAAGTCGAAGCGCCCGCCCTCCTTGGGCAGGTCGGCCGGGGCCAGGTTGATCAGGATGCGCTGCCGCGGGTACTCGAAACGTGCGCACAGCAGCGCGGCACGCACACGGTCGCGCGATTCGCGCACGGCCTCTACGAGGAGCGTGCTCGTGCGTGGCGTCAAGTGTCAACGCCGAAGATCGCAATGGATGGTCGCCGAGCAATGGATCAGCAAGCGATTTACCCCACACCCCCACGATCCACCTGCCGGTAGCCAATCGCCTCGGCCAGGTGCGCTGTCGTAATCCGCTCCTGCGCGGCGAGGTCGGCTACCGTGCGGGCCACGCGCAGGATCCGGTGCATGGATCTCGCCGAAAGCTGCAGCTGCTCCACTGCGGTCTCCAGCAACTGCTGGTCATCCGGGTCCAGGTGGCAATGCACGTCGAGTTCGGTGGGTAACAGCTGTGCGTTGGGTTTTCCACTGCGCGCCAGCTGCACCTCGCGTGCGGCGACCACGCGTGCGCGGACCGTAAGGCTGTCCTCGCCCAACGGCGCACCGCTGCGCAGTTCGGCAGGCTCCAGGCGGGGCACCTGCACATGCAGGTCGATGCGATCCAGCAGCGGGCCGGATACGCGCCTGCGATAGCGCTGGATGGCTTCAGCGCTGCAGCGGCAGCGACCACTTCGGTCGCCTGCCCAGCCGCAGGGGCAGGGATTCATTGCCGCCACCAGCTGGAAGCGCGAGGGGAAGGCATCAGTACGCGCTGCGCGCGCCACCATCACCGTGCCGGATTCCAGGGGTTCCCGCAGCACTTCCAGGGTGTGGCGGCTCCACTCGGGAAGCTCGTCCAGGAACAGCACGCCGTTGTGAGCCAGCGAGATCTCACCCGGGCGCGGGTGCGTGCCGCCGCCGACCAGCGATACCGCGCTGGCCGTGTGGTGCGGGGCGCGATAGGGGCGATGCCGCCAACGGGCGGTGTCGATGCCGGTACCGGTGCACGAGGCAATGGTCGCCGTCTCCAGCGCCTCGGCCTCCGTGGCGTCGGGCAGGATGCCGGGCAGGCGCGAGGCCAGCAGGGTCTTGCCGCAGCCGGGGGTGCCGAGCAGCAACAGGTGGTGTCCGCCGGCGGCCGCCACTTCCAGTGCACGCCGCGCCTGCTGCTGGCCGCGCACGTCGCGCAGGTCCGCAACCGCAAGCGGCGTTACCGGCGCGGGCACGGCATGCGGCAGGGACCGGCTGGCCAGCGACGCGCACACTTCGAGCAGGGTGCGGGCCACGCGTACGTCGGCGTGTTGGGCCAGCGCTGCTTCTTCGCCATTGCCTGCGGCCAGCACCAGGGTGCGACCCTGCTGCGCAGCAGCGATCGCGGCTGGCAGCGCGCCGTCCACGCCGCGCAGTTCACCGGTCAGCGCCAGCTCGCCCAGGAATTCGTAGTTGCCCAGCAGCTGCCGGTCGATCTGGTCGCTGGCGGCAAGGATGCCCAGCGCGATGGCCAGGTCGAAGCGCCCGCCTTCCTTGGGAAGGTCGGCCGGGGCCAGGTTGATCAGGATGCGCTGCTGCGGGTACTCGAAACGTGCGCACAGCAGCGCGGCACGCACCCGGTCGCGCGATTCGCGCACGGCCGCTTCGGGCAGGCCGACCATGGTGGTATGCGGCAGGCCGCCGCTCAGCATCACTTCGATGCGCACAGCGGGGGCGGCAATGCCTACGCGCGCGCGGCTATGCACCAGCGCAAGGCTCATGCAGGTTTCCGGGTTGACTCAACGATCTGCGAGCTTGGCCGGGTACGGGGGCTTTGGCTGTCGGGCAGTGCCGTGCTGCGGAATCAGGAGAAGCCGCTTCGGCACGCGGGTCAGGGCGCGGGGCGTTCCGGCGCGGTGTTCGCGGCGTTGGCCGATGCTTCCAGCGCGGCCACGGTCTTTTCCAGCGCTTCCAGCTTCTCGCGGGTGCGCAGCAGCACGGCGCGCTGCACGTCGAATTCCTCGCGGGTGACCAGGTCCAGTTTGCCCAGGCCGGCCTGCAGGGCACTCTTGAAGGTGGCCTGCAGTTCTTCGCGCGACTGACGCAGGCCCGGCGGCACCATGTCGCTCAGGCGGCGTGCAAGGTCATCGAGCTGGTTGAGGTCGATCATGGGGATCTCTGCGGGTGGGGCTGGCCAGGCACTAGGATAGCGGTATCCTTGCGCCGCAGATCAAGGGAGCCAACAGATGAAGATGGTCATGGCGGTGGTCAAGCCGTTCAAACTCGATGATGTACGCGAAGCGCTGGCCGAACGCGGTGTCACCGGGATCACGGTGACCGAGGTGAAGGGCTTCGGCCGGCAGAAGGGTCACACCGAGCTGTACCGGGGTGCCGAGTACGTAGTGGACTTCCTGCCCAAGGTGAAGATCGAGGTGGCGGTCACCGACGACCAGGTCGAGGAGGTGGTGGAGGCCATCGTCAAGGCCGCCGGGACCGGCAAGATCGGCGACGGCAAGGTGTTCGTGTACGACCTGGGCAGCGTGGTGCGCATCCGCACCGGTGAGCTGGACGCCGACGCGCTGTAAGGGGATCGCCGGGCAGAGCCCGGCACTACGGCCGGTAGTGCCGGGCGCTGCCCGGCAGGCATTCAAGCCTTGAACCAGCGGTAGAAGCGCTTCCAGGCCACCCTCACGCCGGCCACCCAGCGCGGGTCGGCCACCTGGGCCGCTTCGGAAGCGCTGGGTCGGGCACCGGTCAGGCGCTGGCGCATCTTGAGCAGGTTCTTCATGTCGCTGCGGCGCAGCTGGCGCGAGACCGGGTGGACCGGCAGCCAGCGCGGGCTGCGCCAGGCCGAGGTGAAGTCCACCAGCACCGGCACGCCGCCATTGACCATCACGTTGGTGCCATGCAGGTCGTTGTGGGTGATGCCGGCGGCATGCAGGCGGCTGAGGGCCATCTGCAACTGCTCGAACACCTCGATGCCCACCGACTGGGCGGCGCTGAGGGTCTGGCCGGGAATGAACTCCATGCCCAGCGCCAGGCCGCCGATGGTGCCGAGCAGGGCAGGGGCGTGCTTCCAGCCGGCCAGCCGCTGCAGGATGCGCGCTTCGCGGCGCACCAGCAGGCGGGCCACCGGCGACAGCGGGGTGCCGCGGTAACGGGTGTAGTCCTTGACCACTGCGGGCTGCCCGTTGAGGCAGGTGCGGTAGACGTCGGGTTCAAGCAGGCGTTCGCCGCGCTTGAGAAGCTCGGCGGGGGCGGTGTCGTCGACACACAAGGCAACGGTCGTATTCATGACGTTCTGGGGCGACCCGGCGGTCGGCGCAAAGCGTCAGGCGTACCGGTGCTGCTGAATGGGGGAGGATCAAGATTTCGTTAATTTTAGTACTCCTCAGTACACCAAACCAGTAGTTGTCAGAAAAATGTAGTAACCGGACGTGGAACAGATCGTCGCGCAGAGCGGGAAAGCCGCACGCGGCAATTATTCGAAATGCAAATAATTCAATGAGTTAAGCAAATGCTCGCCCTCGCCTGAATGCGACGAGGGTTGACCGCGACCCGGCGCGTCCCGACCATTGGCAGGCTGTAGCAGCCTGCGCGGCAGTCCCGCACCCGTCGGCACGTCTCCGTCGCGCACGCGCTCCCCCCCGATGCGGGCCGGTTCCGGTTCCGCGTTCCCTTTGCCCTGATGGGTTCCGGCGCTGGCCGGTGGAAGCTTGATGATCAAGATTATTGTGGTGGCCATGTTCGTGGCCTGCGTGCTGTACATCCATTACCGCGGCAAGGTGCGTGCACGCTGGTCGCGGCAGCTGCTCGACCATTCGAGCTTCATGGCGCCCATCAACGTGATCATGTACCTGTTCTCCAAGGTGCCGACCACGCCGTTCCTGGACCCGGGCAGGGACTTCCCGCAGCTGGAACCGCTGCGGGCGAACTGGACGATGATCCGCGACGAAGCGCTGGCGCTGCGCGATGCCGAGAAGATCGCCGCGTCGAGCTCGTACAACGATGCCGGTTTCAATTCGTTCTTCCGCCGCGGCTGGAAGCGCTTCTACCTGAAGTGGTATGGCCCGTCGCATCCGTCGGCGCTGGCGCTGTGCCCGCAGACCACCGCGCTGCTGGAATCCATCCCCGACGTACGCGCGGCGATGTTCGCCCAGCTGCCGCCCGGCAGCGAGCTGCGCCCGCACCGCGACCCGTTTGCCGGGTCGCTGCGCCTGCACCTGGGCCTGGCCACGCCGAACGATGACCGCTGTTACATCGAGGTGGACGGCGTGCGCAAAAGCTGGCGCGACGGCGAATGGATGATGTTCGATGAGACCTACATCCACCATGCGCACAATGAAACCGAGCAGGACCGGGTGATCCTGTTCTGCGACATCGCCCGACCGCTGCGGTTCGGGTTGCCGGGCCTGTTCAACCGTGCGGTGGCCGCTACGCTGCTGGCCGGTGGTGCGTCGCCGAATTTCCCCGGCGACCCGACCGGCGGGGTGAACAAGGCGTTCGGTGGGCTGTACAAGGTGCGGCTGAAGGCCAAGGCGCTGCGCGCGAAGAGCGCGTTCGCCTACCACGCGATCAAGTGGGGCCTGGTGCTGCTGGTGATTGCGGGGATCTGGGCGCTGTAATCCGATATCGCGAGGGCCGGCCAACGGCCGGCGCTACCGGAATGAAAAAACCCGCGCTGGCGACAGCGCGGGTTTTTTTGTTGGTGCGCGTGACGACCAACGGTCGTCACCTACCGCGGACCGTGGGCCGGTACGCGAGGCCGGTAGGTACCGACCGTTGGCCGGTACGCGGGGCCGGTAGGTACCGACCGTTGGCCGGTACGCGAGGCCGGTAGGTACCGACCGTTGGTCGGTACGCGGGGCCGGTAGGTACCGACCGTTGGTCGGTACGCGTTCCGCTCAACCCTTCAGGGCGGCCTGCACGAACGGCGGGGTCACCAGCACGCCGGTGTGCAGCGCGGCGGTGTAGTACAGGGTCTCGAAGGGCTTGGCGGCCGAATCGGACTGGCGGAAGTCGAAGCTGCTCTGGCCCTTGCGCGCCAGGGTCACGCTCCACCAGCCGGTCGGGTAGCACGGCTGCGGGAACGGCAGGGTCTTGAACGACTGGAAGCCGGCCTTGCCCATCTCGGTGCGCATTTCGTTGATCAGGTCCAGCTGCATCAGCGGCGATTCGGACTGCTGCACCAGGATGCCGTCTTCCTTCAGTGCCTTGAAGCAGCTTTCGTAGAAGGCCTTGTTGAACAGGCCTTCACCCGGGCCGACCGGGTCGGTGGAGTCCACGATCACCACGTCCACGCTGCCGGCCGGGCAGTTGGCCATGTAGGCCACGCCATCGTCGAACATCAGTTCGGCGCGCGGGTCGTCGTTGGAATCGCACAGCTCCGGGAAGTGCTTCTCGGCCATGCGGGTGACCTGCTCGTCGATGTCGCACTGGGTCACGCTCTCCACGCCCGGGTGCTTGAGCACCTCGCGCAGGGTGCCGCAGTCGCCGCCACCGATGATGACCACGCGCTTGGGCGCGGCGTGGGTGAACAGCACCGGGTGGCTGATCATCTCGTGATAGAAGAAGTTGTCCTTGCTGGTCAGCATGATGGCGCCATCGATGGTCATCAGGTTGCCCCAGTCGGTGGTCGCGAAGATTTCGATCTTCTGGAACGGCGACTGCACTTCATCGAGCTTGCCCTTCAGGCGGTAGCCGATGGCCGAGCCGGTGCGCTCGAAATGCTCGATATACCAGTTGGTGTTGTCAGTCATGGTGTAACGGTCCTGTTCGGAGAAGTTGGAGCCGGGTTGGCGGCACGATGGCCGCGTGGTCTAGCCACGTCCGGACGGGGTCCGCGCCCTGTTCAGGTTCAATTCCCCGGGTCGGGCGCGGGCGCGCATGATAACGGAGCTGTCGCCAGTTAGGCGTTATCATGCACCCCCTTTTTTACCAACCAGGCCCACTGAAATGACCGATTGGTCCCTCGACCAAGCCCGCAAGACCTACTCGATTCCGCATTGGGCGGATGGCTACTTCGACGTGGATCAGGCTGGACACATGGTGGTGAGACCGACTGGCCAGGACGGCCCGGTGGTGTCGTTGCCGCAGATCGTGGACGCCGCGCGCGCGGGCGGGGCCAAGCTGCCGCTGCTGGTACGCTTCCCGGACATCCTTGGCCAGCGCCTGGGCAAGCTGCAGGCCGCGTTCGGCCGGGCCCAGGCCGACTGGGACTACCCGGGCGGCTACACAGCCGTGTACCCGATCAAGGTGAACCAGCACCGTGGCGTGGCCGGCACCCTGGCCAGCCACCACGGCGAGGGCTTCGGCCTGGAAGCGGGCAGCAAGCCGGAACTGATGGCGGTGCTGGCCCTGTCGCGACCGGGCGGGCTGATCGTCTGCAACGGCTACAAGGACCGTGAGTACATCCGCCTGGCGCTGATCGGGCGCAAGCTGGGCCTGCAGACCTTCATCGTGATCGAGAAGCCCTCCGAGCTGAAGCTGGTGCTGGAGGAAGCCAAGGCGCTGGACGTGAAGCCGGGCCTGGGCGTGCGCATGCGCCTGGCCTCGCTGGGCGCGGGCAAGTGGCAGAACAGCGGCGGCGACAAGGCCAAGTTCGGGCTGTCCCCGCGGCAGCTGCTGGACCTGTGGAAGTCGCTGCGCGACACCGAATACGCCGACTGCCTGAGCCTGCTGCATTTCCATATGGGCTCGCAGATCTCCAACGTGCGCGACATCGCCAACGGCATGCGCGAAGCCACCCGCTACTTCGTGGAGCTCTCGCGCCTGGGCGCGAAGATCACCCACGTGGACGTGGGCGGCGGGCTTGGCGTGGACTACGAAGGCACCCGCTCGCGCAGTTTCTGCTCGATCAATTACGGGCTGGATTCGTACGCCGGCAACATCGTGCAGCCGCTGGCCAACGCCTGCGAAGAGCACGGCCTGACCCCGCCGCGCATCGTCACCGAGTGCGGCCGCGCGATGACCGCGCACCACGCGGTACTGATCGCCAACGTCTCGGAAGTGGAAGAGGCGCAGGAGGGCCGCGTGCCCGACCAGCACGACGACGAGCCCGCCGCGATCCGCCACCTGCGCGAGATCCATGCCGACCTGGACCAGCGCCCGGCGGTGGAGCTGTTCCAGGAGGCGCAGCACTTCCATGCCGAAGGCCTGTCCAGCTATGCGCTGGGCCAGATCGACCTGCCGCAGCGGGCGCGCATCGATGATCTGTTCTATGCCATCGCCCATGCGGTGCGTGCACGCCTGAGCTACGACGAGAAGAGCCACCGTCCGGCGCTGGACGAGCTCAACGAGCGCCTGGTGGACAAGTACTTCGTCAACTTCAGCGTGTTCGAGTCGATCCCCGATGCCTGGGCGATCGACCAGGTGTTTCCGATCGTGCCGATCGAGCGCCTGGACGAAGCGCCGCAACGTCGCGGCATCATCGCCGACATGACCTGCGATTCGGACGGCATGGTGAAGACCTACGTCGAGAACGAAAGCCTGGACACCTCGCTGCCGCTGCACGCGGTGCGCCCGGGCGAAAGCTACCGCATCGGCTTCTTCATGGTCGGGGCGTACCAGGAGATCCTCGGCGACATCCACAACCTGTTCGGCGACACCGACGCGGTGGAAGTGCTGGCCGATGCCGATGGCTACGCGATCACCCAGCAGCGTCGTGGCGATACCACCGACGTGATGCTGGACTACGTGGGCTACAGCCTGGCCGACCTGCGTGCCAGCTATGCCGACCGCGTGGCCGCCGCCCAGCTGTCGCCGGAACGCGCGCAGGAGCTGTCCGAGGCGCTGGAAGCCGGCTTGACCGGCTACACCTACCTGTCCGACGAGCCGCTGATCTGATCGGCGGGGTGCACGGTGGCAGGCATGGCGCGGCGGCTCGATGAGCAGCCGCGCCATCTTCCATCTGTTCCTGCATGCCGCGGTGCCGGCACTGCTGGCGTGGATGTTCTGGCGCAAGCGGTTCCTGTCGGCGTGGGCATTGCTGCTGCTCGGCTGGATCATTGACCTGGACCACCTGCTGGCGGATCCGATCTATGCGCCGAACCGCTGCAGCATCGGCTTCCATCCGTTGCATACGGCGCCGGCGATCGCGGTGTACGCGGGGTTGTGTGTACCGAAGAAGACGCGGCTGTTTGGAATCGGGTTGATCATCCACATCGTGCTGGATGCCATCGACTGTTGGTGGATGCACTCAGCCCGGTAGCGCCGACTGTGAGTGGGCTGCCGCGCGAAGCGCGGGATCCGGGCGTTGGTTGTCTGTCGCCAAAGGCAGCCGACTAACAGTCGGCACTACCCGTCGGGCCGTCAACCCGCTGGCAACGTCAACATTGCCTGCAACCCCGGGGCGCCATTGCGCAGCACCAGGCTGCCGCCGTAACTCTCGGCAATGTCCGCCACGATCGCCAGGCCCAGGCCGCTGCCCGGCGCGCGCTGGTCCAGCCGGACGCCACGACCCAGCACGCGTTCGAGATCGGCTTCCGGCAGCCCGCTGCCATCGTCGCTGACCTCGATCCGTAAACCGGATCCCACCTGGATCACCGTGACCTCGACCCGCTGCGCGGCCCACTTGCCTGCGTTGTCCAGCAGGTTGCCCAGCATCTCTTCCAGGTCCTCGCGCGCGCCGGCGAACACGCCCGCCGCGTCCGCATCGCAGGCAAAGACCACGGCGCGCTCGCCATGCACGCGCTGCATCAACCCGCACAGTGCGCCCAGCACCGGGGCCACCGGTGTGCGCTGCTGGTGGTCGGCGGCCATGCCTGCGGCCAGGTAGCGGTCGATGCTGGCCTGCATGCGCGCGGTCTCGCTGCGCAGGGTCCGCCGCCAGTCGGTACCTGCGCCGGCGGCTTCGTTGCTCAGCACGCTGAGCGGTGTCTTCAGCGCGTGCGCCAGGTCGCCGGCACTGCGCCGGGCGCGCTGCACCATGCGCCCGTGATGGTCCAGCAGGGCGTTGAGCTCGGCCGCCAACGGCGCGACCTCGCGCACCAGGCCCTGCTGCGGGAAGCGTACGTCCTCGCCGTTGCGCACCTGTTCGGCAATGCGCCCCAGCTCGGCCAACGGACGCAGGCCGTAATGCACCTGGGTGACCAGTACCGCGAACCACAGCGCGATCAGAACCAGCAGGGCAAGCGCCGTGCGTTGCCGGAAGGCGGTGACCTGGGCGTCGAGCTGGCTGCGGTCGGCGGCCACCACCACCCGCAGCGGTGTGTCCGCGCGCGGCAGGGTGACCTGCTGGGCCAGGGCGCGCAGCGGCTGCTGCAACGGTCCGCTGGTGTCGAACGGCAGCGCCGGTCCGGTGCGCAGCGCGGCGGGTGCCGCCAGCGTTTCGTCCCACAGCGAACGCGACTGTGCCAGCGGTTGTCCGGTGGCATCGAGCAGCTGCCAGTACGCGCCGGAAAACACCCGGCGGTAGCGTTCGTCGCGCAGCTCGTCGCGCACCTGCACGCCACCCTGTGCGTCCACTTCGACCAGCGCCAGAACCGCGATCAGGTCGTTGCCCAGCTGCTGGTCCAGCGCGGTTCGCGCCGAGCGCTCGAACATCGCCCCGAGCCACCACGTGGCCAGCGCCGAGACCAGCACCATGCCCAGGCCACCGGCCAGCAGCAGGCGGCTGCGCAGCGAGCGGCTCTTCATGGGTGCGCCGAGAGGCGGAAGCCCTGGCCGCGGTGGGTGTGGATGAGGGTACTGCCGAGCTTGCGGCGGATGCGCCCGATCAGCACATCCAGCGTGTTGGAATCCGGGTCGAAGCCGGCTTCATACACATGCTCGCCCAGCCGCGAACGGCTGATCACCACGTCCGGATGGTGCATGAAATAGCTCAGGATGCGGTGCTCCTGCGGACTCAGCGGCAGCAGCACGCCATCCAGCTCGAAGCGCCCGGCATTGACGTCCAGGCGCAGCGGGCCGCACTGCAGGCGCGGACTGGCGTGGCCGGCGCTGCGGCGGATCAGCGCGCGCAGGCGCAGCAGCAGCTCTTCGGGCTGGAACGGCTTGGTAAGGAAATCATCGGCGCCGGCGTCGAACCCGGCCAGCTTGTCGTGCCAGCGGCTGCGCGCGGTGAGCACCAGCACCGGGAAGTCACGTCCGGCCTGGCGCCAGCGTTCGATCACGCTCAGTCCGTCCAGTCCCGGCAGGCCCAGGTCGACCACGGCCGCGGCGATGTCTTCCACCTGGCCCTGGTACTCGGCGTCCACGCCCTCGCTGCTGTGCACCACCACGTAACCGGCGTCTTCCAGCAGCAGCTGCAGCTGGCTGGCGAGCAGGGCATCGTCCTCGGCAAGCAGGAGTCGCATCAGTCCTCTTCCATCTTGAGCAGGCGGCCGCTGGTCGCATCATAGTCCAGCTCCATGACCACGCCATTGGGCCCCAGGATCTCGATCTCGTATTTGCCGTCGTCCAGCTCCACTTCCAGCAGCTGGCCGGGATAGCGGCGCAGGGCGTCGCGCACCACCGTTTCCAGCGGCACGTAGCGGCCCTGCTGCACCGCCTGGCGCACCGCCTGCTGCTGGCGCGCGCCGCCATCCAGTACCCGCATCGGGTCCTGGGCGGAGGCGGTCAGCAGCAGGGGCAGCAGCAGCGACAGGGCAGTCATGGCGGCGGGGCTCGGGAGGGGTGGATACGGTATACGGGCGGCGTTTAAACGTCGCCTAACAACCGGGCTCATGCTGTGCTTAAGGGCGCTTGCAACACTGGCGGCGCCGGGATGATCCGGTCACTTTCCAGGAACGCCCCCATGAACAAGCTGATCCTTGCCGCCGCGCTGGCGGCCACCTTCACCGCCGCCCCGGCCTTCGCCAAGTCGCTGAACGCTGCCGACGTGCAGGCCAGGCTCACTGCTGCCGGTTACACCCAGGTCCACGAGCTGGAGCGCGACGACGGCGTGTGGGAAGCCGATGTCACCCGCGCCGATGGCAGGTTCGCCGAGGTGATCATCGACCCGGGCACCGGCGAGATCTTCGACCCGTACAGCGACCGGCCGATGCTGGACGCGGGGCAGATCCTCAGCCGTGCCGGCAAGGCCGGGCTGACGAAGATCGAATCGGTGGAACGCGATGGCGCCACCTGGACGCTGGAAGCGCGCAACGCCCGCAACCAGCGCGTGGACGTGCGCATGAGCGGGCACGACGGCCGGGTGATCTCGATCCAGCGCGAAGACTGGTGGGACTGAGTCGCTTACCAGCCAACCGGCGGCGGACCGTTCCAGTAGCCGGGGCCGTACCCGCCGTAACCCCCACCATACGGTCCATAGAAGCCCGGGCCCTTGCCCTCGCTGATCTGGATGTTGAGGTTCATGTTGCGGGTCTTGCCGTCGTCGTTGGTGTAGTTCTTGTTGAGGTTCAACTCGGCGGCGTTGAAATGGGTATTGCCGAAGCCCTTGGCGTAGC
Organism: Stenotrophomonas rhizophila; assembly: GCF_007667275.1. Classification (GTDB taxonomy): domain Bacteria; phylum Pseudomonadota; class Gammaproteobacteria; order Xanthomonadales; family Xanthomonadaceae; genus Stenotrophomonas; species Stenotrophomonas maltophilia_AE. The sequence goes on from NZ_VDQT01000002.1 coordinate 251,044, forward strand.
CGATGCCGGTAGTGATGCTGCCATTGACCCGCAGCTTGTCATCGGTGACCCCGGCAATGCGGTTGCCGGCAGCGTCGCGCGGGAGGGCGCGGCGGCCGCTCTTGTCGCCGTAGAAGGTGCCGGGCGGGTCGCCGCGCAGGGTGGGGTAGTTCATATACTGCAGCGGCGCCTGCGGCAGCGACAGGTCCAGGTCGGTGGCCGACTGCGGCCCGGTGGCACCGGCAGCGGATTGCGCCAGCACGACGCCGGGAGCCAGCAGGCACAGCAGCAGGGAAAGCGGGCGGATCATGGTGGGCTCCGGGGCAGGCAAGGCGGCCGACAGCGCTGACGCTAGCAGCCGTTGCTTGAATGATGCCTGTCGTGACGCGGTTTGTATCACCTGTCCAGGCGTTGGAACCCGAACAGGTCCGCCAGCGGATGGCGGCGACGCTCGATACGGGCCCGCAGCAGGGCCGCGCCGACCATCGAGTAGGTGATGCCGTTGCCGCCGTAGGCCATCGCGAACAATACCCGCGGCCCCCATTGTGGGTGCGGGCCGAAGAACGGCAGGCCGTCTGCGGTCTCGGCGAAGGTGCCGCCCCACGAGAACGCCGGTTGCAGCGGCAGGTGGGGGAACAGCTTCCCCACCTGCTTGAGCAGGGTGCCGGTCTTGCCGGCCACGCGACCGTCGCGCCGGGCCGGGATGTCCACCGCATCGTCTTCGCCGCCCACCAGCAGCCGGTGGTCGCCGGTGCTGCGCAGGTACAGGTAGGGGCGCGCCGACTCCCAGGCCATGGTGTCGACCAGCGGTCCCAGCAGGCCGGGATCGATCGGGTCGGTGATGAACGCGTAGCTGCTGCGGTTGCGCGCCACCTTCTGCTTCAGCCAGCGCTGGCCGGCGTAGCCGGTGGCCAGCACCACATGGCGGCTGCGGATGCGCACGCCCTCAGGGGTGGTGGCAGTCACCCCGCGCGCAGTGGGCTCCAGGGTGTGCAGCACGGTGCGGTCATGCACCGCGCAGCCCGCTTTGGCCAGCCGCATCAACAGGCGGTAGGTCAGCTGATAGGGATCCACCCGCGCGGCCAGCGCGCTGAGGATCGCGCCCGGTGCCTGGATGCCGAATTCCTCCTGCACAGCGTCGGCGTCCAGCCAGCGCACATCGAAGCCGTGCCGGTCGCGCAGGGCGTACTCCTCCTGCAGCACCGCCCGGTGGCGGCGCTTGCTGGCGTAGTACAGGCTCTGCATGGGGTGGCAGTCCACGCCGCGGAAACCCGCTGCCACGCTGCGCAGGGCGGGAATCGCCTCGGCGCAGGCGCGGTAGGCCTTCACCGCATCCGCTTCACCGAAGCGCTTGGCCAGGTCGACCAGGTGGGTGTCGATTTCATACTGCAGCAACGCGGTGCTGGCGGCGGTGCTGCCCCAACCGATGTCGCGCTGTTCGACCAGCACCACGTCATGGCCGTGCGCGCACAGCTCGTTGGCGATCAACGCGCCACTGATGCCGCCGCCCACCACCAGCACGTCGCAGCTGCGATCCTCGCGCAACGGCGGGAAGGCGTGCATCAGCCCGTTGCTGATGGCCCAGAAGGGGTACCCGCTTTTGAGGTCCATGCGGGGTCAGGCAGTGGGTCGGCCGGTGTGCGGGGTGTGGATCAGCCGGCTGAGGTCGAAGCCCTGCAGGCGCGCTTGGGCCAGGTAGTGCTCCTGGACGGTGGCGTCGAGCTGCGGCTGGCGTGCCAGCAGCCACAGGTAGTCGCGGTCCGGGCTGCCGACCAGCGCCACGCTGTAGTCCGGCGCCACCTGCATCACCCAGTAATCGCCCTTGGTGAAGGGGAGCCAGCGCAGGCCCTTGGGCAGAAAGCTCACTTCCAGCCGGGCGGGGTCGTTGTCGACCGGGCACGCTTCGCCTTCGGCTTCCTCGATGCTGTCGCCCACGCGGCAGCGGTTGAGGACGGCCACATGGCCGTTGTCTTTCATCTCGTAGTGGGCGCTGACGTCGGTGCAGTCATCCGGTTCATGCTTCATCGGCAGCCGGGCGATCTCGTACCAGGTGCCCAGATAGCGCGGCAGCTGCAGGTCGGTGACGGTTTTCAGGTCGGCGTGGGTGCTCATTGCAGGCCTCGGTAGGAACATGGAATCCACGATGCCGGGGCCGCCGCCACGGCCAAGTGAAGCCGGAACGATCCGCGCGTGACAGCCATCCGGGCGCGCTTACCCGATGTGAACACGGAGCGGTTTATAGTCCGCCAAGGCGCGGTGGTCCGCGTGTTGCCCTGGTACTGCTGGTTTGTCTTCCCGTCCTGGTTTCCCCCTGCTGCGGCCGCTGCTCGGCCTGTTGATGTCCGCCTGGCTGCTGGCCGCCCCTGTCGCATTCGCGCAGGGCGCCGATGACGCGCAGAACCAGCCGCTCGCCCAGCTGGCGCAGGCCGGCAAGGACCTGACCGCGATCCAGCGGTCGCTGGAGGATGCCGACACCCGCGACACGCTCAAGACCCTGTCCGACCGGGCCCTGGGCGTGCAGCGCCGCGCCGATGACGCGGTGGGCGCGCTGCAACCGCAGCTGGACCAGCTGGACATCCGCATTTCCCAGCTGGGCGCGGTTGCCGAAGGCACGGTGGAATCGCGTGAGCTGGCCCAGCAGCGCAAGACCCTGAACCAGGAGCGGGCCGACATCGCGGCGGCCATCGCGCGGGCGCGACTGCTGGCCGTGGACGCCAAGCAGTTGAGTGCCGATATCGAGAAGATGCGCGCCACCCAGCTCAGCGAGGAGCTGGTGCGCAAGGTCAATTCGCCGCTCTCGCCCTCGCTGTGGCGTCAGTTCGCGACCCATGTGCCGGCCGACCTAGACCGGCTGGTGGCACTGTACCGGCAGGGCGAATCCACCGCGCGCAAGGCCATCGCGCAGCACGGCTGGGGTACGCCGCTGTTCGGTGCGGTGGTGGCGCTGCTGATGTTCTTCCCACTGCGCCTGTGGCTGCGCGCGCTGGGCCGGCGCTTTGCGGCCTCCGAACGCGCGCCCGACGGTCGCCTGCGGCGCTCGGGGCTGGCGGTCTGGTTGCTGGCGGTGGGCACGTTGCTGCCCGGTTTCGCCGCGGCGATGCTGGTGGGCTCGCTGCAGGAAATCGGTGCGATCCCGCCGCGGCTTGAAGCGGTGGCGCTCAACTTCCAGGTCGCCACCTTCGTGGCGGCGTTCATGGCGGCGCTGAGCGCGGCGCTGCTGATGCCCAAGCGGCCCTCGTGGCGCCTGATGAACCTCGACGACGACATGGCCTGGCGCCTGCGCAAGTACGCCTGGTACGCGGCCGGACTGACCTGGGTGAGCATCCTGCTGGTGGCGCTAAACAAGCAGGCGCGCACCAGCCAGGTCACCACGGTGGCGGTGGACGGGCTGATCGCCATCACCTACATGGTGCTGATCATCGCCATCCTGGTGTCGCTGGCGCGCATGCACCGCCGCCAGGCCGACGAGGTGCAGGCCAAACTGGATGCACAGGGCGCCGATGCCCCGGCCAAGCCCAAGGCCAGCGGGCGCAGGAGCGGCTGGATCGTACTGGCCCGCGTGGTCGGCAACGTGGTCGTGTCTGCAGCGGTCATCGCCACGCTGCTGGGTTACCTCAATTTCGCGCTGTTCGTCGGCCAGCAGCTGATCTGGGGCGCGGTGGTGCTGCTGGCCGCCTCGCTGCTGCTGAAGTTCGCCGACGATCTGGCGATCTGGCTGCTGTCGCCCAGCGGCCGGATCGGCCAGACCGTGGTGCTCACCACGGGCCTGAGCGCGTCGCGGCTGGAGCAGGGCGGGGTGCTGCTGTCGGCGGTACTGCGCATCGGCGTGATCGTGCTGGCGGTGCTGGCACTGACCGCGCCGTTCGGCAACACCAATGCGTTGTTTGGCGGCCTGGATACCCTGTCCAAGGGCATCACCCTGGGCAAGGTCACGCTCAAGCCCAGCGACGTGGTCTATGCCGTGCTGGCGTTCCTGGTCGTATGGGCGGCGATGCAGGCGTTCCAGCGCTGGTTGACCGACACCTACCTGCCGAAGACCGAACTCGATGCCGGCGCACGCAATTCGATCAGCACCGTCACACGCTACCTGGGCATCATCCTGGCGGTACTGTGGGGGCTGACCGCGATGGGCATCGGCCTGGAGCGCCTGGCGCTGCTGGTCAGCGCGTTGTCGGTGGGCATCGGCTTCGGCCTGCAGGCGATCACCCAGAACTTCGTGTCGGGCCTGATCCTGCTGGCCGAGCGGCCGGTGAAGATCGGCGACTGGATCAAGCTCGGCGACCAGGAAGGCGACATCAAGCGCATCAACGTGCGTTCCACCGAGATCCAGGTGGGCGACAAGTCCACGCTGATCGTGCCCAACTCCGAGCTGATCACCAAGACCATCCGCAACATGACCATGGGCAACGCGCAGGGCCGGATCCAGATACAGTTCAGCGTGCCGCTCAGCACCGACGTCGCCGCGGTACGGCAGATCCTGCTCGATGCCTATGCCGCGCATGTCGGCGTGCTGGCCGACCCGGCGCCGTCGGTGTTCATCGATTCGATCGCCAATGGCCAGGTCGCGATCAACAGCTTTGCCTACACGTCCGGTCCGCGCGCGGTGTACGGAGTGCGCAGCGACCTGTACTTCACCATGCTGCAGAACTTCGCTGCCGCCGATATCGCGCTGTCGGCGCCCACCGACATCCACCTCGTGCGCGACCCGGCACCGGCCCGCGACGAGCCCTGACCCCAGAACGCTCAGGGACGCGCGGCGGGCACGCCCAACGCGCGGTGGTCGGGGAGGGTGAGTACCGGTGGCTGCAGCCGTCCGGTATCGTCATCGGGCTGTTCGTCCGAGGTCTTGGGGCCCTGCTTGATCGGCTTAAGCGCCTTGCCCGGTGACACGTGAGGGGTGCGCGGACTGCCGCCGACCTTGATCAGCATCCCGGCCGCGCCGCCGCTTTCGCCGAGCCGCTCCTGCAGCGCCGGGCCGTACAGGCTCAACGTGGCCGGGTCGACCAGGTGCAGGGTGCGGCTGCCACTGGTGAGCGGCGGAGGCGCGACCATGGCGCCGGGGATGCCGTCGACGGTACGCACCTTGATTTCATACAGCGGCGACGCCAATGCGCCGCCTTCCTTGGCGATGGCCATGCCCTCGCGCATGGCCCAGCGCATGACCGGTGGCTGGGCGGGCGAGGCCTGCCGGCTCATCACCGACCACAGGAAGCGCAGGTTGCCGCGCGCGGTGCGCTGCGCCACGCTGACGCCCACCCGCAGCAGCGACAGGCTGCCGGCAGCCGGATTCAGCGCATCCAGCGTGCCGTGGCCGAGCACGCGCGACAGTTCCGCGAAGCGCGGCAGGGTCAGTTTCAGTCCGGGCCGGGCCAGCACCTTGGCCACCCCGCTGACCACCGGCCCGACCACGATGATCGCTTCCAGGTAGAGCCCGAACGCCGCCATGGCGAACTCGTTGCGGTTCCGGGAGGAGATCCGGCGCAGGTTTTCCACGAAGGGCACGAAGAAGTCCACCGTCTTCAGCCACAACGGCGCGTCTTCCAGGTGGAGCTCGTAGCCGGTGGGGGCCCAGCCTTCGCGACGGAAGCTGTCCGCGTCGAGCCAGAAGAAGCCGTGCTGGATCGGATCGACCAGGGCATGGAACGGCGAGGCCAGGGCGCTGTTGTCGCGCTGCGCGTGCGGCGGTGGCAGCAGTCGTTCCACGATCACCTCCGAGGAGCGGCCCTCGGCCGGTGCCTTGTCGGTGGCATACGCTTCCCAGTCCACCGGCAACGGCGTGCCACGGCGTACCTGCACGGTGGCCATGTTGCCGCTGCGCAGGCGCACTTTGCGGCTCTGCAGTTCGCCGCCCAGCGGCAGCGGCCCGTCCAGCGACAGCGGCACGATCCGGCTCTGCAGCGGAAACAGCTGGAAGTGGCGCGGCTGCCCGGACAGGGTGAGGGTGTAGACCACGCCGAAGCGACCGCGGTAGGGATCGGTGTCGTTGCGGGTCTCCTGCCGCGCCTCCAGGTCGGGTTCGTGCGTGCGCAGGGTGAACACCTCCACTGCGCCCTGCATCAGGGCGTGCCGCTCCTCCTCCGGGCGCTGGTACAGCGCTTCTTCGATCAACACCCCATAGCCGCGCTGCGCGTGGCGGAAATAGGCGTCGAAGCGGCGCTGGTAACGCGCGTTGATGTCGGCCAGCCGCGGCAGCGCCGGCCGCATCAGCGCGTAGGCGTCCTGCAGTGCCGCCTCGTAACGCGGGTTGCCCTGCGCACGGTTGAGCGGCGTGTCCGGGACGAAGGTGCGGCACGGACGCCAGCGGTCGGCGTCGGTGCGCAGCGCGCCGGCAGCGATGACTTCGAAGAACGGGAAACTGCGCCCGAAATGGTTGTCGTCATGGCAGAGCAGGAACTCGGTCGAATTCCACGCATGCTCGGCCAGTACGCCGGGGAAACGTGGAAACACCCGGCGGATCTCCGCTTCCAGCAGCGGCATGCGATACGGCAGCGGAGCCAGCACGTCGGCCACCGCGCGCTCGATCGCGGCCACGCGCTGGTCGAAGGCGAGCAATGCCGCTGCGATCCGTCCGGACGGCTGCAGCGGGGGTGCCGGGCCGCGTTCCAGCTGGCGGAACACGTACCAGTCATGGGTGGGCAGGCGCCGTGCCTGCAACGTCATCTGTTTGACCAGGTCCGGCACGCCGACGCCTTCTGCGAACTCCGAAGACAGGCTGAGCAGCTCACCGAACCGCATCTGCTGCGACAGGCCGCGCCGGATCCGTTCGGCCAGGTGTACGCCGCTGACGAACTGGATCGATGCGATGGTGTTGGCGTACACCAGGTTCGCCGGAACATCGGTCGCCAGCAGCTCGGGCGCATGATCCTGCAGGGCCAGCGCGGTGGCCATGCCGAGCGCCGAAGCGGGAATGCGTCCCATGCTGTGCAGGTAGTCCTGGAAGTCCAGCCGGATCTGCGCGAAGGTGCGCCCCCAGTTCGAGGACTTGTGCAGGCGGTAACCGAGCAGCACCCGGGCATCGCGGTCCGATGGCGGACCCAGGTCGAGCACGATCGCCACCCGGGTCAGGCTGGCCAGCAGCGTGGGCGACGTGGGTGCGTGCGCGCTGCCGGCGTACCAGCCCAGCGCATCCAGCAGGGCGGCCTGCAACCGCAGTGCACGCGGCGTGCGCGCCATGCTGGCGACGAGATGGCTGGTGCGGTGCAGCTGGTTCCAGCCCATGTCGCCGTTTTCGAGCAGCGGGCGCGCCAGGTATTCGAGCAGGGTCTGTGGGTCGGGCGCGCGCTGGGCCAGGAACGCGGCCGTGGTCGTGCGTATCCGCTCCAGGTCAGCCGCATCCAGCGCGTCCCACGCGTGCAGCAGATCGGCGCGCATGCCCAGCCGCAGCTCGCCCAGCAGCCTTTCCACGCACCGCGCAGCACCATCGAAATGGGTTTCCTCCTCCGGCCCACAGCCGCCATGTGCGGTCAGGATGTCCGAGACATTGACGCGGCCGTCCGAGCGCACCGGCCCGCCCAGCTGCGCGGCGACGTCGCGCAGGGTGGCGAGCAGCGGCGCGGCCGCCGCATCCTGCCGCCATGGCGCGGTGGGGTCGAGCGCATGCAGCACGCCGCTGGCATCCTGCGCGACCACGCTGCCGTCCGCATCCACGCTGATCCACAGCGGCGGCGGGTGCAGGGACGGCAGTGATGCCTGCACTGCAGGCAGGGCGAACAGGTCGGCGAACGCCGACAGCGCCGGCTGCAGCGTGGTCGCGGTGGTGGTGCCCAGCGCCGCCCGGTGGCCGCGGGTGGCCGCGGCCGGATCGCGGCCCAGCAGGGGACGCAGTTCCTGCAGTTCGTTGCTGGCCTGGTGCCAACGCGACGGGGCTGCGTTCCGCCGTTGCCAGTCCTCGTGCACCCGCGCGATGGCATGCAGCAGGTGGGCCTGCGTGCACAGCAGCGGGGAAGTGCAGGCCGATGCCGCCGGCCGCGGCAGCGCACCGTGGAACTGCAGCGCATTGGTGAGCGGCACGGTGCTGCCCGGAGAGAACCGACCCAGGCGGTCGGTCATGCGGTACAGCGCTTCCAGGCGGCGGGCCAGGGAAGGTTCCAGCGAGCCCGCCAGGCCATCGACGACGATCACGCTGCGGCCCGAGCCGCGCTCGCGCGCGGTGATGCCGTCGGTGGCGACACGCAGCGACTGGAACGACGCGTTCAGGCGCCGCATCCCGGTCCAGATCGCCGGCTGTTCGAACACCTGCCGCAGCTGGTGTTGCGCATCACGCCAGGCGGTGTGGATCGGCGAGCCCGGCGCCGGCGCGAGGCGCTGTTGCGCAAGTGCGTCGTCCCAGTTGTCGATGCGGGCGTCGAAGCGTTCCCACAGGTGGTGCAGCAGGCGCGGAGCATCCTGCGCGGCCAGCGCCACGGGCGTATCCCACACTGCATCGACGCGCCGGGGCCCGGGGGCAGGCGCTGGCGGTGGGGCCAGCTGCCGGTCGAGGATAGCCAGGCAGGTGTCGAACGGCGCGTCGTCCATCGGTGCCGCCGGCAGCGGTGCGGCATAGTAGGCCAGCATTTCCGGCACCTGCATCCGGCCGTTGGACCGCACCGGTGCATGCAGCATGGTTGCGATGCCGCGCAGCAGGGTGTCGATGGCACGCAATGCAGGCGGTGGCTGGCCGGCGTCGAACAGCGGCACGGTGCGGGTGCCCTGCAGCGCGCGTGCCAGCACCGCGCCGTGCGCGGGGTAGACCAGCTGTGCAGGATCGGCGTGGTGGTGCCAGCACAGCGCGATCACCTCGGCGTGCGCCGATACCTGCAGCAGCAGGCTGCGCGCCAATGCCATGTTGTGGCCCAGGTGCGAGCGCGGATCGGGGCGCCAGCCGCGCCAGTTCGGTTCCAGGCCACGGATGGGCATCGCCTTCAGCTGCAGTACCTGCTGCCGCAGCCGGAGCAGGGTGGCGGTTTCGTTGGTCGCCGGCGCCTCGCCGTCCGCGGGCCGGTGCAGGACCTGCTCCAGCCCCAGGATCAGCCTATCAATGGCGTGGGGCGTCTGCGGCGTCGTCGGCAACGCGTGACCGGCATAGAAGCCCAGCGCACAGTCCAGGCGCGCGGGCACGCTGTTGTCGAAGCAGCCGCCGGCCGCGTCGACGCGGCGCTGCAGGTCGTCCAGCAGCACTCCGGTAGGGGCGGACCAGGCGTCGCCGCCCTCCGCCGGTGGCAGTGGATGCAGCACTACTGCCGTCCCGGAGTTCACCCGCGCCGCGCCCAGGGTCGCGTTGGCCATCCACAGCGTCGACGGCGGCGTGCGCTCGGCGTACAACCGCTGCAGGAAGTCATCCTGGCGGTACAGCCACAGCAGCTGCTCGCGCACGCGCTGCAGCGCCAGCGCCAGCGACGAGCCCTCGGCGGGAACGAACGCGGTGCGCGGCACGCGCGCTTCACCCCCGGCCACGGCGCTGTCGCGCAGCGACCACAGCGCTTCGATCAGCGCAGCGCGGTCCTGCGCGGTCGCTTCTGCGCGGCCGGGATCGGCGTCGGCAGAGCGGGGTGATCTACGCGAAGGTTGTGGCGGGGGTAACGACAGCGGCAGCGCGGAGGCAGCTGCGACCGGCGTTCCGGGCGCGCCGTTTTTCCAGGTCGAGGCGATCCAGGCAGCCCCGGCACCGGCCGCTGCCAGGCCCGCCACGGCGGCCATCGCACGGCGCGGTGCGGTTCCTGCCGACAGGGCCGGCAGGCTGGCGGCCATCGCCACTGCGAACGCCGGCGCGGGACGCAGCAACCGCGTCGATTCCGCGGCAGCTGCAACCGGGAAAGCCGCAACAGCAGGCGTCGATTCGGGCAGGGTGCGCCAGGTCACGGCGGGCGCCGCGAACAACCTCTGGGCTGCAGTGCCGACCAGGTCCAGCTGGTCCAGCACGGCCGGTATCCGCGCCATCCGACGGCCCGTGATGGTGGCAGGCGCGGGAGGCGACGCCTGGCGGAACCACAGCGCCCAGGTCGTGGCCAGCAGCAGCAGGCGCAGCGTCGTGGTCGGCAGCTGCAAGGGCTGGCGCAGCAGGGCATGACCGGCCACGGCCGGCTGCAGCATCGCCTCGAGCGCGGACGGAAGCAGCGTCAGCAGCGGCTCCACCCAGACGCCGCCGCGCAGCGACGGCAGCGGCAGCTGGCAGAGCCAATGCAGCCACGGCAGCAACTGCCGGTCCTGCAGCAGGCGTGGCAGCGCCATGGCCAGCTGCGACCCCGCCAGCAGCTGCGCCCCACGCTCGCCGAGCGCGGCGTTGGCGATCGCGTACAGGGCGATGCCGGCGGCCCGCCGGACGTGCAGGCGTCCCAGCCCACTCACCAGCGCGGCGGCCACCCGCGCGCATTCGTGTCGCCACGCCTGCTCCGCATGACGCAATGCCTGGTCCAGCGCGGCCGGCCGCGAGGCCGGTGCGGTGTCGCGGAGCAGGGTGGCCACGTGCCTGCCCAGTACTTCGGCCGACGCCACGGACAGCTGCTCACACAGCTGCGCTTCGACCCGGGCCAGTTCCGAGGGCAGCAAAGGGCAGCTTCGCAGGAAGCTTGCCAGCGCCGGCTGCAGGGGCGGGTCCTGCCCGCTGCCGAGCGGCCAGGCCGCGTTGTGGACGCGGCACGGCGGCGCGCGCTGCGGGATGCTGCCCGCGCGGCAGCGGGCCGGCAACGGCGCGACCGCCGCGCAGCGGGCCGCCGGCAATGGGCCCGGCATGGTGTGCTCCCCGGTTGTACCTCGGCGGGCGCCGATTTTGCCGGTCCGTCCCGGCCCAGGGTGTGCGTGTCATCGCAAAACGGGGCCTCCGAAGGGCCCCGTTCCAGCAGGATCAGCCGGGATTGCCACGTCGTGACGGAACCAGCGCGAATGTGTCGACCGCAAGCTTCTCGGCATGGTTCAGCCAGGCGCGGATCTCCAGGTCATCCACCTCGTGATCCAGCCCGACCGGCACGCTGATGCGGCCTTCCGCATCGGGCTGGACCCACTGCTGGGCCACCACCACCTTGCGCTTGGACGAGACCGCCTCGATCCAGAAGCCACGGTCCGGCGACTGCTTCGCCACCAGCTGCAGCATGTACTGGCCGGCGCGGGTGCGGCGACCCTTCTGGGTGATCATGTGCGCCTGGCGGATGCTCGGGCGTGGGCCATTGAACGGATCCAGCGGCGCATCCACGGCAAAGCCCTGGCGCAGCTGGTCATCGCGGTACAACTTGATGCCTTTGTCGCGGTTGACCAGCATCGCGCACCAGTCACCGTCGGCCGAGCCATCCTCGAAGGCGGTACAGCGATCGACGTAGGCCAGGGTGTTGGCCGGGTCGGCCAGGTCGAACTGCTTGGAGGTGTTTTCCAGATAGACCGACTTCAGGTCCCACTGCCTGTCGTATTCCAGCAGCACCGGCGGCTGCACATGCTGCAGGCCGATCACCACCTGGTTGTCGTCGTCGATGCGCAGCTGGCGGGTCTTGTCGCCCAGCCACAACGAGCGCGAGAACGCCAGGTAACGCGGGAAGTCCTTGCCGTCGTCGCGGAACGCCGCCGCGCTGGCGCTCTTCGGGCGCTCGGGCTGCAGCAGTGAACGCCCGAAGCCGATCTCGCCGATCTCCGGCTCGATCAGGCTGAGCAGGGTCGCGCCCGAGTCGAGGGTGGAGCCGTTTTCGGCCGCAAGCTGGCGCGGGGCGATGTCCTTGCCCAGGAACAGCAGCAGGTTCTCGCGCTTCTGCCTGGCCAGGATGTGGCTCAGGTCGTTGGGCATGGCCAGGTGGTCGGAGGCGATCACGATCAGCGTGTCGTCGCCGTAAGGACTGGCTTGGATGCGGTCGACCAGCTTGGAGATCAGCCCGTCGGTGCACTTGAGCGCATTGAGCAGGCCGATGTTGCCGTAGTCGCTCTGGTAACGGGTGCGCTTGCAGGCCACCGGCAGGTGCCCTGCCGGGTGGTGGGTATCCATGGTGAGCGTGGTCAGCATGAATGGCTGGCCCGCCTTGGACAGCTTCATGAAGCGGTCATAGGCCTTATCCAGCAGCACGTCGTCGTGCACGCCCCAGGTGGAGAAATGCGAGCGCGCGATCTTCTGCTGCTTGAACCAGGCCAGGTCATCCACTGCATCGAAGCCGTGCGTGGCCAGGAACTGCCCCTTGCCGGCGAACAGGCCGTTGGCGCCGCCCAGGTAATGGTTGGTATAGCCTTGCTGCTTGAGGTAATCGCCCAGGCACACCGCTTCGGGCAGGAAGCTGCCCATGCGGTCCATGCTGTTCTCATCGCCCTGCGCGGTGGTCAGCGGCACGCCGCACATCGACGACACCAGGCCGGCGATGGTCCAGCCGCCGCCCTCGGCCGAGACCAGTCCACGCACGTCCAGCGATTGTCCAGCGAGCCGATTCAGGTTCGGCATGAGCCCGGGGAAGGTGGACTCATCCAGATACGTGCGCTCCAGGCTTTCGCCATAGATCCACACGATGTTGCGCGGCTTGCGCAGCGGCTGCTGCGGCACGCGGTACTCCGGGGCCACCATGCTGTAATCGACCGGGCGCATCTGCTGGTACAGCCGCTGGCCATCGCGGTACAGCGGGCTGACGCCGATCGCCAGCAGCCACACCGCGAGGAAGCCGGCAAACACGCCGCGACCGTGCGCGGTCCGGTGCCAACGCTTGATGCGCGGGGTAAGCAGCGGAAGCAGCGAGAGCAGCGCCAGCGCGATGAAGCCGGCGATGTAGCCCTTGAAGTCCGAGACGCCAGCGCCTTCCATGTCCGCGCGCAGGTGGTACAGCGTGGCCGCATTCAGGCCATCGCCGGAGAGTTTGTTGATCAACCACCATGCACTGAGCGCCAACAGCAGCAGCGACATCAGCCCCGCCTTCCACCATGCCCAGCGACCTGAAGCAAGCAGCAACCAGGTGAGCAGCAACAGCGACAGCAGCAGGATCCAGAGCATGGGCATCATCGGCAGCGGAGACAGGTGGTGATGGACGCCATGACGACGTATTCCCATCCGACCGGCTGTCCAACCACAACCGCATGACAGGCCGATGACCGGATCATGCCTGCGCGAACCTGACTGAAATGTTTGTTGGAAACGCGGTGCGAGCGCCTACAACGCATTGCATTCAAAAGGGTAAAACGCATGTGAAGACGGCACGCCTGCGCGTGCCGTCGTCCTCACCTGACGTTACCGCCGGCGCTAACGATGCCCGCGCTCTTCCCGTGACCGCGCACGGCGATCGAACAGCAACGCACTGAGGATGATCCCCAATCCAAGGAACACACCAATCAGCATCAAGGTGAATGCGATCGCCGGATATCCGAACAGATGCCAGCCGGTGTCGACCTTCATCATCATCGCTGCCGCCAGGATCAGCGCGGCAGTGACGATGCCGGCGGAGACGCGGTTGGCGATCTTCTGCAGGTTCTCCATCAGCCGCGATTCTTCCAGCCCGGTCACCTTCATCTGCAGGCGGTTTTCCGCCAGCAGCGCCAGGATGTCCGACATCTTGCGCGGGCCCTCGCGCAGCAGCTGCTGCACTTCCATCGCCTCGCTGGCCAGGTTGGCCGCCGACAGCGACTTCTTCAGACGCGCACGCATCACGTGCTGCAGCTGGCGTTCGACGATGCGGCGCGTGTCCAGGTCCGGCGACAGCAGACGGCACACCGCTTCCAGGTTCAGCAGGGCCTTGCCGAGCAGGCTCAACTCCGGCGGGGTGCGCAGGCCACTGGCGGTGGCGATGCGGACCAGGTCCAGCACCACGCGGCCTTCGGAGAACGTCCCGCTGGCGGCATAGCGGGCGATGACCTGGCCGGTTTCGCGCAGGTAGCGTTCCTCGTCGAACGCTTCCAGGCGCGTGCTGATGCCGATGATTTCGTCGGCCACTTCCTCGCCACGCCCGTCCACCGCCGCGAACAGCAGCTTGAGCAGGCGCTCGCGCAGCCGCGGTGGCATGTGCGCGACCATGCCGAGGTCGAAGATCGCCAGCCGGCCTTCCGGGGTGACGCGCAGGTTGCCCGGATGCGGATCGGCGTGGATCTCGCCATGCACGAAGATCTGGTCGATGTAGCCACGGATCAGCGCAGCGGCCAGCGGCGCCATCGGCTCTTCGGTGCGGCGCACGTCGGGGATCATGTCCACGCGCACGCCCTGGGCCAGTTCCATGGTCAGCACGCGGTGGCTGCAGTAATCCCAGATCGGCTGCGGTACCCACAGCGGCTTGAACGGGCGCAGGTGCTGGCCGAAGCGCTGCAGGTTCTCGGCTTCGGCGTGGTAGTCCAGCTCCTGCATCAGGGTCTTGGCGAACTCGTTGAGCCAATCGCGCAGGCGCACCCGGCGCCCGACCTGGGTGAGGTGGTCGGCGGCCAGCGCGAAGCTGCGCAGCACCTCCAGGTCCGAGCGCAGCTGCGCGGCGACCTCGGGCTTCTGGACCTTGACCGCCACGTCGCGGCCGTCATGCAGTTGCGCGCGGTGCACCTGCGCGATGGAGGCGCAGCCCAGCGGCACCGGGTCGAAGCTGGAGAACAGCTTGGACACCGGGGCGCCCAGTTCCTGCTCGATGATGCTGTAGATGCGCTCGACCGGGATCGGCGCGACCTTTTCCTGCATGCGTTCCAGCGCGGTGGCGAACTCCACCGGGACCATGTCCGGGCGGGTCGACAGCATCTGCCCCAGCTTCACGAAGGTGGGGCCCAGCGATTCCAGGTCGGTGACGAACTGCTCGGGGTTGCCTTCCGGCGGCAGGTCGTGGACGGCGCGGGAATCCAGGTTCATTCCCGAGAACACCCCCGAATGCCGGTAGCGCAGCAGCAGGCGCAGGATCTGGCTGCGGCGGTTCATGCCTTTGACCAGCGACGGCGAGCCGGGGATGACGGGCGAGGTATTCAAGCAGGGCTCCGGGGCAGGACGGACCCGCAGTGTCGCCGCTGGGCGGTGGTGGGGCGGTGAATCCGGGCGATCTTCCACGAACGTGGCCGGATCGGGCAGAATCGGCGCCTCCCTCCGATTTCTGGATTGCCATGGCCGGTGCCAGCCTGTTTGCGTTGCTCGACGATATTGCGGCCCTGCTCGATGACGTCTCGATCCTGACCAAGGTCGCGGCCAAGAAGACCGCCGGCGTCCTCGGCGACGACCTGGCGCTGAACGCGCAGCAGGTCACCGGGGTGAACGCCAACCGGGAATTGCCGGTGGTATGGGCCGTGGCCAAAGGCTCGCTGGTCAACAAGGCGATCCTGGTGCCGGCGGCGCTGGCGATCAGCGCACTGGAAGCCTGGCTCAAGGGCAAGGGCTATCCGATCCCGATCGTAGTGCCGTTGATGATGATCGGCGGCGCGTTCCTCTGCTACGAGGGCGTGGAAAAACTGGCGCACCGGTTCCTGCATTCGCAGGAAGAGGACGAGCAGCAGAAGGCCGCCCGGCTCAAGGCGCTGGCCGACGACAAGGTCGACATGGTGGCGTGGGAGAAGGACAAGGTGAAGGGCGCGATCCGCACCGATTTCATCCTGTCGGCCGAAATCATCGTGCTGTCGCTGGGCGTGGTGTCGGCCGCGCCGTTCCTCAACCAGGTCACCGCGCTGGTGGTGATCGCCTTGGGCATGACCGTGTTCGTGTACGGGCTGGTGGCCGGCATCGTGAAGCTGGATGACGCGGGCCTGTACCTGTCGAAGAAGGGCGGGGCGCTGGCCGCGTTCGGACGCGGCCTGGTGGCGTCGGCGCCGTGGCTGATGAAGTTCCTGTCGGTGGCCGGCACCCTGGCCATGTTCCTGGTCGGCGGTGGCATCCTGGTGCACAACGTGCCGGCCGTGCATCACGTCGTGCTGGGCATCGCCGGCAAGGTGGCACCGTGGGGCTGGCTGGTGGAAGCGGGCGCGAACCTCGTCGTCGGCGTGATCGCCGGTGCGGTGGTACTGGCCGCGGTGACCGGGTTCCAGAAAATCCGCGGAAAAACGCCGGCGCACTGAGGCGTAGAGCCACGCCCTGCGTGGCTCCCGTTCGTCGAGGCATTACCCCGCCTGGACGCGGTTCTTGCCCACCCGCTTGGCCGCGTACAACGCGGCATCGGCGCGCTTGAGCAGCGCGTCGCCGCTTTCGCCGGGCTGCCATTGGCTCAGGCCGGCGCTGAAGTGCACCGGCACGCGCTTGCCGTCCAGCTGCAGCGGGCGCTGCGCCAGCGAACGCTGCAGGCGTTGCAGGGTGGACATGCTGTCCGCGCCCGGGGTTTCGGGCATCAGCAGCACGAACTCGTCGCCGCCGATGCGGGCAATGGTGTCGCTGCTGCGCAACAGCAGCTGGCACACCGTGACCAGGTGGCGCAGGATCGCGTCGCCGCCGGGGTGTCCATGCGCCTCGTTGGTCTGGTGGAAATCGTCCAGGTCCAGCAGCGCCAGCGCCAGCGGATGGGCGTGCCGCGCGGCGCGCGCCAGCTCGCGCTCCAGCAGTTCGTCAAAGCCGCGCCGGTTGAGCGCGCCGGTCAGTGGATCGGTGCGCACCAGCCCGGACACATCACGCAGTTCCTGTTCCAGTTCGGCGATGCGCGCTTCAGCCTGTTCCACTTCGCGGCGTGCGTTGCCCAGGTGGTCGCGCGCCTGCAGCGCCTGTTCCTGGACGCGCGTGGTGTCCTGCAGGACGTCCTGCAGCAGCTGGTTGAGGTCGGCGATGCTGCGGGCCTCCTTCAGCGCCAGCGCGTAGCTGCTGATCCGGTCGTGGTATTCGCCGGTGCTGACCGCCATGCCATCCAGGTGCTCGATGAACCCGCCCATCAGGCTTTTCATCGCCGCCTTCGATTCGATGATGCCCTGCTTGAGCAGGCCCTGCTTGTAGATCACCTCGCGCAGGTTGGCCCGCGCCTGCTCCACCGAGTCGCGGTCCAACGGGCCGCCGATCAGCTCGCGTACCGCGTGCAGCTGCCCGTGCAGCCAGCTGCTGTCGTCGAGCAGCTCGCCGATGTTGTCCAGCAGCAGGTCGAACAGGCTCAGCAGCAGCTCCTGCTGTTCCTGCCAGCCATCGCTGCGCACGCCGATCTGGTGGGTCAGCTCGCGCAGGCGCAGTTCCAGCGGCTGCAGCGGCTGGCCGGGGTGCCATTGGCGCAGCTCGGCGGCCAACTGCACCGGTTCGTCCTTGAGCTCCGGCATGTTCTGCAGCAGGCTGGCAACGGTCACGCCCAGGGTCACGCGCAGCAGCTCGCGCAGGCGCAGGCTGTCGGGCTGCCCGTCCGGGCTTTCCTGCTCGATGGTACGGATGTACTTGTCGATCAGCTGGCGCATGGCGCGGCCGTAGCTGACCCAGTCGGCGCTGCGCTGCGCCGACTGCAGGCGCAGGCCCATGTCGCCCAGCTCGCCGGGCAGGGTGGACATCCCATGGGCAAAGGCAGCCAGCAGCGGTTCGGGCTGGTCGGCCCCGGCGAACAGGCGCTGCAGCATGGCGCTGCTGCCCCCCTTGGGTCCCGGCGCTTCCGCATCCGCGCCGGCCGCGCTGTCCCTGGCCTGCCGGCGCAACAGCAGCCGACCCACGGCAGTGCCGGGGCTGGGGCTGGGAAGAGCGTCCTGCGGGTCCTTCATGCGGCGGGTCCTGGTGGGTCACCGGCTGCGGGCGCCGGACGGGGGAAGCGTTGGAACAGTATCGGCGCCGGTGTCGCCGGCTTGAACCCGGTGCTGTGCCACGATGGTAGGGAATCGGACCGCAGGAGTATGCGATGAAGGTGATGCTGGTGGGCGCGACCGGGCTGGTCGGCGGGCACGTACTGCAGCAACTGCTCGAGGATCCCCGCTGCGACGGGGTGGTGGCGCCGACCCGGCGGCCGCTGGACGTGGCCGACCCCGCCCTGCACAACCCGGTGGTGGACTTCGAGCGGTTGCCGCTGGAGCCGGACTGGTGGGCGGTGGACGCGGTGATCTGCGCCTTGGGCAGCACGATCCGGCAGGCTGGCAGCCGTGAGGTGTTTGCGCGGATCGACCACGACTATCCGCTGCAGGTGGCCGCGCAGGCGCGGGCACGCGGCGCGCATGCGTTCGTGTTGAACTCGGCGAAGGGCGCCGACGCCGGGTCGCGGATCTTCTACAACCAGGTGAAGGGGCGACTGGAACAGGACCTGCGCGCGCTGGGGTATCCCTCGCTGAGCCTGGTTCGGCCCGGGCTGATCGGCGGCGAGCGCAGCGAGCGACGCACCGGCGAGCACCTGGCCAGCCTGGTGCTGGGCGCGCTGGGGCCGGTGCTGCCCCGCGCATGGCGGATCAATCCCGCCGAGCGCATCGCTGCCGCGATGGTCGAAGCGGCACTGCAACCACGGCCTGGCGTCCACGTGATCGGATCCGCCGAACTGGGGTAGGGTCGGATGCCAATCGACCGCCGATAACCTCTCCTCACCCGGTAACGCATGGAAATGAAACGGAGACTCATCCATGCGCCAAACGATGACGGCCACCCTGGGGTGGCCGTCATCGCATCAGACACATCCAGGCGGATGGATCAGTTCGCCAAGGCCAGGTCGTCCAGCATCGCGCGCAGGAAGCGGGCGGCTTCACCGCCGGTGGCAGCGCGGTGGTCGAACGTGACCGACAGCGGGATCACCTTGTGCGCTTCCACCCCGCCCATCACCGGGGTCATCTGGTGGCGGGCACGGCCGGCACCGACGATGGCGACGCACGGCGGCACCACGACCGGGGTCGCGTAGCGGCCGGCGAACATGCCGAAGTTGGACAGCGAGATGGTGTAGCCGCTCAGCTCGGACGCCGCGATCGAACGCGCTTCCACCTGCTCGCGCAGGCGGTTCACGCCCTCGCGGATGCCGCGCGCGTCCAGCACGTCGGCATTGCGCAGGGCGGGCACGAACAGGCCATCGTCGGTGTCCACCGCGATGCCCACGTCCACGTGCGCGTGCAGGGTGCGGGTCAGCGCGTCGCCATCGAACCAGGCATTGAGCGCCGGCACCTTCTGGCAGCCGACCACGATCGCACGCACCAGGCGGGCGGTGACGTCGTTGCCCGGCACCCAGGCGTGGATGTCGGCATCGTCGTTCAGCGTGGTCGGCACGACCTTGCTGTGCGCATCGGCCATCACCCGCGCCATGTTGCGGCGCACACCCTTGAGCGGTTCCGGCTGGCCCTTGGCGACCACGCCCGGCGGCTGGGTGCGCATCGGCTTGCCAGCGGCCGACAACGGCGCGCGGGCATCGGCGCGGGCCACGGGCGCGGCAGCGGCGACCGGGGCAGCGGCGGCAACCGGAGCCGCCGCTGCGGGCGCGGCACCGACCTTGGCGCTGCCATCGGCGGCGGCCTGCTTGACGTCGGCCATGGTCACCGCGCCATCGGCACCGGTGGCGCGCACGCGGCTCAGGTCCACGCCCAGCTTGCGCGCGGTGGCACGCACTGCCGGCACGGCCTTGACCCCGCCCACCGCCACCGCCTGCTCGGCGTGCACGGCATTGGAGCTCTGCATCGCGCCGACCACGGTTCCGGCGTCATCGCGCTCGGCGCCGGGCGTGGCGATCTCGCCACCCTCATCGGACGCCACCACCTTGTCCGGCTGCGCCGCGGCGGTCTGGCCGGTGCTGGGCGTGGGCGAGGGAGCGGCATGCCCGTGGCTGTGGCCGGTGTCCTGGCCATCGGCGCGCTGCGGCAGGTTCGGGTCCAGTTCGAACTGGGCCAGCACGCTGCCGGTGGGGATGATGTCGCCCGCACCGCCGGCCAGCTTCAGTACCTTGCCGGAGAACGGCGACGGTACTTCCACCACGGCCTTGGCGGTCTCCATGGAGACCAGCGGCTCGTCCAGCTTGATCACGTCGCCTTCCTTGACGAACCACTCGACGATCGTTGCGTCGGGCAGGCCTTCGCCAAGGTCGGGCAGGTGGAAATTCTTGTTCTCACTCATGTGCAGTTCTCTTCCAGCAGTTCGAGATCGCGGGCCGGCAGCCAGCCCGTCGCGCCGTTCGCGCGCTCGGACCACCACCAGCCACCGTGTTCATGATGCAGCTTGACCATTTCACCGCTGTCCACGTCCAGTTCGCGGGCGTCATAGTCGCGCAGGGCCTCTGCGCGACCATCGTCCAGCATCTGCAACCACGCCACCGGTGCCCAGCCTGCACGCCCGTCATCGGTGCGTACCCAGGCGAACGCCGGCCATTCCTCGTCACGAACACCCAGTTCGACGATCTGGCCGGTGCGGAACCGGAGCGGGTTGGGGTACTGGCTGCGGTACGGGCCCAGGAGTCTGGCCCGCATGTCAGCCCGCCGCCACCGCGCGTTTGGCCGCGCTCACGATCCGGTCCACGCTGGGCAGGTACTTCATTTCCAGGCGGAACAACGGAATGTGGGTGTCGTAGCCGGTGACGCGTTCGACCGGCGCCAGCAGGTCGTACAGCGATTCCTCGGCCAGCCGCGCGGCGATCTCGGCACCAAAGCCCGCTGTCTTCGGGGCCTCCTGCACGATCACGCAGCGGCCGGTCTTGGCCACCGATTCGGCAATGGTGGCGAAATCGAGCGGACGCAGCGTGGCCACGTCGATCACTTCGGCACTGATGCCTTCGCCAGCCAGCTTGTCGGCCGCTTCCAGCGCTTCCTTCACCTGCGCGCCCCAGGTCACCAGGGTCACGTCGGTGCCATCGCGCAGCACGAAGCACACATCCAGCGGCAGCGCCTCGCCATCGTTGACCACCACTTCCTTGTACTGGCGGTAGATGCGCTTGGGCTCCATGTAGATCACCGGATCCGGTTCGCGGATCGCGGCCAGCAGCAAGCCGTAGGCGCGCTGCGGCGAAGACGGCAGCACCACGCGCAGGCCCGGCACGTTGGTGAAGATCGCCTCGTTGGCTTCGCTGTGATGTTCCGGCGCGCGGATGCCGCCGCCCCACGGCACGCGCAGCACCATCGGGCAGTGCAGGCGGCCACGGGTGCGGTAACGCAGGCGCGCGGCGTGGCAGACGATGTGGTCCACCATCGGGTACATGAAGCCGTCGAACTGGGCTTCGGCCACCGGCTTCATGCCCTGCGCGGCCAGGCCGATGGTCAGGCCGGCAATCGTGGTTTCATCCAGCGGGGTGTCCAGGATGCGGTCGGCGCCGAAGCGCTGCTGCAGGCCGGCCGTGGCGCGGAACACGCCGCCGTTGACGCCGACGTCCTCGCCGAGGACCAGCACCGACTTGTCGTGTTCCAGCTCCCATGCCAGGGCCTGGGTGATGGCTTCGATGAGGGTGATGGGCGTGGTGGTCATGCTCTCTTCTCCGCGCGCGACGGCGGCGCTGTCGGCGGCGTTGGTCTGCGCGCTGGAGGCGCCGTTCTTGATCTCATCCATGGCGCTGCTCCAGGGCGATCGCCTGCGCGCGCTGGGCCAGCAGGTCCTGCGGCGGATCGGCATACAGGAAGTCGAACATCGCCTCGACCGGCTGCACCGGCGTGTTGAGGTACAGGTTCACTTCTTCATCCACGCGCTTGCCGCATTCCACGGTCCAGGCCTGTTCCTCTTCCTCGCTCCACACGCCCGCGTTGACCAGGTACTTGCGCAGGCGCAGCATCGGCTCCCGCTGCCAGGCGTCCTTCACCTCGGCGTCGTCGCGGTAGCGGCGCGCGTCATCGGCGGTGGTGTGGTCGGACAGGCGGTAGGTCATCAGTTCCAGCACGGTTCCGCCGTCACCGGCCAGCGCGCGGTCGCGCGCCTCCAGCATGGCCGCCATCACCGCGATCAGGTCGTTGCCATCCACCTGCAGGCAATGCAGGCCGCCGGCCAGGCCCTTCTGGGCCAGGGTTTCGGCGCCGGTCTGGGCCGAACGCGGTACCGAGATCGCCCAGCCGTTGTTGACGATGCACAGGATCAGCGGCAGCTTGTAGGCACCGGCCGAGTTCAGCGCGGCGTAGAAGTCGGTCTTGGAGCTGCCACCGTCGCCGCAGACGGCCACGGCGATCTGCTTTTCCTGGTTGAGCTTGAACTTCAGCGCCGCGCCGGCGGCGTGCAGGCACTGGGTGGAAATCGGCACGCAGAACGGGAAGTCCTTGGCCGCATTGCCACCGTAGTCGTTGCCGCGCTCGTCGCCGCCCCAGTACATCAGCACGTCGCGCGGGCGCACGCCGCGCATGAACATCGCGCCGTATTCGCGGTAGGACGGTGCGAACACGTCGTCCTTCTGCATCGCCGCGCCGATCCCGACATGGGCCGCTTCATGCCCCAGGCAGGCCGCGTAAGTGCCCAGCTTGCCGGTGCGCTGCAACGCGATCGACTTGCCGTCGAACACGCGCACGAACAGCATCTGCTTGAACATCGGGAGCAGTGCGCGTGGATCGCGCAGGGCCTCGGGCAGGTCATCGCGGACGAGCGTGCCGTCCGTGTCCAGGTACTGGAGATATTCGATCTTGAACTCAGCGGCAACCGTCATTGCGTACTGCACCTTCGACAGGAAGTTACAAATGATATGAATTGCCATGTTAAGGAAGGCGTATGAAAAAGCCGTCCTGCGGCGCAGCAAGAACTGGCCGGCGGGCCCTCTGGTATACCTCACGAAACGCCCGCAAGGCCAATAACATCAACGTATTCAGTTGCATCAACGGTGCATGAGCGCGGTTCTGCGGGGGCCCGGCCCAGGCTCCCGGGTCGCCACTCCCGCGCTGAACACGCGGCCTCCCCGTGGTCCACACGCTGGCGTAGGGTGCACCCTGCGCAGGCATCCGGCCACTGCGCTACGCTTTCACCCCCTCAAGCGGTCCCCGCCATGTCTGTCGACAAGAACCAACGCGATCTGGAAGCCGGCATCCACACCGACCTGGAAGGCCGCCTCACCTACGGCGGCTACCTGCGGCTGGACCAGCTGCTGTCGGCGCAGCAGCCGCTGTCCAACCCGCCGCACCACGACGAAATGCTCTTCATCATCCAGCACCAGACCTCGGAGCTGTGGCTGAAGCTGCTGGGGCATGAGCTGCGCGCGGCGATCGGTTTCCTGCAGCGCGACCAGGTCTGGCAGTGCCAGAAGGTGCTGGCGCGCAGCAAGCTGGTGCTCCGCCAGCTGACCGAGCAGTGGTCGGTGCTGGAAACGCTGACCCCGTCCGAATACATGGGCTTCCGCGACGTGCTGGGCCCGTCATCCGGTTTCCAGTCGCTGCAGTACCGCTACATCGAGTTCCTGCTGGGCAACAAGAACGCGCAGATGCTGCAGGTGTTCTCGCACGACCCGGAAGGCCAGGCGCAGCTGCAGCAGGTGCTGGACGCGCCGAGCCTGTACGAGGAATTCCTGCGCTACCTGGCGCGGTTCGGCCATGCCATTCCGGCCGGTTACCTCGATCGAGACTGGCAGCAGCCGCACGTGGCCGACGATGCGCTGCACCCGGTGTTCGAACGGATCTACCAGAACACCGACCGCTACTGGCGCGAGTACGCGCTGTGCGAAGACCTGGTGGACCTGGAAACGGCCTTCCAGCTCTGGCGCTTCCGGCACATGCGCACGGTGATGCGGGTGATCGGCTTCAAGCGCGGTACCGGCGGTTCCAGCGGGGTGGGGTTCCTGCGCCAGGCGCTCGAGCTGACCTTCTTCCCGGAGCTGTTCCAGGTGCGCACCACGATCCGCAACGACGACCCGCTGCCGCCGGACGCCTGAGCGGACCCCGGTCCTCCATAAGCCTATTCATGTTTGCCGGCCGCAACCGCCTTACGGTGCGGCAGGCCCCGCCGTTGCTGCGCTGGCGGTCGGGCACGGGTAGTTGCAGATGCAAGTTCAGCGACCATGCGGTGAGCTGCACACATCGGTGTGTATTTGACGTGAACGCCGTTGTTCTGGGATTCTCCCGCGTTGTCTCGCACATCGGACGTGCATGTCTTCCACCGAACCCAGGAATCCCGCATGAGCGTAGACGCCGCCGCGAAATCCGTTCCCGAACCGGCGCTGCCGGAGTTCAAGACCACGCTGGGCCACCCGCGCCCGCTGTGGATGCTGTTCATGACCGAGTTCTGGGAGCGCTTCGCGTTCTACGGGATCCGCTGGGCGCTGGTGCTGTACATCGTGGCCCAGTTCTTCGACGGCGACTCGGCCGGCCAGGCTGCGGCCAGCCGCACCTACGGTGCCTACCTGGCGCTGGTGTATGCCGCGGCGATCTTCGGCGGCTATGTGGCGGACCGGGTGCTGGGCTACCAGCGATCGATCCTGACCGGCGCGGTGATCATGGCCGCCGGCCTGTTCATGGTCGCCATGCCGAACAAGGAAGTGTTCGAATTCGGCCTGGCCACGATCATCATCGGCAACGGCCTGTTCAAGCCGAACATCTCGACCATGGTCGGCAAGCTGTACGGGCTGAAGGATGAGCGCCGCGATTCGGGCTTCACCATCTTCTACATGGGCATCAATGTCGGCGCGATGATCGCCCCGGTGCTCACCCAGTTCCTGGCCGAAAAGGTCTTCGGTACCGAAGCGATGCCGTCCTACAAGATGGTGTTCATCGCCTCGGGCATCGGCATGCTGCTCAGCCTGGCCTGGTTCTACGTCGGCCGCGCCGGCCTGAAGGGCATTGGCGCACCGCCGGCCGGTGCCGAAGGCATGGGCCGCGTGGTGATGGTGTTCATCGGTTCGCTGGTCGCCATTCCGGTCGCCTATTTCCTGCTCTCCACCGGCGCCACCGCGCTGGCCTGGATCCTCGGCGTGCTGTTCGTGGCGCTGGGCGCGCTGCTGCTGGTGGAAGGCATCCGCGAGGGCAAGGTGCAGCGCGACCGCGTGATCGCGATGCTGATCATCTTCGCCTTCAACGTGATGTTCTGGATGTTCTTCGAACAGGCGGGCAGCTCCTTCACCTTCCTGGCCGACAACATCGTCAACCGCAACCTGGGCGGCTGGACCTTCCCGACCGCGTGGTTCCAGTCGGTCAACTCGGTGGCGATCATCACCCTGGCCCCGATCATCGCCTGGATCTGGATCAAGCTGGGTCGTGCCAATCCCTCCATCCCGCGCAAGTTCGGCCTGGGCCTGCTGTTCAACGGCGCGGCGTTCGCGCTGCTGATGCTGGCGCTGTCGAGCATGGTGGTGGACGGCAAGATCCCGTTCTGGACCCTGTTCATGGTCTACGTCATCCAGTCGGTCGGTGAGCTGTGCCTGTCGCCGATCGGCCTGTCGATGGTGACCAAGCTGGCCCCGGTGCGCCTGGTCGGCTTCGGCATGGGCGGCTGGTTCCTGTCCACCGGCATCGGCAACAACCTGTCCGGTATTTTCGCCGGTGCGGTCAGCGGCGAAGGCGGGATGACCGTCGAGTCCGCACTGACCGGTTACACCTTCGGTTTCTGGGCGTTGATGGGCTCTGGCGTGCTGCTGTTCCTGATCGCCCCGCTGATCAACAAGCTGATGCACGGCGTCAAGTGAGGTCTGCAATGCGCACGCACGCGTGGGGGTTCCCGTTGATCATGGCCGGCCTGCTGGCGGCCTGTTCGCCGTCGGCGCCCACCGCCGCGCCTGCGCAGCCGCTGGACACCACCGAACAGACGCCGCCGGTGGCCGATCCCGGACAGCCGGTGGCCTCGGGCAACACCCCGGCCGCGGCGGATGTCGCCGCGGTCGCCGGGCTCAACGCGCAGTTCGACCCGGCCCGCGACCCGGTCGCCGACCTGGCCACGGCCAAGGTCGAGGCCCAGCGGGGCGGGAAGCGCATCGTGCTGGACGTGGGCGGCGAGTGGTGCTCGTGGTGCCACCTGCTGGACGCGTTCGTCGAGGGCGATGCGGAGATCCGCAGCTTCCGTGATGCCAACTACGTGTGGATGAAGGTCAACTACAGCGAAGACAACGAGAACGCGGCGTTCCTGTCGCAGTTCCCGGCGATCAAGGGCTATCCGCACCTGTTCGTGCTC
The DNA here is from genome assembly GCF_007667275.1 of Stenotrophomonas rhizophila. Lineage (GTDB taxonomy): Bacteria > Pseudomonadota > Gammaproteobacteria > Xanthomonadales > Xanthomonadaceae > Stenotrophomonas > Stenotrophomonas maltophilia_AE. Next base: position 276,791 of record NZ_VDQT01000002.1, read on the forward strand.
GACGCGGATGGCACGCTGCTGCACTCGCAGTTCACCGGCGAGCTGGAGGCCGACAAGGGCCAGCCGAAGGGCTACAACCGCGAGCGCTTCTATGCCTTCATGAAGGAATGGGCACCGCCGAAGGCGCCCTGACCGGACGGAAAAATGCCGCGGCCTCCGCGGCATTTTTTTTGGAGACCGGCCCCGATCAACGTACCCCGCAGACCACGCCGGTAGAGCGGACTGTCAGTCCGCTGCTCTTCGCGCACGGGTGAATCCACAGCAGCGGATCAACGGTCCGCTCTACAGTTGCCCGGTCTCCTGCCGCTATTTCCAAGGACCTCATGGATCGAAGCGCATGCAGCCTGGAACTTCCGATAGCACCGTGGACGCACCGACCGGCGTGAGCCTGCCGCCAGCGGAGGTGCTGCTGGACGACGCGTCGGCCCATGCTGGCGAAACCGACATCCCGGATGTTGCCGCCACCCTGTACCGCCTGCCGCTGGTGTCGGTGCCGGACAACGTGCTGTTGAGCGCCGCCGTACAGAAGCTGGTGGAGCAGAAGGCCCAGCTGGACCAGCTGGCGCGAACCCCGGCACTGTCCGGCCTGCTGCCAGCGGAGTGGCAGGGCACCGGTTCGCGCGGCGTCGACCTGCAGGCCTTCGTGCTGTCGGTACTGCCCTACCTGCACAACGCGACCAAGGCCGAAACCGCGCCCGCACGCCTGCCGCTCAAGCATGTGCTGGGCGACAGCGGTCGCTGGGACCACCATGACGTGGCCGAACCGAAATCGCTGGCGTTCTTCCTGGCCAGCGACGACCGCGCCAGTGCCGGGGCGAAGGATCCGGCTGAAGCCTATCTGGTCGCCGCGCTGGGTCTTGCCTGGGCGCAGGAGGGGCGCACCCGTCCCGGCTTCCTGCGCCACATGGGCTACCCCAGCATGGCCGCGCGGGTGCACGTGCTGCCGTACCCGGAACCGGGGCAGCTGGCGCTGTACGGCGTGGTTGCCAACGGCCTGGCGCAGACCTGGTGCGTGCTGGACCGGCGCAAGCTGCGCCCGCTGCTGGCGCCGTGGCTGAGCGTGCCGCTGCTCACCGCCTATGGCGTTGCCGCGCCCAGCCCGTGGCCCGCGAGCTATCCGGCGATCGACGAGGTGGCGCGTGCGCTGGCCGTCGCGCGCACCGGCAAGGGCCCGGTGGAAGTAGACCTGGTCAAGGTGGCGGCCAAGGTCGCCGACGATGCGTCAGGGGAAACCTGGATGCCGGTGAGCCTGCTCCAGGTCGGCACCTGGGCCCCGCGCTGGCGCTACTTCCTGGCCACCTTCATCGCCCTGCCGGCGGCGTTGCTGGTGATCGCCGCACTGGCCCTGCCGGGCGCGCTGGAAGCGGCGGCGGTGGCGGCCTCGCTGGGCCTGGCCGCCGGCGCGATCGGCGCGCTCGCAGCGCCATGGGTACACGCGAGGCGCAAGCACCTGAGTTGAGCGCGTGACGACCAACGGTCGTCACCTACCGCGGATCGAACGCCTTTGCAGCAACCCGTGCACACGCTTCGCGGCGGACACCCGCCATTGCCCGGCACGCCCCGATACCGACCGTGGTCGCCATCCCCCGGTAGGTACCGACCGTTGGTCGCCATCCCCCGGTAGGTACCGACCGTTGGTCGGTACGCCCGTCAGCCCTCATCCATCCGCTGCAGGCCGTCCCCGGCCAGGCGCAGGATCAGCTTCTCCAGCATCTGCTCCTCTTCCTCGCTCAGCACCGACATCAGCTTGCGGGTGATCTCGATCACCAGCGGGGCGATGGTCTCGTACACCTCGAACCCGGCCGCCGACAGCGCCAGCACCGAACGGCGGCGGTCGTCACCGTGGGTTTCACGCTTGATGAAGCCACGTTCGAGCAGTCTGGCCACGGCCCGGCTGACCGCCACCTTGTCCATCGCGGTGCGGTCGGAGACCTCGCTGGCCGACGACCCCGGGTACAACGCCAGGATCGTGATCACCCGCCATTCGGGAATCGCCAGGCCGTAACGGTCCCCATACAGCTTGGCGATGTTGCCGCTGACCCGGTTGGACAGGACGCTCAGCCGGTAGGGCAGGAACTGCTCCAGGTCGAGCAGGGCGTGCGAGGCACGGATGCTGTGGCTGCTGGGATCGGCTGGGTTCATGCTGCGGTGCACCTTGATGGTGGTTTCATGTGAAACTATAACCTTGTTTCCGGATTCCGCATTCTCGCGGGTCTGCCTTCCGCCCGCACCTGGTTTTTTCCGGGGGTGGGCCGCTTTGGAGCCATGTCATGAGCAGCCAGCCCGCCACCGCGTCGCACGCCCCCAACCCCGGCATGCAGGTCACCACCTTCGAAAACCCGATGGGCATCGACGGGTTCGAGTTCGTCGAGTTCGCCGCGCCCGCTGGTCGTGGCGCCGAACTGCACGACTACTTCCGCAAGATGGGCTTCACCGCCGTGCTGCGCCACAAGCAGCGCGCCATCACCGTATACCGCCAGGGCGATGTCAATTTCCTGGTCAACGAAGAACCCGACTCGTTCGCCTCCGACTTCGCCGACAAGCATGGCCCGAGCGCCTGCGGCTTCGCCATCCGCTTCAAGAAGCCGGGCGAAGAGGTGCTGCGCATGGCACTGGGCAACGGTGCCGAAGTGGTCGACTTCAAGCCGGACACCAAGGCCGTGCCGGCGCCGGTGATCAAGGGCATCGGCGACTGCATGCTGTACCTGGTGGACCGCTACGGCGCCGCCGGCAGCATGTTCGACGCCGACTATGCGCCGATCGAGGGCGCCGACCCGCGTCCGGTCGGGTTCGGCCTGACCTTCATCGACCACCTCACCCACAACCTGTATTTCGGCAACATGCAGCAGTGGTCGGACTACTACGAGCGCCTGTTCAACTTCCGCGAGATTCGCTATTTCGACATCAAGGGCCTGAAGACCGGCCTGGTGTCCAAGGCGATGACCGCGCCGGACGGCATCGTGCGCATTCCGCTCAACGAGTCATCCGATCCGAAGAGCCAGATCAACGAGTACCTGGACGCCTACAAGGGCGAGGGCATCCAGCACATCGCCTGCTTCACCGAGAACATCTACGAGACGGTCGAAGCGATGCGCGCCCAGGGCGTGGAGTTCTTGGACACGCCGGAGACCTACTTCGAGGTGATCGACACGCGCGTACCGGGCCACGGCGAAGACGTGGCGCGGCTGGCGAAGAACAAGATCCTCATCGACGCCGACCCGGAAACCAAGCAGCGCAAGCTGCTGCAGATCTTCACCACCAACTGCATCGGTCCGATCTTCTTCGAGATCATCCAGCGCAAGGGCAACGAAGGCTTCGGCGAAGGCAACTTCACCGCGCTGTTCGAAAGCATCGAGCGCGACCAGATCAAGCGCGGCGTGCTGTAATCCACGAAACGGGACCCGACCATGTCCACCAGCATCGAATCCCGCGGCTACCAGACCGGCTTCGGCAACGAATTCGCCACCGAAGCGGTGGAGGGCGCGCTGCCGGTCGGCCGCAATTCACCGCAGCGGGTGGCGCAGGGTCTATACGCCGAACAGCTGTCGGGCACGGCCTTCACCGCGCCACGCGGCAGCAACCGGCGCAGCTGGCTGTACCGGATCCGCCCTGCGGTGACGCATGGCGAGTTCCAGCCCTATGCGCAGCCGCACCTGCACGGCGACTTCGCGCAGGGCGCGGTGTCGCCCAACCAGCTGCGCTGGGACCCGCTGCCGTTGCCGACCACGCCGACCGACTTCGTCGATGGCCTGTACACCATGGGCGGCAACGGCTCGCCGGATGCGCATGGCGGAGTGGGCATCCACCTGTATGCGGCCACCGCCGACATGCAGGGCCGCTACTTCTACGACGCCGACGGTGAGCTGCTGATCGTGCCGCAGCTCGGCCGCCTGCGCCTGCTCACCGAATTCGGCGTGATCGAGATCGAGCCGCAGCAGATCGCGGTGATTCCGCGCGGCGTGCGCTTCCGCGTGGAACTGCCGGACGGGCAGGCGCGCGGCTACGTCTGCGAGAACTTCGGTGCGCTGCTGAAACTGCCCGACCTCGGCCCGATCGGTTCCAACGGCCTGGCCAATCCACGCGATTTCGAAACCCCGCACGCTGCGTTCGAGGATGTGGACGGCGCGTTCGAGCTGATCGCCAAATTCCAGGGCCAGCTGTGGCGCGCCGACATCGATCACTCCCCGCTGGACGTGGTGGCCTGGCACGGCAACTATGCGCCGTACCGCTATGACCTGCGCCGCTTCAACACCATCGGCTCGATCAGCCACGACCATCCGGATCCGTCCATCTTCCTGGTCCTGCATTCGCCCAGCGACACCCCGGGCACCAGCAACATGGACTTCGCGATCTTCCCGCCGCGCTGGCTGGTGGCGCAGGACACGTTCCGGCCACCGTGGTTCCACCGCAACATCGCCAGCGAGTTCATGGGCCTGATCCATGGCGCCTACGACGCCAAGGCCGAGGGTTTCGTGCCCGGCGGCGCTTCCCTGCACAACAGCATGAGCGGCCACGGCCCGGATGCGGCGACGTTCGAGAAAGCATCCGCCGCCGACCTGAGCCGCCCGGATGTGATCAAGGACACCATGGCTTTCATGTTCGAAACCCGTGGCGTGATCCGCCCCACCGCGCAGGCGATGGACGCGGCGCATCGCCAGCGTGGCTACCAGCACTGCTGGCAGGGTCTGAAGAACAACTTCCGCGCCTGAGGAATGCCGGCGCATCGCGCCGGCCGGTCAGCCGGGGATGACGCCCGCCTGCTCCAGCTCGGCCAGGCGCGTTTCGGGCAGCACTTCGAACAGGCGCTGACGCACGCGTTCGCAGTACCCGGGGGAGGTCATGCCCGGCAGTGCGTCCAGCGCGCCGCGCAGGGCGGCGACCACCTGCTCATCGTTGCGCGCCTGCTGCAGGGTGCGCAGCAGCACGGCCGCCTGCGGGTGGCGCTGCAGTTCCAGGATGCCGATCAGATAGATGCGCGCGGCGACCATCGAGCGTCGGCGTTCGGTGGCCGGTGCGGGCGTCGTCGTCGGTGCCGCTGCGGACGGCGGGGCCGCCGGGACCACTGCTGCTGGCGGCGCAGGTTCGGCCGGCGCCATGGACACCAGGTAGCCGGCCTGGATCAGCTGGATCACCATGGCCGGCGCCTCCGGCCCGATCATCGCGGTCAGCTGGGCCAGGTCGCGCTGGCCGTCGCACAGGATCAGCAGGCGCCGCTGGCGCATGGCCAGGGGCGCACGGTGGGCCTGCAGGGCGTCGCGGGCGAGGTCGGTCTTGCACGGTTGCATGGGCATGGGGTCGAAGCGGTGCACGCCGAGCCTGAATGCTGCAGGTGTAACGGTGATGACACCCACGCCCTGCATGCATGGGCTGCACACCTGCCACGCTAGCCTGCGGGCCATCTACAGGAGGACGTGCACATGAAACAGCTGGGAGGCGTATTGGCGCTGGGCGTGGCGCTGGCACTGGGTGGCTGCGAACGCACGCCGGAGACCCCGTCCACCGACGCCCAGGCGGCGACGGTCGAACCGGCGGCGGATACCGCCGCCGCGCCTGCGGCCGCTGGCGCCGCCGCCGCGTCCGCCGACACGGCATCTCAGGGGCCGGCCCACCTCGACGGTTACGGTCCGCTGCGCCTCGGCAGCACGCTGGATGAGGTGCGGACCGCGTGGAAGGAACCGTTGCGGGGCGAGGTACCGGATGACTATTGCCATGCCCTGCGGCCCGAGGGCAGCCAGGCCGATGACGTGATCCTGATGATCGAGGGCAAGCGCCTGGTCCGCTATGACGTGCGCAACGACCGCATCGCCGCGCCGGGTGGCGGCAAGGTGGGCATGTCGCTGGGCCAGCTGCAGACGTTGTATCCGGACCGTGGCGACCTCACCCCGCACAAGTACGACGAACGGGGGCACAACCTGCGCGTGCGGCCGGCGGCCGACGGCGGTGCGGTGGTCAACTTCGAGATCGACGGGGACGGCAAGGTCACCGCCTGGCGGGTCGGCAAGACCCCACAGGTCGATTACGTGGAAGGCTGCTCCTGAGGGATTGCCGGGCAGCGCCCGGCACTACAGAATCGAGCCACGACACCTGGGGATCCACCGATGATCGCTGCTACCGCTTGGTTCCTGCTGGGCCTGCTGCTGCTTGCACTGGGTGGCGACTCCATCGTCAAGGCTGCTTCCGGCCTTGCCCAGCGCTTCGGTGCTTCGCCCTTCGTGGCGGGGCTGTTGCTGGTCACCTTCGGCACGTCGCTGCCGGAACTGGTGGTCAACGCGCGTGCGTTCGTGGTCGGCGCGCAGGACCTGGCGCTGGGCAACGCCGTGGGCAGCAACATCGTCAACGTGGGCCTGACCCTGGCCCTGGCCGCGCTGGCGGCCCCGCTGCTGGTGCGGGCGCGGCTGCTGTCGCCGTTGCTGATCCTGCTGGCCGTGGCCAGCCTGGCGGTGATCGTGTTCGGCCTGGACGGGGTGATCGCGCGCTGGGAAGGTGCGGTGCTGCTGCTCGGCTTCCTGGCGTTGCTGGTGTTCGTGCTGCGCGCTGCGGCCCGGGAGTCCGAACCGGTGCGCGAGGCGATTGCCGCTTACGCCATGACCCGAACCGGCCTGCTGCTCAATGTGATCCGGGTGGTGTTCGCGGCGGTGTGCCTGTACTACGGCGCGCGCTGGATCGTCGGTGCCGCGCCGGTGCTGGGCGCGGGCCTGGGCTGGTCGCCGCTGCTGGTAGGCCTGCTGCCGGTCGCCATCGGTACCGCGCTGCCGGAAGTGGCGGCGGCGATCGTCGCCGCGCGTCGCGGCCAGGGCGACATGGTGCTGGGCCACGTGATCGGCTCGAGCCTGTTCAACCTGCTGGTGGTGGTCGGGGGCATGGCCGCGCTGCGTCCGCTGGCCCTGCCGGAGTCGTTCGTTAAGCTCGAGCTGCCGGCCGCCATTGCCTTCGTACTGGTGCTGTACCCGATGCTCAAGGGCGACCTGACCATCAGCCGGCGCGAGGGCGGGATCCTGCTGGTGGCGTTCGTAGCGTGGATCGCGCTGGAGCTGGCGCTGATTTCGTAGAGCCACGCCCTGCGTGGCTGCGCTTCATCCGGAGACCGCGAAGCCACGCAGGGCGTGGCTCTACGAGTGGTTCGCCACGGACTAGAGATTGTGTTCCGGGGGCGCGCTAGGATCCGTGCGCGCGGCGACGCGTTCGTCGTCATGGCGCTCCTCTGTCACATTGCGCGGCAACGGCGGCGGCAGCTGCTCGTCCTTCGCGGTCTCATGCCCCGGCAGGCTCGGTCGCTTTTCCATCATCAGCGACAGCGCGGCCTTGGCCATCATGTGCGCGCTGATCGGCGCGGTGATGAACAGGAACACGGTGATCAGCAGCTCGCGCGGCTGCGGATCTTCGCCGAGGAAGATGTGGTACAGCACCGAACCGAGCAGCACGCAGCCCACGCCCAGCGTGCTGGCCTTGGTCGGCGCGTGCAGGCGCTTGAAGAACGTGTCCAGCTTCACCAGCCCCAGCGCACCGACCAGGATGAAGAAGCAGCCGAACAACAGCAGCAGCGACAGCGCGACCTGGATGAAGGTGATCATTCGACGATGTCCCGGCGCAGCACGAACTTGCTCAGCACCACCGTGCTGCCGAACCCCAGCATGGCGATGACCAGCGCGGCTTCGAAATACACCGCTGAATTCAGGTACATGCCAAACAGCATCAACTCGGCGATGGCCGTGATCGACAGCGTGTCCAGTGCCAGGATCCGGTCCGGCACGGTCGGTCCGCGCAGCAGCCGCCAGGTGGCCAGCAGCATCGCCAGGCCGACCACGTGCATGCACACCACGATGGTGGTCTGGATGAAGGTGAAACCGGTCATGGGAAGATCTCCATCAGCGGGGCCTCGTAACGGGACTTGATCTGCTCGATGAGCGCATCCGGGTCGTCCAGGTGCAGCACGTGTACCAGCAGGTGACGGCGATCGTCGGAGAGCGCGGCCGAGACCGTGCCCGGGGTCAGCGTGATCATGCTGGTGAGCGCGGCGATGCCATGGATGTTGGCGATGTCCAGCGGCAGCCAGATGAAACCGGGGTGGATCCGGCGCTCGGGACCCAGCACCTGGATGGCCACGCGGATGTTCGAGACCAGGATGTCCCACAGAGTGACGCAGATCAGCTTCGGCACCGGCCGCAGCGAGCCGATCTTCGCGAATTCGCGGTCCAGCCGTGCCGCGAACAGTGGCACCACCACGCCCAGCAGCATGCCCAGCAGGATCTGGCCAAGGGTGAAGCTGTCGGACATCAGCACCCAGAAGGCAACCACCGTCACGCTCAGCGACGGCGACGGAACCAGGCGACGGTACAGGGAGCGGCGTGCGTTCATGGCTGGCGGATCTCCGGCGGAGTGGCGCGCTCGGCATCCACGTACTGCGCCGGGTGCAGCAGCTGCTCGGCCATGGCGTCGGTGTACTGCATCAGCGGGTTGGCGAAAACGCTCATGCCAATGCCATAACAGAGCAGCAGCGCGGCGGCGAACAGTTCCACGGTGCGGGTAGGGGCCTTGCGCGGTGGCGGCACGCCTTCTTCCACGACCGGTACGCGCCAGAACAACCGGATCCCGCCGCGGGTGATGCCGACGATGACCATCAGGCTGCTGCCCAGCACCGCCGCCCACACGACGCCGGTATAGGGCGCGGGCATCCCCGCCAGCAGGGCCGCCTTGGCCAGGAAGCCGGACAGCGGCGGCAGTCCGGCCACCGACACCGCGCCGATCAGGAACAGCACCGCCGGGGTTTCCTTGCCCGGCATCGGCGCGATGATTTCCTTGCGATCGCTGGCGCCACCGCGACGGCGGCGGATCAGGTCGGCGATGAGGAACAGCGCGGCGGCCACGAAGGTACTGTGCGGCAGGTAATACAGGCCGGCGGAAAGCACCTCGGGGGTCCGGATCGAGAACGCGATGAACAGCGTGGCCGCCGACACCACCACCAGGTAGGAGATCAGTACGCGCAGCCGCGCCGCAGCGAGCACGCCCAGCCCGCCCAGCAGCAGCGTGGCCACGCCGGCCCACAGCAGCCATTGGCTGCCGTAGCCGGCCATCGCCCCCGCGTCCTCGCCGAACCACAGCGTGCTCACCCGCAGCATCGCGTACAGGCCGACCTTGGTCATGATCGCAAACAGCGCGGCCACCGCCGCCGGCGCGCGCGCGTAGGCTTCGGGCAGCCACAGGTACAGCGGCATCAGCGCAGCCTTGCTGCAGAACACCAGCAGCAGCAGGCCCAGCGTGGCCTTGACCAGGGTCAGGTGGGTGGGCGGCACCTCGGCGATGCGCTGCGACAGCTCGGCCATGTTGAGCGAGCCCAGCGACGCGTACAGCAGCCCCAGCGCGATCAGGAACAGGGTCGAGGCGGTGACGTTGAACACCACGTAGTGCAGGCCGATGCGCATGCGCAGGCCACGACCGCCACTGAGCAGCAGCCCGTAAGAGGCGATCAGCATCACCTCGAAGAACACGAACAGGTTGAAGATGTCGCCGGTCAGGAACGCGCCGTTGAGGCCGACCAGCTGGAACTGGAACAGCGCGTGGAAATGCGGCGCGCGACGGTCCCAGCCCGAGCAGGCATGCAGCAGGCACGGAATGGCCAGCAGCAGGGTGGTCAGCAGCATCCAGCTGGACAGCCGGTCGGCGACCAGCGCGATGCCCAGCCGCGAGGGCCAGTCGCCCAGCAGGTATACCGCGATGGTGCCATCGGCGGTCTGCGCGAACAGCAGCGCCACCGACGCGGCCAACGCGGCCAGCGTGGTCCAGGCCACGGTGCGCTGCACCTTCGGCCCATAGCGGCGGTGTTCGACGAACAGCGAGCACGCGGCACCGAACAGCGGAACCAGGATCGGCAGGATCACCGCATGGTTCATGCGCCGCCCTCCCGGCCGGGCGCGGTGTCGGGCTTTTCGGCCGCTTCATCCTCGTGCGCGTCGACGTGGTCGCTGTGGTTGTCGCTGCGGCTGCGCATGGCCAGCACGATGCTTACCGCGGTCATCGCAAACGCAATGACGATGGCGGTGAGCACCAGCGCCTGTGGCAGCGGGTCGGTGTAGTTGCTCAGGTTGCTGTCCAGGCCTTCCTTCAGCACCGGGGCCTTGCCGGTGACCAGGCGGCCGCCGGAAAAGATCAGCAGGTTGGTGGCATAGGACAGGAACGTCATGCCGAGGATGACGTCGAAACTGCGCGCTCGCAGCAGCAGGTAGATGCCGATCGCACCGAGTACGCCGATCGCACTTGCCAGGGCCAGTTCCATCAGTGCATCTCCCCGGTGCGTGCCGAACGGCGGTTGGGATCGATCTCACCCTTGCGGGCGTTGCGGGTGCGCGAAGGCTTCACCGTGGCCATCATCGACAGCATCAGCATCGCCCCGCCGAACACCACCAGGTACACGCCGGTGTCGAAGCCGATCGCGCTCGCCAGCGGCACCGTGCCGATCAGCGGAATGTCCAGGTCGAGATGGCCGCTGGTCAGGAACGGGACCCCGAACAGCATCGAGGCGCTGCCGCTGACAATGGCGATCAGAAGACCCGCACCGATGCACCGGATGTAGTCGAAGCCGAAGCGGGATTCCACCGACGCGGTGCCCTGGATGACGTACTGGATCAGCAGCGGCACCGCCAGCACCAGGCCGGCGATGAAGCCGCCGCCCGGCGCGTTGTGGCCGCGCAGGAACAGGAAGATCGACACGGTGAGGGTCAGCGGGAACATGATCTGGGCAAGATCGGCCGGCACCGGCAGCTTGACCGGCGGCCCTGGCATGACCTGCTCCGGCGCCATCCGCGTGCGTCGCAGCATCGCGTGCACCACCAGCGCGGCGATGCCGAACACGGTGATCTCGCCGAAGGTATCGAAGCCGCGGAAGTCCACCAGGATCACGTTGACCACGTTCTCACCGTAGGCTTCGGGCAGCGCGCGCGCGACCAGTTCGCCGGCCATGGTGTTGGGGGGCAGGGTCATGGCGCTGTAGGCCATTGCCGCCAGTCCGCCGCCACCGATCACCGCGATCAACGCGTCGCGGCGTTTGCGCCAGCGCGACCGCTCCGGCGGCGACTGCGCCGGCAGGTAGTTCATGCCCAGCAGCATCAGTACCAGGGTGACCATTTCCACCAGCAGCTGGGTCAGGGCCAGGTCCGGCGCGGACAGGAACACGAAGGTGAGCGACACCATCAGCCCGACGCCACCGACCACCAGCACCGCGAGCAGGCGCTGCCGGTAGACGAACAGCGCGCCCAGCGCGCAGGCCATCATCACCCCCCACAGCGCCCAGCCCAGCAGCGGAATCGGCTGCGGCGACGGCCAGTTGGGCGAGACCGGGTTGGCCACGAACGGCGCGGCGGCCACCACGATGGCGACCACCACCAGCGCCATCAGCATGCGCTGCAGGCTGCCGTTGGCCAAGCCCTGGGTCAGCCGGTGGGCGAAGCCGAACACCAGGTCCAGCTGCTTGTGGAACAGGTTGCGCCCAATGGCATGGCTGACCACGGCATGCAGGTTGATCAGCCGGCGCAGCCCGAAGTACAGGGCGATGCCACCGAGCACGCCGGCGATGCTCATCACCAGCGGCAGGTTGAAGCCGTGCCACACCGACAGGCTGTAGGCCGGCATGGCCGGACCCAGGATCGAAGAGGCCGCCGCGTGCAGCACCGGTGCCACCGTGATCGCCGGGGCAACGCCGACCGCCACGCACACCACCACCAGGATCTCCACCGGCACCTTCATGAAGCGCGGCGGCTCATGCGGCACCCGGTCCAGGTCGTGCGGGCCCTTGCCGAAGAAGGTGTCGTGCACGAAGCGCAGGCTGTAGGCAACGCCGAGCACGCCGGCCAGCAGCGCGGCGATCGACACCGCGATGCGCATCGGCTCCGGACCCTGCGCGGTGATCGCCTCGGCAAACAGCATTTCCTTGGACAGGAACCCATTGAGCAGCGGGATGCCCGCCATCGCCAGCGAGGCGATGATTGCCAGCGCGCTGGTAAAGGGCATCAGCCTGCGCAGGCCACCCAGCCTGCGCATGTCGCGCGTGCCGGTTTCATGGTCGATGATGCCGGCGGCCATGAACAGCGAGGCTTTGAAGGTGGCGTGGTTGAGGATGTGGAACACGCCGGCCACCACCGCCATCGGCGTGGACAGGCCGAACAGCAGGGTGATCAGGCCCAGGTGCGAGATCGTCGAATAGGCCAGCAGCCCTTTCAGGTCGTGCTGGAAGATCGCGTTCCAGGCGCCGATCAGCAGAGTCAGCGCGCCAATGCCGCTGACCGTATAGAAGAACAGGTCGGTGCCGGCCAGCGCCGGGTGCAGGCGTGCCAGCAGGAACACGCCGGCTTTGACCATGGTAGCCGAGTGCAGGTACGCCGACACCGGGGTCGGGGCAGCCATGGCGTGCGGCAGCCAGAAGTGGAACGGGAACTGCGCGCTCTTGGTGAAAATGCCGGCCAGCACCAGGAACAGGGCCCACGGGTACAGCGCGCTGGCGCGGATCGCATCGCCGGCGGCCAGCACCGCGTCCAGTTCGAAGCTGCCCACGATGCGGCCGATCAGCAGCACGCCGCCGAGCAGGGCCAGGCCACCGCCGCCGGTGACCACCAGTGCCATCCGCGCGCCTTCGCGGGCATCCTGGCGATGCGACCAGAAGCCGATCAGCAGGAACGAGCTGATGCTGGTCATTTCCCAGAACACCATCAGCAGCAGCAGGTTGCCTGACAGCACCATGCCCAGCATGGCGCCCATGAACAGCAGCAGGTAGCAGTAGAAGCGGTGGGCGTTGTCGCGCGGGCTCAGGTAGTAGTGGGCATACATCACCACCAGCGCGCCGATCGCCAGCACCATGCCGGCGAACATCCAGGCCAGCCCGTCCAGCCGCAGCGAGAAGGCCAGCCCGATCTGGGGCAGCCAGTCCCCGAAACTGCGCACCACCCCGCCTTCGAGGATCGCGGGGGTGAGGGTGGCGAGCAATGCCAGTCCGCCCACGGGCGCGGCCGCAGCCAGCCAGGCGGCGGTGGCACGGGAACTGCGGCGGAGCACAACCACTGCAACCGCCATCAGGAAGGGCAGCGCGAGCAGCAGGAGAAGGGTCGGATTCATGCAGGGAATGCGGGATTCACGAGCAGGCCTTTCAGTCTAACAGGCGGGGATTTGTCGCCGATATACTCGATTACGCCATCAACTGCATGCAACGTGCGTGATTCATCTTTTTGCGGCGGCGTGCGCGGTCCATTCGGGCCCGTTCAAGGCCGTATGGAAACGCTGCCAGCGTGGCGTTCCTGGCCATGTGGCTCCGGTTCAGCCCAGCAACCACGGGGCCTCCCCCCGGTGCCGGCCTTACCGCCGATGAATGCCCCGATCTCCCCCGGAGGCCACCCACAGCCATGCTGGACCCGCAGCCGTGGAGCAGGGGTGAGCTTCATTTCGTTCAGGTTCGGCAGCGATGACGTAATGCCACGCCCTGCGTGGCAAGCGCAGTCCAATGAATCAGTATCGCCATCCCATCTGGCGATAGCCCTTGGCCATCACCCAGGCCGGTCCGATCAGCAGATAGGTCAGGTCGGTCAGGAAGCTGGGCTTGCGCCCTTCGACCTTGTGGCCGATGAACTGGGCAATCCAGGCCACCACGAACACCCCCAGCCCCAACCAGCCCAGGTTGGCCAGGCCGATTTCCGCTTCCAGCAGGCGGCAGGTGCAGCCGCACACGAACAGCAGGGCCAGCATGCCCAGCCCGAGCCGGCGCGAAAGCTTGTTGTAGAAACACCACGCGGTGAACATCGCCAGCCCCGCCCACACCCCGTACTGGAACCAGGTGATCAGCGGCGGCACGCACCACAGCAGGGCAATCACCGACCACAGGATCGCCGGCACTGCCACCACATGGATGCGCTGGTTCAGCGTGTTGCGGTGGTCGTTGGAATAGCTGGCGAAATAGCGATCGATGGGTCGCACAAGCTGGGTCGTGGTGGACATTGAGCCTCCGGAGTGACCACAGAATACTCCCGACAGCGGACGGGTAGGGCAGGGCAGGGCGGGACGGGACGGGTAGAGCGGACTGCTAGTCCGCTGCTCCGCCGCAGCCGACTAACAGTCGGCTCTACCCCGCAGCCGACTAACAGTCGGCTCTACCCCGCAGCCGACTAACAGTCGGCTCTACCGCGCAAGCCGACTAACAGTCGGCTCTACCCCGCAGCCGACTAACAGTCGGCTCTACCGTTGGAGTGCAGCACGCCGCACTCCATGCCGCCGGCTTCGACCGGCGGCATCAATCGACCGAAATACCCGCCAGCCTCTGCAGGGCCTCGGCGTACTTGGCCCGGGTGCGTTCGATGACCTCGGCCGGAATGCTCGGGCCCGGGGCGGTCTTGCCCCAGTCCAGGGTTTCCAGGTAGTCGCGGACGAACTGCTTGTCGTAGCTCGGCGGGCTGGTGCCCACTTCGTACTCGTCGGCCGGCCAGTAGCGCGAGGAGTCCGGGGTCAGCATCTCGTCCATGATGTACAGGCGACCATCGGCATCGGTCCCGAACTCGAACTTGGTGTCGGCCAGGATGATGCCGTGCTCGCGGGCGTAATCGGCGGCGAACTTGTAGATGCGCAGGGTGGCGTCGCGCACGCGCTCGGCCAGGTCCGCGCCGACGGTCTTCACCATCGCATCGAAATCGATGTTCTCGTCATGGTCGCCCACGGCGGCCTTGGTCGACGGGGTGAAGATCGGCTCGGGCAGCTGTTCGGCCTGGCGCAGGCCGTCGGGCAGTTCGATGCCACTGACCTTGCCGGTACGCTGGTAGTCCTTCCAGCCACTGCCGATCAGGTAGCCGCGGGCAATGGCTTCCACCGGCACCGGCTTGAGCTTGCGGGTCACCACCGCGCGCCTGGCGTACAGCGCCGCGTCCACGCCCTCGGGCAGCACGCTGGCCACGTCGATGCCGGTCAGGTGGTTGGGCATCAGGTGGGCGGTCTTGGCGAACCAGAAGTTGGACACCTGGCAGAGCATTTCGCCCTTGCCCGGGATCGGATCGGGAAGCACCACGTCGAAGGCCGACAGACGGTCGGTGGCGACCATCAGCAGGTAGTCCCCCGGCGGCGTGCCGGCGGGCAGCCGTTCGCGCGGAATGTCGAAAACATCACGCACCTTGCCGCGATGGCGCAAGGGCAGGCCGGGGAGATCGGATTGCAACAACGTGGTCGGCACGGGCACTCCTGGGGCTTCGTCGAGACAGCTGTCCAGGGCACCCGGAGGGCCCGCAGGGACAGCGGGCGGCCTAGTGTAAAGCGGGTTGGGGCCGCTGTGACGTAAAATGAGGTTCCTTTGTTGCCGCGGCCGACCCGACGACCATGCGCTGGTACGGAAAACTGCTCGGATTCATCGCCGGGGCCCTGCTTTTCAGGCCCAATCCGCTGTTTGGTGCCGTGGTCGGCCTGCTGATCGGGCATGCCTTCGATTCCGACTGGTTCCGGCTGAACAGGGAGAACCCCTACCGCGAGCTGGGGCTGACCTCCGAGGCCACCGATGCCGAGGTCGACCTGGCCTACCGCCGGCTGATGTCCCAGTACCATCCCGACAAGGTCGTGGGCGCCGCCCCGGAGCTGCGCCAGCAGGCCGAGCGCAGGTCGCGCCAGCTCAATGCCGCCTACGACCGCATCAAGACCCTGCGCAAGCGCTGAGCGCGCGCCGCCCCCTCTCCACGTCCTGAAGGCCCCGGCCATGTCCAACTGCATCATTGCCCCGTCCATCCTGTCCGCCAACTTCGCCCGCCTCGGCGAGGAAGTGGACAACGTGCTTGCCGCCGGCGCCGACTGGGTGCACTTCGACGTGATGGACAACCATTACGTGCCGAACCTGACCATCGGCCCGATGGTCTGCCAGGCGCTGCGCAAGCACGGCGTGACCGCGCCCATCGACGTGCACCTGATGGTGGAACCGGTGGACCGCATCATCCCGGACTTCGCCGAGGCGGGTGCCACCTACATCAGCTTCCACCCCGAGGCCAGCCGCCACGTGCACCGCACGATCCAGCTGATCCGCTCGCTGGGCTGCAAGCCGGGCCTGGTGCTCAATCCCGGTACGCCGGTGGATATCCTGGACTGGGTGCTGGACGACCTGGACCTGGTGCTGCTGATGTCGGTCAACCCCGGTTTCGGCGGCCAGGCCTTCATTCCCTCGGCGCTGGACAAGCTGCGCGTGGTGCGCCAGAAGATCGATGCCAGCGGCCGCGACGTGCGCCTGGAAATCGATGGCGGGGTCAAGGCCGACAACATCGGCGCGATCGCCGCCGCCGGCGCCGACGCCTTCGTGGCCGGCTCTGCGATCTTCAACGCGCCGATCAGCTACAAGGACGTGATCGACCAGATGCGCCACAACGTAGCCAAGGCACGGGGCTGAGCATGGGTGCGCCGGCGCTGCAGATCCGCGAGGCCACCGCTGCCGATGCCGCGCTGATCCTGCGCTTCATCCGCGAACTGGCCATCTACGAGAAGGCGGAATCGTCGGTGCAGACCGACGAGGCCGGCATCGTCGCCAGCCTGTTCGGCGAGGGCGCCAAGGCCCGCGCGCTGGTCTGCGAAGCCGGTGGCGAGGCGATCGGCTACGCGGTGTACTTCTACAACTATTCCACCTGGCTGGGCCGCAACGGCATCTACCTGGAAGACCTGTACGTGAGCCCGGCCAGTCGCGGAAGTGGCGCCGGCAAGGCGCTGCTACAGCACATCGCACGCCTGGCCGTGGCCCAGGGCTGTGGTCGCTTCGAATGGTCGGTGCTGGACTGGAATGAGCCGGCCATCAAGTTCTATGAAGCCGCCGGTGCCAAGCCGCAGAGCGAGTGGACGGTGTACCGCCTCGAGGGCGAAGCCCTGAAGGCGTTTGCCGGAGGAGGTTGAACGCATGTGCGGCGAAGGCCATGATCGGAGCTATCAATGTTCGAGCTGTAGCCGATAGGGACAAATGCCTTGTCACGCGGATGTCGCCGTAACAGAATTGGTCCATCCAGCCCTCCAAGTACGCCCCCCTACTGATCGCGGGACGGCCGAAACGGGGGCTTTTTTTTTGATCACGTTCCGCGGAGGCAAAGGCATGCCCACTGCAGTCCTCATCGACGGCGGCTACTTCATCAAGCGATTTCGGCGGATCGAGCCAGAAAATGCATACAACGCGCCCCGGGCGGCTGATCAGGCCCATCGATGGGCTTTAGCGCACCTTCGTTCGCCCACGGGCGAAACAAGGAATCTGTATCGAATCTTCTTCTACGATTGCCCTCCGCTTCTCAAACGGATGCACAATCCGATATCAGGTCAGTGCGTTGACTACTCTCGTTCACCAGAAGCGCTCTTTCGACGGGAGCTGCACGAGAAACTGCGTCAGATGCGCAAGGTTGCCCTGCGACTGGGCCACTTGACCGACTTCAATACGTGGTCTGCCAGCCCCGGGGTACTTGATGATCTGCTGAAGGGACGTCGATGTTTCGCCGATCTTGCAGCCGAAGACGTCCATCCAGTGATAAGGCAGAAAGGGGTCGACATGCGAATAGGCATCGACATCTCTTCCCTCGCCCTGAAGCGGCAGGTTCGTCAGATCATTCTGATGGCCGGCGACGCCGATTTCGTGCCCGCAGCAAAGTTGGCCAGGCGCGAAGGGGTCGACTTCGTATTGGACCCCATGTGGTCCGCCATTCCGCAAGGCCTGGTCGAGTATATAGACGGGATGCGCTCGGTCTGCCCCCGGCCCCAAAAAAAAGACCGCACCCTTGAGAATGCGGCCCTGGGAATAGCGGGAGGCTGATCCTGCCTCCATCCATCGTCCCTGCTATGGACTTCCATTCTCCGGGCGCCCGGTGACCGTTTGATGACGTTCACTGCCACTGAGCCACCGGGCTGATAGCCTGCGCCTCCCCCTCCCATGGAAGTGCGGTATGCGTGGTCCTCGCTGGCGTCTGATCCTCAATGGCAAGTCCACGGGCAACGTCGAGCTGCGCGAGGCGGTGCATGCGCTTCGCGAGCAGGGTGTGACGCTCGAGGCCCGGGTCACCTGGGAAGATGGCGACGCCGAGCGCTACGTGGCCGAGGCCATCGAGCATGGCGTGGATACCATCATCGCCGCCGGTGGCGACGGCACCCTGAGCGAAGTGGCGGAAACCCTGGCCCACCGCGACGAGGCGGCGGACGCGCTGCCGACCCTGGGGCTGGTGCCGCTGGGCACGGCCAATGACTTCGCTACCGCGGCGGGCATTCCCGACGAGCCGATCCAGGCGCTGCAGATGATCCTCGCCCAGCCGGCATGCCCGCTGGACCTGCTGCGGATCGACGCCGACGGTGACCTGTGGTGGTGCGCGAACGTGGCCAGCGGGGGCTTCGGCACCGAAGTGACGGTGGAGACCGACGAGGGCCTGAAGAAGGTGCTCGGCGGGTTGGCCTATCTGGTGACCGGCATCTCCCGGCTGGGCCGGATCGAGCCCATCCAGGCGCGGCTGCGCACCCCGGACTTCAGCTGGGAGGGCGGCTTCATCGCGCTGGGCATCGGCAACGGCCGCCAGGCCGGGGGTGGCCAGGTCCTGTGCCCCGAAGCGCTGGTCAACGATGGCCTGCTCGATCTCACCGTGATCCCGGAGCTGAGTGGCGAAGTCGCCTCGACGCTGGGCGCATTGATCCGTGGCGGCAAGCAGGGCGCGCTGGAGCAGGTGGCCGAGCGCACCCGCGCGCCGTGGGTGGAAATCGATGCCGACGAGCCGATGACCCTCAACCTGGACGGCGAACCGGTCCGCGCGCGCCGCTTCCGCATCGACTGCGTCGCAGCACGCGTGCGCATGCACCTGCCGCTCGACAGCGCGCTCCTGCAGTAGCCGTTGCCGCATCACTCGCCGTAGAGCCGGGCTCTGCCCGGCTGCTCTTGCCCTATGCAACTGCGTCACAGCAGCGGAACATCCTCTTCCCGTGACGGGAACTTGAACGCCTCACGCTTCTTGCGGATGTGTTCAGGCATCGGCGGACGCGGAATGTTGCGCGCGATCAGCCATTGCTGACATTTCTTCTGCCACGGCAGAAGATCGGGCGTGGTGATTTCCCAATAGATGTCTTCCACCATCATCTGGCGCGCGGGACTGCTTGATCCCGACGCAGCGGGTGCAGAAAGGGTCGGGTCCGCGCCGTGCTCCAGCAGCCAGTACGCCGCGTCGAAACCACCGCGGGCGGTATACCAGCTCAACACCGTATCAGCCTTGCCCAGGTTGTTCTCGTTGACCTTCGCGCCCGCTTCCACCAACTGTTGGACGTTCTTCCATTGGTTGCCGTTGATGAACGCCTGGAACAGCAACGATTCCCCGCCACTGCTCCGCGTGTTGGGGTCGCCGCCATGCTTCAGGAGCAGCTGCAGAAAGGCGGGATCCTCCAACCGAGCGGCATACATCATGGCGTTGTTGAACTTGAAGGGATTGCCGTCGATCTCCCGCACCTGTCGCGCATTCGGATCGGCCCCGTTGTCTAGAAGTGCGCGAAGGCCGTCCAGATTGCCTGCGCGGAGCGGCCACGCCACGATGGGGATCCCATCGCGACGGCCGAACGTAGAGTCAGGATCGACCCCTTCATCCTTGATCAAGCGGCGGACGGCTTCCGCGTCCCCCGTCTCGGTTGCGACGGCGAGCTGCAACGCCTTGTCGTTGAAATAATCGCCAGCGCCATGTGAAGAAGATGCCGCGCAGCCACTGACCAGATGCAAAGCCAGAAGTGCCATTACAGCAAGTGCAATTTTCACGGCAATGGTCGTCAGAGGGCGTGGAAGTAGTCTCAACTTTGGTACTCGGAAGGATCAGGATGGCCAAAATCTTCAGAGAAGAGGGACGTCCTCTTCTTTGGTTGGGAACCCAAAGGCTTCACGCTTCTTGCGGATGTGCTCAGGCATCGGTGGACGCGGGATGTTTCGTGCGATCAGCCAATGCTGACACCTCTTCTGCCACGGAAGCAGGTCGGGTGTTGTGATTTCCCAGTAGATGTCTTCGACCATCTTCTGCCTGGCGGTGCCATCCGATCTACTGGCCGCCTGCTTCGAAATCGTGGGATCCGCGCCATGCTCAAGCAGCCAGTAGGCCGAATCGAATCCCCCTCGTCTTGTGTACCAGCTCAGAACCGTGTCATCGCCCATGCTCAGGCTGGATTCGTTGATGTTCGCGCCGTTCTCAATCAGCGTCTGGATGTTCTTCCACTGGTTCCCACTAAGGAATGCCTGAAGCAGGAGAGTCTCATTGTTGATGTTGCGCGTGTTCGGGTCTCCGCCATGTTTGAGCAGAAGCTCAAGGTAGCTTGGATCGTCCATTTTGGCTGCGTAGACCATCGCATTGTTGAAGTGAATCATCTCTCCATTCATGTGCTTGGACTCACGCACATTAGGATCAGCGCCAGCCTCAAGCAGCGCCCTTAGTCCCGCCAGGCTGCGGGCGCGTAGTGGCCACGCAATCAGTGGTATGCCATCGCGGCGTGCAAAGGAAGAGTCGGGCTCTACGCCTTCATCTTTGATCAAGTGGCGGATGGTCTCCGCGTCCCCAGTCTCGGTCGCGACGGCAAGCTGCAACGCTTTGCCGTTGAAATATTCGCCAGCGCCATGTGAAGACGACGCCGCGCAGCCACTGACCATGAGCAAAGTAAGTAGCGCCATGGCGGCGAGCGCAATTTTCCTGAAAACGGTGGTTGCAGGGGGCGAAACTAGTCTCAATTCTCGTCCTCGAAAGGGGGCAGGATGGGCAAGTCTTTAGAGAAGAGGCACGTCTTCTTCTTTGGTTGGGAATCCAAACGCTTCACGCTTCTGCCGGAGGCCGTCCGGCATGGGCGGCCGTGGAATATTCCGAGCGACCAGCCACTGCTGGCATTTCTTCTGCCAGGGCAGGATATCTGGCGTGGTCACACCCCAATAGATGTGCTCGGCCATGATCATTCGATTGGGCTTACCCGACGTTTTAGGCGGGGTAAGCATGATCGTCGGATCCGCACCATGCTCCATCAACCAGTACGCATGTTCGAAGGCGCCGCGAGTGGTATACCAGCTCAACACCGTATCGGCGCTTCCCCGATTTGCCTCATTGATGTTCGCACCATTCTCGACCAGGAGTTTGACGTTCTTCCACTGGTTGCCAGAGATGAAGGCTTGGAACAACAGGGTCTCGTTGGCAGAGTTACGAGTGTTGGGATCCCCGCCATGCTTGAGGAGCAGCTCAAGGAAGCGTGGATCGTCCATCTCGGCGGCGTAGACCATCGCGTTGTTGAAGCGGAGTTCGCGACCCTCCACTTGCTTCACCTGACGCGCGTTCGGGTCGGCGCCGTTTTCCAGAAGTGCGCGCAGTCCCTCCAGGTTCCCTGCGCGCAGCGGCCATGCGACCAAGGGAATACCGTCGCGCTTGGCGAAGACACTGTCGGGATCGACCCCTTCATTTTTGATCAGGCTGCGAATGGTTTGCATATCGCCGGTTTCGGTCGCGATAGCCAACTCCAATCCCTTCCCATCGAAGTAGTCATCGGCGCCATGCGAAGAAGCTGCCGTGCAGCCGCTGAACACAAAAAGCATCAGCCATGCGGTTACCGCCAGCGCGGCCTGCACTACATGAGTCGCTTCAACCTTTGGCAAGCCTTTCAACGCCGGTGCTCCGAGGATTCAGGATAGATGCCTTGTCAGAGAAGGGGGGCATCCTCTTCTCTCGTGGGGAACCCAAAGGCTTCACGCTTCTTGCGGATGTGCTCAGGCATCGGTGGACGCGGGATGTTTCGTGCGACCAGCCATTCCTGGCACTTCTTCTGCCAAGCCAGAAGTTCGGGCGTGGTGACGCCCCAGTAAATCTCCTCAACCATCATCTGTCGCGATGGAAGGTTGGATCCAGCGGGCGGACGCGACGAAATGGTCGGGTCTGCGCCATGCTCCAGCAGCCAATAGGCAGAATCAAATCCGCCCCGGCTGGTGTACCAACTCAGAACCGTGTCATCTCCCTTGGTGAGGTTGGACTCGTTGATGTTCGCGCCATGCTCCAGCAACGTCTGGATGTTCTTCCATTGATTTCCGCTGAGGAACGCCTGCAACATCAGCGTTTCATTGGCAGAATTGCGCGTGTTCGGATCTCCACCATGCTTCAGGAGCAACTCCAGAAATCGCGGGTGTTCCATTTTCGCGGCGTAGACCATCGCGTTGTTGAAGCGAATCTCCCTGCCGTTCGTCTGTTTCACTTCGCGCGCATTCGGATCGGCCCCGTTGTCCAGCAGTGCGCGAAGACCTTCCAGATTGCCTGCGCGGAGCGGCCACGCCACGATGGGAATCCCATCGCGACGCCCGAACGTAGAGTCGGGATCGACCCCCGCATCTTTGATCAAGTGGCGGATGGCTTCCGCGTCACCAGTCTCTGTTGCGACAGCCAGCTCCAATGCCTTGCCGTCGAAATATTCGCCAGCGCCATGCGAAGAAGATGCCGCGCAGCCACTGACCAGAAGCATAGTCAGAAATGCGATAGCAGCAGATGCAACCTTCGCGGCGTGGAGTGCTTCAGGAGCGGGAAGTATTCTCAATTCTGGGGCTCGGAGAGGTCAAGGAGGGGCGCATTCTTAAAGAAGCGGAACATCCTCTTCTCTCGTTGGGAAGCCAAAAGCTTCGCGCTTCTGCCTGATTCCGTCTGGCATTGGCGGACGCGGGATGTTGCGCTGGATCAGCCACTGCTGGCACTTCTTCTGCCACGGCAGAAGATCCGGAGTGGTGATGCCCCAGTAGATGTGCTCCGCAACGAACATGCGGTCCGGCTCGCCGATTGATGACTTGAGCATCACGCTCGGGTCCGCGCCGTGCTCAAGAAGCCAGTAAACGTGTTCGAAGGCGCCACGTCCGCTGTACCAGCTGACAGGGGTATCGGAAGGGCCGAGGCTGGGCTCATTCACGTCCGCGCCGCCCTCGACCAATTGCTTAACGTTGCTCCACTGGTTGCCGCTGATGAATGCCTGGTAGAGCAATGTTTCGTTGTTGGAGTTGCGCGTGTTGGGGTCGCCACCATGCTTCAGGAGCAATGCGAGAAAGCGCGGGTCGTCCATCTTGGCGGCGTAGACCATGGCATTGTTGAAGTGGACCACCTCACCGTTCATCTGCTTCACCAGTCGCGCATTGGGGTCTGCGCCGTTTTCCAACATGGCGCGCAAGCCATCCAGGTTCTTGGCCCGCAAGGGCCACGCCAGCAGTGGAACGCCATCGCGGCTGGAAAATGACTTGTCGGGTTCAACACCGTCGTCCTTGATGAGCCGCCGAATGGCATCTACATCGCCGTCTTCGCTGGCGATCGCCAGCTTCAACTCGCTCCCCGAGAAATACTGGTCTGCACCATGTGCGGACGTCGCGGCGCACCCACTGAGCGCAAAAAGTGTGAGCCATGCCGCACTTAGAAGGGTTTTTGTCATCAAGTTGTGAAGGCCCGCGCGCATGATCATCCTGATGTTGAGCCCCTGAAGGGGTGACATTAGCAAAACGTTCTGTTATTCGATAACCAGCGCGGCTCGGGGGGAACGCGCGCCTTCACTGTGCAATGGAGCTTGCCATGAGTGGTCCCGATACTGAAACGCGCGCCCGCGCCATCCGCGAACAGAGTCGTCTTGTCGAGCAGCTGCGTGAAAGCGGCAACGATAGCGAAGCGGACCGTCTGCAGGAAACCTACCATGCGAGCGAGATGGCCGGTCTTGCCGCCGATGTCTATCAATCAGCCAAGGGTGATGGCAAACCACCTGTCGGTTGGATCCGCGCCAGTGCTGATCCGGAGGCCCTTCGAGCCGCTGGCATCAATATGACGGATGAAGAAGTTCGCAATCATCTCAGCCCCACGCAGTCTGGGTTCCGCGCAGAGATTTACATTCCTGACAAGGGCGTATTGGGTGAGGGGGCCAAGCCGGTCGTCGTATTCAAAGGCTCGACAGGCGAAATCATCGATCCTTCCGTTCCGAGTGGTCGGCGCGAATCTGGCGGCGAGGACTTCCTCAACAATGGCCAGCAGGGTATCGGCATGCGTAGCGATTACTACGATCGCGCGATGACGCTGGCGGTACGTCTGCAAGACCGGGTCGGAAACAACTTCGAAATCGCCGGCCACTCCCTCGGCGGCGGCATGGCGTCCGCCGCCTCTGCCGTCACCGGTGCCCGCGCCACTACCTTCAACGCGGCCGGCCTGCATCCCGACACGCCGGCGCGTTTCGCCAAAGAAAACGGTCTGCCGACCTTCAATCCGCAGCAGACGGTGCACACCTACCAGGCCGCTGGCGAGGTGTTGAATGATGTACAGAACGGCATGCAGAAGCTCAGCGACGAACAGCGCCGGGGCTACGGTGTGCTCGCCAATGAAATGGGCATGCTGCTGAAAGAGCCGGCCATGCAGAAGCTGGTCGGCGACAAGCTTCGCGAGATGATGCCGGCGGGGGCGCAGACCTCGGCCGCGCAGTTCGTCGAACAGCTGGCGACCAAGCCTGGGCAGGAGGCGCTGCGGAACATCCCCGTGGCGGCGGGCAAGCTTGAGTTGTTGCTTGACTCCAAGATGGTCGACAAAAGTGACAAGGACGCCAGCATCGTCGACCGCCCGAACGTGGCGGCACCCAGCCAGGTGGCGGAGCTTGCGGGCCCGCTGTCACACGCGCTGCATGCCACTGGCTACGGTATGCGTGGAGGCCGCATCATCGGCGAGCAGGTCGAGTGGGTGGGGGCAGCTGGCGCGCACGTGCTGGACAAGGCGGGCGATGGTGCCGAGGTCGTGCTCAAGACCCAGGGCATGGCCATTGGCCAAGTGGTGAACTTCGGTTCTGCCACCCTGCAGGTCGGCACCAAAGCCGGCACCACTGTAATCGCGTCCGGACGCGAGCTGACCGGCGGCATCGAAGCCACCCTGCATCGGGCCGAATCGCAGGCGCGCTCGGGTGGCATGTCGGCACTGTCATGGATTACTGACAAGGTCGGCTTGGACAGCGTGTCCGAGCGTCTGGCCAAGGAAGCCGAGCGCACCCGCCACGACGGCGAACACCGGGCACAAAGCGCTACCCGCCACGCGCAGTCCGACGCAGAAGGCATCCGTGCGGTGGGCGACCGCAGCGCCGCCGCCATTGGCCACAATGGTCAGTGGGTGGCGGGCAAGCTGCAGAACGGGTTCGCCACCGCCGGCGCCTATGTGGACAGTGGTTACGATCTGGCTGCGTCCCATGTGAAAGGCATCAGCTCGCACGCTCCGGCCGTCTTCGCTACGGTGGGCGGAGCAGGGGCAGGTCTCACCACGGCCGCGGCTACCCACGTGCCGGCGGGGCCGCCACCGCTGGCGCTGCACAACCTCTCAAACCTCGCCAGGTCTGCGCGGGTGATCGAGGGGCTCAGCCCTTCCTTCGGCGAGGCGGCAGCGCGCCACGGCATGGCCGATACCGTCATTCCGAGTCTCGATGCCGAGCTGATCAAGCAGGAAGCGCAGGCGCGCGCGCTGCTGGAGCAGCATGAGCGCATCCAGCACCCGACGGAGAAGCACGCGGCCATCGCCGCCGAGCCGTCCACGCTGGTGGTCGGCATCAACGATCCGGACCACAGGCAGTACCACATGTTCCAAGGCGCCCAAGCCGGGGTGCACGGCATCGATGCCGCCCACAACCGCGTGCCCGACCTGCAGAGCGACCAGCTGGCCGGTGCGCTGGCGGCGAAGGCCACCCAGGAGGGTCTGGAACGCATCGAGCGGGTCGTGCTCAGCGAGGACCGCACCCGCGTGTTCGCGGTCGATACCCAAGACCTCGATTCGGTCCACCGCCAGTTGGCCCAGGTGGACGTGGTGGCCGGCCGGCAGCAGCCGCTCAGCGTGAGCACCGAGCAGGTGGCCGAGGTCAACCGCCAGCAGGAACGCACCGCTGCTGCCCCGGCGCTGGTGGCCGACCTGGGGGCCGAGCAGCAGCGCGAGCAGGAGCAGCAGGCCGCGCGCCGGATGGGATGAGGCGGGGCGGGTGGGACCGGCGGCGGCCGCTGGAACGGCCGCCGGGATTGGCTGGCACGCCTGGAACGCCTGGAACGGCTGGCACGGGTGGAACGGCTGGAACGAGGGTAGCGCCGACTGTTAGTCGGCTGCCCGGTCAAGCAGCCGACTAACAGTCGGCGCTACCTCCGGCCTGAGGCCTTTGTCCATTGGGCTGCCACGCCCCGGGTTCCATCCGGTGCCGCCAATGCGGTACAGTCCCCGGGTGTCCATTCTGACGACCCCGCATACCCTTTCTTCCGCTCGCCGTGGTTGGCGATGGTGGCCTGTTGCCGTCGTCCGTCCCGCCACCGCCGTTTCCCGGAAGGAAAGTCGTCTTGATCACGCTCGAGCAGTTCCAGCAGCAGGCCGCTGAAGGCCACACCCGCATCCCCGTCGTCCGTGAAGTGCTGTCCGACCTGGACACGCCGCTTTCGGTCTATCTGAAGCTCGCCGACGGCCCGCACACCTATTTGTTCGAATCGGTCGAAGGCGGCGAACGCTTCGGGCGCTACTCCATCATCGGCCTGCCGGCCCGCCGTGTGTACGCCTTCCACGGCCACACCCTGACCGTCAGCGAAGCCGGGCAGGTGGTGGAAACCCGTGACGTGGCCGACCCGTTCACCGAAGTGGAGGCGCTGCGCAGCGCCCATTCGGTGCCCAAGCTGGCCGGCCTGCCGGGCTTCACCGGCGGGTTGGTGGGCTGGTTCGGGTTCGAGTGCATCGGCTATATCGAACCGCGCCTGGCCCCGCCGCGCGGCCGCGATGAGCTGGGTACGCCGGACATCCTGCTGCTGCACTCCGAAGAGCTGGCGGTGTTCGACAACCTCAAGGGCCGTCTCTACCTGATCGTCCACGCCGATCCGGGCCAGCCCGGCGCATGGGATGAGGCACAGGCGCGGCTGGACCGACTGGTGGCCAAGCTCCGCGCGCCCGGCGCGGGCTATCCGGCGCCCATCACCCGCGACGTACTGGACGAAAACGACTTCGTGTCCGGCTTCACCCGCGAAGGTTTCATCGCCGCGGTGGATAAATCCAAGGAATACATCCGCGCCGGTGACATCTTCCAGGTGGTGCTGAGCCAGCGCCTGAGCGTGCCGTTCAAGGCACGCCCGGTGGATGTGTACCGTGCGCTGCGCGCGCTGAATCCGTCGCCGTACATGTATTTCCTCGACACCGGCGACGTGCAGGTGGTCGGCTCCTCGCCGGAAATCCTGGTGCGCCTGCAGGATGGTGAAGTGACCGTGCGCCCGATCGCCGGAACCCGCCCGCGCGGCGCCACGGTGGAAGAAGACAACGCGCTGGAAGCCGAACTGCTGGCCGATCCGAAGGAACGCGCCGAGCACCTGATGCTGATCGACCTGGGCCGCAACGATGCGGGTCGCGTCTCCAAGGCCGGCACCGTGGAAGTGGGCGAGCAGTTCGTGATCGAACGCTACAGCCATGTGATGCACATCGTCAGCGAAGTCACCGGGCAGCTGCAGCCCGGCCTGAGCTATGCCGACGTGCTGCGCGCCACGTTCCCGGCCGGCACGGTCAGCGGCGCGCCGAAGATCCGTGCGCTGGAAGTCATCCGCGAACTGGAACCGATCAAGCGCAACGTGTACGCCGGCAGCATCGGCTACATCGGCTGGCACGGCGATGCCGACACCGCGATCGCCATCCGTACCGCGGTCATCAAGGACGGCCGCCTGCACGTGCAGGCCGGTGCCGGCATCGTCTACGACTCGGACCCGGGCAAGGAATGGGACGAGACCATGAACAAGGGCCGCGCGCTGTTCCGTGCCGTCGCCCAGGCCGCCAAGGGTCTTTGAGGTCTACGTGCCGTGGCCCAGGCCACGGTGTTCACTGCATCCATCACCCGACAAGGATCAACCGCATGAAGCTGCTGCACGCACTGCTGCTGTCGTCGACACTGGCCATGGTGGCCCCGAGCGCGTGGGCGCAGGCCAATACCGTACCGTCCGAACCGCACCTGCTGGTCAAGGGGAACGCCAGCCGCACCGTGCTGCCAGACCGTTTCGTGGTGAAGATAGCGCTGGAGTCGGTGGACATGCAGACCGATATCGCCCGAAAGCGCGTGCAGGCCAACAGCGAGCGGGTGATGCAGCTGTTTACCCAGCATGGCGCCATCGCCGATACGGTGCGCGCTGACAATCTCAGCATCGAGCCGTCCACGCGCTACGACGACGGCAAGGACGTTTTTGAAGGCACGGCCGTAAGCCGCGACCTCGAAGCCGCGTTCCCGACCGCCCAGGCCCTGCAGGCTTTTCTCGGCGAATTGAAAGCCAGTCGCGAAGTACAGGTGAGCACCGCCACGCCGACCTACTCCGGCGCAGCCCGCGTGCGTGCCGAGCTCAAGGCCGAAGCGGCGGCACAGACGCGTGCGTCGGCCAAGGGGCTCGCCGACGCCTATGGCGCGCGGATCACCGGGCTGTACAGCATCTCCGACGTGGCTCCGAGCTTCGCCTACGGTGTCCAGGCAGGCACCTGGCCAACCGCGCCCGGCGCACCGGACCGTGAGGACTACGCCGAAGGCCGCTCGCTGGATCGAGTGCAGGTCACGGGCAGCCGCGCCCCCGCGCCCGCCGCGGTGGGCGAACTGCTCGCCGCCGCCCCCATCACGTACACCGAAAACGTGTACGCCATTTTCCTCATCAAAGACGGATCCTGATCATGTTGTTGATGCTCGACAACTACGACAGCTTCACCTACAACCTCGTGCAGTACCTGCAGACGCTGGGCGCCGAAGTGAAGGTGGTGCGCAATGACGCGTTGAGCGTCGATGAGATCGCCGCGCTCGCGCCGGAGCGCATCGTGATCTCGCCCGGCCCGTGCACGCCCAACGAAGCGGGCGTGTCGTTGGAGCTGATCCGGCGGCTGGGGCCGACCACGCCGATCCTCGGCGTGTGCCTGGGCCACCAGGGCATCGGCCAGGTGTACGGCGGCGATGTCATCCGCGCCGGCACCATCATGCATGGCAAGACCTCGCCGATCCGGCACGAAGGCAAAGGCGTGTTCGCCGGCCTGCCGGATCGCTACCAGGCTACCCGCTACCACTCGCTGGTGGTGGACAAGACCACGCTGCCCGACTGCCTGGAAGTCACGGCCTGGACCGAGAACGAGGACGGCACGATCGAAGAGATCATGGGCCTGCGCCACCGGGAGTACCCAGTGGAGGGCGTGCAGTTCCATCCCGAATCGATCCTCACCGAGCATGGCCACGCCCTGCTGAAGAACTTCCTGCAGCGCTGAGGCGCCGCATCCGTACTGCAAAGGAATCCACATGACCTTCTCCCCCCAGGAAGCCCTGCAACGCACCATCGAACACCGCGAGATCTTCTTCGACGAGATGGTCGACCTGATGCGCCAGGTGATGCGCGGTGAGGTGTCGCCGGTAATGACCGCCGCGATCCTCACCGGCCTGCGGGTCAAGAAGGAAACCGTCGGCGAGATCGCGGGCGCGGCCACGGTGATGCGCGAGCTGGCGCTGGCCGTGCCGGTTGAAGACCGCACCCACCTGATCGATATCGTCGGTACCGGTGGCGATGGCTCGCATACCTTCAACATCTCCACCTGCGCGATGTTCGTGGTGGCCGCCGCCGGGGCCAAGGTCGCCAAGCACGGCAACCGCAGCGTGTCGTCCAAGTCCGGCAGCGCCGATGCGGTCGAAGCGCTGGGCGCGATCATCGAACTGCGTCCGGAGGAGGTGGCCCGCGCGATCAGTGAAACCGGCATCGGCTTCATGTTCGCGCCGATGCATCACCCCGCCATGAAGGTAGTGGCGCCGGTGCGGCGCGAAATGGGCGTGCGCACGATCTTCAACATCCTCGGTCCGCTGACCAACCCGGTCGGTGCCACCAACGTGCTGATGGGTGTGTTCCATCCGGACCTGGTCGGTATCCAGGCGCGCGTGCTGCGCGAGCTGGGGGCCGAGCGCGCCATGGTGGTGTGGGGCCGTGACAACATGGATGAGATCTCGCTCGGCGCCGGTACCCTGGTCGGCGAGCTGCGCGACGGCAAGGTGCGGGAATACGAAATCCATCCGGAGGATTTCGGCATTGCCATGTCGGCCAGCCGCAACCTGAAGGTCGGCGGCCCGGAGGAATCGATCGCCATGCTGTTGGGAGTGCTCGACAACGAAGCGGGTCCGGCGCTGGATATCGTGGCGCTCAACGCCGGCGCCGCGCTGTACGTGGCCGGGGTGGCCAGCAGCATTGCGGACGGCCTGGCCCGCGCCCGTGCGGCCATCGCCGACGGCAGCGCACGCCAGCGCATGCAGGATTACGTGGATGCGACCCAGCGCATCCGCCGCGCGGGCTGAGCCCGATTTCACGCTTTGCTGTGGGCTGGCCGATAATGGCCGGCCTGAAGGACCCCGAACGACATGAGCGACAAGAGCGACATCCTCGAGACCATCCTGGCCCGCAAGGCCGAAGAAGTGGCCGAGCGCCGTGCGCGGGTCCCGCTGGAAGCGCTGCAGGCGCGCCTGGCCGAGGCCCCGCCGGTGCGCGGCTTCGCCGACGCGCTGCGCGCGGCGATCGCGGCCGGCGACCCGGCGGTGATCGCCGAGGTGAAGAAGGCCAGCCCCTCCAAGGGTGTGATCCGACCGGACTTCCACCCGGCCGACATCGCGGTGAGCTATGAGTTTGGCGGCGCCAGCTGCCTGTCGGTGCTGACCGACGTGGACTTCTTCCAGGGCGACGACGCCTACCTGCAGCAGGCACGCGGGGCCTGCACCCTGCCGGTGCTGCGCAAGGACTTCGTGATCGATGCCTACCAGGTGTACGAAGCACGGGTGCTGGGCGCCGACTGCATCCTGTTGATCGTGGCCGCGCTGGAAGACCGCCAGCTGGCCGAGCTGTCCGACCTGGCGATGCAGCTGGGCATGGATGTGCTGGTGGAAGTGCACGACATCGACGAGCTGGAGCGCGCCATCCAGGTGCCGGTACCGCTGATCGGGATCAACAACCGCAACCTGCGTACCTTCGAGGTGTCGCTGCAGACCACCCTGGACATGCGCCAGGCGGTGCCGCGCGACCGCCTGCTGGTGACCGAGAGCGGCATCCTCGGGCCCGATGACGTGGCGCTGATGCGGGGCAACGGGATCAACGCCTTCCTCGTCGGCGAGGCCTTCATGCGGGTGGAAGAGCCCGGCGAGGGCCTGCGTCAGCTATTCTTCAACGCATGACTGCGACCTACCCGACTCCGCACGACGACGCGCCGCTGGTGGTGTTCGACTTCGACCACACCCTGTACGACGGCGATTCCGGCAGCCACCTGTTCGCGTCGCTGATCAAGCGCAACCCGTTGCGGCTGCTCGCTGCGCTGCTGGTAACGCCGGTGGCGGGGCCGCTGGTGGCGATGTTGCCGACCCGGCGTACCGGCATTTCGGTCTATGTCTGGATCGCCACGTTCGGGTTGCACCGTGCGCGCGAGTTCAACCGCGTGATCGACGCTTACGTGATCAAGCACGAGGCGCAGCTGCGCGCCAAGCTGCTGCCGGAGGCGCTGGCGGTGTTCGCCGCGCACCGGGCGCAGGGCGACCGGGTGGTGGTGGCGACCGGCGCGCCGCCGGAGCTGGCCCGCGCCATCCTGGCGTTTGTCGCCCATCAGGGCGTGCCGGTGATCGGCAGTGAAGTGGGCCCGCGCTTCGGTGCGGTTGGTGCCACGCGCCATTGCCACAACGAAGAGAAGATGCGCATGCTGCGCGAGCGCGGCTATGGCGACATCGATGTGGCCTATTCGGACAGCACCGCGGACCTGCCGTTGCTGCTGGCAGCGAAGGAGCCGGTGGTGGTGAACCCGAAGGTGTCCAAGGTCGCGTACTTCCGCCAGGTGCTGAAGCCCGGCACGCGGATCCTCAACTGGGGTTGCGTGGATCGCGGCGGCGACCGCTGAGGCGTATCGACCAACGGTCGATACCTACCGTTGGCGCGCCTTGCCGGTATGCGCAGCGGGCGCCCCGGCCACGCGCCGGTAGCGCCCCCGGCCACATCCCGGTAGCGCCCTACCGTTGGTAGGGCGACGGCGCACCGCGCCGCGCTTTTACCCCGCCAGCCAACCGCGCACCGCGCCGCCGATCTGGTACAGGCTGATCGACAGCACCAGCACGCCCACGGCCACCAGCACCCAGCGCTCCTTGACCCGCTTCACCAGCACCGCCGCCAGAGGCGCGGCCATCATGCCGCCGATCAGCAGGCCGGCCACGATGTTCAGGTACTGCAGGCCCATCGACAGCAGGAAGGTGATCGACACCGCCAGGGTCACCACGAACTCGGCGGCATTCACCGTGCCAATGGTCGTGCGCGCCTGGCCGCCACGGGCGAGCAGGGTAGAGGTGGCCACCGGGCCCCATCCGCCGCCGCCACTGGCGTCCAGCAGCCCGGCGAAGAAGCCCAGCACCGGGACCCGCTTCACTTCCTGGCGCGGCACCAGCCGCCCGGCCGCGCGCAGCAGGATGAAGATGGCCAGGATCAGCAGGTAAACGTAAATGAAGGGACGGATCGCCTCGCCTGGCAGCTGGGTCAGCACATAGGCGCCGACCACGCCGCCCACCGCGCCGGGCAGGGCCAGGCGCAGGAACAGCCGCTTGTCCACATTGCCGGCCACCAGGTGCGAAACGCCGGATGCGCCTGTCGTGAACACCTCGGCGGTGTGCACGCTTGCGCTGACCGCAGCCGGTGGCAGGCCCATGCTGAGCATCACCGACGAGGACACCAGCCCGAAAGCCATGCCCAGCGCGCCGTCGACCAGCTGCGCGCCAAGACCGATCAGGATGAACCAGTAGAATTCGCTGCCAGGAGTCATGCCATCACCCTAACGGCAACGCGTGAAAGACGCTGTCATGCCCGTCGGTAGCGCCGGCCGTTGGCCGGCAACCGGAATCAGCGGGTGCCGTACAGCACCACCGTCTTGCCACGGGCGTGCAGCAGCCCGTCGCTCTGCAGTTTCTTCAGCACCCGCCCGGCCATTTCACGCGAGCAGCCGACCAGCCGCGCCAGCTCCTGGCGGGACACGCGCAGCTGGGTGCCCTGCGGGTGGCTCATGGCTTCCGGTTCGCGGGCCAGGTCGTGCAGGGTCCTTACGATCCGGTCGGTGACGTCCAGGAAGGCCAGCCGGCTGGCCTTGCGGCTGGTGTCGAGCAGGCGCTTGGACACCTGCTGGCCCAGCGCGTACAGCAGCCGCGGGGCGTCGGTGGAGAGCGGCCCCAGGAACAGCTGGTGCAGGCGCTCGTAGCTGATCTCGGCCAGCTCGCAGGGGGTACGGGTGCGCAGGATCACCTCCCGGCGTTCGGTTTCCACGAACAGGCCCATCTCGCCCACGAACTCGCCCGAGCCGAAGTAGCCCAGGACCAGTTCGCGGTCGTCCTCTTCCTCGGCAATTATGGAGACCGAGCCGCTGATCACGTAGTACAGGGTGCCGGCGGGGTCGCCGGGACGGAAGACATCGGTGCGGGCCGGGTAGCGGCGTCGGTGGCTGTGGGCCAGAAAGCGATCTATGGTGGCGATGTCCAGGGCCAATGGACTCGTGGCAAGGCGCACAGATGACACGTTGAGGCGCTCCCTTTGCTCATGAACAATTCACGGCTATGTGCCGCGAGCTTAACGATCAGGGTTGTGAAGGGCAAACCCCAACACACCAACTTGTTTCAATGCAAGTTTCGCCCTCGATCAGTTTGCCCCATAATTGATCCTTTCCCACCACACACAGGATCGACCGCCGTGGTCAAGCCGTTGCCTCGCCTGAGGTTGCAGGGTTTCAACAACCTCACCAAGGCGCTGAGCTTCAACATCTATGACGTGTGTTACGCGCGCACCGAAGAGGAGCGCCAGCGTTACATTGAATACATCGATGAAGAGTACAACGCCGATAGGCTGACTCAAATCTTGACCGATGTCGCCGAGATCATCGGTGCCAACATCCTCAACGTCGCGCGCCAGGACTACGATCCGCAGGGCGCTTCGGTGACGATCCTGATCTCCGAAGAGCCGGTGATCGACAAGAAGCTGGCGGGCAAGGAGTTGATCTCCGATGCCGTGGTAGCGCACATGGACAAGAGCCACATCACTGTCCATACCTACCCCGAGACCCACCCGCAGGAAGGCATCGCGACGTTCCGCGCGGACATCGACGTGGCTACCTGTGGCGTGATTTCGCCGCTGAAGGCGCTGAACTACCTGATCGAGAGCCTGGAATCGGACATCGTGATCATGGACTACCGCGTCCGTGGCTTCACCCGTGACGTGAAGGGCAAGAAGCACTACATCGATCACAAGATCAACTCGATCCAGAACTTCCTGGCCAAGAACATCAAGTCGCGGTACGAGATGTTCGACGTCAACGTCTACCAGGAAAACATCTTCCACACGAAGATGCACCTGAAGGACTTCGACCTGGACCAGTACCTGTTCGAGGAGAAGGCCAAGAACATCTCGTTCAAGGAACGCATGAAGATCGAAGCGCTGCTCAAGCGCGAGATCGAAGAGCTGTTCCACGGCCGCAACCTGTCCGAGTAAGACCACGCGGAATCGTCCGGGCCCCGGCCCGGACGACGCTGCACCAGGCGGGACGTCCCGCCCTGTGGAACATCTGTTTTGCGCAGAATCATTGTTCCACGGCATGCTACCGATGACGGTCCGGTGTGAAGACACCGGGCCGTTTTGCTTTTGTTTAGGAGGCACCCCCATGCCCTGGATCTACCTGCTGCTCGCCGGCATCTTCGAAATCGGCTTCGCGATCGGAATGAAATACTCGGACGGCTTCAGTAAGCCGCTACCCACCCTCGCCACGGTTGGGGCGGCATTGGTAAGCCTGTATCTGATGAGCCAGGCGATGAAATCGATCCCGGTGGGCACCGCCTACGCGATCTGGACCGGCATCGGTGCGCTGGGCGTGGCCACGCTGGGGATCTTCCTGTTCGGCGACAGCGCCTCGGCGCCGCGGCTGGCCTGCATCGGCCTGATCGTGGCCGGTGTGATCGGGCTCAAATTGGTCTCCGGTTGATCCGGTAGCGCCGGCCGTTGGCCGGCCCTCCTGGACGTTGACGGATTGCATCGGCCGGCCAACGGCCGGCGCTACCCGTGCCTGTTATAGCCGGTACGCGATGGTCTTCATGGCGTTGGACGCCAAGGCCATCACGCCCGGGATCGGGAATGGCAGCTTCCGCGCGCCGGCATGCTCGGCATGGTCGGCATGGCGCGCCTCGTCGATCTTCATCACCTTGAGGATCTCGCGGCTGCGCTGGTCGACCGGGGGCAGGGTGTCCAGGTGTTCGTCCAGATGGGCTTCCACCTGGCGCTCGGTTTCCACCACGAAGCCCAGGTTCCAGCCATCCCCGCGCAGCCCGGCCAGCGTGCCGATGGTGTAGCTGCCGGCGTACCAGATCGGGTTGAACAGGCTGGGTCGGCTGTCCAGTTCGCGCAGGCGCTGGGCGCACCAGGCCAGGTGATCGGTTTCTTCCTGGGCCGCTTCCAGCAGGTGGGCACGGGTTCCGGGCTCCCGGGCCACTGCGGCCTGGCCGAAGTACAGGCCCTGCGCGCAGACTTCGCCGACATGGTTGATCCGCATCAGCCCGGCCGCATGGCGGCGGGCAGGCGTGGGCATGGGCACGTCCGGGGTCGCCGCGGCCGGGTAGGGGCGGCTTGCCGGCGGGTTCCCGAACACCGTGTCCAGCGCACGCTGGGCCTCGGTCAGCAGGTGGTCGAGCGGGGTGATCTGGCGGAGCGCGGTCATGCGGTTGGGCGTTGCAGCGGGGGAGGACTCGATTCTGGCCCCCCGGGGGCGCCCTGCCAACCCGCAACGGGGGCGATTTGCATGTGCGGGGGTTGGCCGGTACAATCCCGCCTCTTCACAACGCGTGGCAGAGTTCCGGCCGTTCCATGGCCGCAATGAGCCCGACCTACCTGAGTTCTTTCATGAGCACTTTCACTGCAAAGTCCGAGACCGTCCAGCGCGACTGGTATCTCGTCGACGCTTCCGGCAAGACGCTGGGCCGTCTGTCCACCGAGCTGGCCCGCCGTCTGCGCGGCAAGCACAAGCCGGTCTACACCCCCCACGTTGATACCGGTGATTACCTGGTTGTCATCAATGCAGAAAAGATTGCCGTCACCGGCAAGAAGCTGCAGGACAAGCTGTACCACCGCTTCACTGGCTACATCGGCAACCTGAAGACCGAAACCCTGGCCCAGGCGCTCGAGCGCCACCCGGAACGCGTCATCGAAACCGCCGTCAAGGGCATGCTGCCGAAGGGCCCGCTGGGCCGCGCCATGTACCGCAAGCTCAAGGTGTACTCGGGTTCCGAGCACCCGCACGCCGCTCAGCAGCCCCAGGTTCTGGATATCTAATCATGGCTATCACTCAAAACTACGGCACCGGTCGCCGCAAGTCCTCCACCGCCCGCGTGTTCCTGCGCAAGGGCGCCGGCAACATCACCGTCAATGGCCGTCCGCTGGACGAGTTCTTTGGTCGTGAAACCGCACGCATGATCGTGCGTCAGCCGCTGGAACTGACCAAGAACACCGAATCGTTCGACATCATGGTCACCGCCGCTGGCGGCGGCACCACCGGCCAGGCCGGTGCGATCCGCCTGGGCATCGCCCGCGCGCTGGTCGAGTACGACGAAACCCTGAAGTCCGAGCTGCGCAAGGCTGGCTTCATGACCCGTGACGCCCGTGAAGTCGAGCGTAAAAAGGTCGGCCTGCACAAGGCACGTCGCGCCACCCAGTTCTCCAAGCGCTGATCCATCGCGCCTGGCGTGGGATCCTCCGGGATCCCGCTGGGAGGAAAGCAAAAGCCCGGCTTCGGCCGGGCTTTTGTCGTTCAGGGATCCGCAGCGCGGCTCAGACCGCGCCCGGTTCGCCCTTGGCCTTGCTGCGTGGCCAGTAGCCGCCGCCCCGCTTGGGCGCCGGTGCGCGCTTGCGCGGGCGGTCGTGCCCCGCTGCATTGCCGGGCATCCACGCTTCCTGCGCCGACCGGGGCATCGAGTCCACGCCGCTGCCGGCCACGCCCCGCGCCAACGGGGCCAGGTGGCGCAATGCCCGCGCGTACACGCCGCGCTTGAACATCACCACATGTTCCACCGGGTACCAGAAGTCGACCCAGCGCCACTGGTCGAACTCGGGGCTGTCGGTATGGTCCAGTTTCACGTGCGATTCGTCGCCGGCAAGGCGCAGCAGGAACCACACCTGCTTCTGGCCGATGCAGACCTGCTTCTCATTGCGGCGGACAGCCCGGGCCGGCAGGCGATAGCGCAGCCAGCCCGGCGTCGCGCCAAGCACTTCCACGTGCTCGGGCAACAGGCCGGTTTCTTCATGCAACTCGCGATACATGGCTTCGACAGGCGTCTCGTCGGTATTCATGCCGCCCTGCGGGAACTGCCAGCCATCCCGGCGCACGCGTCGTGCCCAGAACACCTGCCCGTCCTGCCGCATCAGCACGATGCCGACGTTCGGTCGATAGCCGTCCGGATCGATCACGATGCGGACTCCTAGAAAATCTACTGTCCGGGACTGTGACACGCCCGCTGCCCACTCACAAGCGTGATGAAAAAGTGTTGACAGATTCCGTTTACATGTCCAGAATTGCCGGCTCCCTAGGCTATGTAGCTCAGCCGGTTAGAGCACAGCACTCATAATGCTGGGGTCGGTGGTTCGAGTCCACCCATAGCCACCAAGTCCGCTTG
The DNA here is from genome assembly GCF_007667275.1 of Stenotrophomonas rhizophila. Classification (GTDB taxonomy): domain Bacteria; phylum Pseudomonadota; class Gammaproteobacteria; order Xanthomonadales; family Xanthomonadaceae; genus Stenotrophomonas; species Stenotrophomonas maltophilia_AE. Next base: position 314,432 of record NZ_VDQT01000002.1, read on the forward strand.
GTTTTGTAGGGAAAAAGTGCAATAATCGCACGCAGATATTGCCCCGTCGCCAAGCGGTAAGGCACCTGACTCTGACTCAGGCATTCGGTGGTTCGAATCCATCCGGGGCAGCCAAACACGAAAGAGACCGATCGAAAGATCGGTCTCTTTTTTTGTGTCCCGGGCCGGCCGATGCGCACGACCTGAACGGGTCCGCTGAACCGTATCGAGAATGATTCAGTTACGAAATTGACAACCATTCTCGTTTCGATTGGAATAGCCGCAGGCCGATCCGCGCCTGCCTGCCGAGTCCGCACGTGTACGTCTGCATCTGCAACGGGGTTACCGACCACCAGATCCGCGAAGCCGCCCAGAGCGGTGTCGCCAGCGTCTCCGAGCTGACCATGCGCACCGGTTGCGGTGCCACCTGCGGGTCCTGCCTGGACATGGCGGCCGACCTGCTGGCCAAGGCCCGCAACACCCACGACCTGCCGCTGCCGGTGCTGGGGTTGGCCCAGGTCGCCTGAGGTTCTACCGCATGTACAGGCGTTCGAAGGTGGACGGAAGGTCCGCCAGCTCACGCTGCAGGTAATCCACGCGGCCTATTGATTCCAGCCAGGCCAGGAACACTTCGTCGGTAACGCACGTGCGAACCTCGTCGAGCAGGTGCGTACGGACCTGCTGTGGGAGCCAGTCGGCGATGGGGATGGTCTCGCCGCTTTCGGTTGTGGTCGAGGGTCGCAGGAGATGTGACCAGCCCCACGTGATCGCCGGGTAGCCATCAAATTGCAGTTCAGACGGAGCGCGCTTCAGGCCGGTAAGCAGGTCGTGGGCGCCGATCAGCCACACGATCATCTGTGCCCGCCAATGCGGCGACTCGATGGCCAGTACGGAGCGGAACCAGCCCCTCACCTGCGATGGTGGAAGATACTTCGCGCACAGCAACAGGCATGCGCTGAGGTCGCCGCTGGCGTCCCACCACCGCCACACCTGGTTCGGGTTCCGATTCGAGCGATGCAGCAGCTGCCCGAGCACGATGTCCCCCTGCTGCCAACAGCTCGGTTCCATCAGGACGCGCCCCAGGGTCGCAAGGACATCCTGCTGGAAGCCCGGATACACGGAGTCCTTGGTGCCGTTGGGGTAGTGCGCCATGAACCCGGTGACCAGAAGCTCTGTCAGTGTCTCGCCCACCCACTCGCGGTCATCGGGCACGCGCTGTGCAAGCAGGTAGTGGAACCAGTCGCGCCACTCCTGCCGCTGGCCGAACGACACGACGCCCGACGCGATTTCTGCGAGCGGCGCCAGGATGTCGCGGGCCGGCAGTGCATTCAGGTCGCCCATCAGCTCAGGGAAGTGGCGTCGATCATCTCCCATGAACCAGGCCTCGCCCATGGGAGTCTTCGGCATGCGGCAATGGTCACGCAGCCGAGCGAGCGCCGCAGGGTCGATCCCTGTCCCCGGTCGCCACACATATCCTAGGTTCATGCGCCTTCCATCCGATGGATTTCACGTTGCCTGAATGAAACGACTTCTGGCGGGATTGCGCAACTAAGGTTGATTCGCGTTCCTTCATCGGTCAGCGCAACGCGCTACAGTGCCGGCGTTTTCACGCTGCAGGAGCAGGGTCATGAAAGGCGACGCCAAGGTCATCGAATTCCTCAACAAGGTCCTCTACAACGAGCTGACCGCGATCAACCAGTACTTCCTGCACGCCAAGATGCTGAAGAACTGGGGTCTGAAGGAACTGGCCGACCACGAGTACAAAGAATCGATCGAGGAGATGAAGCACGCCGACGTGCTCTCCGATCGCATCCTGTTCCTTGAAGGGCTGCCGAACTTCCAGGCGCTCGGCAAGCTGCGCATCGGCGAAAACCCCACCGAGATCCTGCAGTGCGACCTGGCGCTGGAACGCGAGGGCACCGTGACGCTGCGCGACGCGGTGGCCTACGCCGATTCGATTGGCGATTACGTCAGCCGCCAGCTGTTCGTGAAGATCCTCGACAACGAGGAAGAGCATATCGACTGGCTGGAAACCCAGCTCGACCTGATCGAACGCATCGGCGAGCCGAACTACCTGCTCACCAAGCTGGAAGACTGAGTCAGCGCGCGGCCGTGGCGCGCACGCTGGCCTGGTAGCCGGCCAGGGCCAGTCGCGCACGCGCGTACTCGGCAATCAGCAGCGCCACGGCCACCGCCGGGCGCTCCAGGGTGCCGGCGCGGGCGTCGTGTTCAATCCGACGTGCCGCCACCGACAATGCCATCGCACCTACGTTCGCACTCGCCGATTTGAGGCTGTGCGCCAGCGCGCGCAGCTTTTCCAGGTCGGCCGCCACCGACGCATCCTGCAACTGGCGGATCAGCGGCGGGGTGTCCTCCAGGAACACGCCGATGATGGTCGCGGTCTCGGCGCCGATCACCTCCTGCAGTTCATCCAGCACCTCGGCGTCGAGCACGGGCGGGCTGGGCTCGTCACTGCCTTCGAGCGGCGTCGGCAGCGGCAGCGGCAGCGGCGGGGGCGTGGCAAGGGCATCGGCAGTGGGCGTTGCCGCGCGCGTGTTGCGCGCGTCGGCCGCGTTGTCTTCCATCCGGAACTGCCAGCGCAGCAGGCAGGCCTGCAGCGATTCGCGGTTGACCGGCTTGGACAGGTAATCGTCCATGCCCGCCTGCAGGCAGCGCTCGCGGTCGCCGGCCATCGCATTGGCGGTCATGGCCACGATCGGCAGGCGGGTACGTCCCTGCGCCGCTTCCTGCTCGCGCCAGCGACGGGTGGCGCTGTAGCCATCCAGCACCGGCATCTGGCAGTCCATCAGGACCAGGTCGAACGGGTGCGCCTGCAGTTGCTGCAGCCCCTGTTCGCCGTCGGTGGCCGTGGTGACCGTGCAGCCCAGCACCTGCAGCAGGCGCTGGGCAACCAGCAGGTTGGTGCTGTTGTCTTCGACCAGCAGCAGGCGCAGGCCCAGCTGGGGCGCCTCGACCGGGCTGCCGTAGGACTCGACGCTGGCCAGCAGGGGCGCTGGGCGCGCGCTGACCTGGGCCGGGCGCAGCAGCGCGTGCAGCAGCGCGTCATCGGTGTCGCGCGGCAGGGCCTGGGTGTTCTCGCGCAGCAGCGCCGCCAGCGGCTCCTCGCCCTGCAGCCACAGCAACCGCGGCGCCGGGCTGCGGGTGTCGTGCAGCACCGCGCGATGCAGCGCGGTGGCGCCGTGGCGCAGCGCGTGCGTATCGGCGATCACCCAGGCCAGGTCCGGTTCGATGCCGGGCCGTACCGGGGCGCGCAGGATGTCCAGCGCGGCCGAGGCGCTGTCCACCGTGTGCAGGCGGATGTCGTGGAGCTGCAGCACGCGCTGCAGGCGCTGCACCAGCAGCGGGTCTTCGCTGATCAGCAGCGCGCGGGTGGTTGCCGGTTGCGCCGGCAGGTCGCCGGCCACCTTCAACAGCGGTATCTCGAACCAGAACGTGGCGCCGTGGCGCGGCGTTGAACTCACCCCGATCTCGCCGTGCATCAGGTCGATGATGCGCCTGCAGATCGCCAGGCCCAGGCCAGTGCCGCCGTAGATGCGGGTGGTCGAGGCGTCGGCCTGGCTGAACGACTGGAACAGGCGTGCCTGCTGGGTGCCGTCGATGCCGATGCCGGTGTCGATCACTTCGAAACGCAGCTGGTGCTGGCTGGCGGTCTCGCCCTGGCGGACTACCCTCAGGCGGATCTGGCCGCGTTCGGTGAACTTGATCGCATTGACCATCAGGTTGCCCAGCACCTGGCGCAGCCGCACCGGGTCGCCGCGCACCGACAGCCGCACCGACGGGTCCAGCTCGAGCGAGACCGCCAGGCCCTTGGCCTCGGCACTGCGCTGCATCAGCTGGACGATGCCTTCAAGCAGCTCGCGCAGGTTGAAGGTGGTGATCTCCAGGTCCAGGCCCTTGGCCTCCAGACGGGAGTAATCGAGGATGTCGTCGACGATGCGCAGCAACTGCTGCGAGCTGACCGTGGCGGTGGCCAGCATCTGCCGCTGGTCGCTGCCCAGCTGGCCGCGTGCGATCAGGTCCAGCATCGGCAGGATGCCGTTGAGCGGGGTGCGGATTTCGTGGCTCATGGTGGCCAGGAACTCGCCCTTGGCGAGCGCGGCCGCTTCGGCGGCCTGCTTGGCCTGCAGCAGCTCCTGCTCGAGCATGTCCTGCTGCTGCATGGCGCGCTGCAGGTGGTCGCGCTCGCCGGCCAGGGCCTCATGGCGGCGCTGGCCCAGCGCCAGTTGCGCCTGCAGGTCGCGCCAGCGGCCTACCGCCAGCAGTGCGGCGAGCACGCCGGTTGCCGCCGTGGCGGTGGCGATCAGCGTCCACGGACCGCTCGCGCCCGCCAGCGACATCCCGCTGGCGGTAGCGGCCAGCGCGGCGGCAACCGCCGCCAGCCAGAGTGTGAAGGGAACCCGTCCGTGGGCCGTCATGCTCAGAGCACCGCGGTGTGGAAGTCGAAGTTCAGTTCGCTCCCGGCCGACTGCACCATGTTGCCCTGGATGTAGTCGACGCCCCCCATCCACATCGCCGCCGCGGCCTGCGGATCCTCGATCTGCTGGCCGATGATCATCGCCCCGGCACGGTGCGCCGCATCGATGGCGGCGCGCAGTTCATCGCGGGTCTGCTGGTTGGCATGGGCGCTGGAGAAACGTGCGGCCATGCGCACGAATGCCAGTGGCAGCTGGCTCAACAACGCGTTGGCCTCGCCACCGGGCTCGAACTGGCTCAGGCAGAAGCGCACCCCCGCCGCGCTCATGCGCGTGCAGAACTGCTGCAGGGTGACGGTGTGGATGAGCGCATCGGGCAGGCGCACGTCGATGACCAGCGCGGCGCCGGGCAGCTGGCGCTGCTGCAGGGTTTCCAGCAGCCAGTCGGTGAAGGCGTCGCGGGCGAGGGTGCGCAGCGACTGCGACACGAACAGGCTCAGCGGCTGGGTGGCGTGCCGGTACAGGTCGAGCAGGCCGAGTGCGTGGTCCAGCACCTGCTGGTCCAGGTCGGCGATGCGCCCGGCCGCTTCCGCGGCGGGAATCACCTGGCCGGCATTGAGCACGCTGCCGTCGGCCTGGCGCAGGCGCAGCAGCACCTGGTACTGCGCGGTGTTGCCACCGGCCACCGCGACGATCGGTTGGTAGGCCGGTTCCAGCTGGCCTTCCAGCATGGCCAGGTGTTCCTGCGCGGCGACTTCCTCGCGGCGTACGTGCGCGGCCACGCCCGACGGCAGCAGGCGTGCCTGCAGGGTGGTGCGCTCCACCGCTTCCAGCGCGGTGCCGGCGTCGCTGAAGCCGGTCGACAACGGCGCATGGCCCACCACGCCGCGCAGGTGCACCGATTCCTCATCGCGGATCACGAACGCGCGCGCGGACAGCTCGTCGCGCAGCCGGTGCGCCATCGCGTCCAGGGTTTCCTCGTCCACGCCGCGGGCCAGCACCAGGAAGCTGTTGTCGTTCAACCGCGCCAGCAGGTGCGGGTGCGCGTTGTCGGCCAGGCGCTGCGCGGCCTGCACCATCAGCCGTTCGAACGCGGCATAGCCGTACCGCTCGCGCAGGCCCAGTGCACTGGCCACTTCGATGAAGAACAGGCCGCCCTGCCCGCCGTGCGCCAGCGCGTGGGTCAGCTGCTGCATCACGTGGTGGCGGGTCGGCAGGCCGGTCTCTGGGTTGTTCATGGCCGGCGCGCCCTGCACGCCGGGTTGCATCGCCGCCTGTGCGCGGGCGCGGCGGATCCGGTTGGAGACCGCCGCGATCAGGTGGCGCGGCCGGATCGGCTTGCTCAGGAAATCATCCGCACCGCTGTCGAGCACCTCGAACTGGCGTTCCGGATCGGGGTCGCCGCTGAGGAACACGATCGGCAGCAGCTGCTGGCCCGGCTGCTGGCGGATCAGCGCGGTCAGGCGCATGCCGTCCAGGCCCGGCAGGTGCAGGTCCATCAGGATCAGGTCGGGGCGCTGCTCGTTGATCACCTGCTGCACGCCTTCGGCGTCGTTGTGCACGATCGCTTCCATGCCCGCGCCGTGCAGCACGCTCTGCGCGAACAGGGCCTGGGAACGGTCATCCTCGACGATCAGCACGCGGTAAGGCGCCTCGCTGCCCAGCGGAAGCGGTTCAGCATCGTCCTGCCACTGCGCCGGCGGCAGCAGCGGCGGCGTCGGCGCGCCGGGCGCGGCGCTGCCGGCGTTGAGCGGCACCACGTTGCTGGGCGCGCGGCTCGCAGCGGGCATCTCCGCGCTGGCCCAGCGCTGCCAGTGGTCGGCGGGCGGGGTCTCGGCGCGAGTGGCGCGGGTGGATGCAACAGCGTTGTCTTGGACGGCCATCAGTACTCCCAGTCTGCGGCGCAATTATGCGGTATCGCGGGTGGCGGGATCGCGGCTCGCCGGTTGCCGCAGGAGCCAGCGCATGCCCCGCCACAACGTGCGCCAGACCAGCCAGACCACCACGGCCCCGATCAGGCTGCAGGCGACGACTACGACCAGGGCGATCCACGGATGCGCCAGCGCCAGCGCCAATCCACCCACCACCACGGTGTCTTCGGCAGCCGAGGCGACCCAGTTGCTGGCCGGCTCGGGCGAGGTGTTGAGCAGCGCGCGGGTTCCGGACTTGAGCCCATGGCTGGCCAGCGCCACCCCGGCCCCGGCGGCGAGCACGGAGGGGCTCAGCTCGCCGCTGGGCGACAGCGTCGCCGCGGCCAGGAACGCGCCGGCCGGTACCCGGGCCACGGTCTGGATGAGGTCCCAGGCCGAGTCCACCCCGGGAATCTTGTCGGCCACGAACTCGGTGACGGCCAGCGCGGCCGACGTGCCCAGCACCCACCAGGATTCGGTGGCCTGCAGGGCCGGCGGCAGCTCGACCCAGCCGAGCAGGCCGGCCAGGCCGACGCCGAACACGGTCAGGTACACGCGGATGCCGGCCAGCCAGGCCAGCAGGATGCCGATCACGAACAGGTGGGCCTCGGTCATGACAGGCGCTCCGGCGGCAAAGTGTGCACAGGCCCACACTATCGGGGATGACGTGACTGAACGCTACTGCCCGGGGTGGGGTCAGGGGCGAAAAATGTGCCACCCGTGACTTACACTAGGAAGTCGCTCATCCCGTCAGGGGTTGTGTCGGTATCGCCTACGGGCGTTGCCGCCGTATCCGCCATGAACAATCCGACACCTTCCCGAATCCAGATCCGGCGCCCGGGTACCCCGGTCGCGCCCGATCGTCGTCGGCTGCTGATCCTGGCCGGGATCTGGCTGGCCAGCCTGGTCGTGGCCGCGCTGCTGGGCCGCTGGCTGGGGAGCCCCGGCGGCGATGTCGGCCGCCAGCTGGACGCCGCGCAGACCCGCGCCGAGACCCTGCAGAAGCAGGTGGTGGAACTGCAGCAGGCCCAGGCCACCCTGCAGGCCTCCGATCGCATCAGCCGCGCGGCCAACAACGAGGTGCAGGCCTCGCTGGGCGAGCGCGACGAGGAAATCGCCGGCCTGCGCGCCGACGTGGCCTTCTATGAGCGGCTGGTCGGCGCCACCAGCCAGCGCAAGGGCCTTAACACCCATTCCATCCAGTTCTCGCCGGAAGCGGGCGGTACCTGGCAGTACGCCGTGGTGCTGACGCAGAACCTGAACCGTGGCGCGATCAGCCAAGGCCAGATGCGCTTTACGATCGAAGGCGTCAAGGACGGCAAGTTGACCTCGGTCAGCTGGGACGAGCTGCACCAGCGCACCAAGGTGCCGGGCCAGGAGTATTCCTTCCGGTACTTCCAGCAGCTCACCGGCAGCGTCATGTTGCCGAAGGACTTCACCCCGCAGCGCGTGCGGGTCACGCTGGGAACCGGCGCGGGGGGCGCCACCCAGGTATTCGACTGGAAGCAGGCCGGTGCACCGGCTGCAGCAGCAACGGCAAATGAAGGGGAGTAAACCGATGTTTGGCAGCAACAAATCCAACCGCGACGGGCACCTGGTCGTGGACGCGCTGATCGGCGCGCAGGTGATGATCCGTGGGGACGTGGAATTCAGTGGCGGGCTGTACGTGGAAGGCACCATCCTGGGCAAGGTGATCGCCCAGGAGGGCGCGACCAGCGCCACCCTGACCCTGGCCGAGCAGGGCAGCATCGAGGGTGAGATCCGTGCCCACGTGGTGGTGGTCAGCGGTCGCCTGGACGGCGACGTGCACGCCAGCGAGCGGGTCGAGCTGACCCCCAGTGCCCGCGTCACCGGCAACATCCACTACCAGGTGGTGGAAATGAACGCCGGCGCCCAGCTGACCGGTCGCCTGATCCACGGCGGCGCGCAGATGGCCCTGCCGCCGCCGGCCGAACCCGCCGACGCGGGGAAGGACGGCAAGGACGGCAACGCCCGCAGGAAGCTCGCCGACGCCATGGCCTGAATGGCCGGTGCTTGAAAGCGTGCCCATGCGCCCCCATGCTGGGTGCATGAGCACGCTTGTTTCCCTGCCCGGCGCCCCTGCCGCCGCGCCGAACTACCAGTCGCTGGACCGTCCGCTGAACTTCACCGAGGCCGCTGCGGCCAAGGTCAAGGAACTGATCCAGGACGAAGCCAGCGATGCGCTGGCCCTGCGCGTCTACATCCAGGGCGGCGGGTGTTCCGGCTTCCAGTACGGCTTCGAGTTCGACGAGAACCGTGCCGACGACGATCTCGCCGTGGACACCAACGGTGTGACCCTGCTGGTCGATCCGTTGAGCCTGCAGTACCTCATGGGCGCCGAAGTGGACTACACCGAAAGCCTGACCGGCGCGCAGTTCGTGATCCGCAATCCGAATGCGAAGACCACCTGTGGCTGCGGCAGCAGTTTCAGCATGTGACTTGCTGTTCGAGGTGAATAGCGGCAGGCTTTACCGATGTCCAACGTCTCTTTGCCGCTCGCCGGTTTCGCTTTCACCACCGATCCCCTTGAACGCGCCGACACGCTGCGCGACGACGCCGATGCGTTGCTGCGGCTGTGGCCGGCCGCGCGCGTGCTGGTCATCGACGCCGACGGCCGCGCGCTGGCCGGTGACGACGGCCAACCGCTGGCACTGACCGGCGAACAGCTCGGCGGCGGCCCCGGTACCGCCATCTTCCTGGGCCTGCGCGGTGAGCAGGCCTGGTTCTCGGTCGAATCGGCCGCCGTTGACGCCAGCGCACCGCAGCGCGTGGACCTGCGCGAATCGGCCAGCACCTGGTCGGCCGCCGACGCCAGCGCGTTCTGCTACGCCCGCGGCATGGCGTACTGGCAGTCGCGCACCCGTTTCTGCGGCGTCTGCGGCGGCGCGGTCGCCTTTACCCGCGGTGGCTTCATCGGCCGCTGCGCCAAGTGCAACACCGAACATTACCCACGCGTGGACCCGGCGGTGATCGTCGCGGTGGAGAACAATGGCCGCCTGCTGCTCGGCCGCCAGGCCAACTGGGCGCCGCGCCGCTATTCGGTGCTGGCCGGCTTCGTCGAGCCCGGCGAATCGCTGGAACAGACCGTGGTGCGCGAAGTGTTCGAGGAGAGCCGGGTGCGGGTGCGGCAGTGCCGGTACCTGGGCACCCAGCCGTGGCCCTTCCCGGGTGCGCTGATGCTGGGCTTCAGCGCCACCGCCGAGGACGACGTGCCTACCGTGGACGGCGAGCTGGAAGACGCGCGCTGGTTCACCGCCGAGGAAGTGGGCGCGGCGTTGTCCCGGGACATCGAAGATGATGGGGAAGGCATCCGCCTGTCGCCGCCGATCTCGATCTCGCGCAGCCTGATCGAACACTGGTACCGCACGCAGGTCAGCTGAGCGGGGCACTGCATTGCCGCTGCCTGAACACGCGGCGGCATACACTGCCCAGGACCCCGGGCACTGGCCGGGGCGCACGGCATAGTAGCGGCCAGAAACCGAACGGAGGCAGTCATGTTCACCACCCTGGTCGCAGTCCTGGTTGCCCTGGCGCTGGGCCATGTCGCGCCCGCCGCAGCGGTGGCATTGCGCCGGTTCGGGATCTACCGGCGGTGGCTGCAGTGGCTGGACCGGCACGCGGCCGAAGCCGGCTTCTGGCGCGGGCGGCATGGCTGGGTGGTGGCCCTGCTGCCGTTCGTGCTGGGCCTGGCCCTGCTGCAATGGCTGTTCCACGACCGCTTGTTCGGACTGCCGTCGCTGCTGCTGGGGATCGCCACGCTGGTGATCTGCTGGGGCCCGCGCGACCTGGATCGCGATGTGGAAGCGGTGATCGACGCCGACGATGCGCCAACCCGGCACGCGGCCATCGGCCAGTTGCAGTCGGCCGGTGGCAGCGTGCATGAAGACCTTCCGTCGCTGGTGGAGGTGACCCTGCGCAACGCGCTGCGGCGCTGGTTCGCGGTGCTGTTCTGGTTCCTGCTGCTGGGCCCGGTGGGCGCGCTGGCGTACCGCCTGCTCGCCCTGCTGGCGGTCGGCCCGATGCGATCGCTGGCGGACGTGGAGACCGTGGTCGGCGCGCGCCAGGTGCTGTCGTGGCTGGAATGGCCGGTGGCGCAGCTGATGTCGCTGTCGATGGCGCTGGTGGGCAACTTCGATACCGCGTACAAGGCGTGGCGACAGGCGCACGGCAACCGCTGGACAGCCTCCACCGACTTCCTCGGCGCGGTGGCGCGTGCCAGCGTCAGCGCCGAGCTGCGCGAAGACGCGCACGATTACAGCGATGCAGGCATGGTGCCGGTCTGGCGGCGGTTGCCGGAACTGCGCGATGCGATGAGCCTGGTCTGGCGCATGCTGCTGCTGTGGATGGCGGCATTGGCGCTGCTGGTGATTGCCGGCTGGGTGACCTGAAGCGCACGCCTCGTCGGTCCGGGAAACCTGTGCTTGATCGGCAGCGCCGGCAGTTGGCCGGCCCAGGCGGTCTATGCCGCGCCCGGAGCCAACAGGACAAATGGCATCCACGGCAGGTTGCGCATCACGGCATACCCCACCAGCACCACCAGCCAGACCATGGGATTGGCCAGGACCCGCATCAGCGGGTCCAGTGCCCGCATGCGCACGCCCGCGGTGTTGAGCAGCATCAGCAGCAGGAACGGCAGCGAGATCACCAGCAGCGGGTTCATCGCCATCGCGCCGGCCCAGTCCAGGTGCACCAGTGAGTACAGGCAGCGGGTACTGCCGCATCCAGGGCAGTACAGCCCGGTCAGTGCATACATCGGGCAGCCCGGCAGCGGGCTGTTGGCCGCGTACGGGCTGACGTGGCGCAGCACCACGGCGGCGCCGGCGGCCAGGGTGGCCGTGACCGCCAGGGGCGCCCAACGCGCGAGGGTGGAACGGGATGGCAGGGTCATGACGGCAGAACGGCCCGAGCCGGGCACCCTGCGCGGGTGCCGGACCGGGCCGTCCACGGGGCGATCAGTAGTTGCTGCCGCCCATCGCGCCGCCGACGCCCATCACCACCACCAGGATGATGTACAGGGTGATGGCGACCACGCCGATGATGGCCGACCACATGGCCCACTTCTTGGCGTTGTTCGACGATTCCTGCGCGCCGGCGATGTCACCGGCAGCGAGCTTGCCGTTGACCTGCGCGGCGTACACGATCGAGACGATGCCGGCCGGCAGGCAGCAGAACAGGGTGGTCAGGATCGCCCAGACCAGGTTGTTGGGGACTTGCGGGGCAGTGGCGTTCATCGGTGAAGCTCCATTTTCTCGGGTGGGTTGAACAAAGGATGTTTCACAGGTCGGAAAGAGCGCCCAGCGCGGCCATGCCGCCGAACAGGCCAAACCACGCCAGCAGCAGCACCGGCAGGGCCAGGGCCGACGCCAATGCCCAGCCACCGGCCTTGCGCGATGCATCGTACGCACCGGCCAGGTCGCCCGCCGCGCGGCGGCCATCGACCTGTGCCGCGTACACGATCGACACCACACCCAACGGCAGGCAGCAGAACAGCGTCGTCAGGATCGCCCAGACCAGATGGTTGGGAACGACAACACCCGACGGGGCAGGCGGCGGTAAATGATTCACGTGCGACTCCATTCCATTGGTTGTCTCTTGGCATCTCCCAATGCCGAGTGACATCCCCTATGGGCGGTAATCTAACCGATGTTCCTGCCAATGTATGCGTTTACATGACCGCCGCTGGCGCCTTCCGGCGGATGCGGCGGGGACGGAAGGGCGCGCCATCGACGCTGTTGGCCGCCCGTTCCGCCAGCTTTTGCCGCTTTTACCCGTGATCGCCGCGCAGCGCGCGCACCTGCGCTTCCAGCCCTTCGGCGGTCGCGCTGGCACCGTCGACCGGCGCCGCGGCGATCACCTCGATGTGGGCGCGCAGGCGGCGCGGCACCCGCATGCGACCCAGCCGGCTGTCGCGCCGGCTCCACATGCTGGCCCACATGCCGCGCAGCGCCATCGGCACCACCGGCACCGGCCGCCGCTCCAGGATCTTCTCCACCCCGGACTTGAAGGCGGCCATTTCGCCGTCGCGGGTGAGCGCGCCTTCGGGGAAGATGCAGACCAGTTCGCCTTCGGCCAGCGCGCGGTCCACTTCATCGAACGCGGCCTGCATCAGCGCGGGGTCTTCACGCGCACCGGCAATCGGAATGGCTTTGGCGGTGCGGAAGATCCAACGCATCACCGGGATGTTGAAGATCTTGTAGTACATGACGAAGCGCACCGGGCGCGGGATCGTCGCCGACAGGATCAGCGCGTCCATGTAGCTGACGTGGTTGCACACGATCAGCGCCGCGCCCTCGTCGGGCACATGGGCTTCGATGCCGTGCGGGCGCAGCCGGTACAGGAAGCGCACCATCACCCAGCTGAGGAAGCGCATCAGGAATTCGGGGACGATGGTGAAGATGTAGATCGCCACCACGGCGTTGGCGATGGCCAGGGCCAGGAACAGCTGCGGGATGGTCCAGTGCAGGAACTTCTGCGTGGCCAGCGCGATCAGGGCGGCGGCGACGATGAAACCGGAGTTCTGGATGTTGAGCGCGGCGAACACGCGCGACATTTCCGACTTCGGCGTGCGGCTCTGGATCAGCGCGAACAGCGGCACCACGAAGAAGCCGGTGAACAGGCCGATGCCGACCAGATCGATGATGATGCGTACGCTGCCCGGCGCCGCCACGAAGGCGGCCACGCCGAGGCCGGCGGTGGTCGCGGTGCCCGCGCGCGCGAAGTACAGGTCCAGCATGAAGGCGGTCATGCCGAACGCGCCCAGCGGCACCAGGCCGATTTCAACGGTGCGCCCGGACAGCTTCTCGCACAGCAGCGAGCCCACGCCGGTGCCGACGGAGAACAGCGCCAGCGCGAAGATGTACAGGGTCGGCTGACCGCCCAGGTTGACCACCGCATAGGTCGGCAGCTGCGAGGTAAGCATGGTGCCGACGAACCAGAACCAGGACACGCCGAGGATCGCGTTGGCCACGGCCTTCTGCTTCTTGGCCAGGCGCAGTACCGCGAGCGATTCGGGGATGGGGTTCCAGTTGATCTTCAGGTCCGGCGCGCCGGCGTCCACCCTGGGAATCATGCGTGCGGTGATGTTGCCGGCAATGGCCAGCGCGATCACCGCCGTTGCGGCCACGATCGGGCCATGGCTGCCGGCCAGGGTGAAGATGATGCCGCCGCTGATCATGCCGGTGAGGATCGACATCGAGGTGCCCATTTCGACCAGGCCGTTGCCGCCGGTGAGTTCTTCGGGCTTGAGTACCGAGGGCAGCACTGAATACTTCACCGGGCCGAACAGGGTCGACTGCAGGCCCGTGCAGAACAGCGCGACCAGCAGGACCGGCATGCTCTGGGTGAGGAAGCCGACCGCGGCCAGCGACATGATCGCGATCTCCATCGTGGTGGTGATCACGATCAGGCGCGATTTCTCCAGCTTCTCGGCGATCTGCCCGGCCAGGGCGGAGAACAGGAAGTAAGGCAGGATGAAGATGGCCGGCGCCAGCGTGGTGTACAGCGACTGCTCGGCCTGGCTGACGCCGAGGTAGAACAGCAGGCCGATGATGGCCTGGCGGTACACGTTGTCGTTGAACGCACCCAGCGACTGGACGATGAAGAACGGCAGGAAGCGGCGCTGCTTGAGCAGGGCGAACTGGCTATGGCCGGACATGGGATCTCCTTGCGAGCCGGCAGCCTACCATTCCGGGGGTCACACCCGACATCAGCGGGGCGGGGACCTGCCGCCGATTTCATTCGCGGCCGCGCGCAGTCTGGGCAGCAGGCGCAGCATCAGGCCGATCTGGGTGCGGATCAGCTGCAGCTTGGGCGGCATGTCGTCGCTCAGCTGCTCCAGCTGTTCGGCCAGGGCGCGGTCGCTGTCGTTGCCGTCTTCGGGAACGGGCTCGCGCCGTTCCAGCGCGCCGGCGATCTGCTGCATGGCCTGCTGCACGCGTTCGCCGCTGGAGCGGGCGAGCGGATCCTGGGCATAGCTGTCGAGCTGGGCACGATGGGCGCCGAGCGCGGAGAGGTGACCCAGCAGGGTGTTGGACAAGGCCAGGAAACGGAAGCCGGCGTCGAGGTTGCCGCGCACGTGGCCGGGCTCGCGCAGCATGTTGGACAGGGCGGTGGACAGGGCGACGTCTGCGTTGTGCATGTCGCGGCGCGCGATGCGGTAGGCCAGGTCGTCCTGCATGCCGCTGCCGTACTGGCCGAGCACGGCCTGCAGGTAGCCGGCGCAGCGCTGCAGCACGCGGGCCATGACCAGGTCGAGGCGGCGGCCCTGCCAGTCGGGCAGGATCAGGAACGCGGCGGCCGCGGCGATGGCGCAGCCGAGCAGCGTGTCCACCAGGCGCGGCCAGATCAGCAGGAAGCCGTCGCCGATCAGGTTGAAGCAGGTCAGCGCCATGACGGTGATGGCCGCGGAGGCGACCAGGTAGCGGTCGCTGCGGGTGAAGAAGAACAGCAGGGCCGAGAGCAGGGCGATCAGCAGTTCGATGCGCAGGTCGTGGAACAGCTGCAGCAGCGCCCAGGTGAGGACCAGGCCGATCAGGGTGCCGGCGATGCGTTGGGCCAGGCGTTGCCGGGTGGCGCCGAAGCTGGGGCGGCAGACGAACACGATGGTAAGCAGCACCCAGGAGCCGTTCTGGGTGTTGAACAGGCGGATGGCGATGAAGCCGACGATGAGGGCCAGTGCCATGCGCAGGCCGTGGCGGAACAGCACCGAGCCGGGGGTGAGCTGCTGGCGGATGCGGACGCCCATTTCGCGCAGGGTGTGCGGGTTGGTGTCGCGCAGGCGGGTGTCGACGTTGTCGAGGGTGGATTCGGACCGTGCCGCTTCGGACAGGCGACGTTCGATGCTTTGCAGGTTCTGCCCGAGCAGGTCGAGCGAGGACAGCAGGCGCTGCCACTGGGGGTTGTGCTGGGCGCGCAGCCAGGCGAGCGAGTCGGTGAGGTCGGCGGTGGCCTGGCGGGTGCGCTCGCCGTAGTCGAAAGGACGGCGCAGGCGGATGGCGGTGCCGAGACTGGCGCAGGCCTCGCCCTGCAGCGCGAGCAGGCGCTGGCAGCGGTACAGCACGTCGCTGTGGAAGAAGGCGTCGGTGAGCGCGCCGTAGGGATAGTGGGACGAGCTGGCGCGTTCGTGGAAGTCCTGCGCCATGTAGTACAGGCGCAGGTACAGGCCGGACTGCACGCCGGGCCGGCCGGAGCGGCCGAAGCGGGCCAGGATCGCGGTCTTGGCGATGTTGAGGGCTTCGACCACGCGGCGGTTCTGTTCGGCCAAGGCGAGCTGGCGCTTCTGAACGTCGGCGTCGCGGACCGGTTCGAACAGGTCGGCCTTGAGCTGGAGGTAACGGCCGAGTTCGAGGAAGACGCGGGCGACGCGTTCGCGCACGGGGCGGTTGGCGAACAGCGCGGTCCAGAGGATGGAGAGCAGGCCGTACCAGAGCGCACCGGCGAGCAGGTGGCTGACCGCGCTGAAGGCCTGGGCGCGGTCGGCGGCACCATGCTGCTCGAGGCCGATCATGGTGTAGATGGCGAGGGTGACGGTGGCCTGGGCGATGGAGGCGTAGCGCTCGCCCAATGCGCCGAGCAGGGTCAGGCCGAAGGTGGCCACCGCGAGGGCGGCGATGAACAGCCAGGGCCAGGCGAACAGTTCGACCACGGCGGCGGCGGCCAGCACGAAGCAGAGCAGGGACAGCGCGACGGACTTGGTGCGGCCCCACCAGTTGTCGTCGGTTTCGGCAATGGCGCTGGCGATGATGCCGAGGAACACGCCGGGCAGGGCGGGCAGCTGGTCCAGGTGCCAGCACACGCCCATGGCGACCGACAATGCGATGAACACCCGCAGGCCATAGCTGGCCTTTTCATGCGCCCAGAGGCGAGTCAGGCGGGATTCTCGGGCGGACATGCGGACTCGTGGGGCGGGGGCGCCTCATTATTGCGTCATCGCAGTGAAGTCGACATAGCCGGTTGGTAGCAGCCCAACCGGGCAGACGCGCTGCCTAGGGCGCGGCGACCGCAGGCAGCGCCATGCCGGGCAGCGTGCAGTGCAGGGCGGCTTCCCGGTAGCCGAGGCTGCCGGGGTTGCCCGGCATGCGCGGGACATCCTCGGTTGCCGTGACCGTGGTCTGGAGGTTCCTGCCTTCCGGACCGATCACCGCCATCAGCCGCGAGAGCAGGGGGCTGCGGTATCCGGCCTCGGGCATCACCAGGCAGGCGCGGACCTTGCGGTCTGCGACGCTGGCCACGCGGCGTTCGAACGCCTGCGCGAACGCTTCCTCGTCGGCGACGGTTTCCGGCGGCGCCAGCAGGCTGCCTTCGACCTTGTACTGGACCGCGCCCGGCTCGAACAGGAACACCATCAGATCGCTGCCGGGAAACGCCGCCGTGTCGCCGCAGGACTCCTCGCGGGGCGACGTCGCCAGCGGGTAGGTCACGCCGTCGGCACCGATCCGCCGTGCCTCCAGGGCGCAGCGGCCGCTGGTGGTGGTCATGGCAAACTCGTAGTCCATGCCGGCGACCGGGATGAACGCCATGCTGAGGCCTCGTTTGCAGTACGCAGTACTGGTCAGGTAGCTGGCATAGACCGACGCAGGCAGACCGGCAGGCACCGTGATCTCATGGAAGTAGGGCTTGGTACGGCTGAACATGCCCGTGCTGCCGCTCACCTGGCGTGAGTAGCTGGTGTCTGGCATGCCGATGCGCAGGTTGTCGGGTGCCTTGAGCAGCCCCGGGGCGACCCGGATGTCGTGCGACTCGCCGGGCTCGGGGCGCTTGCCGCATTGGCGACGGGTGATCACCGAAACACTGGCGCCGTTGGTACTGAAAACGCGCACCCGGGCGGTGCCGGTAGCCTGGAGGTCAGGTGCCGTCGTCGCGGGCGCTTCCGCTGCCTCGGCGGCTGCAGGGGTCTGGGCACCTGCAAGGGGGCAGAACAGGGAAAGCAGCAGAACGGTCTGAAGACGCATGTAGAAAATCCAACCTCCGTGTCATGAACGCCCTGTCGACCGTGACGCCACGGCAGGGCGGCGCGCAGTATAGCCAAAGCCCGCACACACCGCCCGTTCCACGCCGACCTGTTTACAGGTCGAACCGCACGCTTACCGCGAACGTGCGTGGCAGGCCGACGCCGGCATTCGACCAGTACTTCCTGTTGCCCAGGTTCTCCACGCCGGCGCGCCAGGTGAGCGGGTGGCCGCTGACCTGCATGCGGTAGCCGACACCGGCGTTGAACAGGGTGTAATCGGGCAGTTTGAGGGTGTTGTCCGCGTCGTAGTAGACATCGCCGTAGTAACGCGCCACAGCGTAGACGTCCATGCCGTCGACCCAGGGCAGCTGGTAGTTGGCGTGCATGACGCCGTTCCAGCGCGCTGCGCCGGTGGTGCGGTTGCCCTGCTGGCTGGCGCTGTCGGGCGAAAGCTTGTCGTAGGTGGGGTCGAGCCAGGTGACGCCGCCACCCAGGGTGAAGGCGTCGGTCAGGTGCACGGCGCCGCTGGCCTCGACACCTTCGTACAGGGTGATGCCGTCCTGCACCAGCAGCACCCCGGCCGGGGTGATGCGGTCGATGTTGGCGCCGCGCTCGAGGCGGAAGGCGGCCAGGTTGGCGTTCCAGCGCGCGTACTCCATCTTTGCGCCGATTTCGTACTGCCTGCTGATGGTCGGGTCGAGCACGTCGCCGGCATTGATGTAGTCGCTGCCCACCCGGTTGCCCGCTTCGAGCGATTCGACGTAGCTGGCGTACAGCGTGACCTCCTCGGCCGGCTTGTACATCACCGCATAGGTGGGGGTGACCGGGTAGGTGTGGTAACTGCCCTTGTTCTCGAAGTCGTTGTAGCGCGCGCCCGCCAGCAGCGACCAGCCGTGGCCGACGTCGACGGTGTCGCTGACGAACACGGCCTGCTGGATGGTCTCGCTGCTACGTGTCAGCACCTGCGAGCCGACCGCGTCATGGCGCAGGGTCGGCCGCTGGTACAGGTTGCCACGGCCGATGGTGCTCCATTCGTACGGGCGGTCCCAGCCCAGCCCGGTCTGGTGCGAGACGCCCGCCACCAGCTGGTGCGACAGCGGCCCGGTGTGGAAGCGGCCCTGCACGATCGCCTGGGCCAGCTTCCATTCGCTCTTGCCGCCCAGCTCGTAGACGTTGACGTCGTAGTCGCCGTTGACGTCGTCGATGTAGGCGAAGATCTTGTTCACGTCGTTCCACGACGAGGTGTAGCCGTAGCTGAGGCTGGCCTTCCAGTCGTTGTTGATCTGCCAGTCCAGCGCCGTGGACAGCAGGCTGGAGCGGGTGTCGTAGAAGGTACCGGGGATGGCGTTGTCGACATCACCGGCGATCGGGCGCGGCAGTCCGGTCAGGCCGATGAAGTAGTACTGTGGCGACTCTTCGCTGAGGTCGCGTTGCTGGAACACGCCATCGAAGGTCCAGGTGAGCGAATCGCCCAGCCGCGCATCCAGCGACAGCGCGCCGACCTTGCGGTCCACCTCGCCGCCGTTGAAGGTCTCACCCTTCTCCTGGTAGGCGTTGAAGCGGTAGCCGAACATATCCTCGTTGCCGAAGCGGCCGCCGGCATCGACCTGGCCACTGGCGATGCCCTGCTCGCGCCAGCCGAGCTGCGCGGAGAAGGTGGGGGTATCGGTGGGCTTCTTCGTGACGTAGTTGATGATGCCGCCGGGCTGGCCGAAGCCGTACATGAAGCCGCCCGGGCCCTTGAGCAGCTCCACCTGCTCCATCACTTCCAGCGGCCACTCCGTGCCCCACGAGGACACCTGCAGGCCGTTGACGCGGTAGCTGTCATAGCTCAGGTCGATGCCGCGGTTGCGGATCGGCGAACTCCAGCCACTGGCATAGGCGCTGACCTGGGTGACCACCGAGGGATCGGTCAGGAACGCTTCGCCCAGCGACACCACCTGGCGCTGTTCGATGTCTTCGCGGCCGACGACGGAGATCGCGAATGGTGTATCGCGTATCGCGCGGTCGCCGAGCGCACCGGTGTCGGCATGGGTGCGCTCGCCGGTGACCCTGATCGCATCCAGTTCGGTAGCCGCGCGCGTGCGCGTTGCACTGCCGTCAGCGGTGCTCTGGGCGTGGGCCGCACAGGCCAGGGACAACGACAGCGCAAGCAGGGCCGGGCGCAGGGCGCGGCGCGGAAGGGTAGAGACAGGCATCTAGCGGGGGTCCTCTGCGGACAGCAGCACACCGTCCGCGATCAGTTGAAAGCGGAAGAAGAGGGCGTGGCTGAGTCGGGGCACTGTCCGCAGGAGGCGGAATCAGCGCGGTGCGCGAAGCGCGGCAGGACCGTGGCTGATGCGAATTGTTCTCTTTTGAGTGGTCCGCGTCAAATATCGTTACGCGCGCGCTGCCCGCCTTACCAAGGCCTTCTCGCGCCGGCGCGCGCGCCAGCCGCGCCAGTGCTGCTGCAGGCACGAGAAGATCACATACAGCGCCGGCGTGCTGAGCAGGGTCAGGCTCTGCGAGAACAGCAACCCGCCGATCATCGCGATGCCCAGCGGCCGGCGCAGCTCGGACCCTTCGCCCAGGCCGATCGCCAACGGCACCGCGGCCAGGATCGCCACCATGGTGGTCATCATGATCGGGCGGAAGCGCACGATGCTGGCTTCGCGCACCGCTTCCAGCGGGCTCTTGCCGTGTTCGCGCTGGGCCACCACCGCGAAGTCGATCATCATGATCGCGTTCTTCTTGACGATGCCGATAAGCAACACCAGCGCGATCATCGAGATCACCGACAGCTCTGTGTTGGTCACGAACAGCGCCAGCAGCGCGCCCACGCCCGCCGCCGGCAGCGTGGACAGGATGGTGACCGGATGCACCAGGCTTTCATACAGCATGCCCAGGACCAGGTAGACGGTGATGATTGCCGCCAGCACCAGGATCAGCATCGAGTTCGGGTTGAGCTGCACGTTGAAGCCGCCGCCGTCGCTGATGCGGATGTCGCCCGGCAGGCGCAGTCCGTCCACGGTGGCCTTGATGATCGCCTCGCCTTCGCCGGTGCTCACGCCCGGGGCCAGGTTGTAGCTCAGGTCCATGGTGGTGTACTGGTTCTGGTGGGTGATCTGCGGCGGCGCCAGCCCCGGCACCTGCCGTGCCACCGCGGTGATCGGAATCATCTCGCCATTGCCGGCGCGCACGTGGATCTCGTCCAGAGCACGCGGGGTGGCGGTCTGTTCCGGCATCGCGTTGACCACTACGCTGTACTGGTTGATGTCGGAGTAGATCGTGGAGATCTGGCGCTGGCCGAACGCGCCGTACAGCGCGCCATCGATCGCACCCACCGACACGCCCAGGCGTGCGGCCTTGGCGCGGTCGATCTCGATGTTCTGGCGCAGGCCGGCGGTGTCCACATCGGTCCCGACGTCGCGCAGCATCGGGTTCTTCTTCAGCGCGGCCTGCACCTTGGGCAGCCACTCCTGCAGCTGGGCCAGGTCGTTGCCCTGCAGCGACACGCGGTACTGCGCACCCTGGCTGTTGCCGCCGCCGCCGTCGCTGGGAAGGTCCTGGATCGCGCGCAGGCGCAATTCCAGGTCCGGGTAGCGGTCGGCCTTGGCACTCAGTCGGGCCAGTGCCTGCGCCGTGGTTTCTCGACGACCCTCCTTGCGGGTCTTCAGCTCGATGTTGAACTGCGCGCTGGAGCCCTGGCGCCCGCTGCCCAGGCGCACGCCCACGGTCTTGACCGCCGGGTCGGCCATCAGCATGTCGGTGATGCGGCGCTGGCGGTTGACCATGTCCTCGAACGAGACCGTGGCGCTGGAGTTGGCGCGGCCCCAGATCAGGCCGGTGTCCTGCGGCGGGAACGAGCCCTTCTTGACCGCGCCGGCCAGCATCACCGTGGCCACGATCAGCAGGATAGGGGTCAGCGACAACAGCAGCGCATGCCGCAGCGAGAAATCCAGGCAGACGGTGTACACGCGAAGCATGCGGTCGTGCGCGGCATCCAGGAAGCGGCCGATCCGCGACGGCTTGTCCGGCTCGGTGTGCGCGCTCAGGAAGCGGCTGCACAGCGCCGGGGTGAGCGTCAGCGAGACGATCATCGAGACCACGATCGCCGCGACCAGGGTTACGGTGAACTCGCGGAAGAAGGCGCCGACCATGCCGCTGGCGAACAGCAGCGGAATGAACACCGCCACCAGCGAGGCGGTGATCGAGACGATGGTGAAGCCGATCTCGCGCGCGCCGGTGAGCGCCGCCTGCATGCGCGGCATGCCCTCGTCGAGGTGGCGCATGATGTTTTCGATCACCACGATCGCATCGTCGACCACGAAGCCGATCGCGATCACCAGCGCCAGCAGGCTCAGGTTGTTCAGGGTGAAGCCGAACACGTACATCACCAGTGCCGCACCGGCCAGCGACAGCGGCACGGTGATCGCCGCGATCAACGTCGGCGCCAGCCGGCGCAGGAACAGCGCCATGGTCAGTACCACCATCGCCAGGCTGATCAGCAGGGTGATCTGCACTTCATGCAGCGACGAGCGGATGGTCGGGGTGCGGTCGAAGTACGGCGTGAGCGTGGTGCCCGGTTGCAGGTAGTCGCGCAGCATCGGGATCTGCGCCTTGACCCGGTCCACGGTCTCCACGATGTTGGCGCCGGCGCGGGTGAACACGTACATCACCACCGCCGGTTTGTGGTCGAACCACGCCGCCTGGTAGGCGTCCTGCTGGCCGTCGTAGACGGTGGCCACGTCCTTCAGGCGGATCACCCGGCCGTCGTCCTGGGTCTTGATCACCAGGTTGGCGAAGTCGGCCGCGCGTGACACCGAATCGTTGGCGATGATCGCCGTGGTGGTGTTGCCGTCGGTCAGGAAGCCGGTCGGCGAGGTCACGTTGGCCGCGCGCACCGCATTGCGCAGGTCATCCGGGGTCAGGTTCAACGCATTGAGCAGGCGCAGGTTGACGTCGACCCGCACCGCCGGGGTGGAGGCACCGGCGATGTCCACCGACGACACCCCGCTGATCTGGCGGATGCGCTGGGCCAGCAGTGAATCGGCCACGTTGTACAGCTCATCGGCCGACTGCGTCTGCGAGGTCAGCGCGATGGCGATGACCGGATCGTCGTTCGGGTTGGCCTTCTGGAACATCGGCGAGCCCAGCCCGGAGGGCAGGTCGGCCTGGGCCGAGTTGATCGCGGTCTGCACGTCCAGCGCGGCCGAATCGATGTCCACCCCGCTCTGGAAGATCATGAAGACCAGCGAGCTGCCTTCGGAACTGGAGGAGCGCATCTGGTCCACGCCGGGCAGCTGGCCTAGGTGGCGTTCCAGCGGGGCGGTGACCGTGGAGGCCATGGTGGTGGCGTCCGCGCCGGACTGGCTGGCGTGCACGAAGATCACCGGGATCTGGATGTTCGGCAGTGCCGACACCCCCAGCTTCAGGTAGCACATCAACCCCACCACGAACAGGCCGATGGCCAGCAGCGCGGTGCCGATCGGGCGGCGGATGAACGGACCGGAGATGTTCACGCGCGGTCCTGGGCAGCGGCGTGGCGCAGCGCGCGCTGTTCACGGCGCTCGCGCAGCCATTCCGAATAGCGCTCCATGTACAGGTAGATCACCGGCGTGGTGTACAGCGTGACCAGCTGCGAGATCAGCAGGCCGCCGACGATGGCGATGCCCAGCGGGCGGCGCAGCTCCGAACCGATGCCGGTGCCCAGCGCCAGCGGCAACGCACCCAGCATGGCCGCGGCGGTGGTCATCATGATCGGGCGGAAGCGCAGCAGGCAGGCGCGGCGGATCGCTTCGTGCGCGTTGGCACCGGCGCGGCGCGCCTCGATGGCGAAGTCCACCATCATGATGCCGTTCTTCTTGACGATGCCGATCAGCAGCACGATGCCGACGATGCCGTCTACCGACAGGCTCAGCCCACACACCATCAGCGCCAGCAGCGCGCCCACGCCCGCCGGCGGCAGGGTGGAAATGATCGTGATCGGGTGGATGTAGCTCTCGTACAGCACGCCGAGCACGATGTAGATCACCACCAGCGAGGCCAGCAGCAGCCAGACCACGTCGGTCTGGCTGCCGGTGAACTCGGCGGCCTTGCCGATGAACTGCGCGTGCACCTGCGCCGGCATGTCCAGGCTGGCACGGGTTTCCTCGATCGCCTTGACCGCATCGGACAGCGAATAGCCCGGGGCGATGTTGAACGAGACCGTCACCGCCGGCAGCTGCTGCTGGTGGCTGACCACCAGCGGGGTGCTGGTGACCTTGCCTTCGGCCAGCGCGGCCAGCGGAATGATGTTGCCCGCACCGACCGGGATGCCGGTGTTCTGCGCGCCGATGCCGGTGGCGGTGGACGAGTTGGACGAGGTGACCTGGCCGAAGTTGGTCGCGTTGCTGCCGGTCAGCGCGCCAGCGCCGTTGGAGGCCACCGCCAGCTGGTTCATCAGGGCGGTGCTGGTGCGGAACTCCGGTGCCACTTCCAGCACCACGCGGTACTGGTTGAGCTCGGTGAAGATGGTCGAGATCTGGCGCTGGCCGAACGCGTCGTACAGGGTGTCGTCGATGGTCTGCATCGGCACGCCCAGCACGCTGGCCTTGTCGCGGTCGATGTTCAGTTCCAGCGCGCGGCCCTGGTTGGACAGGTTGTTGTCCACGTCGGCCAGCTCCGGACGCTGCCGCAGCGCCTCGGTCAGGCGGGTGGCCTGCAGCGCGACCTGCGCGCTGTCCACGTCCGACAGCGAGTACTGGTACTCGGTCGCGGCCACGCGGGTATCCAGGGTCACGTCCTGGACCGGCTTGAGGTACAGCGCCACCCCGGGGATGTCGGCCACGGCCTGCTGCAGGCGCGGCAGGATCTCCTCCAGTCCGTCGCGGTCGCCGCGCTCCTTCAGCACGATCGACAGTTGGCCCTGGTTGAGCGTGGGGTTCATGCTGCCGGCGCCAATGAAGGCGGCCACGCCGGTCACCGCCGGGTCGCTGCGCAGCGCTTCGGCCACCGCCTTGGTGCGCTGTTCCATCTGCGGGAAGGCGATGTTCTGGTCGGCCTGCACGACGCCGGTGATCAGCCCCGTGTCCTGCTCGGGCAGCAGACCCTTGGGAATGACGATATAGAGCACCACGGTCAGCACCAACGCCCCGGCGGCCACCGCCAAGGTCATGCGCTGGTGCTCCAGCACCCAGTCCAGGCTGCGCTCGTACAGGCCGACGGTGCGGCTCCAGACGGTGCGCTTGCCGGCTGCGGCGGTGCGCTCGTGCGCGTCGTCGCCTTCAGGCAATGCGTCGGGCTTGAGCAGGTAGGCGCACATCATCGGGGTGAGCGTCAGCGAGATCAGCATCGACAGCACCACCGCGATGCTCAGCACCCACGCAAACTCATGGAACAGCCGTCCGGTCACGCCCGGCATCAGCAACAGCGGCAGGAACACCGCCACCAGCGAGACGGTCAGCGAGAGCACGGTGAAGCCGATCTGGCGCGCGCCGATCTCGGCCGCTTCCGGGCCGCTCTTGCCCTGTTCGATGTAGCGCACGATGTTCTCGATCATCACGATCGCATCGTCGACCACGAAGCCGGTGGCCACCACCAGCGCCATCAGCGACAGGTTGTCCAGCGACATGCCGGCGAACGCCATCACCCCGAAGGTACCGGCCAGTGACAGCGGCACCGCCACCGACGGAATGATCGTGGCCCACAGCCGGCGCAGGAACACGAAGATCACCGCCACCACCAGGCCGATGGTGAGGATCAGGGTGAACTGCACTTCATGCACCGAGGCACGGATGGTTTCGGTGCGGTCGGAGAACACCTCCAGCTGCACGTCGGCCGGCAGGACGTTCTGCAGCTGCGGCAGCAGCGCGCGGATGCGCTCCACCGTCTGCACGATGTTGGCACCGGGCTGGCGGCGGATCTCGAGCAGCACCGCCGGCTTGCCATCGGCCCAGGCGGCGAGCTGGTCGTTCTCGACCCCGTCGATCACCTGCGCCACGTCCGACAGCCGCACCGGCGCGCCGTTCTTGTAGCTGATGATGGTCTCGCGGTACTCGGCGGCGCTGGTCAGCTGGTCGTTGGTGCCGATGCTGTAGGACTGGGTCTTGCCGTTGAGCGAGCCCTTGGGCGCGTTGACGTTGGCCTGGGTCAGCGCGCTGCGGAGGTCTTCCAGGGTCAGGCCCATGTTGGACAGCTGCGCCGGATTGACCTGGATGCGCACGGCCGGGCGCACGTTGCCGGCGATCGAGACCAGGCCCACGCCCTGCACCTGCGACAGGCGCTGGGCCAGGATCGAGTCGGCGTAATTGTTCACATCGCGCAGCGGGCGCGTGTCGGAGGTGAGCTTGAGGGTGATGATCGCCGCGTCGGCCGGGTTCACCCGGTTGTAGACCGGCTGGTAGGGCAGCGACGAGGGCAGGGTGGCCTGGCGGATCGCGGCCTGCACGTCCTGCGCGGCGATGTCGATGTCCCGGTCCATCGAGAACTGCAGGATGATCGTGGACAGGCCGGCCGACGAGTCGGACGTCATCAGCTCCAGCCCGGAGATCTGCCCGAACTGGCGCTCCAGCGGCGTGGTCACCAGCGAGGCCATGGTGGTGGCGTTGGCACCGGGGTACTGGGTGGTGACCACCAGGCTGGGCGCATCGATTTCCGGCAGCGCCGACACCGGCAGCTGGCGGTAGCCGAGGATGCCGAGCAGCAGCAGGCCCGCCATCAACAGCGAGGTGGCGATGGGGCGGCGGATGAAGATCGTCGAAAAGCCCACGGGCGGATCCTTGCTGTTACGTCACGCTGCGATGCGGAGAGCCCACGCCGGAACCAGGTCCGGCGTGGAAAACGGGGAACGCGCGGTCAGCGCGGGCCACCGCCACGGCGGCCACCCGGACCCTGCTTCTGCTGGGCGGCCTTGAGTTCGGCTTCGGTCGGCGCGGCCGGGGTTTCGCCCGGCTTCAGCGCGGTCACCTTGCTGCCCGGCTTGAGCCGGAACTGGCCCTCGCTGACCACGCGCTCGCCGCCCTTCAGCCCTTCGGTGATCTGCACCGCGCTGTCGCCCACTTCCACGCCGCTCTTCACCGTCTGCATGGCCACGGTGTTGTCCGGCTTGACGATGTAGACGTATTCGCCGTCCGGGCCGCGCATCACCGCCTGGGTGGGAATGACCACGCCGCCGGCGATGGTCCGCAGCTGCATGCGCACGTTGACGAACTGGCCCGGCCACAGCGTGTTGTCGGTGTTGTCGAACACCGCGCGGGCGCGGAAGGTGCCGCTGTCGCTGCTGATCTGGTTGTCCACCACGTCGAGCCTGCCGCCGTCGGTGAGCACGTGGGCGTCGTTGCGGTCCAGCGCGGCAATGGCAACCGGGCCGGCCTGCTGGGCCTGGCGCACGTCCGGCAGCTGGCGTTCCGGCAGGTTGAACACCACGTGGATCGGGTGGATCTGGGTCAGCGTGACCAGCGCGGTGCCGGCGCTGACCACGTTGCCCGCGTCCACCGCACGGATACCCGCGATGCCGGAGATCGGCGCGGTCACCCGGGTGTACTGCAGCTGCACCTGGGCCGCACGCATGCTGGCCTCGTTGGCCGACACCGCGCTTTCGTACTGGGCCACCTGGTTGCGCTGCGTGTCCAGGTCGGTCCTGGCCACGTACTGGCGGTATTCGGGCGAGTTGGAGCGCTGGTAGTTCGAGCGCGCCGTGGCCAGCAGGGCCTGGTTCTGCTTCTTGGCGGCGGCGGCCTCGTCGAAGCTGGCCTGCAGGGTGCGCGGATCGATCTGCGCCAGCAGGTCGCCCTGTTTCACTTCCTGGCCTTCCTTGAAGTTGATGCTGATCAGCTGGCCACCCACCTGCGGGCTGACGGTGACCGTGTTCATCGCACTGACCGTGCCCAGCGCGCTGGCGTACACCGGCACGTCCTGGCGCGCCGCATCGATCACGGTGACCGGCACCGGGCCGTTGTCGCGCTCGCCGTCCCTGCCGGCCTCGGCCTGCGGACCGGCCTTGGCATCCTTACCCTTGCCGCCGCCGAGCATGCGCATGCCCACCAGCCCCACCACCAGCACTGCGATCACCAGCAGCACGATCTTCCAGAAACGCGACATTCAAAAACTCCTGAGGCTGGCGAAGGGCAGGGCCCGGTTGGCAGGGTGAAAGCATACCTGCCGCCCGCGACCTTTCATGCATGACGGATGGGACGGGCGGTCAGACCGGGAAGCGCCGCCAAGGTTCAACGGGCACCGCCGGTCGGTCTGCTGCCGTCCGGGAAACGCCTGGAGACGCGGAAAGTTACAGCGAAAACCACCCTGATGCCCTACATTCAGGTTCATCCCCTCGACGCGCCCTGGAGACCCCCGAATGCCCCGTCTGTCGCTGCTGCTGTCCGCCCTGCTGCTTGCCTCGCCCGCGCTGGCCGCCACCGCCCCGGCCGAGCGCCCGGAAGTCACCGCCGCCGCCGCCCGCCTGCAGGCCCAGGTCGTGCAGTGGCGCCGCGACTTTCACCAGCACCCGGAGCTCTCCAACCGCGAGGAGCGCACCTCGGCCAAGGTCGCCGAACAGCTGCGCGCGATGGGCCTCAAGCCGAAGACCGGCATCGCCCATCACGGCGTGGTGGCGATCATCAAGGGTGGCAAACCGGGTCCACGCATCGCCCTGCGTGCGGACATGGACGCGCTGCCGGTGACCGAGCAGACCGGCCTGCCGTTTGCCTCCAAGGCCACCAGCACCTACCGCGGCGAGCAGGTCGGGGTGATGCACGCCTGCGGTCACGACGCGCACACCGCCACCCTGCTCGGCGTGGCTGATGCGCTGGTAAAGATGCGCGAAAACCTGCCCGGCGAAGTGATGCTGATCTTCCAGCCCGCCGAAGAAGGGGCGCCGCCGCCGGAAGAGGGCGGGGCGGCGCTGATGCTCAAGCAGGGCCTGTTCGCCGATTTCAAGCCGGATGCGGTGTTCGGCCTGCATGTGTTTTCCAGCGTCCAGGCGGGCCAGATCGCAGTGCGCGGCGGCCCGCTGATGGCGGCCTCGGACCGCTTCGGGATCAAGGTCATCGGCCGCCAGACCCATGGCTCGGCACCGTGGAACGGGGTGGATCCGATCGTCGCCACCGCCGACCTGGTCGGCACCGCGCAGACCATCGTCAGCCGCCGCTCCAACATCTCCAAGCAGCCGGCGGTGGTGTCCTTCGGCGCGATCAAGGGCGGCATCCGCTACAACATCATTCCCGACGAAGTGGAGATGGTGGGCACCATCCGCACCTTCGACGAGGGCATGCGCCAGCAGATCTTCGCCGACCTGCGCAACGTCGCCGAGCACACCGCTGCCGCGCATGGCGCCAAGGCGGAGACCGAGATCTTCGAAGCCGAAGGCAACCCGGCCACGGTCAACGACCCAGCGCTCACCGCGCGCATGCTGCCGAGCCTGCAGGCGGTGGTCGGCGAGTCCAACGTCTACGAGCCGCCGCTGCAGATGGGCGCCGAGGACTTCTCGCTGTACGCCCAGCAGGTACCGGCCATGTTCTTCTTCGTGGGTTCCACCAGCGAAGGGATCGACCCGGCCAAGGCCCCGGCCAACCATTCGCCGAAGTTCCTGCTGGACGAGAAGGCGCTGGACGTGGGCCTGCGCGCGCTGCTGCAGGTGAGCCTGGATTACCTCAACGCGCCGAAGGGCGGCTGAGGCAACACGAGCGCCAGGCCGCACGACCAACGGTCGTGCGCTACCCGCGAACCGTGGTTTGGGGCGCCGGACGCCCATCGCGGCCGCACGCCCCTGCCGGTAGGGCCCGACCGTTGGTCGGGCCGCGGCGCACCGCGCCCGGCCGTTGAACTTATTGCCGCAGGTCCCTTACGGTCCGCCCCGGCTGCTCGATCCCCGCCGTGGCGCGCCACGGGTTGATGTCCAGTCCGCCACGGCGCGTGTAACGCGCTTCCACTTCCAGCCATTCCGGCCGACAGCGCAGGCTGATCTCGTTGAAGATGCGCTCCACGCACTGCTCGTGGAATTCGGCATGCTCGCGGTAGCTCACCAGATACCGCAGCAGGCCTTCACGGTCGATGCGCGGGCCGCGGTAACGCACGCTCACGCTGGCCCAGTCCGGCTGGCCGGTGACCGGGCAGTTGGACTTGAGCAGCGCCGAACTCAACGTTTCGGTCACTACCTGCCCGGCATTGGACGACAGGTATTCCGGTGCCGGCGGGCCGTAGCGTTCAATGACCACGTCCAGCCCATCCACGGATTCGCCTTCGGCATCGTCCACCAGCGGCGGCACCCCGACCACCACGTTCACCACCGCGCCGGCGCAGGCCGACAGGTCGCCGGCAATCCGCTGCAGGGCCTGTGCATCGTCATCGAAGCGGGTGCTGTTGAGCGAGTTGAGATACAGCTTGAACGACTTGGACTCGATCAGGTTCGGCGAGGTGCACGGCACGCTGATGGTCGCCACCGCCACCCTCGGCTTGCCGCGCCGGTCCAGCCAGCTCAGCTCGTAGGCCTGCCAACGGTCATGGCCGACGAACGGCAGGTTGGCGTCATCCACCCCGATCTCTTCGCGCGCGGCGCGGCGGGGGATCGGGAACAGCAGGGTGGGGTCGTACTGGGAGGGGTAAGCAACCTCGCGACCGAGGCTGGAGTCCTGGGGGGTATTCATGCCGTCATTTTAGCGTGCGCGACGGGCCTGCCGGGGCCCTGTTCAGAAACCCTCCCGAAACCTTCACGCCCGCGCCATGCCCCATTAACAAGGCCTGTGACACCTTGCGATCCAGGTTGTCATATCCAGAAAGGGAGCGCGTGGATGAGTACCGATAAGAAAGCCGATTTCTCCGGTGTCAAAGCCAGCGTCGATACCACTGCACAACAGGTGGGAAAGGCCGATTTTTCCGGCGTGACCGCGTCCGTGGACAGCACCGCCGAGCTGGTGGGCGGTAGCAGCTACACCGTCAAGAGCGGCGATTCGCTGTCGAAAATCGCAAAGAACGAACTGGGCGACGCCAATGCCTGGCAGAAGATCTTCGAGGCCAACCGCGATGTGCTGGACGACCCCGACAAGATTTTCCCCGGCCAGGTCCTGAAGTTGCCGCCCAAAGCCTGATCCCACCCGAACTGCACGTCATCCAGTCCCACGGAGAAACTCCATGAAGCACACGTCCATCAGTACCGCCGTCCTCACCGCCCTGCTCGCTACTGCTGCGCTGGCCGGCTGCAAGAAGAACGATGACACCGTCGACAACAATGCCCAGCCGGCAGCCACCACCCCGGCGCCGATGACCCCAGCCGCCCCGGCTGAGCCGGCCCCGCAGCCGATGACCGCCGCTGCTCCGGTCAACGTGTCCGCCGTCACCGTCGGCAAGACCGCCGCAGCCGACAAATCCGTGACCCCGGTCGCCCTGTTCGGACCGAAGGACGTCATCATCATCTCGGTGCGCACCGACGGTACCGCAAGCAACGCCAACTTGGGTGCCAAGCTGACCTACCAGGACGGCCAGGTCGCCGGCGAGCAGACCGCTACGCTCAACACCACTGGTGCCGAGACCACCAACATCACCTTCAACAACCCCAATGGCTGGCCGACCGGCAAGTACCGCGCGGAAGTCATGGTAGATGGCAAGGCGGCTGGAACGCCGCAGGAGTTCGAGGTCAAGTAAGTCCCGCCGACTCTCTCCCGGCACGGACTCACATAGGCGCAGCCGCGAGGCTGCGTCTTTTTTGTTCCAGTACCGCCGCGTATGGCCCGGCTTTGCTCCCGGGGTCTGAAACCGCGACAATGCGGGGGTTACCCGGAGAGCACTGTCCCCCATGTCGAACACGCCCAAGATTCTGTACACGCTTACCGATGAAGCTCCGTTCCTGGCGACCCAGTCGCTGCTGCCGATCGTCGAGGCCTATACCGCCACCGCCGGCATCGCGGTCGAAACCCGCGACATCTCGCTGTCCGGCCGCATCCTGGCCCTGTTCCCGGATTTCCTGAAGGACGACCAGAAGGAAGCCGACCACCTGGCCGAGCTGGGCCAGCTGGCAACCACCCCGGACGCCAACATCATCAAGCTGCCCAACATCAGCGCCTCGGTGCCGCAGCTGAAGGCGGCCATCAAGGAACTGCAGGACCAGGGCTACGCGCTGCCGAACTACCCGGACGTGCCCACCGATGATGTCTCGCGCGACATCAAGGCGCGCTACGACAAGGTCAAGGGCAGCGCGGTGAACCCGGTGCTGCGCGAAGGCAATTCCGACCGCCGCGCGCCGCTGTCGGTCAAGAATTACGCCCGCAAGCACCCGCACCGCATGGGCAAGTGGTCGAAGGAATCGAAGTCGCACGTGTCGCACATGGACGGCGGTGATTTCTACGGCAGTGAAAAGTCGGCCACCCTGGCCGCCGCTGGCAACCTGAAGATCGAACTGCAGCAGGCTGACGGCAACACCGTCGTGCTGAAGGAAAAGACCGCGGTCAAGGCCGGCGAAATCGTCGATGCAGCGGTGATGAGCCGCAACGCTCTGGCCTCGTTCGTGCAGGCGCAGGTCGCCGATGCCAAGGCCAAGGGCGTGCTGTTCTCGCTGCACCTGAAGGCCACCATGATGAAGGTCTCCGACCCGATCATGTTCGGCGTGGTGGTGGAAGAATTCTACAAGGACGTGCTGGCCAAGCACGCCGACGTGCTCAAGCAGGCCGGCTTCGACCCCAACAACGGTATCGGCGACCTGTACGCGCGCCTGCCGCAGCTGCCCGAAGCCACCCAGGAAGCGATCAAGGCCGACCTGGCTGCCGAATACGGCAAGCGCCCGGGCCTGGCCATGGTCAACTCCGACAAGGGCATCACCAACCTGCACGTGCCCAGCGACGTCATCGTCGACGCGTCGATGCCGGCGATGATCCGCGACTCCGGTGGCATGTGGAATGCCGAAGGCAAGCTGCAGGACACGAAGGCGGTCATCCCTGATCGCTGCTACGCCGGTGTCTACCAGGCGGTCATCGACGACTGCATCGCCCACGGCGCCTTCGACCCGGCCACCATGGGCTCGGTGCCGAACGTCGGCCTGATGGCGCAGAAGGCCGAAGAATACGGCTCGCACGACAAGACCTTCCAGATTCCGGCCGACGGCACCGTGCGCGTCACCGACGACGCCGGCAACGTGGTGTTCGAACACGCCGTGCAGACCGGCGACATCTGGCGCATGTGCCAGACCAAGGACGCACCGATCCAGGACTGGGTCAAGCTGGCGGTCAACCGTGCCCGTCTCAGCAACACCCCGGCGGTGTTCTGGCTGGACGCGTCGCGCGCGCACGATGCACAGGTCATTGCCAAGGTCGAAACCTATCTGAAGGACCATGACACCAACGGCCTGGACATCCGCATCCTGGCCCCGGTGGAGGCCACCGCGTTCTCGCTGGACCGCATCCGCAAGGGCGAGGACACCATCTCGGTGACCGGCAACGTGCTGCGCGATTACCTCACCGACCTGTTCCCGATCATGGAACTGGGCACCAGCGCCAAGATGCTGTCGATCGTGCCGCTGATGGCCGGTGGCGGCCTGTTCGAAACCGGTGCCGGCGGTTCGGCGCCCAAGCACGTGCAGCAGTTCGTCGAAGAGGACTACCTGCGCTGGGATTCGCTGGGTGAATTCCTGGCCCTGGCCGCCTCGCTCGAGCACCTGAGCAACCGCTACGACAATGCCGGTGCCAGCGTGCTGGCCAAGACCCTGGACCAGGCCAACGGCCAGTTCCTGGACAACGACAAGTCGCCCTCGCGCAAGCTGGGTGGCATCGACAACCGTGGCAGCCACTTCTACATCGCGCTGTACTGGGCCCAGGCCCTGGCCGCGCAGGATGACGATGCGGCCCTGAAGGCTCGTTTCGCTCCCCTGGCCAAGGCCTTGACCGAGAACGAGCAGGCCATCGTGGCCGAGCTGATCGCGGCGCAGGGCAAGCCGGTGGACATCGGCGGCTACTACCGCCCCGACGTGGCCAAGGCCAGCAAGGCCATGCGCCCGAGCAGCACCTTCAACGCGGCGTTGGCTGCGCTGTAAGCGTCGATCCCGCTGACGCAGGAGCAGGAAAACCCGCGCCTCGGCGCGGGTTTTTTTGTGGTCAATCCCAATTCCGACACGGCCGTCTTTTTTTGCCTGCAAATACGTGACGCCCGTTGCGTGGGTTCTGGCACGCTGTCGTCCGCCACGGCCGTGCCGCGTGGCGGGGAGAGGCCTGTTTCCGAGGGCTTGTGCAGCGGATGGACCCTGCTGATTCGCCAGTGGCGAACTGAGCATCCTGTCGGTGCGTAAGCGTAGGAGTGGGCTGCCGAAGCGCAACCAGGGGGAAGGCCGTGGCCAGTACCACCCGCATCGACGAGCCGCCCACCGCGCAGGGTGCGAAGGCGATCACCCGTGCATTGCGCGAGCGGCTGCTGCTACGGCAGGGGCATGCAGCGCTGGTGGTGGACGACGCGCCGCAACTGCTGCTGGACTTCGTGCAGGACCAGATGGTGGTTCCGTTGGGCGTCCCGATGGGCAGCCTGGCCCAAGACCTGTCGGACCTGTTCCCGTCACTGTCGCTCCACGGCCTGTCCGAACGCCGCTACCTCGACCTCGCGGACACGCTCCCGCGCCAGCCGCTGCGGCCGCTGTTGTGGCAATGGGGCCAGCGTCCGGCGCACTGGCAGGACCTGGAGGCGCGGCTGCGGCGCGGCACGCGGGTCAGGCTCCTGCGTTGGCCGGACTTCCGCGTGCTCGGCCACCAGCACGACAGCTTCCGGTTGTGCTCGCTGCTGCTCAAGCGCGCCAGCAGCGTGGAGGAGTGCGCCACCCTGCTGGAGGTTCCGGAAGAGGCCGTGCGCAGCGTGGTCCGGCCTGCCTATCTGTGTGGATATGCCGCGCTGGAAGACCTGGGCCCGACGCCGGCGCCGGTGCGTTCCAGCGGCAGCGGCACGCTGCTGGCGCGGATGTGGCGCAGCGTGCGCCAGCGTGCCGGAGGCTGAGCATGCGCGAACACAAGATCGTGGTGCTGGGCGGCATGGGCAGCGGCAAATCGACCCTGGTACGCGCGATCGCGGCCAGTGCGGTGGTCGACACCGACGTGCCCAACAGCGACCGCCAGGGCGCGGACAAGGCCTCCACCACCGTGGCCATGGATTACGCCGACATCGACCTGCCCAACGGCGATCGCCTGCGCCTGTACGGAACCCCCGGCCAGCAGCGCTTCGACTTCATCTGGCCGATCCTGCTGCAGGGCGCCCGCGGCGTGGTGCTGCTGCTCGACGCCACGCGTGCCGCGGCGGTGCATGAGTTGCAGGCCTACCTGGCGGTCCTGCACCGGCACGCCGCGGACGTGCCGGCGGTGATCGGCGTGTCGCGGCTGGACCTGGCGCCGACCTTCGACCTGGAATCGTGCGCGGCCACGGCCGGCTGGGGCCAGCGCCTGCTGCCGGTGGTGCCGGTGGACGCGCGCGACCGCGCGCAGGGTCTGTTGCTGATGGACGTGCTGATGAGCGAGATGGAAACCCGTGACCTGGTGGTGGGCGATGGCTGACGGATACGAGAGCGTCGGGCTGGCCCCGGCGGCGCGCGATCGCGTACTGGGGCACCTGCAGGCGTTCGCCGACGACATCAATGGCGTGCGCAGCGTGGTGCTGGCCAGCGTGGATGGCTTCGCGCTGGTGCCGGCGGCCGGTACCCACGGCAACGGCGAACGGCTGGCGGCGATGACCAGCGCGATGCTGGCATTGGCCGCTGCGGTGGGCCGCGAACTGGCGCTGGGAGAACTGGAAGTACTGATGCTGGAAGCCAACGACGGCAAGGTGCTGATGCTGGCGCTGCCGTGCACGCCGGCGCCGCTGCTGTTGATGACGGCCTGCGACACGCGCTGCGTGACCGGCAAGGTGCTCTGGAGTGCGAAGGAGTGTGGCCGCAACATCATGGCCGAACTCAGCGGATCACGAGCCGATCCGCGGGGAACCTAGGGGCTCGACAACCAAATGGGGTGCAACATGGCAACTGGAGTCAGCGATACCTTGAATGCGTTGATGCAGATCGACGGCGCGCAGGCGGTAGCACTGGTGGACTATGAAAGCGGCATGCTGCTCGGCGAAGCCGGCTCGGGCATGGACATGGAAGTGGCGGCGGCGGGCAACACGGAGGTGATCCGCGCGAAGATGAAGACCGCCGCGTCGCTCAACCTCAACGACTCCATCGAGGACATCCTGATCTCGCTCGGCAAGGCGTACCACATCATGCGTCCGGTCGCGTCCAGGAAGGGCCTTTTCCTGTACCTGGTGCTGGACCGCAACAAGTCCAACCTGGCCCTGGCCCGGCGCAAGGTGCAGGAAGTGGAAGGGCAGCTCGCGGTGTAACTGCGGTAGCGCCGGCCACCGGGCGGTTGCCGGCGCTACCATGGGGCGGGTCCTTCCGGTTGCCGCGCATGCCTGTTGTCGATTTCCATGATGAAGAAGCGCTCGCATCGCGGCTTGCCGCGCTGGTCCGCGATGGCTTCGAGGACTATCATGCACGCTTCGCCGAGGTCACGCGGCGGGCGCGGGTGCGCTTCGAGACCCGGGACTGGGCCGGTGCGCGCCACGATGCGGTGGAACGTATCGGGCTGTACGACCAGTGCGTCGCGCGGACCGTCGACGGCCTGCGTCGCGCGGCGGGTGAGGCCGTGGGCCAACGCAGCCTGTGGCTGAAGGTCCGCGTGGCCTATGCGCGGCTGATATGCAGGCTGATCGACGCCGAACTGTACAAGACCTTCTACAACACGCTGGCCCGGCGCCTGTTCGCCACCGAAGGCGTGGATGCGGAGGTGGAGTTCATGGCGCTGGACGTGGAACCGTCCGATGCGATCACCCATCCGGTCGCGCGGCACACCTACGCGCTGTCGGCGACGCGGCCGGCCGAGGCGTTCATGCGCGTGCTGGGCGATTACCGGTTCGGGATTCCGTATGCACACCAGCTGCGCTGCGCGGCAGCCATCGCGGTTCGCCTGCAGGACGACCTCCAACACTGGGGCACGCATCCGGTGCGCAGCATCGAGCTGCTGGATACCGTGTTCCATCGCGAGCGCCGTGCCTACCTGGTGGGCAGGGTGTTCGGCGAGCACCGTTTCTCGCCGTGCGTGATCGCGCTGGTGAACGACGAGGACGGCCTGCGCGCCGAGGCCGTGCTTACCCGGCGCCGCGACGTGGCCCATCTGTTCGGCGTCTCGCGCAGCTACTTCCAGGCCGACCTGGCCACGGTGGGCGACGCGGTGGTGTTCCTGCGCAGCCTGCTGCCGGCCAAGCCCATCGATGAGATCTACACCGTGCGGGGCCGCGCCAAACAGGGCAAGACCGAGCGCTACCGTACCTTTTTCCGCCACTTCCTGGACCACCCCGACGAGCAGCTGGTGCATGCCGATGGCACCCCCGGCATGGTCATGGCGGTGTTCACCCTGCCCAGCTACCCGCTGGTGTTCAAGTTGATCCGCGACCGTTTCGCATGGCCCAAGACCATGACCCGGCACCAGGTGGAGGAAAAGTACGCGCTGGTCTTCAACCTGGACCGCGTTGGCCGACTGCTCGACGCGCAGCCGTACCGGCACCTGCGCTTTCCGAAGGCACGCTTTTCGCAGGCGCTGCGCGAAGAGCTGCTGACCCAGTGCGCGGCCAGCGTGCGCGAAGAGGGCGACAGCCTGGTGATCGCGCTGTGCTACGTGCAGCGCCGGTTCCGCCCGCTGAACCTGTACCTGCGCGAGCAGACCGCGGAAGCGCGCCGCGCGGCAGCACTGGATTACGCACAGGCCATCACCGACATGGCGCGCAACAACATCTTCCCGGGCGACATGCTGCCGAAGAACTTCGGCGTGTCGCGGCATGGGCGCGCGGTGTTCTATGACTACGACGAGCTGTGCCTGGTCAGCGACTGCGTCTTCCGTGCCTGGCCGCAGCCGCGCAATGCCGAGGAGGCGATGGCCGACGAGCCCTGGTTCCATGTCGGCCCGCGCGACGTGTTCCCGGAACGCTTCGCACCGTTCATGGGGTTGCCCGCCGAAGAGCTGGCGGCCGTGCGCGAACACCATGCGCATCTGTTCGATCCCCGTTGGTGGCAGGCACTGCAGGCCCGTTTCGCAGCCGGCGACTACCCCGATACGCCGCCTTACGCAGCCAGACATCTACTGGCGTGAGTTCCCCCCCCCGGCACATCACTGGGCTATCCTCGGCCTTCATCCACAAGGAGCAGGTGAGATGCGATATCCCCACATCCTGGCCCTCGCCCTCGCATTGGGCGGCGCCGGGCTGGCCGCAACGCCCGAGACCACTGCACAGACCGCACGTGCGGTGCGTGATGCCGCCGAAGCCAGCATGACGCTGACCGGCAGGATCGATATCGGCACCGACGGCCACGTCACCGGCTTCCAGCTGGACCATGCCGAAAAGCTGCCCGCCGACCTCGCGGCGTTCGTGCAGGGCCAGGTGCAGGCATGGCAGTTCCAGCCGGTCGTGGCGAACGGCACGGCGGTCACGGCACAGACGCCGGTGAGCCTGCGCCTGGTCTCCCGGCCCAGCCCGGATGGCGCAGGCGACAACGTGCGCGTGGCGGGGGCCAGCTTCACCCGGTACGACCCGGAGGACACCAGCCGGGTGACCTCCGTCGAGGCGCGTGCACCGGCCTACCCGAAGAACCTGGCCGCCATGCGCGCCAAGGGTGACGTGCTGCTGCTGCTGAAGGTCGGCCGCGACGGTGCCGTGGAGGATGTGGTCGCCGAACAGGTGAACCTGCGCGTGGTGGGCAAGGAGAGCCAGATGCGCCAGGTGCGCAATGAGTTTGCCCGCGCATCGGTGTCCGCCGCGCGCAGCTGGATCTTCCGGCCGCCGACCACCGGCAGGCTCAAGGATGCCGAGTCGTGGACCGTACGGATCCCGGTCCGTTACGCGATGGGCGAACGCGCTGCTTATGGAACGTGGGAGGCCTACATTGCCGGTCCGCGCGAGCACGCGCCGTGGCGCTCCTCTCAGGCCGGCGCGGACGCGGCACCGGACCTGCTGTCTGCCGGCGGCATCTACATGGCAGACCTGGATGACGGTCCGCGCCTGTTGACGCCGCTGGGCGGCTGACCCGCGCTCCCCCCTCAACCCGCGCCGGGTCCCTCCGGCGCCGGGTACACCACGGTGCGGTTGCGACCCTGTTCCTTGGCCATGTACAGCGCCTTGTCGGCCAGGCGCAGCGCCTGCTGCGGATCAGGATGGTAGGACGGGTAATGGGCTACGCCCAGCGAGACCGTCACCGTGCCCACCTGCTCGAACACTTCTGCTTCCACCTGCGCGCGCAGGCGCTCGGCGATGCCGGCGCTGGCCGCCACATCGATGCCGGGCAGCAGGATCAGGAATTCCTCGCCGCCATTACGGCAGAGCAGGTCGGTGTCGCGCGAATCGTCGCGCATCCGCTGCGCGATGCGCAGGATCACCGCATCGCCCACCGCATGGCCGAAGCGGTCGTTGATGGTCTTGAAGCGGTCGATATCCAGCGCGATGATCCCGAACGGCTGGCCGCGCGCCTGCCAGTCCTCCAGCCCTTCCTGCAGGCCGCGCCGGTTCTGCAACCCGGTCAGCGGGTCGGTCATGCTGGCGCGGTTGAGCTTGCCGATCCGGTCCTGCAGCAGGTTGAAGCTGTACAGCAGTGCCTGTTTGAGCTGCGCAGCCTCGTAGTACCACGCCTTGATGCCGGTGACGTGGCGGATGGCGATGCCGGTGTCGCGGTTCTGCACGTTGCGCGCCATCTGCCACAGTGGCAGCGAGATGCGTCGCGCGAACCACCAGGTGACCAGCAGCGAGAGCACGCCCAGCGGAATGGCATTCCAGATCACCGCCTTCATCAACCGCGACAGCGGCGCCAGCGTGGCTTCGGTGGGCCGTTGCGCCACGACCCCCCAGCCCACGCTGGGCACTGGCGCGTAGCCGGCGAGCATTTGCACGCCATGGCTGTTGCGCACCTCCTGCGCGCCCGAGTGCCCTTCGCTGACCGCCTTCACCGCCGGATTCTCGAGCGCGAACTGGCCGATCCGGCCCGGTTCGATGTGGTACAGGATGCGGCCATTGCGGTCGACCACGTACAGGTACGAGCCATCGCGGTAGTAGTGCTTGCCCAGCAGGCTCTGCAGGATGCTGCGTTCGCGCAGGTAGATGGTGCCGCTCACGTAGCCCTGGTACGAGCCCTGCGCATTGAAGATGGGATGCGAGATCGCGACCAGCAACCGGCCCGTGGCCGACTGGTAGGGGTCGCTGATGTAGGGCTCGCGCCGCTTCAGCGCCTCGCGGTTGCCCTGGCTGTTGAGCACCACGCCCTGCAGCGCGAGGCTCAGCGGCGAGGTGGCCAGCACCGTGCCGGCGGGGTCCACGATCAGCACCGAATTGAAGCTGTTGGTCTGCAGTTGCAGGCGCGCCGCCTCGGCCTCCAGTTCGGCGCGGCTGTGCGCGCGCTGGCCCAGGCCGGTGGCGGCGTAGGCCAGCTGCTGCTGGGCCGACAGCACGAAGTTCTGCGTGCTCTCGGCCAGTTTGCTGGCGTACACGCGGTTGGATTCAAGCGTGGTGTCGATCAGCTGCTCGCGTTGTACGCGGTAGCTGGCGTGCAGCGTGTTGGCCAGGGCCACCAGCGCGCTGAGCAGCGCCAACGCCAGGATCAGCTTGCCCAGGTTCAGGCGGGAAGACAGCAGGGGCATGAACGGACAACCGGCAGGGTGCTGCGCCGACCGGTCCTACCGATGAGGCTGCAACGAGGGAGCGGTCAGAGGCGAACTGCATGGCGCCGGGCCGGTGCGCCGTGCGGCGCGCCTGCCATGGCCCCCCCTGCCCCCGGGCGAACGATGGATCACGGCGCGGATTATCACGGATTCGCCGCCGCTGTGGTTAAACACCACCGGCTGCGCGGCGGCGGCCGCATGCGACGCCGGCTCAGCGTTCCAGCCGCTTGCGCACGACGCTGCGCACATTGGCCGCCATGCCCTCGTCCAGGGGACCCAGCACGCCGCGTACCGCGTCGGGGATGTGCGCATGGGATTCCGCACCGGCGGCGAACACGTAGTGGTCGAACAGGGCCTGCCAGTGCCTGCGCTGCGCAGGCGGCAGTCCGCGCAACGCCAGCAGCGACAGCATCAAGGCGTTCATGGGCGCGTCGGCCCAGGCCGGCACCGGACGCCACCAGTAGTTCACCAGCACGTTGAAATCCTCCAGCCCCTCCATGTGGTGCCACCACAGGGATGGAATGAACACCGCATCGCCCGGGCCCAGCTCCGCCACCTGGGCACTGGCCAAGGCCCGCTCGAAGCGGGGAAAGCGTTCGAGGTCGGGTGCGGCGAAGTCCACCAGGCTTATCGCCTGCCCGGCCGGGGTGAAGTCCAGCGGCCCCACGTACAGATTGCCCACCTGGTCCGGCGGGAACAGCGTCACCCGCCGGCGGCCCGCGGCCACGCAGGCCAGGTTGTCGGGCACGTCGTGATGGGCGGCGATGCGCGAACGGTTGCCGATCCAGATGCTGGCCAGCGGGTCGGCCACGCCCAGCTCCAGCGCATTGTCGCGGCGGAAGCCGGGCAGGAAGCTGTCGAGCGTGGTCGAGGCCACGTAGATGGTGGGCGCGGCGTGCGCGCTGCGGTACTTGAGCAGGGTGTCCAGGACCACCTTCAACGGAATCTGTTCGCGGCGGAAGTTGAAGCCGCTCATGTCCGCGTTGTAGAAGATCCGGCCGTCCGCGTCGGGTGGCGCGGTGGTGGCGGTGACCGGCAGGCCGCCGTGGTCGTACTGCTTGAGGTGGACCACGGCCGCTTCGGCCGAGGTCCGTGCAGCGCCCACCACGGGCCAGTCGCCGACCAGCCCGCGGATCACCTTGGGGGTGGTCCAGCCGGGCAGCAGGTTCGGCAGCCGGCTGCGGTCGAGGTCGCGGACTTCGTCGATCGGGCCGGGTGTCGCAGGCATGGCGGGGTCGCTTGCAGGGCAGGGACGGTCTGGCGAGTGTAGACCCGCCAGACCGTCAACGGACTCAGAACTTGTAGCGTACGCCGAACATGTAGCGCGGGCCGGTCTGGGTGGCGTAGCGCAGCATGTTGGTGTGGCGCGCGTAGGTGCGCATGGTCTCGTCGGTCAGGTTGATCGCCTCCAGGCTCAGCGACAGCTGGTCGCTGACCGCGTAGCTGATGTTGAGGTCGAGCTGGCCGTAGTCATCGGTGTAGTTCGGGTTCGGGCCCTGGCCGCCGATGCCGTTGAGGAACTTGTCGCGCCAGTTGTAGGCCGCACGGATCTGCCACTGATTTTTATCGTAGAACGCCACCACGTTGGCCGAATCGCTGAGCCCGATCATCGGGTACTGGTCGCCCAGGCTCAGGTTGTCGAAGGTCAGCCCCGACTTCACCTTGGTGTAGTTGGCGGCCAGGCCGAAGCCGGACTGCCCGAACAGGTGCTGCACCGCCACTTCCCAGCCATCGAGATGGTCCGAACGCTGGTTGGCCGGCAGGGTGATGTCGAATCCGGCCACCGGGTCGCCGGGCTGGCCGACGATGGTGCCGGTGAGCTGGCCGGCCGAGTTGGTGCCGGTGGCGGTCACGCCGGGCTGGCCGTTGAAGTTGGTGAAGATGTAGTCGCGGATGCACGGCATGTCCGACACGCCGCAGCCGGCCGCCAGCGCGGCGTTCCAGTACGCACCGCCGACCGGCGTGTGCAGGTTGCCGGTGTTCTCGCGCACGATGGTGTCGCTGATGAAGTTCTTGATGTTCTTGCGGAAGAAGCCCACCGACGCGTAGCTCGACTCGCCGTAGTACCACTCCAGCGACAGGTCGAAGTTGTCCGACAGCAGCGGTTCCAGTGCCGGATTGCCACGCGACCCGCTGCCGCCCTGGGTGCGCACGATGTCGGCCAGGGTCTGCCCGCTCTGGATCTGGGTCCAGCCCGGACGGCCCAGGCTGCGGCTGTAGCTGCCGCGCAGGGCCAGCGTGTCGCTGATATCCAGCTTCAGGTCGAGGTTGGGCAGCACGTAGTCGTACTTGCCGCTGTCGCTGATGAAGCCGCTTTCGCTGGCGTAGTTGATGTTGAGCTCGTTGGCCGAGCTCCAG
This sequence comes from Stenotrophomonas rhizophila, assembly GCF_007667275.1. GTDB lineage: Bacteria > Pseudomonadota > Gammaproteobacteria > Xanthomonadales > Xanthomonadaceae > Stenotrophomonas > Stenotrophomonas maltophilia_AE. Next base: position 356,724 of record NZ_VDQT01000002.1, read on the forward strand.
CTGATCCCGTTGGGGACGCGCACCATCGCGGTGGAGTCCACGTCGGTCTGCTCATAGCGCACGCCCAGCGCGACGTTCAGCGGCATCGACCAGTCGAAGGTGGTGCGGTACTGCAGGAAGGCGCTCTTGGACTTTTCGTTGGTGCGGATGTCTTCGGAGTATTCGGTCGGGGCGACATAGCAGGTCGGGCAGGCCGGGTCGGATGCGGTGCCGACCTGTGCGGCGCGGTTGATCAGCCGGTCGAAGTCGAACACCAGGAACTGGCCGGTCAGGCGCGGATCGTTGTGCCCGGAGAAGGCATCGAAGTACCGCGCCATGTCATCGGCGTACCAGATGCTGTCATCGTAGTCCGCCGGGGTACCCAGGCCGCCCCAGGTATTGCGCTGCATGATCGCCGAGGCCGAACGGTTCTTCACGTCGGTGTAGCCGACGCCGAAGTCCAGCGCCGAATAGTTCTCGAAGGTGAACGTGCCGCGGCCCTGGTACTGCTCCACCTCGGACTTGTTGTAGCTGTTCTGGAACACCGAACCGGTGACCAGCGCGTCGGCCGCCTGCACGCCACCGGGCGGCAGCGCGACGTTGATGATCGGCAAATCGCCGCTGTAGTCCACCGTGGTCTTGCCACGCACGAACGCGGCCACGCCGAGCACGCCGGCCGAACCGTACGGGCTGTCCGGCTTGGATTCGCCGGTGGAGTGGTGTGCATCGAAGGACAGGGTCAACGCATCGTTGACTTCCCATTCCACGTTGAAGCCCAGCGAGTCCATCTCGTTCTTCGTGGCCAGCTGCGCGCCGCCCATCGACAGATCCGAGTTGACCATGTCTTCGCTGTAGATGATCGGCGCGGCGACCGGGCCATTGGTCCAGATGCTGTCGCCCGGGCCATAGTTGAACCACACCGACAGTTCGCTGCGCTGCTGCTGCACCTTGTTTTCCACATAGGTGTAGTCCAGCGTGGTGGTCACGTTGTCCACCGGCTTCCACTGCAGGGTGGCCTGGCCGTTGGTGCGCTGGCGCTGCACGCCGTTGACGTTGTAGGCGGTGTTCTGCGGGCGACCGTACACATCGTTCGGCCCCGGCCGGTTCTGGATGCGGTCGGCATACCCCTGGCCCGGCTGCGGCAGCACGCGCCAGTCGGTGGTGTTGTCGCCCTCGAACGTGGCCCAGCCTTCGGCCACGGTAGCCTGGTTGAAGCCGGAGTCGCGTTCCTGGTAGCTGCCGCTCAGCATCAGGCCGACGCGGCCGTCGGCGAAGATGTCGCTGAAGATGCCCGAGAGCTCACCGGTGAAGTCGGAGCCTTTCAGGGTGCGCGGCAGGTTGTCGTTGGAGGTGTCGTTGACCGCCTTGACGCCCACGCTGACCACCGGCGCGGATTCCAGCGGGCGCAGGGTCTTGACGTTGATGGTGGCACCGATGCCACCGGTCGGGTTGTCGGCACGGGTGGTCTTGAACACTTCCACTGCCGAGATCGACTCGGATGCGATGTTGGCAAAGTCGAACGAGCGCGAGCTGGAAAGCCCGCCGCCGCCGTTGCCGAGGTTGGACGCCGGCATCTGGCGGCCGTTGAGCAGCACCAGGTTGAAGTCCGGGCCGATGCCGCGCACGGTCACCTTGGAGCCTTCGCCGCTGGAGGTGCGGTCGATGGACACGCCGCTGATGCGCTGCAGCGATTCGGCCAGGTTGGTGTCCGGGAACTTGCCGATGTCCTCGGCCACGATGCCGTCGACCACGCCCTGGCTGTCGCGCTTGAGGTTCATGGACGAGGTGAGGCTGCCGCGGATGCCGGTGACCTGCACCGTGTCCAGGGTGGACGGGTCGAGGCCCTGCGACGACGAGGCAGCGCCGTCGCGGGTCGTATCCTGGGCCCACGCTGGCCCGGCCAGTACGGCGAGCAGCGCGGAAGTGAGCATTGCCTTGCGGGGTACGGCCTTGTACGTCTTCATGAACACTCCCTCCCCAGGGAAATCGGTAATGGCGGTCCTACGGCGTCTGGCACGAAGCAACAACGATGTGGGGCGGATTGGGCCCACGCCTGACAGCGTTGTCAACAAACTGCCATGCGGCGCGTCCTCGGCCTCGGAGGGTGCCTTGCCAAAGCTATGCAAAAAGAGAACTCGCGCATTGCCGGAAAGCGCTGCAATGCAGGCCTTCGCGGCGGTTTTCGATGGGACGTGTCGATCCCGATTCAGTCTGGGCGGGCCGTTGTGCAGTGCAGAACGAAACTGCGCGAAACGGGAGGGAGCGGATGTTGGCAAGGCTGTCGCGCGATATGACCGATTGTCTGACAGCGCTGGACAACGAGGCCGCCAGCGGGTTCCATGTCTGGCCGCCGCGTGGCTGGCGATCCCTTCCAGAAGGACAGGCAATGGACACTTCCACCGCGGTTCGCGGGCAACACGTACACAGCACGCGCACGGCCCTGGCCGTGGTGACGGCGATCTTCTTCATGTGGGGCTTCATCACCTGCCTCAACGACATCCTCATCCCGCACCTGAAGGCGGCGTTCTCGCTGACCTGGGTGCAGGCGATGCTGATCCAGTTCACTTTCTTCGGCGCGTACTTCCTGATGTCGCTGCCGGCCGGGCGCCTGGTCGCGGCCGTGGGCTACAAGCGCGGCATCGTCGCCGGCCTGGCCATCGCCGGCGTCGGTGCGCTGCTGTTCTGGCCAGCCGCGGCGCTGCACGTGTACGGCCTGTTCCTGGGCGCGTTGTTCGTGCTGGCCACCGGCATCACCGTGCTGCAGGTGGCGGCCAATCCCTACGTGGCACTGCTGGGCCCGGAGCAGACCAGCTCCAGCCGGCTGACCCTGGCGCAGTCGATGAATGCGCTGGGCACCACCATCGCGCCGCTGTTCGGCGGGCTGCTGATCCTGGCGGCGGAACCGCGCAGCGCGGAGCAGCTGGCGCTGCTGCCACAGGCGGAAGCGCTGGCCTACCGCGCCGCCGAAGCCCAATCGGTGCAGGTGCCATACCTTGGCCTGGCCATCGCGCTGTTCGTGCTGGCCGCGGCGATCTGGATGTTCCGCCTGCCCAGCATTGCCGGGGTGGAAGACAGCACCCGGCACGGCACCCTGGGCCAGGCGCTGCGCCATCGGCACCTGGCGTTTGGCGTGCTGGCGATCTTCTTCTACGTGGGCGCCGAAGTGTCCATCGGCAGCGTGCTGGTCAACTTCCTGTCCATGCCCGGCATCGGCGAAGGGCTCAGCGAACAGCAGGCCACGCATTACGTGTCGCTGTACTGGGGCGGCGCGCTGGTCGGGCGCCTGGTCGGCACGGTGCTGCTGGCGCGCTTCGACCCGCGGCGCCTGCTCGGGCTGTTCGCGCTGATCGTGATGGGGCTGCTGGCGGTGACCATGCTGGGCAGCGGCAACCTGGCCAAGTGGAGCGTGGTCAGCGTGGGCCTGTTCAACTCGATCATGTTCCCCACCATCTTCGCGCTTGCCATCGGCGGCCTCGGCCCGCTCACCGGACAGGGTTCGAGCCTGCTGGTGATGGCCATCGTAGGCGGCGCGGTGGTACCCCTCGCGGTCGGTTGGCTGGCAGACCAGCATGGCCTGCAGGCGTCGTTCCTGCTGCCGCTGCTGTGCTACCTGTTCATCGTGTTCTACGCCTGGCGCGGTTCGCGCCGGGCCACCTGAGCGATCAGCGGCGGCGCGGTGCGTGGGTGGATTCACGCACCAGCACGGCATGGTCCACGGTGACCATGCGGCCGGCGCCGGGCGTACGGATGCGCTCGATCAACTGTTCGGTCGCCAGCCGTCCCATGGTGTCGGTCGGCTGCCGCACGGTGGTCAAAGCAGGGTAGATGTGGCCGGCGATCGGTGTATCGTCGAAGCCGCACACCGACAGGTCGCGCGGCACGCGCAACCCGCGTTGCCCGGCCACGCGGAACACCGCTGCGGCCATGTCATCGTTGGCCGCGAAGATGGCGGTGGGCGGCTCCGGCAGGTCGAGCAGTGCGTTGGCCGCGTCGATCCCCGATTCGAACGAGAACTGTCCGTTCACCACCAGCGCGGGGTCGTACTCGATGCCGGCATCGCGCAGTGCCTGCCGGTAACCGGCAAGGCGCCACTGGCAGGCGCCGTGCGCGCGCGGGCCCTTGATGTGCGCGATGCGGCGATGGCCCTGCCTGACCAGGTGGCCGATCAGTTCCACCACGGCCGTGGTCTCGTCCATGCGCACGCCGATGATGCCATCGGCATGGCGCGGCGCGATGCTGGCGAACGGGATGTCGTTCTCTTCCAGGTAGGCCAGCACCACTGCATCGTCGGTAAGCGGCGGAATCAGCACCACGCCGTCGGGCCGCGAATTCTCGAACAGGGCCGACAGGTCGGGCAGGGTGCGACGTCCGATCCCGACCGGTCCGAGGATCAGGTTGTAGTGGTGCGCATGACAGGCCTCCAGCATGCCGTTCTGGATTTCCATCAGGTAGTTGCGCGACGGATTGTTGTACACCAGCGCCAACGCATACGAACGCTGTCCGGCAAGGCTGCGCGCCGACAGGTTGGGCTTGTAGCCCAGCCGCGTGACCGCCGCGAGCACGCGGTCGCGGGTTTCCTGGCGCACGTTCGGCTCATGGTTGAGCACGCGCGACACGGTCTTGATCGAAACGCCCGCAACCGCAGCGACATCCTCGATACGACTACGCATGGTGCGATGGTTCCTCTGGAAGACCCGGTCGGCCGCTGCCGATGGTAATGCGCCTGTGTCGTTTCGGGGTTACCCAAGCAGGCGGATGGTGCCACGACGCGAGGCGCTCGTGCACGAGCTGGCAAAAACCATGCGGCGTTGCAGCAGCAGCCGCACCGGCACAGCGGGCCGTACCGGCGCCAGCCCAGCAACCACGGTGAAGGCAGGACAATGCGCTGCGCCAGCGGTTGACAGCGCCCGGTCCGGCTTATATGACAGCGCTGTCAGCGGATGCGCCGGACCGGCCCGCATCGGCTTCCCTGTCCCTGGTTTTCCCTGGAGGTAGTTGTCCGTGAGCCGCGCCCGCAAGACTCTTCTCGCCGCCTGTGTCATGACCGCCCTGGCCGCCCAGGCACACGCTGCCCCCGCCACGGAACGGCTGCAGGACTGGCCGCGGGTGACCAGCGCCATCGCCAGCGACCCGGCCATCGAGAGCCGCGTGCGCAGCATCCTGGGGCAGATGACCCTGGCGCAGAAGGTCGGGCAGATGACCCAGCCCGAGATCAAGCAGATCACCCCCGAGCAGGTGCGCACGTACTACATCGGTTCGGTGCTCAACGGCGGCGGCTCGTGGCCGGGCATGGACAAGCACGCCCGGGTGGCGGACTGGGTCAAGCTCGCCGACGCCTACCACGCCGCGTCGCTGGCCACCGATGCGCGTACCCCGGTGCCGGTGATCTGGGGCACCGACGCGGTGCATGGCCACAGCAACGTGTACGGCGCCACCCTGTTTCCGCACAACATCGGGCTGGGGGCCACCCGCAACGCGGCCCTGATCGAGCGGATCGGTGCGGCCACCGGTACCGCGACCCGCGCGACCGGCATCGGCTGGGTGTTCGCACCCACCCTGGCGGTGGCGCATGATCCGCGCTGGGGCCGCACCTATGAAAGCTTCTCCTCCGACCCGTCCATCGTCCGCGAGTACGCCACCGCCTACGTCAGGGGCGCGCAGGGGCGCTTCACCGGCGACGGCAACGTGGTGGCCACGGCCAAGCACTACATCGGCGACGGCGCCACCGACAACGGCCGCGACCAGGGCGAGGCCACGGTGGACAAGGCCGCCATGATCAACGTGCATGGCCAGGGCTACTTCGGTGCGCTGGGCGAAGGCGTGCAGACGGTGATGGCCTCGTTCAACAGCTGGAACGATCGCGCCGCTGGCGTCGACTACGGCAAGATGCACGGCAGCCAGGCCCTGCTGACCGGCGCGCTGAAGGAGAAGATGGGCTTCGACGGTTTCGTGGTGTCGGACTGGAACGGCATCGCGCAGGTGCCCGGCTGCCGCAACGACAGCTGCGCGCAGGCGATCAACGCCGGCATCGACATGGTGATGGTGCCCGACGACTGGAAAGCCTTCATTGCCAACACCATCGCCCAGGTCGAGAGCGGCGAGATCCCGATGGCGCGCATCGACGATGCGGTCGCCCGCATCCTGCGGGTCAAGCTGCGCGCCGGCCTGTTCGAGCACAAGCCCTCCGACAGCCGCTTCGCCGGCGACGACAGCGCCGTGCAGCATCGCGAACTGGCGCGCGAGGCGGTGCGCGAATCGCTGGTGCTGCTGAAGAACCAGGACCGCGTGCTGCCGCTCAAGCGCAACGCCCGCGTGCTGGTGGTGGGCAGCAGCGCCGACAACCTGTCCAACCAGGCCGGTGGCTGGTCGCTGACCTGGCAGGGCACCGAAAACACCAATGCCGATTTCCCGCATGCCGATTCGGTCCTGGGCGCGCTCCGCGCCGAGCTGGGTGCGGGCCAGGTCACGTTCAACGCGGACGCCAGCAACCTCGATGCGTCGGCGTTCGACGTGGTCGTGGCGGTGGTCGGCGAAACCCCGTACGCCGAAACCAACGGCGACATCCTCGCCTCCGACACCGTCGGCCACACCCGCGCGCAGCCGCAGGACCTGGCCGTGCTCAAGGCCGCTGCCGCCACCGGCAAGCCGCTGGTGACCGTGTACTTCTCCGGGCGCCCGATGTACACCAACGACCTGCTGAACCTGTCGCAGGCGTTCGTGGCAGCGTGGCTGCCGGGCACTGAAGGCAAGGGCATCACCGACGTCCTGGTGGCCGGCACGGATGGCAGGCCGGCGCATGACTTCCGCGGCCGCCTGAGCTTCCCGTGGCCGGGCGTGCCGTGCCCGGCGCCGATCGACCGCCCGGACCCGAAGCGGCCGGACCTGTTCAAATTCGGCTATGGCTTAAGCTATGCCAGGCCGGCGCAGGTCGCACGCCTGCCCGAAGCCAACCCGGACCACTGCGGTGAAGTGACCACGCTGCCGATCTTCAACCGCGTGGACACGGTGCCGTTCTCGCTGCACATCGCCGCCAACGGCGCCACCCAGCCGCTCGGCAATGACCTCAACGCCAGCCTGCGCTGGCCGAAGGAGAAGCCGGTGGCCGAGGTGCGCACCGTGCAGATCAACACCCAGCAGGACGCGCGCGAAGTGACCTGGCTCGCCCCGGCGCAACTGATCGCACGCAGCACCTCGCGGCGCAACCTGGGCGCGCTGGCCCGCAGCAATGGCGCGCTGCAGTTCGACGTGATGGTGCAGCGCCAACCCGCCGCGGCAGTGAAGGTGACCATGCAGTGCGGGACTGGCTGCGAAGGCGGGGTCGACATCGCGCCGGCGCTGGCGTCGCTTGCGCCGGGCCAGAAGCGCACCGTGACCATCCCGTTGGCCTGCTTCGCCAGCAGGGGCGTGGACCTGGGCGCGGTGGAAGCCCCGTTCGTGGTCAGCGCGGACACGCCGTTCTCGGCTGCGTTCACCCAGGTGCGGGTGGCGACGAACGCGGACAAGGCCGAGGGTGTGGTGGCGTGCCAGTGAAGCGCCAGGTGACGCGTGGGCCGGCCAACGGCCGGCGCTACCACGCCAGGATGTGTCGGGTTTGCCGCGAAAATGGGAGTTGTTGCAGGGGATTCCTGCCGGGTGACGGGTAGCGTGTGAGCTCCACGGGCGCGGGGGAATCGATGTGACGCTGATGCATGTCCTGGGAGGGCTGTCGCTGTTGATCCTGGTCGCGGTGGCGACCATGGTGCGGGCGGGGATCGGGTTCGAGCACGGGGATCGGGCGGCAGTGCAGGAGGAGGCCGCCGAGGTCGATGCAGGGGAGGTGGAGGAGCCGCCGCTGGAGCCGGTGGTCTCGCTGGGGCCGGTGGGGCCGCTGCATTTCGGACCGTTGCTGGATCGCATGCGGCCGTGAGGCGTGCCGATCAACGGTCGGCACCTGCCGGAAGGTGCGGCAGCCACTACGAAGAAGGCCCCGCAATGCGGGGCCTTCCGGTTTTCGATTCCGCGCCGGTCAGCGCTTCATCGAACCGAAGAACTCGTCGTTGGACTTGGTGTTCTTCATCTTGTCGAGCAGGAACTCCATCGCGGCGATTTCGTCCATCGGGTGCAGCAGCTTGCGCAGGATCCAGATCTTCTGCAGCAGCTCCGGTTCGATCAGCAGGTCTTCGCGGCGGGTGCCGGAACGGTTGATGTCGATGGCCGGGTAGACACGCTTTTCGGCGATGCGACGGTTCAGGTGCACTTCGCTGTTGCCGGTGCCCTTGAACTCTTCGTAGATCACTTCGTCCATCTTGCTGCCGGTGTCCACCAGCGCCGTGGCGATGATGGTCAGGCTGCCGCCTTCTTCCACGTTGCGCGCGGCACCGAAGAAGCGCTTCGGGCGGTGCAGGGCGTTGGCGTCGACACCGCCGGTGAGCACCTTGCCGGAGCTGGGCACCACGTTGTTGTAGGCACGCGCCAGGCGGGTGATCGAGTCGAGCAGGATCACCACGTCCTTCTTGTGCTCGACCAGGCGCTTGGCGCGCTCGATCACCATTTCGGCAACCTGCACGTGGCGCGCGGCCGGTTCGTCGAAGGTGGAGCTGATCACTTCGCCGCGCACGGTGCGCTGCATTTCGGTCACTTCTTCCGGACGCTCGTCGATGAGCAGCACGATCATGTGCACGTCCGGATGATTGGTGGTGATCGCCGTGGCCACCTGCTGCATCAGCATGGTCTTGCCGGCCTTGGGCGGGGACACGATCAGCGCGCGCTGGCCTTTGCCCTGCGGTGCCATCAGATCCATGATGCGGCCGGTGATGTCTTCGGACGAGCCGTTGCCGCGTTCCAGGGTGAAGCGCTTGCGCGGGAACAGCGGGGTGAGGTTCTCGAACAGCACCTTGTTCTTCGACGCTTCCAGCGGCTCACCGTTGATGGTGTCCACGATCGACAGCGCGAAGTAACGCTCGCCGTCCTTCGGGAAGCGGATGCGGCCGGACAGGTGGTCGCCGGTGCGCAGGTTGAAGCGGCGGATCTGGCTGGGCGAAATGTAGGTGTCGTCCGGGCCGGCCAGGTAGCTGGCTTCGGCCGCGCGCAGGAAGCCGAAACCGTCCGGCAGGATTTCCAGCACGCCGTCGGCGGCGACGCCGTCGCCATGGCGGGTGAGCACCTTCAACAGGGCAAAGATGACGTCCTGCTTGCGTGCACGGGCCACGCCTTCGGAGATCTGCAGCTGCTCGGCGATTTCCAACAGCTTCTGTGCCGGCATGCGCTTGAGGTCGCTCAGCGAATAGACCGGGAAGCCCTCGGGTACGTTGGCCTGCTGGCTGCGCACGAACGGCTGCTGCTCGCCGTTGTCCTGCGGCATGCCGTCGTCGCGGTAGCCGCCACCGCCGCCACCACCGCGGTTGCGGTCGCGGTCACGGCGATTGCGGAAGCGGTCGCGGCGGTTGCCCTGGCCTTGGCCCTGGTTCTGGCCGCCCTGGTTCTGGCCCTGCTGGTACGGGTTCTGGCCGCCCTGCGGGTTGTTGTTGTTGTTGCGCTGGCCGCCGTCGCCGGCGTCCTGGCCACCGCCCTGCGGGGCCGGGGCATCGCCACCGGATGCGGCCGGGGCGTGGGGTGCCTGCGGAGCCGCCGGGGCTGCGGGTGCAGCCGCTGCTGCCGGCGCCGGCGCGGAAGGCGCGGCAGCCAGGGGCAGGGCATTCTGGGAGGGGGGGGACCCGGCGTCGGCGCTGCTGGCAGCGGCCTTGGCGACGCGCGGCTTGCGCACGCGCTTCTCGGCGGGCGCGTCGGCGCTCCCGGGTTCGGAAGTAGTGATATCGGACAAGTGCTGGATTCCTCGCTGAAAGGTGCGAGCGCCCTGCAGGGGCGGCGAACGTTGGGAAGGGATTCTGGAAACGAACGTCATCCAGAAGATGCGGCGCGCGAATGCGGCCGGATGTGCCGACACTAACACCGGCTCGCGGCGGCGCGCAAGCCGGGTGGGGCAGGGTCATTCATGCGGGCGTGGGGCCCGCGGGGCAGCCGGGGACCGGCTGCCGGGGTACAGGTCAGGCCAGGGCCTTGTCGAGCAGACCCGCCAGCTGGGCCTTGCCGACCGCGCCGATCTGCTGGGCCTTGACCTCGCCGTCCTTGAAGACAAGCAGCATCGGGATCGAACGCACGTGGTACTTCGCCGCCAGTTCGCGCTGTTCGTCGACGTTGACCTTGGCGATCTTGGCGCGCCCGTCATAGGCGTCGGCCAGCTCATCCAGTGCCGGGGCAATCATCTTGCAGGGGCCGCACCACTCCGCCCAGAAATCGACCAGGACCGGTTCCTTGGAGTTCAGTACGGTGCTTTCGAAGTCAGCGCTGCTGACATGTACAACCTTGTCGCTCATCTTGGTCTCTCGTGTTGGAGTGCACCCGGCGGGGCCGGAGGGATGGATGCCTGGACGCTCACGGCCGGCAGTGTACCCCTATCGTCGCGGGGTGGCAGGCGCAGGGTGGAAAGAATCGTCCTGTGACCGTCATCGCGCTTTGCCGGGGCTGGCGGGAACGATATGTGGTGGGGGGCGGAAGGGTTCCAGCGCGGCACGAGCCGGTGTTCAACTGGGGGTTGGGGCGGTGAAGGGTGGGGATTCGACCCTTCACGAGGCAGCCACGCAGGGCGTGGCTCTACGTCTCACGAAGGGTTGCGACGGGTGGGGCGCGGCTTTGCGCTAAACTGGGGCATTGTGCGGCGCCCCGGGACCGGTTCGGTCCGGCCTCCGCCCTTCCCGGCGCAGGGCCCGCAGTGGCGACGGTGCCCCCCAAGATTGCAAGCCAGCCACCCGCGCTTCCGTCGGCTGGCCTTACCAAGACGGACCCATGAGCGACAAACCGCTGACCGATTTGACTTTCTCCTCCTTCGAGCTGCATCCGGCCCTGCAGGCGGGCCTTGAAGGCGCTGGTTTCACCCGCTGCACCCCGATCCAGGCGTTGACCCTGCCGGTGGCACTGCCCGGCGGCGACGTGGCCGGCCAGGCCCAGACCGGTACCGGCAAGACGCTGGCGTTCCTGGTCGCGGTGGTGAACCGCCTGCTGACCCGCCCGGCGCTGGCCGACCGCAAGCCGGAAGACCCGCGCGCGCTGATCCTGGCGCCGACCCGCGAACTGGCCATCCAGATCCACAAGGATGCGGTGAAGTTCGGCTCGGACCTGGGCCTGCGCTTCGCGCTGGTGTACGGCGGCGTGGATTACGACAAGCAGCGCGAGCTGCTGCAGCAGGGCGTGGACGTGATCATCGCGACCCCCGGCCGCCTGATCGATTACGTCAAGCAGCACAAGGTCGTCTCGCTGCACGCCTGCGAGATCTGCGTGCTCGACGAAGCCGACCGCATGTTCGACCTGGGCTTCATCAAGGACATCCGCTTCCTGCTGCGCCGCATGCCCGAGCGCACCACCCGGCAGACCCTGCTGTTCAGCGCCACGCTCAGCCACCGCGTGCTGGAGCTGGCCTATGAACACATGAACGAGCCGCAGAAGCTGGTGGTGGAAAGCGAGTCGATCACCGCCGCACGCGTGCGCCAGCGCATCTACTTCCCGGCCGACGAAGAGAAGATCCCGCTGCTGCTGGGCCTGCTGTCGCGCAGCGAAGGCGCGCGCACCATGGTCTTCGTCAACACCAAGGTCTTTGTCGAGCGCGTCGCGCGTTCGCTGGAAAAGGCCGGCTACCGCGTCGGCGTGCTGTCCGGCGACGTGCCGCAGAAGAAGCGCGAGAGCCTGCTCAACCGCTTCCAGAAGGGCCAGCTGGAAATCCTGGTGGCCACCGACGTGGCCGCGCGCGGCCTGCACATCGACGGCATCAAGTACGTCTACAACTACGACCTGCCGTTCGACGCTGAAGACTACGTGCACCGCATCGGCCGTACCGCCCGCCTGGGCGAGGAAGGCGATGCGATCAGCTTCGCCTGCGAGCGCTATGCGATGGGCCTGCCGGACATCGAGGCCTATATCGAACAGAAGATCCCGGTTGAAGCGGTTACCAGCGAGATCCTGACCGCGCTGCCGCGCCCGGAGCGCGCTCCGGCGGCGCCCGGCGAAGAAGGCGACGAGAACGAAAGCGTCGGCCAGATCTTCCGCGAGGCCCGCGAAGCGCGTGCGGCCGAAGAAGAGCGCCGCGGTGGTGGTCGTTCTTCCAGCGGCAGCCGCTCCGGTGGCGGTGCTGGCCGTGGCGAGCGTAGTGGTGAGCGCAGCGGCGAGCGCCGGCCGCGTGGCCCGCGCAAGCCGCGCGTGGAAGGCGAGCAGGCTGCCGTGGCAGTGGACGCTGCCGCACCCGCAGTGGCCGCCCAGGCCGCTCCTGCGCCGCGCCCGCCGCGTGCCGAGGGTGCACCGGAAGGCGCACCGGAAGGCGAGCGTGCACCGCGCAAGCGTCGTCGTCGTCGCAACGGCCGTCCGGTCGAAGGCGCCACGACCGAAGGCGGCGCCAGCCAGCCGGTGACGCCGGTGCAGGTCACCGCCAAGTCGATGCGCAACACCGCGACGGCCGCTGACCCGGGTGCAGGCTTCCTGACCCGCATCGGCCGCAAGATCCGCCGGATGCTTTCAGGGGCGTAACGACCAACGGTCGTTACCTACCGCGTAGCGCCCCACCATTGGCGGGGCGGCATTCCAAAACCGATCAACGGTAGCGCCCGACCGTTGGTCGGGCGACACGCCATCCCCACGCCGCCATCCTCCTCCTGCATAATCGGAGGAATGAGCGTCCTGCGTTTTGACAATGTCAGCAAACAGTATGCGGGCGGCCACCAGGCACTGGTGGACGTCAGCTTCGATGTCGCGCCCGGTGAAATGCTGTTCGTCACCGGGCACTCCGGTGCCGGCAAGAGCACCCTGCTCAAGTTGATCCACCTCGACGAACGGCCCAGCCGCGGCGCGGTGGTGTTCGACGAGCGCAACCTGCTGAAGGTGCGGGGTGGCGATATTCCGCACCACCGCCGCGCGGTCGGTGCCGTGTACCAGGACCACCGCCTGTTGATGGACCGCAGCATCGCCGAGAACGTGGCCCTGCCGCTGATCCTGCGCGGTACCCGGCGTGGCGACATCGGCAAGCGCGTGCGCTCGGTGCTCGAGCGCATGGGCCTGGGCCACCGCGAGAAGGCGCTGCCGTCGCAGCTGTCGGCCGGTGAGCAGCAGCGCGTCGGCATCGCCCGCGCGATCGTCGGCGAGCCCAAGCTGCTGGTGGCGGACGAACCGACCGGCAACCTCGATCCCACCCTGGCCGCGGAAATCATGGCGCTGTTCGCCGAGCTGCCCGCGCGCGGCACCAGCGTGCTGGTGGTCAGCCATGACCTGGCGCTGCTGCGTGCGATGCGCAAGCGCGTGCTGATCCTCGACCACGGCAAGCTGATCGACGACATCTCGCCGCAGGACCTGGCCGAATGACCACGCCCACCAACAAGGAAGCTGCCGCGCCGTCGCGGCTGGGCGTGTGGTTGCACCACCACGGCCACAGCGTGGTGTTCAGCCTGGGCCGCGCCTGGCGCAAGCCGTGGGCCACCCTGCTGACCGTGATGGTGATGGCACTGGCGCTGGCGCTGCCGCTGGGCCTGTCGATCGCGCTGGACAACCTCAAGCATTTCGCCGGCAGCGTGCAGCAGTCGCGCGACGTCAACCTGTTCCTGAAGACCGACGTCGACGCCGCAGCGGCAAGGCAGGTGGCCGACACGCTGCGTGGCCGCGCCGACGTAGCGAGCGTGACCCTGCGTTCGCCCGATGAGGGCCTGGCCGAACTGCGCGACAGCGCCGGGCTGGGCGAAGCGATCGATGCGCTGCACGACAACCCGCTGCCATCGCTGCTGATCATCACCCCGGCCAACGGCGCCGACGACGGGCGCCTGGCGCAATCGCTGGAAGGCCTGCCACAGGCCGACCTGGTGCAGCACGACGCGCTGTGGCGCAAGCGCCTGGATGCCTGGCTGGGCTTCGGCACGCGCCTGGTGCAGGTGCTGTCGGTGCTGCTGGGCCTTGGCGCGGCGCTGGTGGTAGGCAACACGGTGCGGCTGGACATCCAGGCGCGCCGCGACGAGATCGGCGTGCTGCAGCTGCTGGGGGCCAGCGACGGCTTCATCCGGCGGCCGTTCCTGTACCTGGGCGCGTGGTACGGCCTGGGCGCCGGCGCGCTCGCGCTTGCGCTGGTCGGCATTGCCGGCCTCGCGCTGCGCCCGCCGCTGGCGGCGCTGTCGCAAAGTTATGCCAGCCCGTTCGTCCTGCATGGGCTGGACCTGCTGCATTCCTCGCTCGTGCTGGTCGGCACCGTGGTGCTGGGCTGGCTGGGCGCGTGGCTGGTGACGGGGCATTTCCTGCGCCAGACCCGTCCGACCGAAACCTGAGGTTCCTCCTGCATGCGTCCGCAAGTATTGAAGCACCTGGTCGACGACGCGCCGCGCGTCATGGTGGTCGACGGTTCCAGGCTGGTCCGCAAGCTCATCGCCGACGTGCTGCAGCGCGAGCTGCCGGCCGTGGAGGTGGTGGGCTGCGCCAGCATCGAGGACGCACGCATGGCACTGGAGGCCGGACCGGTCAACCTGGTCACCACCTCGCTGACGCTCAGCGATGGCGACGGCCTGGCGCTGGCGCGGCTGGTGCGCGAAACCGCCGGGCAGGCCTACGTGCCGGTGATCGTGGTTTCCGGCGATGCGCAGCAGCACCTGGAGCAGCGTCGCTTCACCGAGTACGTCACCGACTATTTCGACAAGGCGCTGGGGCATGAGGCGCTGGCGACCTTCATCCGCGGTTACGTGCAGCCGGAAAGCATTCCCGGCGCGACCATCCTGTACGTGGAAGACAGCCGCGTGGTGGCCGAAGCGACCAAGCGCATGCTCGAGCGGCAGAGCCTGAACGTGCTGCACGTGATGACCGCGGAAGAAGCCTTCGCGCTGCTCACCGCCGAATCGCTGGGTCGCAGCAGCCACCGCATCGACCTGGTACTGACCGACGTGACGCTCAAGGGCGAACTCAGCGGCCTGGACGTGGTCGAGCGGGTACGCGTGGACTTCGGCTACGGCAAGCGTCGCCTGCCGGTGCTGGTGATGACCGGTGACGGCAACCCCCTGAACCAGTCCAGCCTGCTGCAGGCCGGCGCCAACGACCTGGTGCAGAAGCCGATCGAAGAGCGGCTGCTGGTCACCAAGGTGCTGTTCCAGCTGCGCCTGTCCCGCCTCAACGACAGACCCGCGGTGCGATGAACGACGACGCGCACGCGGGCATCCAGCTGGAACCCGGCTGGAAGGCCCGCATCGGCGATTACCTGCTGCGTCCGGAGATGCGGGCGCTGTCGGCCTACCTGCGCGAACGCAAGGCGGCAGGCGCACAGGTGTTCCCGCCCGGGCCGCAGATCTTCGCCGCCTTCGACGCCACCCCGTTCGAGCAGGTCAAGGTGGTCATCCTCGGACAGGACCCGTACCACGGCGCCGGCCAGGCCCATGGCCTGAGCTTTTCAGTGCTGCCCGGGGTACCGGTGCCGCCGTCGCTGCTGAACATCTACAAGGAGCTGGAAGCCGACCTGGGGCTGCCACGCCCCGACCATGGCTGCCTGCTGCCATGGGCGCAGCGCGGCGTGCTGCTGCTCAACGCGGTGCTGAGCGTGGAAGCAGGGCAGGCCGGTTCGCACCAGAAGCGCGGCTGGGAAGGATTCACCGACCACGTGGTGGACACCCTCAACCGCGAGCATGAAGGCCTGGTGTTCCTGCTCTGGGGCAGCTACGCGCAGCAGAAGGGCAAGGTCATCGACACCCGGCGCCATCGCGTGCTGAAGGCACCGCATCCCTCGCCGTTGTCCGCGCACCGCGGATTCCTCGGCTGCGGACACTTCTCCGCAACCAACGACTACCTGCAGCGGCGCGGCCAGGGCGGCATCGACTGGTCGTTGCCGCCGCGCGCGGCCCTGCACATCCCGGGGTAACGACCGACGGGTGCCTTACCCGCCGAGCATCAGGATGATGTCGTGGGCCACCTTGCGCTTGCGCGGCGGCAGGCGCCGTACCAGCGACAGGATGTTGCCCTCCAGGTCGTTCTGCACGTAATCGGCGTTGGGCTGCACGGTGCCGTGCAGCGCGTCACCATCCGGCTTGGCACCCCCCCTCCCGGTCGCCAGCCATTCGAATCGCACGCGGGTGACCACGGCGATTTGTGCCAGATGCGACACGCTTGGGGTAGTGCCCTCCTTACGCTCCCATTGCGCGACCGCACTGCGTTTCACTCCGGTTTCCAGGGCCAATTGCGTCTGAGAAAGCCCCGCCGTGGTCCTTGCTGCTCGAATTCGATCCGACATCGACAGCATTGGAATCTCCCTTGCCTGTCCATTTTCACGATGGGTAGTTATCGATACTGACCGGGCAGTGATTCTTTTCCACGGATGTACAGAATCACTACACGTGCCTGCCGCCCAAGGGTTTCCCATCTGCTCCCCCGTGAACGTCAGTGCTGCTAACTGGCGTCTTCACCTCTTCCCGTTTGCGTCTATCCGATTGCCGACGTAATTAAAGCATTAACCGGCCAACGATGGCTGGCAATTCAAAAAACGTCGAAAAAGCAGGCCCCGCATGCTGCTCATGGTTGGTTAGCCGGCCGTGCTGGAGCAATGCGGCTCGGCGAAGGGGGACGGAAGATGGATAAAGTCTGGGGTGTGAATGCCGCGTCAGGGCGATTCAGCTTGGTGAGAATATTAACCCTGATTGTGATGGGGCTCTCATTATTTGGCGCAGTTTCCAATGTGAAGGCGCAGGACGCCTGCACCGCGAATGGCGCGTGCGTTTCCGCAGGGCCGCGGCTGGTGCAGGTGACCAGCGCCGAGAGTCCGGTGCTGAATCTGCTGTTCTCCACGCTGCTTCCGGGCACGAATATCAATCTCACCGCATTGGACTGGAACAGCCTTGCCGGCGCCGACGTCAATCTGAATGCGCTGCTGACCCGACTTAATGGCGGTGTTGTCGTAAGTGACCCGAGCCAGGTGCTGAATGCGAACATCACCCTCGGTCAACTGCAGGCCGCGCTGATTTCGGTGCTGCAGGCGGACGGACAGACCGCTGCGGCCAATGCGCTGAACCTGCTCACCCCCGCGATCAGCGGCCTGACCGGCACCATCCGCCTTGCCGACCTGCTCCAGGTGAGCCTGCCGCCCGGTTCCCTGGCCAACGTCAACCTGGACGTGCTCGACCTGATCACCGGCGGCGTGCAGCTGTACAACTTCCGCAACGTGGTCACCACGCCCACCCCGATCACCCTGACCACCGCGCAGCTCGCGCCGCTGGGGCTCGGCGGCCTGGCCAACGTCCGCGTCTGGGCGCAGGTGGTCGAACCGCCTACCTACAACTGCGGCCCGGTCGGTACCGGCTTCCACAGTGCCGCGATCCGACTGAAGTTCGACTTCGATATCGCCCAGGGCCTGACCATCGCGCCGCTGGTGAATGCACTCAATGGGCTGAACATTGCCGGGCTGGTGTCGCTGTCCGGCACCACCATCACCGCTTCGCTGCTGCACCTGTCGGTCTATGCCGACATCGCCCGCGCCGAAGGCACCATCAATGCCGTCAACCTGGCGAGCAGTGCGGTGACCCTGCAGGCCCGTCCGGGCCTGGTCAACCTGTACATCGGCACCATCAGCGATGCCGTGTTCTTCAATCGCACCGCAGTGCTGACCCCCGCCAGCGTCACCCCGATCAATGCGACCACGCTCAACGTAACCGTCGCGGTAAGCCTGCTTTCCGCACTGAAGGTGGCCGACGTCGACGTGCCGCTGACGGTGTCGCTGCGGGCGGTTGCCACGGGGACGCCGTCGACGCAGTCGGTGGTGTTCACCGGACCCTACCCACAGACGCGCACGCTTTCGGCGGGCACCGTCAGTGCCACCGCACTGGTCACCAGCCTGGTCAACAGCCTGGACATCAGCATCACCAGTGGCACGCCGGTGGTGCGGTTGGTCAACAACCTCGTGCAGCTGCCGCTGCCGGTGAACAGCATCGTCAATGCGGTGGTGCAGACACTCCTGCCGGTCCTGCGGCCGGTCGTGAACACGGTGGTGGCGCCGGTGCTGAGCGCGGTGCTGGGCGGCGTGGTGGACAACCTGCTGGGCCTGCTGGGCATCCGCATCGGCCAGGCCGTGTTCACCGTGGAAAGCATTTCGCAGAGCTGCGCGGCTACCGTGCAGCTGGTCAAGACGCTGGCGCCGACCACCGACCCGGGGCTGTTCAACCTCAGTGTGGCGCAGGGCGCCACGGTGCTGGCCAGCGTGGCCAATGTCGGCAACAACGGCGCCACCACCGCAGTGGTGACCACGCCCGGCACGGTCTACACACTGGCTGAAACCGCCGGGACCGCCACGGTGCTTGCGCGTTACGCCAGCACCTGGGAGTGCAAGGACCAGGCCGGCACCACGCTGACCAGCGGTACCGGGCAGAACTTCAATTTCACCTCGCCGGCATTGTCGGCGCAGCCGCTCAACGTGGTGTGCCGCATCACCAACCGCACGCGCCAGGCCGATCTGTCGATCACCAAGTCCGATGGCAGCGGTTCCTATACCCCCGGCGGAACCGCCAGCTACGTCATCACCGTCAGCAATGCCGGGCCCGATCCGGTCACGGCGGCGCAGGTAACCGACACCTTGCCGGCCGGCGCCACGCTGAGCGCGCCATGGAGCTGCATCGCGTCGGCGGGAAGCGTCTGCAGCGCCGCCAGTGGCGGTGCGGCGGGAACCAATGGGGTGAGCCTGGGTGTGGACCTGATCAACGGCGGGCAGGCAACGATCACCGTGCCGGTGATCTTCAGCGCCGACCCTGCCGCGTACTAGCCGTATCCACCCGGCGCGCCCGGTGGCGCGCCGACAGCAACGTCGCAATACGTGGTGCGCGGCCGAACGCCTGCGCGCTGCTTTCGAGGATTCCTGCATGTCGACCGCCAGCGCCCGACGCTTCCTTTCCCAGCTCGCTGCCCGCTGCCTGCGCGCCCGCGCGCTGCCGCTGGCCGGCATCCTGCTGACGACCCTGGTCGCAAGCGGAGCGCAGGCGCAGGCCTACCGCAACCCGCTGGTGAACACCGCCACCGTCGCCGCACCGGCCGACATTTCCGATCCCACCCCCGGCAACAACACCAGCAGCGACAGCAATACATTGGCCGCCAGCGCGCAGCTGAGCGTGTCCAAGACCATCACCACGCCTACGCCGGTCGCCGCCGGCGGCGCGGTGCAGTACCGCATCGAGCTGCGCAACCTGGGGCCGTCGCAGGCGGTGGGCGCCACCCTGGTCGACAGCGTGCCGGCGCAGCTGACCGCCGTCAGCTGGACCTGCGCGGTGGTCTCGCCCAGCACGCAGTGCGCGGCGGCATCGGGCACCGGCAACGTCAACATCGGCGTCAACGTCGGCGTGGGTGAGGTCCTGGTGGTGCTGGTCAACGGCACCGCGCCGACCACCACACCGGCCACCATCGCCGCCAACGTGGCCACGATCACGCCGCCGCTGGGCACCACCGACCCGACCCCGGGCGACAACACCGCCACCACCCCCACCATTCCCGTGCAGGCGGCGGCGCTGCTGGCCAACGACGACGACTTCCGGGCCGCGCCGTTGCCGCCCGGTGCCGGCGGCACCACCGCCAGCGTGCTGACCAACGACACCCTCAACGGGGTCGCGGTGGTGGCCGCCAACATGGTCGTGTCGCTCACCAGTGCGCCGTCGGGTTACAGCATTGCCGCCGATGGCACCGTAAACGTGCCGGCCACCGCCGCCGCCGGCCCGGTGACCTTGACCTACCAATTGTGCGAACAGGCATCACCGGCCAACTGCGATACCGCCAACGTGCTGCTGGTGGTCGGGCCGAATGCCGTGGACGACAGCTACGCCGTGCAGGCCGGAGCGCAGCTGATCGGCAACGTGCGCGACAACGACAACTACGTGGTCGACTCGACCTTCACCCAGATCGGCACCGCGCCCACCCAAGGCACCCTGCAGCTGCTTGGTGACGGCAGCTTCACCTATACCGCCAACGCGGGGGCGACCGGCACCGACACCTTCAGCTACCAGCTGTGCCTGCCCGCACCCAATGGCGCCGCCTGCGATACCGCCACGGTGACGCTGAACATCAACGCCAGCGTCATCGACGCGGTGGCTGATGACTTCACCGCAACCCCGGTGCCGGCGCAGAGCGGCGGCACGCTGGCCACGAGCGTGCTGGTCAACGACACCTTTGACGGCACTCCGGTGGTGGCGGCCAACCTGACCACCACGCTGATCACTGCCCCGGCTGGCTACGTGATGGACGCAGGCGGCTTCATCAGCGTGCCCGCAGGGGCCAGTGCCGGCGCGGTGACCCTGGCCTACCGCATCTGCCTCACCAGCGCGCCCACGCTCTGCGACACCGCCAACGTGCAGCTGGTGGTCGGGCCGGATGCGGTTGACGACGCGGTGACCACGCCCGGTGCCGGGCAACCCGCGCTCGGCAACGTGGGCACCAACGACATCGCCGCGCCTGGCGCAGCGTTCTCGCTGGTCACCCAGGCCACCCAGGGCACGGCGGTCATCGATGGCGATGGCGCCTTCACCTATACCCCCAACGCGACCGCCGCCGGTACCGACACCTTCAGCTACCAGGTCTGCCTGCCGGCACCCAATCCGGGCGTCTGCGATACCGCGACCGTCACCGTCACCCTCGGCGCGAATGCGTTGCTGGCAAACGACGACACCTTCGCCACCCCCGTCCCGGCGGCCGGCGGCACCACGCCCAGCGTGCTGGGCAATGACACCCTCAATGGCAGCGCGGTGGTACCGGGGACGGTCACCGCGACCCTGCTCTCGACCACGCCGGGCTACACCCTGGACCCGACCACCGGCACCATCGCGGTGGCCGCGAACATTCCCTCCGGCTTTGTCACGCTCAGCTACCGCCTGTGCGAAGTGGCCGTGCCGGGCAACTGCGACGATGCCGACGTCCAGCTGCTGGTGGCGCCCACCGCGCTGGCAGACACCTTCAACGTGCAGGCCGGCCAGTCGGTGAGCGGCACGGTTGCGTTCAACGACAATGCACCGACCGGTTCGCAGTATTTCGCGCTCACCGCGCCGACGCTGGGCAGCATCGACCTTGCCGGCAACGGCGCGCTCACCTACACCGCTAATCCCGGCACGACCGGTACCGACACCTTCGACTACCGGGTCTGCCTGCCGGCGCCGAACGGTGGCACCTGCGCGACGGCCACGGTGAGCGTGATCATCGCGGCCAACACGATCGACGCGGTGGACGATGTGTTCACCGCCACGGTGATCTCGCCGGTGACCGGCGGCAGCACCGCCAGCGTGCTGGGCAACGACACCTTCAACGCCGCCCCTGTCACGGCCGCGCAGGTCACCCTGAGCCTGGTCAACGCGCCGCCACCGGGATTCACCATCACCCCTGCCGGGGTGATCAATGTGCCGGCCGGTGCCGCCGCCGGCGCACTCAGCATCACCTACGAACTGTGCGAAGCCGGCGCCACCGGCAACTGCGACACCGCGCAGGTGGCATTGCTGATCGCGCCCGCTGCCGCCGACGACACCTACACCACGCCGGCCGGGCAGCCGCTGGTGGGCGACGTCAGCCTCAACGACAACGCACCGGCCGGCGCCAGCTACACCCTGCTGACGCCGCCGACCGCGGGCACGTTCACCCTGCAGGCCAATGGCGGCTTCAGCTACACGCCCGCCGCCGCCGGCGCGCAGACCGCGCAGTACCAGGTCTGCCTGCCCGCCCCGGACGCCGCGACCTGCGATACCGGCACGGTGAACATCACCGTGGTCGCCAACACCCTCGACGCGCTGGACGACAATTTCCGCGCGCCGGTGTTCGCGCCCGGCGTGGGCGGCACCACGCCCAGCGTGCTGGGCAACGACACCTTCAACGGTGCCGCGGTCAACCCGCTGCAGGTGACCGTGAACCTGGTCGGTGCACCGGCCGGCTTCAGCATCGATGACGCTGGCGTCATCACCGTGGCCGGCTTTGCCCCCGCGGGTGCCACCACGCTGAGCTACGCCCTGTGCGAACTCGGTTCCACGACCAACTGCGACACGGCCGGCGTACAGGTGCTGATCGCGCCGGATGCGGCCGATGACACCGCCAGCGTCACCGGCACCCAGCCGGGCAGCTTCAACCTGGCCGCCAACGACAATGTGCCGGCCGGTGCCACCTTCACGGTGACCCAGCTGCCGACCAAGGGCGCTGCCGTGCTCGCCGCGGATGGCACCCTGCAGTACACCGCCACCGCCGGGCAGAGCGGTGCGGACACGCTCACCTACCAGGTGTGCCTGCCCGCGCCGGATGGCACCACCTGCGATACCGCACAGGTCGCGATCACCATTGCCGCAGGCGCCCTGGTCGCGGTCAACGACGACTACAGCGCCAGCCCGATCCCGCCCACGGGTGGCAGCACGCCCAGCGTGCTGCTCAACGACACCTTCAACGGCGTGACCATCGTGCCCGGCACCACCCCGGTCACCGCCTCGCTGGTCACGCTGGCGTCGGGCTACAGCATGGCCGCCAATGGCGTGATCTCGGTGGCGGCCGGCACGCTGCCCGGTTCCATCGCGCTGGATTACCAGGTCTGCGAAACCGCGCTGCCCGGCAACTGCGCCACGGCCACCGCCGTTGTGGTGATGAGCCCCGACGCGGTCAACGACGTGCTGCCGGCCGCCGCCGGTGCCACCACCGTGCTCAACGTGCTGGCCAACGACGCAGCGCCGCTCACCCCCGTCCTGAGCGTGACCGCAGCGCCGGCAAACGGCAGCGTGGTGGTCAACGCCGATGGCACGCTCAGCTACACGCCCACCGGTGCGTTCGTCGGCGCCGATACCTTCACCTACCAGCTGTGCCTGCCGGCGCCGCATGGCAGCGTGTGCGATACCGCGACGGTGGCGCTCACGGTGACGGCGACCACGGTCACCGCGACAAACGACGACTTCACCGCGTCGCCCATCGCGCCGGGAACCGGCGGCAGTACCGCGAGCGTGCTGCTCAACGACACGTTCAACAACGCACCGATCGTGCCGGGCACCACCCCGGTGACCGCCACGCTGATCAGTCCGGTCACCGGCTACACGATGGCCGCCAACGGCGTGGTCAGCGTGGCGCCAGGCACCACGCCGGCTGCGGTGACCTTGAGCTACCAGGTCTGCGAGACCGCCCTGCCGACCAACTGCGCCGCTGCCACCGCGGTCGTGGCGGTCAGCCCGGCGGCGAACGATGACACCCTGCCGGCCACCGCCGGCACCGCCAACGTACTCAATGTGCTCGCCAACGACAGCGCACCACTGAACCCCGTGGTCACCATCGTCGGCGCGCCGGCCAACGGCACGGCCGTGGCCAACGGCGACGGCAGCATCACCTACACCCCGACCGGCGCCTACATCGGTGCAGACAGTTTCACCTACCAGGTGTGCCTGCCGGCGCCGGGTGCCGGTGTCTGTGACACCGCCACGGTGTCGCTGACCGTCAGCGCCACCACGCTCACCGCGACCAACGATGACTTCACCGCCACGCCCATCGCGCCGGCGACCGGCGGCAGCACCCCCAGTGTGCTGCTGAACGACGCCTTCAATGGTGTCGCGATCATCCCCGGTACCACGGCGGTGACGGCCTCGCTGTCCTCGCCGGTCACCGGCTACAGCATGGCGGCCAATGGCGTGATCACCGTGGCCGCCGGTACCACGCCGGCAGCGGTGACGCTCACCTACCAGGTCTGCGAGAACGCGGTGCCGACCAATTGCGCCGGTGCCACGGCCGTGGTCGCGGTCAGCCCGGACGCGGTCGACGACGCGCTGCCGGCCACTGCCGGCGCTACCACCGTGCTCAACGTGCTGGCCAACGACACCGCTCCGCTTGCACCGACCGTGACCGTCGCTGCCGCGCCGACCAACGGCACGGCGCTCGTCAACGGCGACGGCACCATCAGCTACACGCCCACGGCCGGCTTCACCGGCGCGGACAGCTTCACCTACCAGGTCTGCCTGCCCGCGCCGGCAGCCGGTGTCTGCGACACCGCCACGGTCGCCGTTACGGTGGGGGTGACCTCGCTCACTGCTGCGGCCGATGACTTCACTGCGACGCCGATCGCGCCTGCAGCCGGTGGCAGCACCGCCAGCGTGCTGCTCAACGACACGTTCAATGGCGTGACGATCGTGCCGGGCACCACCCCGGTGACCGCCACGCTGCTGACCGTGGAAACCGGCTACAGCATGGCCGCCGACGGCGTGATCAGCGTGGCGCCGGGCACCACGCCTGCCGCGGTGACCCTGAACTACCAGGTCTGCGAGACCGCCGTCCCGACCAACTGCGCCGCCGCCGCCGCTGTGGTGGCGGTCAGCCCGGTCGCGGTGGACGACGCCCTGCCGGCCACGGCGGGCACCGCCAACGTGCTCGATGTCGCCACCAACGACACCCTGCCGGCCAACCCGGTGATCACGATCGCGGTTGCCCCCGCCAATGGCGTCGCCGTGGTCAATGGCGACGGCACCGTCACCTATACGCCCACGGCCGGCTTCACCGGCGCAGACACCTTCACGTACCAGGTGTGCCTGCCGGCCCCCGGCGCGTCCGTCTGCGATACCGCCTCGGTGGCGGTCACCGTCAGCCTGACCGGCCTTGCCGCGGTCAACGACGACTTCACCACCGCGCCCATTGCACCGGCGCCGGGTGGCAGCACCGCCAGCGTGCTGCTCAACGACACCTTCAACGGCGCGCCGATCGTGCCGGGCACCACCCCGGTGACCGCCACGCTGCTCACCGTCGAGCCCGGTTACAGCATGGCCGGCGACGGTGTCGTCACCGTTGCCGCCGGCACCACGCCCGCTGCGGTGACGCTGAACTACCAGGTGTGCGAGAACGCAGTGCCGACCAACTGCGCCGGCGCCACCGTGGTGGTGGCAGTCAGCCCCGATGCGGTGGCTGATGCGCTGCCGGCCACCACCGGCACCACTACCGTGCTCAACGTGCTGGCCAACGACGCCGCGCCGCTGAACCCGGTGGTCACCCTCCCGGTCCCGCCGACCAACGGCACCGCCGTGGTCAACGCCGACGGCACCATCAGCTACACCCCGAGCGCCGGCTACACCGGCCCGGACAGCTTCACCTACCAGCTGTGCCTGCCCGCACCGGGCGGCAGCGTCTGCGACACCGCCACGGTGACCCTCACGGTGAGCGCCACCACGCTCACCGCGTTGGCCGATGACTTCACCGCGGCACCGATCGCACCGGCGACCGGCGGCAGCACCGCCAGCGTGCTGCTCAACGACACCTTCAATGGTGCCGCCATCGTGCCCGGGACCACGGCGGTGACCGCATCGCTGCTGACCACTGCGCCCGGCTACAGCATGGCCGGCGACGGTGTCGTCACCGTTGCGGCCGGTACCACGCCCGCCGCGGTGACGCTGAACTACCAGGTGTGCGAGAACGCGGTGCCGACCAACTGCGCCGGCGCCACCGTGGTGGTGGCGGTCAGCCCCGATGCGGTGGCCGATGCACTGCCGGCCACCGCCGGTACCACCACCGTGCTCAACGTCCTGGCCAACGACGCCGCGCCGCTGAACCCGGTGGTCACCCTCCCGGTCCCACCGACCAACGGCACCGCCGTCGTCAATGGCGACGGCACCATCAGCTACACCCCGACCGCCGGCTACACCGGCCCGGACAGCTTCACCTACCAGCTGTGCCTGCCCGCACCGGGCGGCAGTGTCTGCGATACCGCTACGGTGACCCTCACCGTGAGCGCCACCACGCTCACCGCGGTGGCCGATGACTTCACCGCGGCGCCGATCGCGCCGGCAACCGGCGGCAGCACCGCCAGCGTGCTGCTCAACGACACCTTCAATGGTGCGGCCATCGTGCCCGGGACCACCCCGGTCGCGGCATCGCTGGTGACCCCGGTGACCGGCTACAGCATGGCCGCCGACGGCGTGGTCAGCGTCGCTCCCGGCACCACGCCGGCGGCGGTGACGCTCAGCTACCAGGTGTGCGAAGTGGCCGTGCCGACCAACTGCGCGCAGTCCACCGCCGTGGTCGCGGTCAGCCCGGTCGTGGTCGATGACACGCTGACCGCAGCGGCCGGAACCACCACGGTACTCAACGTGATCGCCAACGACACCCTGCCGGTCAATCCGACCATCACCGTGCCGGCTGGTCCGGCCAACGGCAGCGTCACCGTCAACGGCGACGGCACCATCAGCTACACGCCCAACGCCGGCTATACCGGCGCCGACAGCTTCACCTACCAGGCCTGCCTGCCCGCGCCGGGTGCCGCTGTGTGCGACACCGCAACGGTCTCGATCACCGTCGCCGTCACCACGGTCACTGCCGTGGCCGATGACTTCAGCAGCGCTCCGATCGCACCGGCCGCCGGTGGCAGCACGCCCAGCGTGCTGCTCAACGACAGCTTCAATGGTGCTGCCATCGTGCCCGGCACCACCCCGGTGACGGCCTCGCTGTCGAGCCCGGTGCCGGGCTACAGCATGGCCGCCGACGGCGTGGTGACGGTCGCTGCGGGCACCACGCCGCAGGCGGTCAGCCTGGCTTACCAGGTCTGCGAGACCGCCGTGCCGACCAACTGTGCGCAGTCCACCGCGCTGGTGGCGGTCAGCCCGGCCGCCGCGGACGACACGCTGTCGGCTGCGGCAGGCGCCACCACGGTGCTTGCGGTGACCGCCAACGACACGCTGCCGCTCAACCCGACGATCACCCTCCCGGTGCAGCCGGCCAATGGCACCGCCGTGGTCAATCCGGATGGCAGCATCAGCTACACGCCGACCGCCGGCTTCACCGGTGCGGACAGCTTCACCTACCAGGTGTGCCTGCCCGCACCGAACGGCAGCGTGTGCGATACGGCATCGGTGAGCCTCACGGTGACGGCCAGCGCGCTGGTCGCACAGCCCGATGACTTCAGCGGCGCGCCGGTTGCGCCGACCGGCGGCACCACCGCCAGCGTGCTGCTCAACGACACCTTCAACGGTGCCGCGATCATTCCGGGCACCACGCCGGTGACCGCGTCGCTGGTCGGAAGCGTGCCGGGCTACAGCATGGCCGCCAACGGCGTGGTCACCGTGGCGCCGGGCACGCTGCCGGCAGCGACCACGCTGACCTACCAGGTGTGCGAGAACGCCCAGCCCAGCAACTGCGCCCAGGCCACCGCACTGGTCGCGGTGCGCCCGGATGCGGCCGACGACGCGCTGCCCGCCGGGACCGGCACCACCGTACTGGCCGTGGGTGCCAACGACACCCTGCCGGTCGGCGCGGTGTTCACCGTGCTGGTGCCGCCGTCCAACGGCACTGCCGTGGTGAATGGCGACAACACCATCAGCTACACGCCGAACGCCGGTTTCACCGGGACCGACAGCTTCACCTACCAGGTGTGCCTGCCCGCGCCGAACCTCAACGTGTGCGACACCGCCACGGTCAGCGTGACCGTCACGGCCGCGCTGCTGGACGCGGTGGACGACAGCGCCAGCAACGTGCCGGCGACCGGAGCGCTCGGCGTGCTCAACGTGTTCGCCAACGACACCTTCAACGGCGCCGCGCTCGACCCGGCCACGGTGGTGCTGACCCCGAACAACACCACGGCGCTGACCATCCAGCCCAACGGCAGCCTGGACGTGGCGGCCGGTACCCCGGGGGTCACCTACACCACCACCTACCGCCTCTGCCTGGTGGCACAGCCGACGGTGTGCGACATCGGCACGGTGTCGGTCACCCTGGCCACCACCCCGGGCCTGCTCGACGCGGTGGACGACACCGTGGCGAATGTGCCGGCCGCCGGTGCCAACGGGGTGGCCAACGTGCTGGCCAACGACACCTACAACAGTGCTGCACTGGATCCGGCCACCGTGGTGCTGACGCCGGTCAACACCGCCGCGATCACCATCCAGCCCAACGGCAGTGTCAACGTCGCGGCGGGCACGCCCGGCACCACTTACACGACCACCTACCAGATCTGCCTGGTGGCGCAGCCGGCGGTGTGCGACATCGGCACGGTCTCGGTCACGCTGGCCAGTGCGGGTGTCCTGGTGGCCAACGACGACAGCGTGCCCGGCGTGCCCCCGGGCGGCGCCACCGGGGTGACCAACGTGCTGACCAACGACACGTTGAACGGCACGCCCGTGGACCCGACCACGGTGGTGCTGACGCCGACCAATACCCCCGTGCTGACCATCCAGCCCGACGGCAGCGTCGACGTCACTGCCGGCACGCCGGGGACGACCTACACCACCACCTACCAGATCTGCCTGGTGTCGCAGCCCACGGTATGCGCGGTCGGGACGCTTTCGGTCACCCTGGCGGCGGCGCCGAACAGCGTGCCGGTGGCCAACAACGACCAGGCCAGCACGCCGCAGGACACCGCGGTCGACGTACCGGTGCTGGCCAACGACCTGGCCAATGGCGTCCCGCTCGACCCGGGCACGGTGGCGGTGACCATCACCACCGCGCCGACCATGGGCACGGTGGTGGTACTGCCGGACGGCAGCGTGCGCTACACGCCGATGACCAACTTCAGCGGCACCGACAGCTTCGGCTACACCGTGTGCAACCAGGCCACGCCGACGGTCTGCAGCAGCGCCACGGTCAATGTGCAGACCCAGCTCAACGACGTGGACGTGGTGGACGAGAACATCACCGTGCTCAGTGGCACCACCACGACCGTGCCGCTGCTGGACAACCTGACCACCAGCGGCGCGCGCATCAATCCGGCGTCGATGCGACTGGGCCGGGTGGCAGCCAACGGCCGTGCAACCTGCGGCAACGGCGAATGCGTCTACACGGCCTTCGTCGGCTACAGCGGCCTGGACAACTTCAGCTACAACATCTGCGATGCCTCGATGCCGACCCCGGTGTGCGTGGAAGGCTGGGTCAACGTAGTAGTCACCGCCGATGCGGTGGTGCTGCGCCTGACCAAGCAGGCCACCCAGCGTAGCGTGAAGGTGGGCGACGTGGTGCGCTACGTGGTCACCGTGGAGAACATGGGCGACTTCGACGCGCTGGGCGTCACCCTGTTCGACACCCTGCCCAGCGGCTTCACCTTCATTCCGGGCGGGTTCGAAGCGCAGGACATCGACAATTCTGCACGCGCCAGCGGCGTGGCACCGCTGCGCATCGACGGCCTGGACATCCGCGCCGGTGGATCGGCCACGCTGGTGTACTACCTGCGGGTGGGGGCGGGTGTGGGGCTGGGCGTCCACACCAACCGCATTACCGCCAATGACGTGCTGGGTACCACCATCAGCAATGTGGCCTCGGCCGACGTGGAGGTGATCGGCGATCCGCTGCTGGACGAAAGCCTGGTGATCGGCAGCGTATTCAATGATCGCAACGGCAACGGCGTGCAGGACGCAGGCGAACGTGGCATCCCCGGTGTCCGCGTGGCATCGGTGGAAGGCCTGGTGATCGAAACCGATGCGTACGGCCGCTACCACCTGGTCGGCATCAACGGCGGCCAGGCGCGCGGACGCAACTTCATCCTCAAGGTCGATCCGACCACGTTGCCGGCCGACGCGCGCTTCACCACCCGCAACCCGCTGCTGCGCCGGATCACCCCGGGGCTGCCGGTGCGCTTCGACTTCGGCGTGGCATTGCCCGAAGGCAGGTTCAACGCCGGGCCACCGCAGTCGGTGCTGGAGGTAGGGGAGGGGCTGTTCGTGCCTGGCCAGGCCACGCTCGGCAACGCCGCCGAGACCGTGCTGGCGCATGCAGCACGCACGCTGGAGGCGCAGGGCGGGGGGCAGGTCGACGTCGCGGTTGGCCAGGCCTCGCCTGCACTGGCCGGGCAGCGCGCCGACGCACTGCGCAAGGCTCTGCTGCCACGCCTGTCCGATGAAACCGCCGCGCGTGTGCAGGTCCAGGTGCAGCCCGCTGCACCGGCCCGCCCCGCCGACCGTGCGGACCGCTGAGGAGATGACCATGAACTGCAAGACCTCACTCAGCCTCCTGATGTTCCTGTCGGTGCTGTGCTTGCCGACCACGCACGCACAGGCGCCGCAACCGGTGCCTGAAGTGCCCACCACGCTGTGCGGGGTGGACGGCTGCCGGCAGGGCAACGACCTGCTGCTGCAGTTGCGTCCGGCTGCGGATGCTCCCGTCGGTCCCTCGGAACCCGGCGCGGTCGTGCCGGCACCCAATGGTGCGTCGGCCACCGAGCTCCCGGATGGCGCGGTGGTCTGGGCAACCGAGGACCCGGCGCTGTCGGCGCCGGTGCTGAATGTACAGACCGGTTCCATGGCCCCGTTCGAGAACGGCCGCCTGACCAAGCCGCTGCGCTTCCACGGCTACAACAACTACGCCTCGTTCATCGAGCGGCTGGAGGTTGTGATTTACCGCGGCAGCGACACCGACCTGGTCACGCCGCTGGCGCGCATCGAGATGCCGGTCGACTATGTCGGCAACACCGAATGGGACGGGCAGCTGCCGGACAACCTCAACCTGCGCGTCGGCGACGACCTGCAGTACATCGCCCGTGCATACGGTCGCGATGGCTCGTTCGATGAAACCAACGCGCAGCGCTTCCAGCTGGTGCTGCCCACCGACTACGAGCGCGGCACCCAGCTGGTCCGCGACGACGTACAGCGTTCGCTCGGCCGGGTACTCAGTGGCGATGATGCGCAGGCCCAGCAGCTGAGCAACGCCATCTACGGCCAGAACGCGCTGCGCCAGCAGAACATCCCGATCTACGGGTCGCGGGTGCGGATCTACGGGCGCGGGCTCAGCCCGAACGCACGGGTCATGATCAACGGCCAGAGCTTCCCGGTGGACCTGGAGCAGAAGTTCGCCGCCGAGTTCCTGGAGCCGATCGGCCAGCACCGTTACACCGTGCAGGTGGAGGCGATGGACGCGCCGTCGCTGACCCGCACGCTGGCGGTGGACGTCACCGGCAGCTACCGCTTCCTGGTGGCCCTGGCCGATGTCACCCTGTCCAGCAACACCGCCAGCGGCAACCTCGACCCGCTCGCGGCCGACCGCGACCAGGACGACAGTTTCCTCAGCGAAGGCCGGCTGGCGTTCTATCTGAAGAGCAAGCTGCGCGGGAAGTACCTGGTCACCGCGCAGGCCGACACCTACGACCGCGAACTGAAGCGCCTGTTCGACGGCTTCCTGGATGCCGACGCCCGCGATGTGTTCCGCCGCCTCGACCCGGACCAGTACTACCCGGTGTACGGTGACGACTCCACCACGTATCGCGACATCGATACCCAGGGCAAGCTGTACGTGCGCGTGGACTGGGACCAGAACCAGGCGCTGTGGGGCAACTTCGCCACCGGCTTCACCGGCACCGAGTATGGCCAGTACGTGCGTTCGCTGTACGGCGCGGCGGTGAGCTGGCGCTCGCGTGCGACCACGCCGCTGGGCGACCCGCGTTCGCTGCTGAAGGCCTTCGGCTCCGAAGCGCAGTCCGCACTCGGTCACAGCGAGTTCCTCGGCACCGGCGGCAGCCTGTACTACCTGCGCCACACCGACCTGCTGCCCGGTTCGGAGCAGGTGGTGCTGGAAGTGCGCGACCGCACCACGGGCAGGACGGAAGTACGTACCAACCTGCAGCGCGGCGTGGACTACGAGATCAACGAGATCCAGGGTCGCCTGTTCCTGACCCGCGCGCTGTCGCAGATCACCCGGGAGAACGTGCGCACGCTGACCCGCGATACGCCGCTGGATGGCTATGACCAGCTGCTGCTGGTGGACTACGAGTACATCCCGCTGGGCTTCAGCACCGATGACGTCAGCGCCGGCCTGCGCGGCAAGCAGTGGTTCGGCGACCACGTGGCGGTCGGCGGTACCTACGTCGACGAAAACCGCAGTGGCGACGACTACAGCCTGATGGGCGCCGACCTCACCCTGCAGGCCGGCCGTGGCACCTACCTGAAGCTGGAGCAGACCCGCACAGAAGCCACCGCCGCACCGATCTTCTATTCGGACAACGGCGGCCTGAGCTTCATCCAGCGCAATCCGGTCAGCGGCGACCGCAAGGGCGATGCACGCGCGGTGGAAGCGCGCGCCAACCTGCGCGAGCTGGGCTGGACGAAACAGGACTGGAGCATGGGCGCGTGGTGGCGTGACGTGGACGCCGGCTTCTCGGTGTCACGCATGGACAGCGGGCTGGCACTGGAAGAATACGGTGCCGAATTCCTGGGCTATTTCACCGACAACCTGAGCCTCTACGGTCGGCACAGCCGTGCCGAGCGTGGCGAGGTGGCCGTGGAGCAGTCGCAGCTGACCATGGACTGGCGGCTGGGCAACGATGGCCAGCTGGACGCCGAACTGCGCCGGGTGCGCGAAGAGAATGCCGGCACCGACGTGGATGGCACGCTGGCCGCGTTGAGTTATCGGCAGCGGCTGGGCGCCAAGTGGGAGCTGTACGGGGTAGGGCAGCTGACCGTGGACGACGACGGCGGCGCCTACGAAGACAACGACCTGGCCACGCTGGGGGCGCGCTATCTGTTCGGCAACCGCTCCAGCCTGGGCGCGGAAGTGAGCAGCGGCAGCCGCGGCGACGGCGCCAAGCTCGAAGGCGAGTACTGGATGACGCCCGAGCACAGCTTCTACGGCAACTACAGCTACAGCACCGACCGGACCACTACCGACCCGCTGTACGACACCGGGCTGCAGTCGGGCTGGACCCTGGGACAGCGCTGGCGCCTCAGCAGCCAGGTCAACGTGTTCAATGAAAGCCAGTACCTGAAGGACCGCCGCGACGACAGCGCGGGGCTGGTGCATACCTTTGGCATGGACTTCTATCCGGCGCAGGGCTGGACGCTGGGCTTCACGGTGATGGACGGCGAACTGGACGCCACCACCGGCCGTGTCGATCGCCGCGCCTACAGCGTCAACGGCGGCCGCACCGATGCCGACACGCAGTGGACCAGCAAGCTGGAATACCGCCGCGACGAAGGGGCCGAAGACCGCCGCCAGTGGGTGACCACCAACCGGCTGCTGTACAAGGTCAACGAAGACTGGCGCATCGCCCTGCGCGCCAACTACGCCGACACCGATGACAGGCGCAACCCGCTGGCCGACGCCAAGCTGGTGGAGTCGAACCTGGGCTTTGCCTGGCGGCCGCACGACAACACCCGATGGGCGGCGTTCGGCAAGTACACCTATCTGTATGACGTGGCGTCGCTGGGGCAGGAGGGCGGCAACGTGTACGACCAGAAGTCGCAGATCGTCTCGTTCGAAGGGGTGATGCAGGTGAGCGACCGCTGGGAGGTCGCCGCCAAGCTTGCGGGGCGCTGGGGCGACTACCGCACCGGGCGCGGCGAGGGCGCATGGCTGGACAGCCGGGTCAACTTCTCGGCGTTGCAGCTTCGCTACCGGTTGTTCGCGCAGTGGGAGGCCATGGGTGAGTACCGCTGGCTGGACGTGCGCGAGGGGGGCGACAAGAAAGGCTGGCTGGTGGGCGTGGACCGCCAGGTGGGGCAGAACTTCAAGATTGGTGCGGGGTACAACTTCACCGAGTTCAGTGATGACCTGACTGAGCTGCGGTATGAGGCGAAGGGGTTCTTCTTGAATCTTTCGGGGTATTACTGAGCTTCGGAATTGTCTGGCCTGCCACGCAAGGCGTGTTCCCGGCTTCGGAATTGTCTGGCCTGCCACGCAAGGCGTGGCACTACCGGGCATTGCGGCTTCCGAGGTCGGCTTCGGTGGCATTACTGTGGGGTGTGGGGAGTCGCGGCGTAGAGCCAGGCCCTGCCTGGCTGCTCTTGCGGGCGCACGTGGCATCCGGGCTTTTGGGCTGCTCATTCGTGCGGAACTCCCTGCCGCGTAGAGCCAGGCCATGCCTGGCTGGCACCGTCCGGCGCCGGGATTTTGGGCTACCGTTCAGCTCTGCCGGCGCTTCGGCTGAATGCCTGGCAACGTTTTCATCCTGAATGGGCCGATCTTTGTGGGATTGTCCTGCCCAAAACGACGTGGTGGTGACGTTTTTGCGTATATCGTATTGATTTATATTGGAATTACGCCGAAGGGCGTCCACTCGCAACTGTCACCATTTCGCGGTACGTTAAGGGCCTGATCTGCGTCAGCGTTTCACCTGCGGAACGCTGGAACTTTTTGAACTGTCAGCAGTCCAAATACAGGACTGATAAGATGACCCCTATGAGCCAGAACATGTCTACTGCCCTTGTGGCAAACAATCTCCCGATTCCCAGTGCGCTCGGTTCGCTGGACGCCTACATCGGCGCCGTGCACCAGATCCCGGTGTTGACGGTCGATGACGAACAGGACCTGGCCCGCCGCTTCCGCGACGAGCAGGACTTGGACGCCGCGCGCGAGCTGGTCCATTCCCACCTGCGCTTCGTGGTGCACGTGGCCCGTGGCTATAACGGCTACGGCCTGCAGCTGGGCGACCTGATCCAGGAAGGCAACATCGGCCTGATGAAGGCAGTGAAGCGCTTCGACCCGGACATGGGCGTTCGCCTGGTGTCCTTCGCGGTGCACTGGATCCGTGCCGAAATGCACGAGTTCATCCTGAAGAACTGGCGCATCGTCAAGGTCGCCACGACCAAGGCGCAGCGCAAGCTGTTCTTCAACCTGCGCAAGTCCAAGACCCGCCTCGGCTGGTTGAACGCGGCTGAAGTCACCGCCGTCGCCAAGGACCTCAACGTGTCCGAGCGCGAAGTGCTTGAGATGGAATCGCGCCTGTCCGGCCGTGATATCGGTTTCGATGCGCCCAGCGATGACGACAACGATCACGCGCCGCCGTCGCCGGCTGCGTTCCTGGTCGCCAACGACGAAGATCCGTCGATGGCCTACGAGCGCGCCGACAGCGAAGACAACCAGCTGCAGCTGCTGCGCGAAGGCCTGGCCGAGCTCGACGCCCGCTCGCGCGACATCATCCGTCGCCGCTGGCTGGACGCCGACAGCAAGGTCACCCTGCAGGAGCTGGCCGATGAGTATGGTGTCTCCGCCGAACGCATCCGCCAGGTCGAAGCGAACGCGCTGAAGAAGATGAAGGCGTTGTTCACCGCATAACGCGGCAGACAACGCAGCAGACAGAAAGCCCGGCATCGCCGGGTTTTTTGTTGCGGCAGAGGCGTGCCCACCAACGGTGGGCACCTACCGCCAAGGTAGAGCCGACTGTTAGTCGGCTGCTCTTACGCCTTCTCGCGCGCGATCGCTCGCCAGCCGATGTCGTTGCGGTGGAACTCGTGCTCCCACGTCACCTTCGCCACGCCCGCATACGCATTGGCCTGCGCATCGGCCACGCTGTCGCCCAGCGCTGCCACGCACAACACACGCCCACCCGCGCTGAGCACCTGGCCCTGCGCGTCCAGCGTGGTGCCGGCGTGGAACACCTTGGCCGTAGACGGCACCTGGTCCAGCCCGTGAATCACATCACCGGTGATCGGCGTTTCCGGGTAGGGCGCCGCCGCCATCACCACGCCCAGCGACGGGCGCGGGTCCCACTGCGCTTCTACTTCATGCAGGCGTGCATCGATCGCTGCTTCGACCAGTTCCACCAGATCCGACTGCAGCCGCAGCATCACCGGCTGGGTTTCGGGATCGCCGAAGCGCACGTTGAATTCGATCACCTTCGGCGCGCCGCTGGCATCGATCATCAGGCCGGCGTAGAGGAACCCGGTGAACGGAATGCCGTCGGCGATCATGCCCTGCACGGTGGGGTTCACCACCTCGCGCATGACCCGTGCGTGTACCTCGTTGGTGACCACCGGTGCAGGTGAGTACGCGCCCATGCCGCCGGTGTTCGGGCCGGTATCGCCATCGCCCACGCGCTTGTGGTCCTGCGAGGTAGCCATCGGCAGCGCCGTGGTGCCATCGACCATCGAGATGAAGCTGGCTTCCTCGCCATCGAGGAATTCCTCGATAACCACGCGCGCGCCGGCATCACCAAACGCGTTGCCCGACAACATGTCGCGCACCGCGTCTTCGGCCTCCTGCTGCGTCATCGCCACGATCACGCCCTTGCCCGCCGCCAGCCCATCGGCCTTGACCACGATCGGTGCGCCCTTGTCGCGGACGTAGGCCAGCGCTGCGTCCACCTCGGTATGCACGGCATAGAACGCGGTGGGGATGCCGTGGCGGGCCAGGAAGTCCTTGGCGTAGGCCTTGCTGCCTTCCAGCTGCGCTGCCTTCGCGGTCGGCCCGAAGATGCGGTGGCCCGCAGCGCGGAAGCGATCCACCACGCCGGCCACCAGCGGCACTTCCGGCCCGACCACGGTGAGCTCGATGCCTTCCGCCTGCACCAACGCCAGCAGCCCGTCCAGGTCAGTGACTTTCACCGGCACGTTGCGGCAGCCGGCCTCGGTGGCGGTGCCTGCGTTGCCCGGTGCAACCAGCACCTCGCTGACACGTGACGACTGGGCCAGCTTCCAGGCCAGGGCATGTTCACGGCCGCCGGAGCCGATGACGAGGATTTTCATTAGGGCGTTCCTGGGATGACAGTAAGAAAATAAGGTTGGAACCGGTCAGTCCTGCTTCACGGCGGAGGCAAGACGCTTGGCTTCTGTTTGTAACTGCCGCATGTCGACCTCGGCCTCGCGCTCAGATGTAATTCTGTCCGCTACGCGGCGCTCCGCATCGAATGCTGCGTAGCGCTCCGCGATGATCAAC
The DNA here is from genome assembly GCF_007667275.1 of Stenotrophomonas rhizophila. Lineage (GTDB taxonomy): Bacteria > Pseudomonadota > Gammaproteobacteria > Xanthomonadales > Xanthomonadaceae > Stenotrophomonas > Stenotrophomonas maltophilia_AE. The sequence goes on from NZ_VDQT01000002.1 coordinate 393,246, forward strand.
TCCATCTGCTGATTCGAGATGCGGCCCGGACCGTTGAGCACAGCGCGTTCGTTGAAGTCGAGGAAACGGTCGGTCTGCGTGATCCAGTCGTCCATCCGCGTTTCGATGCGACGCTCGGCACGGTCTTCTGCGAAGTCGAGGAACATGGTGACCAGCCGGTTCAGCTGATCGAGTTCCCTCTGCGTCAGGTAGTTCTTTGACACGACCGCGTCGGACTTGCGGGGCTTGTCGCCCGACCAGTTCGTCAGGCCCATGTGAGCCACGTCGGGATCGGCACGCTCGACAATCAGCTGCGCAGCGGTGCGGCCGGTAATGGCGAAGACCAGCTTGTTCTGGATGGTGGCGAAGAACGTCTTGGCTGTTGCTGCCGTGCCGTCGTAATCGCTGCTGCTGGCTTTGAACAGATCACGCAGCGTCTGGTAGAACCGCTTCTCCGAACTTCGGATGTCGCGGATGCGGAGCAGCAGTTCCTTGAAGTAGTCCGCGCGCTCGGCGTCCTTGAGTCGTTCGTCGTTGAGCAGGAAGCCTTTGACCAGGTACTGCGACAGGCCCTCCGCTGCCCAACGGCGAAACTGCGCGCCTCGTGGTGATCGCACGCGGAACCCCACCGCCATGATGAGTTCTAGCCGATAGGTCTTCACGGTACGCCGCACCTCGCGGGTCCCTTCCTGTCGAACCTGTAAGTAATCCTTACACGTTGCCGACTCTTCAATCTCAGCGTCATCGTAGACTGACTGGATGTGCTGGGTGATGTTCTGGGGCGTGGTCTGGAACAAGGCCGCCATTTCTGCCTGCGTCAGCCAGACCGTCCCTTCCGCGGCGCGCAGATGAACCTCCGTCCGACCGTCATCGGTGCGGTACAGAATCAGCTCGCCATGGTTGTCGGTCATGCGATCACCCCCAGCTCCGGTCAGAACCTGTCAGCGGGCGCCGACGCCTGGTCGGCCCCCACCTTACGCCGAACAATCAATGCCGGAAGTGACGCACGCCGGTAAACACCATCGCCAGGCCGTGTTCGTCAGCCGCGGCGATCACCTCGGCGTCGCGCATCGAACCACCCGGCTGGATCACCGCCTTGATGCCGGCGGCGGCAGCGGCGTCGATGCCGTCGCGGAACGGGAAGAACGCGTCGGACGCCATCACCGAACCTTCGACCACCAGGTTCGCGTCGGCGGCCTTGATGCCGGCGATGCGGGCCGAATACACGCGGCTCATCTGGCCGGCGCCAACCCCGATGGTGCGGTTGTCCCTGGCGTAGACGATCGCGTTGGACTTCACGAACTTGGCCACGTTCCAGGCGAACAGCAGGTCGGTGAACTGCTTCTCGGTGGGGGCCAGCCTGCTGACCACCTTCAGTTCGTCGCGGCCCATGCCACGGTTGTCCGCGCTCTGCACCAGCAGGCCCGAACCGATGCGCTTGGTGTCGTAGTTGTTGCGACCGTCGCCGTGCGGAATGCGCAGCACCCGCACGTTGGCCTTCTTCTGCGCGTATTCCAGCGCGGCCGGCTCGTAATCCGGGGCGATCAGCACTTCGACGAACTGGCGGTCCAGGATCACCTTGGCGGTGGCGGCATCCAGCGGCTTGTTGAAGGCGATGATGCCGCCGAAGGCGCTGGTCGGGTCGGTGGCATAGGCCAGCTCATAGGCATCGCCGTTGCCGGCACCGACGGCCACGCCGCACGGGTTGGCATGTTTGACGATCACGCAGGCCGGCGCGTCGAACTGGCGCACGCATTCCCACGCCGCGTCGGCATCGGCCAGGTTGTTGTAGCTCAGTTCCTTACCCTGCAGCTGCTGGAACGTGGCCAGCGTGCCGGCCACGGGCGACAGGTCGCGGTAGAACGCGCCGGCCTGGTGCGGGTTCTCGCCGTAGCGCAGGTCCATCACCTTCACGAAGCTGGAATTCATCTGCGCCGGGAACTCGGTGCGCAGCGGCACGGCCGCATCGGTGGCGGTCACCGCCGACAGGTAGTTGCTGATCGCCGCGTCGTACTGTGCAACGCGGTTGAACGCCGCGACCGACAGCGCGAAGCGCTTGGCCGCCGAGAGCTTGCCATCGTTGGCATCCAGCTCGGCCAGCAGTTCCGCGTACTGCGACGGATCGGTGGCCACCGCGACGCGGGCGAAGTTCTTCGCCGCCGAACGCAGCATGGCCGGGCCGCCGATATCGATGTTTTCCACCGCATCGGCCAGCGTGCAGCCTGCATCGGCGGTGACGCGCTCGAACGGGTACAGGTTCAGCACCAGCAGGTCGATCGGGGCAATGCCGTGTTCGGCCATCACCGCCTCGTCCTGGCCGGCGCGACCGAGCAGGCCACCGTGCACCAGCGGGTGCAGGGTCTTGACCCGGCCATCCATCATTTCCGGGAAGCCGGTGACATCGGCCACGTCCTTGACCGGCAGGCCGGCGTCGCGGATCGCCTTGGCGGTACCGCCGGTGGACAGCAGCTCGACGTTGCGGGCAGCCAGGGCGCGGGCCAGGTCGAGCAGGCCGGTCTTGTCGGAAACGGAAAGCAGGGCCCGGCGCACGGGCAGCAGATCGGAACTCATGGGGGCAGGAGATCGAAGCGGAGCGGGCCCATATTGTAGGCCGTACCGACCGGCGGTCGGTACCTGCCGGGTAAAACGACCGCCTCACCGCCCGCTAGGTAGGTACCGACCGTTGGTCGGTACGCCCATCACGTAGTGATGCCGTATTCCTTCAGTTTCTTGCGCAGGGTGGCACGGTGGATGCCCAGCATCGACGCCGCACGGCTCTGGTTGCCTTCGCAGTGGTTGAGCACTTCCACGAACAGCGGGATTTCCATCTCGCGCAGGACGATCTCGTACACATCGTCCGCGTCGCAGCCGTCCAGGTCGCGCAGGTAGCGTCGTACCGACTGGGCCACGTGTTCGCGCAGCGGCGGCTTCGGCGCGCCACGACTATTGTCAGGACGAGAAAGGACTGCGTTCAAGAAGGATCCCGGTGCGAAGCCAGGGCGGACCACAACCCTGGCGGAAAATTTGGAGGGGGTCAGTCTAGCGCGTGCGCCGCCGCCCCGCCACGCTCGCGGGCAGGACGCCGGTTTACAGGAACTCGAAGGTGAATGCGACCGTCGATGCGGCCGGCTCGCGGACCCGGAAGGCGATCTGCGCGCTCTGGCCGGGCTCCAGCAGTGCAGCCGCGTCGGCGCCCACCTCCAGGTAGTCCTGCGGGGTGAAGACGCTGCTGCCGATGACCCGGCCATCGGCATCGGACAACGACAGCCGCAACGACGGCCAGGCTTGCGCCCAGCGCGCGTCGTTGCGGAAGCTGGCGTGCACCTGCAGCGCGCCGGGTTGCCCGACGACCGGTCGCACATCGCGGCTGATCATGCTGAACGCTGCAGGGTCCTGCCAGGCCGGCAGGCTGCAGCGCAGCACGCTGCACAGCCCGGCCACCCAGGGCCGGCTGCCGGCGTCGGCGGCCAGCCGCGCACGGTCGGCCACGGCGATCTGCAACGCCAGCAGCGCGACCAGCCCGGCCACCAGTCCCCACTGCCAGCGCGGCGTCGGCGCCGTGGGCGTCGGCGCGCGCATGAAGCTGGGCGCCACCGGGGCGAGCGCGGGTTCGGTGCCCTGCGCAGGCGCCTGGAACGCAGCATCGGCGTCGTGCGCGTCCGCAACCGGGGCGATGTCCTGGTCTGTCTGCTCGATGTCCTGCGCGATGACCTCGACATCCGCGTCGCGGTCATGGCCGCTGTCCACGGCGCCGTCGACCGCAGGCGATTCGGCTGCCTGCTCCGGCAGCGCAGCGTCTTCGGCCGGCGCAGGCGCAGGTTCGGACGCGGCACGCAGGAAAGTGGCCAGCGGGCGGCGCGGTGGCGGGGTGGGCTCGGTCATCGGGTCAGCGCCGGGCGAAGGTGCCTCATTCAAGCACGACGGACGCCGGTGATGCGCATCCAGTCGCCGTCCTGGGCCACTTGCAGCTGCTCGAACGACGGCGCGTAACGCACCAGCAGTTCGTCTTCCTGTCCGTGCAGGATGCCCGACAACGCGATACGCCCGCCCGGCGCCACGCGCGCGGCCAGCACATCGGCGAGCGCGTCGAGTGCGGAGGCCAGGATGTTGGCCACCACCACCGGATAGGTGGCCTGCGGTTCGTCGCCCGGCAGGTAGACCTGCACGCGGTCCTGCAGGCCATTGCGTTCGGCGTTGTCGCCGGTGGCGATCACGGCCTGCGGGTCGTTGTCCACGCCCACGGCGCGTGCGGCGCCCAGCTTCAGCGCGGCCAGCGCCAGGATGCCCGAGCCGCAGCCGAAATCCAGTACGGTCTGTCCGGCCAGCATGCCGTCGCCAGCCAGACCGTCCAGCCAGCGCAGGCACAGCGCGGTGGTGGGGTGGGTGCCCGAGCCGAACGCAAGGCCCGGATCCAGCCGCACCACGGCGGCGTCGGCGGCCTGCGCCGCCTCCGGCAGTTCATGGTTCCACGGCACGATCCAGGTGCGCTGGCCGAAGGCCATCGGCTGGAACTGGTCCAGCCACGCGCGTTCCCAGTCTTCGTCCTGCACCGCGCGGAAGCTGGCCGTGTTCCAGTCCAACTCCGGGTCGAATGCCTCCAGCGCGGCCAGCAGCGCCAGCGCGTTGGCGTCTGCGGGGAACAGTGCGGTCAGCACCAGGTCGTTCCACAGCGGGGTTTCGCCCACGCCCGGTTCCAGGATCGCGCGCTCGTTGCTGGTGTCGGCATCGGCATCGAGCAGGGTCACCGCCAGCGCGCCGACGTCGTCCAGCGCGTTTTCATAGCGGGGCTGGGTGGCTTCGGTGCAGTGGAGGGTGAGTTCCAGGAACGGCATGGGGCGACTACCTGCGGAAAACCGTGAATGCTAGACCATTGCGCCGGAGGCTGGCAGATTCCGTCTCAATCCCGGCTGCGAACGCTTCGGAACAGCCGATTCAGACACCGGCAGTCGTGATTGCTAAACTTCGCCTCCAGCGGACCTCCTTCCGCGCCCTGGCGATCCTGAATGGCCTTCGTGCCCACCCTCAAAACCTGGCTGCTGGTGGTACCCGCCCTGGCATTGCTGGGTGTGGTGGGCTACCGCGCGGGCGACCGCGCGCTGCACGCCGAGTCGACGGCGGCCACGGGCGGGGACGTGCCTACGGTGACCGGGTCGAACATGCCGCTGCAGGCGCGGCAGCTGGCACGCCAACTGCTGGCCACTGAGCGCAGCGCCGCCGTGCCTTCGGGACTGCCGTTGGACCTGCGCGCCGATATCGAAGGCGACACCGACCTGTTCGCGTATGCGCAGCGCCTGCGCCTGCAGGCGGCCAACGGCAACGCCGAGGCGGGCTGGATGGTCAGCCGCGTGTACGACTACTGCGCGATCTATGCGATGGATCCGGGCGGTTACCAGCTCGACAACGCGCTGCTGACCGGCATGGGCATGAGTGCCTCGGCGCCGATGGTGCAGGCCCGCGAACGGGTGTCACGGCGCTGCGCCGGTTTCGTGGCCAGCGATGGGCTCGGCCGCAGCCTGATCCTGACACAGCGCGTGCTGGCGGCGCGGGCCGGCAACCTGGCCGCCGAAGCGGCCCTGTTCGCCGAGGGCCAGCCGCTGAAAGACAGTGCCGACTATCGCCGCGACCTGGTCGAGCGGGTGATGGAGTCGCGCGACCCGGAAGCCTACATGGCCATTTCCACCGCCATGGGCCAGCGTGCCAGCGGCGACGCCGCGCTGCAGGGCCTGGTGGCGGGCGACCAGTTCAGTGAACTGGCCTGGCGCCTGGCGGCCTGTGAGCTGGGCATGGCCTGCGGGCCGGACAGTGTGTTGATGAACAATTTCTGTGCGAACGGAGGGATCTGTTCGCAGGACGGTGGGCAGGACTTCTCCACATTCGTGTATGACGCTGCGGTATCGCGGCAAGGTGCGGGAAAAATGAAGACGTTGGTTGAACTGTTGATCAAGGGGGCCCGCGCATGAATTACCGTCGATTCCTGCATGGCGCCAAGTTCTGGTTCTGGGTGGCGCTGTTCGTGGCCTATTCGGCTGGTGCGGTGGGCCTGGTCATGATCGATACCTACGACGACCGCTACCGGCAGTTGTCGAAGGTGACGCTCACCTCGGTGAAGGCGCAGGAAGACGTGCGCCGCGCCGGAGCCAGCCAGGTCGCTGCGGTGTACCGCGCGCAGAGTGGGATGCCGTTCGCGTCGTTGCCCGCCGGCAGCACCTTCCAGGTGGTCTGGCCCGATGGCTCGACCGAAACCATGGTGATCGTCGATCCGACCTCGTCGCTGGGCGTTGCGCCGGTGAAGGACACCCAGATCACGGCGGCCGACGCCAGCCGTTGATGCGTGCAGCCCGGCGCGCAACCGCCGGGCTCACTGCATCGGGTGATACGCCCGTGCTGACCCTGGTCACGCCAAGCGGGCAATAGCGACATTTGCATCTGTCTGGACTATCGTCGCGTCCGTTGCGGTAGGCAGTTTCGTTTGGACAGGGGTGCTGGGCTTCGGTTTCATCGGGCACGCCTTTTCCTGCGAGTTGCCCATGCCCACCTCCGCCGCCGACCACCGGCATGCCGCCGGCCGTTTCCACGCCCGTAGTCCCGTCACCGCCATTCCCGTGCGGCCTCTGGACACCACCACCATCCGGCGGGTTGAAACCCCGGCCCAGGCGCTGGCAGCGGTGCTGTCGATCTCCAATGCAGCGGGTTTGCAGCCAACCACGGCGCGGCCACCGGCAACGCGCGCCGTGTCTTCCCTTCCTGCGAACTGCATTCCGGTCCCTGTTTCGCAGGGCATCCCCGGCGTGCTGCACGGCGTTGCGGGGCTGCTGCGCAGCCCGGTGACCGAGCTGTTCACGGACGCCCGCAATGCCTGGGAGCGCCACCAGGGCGTGCGCTGCGCGCCTCCGCTGGGCGCCGGCATGCGCATGCTGCTGCAGGTTGGCGACGCGGTGAGCACGCTTGCCGAGGCGGCTGCGGTGGGATCGCGTGGCGTGTTTGCCATGCAGGAAGTCGCCAGCGTGCTGGACCTGGGGGCGGACGCGATGGAACACCGCCCCTTGGATCCCGACACTGTCATGCAGGCCGTGTTCGGCCAGGCGGGACTGCGCCTGGAAGCGCCCGGCACGGGGACGGGCGCCCGCAACGAGCACATCGACATGTCCGCCGGCGCGCCACACCCGGCCATTGCCCAGGCCACGGCGGAACTGCGTGGGGGCAGGGTGCAGGTGCGCTTCGAAGACGCCGACCACGCGCTGTCGATCAGCGACGGCCGGTTCCAGGTGCGCACCGACGCAGGCGACGTGCCGGTGCGGTGGGACACCGTGATCGGGCGATGGGCGCGCCTGGCCGGCGAGGCGACACCCCGCACCTCCCGCGCCCGCGCCGACAGCTCGATCCGGCTGTTCGACCACCTGGCCGAGCAGGTGCACCTGCAGACGCCGCTGGATGCCGTTCGGCTGCGGCTGGATCTGCTGGGGCCCGACGGCATCCTCTACTACGACGATCCCGCCACCGGCGCGGCGGGCAATGCCGTATGCGTGGACGGGCAGTACTACCCCGCCACCCTGGAACCCGGGCGGGATCCCGGGCTCGGGTTGCGGATCGGCACGCTCGCGCTGGAACAGCGCGATGGCATCTACCAGCTGCGCGGGCAGGAGGAAGCGGGCGCCGAGCCTGTCGGCGCCACGCGTTGCCGGCGCTCACCCGGAAACGCGTGCGTGCCGGGCCAGCCGCAGTTTTCGGTGGGACTGTCGCGCATCCTCCGCCAGCACCATGCGCGGGCCCTGACCGCGGACCAGGCGCGCAGCCGCGGCATCGTCGCCGATCCGGCACGCCCGGGTTGGCACCTCAGCCGGAACGGGGGGCGCCTGCGCCACTACGTGCAGTTCAGCGGACGCTATTTCCGGGTGCGCATGCGCCAACTGGACGCGTTCACGCAGCGCCTGTCGGTGTACCTGCCACGCGCGTCGGGCGCGGGCCGCCTGAGTCAGTGGGGGCGGCTGGCCCATCGCATCGCCGACATCCGCCAGTCGCTGCCGGCACACGAGCACCGCTTCATGACCCAGGCCGAATTCAACGTCGAGTACCGCGGCATGCCGAGCCTGGAGGCGGCACAGGTGTATGAGAGTGCCATCCAGCACAACGGTGGGCTGCGCCTGAGCCAGTTGCAGCGGGCCGCGATCCGCACCTACCTGCTTCGGCGGCGTTCGGTGGACGAGTTCCTGCAGTCCGGCGGCGTGCTGCCTCCGGTGTTCACCGATGCACCCCGGATGGTGGCGCGGATCAACCGGGGCCTGGCCCGCATCCCGTCGCATGCCGGTCGTGTCTACACGGCGCTGGCCGTAGACGCACGCCAACAGGCCGCGCTGGAGGTGGGGCAGACGCTGTACAGCGACAGTTTCCTGGTGGCCAGCGGCGATCGCGGGCGTGCGGTCGGGGCAGTGGCCAGGGCGGGCGATGGGCCGCAGGGTGCGTCCACGCTGCTCACCCTGGACATGCGGCACCACGCCCATCCCACCGGCCTGATTTCGCTGCAGGACGAAGCGCAGGTACTGATCGGCAACAACGTCCTGTTCAAGGTCATCGCCACTTCGCCGGGCGAGCTGCACCTGGAGGAACTGAACCCCACGCGGCAGGCCATGGGACCGTTGGGCGCGCAGTCGCTGCGCTCGGTCCCGCTGCGGGGTGTCTGACAGCAGAAAGGCGGGCAGTGCCCGCCTTTCCGTTCACGCTTCCACTGCGCCGATCAGGTCAATGCGATCGACTTGTTCTTGCGCTCGGCGAGGCGCTTTTCCAGGTAGTGGATGTTCTGCCCACCGGCCTGGAAGCCCTTGTCGCGCATGATGCGCTGCTGCAGCGCGACGTTGGTCTTGATGCCGTCCACTACCATTTCGCTCAGCGCTACGCGCATGCGCGCGATGGCGGTGTCGCGGTCCGGGCCGTGCACGATCAGCTTGCCGATCATCGAGTCGTAGTTCGACGGCACGCGGTAGCCACTGTAGATGTGCGTGTCCACGCGTACACCCGGGCCACCCGGGGGATGGAACGCGGTGATCTGCCCAGGACTCGGCACGAAGGTCTCCGCGTCTTCAGCGTTGATGCGGCATTCGATCGCGTGGCCGGTAAGCACCACATCGCTCTGCTTGATGCTCAGCTTGTGGCCGGCTGCGATCCGCAGCTGCTCCACCACCAGGTCGATGCCCGTCACCATTTCGGTGACCGGATGTTCCACCTGGATGCGGGTGTTCATTTCAATGAAGTAGAAACGGCCATCTTCGTACAGGAACTCGAAGGTACCCGCACCGCGATAGCCGATGCGCACGCAGGCTTCGGTGCATACCTTGCCGATCTCTTCGCGCTGCTCGGCGCTGATGCCCGGTGCCGGCGCTTCTTCCACCACCTTCTGGTGGCGGCGCTGCATCGAGCAGTCGCGTTCACCCAGGTGGATGGCGTTGCCCTGGCCGTCGGCGAGCACCTGGATTTCCACGTGGCGCGGATTCTCCAGGAACTTCTCCATGTACACCTCACCATTGCCGAACGCGGCCTTGGCCTCGCTCTTGGTGGTGTCGATGGAGTTCTTGAGCGAGGCTTCGGCATGCACCACGCGCATGCCACGGCCACCGCCGCCGCCTGCCGCCTTGATGATGACCGGGTAGCCGATCTCGCGGGCGATCTTGGTGTTGGCCACGATGTCGTCGCCCAGCGGGCCGCCCGAGCCGGGCACGCACGGCACGCCGGCAGCCTTCATGGCGCGGATCGCTTCCACCTTGTCGCCCATCATGCGGATGGTGTCGGCCTTCGGACCGATGAAGATGAAGCCGGACTCCTCCACGCGTTCGGCGAAGTCGGCGTTCTCGGACAGGAAGCCATAGCCCGGGTGGATGGCCTGGGCGTCGGTGACTTCGGCCGCGGCGATCAGCGCCGGAATGTTGAGGTAGCTTTCCGGCGACGGACCCGGGCCGATGCAGACCGACTCGTCGGCCATCGCCACGTGCTTGAGGTTGCGGTCGACCGTGGAATGCACGGCCACCGTGCGGATGCCCAGGGTGTGGCACGCGCGCAGAATGCGCAGCGCGATCTCCCCTCGGTTGGCAATTACGACTTTGTCGAGCATGGACGGATCCTTAGCCGATCACGAACAGCGGCTGGTCGAATTCGACCGGCTGGCCGTTTTCACCCAGGATGGCCACGATGGTGCCGGAAGCATCGGCTTCGATCGGGTTGAACATCTTCATCGCTTCGATGATCGCCAGCGTTTCACCGGCCTTGACCTGCTGGCCGATGCTGACGAAGGCCGGCTTGTCCGGCGCGGACGAGGTGTAGAAGGTGCCGACCATCGGCGAACGCAGCACGTGGCCGTCCGGCAGCGCCGGACCCGATTTGGCGGTGCCGCCGGTGGAGGCTTCGGTCGGCGACTGCATCGGCATCGTCGGCGCGGCGGCCTGGGCCGGTGCCGGTGCCATCATCATCTGCGGCTGGGCCTGGACCATGCCGTAGCCGGAGACCGGGGCGCGCGACAGGCGTACGGATTCCTCGCCTTCCTTGATTTCGATTTCGGCGAGGTTCGACTCTTCCAGCAGGTCGATCAGTTTCTTGATTTTGCGGAGATCCATAGGGGCCTCTTTTTTGATGTCAGTGTGGTGGGAAGCGCGTTGCGCTCGGGTCAAGGGAGTTCAGTGCGAAGCCAGGCGGACCAGCGCCGCGTCCATCGCGTAGCGGTAGCTGTCGGCGCCAAAGCCGCAGATCACGCCGACCGCCTTGTCGCTGAAGTAGCTGTGCTGGCGGAACGGCTCGCGGGCGTGCGGATTGGACAGATGGATTTCGATGAACGGCACATCCACCGCCGCCAGCGCATCGCGCAGGGCGACCGAGGTGTGGGTGAACGCAGCCGGATTGATCAGGATGAAGGTGGTACCGTCGGTGCGGGCGGCCTGCACCCGGTCCACCAGTACGTGTTCGGCGTTGGACTGCAGGCTTTCCACCGCGTGCCCGGCGGCCTGCGCCTGGGCCAGCAGCGCCTGGTCGATCTGCGCCAGCGTGGTGTGGCCATAGACCCCGGGCTCGCGCGTACCGAGCAGGTTGAGGTTGGGGCCATGCAGGACCAGCAGTTTCGCCATGGGTGCCACGCAACAGGAAAGGGCGGAGTCTGGCGGAACCGGTGGATCGTGTCCAGTTCGGCGAAGTTACGCGTGTTTCAAGCGGTCGTTTGAATCTCTGGCGGATCGCTTGGGGCGCGGGCGATGTCGCATCTCGACCGCCCAGATGCCGCCCCAGCGTTCCGTTCATGGCACTGGTCTTCCGGGAGACAGATATTACCTTTAGTAGGTAACGTCACTCCGGGATCATTCCCCATGCACAGCCTGATCGTAGTTGCCCACCCCGAACCCGGTTCGCTCACCCATGCGGTGGCGAGCCGGGTCGGCGATGCCATCCTTGCCGCCAGCAGCAGTAACACAGTGGAGATCGCCGACCTGGCTGCGGAGGGCTTCGATCCCCGCTTCAACCAGGCTGACAACGCGCTGTTCCGCCAAACCGGCGCACTGCCGGAGGATGTGGCCGCCGAACACGCCCGCATTGATGGTGCGGACACACTGGTGCTGGTCTATCCACTGTACTGGTGGTCATTCCCGGCGCTGCTCAAAGGCTGGATCGATCGGGTCTTCACCCAGGGCTGGGCCTATGCCGAGAGCCCTGAGGGCAAGGTGCTCAAGAAGCTGCAGCGCCTGCAGGTGCATCTGGTGGGACTGGGCGGCGCGGACGCGGCCATGATCGAGCGGCGTGGCTACGGCACCGCGATGAAGACGCAGATCGACATGGGCATCTTTGATTACTGCGGCGCACGCGTGCAGTCGTCCACGCTGCTGCTGGAATCAGACAGCGGTTGCGCCGAAGCGCACCTGCGCACCGCGGCGGACATCGGCCGTACCATTGGCGCGTCTGCTGCTGCCTGACCGACCCTTCCGATGCCCGCACGCCCCGAACCGCCCCGTCGCCGCATGCCGCGCGAACAACGCGCGCGCCAGTTGCTGGATGTGGCGTGGGCGCTGGTGGGCGAAGAGGGAACCGATGCGCTGTCGCTCGGGCGCCTGGCCGAAGCTGCCGGTGTCACCAAGCCGGTGGCCTACGATCACTTCGTGACCCGCAACGGGCTGCTGGCCGCGCTCTACCAGGACTACGACCAGCGCCAGACGGCGGTGTTCGAGGCCCGCATCGGCGAGGCCAAGGCGCACTTGAAGGATCGCGCCCATGCCATTGCCGGTGGCTACATCGACTGCGTCCTGTCGCAGGGCAGCGAGATCCAGGGGATCCTCGCTGCCCTGGCGGGCTCACCCGAGTTGATCGAGGTAAAGCGGCGATACCAGCAGGAGTTCATCGCCAGGTGCGCGGACTGGCTGGGTGGGTTTGCCACCGGTACTGAAGTGCCGGACGCGGGCTACTGGGCGATCCTGGGCGCGGCGGAGTCGCTCTCGGAAGCGGTCGCCGCCGGACTGGTGGAGCACGCGGTGGCGGAGGCTGAGCTGGTGCGGCTGATCGTGTCGACCATCAAACGAAGCCGATAGAGCCAGCAATCTGTCGCCGTCCAGGCATTTCATGCCGGCCTGTGCCCGCATGACCTGAGCCTGCGTACCCACCTGCTGGACGGCACCTGCGCGTAGAGGCGGCCGCCGGGCACCGACAGGGCCACGTCGGTTCCCCGCGTCGGCCGGGACAGTACGCACAGGGTGCCTCCGATGCGCGCGGCACGCTCGTGCATGCCCTGCAGGCCCCAGTGCCCTTCCCGCGCGGCACCTTCGGCCATGCCGCGACCGTTGTCGCGCACGTGCAGGCGGAAGCGGCGGCCGAAGTTCAGCTCGACCTCGATGTCGGTCGCGTCCGAATGCGCCAGGGCGTTCCGGATCGCCTCGCGTCCGATGAGGAAGATCTCCTCAGCGGTGGTGTGCCTGAGTTCGGGCGCCTCGCCTTTGACCGCCATCCGCAGACGCATGCCCGCAGGGTTCGCTTCTTCGTCGTAGACAGCGGTCAGCGCTGCGGCGAGGTCGCCGCCGTTGCCGGCGTCGCCGCGCAGCGAGGACACGCGCTCGCGCCCTTCCCGGAGGCTGTCCTCGGCCGCCTGCATGGCCGACTCCAGGCGCGCCTGCGCTTCGCCAGGCAGCGTTGGCATGGCGCTGATCGCGTGCAGGCGCAGCAACAGGCCCTGGCCACCCTGCAGCAGGGTGTCGTGCAGGTCGCGGGCAATGCGTTCCCGTTCCTCGAGTCGCTCTTCGTACCGCGCCTTGACCAGGGCGGTGATGTGCCGGCCGCGCACACGCGCCGCCGCAGCAACCAGGACCACCAGCAGGATCACCAGCAGGCCCCGGAACCAGAACGTCTGCGTCAGCGACGGCTCGATGCGGAAGGCGCGCGTGGTCGGGGTGGTTCCCCATACGCCGTCCTCGTTGGCGGCCACGACCTCGAACGTGTAACTGCCCGGGCCAAGGTTGGTGTAGTAAGCCGTGGTGGTGCTGCCCGCATCGCGCCAGCCGGGATCCACCCCCGAAAGCCGGTACCGGTAGCGGTTGCGTTCCGGGCGGGCCAGCGATTGCGCGACGAAGTCGATCTGCAGCTGGGTGATACCCGCCGGGATCACGGTGTCGTCGCGTAGCGGCAGGCTCCCGTCGCCGAAGTGCACATCGCCGATACGCGCGCTGGGCGCGGTGCGGGTGCGGTGGGGGCGGGTGGTGTCCAGCCACGCCAGGCCCTGGTTGGTTGCCAGCCACAGCAGTCCATCCGTCGAGAGCTGCGCGGTGGGAATCGGACCACTCTGCAGCGCAATGCCGGGCATGCCGTCGACGTCGTCGAACAGCCGCGGCGAGACCGCGTTGCCGGTGCGCGCGCTGGCGATCGCATCGGCCAGGTCCAGGCGCACCAGACCGCGCCCGCCGTTCAACCAGAGCTGCTGGTCCGGATCGATGACGATCCCGGTAATACCTTCCAGCACGCCGGGGATGTCGGCAGTTACCGCGCGGAACGGCCCACCGTTGCTGCTGACGCTGAAGCCTGTTTCACCGGCAACGAGCAGCAGGTTCCGACGGGAAAGCACGGCGGTGACCGGTCCTGTGTCCAGGCCCCGGGTGGCGCCGATGCGGTGCACCCCGGTGCCGTCGCGCAGCACCAGTTCGCCACTGGCATAGCCGAACAGCAGGCCCTGCGCGCCGTCGGGTGCGATGACGGTGCAGCCGGGCAGGGTGATCCGCGCGTCTTCCGTCCAGCTACCGCGCAGGTAATGCAGGACGCGGTTCTCGCCGACACACGCCCAGGCCTCGTCGGCCGCCGGGAAGTGCAGTGCCTGGGGTTGCAGTCCGCGTGCGGTGCCGGGGAACTGCACCACTTCCAGCGCCGCGCCCCTGCGCCGGGCCAGGCTGGTCCACTCGAACTGCCACAGCGGGCGGGTGTCCAGCAGTGCCGCGCGCTGCAACCCGGCCCGATCCAGGCCAAGACCGCGGCGGTCGAGATCATACGGCAGCATGTCTTCGCCATAGCCGAAGAGCGCGCCGTCCGCATTCCTGGCCAGGATCCGGTAAGGATCGTTGGGTCCCTCGGTGAGGGTGCGCACGCTCTGCGCCCGGAAACGGTTGAGGCCGAGGTTGGTACCGAGCCACAGGTTGCCTTCGCGATCCTCGAAGACCGGCACGGCCGAGGTGGAGGTCAGGCCCTGCGGGACATCGAAGCGCTCCATGCGCACCGCGCGTTTGCCGTCGAACAGCACCCGCAGGATGCCGCCCACGCCGCGCATGGGCGCCCACATAGCGCCGTCCGAGGTGAAATGCAGGCGGCTGGCCAGCACGTCCGGAAGCAGGCGGGCCTGGCGTTCGGCGGCCGGGAGTAGGCCGTTGGCATCGGCGATGGGCACGGCTCCCCGACGGCGGTCGGCCAGCCAGATCTCGCCCACCGGGCTTTCGGCCAGCGTCGCCATCAACGACACCTCGATGCCGGTGGGGATGAACGCAGCGCCGCCCTTGGGAAGGAACCAGACTTTCTGTCCGACCAGCGCCCAGAAGCGGCCGCGCGAATCGTTGAGCAGCCAGTGCGCGTGGCGCTCGGGAAGTCCCATGGATGCAGGCGGTTTCTCCCAGCGCGTGCCAGTGAAGCGGCGCAGGCCCTGGTCCACGGCTGCCCAGAGCACGCCGCTGCTGTCGTACGCGAACGCAGACACCACGCCCGGCGGCACCCCGTCCTTGCGCTGGTAGGAGCGCAGGGTGCCGTCGCTGCCGAGATGGCCGATGCCGGCGTGGTAATACCCCAGCCACAGGCCACCGCGCCGGTCGCCCAGCAGGGTCACCAGGTTCAGCGAGGGCTGCGCGCCGCCGCCGCTCGCCTGCTGGCGCACGAACCGATGCCCATCGAAGCTGTACAGCCCGGACCCTGTCGCCAGCCACAGCGTGCCGGTGGGATCCTGCTGGATGTCCCAGATATCCCCCGGGGCGCCCTGGCCGGCCCGCCACGCGGTGTGGTGATAGCCGGTGAACCCGGTGGCGGGCGGCGGATGCTGTTGCGCGAGACCCGGCGTAGCGAGGGTGGAAAGAACAACCAGCAGCAGCGCACGCATGGCGTGGCCGCGGAACGAAGACAGCAGGGGCATGCGGTGGACTACGGGGCCGGGGCAGGGCCCGCTGCGGAGAGGACCGCAGCGGGGCGCGCCGGAGCTTATCACCCGGCGCTGGGCGGCACCGGCGTGTTGAGCAGCTGCTGCTCCCACAGGTAGGCGATGCCGCTGCCGGCGGCATGCTGCTTGAACACCTCGGTCACTTCCGCCACGTGGTCCAGCCGCGCCCAGTCGCGCTGCCATTCGCCGGCCAGGGCCATCCAGGTCATCACGTTGGCGCCGGCGGCGATCATGCGCTGGATGGCAACCTGGTGCGCTTCCACCGACACCGCGCCGCAGGCGTCGGTAATGACGGTGACGTCCCAGCCTTCGCCGAGCGCCTGGATGACCGGCATCGCCACGCAGATCTCCGTCCACAGACCGGCGATGATCAGCTGCGTGCGGCCGGTGGCCTTCACCGCATCCACCACTGCCGGGTCCTGCCAGGTATTGATCAGGGTGCGGTCGATGACCTGCTGGTCCGGGAACACGTCGGTGATGTGCGGGAAGATCAGCCCGCCGCGCTCGGCGATGACGCTGGTCAGGATGGTGGGAACGCCGTAAGCCTTTGCGGTCTTGGCCAGGGCCGTGGCGCTGTTCACCACCGCATGCGGGTCGTGGCTGTTGAGGTTGGCCAGCTGGTAGGGCTGGTGGTCGATGAGCACGAGGACGGAATCTTCGGGGCGAAGCAGCGAGTCGAGGCCGTTGCGGAAGGTCATGGATGCATCCTGTGTGGGAATGGAGTGGAGCGAGAGCAGACCTTGTCACTGCCGTCCGCGCGGCGGTAGCAGCGCGCCGTGCCAAGCTGTGTCGCAGAAACAGGAACGCTGAATGGGCTTTCGCTGTGTCAGGCTGTTGTGCCAATCAGGGAGGCAGGGTGGACATCGAAGATCTGCGCACGTTCGTCGAAGTGGCCGACGCCGGCGGGGTATCGCCGGCGGCGCGCCGGTTGGGCGTGGCCAAGTCCATCGTCAGCCGGCGCCTCGCGCGGCTCGAGGCGGAGCTGGGCGTGCAGCTGCTGGCGCGCACCACCCGCGGGGCGGCACTCACCGACGCGGGGGCGACGTTCCGTGAGCACGCCGCGCGCGCCTGTGCGGAAATGGACACGGCCCGCGAAGCCATCCTGCCCGACGGCGATCTGCGCGGCCGACTGCGCATTGCCGCACCGCTGACCTTCGGCCCCACCCACTTCGCGCCGGTGTTCGCCGAGTTGGCGCGGCGCCATCCACAGCTCCACGTCCATGCTGCCTACAGCGATCGTTTTGTCGACATGGTCGCCGAAGGATTCGACTGCGCGGTGCGCGTGGGGTACCTGCAGGACTCCAACCTGGTCGCGCGTTGCGTGGGTCCGCTATACGGCAGGCTCGTGGCAAGCCCGCGCTATGTGGAGGTGCACGGATCACCGGACGCACCCGCGGAGCTGACTGCCCACGAAGCGCTGATGCAGGGCACCGAACCATGGCAGTTCCTGGATGGCGGGCGGGTGGTCACGGTGCACCCCCGCGGGCGCTTCAAGGCCGACAACGGCACCGCGCTGCTTGCGGCCGCGCTCTCGGGCCTGGGCATCGCGTGGTTGCCCGATGGCATCACCCAGCCGCACCTGGATTCCGGTGCGCTGGTTGCAGTCATGCCGCGCTTCCCACCCCCGCCGGCCGGGATCTACGTCATCCGGCCGCCGGGCCAGCACCCGTCGCTCAAGGTACGGGCGCTCACAGAGCTGCTGCTGGAGTGCTTCGATGTGGCGCACGCGCCGCAACTAACGCGATCTAACAGCCGATAACTGGACCGGTCCGTCCGCGCGGTCCAGGCTGGGTGCATGTCCCATCGCCCCCCTCCCGCAGGCGTGTCCTACGCAGACCGACCCAGCAACGACGAGCTGGTCGCGCTGATGGCCAGCATCAGCCGTCGCGACAAGGGCGCGCTGGACCGCCTCCATGCCTTGGTGACGCCGCTGGTGCGCGCGTTCCACGAAGGCCAGGTGCAGGGCGGGCGCGGAGACCCGTGCGAGCTCGAGGCGCGGGTCAGCGCAACCCTGTGGAAGATCTATCGCGAACGCCACAGCTTCGGCCACCAGCAACCGTTCCGGGCGTGGTTGTTGCAGGTGGCACGCGATGATCAACCTTGAGAAGGTGCTGCACACCGGCGCGTCGCGCGTTGCCGGTGGCCGCGATGGCTACGCCAGCAGCCCGGATGGCCGGCTGGACATCCGGCTGACACCGCCGGGTGCCCCGGGCGCCGGCACCAACCCGGAGCAGCTGCTGGCCGCCGGCTGGTCGGCGTGCTTCCTGGGCGCGCTGCGGCACGCGTGCAACGCACGCCGGCTGGCCTGCCCGGCGACTGCCGCGGTATGCACCGAGGTGGACCTGGTCCACGCCGAGCGCGGCTTCTTCCTGCGCGCGCGGCTGCTGGTGAGCCTGCCCGGGGTGGAGCCCGAGCTGGCCGGCGCGTTGATCGATGCCGCGCGCGAAGCGTGTCCCTACAGCAAGGCGATGCGCGGCACCGTCCGCGTCGACTTCCTGCTGGACTGATGCCACGCCGGCAGGCCGATCCCCTATGATGCGGCCAGACGCTGGAGAGAGCCCGACTCGTGCAGCCTGCCATCGACGATCCGCACGCGCTGCTGGCGACCGAGATCCGCTTCGGTCCCTTTCGCGTGTTTCCGGGTCGGCGCCTGCTGGAACGGCAGGGCACGCCCGTTGCCATTGGTGGTCGCGCACTGGACCTGCTGGTCGCCCTGCTGTCGCGGCCGGGGCAGATCCTGTCCAAGCGCGAGCTGCTGCAGCGGGTGTGGCCGGACACGATCGTCGAGGAAGGCAGCCTGCGCTTCCACATGACCCACCTGCGACGCATCCTGGGCGACGACGGCGCCACGGGCGGGCGCTACATCGCCACGCAGGTGGGGGTCGGCTACGCTTTCGTGGCGCCGGTCGCGCGGGTGCAGGCGGGAGTTGGAGACGCAGATCCCGGCGCAGGCGACCCGGGACCACCGCCCCCCGTGCGCAGCGCGTTGGCGGCGCTGCCCACGCGCCCTGCGTTGATCGGTCGCAACGCCGACGTGCAGGCGGTGCTCGGCAGCCTGCAGGAACCTCGCCTGGTCACCATCGTGGGGAGTGGCGGGGTCGGCAAGACCAGCCTGGCGGTCGATGTTGGACACGCGGCGGCCTACGACGTGGTGCGCTTCGTCGACCTGGCGCAGATCGAGGACGCCACGCTGGTGGCCTCGGCGCTGGCAGCGGCCTGGGGCGTGCCGGTGCAGGCCGACGACCCGGTATTCGTGCTGCTGGCCCATCTGCAGGATGCACGCGCGTTGCTGATCATCGACAACTGCGAGCACCTGGTGGAAGCGGTCTGCGCCATCGTCGAGCGCCTGCGCGAGGCGGCGCCGGGCGTGTGCGTGCTGGCGACCAGCCGCGAGCCGCTGCGCGCGCGGGGCGAACAGCTGTACTGGCTGGGGCCGTTGGAATGTCCGCCCGCGGATGCCCAGCTGTCCGCACCTGCGCTGATGGCGTACCCGGCCGTCAAGCTGTTCGTCGAACGCGCTTCGCTGGACGATCGCCAGGCCCCGCTGGAGGCGGAACAGCTGCGCATGATCGCCGACATCTGCCTGCGTCTGGATGGCATGGCGCTGCCGATCGAACTGGCGGCGGTGCGGGCGGCCACGCATGGCATCCAGGCAACCCACGGGCTGTTGGGCGAACGCTTCGCGCTGGCCTGGTCCGGTCGACGCACGGCACTGCCGCGGCAGCAGACGCTTCGCGCGACCCTGGACTGGAGCTATGGCCTGCTCTCCGGCACGGAAAAGCTGCTGTTCGACCGGCTGGCGATCTTCCTTGGCAGGTTTTCGCTGCACGCGGCCAGCGAGGTGGCGAGCGACGCGCGGATGGATGCGGTGACCGTGGCCGCCACCCTGGACGAGCTGGTGGCCAAAGGGCTGGTCACGGTGGAGCAGAGGTCCGATCTGGCCTCCTTCCGCCTGCTGGAAATGACTCGTGCCTATGCCAGAGAAAGGCTGGCGGCGCACGGTGACGACGAAGGCCGCCGACTGGCGTTCCGCCATGCGGGGTACTACCTCGAGCTGCTCGGAAAGCTCGGTCGCTCCCCCGACGCGGTCTATGCCAGCACCTCGCGTTTCGCGTGCCAGCTGGCCAACCTGCGAAGCGCGCTGGAGTGGAGCTTCGGCCCAGACGGCGACCCTGGCGTGGCGCTGCCACTGGCGGCGGCGAGCGTGCCGGTGTTCCTGCATTCCTCGCTGCTCAACGAATGCCGGGTGTGGTGCAGCCGCGCCGTCGAGCTGCTGGAGCTGGGCTACTTCGGCACCCGCACCGAAATGGAGCTGCAGGCCGCGCTGGGACTGGTCCTGATGTTCACCCAGGGCAACAGCGGCGCCGCGGGCAAGGCGCTGCGTCGCGCCATGGTCCTGGCCGAAGACTTGGGCGACCACAACGCGCAGCTGACCCTGCTCGGCCGCCTGCAGATCTACTACGAACGCATCGGGGACTTCGCGGCGTCGCTGGCCTGGGCAGAGCGTGCCGCTGCCGTGGGCGAGGCCATCGGCGAGGCCGAAGCAGTAGCCGTGGCATCGTCGCTGGCGGGCGTGTCGCACCATCTGCTGGGCGAACTGCCGCTGGCGCGGCAG
This sequence comes from Stenotrophomonas rhizophila, assembly GCF_007667275.1. GTDB lineage: Bacteria > Pseudomonadota > Gammaproteobacteria > Xanthomonadales > Xanthomonadaceae > Stenotrophomonas > Stenotrophomonas maltophilia_AE. The sequence continues at coordinate 413,468 of NZ_VDQT01000002.1, forward strand.
GAGCTGGAGCACGCATTGCGCAACAGCGGTCCTTCGCGGCGCAGCCAGACCCTGCACTACGGCTTCGACCACCGCAATCGCACCGGCCTGGCACTTGCCCGCACGCTGTGGTTGCAGGGCTACCCCGACCAGGCCCGGCAGTGGGCCCTGCGTGTAGAGGCCGAGGCCGAGGCGCTGGATCATCCGGTCACGCATTGCATCGCGCTGGTATGGACGCTCTGCATCCACATCTGGAATGGTGAGCTGGAACGGGCCGGCAGCAGCCTGGCGGCGTTCACGCGCATCGCCGAAGCCAACCTGCTCGCGCCCTACATGGCAGCGGTGCCCGGCCTGCGCGCGGCGATCGCGATACGCGCGGGCGAGCCGGAACCGGCGATCGAATGGCTGCAGTCGAGCCTGGACCAGCTGCATGGCATGCGCTACGAACTGTTGACCACCTCGTTCGAAATCGCGTTGGCGGAGGGCCTGATACTGGCCGGTCGCCTCGGCCAGGCGCAGTCCCTGCTGGCCACCACCCTTGCCCATTGCCAGCACAGTGGCGACGCCTTCGCCCTGCCGGAACTGCTGCGTCTGCAGGCCGGCGTGCACCGCCTGCAGGGCGACGCCGCGCAGGCCACGCGGCTGCTCGATGAAGCATTGGCGTTGAGCCGCCGCCATGGAGCGCGGGCCTGGGAACTGCGCATCGTCTTGGACCAGTCCGAACTGGCGGCCCAGCAGGGTGACACTGCGGGGGCGGCAGCGATGCTCGCCGCATGCAGCGCCTGGGTGGGCGAAGGCTTCGGTACGCAGGACGTGCACCAGTGGGTGCGTGCGCGCCACGCCAGCGAGCCCGACGCTTGCTGAGCCGGCTCAGGCCGGCTCGACGGTCCCCAGGCCAATCACGGCCGCCTGCTTCACCAGCTCCGGCAGCGAGCGCGCGCCCATCTTGCGCATCGCCTTGCCGCGGTGCGCCTTGACCGTGACTTCGCTGATCCCCAGCTCCGCCGCGACCTGCTTGTTCATGTGTCCGCGCACCACCAGCCGCACCACCTCCTGCTCGCGTGGCGTCAGGGATGCGTACGCGTCCAGCAGCGCCTGCACCGGCGCCCGTCCCTGCAACGCGGCGCGGCTTGCCGCAAGCGCTTCGGCGATGGCGTCCAGCAGTACGGCGTCATCGAATGGCTTGGTCAGGAACTCCACCGCGCCGGCGCGCATGGCACGCACGGTCAATGGGATGTCGCCATAGCCGGTAATGAAGATGATCGGCAGCTCCGGGCGAAGGGCGCCCATCGACTGCTGCAGGTCCAGTCCATTCAGATCGGGAAGGTGCACATCCAGCACCAGGCACGCAGGTGCCTGCGGCAATGGCTCGGCGAGAAACGCGGTGGCCGAGCTGAACAGCACCGGCTGCCATCCGGCATGCGCGATCAGAAGCTCCAGCGACTCGCGCACCGAGACGTCGTCGTCGACCACGAATACAAGGGCGGGGGTATCTGGCATGGCAGTCTCCGGAGGTTCACACCAGCGGCAGCGCGGCGTTGAGCGCCCGCAGCAGCTCCGCTTCGCTGAACGGTTTGGCAAGGCAGTCCACCGCCCCCTGCGCGAGCAGGCGGGGGCGCTCGCTGGCCGAGCCATGCGCGGTGATGAAGATCAGCGGCATCGTGAAGTGGCGTCGGCGAAGCTCCTGCATCAGCTCGGGCCCGCTCATGCCCGGCATGGCGATGTCGAGGATGAGGCAGCGGGTCCTGTCGAGCTCAGCCGAGGCCAGGAAGTCGGCGGCCGAGGAGAAGGCGGCCACGGCAAAGCCGAATTCACGCAGCAGGTCGGGCAGCGATTCACGCACCGATTCATCGTCATCCACCACCGCTACCAGCAGCGACGCGGTCATGGGCGCGTCTCCCCGCGCGGCAGGGTGAACGAGAACATCGCGCCGCCGCCCTCGGCGGCCTGTACCCACAGCGCGCCGCCATGGCTGTCTATGATCGAACGGCTCACCGAGAGACCGATGCCCATGCCGCTGTGCTTGGTGGTATGGAAGGCCTGGAAAATCCGCTCCGCATCCTGCGGCTCCACCCCGGGCCCGGAATCGGCCACGGACAGCAGGACCCCGCCGGATGCGTCGGCGGCCGTGGCCAGGCGCAGCCGCTTCGGGCGCTCGCCCAGGCCGGACATGGCCTCGGTGGCGTTGAGCAGCAGGTTGAGGATGACCTGCTGCACCTGCACGCGGTCGGCCCATACCGGGGGCAGCGGCTGCGCAAGCGCGAGCTGCACCGCCACGCCGGCACGGTCCAGTTCGGCCGACAGCAGCGCCACCACTTCGCGCGCTGCCTGATTGATGTCCAGCGGCTCGGCGGCGGCGTCGGTCTTGGCAAACAGGGCGCGCAGGCGTTTGACCACGTCCGATGCGCGGTTGCCATCGCGCAGGGTGCGACGCACGGTTTCGCGTGCGCCGTCCAGGTTCGGCGGCTCTGCGTTCAACATGCGCATGCACGTGTTGGCGTTGGTGATGATCCCGGCCAGCGGCTGGTTGACCTCGTGCGCGATGGAGGCGGTCAACGTCCCCAGGCTGGCCACGCGGGCGACGTGGGCCAGCTCCGAGCGGACCCGGGCCAGTGACAGCTCGGCCTGCTTGCGGTCTTCGATATCGGTGTTCTGTCCGTACCAGCGCAGGACCTGGCCGTCGTCGTCCAGCAGCGGCACGGCACGGATCAGGAACCAGCGGTAGCGGTCATCGGCGCCGCGCAGCCGGGCCTCGAAGCTGCCCGGCTGGCCCGATGCCAGCAGGGCATGCCAGTAGGCACCCAGCGGCGCGGTGTCGGCCGGATGGATGCGTGATGTCCAGCCGCTGCCAAGCGCCTCTTCCAGCTGCATGCCGGTGTAGTCGAACCAGCGCTGGTTGAGGAACTCCACGCTGCCATCGGGCGCGGCCTGCCAGACGAAACCCGGCACCGTATCGATCAGTGCGCGCAGGCGCTGCTTCGACGCGGCCAGCTCGGCCAGGGTCTGCGCCAGCATCGCCTCACCCTGCTTGCGGTCGTCGATGTCCACGTCCAGGAAGCACCAGCGCTGGATGCGGCCTGCAGCGTCCCTGACCGGTTGGCCGCGTACGTGGAACCAGCGGTATACCCCGTCCGCGCGCCGTACCCGGTACTCCATCTCGAAGTTGTCGCCGGTCGCCACGCAGTGCGTCCATGCGGCGATGGCCCGGGGCAGCTCATCCGGATGGATCAACTGCGCGGTTTTCCATCCGCGCTGCTCGTCCAGGCTGGCGCCACGGAACGCGACCGCCTGCTGGTTGGCATATTCCACCTGGCCGTCGGGCGTCATCAGCAGCACCGACGCCGGCATGGCATCGGCCAACGCGCGGAAATTCGCGATCGTGGGGTCTGTCGAACCGCCGCTGGGCGCTGTCTCCACCATGGGTTCTCTCGACGATCATCATCGGTAAAGGGTGCGCCCCGGTGTGGCGTGTGCCCACTATACCTTGGTGTCGGCCCGCAGCCGCGGGCGCTGCCGCAGCCCGCCCTCATACGTAGGTATCGACCGATACCTTCGTTCAAGTGTGCGCCGGGCCGGGCCCTGTTGATATGCGCTCACTGCGACGCTTCCGTCGCGCGGAGCCCCGCCATGCCTTCCACCGTCCCCTGTACACGCCGCACTACCGCCTGCCTGCGCTTCGTCGTTGCACTGGGCGTAGCGGTCGCCTGTCCGTTGGCCGCCGCGCACGCCGCACCGGCGGCGGCCGCGCCGGAGTCGCCGACGTCTGCCGACACCCGCGTCCGCCCCTATCGGGTGCACGTGCCCGAGCGCGAGCTGGTCGAGCTGCGCCGACGCATCGCGCAGACCCGCTGGCCCGACCGGGAAACCGTGGCCGATACCTCCCAGGGCGTGCAGCTGGCGACCTTGCAGGACCTGCTCGGCTACTGGGGAAGCGGCTACGACTGGCGCAAGGTGGAGAAGCGCCTCAACGCCCTGCCGCAGTTCGTCACCACCATCGACGGCGTGGACATCCAGTTCATCCATGTGCGCTCGCGCGAGCCCAATGCCATGCCGCTGGTGCTCACCCACGGCTGGCCCGGCTCGCCGCTGGAGTTCATCAATGCGATAGGGCCGCTGACCGACCCGGTGGCCTTCGGCGGACGGGCTGAAGATGCATTCGATGTGGTGATCCCGGCCATTCCCGGTTACGGGTTCTCCGGCAAGCCCACCGGTACCGGTTGGAATCCCGACCGGGTGGCCCACGCCTGGGACGTCCTGATGAAGCGGCTGGGCTACAGCCACTACGTATCCCAGGGCGGCGACCACGGCTCGGTCATCTCCGATGCGCTGGCGCGGCAGGCACCGAAGGGCCTGCTTGGAATCCACCTCAACATGCCGGCCACGATCCCGGCCGAGCTGGTGGAGGGCATCAACGCCGGCCACCCGGCGCCGACGTCACTGGGCGCCAGCGAGCGCGTGGCCTACGAGCAGCTCAGTACCTTCTTCGGTCGAAATGCCGCCTACGGCGCAATGATGGTGACCCGTCCGCAGACGGTGGGGTACGCACTGACCGACTCGCCGGCCGGCATGGCTGCATGGCTGTACGAAAAGATCGCCGCGTGGACCGACAGCAATGGCCATCCCGAAGCCGTGCTGGGCCGCGATGCGATCCTCGACGACCTGACCCTGTACTGGGTGACCCGCACCGGTGCCTCCTCCTCGCGGTTCTACTGGGAAAACAACAACAACAATTTCAGCGCTGCTGCGCAGCAGACGGCCAGCATCCGCGTTCCTGTCGCGGTGACGGTGTTCCCCGGCGAAATCTACCGTGCGCCGGAAAGCTGGACGCGGCAGGCGTATCCCTCGTTGTACTACTTCCACCAAGCGGGCAAAGGCGGTCACTTCGCCGCGTGGGAACAGCCGCAGCTGTTCGCCGAAGAACTGCGCAGCGCATTCCGCCCGCTGCGCGATACCCAGCCGTAATCCCTGCACGGCCTTCCCCCTGGAGACGATGATGAAGACCATTACGACGTTCCCTGTAGAAACGGGCCGCCCGCGCGCTGGCGTGTTGGCGACTTCCCTGCTGGCCTGCCTGTTCCTGGGCGTCGCCGGTGGCGTGGCCGCCCGCCCCGCCACCGCGACTGCGGCGCCTGCGGCCTCGGCCAGTACGTTGGGCACGCTGAAGCACGTGCGCGCCGGCGTACTCGACGTTGCCTATGCAGAGCTTGGGCCTGCCAAAGGGCCGGTGGTGATCCTGCTGCACGGCTGGCCTTACGACATCCACAGCTATGATGCGGTTGCGCCGCTGCTGGCCGCCAAGGGCTACCGCGTACTGGTCCCGTATGCGCGCGGTTACGGCGACACCCGCTTCCTGTCCAGTGACACGCCGCGCAACGCCGAGCCTGCCGCGCTGGCGCAGGACGTGATCGATTTCATGGACGCGCTGGGTATCCGGCAGGCGGGTCTTGCCGGTTTCGACTGGGGCGCGCGTTCGGCCAACATCGTCGCCGCACTGTGGCCCGAGCGCGTGCGTTCGCTGGTGTCGGTAAGCGGCTACCTGATCAGCAGCCAGGCGGCGGGCAGCGCGCCGCTGCCACCCAAGGCCGAACTACAGTGGTGGTACCAGTTCTACTTCGCCACCGACCGTGGCCGCGACGGCTATGACAAGAACCGGCACGACTTCGCGCGCCTGATCTGGCAGCTGGCCTCGCCGCAATGGAAGTTCGACGACGCCACGTTCGCACGCAGCGCCGCCGCGCTGGACAACCCCGACCAGGTCGCGATCGCCATCCACAACTACCGGTGGCGGCTGGGACTGGCCGAGGGCGAAGCGAAGTACGCGCCGCTGGAGCAGCGCCTGGCCGCGTTGCCGAGCATCAGCGTCCCGACCATCACCATGGAAGGCGATGCCAACGGCGCTCCGCACCCGACCGCCGAAAGCTATGCCAAGCGCTTCACCGGCAAATATGCGTATCGCCTGGTCAGTGGCGGCATCGGCCACAACCTGCCGCAGGAAAGTCCGCAGGCGTTCGCGCAGGCGGTGATCGATGTCGACCATCTGTAGGCCTGCGAGGACACCCTGATGAAGACCCTGCGTATCGCCCTGTTCGTGCTGGTCTGCGCGCTCGTGGCGTTCGGCACCGTGGTGATGGCGCGCGGCGCGCCGGCGGCCCGGCCCGCGTCGCCGATCTATGGCGTGACCCTGCCCGACAACTACCGGCGCTGGCAGCTGGTGGGCGTGGCGCAGGAGGCCGCGCCGTTGAACGAGCTGCGCGCCGTCCTTGGCAACGACGTGGCCGTGCGTGCCTATCGGGAAGGCAGGCTGCCTTTCCCCGATGGCGCGGTGCTGGTGAAACTGGCCTGGAAGGACGTGCCATCGAGCGAGTTCGCCCCGGCATCGGTGCCGGGCGCGGCCACCACCGTGCAGGTCATGGTGAAGGATTCGAAGAAGTACGCGGCGTCCGGCGGTTGGGGCTTTGGCCGTTTCATCGACGGCAAGCCGGTCGACCGGGCCCAGCACGAGACCTGCCTGGCCTGTCATCAATCCCGGGTCAAGGACCACGACCTGGTGTTCACCCGGTGGGCGCCATGACCCGCGCCGCCGTCCACTCCCCCCGAGGAATACGTCCATGAAATCCCGTAAACATCGTCTGCCCTCCCTGCTCGGCACCTTCATGTTGCTGGCCGTGGCGCTGGCCACCCCCCTGTCTGGTTTCGCCGCACAGCCGACGCAACCCAAACCCACGGTCGTGCTGGTGCATGGTGCCTTCGCCGACGGCTCCAGCTGGAACGGCGTCATCGAACGCCTCCACGCCGACGGCTACCGGGTGATCTCCGCACCCAACAATCTTCGCAGCATCCGCACCGACGCAGCGGAAGTGAGCAGCCTGCTGCGCAGCATCTCCGGACCGGTGGTGCTGGTTGGCCACTCCTATGCCGGCTCGGTGATCAGCGCCGCTGCTGACGGCGTGCCCAACGTCAAGGCGCTGGTGTTCGTAGCTGCGTTTGCGCCGGCAGTCGGCGAGACGGCCGCGCAGTTGTCGGCGAAATTCCCCGGCAGCAGCCTGGGCGCCACGCTGGCACCACCGGTCGCCCTGTCAGACGGCGGCAAGGATCTCTATATCCTGCAGGACAAGTTCCACGCGCAGTTCGCCGCCGACGTGCCCGCGAAGCAGGCACGCCTGATGGCGGCCAGCCAGCGCCCGATCACCGAAGCAGCCTTGAACGAGGCAAGCCCTGCCGCCGCGTGGAAGACCCTGCCAAGCTGGTTCGTTTACGGCGAAGCCGACCGCAACATTCCTGCAGCGGCCCAGGCGTTCATGGCCAAACGCGCCCATGCCCGCGACACCGTGGTGATCAAGGGGGCCTCGCATGTGGTGATGGTGTCCCATCCGGACGCAGTGGCCGCACTGGTCGAGAAGGCGGCGCTGTCCCGGTGACGGTCCTGCCCGCATGAACAGCCGACTGCCGCTGGCGGACAACACCCCGAAGGAACCGGTTCTTGCCGGGTCCTTCGGGGTACGCGCCGTGGCGTTGCTGGCCGCCATCTCTGCACTGGATGGCTTCGCGGTGTTGTCGGTTGCGTTTGCAGCCCCCGGCTTCTCCCGTGCATTCGGTGCGAACGCAGCAGCGCAGGGCTGGACACTGGCGACCGGGCTGGTGGGAATGGGGCTGGGCTCGCTGCTGCTGGCACCGCTGGCTGATCGGTACGGACGCAAGTCGCTGGTGCAGGTGAACCTTGCGCTGATGCTGCTGGGCATGGCGGCCAGCGCTGCGGCGACGGGGTACGCCGGACTGATCGTGGCGCGACTGGTGACCGGGCTTGGCACCGGCGCCATGATCGCCGTGCTGGCACCGCTGGCGGCGGACCATGCCAGCCCGCGCCGCCGGGAGCTGGCAATCGGGTTGATGTCGATCGGCTACCCGGTGGGTGGCGTGCTGGGGGGCACCGTTTCCGCACTGCTCCTCCAGGGGCCTGGCTGGCGGGCGATATTCGTGCTGGGCAGCGTCCTCGCTGCGGTGCTGTGGGCGCTGATCCGCACCTGCCTTTACGAGCCCGCCGGTTCAGCGGAAGACCGCCGACCGGAGGAACCGCGCAGGCCCGTGCCGATGCAGGCGGACACGCTGCCGCAGGCGGCGAAGGTCACCGCGATCAACGTCCTGTTCGTCACCAGCGGCTACTTCTTCCTCAACTGGGTGCCGTTGATGGTGGTCGGGGCCGGGCATTCGCCCGCGCAGGCCACCAGCGTGTCGGTGGTGGCCAACCTGAGCGGCGTGGCGGGCGGCGTGCTGCTGGGATGGCTGGCACCGCGGTTCGGTCTGCAACGCCTGGCGGCGTTCGCCCTGGTCGGTTCGGGCTGCGGCACGGCGTTGTTCGGCAGCGTGCTGGACAACCTCGGCACGGCGCTGCTGGTCGCGGCCGTCACCGGCTTCTTCGTGTTCGGCGGCTTCGTCGGCATGTTCGCCCTCATCGCCGCCAGCTTCCCGCCGCGCGTACGCACTACCGGTGCCGGCTGGGTGATCGGCATCGGACGGGGAGGCAGCGTGCTGGCGACGCTGGGGGCCGGGATGCTGTTCGACGCTGGCATGGACCTCGCGGACGTATCGGTGTGGCTGGGCAGTTGCGCGGTGGTTGCAGGCGTGGCTCTGGCAATTCTCAGGTGGCGTCCGCTCACGTAACCGCCGGGCCGCGCAGCGCGCATGTTCAATCGACATGCGGAAGAGCGACGGTGAAACAGCTGCCGCGTCCGCTGCCCTCGCTGCAGGCCCGCACGCTGCCGCCATGCCGCTCGACGATCCGCTTGACCACGGACAGGCCGATTCCGAGACCCAGCTTGGAACCCGACAGACGTGGCAACGTGCCACTGTCGAACAGCGTCGCCAGGCGGTGGGGTTCGATGCCCACGCCTTCATCGGCTACCTCCACCAGCACCTGCATGTCCTGCAGCCGGGCGGTCACCTGGATGCGGCCCGGCGACGGTGTGTAGCGCATGGCATTGGCGACCAGGTTCACGAACACCTGCTGCATGCGCATGGGGTCGAGGCGCAGCATGATGTCGCCTTCTGGCATCTGCACCACGACCGTGCGTTCCGGCTGGCCCATCTGCCGCGCGGCGATCGATATCGCTTGCCGCAGCTGCTCGCCCAGCCGGCACGGCGCGCGCTCCAGATGGAATCCCTCGGCATTGACCTGGCTGTGCTGCAGGAGGTCCTCCACCATGCGGGCGGCCAGGGCGACGTTGCTGGCGATGGCGCCCAGCAGCAGGCCGCAGCGCTGGTCCTGCGCTACATGCGCTTCCAGCACGCTGGCGGCCAGCCCGATGGCCGACAGTGGGTTGCGCAGCTCGTGCGCCAGCTCGGCCAGTGCCAGGTCGCGCGGCTGCGCCGGGAGGTTCAGTGGGAGGTTCATGTCCGGCCTCAACGCAGGTCGTCGGGAGTGTCGTAGGTGAACGGATCGCTCGGCGCGGGTGCGCTCGGCAGTGCCTGGCGTGGCAGCGGGTCGCGGCGGTTGGCGACGTCGAGCAGGATGCCCGCCAGCACCACCGCACCCTGCCGCATGTCATCGGCCTTCAGGTGGTCGTAGGTATCGATGCTGGAATGGTGCACGCGGGTGTCGTAGTCCAGCGGGTCCTGGACGAACTGGAATGCAGGCAGGCCGACCGCCGCGAACAGTTCGTGATCGGTGCTGTCGACATCGCCGGCGACCACCCGTTCCACGCCCAGCGCGCGGAACGGCGCGATCAACTGCTCGAGTGCTGGAACCGCGGACAGGTTGCCCTGCGCATGGATCCCGCGGATCCGGCCGGAGCCGTTGTCCAGGTTGAAGTACGCGGCAAGCCTGGCGTAGTCCGCAAGCGGCGCCACCGGAAAGCGGCGGGTGATCGCGTAGTAATCCTCCAGGCCCGTGGTGCCCGGCGGGGCGGGGGGGCGAGATGCCAGGTGGGTGGCGACGTACGCCTTCGACCCCAGCAGGCCTTGTTCTTCGCCGGACCACAGCGCAAACCGGATCGTGCGGCGTGGACGGATTCCGATCACAGCGAGCATGCGCGCCGCCTCCATCACCATCGCACAGCCGGCGGCATTGTCTGCGGCGCCGTCGGCCGCGGCCCAGCTGTCCAGGTGCGCACCCGCCAGTACATAGCCGGCGCTCCGATCGGTGCCGGGTATCTCGGCGATGATGTTGTACGCGGTAGCGTCCTGGTCGAGGAAGCGGGTCTGGCTGTCGATCTCAAGCACCACCTCGCCATTCTTCGCCAGTCGTGCCAGGCGACGATAGTCTTCAGCCGCCAGCTCCACCGCCGGCAATGGGCCGCCCTGCTGGTAGTGAGTACCTTCCCCGTGCAGCAGTCCGCCGTCGCTGTAGGACTGCTGCACGCGGGCTACCGCGCCTTCGTCCTTCAGGAACTGGTCGATCCGTTGCTGCAGGCGTGCGTGCTTCAGCCAAGGGGGCAGCACCGATGGCGCGTGCTGCGGCGGGTCGTAGTGATCCATCGCAGTGATCTGGGCGCTGCTGAAACGCTGGAAGGGGGCCTGGTCCGGTTCCGATCCGGTGCCGGGCAGGTCTGCCAGCACCATCGTCCCGCGAAGTTTCCCGCGCCAGGCGGCGAAGTCCGCTGTGCTCCGGATCGGCGCCACCACGATGGGCGCGCGCACCGGCCCGGGCGTCGACGGTGACCAGGCAACCGGCACGGCATGCAGAGCCAGCACACGCGGCGCAAGCATGCGTACCGCCACGTGTTCCATCTCCCAGCCGCGGCCGAACGCGAAGCCTTCGCGGTGCACGTTGTGCAGGCCCCACTGGCGATACTGCTGCAGGGTCCAAGCTTCGGCACGGCGCATGCCAGGCGAGCCGGTCAGGCGCGATCCGATCTCATCGCTCAGCCATTCGGCAGTGTTCATCACCTGCGAATGATTGAAGCCCTGGTCGCGCAACCGGGTCTGTGCGTCGGGCGCGTCCGGCGCGGCGGACGCCGCGGCCTGCAGGGGCAGGGCGGCAAGGAGTGCTGTAGCCAGGCAGTGCAGTGCCGTGCGCATGCGGAGTTCCTGCAAAGGGGGGCAGGCACGCAGAGGCACGCCCGTGGACCGCCAGCATGCCCACGCTCCATCGCGCGGTGCAGCTATACGTTGGTATCTCCGTCGCCACGCTAACGTCGGCTAACACAGCATAGCGGGCGTAGCCGTCGAAGCCGGCGCATGCTGCCGGCTCCTTCCCCCGGAGATGCAGCATGCCTACGCACACTCCCGCACTGGTCGACAGTGCGGAACCGCTCACCTGGCTGGTCACCGGTGCGTCCAGCGGCATTGGCCACGCGCTTGCCGAGCACGCGCTCACGCACGGGCATCGGGTGGTACTGGCGGCACGCAGTACCCGTGCCATGGATGCATTGGCGGCGCGCTTCCCCGGGTCGGCGCGCGTGGTGGTACTGGACGTCACCAGCAGCGCCCAACGCAGCGCGGCCGTGCAGCACACACTCAGCCAGTTTGGTCCCATCGACGTCCTGGTCAACAATGCCGCCGTCGATTTCATCGGCGCCATCGAGGAGCAGCGCGAACCGGACTACCGCGCGCAGTTCGAGGTCAATCTGTTCGGCGCGGTCGACATGATCCGCCTGGTACTGCCGGGCATGAGGGCGCGACGCGCCGGAACGCTGGTCAACATCTCGTCCATGGATGGCATCGCCAGCCTGCCGGCCAATGGGTTCTACTCGGCCAGCAAGTTCGCACTGGAGGGGGTGACCGAAGCGTTGCAGCAGGAGCTGGCGCCGTTGGGCATTCGCGCGTTCTCGGTACAGCCAGGCTCGGTGAGGACCGGCATTGAAGCCCGCACGCACGCGTCCGGCAACGCGATCGCGGACTACGCTGCAACCTCGGGTCGGTTCCGCGAACAGGTGGCAGCCGTGACCCCCGAGATGTTTCCTGGCGACCCGGCCCGTGTGGCCGCAGCCATCCATGACGAGATCGTTGCCCCGACCGGACGCCGTTGGCTGGTGCTGGGCAGCGATGCGCTGCGACGTATCGGCGCCAAAGTGGCGGCACTGCAACAGGACCTGGATGCCGCCGTGCTCACCGCGTCACGCACCGACTTTCCCGACGCCGGCACTGCCGTGCTCTGATTCCATCCCATCAGGAGATATCCCATGACACAACGTTGGCTCATCACTGGCGCGTCGCGCGGCATTGGCCGCGCACTGGCCGAGGCCGTACTGGCAGCCGGTCACCGGCTGGTTGCCACCGCACGCGATCCGGCACGGCTCAACGATCTGGTGCGGCAACACGGTGATGCGGTGCGCATCTTCGCCCTGGACGTGACCGATCCTGCACAGGCGGCTGCGGCGGTCGCCTTTACCGATGACGCCTTCGGCGGGCTGGACGTACTGGTGAACAACGCCGGCTACGGCGATGTGAACTCCGTGGAAGACGCAAGCCTTGAAGAGTTCCGCCAGCAGATCGAAACCAATCTGTTCGGCACCATCATCATGACCAAGGCAGTCATCCCGCTGATGCGTGGGCAGGGCAGCGGCCACATCATCCAGTTCTCGTCGGTGGGCGGACGCATCGGTGCACCCGGCCGTGCGGCATACTCGGCTGCGAAATGGGGAATCGAGGGCTTTTCCGAGTCATTGGCCAGGGAGATGGCGCTGATCGGCGTGCATGTCACCATCGTGGAACCCGGTGGATTCCGTACCGACTTCGCCGGCTCATCCACCACCCTGCACGAGGGTCGCCGGGAATACGACGCGGTGGTCGGCGCCACCGCACGTGCGCAGCGCGACTACGATGGCCGCCAGCCCGGTGACCCCGCGCGGGCCGGCACCGCCCTGGTGCAGCTGGCATCTCTGGACCGCCCACCGCTGCGCCTGGCGCTGGGCAGCGACGCGTTGGAGATCATTGCCGGTGCGGACCGCTCCAGGCTTCAGCAACTGGAGCAGTGGCGCGGGCTCAGCGTCTCGACGGATTTCCCGCCAGCAGGGTGACGACGCCGGCGTGTCGCGAAGGGGTGCCCTGGCAGCGGGCATCTAGCGCCAGTGTTGCGTGCTTCGATTCGATGATTCCTGAATAATGGAATCACCGTTTTTGAATGAGGAAGGCACATGAAGCCCGTCATCTACCACAACCCCAGGTGCGGCACCTCGCGCAACACGCTGGCGTTGATGCGTCATGCGGGGATGGAGCCGACGGTGATCGAGTATCTGGTCGATCCGCCCAGCCGTGCGCGGTTGGTCGAGCTGATCGATGCTGCGGGCGTGGGTGTGCGGGGCGCCATCCGCCAGAAGGAGCCGCGCTATCGCGAACTGGGGCTGGACGATGCGTCGCTGGGCGACGATGCGTTGCTGGATGCGCTGCTGGCCAACCCCATCCTGATCGAGCGGCCGTGGGTGCAGACCGATCTGGGCACGCGTCTGTGTCGGCCTTCGGAGGTTGTGCTGGAGATCCTTCCCGCGGTCACCGCGCCGTTTGCAAAGGAAGACGGCGAGGTCGTGATCGACCAGGACGGCAGGCGGGTTTCCTGAGCGCGCCCGCCTTGCGGCGGGCGCGCTGTCGATCGCTTGCGCTTACTTCGCGCCCAGTCGCTGCAGCAGCACGGCGGCCGTTTCCGCTGACGAAGCAGGGTTCTGCCCGGTGACCAGCAGGCCATCGCTGACCACGTACGACCCCCAGTCCGGACCCTTGGAGTAGTCGCCGCCAAGGGCCTTCAGCGTGTCTTCCACCAGGAATGGCACCACCTCGGTCAGGCCGACGCCGGCTTCTTCACTGTTGGTGAAACCGGTCACCCGCTTGCCCTGCACCAGTGGCTCGCCCGTGGCGGCCTTGACGTGGCGGAGCACGCCCGGGGCATGGCAGACCAGCGCGACCGGCTTGTCGGCGGCGATGAAGGATTCGATCAGCGCGATGGAACGGCGGTCTTCGGCCAGGTCCCAGAGCGGCCCGTGGCCACCGGGATAGAACACGGTGTCGAAGTCGGCCTGCGCAACGCTGTCCAGCGGCACGGTGTTGGCCAGCTGCGCGATGGCCGCCGCATCGGCTTCGAAGCGGCGGGTGAGCGCGGTCTGGAAATCCGGCTCGTTGCTCTTCGGGTCCAACGGCGGCTGCCCGCCCTTGGGCGAAGCCAGGGTGATGGTGGCGCCGGCGTCCTGGAACGCGTAGTAGGGCGCAGCGAGTTCTTCGAGCCAGAATCCGGTCTTGCGACCGGTGTTGCCAAGCTCGTCGTGGGAGGTAAGAACGATCAGTACTTTCATGGCGCGTGATTCCTGGTGTTGAGAGCTATACAGTAGACCGGTCGTCTAGAAACCCGGCGTGAAAAAACGCCCGACGGGCGTTGTCGACCCGCTGCCCGGTTCAGGCAGCGGGGTGAAGCATCTGTCGCGTAGTCTGCGCTGCGTTGTCGAAGGGCTGGCTGCTGCGCACGATCTTGACCATAAGGCTGGCACCCAGCCACAGCTCGTACAGACTCTGTGCCACAGCGCCCGGTGTGCCGGTGAAGGCCAGCGAGCCCTCCGCCGCGCCCGCTTCCAGCACCCGCGCCAGCCGCGCGATGATGCCGGCGGTGCCCCGCTGCAACACAGCGCGCATGCCCTGGGAAAGGTCCGCTACTTCGGCGCCGAGCTTCACTGCCAGGCATCTGCCCTGGCAGTCCTCGAATGACTGGTTTTCCTTCCACGCACTGAAATAAGCGTCCAGCTGTTGCGCGCGGTTGCTACCGGAAGTGGTGAAGATGCGGTCCATATCGGCCAGGTACGCCGCGAAATAGTCGTCCAGCAACGCTTCGCCGAACGCTTCCTTGGAACCGAAGTAGTGGTAGAACGAGCCTTTCGGCACCCCTGCGGCACTCAGTACTTCATTCAATCCGACTGCCGAGAATCCTTTGCCGCCCATGATGCGCTGGCCGCTGGACAGGATCCTGTCGCGTACATCACGGACTTCGGAGGGAGGTGTCGGGTTCATGCAGCGCACTGTACATGCAATTAGACCAGTCGTCTAGTGGCGCGTCGGTGCTGTCTAACTGGCCTTGCGCCCGACGTCGAGAGCGCGTTCCACGTGGGCCAGCAGGTTGTCGATCTCGAACGGCTTGCCAACGAACGGTACCGACCTGTGGGCGGCGGGCACTGCCTGGAGGTAGACAGCGGACGCGAACAGAAAGGGCGTACCCAGGCGAGCCAGGCGGTCAGCCACCGGGAACACGGCGCCGTCGCGAAGTTCGACATCCAGGATCGCCGCATCGAACGGCTGGTCCGCGATGGCAAACAATGCGTCGGTAACCGAGTAGGCCGGAACCACTGTGTAGCCGGCGCCGCTCAGGACTTCGATGAAAAGCCTCGACAGCTCGATTTCATCCTCCACCACCAGGATGACCTTGTTTGTACGGGATGACGCCAACCTGCTCATGGATCACACGCGAACCGAAGATGCAGCCATGGTCTCCCTGCGGGTGTCAACGCGGCGGAAAGCCCTCTAGTCGCCATCTTCATCGCCGGCCGTCGACGACCTTGCGGACAATGCGGTTGAAACCGCAGTAGAAGTACGGTGTTGGGCGCATCGGACCATTGCTAGGCTCCAGCTTTCCGCGTTGGAGACCTGCCGTGAGCAACGACGTCCTGCGTAGTTCCCGCGTCGCCCTGCCGCTGACCGCCCTGGTGATCGCGCTGGCGTGTGTCGGCTGCCGACGGGAACCAGAGGCCACGCCCGCCGCGGACGCCGCCCGCGCCGCACCCGCGGCCGCGCCGGCTGCAACGGCGACGCCGCCCCCGGCGGTGGCTGCTGCCGAACCCGACCGCGCTGCCGAGCCGGGAAGCGTGCCGGTGACCGCCGACAACTTCGTACGCGCCGAATCCGATCGCTATCTCGGCGCTCTTGTGAAAGAACAGGGGCTGGGCAAGCTTTTCCACCACC
This sequence comes from Stenotrophomonas rhizophila, assembly GCF_007667275.1. Lineage (GTDB taxonomy): Bacteria > Pseudomonadota > Gammaproteobacteria > Xanthomonadales > Xanthomonadaceae > Stenotrophomonas > Stenotrophomonas maltophilia_AE. The sequence goes on from NZ_VDQT01000002.1 coordinate 429,314, forward strand.
GCGAGCCGGCATCGATCGACAGCCAGACCGTGGTCCGGTTGAACCGCGACACGTTGTACTCCAGCGCGGTGTTCGACCTCGATGCCGGCCCGGTCACCATCACCCTCCCCGATGCCGGGGACCGCTTCATGTCCATGCAGGTCATCGACGAGGACCAGTACACCACCCAAGTGAACTACACGCCCGGCGCCTACACGCTCAGCCGGGGCAAGGATGGCACCCGCTACGTGGTGGTCGCCCTTCGAACGCTGGTGGATCCCTCCAACCCCGAGGACGTGGCCAAGGTGCACGCGCTGCAGGATGCGATCAGGATCCAGCAGGCTGCGCCGGGCAGCTTCGACGTACCCAGATGGGACACGGTGAGCCAGGACAAGGTGCGCGCAGCGCTGCTGACCCTGGCATCCACCCTGCCCGATACGCGGCACATGTTCGGTACCCGCGACACCGTCGACCCCGTGCGACGCGTGATAGGGGCCGCCTCGGCGTGGGGCGGCAATCCCGACAAGGATGCGCTGTACCTCAACGTGGTGCCCGAAAGGAACGATGGCAGGACCGTGTACCGGCTGCACGTGGCCGACGTGCCCGTGGATGGATTCTGGTCGGTGAGCCTGTACAACGCGCAGGGCTACTACGAAAAGAATCCGCAGAACGCCTATACGTTGAACAACCTTACCGCGAAGAAGGGCGCCGACGGATCGATCGACATCCAGTTCGGAGGCTGCGACGGCCAGGTGCCCAACTGCCTGCCCACCATGCCGGGCTGGAATTACATGGTGCGGCTGTACCGGCCGCGGGCAGAACTCCTGGACGGGCGCTGGACATTCCCGGAGGCCGTGCCGGTGCAGTGAGCGCGGAACGCCGCGCCTTGACCGCGCGACATCCACGCGCGGTCTGCGATGCTATGGGGCATGAACCCAACGCCTCCGCCCGACAACGATAGTGCACCTGCCACCCATGCAGGCCCGCGTTCCCCGGCGTTCGCCCTGCGCCGGTGGCTGGCCTGGCTGCTGCTTCCGCTGTTGCTGGGAATTGTGGCGCTGGCCCTGTGGAATGGCGAATGGCTGAAGGCGCCACGCGCGATGTGGGAACTGTCGCGCATGCCAGCGCCGTCGTCGCTGCCGGTGCCGGTGGAAGGCGTAGCAGCGCGGCGGATTGCCGATACCTTCGGTGCGCCGCGCGGCCGCGACCGCACCCACGCCGGCGTGGATATCTTCGCCAGGCGCGGCACGCCGGTCCGCAGCGTCGGACCGGGAGTGGTCGTCGCGGTGCGCGACAGCGGGCTGGGCGGGCGCCAGGTCTGGGTGGTGGGACCGGCGCGCGAACGCTACTACTACGCGCACCTGGACGACTGGCGCGATGGCCTGAGCGAAGGCGAGGTGGTCAGTGAAGGCACCGTGCTGGGCTACGTCGGTGACAGTGGTAATGCGGCCGGCACGCCGCCGCACCTGCACTGGGGGATCTACGGTGCCGATGGCGCCTACGATCCGCTGCCGCTGCTGAAGGCGCACCGCACGACCAACGGTCGTGCGCTACCCCGGTAGGTAACGACCGTTGGTCGTTACGCCTTCGACCGCCGGCCGGACACATGCGCATGCCCACGCACGTGCCAGCGCCACGGAAATTCCACGGCGCGGCTGATGCCGATGCGGGGCCCGGCCACCGGATCGTCGGGTGGCGGCATGCCGTCGGACACGATGCGGATGCCGCGATCATTCTTCACCAGGTCGGCGCCATCCAGCGCTTTGGTGATGCCCATCGCCTGCGAGAGTCGCCCCGGCCCGCTGGCCAGCTCGCGATCGCGCTGGATGGCCGGGCGCGCTTCGCGGATGAGCGCCATGCCATGCACGGGTTCCAGCGCCCTCAACAGTACGCCCCAGCCCTGGCCGACCTCGCCGCACACGGCATTGCTGCCCCAGTGCATGCCGTAGGTGAAGTACACATACAGGTGCCCACACTCGCCAAACATGCTGGCGGTGCGTGCGGTCATGCCACGAAACGAGTGCGCGGCCGGGTCCTGGTCGCCGGCATAGGCTTCCACTTCCACGATCCGGCCGGCACGCCCATCGTCGCGCACCAGCAGCTTGTTCAGCAGTTCCGGTGCCACCTCGGCAGGGTGGCGACGGTAGAACGCACGCTGCAGGGTACGCCAGAGCGACGGCGGCAGCGGTGCGTGCGGGGAGGCGGATACGGGCATGGCTGGTTCCGGTGGGACTACCTGCACCATGCACCGACGGTCGTCATCGTGGCATCAAGCCGGGCGGCGCTGTCGCTCAGCGCAGCGACAACGGCTGCCGGGCCACGATCCGCACCAGTTTGTGGGGGTTGCGCTGGACCAGGATCTGGGTGATGCGCTCGCCATCGGTGTCGAAGGACATCGCCGATTCGAGGTGGTCGCCGAAGTAACGCAGCAGCCCCATGCGGCCGTTGAAGAACGCCGGCACCATGCGCAGCTCGGCGCGGCGGCGTAGCGTGGGCGCGAACAGCAGCTGGGCGATGCGCGCACCGCCGAGCATCGGCTTGGGGAAACTGCTGACGATGCCGCCACCGTCGCCGATCAGCTGCGCCGAACTGTCCATCAGCGCCACCATCGACTTCAGGTCGGCCTTGTCCAGTGCGTCGGCGAAGGCCTGCAGCAGCTGCTGGTGGGTCCGGTGCGGCACGACCTGCAGCGGGCGCTCTTCGCGCAGACGGCTGCGTGCGCGGTGCACGATCTGGCGGCAGGCGGCCTCGCTCTTGTCGAGGATGCGGGCGATTTCGGGGTAATCGCGGTCGAACACATCGTGCAGCAGGAACGCGGCGCGGGCTTCCGGCGCCAGCCGTTCCAGCACCGCCAGGAACGCGACCGACAGGTCGCTGGCGGCCTCATGCAGGCGTTCGGGCGTGTCCGCATCCTCGGTCGGTACCGGCTCGGGCAGCCAGATGCCCACGTAGTGCTCGCGGCTGCGACGCGCCATGCGCAGTTCGTCGATGGCGATGCGGGTGGTGGTGGCCACCAGCCAGGCCTCGGCATTGGCGATCGCACTGCGGTCGGTGCCGTGCCAGCGCAGCCAGACTTCCTGCGCCACGTCTTCGGCTTCGGCCATCGAACCCAGCATGCGGTAGGCCACGCCCAGCACGCGCGGGCGCAAGGAGGTGAACAGGTCGGGGAGTGTTTCCATCGCGGCATTCAACACGAGCGTACGCCGCAGGAACAGTGCCGGGAGAGAAGCACCGTGCCTGCGGCGTCCGACGCCCAACTCAATGCGGGGGCAGCACGGCAGGCTTGTCGGCGTCCTTGATCAGGAACACCACGAACCGCGCCGGTTCGGTGCTGCTGGCGTTGCGACCGACGGTGTGGAGGTCGGCGGGGCCCTCATGGAAGGCCTCGCCGGGACCCAGGGTGACCTCGCGGCCGCCGGCCACGCCCATCACGATGTGGCCCTGCAGCACGTACACGAACCCATGCGCGTCGTGGCGGTGCACCGGGTCGGCCCCGCCGGGCGGGTACTCCACGGTCAGGATCAGGGCTTCCTTGCCCGGATACTCGGGCAGGGGCGTGGTCATCACCGCAGTCACCACCGGCTCGGGGGCGGCGGGAGGGGAGGGTGCGGCCAGGGCGGCAGCGCTGGTCGCAGCCAGCAGCAGGGAGCAGATCAGGGTGCGCATGGGCGTCTCCTTCAGTCGAGGCCGGCCTTGTCCAGGCCCCAGGCCTTGTCGCGCGAGCCCGGCTCGCTGCGGAAGGCGATGTTGATGCGGTTCCAGGCATTGATGCCCATCACCGCGTGGGTCAGGTCGAGTACTTCCTGTTCGGAAAGCTGGCCGCGCACGCGCTCGTACAGCTCATCGGAAACCCCCTGCGCCGGCAGCTGGGTAAGTACTTCGGTCCACGCCAGCGCCGCCCGCTCGCGCGGACTGAACAGGGTGGACTCGCGCCACACCGCAACGTGGTGCAGCCGAAGCGGACGTTCGCCGTGGATCGTGGCCTGCTTGATGTGCATGTCCACGCAGAAGCCGCAGCCATTGAGCTGCGAAGCACGGATCGCGATCAGGTCCTGGATCTGTTCTTCGATCGTGGTGGCGTGCGCGGCCATGCTGTAGTCCAGCAGCTTCTTGAACAGCGCGGGGGCCTGCTTCTGGTAGTCGAGACGCTCGGTCATGGGAGTACTCCTGGGGAGAGGGGAACGGATTCGAGGCTGCAGGCTAGGCCCGCAGCGACCGTGCCGGTAGCCGGGGCAGCGGACGCACGGTGTTGAGCGCAATGCACCAATCCAGCCGGGGCGGGGCTGTCACAGCACATCGCGCTGGTCCGTCTGACTGGCATGAGCACTGCGAATGCCCCCGATGCCGATGCCGCCCACGCCTGCCCGCGCGACGCTGCGCGCCCTCCTGGAGTGCCACCCGCATGTCCCTGACCGAACCAGGCACCGTAGACGAAAGTGCCGACCCCCTGACCACCGGCTTTTCAGCCAGCTACGCCGGTGTGATGGCCTTCATCGCAGTCGCCCATGAAGGCAGCTTCTCGCGCGCGGCCGACCGTCTGGGCATCGGCCGCTCGGCGGTGAGTCGCAGCGTGCAGAAACTGGAGGGCCAGCTTGGCGTGCGCCTGTTCCTGCGCACCACGCGGTCGACTTCGCTGACCCGCGAAGGCGAACTGTTCCATGACGGCTGCCGCCCCGGCGTGGACCGGATCCTGCAGGCGCTGGAGGAGATGCGCGACCTGCGCGACGGGCCGCCCCGTGGGCACCTGCGGGTCAGCGCGAACCCGGGATTTGGCCGCAAGGTGATCGCACCGCTGCTGTCGCAGTTCCGTGCGCTGTTCCCCGAGGTCACCCTGGAGCTGCAACTGGAAGAGCGCGCGCTGGACCTGGCCGCCGACCGCATCGACGTCGCCTTCCGCGATGGCGTGCTGGAAGACAGCGAGGTGATCGCCAAGCACCTGATCCCGATGCAGCTGCTGGTCTGTGCGGCACCGGCCTACGTGCAGCAGCACGGCATTCCCGGCAGCGTCGCCGAGCTGGCCGCGCATACCTGCATCAGCCAGCGGCAGTCCAACGGTCGCCTGCAGCCGTGGGAGTTCCGCGTGGACGGCCAGCCATTGCGCGTGGAACCGGCCTCGGCGCTGGTGTTCAACGATGCCGACCTCGCGTTGCAGGCGGTGCTGCAGGGCCAGGGCGTGGCGCAGCTGCCGAACTACCAGGTACGTGCCGCGCTGGACGCGGGCCTGGCGGTGAGCTGCCTGGACCGTTACGCCGCCGATGATCGTGGCCACTACCTGTGCTATCTGAGCCGCCGCCAGCTGCCCAAGCGCATCCGGGCCTTCATCGACTTCATCACTGCGGAGGTGCGCGCGCTGGACCTGGACGTGGTGACCCACTGGGAATCGGTGCAGCAGGGTGCTGCCCCGGCACGCGACATCGACGCCGGGGCATGGCGATGAACTGCGATTGGTTCCCGGCCGGCAACAGTGCGCGTCCATGCGCGGACCTACTGCGGTGGGCGCGGCCTGCCTAGCATCCTTCCATGCCCTGGCCATCGCCGGGCGTCCCTTTCCAGCAGTGGAGCATCCCCCATGAAGTTCCTGGTCATCGGCGGCACCGGCCGCATCGGCAGCAAAGTGGTCGACCGCCTGCGCGCGGCAGGGCATGAGATCGTCATCGCCGCGCCTTCCACCGGCATCGACATCATCAGCGGCGAGGGCCTGGACGCGGCCATGGCCGGCACCCAGGTGGTGATCGACCTGGCCAACTCGCCGTCATTCGAGGACACGGCCGTGCTGGCGTTCTTCCAGACCGCGGGCCGCAACATCCTCGCCGCCGAAGCCAAGGCCGGCGTGCAGCACCACGTGGCGCTGTCTGTGGTGGGTACCGACAAGCTCGCCGCCAGCGGCTACTTCCGCGGCAAGATCGCGCAGGAGGCACTGATCCGCGAGGCGGGCATCGCCTACACCATCATCCACTCCACCCAGTTCTTCGAGTTCCTGCCGGGCATCATCCAGTCCGCCGGCGACGCGCTGCGGCTGCCCACGGCGCTGGTGCAGCCGATTTCCGCCGACGACGTCGCCGAGGCAGTGGCGCGCGTGGCGCAGCAGCCCGCGGTGAACGGCGTGGTGGAAATCGCCGGCCCCGAGCGCGCACCGATGGACGAACTGGCGCAGCGCTTCCTGGACCGCACCCACGACCCGCGCCGCGTGGTTGGCGATGCACAGGCGCCGTATTTCGGTGCGCAGCTCCAGCCCGACACACTGGTGCCGACCGGCAGCGCGTGGCTGGGTCGGCAGGGCTTCGACGCCTGGCTGCAGCAGTCCGGGCTCGTCCAGGCGCACTGACCTTCCGTATCGCGTGGAGCTGCCATGTCCGACCTGAAGCCGCCTTCGCCGGCCGTTCTCGACAAGTACCGGGGCGATGAGGTGCGTCCGCTCTACACCGGGCGGGTGCGGGTGAGGGGCGGCGAGACCGGGCACGGACGTGGGTCGGGCGTGGTGACGTCCGACGATGGCGCGCTGCAGCTGGATCTCCGCCTGCCACCGTCGCTGGGCGGGCCCGGTGGCGGCAGCAACCCCGAGCAGCTGCTGGCGGCCGGTTACGCGGCCTGTTTCCACGGCGCGATGAACCTGCTGGCCAGTCGCGCCGGGCTGGCCCTGGTGGATGCCTGCATCGAGGTCTCGGTGACGTTCTCGCGCGATCCGATCGACGGGCTGTACCTGCTGTCGGCGGAGGTGGAGGCCTACCTGCCGGGCCTGGAAAGCGGCGTCGCCGCCGAGCTGGTACGCAATACAGAGCGCGTATGCCCTTACGCAAAGATGTTCCGCAACGGCATCACCCACGTGGTGAGCGTAGTGCCCACCGAAGCGCCATGAAGGGCGCACCCCCTCGCTGGAGAAACCCATCATGCACGCCGGACGCTCCTACTCCTTCACCGAATTCCTGTTGTGGACGCGCCGTCCGCTGTACGCGCTGATCCTGCTCGACGTGACCCTGGTGGCGCTGTACCAGCTGGGCGGGCTGCACTGGCTGGCGGTGCCGTGGAACGTGATCTTCATGCTCGGCACCAGCGTGGCGCTGATCGCCGGGTTCAAGAACACCCAGACCTACAACCGCTTGTGGGAGGCGCAGCAGGTCTGGGCATCGATCACTGCGGCCAGTCGGGCGTGGGGCACGATGTGCCGCGACCATGTCGGCCATCCGGGGCAGACCCGTCGGCTGGTGTACCGGCACCTGGGCTGGCTGACCGCGTTGCGCTACCAGATGCGCGAGAGCCGGCCCTGGGAAACGCAGCAGCAGCTGCCGAACGTGGAGTACCGGAAGCATTACCAGGTGCCGGAGAAGGTACGTACGCTGGATGTCGAGCTGATCAAGTACGTCAGCCCCGAAGAGCGCTCGCGCATCCTGGGGGTGTCCAGCAAGGCCACCGAAGTGCTGTCGCTGCAGGGCGAGGCACTGCGCGCGCTGCTGGACGACGGGCTGCTTCCGCCGGCCAGTTTCGCCGAACTGCAGCGCGCACTGCGCGACCTGCACGAGCAGCAGGCACGTAGCGAACGACTCAAGAACTATCCCTATCCGCGCCAGTACGCGGTGATCAACGTGATCTTCGTGCGCATCCTGTGCCTGCTGCTGCCGCTGGGCATGATCGACCTGCTGGCACCGATGAACGACACCGTGGGCGGCGCCATGGCCGGGCACATGGTGTGGTTGGCCATTCCGCTCAGTGTCCTGGTGTCGTGGATGTACGCCGCGCTGGACCAGGTCGGCGAGAGCAGTGCCAATCCGTTCGAGGGCGGCGCCAACGACATCCCGATCTCGCAGCTGTGCGGCACCATCGAACGCGACCTGCGCCAGCTGCTGGACGAACGCGATGTTCCCGAGCAGCAGGAACCGGCCAGTCCCATCGTGCTGTAACCCCAAGGAACAGGCATATGAAGATCGTCGTCATTGGCGGGCACGGGCTGATCGGCAGCCGGGTAGTGGACGTGCTCGCAGCGCAGGGCCACGACGCGGTTGCGGCGTCGCGGCGCAGCGGCGTGGACGTGCTGACCGGGCAGGGCCTGGCAGCGGTGCTGGCGGGCGCCCACGTGGTGGTGGACGCTTCCAATGCGCCCCGCTTCGATGACCCCGTGGTGGGCGATTTCTTCCAGCGCGCCACCACCCGGCTGCTGGCTGCCTGCGAACGCGAAGGGGTGCAGCACCTGGTGGCGCTGTCCATTGTCGGCACGCCGTACCTGCAGGAAAGCCCCTACTTCCGCGCCAAGGCGGTGCAGGAGGGCTTGATCCGGCAGTCGGGGCTTCGCTCCACGCTGGTCCGCGCCACCCAGTGCCATGAGTTCATGGCCCAGCTGGTGGCGCCGCAGGTCGCGCGCCAGGCGTTGCACCTGTCGCCGGCCAAGGTGCAGCCGGTGGCCGCTGACGACCTGGCGTCCCTGGTCGCGCAGGTGGCCACCACGGCACCGGGCCGGCGCATGGTGGAAATCGCCGGCCCCGAAAGCCACCGCCTGTTCGAGCTGGTGGAGTGGGTGATGTACTTCAACCAGGACGATCGCCCGGTCGTGGCCGATCCGGATGCCCGCTATTACGGTGCGCTGCTCAAGGACACCACGCTGACGCCGGAGCCTGGCGCGCTGCTGGGTTCCACCCGCTTCGCCGACTGGCTGGCCGCGCATGTGCGCGGGCTCCTGCCCGCGGTGAACCTGCCGCCCCCCTGAGCCGGTAGCGCCGGCCGTTGGCAGTCGCGACGCCGTCTTCCGGTCGCCGTGGGTATGCTCGGCGGATGAGCCGCAGAAAAAACACCCTTTCGACCACTGCCGCGCCGGATGCGTTTGTCCGCGTCCGCGGCGCCCGCGAGCACAACCTCAGGAACGTCGACGTGGACATCCCGCGCGACGCGCTGGTGGTGTTCTGCGGCATTTCCGGTTCAGGGAAATCGTCGCTTGCCTTCGGCACCTTGTACGCCGAAGCGCAGCGCCGCTACCTGGAATCCCTGTCGCCGTATGCGCGCCGCCTGATCGACCAGGTCGGCGTGCCGGACGTGGATGCCATCGAAGGCCTGCCGCCGGCGGTGGCCCTGCAGCAGCAGCGCGGCACGGCCAGCGTGCGTTCCAGCGTGGGCAGCGTGACCACGCTGTCCAGCCTGCTGCGCATGCTGTACTCGCGTGCCGGCACCTACCCGGCCAGGCAGCCGATGCTGTACGCCGAGGATTTCTCGCCGAACACCCCGCAGGGGGCCTGCCCGAACTGCCACGGCCTCGGCCATGTGTATGAAGTCACCGAGCAGTCGATGGTGCCCGATCCCTCGCTGAGCATCCGCGAACGCGCCATTGCCGCCTGGCCGCCGGCCTGGCATGGGCAGAACCAGCGCGACATCCTGGTGACGCTGGGCTATGACGTCGACATTCCCTGGCGCGACCTGCCGAAGAAGCAGCGCGACTGGATCCTGTTCACCGAAGAGCAGCCGGTGGCGCCGGTCTACCCCGGATTCACCCCTGCCGAAACCCGTGCCGCGGTGCGCCGCAAGGAAGAGCCCGCTTACATGGGCACCTTCAGCGGTGCGCGCCGCTACGTACTGCATACCTTCGCCACCACCCAGAGCGCGATGATGAAGAAGCGCGTGGCGCGCTACATGGTCGGCACGGTGTGCCCGGTCTGCGATGGCAAGCGACTCAAGCGGGCCTCGTTGTCGGTCACCTTCGCGGGCATGGACATCGGCGCGCTCTCGCAGTTGTCGTTGGCCGCCATGGCCGACGTGCTGCGACCGGCCGCGGAGGGTCGCTTCGATGCGCCCGCCCGCGGCGCCGCACGCAGCCGTGCCGCAGGCCGCAAGGCCGAGCAGCAGCGCGTGGCCAAGGGCGGGCTGCTGCACGGCGGCAGCAGCGACGTGCGCCGGACCCCGGACCTGTCCGAGGAGAAGCGCATTGCCGCCCAACGCATCGCCCACGACCTGGTGGAGCGCATCGGCACGCTGGAAGCGCTGGGCCTGGGATACCTGTCGATGGACCGCGCCACCCCCACGCTGTCACCGGGGGAGCTGCAGCGGCTGCGCTTGGCCACGCAGATCCGCTCCAGCCTGTTCGGCGTGGTCTATGTGCTGGACGAACCCACTGCCGGGCTGCACCCGGCCGACGGCGAAGCGCTGTACCAGGCGCTGGACCAGCTGAAGGCCGGCGGCAACACGCTGTTCGTGGTGGAACACGACCTGGGCATGCTGCGCCGGGCCGACTGGCTGGTGGATGTCGGTCCGGGTGCCGGCCAGCACGGCGGGCAGGTGCTGTACAGCGGCCCGCCGCAGGGATTGCGCGCAATCACGGCCTCGGCCACGGCGCCCTACCTGTTCGGCAGCCATGACCGTGCCACGCGCAGCCCGCGCACGCCCGCCGGCTGGCTGGAACTGCGCGGCATCCACCGCAACAACCTGCATGGGCTGGATGCGCGTTTCCCTCTGGGCGCGTTCTGCGCAGTGACCGGCGTCTCCGGATCGGGCAAGTCCAGCCTGGTCAGCCAGGCACTGGTGGAACTGGTCGGCGAGCACCTTGGCCATGAGCCGGACGTCCCGGACAGCGACGATGAGCTGCCGCAGCCGAGCCGGATCGAACGCACGCGTGGCCGGCTGCATGCGGGACACACCCGGATCACACGATTGGTCAACGTGGACCAGAAGCCGATCGGACGCACGCCGCGTTCGAACCTGGCCACCTATACCGGCTTGTTCGACCACGTGCGCAAACTGTTTGCCGGCACGCGCATGGCCAAGGCGCGTCGCTACAGCGCCAGCCGCTTCTCCTTCAACGTCGCCCAGGGACGCTGCGAAACCTGCGAAGGCGAGGGCTTCGTACACGTGGAGCTGCTGTTCATGCCCAGCGTGTACGCGCCATGCCCGACCTGCCACGGCCAGCGCTACAACGCGAAGACGCTGGAGGTGGAATGGAGCGGCCGCAACATCGCGCAGGTGCTGGCCATGACAGTGGAGGAAGCGTTGGCGTTCTTCGCCGATGAAGCGGTGGTGCAGCGGCCGCTGCAGCTGCTGCGCGACATCGGCCTGGGTTACCTGCGGCTGGGGCAGCCGGCCACCGAGCTGTCGGGCGGCGAAGCGCAGCGCATCAAGCTGGCCACCGAACTGCAGCGCAGCCAGCACGGCACCACCCTGTACGTGCTGGATGAACCGACCACCGGCCTGCACCCGGCCGACGTGGACAAGCTGATGGCGCAGCTGCACGGGCTGGTCGATGCCGGGAACACGGTGGTGGTGGTCGAGCACGACCTGCGCGTGGTGGCCGATGCGGACTGGGTGATCGACGTCGGCCCGGGCGCCGGCGAGCAGGGCGGGCAGATCGTGGCCGAAGGAACGCCAGCGCAGGTAAGCCGGTCGAAAGCCGGCAGGACAGCGGGCTACCTGCGGCGGTTTTTCGCCTGAGTGGGCATCCGTACCCACCAACGGTGGGCACCTACCGGGTAGTCGCCGGCGCCCCGGCGGTAGGTACCGACCGTTGGTCGGTACTTCCCACCCACCGTTCGACCTCCCCGTCTGCGAAGGGCCCCAGCTTCTGCTTGACGATCTTCCCCTCCGCACCCACCAGCACCGTGAATGGCAGCAGACCCTGGGCGTTGCCCAAGCGCACGCTGGCGTCATCCGGCGCAGGCTGCTCGATCACGATAGGGTAGGTCACCGGCACGCGGTCAAGAAAATCGCGTACGCCGTCCGGCGTATCGATGGCCAAGCCCACCACCTGCACGCCATCGGCAGGCTGTGCAGCGGCAAACGTGGCCAGCATGGGCATCTCTTCCACGCACGGCCCGCACCAGCTGGCCCACACGTTGATCAGCAACGGGCGGCCCGCGAAGCCGGCGAAATCCACCGGCGTGCCATCCACGTCCGGCAGGATGATCGCCGGCATCGCATCGCCCGGTCTGGCCGGCACCGCGGCAGGGCGGTCCACGGCGGCAAAGCGCGTCGTCTCCGGCGCGCGTGTGAAGTAATACGCGCCCGTCCCCATGCCCAGCACCGCAGCGACCGCCGCCACAACCATCAGCGAGGTGCGGGGCGGCGACGTGCTCATCGCGCGGTGCGCAGCAGCGCTTCCTCGACCAGCGCCTGGGTCAGCACGGTCGGCAGCACGGTGGGCGGCGCGCCCGGGCCATACACCACGTACAGCGGCACGCCCACCGCCTTGTGCTCGTCCAGGAACGCCGTGATTTCCTCATCGACGTTGGTGTAATCGCCGCGCATGTACACCGCGTTGGTACGACGCAGCGTTTCCTCGAAGGCATGGGTTCCGAGCACCGCGCGCTCGTTGGCCTTGCAGGTCACGCACCAGTCGGCGGTCATGTTGACGAAAACCACCCGGTTGTCCTGGCGCAGGCGGTCGAGCATCTGCGGCGAGTAGGCGACCACGTTGTCGGCGCTGGCCACTGCCACCTTGCCCGGCGCGTCGATGCGGGTCACCGCCCACACCGGTACCAGCGCACCCAGCAGCAGCACCAGGGCCAATGCCGCGCTGACCCGGTGGCTGCGCCAGCGGCTGCGCTCGAACCACCACAGCGCCAGGCCCACCACCACCAGCCCGGCGAGCACCAGCGCCATCGCGTCCACGCCGCGCTGCTTGCCCAGCACCCACAGCAGCCACAGGGCGGTGCCGTACATCGGGAACGCCAGCACCTGCTTCAGCGTTTCCATCCAGGCACCCGGTCGCGGCAGGCGACTGGCCAGCGACGGCACGAAGCCGATCAACAGGAACGGCAACGCCAAGCCCAGGCCCAGCACCAGGAACACCAGCATCGCCGGCAGCGCAGGCGCGGTGAACGCATAGGCCAACGGCGCGCCCATGAACGGTGCCACGCACGGACTGGCCACCACGCAGGCGAGAACGCCGGTGAAGAAATCGCCGACCGGCCCGCTGCGCGAGGCCAGCGACTGGCCCACGCCGCCCAGGCTGCCGCCCAGGGTGAACACACCCGACAGGCTCAGGCCGACGGTGAACATCAGGTACACCAGCGCGGCGATGAACCACGGGTGCTGCAGTTGGAACCCCCACCCGGCGGCCTGGCCGGCCGCACGCAGCGCCAGCACCAGCGCACCGATCGCCGCAAAAGCCACCAGCACGCCGGCGGTGTACCAGAGGGCATGGCTGCGCGCACGCTGCCGGCTTTCCCCGCTCTGTGCCACGCCCAGCACCTTCAGCGACAGGATCGGCAGCACGCACGGCATCAGGTTGAGCACCAGGCCGCCGGCCAGCGCCAGCAGCAGCGCCGCGACCAGGGTAGTCGGCGCCGCGCCGCTGCTGCCCGGCGGACGGGTGCGCTGCGCGTTGTCGCCGCTGGCGTCGGGCGCAGCGGCCTGCGCCGTGTCCATGCCCGGCTCGTTCGGGCGGATCAGCATCGGCTGGGTGGCGATACCCGAGGCGTCGCGCGCCTGCGCGCGCTTCTCGCGGGACACCAGCGGCGCGATCACGTCACTGCGCCGGGCTGCATCGTCGGCGCTCGCGTTGATCTTGCCGGCCGGCAGCGCCAGCTTCACCCGGCGGGTCATCGGCGGATAGCAGATGCCGTCGGTCTGGCAGCCCTGGAAGGTGATCACCAGCGTGGCATCGGTGGCATCGGCCACGCTGCGGCGCAATGGCAGTTTGACGTCGGTCTGGTCGAAGTACACCGACACATCGCCGAAGTGTTCATCCCGATGCGCCTTGGCCGTTGGCCAGCGCGGCGTGTCGGCATGGATGCCGGGCGCGCCTTCCAGCTTCAGCGAGGTGCGGTCGCGGTACAGGTAGTAGCCGCGCGCCGGGCTGAAGCGCAGCAGCAGCGTGTTGCCGTCGCCGACGATGGCCTCGAAGCCGAACGCACGCTCGGACGGCAGCGGCAGCGACGCCGTGTTGGCAGCGCCGGGCAGGCGCAGGCCGGCGCCGGCGTCTGCACCGGACAGCGGGGCGGTAAAGGGCGACGTCGCCGCGCCGCCGAAGGCGGGGGTGACCGCGCTCTCGCCGCCCGCACCGCCGCCGGGCAGTTTCACCTGCAGGCTGCGCTTCTGCGGGGGATAGCACACGCCCGCATCGGCGCAGCCCTGGTAACGCACTTCCAGGGTGACCGTACCGGCATCGTCGGCGGCCTTGCCGGGCAGTACCGCCACCAGGCGCTCGCGATAGGTTTCCACCTCGCCGAAGAAATCGTCGTGGTGTTTTTCGCCCGCCGGCATCTGCAGCGCCTGCGCGCTGAACGCAGCGTCGGTCTTGACCGTGGTGCGGTGGCGATAGAGGTAATAGCCTGGTGCGATCTTCCAGCTGATCTGGAGTGTGTCGCGGTCGCGTGCCTGTGCGCTCAGGGCAAAGGCCTCATCCACCGGCAGCAGGTCTTTTTCGCTGACGGCAAGCGCCGGCAGGGACACCACGAACAGCGCGCACAGCGCGGCAAAGCGACCAGACAGCGTCATCAATCGTTTTCCTCTCGGGTCTGGGCCCGAATCCAATCCAGGTAGGCCGGCAGGCCAGCGCGGGTTTCGACCGCGATGCACTCGGGGAGTTCATACGGGTGCAGCACCTGCACGCGGGCGATGGCCGCATCCAGGCGGCTGCCGGTGGTCTTGATCACCAGTTGGACCTCGTGGTCTTCGGTGACCTCGCCCTGCCAGCGATAGGTCGAGTGCGCCCCGTCCAGCCGCGTCACGCACGCGGCCAGGCGTTCTTCCACCAGCGCCTGCGCCAGCCGCGCGGCGGTGGCGGTGTCGGGGCAGGTGGTGAAAAGCATGAATACGGAATCGGGGGTCGACATGACCGCCGAGTATAGAGATCGCAGACTGTCGATGCCGGCCGGTTCCGATGGAAACCGGCCGGATGGCGCGAACCCCGGTGGCGCCGGCGGGTGGCCGGCGCCCCGGATGACCGTAGCCCCGGCCGTTGGCCGGACCCCGGGATCCCTCAGTTCGCCAACTCGCAGGTCGCCGGCTTGGCCGACGTGAACAGCGCCGGGGTGGCCCATTCCGGGTGGTCGATGAACGGGTTGCGATTCCCCTGGAAGCTGAAAACCACCTCGTTCCGGGCCTTTTCGGCCGCACTCGGCGGGTCGGCCAGGTGCCAGTCGATCAGCGTGGAGAGCAGGCCCATGTAGGCCGGCGAGGACGAGGTCTTGACGATCCGGCTGCGGTCGTCGGTCAGCTCCAGGTCCGGTTCGGACTGCCCCGTGGCCGCATCCTTGCCGCCCTCATAACGGATCGCCATGTACATCACCGCACGCGCCATGTCGCCCTTGCGCTGGCCCCACACTTCGAAGGTGCCGGTATTGCCGTCCGGGCTGCGTACCCAGTTCGAGTTGCCCGGGTACCCACCGCTGCCACCGCCCTGGCCGTTGTTGTTTTCGGTGGCGCGCTCGCCGCAGCTGGCGTCGCATTTCGCGAACGGCTTGTTGCCCCGGTCGGCGTTCCACTGGGTGTCGGACAAATACAGCATGTGCGTATCGGTGTAGGGCGCATACGGCAGGCCCTTGTCGCCGGTGGTGCTGGCAAAGCCCAGCGAGTTCGGCCAGGTGTGCTCGCGGTTGTAGGTCAGGCCGCTGCCGGTGCCCGCGCGGTCGCTGACCTTGGCGTAGCTGCGGTTGCGGTAGGCGTCCAGGATCCTGCCGCTGTTGTTGGGATCCTCGTCGGCGATCTCCAGGATGGTCCAGGTGCTGGTGCCGGAGCCGCTGTAGGGGTAGGCGGTGTGGCCCTTGATGGTGGCGTGCAGCGAGCAGCGCAGCTGGCTGGGGCTGGAGGTGTTCACCTTCGAGTAGTAACTCCCCGGGTCCGGGTCGGGACCCGGATCGCCGCCACCGGCGGCGGCCACGTTGAACGCGATGCGGGTGTCGGCGGCCGGGCGGGCGCCCTGCGCGTCCTTGATCCGGGCCGCACGGATGTCGAACCGGCAGGCCTCGCCGGCGACCAGCGCGGTGTTGGTGGACAGGGTGAAGGTGGTGCCGCTGCCGGCATGGGTCAGCGGCACGCTGCCGGACTGGCCGCAGCTGAGCACGAAGGCACCGCTGCTGGCGGTGACGTTCTCGCTGAAGGTCACCGCCAGGTCGGCCGCGGCCGGGAACGTGGTGGCGCCCTGCTCCGGGGTGGTGGTGCGCACCGAGGGCGGCGTGTTCGGTCCGGTGCCGCCACCGCTGCCGCTGAAGGTCTGGCCGTGGTTGCAGGCGCCGAAGGTCTGCGCGGCGGATGCGGCCCAGGTGAAGTGGGCGTACTGGCTGCCGCTGCCGGTGAGCTGCAGCGAGGTGCCAGGCGCGGTGCTGTTGGTTTCGCTGACCGGGATGTTCTGGCTGGTCAGTCCGGCGGCCGGGCCCGCGGCGGCGGTGACGGTGCCTTCGTAACTGATGAACTGGACCACCTTGCCGCTGCCATCGACCAGCGCGATGCCGTCGTTGGCGCCGTTCTGCAGGCCATTGGTGGGGTAGGTGACCGTGGCGATGCGGGCGCTGCCGCAGCCGGCCGCGGTGCCGGCCGGCACCGGGTTGCTGGCATACACCGTGGCGGCCGACGGCGTGCTGCCGTTGTACAGGTAGAGCGTATAGCCGGCGAGGTCTTCGCCGCCGGTGGCGACCACTTCGATTGCTTCGCCGACGTCCCCGGCCGGGGTGCTGTCGTCGTAATGCAGTTCATTGATGAATACGTCAGCCCGGGCCGGGCTGACCGCCAGCGCCAGCAGGCACCCCAGGGACAGTGGTGTGAGCAACCGCATCTACGTCTCCTTGTGATTGGGTTTTGCCGAGCAAATCTAGCTAATCCATATGACACATCTATCGATATGTCCGGTTGGACACGCCACACTGAGACGGGCGTCAAGATTTCGGCCAAAGACGCCTCCGCTACCCGGCATGGATGGGAATTTCCGGCTACCCCCTTGAAAGGGCGGGGCAGGCCACCATCTCTGCCCTGTCCCGCACTGCGGGTTTTTTCGCGAGCGATGCTGGCAGTCACCCTGCGTGAGTGCTAACATCGCCGGAATTTTTCAGACCAATCAATAACTTAAGAGGTCCCACATGAGCATCAAGCCGCTTCACGACCGCGTTGTGGTCAAGCCGATCGAAGCCGACGAAATTTCCGCCGGCGGCATCGTCATTCCGGACTCGGCCAAGGAAAAGTCGACCAAGGGTGAAGTCGTGGCCGTGGGCCCGGGCAAGCCGCTGGACAACGGCAACGTGCGCCAGCCGTCGCTGAAGGTCGGTGACAAGGTCATCTACGGCCAGTACGCCGGCAGCAGCTACAAGAGCGAAGGCGTGGAATACAAGGTCCTGCGCGAAGACGACATCCTCGCCATCATCGGCTGAGACGGCGTCGCTCGTTCAGCCGGGCCCGGCCCGGCTCTACTCATCCCCTATTGATTCAGCCACGCATGGCGTGGCTCTACAGAAAAGGTAATCGCAATGGCTGCCAAGGAAATTCGTTTCGGTGAAGACGCCCGTTCGCGCATGGTGCGCGGCGTCAACGTTCTCGCCAATGCCGTCAAGGCCACCCTGGGCCCGAAGGGCCGCAACGTCGTGCTCGAGAAGAGCTTCGGCGCCCCGACCATCACCAAGGACGGCGTGTCCGTCGCCAAGGAAATCGAACTGTCCGACAAGTTCGAGAACATGGGCGCGCAGATGGTGAAGGAAGTCGCCTCGCGTACCAACGACGACGCCGGCGACGGCACCACCACCGCCACCGTGCTGGCCCAGGCCCTGATCCGCGAAGGCGCCAAGGCCGTCGCCGCCGGCATGAACCCGATGGACCTCAAGCGCGGTATCGACAAGGCCGTCGTGGCGGCCGTCGCCGAGCTGAAGAACATCTCCAAGCCCACCGCTGACGACAAGGCCATTGCCCAGGTCGGCACGATCTCGGCCAACTCGGACGAGTCGATCGGCAACATCATCGCCGAAGCGATGAAGGAAGTCGGCAAGGAAGGCGTGATCACCGTTGAAGAAGGCTCGGGCCTGGAAAACGAGCTGGACGTGGTCAAGGGCATGCAGTTCGACCGCGGCTACCTGTCCCCGTACTTCATCAACAACCAGCAGTCGCAGACCGCCGACCTGGATGACCCGTACATCCTGCTGCACGACAAGAAGATCTCCAACGTGCGCGACCTGCTGCCGGTGCTGGAAGGCGTCGCCAAGGCCGGCAAGCCGCTGCTGATCGTGGCCGAGGAAGTCGAAGGCGAAGCGCTGGCCACCCTGGTGGTCAACACCATCCGTGGCATCGTCAAGGTCGTGGCGGTCAAGGCCCCGGGCTTCGGTGACCGTCGCAAGGCGATGCTGGAAGACATGGCCGTGCTGACCGGTGGCACCGTGATCTCCGAAGAGATCGGCCTGTCGCTGGAGAAGGCCACCATCAACGACCTGGGCCGCGCCAAGAAGGTGCAGGTTTCCAAGGAAAACACCACGATCATCGACGGCCTGGGCGACAAGGCAGCCGTGGAATCGCGCGTGGCCCGCATCAAGACCCAGATCGAAGACACCTCGTCCGACTACGACCGTGAAAAGCTGCAGGAACGCGTGGCCAAGCTGGCCGGCGGTGTTGCCGTGATCAAGGTCGGTGCCTCGACCGAAATCGAAATGAAGGAAAAGAAGGACCGCGTCGACGACGCCCTGCACGCTACCCGTGCAGCGGTCGAAGAAGGCGTGGTGCCGGGCGGCGGCGTTGCCCTGGTCCGTGCGGTCACCGCGCTGGCTGGCCTGAAGGGCGCCAACGAAGACCAGAACCACGGCATCCAGATCGCCCTGCGCGCGATGGAAGCGCCGCTGCGTGAAATCGTCGCCAATGCCGGCGAAGAGCCGTCCGTGATCGTGAACAAGGTCAAGGAAGGCACCGGTAGCTACGGCTACAACGCCGCCAACGGCGAGTTCGGCGACATGCTGGAGTTCGGCATCCTGGACCCGACCAAGGTGACCCGTTCGGCCCTGCAGAACGCGGCCTCCATCGCCGGCCTGATGATCACCACCGAAGCGATGGTGGCTGAAGCGCCGAAGAAGGACGAGCCGGCCATGGGCGGCGGTGGCATGGGCGGCATGGGTGGCATGGGCGGCATGGACTTCTAAGGTCCGTCGCTGCACCGGCCGGTACCGACCCTCGAGGTCGGTACGCATCCCGGAAAAACCCCGCCGCGAGGCGGGGTTTTTTGTTGCCCGGTGGACGGCCTGCCGCTAGGCTCAGCGCATGCCTACCTCCCTGATCGTCGTGGACGACTTCCTTGCACCCGCCGACGCGCGCGGCCTGCGCGATGCCGCATTGCGATTGACCTACCCGGAACAGGACGGCGCATTTCCCGGGCGCAATTCGGTCGAGCGCCTGGAGATCGACGGCCTTTCCGAAGCGGCGTCGCGGCTGGTCAACGAACCGCTGCGGCCGATATCGCCGCTGCATTCGCACGGCAAGTTCCGCATCACCCTGGCCAGTGACGTGGGGCGCGCCGGGGTGCACGTCGACCGCTCGCACTGGTCGGGCATCCTTTACCTGAGCGCGGACGAAGACTGCCAGGGCGGCACGGAGTTCTTCCGCCACCGCCGCACCGGCACCGAACGCCTGGCACTCGATGCTGCCGAGCTGGCCCGGCATGGCTACGCCGACCGCGCGTCCATGCATCGCGACATCATCGAGCGCGACAGCGCCGACGAAGCGCAGTGGGAGATGACCATGCGGGTTCCGATGCGTTTCAACCGCCTGGTGCTGCTGCGGCCGTGGCTCTGGCACACCGCGGGTCCAGCCTTCGGTGATCGCATGGAAAACGGGCGGCTGGTGTACCTGATGTTCTTCGAAGTGGCCTGAGCGCGTCGCCGCAGTTGCGAATGAAACAGTTGGCAGTCCCCAGACCCTGTGATATCAATAGCCTCAATGAACGCACGCCCCGCCAATGCCTACTTTTGGTATTACTTTCCGAAGCCACCGGCGGAGGAAGGCATGCGCTCACCCTGAAGAAACCTTCAGACGCATTCCCGAAAGCCGCCAGCGCACCTGGCGGCTTTTTTGTTGCCGCCGCGCTGGGGACCCCCATTCCAAAGGAGTTTTCCCCCATGCCCCCCCACACCGACGACCTCCGCATCCGCAAGATCGAACCGTTGACGCCGCCGGCCCAGTTGCTGGCCATGCTGCCCTGCGACGATCAAGCGTCCGCCACGGTCTCCGCCTCGCGCGCAGCACTGCACGAGATCCTGCATGGTCGCGACGACCGCCTGGCGGTGGTGATCGGGCCGTGCTCGATCCATGACCCGGTGGCCGCGATCGAATACGCGCAGCGCCTGAAACCGCTGCGCGACGCTTACGCTGGCGAGCTGGAGATCATCATGCGCGTGTACTTCGAAAAGCCGCGCACCACGGTCGGCTGGAAGGGGCTGATCAACGACCCGGACCTGGACGGCAGCTTCCAGATCAACAAGGGCCTGCGCATCGCCCGCGGCCTGCTGCGCGACATCAACAAGCTTGGCCTGCCGGCCGGCGTGGAGTTCCTGGACGTGATCTCGCCGCAGTACATCGCCGACCTCGTGGCCTGGGGCGCGATTGGTGCGCGCACCACCGAAAGCCAGGTGCACCGCGAACTGGCATCGGGGCTGTCGTGCCCGGTCGGGTTCAAGAATGGCACCGACGGCAACATCAAGATCGCCGCCGATGCAGTGGGCGCGGCGTCCAACCCGCACCACTTCCTGTCGGTGACCAAGCAGGGCGATACGGCCATCGTCGCCACCGCCGGCAACCCGGACTGCCACGTCATCCTGCGCGGCGGCAAGGTACCCAACTTCGACGCGCCCAGCGTGGATGCGGCCAGCCAGACCCTGGCCAAGGCGAAATTGCCCGCGCGGTTGATGATCGACGCCAGCCACGCCAACAGCAGCAAGAACCCCGAAAACCAGCCCCTGGTGATCGCCGACATCAACGCGCAGCTGGCTGCGGGTGAAGAGCGGATCGTGGGTGTGATGGTGGAAAGCCACCTCGTTGCCGGCCGCCAGGACCTGGTGGAAGGCCAGCCGCTGGTCTACGGGCAGAGCATCACCGATGGCTGCATCGGCTGGGACAGTTCGCTCGCCGTGCTCGAGTCGCTGGCCGAGGCGGTACGTGCGCGGCGCGCGCGTCGTGTGGCGGAAGCCGCCTGAGCTGCTGGGCCGGTCGCACGCCGGCCCAGCGACAGGCACTGTCTAAGGTATTCCGGAACTTATTCAAATAAATCAATTGGATGCCTTGATTGTCGCGCGCCAGACTTCACTCCTTCGTTGAATCCACCAGGAGTGTATGTACAATGTATGCACAACCCACTACCGTGCGAGTGCTCCCCATGGGAACCGCCAGCAAAGTCATCAATTTCAGGGCGCCGGCCGACAAGCAGGACCTGATCGATCGCGCCGTGGAGATCAGCGGGGTCAACCGCACGGAATTCATCCTCGATGCGGCCTGCGACAAGGCCCGCGAAGTGCTGGCGGACCAGACCCGGTTCGCGCTGGACGCAGAGCAGTTGCAGCGCTTCAACGCGCTGCTGGATTCACCGCTGGAAGAAAACGCAGCGCTGCGCCGCCTGTTGAGCACGCCCGCACCCTGGGAGCGGTAAGTCCTTGCGTCTTGCCGCGCCCGTTCCGCTGCACGCCGGTCTGTCGGTCGATGACTTCCGCTGCAGCGCGCCGGCCCTGGAAAAATGGTTGCGTGAACGCGCGCATGCCAACCAGGCATCCGGCGCATCACGATGCTTCGTCGCCTGCAACGAGCACCATCGCGTGATCGGCTACTACGCGTTGTCAGCCGGTTCGATGACGCATGAAGCGGCCCCCGGCCGACTTCGCCGCAACATGCCCGATCCCATCCCGGTCATCGTCCTGGGGCGTCTGGCGGTGCATGCGGACTGGACGGCACAAGGCATCGGCAAGGGATTGCTGAAGGACGCGGTGCTGCGCGCCTTGCAGGCGTGGGACCAGGTCGGGGCGCGTGCATTGCTCTGCCACGCCATCGACGCATCTGCGAGGACGTTCTACCTGAAACACGGGTTCGTCGTTTCGCCTGCCCATCCCATGACGGTGATGCTGCCCCTGTCGATGGGCAGTTGAGTCTGCGGCGGTGCCTCAATGCACCTCGTCGCGATACACGAACTTCGGCATTTCCCACTTGAAGTGGATCGCCAGCAGGCGGAACGCGAAGCCGCCACCGAGACACCACAGCGTGGCCGCATTGAGCGACATGCCAAGCTCGAGCAGGCCCAGCCACGCCGCGCCGGTGAGCAGGGTGATCACCGCATAGAGTTCCTTCTGGAAGATCAGCGGCACTTCGTTGCACAGTACGTCACGCAGCACGCCGCCGAACGCACCGGTCAGCATGCCGGCGATCAACACGATCGGCACCGAATGCCCGCCATCGCGCGCCACCGCACAGCCGATCAGGGTGAAGCAGATCAGGCCCAGGCCATCGAGCACCAGGAAGGTACGGCGGAAATGGTGCATCCAACGCGCCACCCACGTGGCGATCAGCGCCGCGCAGATGGTGAAGCCCAGGTACTCGGGATGCTTCACCCAGCCCAGTGGGTAGTGGCCCAGCACGATGTCGCGCAGTGACCCGCCGCCCAGCGCGGTCACGCAGGCGATGATGACCACGCCGAACAGGTCCATGCGCCGCCGCCCGGCGGACAGGGCGCCGGTCATGGCTTCGGCGGAAATGGCGATCAGGTAGATGATGGACAGCAGCATGCGGCAGCTCCGGGTGGGGCAGGCGGGGACGGAAACGCGCACGCACCGCGGCAGCGCCGAAGCACTGTCATGGGGTGGGAATCCGTTGCCGCTCCCGCTGTCCTTTTGCCTGAGAGTTCGGTGGCAAAGCCACGTGCCCCTTCGGCGGGTCATTGAAGACCTCTCTCCAGATCGGCGTGTTGGATGCATGGTTGGTGGGCTATCGGACCACCGGCATGAGCGATTATGGGAGCCTGCGCCTTCGGCGGGCGCCAGCGCGGCGCCTCTCTCCTGCATCCGGGGTCGATTCTAGCAGCCGGCAGCACCGAGCCGGTGGATAATGCCGGTATGCCCGCTGAACCCACCCCCTGGTTTGTATACCTGCTCGAATGCCGCAACGGCAGCTATTACGCCGGCATCAGCAATGACGTGGAGGCCCGTTTCCAGGCCCATCTGTGCGGCAAGGGCGCGCGCTACACCCGCGCCAACCCGCCGGTGAAACTGTTGGCCATGCGCGCCTATCCCGACCGCTCGGCAGCCTCCAGGGCCGAATGCGAGCTCAAACGCCAGCCGCGCGCACGCAAGCTGGCCTGGCTGCAGCAACCTCTCCCATGACCGACATCGATCGGGCCAAGGCGCGCGCAATGATCGGCAAGACGGTCCTCGCCGGCATCACTTACCTCGACGTCGACGGAAACGCACTGGAACATCGCCAGATGGCGGGCGACGTACTACGCATCAATGCCGAGGAAGGCGTCGTACTGGCCAGCGCTGTCGACGGCGAGGAACTCTTCCTGCCGCCGACACTGGACCACTACGCTGCGGCGGCACCGGGCGACTACACGTTGCGCTCGATCGCGCTGACCATCAGCGACCCGGATTTCCTGTGCACGTGGGACGTTCACCTCGCTCCCGGCAACGATCCCTGATCGGACGGCTTCGGCCGCCGGTCCTCCCGGTCGTCGCCAAAGATGATCCGCGCGCTGCGCTGGTAGCTCCAGTACGCCACCGCCCAGTTGAGCAGCACCACGATGCGGTTGCGGAAGCCGATCAGGAAGAACACGTGCGCGGCCAGCCAGAACCACCAGGCCAGCACACCCGACAACTGCAGGCGCCCCAAATGCACGATGGCAGCCATGCGCCCGATCGTGGCCAGGTTGCCGAAGTCCTGGTATCTGAAAGGTCCGGGCGCGGGCTTGCCGTCCAGGCGCGCGCGGATGATCGTGGCCACGTGTTTGCCCATCTGCTTGGCGGCCGGGGCCACGCCAGGGACCGGCTTGCCGTCGACCTGGCTGATCGCGGCAAGATCGCCCGCAACGAAGATCTCGGGATGGTCGGCCAGCGTGAGGTCCGGCTGCACCGGCACACGTCCAGCGCGGTCCAGCGGTACCTCCAGGGTGCGCGCCAGCGGCGATGCCGCCACGCCCGCTGCCCACACCACAGTGCGTGCCGGAACGAACTGCTCTCCCAGCTGGAAACCCTCGCTGTCGATGTCGCTCACCGCCGTGCCGGTCAGCACCTCGACACCCAGCTTCTCCAACTGTCGCCGCGCTTTCAGCGACAGCACTTCGGGGAAGCTGGACAACACCCGCGGACCTGCCTCCACCAGCCGCACCTTGGCGCTGGCCGGATCGATGTGCCGGAACTCGTTGCGCAGTGTGTGCCGCGCGATCTCGGCCAGCGTCCCCGCCAGTTCCACGCCGGTGGGGCCGCCACCGACCACCGCGAAGCTGAGCCAGGCCGCCTTGCGCGCCGGATCCGGTTCGGCCTCGGCGCGCTCGAACGCCAGCAGCAGCTTGCGGCGCAGTGCGATGGCGTCATCGAGGGTCTTCAGGCCGGGCGCGTCGGCGGCCCATTCGTCGTGCCCGAAATAGGCATGGGTGGCGCCGGTGCACAGCATCAGCATGTCGTAGCCGAGCTGGCTGCCGTCGGCCAGGGTGATCTGGCGACGTGCCTTGTCGATGGACGTCACCTCGCCCAACCGCACTTCGACGTTGCGCTGGTCGCCAAGGATGTGGCGCAGCGGCGCGGCGATATCGGGTGCGGACAGGCCGGCGGTGGCCACCTGGTACAGCAGGGGCTGGAACAGATGGTGGTTGCGACGGTCCACCAATGTAATTCGTACGCGCGCGCCGGCGAGCGCTCGGGTGGCCCAGAGGCCGGCGAAACCACCACCGATGACGACCAGGTGGGGCAGGGGATCGCGGGTCATGCAAGGACTCCTTGGCAAGCGACGACGGGCATCGTCGCACGTACCGCGGCATGCGCACGTGCACGCCGGCGGCGGGGTTCAGCAGCCGTCTCACCTGCCGTGCCGATCGGCGTATCGTAGCGGCGCACTTCAATGATCAGGAAACCAACATGCTGAAGATCTGGGGCCGGCAAAATTCCAGCAACGTGCGCAAGGTGTTGTGGTGCGCGGAGGAAATCGGCCTGGCGTACGCGTCCATCGAGGTCGGCGGACCGTTCGGTGGCACGCAGTCGGCCGAATACGTGGCGATGAATCCCAACGGCCTGGTGCCGGTGATCGAAGACCAGGGCCTGCCGCTGTGGGAGTCCAACACCATCGTGCGTTACCTCTGCGCGCGTTACGCGCTGGGCACGCTGTACCCGGAAGACGCGATGGCGCGTGCCCAGGCCGAGAAGTGGATGGACTGGAGCACCTCGCGGATGGCCCCGCTGTACAGCGAATTGATCTGGGGCATCATGCGCACCGCTCCGGCCAACCGCGACGAAACCCGCATCAACGCCGCCGTGGTGCGTGCCGGGGAGCTGCTGGCGATGGCCGATGCCACGCTGGCGCAGCAGCCCTGGTTGTCCGGCGATCGGTTCGCCATGGGCGACATTCCGCTGGGCGCGCTGGTCTACGCGTGGTTCGAGCTGCCGATCCAGCGCCCGTCGCTGCCGCACCTGGAAGCGTGGTACCAGCGCCTGCAGCAGCGCCCGGCATACGCCAAAGCGGTGATGACGCCGTTGACCTGACCGGCCCTCTCTATCTCAGTACAGGTCGGTCGGATCGACGTCCAATGACCAGCGCACCTTGCGCGCCTGCGGCAGTGCGTAAACCTGCGGCATGATCTGGTCGAGCAGCGCATGCAGCGGCCGCCGCGACGGTGCCGACAGCAGCAGCTGGGTGCGTTGGTAGCCCGCGCGACGCGGCATCGGCGCCGGCATCGGGCCGAACCGCTCCACCGGGCAGTCGTGCGCAATCAGGTCGCGCACGCCGCTGAGCATGGCGTTGGCATGTTCCACCTGCTGCGCTTCGGCGCGCAGCAGGGCCAGGTGGGCGAAGGGCGGGAAGCCTGCCGCTTCGCGTTGCTGCAGTTCGGCGTCGGCGAAGGCGTGGTAACCGCCGTTGACCAGGGTTTCCAGCAACGGGTGGCCGGGGTGGTGGGTCTGCAGCCAGACCTCGCCGGCGTCGGCGGCGCGCCCGGCCCGACCGGCCACCTGGATCAGCTGCTGGGCCAGTTTCTCGCTGGCGCGGAAATCGGCCGAGAACAGTCCTTCGTCGATGCCCACCACCACCACCAGGGTCAGCTTGGGCAGGTCGTGGCCCTTGGCCAGGATCTGGGTGCCGACCAGGATGCCGGGGCGATCGCCCAGAGTGGCCAGCTGGGTTTCGAGTGCATCGCGGCGGTTGGTGGTGCCCCGGTCGATGCGGATCACCGGGTGGTCGGCAAAGGCGTCCACCAGATGTTCTTCCAGCCGTTCGGTGCCGATGCCCTGCGGTTGCAGCGCCAGGCTGCCGCAGTCCGGGCATGCCAGGGGCGCCGGCTGGCGCGCGCCGCAATGGTGGCACTGCAGGCGACGCCCGCCGGCGTGGACCGTCATCGGCGCATCGCAGCGCCTGCACGGTGCGGTCCAGCCGCAGTCGTGGCAGAGCAGCACCGGCGCATAACCGCGGCGATTCTTGAACACCAGCACCTGGTTCCCGGCCTGCAGGTGGTCAGCGATGCCCTGCATCACCTCCGGCGACAGGCCGTCCTTCAGCGGCCGCTTGCGCACATCCAGCACCCGCACGATGGGCGGGCGCGCTTCGCCGGCACGCTGCTTCAGGCGCAGGTGGGTGTAGCGACCGGCCTGGGCGTTGTGCAGCGATTCCAGCGACGGCGTGGCGCTGCCCAGCACCACCGGGATGCCCAGCGCCTTGGCCCGGACCAGGGCGAAATCACGGGCGTGGTAGCGGATGCCGTCCTGCTGCTTGTAGCTGCCGTCGTGCTCTTCATCGACCACGATCAACCCGGCATTGGGCAGCGGAGTGAATACCGCCGAGCGGGTACCGACGATCACCTGGGCCTCGCCGCGGGCGGCCGCTGCCCACACCCGCGCGCGTTCGTTGTCGTTCAATCCCGAATGCAGCACGTGCACGGCAATGCCCAGGCGGCTGCGGAAGCGGGCCAGGGTCTGCGGGGTGAGCCCGATCTCCGGAACCATGACCAGCGCCTGGCGGCCGCGCGCCAGGCAGGCCACGATCGCCTGCAGGTAGACCTCGGTCTTGCCGCTGCCGGTGACGCCATCGAGCAGGAAGGCGCCGAAGCCTTCCGCGGCGGCGATCGCGGCAATCGCGCTGGCCTGTTCCGCGTTCGGGGTGGGGCCCGGTCGGAGACTGGGCAATGTGGGCTCGTGCGCAAGCGCGACACGCTCGACCAGGCCGCGTTTGCCGAGCGCGCGCGCGGCGCTGCGCCAGCCCTCGAATGCTTCGTCCAGCAGATCCTCGTCGACGCTGCCGTCGCCCAGCAGCTCGGCCAGGCGGCGCGGGCGGGTACCGCTGCGCAGCGACGCCCGCTGTTCCTGCCCGGCGGCGGTCAGCCGCCAACCCCAGTGGTGGGTGTCCGGCACCGGCTCACCCTTGCGCAGGGGCGCGGGCAGGGCAGTGCTGACAACCTCGCCCAGCGGCGCGTGGGTATAGCGGGCCAACCACTGCAGCGAGGACCAGAGTTCGCCGCCCAGCAGCGGGGCCGGGTCCAGCCACGCCTCCGCCGCGCGCAGCGCGCCGGCATCGGCCACCGTGCCGACGCCGGCCACGATGCCGACCAGTTCGCGCGCCCCGAACGGCACCCGCACCCGCCGCCCGACCATGCCCGGGTGCGGTGGCTCGCCAGGCGGGGGGGCGTAATCGAACCACTGCGGCAGCGGAACGGGCAGGGCGACCTGCAGGCTGGAGGTTGGAACGGGGGAGGCCATCGAGCCAGTGTAGCGGTCGCAGGGCGCCCTGTTCAGTCGGACAATCCCCCGCTGTCGCCGACGCCGGGAAACCTAACTACCGGCTAAATATCCGTGGCTATTGGAGATTCGGTCTTATCCACATCTTCTGTGGATAAGTCTGTGTGCGAGTGTCGAACTCCGAGCTGATTGTCAGGGAGTTCCGCGCTGATACTCGGGTTGGTCAAAAAATAGCCATACATTAAAAGGCAATGGAATCAACAAGATGGCTGTGAAACAAAGCTGACACATGGGTGACGCCAGCTTCACCCTGCGGTTTTGTGCCGAATTTGTTGGTGCTGTGCACAACCTGCGCCGCTGTCAAGCCTCCGTGGGGGCCGCGTCTTCACCTGCGGCCGTCATCGGCATGCCCGGGCGCGGGCGCACTCGCTATCATTCCGGGCACTTGATGGAGTTGCTATGACGGTTGTGAACGCCCCTGTTTCCTCCACTGCAGCGGGCGCGCTTGCTGCGTTCCTGCGCGGTGTCGAACGCCGTGCCCTGGTGGTGGCCGAGCTGCAGTGCGGCGACCCGACGCTGGCCGAGCAGGCCCTGGTCGCGGTCATGCGCGCGTTCGCCGGGATTGCCAGTGACGTGCCCATGGCGCTATGGCCGGACCGGTTCTGGATCCTGCTCGCGCACCGCAATCCGATCCGGGTCCCCGCCGAGGGCGGCCAGTGGGCGCCAGAACTGGCGCACCTGCAGCACCTGGCGCCGCCTGCCCGGCTGGCGCTGTTGTTGCGCGTCGGCGGCGGGCTGGACGAGGCCGCTGCGGCGCAGATCCTGGACATGCCCGTGGCCGACTACCAGCAGGCGCTGGCTGAAGCGTGCCCGCGCGATGCGCAGGGCCACCCGGACGCCGCGGCCTGGCGCGCGCTGGCCGAGCAGGTGCAGCAGCGCCTGCGCGAGCTGCCGGCCAGCCGCCTGCAACAGCTGCACCAGCCCGCAGCGGCGCCGACGCCCGGCCGCACCCCGGCCACCGCGTCCTGGCGTGCCCCGGCCGCCGCCGACGACGCGCGACGGCGCACGCCCGCCCGTCGCGCCGGCAACCGACGGCCGTTGTGGCGGGGGCTGTTGATCCTGCTGGTCACCACGGGCGTCCTGCTCGGCGGGGCCGCGTGGTGGAAGCACCGGCCCGCCACCCTCCCGCCCGAGGCCAGCGTGCCCGACGGCGCGGTGTCCACCGCCGACCCGGTGGCCGTGGAACAGCTCCCGGCTGACGACCTGCCGGTGGCCGCCCCGGCCGATCCGGTGCATGCCGCCAGCGATACGGCGATGCTCGCCGACCCCGACCTGATGTTGGCCCGCGACGCCGACCTGTATGCCTGGTTCGCGGCCGGCGGCCCGATGCCGGTGGACGAATCGCAATCCCAGCCCAGTCGCCCCGAACCTGCCACTGCCGGCCTGGAGACGGCTGCCGCTGATGAATAAGCCGTTCCTGTTGTTCGCCCTGTGCCTCTGCGCGGGCGCCCACGCCGCCCCGCAGCCGCTGCCGCTGCCATCGCCAGCGGCAACCACCCCCATCCCGACCACGGCGCCGGCCATCCCCGCCACCCCGGCGGCGCTGGACCCTGCGCAGCTGCGCGACCTGCGCAGCCGCTACGCGCAGTGGCAGGCCCTGCCCGAATCCGAGCGCGCCCGCATCCGGGATGCCGCACGCCGGGTGGCAGCCTTGCCTGCGGCGCAGCAGCAGGCGCTGCGTGCGGGTTTCGACCAGCAGGACCAGCGCTTCCGCGACGGCTGGCGGCTGGGTCCGCAGCTGGGGCAGCACTTCCCCAAACTGCAGGGCCTGTTCGGCTACCTGCCCGCCGCGCAGCGCGAGCCGGCCCTGGCAGCCCTGCGCCAGCTCAACGAGGGCCAGCTCGCCCAGCTCATCCTGATCGCCCAACGTACGCCACCGCAGGAGCGCGACCGCGTGCGCGACCAGTTCCTCGGCCTGGCCCCCGCCGCGCGCGACGCCTGGCTGCGGGAAAATGTAGTGCGGTAAGCGTAAGATGACCGGCCGCAACCCGGTGCCTGTGCCCTCCGCGCGCTGCCGCAGTCTGCGTTCCGTGATCCCATGTCTACCGTTACCTCCACGCCGCGCCTTTCCCGGGAAGTGCGCGCCACCGGCCTGCTTGCGTTGCCGCTGGTGCTCGGCCACATCTCGACCGGCCTGATTTCCTTCGTCGACAACGTCATCGCTGGTCACCACGGCACCCAGACCCTGGCGGCCGTCACCATCGGCACGGCCCTGCTGTGGCTGCCGATGCTGATCCCGATCGGCACCCTGATCTCGCTCACCGCGTCGGTGTCGCAGCTGCATGGTGCCGGGCGCGAGCGCGAGATCGGCCCGCTGTTCCGCCAGGCGCTGTGGCTGGCGCTGGGACTGGGCCTGATCATGTTCACCTTCCTCACGGTGGTGCCGCCGCTGCTGCCGGCGTTCGGCATCGCGCCGGACATCGTGCCCGGCGCGACCGCGTTCCTGCACGCCGTGCGCTGGGGTGGACCGGCGCTCACGCTGTATTTCTGCATGCGCTACCTCAGCGAAGGCATGCACTGGACGCTGCCGACCATGCTGCTGGGCTTCGGCGGCCTGCTGGTGCTGGCGCCGCTGGGTTACGTGCTGTGCTACGGCAAGCTGGGCTTCCCGGAAATGGGCGCCGAAGGCCTGGGCATCGCCTCGGCCACCATGATGTGGATCCAGGCGCTGTGCTTTGCCACCTACCTGTGGAAAACCAGGCGCTTCGCCCACCTGGAACTGTTCTCGCACCTGGAGCTGCCGCGCTGGGCGGCGATCTGGGACCTGCTGCGCACCGGGCTGCCGATCGGCATCACCGTGCTGATGGAAGGCGGGCTGTTCATCGTCACCGCGCTGCTGATCGGCCGCCTGGGTGCGACCGAGGCCGCTTCGCACCAGATCGCGATCAACGTGGCGCAGCTGTGCTTCATGATCCCGATGGGCGTGGCCGAAGCCACCACCGTGCGGGTCGGCCATGCGGTGGGCAGCGGCAACGGACTCGGCGTGCGTCGCGCATCCATCGCCGGCCTGCTGATCATCCTGGGCACGCAGACGCTGTCGGCGCTGGTCCTGCTGTTCGGGCACGATGCCATCGTCGGCGTCTACACCGCCGACCTGGGCGTGGCCGCGCTGGCCTCGACCCTGCTGCTGTATGCCGCCGCGTTCCAGTTCCCCGATGGCATCCAGGTGCTCTCCGCCGGCGCCCTGCGCGGGCTCAAGGACACCCGCGTGCCCATGTTCATCGCCATGTTCTCTTACTGGGGGCTGGGCATGCCGCTCGGGGCCGGGCTCGGCCTGGGCCTGGGCATGGGGCCGCAGGGCATGTGGCTGGGCCTGATCCTGGGCCTGACCGCCGCGGCGATCCTGATGGCGTGGCGGTTGCGCGTGAGCAGCCGTCGTGTCGGAAACGGGCTGGCGGCTGCCAGCACATAAACCCGGCCTGACGGCCCCCTTACTTGTGTCCGATGCCGCCCTGTCCGGCAGCGGCTATGCTGGTACCACGGCACGAAGCCATTTGGAGTTTTCCCCATGAACCAACCCGTGCGTCGCAATCCCGTCGCCAGCTTCTTCATCGGGCTGTGGGATGTGATGAACTTTACCCGCAGGCTGATCCTCAACCTGTTGTTCTTCGGTCTGCTGTTCCTGATCCTGGTCCTGTTCGTGGTAGCCATGGGCAAGGGGGCCAGCAGCAACCGCGCGCTGCAGGACCGCACCTCGCTGGTGATCGCGCCGGAAGGCCGCCTGGTCGAGCAGTTCAGTGCGGACCCGGTCAGCCGGGCGCTCGCAAAGGCCATTGGCGACAACAGCGCCGAGGAAGTGCAGCTGCGCGATCTGCTCCGTGCGCTGGATGCGGCACGCGAAGACAAGAAGATCGAACGGGTGGTGCTGCAGCTGGACAAGCTGCAGCCGAGCGGTTTCGCCTCGATGCGCGAAGTGGCCGCCGCGCTGCAGGCGGTGCGTGCCGCCGGCAAGCAGGTCGTGGCTTACAGCGACAACATGAGCCAGTGGCAGTACCTGCTGGCTGCGCAGGCCGATGAGATCTACCTCGACCCGATGGGCGGGGTGGTGCTGGAGGGCCTGGGCCGCTATCGCCAGTACTTCCGCACCGGCCTGCAGGACAAGCTGGGCGTGGACGTGCATCTGTTCAAGGTCGGCGAATACAAGTCCGCGGCTGAACCGTATGTCCTCGATGCCGCCTCGCCGCAGGCCAAGGAAGCGGACCTGTTCTGGATGAACGACGTGTGGCAGCGCTACCTGGCCGATATCGCCAAGGCACGCAAGCTGGACGCCGCGCAGCTGGCCGCCGGCATCGACACGATGCCGGAAGGCATCGCCGCCGCCGGTGGCGACCTGGCCAAGTTCGCGCTGCAGCAGAAGCTGGTGGACGGTCTGAAGACCCGCGAGGAAGTCGAGGACCTGCTGGCCGACCGTGGCGTTGCCGACGAGGACGCCGACGGTGGCTTCCGCAACATCGACCTGGACGGCTACCTGGCCCAGCTCGACCTGCGCCGCTCGCCGGTGGACTCACGTCCGCAGGTGGCGGTGGTGGTGGCCTCGGGCGAGATCGCCGGTGGCGACCTGCCGGCGGGCCGGGTCGGCGGCGAGTCGACCTCCGCGCTGCTGCGCGAAGCGCGCGACGACGACAACGTGAAGGCCGTGGTGCTGCGCGTGGATTCGCCGGGCGGCGAAGTGTTCGCCTCCGAGCAGATCCGCCGTGAAGTCGTGGCACTGAAGGCTGCGGGCAAGCCGGTGGTGGTGTCGATGGGCGACCTGGCTGCGTCGGGCGGTTACTGGATCAGCATGAATGCCGACCGCATCTATGCCGATCCGTCGACCATCACCGGTTCGATCGGCATCTTCGGCATGATCCCGAACCTGTCGCGTTCGCTCGACAAGATCGGCGTGCATACCGACGGCGTGGGGACCACCCGCTTCGCGGGGGCCTTCGACATCACCCGTCCGATGGATCCGGCGGTGGGCCAGGTGATCCAGTCGGTGATCAACAAGGGCTATGCCGATTTCACCGGCAAGGTAGCCGATGCACGCAACAAGCCGGTCGAGGCGGTGGACGAAGTCGCCCGTGGCCGTGTGTGGAGCGGCGCGCAGGCCAAGGAGCGCGGCCTGGTCGATGCCTTCGGCGGCTTGAAGGACGCCGTCGCCGATGCGGCCAACCGCGCCAAGCTGGGCGGCCCGGACAAGGTGCGCGTGCGCTACATCGAGAAGGCCGCCACCCCGTTCGCACAGTTCCTCAGCGGCTTTGCCGGCAGCCACGCCGGTGCCTGGATGCTGGGCGAAACCGGCATGGCGCGGATCATGCTGGCCCGGTCGATGCCGGAAGTGGACACCCAGCTGCGCTTCGTCGAAGACGCCGCCCGCGACCCGCGCGGCAGCGCCCCGGTGAAGGCACTGGCCTACTGCTTCTGCGGGTTCTGATGGCGGATCACGTCCAACGGTCGTGATCTACCCGATGCGATCGTCCTGGCAGGTCACCACCGTTGGTGGTGATCTACCCGATGCGATTGTCCCGGTAGGTCACCACCGTTGGTGGTGACGCGCTTCAACAAAAAACCCGGCCAAGGCCGGGTTTTTTATTCCTTACCGGCCCGCTTCGACCTCGTCGGCGGCGCTGGTGTCCGGTGCTTTTTCCAGCGTATCGCGCGCGGCCTTGGCCTTGTCCAGCGGCTGCTGCATGGCGTCACGCAGCGCCGTGGCCTGCGGTTCGGGTGGCTTGTCCGGTGCCGGCGGCACCGGGCGATTGCAGCCGCACGCGGCGAGCACGGCCAGCAACGGCAGGGCGGAACGGATCAACATGGCAACCTCGCGGGCAAGCCCAGGGAAGCGCAGTGTCGCACCGCTTTGCCAGCCCATGTGTGATGGGGTGCGCCGCACGGGCATGGGCGGTATCCTCCCCGCAGCGTTGGATGCGGTGTCCGGCGCAGGACGTACAGGGCCGTGGCCCAGAGCAGGAGAAGCAGGTGAGCGCGCATCGTTGGCGACTGGATGGACAGACCGCATTGATCACCGGTGCCAGTGCCGGTATCGGCCTGGCGATCGCGCGCGAGTTGCTGGGTTTCGGTGCCGACCTGCTGGTCGTCGGCCGCGACGCCGATGCACTGGAAATGGCCCGCGACGAACTGGCCGACGCCTTTCCCGACCGGGAGATCCACGGCCTGGCGGCCGACGTGTCCGATGACGAAGACCGTCGCGAGATCCTGGACTGGGTAGAGGACCACAGCGATGGTCTGCACCTGCTGATCAACAATGCCGGCGGCAACATCACCAAGGCGGCCACCGAATACACCGAAGACGAATGGCGGGGGATCTTCGAGACCAACCTGTTCTCGGCCTTCGAGCTGTCGCGTTATGCGCACCCCCTGCTGGCGCGCCACGCGGCATCGGCCATCGTCAACGTGGGCAGCGTGTCCGGCCTCACCCACGTGCGCAGCGGTGCGGTATACGGCATGACCAAGGCGGCCATGCACCAGATGACGCGCAACCTGGCGGTGGAATGGGCTGAAGACGGCATCCGGGTCAACGCGGTGGCGCCCTGGTACATCCGCACCCGCCGCACCTCCGGTCCGCTTTCCGACCCGGATTACTACGACCAGGTGATCGAGCGCACGCCGATGCGGCGCATTGGCGAGCCCGATGAAGTCGCGGCGGCGGTGGGATTCCTGTGCCTGCCCGCGGCCAGTTACATCACCGGCGAATGCATCGCGGTGGACGGCGGTTTCCTGCGCTACGGGTTCTGACGCGTACGCACCAGCGGTGCGTACCTAGCCCGGTACGGCGCAGCTGCTCGCGGCCAGCACCGCCTGCAGGCGGCTGCGTTCGGCCGCGGCGTCGGCGGCCTTGTCGGGCGAGGCGAAGCGCTCGCGGCCGCGCGCGTCGCGGAAGCGCTGCTGCCATGCATTGCAGCGCTGTTCTTCGGCAATCGGCTCGCACGCGTCGCGCACCACTTCGCAGCTGGCGGCATTGACCGGCGTGTTGCCGCCCAAGCCGGTGACCGCGAGCAGCTCGCAATGCGGTGGCGCGGGCTCGAGCTCATGCAGGTAGCGCCCGCCGTCCCGGCCCTGGCACTGGTAGATCTCCGGCAGCGGCGACGTCGGCTTTCCGTCGACGGGTACCTCGTCGCCCGGCTTGGGCAGGTTGGCACTGTCGAGGATCGCGGTACCGGTGGGCACGACGTAGGCCTCCGAGATGTCGCGTTCCATCGGCCTGGCCTTGCCGGGCACCTGCGGCGGCAGGGTCGCCGGTGGTTCGGGCCGCGCCGCCGGGGCGGTCGGCGGCTGTGGCAACGGCGACGGGGTGGGGCTGGTGGACACCGTCACCTCGGTACGTGCCGGTGCGGCGTTGCTGCGCTGGATGACCTGGTGGCTGCCGGCCGGGCACGGAGTGCCTTGCAGGGTCACCTTGTCGTCGGCATCGGTACAGCGGAACACGATGCCGCCCTCGGCCATGGCCGACGACGACGCCACGCACAGCAACAGGAGCCAGCCGGGTTTCATCAGCGCAGGAT
The DNA here is from genome assembly GCF_007667275.1 of Stenotrophomonas rhizophila. GTDB lineage: Bacteria > Pseudomonadota > Gammaproteobacteria > Xanthomonadales > Xanthomonadaceae > Stenotrophomonas > Stenotrophomonas maltophilia_AE. The sequence continues at coordinate 464,622 of NZ_VDQT01000002.1, forward strand.
ACAAGAAACCCCGCGACGGCTGCAGGTCACCTGCAGTCGCGGTCCAACCGTGCATCCACGCCACGCTGTTCGCGGCTGATCGCATCGCGTTCGCCCTGCAGCGCGCTGTTGTAGCGCCGCACCAGTTCCCAGCGGCGATCGCGCAGGATCGAACAGACTTCGCTGGCCGGCAGGGGGTGGCACTGATCTCGCACCAGTACGTTGCCACCGGGCACCACCACGTCGTGGTAGGTCCCGGGATAGGCTGAGCCTTCGGTCTGCCACTGGGTACTGCCACTGCCCACGGTGAAGCTGCCGCCGCCGCGCGAACCGCCGCCGGAAACCGTGAGCGAGCCACCACTGGAGGTCACCGAACCGCTGCCCATCGGCGCGATCGGTGGCAGCGGACGCGGTCCCGGTCCCGGTCCATGGCCCGGGGGCGGGCGTACGCCGCCCGGGCCACGCCCGGGCAGCCATGCGCTGGTCCACACCGGCACCCAGCGCGGATTGCCTTCGCTGGTTTCGCTGGTGTAGCGGCTGCCGTCGTCGCGGATGCATTCGTACATCGGCTGCGGTGGCTGCACCTGCACGTAGCGCACCTCGCGTCCGGGTGCGGCAGGCGCCGGCGTGGCGGGGGCGCGATCGCTGCGCACCACGTTTGGCGCGGGATCGCGCGGCCGCTGCATCTCGCGCACTTCCTGGCGGCCGTCGCGGCAGGGCGCATCCTGCAGCGATACCGCCCCGTTGCTGCCTACGCAGCGGTAGACACGCACGCTGCTGTCCTGCGCCGCCAGCGGGGCGCTGCAAAGCAGCAACAAGTACAGCGGGAAGGCGGGGTGTGGGCGCATGGCCGCAGTGTGCGGCCTTGCCTGTGCAGGCGCAAAGAACGCCATGCGGCTCAGGTGCGCAGGACGTGGCCGGTGAGGGCGTCGCGGATCGGGGTGGGCTGGTCCAGGCCACCGGTGGCGCCATCGACCAGGCCGTCGAGGTCACGCAGCAGGTTCGGGTCCAGTTCCGCGCGACCACGCGCTGGCGGCTGCCCGGCCAGGTTGGCGCTGGTGGACACCAGCGGCCCGCCCCAGGCCCGGCACAGCGCCGCCACCAGCGGGTGCGCGCTGATCCGTACGGCAATGCCGCTGTGTTCGCCGGTGATCCAGCGCGGGGCGCGCGGGCCTGCGGGAAGGATCCAGGTATGCGCACCGGGCCAGGTGGCCAGCACTTCCGCGCGGCGCCCGGGCGGCAGGGCGTCTACCTGCACCCACCCGTCCAGCTGGGTCAGCGCGGCAGCCACCAGGATCATGCCCTTCTCCACCGGGCGCTGCTTGAGCTGCAGCAGCTTCAGCACGGCGGCCTGGTTGCCCGGATCGCAGCCCAGCCCCCACACCGCTTCGGTGGGGTAGGCGATGACAGCACCGGCGCGCAGGGCGGCCGGGGCGGAATCTACGGTGAGTTCTTTCATTGCCAGGACCCTTCCGCGGCGCCGGATTTACGCCCGACCAACGGTCGGGCGCTACCTGTCTCAGGCCTTCTTGGTGGCGGCCTTTTTGACCGCTGCCTTCTTGGCGGGCGCCTTCTTGGCAGGCGCTTTCTTTGCTGCGGCCTTCTTCGTCGCCGCCTTCTTGGCTGGCGCCTTCTTGGCGGCCGCCTTCTTCGGTGCCGCTTCCTTCTTCACCGCAGCCTTCTTGGCCACGACCTTCTTGGCCGCCTTCTTGCCGAAGCCTTTGCGCACCGGCTTGCCGGTTTCTTCCATGAGCTGCTGCACTTCGGCCAGGGTCAGCGACGCGGGCTCGCGATCCTTCGGGATCTTGCCGTTCATCTTGCCGTCGCTCAGGTACGGGCCGAAACGGCCGTTCAATACCTGGATCTCGCTGCCGTCGAATTCCTTGATGATCCGGTTGCGGGCGATCTCTTCCTTCTCTTCGATCAGGAACACCGCGCGGGCCAGGTCGATGGTGTAGGGGTCGTCTTCCTTCTTCAACGAGGCGTAGGTGCTGCCGCGCTTGGCGAACGGGCCGAAGCGGCCGATGCCCACGCTGACGTCCTCGCCCTTGTCCTCACCCAGCGCGCGCGGCATCAGGAACAGCTCCAGCGCGTCTTCCAGGTTGATGGTGTGCATAGACTGGCCCGGGCGCAGCGAGGCGAACTTGGGCTTGTCCTCGGCGTCCTCGGCGGTGCTGCCGATGGCTGCGTACGGCCCGAAGCGGCCAAGCCGCACGCTGACCGGCTTGCCGGTCTTGGGGTCGGTACCGAGCTCGCGCGCGCCACTGGCCTCGGCGCGATCGACCGATTCCTTCTTCTCTTCCACCAGCTGGTTGAAGGGTTCCCAGAAGCGGGCCATCAACGGAATCCAGTCTTCTTCGCCACGCGACACCGCATCGAGCTCGTCTTCGAGCTTGGCGGTGAAGTCGTAGTCCACGTACTGGGTGAAGTGGCTGGAGAGGAACTTGGACACCGCCCGACCGACGTCGGACGGACGGAAGCTGCGGCCCTCCATCTCCACGTACTTGCGGAACAGCAGGGTCTGGATGATCGACGAATAGGTCGACGGCCGGCCGATGCCATATTCTTCCAGCGCCTTGACCAGCGCCGCTTCGGTGAAGCGCGGCGGCGGCTGGGTGAAGTGCTGTTCGGCGATGATGCGGTCCAGCGGCACGCGGTCGCCCGGCTTCATCGCCGGCAGCTTGCGGCCCTCGTCGTCGTCGTCGGCGCTCTTGCTGTCCTTGCCTTCCTCGTACACGGCCAGGAAGCCGGGCACCACCACGGTGGTGCCGCTGGCGCGGAACACGTGCTCGCTGCCGGCAGAGAGATCGACACTGACGGTATTGAGCGTGGCCGGGATCATCTGGCTGGCCACGGCGCGCTTCCAGATCAGCTCGTACAGCTTGCGCTCGTCGTCGGTGAGGTAACGCGAGACCTGCGCCGGGGTCCGCAGGGCCGAGGTCGGGCGCACCGCTTCGTGCGCTTCCTGGGCGTTCTTGGACTTGGTCTGGTAGGTATTGGGCTTGTCCGGGAGCGCGGCAATGCCGTAGTCGCGGGCGATCACGTCGCGGATTTCCGCCAGCGCGTCCTGCGACAGGCTGACCGAGTCGGTACGCATGTAGGAGATCAGGCCCACGGTGCCTTCGTCGCCGATGGCCACGCCTTCATACAGTTTCTGCGCCACCTGCATGGTCTTGCGGGTGGTGAAGCCCAGCTTGCGCGAGGCCTCCTGCTGCAGGGTGGAGGTGGTGAACGGTGCCGCCGGGCGCCGCTTGCGCTCCTTGCTGGCCACGTCGGTGACATGCAGCGCGCCCTGCGCGGCCTGCTGGATGCGCAGGCGGGCGGCTTCGGCGGTGTCACCGTCGGTCACGGTGAACTGTTCGAACTTCTGCCCGTCCAGCTTGATCAGGCGCGCATTGAAATGCTGCGACGGATGCGCGCAGGCGGCATCGATGCTCCAGTACTCGCGGGCGATGAAGGCTTCGATCTCTTCCTCGCGCTCCACGATCATGCGCAGCGCCGGGCTCTGCACGCGGCCGGCGGACAGGCCGCGCTGGACCTTGCGCCACAGCACCGGTGACAGGTTGAAGCCGACCAGGTAATCCAGCGCGCGACGCGCCTGCTGGGCATCGACCAGGTCGCTGGCGATGGCGCGCGGGTGGTTCATGGCCTCCTTGATCGCACGCGGAGTGATCTCGGTGAAGACCACGCGCTGCATCGGCTTGTCCTTGACCAGCCCGCGTTCCTTCAGGATCTCGGCGATGTGCCAGCTGATCGCCTCGCCTTCGCGGTCCGGGTCGGTGGCCAGGAAGATGTCGTCAGCGCCCTTGGCAGCCTTGGCGATGGCATCGACGTGCTTCTCGTTCTTGTCGATCAGGTCGTAGCGCATCGCGAAGTTGTTGTCGGGGTCGACCGCACCTTCCTTGGGGACGAGGTCGCGCACATGCCCATACGAGGCCAGGACGGTGAAGTCCTTGCCGAGGTATTTGTTGATCGTCTTGGCCTTGGCAGGCGATTCGACGATGAGCAGGTGCTTGGGCATGTCGTTGATTTCTGTGGGCAGCAGCCCGGGGGAGGGCGCTAGGGTGGAGCAAAAGGCCGCATTAGTGAAGGGCAGCCGTCGATTTCCATAAACTGAACGCCCGGTTATGCGCCGGGCGTTCAGGTTTTGCGCCTGTAAGAGGAATCACGCCGGGGCCGCCCATGTCAAGCGGCCGGGTGTGAGGGCCGCTCAGGACATGGTGGAGGCAATCACCCCGAACATGGCGATCACCAGCGCGATGCTGGCCACGGTCAGGATGCCGCTGATGACCAGGATCACGATGGTCACCGTACCCAGTCCGCGTTCCTGGAAGCCGGCATTTTCGGTGAAGGCCCACTTGTCCACCACCAGGGTGTCGCACAGCATGTCGTGCAGCGCCTGCTTGCGCTCGGTGAAGGCGGCCATGATGAAGCCGATCATCAGGGTGAGGCTGCTCAGGATGAAGCCGAAGTAGCGGCCGACGCCGCGCAGGAAGGTGATCCGCTCACCATCGCTGCGCACGACCTTGATGCCGACGGCCATCTTGCCCAGGGTGGCGCCGCCCTTGGAGGCGTGGAAGCCGGCGTAGTAGCCGATGCCGATCACGAAGCCGCCCAGCATCGCCACCATGCTCAGCACGACCGCCAGGGTCTCGTTGCCGCTGGCCGCGCCGATCAGGTTGAACACCAGGCTGACCGGGACGTTGATGATGGCGACCACGACCGAATCCAGGAAGTACGCCGCATAGCGTTTCCAGAAGCCGGCATAGACCACTTCGCCGCCGGTGACCACGGCGCTGCCGTAGCTGTCGGTTGCGCCCGGCGCGGTGTACGGCGAGTAGGTGCCACCACCGGTACCGGGAAGCGGCGCAGTGCCGTTGTCGATGGCGCTGTAGTCACCGCGCAGGTCGAAACCGCTGCCGAGGTTTTCGCTCGCGCTGGTCAGGTTCTGCAGCTGCAGTTCGTCCACCGCTTCGGACACCGGCTTCCACTGCGGGTAGCCTTCGCGCCAGACCAGCGTGGTGAGGCTGATCTCGCCGCGCTGGAAGCGTTGGCGCAGCTCTTCGGCCAGCAACGGGCCCTGGCGCTGCTGGCCTTCGGCGTAATACCACTCAGTCATTGCGTACTTCCCCTTCTGGATTCATCCGTAAATTGTGAAGATGCGGCTCAGCCGCGGCATTGCGCCGGGACGTACTTCGTGTCCAGATCGCTGCTGCACGTCCACTCCTGGCTCTGCATGTCGTACTCGAACCAGAGCATCTTGCCATCCAGCGCGCGTTTGTCCGGCACCGAGAACTCCATTTCGATGCCGCACTTGTCTTCGCCGAAGCGGCCGATGCGCACCGCACCCACGTACTCGGCGGCGTAGGAGGTGGGGCTCTGGAAGCCGTCGTCGCCGTTCACCGGGCAGCGGTCGGTGTCCATCGCGAACACGGTGACCTGGTTCTTCAACTGCGACACGATGCCTACCGCATTGGCCACCTTGGCGCGATGCAGGTAGTCGTTGTACGCAGGAATCGCGATTGCGGCGAGGATGCCCATGACCACCAGGAAGCCGATGCCCAGCACCAGCCCGATCACCAGGCAGCCGGAGGTCTTCTTCGGCGGGGGCGCGGTACGGGCGTAAGCGGGTGAGGCGGCATAGGCGGGCGCCGGGCCCGGCACTGCGTTGCGCGGTTCAGGCGTATCGAAACCGGGAATGCGCGGCGGGGTCGGCACGGCCGGCTCCAGCACCGGTGCGTCCGGGGCAGGTTCGACGGCCGGCGGCGGTGCGATCACCAGGCCCAGCTCGTCGGCCACGCTGCCCAGGGGCTGCCACTGCGGCAGCCCGTCGCGCCAGACCAGCGTGTCGAGCGCGATGCGGCTGGACTGGTACAGCGCGATCAACTCTTCAGACGCCAGCGGACCGCGCTGCTGACGATTTCCTTCTGCATAGAACCACTGGCTCACTATCCATTCCCCTGAATGCGCAAGGCGCCCAGTGTACGGTCAGTGAAGCGGTTCCGGTTCGTCCACGAACATCTGGGTTTCCATCCAGGCGTAAGCGGCTTCGGCGCCGGGCTGGTTGAACAGCACCATCAGCACCACCCACTTCAGGTCGTCCAGGTCCAGTTCGTCCTGGTCCAGGGCCATGGCCCGGTCCAGCACCAGCTCGCGCTGGTTGGCGTCGAGGATGCCGTGCTGTTCCAGGAACATCAGGAAGCCGCGGCCTTCCACGTCGAGCTTGTCCAGCTCCGGACCATGGAAAATGCGCACGGGACCGTCGACCCGGGCAACGCTGACCGCCGGCCGCTGTTCGGCCAGGGCATCGAGCCAGTCGAACGCCTTGTTGATCTCGGTGGGGCTGAAGCCGGCCTGTATCAGGCTGTTCTGGAGGGTATCGCGATCACGGACGATGTCCGCGTCTTCGCTGAAATAGTGTTCAAACAGGTACAGCAGGACATCCAGAATGCTCTCTTTCATTGCCCCTCGGCCTGCGTCGACGACGCTGTGGAGGTGAAGAAACTAGGGTTTTCGACAGTAGCGGCCATGCCTGGCAACCACCTTTCCATCCAGTTCCATGATCAGCAGCATGGCCGACAGCTGCGTTGCCGTCAATCCGCTGCGCTGGATCAATGAATCCATACCCGTTGGGTTTTCATCCAGGACTTTCCACAAGCGCTGGTAGTCCGGTGGGAGAGAGGGGGAGGCGGCAGTCGGTGCTGGCCGTGCCTGTTCAGTGGGGGCGCCCAGGCGCGAACGCAAGGCCTGGCCCAGCCGGGCGGCGATCCCGCCCAGCCCGGCAACCACCTCGGCCGGGTCCTCGACCAGCTGCGCGCCGTCCCGGATCAGCCGGTGGCAGCCGCGGGCGCGCGGATTGCGGACCGAGCCGGGCAGGGCGAACACCTCGCGCCCGGCCTCGGCGGCCAACCGGGCGGTGATCAGCGCGCCCGAGCGCAGGGCCGCCTCGATCACCAGCGTGCCCAGGGTCTGCCCGGCGACGATCCGGTTGCGGGCCGGGAACTGGCCCGGGCGCGCCGGGGTGCCGGGCGGGTATTCGCTCACCACCGCACCGCGTTCGGCAACGCGGGCCTGCAGGTCGGCGTGGTGGGGCGGGTAGGCCAGGTCCAGGCCGGTGGCCACCACCGCCACGGTGCGTCCGCCGGCGGTATCCAGCGCCGCCTGGTGGGCGCGCGCATCCACTCCTGCGGCCAGCCCACTGACCACCGCCAGCCCGCTGCGGGCCAGTGCGGCGGAGAATTCCGCCGCCAGCTCGGCGCCGCTGGGCGAGGGCGTGCGGCTGCCGACCACGGCGACGCCCGGATGCCACAGCGCGGCAGGGTCGCCGGCAATGAACAAGGCCAACGGCGCGGTGTCGAGCTCGCGCAGCAGGCACGGGTAGTCGGCATCGCCGGCCGCGAGCAGGTGGCGACCGGGGTGTTCCAGCCAGGCCAGGGCGCGGGCGAGCGCGCGCGGTTCGGGCAGGGCGAGCAGGGCACGCTGCTCGGGCGTGCACCCGGCGGCGCGCCAGGCGGACGGGCCGGCGCGCAGGGCGGCTGCGGGGTCGTCGAAGCGGGACAGCAGCAGGCGGCGCGGGGCGATGGCGCCACCGGCCAGGACCAGGCGCAGCAGCGCCTCGGTGGAACAGTTCAGTTCGGCAGGCATCCGCTCAGGCTAGCCCGCATACGACGACGGCGCCCTGGGGCGCCGTCGCGTTGTTGCGTCAGGTTTTACGGTTACTGCGCGTCGGGGTGCTTGGCCGAATAGCCGACCAGGACCGGCTTCACGCCCTGCATCACCAGCGCGTAGCTGACCTTGTCGAAGGTGCGGAACACCATCGCGTGGGCGGCGTACTCATCCGGCAGCGAGACCCGGCCGGCACCGGAGGTGAGCGAGTCGTCCATGCGCGAGGAGTTCGGGTACTGCATGCGGTGTGCCACGTGACGACCCTGGCGCCACAGCGACACTACGGTGCCGTTGTCGATGCCGTTGGCGCTGCCGGCCGAGATCGCGACGACATCGCGCGGGCCGCCGGCCAGGTACATGTCCGTCACCGCCAGCACGCGCATGTCCAGGCCTTCGGTCTGGGCGGCAGGTGCGTGCGGGAAGAACTGCAGGTCGTACGGGTTGGCCTCGACCGGGACCAGGCGGTCGCCGGCACGGACTTCGCGACCGTCGACCCGGCCCTGCAGCGCCAGCGTGGTCACTTCGGACTGGCCGTCGGCCAGCTTGACCACGGTGCCCACGTTCAGCTGGGCCAGCTCGTAGCCCAGCATCTCGTTGCGCTTGCTGGGCGCGGCCACGAAGTTCTTCCACAGGTTGCCGCTGCCGGGCGTGACATCGCCATTGGCGGTCAGGTCCTCGGTGGGCTTGGGCAGCGAGTAGCGCACGGTCGGACGGACCACCGCCCAGCGCTGGCCCACTTCGGCGCCGTCCAGGCCGCGTACGTAGGCGGTCTGGCCGGTGGTGGCGCGCAGCCGGTTGTCTTCCAGGGCAACCACGTAGGGCAGCGAGTCGATCTCGTCCACCACGCTGAGCTGCTTCAGGAAGGGTTCGATCTGGTCCAGCGGCAGCGCGTTGATCGGCTGTTCCTGGCGCGGGCCGGGCTGGGCCACGACGCGATCCAGGTAGGCCAGGCTCAGCACGTCGCCCGGATAGATCAGGTGCGGATTCTTGACCTGCGGGTTGGCCTGCCAGATTTCCGGCCACAGCCACGGCTTTTTAAGGAAGCGCGCGGAAATGTCCCACAAGGTATCGCCCTTCTGGACGACGTAGGTTTCCGGGTGCCCGCCATTCACTTCAACGGCGGTAGCATAGGTAGCGACGGTCAGCATCGCGACGGCGAGGACCGTACGAGTTCTTTCAAACATAGGTGTGGTGCCTGATTCCCCAACAGGTTCGCGCACTATAGTCCAGAAACCGGGGCGCAGGGCAAGCGTTGGCGATAGAATTGCGACGTACGCCGCTTTAAGGGCGCCCCCAAACGGTATTTGCCATGGCCATCCTGCCCATTCTTGAGTTCCCGGACCCGCGCCTGCGCACCAAGGCGGCGCGGATCGACGCCGCCGAAGTGACCACGCCGGCCTTCCAGACCCTGCTCGACGACATGTTCCAGACCATGTACGACGCCCCCGGCATCGGCCTGGCGGCGTCCCAGGTCGACGTCCACAAGCGTTTCATGGTGATCGACGTCAGCGAAGAGAAGAACACCCCGCTGGTGTTCATCAACCCGGAGATCGTCACCAGCGAAGGTGGCCAGGTCTACCAGGAGGGGTGCCTGTCGGTCCCCGGCATCTTTGCCGACGTGACCCGCGCCGACACCATCACCGTGCGCTTCCTGGACCGCCAGGGCGTGGCCCAGGAGCTGACCACCGATGGCCTGCTGGCGGTCTGCGTGCAGCATGAGATGGACCACCTGGACGGCAAGCTGTTCATCGACTATCTGTCGCCGCTCAAGCGCGAGATGGTCCGCAAGAAGCTGGCCAAGTCGCGCAAGCACGTTGCCTGACCTGGCCACGGGCGCGGCAGCGCGGTTCGCCCGCGCGCCGCGACCGGTTGCTCGGCGCCGGGATCCGGCGCCGTTTTTCTTTCTGCAAGTGGGAACGCCATGAAGATTGTCTTTGCCGGAACGCCGGAGTTCGCCGTGTCTTCGCTGCGCGCTGCCGCGCGCCACCATGAGGTGGTGGGCGTCTACACCCAGCCGGACCGCCCGGCCGGTCGCGGCCGCGGACTGATGCCCTCGCCGGTGAAGCTGGAGGCGATCGCCCGCGGCATCCCGGTGTTCCAGCCCGAATCGCTGAAGACTGCCGAGGCCCAGCAGCAGCTGCGCGAGCTGCAGCCGGACCTGATGGTGGTGGTCGCCTACGGGCTGATCCTGCCCAAGGCGGTGCTGGCCATTCCGACCCATGGCTGCTGGAACGTGCATGCCTCGCTGCTGCCGCGCTGGCGCGGCGCTGCGCCGATCCAGCGCGCCATCCAGGCCGGCGATGCCGAAACCGGCGTGTGCCTGATGCAGATGGAAGCCGGCCTGGACACCGGTCCGGTGCTGCTGCGCCAGCACACGCCGATCCAGAGCGGCGAACTGGGCGGCTCGCTGCACGACCGCCTGGCCGAGCTGGGCGCGCAGGTGCTGTCCGACGGCCTCGGCCTGCTGCGCGCCGGCCTCAAGCCGATCGCGCAGCCGCAGCCGGAGCAGGGCGTGACCTACGCGCACAAGCTGGACAAGGCCGAGGCGCGGCTGGACTGGTCCGGTGACGCCCCGGCGCTGGAGCGCACCGTGCGCGCGTTCAACCCATGGCCGATTGCCGAAGCGCAGCTGGCCGGCGAGCGGGTGCGCATCCATGGCGCGGTGGCTTTGGCCGACAACCAGGGCAAGGCGCCGGGCACCCTGCTGGCCGCCGGCCGCGAAGGCATCGACATCGCCTGCGGCCAGGGCGCGTTGCGCCTGCGGGTGCTGCAGCGCGAAGGCGGCAAGGCGATCACCGCCGCCGACTACCTCAACGCACGTCGCGACCTGGTCGTGGGTAACTGAGATGGCACAGCCCCGCGCAAGCCAATCCTTGTCCGCGCTGGCCCCGGGCGTCCCCACGCGGGTGCTTGCCGCGCGTGTGCTGGCCCAGGTGATCGGCCGCGGCCGCTCGCTCAAGGCCGAACTGAACACCGCCCTGCCCAGCCTGGACGACAGCCGCGACCGCGCCCTGCTGGAAGCGCTGTGCTTTGCCGTGCTGCGCCGGCGCAACGCGTACGACGCGGCGCTGGCGCAGTGGATGCAGCGCCCGCTCGGCGCCCGCGACGAGGACCTGCGCGCCCTGCTGCTGGTCGGTTTCGCCCAGCTTGATGCGCTGGACCTGCCCGCGCACGCCGCGCTCTCGGCTACGGTCGAGGCCGCGCGCGCGCTGGGCCGGGAGCGCCAGGCCGGCATGGTCAACGCCCTGCTGCGCCGCGCCCAGCGCGAGGGCATTCCGGCGTTGCCGGCACGCGACGCGTTCCCGAAGTGGCTGGCCGAGCAGATCGAGCAGGACTGGCCCGACCAGGCCGACGCCATCTTCAATGAAAGCCTGCAGCCGGCCCCGTTGTGGCTGCGGGTGAACCGCCAGCACGGCAGCCGCGAGGCGATGCTGGAACGCCTGCAGGCGGCCACGATTGCAGCCGAAACCACCGACCTGGGCGCCGATGCGATCCGGCTGCCGGTGCCGGTGGCGGTGGCCTCGCTGCCCGGCTTCGCCGACGGCGCGCTGTCGGTGCAGGACCTGTCGGCACAGCAGGTGGCCGATGCGCTGGCGCCGCGTCCGGGTGCGCGCGTGCTGGATGCGTGCGCCGCGCCCGGCGGCAAGTCGGCGCACCTGCTCGAGCGCGATCCCAGCCTGCGCCTGCTGGCGCTGGACATCGACCCGCGCCGGCTCAAGCGCATCAGTGAAACCTTCGCCCGCACCGGCGTGGGCGAACACGCCCAGGTGCGGGCGGCCGACGCCACCGACCCGGCCAGTTGGTGGGACGGCGAACCGTTCGATGTGATCCTGCTCGACGCGCCGTGTTCGGCCACCGGCATCATCCGCCGCCAGCCCGACGTGCTGCTGCATCGCCGCGCCACCGACATTCCGGCGCTGGTGGGGTTGCAGGCCCGCCTGCTGGATGCGTGTTTCGGCATGCTCGCCCCCGGCGGGACCCTGCTGTACGCGACATGCTCGATCCTGCGCGAAGAGAACCAGTTCCAGATCGAGGCCTTCCTGCAGCGCACCCCGCGGGCGGGGTTCCTGCCACTGGGTGACGCCTACGGCCACGATTCCTGGGCCGGTCGCCAGCGCCTGCCGGGCGAACACGGGGCTGACGGCTTCTTCTACGCGCGCCTGCTGAAGAAGGGTTGATCCTGCCCGGGTAGAATCGCGCCATGCTGAAAACACGCGAATCCCGGGAATTCTGGTTGTTGGCCCTGATGGCGCTGCTGGTGCTGGGCGCCGGGCTGGGCATGCGCGACCCCTGGCCCTCCGACGAGCCGCGCTTCGCGCTGGTCGCCAAGCAGATGGTGCTCAGCGGGGACTGGCTGTTCCCGCATCGCGGAACCGAGCTCTACTCGGACAAGCCGCCGATGCTGATGTGGCTGCAGGCCACCCTGTACACGCTGCTGCGCGACTGGCGGGTAGCGTTCCTGCTGCCCACGCTGCTGGCCGCACTGGGCACCCTGGCCTGCGTGTACGACCTCGGCCGCCGCCTGTGGACCCGCAAAGTGGGCCTGTACGCGGCCTGGGCGCTGCTGTTCGCGGTGCACTTCACCTTCCAAGCCAAGAAAGCCCAGATCGACCCGCTGGTGGTGTTCTTCATCACCCTGGCCAACTACGGGCTGCTGCGCCACCTGCTGTGCGGTCCGGCCTGGCGCTGGTGGTGGCTGGGCTGGTTCGCGGCCGGGCTGGGGGTGATCACCAAGGGCGTGGGCGTGCTGGCGTTGTTCATGCTGGTGCCGGCGGTGGTCGCGGTGGCGCTGGGCTGGCCGCGCGTGCGTCTGGACCTGCGCGACTGGCGCTTCTGGCTGGGCCCGCTGGCGTTCGTGCTGGCCGTGGCGCTGTGGCTGGTGCCGATGGTGCTGGCTGCCACCAGCAGCGGCTCGGCCGAATACCGCGCCTACATGGACGACATCCTGTTCCGGCAGACGGCCAAGCGCTACGCGCAATCGTGGGACCACCACCAGCCGTGGTGGTATTTCCTGGCCACGATGCCGTCGATGTGGATCCCGGCCTTCCTGCTGGTGCCCTGGGCGATCCCGGCCTGGTGGCGGCGTCTGCGCCGGCGCGACCCGCGTTACCTGCTGCTGCTGGGCTGGTGGCTGCTGATCGTGCTGTTCTTCTCGATTCCGCATGGCAAGCGCGACGTCTACATCCTGCCGGCCCTGCCGATGTTCTGCCTGGCGCTGGCGCCGCTGCTGCCGGGCCTGCTGCGCAGGCGCGATGTGCAGTGGCTGCTGGGCGGGTTCGCCGCGCTGCTGACCCTGGCCCTGCTGGGCGTGGGCGTGGCGATGCTGGGGGGCGAACCGGGCTTCGAGCGCAAGCTGATCCTGGAGCGGGGCATCGACACCTCGGTCACCGCCGCACTGGGCTGGGTCGGCATCGCGCTGGGCAGCTGGGGCGTGGTCAGCCTGCTGTTCAGTGGTCCGCGCCGCTTCCACCTGGCAGTGATGTCGATCCTGGCGATGGCGTGGGTGGCCTACGGCCTGGTCGGCTATCCGCTGTTCAATGATTCCAGCTCGGCACGCGGGCTGATGCAGCAGACGGGCGAACGGATCGGGCCGGACGCGGAGCTGGCGCTGGTCGGCTGGAAGGAGCAGAACCTGCTGATGTCCGACCGCCCGGTGCGGACGTTCGGCTTCAAGCGGCGATGGTACCTGCAGCTGCAGGACGGTGCGGCCTGGCAGGCCGAGGCGCCGGAGCGGCGCTGGCTGCTGGTACAGCAGGCGGCACTGCTCGCGTGCGTGGACCGCAGCCGGGCCGAACGGGTGGGCGTGGCCAACCGGCGAGGCTGGTGGCTGGTGCCGGCGGAGGCCTTCGTGGGGCCCTGCCAGCCCAATGCCGTGGACCTGGCGCGGATCCGTCGGGAGCAGGGCAAGGAGGACGGTGAGGAATAGCCGCACGCTCATGGATCATTCCCAAACGATCAGCCACAATGCCGACCGCTCCGCCCGACCCGCATCGAACGTGAACAACGCGCTTTCCCGTCCTGCCGGCATCAACCCAATCCTGGCATGGGTGTTCACGGGGGCGCTTGGGCTTTCGCCGGTGCTGTTGATGTCGACGATGGACGGTGGCAGTGCGGGCTATTACGGGCTGGTGCTGCTCAGCGTCATCGTGCTGGCGTGGGTGCGCCGTCCGGTGCAGGGCACGGTCTGGTGCGACAACCGTCGCGAATACCTGTGGATGGTGTCGGGCATGGCCGTGCTGCTGGTGGGGGTGCTCACCAGCCTGGCGGTACACGGCCTCTGGAAGGGCTCGGAGGTCGAGAAGGCCGCGCGGTTCCTCAGCGTGGGGCTGATCCTGGCCGCGGCCCTGCGCATTCCGCGGCATGTCCTGGCGCACGCCGCGCTCGGCCTGCTGGGGGGTATCTGGTACGCGGTGCTCAACGTGGCCTGGCTGGTGCTGAGCACCGGCGAGCGGCCGGCCACCCGGCAGTTCAACGCGGTGACCTACGGCGACCTGACCCTGCTGTTCTCGATGATCGCCTTCCTGTTGCTGGGCCTGCGCATCACCCGGTTCCGGCGCACCGAATTCGCGCTGAAGCTGGTCAGCGGCATCGCCGGCGTCGGCGCTTTCCTGGCCACCCAGACCCGTGGCGGCCTGCTGGCCATTCCCTGTTTCCTGTTCATCGCCATGCTGGTGCAGGGCCGGCGCATGAACCGCCTGAAGCTGCTCGCGGCGGCGGTGCTGCTGGCCGTGGCCGGCGTCATCGTGGCCAGCGATGCCTCGATGCGCCAGCGCATCCACCTGGGCGTGAGCGAATTCGACCAATGCCAGGTGGCGCACCTGTCCGACACCTCGGTGTGCATCCGCCTGCAGCTGTGGAGCGCGGCCGGGCACATGATCCGCAGCGAACCGGTGTTCGGGATCGGCGGCGGCGACCGCTTCCGCGAGGAGCTGGCCAACCTGGCCCAGGCCAAGCAGGTCACCCCGACGGTGGCGCGCGACTTCGGTGAGACCCACAACGACCTGCTGTACTTCCTGGCCACGTACGGCGTGCTGGGCGGATTGGGCCTGGTGCTGCTGTACATCGCACCGGGCTGGCTGTTCGCGCGCCGCCTGCGGCTGGACGTGACCGACCGGCCCACGCGCCTGTTCGCCGGCGCCGGACTGATGATCTGCGTGGGCTTCGCGGTGTTCGGCATCACCGAAATGATGTTCCGCGACATGCGCACCGCCTCGTTCTACGCCACCTGGATCGCGTTCTTCCTGGCCCTGTCAGACCCCCTGCGCCTGCGCACCAGCACCGACCGGTAGAGCCGACGTGTAGAGCCGACTGTTAGTCGGCTGTCAGCCGGCTGCCCCACCCAACACCGCAGCATAACTAGCTTCAGTCAACGCACTGAACGTCTCCAACCCAAATGCCGCCACCGCATGCGCCCGCGCCGCCTGGCCGACAGCCGGCAACGTCCGCCGCTGCTCATACAGCGCCTGCACCTGCGCGGCAATCGCCGCCACATCGCGCACCGGCACGATCCAGCCGTTGCGCCCGTGCTCGATGTTCTCCGGCAGCCCGGCGTAGTCGCTGACCATCACCGGCTTGCCCATCGCCATCATTTCGCGGCATGCGAACGAGATGGTCTCCACATCGTAGGACAGCACGAAGCCGGCATCGCCGCTGGCCACGAACGGGCGGATGTCATCCAGCAGGCCGGCGAAATGCACCTGCGCGGCCACCCCGAGCTGCTGCACTTCAGCGACCAGCCGTGGATCCGGCTCGCGCCCGGCCACGGCCATGTGCACCTTGCCGCGCAGTGGTTCGGGCAGGATCGCCAGCGCCCGGGCCAGGTCGATCCAGCCTTTATGGCCGTCGGTTCCGGCGTTGCTTACCAGCACCAGCGCCTCGGGATCATGCGTCCAGCGCGCGCGCAGCGCGGCCCCCGCCGCGGCATCGACCGGGGCGAAGCGCTGCAGGTCCACGCCATTGCGCACCACGTCGATCGGGCAGCGCCGGTAGGGGCTGTCGAGCAGCATCTGCCGGGTGTGCTCGGATACCGCGATGACCCGGTCGGTGCCCCAGCGTGCGCGCACCGCGTTGCCGAACGTGTTGGCGGACTTGCTGTTGTGCTTGGTGAACACCAGCTTCGGCCTGCGCGGCAGCCCGGCCACCGCTTCCATCGCCACCCGGTGGTCGCGCGCGCCGTTGGCATGGACGATGTCGATGTCGTGCTGCTGGATCAAGCCGCGCAGCGTGCGCAGGTCCGCCCATTGTCGACCGAGCGTGGCCAGGCCGCTGCTGAAGGCGATTTCCACCGGCGTGGCGATGCCTTCGGCGCGCACCACGCGGATCACCCGGCTGTTGCCGGGCGCGGCCACGAACAGCTGGTGGCGGGGTGACAGCGCGCGGGCCAGCGACGCGAGGTAGGTCGTGTGGCCACCGCCGTCGCCGGCGTGGAAGTTGGTGTAGAGGATCTTCATGGGAGCCTTGGGTAAACGCCCGGGAAGTCTGCCACACCCGTGTTCAGCTGGCGTCGCGTGCGCGCGGCGGGTCGCTGACCGGCTGCCCGTGCTGCAGCATCCACAACATGATGGTCTTCTGCCGCACGTAGTTGGCGCGCACGTAGGCATACACCAGGCCATGCCAGCCATCGCGGAAACCACCGCGCAGCAGCAGCCCCCGCCAGAAGCGCCACGCGGGGGCGAGCACCAGCTTGGCCAGCGTGGCGCGCTTGCCGCGCGCGAACTCGTGCTCGGCCATCATCCGCGCATAGCGTTGGGTCTTGGCCAGCTGCTGCTCCAGCGAGCGGTAGGGGTAGTGGATCAGGTCGCCGCGCAGCGTGCCCACGCTGCCATCCACGCTGGCCGCCTCATGGATCTCGCGCTTGCCGCGCCAGCCGCCATGGCGGCGGTCGAACAGCCGCAGCACCCGGTCCGGGTAGGCATTGCCATGGCGCAGGAACTTTCCGAAGTACTCGGAAAGCCGGGCAAAGCGGTAGCCATGGTGGTCGGCGAAGCCCGCCGCCTGGGCGGCGAGGATTGCCGCGCGCAGGTCGTCGCTGACCCGTTCGTCGGCATCCAGGCACAGCACCCAGTCGTGCGCGGCCTGTTCCACGCAGAATGCCTTCTGGCTGCGGAAGCCGTCGAACGGGCGTTGCAGTACCCGTGCGCCGGCGGCGGTGGCGATGGCCACGGTGGCATCGGTGGAATACGAGTCGACGACGATCACCTCGTCGCAGAAGGCCAGCGAGGCCAGGCAATCGCCGATGCGGTCTGCTTCATTGAACGCGATAATGCAGCCCGTGATGCGAGGCCGTTCAACGGGAGCGGTCGTGGAGGACATGATGGCCGAGTACCTGTTGTTTGCGACGGAGCGCTATGCGCTGCCTATTCTCGCCCCGTTGGCCCAGGCGTTGCACGCCTCCGGCCAATCGGTGTCGGCATGGTTCGCCGATGGGGCGGCGGGGGCGAGCCTGCCGGGCGTGCCGGACGTGGGCCTGCAGCAGGCCCTGGCGCTGCGTCCGCGCGCGGTGTTCAGCGCGGCCAACTGGGTGCCGCCGTTCATCGCCGGGGCCAAGGTGCAGGTCTTCCATGGTTTCAACGTACAGAAGCGCGACAGTGCGCGTGGCCACTTCCGGGTGCGCGGGCTGTTCGACCTGTACTGCACCCAGGGCCCGGCGACGACGGCGCCGTTCCGCGAGCTGGCCGCGCGCGAAGGCCACTTCGCCGTGGCCGAAACCGGCTGGCCGAAGCTGGACCCGTTGTTCCTGGACGACGGTGGCGCCAGCGCCGCGCTGCGCGCGCCTGCCCACGGCCGGCCGGTGATCCTGTTCGGTTCCACCTTTACCGAGCGCCTGAGCGCGGCGCCGCACCTGTACGAGCAGATCGCCGCCGATATCGCCCGGGGGGACCATTATTGGCTGCTGACCCTGCACCCGAAGTGCCCGCCGGAACTGTTCGCGCAATACCGCGCGCTGGCCGGTGCCAATGCCGCCTTCATCGAACCGGAGCAGGTAATGGCCGCGCAGCGTGCGGCGGACGTGCTGGTGTCGGACACCTCGTCGATCGTTTCGGAGTTCGTGGTGCAGCACAAACCGGTGGTGACCTTCCGCAACCGCGTGCCGCAGCCGCACATGATCGATTTCGACGATCCGGCCCAGCTGCCGCTGATGCTGGCGCGCGCGCTGCAGCCGGAACCGGCCTTGATGGCCGAGATCCGCCGTTACGCCGACGACATCCATCCGTGGCGCGACGGCCGCTCCAGCGAGCGGGTCATTGCCGCCACCGAGGATTTCCTGGCGGGGGAGATGGGCACCCTCAAGCGGAAGCCGTTCGGCGCGTGGACGCGTGGCCTGCAGATCCGCAGGGACCTGGGGTATTGGGGGCCAGCGCGGCGTTGAGATGCTCGAACACCGTCCGCGCCTCGGCCTCGGGCAGATAGCGCAGGCACAGCGCGATGCTGCCGCTGGCGCCCGCCGTGTCCAGCCACACGCTGGACGTGCCCAGCCACCGGTCCAGCGGCGAGCGGCTCAGGCGCAGCGACTGCAGCTTGTCCAGCTCGGCGAACCGCCACCAGCGTTGCCACCAGCCGCCACGCACCGCCACATAGCGCGCGTCCAGGTAATACCCCGCGCGCGCCATCGTGCGGTAGGCACGCAGCGCCGACCAAGGCAGCCACGCCAGCAGCAGCGCGCCCCACGGCCCCACTTCCCGGACCGCGCCGGCGGCCAGCAGGGGCACGATCGCCAAGGCCGGCAGGCACAGCCGCCACCAGCCACGCAGCGGCACCGGGCGCCACTGCGGCGGCGGCCACTGCAGCTGCGGCAGCAGGTGCTGCACCAGCGCGTCACAGGCGTCGGGCGTGGCCAGCGGGGCCAGTTCGCGCAGGTCGCGGCGCTCGCCATCGTTGGACACCCCCGCGGCGATGTCGATGCGCAGCTGGCGGCGCTGGAACCAACGCTGCAAGGCCGTTTCCCGCAACGTCCAGGCCTGGATGCGGCGGCGCGCCACGCTGGTGCGCATGCGGGTGAGCAGACCGCTGGCCACGGTCAGCCGGCGCTCGTGCTCGGTCAGCCGGAAGCCGTGGTAGCGCAGCAGGGCCAACACCACCGAGAACACACGCAGCATCCCCCAGAACGCTGCCACCATCACCAGCGCCGCCACCACCCAGACCCAGGTCGCCGGATGCAGCGTGTTGGCGTAGCCGAAGGCCTGGCGCCCGCCGTACTTGATCGCGTCATCCACCGCGCCGCGCGGGAACAGCTGGTACGACGCGCCGATCGCGGCCAGGACCACCACCCAGCCCCGGTTGGAAAGCAGTCCGATCCGGACCACGTCGGCGGTACCCAGCTGCAGCAGCACGGTGTCGGCCGGCGCTGCGGTGGGCGGGGCATCGGCGCCGCTGGCAGCCTCGTCGCCACTGGCAACCGCCTGCTGCCCGCGTTGCCGCACCAGCTGTTCCAGCGCCAGCGCCTGGTCCAGCCGCAGCACGCGCATTTCCGCTTCCGGGCGATTGCCGCCGGCCGATTCCAGGCGCAGCTCGGCCACGCCGAACAGCCGATGCAGCGGGTTCTGGTGCACTACCACGTTGTGGATGCGTGCGAAGGGGATCTCGCGACGGTTGCGCGCGATCACCCCGCTGCGCACGCTGATCGCATCGCGGCCGATCCGGTAATGGTAGGTGAGGTACTGCAGGATCGAGCTCGCCACCAGCACCACGATCACCACCAGCGCGGCCAGGTTCGACCACATCTCCTCGCTGTCGCTGTCACCCCGGCCGCCGAACACCAGCAGTGCCACCAGCGGCAGCAGGAACTGGCGCAGCTGCATCAGCAGCACGAACAGCCACGACCACGGATGCAGGCGCTGGTCGGGCGCGGCGTCGTCAGCTACCGGCGTACTCACAGCGCGTCGTCGTCCTGGTCCAGCTGGCGGCCCAGCGTATCGCGCAGGCGCTCGGCGTCGGCCTGGTCCAGTCCCGCCAGCGACACCGCGCTGAAGCGGCTGCCGGCGGTGTGCACCACCAGCGTGGCCAGCCCGGCGGTGCGCTCGATCGGGCCGCGGCGCAGGTCCAGGTGCTGCACGCGCGACAGCGGCACCCGGGTTTCCAGCTGCCACATCAGGTCACGGCGCACGCCCAGGCCCTGTGCGTCCAGTCGCCACCAGGTGCGGCGCTGCCGGCGGTAGCCGAAGAAGGCGCCGACCAGCGCGCCGGGCAGCAGCATCGCCACCGCCCCCAACCAGCGCATCGGCATGTCCAGCACCACCCACAGTGTTCCCAGCACGCCGCCGATCACGATCGCGCCGGTGATCGCGCCGGCGATGCCGGCCAGCGTGGCCGCGCGGCGCGGCAGGGGCTGCCAGTCGCCCGGCGCGGGCAGCGGTGGGGGCAAGGGCGAAGGCGTATCGGCGAGGTCGGACAAGGCGGGTGCTCGGCAGGAGGAAACATGCCGGGCGCCCACGTCAGCTTGGCTGCGCCCGTCGCGCAGACGGTAGCAGGTTGGCGTGGGCTATTGCGCCGCCTGGATCAGCGCGTCCACGTCCAGCAGGTGGCCGGCACGCTCGGCCTTGGTGCGAAGGTAGTGCTCGTTTTCGGCGGTGATGTCGCCGGTCACCGGCACGCAGTCCACCACCTCGATGCCGGCGTGGCGCAGGCGCTGGGCCTTGGTCGGGTTGTTGCTGAGCAGCTGCACGCGCTGCACGCCCAGGCCCTGCAGCATCGCCACCGCGCTGCCATAGCGGCGCTCGTCGGCGCCGAAGCCCAGCTGCGCGTCGGCATCGATGGTATCCAGCCCGTCGTGCTGGTAGCCGTACGCGCGCATCTTGGCCGCGATGCCGGTGCCTCGGCCTTCCTGGTCCAGGTACAGCAGTACGCCGCCACCCAGCTCCTTGAGCTTGCGCAGGCCACGCCGCAGCTGGTCGCCGCAGTCGCACTTGAGCGAACCGAACAGGTCGCCGGTCAGGCAGGAGGAGTGCACGCGCACCGGTACCACCCCGGCAAGGTCGGGGGTGCCGACGATGATCGCGACCTGGTCGCGCTGGGCCACCCCGCCGCGGAACACCGCAAATTCGGTCATGCCGACCTCGCGCAGTGGCACCGGCGAGCGTGCCACCAGCTCGTAGGCGTGGGCGGCCTGCTCGGCGCCCTGCGCAAGGTCGCACAGCGACACCTGGGCGCAGCTGTCGAAGCGGCTGTCCCCGGGAGCCAGCAGCACCCCGACCATGGCCGGCAGCAGCAGGCCCAACCGGGCGATCTCCACGGCGCCGTCGTCCAGCGCCTGGCCGGCGGTCCACCCGGCCGGCATCGGCTCAGGCTCGCGCAGGTAGCTCAGCGAAGGCAGGGCATCGAAGTCGATCCCGGCCAGCGGCACCCGCGCGCCGTGCTCGGCGGCCACCCCCAGCACCCGCGCGCGGGTGGCGGTGAGGAACAGGTAATGCTGCCCCGCCGCGACCTCGGCGAACGCGCTGTAGCTGCTGCGGGTACTGCTGTCCAGGGCGATGAAGGCCAGGCGCTGGCCATGGCTGTCGTCGATCACCACCGGGCGACCGGCGCGCAGTTCGGCTACCGCGCGCTCGCAGCGGATCGCGGCCGGATCGCCGAACGGGGAAGAAGCAGCTGGGGACATGGCAGGGGCCGTGGGGGACATCGTGGTTTCAGAGTGGGGTCGGGAGGCGCCGAATCAATCGCGGCCGGCGCGACGCAGCGTCGCACTCCGGCTTTCAATCGATGTGGCGGCTTTTAATGAGGCGGCACCTAATGAGGATGTTCCTCGGTGGCGTACGGGTCCACTTCGTCGCTCTGCGGCGGGCGCAGCGTGTAACGCTTGTAGGTCCACTGGTACTGGGCCGGATCGCGGCGGGCGATCGCCTCGATCCCGGCATTAAGCGCACTGGCGGCCGTGCGCGGGTCAGGATCGGCCACGGCGGCGTCGGCCGGCGTGATGTGCAGGGCGAACTGCATGCCCGGACCGGTGCGCTCGCACCAGCCGTATAGCACGGTGGCGCCGGTGCGCTCGGCCAACCGGTTGACCAGGGTCATGGTCAGCGCCTCCACCCCGAAGAACGGGGCGAACACGCCATCGCCGGCCTTGGGCTGCTGGTCCGGCAGGATCCCGGTGGCGCCGCCATCCTTGAGCACCTTGAACAGCTGGCGCACGGCCGGCCCCTCGGCCCGCACCTGCTGCACGTTGCTGCCGCCGCGTACCAGCTGCAGGAATTCGTCGCCCACGGCCTCGTCAGGCGCCTTGTAGACGATGGCGATCGGCCCGCGCGAGGCCAGCCACTGGTTCAGCAGCTCCCAGTTGCCATAGTGCGGGGCGGCCACGATCACCCCCTTGCCGCTGGCCAGCGCCGCGTCGTACAGCGCCTCGCCGTGGCGCTCGGTGAGTAGGGCCAGGTTCTGCTCGCGCGGGCGGGTCCACAGGCGCAGGGTTTCCACCGCCTGCAGGGCGGTCGAGCGCAGTACCGCCCTGTGCAGGGCCGATCGCGCCTCGGCCGACAGCTCGGGGTAGGCCAGCTCCAGGTTGCGGCGGGTCACCCGGCTCTCGCGGGCGTTCAGGGTGATCCAAAGCCAGGCCAGCGCGTGGGCGAAGCCGCGCAGCCAGGACCAGGGCAGGCGGGTGAACAGGGCAGCGGCGCGGTAGGCCAGGCGGGCGGTGGTTTGCGGTTTCATCGGGGCAAAGTCTAGCCGGTGCGCGGCCCCAACCCCTAAGGTAGGCCGCCCCCCCTACCGGAACCGTCCGCCATGCTCGTCCTCATCCAGCGTGTCACCCAGGCCAGCGTCCGCGTGGACGAGGCCATCGTCGGGCAGATCGGGCCGGGGCTGCTGGCCCTGGTGGGCATGGAGCCGGGGGACACCGAGGCGCAGATCCGGCGGATGGCCGATCGGCTGCTGGGTTACCGTGTGTTTGCAGACGAGAGCGGGAAAATGAACCGATCCCTGGGGGAGACAGGGGGCGGCCTGCTGCTGGTCAGCCAGTTCACACTGGCCGCCGATACCTCCAGTGGCATGCGCCCGGGCTTCAGTACCGCCGCGCCGCCCGCCGAGGCTGAACGTGGATTCAACAGGTTGGTCGAGATCTGTCGTCAAAAGCATGTTTCGGGGGTGGAAACCGGCCAGTTTGGCGCCCATATGGTTGTCAGCCTGGTCAACGATGGTCCAGTGACTTTCCTGCTCAGACCCTGACCCCGGGACCACCGCCCGGGCCAGAAGGGGAGCTGGGCTGGTATAATGCTAGGTTCTATTCCCTATCCCTGCCGGTGGCGCGAGCACTACATGGCCAACGAACGTCCTGCCCAGCAAAACGACATCAAGCTTCTGATCAGCAAGGGCCTGGAACAGGGCTACCTGACCTACGCCGAAGTCAATGACCACCTGCCCGACGACATTGTCGACCCGGAGCAGATCGAAGACATCATCGGCATGATCAACGGCATGGGCATCGATGTCCATGAAGTGGCGCCCGATGCCGAAACCCTGCTGCTCAACGACGGCAACACCGGTAACCGCGAAGTCGATGACACCGCGGCCGAAGAAGCTGCCGCCGCGCTGAGCGCGCTCGACACCGAAGGTGGTCGCACCACCGACCCGGTGCGCATGTACATGCGCGAAATGGGTACCGTCGAGCTGCTGACCCGCGAAGGCGAAATCGCCATCGCCAAGCGTATCGAAGAAGGCCTGGGCCAGGTCCAGGCCGCGCTCGGCACCTTCCCGGTGTCGGTCGAATCGCTGCTGTCCGATTACGAAGCCCACAAGGAAGGCAAGAAGCGCCTGGCCGAAGTGATCGTCGGCTTCAACGACCTGGTGGAAGAGGTTCCGGCCCCGGTCGTGGCTGAAGACACCAGCGATGACGCCGATGCCGACGAAGACGCCGACGAAGAAGATGGCGACGACGTCGAGGAAGAAGCCGGCCCGACCGGTCCGGATCCGGAAGAAGTCGCCCGTCGCATGGCCGACCTGGCTGCGGCCTACGCCGCCTTCAAGAAGGCGGCCGCCAAGGCCGACCGCAAGCCGCTGGCCAAGCTGCGCGACGACATGGCCGCGATCTTCGTCACCCTGAAGCTGCCGTTGCCGCTGACCGACGTGCTGGTCAAGCAGCTGCGCGACGTCATGGCCGACATCAAGGGCCACGAGCGCCGCGTGCTGAACCTGGCCACGGTCACCGCCCGCATGCCGCGCAAGGACTTCATCCGTTCCTGGGAAGGCAACCAGACCAACCTGGAATGGGTGGAAGACGCACTCAAGCGCAAGCAGAAGTGGTCCTCGGCACTGCGTGACGTGAAGGACCAGATCATTGCCGAACAGCAGTCCACCATCGACATCGAGAAGAGCACCTCGCTGGAGCTGGAAGAGCTGAAGGAAATCAGCCGGGCCATGGCCTACGGCGAAGCCAAGGCGCGCAAGGCCAAGAAGGAAATGGTCGAGGCCAACCTGCGCCTGGTGATCTCCATCGCCAAGAAGTACACCAACCGTGGCCTGCAGTTCCTCGACCTGATCCAGGAAGGCAACATCGGCCTGATGAAGGCCGTGGACAAGTTCGAGTACCGCCGCGGTTACAAGTTCTCCACGTATGCGACCTGGTGGATCCGCCAGGCCATCACCCGTTCGATCGCCGACCAGGCGCGCACCATCCGTATTCCGGTGCACATGATCGAGACGATCAACAAGTTGAACCGCATTTCCCGCCAGATGCTCCAGCAGTACGGCCGCGAGGCCACGCCGGAGGAGCTGGCCAAGGAAATGGACATGCCGGAAGACAAGATCCGCAAGGTGATGAAGATCGCCAAGGAGCCGATCTCGATGGAAACCCCGATCGGCGACGACGAGGATTCCCATCTGGGCGACTTCATCGAGGACACCAACGTGGAGTCCCCGATCGAGAACACCACCAACATCAACCTGTCGGAAACCGTGCGTGACGTGCTGGCTGGCCTCACCCCGAGGGAAGCCAAGGTGCTGCGCATGCGCTTCGGCATCGACATGAACACCGACCACACCCTCGAGGAAGTGGGCAAGCAGTTCGACGTCACCCGCGAGCGCATCCGCCAGATCGAAGCCAAGGCGCTGCGCAAGCTGCGTCACCCGAGCCGCTCCGAGCAGCTGCGCAGCTTCCTGGACATCGATTGATTGCCAGGCAGTCGCGTAAATGAAAAAACCCCGCTTCGGCGGGGTTTTTTCATGGGCTGCCGCCAGCGATGGACGGATCAGGCTTGCCGTATCGCGCCGGCGCGGCGCGCCGGTCGGGGCACGCAATACGCTCAATGGGTAGGGTCGGTTCCCAAACGACCGCCGACCTCGCCCATCGGCACGGTAACGCATGACCCCAACCGAAGATCGCTCTTTGCCCGCCCCGGCGCCTTGCCGCGCTGATCAGGCCATTGGCGCCATGTCGTACTGGCTACCTCAAGCGTTCCACGGGCCCGAACGCCCGCCAAAGCCCCTGGAGTGGGGCGCAGCACGCCCTGCTTCCGCCCGTCCCCAGTAGCAAGCCCTGCTTCGCCTCCACTACACTGTGCAACCGCACAGGGCCTATAGCTCAACGGTTAGAGCAGAGGACTCATAATCCTTTGGTTGAAGGTTCGAATCCTTCTGGGCCCACCATGGAATCAGGTACTTAGGTTCGACCGTAGCGTTGGTCTCGTCAAGGTTGCTCTCACGGTGCCCGTTCGTCACGTCCATCAGGTGCGTAGGCATCCAACTGTGCGGCCGTTGGTATCCGGACACAGCCGCCTCGCCCTGTAAGTAGGCGGCCGGACAAAAGGAAGTCTGCCAAGTAATATCTTCATCTTCCTTAAGGAGCGTCATCGTATGGAGCACATCAGCATTCCGGAGATCCTTGCTCAGGTCGCCAAAGGGCAGATCCGCGTTCCGGCCTTCCAGCGGGGCTATGTATGGGAGCCTGACCGGGTCGCATACCTCATGGATTCAATCTACAAGCGGTATCCGTTCGGTTCGTTGTTGTTCTGGCGTACGAAAGAGAAGCTGCTGGTTGAACGTGACTTAGGGCCATTCAAGTTGCCAGAGCCAAGAGAAGACTATCCAGTCGACTACGTGCTCGATGGTCAGCAGAGAATTACATCGATCTTCGGCACTTTTCAGACAAGTTTGCCTGCAGGGAGTAGCCCAACATGGACTGACATCTACTTCGACACCGAAGCAGAAGACAGCGCCCAGGACACACTTTTTGTTGCGCTGTCTCCCGCCGAGGCTGCTGGTACTCGCTATTTCCCAATTCGTACGCTCTTCGATCCAGCAGAATTCAGGCGCGCAACCAGCACCTTGCCGGAAGAGAAGGTGCGGCGCATTGACTTGGTATACACGGCTTTTCAGCAGACACAGATTCCCGTGCAAGTCTCGAAAACGGAGGACAAGGCGACCGTTGCGATTATATTTGAAAGGGTCAATCGTCAGGGCGTTGAGCTCGACACCCTTCAGTTGCTCTCTGCATGGACGTGGAGTGAAGACTTTCAACTGCAGGAGGCGTTCAAAGATCTAACCGAGGAACTTTCTCCTTTTGGCTTCGAAGGAGTGGGCGGGGACAGCAACCTGCTACTCAGGTGTTGCTCCGCCGTGCTCACCGGAGACGCTTCCCCTGGCGCGCTGATGTCGCTGAACGGCAATAAGGTGCGAGAGAATTTCCAAACCGTTATGAACGGTGTTCGCTACGCCGTTGACTATGTCCGGGCGAACTTCGCGGCCGAAAGTATTGCGAATTTGCCTTTTACAACGGTACTAGTTCCACTGTCAGTGTTCTTCGCGGTCCCTGGCAACTCTGAGGCAACGATCTCCGATTCCCAGCGTAAGCAAATTAACCAATGGTTCTGGCGCTCTGCGTTCACCAAGCGCTACAGCTCGGGTGTATTGCGCAGCCTCAATGTAGACATTGAGGAAATGCGGCTGCTGCGCGAGCAGGGTACAAGCAATCTTGGGAATTTTTCCGCCGACGTCAAGAAGGAGTTCTTCATGGAGAATTCCTTTGGCATGGGCAATGTAAACACGAAGACTTTCATTCTGATGTTGGCGACAAGGGGGCCGTTGTCATTCAAGTCCGGCATAGCGGTCGACCTAGCCAAGACTCTTAAAGCCAGCAATCGTGCTGAGTATCATCATCTGATGCCCAAGGCCTTTTTGCGTTCAAGCGGACAAGACACTCACGATGAGGGCATTCTTGCGAACTACGCCTTCCTTTCAAGAGCCGACAACCGTGCGCTCGGGGGAGACCCGCCGTCTGTGTACAAGACGAAGATGCCCGTTGACCATGCGGAAATACTCGAGCGGGCACTGGTGCCGCCCGAGCTTTTCAACGACGACTACAACGACTTCGTCGTCCGGCGTGCACAGTTGCTTATGGGGTACGCGAGAACGCTATGCCGACTTCCGCCCCTTCCGCCCCTTCCGCCATCCGCGCCACTCGTCTGAGTGGCGACGCGGTGGCTACGGAGAGTAGAGGGGCGCATCGGAGACTTCCAGAGGTTCTCTCGCTCTCAACGGTTTGGATGTTGTCGATGGATCCTATATGCGGCGACGCTCGGGTCCATCGACGCTTTCCATTCGATCCAATTGTCCAGCATGCCATGAAGATGCGGTGCGCATAGCCTCAATCCAGCGCTGAACGTCACTTTGGTGCCATCTCGTGCAGCCCCCGATTTTCTGCGCACGTGGGAAGGTGCCCTTCGCCATTTCGCGGTAGATGTAGCTCTTTTTCATGCCAGTCTGGGCTTCCAGCTGCTCGAGCCGCAGCTGGACTTCGGGAATGAGTTCAGCCGCGCCCATCTTTGGGTTCCTCCACTTCGCTAAGTTGCACGGGCAGAAACGCCTCCGGCGTTGTGGCTCGCGCGCTGACTACCATGTCGGCGATTCGCGTCAGGTCAAGGGTCGGGTCCCCGAACAGCGCCTGGCCCAACCTTGTAGTCGCTCTCTGGGCGGCCGTGCAGGCCGGTGGTGCTGAAACGTCGACTAGCGCGAGCGCATAGTTCCGCCATGCATCGTATGCGGCTTGGCGCTCCACGCAGCAAGGGATTCGCGGATCTACCCCGGGGTCTACGGCACCGCCATCGTGTCGGAGGGCGGCAAGCGAGTCGTGAAGCCGATGCGCTACCAGTGTCGGCTGGCCGGGAAGCCCGCCAGCTACGACCAGCGGTATCCCGGCACCTACAACGCCAGACGTGACAGTCTGGAGGGGTTCTGGCGTCCGGCGTTCGGGCACACGCACGCGCTCATGGTGGTGGACACTTTCTACGAGAACGTGGAAGGGCCGGGCGGCGGCAACCAGGTCCTGCAGTTCACGCCTCGCACGGGCGATCCCATGCTGGTGGCCTGCCTGTGGTCGCACTGGGTCGATCCCGCCGGCGTAGAGCCAGATCTACTGTCCTTCGCCGCGATTACCGATGACCCCGAGCCCGAGGTCGCCGCCGCCTGCCACGATCGGACGATCATCAACATCAAGCCTGAGCACGTCGACGCCTGGCTCAATCCCGACCCGGCCAACGTTGGCGCTTTGTACGCCATCTTCGACGATAAGCGGCAACCGTTCTACGAGCACCGCTTGGCTGCCTAGTTTGAGCTTTTTCTGTCAGCTGCCCGGACGAAGCTCTGCAGCAATCTGCTTCGAATAGGGCAGGCCGAGCGCGTGAAGGATGGGGGCATAGTAGAACGGGGTATCGTCATCGTGCTTGTCAGGCTTGCATTTTGTAAGCGTGGGCTTTGAATCCGCGCTCTGCCGCGCAATGTCCCAACTCGCGGTCCGATAGTTTCCAGAAGCATCCAATGCCGTGACGAAGAGCCGCTCGCCAATGATTGGGAGAGCGTCAATTCCCTCGGAGTCACTGTAGCGACTCATGTCCCTGATCCAAGCCTCTCCGATGGTTGCAACTACTCTTGCTTTTGTCGCGATCATCCGCTCTGCGGCACTTCGCCAAAAGATGTACTTATCAACTCGATCGCTGTAGTGCATGGACATCATGTCGATGGCGCGCATGTCATCGCCGTAGAAGAACATCATCGGGACATGATAGCCATCGAATTCGAAAGTGGACGATGCCATTGTGCAAAGGACATCGAACATTTCATCCATGGTCTTTGGCTCAGTCATTGCGCCTTTGAATGGCTCGATGAGCTTCATCCGCGCATCAGAAATTTCATCGCGTTTGAAACGTATTTTCTTTGTTCTTTGAGAGTGTATTTCGAGGTCTGAGAGCTTTAAATAGCTAATTCTTCGAGCAGCATCCTTCGCCGACTGCAACTCCGCTGGATCCGGGACCGCTGAATCTATAGCGGCGCCTGCGAGTATGGAAAAATCCATGCACAGCCGATAGAGGGTGCTGTAGATGTAGTTGAAGGCATGTAGGATCTCCCAATCCGGAAGCGAATTGGCCACCCAGCTGCGTTCAATTCTCACAGCTGACGACTTGATCAGCCCTGACGGGAGCATTTTTCGTGCAAGCCTGATAAGGCGTTTTGTTCCCGCCTGAAGCAGGTCGCTTCGACTGGTCGAAATTTTGGTGTCATGCTCGACAATGTATGACCAGAACAACGTCAAATCCAGCGTGCTATGGAGGGCTAGATCGCCTTCCTTTTCAATTTTATTGCGGGAATCTTTGGCCCAGTCCATCACCTTGTCGCGCGCCCAGCTCGCAACAATTGGTTGGTACCATGCATCAAAATTTTGAATGGAGTCTTTGTTCTTTTGAACTATGAACGTGACTGTGCGAGATGTCTGTAGGAACTGATTGATGTTGAGCCGAAAGAGCTCCGGCTCCATGTAGGTTTCATGGCATCGCTTAAGAATCAGCCAAAGATCGTTTAGACGCCGTTCCCACGGTTGCATACCCCCCCCTTAGTTCACTTATTGGTAGGGGTAGACTACCCCGGAATCTGATGAGGCGAGTCCGCACCGGGGGTGCCACGGCCCACTGGCGAGAAATCGAGTTTGGCATTCCATTGGGCGACGCGGCCAATCAGCATCGTACGCGAGGCAATTCGTCGAACGAGCGCGTGTAGTTGGGCGAAAGCATGTGCTGGCGCATGCCCCAAACTGGGTTCTCCTTCCATCCGGACGCACCGAGCCCGGCCACGCCGCGGCCGAACTTCCGGTTGATCTGATCGAGGGTCGCCATCAGCGCATCGTTTCCAGCAACGGCCGGGCTGAACAGGTCGGCCTGCAGGTCGTGGGGCTTGGCCAGGTCCAGCAATGCGACTCCGGCCTTCTTGCAGCCGATTCCGTCCCTCAGCAGGCCGCCGAGCATCTGTCTCACGGTCCCCAGCACGAGCGTGGTGTCCGAGGTCGCCGCCGGCAATACGACTGATCGCGTCGCGTTGTGCTGGGGCAGCTCGGGTCGAAACGTGTCGGAATGTGCAAACACCCACAGGCCGGAGGCCACCAGCCCGCGAGCGCGCAGCTTCTCGCAGGCCCGGACCGCAAAGGTGGCCAGCGCCTGGGCAATGGCATCGTGGTCGGCCACCCGATCCGCGAACGAGCGGCTGACCATGATCTGCTGCCGATCCGGCTCCACTTCTTCCAGCTCCATGCACGGGTGCCCCTGCAGCTCCCGCCGGGTGAGAGCGAGGGTTACCCCGAAGGTGGCCAAGATGTCGTCAGGCGGCGCGTCGCGCAGGCCTGCGGCGGTCCTGATCCCGATGTGGATCAGCTTGGGCGCCGAGCGCCGCCCAACGCCTCCACGAACAGCCTCCCCTGCATACGTGTATCGCGTGGAGAGTTGTGGCAAGCCCCATGTCGCGAAAGGCCGGCGACGCCAGTGCACGCTTCACATTTCGTGGGGGCCGCTGATACCCCGCGCACAGATTGATGTCCGCCGCGTTGACGCGCGGCACTCTCAAGAATCAGGATGGCATCGTCACCGCAAAATCGGTGGCCGGGATTTGCAGCCCGAAAAGCAAGGCGCATCAGCGCCCAGCCCGTTGCAGGGCGCTGGATCTCAACTCAACTGAGGAATCCCGCCATGTCATCCGAAAATCTCACCGCGCCTACGCGCACATCCGTCGACTTCACCCACTACTTCGGCCAGATCGCCGATACCCTGGAGTGGGGGAGCTCCACCTGGCTTACGCTCGAAGAGCATCTGACTGCCAACGACACGCCGTTCGAGTCGCTTACGCTCAGCGATGTCATTGGTGCCATTCACTCCACCCGCAGCGCACACCCTCACGCACCGGGTACCTTGGTCAACCGGTTGATCGGCGTGGACGATGTATCCAGGACGGATCTGTTCCGGGTCATCCGGGAGCTGCTGCGCATCTATGATCTGCGCATCGTGGAGCTGCTGGCGCTGATCGACATCCTGGCGCACTGCCCGGGGACCGTGGAAGATCTGACCATCAGGAACCTGCTGGCGTTGATCTCCGTTGTGGATGTCTGCAACTCGCCGCTGACGCCTGCGGCTGTTACGGAGGCCACCAAGGCTGCTGCGGCGGTGCACTAGGGTCCTGCAGATGTCGGTGACTGCCCAGCTGCGACGCAGATGACGGCAGTGCGGCCCGCGCATGTTGTCGCGGGCTGGGTGGAGAGTCGCCGGACCAACGGTCCGGCGCTACCGGTGTTGCTGCTACAGAGCGTTCACAACTCCGGTTCCACACTCCTGAGCCACTAGGGCAGTTCTGGAGATGGCTCATGCGTCGTATCAATGTCGCCTTGCTCGCTGCTGCCATCGCGGTTGCCGGAGCAGCAGGGTGTTCCCAGCAGAACCAGGAGGCACGCGAGAATGGCGTGCCTGTTGGCATGGCCAATCCGGCGTCCGAGTACTGCGTGAAGCGCGGTGGCAAGGTCATGATCGAGAAGGATCGGGATGGCAACGAGCGGGGTATCTGCCACTTGCCGGACGGCAAACGCATCGATGAGTGGGAGCTGTTCCGGCGGGACGCACCGAAGAAGCCCAGCTAGAGTTCCGCGCCGCCAAGCGGAAGCCAGCTGGCTTCAGCCGGACCAACGGTCCGGCGCTACCCGTGCCTCACAGCCGATGATCGTGAGCGGCCTACTTGATGTTCTTCCCGACCTCTTTGGCCGCACGATCAATCGTATCGGCCACCACCTTGGGCTGGGTCATGAAGACCGCGTGGCTGGCCGGCACCTTGGTGATGCGCGCATTGATGCGTTCGGCCATGTGGACCAGCATCGCCTGATCAAACGCCTTGTCTTCAGTGGCGATCACCGCCCAGCTCGGCTTGGTGCGCCACGCCGCTTGCGTCACTTTAGTGCTAAACGCCGACATGTTGATCGGCACCTGCGAATCACGCAGGAATGCCGCGTCCGCATCGGTGGTGTCATGCGCAAAGCCTGCCTTGAACTTGTCGGGCTTGATGAAGCCAAAACCGTCGCTTCCCGTTTCGATCACGAACTCAGGCGTGGGCGCAAAACCGGTGTACAGCTGCGCCGTGGTCTCGCCCGCATCCGGCGCCAGCGCCGAGACGTAGACCAGCCCGGCAACGTTGTCGTGCACACCCGCTTCGGTAATCACTGTGCCGCCCCACGAATGCCCGACCAGGATGGCCGGCCCGTCCTGACGATCCAGCACGCGCTGGGTGGCCTTCACGTCGTCAGCGAGCGAGGTCAGCGGGTTCTGCACGATCGACACGTGGTAGCCACGCGCGGTCAGGTCGTCGTACACCCCACGCCAGCCGCTGCCATCGGCGAAGGCGCCATGCACCAGCACGACGTTGTGCACCGGTTGGTCGCGCACGGCATCGCTGGCCTGGGCGGGGGAGAGGGCGGCCGCCAGGGCGACCGCGAGCACTGCAGGGATGAGCTTGAACATGGACGACTCCTCGGGACGGTGGGATTGCGGGGGCGGCGTTGGCCGGCAGGGGTACTTTGCCGGCGACGCGTGCACGATCGGTCGCATAAAGTCCTGATAATTTGATCCGGAGTCCAAATCTCCCCGGACCTGCGTACCTCACACCGTAGGCACCGTCCCGCCGTCGATGGTGTACTCCGTGCCCGAAATCGAAGCCGCGCGTGGCGAGACCAGGAACGCGATGAGGTCGGCCACTTCGCGCGGCTGCGCCGGTCGCCCGAGCGGGATGCCGCCCAGACCGTCCATGACGCGCTTCCTGCCGCCTTCGTAATCGGTCCGTGCTTCGGCCGCGATACGTTCGACGAAGGCGACCGAGGCTTCGGTTTCAATCCAGCCCGGGGCGACCCGCACTACCCGCACGCCCTTCGGCGTGACTTCCTTGGACAGCGCCTTGCTGTAGGTGGACAAAGCGGCCTTCGCGGCGGCATAGGCGGTGGTCGCCTCGGGCAGCGGCAGGGTGCGCTGGATCGAGGTGACGTGCAGGATCACGCCGGACCCCCGCGCGATCATCGCCGGCAGCAGTGCGCGATCCAGCCGCACCGCGGACATCAGATTGAGGTCCAGCGCGTTGGCCCATTCGGCATCATCCAGCGCGGCGAACCCGCCGGCAGGTGCCGATGAGCCGCCCACCACGTTGATGAGCGCGTCGATGCCGCCGAGGTGGTGCAGCATCGCCTCGCCGGCCTGGCGCGCGCCTTCAGCGCTGGCGAGATCTGCTTCCATGTAATGCACACCCTCGATGGGGGCGCGCGGCAAGGTGCGCGCTGTTGCCACCACGCGTGCGCCCAGCCCCGCCAGCAGCTCGACCACCGCCGCGCCCAGCCCGCGCGTGCCGCCGGTAACCAGCACGCGCTTCCCGGTCAGTTCCAGATCGAAGTTCATGCCGCGATCTCCAGCCGGGCGATCTTTCCGCGCTCCAGGGTGAAGGCGTAGCGCAGGTCCAGCGGGCTGCCGGGGAAGTTGCCCGCCACGGTGCTGGTGACCAGGTAGCTGCGCCCATGCTGCTCCAGCGCGTGCGGCGTGGCGGTGTAGCTGTAGCGGGCGGAGGCATCGGTCTTCCACGCCTCGATGGCCGCAGGCCCGGCATGGGCATGGCCCTCGTCCAGCACCACCCCATCGCGGGTGAAGCATCGGGCCACGGCCGCGGCGTCCTGGCTGTCGGCCAGGAAGTAGGCGGCTATCGGCTCGGGCAGGTTCAGGTCGTGCATCACAGTGCTCCAGTGGGCTCGGGGTAGAGCAAGCGTGAGCCGTTATGGAGGGTAAGAGAATCGCCTATGATCGGATCAGACCATGTAGGGAACAGTGCACAATGCGCGGCGCTGAATTCGCGGAACTGAAGGCCTTCGTGGCGGTGGTGGATCGCACCAGCTTTGCCCGGGCGGCCGATCATCTGGGCCTATCCCGCTCGGCCCTGAGCCAGGTCATCCGCCAGCTGGAATCCCGCCTGGGCGTTCGCCTGTTGAACCGGACCACCCGCAGCGTGTCGCCGACCGAAGCCGGGCGCCGGCTGCATGAGCGCATAGCGCCGATGCTGCGCGACATGGACCAAGCGGTGGCCGAAGCAGTCGGTGCCAATGCGCGCGCGGCGGGCACGCTGCGCATCAACACGCTGAGCATGGCGGCGAAGAAGGTGATCGCCCCGCGCCTGGGCCGGTTCGCGCAGGCGCATCCGGAGGTGGTGCTGGACATCGTGATCGACGATGGCCTGGCCGATATCGCCGGTGAGGGCTTCGACGCCGGGATCCGTGTGGGTGGGCGCCTGCAGAAGGACATGGTGGCGGTGCGGCTGACGCCGGACATCGAATTGCTGGCGGTGGCGTCGCCCGACTACCTCGCCAGGTCTGGTGAGCCCAGGACACCGGATGACCTCGGTAACCACGCCTGCATCAACTGGCGTTTCCCGGGTAGCGGAAAGGTGGCGGGATGGGAATTCACCAAGCGCGGCAGGCGCGCCGAGTACGTCGGCGAGGGCCCGCTGATCTCCAACCACCAGGACATCGTGGTGCCCGCCGCGCTGCAGGGCCTGGGCATCCTGTACGCCTACAATGACGACGGCATCGCCGAGGCCCTGCGCGATGGGCGGCTGCGGCGCGTGCTGGCCGACTGGTCGCCTACGGTGCCGGGCCTGTATCTGTACTATTCCAGCAGGCGTTACCTGCGTCCTGCGCTGCGCGCCTTCATCGATTGCCTGCTCGACCGCGACCTTGGCGGTGACGATCATGCCTCGCCTTCCCAGCACCCCGGAGTTTCATGAGCGCCAGCATCAGCGCGTTGTCGCGCATGGCCACCCTTCTCGTCGCCGTGCCGCTGCTCCTGGGAGCGTGCGGAAGGACCAGTCGCGAGACCGTGTTGTCCGCCGATCCGCTGAAGGTCGTGGCGGTGACGCAGAGCACGCTGGACATCAATGTCAGCGAATACCGGAAGTACACCCGCTATGACCTGTACGTTGACGGCGAGAAGCTGTCCGACGCTGGATTCGCAGCGCTGCTGCAGGATCCGGAAGCACTGAAGGATGCGGTCGTGCACAGCGACGTGGTGGTGCTGGATGACTCCTCCATCCTGCTGGCATCCCACAACGACACCGGCGCGCGCTGCTGGGCGACGAGGCTCTCCGCCAGTGGCGGTGAGGTGCATCTTCAGAAGATCATGAAAAGCAGCATCGACTGCGCGCCCGACCCGGCGCCGTCGGGATGGTCGGCGTTTTACGATGAGGGCAGCAATCTGCTGCTGGTTCGCCACAGGCCCTTCCATGTCTACCCGATCGCAGGGTACTGGTACGTGCTCCTGATCCAGGGCGATGTCGTCGCCGTGTACCAGAAGGATCGAGAGCAGGAGCGCCTGGTCGTAAGGCTGGTACGCATTTCCTCCCAGCAGACGCTGGCCGAGCAGATATTGCCGATGGACACTTACGCCGAACCCGACCTGATGAATGCGTCACCGCAAGTGCGGCAGCAGTGGCTGATGGATAACTTCGCCGTGGCCACGGCACCCGCCGCGTCGCTGCAGCTGCGCGCGGACAATCGGCTCGAAACCATATCGCCGGAGACATGGGCCGAGTACATGGAGATCGATCGCCTCAACCGCGAGGAGGACACGCGCGACCAGGCCGCTGTCGCAGCCCGCGAACGGGCGTTTTACGAGGAAGTGCTGAAGGAAGAAGCGGCGAGGCAGAAGCCTCCAGGGAACGCAACACCCGGATTGCCTACTCAGCGCTGAGCCTGGTGCATGCCAGGCAGCGCAATCTGATTCGCCGCGCGGCGATGCTCGATCACGCGGATCACCTCATAGTCGGTCTTGGCGCCGTGCTGGGTGTGCCACTGGGTGACCTTCACCTCGCAGATCAGCACGTCACCTTTCGAGAACGACGCCTCATTGGCGTCCACGGCGGAGTGGAACGCTGCATCGGAGATTCTTGCGTTGATGGTGTGATTCCCATCTGACAGCCGCCATTTGTTGTCTTCCTTGAAGGCCAGCGACACGATGGAGAACGCCATCGTCCGGGTGTCTTCCAGGAGTGGCTCGTCCGGACCGGTCGGCGCGCAGAAGTACCTGCGTTCTTCCTCCCGCACGATCAACGTGAATGAGTGGTCGTCACCCGCAGCGAATGTGTCGATTCCTTCCCGGTCCAGCGGGGCGAGAACACGGTCGAAGGCCTGGCGGACCGGAATATCGCGTAGCAGTACCAACACCGGGTACTCCACCACAACGGCGTCCTCACCCGAATGAAGCGTGACCTGTCCTTCTTCCGTCATCTCTACGTGGGTGATCCGGCGCCCGCGCAGCCATTGCAGCACCTGGGCGACGCCGGTGTATCCGGTCTTCGCCGCCAGGCCCAGTGCAGTCAGCACAGCAGTGGCGTTGGCAATGGCGGTCATGCCCTTGCCAGCAAAGATGTCCTTCGCGGCCTGCAGCAAGCTGACGGAGGTCGTGAAGTCGACACTGAAGCTGCCTGTCTTGAAAGAGCCCTTTACATTGATCTGTGCTTTGGCGCGATCGCCTTGGAGTGCGCGAACGCTGGTATCCAGAAGGTCGGCCATCGCCACCAAGGCAGGGGCCAGTTCCCTGGCGTCCATCTCGTGTGCGGCGAGCGCCGGGCCGTCATAGGTGATGCGTATCTGTGCCATGTCGTCCATGGTATCGCCCGGATTTTTGTCGGGTCACTCTGGGACGAACGCGCCAGCATTGCCATAAGCGCTTACCCTGCGTGTGCGTAGGCAAAAAGAAGGCGCCGGACCTGCATCCGGCGCCTTGCGCAACACGGCGGCCAATGGCCGAACGCGACATTACTTCTGCTGCAGGAACGTCAGCAGGTCCTGGTTGACCTTGTCCTTGTGGGTCTCGGTCAGCCCGTGCGGCGCTCCCGGATACACGATCAGCTTGGCGCCGGGGATCAGCTTGGCCGACATGCGACCGCCCACGTCGATCGGCACCACCTGGTCATCATCGCCATGGATGATCAGGGTCGGCACGTTGAAGCGCTTCAGGTCGCCGCGGAAGTCGGTGGCCGAGAACGCCGCGATCGAGTCATAGGTGTTCTTCTGTCCACCCTGCATGCCCTGTACCCACCACGCGTCGATCATGGCCTGGTTGGGTTTGGCACCGGGGCGGTTGAAGCCGTAGAACGGACCGCTGGGAACGTCCTTGTAGAACTGCGCGCGATTCTCCAGCTGTGCCTTGCGCATGCCGTCGAAGACCTCGATCGGGACGCCGCCCGGGTTGTCGGCCGTCTTCAGCATGAACGGCGGCACCGCGCTGATCAGCACGGCCTTCTTGACCCGGCCGGTGCCGTGGCGGCCGATGTAGCGCGCCACTTCACCACCGCCGGTGGAGAAGCCGACCAGGGTCACGTCCTTCAGGTCGAGGGAGTTGATCACCGTCGCCAGGTCGTCGGCGTAGTGGTCCATGTCGTTGCCGTCCCACGGCTGGCTGGAGCGCCCGTGACCGCGGCGGTCGTGCGCGACCACGCGGTAGCCGTGCTCGGCCAGGAACATCATCTGCGCGTCCCAGCTGTCCGAGTTCAGCGGCCAGCCGTGGCTGAAGGTCACCACCGGGCCATCTTTCGGGCCCCAGTCCTTGTAGTAAAGCTGTACGCCATCGGCGGTGGTGATGTAGTTGGGCGTGCGCGCGGTGCTGGCAACGGCGGTCGGGCGCGCCGGCTCGGCGGCGAGTGCGGTGGCGCTGATCTGGACGGCGAGGGCAAGCGCTGTTGCGGCCAGCGCACGGTTGAGGGTGTTCATGGGGTGGTTACCTGCGAAGAGTGGGGAGGGATGCGACAGGCGCTACTTTGGACCCCGCGGCTGGACGCGGAATGGCTTGCAGTCCTTCAAACTTGACCGCGGGTCCAATCCAGCAGGCGGGCTCAGAAGTCCCAGAACACCGGCACCCAGCGGAACGCGTCGCCGTCCACTGAAACTCGGCCGATCGACGGGAACGGAAGATGGGTAGCCACCAGCATTTCTCCGGTGCCGGCCAGGTCGTTCAACAGCTTCAGGCGAACGTGGGCCGCTTCTTCCGGGTCGTGTTCAAAACCGTTGTACCAATTCGGCTGGTCGAAGCCGACGGCGAAGATGGCATCGCCGGCGAAGGTCAGTGCGTTGCCGGCGGACGCCACCCGCACGATGCTGTGGCCCGGGGTGTGGCCGCCGGTGCGAACCACAGTCACGCCCGTTGCGATCTCCTGCTGGTCGTCGAAGGTGCGCAGGTAGTCGCCGTACTCCGCCAGGAAGTGCAGGGCAGTGGCGCGCAGCGCGTCCGGGAAGCCCGGGGGCATGTTGGTGCGGCTGAAGTCGGGCGACTTCCAGAACTCCACTTCCGACGCTGCAACGTGGATCCGCAGGTCGGGCCGCAGCCGTTCCTTCACCCCGTCCACCAGCAGGCCGCCGATGTGGTCCATGTGCAGGTGGGTGATCACCACATCGGTGATTTCATCCAGGGCGATGCCGGCCGCGCCGAGGCGGCGGATCAGTTGGCCGGCGCGGGGCAGGTTGAGGTCCGGATCCATGCCCAGGCCGGCGTCGATCAGGATGCTGCGATCGCCGCTATGAACCACCATCACGTTCAACGCCCAGTCCAGCGCGTCGGCTGGCAGGTACATGTGTTCAAACCACGGCGCGCGTTCGGCGGCACTGACGTTGTGGCCCAGCATCTGGGTGGGCAACGGCAGCACGCCGTCACTGACCACCAGTACCTCGATATCGCCCACCTTGAGCGCATAGCGCGAGGGAACCAGTTCATCGAGGGCGGGGGCGGGCGGCGCTACGGGGGTGTCGAGCGTAAACATGGGGGATTCTCCGGGAAGCGGCTGGCGGGCAGGGGTATTGAGGTCAGCTACGGCGACAGGCCGGGCAATACCAGCCTAGGCAGGCCGGGGCTGCCGCAGTAGATCCGCACGCGGGACCACGGTGTTGCCGATCAGGCAGCAATGCGGCGGGAGACGTGTCTACACGCGTACCACGTGCGGCTGACTAGACTCGGCGCATGCCCACCCCGCCCCCCGTCCGCCTGGCCGACATCAACATCGAGTCCTACATCTATTTCGGTGCAGGTGCGGCCGTGGCGTGGCAGCTCGCCTATCCGGGTGTGGGGCGTGGCGTGGCACGGCACAGCCAGACACTGCGACGCCCGTTTTCGCGGTTGCGCGCCACGATGAGCTACATCTATGCGGTGTCGCTGGGCACGGACGAAGACCGGGCCACGATCGCCCGCCACGTCAACCGCGCCCACGTCCCGGTGCAGGGCGAGGGTTACAACGCATTCGACCGTGATCTTCAGCTGTGGGTCGCGGCCACGCTGCACCGGGGCGGGCTTGAGATGCATGAACTGTTCGTCGGCCCGATCCCGGCGGCCAGCCGCGAGCCGCTGTATCGGGAGGCGTGGGCCTTCGGAAGCACGCTGCAGGTGGCGGACGACCAGTGGCCGGCCACGGCGGACGCCTTCGACGCGTGGTGGGAGAGCCGGCAGGTGGAGCTGTGCGTGGATGAGGAAGTGCGCACCTACCTGCACGCCGTGCTGGGCAATGGTGCGCCGTGGTACCTGCGCCCGGCGCT
Source organism: Stenotrophomonas rhizophila (assembly GCF_007667275.1). GTDB lineage: Bacteria > Pseudomonadota > Gammaproteobacteria > Xanthomonadales > Xanthomonadaceae > Stenotrophomonas > Stenotrophomonas maltophilia_AE. The sequence continues at coordinate 504,085 of NZ_VDQT01000002.1, forward strand.
GCCGCTGCAGGCGTTCGTCACCCGCGCCCTGTTGCCGCCGCAGGTCAGGCAGATGTTCGCGCTGCCGTGGACCGCGAAGGACGAGCGGCGCTGGGCGCGCTTCCGGCGCTGGGCGCCGCGGCTGTACTGGCTGCAGCCGCGCTGGTTGCGACACCTTCCGGCGCGTTACTTCCTCCGTGAGCTGCGCCGGCAGACAGCATGAGCGAAATCTGAAAGCAGCACGGGTCACTGCATCTTCAAATACGCCTTCGCCGTGTGTGGCGAGAAACCCCGAATGCAGTCGTTGGCAACGGGTTATGGCTGTATGAAGCAGAGAGGATGCGTTGCGGACGCGGGTTCGATTCCCGCCAGCTCCACCACCTGTGCACCCGCGGCGGTGCCCAGCTGAAGGGGCTGCACTGGTTTCGACGTGGCGAGCAGTCAATGTGGACAGCCCGAGAGGCGACCGACGTAATCGGCGCAAAAACTGTAATCGCCAATGCTGATTACTACGATCAGGACGAGGAAGTCATTCTCCGCGTAGCCTGATTCACGCAAGCGCACGTGATTACCGAACGCGCAACCACCCCGCCGGCAACGGCGGGGTGGCTTTTCTGCTCCAAGACTGAGCTGCAGTTGATGTGATGAACAAGCACGGAAACGCCGAAATGCCTGACTACGAAAATCCGGAGTGGTCGGATGCTGACTTCAAGCGCGCAGTGACGTTGGATGACCTGCCGGAGCCATTGCAGAAATCGTTGCGTCGCCGCCCCAAGGCCATGGAGACCAAAGAGCGGATAACGATCCGGCTCTCAGCGGACGTACTGGAAGCATTCCGCGGAACTGGCGCGGGCTGGCAGACCAGGGTCGACGCAGTGCTGCAAGACTGGGTGATTGCACATAAAGGCAGCGGTGGCGCGAAGGCGTAGGTTGTCTGAACACGGGGTGCCAGTGCTGGCACCCCAGGCCGTGGTCAGCCCTGTCAGAACTTCCACCGCCGCCCACGCGCAGTAGAACCCCGCCGTCGAGCCCGTACATTCGTTGTAATCAGGGAACCTGATCGCCGCCTGGGTCGCGCAGGCGCACGTGACTACCGAACGCGTATCTACCCCACCGGCAACGTCGTCAGCCGCCCGAGCCGCAGTCCGCGCCCGTCATGCTGATGCTCACCTGCGGGGCGGGACACCCCATTGCACCGATGCGAATGCTGTCGCCGATGCCCATGCAGCTGGACCCGATGTAGTTGGCCTGGCTGAAGCGCACACCGGCACCCATTGGAACGCCGGGGCAGCGGGCCTCGAAGCTGACGTTGCAACCGAGTTTCGCTGGCCGGGACGACTGCAGGTAAAGCACGTCCTTGCCGCCGCCAATGCACGTCGTGGCGTGCCCTCCGAAACTGCTGCGCAGGCTCTGCTCGGACTGGCGGAGCGCTTGCAGCCGCGCCGCCTCGGTGCCGCGCCCGGCCTCGGCGGCCGCGTTCCTGCTGGCTTGATGCTGAGGCGTTGTTGGTGGGCGACCCGGCGCGACTGCTTTGTCATTGGCCTGCGCGACGGTCTGCGCCTTCACCTTGGCTGCCGCCAGGCGCTCGCGTTCGGCTGCGACGTCCGCCTGCAGCTGAAGGTTGCGAGCTTGCGTCACTACTCCCGGCACGGCAACCGTCAACTGGGTAGCACTACGCTGGCGAGCAGCCAACGCCTGGGCCTCGCGCGCACGCTGTTCCCGCTCCCGGTCGGCGGCCTCTGCATGCTTGCGGATGCGGTCAAGATTGGCCTGCATGGCGGCCTGCTCCGCGTCTTTCTTTGCCATTTCATCCCGGAACACGCCCACGCCGTGAGCGAGGATGTCGGCGAAGCCCGGCGTGGGTGCCGCAGGCAGCACGCCCTCGTCGTAGTACTCATCCTCATCCTCATCCTCCTTGTGTGCCTGGAGCCGGGCCTGGCGACGCGCGACCGCTGCGCGCGCCTCCTCATCGACGCTGGCCCGCTTGGCCGAGATGCCATCGCGCAGCGCCTGCATCTCCTGCGCGCTCAGCGGTCGCGGGGTACCTTGACCATGCACTGGCAGCGGCACAAGCAGCAGCGGGAAGCCGGCCAGAAGCAGAAACATACGCATGCGGAGTTCTCCTAGAAGCCGGTCGTCGAGGCGGGTTCGCAGCTCATCTTGAGGAATTTCATGGCGTACTCGATACGGTCGGCCAGGTCCGCGTCCTGCGTCGACATCCGGAAAGCCGCCGTGGGGCCGTTGCTGCCGTTCATGCGAAACGAGGCCGACGTAACATACCAAGTCGATACGGAGTTGACGCCGACGCTCCTGATGATCGACGAATTGCCCCAGTCCAGGAACTGCGGGGTGCTGAACACGCCAGGGAAAGGCGGCAAGGGGCTCTCCTGCGGGTTGTAGAACACGCCGCTGCTCTCGAGCAATATGCGCGAGAAGTCGAGTCCGCGAATTGTGGTTACGCAGGGGTTGCTGTTGCCCGTCGCATCGCGGTCGTCGAGCTGAGCCACTTTGATCAGCAGCAACGCAGTCGAACCATCCATGAGGCGTGTCTGTCCCGCCGTGGCCAACCAGGTTCCTATTGTCTTGGATTTATCCTCGAAGAGCTCGCGCAGGAAGCTTTGTGCGCCCTGTGCCGTCTGTGCCGTCTGTGCCGTCTGCCCGAGGGCGCTGTCGACTGACAGAGAGAGGACGACGGTCAAGGCAATGGCTGCAACAGGACGACGAACGATCATCTTTGAGACACTCCAATTGGCAACGTGGCGGGAAACGATGGCGGGCGTCATGGCGTCGATGCACCGGCCCTGTTCCCGAAAATCCGGGTACGGATGATATTGAGCACGCCGTTGCAACTCCTTTCGGCGAGGGATCCCAGAAAGTCCGATAGCGAGGAAATGCTCGTCTTGAAGTGGGTGATCACGCTGCCGGTGGGATCCTTGGCGGTGAAGGTGCCGATCACCAGGCCTACCGCGGGATACTCAGCGATCAGGGCAGCCGCGCCCATGGCGATCAAGACTGGTGAAACCACCCGCACCGTCTTCCCCACCGTGTCGCAGGCCGAGCTGCTGGACGCACTGACGCCCACGGCTGGAGCCTGCACGGGGTGTTGCAGTTCCGTTGATGCCAGCGCGAGCGCGCTCTGCCACTTCTCCACCAATCCGTCGAGCTCAGTTTCGCCCAACGTGGAGGTATCCAGCGCAAGGAAGGGTGTCGCGCCTGCGTCGCCAGACGGGAAGAGGACGACGAACATGGCACCGCTGGTCGCAATTCCCAGCTTGGCCTTCCAGGTTCGTGCGCGCTTGAAGTCGTAGATGCTGAGCAGATACGCGCAGTCTTCAAGGCGGGATGCGTCTGGCGCCTGGGTGGTGAGTGGCATGCGGGTTACGATGAGGTTCGGGTCGACCAGTGATTCCGCCAGCACCGCGCCGGTGGGTGGAATGCGCAGGAATGCATCGCAGATCCTGGCATTGACCTTCGACCCTTCGTCCAGCAACAGCATTGCTGTGGGCACCGGTTCCAGAACGGTGTCCGGGCCGGCAAAGCTGCGCGTGAGCCGGTAGCCGGTCAGGCCGGACGGTGTGGCCGTGATCGGCTCGTACGCGGAAGGCGCAGGCGCCGGTGCAACCGGCATGGCGCGATGCGTCGCGCACCCGTTGAGAAACGCCACCGCAATAAACAGCATCAGCAGCCGCACCATCGGCGGCAATCCATTTGACACCCGCATGGCGTGCTCCCCCTGTAGAGCGCCCTATCGCGGTCCAGTATTTCCAGCGCCGGCGGGGAAACGGCACTCCTGTTTGGGGCTTGACATTGCCGGGGGGCAGCGCAATGTCGGCGTTCAGGCGTCCGCTTCGGGCGACAGCGGTGCCGCAGCCGCCACGGCGCTCAGCAGACGGACCAGCGCCGTCTGGCCGCGCTCGCCGGTCTTGTCATAGATGACCTTCAGGCGGGTCTGTGCCGTGGCGGTGGTGACGCCCGAACGGCTGGCCGCCTCGGCCAGGTCCGGGTGCAGGTACAGGGCCTCGGCCAGCACCGCTTCGGCGGAGGTCAGCGAGAACAGCGTCTGCAGCAGGTCCCTGAAGTTGCGCGTGAGGGACACACCCACCGGCTGCAGGAAGACGACGGCCGTTTCGTTGCTGCCATCGCCCGCCAACGGGGTAACAGGATGGGCATGGGCGATAAGTGCGCTTCTGCCCTGGCTGTCCACCAGCGTAGCGGTGCCGCCGTAGCGCTGCAGCCTGCCGCTCTGCTCGACGCCTTTGCAGGCGCGCTGGAGCAGGACCTGCAGCGAACGTGGCTGGAAGGAGGCAACGGGTCGGCGTCGCTGGAGTGCCAGCAGCGACCCTCTCACGAGCAGCTGCTCGGCAGCGGCATTCATGCGGACGACGCACTGTTCTTTGTCCAGCAGCAGCATGGCGGTGGGCAACCGGTTCACTGCCTGCTCCAGCGTGCCCACCCGCTGCTGCAGCCAGCTGAGCCGGCGCTGGATCGCGTACGCGTTGACCCAGTGCGGCGTCAGCGCCATCAGCAGCCCTGTTTCCGATGCGCTGAAGGCTTTGGCGCCCACTTCGCGGCAGATGGACAGGGTGACTGAATTGCGGCCGTCATAGTGTCCCACGGAGGCGACCTGCTGCCCGACGTCGACCTGCCGGTAGTAGCGGTTGAACGCGTCGGTCTGCTGCATCTCCCGGCGGGGCAGCAGGGTGTCGCTGTCGATCACCTTGCCTGTGGCCAGTTGTGGAACCACCCGGATGATCCACGGGTCGTCATGCAGGTCGTGCTCTGCCAGCGCAGCATTGAAACGGTCAGCGTCGGCACCATGGATCAGCGCCACATTGCCCTGTCCGTGATCAACATCGTGGCGGAGTACTGCAACAATATTGGCGCCCGTGGCCTGCGCCAGCAGGCCATTGAAATGCTCCAGCTGGCCGGCTTCAAGCACGGAGGCGTACAGGGCTTCCAGCAACGCGTCCGTGGAATGGGCAGCTCCGTTTCCTGGCGCTTTCATCGACACGCTCCCTGTCCTTTCCCCTGTTGCGAGAGTGACCGTGAGTTGCGCTTGCAGTCAAGGATGCCTGCCAGGAACGGCGACGCCCGTCAGGGCGCCGCCGTACCCACCTGCAGTATCAGAACTTCCAACCCACCCGCGCATAGTAGAACCCGCCGTTGAAGCCGTAGGGCGAATGCACCGGGTACTCCGCGCCGGCCACGCCGGACCACGGGTTCTTGGACGGTGTGCGGTCGAACAGGTTCTGCGCGCCCAGGCTGAAGTACAGGCCGGAATCGAACTTCCAGCCCACTTCGGCATCCACGATCAACGCGCTGCCGCCGTAGATCGGCAGGCCGCCGTCCGCTGCGGAGATCACGCCGCTGTCCAGGTGATCCTCATACCACGAGCTGTAGTAGTTGAAGCGCAGGTTGGCGTTGAAGATCTGGCGCTGGTGATGGACGCTGAAGTAGCCCTTGGTCTTGGGCAGCGATTTCTCCAGTTTGTACACGCGCGCTTCGTCGATGAAATCCGGGTCGAAGCGGTCGACCTCGGTCCGGTTCCAGTTGGCGGCCAGCGAGTAAGTAGTGTCGCCCCCGAAGTGGGTGCTCTTGAAGCTGGTGACCAGGTCGACACCGGTTGTGGTGGTATCGAACGCATTGCCGAAGTAGGTCACCTGCGAGATCGAGGCCGCTTCCGGATTGCCGCCGGCCACCAGCGCCGCGCGTTCTTCCGGGGTGACCGCGAAGCTGGTGCTCAGCGCGATGCGGTCTTCGACCTTGATCTGGTAACCGTCCAGGGTGATCAGCCAATCGCCTTCGGTCCACACCGCACCCAGCGAGACGTTCTTCGATTCTTCCGGGGTCAGCGGCTGGGCGCCCTTGAGCTGGGCGATGGGATTGGTCGGCGGCAGGGTGGCGATGTCTTCCAGCGCGGTGCCACCGAACACGGTGCTGATCTGGCTGATGTTCGCCTGGCCGGGGGTCGGGGCACGGAAGCCGGTGTTGTAGGCGCCGCGCAGCGCGAAGTTCTCGTTGAAGTCGAAGCGCGCGGTGACCTTGCCGTTGGTGGTGCTGCCGAACGAATCGAAGTCTTCGAAGCGCAGCGCGCCGGCCAGTAGCAGGCGCTCGGTGACCTGCGCTTCCAGGTCCGCATAGGCGGCCCAGTTGCGGCGGTCGAAGGTGCCGGCGGTACGCGTGCTGAAGCCGTTGAAGCCGTTGGAGCCCAACGCGAAGCCCTGTTCGGTCAGCGGCCCGATCGCGGTCGATGGACCATCGCCGGGACTGATTTCGAAACTCTCTTCGCGCCACTCGGCACCCATGGCCAGGCGCAGCGGCTGGCTGGTGAAGCTGGTGGCGATATCGCGGCTCACGTCGATGTTGGCGCTCTTCTCGGTCTGCGTGTTGCCGCCGGGGCGGAAGTACAGGCCGGCCGGCTGGTCCGGGCCGAGCGAGGCATTGACGGTGTTGTAGATGATGAACTCGATATCGTTGCGGCCCCAGGACCCGCTCACGTCCCAGTACCACTCGCCCCAGTTGCCCTTGGCACCGGCGTAGATGGAGCTGTCTTCCAGCTTGCCGCCGAAGCGCGGGGTGAAACCGCCCGGCAGGCTGGACAGGAAGGTGTAGCAGTTGGCGGGCAGGGCAGCGACCGCGCCGCTCACCGTGCTGTACGGCAGCAGGTTGCCGCCGCCGTCGCGTAGCGCGATGGTCGGGCAGGCGCCGGCCCCGGTGAGGTTGCCGACCAGCAGCGTCTCGCCGCCGTCGTTGGAATACACGCCCGAACGCGCGGTGGGATCGCGGAAGTAGAACCCGCCGTCCACATCGCGCTTGGCGTAGTTGCCGAACAGGTAGAAATCCACGCTGTCGGTGGTGAGGCCAAGGTTGGCGACCAGCTTGAGGTCATCGTCCACCTTCGGCGATCCCCAGACCTGCGCCGGCTCACCGACACCCGGGTAGCCGGCTGCGATGGCGGCCGCCGCGTCATCGCGCTGCACGCTGCGCGAGGTGTCGTCGACCTTGCGCCACTCGGCGGTCAGCGTGGCGAAGCCGCGCTCGGTCAGTGGCAGGCCGATCTGCGCCGAGTACTGGGTGGTGAGTCCGTCGCCCTCGTAATACTTGCCGGTGAAGACTTCGGCGGTGCCACCTTCGCGCAGCTTCTTCAGCCCGAAGTTGATCACCCCCGCGATCGCATCGGAACCGTACTGTGCCGCAGCGCCGTCGCGCAGCACGTCCACCTGCTCCAGCGCGAGCGAGGGGAACACCGAGAGATCCGGGCCCTGCGAGCCATCGGACAGGCCATGGCCAAGGAACGTGATGACCGCCGCGCGGTGGAAGCGCTTGCCGTTGACCAGCAGCAGGGTGTTGTCCGGCGGCAACCCGCGCAGGTTGGCCGGGCGGATGAGGCTGGCTGCGTCGTCGATGGGAATGGTGCTGACGTTGAAGGAGGGCACCAGCACCTTCAGCTGGTCCAACGCGTCGGTCGCGCCCTGGTTGCGGAATTCTTCGCTGCTGATGATGTCGATCGGAACCGCGGAGGAAGAGACAGTACGGGGCTTGGTGCGGCTGCCCAGAACCGAGACAGTGTCCAGGGTCGATGTCTCAGGTGTTGCCGGCGGGGTGCTGTCCTGGGCCACCGCGATGGAACTGGTGAGCAGCAGTGCGGCGGCCAGTGCCGCCTTTACTGCAGATGCCAAGGGCGAGATTGCGGTTGGAGCGTGAACACACTTGCCAATGCCGTCGTTCATGCATGCACCTTGCAGTCGGGTTGTAGGTCGGTGATCTCGTCAGGTCTTCATCGGGTTGGTGCTCCTTGCGTGCCAGAGGGCCTGGTGCGCTGCACAAAGAATTAACAGAACGTAAACAGTACTGCAACGTATCTTTCGTTTTGACGTCATATCCGAGACACAGGGCACGTTCTGAGGCCGGCTAAAGGCCCTAATCGACTCACCAGATGAGGCGAATAACCGCGCTAATCGCCTCATCAAGCTGAATAGGGAGGAGTCGGCGGCGTACCTGGAGGCGGGCGCGGCCGACTGGGTCAGAATTCCTGGGTGGGCGTCGGCTACGCTTGCGCCGCCCGCGAGCGCAAGCACTCGTTACGAGATCAATGGGCTGCGGGTGGCTGAAGGCGTGTCGCGGGAACGCTGAGGCTCAGGGCGTTTCCAGCGACGCCTGCAGCGCGGTTGCCAGCGCGGCATCGCCGTTTACCAGTGCTTCCCAGCGCAGGTCCAACCCCTTGCGGTGCCCTTTGCGGACCAGCTTCAGGCCTTCCGGATCCACCGTGAGCGTGTAGCTCTCGTCGCCGATCAGGACTTCGCGGCGCAGCGGTTTGTCGAGGGGCGTCATGGCAGCCGGCACGAGGGGAGGGTGGCCCCAGCGTAGCGCTGGCCGTGTGCGGCCAGCGTTACGTCGCCGCGGATCGCTCCGCTCAGCTGCGGGGCAATTCCTGCAACGACTGTCGGATCGATCCGGCCAGGTCGCTGCGGGTGAACGGCTTGGACAGGATGGCGACGTTCCGACCAACCGCGCCGCTGGCGTCGATATCGCGCGGATAGCCCGAGGTGAACAGCACGCGCAGCCCCGGCTGGTGCACCAACGCACGCCGGGCCAGCTCCCAACCGGACATGCCCGGCATCACGATGTCCGAGAACAGCAGGTCGACCTCGACGTCGGTACGTTCCAGCAGGCGCATTGCCGATGCGCCATCGTGCGCTTCCAGCACGCGATAGCCCAACTGCCGAAGCGTATCCACGGTGTAGGCGCGCACGTCGTCGTTGTCTTCGGCCACCAGTACAGTGGCCTCGTCCTGGGCTTCGTAGCCGCCCAGCGCCGATCCCTCGGCGAGCGGCTGGCTCGGCAGCGCGGCGGTCGAGCGCGGGAACAGCAGGGTGATCGAAGTGCCGACGCCGACCACCGAGTCCAGCACCACGTGGCCGCCGGACTGCTTGGCAAAGCCATACACCATGGACAGGCCCAGACCGGTGCCGCGGCCGACTTCCTTGGTGGTGAAGAAGGGCTCGAACACCCGCGCCATTACCTCGGCCGACATGCCCTCGCCGTTGTCGCGCACGCGCAGCATTACGTACTGGCCGGCGGGCACGTCGGGGTTCTGGGTGGTGAAGTCCTCGTCCAGGTGGGCGTTGTCGACCTCGATGGTCAGTCGGCCGCCATGCGGCATCGCATCGCGGGCGTTGACAGCCAGGTTGAGTACCGACGCTTCCAGCTGGCTGGGGTCGATCTCCACGCACCACAGGTCCGGGCTGTGCACCACTTCCAGCTGCACCAGCTCGCCGAGCGCGCGCCGCAGCATGTCCTGCATGTCGCGCAGCTGGAGGTTGAGGTCCACCGGCACGCTCTTGAGCGGCTGGCGGCGCGAGAAGGCGAGCAGCCGCTGGGTCACGTTGGCCGCACGCATCACGCCCTTCAGCGCGTTGTCCAGCGCGCGCGCGGAATTGCCAGCCGCATCGCCCAGCCGGTCGGTGAGCAGTTTGGCGTATTCGACGTTGCCGGCGATCACGGTCAGGATGTTGTTGAAGTCGTGCGCGATGCCGCCGGTGAGCTGGCCGACCGCTTCGATCTTCTGGCTCTGGCGCAGGGCTTCCTCGGCCTGGCGGCGCGCGGTGGTTTCTACCGCTTCGGACACCACCGCGGTGATCGCGCCCTGGTGGTCGAGCAGCGGCCGGAACGAAAATTCGAAGGTGCGCACGCCGGTCGGCAGGCGCAGTTCCAGTTCGTGGCGGGACGCATTGCCGGCGGCCGCCTCGAGCACGGCCTGGCAGACGATGGCCGGCACACCGTCGGTATCGGCGAACCAGGCCGACTCGCAGTAAACGGCGCCCCGCACCTCGTCCTTGCTGGCCAGGATGGCGGCCAGCGAAGCGGAGTTGGTGTCGATGATGCGACCGTCCAGGGTCAGCAGGTTCTGATGCTGGAAGCTGGACTCGAACAGGGCCTGCAGCCGGCTTTCGCTGCGGTGCAGGGCAGAGGTGCGTTCGCTTACCTGCCGCTCCAGCGATTCGTTGCTCGCCTTCAGCAACGCCTGGGCGTGTTTGAGCTCGGTGATGTCGCGCGCCATGGCGTAGTAGCCCATGACCGACCCGTCGGCATCCAGCTCGGGAACGAAGTCGACCTGCGCGTGGCGCGGGGCGCCTGCGCGGCGGTGGGTGAGGGCCTCGAAGCTGACCTTCTGGCCGGTCAGTACCTTGTCGAAGTGTTCCTGCAGCAGCTGGAAGCCGTCGTCCCCGACCAGGTCGCGGGCATGCAGGCCGACCACGTCTTCCGGTGCCATGCCATGCCATTCGACGTAGGCCTGGTTGGCGAACCGGTAACGGTGCCCGCGGTCCAGGTACGCGATCAGGGCCGGCAGCGAATCGGTGATCAGGCGCAGGCGCTGGCTGCTTTCCTGCAGTTCGCTCTCCACCCGGCGCAGGCGGCGGCGCTCCTGGGCTTCCCTGATCGCGCGCAGCACGGCTTCGGGCAGTCGCTGCAGGCGCGACTTGACCACATAATCGCGCGCGCCGCGCTTGAGCGCTTCCACCGCCAACTCTTCGGTCAAGGTGCCGGAGACGAAGATGAAAGGCACTTCAGGGGCCAGCTCGCCCGCCAGCACCAGGGCCAGGTCGCCACTGAAACCGGGCAGCACATGGTCGGCCAGGATCACGTCGAACTGCTGCGTCGCCAGTGCATCGCGCATGCCTTGGTCGGACCAGGTGCGTTCGACCGTGAACGGCAGGCCGGCACGGCTGAGCTGCAGGGTGATCAGCTCTGCATCCAGCGCGCTGTCTTCCACCATCAGGATGCGGATCGACCTGCCGGTTGCATCCTCAGCCATCTTTTCGACTCTTGGCGCCAAACAGCGTGCCATGCGGCGGCGGTTGGTTGGTGATGCCCCAGAACATGCCCAGGCCCTGGATGGCTTCCAGGAATTCCTTGAAGTCGACCGGCTTGACCACGAATGCGTTTACCCCCAGTTCGTAACTGCGGATAAGGTCCTGCTCCTCGCGCGAAGAGGTGAGCATCACCACCGGCGTGCTGCTGATTGCCGCATCGGCGCGGATTTCCCGCAGTACTTCCAGCCCATTGAGCTTGGGCAGTTTCAGGTCCAGCAGGACCACCACCGGCCCCCCGTGCATGGCGCCCTCGTATCGGCCCTCCGCACGCAGGTACTCCAGTGCTTCCACACCGTCCCGCACATGGGTGACATCGTTCAGCAGCTGGCAACGGGCTAGTGCAGCCAACGTCAGCTCAGCGTCCTTCGGATTGTCTTCCACGAGCAGAATCGGCCGCAGATCTCTCATACTTTGTCTCCACTAGCAAAGGGAATGCTGAAATAGAATTTGGCGCCCACGCCTACCTGTCCTTCCGCCCAGGTCCTGCCGCCGTGGCGGGTGATGATGCGGTGCACGTTGGCCAGGCCGATGCCGGTGCCTTCGTACTCGTCGGCATGGTGCAGGCGCTGGAATACGCCGAAGAGCTTGTCCACGTAGCGCATGTCGAAACCGCAGCCGTTGTCCTGCACGTAGAACACGTTCTCGGTGTCGGTGCGGTAGCAGCCGACTTCAATGACCGGGTCGGCCGTATCGCGGGTGAACTTGATCGCGTTGGACAGCAGGTTCTGCCAGACCAGGCGCAGCATGCCCGGGTCGGCCTGAACGCGCGGCAGATGGGGCACCACCCAGCGAATGGTGCGGCCGCTGTACTCCATGTCCAGTTTGTGGCGGACGTCCTCGACCAGGGCGGTCATGTCCATTGCGATCTGACCCATCGTGGACCTGCCCATCTGCGAGAAGCTGAGCAGGTCGTCAACCAGTGTTCCCGCCGATTGTGCCGATTCGACGATGGTGTCGAGAAATCTCTTTTCTGAATCGTTTAGTCTTTCACCGGCCGACGCCCACAGCAGCTCCGAATACCCCACGATGTGGCGGAAGGGCGCTCGCAGGTCATGGCTGACCGAATAGGAAAAGGCTTCCAGCTCCTTGTTGCTGCGCAGGAGCTGTTCATTGAGTGCGGCGAGTTCTTCTGCCTTGCGCAGCACGATATCGACGATGGCGGTACGCAGTTCCAGTGCGGCGTCGCGGTCCACATCGTTCCATGGCAACGACTGGCGCTGGACGGTTTCCTTCCAGCCCTCGAACGACGTGCGCGGCGACAGCGGCAGGCCGGTGTCTTCCTTGCGCGGGTCGCCGCCCCAGCGCACGGTGCGCACCACCTCGGGCCGGAACCAGAGCACATAGCTGTCGTGGATCTGGGAAATGGAAATGGCAAGCACGCCGCTGGCAACATCGGCGAAGGCCTCGGCGGGTTGCCAGTCCAGCGGCAAGCGGTCGGTGCAGACCAGGTCGCCGTCATGCTGCTGCGCGGCCAGCCACTGCACCAGCGACATCACCTGCTGCTCGGTCGGGCACTCACCATGCAGGATGCATTCGCCGCGATGCACGATCGCCGCACCCGCGGACTGGGTCAGCGCCAACAGGCTCTGCTGGTCGCGTCCGAGTGCGGCCATGAAATCCTGGTCGCCGGCCATGCGCCCGAGCAGGCGTACCTGGAACGCGCGACGGCCGATGCGCTCTTCGACCATGGCCGCGCGTTCCTTCAGCGCGATCTGCAGCGACAGGATCTGGCCGATGAACTCGCAGGCCGTGCGCACGTGGTACGCCACGCGCTTGGGCGCCTGGTTGTGGCAGGAAATCAGCCCCCACAACTCGCCTTCGCGCAGCAGCGATACCGACATCGACGCGCCGGTGCCCATGTTGCGCATGTACTGCAGGTGCACCGGCGAGACACTGCGCAGCATCGATGGCGAAAGATCGGTAGGTGGCGCATCGGGGTGGGTGGCGTCTCGCACCAACGGAACGGCCTGGTAATCGCTGTCGGCGATCAGGCGGACCCGGTTCTGCCGGTACAGCTCGCGGGCCTGCGCGGGAATGTCCGATTCGGGGAAGCGCAGGTCGAGATAGCTGGGCAGGACCCCGTTGCCATCCTCGGCCACCACCGCGCCGTTCCACTCCTTGTCGAACTGGTACACCAGGGTGCGGTCGAAGCCGGTCAGCTCGCGGATCTGCACCGCGGCCAGCTCGCACAGTTCCTGGGTACTGCCGACCCGCTCGATGGCGCCCATGAAGCGGCGGATCGCCGGGTACAGGTCTTCCAGCGATCCCGGTTCCCCGGCCACGGGGGCTTCCAGCTCGATGATGAGGTCGTCGCCGTGCCGGTGCGCGAGCGCGTGGTGCCTGCCGTGGTCACCGACCGGGTGGGAGCCGAGGAACTGCGAGGTACCCGGCGCCAGCGCCTGGATGACCGGGCGGCAGGCCGCCAGCGTGCCGCCCAGTACGACCTCCACCGGCTGGCCGAGGGGGTCGCCGAAACGTTCGATCAGGTCCGGATGCGAAAGCGCACGCTCTTTGACCAGCAGGCTTGAAGGGTCCAGGACGAGCAACACGCCGTAGGGTTGGATGGCGCCCGGCGTCCGAATCGGCTCTCTGGCACAGCTGTTGAGATCCAACGCGGGTTCACTCACTTTCCAGGACGACATTCGTTGACCCCCATCGGGTACCGTTACCAAGAGATGCTGCTCAAACACCGCAGGCCCCGTGCACCGGGCGTGGTGGTCACGCCGCGGTTCGAGGCTCGCGCATATAGCTTCGCATATCAGTGCGGCCCGCTCCGTGAGGGAAGACGGCGCCAGCGCTCCCCTCAGGGCTTGGGACGCTCGTAGTCCTGCGGTTTGGCGGTGGTGTCCTGCTCCGGCATGTCCTTGTCCTTCCACTTCGCCTCGTCGTTGCGAAGCTTGTCCGGCGTATGCGCCTTCTGCTGGTCGTCCTTGCCTTCCAGCGGGTTGGAGTCAGGGGTGCTCATGGGGAAACCTCTTGCAGTGACCGGGAGGCCTGCAGCTTGGGCTCGCCAAGGTGAGGGCGGCGTCCGCAGCCGCTGCACGGTGCGGACACATCGCGGTCACCGTCCGGCCACGCCGGGGGCGGTATCCCTTGCTGGACCCGCCCCAAGACCACGGTCGCACGCTTTCTACATGGATCAGATTTCCGAACATGCAGCGCCGGCGCTGGCGTCGGCGGCACGCGAGGTGTTGGCCCGCCAGCCCACGCTGCCGCTTCCCGGACGCGGGCATACCCTGGAGCGTTGGCGTGCGCTGGCGGCCATCGCCGGCCGCGACCTGTGCGTGGCGAAGGTGATGGAGGCGCACTACGACGCCCAGGCCATCCTGGCCGACCTGCACCAGACCGCGCTGGGCGCGGGAACGCTTGCCGCGGTCTGGGCGGCGGAAGGCCCCCAGGCGACGTTGTGCTATGACGAGGAGACCGGCACGGTCAGTGGCGCCAAGCCGTGGTGCTCGGGTGCCGGCCTGGTCGACGTGGCGCTGGTCACGGCGCGCTGCGGCGACGGTTCCCGGTTGGTCTGCCTGCGCACCGATGCTCCGGGCGTGCTGCTGCAGCCGCAGAGCTGGCATGCGACCGGCATGCGGGGGATTCCAAGCGGCACGGTGCAGTTCGACCAGGTACGCGCCGAGCCGGTGGGCGCACCCGGCGCCTATCTGGCGCGCCCGGGCTTCTGGCACGGCGGCGCCGGCATCGCAGCCTGCTGGTATGGCGCCGCCGTGGCGTTGGCGGCCCCGCTGCAACGCTCGCCGCGCGTGGAAGACGATGCCCAGGCGGCCGCGCTGCTGGGCCAGGTGGACATGGCGCTGCAGTCGTCGGCGGCACTGCTGCGCGAACTGGCGGCGTGGATCGATGCGATGCCTTCGCAGCCGCATCGATTCGATGTAATACGTGCGCGCAGCGTGGTCGAGCGCGCGTGCATGCAGGTACTGGACGCGGTCGGTCGTGCGCTGGGACCTGCCCCCATGTGCCTGGACCCGGGCCACGCCCAGCGCTGGGCCGACCTCACCGTGTTCATCCGCCAGAGCCACGCCGATCGCGACTGGGCCGACCTGGGACGGGCGATCCAGCGCCAGGAGGGCCCATGGACGCTGTAGCCGTGCGCATCGAGGGTCGTGGCACGCCCGAATCGGCGTGGCAGGGCTGCGCCTGGCTGTCCGCATTGCCGCTGGTCGAGGCCGCGACGGTGTTGCGCGATGCCCGGTGCCTGGTGGTGGTCTCGCCACACCCGGATGACGAGGTGCTGGGCTGTGGCGGCCTCATGCAGGCAGCGCTGGCGCAGGGCTGCATCGTGCACGTGGTCTCCGTCAGCGACGGCGAAGCCTGTTATCCCGATCATCCAACGTGGCCGGCGGCGCGTCTGCGCGATGCCCGGCGGCGTGAACTGGCCAGCGCCATGCAGGCACTGGGCATGGACGCCACCCACGTCACCGCGCTTGGCCTGCCGGACGGCGGCATCGCGGCGCACGAAACGGAGCTGGTGTCCCACCTCGTTGCACGGCTGTCGCCCGGCGCCGTGGTGGTAGCGCCATGGGTGCACGACGCCCACCCCGACCACGAAGCGGCCGGCCGCGCTGCCCGCGAGGCGGCCGCCCGCGCCGGGGCGCGGTTCCTGCAGTACCCGGTATGGGCCTGGCACTGGCTGGATCCGGCCGCATCCGCAGCGCCGTGGCCAAAGGCCCAGCGCATCGTACTGGACGCGGATGCACAGGCGCGCAAGCAGCGGGCGATGGCGGCCTTTGCCACGCAGACGGGTGAAGTGGCCGGGCTGGACTGCGATCCGGTGTTGCCCGCCCACGTATTGGCCCGGTTCCGGCGCCCCTTCGAGGTACTGATCGGATGAACACCGCCGCCTACTTCGAGCAGATCTACCAGCGCCCCGATCCGTTCCAGTACCGCAACCGCTGGTATGAAGCACGCAAGCGCGCGCTTACCCTGGCCTGCCTGACGCGCCAGCGTTACCGGAATGGCTGGGAACTGGGCTGTTCGAATGGCGTGCTGACCGCCGAACTGGCCGCGCGCTGCGATGCCCTGCTGGCCACCGACCTCAGCGCAGCGGCACTGGCCGAGGCCGCGGTGTCGACGCAGGCGCATGCCCACGTACGGCTCGAGCAGGCCAGCCACCCCGCCCAGTGGCCCCAGGGCCGCTTCGACCTGATCGTGGTCAGCGAAGTGGGCTACTACCTGGCACCGCAGGACGTGGTGACCATGGCCGCGCAGCTGCGCGCCAGCCTGGCCGATGATGGGCTGCTGCTGGCCTGCCACTGGGTGCACCCGTTCGCGGAGGCGCTCACCCCTGCCGCGCAGGTACACCGCGCCTTTGCCCGGGGCCTGGAAGAGGCCTTCTGCTACCAGGACGCCGACATGCTGCTGCAGGGCTGGAGTGCCGATCCGACCAGCGTGGCGCGCCGGGAGGGACTGCGATGATCGCCGTGATCGTTCCCGCACACGACGAAGCGCATGCCATCGGGCGCTGCCTGGCCTCCATCGCCATCGCAGCGGCGGACCCTCGCCTGCGTGGCGAAGCCGTCCTGACCGTCGTGGCCTTGGATGCCTGCACCGACGACACCGCTGCGGTGTGCGCCGCGCACGGTGCGGTGACGCTGGAAGTGGCCGCCCGCTGCGTGGGCACCGCGCGCGCGGCCGCGGCCGAGCACGCGCTGGCGCGCGGTGCACGCTGGATCGCCAGTACCGACGCCGACACCGAAGTGCCGCCGGACTGGCTGTGGCGGCAGCTCAGCTGCGGCGCCGACGCGTTCTGTGGCGTGGTGGAGGTCACCGACTGGCTCGACTATCCCGAGGGGGTGCGTCGTGCATTTTCCCGCCGCGAGGCGATGCAGGACGGCCACCGGCATGTGCACGGCGCCAACCTCGGCCTGAGTGCGGCGGCGTACCGCACCGTCGGCGGTTTTCCGGCGCTCAGCACTGGTGAGGATGTCGCGTTGGTGGAGGCGCTGGCCGGCAGCGGTGCCCGCATTGCCTGGCTGGCGCGGCCGGTGGTCGCCACCAGCGCCCGTCGCAGCGCCCGTGCGCCGCATGGCTTCAGCAGTTTCCTGCGCGCGCTCGAGCGTGAGGTACTGGGGGCGGGTGGGCCGCTGCGACCCACCCAGCTGGTGCCGGAGTGATGCAACAGCCGGCCGATCTGCTGGGCTGGGCCGCCACCGTGGTGCTGATCGCCACGCTGGTCCGGCAGATCGTCAAGCAGCACCAGGCCGGCTCGGTGGAGGGCGTCTCGACCTGGTTGTTCGTTGGCCAGATCACCGCCTCGGTATTGTTCATCGCCTACAGCGCGTTGCTGGGATCGGTCGTGTTCGTGGTCACGAACTCGCTGATCCTGTTGACCGCCGTGGTGGGGCAGGTACTGGCCGTGCGGCGGCGCAGGTCGGCTGCGGCCCGCGAAGGCACCCAGGACCGGGCCGCTGGCTGAACCAGTCAGGGTCGTGCACCCGGCCTTCACACGACATCGGGTGTCGTGATGGTCCGTCTACCTGAATTCATTTAAGCTCAGGTGAAACCAAGCCCCGTCACGTCCTCGTGGCGGGGCTTTCCCACCTTCCCACCAGGAAACCACCCCAATGGCGGCTTTGCAGCAGCGCACGATCGACCTCATCCGCAGCCACCAGGACGCCGTCGTGGCGCAGTGGGTGGAACAGCTTGCCGCAACCGGCCAGAGCCAGGACAGCCGCTTGTCTGCCCGTGAGATCGACACCCAGGTGCGCGAGTTCTGGCGCCTGTTCCAGGCGGCGCTGACCACCTCCGGTGCCGGCGTGGCCGGCAGCGAATGGCAGGAGCTTCGCCATTTCCTCGAACAGCTTTCGCGCGAACGCGTGCTCAAGGGCTTCAGCTCGGCCGAAACCGCCAGCTTCCTGTTCTCGCTCAAGCGTCCCCTGTTCGAGCTGGCCCAGCAGCAGCTGGCCGATGACCCGAAGGTGCTGGGCGACCAGCTGTGGGCGATCTCGGAACTGATCGATAGCCTGGGCCTGCATAGCGTCAAGGTCTACCAGAAGACCCGCGAAGACGTGATCCAGCGTCAGCAGGAAGAAATGCTGGAACTGTCCACCCCGGTGGTGAAGCTGTGGGAAGGCGTGCTGGCGCTGCCGATGATCGGCACGCTGGATTCGCAGCGCACCCAGGTGGTGATGGAATCGCTGCTGCAGCGGATCGTCGATACCGGGTCTGAAATCGCCATCATCGACATCACCGGCGTTCCCACCGTGGACACGCTGGTGGCCCAGCACCTGCTCAAGACGGTGACCGCCATCCGCCTGATGGGCGCCGACGCGATCATCAGCGGCGTACGTCCGCAGATCGCGCAGACCATCGTCCACCTGGGCCTGGACCTGCAGGGCATCGTCACCAAGGCCAACCTGGCCGACGCACTGGCACTGGCGCTCAAGCGCACCGGCCAGACGGTCACCAAGGCCGCCGTCTGAAATGGATCGCATCCCGATCCTGCAGATGGGCGATCTGCTCCTGGTGACCATCCAGGTGGACATGCATGACCAGCTTGCGCTGACCCTGCAGGACGACCTGAGCGACCGTATCCAGAAGACCTCGGCGCGTGGCGTGCTGATCGACATCTCGGCGCTGGACATCGTCGACTCGTTCATCGGCCGCATGATCTCCACCATTTCCGCGCTGGCCAGCATCATGGACGCCAGGACCGTGGTGGTCGGCATGCAGCCGGCCGTGGCGATCACCCTGGTGGAACTGGGCCTGACCCTGGCCAATGTGCAGACCGCGCTCAATGTCGAGCGCGGCATGAAGCTGCTGCAGCAGCGCAACGACGAAGCCGCGCCATGACCGCCGTGCAGGGGTCGCTGCCGATCCTGGTCGAACAGGACGTGGTGCTGGCACGCCAGGCCGCGCGCCAGGCCGCGGTGGCATGCAAGCTGCGCCTGATCGACCAGACCAAGCTGGTCACCGCCGCCAGTGAACTGGCCCGCAATGCGGTCATCTATGGCGGTGGCGGCAGCATGGAGTGGAGTGTGGTGGAGTCGGGCCTGCGTCGTGGCCTGCGCCTGGTCTTCATCGACCATGGTCCGGGCATCCCCGATACCGCGCAGGCGCTGACCGATGGCTGGTCCTCCGGCAGCGGCATGGGCCTGGGCCTGTCCGGCTCGCGGCGGCTGGTGGACGAATTCGAACTGGACAGTGCGCCCGGCAAGGGCACGCGGGTTGCCATCACCAAATGGATCTGAATTTCTCCGGCCGCGTCACCCGGGTCGTGGTCGTGGAAGAAGTCTCGCAGGTGGGGCAGGCCCGGCGCGAAGCGCTTGGCATGGCCGACGCCATCGGATTCGATGCCATGGACGCCGGCCGCGTAGCCCTGGCCGCCACCGAGCTGGCCACCAATGTGATCAAGCACGGGCGCGGCGGACGCATGCACCTGTCGGTGGTGTGCGGCCGCGGCGGCGAGGGCATCGAGCTGGTCACGCTGGATGCCGGGCCGGGCTTTTCGCTGGCCCAGGCCCTGCCGGACGGTTACTCCACCGGCGGCACCCAGGGCCTCGGGCTCGGTGCCATCCAGCGCCAGGCCGGCGTGCTCGAGGTATGGTCCGACGACAAGGGCTGCGTGGTGGTCGCCCGGATCTACCCGAGCCGCGCCGCGCGCGACGTGGATGTTCCCTACGGCGCGCTGCGGCTGGCCATGCACAATGAAGATGCCTGCGGCGACGCCTGGCACCTGCGTGCGGACGCGCAGTCGGTAGGGGTGACCCTGATCGACGGCCTGGGCCACGGGCTGCCGGCAGCGGACGCCTCCCAGGCCGGTACGGCAGCGGCCGCCCAGCGCGGTGCCGCCGCGGCGGCGGACGTGATCACGGCGTTGCACGCGGGCATGTCCGGCACCCGGGGCGGGGCGGCCGCCGTGGCCCGCGTCGAGGTGGCCACCGGCGCGGTGGACTTCGCCGGCATCGGCAACATCTCGGCCACCCTGTGCGAGCCTACCGCTACCCGTGGGATGGCCTCGCACCCCGGCATCGTCGGGGTGCAGTTCCGCAAGGCGCAACCATTCCATTTTCACGCGGCGGCAGGCACGCTGCTGCTCATGCACAGTGATGGACTCCAGGCGCGCTGGTCCCTGCGCAGCTACCCCGGCCTGTTCCACCGCCACCCGGCGCTGATCGTGGCGGTGTTGCAGCGCGACTTCGATCGTGGCCGCGACGACACCAGCATCATTGCCCTGCGGCTCGGAGACCTGCATTGAACGACCTTCCTCCCACCCTGGAAATCCAGCAGCTGCGCGCGGAAGCCGACGCGCTGCGCGCCGAACTGGAGGAAACCAACCAGGGTGTCCTCGCCCTGTACGCCGAGCTGGACCAGCAGGCCGAGCAGCTGCGCGAAGTGTCCGAACTCAAGAGCCGGTTCCTGTCGTACATGAGCCACGAGTTCCGCACGCCGCTGGGCTCGATCCTGAGCATGACCCGCCTGCTTGAAGATGGCCTCGATGGACCGTTGAACGGCGAGCAGCGCCGCCAGGTACGCTTCATCAGCGGCTCGGCCAGCGAGCTGCGCGAGATGGTCGACGACCTGCTGGACCTGGCCAAGATCGAGGCGGGGAGGATCACCATTTCCCCGGCCTGGTTCGACCTGATGGACCTGTTCTCGGCGCTGCGCGGCATGTTCCGCCCGCTGACCGAAGGCAACCAGGTGGACCTGGTGTTCGAAGATCCGCCGGCGCTGCCGATGCTGTACACCGACGACAAGAAGCTGGCGCAGATCCTGCGCAACTTCATTTCCAACGCGCTCAAGTTCACCCCGAACGGCCAGGTGGTGGTGTCGGCCTGCCTGGTGGACGAACAGTCGGTGCGGTTCAGCGTGCGCGATACCGGCATCGGCATCCCGCAGGACCTGCTGTCGACCCTGTTCGAGGATTTCGTGCAGGTCGATACGCCGCTGCAGAAACGCCTGCGCGGCACGGGCCTGGGCTTGTCGCTGTGCAAGCGCTTCGCCGAGCTGCTGGGCGGCGAAGTCGGGGTGGTGAGCGAGCTCGGCGTCGGTTCGGATTTCCATGTCACCCTGCCGCTCAAGCTTGCCGCGGAGACTGCTGATGCCAACGCGTGACAGGATCCTGGTGGTCGACGACAACGCGGCCACCCGCTACGCGGTGCGGCGCGTGCTGGAGCACCACGGCTTCCGGGTGGAAGAGGCGGGTACCGGTGGAGACGGACTGGCGCGATTGAGGTCGCAGGATTTCGGCGCACTGGTGCTGGACGTCAACCTGCCCGACATGAGCGGCTTCGATGTGGTGCGGCAACTTCGCGCGGAGCCGCGCACCCTGCTGCTGCCCGTGGTGCATGTGTCTGCCGCGTCGATCGCCACCGGGGACCTGATCACCGGCCTCAACGCGGGTGCTGACGCCTACCTGGTGCATCCGGTGGACCCGGACGTGCTGCTGGCGACGCTGCGCAGCCTGCTGCGTGCGCGCCGCGCGGAAGAAGCGCTGGGCGAGGCCGAGGCGCGCTTCGGCGAGATATTCCGCCAGATCTACGCACCGATCGGCGTGCTAGATGCGCAGCTGCAGGTGCACGAGGCCAACGACGCCTTCAAGCGGCTGCTGGGCGATGATGCCGGCGGTGACCTCGGTCCGGCGCGGATGGAAGCGCTGCTTGAGCACCACCCTGGACCGATCAGCGCCATGAAGGTGGCCCTGGCCGAAGGCGAGCGCTGGCAGGGCACGTTTGCCCTGCAGATACAGGGCAGCCGGCGCATGACCGAATGGCGGGTGACCCCGTACAGTGCTCCGGGCCTTGGGCTGGTGCTGGTGGAGGACATCACCGAGCGCCACGTGCGCGAGCTGGAGCAGCGCCAGGAACTGGAGAGTGCCAACAGCGAACTGGCCTTCCAGATCGCCGAACGCGAGCGCACCGAGATGGAGCTGATGCAGGCGCAGAAGATGGATTCCCTGGGCCAGCTGACCGGTGGGATCGCGCACGACTTCAACAACCTGCTGACCACCATCATTTCCGGCCTGGACATGATCGAGATGGCCGCCAGCAGCGGCAAGTGGGACAAGGCCAGCCGCTACGTCGACATCGCCACCGCATCGGCGCACCGCGCCGCCGCGCTGACCCAGCGCATGCTGGCGTTCGCGCGCAAGCAGCCGCTGGACCCGCAGCCGTTCGACGTGGTCGCGCGGGCGCGGTCGCTGGAAGACATGCTGCGTCGCTCGATCGGCGAGAACATCGAACTGGAACTGGAGCTGGGCCAGGAGCCGCTGGTGGCGGTGGCCGATTCCAACCAGTTCGAGAATGTCATGCTCAATCTGGTGATCAATGCGCGCGACGCGCTGGCCGGCCAGGGCCTGATCCGGCTGCGCGCGGGTCGCGTGCACATCGAGCGGGACCATGAACTGTCGCCCGGCTCCTACGTGAGCGTGAAGGTGATCGACAATGGCAGTGGCATTCCGCTCGAGCTGCGTTCAAAGGTCTTCGAGCCGTTCTTCACCACCAAGCCGCAGGGCGAGGGCACCGGCCTTGGCCTGTCGATGACCTACGGCTTCGCGCGCCAGTCGGGCGGCAGCGCCCGCATCGCCAGCGAGCCGGGCGAGGGGACCGAGGTCGAACTGCTGTTGCCGGAAGGCCAGCAGCCGGCGGCAGAACCGCAGGCCGACCCGATCCAGATCCAGCGCGGCCATGCCGAGCGCATCCTGCTGGTGGACGACACCGATTCGGTGCGCATGATGGTGCGCGAGATGCTGGTCGAATCCGGCTACCAGGTGGTGGAGGCGATCAACGCCCAGCAGGCGCTGCTGGAGCTGCATTCCACCCGCGAGGTGCACCTGCTGCTGTCCGACGTGGGACTGCCCGGCATGAGTGGCCGGGAGCTGGCTGACGCGGCCCGGGTGCTGCGGCCGACGCTGCCGGTGCTGTTCATCACCGGCTACACCGAAAGCGCCGCGGTACGCGACGAGTTCCTCGGCGAAGGCATGTCGCTGCTGCCCAAGCCGTTCAGCGTCAATGAGCTGCTGCGCAGCGTGCGTGGGATGTTCGGCGCGCCGTGACGGCGCCCCGGGTGGGGTATCCTGCGCGCCGTCCCACCTGACGCTGTACCCATGGCTACCTCCTACCCGCTGCGCCAGCAATGGCTTGGCAACGTCCGCGGCGACCTGCTCTCCGGGACCGTCGTTGCGCTCGCCCTGATTCCCGAGGCGATCGCGTTTTCCATCATTGCCGGCGTCGACCCCAAGGTCGGCCTGTATGCCTCGTTCTGCATCGCGGTGGTCACCGCCATCGCCGGCGGACGACCGGGCATGATCTCGGCCGCCACCGGCGCAATGGCGCTGGTGATGGTCGACCTGGTCAAGGACCACGGCCTGCAGTACCTGCTCGCAGCGACGATCCTGGCCGGCCTGCTGCAGATCGTCGCCGGCGTGTTGAAACTGGGCGCGCTGATGCGCTTCGTCTCGCGCTCGGTGATCACCGGCTTCGTCAACGCGCTGGCGATCCTCATCTTCCTGGCGCAGATGCCGGAGCTGATCGGTCGCTCCTGGCACGTGTGGGCGGTATGCGCCGCCGGCCTGGCCATCATCTACCTGCTGCCGCGCGTGACCCGGGCGGTGCCGTCGGCGCTGGTGGCGATCGTGGTGCTGACCGCGTTGTCGATCGGTCTGCATTGGGACATCCGCACCGTGGGCGACATGGGTGCGCTGCCTGACAGCCTGCCGGTGTTCCTGTTCCCGGACGTGCCGTTGCGCTGGGAAACCCTGCAGATCCTGTTGCCGGTGTCGGCCACCCTGGCCGTGGTGGGCCTGCTCGAATCGATGATGACCGCGCAGATCGTCGAGGACATGACCGACACCCCGAGCCAGCGCAACCGCGAGTGCGCGGGGCAGGGCCTGGCCAACATCACCGCCGGGTTGTTCGGCGGCATGGGCGGCTGCGCGATGATCGGGCAGTCGGTGATCAACGTGTCGTCCGGGGGGCGTGGCCGACTGTCGTGCCTGGTCGCCGGCGTGCTGCTGTTGCTGCTGGTGGTCTATGGCGCACCGTGGGTACGGCAGATTCCGATGGCGGCGCTGGTGGCGGTGATGATCATGGTCAGCATCGGCACCTTCCATTGGCGGTCGTTCGCCGAGTTCCGGCTGCACCCGAAGAGTTCGTCGGTGGTGATGCTGGCGACGGTGGTGGTGACCGTGGCCACCCATGACCTGGCCAAGGGCGTGTTGACCGGCGTGCTGCTGTCGGCGCTGTTCTTCGCACGCAAGGTCGGCCGCCTGCTGGTGGTGGACGACAGCACCGACGCCGAAGGCGTGAGGACCTACCGCGTGCGCGGCCAGGTGTTCTTCGCGTCGGCCGGCCAGTTCGCCGAAAGCTTCGATTACCAGCAGGTGCCTGCACGGGTGGTCATCGACCTGACCGCTGCCCATTTCTGGGACCTCAGCGCGGTGGGCGCGCTGGAACGGGTGCTGCACAAGCAGCGCGCGCACGGCGCGCAGGTGGAGGTGGTAGGGCTCAACGCCGCCAGCCAGACCCTGATCGAGCGGGTGGGGCGTGCGCCGCAACCCGGCGTGCACTGACCTTCCCGCCGCGCGAAAAAAACCCGGTCATCGACCGGGTTTTTCTTTTTCAGTGCCGTGTGCGGATTACCAGCGCATGCCCTTGAACGGGTTCCAGCTGGTGTCGCCCTTCACCTGTTCCAGGTAGTAGTTGTAATTGGTGGTCAGCGCGATGAACAGCGACCACGCTGCGGCGAGGCCACGGCCGATCGGGTCGGGCAGGAAGGCCAGCACCACGCCCAGCACCAGGGTCAGGCCAAGGATGGTCAGTGCCTTGCGCCACATGCCCAGGATGAAAAGGTAGATGCAGCCGAAGAACAGGGCGAAGAAGTTGAAATTGACCTTGATCTTCTGGCCGAACGGCAGGGCCTTGTAGGCCGCCTTGAACGTCGGCGTGTTGGGTGCGCCGTGGGCGTTGAAGAAATCGAAACGGAACTGCCACTTGGGGCTGTGCGATGAGGCGATGTTGGAATCCATATCCACTTGCGAGTTGTGTAAACGGTTACATGATAGATGGACCGCATCGTTTTGCGCCAGTTTTCTGACGCTGCACGTGCGTTCCGTCCTGCCCTGCAGGTGCCGTCACACATTCGTCCGGGAATTGATATAGGGTTCGCATTCCGCGCGGCACGGGCCCCGCGGCGAACTGGAATGCAACGAGAAACTTCAGACCATGTCGAGTGTAGTGACGTCCCCCGAGCGGCCGGAAGCTGGCCCCCGCATCCTGCCCTGCCCGGTGGCTACCCAGGCGCAGCATCTGCTTGCGCACCTGCAGTTTTCCCATGTTGGTACGCGTGCGTTGGCACGTCCGCCGGTAGCGACCGACGTCGTCGCGGAGGCGACCCCGGCCTGAGCGACCGCGCCAGGCACACGGCTGCGCAGTATCGGGCCGGCAACGTTCGCGCCTGGCCTTGAAGCCGCCCTTCAATCCGCCTGTTCCCGCACCGACGGCAGTGCTGATGCTGAATAGGAAAGCCTTGTGCCGCAAGGGCTGCGCCCGCGTGCCCGGTCCAGGGAGCGGCGGGCCTCCCCAGCGGTAGCTGAATGGGGGAGAATGCGGCGAAAGCCCCTTCGCACCCGGCTTACATTTGGCCCCCTATGCTGAGCCGCATTTTTCGCCTAGTGCCGTGGAGAGTTCGTGGGTTCCGGTAGTCACACACATCAGCAGGGCGCCGCCCTTGGCCGCGCCGTGGCAGGACCCCATCGCGCCGCTGCGCGCGCCCGGATCAGGTTGATCCCGCACCCGCCGACCGCTGCCGGCGCGCAGGATAGCCGCGCATGAGTGTGCAGCACGTCAATGCCGCCCTGGATGCCGGTCGCTCGGTGCTGCCCGCGGAAACCCCGATGGGCATGCCGGAGCAGAGCTTCACCCAGGGCCGGCTGCAGGTGCCGCGGCAGCGCACCGCGCCGCGCATGATCGCGTTGCGGCGCTTCTATGTATTCGGCGGTACGGCGGCGATGACCGTGGCGGCCACCGCGATGATGTGGACGGTGCTCGCGGTCAATGGCATCACCGTGCTCGAAGGCTGCCTGCTGGTGCTGTTCGTGGCGCTGTTCGCCTGGATCGCGCTGTCGTTCGCCGGTGCGCTGGCCGGCTTCCTTACCGCAGTATTCGACCGCGGCTACAAGCTCGGGATCGACCCGGACGAACCGCTGCCGCAGGTGCATACCCGTACCGCGCTGCTGATGCCCACCTACAACGAAGACCCGCGCCGGCTGCTGGCCGGCCTGCAGGCCATCTACGAGTCGGTGGCCAGTACCGGGCAGCTGGAACAGTTCGACTTCTTCGTGCTCAGCGACACCCGTCGCGACGATATCGGGGCGGCCGAAGAGCAGGCCTTCGCCGAGCTGTGCGATGCGGTACAGGGTCACGCACGGCTGTTCTACCGCCGTCGTGGCGACAACAGTGGGCGCAAGGCCGGCAACATCGCCGACTGGGTGCGCCGCTTCGGCGGCGGCTACCCGCAGATGCTGATCCTGGACGCCGACAGCCTGATGACCGGCGACACCATCGTGCGCCTGGTCGCCGGCATGGAGCACAACCCCGACGTGGGCCTGATCCAGACCCTGCCGGCGGTGATCGGCGGGCGCACCCTGTTCGCGCGCATGCAGCAGTTCGGCGGGCGCGTCTACGGCCCGGTGATCGGGCGCGGCGTGGCCTGGTGGCACGGCGCCGAAAGCAACTACTGGGGGCACAATGCGGTGATCCGCACCGAGGCCTTCGCCGAGAACGCCGGCCTGCCCCCGCTGCCGGGCCGGCAGCCGTTCGGCGGGCACGTGCTCAGCCACGATTTCGTCGAAGCGGCGCTGATGCGTCGCGGTGGCTGGGCCACGCACATGGTGCCGTACCTCAAGGGCAGCTATGAGGAAGGCCCGCCGACCCTGAGCGACATGCTGGTGCGCGACCGCCGCTGGTGCCAGGGCAACCTGCAGCACGCCAAGGTAGTGGGCTCGCGCGGTCTGCACTGGGTCAGCCGCATGCACATGATGATCGGCATCGGCCACTATTTCACCGCGCCGATGTGGGCGATGCTGATGTTGATCGGCATCGCCATCCCGCTGTTCCAGGGCGGCATCGACTTCAGCGAGGTGCTGCACCTGTCGCCCGGCGTGTACTGGCGCCAGCAGGACGAAACCCAGGTGATCCGCATGTTCGCCATCACCATGGCGGTGCTGCTGCTGCCCAAGGTGCTGGGCTATTTCGCCATGTTGATGGACCCGGTCGAACGCCGCGGCTGCGGCGGCGGCATCCGCGCGCTGCTGTCCATGCTGCTGGAAACCGTGCTGGCGGCGCTGATGGCACCGGTGGTGATGTACGTGCAGTCGCGTGGCGTGGCCGAAGTGCTGGCCGGCAAGGATTCGGGCTGGGATGCGCAGCAGCGCGACGACGGCGGCATTTCCTGGCCGGCGCTGATCAAGGGCTATGGTGGCCTGAGCGTGTTCGGCCTGTTCATGGGCGTGCTGGCCTATGCGGTGTCGCCCTCGCTGGCAGCCTGGATGGCGCCGGTGGTGGTGGGCATGGTGCTGGCGGTGCCGGTGGTGGCCTTGACCTCCGACCGACGCGCCGGCGAACTTCTGCACCGCCTGCGGCTGATGGAAATCCCGGAAGAGACCAGCCCGCCGACCATCCTGGTCCGCGCCGCGCAGCTGCGCCGCGCCGCCGCCGAGCGCGCCGGCCGCTGATCCGGCGCGCATCTCCCCCATAATGGCCCGGAATGATCTGGAGCCATACGATGTCGCAACCGCTGGAAACCGTCGTCAACGAAACCGCCGCCCACCCGCAGTGGGCCGTGATCTGGCTGCACGGCCTGGGCGCCGATGGCCATGACTTCGCGCCGATCGTGCCTGAGCTGCTGCGTCCGCACTGGCCGGCGATCCGCTTCGTGTTCCCGCATGCGCCGGTACAGCCGATCACCATCAACAACGGCGCGCGCATGCGCGCCTGGTACGACATCCTCGGCATGGACTTCCGCTCGCGTGCGGACAAGGTCGGCGTGACGGCGTCGGTGCAGGCGCTGGATGCGCTGGTCGAGGCCGAGATCGCCCGCGGCATTCCCGCCGAGCGCATCCTGCTGGCCGGTTTCTCGCAGGGCGGGGCGGTCATCCTGAGCGCGGCCCTGCGCTGGACCCGGCCGGTTGCCGGCCTGATCGCGTTGTCCACCTACCTGCCGGACCTGAAGGCGGCCGCCGACGATCGCGTGGCCGACGGTATCCGGCCGCCGGTGTTCATGGCCCATGGCAGGCAGGACCCGGTCATTCCGTTGGCGGTGGCGGTGGATACCGCCGGGGTGCTGAACACCCTGGGCTTCCCGATCGAATGGCACGAGTACCCGATGGCGCATGCCGTCTGCGCCGAGGAACTGCAGGCGCTGGGTGACTGGCTTGACGCACGCTTCGCCACCGCCTGAGTGATGAACGATCCGCGCCAACAGCCGTGGTTGCCGGAGCTGTGCCGCCTGCCGCGGTTGGGCGCGATGCTGGGCCTGGCCGAGCTGGTGGTGGTGGTGGTGGCGCTGGCACCGGATGGCAGCAGGCAATGGAGCGTGTCCGACTTCCTGTCCGCCAGCGGCCTGGCGCTGTGGCTGGCGCTGGCGGCGACGGTCAGCCTGTGTGCGGCGCGGCGGCTGCTGTCGCGCCTGCCTGAGGCGCTGGGTGCGGCGGTCGCCGTGGCGATGACCGCGCTGATCGCCGCGGTGTGTACCGGCATCGTGCACGCGTTGTATGCGGCACTGGGCATGCACGGTTTCGCGCAGGATGTCGGCTTCTGGCGCTTCACCCTGGGCTGCGCCACGGTCACCGCGTTGATCGCCGCGCTGGCGCTGCGCTATTTCTATGTCAGCGACCGCTGGACCTCGCAGACCGTGGCCAATGCCCGCGCGCAGGCCGACGCGCTGCAGGCGCGGATCCGCCCGCATTTCCTGTTCAACAGCATGAACCTGATCGCCAGCCTGGTCCGGCGCGACCCGGAAGTGGCCGAGCGTGCGGTGCTCGACCTGTCCGACCTGTTCCGCGCCGCGCTGGGCGCGGGCGAAGGCGACTCCAGCCTGCAGGCCGAGTGCGAACTGGCCGAAGCGTATCTGTCCATCGAATCGCTGCGGTTGGGCGAGCGGCTGCAGGTGCAATGGCACCGCCAGGAGCCGTTGCCGCTGACCCTGCCGCTGCCGCGGCTGGTGCTGCAGCCGCTGGTGGAAAATGCGGTACTGCACGGCATCTCGCGCCTGCCGGGCGGCGGCAC
The DNA here is from genome assembly GCF_007667275.1 of Stenotrophomonas rhizophila. GTDB lineage: Bacteria > Pseudomonadota > Gammaproteobacteria > Xanthomonadales > Xanthomonadaceae > Stenotrophomonas > Stenotrophomonas maltophilia_AE. The sequence continues at coordinate 533,171 of NZ_VDQT01000002.1, forward strand.
GATCGACATTTCACTGGCCTGCGAAGGCAACCTGCTGCACATCCGGGTGCGCAATCCCGCGCCCGATCCCGAGGCCCGCGCGTTGCCGCTGATGCAGGGTGCCGGGCATGCGCAGCGCAACATCGCCCATCGCCTGGCCTGGCGCTTCGGGCCGGGCGCGCGGATGACGGGGGCATGGGCCGACGGCTACTATGCCTGCGACATCTTCGTGCCCGTCCAGTGAGGAAGCCTGCTTGAGAGTGGTCATCGCCGACGACGAACCGCTTGCCCGCGAGCGCCTGCGCAGCCTGCTGGCCGAGCAGCCCGGGGTCGAGGTGGTGGCCGAAGCCGAGAATGGCGAGCAGGCCCTGCATGCCTGTGCCGAACTGCAGCCGGACCTGGTGCTGCTGGACATCGCCATGCCCGGGCTGGACGGCCTGGAGGCAGCGCGCCACCTGGCTACCTTCGAACCGCGCCCTGCGGTGGTGTTCTGCACCGCGTACGACGCGCACGCGCTGTCGGCATTCGAGGCGGCGGCGATCGACTACCTGATGAAGCCGGTACGCAGCGAACGCCTGGCCGCTGCGCTGGAGCGCGCGCGCATGTTCCTGGCCGGCCGCAACGGCCAGCCTGCCGCACCCAGCCAGCAGGCACGCACGCTGCTGTGCGCGCGCCTGCGCGGCAGCCTGCGCTTGATTCCGATCGAGGACATCCATTACCTGCAGGCCGAGGAAAAGTACGTCGTGGTCCACCACGCACGCGGTGAGGACCTGATCGAGGAATCGCTGAAGTCGCTGGAGGAGGAGTTCGCCAACCGCTTCGTGCGCATCCATCGCAACTGCCTGGTCGCGCGCCACGAACTGGTGGAACTGCGACGCAATGGCGCGGGCCAGGTCCAGGCCGTGCTGCGCCATGGCAAGGCCCCGCTGGAGGTAAGCCGCCGCTGCGTGGCCAGCCTGAAGCAGGATCTGAAGCACCTGTAAGGCCCGCCACGACCAACGGTCGTGGCCTACCGGCCGCTTCGCCCGGCGTGGCGTATCCGCCGCCGCGTTCGCCGCCGGCGTGGCGTGCCCACCGCTGCGATCGGCGTGGCGTATCCGCCGCTGCGATCGCCGCGCGGCGTGGGGCGGTAGGTCACGACCGTTGGTCGTGACGCTCCATCCGGCGATAATGGCGCATGGACACCCTGCGCATCGCCACCCGAAAGAGCCCGCTTGCCCTGTGGCAGAGCGAACACGTCGCTGATCGCCTGCGCCAGGCCCATCCCGGGCTGGACGTGGTGCTGGTGCCGATGAGCACGCGTGGCGACGAAGTACTGGACCGCTCGCTGGCCGCCATCGGCGGCAAGGGCCTGTTCCTGAAGGAGCTGGAGCTGGCCATGCTGCGCGGCGAGGCCGACTGCGCGGTGCATTCGCTCAAGGACGTGCCGATGGAACTGGATGCGCCGTTCACACTGCCGGCCATGCTGACCCGGCACGACCCGGCCGATGGCTTCATCTCCAACCTGTACGCCTCGGTGGACGCGCTGCCGATCGGCGCGCGGGTGGGAACCTCGTCGCTGCGCCGCCAGGCCCAGCTGCGCGCGCTGCGCCCGGACCTGGAGCTGCAGGACCTGCGCGGCAACGTCAACACGCGCCTGGCCAAGCTCGACAACGGCGGCTACGACGCCATCGTGCTGGCGGTGGCCGGGCTGGAGCGGTTGGGGCTGGGCCAGCGCATCGTGGCGCGCCTGACCGCGCCGGCGTGGCTGCCGGCACCGGCGCAGGGCGCAGTCACTGTTGAATGCAACGGCGACGACGCCCGGGTGATGGCGCTGTTCGGCGCGCTCGACGATGCGCGCACGCGCGCCTGCGTGGAAGCCGAGCGCGCCATGAACCGCGCGCTGCATGGCAGCTGCCACGTGCCGGTGGCCGGCTACGCGCAGTGGGAAGGGGAAGACCTGTATCTGCAGGGGCTGGTCGGCGGCGTCGCCGACGGTCGCCTGATCCGCGCTGAAGCGCGTGGTCCGGGAAGTGATCCGGATGCGCTTGGAAAGGCGGTAGCACAGGGGCTGCTGGACGGCGGCGCCGGTGAGTTGCTCGCCGTCTGATGTGCCGGCCAACGGCCGGCGCTACCGCACGTATCCGCAGCCCACGGTTGATTGATCCGAATTCCAATGGGCCCGTAGCAATTCGTGGGTCCGGCCGTTGGCCGGACACCGCGCGCAGCGCGGCGCAACCGTCCGAAATCCATTTCCCGCCGATCGCATCACGGCAACCGACGTTGATGCCGTCCGAAGCCGCCCGTCAGGCGTCCATGACGTTTTATTTGAACTTGTAGACCACGTTCATGGTGGTCAGGGTGTCGGTCTTGCGCTTGTCCTCGGCCACGTCGCTGTTGTAACGCGCCTGCCACGCGGCCTTCAGGGCCAGGTGCTCGTTCATGCTCACCGATACGCCGAGGTCGTTCTGCCCGAAGGTGTTGTACGAGCCCGATTCCACCAGCAGGGTGTTGACCAGGTCGGTGTTGGGGGTCAGCGAGTACTTCACGTCGAACAGGCCGCGGCCGATCAGGCCGGTGCGGGTCTCGTCGTCTTCGGTGTTGTGCGTGCGGCGCACACCGGGGCCGATCTGCGCGTCCATGTAGAAGCGGTCGCGGTCCATCAACCGCGTGCCGTAACCCAGACCGAACGAGCTCTGGCGGTCATAGGTGGCGAAATCGTCGCGCTCGTAACGCACCGTGGCGGTGATCTGGCGGTGTTCGCCCAGCTGCAGCGCGCTGCCGGCGCTGCCGGTGTAACGGTTGGCGGTGGTGTTGCTGCGCTTGGTGACCGTGCCGTCCACATCGTTGGTTTCGGTGTATTCCGAACGCGAACGCAGGCCGAACAGGTCCATGCTGTGCACCCAGTCGTCATCGGTGTAACGCAGGCGCAGGCGGCCGTTGGCGCTTTCGGTGTTGCTGTTGCCACGTGCCGACGCGAAGCCCAGTTCGCCGCCGCTGCCGCTCCACGGCGAGGTCATCGCAGCCGGGTCGGTGGTGTCCTGGGCAAAGGCCACGGGGGCACTGAGCAGTAGGGAAGCAAGCAACGTCACGCGCAAAGACATCAACGGTTCTCCGGATCAGGCGGGGGAGGAGCAACGCGTGATGATACTTGATGCCTTCACGCCATTTTTCCTTTCCCGGTCCGTGCTTTAGGGTCGGTTTGGACTTTTCCCTGTTCAGGGGAGCTCGATCCGCAGCGTGTCGTCGTTGAAGCGGCTGTAATCCACCGTGACCGTGAAGGCCTGGCCCTGGGTCTGGCCCTGGCGTTCGATCCGCACCGGCAGCCCCTGCGCGCCGACCCAGTACAGCAGCCCGTCCGGCGCGGCGCTGGCGTGGCGCACGCGGTAGCGGCGCGTGGATACGCCGCCGATGCGCTCCTCGCCAAGGTCCTCGACCTGCAGCTCGGCGGCCACCGCATCGGCAGGCAACGGGCTGCGCCACTGCGCGAGCAGGCCCGGCGGTACCGGCACCTGGCGGACTTCGCCGGCGCGCTGCAGGAAGAACGTGTCGCCGATGATGGTCTGCATGCCTTCGCCGGTCTGCAGCCGGTACCGGTCCGGCGCCACGAAGTCCATCGCCGCTTCCAGCGTGCGCGGCCCGCGCATGTGCAGGGTGGCGTGGAAGCTGCGCAGCTGGCCAAAGCGCTGGCTGGCGGCCAGGACCGCCTGCGCTGCATCGCTGGCTGCGGGCACCGCCGGCGCCGTGGGCGTGGCCGGGGCGGGCGCGGGCGCTCGTCCGCACGCGGACAGCAGCAGGGACAGCAAGGCAACGGCAGGCAACAGGCGCATGGTGGGGGCAGCGGGGGCGGGCAGGGGCTTCACGATAGCGGAAGTTCGGATCGAGGCCGCCACAACGGCGGCGACTCGGACATAATCGGGTCATGGACCGATATGAACGTATCAATGCCCTGCATCGCCTGCTGAAGTCCGCCCGCTATCCGGTCACGGTGGCGACCCTGCAGGAAAAGCTGGCCTGTTCGCGCGCCACCGTCTACCGCGACCTGGCCTTCCTGCGCGACGCGCTGATGGCCCCGGTCGAGGGCGACGGCGAGGCCGGTTTCCGTTACCAGGACGACGAGAGCGCCCGTTTCGAATTGCCCGGCCTCTGGCTCAGCTCCGAGGAGCTGCACGCGCTGCTGGCCTCCCAGCACCTGCTGGCGCGTACCGGGGGCGGAGTGCTGTCCTCGGTGCTGGCACCGCTGCAGCAGCGCATCGAGGGGCTGCTGGCCGCGCAGGCCGGCGTGTCCAGCTGGCCGGTGGACCGGGTGCGGGTCATTCCGCACCGTGGCCGCAAATTCGACGAAGCCAGCTTCCGCGCGGTGGCCTCGGCGGTGCTGGAGCGGAAGCAGCTGGCCTTCGAGTACCGCGCCCGCTCCACCGACGAGGCGACCAAGCGCACGGTCTCGCCGCAGCGCATGACCCACTACCGCGACAACTGGTACCTGGATGCCTGGGACCACGGCCGCGAGGGCCTGCGCAGTTTTGCCGTGGACCGCATCTACAAGGCCCGCGTGGTCGACACCACCGCGCGCGATGTCGCCGACAGCGAACTGGACGAGCAGCTGGGCGCCAGTTACGGGATCTTCTCCGGCCCGCCCAAGGGCTGGGCGACGATCGTGTTCAGTGCCAAGGCCGCGCGCTGGGTGGCCGACGAGCATTGGCATTCCAGGCAGCAGGGGCGATTCCTGGCCGACGGCCGCTATGAGCTCAAGGTGCCTTACAGCGTCTCGCGCGAGCTGCTGATGGACGTGCTGCACTATGGTTCGGACGCGGAGATCATCGAGCCGGCCATGCTGCGCGAGCAGGCCAAGTCGCTGCTGGAGCTGGCGCTGACCAACTACGCCTGACCCTGCGCCCGGCTGACGTCGGGCGTGGTCCGGGTATCCCGGGCAGCCACGCAGGGCGTGGCTCTACGGCATTCGGGACCCGCGTGGCTGGCCGGGATACCCGCCGTGCCGGGGCTTGCGGTATGGTTGGGGGCTGACGCAGCCCCTCGGATTCCGCCCCCATGAAAAAGTACCTGTTGCTCCCGCTGCTGGCCGCCTCGCTGGCGCTGGCCGCCTGCGGCAAGCCCGCCGCCGACTCCAGCCGACTGGTGGTCGCCGCCACCGCCGTGCCGCATGCCGAGATCCTGGCCGTGGTCAAGCCGATCCTTGAGAAGGAAGGGCTGGAGCTGGACGTGAAGGTATTCAACGACTACGTGCAGCCCAACGACCAGCTGGTGCAGAAGCAGGTGGACGTGAACTACTTCCAGACCGAGCCTTACCTGGACGCCTACAACCGCGACCGCAAGACCGACCTGACCAAGGTCATCGGCGTGCATATCGAGCCGTTCGGCGCCTACTCGCGCCGCTTCAAGACGCTTGAAGAGCTGCCTGCCGGCGCCGACGTGGTGATTCCCAACGACCCGAGCAACAACAGCCGCGCGCTGATCCTGCTGCACAAGGCCGGCGTGCTCACGCTGAAGGACCCGAGCAATGCACTGGCCACCCAGCGCGACATCATCGCCAATCCGAAGCAGCTGAAGTTCCGCGAGCTCGATTCGGCGATGCTGCCGCGCGTGCTCGACCAGGTCGACCTGGCCCTGATCAACACCAACTACGCCCTCGACGCCGGCCTCAACCCGACCCAGGATGCGCTGGCGATCGAAAGCAAGGACTCGCCATACGTGAACTTCCTGGTCGCGCGCCCGGACAACAAGGACGACCCGCGCGTGCAGCAGCTGGCCAAGGCACTGACCAGCCCGGAAGTCAAAGCCTTCATCGCCGAGAAGTACAAAGGCGCCGTATTGCCGGCGTTCTGACCGAAAGCCATACCCGGGCTATCAGGTCGTCCCCGAAGCCCCTGGCAGTGAGGTAGAGCCACGCCCTGCGTGGCTGGCCGCGCAACGCGCGGCAATGATCGAAGCGAACATCACGGCACCCGGAACCCCATCGTCGCTTCAACCGCTTGTTGCCACCCGGCGTACAGCGCCTCGCGCTGTTCCACCGCCATCTGCGGCACGAAACGCCGATCCACCGCCCACTGCTCGGCGATCTCCGCACGGCTGGCCCAGAACCCGGTGGCCAGCCCGGCCAGGTAGGCGGCGCCCAGTGCAGTGGTTTCGGCCACCTGCGGCCGCAGCACCGGCACCCCTAGCAGGTCGCTCTGGAACTGGGCCATGAAATCGTTGGCGATCGCGCCGCCGTCGGCACGCAGTTCGGTCAGCGCGATGCCGGCGTCGGCCTGCATCGCGGCCAGCACGTCACGGGTCTGGTAGGCCATCGACTCCACCGCCGCGCGGATGAAATGCTCCTTCGTGGTGCCGCGGCTGAGGCCGAACACCGCCCCGCGCACATCGCTGCGCCAGTACGGCGCACCCAGGCCGACGAAGGCCGGCACCATGTACACCCCGCCGTTGTCCGGCGCCCGTTCCGCGTAGGCCTGGCAGTCGCTGGACTTGCCGAACATGCGCAGGCCGTCGCGCAGCCACTGCACCACCGAGCCGGCCACGAAGATCGAGCCCTCCAGCGCGTACTCCACGCCGCCGTCGATGCCCCAGGCGATCGTGGTGAGCAGCCCGTTGCTGGATTCCACCGCGCGCGCGCCGGTGTGCATCAGCATGAAGCAGCCGGTGCCATAGGTGTTCTTGACCATGCCCGGTGCGAAGCAGGCCTGGCCGAACAGCGCCGCCTGCTGGTCGCCGGCGATCCCGGCAATGGGGATGTGCTGGTCGAAGAAGAACTGCGCGCGCGTGGTGCCGTACACCTCGCTGGAACTGCGTACGTCCGGCAGCATGGCGCGCGGGATGTCCAGCAACGCCAGCAGGTCATCGTCCCAGGCCAGGGTGTGGATGTTGAACAGCAGCGTGCGCGCGGCGTTGCTGTAGTCGGTCACGTGCGCGGCACCGCCGGTGAGGTTCCACACCAGCCAGCTGTCGATGGTGCCGAACAGCAGCTCGCCGCGCTCGGCGCGGGCCTGTGCGCCATCCACGTGGTCGAGGATCCAGCGGATCTTGGTCGCCGAAAAATACGCATCCACCAGCAGCCCGGTGCGTGCACGGATCAACGGTTCGTGGCCGTCGGCCTTGAGCCGGTCGCAGATCGCCTGGCTCTGCCGCGACTGCCAGACCACCGCGTTGTGGATCGGTTGCCCGGTGGCCTTGTCCCAGACCACGGTGGTTTCGCGCTGGTTGGTGATGCCGATCGCCGCGATCTGGCGCGGGTCGACCTGTTCGCGGTTGAGCAGCTCGGTCAGCGTGGTGTAGACGCTGGTCAGGATCTCGCGCGGATCGTGTTCGACCCAGCCCGGCTGCGGGAAGTGCTGGGTGAACTCACGCTGGGCCATGCCGGCAACGCGCCCGGCGCGGTCGAACAGCATCGCGCGCGAGCTGGTGGTGCCCTGGTCGATGGCGAGTACGAACGTCTTTTCCATGCAGACACCCCGACGGCGATGACCGTTGGAGGATAGCGTAGTGCCGGCCGCTGGCCGGTGGTCGGCGCTACGGATTCGTGGCGGGCGTCCGCGCCGGTGCCAGCGGCGTTGCCAGGTACGTTGCCAGCCGCGCCTGCTGCGCCGCGTCCAGGCGCAGACCGAAGTGTGTGCGGCGCCACAGCACATCCCCCGCACACGTGGCCCATTCGTGCTCGACCAGGTATTCGACCTCGCGCGCGTACAGGCCCGCACCGAAGTGCGTTCCCAGCGCTTCGACGGTCCGCGCATCGCCCAGCACCGCGCGAGTGCGCGTGCCATGGCGACGGGCCAGCCCGCGCAGCAGTGCTTCGGGAAGCTGCGGGTAGCAGGCCTGCAAGGCGGGCAACAGCGCGTCCACGTCACCCCCATCGCCACCTGGCAGCGGCGGCCCGGACGCCGTCCAGGCCGGCTCGCTGCGCCCGAGTGCGGCGCCCAGCTGGTCCACCGCCTCTTCGGCCAGGGTGCGACAGGTGGTCAGCTTGCCGCCGAGCACGCTCAGCATCAGCGCCTCCTGCCGGTCCAGGTGCAGGCGATAGTCGCGGGTGACCCTGGCCGCGTCCAGGTGGTGGTCGGCCAGCAACGGGCGCACGCCGCTGTACTGCCACACCACGTGTTCGGGCTGCACCGGGCTGCGCAGCCACGCGTTGACCGCCGCGCACAGGTACGCCACTTCCGAAGGCGCCGCGCGCACCCGGGCGGGGTCGCCGTCGTAGTCCACGTCGGTGGTGCCGATCAGGCTGTAGTCCTGCTCGAACGGAATCACGAACACCACGCGCTGGTCCGGCTGTTGCAGCAGGTAGGCGCTGTCGTGCGCATACAGGCGGGGCACCACGATGTGGCTGCCCTGGACCAGGCGCAGGCCGATCGGTGCATCCATGCCGGCACGCTCCAGCAGGTTGCCGGCCCAGGGGCCGGTAGCATTGACCACGGCACGCACGCGAAGGCGCTGCATGCTGCCGTCAGGCCGGCGCAGCACCGCCAGCCAGTGATCGCGGTGGCGGATCAGCTGCTCGCAGCGCGTGCGGACCTGGATCTCGGCGCCGCGCTCGCGCGCATCCATCGCCGTGGCGATCACTAGGCGCGCGTCGTCCACGCGCGCATCGGAATAGCTGAAGGCGGTGCGCAGGCGCGGCTGCAGCACATCGCCGCGCGGGTCGCGGCGCAGGTCCACGCGCCGCGCGTGCGGAAACGCCGCGCCGGTGTCGGCCAGGTGGTCGTACAGCCACAGCCCCGCGCGCAGCATCCAGGCGGGGCGCAGGTGCCGTGCATGCGGCAGCAGGAACGAGGTCGGAGTGACCAGGTGCGGGGCCAGGCGCTGCAGCACGCTGCGTTCGCGCAGCGCCTTGCGCACCAGCATGAGGTGGCCGAACTGCAGGTAGCGCAGCCCGCCATGGATCAGTTTGGTGCTGGCGCTGGAGGTATGCGCGCCCAGGTCGTCCTGTTCGCACAGGAGCACCGACCAGCCGCGCCCGGCCGCATCGCGGGCGATGGCCACGCCATTGATGCCGCCGCCCACCACCAGGACATCCCGGATGTCGTCCATCGTCCGTTCCCCTTGCGCCCGACTGGAGTATCAGCAGACCGGTGGCAAGGCCGAATGAAAAGGCCGGAAACGACAACGGGCCCCGTGAGGGGCCCGTTGCAGGTACAGCGGCACTACCGGTCAGGCGATACCTATCAGAAGCGGGCGCCGATGCCGAAGCCCACGGTCCACGGGTCCAGCTTGGCTTCATCGCCGGTGCCATTGCCGTTGACGGTCAGCTCCGGACGCGAATGCATGTAGCGCGCATCGGCACGGGCGAACCAGGTGCTGTTGATGTTCATGTCCACGCCGACGGTGCCGATGGCGCCCTTGGCGGTCTCCAGCCCGATGTGGCCGACATCGCTGGCCAGGTCTTCGTTGCTGAAGTTCGACTCGTAGTAGCCCACGCCCACGAACGGGCGGAACACGTTGTCGGCCTGGCCGAAGTGATACTGGCCGCTCAGCGCGATCGGCTGCTGTTCAACCGTACCCAGCTTGGCGTTGTTGGCACCGCGCACGCGGTGGTCGAACTTGTCGGCTGCGCCCCACAGTTCCACGGCCCAGTTGTCGTTGATGTAGTAGCTGAAGCTCAGCGTCGGCGCCGGGCCACCATCGACCTTGTCGATGCCTTCCAGCGGATCGTTCTTCGGCTGCAGCAGCGCAACGCCGCCGACAACGGCGAAATGCTTGCCCGACGCGGTGTCGGTGGTGCTGTCCTGCGCGAAGGCGGCAGGCGCGAAGGCAAGGGCAGTCAGGGTAGCCAGGGTCAGGGTGCGGATGGAGCGCATGGGGGAATCTCCTCAGGTATTTTTTTGTTCTGGGCCCCCTTTGCAGCGGGGCGAGGCAAACGTAGTCCCCACAACATGAATCGAATCCGACGCACGTTAAATTTTAGTTTGTTCCGTTCAGCCACCAGCGCGAAATCGTTGTCACAGCAGGCGATCATGCGGGACATGACATTCATGCATCTGGTGGCAGCGTGACGAACGCAGTGCATTGCATCGGCCTGCCTGCGCAGGTGAACGCGGGGTGCCGCGTACTCGTGCTGGGTTCCATGCCGGGCGTGGCATCGCTGCAGGCCGCGCAGTACTACGCGCATCCGCGCAATCGTTTCTGGCCGTTGATGGCGGCACTCACCGATATCGATGCCGGCCTGCCTTACGCCGCGCGCGTGCGCGCCGTGCAGGCGGTGGGCGTGGGTCTGTGGGACGTGATCGGTGCCTGCGACCGGCGCGGCAGCCTGGACACCGCGATCGTGCGCGGCAGCGAGGTTCCCAATGCACTGCCGGCGCTGATCGCGCAGTTGCCACGACTGCAGGCCGTAGCCTGCAACGGTGGCACCGCGTACACCGCGTTCGTGCGTTTCATCCATCCGCAGCTGGACCCCCGCGCGGCACCGCTGCCGGTGTGGTCGCTGCCCTCGACCAGTCCGGCCAACGCCGCATGGCCGCTGCCGCGCCTGCAGGCGGCGTGGCAGCCGCTGGCCGATGTGGTGGCGGGCTGAGCGGGACCACGGCGGGACAATACGGTACCGACTGGTGATGGCCGCAACAGGCTGTCCCGGGACAGGGGCATTGAAAATTGCCCAAGCCGGTTGGCGCAGGAGCCGCATGCCCCCACAATAGGCGATTCCCTACACCAGATTGCCGGAGTTATCCCCATGGCCGAAATCAAGGAAGCACTTGTCCCCGATATCGGTGACTACAGCGATATCCCGGTAATCGAGGTGCTCGTCGCCGTGGGTGACACGGTCAAGAAGGACCAGGGCCTGGTCACGCTCGAGTCGGACAAGGCCACCATGGAAGTGCCGTCCTCGGTCGCCGGCGTGGTCAAGGAAATCAAGGTCAAGGTCGGTGACAACCTGTCCGAGGGCAAGGTCGTGGCGCTGATCGAAGTGGCCGACGCGGCCGCCGCGCCGGCCCCGGCGACTGCGCCGGCGCCCGCCGCTGCTCCGGCCAAGGCCGCTGCCGCAGCGGCCCCCGCCCCGGCCACCCAGAGCGCGCCTGCCGCTGCTCCGGCGGCAGGCGGCGGCACCGTCGAAGCCACCGTGCCGGACATTGGCGACTACACCGACATCCCGGTGATCGAAGTGCTGGTCGCCGTGGGCGACACGGTCAAGAAGGACCAAGGCCTTGTCACGCTCGAATCGGACAAGGCCACCATGGAAGTGCCGTCGTCGGTCGCCGGCGTGGTCAAGGAAATCAAGGTCAAGGTCGGCGACACCCTGTCGCAGGGCAAGGTGGTCGCCATCATCGAAGCCGAGGGTGCTGCCGCCCCGGCGCCGACCCAGGCCGCCGCTGCCGCCGCCCCGGCCGCTGCCGAGACCGGCACCAAGGTGGAACCGGTCGCCGTGCCGGCCGAGCCGGACAAGCTGGCGGCGCGCGAAATCGCCAGCGCCCCCTCGGCCGGTGCCCCGAGCAGCCCGCCGGTGCAGTTCAACGCCGACAGCGTGCTGCCTTCCAAGGTGCCCTATGCCACTCCGGCAGTGCGCGTGTTCGCCCGCGAGCTGGGCGTGGACCTCAACCAGCTGACCGGTACCGAGAAGGGTGGCCGCATCACCAAGGCCGACGTGCAGAAGTTCGTCAAGTCGGCGCTGACCGGGGGTGGCACTGCCGCTGCCGGTGGGCCGGTCGCCGCTGGAGGTGGGCTCAACCTGCTGCCGTGGCCGAAGGTCGACTTCAGCAAGTTCGGTGAGGTCGAGACCCAGCCGCTGTCGCGCATCAAGAAGATCTCGGGCGCCAACCTGGCACGCAACTGGGCGATGATTCCGCACGTCACCCAGTTCGAGCAGGCCGACATCACCGACCTGGAAGGCCTGCGCGTGGCGCTGAACAAGGAGAACGAGAAGGCCGGCATCAAGCTGACCATGCTCGCCTTCCTGATCAAGGCCAGCGCCGCCGCGCTCAAGCAGTTCCCGGAGTTCAACGCATCGCTGGATGCGGCCGGTGAGAACCTGACCCTGAAGAAGTACTTCAACATCGGCTTCGCCGCCGACACCCCGAACGGCCTGGTCGTGCCGGTGATCCGCGACGTGGACAAGAAGGGCGTGGTGCAGATCGCGCAGGAAACCGGCGAGCTGGCCAAGAAGGCGCGCGACGGCAAGCTGGGCCCGGCCGACATGAGCGGTGGCTGCTTCTCGATCAGCTCGCTGGGCGGCATCGGCGGCACCGCGTTCACCCCGATCGTCAATGCACCGGAAGTGGCCATCCTGGGCGTATCCAAGTCCTCGATCCAGCCGGTCTGGAACGGCAAGGAATTCGCCCCGAAGCTGATGCTGCCGCTGTCGCTGAGCTACGACCACCGGGTCATCGACGGTGCGCTGGCCGCACGCTTCACCACCTACCTGTCGCAGGTGCTGGCCGACATGCGGCGCGTGCTGCTGTGAGGCAGGCCCGCGCGGTAGTGCCGGGCTCTGCCCGGCAGCGTTTCGTGCAGCAGGGCAGGGCCCTGCTCTACGCTGCCGTGCTGGTCGCCGCTGCGCCGGCCGCCTCGGCCGCGTGCACCACCGATCTCGGCCACGGCTGGCCGCCGGCGGTGGGCAACTACGGCCAGGCCGTGGAAACCCTCTTCCATGGCAAGGCGCAGCCCCGGCTGGCAATGACCCTGCTGCCCAAGGGCGGGGTGGAAACCGCGGTGGCGCTGCTGCCCGGCACCCGCGACGGCGAATGGACCCTGCGCTACAGCCAGGCCGACAAGCGCGTGTACAACTGGAACAACAGTGCGCGCGGCAGTGGCGTTGAACTGCGCGTGGACCAGGAACCGGACCAGTACCAGGTGGCCATCCCGGCCGCGCTCGCCCAGCGCCTGGTGCGCAGCTGGCGTACCGCGCTCGATTCGGGCGTGCCTGCCGACCGCAAGGCCCCGATCACCGAGGGTGAAGTGCTGTCGTTCCAGGTGGATGGCGAGCGCTACAGCGGTCCGCGCTGGGAGTGCGGCGCCGGCAGGCTGATGATGAAACAGGTGGCGCTGCTGATCGAAGCCAGCGACACCAAGGAAAAGAAGCTCGACCGTCGCTGGCAGGATCTGGACGAGTCGCTCGACGAACTGCAGGAACTGCTCGGCGGCAAGGCCGGCTGAGCACCAGGAGAACACGAATGGCCGCTATTGAAATCAAGGTTCCCGACATCGGCGATTACACCGATGTCCCGGTGATCGAAGTGCTGGTCGCCGTGGGTGACACGGTGAAGAAGGACCAGGGCCTGGTCACGCTGGAGTCGGACAAAGCCACGCTGGAAGTACCGTCCTCGGCGGCGGGCGTGGTCAAGGAAATCAAGGTCAAGCTCGGCGACACGCTGTCCGAAGGCGCGGTGGTGGTGGTACTGGAGGCCGAAGGCGCCGCCGCTGCACCTGCGGCCCCGGCCGCTGCCCCGGCCAAGGCTGCCGCACCGGCCAGCAAGCCGCCGGTGACCCCGTCGCATCGCGCCCCGGCCGAACCGACCGCGCCGCAGCCGGCGCTGTCCAGCGGCAAGCCGGCCGACATCGAATGCCAGATGGTGGTCCTTGGCGCGGGCCCGGGCGGCTACACCGCCGCGTTCCGCTCGGCGGACCTGGGCGTGGACACCGTGCTGATCGAGCGCTACGCCAGCCTCGGCGGTGTGTGCCTCAACGTGGGCTGCATTCCGTCCAAGGCACTGCTGCATGCGGCAGCGGTGATCGACGAAGTGGCCCACGCGGGCGATTTTGGCGTGGAGTTCAGCGCGCCGAAGATCACCCTGGACAAGCTGCGCGGCTACAAGGAAAAGGTGGTCACCCAGCTGACCAAGGGTCTGTCGGGCATGGCCAAGCAGCGCAAGGTGCGCACCGTGCAGGGCGTGGCGACCTTCGTTTCGGCCAATGAGCTGGAGATCGTCGGCGACGACGGCAAGACCCAGCTGCTGCGCTTCCAGCAGTGCATCATCGCTGCCGGTTCGCAGGCGGTGAAGCTGCCGAATTTCCCGTGGGACGACCCGCGCGTGATGGATTCCACCGACGCGCTGGAGCTGGCCGACATTCCCGGCTCGCTGCTGGTCGTGGGTGGCGGCATCATCGGCCTGGAAATGGCGACCGTTTACGCGGCGCTGGGCAGCAAGGTGACCGTGGTGGAGTTCATGGACCAGCTGATGCCGGGTGCCGACAAGGACCTGGTCAAGCCGCTGGCCGACCGCCTGAAGAAGCAGGGCGTCGAGGTCCACCTCAAGACCAAGGCTTCCGGCGTGAGCGCGGACAAGAAGGGCATCACCGTGACCTTCGAAGCCGCTGCCGAAGGCGAGAAGCCGGGCCTGGAGCAGGGCACCTTCGACCGCGTGCTGGTGGCCGTGGGCCGTTCGCCGAACGGCAGGAAGATCGGCGCCGAGAAGGCCGGCGTCGGCGTCACCGAGCGTGGCTTCATTCCGGTGGACCGCCAGATGCGCACCAACGTGCCGCACATCTTCGCCATCGGCGATATCGTCGGCAACCCGATGCTGGCCCACAAGGCCACGCACGAAGGCAAGCTGGCCGCCGAAGTGGCCTCGGGCGAGAAGAAGGAGTGGGTGGCGCGGGTGATTCCGTCGGTGGCCTACACCAACCCGGAAATCGCCTGGGTCGGCGTGACCGAGACCGAAGCCAAGGCGCAGGGCCTGAAGGTGGGCGTGGCCAAGTTCCCGTGGGCCGCCAGCGGCCGCGCGATCGGCATTGGCCGCACCGAAGGCTTCACCAAGCTGATCTTCGACGAGGACACTCACCGCATCATCGGCGGCGCGATCGTCGGCGTGCACGCGGGCGACCTGCTGGCGGAGATCGGCCTGGCCATTGAAATGGGTGCCGAAGCCGAAGACATCGGCCACACCATCCACGCCCACCCGACCCTGAGCGAGTCGGTGGCGATGGCCGCGGAGATCTACGACGGCACCATCACCGACCTGTACATCCCAAAAAAGAAATGACGGGTAGAGCGGACTGTTAGTCCGCTGCATGCCTGCATGCGATCCAACAAAAAACCCGGCTTTCGCCGGGTTTTTCGTGCGGTAACACACCAGCCAACGGCTGGATCAGAACGAAACGCTGATGCCGGCCACCGGACCCTTGAACTCCTGCTTCAGGCCGATGGTGCCATCGCTGCCGCTCTGGTCGACGTCGAGACGGAACCAGTCGTAGCCGGCAAACAGGCCGAAGTTGTCGGTGAACTTGTAATCCACGATGACGTTGGCGCGGGTCAGGTCGCCGTCGTAGTCGTCGAAGTTGCCCCAGTCGGTGTTGAGGTACTGGCCCTGCGCGGTGATCATCCACTTCTCCGACGGGGTGATGGTGAAGCGTGCGCCCACCACCGGTGCGACGCCGTCAGCCTTCTCGTCGAGGAACTCACCCTGGTACAGCGTGCCCAGGTCCGCGTAGGCCGTGGTGCTGACCTTGGCGTACTCGGCACCCAGCTGCAGGCCGAGGTCGAACTTCTCGGTGTCCACCACCGAGTAGTCGTAAACCAGGCTTGCCACCTGGTACTTCAGCTCGCCCTTGACGAAGCTGCCGGCCGGCACGGTTTCGCCGCCGAAGCTGATGCCCTCGTTGAGGGTCTCGCGGCGGTCCTTGTCGTACTTGAAGTAGTTGAAGATCAGGCGCTGGCGGTCGCTGATGCGGAACAGGCCGTCGACGCGCGGCTCCCATTCCTTGCCACCCAGGCCGAAGTCCTCGGAGAAGCCCACATCCTGGCCGAGCACCGTGGTGTTGCCCCGGATCGTGTTGTCCGAGTCGATGTTCATCGCACCCACGCGCAGGGCGAAGCGGTCATCGCCTTCGGCCGCGCTCGCGGACGTGGCGTGGGTGAGGGCGGCCATGGCCAGCGGCAAGGCGAGCAGGGGAAGCAGGCGCATCGTTCTATCCTTGGAGGGATTCAGTGAAGTGGAATCACTCTGCCCAGCGCCGCGTCCACCATTCGTGAACGTATGGTGGAGATTGTGTGTACCGTTCATGCACCGCGGGTGACCGTCGGCGTCCAGGCATGGCCGCTGGCGGGGACGGGTGACGTTGTAGCGGATGCGGCCGGCCCGGAAAAAAGGCGGCCCCGGAGAGAGCTCGGGGCCGCCCGGCATGGGCCTGCTCAGGGGCGTCGACGAGGATCGAATCGGCAGGCCCGTCTCTGGGACCGGCATCCGCGACCAAAGTTCAATATGGTGCGACGCGACATGAATTGGGAGGGGCGTTGGCGGCATCGCCCCCCTTCCAGCGGCAAAATCTGTGGCGATGCAGCAACTTGCGGCGACCGGGATGAACAGGCGCAGGTTGTCTCGCAAATTGTCCCGTTGCTATAATTTGGCGGCTCGACGGGGCATGGGCAGTTGCAGCCCCGGTCACTCCTCCCACAACCATGCAGGACATACGTGTGCTGAACTCCGTTGACGCGGGTCGGCGACTGATGCTGCGCGCAGCGGTCTACCCGCTGGCTGCAGTGGCTGTCCTGGCCCTGGCCTTCCTGCTGCTGGCAGGTCCGAAGTACGCCCTCGGGGCGCTCGCATCGGGCGTTGCGGTTTCGGCAGGTGGCTGGGTCGCGGCGCGGATGGCGCTGGGGGGTGGGGTCCAGGCAGCAGGCTCGGCCATGTCGCGGCTGATCCTGGCGGTGGTGGCAAAGTGGGCGCTCGTATTCGGTGTCCTGGCGGTGGGTTTCGTGGTCTTCAAGCTGCCTGCACTGGCGCTGCTGGCCGGAATCGCCGTCGGACTGATGTTCCAGGTCCTGGCTCTGGCCAGGCGCTGATCCAATTTATTTAACTCAAGGTTCCGGACACATGGCAGGCGAGGCGCTTACACCCACCTCCTACATCCAACATCACCTGCACAACCTGACGTTCCATATGCAGGAAGGTGGTTTCTGGGCAATTCACGTCGACACCATTGTGACTTCGGTCCTGATGGGTTTGTTGATGGTGTTTGGCTTCTGGATGGCGACCCGCAAGGCCACCGCCGGCGTGCCGGGCAAGTGGCAGGCGTTCGTGGAGATCTGCCTGGAATTCGTCGACCGCCAGGCCAAGGACACCTACCACGGCACCAGCAAGCTGGTGACCCCGATCGCGATCACGATCTTCTTCTGGATCCTCCTGATGAACCTCATCAAGATGATCCCGGCCGACTTCATCGCCATGCCGCTGGAAGCGCTGGGCGTGCCGTACTGGAAGCCGGTCCCCACCGCCGACGTCAATGCCACCCTGGGCATGTCGATCAGCGTGTTCTTCCTGATGCTGTTCTTCGCGCTGCGCTCCAAGGGCCTGGGTGGCTTCACCAAGGAATTCCTGACCGCGCCGTTCGGCAAGTGGATGATGCCGTTCAACCTGATCCTCAACATCGTCGAGTGGCTGAGCAAGCCGATCTCGCTGGCGATGCGACTGTTCGGCAACATGTTCGGCGGCGAAATCGTGTTCCTGCTGATCTGGGTGCTGGGCAGTGCCGGCATCATGGGCGCCATCGCAGGCGGTGCCTTCGGGCTTGGCTGGATGCTGTTCCACCTGCTGGTGATTCCGCTGCAGGCATTCATTTTCATGATGCTGTCGATCGTGTACCTGAGCCTGTCGGAAGACGCTCACTGAGTTTCCGCTTCACCCTTCATCCGTTTCATTACCCTTAGCAACTTAAGTTTCCGGAGATAACCCATGTACTTTGCCGTCCTGACCAACCTCGCCCAAGTCCAGAGCTCCACCGTCCTCGCCGTCGGCATCATGATCGGCCTGGCCGCGCTGGGTGCCGGTCTCGGTCTGGCCATCATGGCCGGTAAGTTCCTGGAATCGGCTGCCCGCCAGCCGGAACTGATCCCGGTGCTGCAGGTCCGCATGTTCATCACCGCCGGCCTGATCGACGCCGCGTTCATCATCTCGGTCGCCGTCGGCCTGCTGCTGGCCTTCGCCAACCCGACCATCGCTGAATTCGTTGCGCGTCTGCCGGCTGCTGGCTGATCCAGCGAAAGCGAAACGATCAGGCGCCTCGTGCGCCTGATCGCGGATGAAGGAACGGATGCGCCGCTCCTGCGGCGCCTCCACCCCATCACCCCAGATTGAGCGAACCCCATGGAAATCGGTTTTACCCTCGTTGCCCAGGCACTGGCGTTCGCCGGTCTGATCTGGATCATCGCGACCAAGATCTGGCCGCCGCTGATGAACGCCATCGAAGAGCGCCAGCAGAAGATCGCTGAAGGCCTCGCTGCTGCCGACCGCAGCCAGAAGGATCTGGCCCAGGCGCAGGAAAAGGTCAACGAAGCACTGAAGGATGCGCGCACCAAGGCCAACGAGATCATCGACCAGGCCCATGCCCGCGCCAACCAGATCGTTGACGCCGCCAAGAATGAAGCCATCGTCGAAGCGAACCGCCAGAAAGAACTGGCCCACGCCGAGATCGAGGCTGCCGCCAACCGTGCCCGCGAAGATCTGCGCAAGCAGGTGTCCGTGCTGGCCGTGACCGGTGCCGAAAAGCTGCTCAAGCGCGAAATCGACGCCAACGCCCACAAGGCGCTGCTCGACGAGCTGGCTTCGGAGATCTGATCGATGAGCCAGGCCCTCACGCTTGCACGCCCGTATGCCCGCGCCGCGTTCGCGACCGCGCGCGACGAAGGCACGTTCGCGCCGTGGTCGGACGCGCTTGCGTTTTCCGCCCACGTAGCCGCCGATCCTCGCGTGTCGGCCCTGCTGTCGAACCCGGAGCTGGGCCGTGACGATGCCGTCGCGCTGCTGGCCCCGGAAACGGCGGGCGAGTCGTTCGGTCGCTTCCTGGCCATCCTGGCCGAAGCGCACCGGCTGCCGCTGCTGCCGGAAATCGCAGGCATGTACGACCAGCTCCGCGCTGAAGCCGAACACGTGGTCAAGGCCACGGTGACCTCGGCCGCCGAGCTGTCCTCCACTGAGCTGGACGCCATCAAGGCCGCGCTGCGCAAGCGCTTCGGCCAAGACGTGGAGATCACCACCGCGATCGATGCTTCGCTGATCGGCGGTGCGGTGATCGACGCTGGCGACGTGGTGATCGATGGCTCGCTCAAGGGCAAGCTGTCGCGCCTGCAGACCGCGCTCGCTAACTGAATTCATTTAACGTCCGGCCTGACCGCCGGCACTAGGACTTGACGATGGCAACCACGCTCAACCCCTCCGAAATCAGCGAACTGATCAAGAACCGCATCGAGAAGGTCAAGCTGGCCGCGGAATCGCGCAACGAAGGCACCGTGACCAGCGTGTCCGACGGCATCGTGCGCATCTTCGGCCTGGCCGACGTGATGCAGGGCGAAATGATCGAACTGCCGAACAACACCTTCGCCCTGGCCCTGAACCTGGAGCGCGATTCGGTCGGCGCCGTGGTCCTGGGTGGCTATGAGCACCTGCGCGAAGGCGACGTGGCCAAGACCACCGGTCGCATCCTGGAAGTGCCGGTCGGTCCGGAAATGCTCGGCCGCGTGGTCAACGCGCTCGGCGAACCGATCGACGGCAAGGGCCCGATCGCGGCCCAGCTGACCGCGCCGGTGGAGCGCGTTGCGCCGGGCGTGATCTGGCGCAAGTCGGTCGACCAGCCGGTGCAGACCGGTTACAAGTCGGTCGACTCGATGATCCCGATCGGCCGTGGCCAGCGCGAGCTGGTCATCGGTGACCGCCAGACCGGCAAGACCGCCCTGGCCATCGATGCGGTGATCAACCAGAAGGACACCGGCATCAAGTGCGTGTACGTCGCGATCGGCCAGAAGGCTTCGACCGTGGCCAACATCGTGCGCAAGCTGGAAGAGAACGGCGCCCTGGCCCACACCGTGGTCGTGGCCGCCACCGCCTCCGAGTCGGCTGCCATGCAGTACATCAGCGCCTACTCGGGCTGCACCATGGGTGAGTACTTCATGGACCGCGGCCAGGATGCCCTGATCGTGTACGACGACCTGTCCAAGCAGGCCGTGGCCTACCGCCAGATCTCGCTGCTGCTGAAGCGCCCGCCGGGCCGTGAAGCCTACCCGGGCGACGTGTTCTACCTGCACTCGCGCCTGCTGGAACGTGCGGCCCGCGTTTCGGAAGAGTACGTCGAGCAGTTCACCAAGGGTGAAGTGAAGGGCAAGACCGGTTCGCTGACCGCCCTGCCGATCATCGAAACCCAGGCCGGCGACGTCTCGGCGTTCGTGCCGACCAACGTGATCTCGATCACCGACGGCCAGATCTTCCTGGAAACCGACCTGTTCAACTCGGGCATCCGCCCGGCCGTGAACGCCGGTATCTCGGTGTCGCGCGTCGGTGGTGCGGCCCAGACCAAGATCATCAAGAAGCTGTCGGGCGGCATCCGCATCTCGCTCGCCCAGTACCGCGAGCTGGCTGCGTTCGCGCAGTTCGCCTCGGACCTGGACGAAGCCACCCGCAAGCAGCTCGAGCGCGGTCAGCGCGTCACCGAGCTGATGAAGCAGAAGCAGTACGCCCCGATGTCGATCGCCAACCAGGCGCTGTCGATCTACGCCGTCAACGAGGGTTACCTCGACGACGTGCCGGTCAACAAGCTGCTGGCCTTCGAAGAAGGCCTGCACGCGCATTTCGCCAACACCCAGGGCGAACTGATCGGCAAGGTCAACGCCACCGGCGGTTGGGACAACGACATCGAAGCGGCCTTCAAGAAGGGCATCTCCGAGTTCAAGACCACCGGCAGCTGGTAAGACGAATGTGTGGCGGGGCCTTCGGCCTCGCTTCACCGTTGAAGGTAGCGGGGCAGAGCCCCGCTCTACGGGAATAAGAGATGGCTAGCGGTCGCGAAATCAAAACCAAGATCAAGAGCGTGCAGAACACCCGCAAGGTGACCCGCGCGCTGGAGATGGTGTCGGCCTCCAAGATCCGCAAGGCGCAGGATCGCATGAAGACCTCGCGTCCGTATGCGCAGGCGATGAAGCAGGTGATCGGCCACCTGGCCCAGGCCAGCACCGATTACCAGCATCCGTTCCTGGTCCAGCGTGACGAGGTCAAGCGGGTCGGCTACATCGTGATCTCGTCCGACCGCGGCCTGGCCGGCGGCCTGAACAACAACCTGTTCCGCAAGATGCTGGGCGAAGTCCGCCAGTACCAGGAAAAGGGCGCCGAGATCGACGTGGTGACCATCGGCCAGAAGGCGTCCACCTTCTTCCGCCGGGTCAAGGTCAACATGGTCGGCAGCGTCACCCACATGGGCGACGTGCCGCACCTGGAACAGCTGATCGGCGTGATCAAGGTCATGCTCGACGCCTTCACCGAAGGCAAGGTCGACCGCGTGTACCTGGTCTACAACCGCTTCATCAACACGATGGTGCAGAAAGCCAGCTTCGACCAGCTGCTGCCGTTGCCGGCGGCCGAGAAGCAGGTTGCGCACCATGACTGGGACTACCTGTACGAACCCGACGCCGCCACCGTGCTCGAGCACGTGATGACGCGTTACGTGGAATCGCTGGTGTACCAGGCCGTGCTGGAAAACGTTGCCTCCGAGCATGCCGCGCGCATGGTGGCGATGAAGTCGGCCAGTGACAACGCCAACAAGCTGATCGGAACCCTGCAGCTGGTCTACAACAAGGCCCGCCAGGCAGCGATCACCCAGGAAATCTCCGAAATCGTCGGCGGCGCGGCAGCAGTCTGACGCGCACAGTCAAAAGCATTTAATTAGAGGATGCAGCAATGAGTCAGGGCAAGATCGTTCAGATCATCGGCGCCGTCGTCGACGTGGAATTCCCCCGCGAGTCGGTGCCGAAGGTGTATGACGCACTGAAGGTGGACAACACCGAAATCACGCTGGAAGTGCAGCAGCAGCTCGGCGACGGCGTGGTCCGTTGCATCGCGCTGGGCTCCACCGACGGCCTGAAGCGCAACCTGGTCGCCACCAACACCAACCGCGCCATCTCGGTGCCGGTGGGTGCAGGCACCCTGGGCCGCATCATGGACGTGCTGGGTCGCCCGATCGACGAAGCCGGCCCGGTGGTTGCCAGCGACAGCTGGGAAATCCATCGCGAAGCCCCGTCGTACGAAGACCAGTCCCCGGCCACCGAGCTGCTGGAAACCGGCATCAAGGTCATCGACCTGATGTGCCCGTTCGCCAAGGGCGGCAAGGTCGGCCTGTTCGGCGGCGCCGGCGTCGGCAAGACCGTCAACATGATGGAGCTGATCAACAACATCGCCAAGGCGCACAGCGGTCTGTCCGTGTTCGCCGGCGTGGGTGAGCGTACCCGTGAGGGCAACGACTTCTACCACGAGATGAAGGACTCCAACGTCCTGGACAAGGTCGCGATGGTGTACGGCCAGATGAACGAGCCGCCGGGCAACCGCCTGCGCGTCGCGTTGACCGGCCTGACCATGGCGGAGTACTTCCGCGACGAGAAGGACGAAAACGGCAAGGGCAAGGACGTGCTGCTGTTCGTCGACAACATCTACCGCTACACCCTGGCCGGTACCGAAGTGTCGGCACTGCTGGGCCGCATGCCGTCGGCCGTGGGTTACCAGCCGACCCTGGCCGAGGAAATGGGCGTCCTGCAGGAGCGCATCACCTCGACCAAGAACGGCTCGATCACCTCGATCCAGGCCGTCTACGTGCCGGCCGATGACTTGACCGATCCGTCGCCGGCTACCACCTTCGCCCACCTGGATTCGACCGTGACCCTGTCGCGTTCGATCGCCTCGCTGGGTATCTACCCGGCCGTGGATCCGCTGGACTCGACCAGCCGCCAGATGGACCCGCTGGTCATCGGCCACGAGCATTACGACACCGCCCAGCGCGTCCAGCAGACCCTGCAGAAGTACAAGGAACTGAAGGACATCATCGCCATCCTGGGCATGGACGAACTGTCCGAAGAAGACAAGCAGGCCGTGTCGCGCGCCCGCAAGATCGAGCGCTTCTTCAGCCAGCCGTTCCACGTGGCCGAAGTGTTCACCGGCTCGCCGGGCAAGTACGTGTCGCTGAAGGACACCATCCGCGGCTTCAAGGCCATCGTCGACGGCGAATACGACCACCTGCCGGAGCAGGCGTTCTACATGGTCGGCAGCATCGAAGAAGCGGTCGAGAAGGCCAAGAAGATGGCTGAGAAGGCCTGATCATGAGCACCATCCGTTGCGACATCGTCAGCGCCGAGCAGGAAATCTTCCGTGGTGAAGCGACTCTGGTCGTGGCTACGGGTGAGCTCGGCGAACTGGGCATCGCGCCCAAGCACGCTCCGCTGATCACCCGGTTGAAGCCGGGCAAGGTGGTGGTCACCCTGCAGAATGGCGAGCAGCTGGACTTCGCCATCTCCGGCGGCATCCTCGAGGTGCAGCCGCAGGTCGTGACCGTGCTGGCCGACACCGCGATCCGCGCGCAGGACATCGACGAATCCGCGGTCCGCAAGGCCAAGGAAGAAGCCGAGCGCATCCTGGCCAACCGTGGCGAGGCGATGGAAGTGGCCGAAGCCCAGCAGAAGCTGGCCGAAGCGGTGGTCCAGCTGCAGGCGCTGGAGCGCCTGCGCAAGACCCTCAAGCACTGAGATCCTGCTACTGCTGCACAACAACAACGCCGGCCTATGCCGGCGTTGTTGTTTTTGGGGTCCGGCAGCATTCAACCCAGGGTCGCGGACGTGGCCCGAAAGCCACCACGTCGACCGCATGCGTTCTAGAATTGCAGCCATCCCCGTCGTTCACGCATCGCTACCCCCATGACCCAAGCCCTGCACGTCATCATCCTCGCCGCCGGCGCTGGCAAGCGCATGAAGTCAGTCCTGCCCAAGGTGCTGCAGCCGATTGCCGGCCGGCCGATGCTGGCGCATGTGATCGATACCGCACGCCAGCTGCAGCCGGCTGCCATCCACGTGGTGTACGGCCACGGCGGTGAGGCGGTGCGCGCGGCGTTCGCCGACCAGCCCGACCTGCAGTGGGCCGAGCAGCGCGAGCAGCTGGGGACCGGCCATGCCGTGCAGCAGGCCATGCCGCAGGTGCCCGACGCGGCCCGGGTCCTGGTGCTGTACGGCGACGTGCCGCTGATCCGGCTCGATACCCTGCAGCACCTGCTGTCCCAGCCCGGGCGGCTGGCGGTGCTGGTGGCGGACATGCTCAATCCCACCGGCTACGGCCGCATCGTGCGCAATGCCGAGGGCAAGGTCGGCGCGATCGTGGAACAGAAGGATGCCACGGAGGAACAGCTGGCGATCCGCACCATCAACACCGGCATCATCACCGCCGATGCCACCGCGCTGCGCACCTGGCTGTCGCAGCTGTCCAACAGCAATGCGCAGGGCGAGTACTACCTGACCGATGTGTTCGCCTCGGCCGCGGCCGACTACACCCCGGCCGACATGGCCTTCGTCGCCGACGCGCAGGAAGCGGAGGGCGCCAACGATCCGTGGCAGCTGTCCCAGCTCGAACGCGCGTGGCAGCTGCGCGAAGTGCGCGCGCTGTGCACCCAGGGCGCGCGCGTGATCGATCCCGCGCGGCTGGACATCCGTGGCACGGTCACGGTGGGCCGAGACGTGCAGATCGACGTCAACGTGATCCTGGAAGGCACCGTGGAACTGGGCGACGGGGTCAGCATCGGCCCGTTCACCCGGCTCAAGGACGTGAAGCTGGCCGCCGGCACGGTGGTCAAGCCGCACTGCGACCTGGAAGGCGTGGTCAGCGAAGGTGCCGCCGACATCGGCCCGTTCGCCCGCCTGCGCCCGGGTACCGTGCTG
Organism: Stenotrophomonas rhizophila; assembly: GCF_007667275.1. Taxonomy (GTDB): domain Bacteria; phylum Pseudomonadota; class Gammaproteobacteria; order Xanthomonadales; family Xanthomonadaceae; genus Stenotrophomonas; species Stenotrophomonas maltophilia_AE. The sequence goes on from NZ_VDQT01000002.1 coordinate 557,733, forward strand.
GCCGACGGCACGCACGTCGGCAATTTCGTTGAAACCAAGAAGGTCCGCCTGGGCGTGGGCAGCAAGGCCAACCATCTGACCTACCTTGGCGATGCGGTGATCGGCAGCAAGGTCAACATCGGCGCCGGCACCATCACCTGCAATTATGACGGGGTGAACAAGTCGCAGACCACCATTGGCGACAACGCCTTCATCGGCTCGAACAGTTCGCTGGTGGCGCCGGTGACCATCGGCGACGGAGCCACCATCGCCGCCGGTTCGGTGATTACCCGCAACGCGCCGGAAGGCAAGTTGACGCTGGCACGCGTGCGCCAGGAAACCATTGATGGCTGGCACCGACCGGTGAAGAAGTAACCGGGCAGCGCGTTGGCCGGCCAACGGCCGGCGCTACCGCGGCGTATCCGACGCCCATGGTTGATTGACCCATATCCCGATGGGCACGCAAAAATTCGTAGCGCCGGCCGTTGGCCGGCCCAGGCAAACCCATCACCCCGGCAGAAATATCGCCACGCACAACCCGCCTTCGCGGCGGTTCTGCAGCGACACGCGGCCGCCATGCGCTTCGACGATCTCGCGGGTCAGCGCCAGGCCCAGTCCGGTGCCATTGCGCTTGGTCGAATAGAACGGCATCAGCGCGTTCTGCAGCACCGCCTCGTTCATGCCCTTGCCGCGGTCCAGCACTTCGATCCTCAGCCACTGCGGCAGCCGGGTCAGGCGCAGTTCGACATCGTCGTTCGGCGGTTCGGCTTCGCTGCACGCCTCATGCGCGTTCTTGAGCAGGTTCAGCAGCGCCTGGCCGAGCTGCGCGATGTCGACGCGGCCCTGCAGGTCGTCGGGAATCTCTGCCATGCGGAATGGAATCTGCATCTGCAGCCCGCCCAGGAACTGCTTCCACTGCACGTTCTGCAACTGCGGCTGCGGCAGCTTGGCAAAGCGCGCATACCCCCGGATGAAACCCTCCAGGTGTCGTGAGCGCTCTTCGATGGTGGAAAACACTTCCTCCAGCCGCTCGGTCCTCCCGCGTCGCACCAGCTCGCCACCGGAGTGCGCCAGCGAGGCAATCGGCGCCAGGGAGTTGTTGAGCTCGTGGCTGATCACCCGGATCACCTTCTTCCAGGTCTGCACTTCCTGGCGGCGAAGTTCGGCGGTCAGCAGGCGGATCAGCAGCAGGTCGTGGGGGCGCCCGTTGAGGTGGAAATTGCGCCGCGACAGGTGGTAGACCTGCTCGTCGTCTTCATCGCCATCTTCGGCTTCATCACCGGGGCCACGCACCGCGAACAGGCTGTCGCCGCCGCGCTCGATCGCGTCGCGCAGTTCCACCGGCATGGTCTGCAACACCTGCTGCACGGCCTGGCCTTCCAGCTTCCAGCCGTTGTGCAGCAGCTTGCGCGCGGCCAGGTTGGAAAACACCACGCGCTGTACGCCGTCGCCGCCATTGGCCAGCAGCAGCATCGACACCGGCGTGTTCTGCACCATGGTGTCCAGCAGCAGCTCGCGCTGCACCAGGCCCTGGCGCTGCTCCCGCAGCACGTCGCCCAGTTCACGATGGGCCTGCACCAGATCGCCCAGCTCGTCGTTGCCGGGCCAGTACACGCTGAAATTGTATTCGCCGTCGCGGTAGGAGCTGGTGGTGCCGGCCAGTGCCCGCAGCAGCGAGCGCACCGGGGCGGTGGCGCGGCGCAGGGTCCACCACATCAGGGCCAGCAGCAGCACGCTGGATACCAGCGTCACCAGCCAGCCCTGGTCCATCCAGTAAGCCAGCAGCCACGGCCCTGCCGCAGCCAATGCCAGCACTGGCAGCAGGCGCAGGAACAGGCGGAAGGTAAACGAGGTGCGCTTCATTCGCGCGGAATGCCGTAGCGATCCATGCGCCGATACAACGCCTGCCGGCTCAGCCCAAGTTCGGCGGCGGCCTGGGCAATGATGCCGTGGCTGTGCGACAGGGCCGATTCGATCCGGCTGCGGTCGGGGTCTGCGCCCGGCACGGCGGCGCGCGGTGCGGCGGCCGCGCGCGGCAGGTTGAGGTCGGCCACTTCGATGCGCGCGCCCTGCGCGAGCAGGCCGGCGCGCTGGATCACGTTGCGCAGCTCGCGCACGTTGCCCGGCCATGCATGTCGCTGCAACGCGCTGGCGGCGGCGCTGGACAACGGCTTGCCATCGCCCAGGAAGCGCTCGGCGAGCGGCAGGATGTCGCCCGGGCGTTCGGCCAGCGGCGGCAGCGCCAGCTCGACGGTATTGAGGCGGTAGTACAGGTCTTCGCGGAATTGACCATCGCGGATCATCGACGGCAGGTCGGCATTGGTCGCACTGATCACGCGTACCTTGACCTGGCGTTCGCGGTTGGAGCCCAGCCGTTCGAAGCGGCCGGTTTCCAGCACGCGCAGCAGCTTCATCTGGCCGCCCAGCGACAGGTTGCCGATCTCATCGAGGAACAGGGTGCCGCCGTCGGCGGCCTCGAACTTGCCCTCGCGTGCCTTGTTGGCGCCGGTGTAGGCGCCGGCTTCGCTGCCGAACAGTTCGGCCTCGATCAGCTCGGCCGGAATGGCGCCGCAGTTGAGCGCCACGAACGGCCCCCTGGCCACCAGCGAATTGGCCTGGATGATCTCGGCGATCTTTTCCTTGCCCGCGCCGTTGGGCCCGGTGATCAGCACCGGCAGCTCCGAGCGCGCGACCTGGCAGGCCAGGTTGACCACGCGTTCGCTGGCCGGGTCGGCCACCACCGCGCCACGCAGGTCGTAGCGGGCTTCCAGCGCGGTGCGGTCGCGTTGTTCGCGGGCCCGGCGGCGGTCCAGTTCGTTCCGGGCTTCGGACAGTTCCAGCAGGTTGTTGACCGTGGTCAGCAGCTTGCGATCGTCCCAGGGTTTGGCCAGGTAGTCGGCGGCACCGGCCTTCACCAGGTCCACCGCGCTGCTCAGGTGGGTCCAGGCGGTGAGCAGGATCACCGGCAGGTCGGGGTGGCGCGCGCGGATCTGCTGGAAGAGGGCTTCGCCTTCTTCACCCGAGGTGGTGTCCTCGGTGAAATTCATGTCCTGGATCACCAGGTCGACCGGCTGCTGCTCCAGCACCGCCAACCCCGCCTCCGGCGACAGCGCGTGCACGGCCTCGATGTCGTGCAGCGAGAACAGGACCTCCAACGCGGTGGCCACGCTGGCATTGTCGTCAATGATCAGGATCGAGGGCATGCGGCAGCGAAAGACCGGGGAGTAGGCAGAGAGTACCCGAGCGCCGGGCCCACCGGCAGGGTGGGCCCGGCACGCGGCTTACGGGCGTTCCGGCGGTGACGGCGGCGCCGGCGGGCGCGGCGGGGGCGGCGGTTGCACCGCGCGCCATGCTGCGGTCGGTACGCTGACCACCTGGTCACGACCGCCGCGGCGCACCGTGACCGGCACGCTGGCGTTGTCGCTGGCCGATAGTGCGTCGGTCAGCTCGCCCACCTTGCGCACCGGCACGCCGTCCACGCGCAGGACCTGGTCGCCGGCCTGCACGCCGAAGCGGGTGGCCGGCGACGCGGCGGTAACGCTCACCACGCCTTGCCCGGACTCCAGGGTCAGGCGCGCGCCATCCTGGCGCCAGTCCATGCGCGATGACTCGGTCTGGGTGCTTTCGGCGCAGGCGGTGGTGCTGATCAGCAGCAGGGCAGCCAGCGTGATGCGGATGGGCGAAACGGTCATGTCAGGCGCTCCGGGTGGCGACGGCCGGCGGTACCGCGGCGGCGCGGTGGGCCGGCCCGAACACGGCGATCTGGCCCAGCAGCCACAGTAGCACTGCACCAATGGGCAGGTAGGTGATCGGCATGCGCGGCAGCTCGTACGCCCCCATCAGCCACAGGTTGATCGAGTACGCCAGCAGCATGCCCAGTACGATGCCGACCGTGGCAAGCAGGAAATTCTCGGTCTGGAAGTAGCGCAGGATCTGGCCACGCGTGGCGCCCAGCGCACGGCGGATGCCGATCTGCTTGGTGCGCTGCTGTACCCAGAAGCTGGCCAGGCCGACGATGCCCAGTGCGGTCACCACCAGCAGCGCGACGCACACCGTGATCAGCAGCCCCACCATCGCCCGGTCGTTCTGGAAGTACTTCTCACGCTGTTCCTGGTAGGTGAGCTTGCCGCGCACCATGCGATTGGTGTCCACCTTCTCCAGCGCGGCCACGGCGGCGTTGAGCACTTCCTGGCGACGCGTGGGGTCGGTGACCCGGATCAGGTACAGGCCCATGTCGTAGTTGATCCGCACCGGCAGCATCATCGAATAGCCGGTATCGGCCTCCACCGTCACCGGCCGCGCCAGTTCCTTCACCACGCCCACGATGCGCAGCGGCATGCGGCCGGTATAGATGGTCTTGCCCACGGCCTGGCCATCCGGGAACAGGTTGTTGGCAGCCTTGCTGGTGAGGATCACGGCCGAGCCGCGCTGCTCAACCGTGGCGTCCTTCTCCACGTCTTCCAGGTTGGCGTACTCGTCGCCCTGGAAGTCGCGGCCGGCCACCAGCTGCAGGCCCATGGTGTCCAGCGTGCCTTCACTGGCGAAGTACTGCGCGGCGTTGAAGTTCGGCCGTTCCTGGTCGGGAACCAGCGACAGGCTGGTGTTCCACGAATTGCGCCGGAACGGCAGCTGGTTGATCGCCACCGCGTTCTTGACCCCGGGAAGGGCACGCAGCGCAGCCAGGTCTTCGCGGGTGCGTGCAGTGGCGTTGACCTGGGCGCCGATGCCGCCCAGGCGGACTTCCAGCAACTCCTGCTCGGCGATGCCGCTGGGCTGGTTGATCTTCTCCAGGCGCTGGCCGATCAGGAACAGCGCGTTGCAGACAATCGCGCAGGTGAGCGCGATTTCCAGCACGATGAGGGCGGCGGCGGTCTTGTGCCGGCGCAGCGTGGTCAGGATGGGACGGATATCCATGATGTGCTCCGGATCCTTACTGCGATTTGAGTTGGATGGCGGGCGTGACCTGCATGGCGCGCAGCGCCGGCAGGAAACCGGCCAGCAGGCTGGCGGCCAGGGTCAGGCCGAAGGTGAGCAGCAGCATCTTGCCGTCGAGCACGGCCAGCTTGGCGTAGTCCACCGGCTGCTGGCGCACGGCATACAGGCCGAGCAGGGCAAGCCCCAAGCCCAGCAAGCCGCCGGCCAGGCCCACGGTGCCCGCTTCCACCAGCGACTGAAGGAAGATCTGCCCGCGGCTGGCGCCCAGGGCGCGGCGCACGCCGATCTCGCCGCTGCGGCGCAGGAACTTAGCCAGCAGCAGCCCCACGGTGTTGATCAGGCACACCGCCAGGAAGCCCAGTGCCAGCCACAGCTGCAGGCGCACGTCGCTGGGAACCACCTGCTTGAAGTCCAGCCACTCCATCACGTTGCGCAGGCGCACGTTCGACGGGCGCTGGAAGCGGCCGGCCGCTTTCTGCTGGGCCGAGTAGTTTTCCAGGTAGGCGCGGTAGTCGGCGGCGTCGGCCGGCGAGGCCAGCTCCACCCAGTACTGCATCCACACGCACGGTGCATTGAGCGCGGTCTCCTCGCCGTTGGAGTTGTCCCAGCAGTTCATGTTGCCGTTGCGGCCGAAGTTCAGCTCCAGCGCAGTGGACACCGGCACGTAGATGTCTTCGCTGTCGCCGTAGCGGCCGGTTTCCAGGTCGTAGAAGTGCGGGTTCGGGTTCCACTGGTCGAGCACGCCGACGATGTTGAAGGTATGCCCGTCCATGCGCAGCGGGCGGCCGACGCTGTTCTGGCCGCTGAACAGCTTGTCGTTCAGCGCCTTGGAGATCACCGCGACGCGGCCACGTCCGTCATCCTGCTCACCCTTCCAGCCCTGGCCGTACAGGAACGGCGTATCGAACATGGCGAAGAAGTCGGTGGAGGTGTAACGCGCGTCGGTGGTGAACGGGCGCAGCGTGCTGCCGTCCGGTTCGACGGTGACGCCACCGCCGGTCATCAGCACCTGGCGCTTGGCCTTCTTTTCGCGCAACAGGGTTTCACCGTCGTAGCGGGTGACCTGCTCCTCCGGTTCCTCGCTCGGCTGGTAGCCGATCATCGGTCGCGGGTCGACCTGGACGTTGAACAGGCGGTCGCTCTTCTGCGGGATCGGGTCGCCGGAAAGCACGTGGAACACGGTGAGCGTGGTCATCGAGGCGCCGATGCCCAGCGCGATGGCGATCACCATCAGTGCGGTCAGCACCCGGTTGCGCCGGAAGCTGCGCAGCGCCAATCGGAAGTAGTAGGCGAACATGGGCAGGGCCTCAGTCGTTGACGGTGGCGAGGGCGACGCGCGGGGTGGCGAGCACCGGTTCGCGCACCAGGTCGGTGGCCTGGCCATCGACGATGTGCACGTTGCGCTGGGCACGCGCGGCCAGCTCCGGATCATGGGTGACCATGACGATGGTGGTGCCGGCGGCGTTGATCTCTTCCAGCAGCTCCATCACCCCGCGTGCCATCTGGCTGTCCAGGTTGCCGGTGGGTTCGTCGGCCAGCAGCAGGCGCGGGCTGCCGGCCAGGGCGCGTGCGATGGCGGCGCGCTGCTGCTGGCCGCCGGACAGTTCGGAGGGGTAGTGCTTCATGCGCGAGCCCAGGCCTACCTGCTGCAGCGCATGTTCGATGCGCTGCCTGCGCTCGGACGCGGCCATGCCGCGGTAGCGCAGCGGCACGTCGACGTTGTCGAACAGGTTCAGGTCGGAGATCAGGTTGAAGCCCTGGAAGATGAAGCCGATCTTCTGGTTGCGCAGCTTGCTGCGCGCGTCATCGCCCAGCTTGCTCACGTCCTGGCCGTCGAGCAGGTAGGTGCCGCTGGTGAACGTTTCCAGCAGCCCGGCGATATTGAGGAAGGTGGTCTTGCCCGAACCGGACGGACCGGTGACGGCGACGAACTCGCCTTCGCGGACGTGCAGGTCCAGCGACCGCAGGGCATGGGTTTCGACCTGTTCGGTGCGGAACACCTTGGCGACCGAGCGCATCTCAAGCATGGCTGTATTCCTTGTATGGGTAGGGGGTTCAGTTGACGGACACGCGCTCGGCATCGCCGAACAGATCGCTGCCGGACACCACGACGCGATCGCCGGGCTGAAGGCCGGAAAGGATTTCCACTTCGCCCAGGCTGCTGACGCCCAGCCGGACCGGACGCCGCACCGCGGTGCTGCCATCCATGACGTAGGCCTGGCCGTTGCCCTGTTCCACGAACGGGCCACGCTCGACCTTGATCACGTTGCGGCGGGTATCGAGCACCACGCGGGCCTGCATGCGCTGGCTCTGGCGCAGGCCCTGCGGCTGCTTGTCGGTGAAGCGGATGCGGGCGTTGACTTCGCCGGCCACCACTTCCGGGGACACCGCACTGATCTCGCCCGGGAACGGCTGGCCGCTGCCGCTGGTGAGCTGGGCCGGGATGCCGATCGACAGGTCGCGGGCGAAGCTTTCCGGCACCTTGATCTCGATCTCGAAGCGCGACAGGTCGACCACGCCCAGGATCGGGGCATTGGCTGCCACCTGGGTGTGCTGGGTCGCCTGGACCTGGCCCACCTGGCCATCGAACGGCGCGCGCAGGGTCAGGGCATCCACCTGGCGCTGCACTTCCTCGACCACCGCGCGCTGGCGGTCTGCCAGCAGGCGCTTGTTGCGCGCGTCCAGGTCCGCGCCCTGGCCCTGCAGGCGGGCGTCGGTCTGGGCGTTGGCCAGTGAAATGTCGGCCTTCTTCAGGGTGTCGTTGGCCTTGGCCAGGTCGATCTGCGGCACCGCACCGCCATCAAAGCCGCGCTGGTAGCGCTGCAGGTCACGCTCGGCAGCCTGGCGTTCGATGTTGGCCTGGTCGGTTTCCTTGCTGGCCTTGGCCCGGGCCAGGGTGGCGTCCAGCAGCGAGCGGCTGGCTTCGGCTTCCAGGCCGGCCAGGGTTGTCCGCTCCTGGGCCAGCTTGCTGCGCAGTTCCGGGCTGTCGATGACCGCCAGTTCCTGGCCCTTCTTCACCACGTCACCGGCGACCACTTTGAGGTCCACGGTACCGGCGGAGATCGCGTACAGCACCGGGCTGTTGGCGGCGATCACCTTGCCGTCGGCGGCCAGGTCGCGGACCAGGTCGCCCTTCTTGACCTCGGCGATGCGGACCCGCGCGCTGTCGAAGGAGCGGCTGGCGCCGAGCCAGGCGCGGGCGGCAAAGCCGATCGCCAGCAGCACCAGCAGCGCGGCGACGCCCGGCCACAGCCAGCGCTTCCACGGCGCCGCCGTGGCCGGAGAGGAGAAGGTCTGGTCCTGTGCGGAAGTGTCGCGGATCATCGGGCTCGGTCGCGGTTGGGTTGCGATATACCAAGCACGCCGCGTGCCAACTTTATGTCCTTTGAAAACAAAGGGTTGCAGATTCAGGTCAAGCGTCCGGGTGTCCGCGGACACTGCTGCGGACACTTTTGTTAAGCGGACAGCGGCGGGACCGCAGCCCGGCCCACGTTAGAATGGAGCATCGACAGCAGGGATTCGAATCTATGTGCGGCATTGTGGGCGCGATCGCAAATCGCGATGTGGTACCGGTACTTATCGAAGGATTGAAGCGGCTGGAATACCGGGGCTACGACTCCTCCGGCATTGCAGTGCTGGACCAGACCGAGGCACAGCCCAATGTACGCCGCGTTCGCCGTACCGGCCGCGTTGCGGAAATGGAGAAGGCTGCGCTGAGCGAGGGTTTTGATGCGACCCTGGGCATCGGCCATACCCGTTGGGCCACCCACGGCGGGGTGACGGAAGCCAATGCCCACCCGCACATCAGCCACGGCGTTGCGCTGGTGCACAACGGCATCATCGAGAACCACGAGGAACAGCGCGAGCGCCTGCGCGGGCTGGGCTACGTGTTCGAGTCGCAGACCGACACCGAGGTCATCGCGCACTTGATGCACCACAACCTCAAGAACGGCGACAGCCTGCTGTCGGCGTTGCAGCGCACGGTCAAGGAACTGACCGGTGCCTACGCGCTGGCGGTGATGAGCCGCGCCGAGCCGGACCATTTCGTCTGCGCGCGCATGGGCTGCCCGCTGCTGGTGGGCCTGGGCGAGGGCGAGAACTTCGTCGCGTCGGACGTGTCGGCGGTGATTTCCTCGACCCGCAATGTCATCTTCCTTGAGGAAGGCGACACCGCGGATGTGCGTCGCGACGGCGTGCAGGTGTACGACGAACACAACCTGCCGGTGGACCGTGGCGTGCACCAGTCGGACGTGTCGCTGGCCTCGCTGGAGCTGGGCCCGTACCGCCACTTCATGCAGAAGGAAGTGCACGAACAGCCGCGTGCGCTGGGCGACACCATCGAAGCGGCGATCGACGCCGGTGGCTTCCCCGCCGAGCTGTTCGGCAAGAATGCCGAAGCGGTGTTGTCGGGCATCGAAGGCGTGCAGATCCTGGCCTGCGGTACCAGCTACTACGCCGGCCTGACCGCGCGTTACTGGATCGAGGCCATCGCCGGCCTGCCGTGCAGCGTGGAGATCGCCAGCGAGTACCGCTACCGCGCCGCGTATGCCAATCCCAAGCACCTGATCGTCACCATTTCCCAGTCCGGCGAAACGCTGGATACGATGGAAGCGCTGAAGTACGCCAAGTCGCTGGGGCACCTGCACACCCTGTCGATCTGCAACGTGCCGGAGAGCGCGATCCCGCGTGCCAGCGAACTGGTCTGCTACACCCGCGCCGGCGCCGAGATCGGCGTCGCCTCGACCAAGGCCTTCACCACCCAGCTGGCGGCGTTGTTCCAGCTCACCGTGGTGCTGGGCAAACTGCACGGCCGCGTCGACGCCGCGCAGGAAGCGGACTACCTGGAACAGCTGCGCTTCCTGCCGGGCAGCGTGCAGCACGCGTTGAACATGGAGCCGCAGATCGCCATCTGGGCCGAACGTTTCGCGCGCAAGAACAGTGCGCTGTTCCTGGGCCGTGGCCTGCACTATCCGATCGCGCTGGAAGGCGCGCTCAAGCTCAAGGAAATCACCTACATCCACGCCGAAGCCTACCCGGCCGGCGAGCTCAAGCACGGCCCGCTGGCGCTGGTCGACGAAGACATGCCGGTGGTGGTGATCGCGCCCAACGACAGCCTGCTGGAGAAGGTGAAGTCCAACATGCAGGAAGTGCGCGCGCGCGGCGGCGAGCTGTTCGTGTTCGCCGACCAGGACAGCAACTTCGTCGAATCCGAAGGCGTGCACGTCATCCGCACGCCGCGCCACGCCGGCGTGCTCAGCCCGGTGGTGCACACCATCCCGGTGCAGCTGCTGGCGTATCACACCGCGCTGGCGCGCGGCACCGACGTGGACAAGCCGCGCAACCTGGCCAAGAGCGTGACGGTGGAGTAGCGCTCGACCCAGGTCGATCCACGGTAGGTGCCCACCGTTGGTGGGTACGCTTCAAAAAAAAAGGGCGACCCGGCAGGGCCGCCCTTTGCCGTTTCTGGCGTCGGGAAAACTTTAGTCGGGGGCACCGGCGACATTCAGCGTCGGTTCTAGTCGAAGTGCCATTCTCGGGGTGTCAGCCGTTGGCTGCGTCAATCGGTCCCACCACGCAAGGCGTGTGGCTTTAGTCAGTCTGCAACAGGAACAAGAATGAACGTTCGCGAACTTCTGCAATCCAAGAAAGACGCTGTTGTCACCATCGACGTCGAAGACACCATCGGCGCCGCCGCCCACAAGATGAGCGCGCACAAGATCGCCGCGCTGGTGGTGATGAAGGACGGTGTGCCGGTCCGGATCATTTCCGAGAAGGACATCGTGCGCAGCCTGGCCGATGACGGCCCGCAGGCCGGGCGCCGGGTCATCTCCACGCTCCCGTCGGCGGGCCTGGAAGGCATTTCGCCCGATGCGACCCTGAAGCAAGCCATGGCGCTGATGACCTACTCGCGCCACCGCCACCTGATGGTGACCGAGGGCAGCACGCTGGTCGGCATTCTGAGCCTGGGTGACATCGTCAAGAACCTGCTCAGCGAGCTGGAGCTGGAGAAGGCGGTGCTCCAGGACATCTACATGGCCGCGCATTAACAGAATGGCGTAGAGCGGGAACAGAATGGCGTAGAGCGGGAACAGAATGGCGTAGAGCGGGGCTCTGCCCCGCTGAAGGAATCAAGAGCAGCGGGGCAGAGCCCCGCTCTACGGGTTCAGTTGGCGCAGGTCTTCCAACAGGAGCTGGTAAGCGCCATCCCGCTTCGCCGGCTCCTGGCGCAGCACCCATGATGGGTGGACCGTTGCGAAACCGCGCGTGCCATCGTCCATGTCATGCCAGCGGCCGCGGTCGCGCGTCAGGTTGAAGCCGCTGCCAAACACGGCCCGTGCCGCGCTGGCACCCAGGCACACGATCACCTTCGGATGTACCTGTTCGATTTCCGCCAGCAACCACGGCCGGCAGGCGTTGATGTGGGTGACCTGCGGTTTGGAATGGATGCGCTTCTTGCCGCGCCGCTCGTAGCGGAAATGCTTCACCGCGTTGGTCAGGTACAACGTGCTGCGGTCGATGCCCAACTCCTGCAGCGCGCGGTTCAACAACTGCCCGGCCGGGCCGACAAAGGGATGTCCACTGAGGTCTTCGCTGTCGCCCGGCTGTTCGCCGACCAGCATCACCTGCGCATCCTGCGGGCCCTCGCCGAACACGGTCTGCGTGGCCGGCTCCCAGAGCGGGCAGCGGCGACAGCCGGCGGCCGCAGTACGCAGCGCGTCGAGGGAATCGCCGGTGGCGGTGGCCGGGCCGCGCACCGGGATCTGCTGCTCGGGAATCCGCCGCTGCGGCGCCTGCGCCTGGCGGTCGTGCATTTCCTGCACGCGGTCGCCTGCGTCACGCACCAGCGTCGGCAGCAGGCTCGCCTCCGGCAGGTGCTTCCAGTACCTGGCCGGCATCTCCTGCTGCATCATCCGCGTGTTGAGCCGGGCGGGGTTGAAGATGTTGGCGTAGTAGGTGCGCCACAGGTCCTCGCGGGCATCTTCCACCGGCGCGTCCGCCTGCTTGCTCCCCGGGCCGAACGCCAGCACCTGGCCGTCCCAGCGCGCACTGCGGTAGGGGCTCAGGATCGCCCAGCGCATGCCGGCGAAGCGGCGCGCGAAGAACGGCGCGACCCGCTCCACGATGTAGTGGTCAGGCTCGAACCAGGCGATGAAAGCATCATCCTCGCCCGGTACTTCGCGGAAGCGCACGAAGGCTTTCATCTTGTGGCTGTCGCGGCGCACCGCCTGGGCCAGGGCCATCGCACGCAGCACGTCCGGATCGGCCGGGTTGGTGAGCAGGCCGCGCTCGCCGTGCGTGATCCGCCAGAGCATGCGGTACAGCAGCGAGTGCCGCTGCGGATCGCGGTGGCACAGGCAGGTGGCGGCCAGTTCGAGGAACGCCTTCGGCACCGCAATGGCGGTCGCTTCAACGTCAGGCGCGGACAGGCTGGCCAGCGCGGGCGCGTCCAGCAGCGACCCTTCACCATCCTGCAGCCAGTCCAGCTGCTCGGGCGCGATGCGGTGCTGCAGCGCCAGCCGCGCGGCCTCACGCCAGGACTGCACCGACCACGACGGGTCCAGCCGCACACTCCAACGGGTCATGCGGCGGCGTCGGGAAACAGCGAGGCCTGGCGCGGCGGCGGTGCCAGCCGCGCGCGCAGCGCGGTGGGATCATCCAATGCGCGACGCGGGTGATGGTCGGCCAGCTGCACGAACGGCAGCAGCTTGCTCATCGGCGCGCGCAGGCGGGCCACGTCGGCCACGCGCAGCCGGCCATGGCGGCGTGCCATCAGCACGCGTTTGACATTGCGCACGCCCAGCCCGGGCACGCGCAGCAGCATTTCCTTCGAGGCCACGTTGAGGTCGACCGGGAAGCGTTCGGGGTGGCGGATCGCCCAGGCCAGCTTCGGGTCGATGTCCAGGTCGAGCATGCCGTTCTGCGTGGTATCGGTGATTTCATCCACGCCATAGCCGTAGAAGCGCAGCAGCCAATCGGCCTGGTACAGCCGATGTTCGCGCGCCAGCGGCGGTGCCTGCACCGGCAGCAGGCGGCTGGCGTCGGGGATCGGGCTGAAGGCGGAGTAGTACACCCGGCGCATGCGGTAATTGCCGTACAGGTTGTCGGCGGCGCCCAGGATCTGCTGGTCGCTGGCGCCGTCGGCGCCGACGATCATCTGGGTGCTTTGCCCGGCCGGCGCGAAGCGCGGTGCGCGGGCGCGGCCGGCCCGTTTGGCAGGCGCGGCAGGGGCGGGTGCCGCCACCGTGGTGGGGCTGGCCTCGCTGGCGACCTTGGCTTCCTTGGCCTCCTCGATCCGCCAGCGCAGCTCGCCCATCGCGCCGCGGATGGACGGCAGGGATTTCTCCGGAGCAAAACTGGACAGTCCTTCTTCGGTGGGCAGCTCGATGTTGATCGACAGGCGGTCGGCATGGCGCCCGGCGGCGGCCAGCAGTTCCGGCGAGGCCTCGGGAATGGTCTTGAGGTGGATGTAGCCGGAGAAGCGATGGTCTTCGCGCAGCTGGCGCGCCACTTCCACCATCTGCTCCATGGTGTAGTCGGCATTGCGGATGATGCCGCTGGAGAGGAACAGGCCTTCGATGTAGTTGCGCTTGTAGAAGTCCATGGTCAGCGCGACCACTTCGGCCACGCTGAAGCGCGCGCGCGGCACGTTGCTGGAGACGCGGTTCACGCAGTACGCGCAGTCGTAGATGCAGAAGTTGGTCAGCAGGATCTTGAGCAGCGAGACGCAGCGGCCATCGGGCGTGTAGCTGTGGCAGATGCCGGCGCCTTCGGTGCTGCCGATGCCGCCGGAGGCACGCGAATCGCGCTTGCCCGCACCGCTGGAGGCGCAGGAGGCGTCGTATTTGGCGGCATCGGCCAGGATCGCCAGCTTGCGGATGGTTTCCATGCGCGCACGGTAGGCGGGGTCAATCTCATGTTGTGAGATTGGGGGGAAGGGTGGCTGAAGGGTTCAGGTATGGTGGGGGCAGCCACGCAGGGCGTGGCTCTACGGGTTCTCTGGCGGTGGGGTAGCAGCCACGCAGGGCGTGGCTCTACGGGATGGGGGGCGCCGCCATGCAGGGCTTGGCGATACGGATTGACGGACGATCCTTCCGCTCAGCGTTCGAAGGTGACCTTTACCGAGTCGGCGCTGTAGTCGGCCGGGCCGTGGTAAACGACCTCAATGTTGTTGCCGTCCGGATCGATGGCGAAGGCGGCGTAGTAGCCCGGGTGATAGGGGCGCTCGCCGGGGGCGCCGTTGTCCCTGCCGCCGGCGGCAAGGGCGGCGGTGTGGAAGGCGTCGACGGTGGCGCGGTCGCGGGCTTGGAAGGCCAGGTGATGCCGGCCGGTGAGTTCGCCGGCGGCCGCGTCGCTGGTTGCGGTGGAGATGAACAGCTCGTCGGCCCAGAAGTAGTCGTCGCCTTCGCCGGCGATCGGGATGCCGATGGTGTCGAATACCGCCTGGTAGAAACGGCGGCTGGCAGGCAGGTCGCGCACGATCAGTTGCAGGTGGTCGATGAGGCGACCGCGGTGCAGTTCCATGGTGTCCATGCGGTGTCCTTCGGCTGGGAAGGAGCGCAGGTATACCACCGGCGGGATGCAGGGGACGTGGTGGTCCGGTTACGACCAACGGTCGTAACCTACCAGGCTGCCGCATGGACGGCGGGGGGTAGCATCGTGCGCGTGGCGTACGGAGGGGTCACGGCACCGGCCTCGGGCACCCCGGTAGGCCACGACCGTTGGTCGTGGCCCTGCCGATCAGGCCAGCGGGGTATTGGAGATGATCTCCACCCAGTAGCCGTCCGGGTCCTTGATGAAGGCCAGATGCTTCATGCGGCCGTCCTCCAGGCGCTTCTGGTAGGGCACCTGCAGCTCGTCGAAGCGCTTGCAGGCGGCGTGGATGTCCGGCACGGACACGCAGATGTGGCCAAAGCCGCGCGGGTCCTGGTTGCCATCGTGGTACACCGGGCCGTCCTGCTTCTCGGTACCGTGGTTGTGGGTAAGTTCCAGCACGCCCGGCAGGCCGGCCATCCAGAGGCGGCGCGCGCTGTCGTCTTCAGGCACCTGGGTGCCGGCCGGCAGCAGGGCCAGGAAATACAGGCTGAATTCGGCTTCGGGGAAATCGCGCTGGTCGAGCAGGCGGAAGCCGAGCACGCGGGTATAGAAATCCAGCGACGCGGCGGCATCTTTCACCCGCAGCATGGTGTGGTTGAAAACAAAACCGGTGGTTTCGGCCGGCGGCTGGGCGGCCACGCCGGGCTGGGACTGCAGGGACGCAAGGCTCATGGGGGATCCTGTGGAGGGCCGCGCAACGCGGCTGGCCGTTCATTTTAGCGGCGCAGCGGCAAGGCGACGTAGAATGCTGCATCTTCCAGGCCCGTCCTCGACATGTCTCAGCGTGAATGGGTGGCCGCCGCCATCCGCAAGATCGAAGCCGATTTCAACCGCTCGGCCGACACCCACCTGATTCCGATGGACCTGCCGGGGCACCCGGGCATCGAGCTGTACTTCAAGGATGAATCCAGCCATCCGACCGGCAGCCTGAAGCACCGCCTGGCGCGTTCGCTGTTCCTGTATGCGCTGGCCAATGGCTGGCTGCGCGAGGGGCGCCCGGTGATCGAGGCCTCCAGCGGGTCCACCGCCGTATCCGAGGCGTACTTTGCCCGCCTGCTGGGGCTGCCGTTCATCGCGGTGATGCCGGCCAGCACCTCGCCGGAAAAGATCGCCGCGATCGAATTCCACGGCGGCCGCTGCCACCTGGTCGAGCGCGCCTGCGGCCTGAATGGCGCGTCGGAACGGCTGGCGCAGGAAACCGGCGGCCATTTCATGGACCAGTTCACCTACGCCGAGCGTGCCACCGACTGGCGCGCCAACAACAACATCGCCGAATCCATCTTCAAGCAGATGGCGGAAGAGCCGCACCCGATACCGGAATGGATCGTGTGCAGCCCCGGCACCGGCGGCACCGCCGCCACATTGGGGCGCTATGTCAGCTACCGCCGGCATGACACCCGCATCCTGTGCGCGGACCCGGAAGTGTCGGTGTTCTTCGATGGCTATCGTGCGGCCCTGGCCGGCGAGCCATGGCGCGAGCTGACCTGCAGCGGCGGCTCGCGGGTGGAAGGCATCGGTCGGCCACGGGTGGAATCCAGTTTCATTCCCACCAGCGTCGATGCGATGGTGAAGGTGCCCGACGCGCTCAGCCTGGCTGCGATGCGCCATGTCAGCCGGCAGTTGGGGCGCCGCGTGGGCGGCTCCACCGGGACCAACTTCATCGGCGTGCTGCACGCGGCCGAGCGCATGCGCGCGGCGGGGCGCGGCGGTTCGATCGTGACCATCCTGTGCGACAGCGGCGAGCGTTACGCGCACAGCTATTACAACCCTGACTGGTATCCGCGGCAGGGCATCGACGTGGACCAGGCCGACGCGGTGATCGCCAGGGCCGTGGCCGGGCAGGTCCTGCCCGAGCTGCCCAGCGCTGCGCTGGAAGCCCTGTACTGAGCCAGGCTGGCGGGTGAACCGCCACGAACCCGTGGCGGCCAGGCCTTGTGACCGGCCGGACCCAGTGCCATATGGTGAGGGAACGCCGCGCACGCGGCCCCGTTGCCTGGAGATGCCTGTGACCCCCGCCAACCCCCTGCTCGATTTTTCCGGCCTGCCCCGTTTCGATGCGATCCAGCCCGCGCATGTCGGTCCGGCCATCGATACCCTGCTGGCCGAGGCGGAAGCGGCGGTGAAGGCGGCCGAGACCGTGCAGCCGGTGAGCTGGGCCACGTTCGTCGAACCGCTCGACGATGCCACCGAGCGCCTGTGGCGCGCATGGGGCCAGGTCGGCCACCTGCAGGCGGTGGTCAACACCCCGGAGCTGCGCGAGGCCTATAACAGCAACCTGCCCAAGGTGACCCGGTTCGGCAGTGCGCTGGGCCAGAACCTGGCGTTGTTCCAGCAGTACCGCGCGCTGGCGGCAAGCCCGGAAGCGGCGCAGTACGACCCGGCCCGGCGCAAGGTGCTGGACAACGCACTGCGCGATTTCCGCCTCGGCGGTGCCGAACTGGATGACGCCGGCAAGGCCCGCTACAGCGCGATCCGCGAAGAACTCTCGGCGCTGTCGGCGACGTTCTCGCAGAACGTGCTCGATGCCACCGACGCCTGGTCGCTGCACGTGGAAGACCGCAGCGAGCTGGCAGGCCTGCCCGAAGACGTGGTGGCCGCCGCCCGCGCCGCCGCCGAAAAGGCCGATCTGCCGGGCTGGAAGCTTACCCTGCAGATGCCGTGCTACCTGCCGGTACAGACCTACGCCGAACACCGCCCGCTGCGCGAGGCGCTGTACCGCGCCAACGCGCTGCGCGCCTCCGAATTGGGCGATGCGAAGCTGGACAACAGCGCGAACATCGACCGGATCCTGGGGCTGCGCGCCGAGCTGGCCGCGCTGCTGGGGTTTGCCAGCTATGCCGAATACTCCATCGCCACCAAGATGGCCGACGACGCGCCGCAGGTGCTCGGCTTCCTGCGCGACCTCGCCGCACGTGCCAAACCGTATGCCCGGCGCGACCGTGCCGAGCTGGAGGACTTCGCCCGCGACGCGCTTGGCCTGCCGGCGCTGGAAGCCTGGGACCTGTCCTTCGCCGCGGAAAAGCTGAAGCAGGCGCGCTACAGCTATTCCGAGCAGGAAGTGAAGCAGTATTTCACCGAGCCGAAGGTGCTCGCCGGCCTGTTCGATGTCATCCACAGCCTGTACGGCCTGCAGGTGCAGCCGGACCAGGCGCCGGTGTGGCACCCGGACGTGCGCTTCTTCCGCGTGGTCGACGCGCAGGGCGCGCTGGTCGGCCAGTTCTACCTGGACCTGTACGCGCGCGAAGGCAAGCGCGGCGGGGCGTGGATGGACGACTGCCGCAACCGTCGCGAGACCGCGCAGGGCGTGCAGACGCCGCTGGTGTACCTGGTGTGCAACTTCGGCAAGGGCGCCGAGGGCAGGGCATCGACCTTCAGTCACAACGAAGTGACCACGCTGTTCCATGAAATGGGGCATGGCCTGCACCAGCTGCTCACCCGTATCGGCGAGCTGGGCGTGGCCGGCATCAACGGGGTCGAATGGGACGCGGTGGAGCTGCCGAGCCAGTTCATGGAGAACTTCTGCTGGGAGTGGGACCGCGTGCAGCAGATGACCGCGCACGTGGAGAGTGGTGAACCGCTGCCGCGCGCGCTGTTCGACCGCATGCTGGCCGCACGTAATTTCCAGAGCGGCATGTTCACCGTGCGCCAGCTGGAATTCGCGCTGTTCGACATGCAGCTGCACAGCAGTTTCAACCCGACCCAGGACAGCGTGCTGCAGCTGCTGGAACGCGTGCGCGACGAGGTGGCGGTGAATCGCCCGCCGGAGTGGAATCGCTTCCCCCACCAGTTCAGCCACATTTTCGCGGGCGGGTACGCGGCGGGCTACTACAGCTACAAGTGGGCCGAGGTGCTCAGCGCCGATGCGTATGCGGCGTTCGAGGAAGCGCCGGAGCAGGTGGCCGAAACCGGCAGGCGCTTCCGCGATGAAGTGTTGTCACGGGGCGGAAGCCGCAGTGCAGCGGAGAACTTCGCCGCGTTCCGCGGGCGTGCGCCGAACGTGGACGCGTTGCTGCGCCACAACGGCATGGCCGGTTGATGCGAGGGGTACCGACCAACGGTCGGTACCTACCGGTGATTCGAGGCAGGTGCCGAGTGTGGGTGCGCACGTACCGGTGATTCGGGTACGTGCCGACCGTTGGTCGGCACGGCGGTGAATCACTCGGCGTAGATCATCGTGCGGCTCATGCCGCCGTCGACGATATGGTCCTGGCCTGTGATGAACCCGGCCAGGTCGGAGAGCAGGAACACGGCCAGGGCGCCGATGTCTTCCGGCTGGCCGACGCGTCCCACCGCATGCTGCGCATGGTCGCGGCGCGACAGCTTCGGCGTACGCCGGCGCGTGGGTGCCTGCCAGGCGTCGGTGGTGATCCAGCCAGGACTGATGCTGTTGACCCGTACCTGCGATCCGCTGCTGATCGCCAACGCATGGGTGAACGCCACCAGCCCGCCCTTCGCGGCCGCATACGCTTCGCTGTCCGCTTCGGACTGCCAGGCGCGGGTGGAGGCGATGTTGAGGATGACGCCGCCGGGTTTGTCCGCCGCCTGCTCGCGCAGTGCGGGCAGCGCGTGCTTGCTGCACAGAAAAGCGCCGTGCAGGCTGGACAGCCGTCGCTGCCATTCGGCCAGCGACATCTCCGCCAGCGGCGTGCCATGCGCGCTGGCGATGCCGGCGTTGTTGACCAGTCCATCGATGCGACCGAACCGTTTCAGCGTGGCCCTGACCAGCGCCTGCACGCTGCGCTCGCTGGCCACGTCCGCGCGCTGGAACGCGGTGCGCTCGGGCAGTGCCCATTCCTTCAGGCAGGCGCGGCCGGCGTCGGCGTCCAGGTCGGCGATCACCACGCTGCCACCTGCGCCCAGCACCGCCTGCGCGATGCCCCGGCCGACGCCCTGCGCGCCGCCGGTGACGATCACCACGCGGTCGCGCAGCGGCTGCGCCGGCCAGTCGCTGATCGACGGGGTCAGTGGCATCGCGGCGTGTCCTTGCGCCCGAGCAGGCGCGTCCAGCCTTCGATGCCCAGCTTGTCCAGGGTTTCGATGTTGCGCTGGACGATCACGTCCGGGTCCGGGAAGGCGGCGACGGCGCGCTCGACGCTGTCCTCGCGCAGCAAGTGCAGGGTCGGGTAGGGCGCGCGGTTGGTGTAATTGCTTACATCGTCCGGTGCCACCCCTTCGAACTGGTACTGCGGATGGAAGCTGGCCACCTGCAGGATGCCCTGCAGGTCCAGCGCCTCGATCGCCGCGTCGGCGTTGTCGAGGAAGTCGTTGTAGTCCAGGAAATCGGTGAGCACGTCCGGATGCACGATCAGCGTGGTATCGATCTGCTCGGCCGGGGTGTCGCGCAGCAGCACCAGTTCCTCGGCCAGTTCCTCCACCAATGCCTCGACCGTGGTGGCATCGCTGAGCACGAAGCGCACCTGGTCCTTCACGTATACCGCCTTGGCGAACGGGCACAGGTTCAGGCCGATCACGATCTGCTCGAGCCACATGCGGGTCTCGGCGATCGGGTCGGTGGCGTCGGTGCCATCGCTGGCGGGCAGGTCATCCATGGCGGTCAATCGCGGAAGTTGTCGTACTGCAGCGGAACCTCGAAGGTTTCCTTCTTCAGCAGGGCGATGGCGTCCTGCAGGTCGTCGCGCTTCTTGCCGGTCACGCGCAGCTTGTCGCCGTTGATCTGGGTGTCCACCTTGAGCTTGGCTTCCTTGATCTTCGCCGCGATCTTCTTGGCCACCTTCTGCTCGATGCCCTGCTTGACGGTGATCTTCTGGCGCGCACCCGCCAGGTTGGTTTCGATGTCGCCGAACTCCAGGCACGACGCGTCGATCTTCCGCGCGGTCAGGCGCTGGCGCAGGATGTCGGTCATCTGCTGCAGCTGGAATTCGCTCGGCGCGGACTGGTTGATCACGCCGTCCTCCAGCACGAACTTCGCGTCCACGCCCTTGAAGTCGAAGCGGGTGGACAGCTCGCGGTTGGCCTGGTCGACCGCGTTGGTCAGTTCATGGATGTCGACTTCGGAAACGACGTCAAACGAGGGCATGGGGATTCTCCTGCGGGTGAAGACCCCATTCTAACCAACCGCGCATGCACGCCCCGGCATGCGCGGCGATAATGGTGCATGGATACCCAACGCTCCCCCACCCGCGCCGTTGCCTGGATGCTGCTGGCGGTGGCCTGCTTCTCGCTGATGGACGCCGGCATGAAGCAGCTGTCGGCCAGCTACCCGACCCTGCAGGTCACCTTCCTGCGCGGGGCGGCGTCACTGCCGTTCGTGCTGGTCTGGGTGCTGGCCACGGCCGGGCCGCGCTCGCTCATCCCGGTGCGCTGGGGCCTGCACCTGCTGCGCGGGCTGCTGGGCATGGCCATGATCGGCTGCTTCGTGTTCGCTCTGCGCAGCCTGCCGCTGTCCACCGCCTACACCATCTATTTCGTGGCGCCGCTGCTGATCGCCGCGCTGTCGGTGCCATTGCTCGGTGAATACGTCGGGCCGCGCCGCTGGATCGCCATCGGCATCGGCCTGGTCGGGGTGCTGGTGGTGCTGCGCCCCGGGGTGGGCGGGTTCATCTCCATTCCCGGGCTGATGGTGCTGCTGGCGGCCGCCGCCTACGCGGTCGCGGCGATCACCGTGAGCATGCTGACCCGCACCGACACTCCGCAGTCGATGGTCGTGTGGTTCCTGGTGCTGCTGGCGCTGGGCGCCGGCCTGCTCGCGATCCCGGACTGGCAGCCGCTGCGGCTCGGCCACGCCGGCCTGATCGCCGGCATGGGCCTGGCCGGCGCCGGTGGGCAGGTGGCGCTGACCCGGGCCTTCCAGCTCGGCGAGGCTTCCATGATCGCCCCGCTGGAGTACACCGGGCTGGTCTGGGTGATCGGCTGGGACCTGCTGTTCTGGGGCGCGCTGCCCGACGGCTACACCTGGCTGGGGGCAGCGATCATCGTCGCCTCCGGGTTGTACCTGCTGCACCGCGAGCGGGTCCGCAAGGTCACCGCCCCGCAGCCGCTGGACCATCCCTGAGGCCCGCCGGGCGGGCAATGACATCGCGTTATAAGCAAACGGAATATGATTCGCTGCTGCCGCGCGGGCCAGGGCCGTCCCGCGCTGGTAGGCTGCACGCCCCCTCCCGTCGATGCCCCGGTTGACCGCGAAGTGATCGAGTTCCAGCGCCTGCACAAATCCTATGCCGTCGGCGGCCGCGCGATCGCCGCGCTGCAGCCGCTGGACCTGACCATCGAGGCCGGCGAAGTGTTCGGCATCATCGGCCATTCCGGCGCGGGCAAATCCACCCTGATCCGCCTGATCAACCGCCTGGAAGAGCCGAGCGGCGGGCGCCTGCTGATCAATGGCGAAGACGTCACCGCGCTGGACCGCGACGGCCTGCGCGCGCTGCGCCGGAAGATCGGCATGATCTTCCAGCACTTCAACCTGCTGTCCTCGCGCACGGTGGCGGCCAATGTCGCGTTCCCGCTGGAGCTGGCCGGCGCCCCACGCGCGGAGATCGATGCGCGGGTGGCCGAGCTGCTGCAGACGGTGGGCCTGGAAGCGCATGCCAACAAATACCCGGCGCAGCTGTCTGGTGGCCAGAAGCAGCGCGTCGGCATTGCCCGCGCGCTGGCCACGCGCCCGCAGATCCTGCTCTGCGATGAAGCGACCAGCGCGCTGGATCCGCAGACCACCGCGTCGGTGCTGAAGCTGCTGGGCCGGATCAACCGCGAGCTGGGCCTGACCATCGTGCTGATCACCCACGAAATGGATGTGATCCGTCGCGTCTGCGACCGCGTGGCCGTGCTCGATGCCGGCCACCTGGTGGAAACCGGCCCGGTCACCGACGTGTTCCTGCACCCGCAGCACCCGACCACCCGGCGTTTCGTCAACGAGTCCGAACAGGTCGACGAGGGCGAGCTGCACAAGGACTTCGATGCCGTGGCCGGCCGCATCGTGCGCCTGACCTTCCTCGGTAGCGACACCTACGAACCGGTGCTGGGGCGCATCGCCCGTGAAACCGGCGTGGACTACAACATCCTGTCCGGACGCATCGACCGCATCAAGGACACCCCGTATGGCCAGCTGACCGTGTCGCTGGTGGGCGGCGACGTGCAGGCCGCGCAGGCCGGCTTCGTTGCCGCCGGCGTCCACCTGGAGGAACTGCGCCGATGAACCTGGCTACCGCAGGCGGTTTCTTCCGCCACCTGGACGCGGGCAAGTGGGCCGACATCGGCCAGGCCACCGTCGACACCCTGTTGATGCTGGCCGGTTCGCTGCCGCTGACCCTCGCCATCGGCCTGCCGCTGGGCGTGCTGCTGTTCCTGACCGGCTCGCCGCAGCTGCACCGCAAGCCGGTGCTGTATGGCGGGCTGGCGCTGCTGGTCAACCTGCTGCGCTCGGTGCCCTTCATCATCCTGATGATCGTGCTGATTCCGATCACGTTGTGGATGATGGGCACCTCGCTCGGCGTGCGCGGGGCGATCGTGCCGCTGGTGATCGGCGCCGCACCGTTCTACGCGCGCCTGGTGGAAACCGCGCTGCGCGAGGTGGACCGGGGCGTGATCGAGGCCAGCCAGGCGATGGGCGCCACCACCTGGCAGCTGGTCAGCCGCGTCCTGCTGCCCGAAGCACGGCCCGGCCTGATCGCCGGCGCCACGGTGACCGTGATCGCGCTGATCGGCTTTACCGCGATGGGCGGTGCCATCGGTTCCGGCGGCCTGGGCGACCTGGCCTTCCGCGACGGCTACCAGCGCTCGCACACCGACGTGGCACTGGTCACCGTGGTGCTGCTGCTGGTGCTGGTGCAGCTGCTGCAGATGCTGGGCGACTGGCTGGTGGCGCGCTACTCGCGGAAGTAACCCTGAAGCGCGGCTTCGGTCGGTCCAAACGCCGGTGCCGCGCTGCGCGCGGTGTCCGGCCAACGGCCGGGGCTACGAATTGTTACGTAACGTCCGCAGACCGGGATCAACCAACCGGAGGTCAATGGCCGTTATCGGTCATTGCGCCCGGCATCAATCAACCCGGTAGCGCCGGCCGTGGGCCGGCCTGATCACCTTACGTTCGGAACCTCGTACCCCAGCCGGTCCACCTGCTCGCGGTGCTGCGGCACGCGCTTGAGCTTGTCGGTGTTGACCCCGTAATCGTCGCGCAGGCGCGTCGCCAGTTCCTTGTAGAGCTCCTTGTCCATGTCCGGGGTGCGCGCGAAGATCCAGGCCATTTCGCGGCCCGGGTAGCCCAGCATCGCCCAGGAATAGTCCGGCGCCACTTCCAGCACGCGGGTATGGGTCGGCACTACCTTGTAGAACCAGGTCCGCCAGTTGTGGTTGCCGCTCTTCTCGTCCACCGACGCACGCACGGTGATCTGCTGCAGCGGCTCGGAGAAGCCGTCGCGGAAGGAATAGGTGATCGACACCTTCTGGTCGCCGCGCAGGCTGTACCGGTTCACGCTGGCCACGTGGCCGCGTTCGACCGGGTTCGGCACGCGGCCGATCACGTACCAGGTACCCATGAACCGCTGCAGGTCGATCGGGGCGCTGGCCGGGGCGCTGACCGTCGGCGCAGGCGTTGGCTTGCTGTCGCCAAACGCACAGGCGGACAGCAGCGACAGCGTCGACAGCAGCAGGACAACGCGAAGCGGGCGGTTCGAAGACATGCGGCGAAAAGCTCCAGTGATGGTACCGGCCGTGGCTCGGTGAACGTGGCTGCAGGCATGGTGGGTGGGACGGAAGAGAACGTCAATGGCGGGAATGCGAAGGTCGCAGCCTGTGAGATGACAGCACGGCAAGGTGACGCATCACTTTCGCATGGAGCCCTGTCATGACCCTGTCGTCTTCGCGCCGTTCGCGCACCCCGCAGGCCCCCGATCCCCGCGTCCTGCGCGGCATCCGCCAGGTGGCCCTGGCCGGTCTGGCCCTGGTGCTGGTCTGGCCGGCCGCACGTGGCAGCAGTGAATGGCTGGGCTGGCTGCCGATGTGGCTGGTGGGCATGCCGTGCCTGGCCTGGTGGAGCCTGCATCGTTTCCGTCTGCCGGCGTCCTGGATGGCCTCATACCGGCAGCGCCGGCGGGGGCCGCAGGCCCGGCGCCGCGCCCCTGTAAGGCCGCGGCGGGCGCGCCCTGACCTTCGACAGGGGGGAGCCGGGCAGGCCGTGTGATAGCGTCGGAGGGATATGACCGCCTGGAGCCATGATGTCCCGACTCGCTTCCGCCTGCCTGATGGCAGGCCTGTTCTCCGCTGGATTGGCCGGAACCGCCATGGCCGCTGAGACCTCCGCCGATCCCTACGCCTGGCTGGAAGATGTCAGCGGCGACAAGGCGCTGGACTGGGTGAAGCAGCAGAACGCCGCGTCCGAAGGGCGCCTGGCCCAGACCCCGGCCTTCAAGCAGATGGAAGCCAGCATCCGCGAGGTACTCGACTCGGACGCGAAGATCCCGGGCGTGCAGAAGATCGGCGATTACTACTACAACTTCTGGAAGGACAAGCAGCACGAGCGCGGCGTGTGGCGTCGCACCACCCTGGACGAGTACCGCAAGCCCGCGCCGGCGTGGGAAACCGTGCTCGACCTGGACGCGTTGAACAAGGCGGAAGGTGAAAACTGGGTGTGGCATGGCGCCGAGTGCCTGCGCCCCGATTACAGCCGCTGCCTGATCGCGCTGTCGCGCGGCGGCGCGGACGCCGACGTCACCCGTGAATTCGACCTGGCCAACAAGACCTGGATCAAGGACGGCTTCTTCCGCCCCGAATCCAAGGGCGGGCTGGGCTGGATCGATCGCGACACCGTGTTCGTCTATACCGATTTCGGCAAGGACAGCATGACCACCTCGGGCTACCCGCGCGTGGCCAAGCTGTGGAAGCGCGGCACTCCGATGTCCGCCGCCAGCGTGGTCTACGAGGGCAAGCCCGATGACATGTACATCGCGGCCCTGCATGACGATACCCCCGGCTTCGAGCGCAACCTGGTCAGCCGGACCCTGGCCTTCTACAACAACGAGCTGTACCTGCGCGCCGACGATGGCACGCTGACCAGGATCGATGCACCGAACTCAGCGGAGAAGGGCCTGCGCCGGGAGTGGCTGACACTGGAACTGCGCGAACCCTGGACCGTGGGTGGCAAGACCTACACCGCCGGTTCGCTGCTGGTGACCCGACTGGATGACTTCATCGCCGGCAAGCGCGACTTCGAGGTGCTGTTCGCCCCCACCGAAACCACGTCGCTGGCGGGCTCGAGCTGGACGAAGAACCACCTGGTGCTGAACGTGCTGGACGACGTGAAGAGCCGCCTGCAGGTGCTCACCCCCACGGCGAAGGGCTGGAAAAAGAGCGATTTCACCGGCGCGCCGTCGTTCGGCACCGTGGCCGTGGGCGCGGTGGATGCCGATGAAAGCGACGCGGTGTGGATGACCGTCACCGACTACCTGACCCCGACCACGCTGGCCCTGGCCGAGATCGGCAAACAGCCGGAAGTGCTCAAGACCATGCCGGCGTTCTTCGATGCCGAAGGCAAGGTGATCGAGCAGCATTTCGCCACCAGCAAGGACGGCACCCGCGTGCCGTATTTTGTGGTGCACGCCAAGGACATGAAGCTGGACGGGTCCAACCCGACCCTGCTGTACGGTTACGGCGGCTTCGAGATCTCGCTGACCCCGTCGTACTCCGGTGGCATGGGCCGCGCGTGGCTGGAAAAGGGCGGCGTCTACGTGGTGGCCAACATCCGCGGCGGTGGCGAGTACGGCCCGCGCTGGCACCAGGCGGCGCTGAAGCAGAACCGGCACAAGGCGTATGAAGACATGGCCGCGGTCGCACGCGACCTGGTCAGCCGCAAGATCACCTCGCCGAAGCATCTGGGCGTGCAGGGCGGCAGCAACGGCGGCCTGCTCACCGGCAACATGCTCACCCAGTACCCGGAGCTGTTCGGTGCGGTGGTGGTGCAGGTGCCGCTGCTGGACATGAAGCGCTACAGCCACCTGCTGGCCGGTGCATCCTGGATGGCCGAATACGGCAACCCGGACACCGCCGACTGGTCGTACATCCAGACCTTCTCGCCCTACCATCTGTTCGACCCGGCCAGGACCTATCCGCCGGTACTGTTCACCACCTCGACCCGCGATGACCGCGTCCACCCGGGCCATGCGCGCAAGATGGCGGCGAAGATGATCGCCGCCGGCAAGGACGTGACGTACTACGAGAACATCGAAGGTGGCCACGGCGGCGCGGCGAACAATGCGCAGGCCGCGCACATGTCGGCGCTGGCGTACGCGTTCCTCTGGGAACGCCTGAAATAAGCAGTGTGCCGACCAACGGTCGGCACCTACCGACGGCAGCCGCCGACCGTTGGTAGCCACCGACCGTTGGTCGGTGGACGTCTCCGGGTGGTGGGGCGTCTGGTTGGCTCCACCCCTTTTGAACGCCGCGCGTGATGCGCGGCGTTTTTTTGTACCTACCGGGCGGTAGGCGCCGAAGAGAACGGCATGGAGCCGTTCTCAACGTCGCGAAGCGACGACCCAGCGGGTGCACGCCAAGGATGGCGGGCATACCGTTGGTCGGTGCGTTTCCAGCTTTCCAGGCCGCGTGCGATCCGTGCCACCGCCTCTTCCAGCCGTGGAATTTCCTGCGTGTACGCCAGGCGCACATGCTGGTTCGCGCGGTAGTGGCCGAAGTCCAGGCCCGGAGTGAACGCGACGTGCTCCGTTTCCAGGAAGTGCGCGCAGAACGCCTGCGCGTCATCGGTGAACGCGCTGACGTCGCAGTAGAGATAGAACGCGCCTTCCGGTTCGACCTCGATGCGGAAGCCGAGGGCGCGCAGCGCCGGCAGAAGATAGTCGCGACGGGCCTGGAACGCATGGCGACGCTGTTCGAAGATCGCGATCGTCTCGTCCTCGAAGCAGGCCAGCGCGGCATGCTGGGCGATGCTGGAAGCACTGATGTACAGGTTCTGCGCCAGCTTCTCCAGCTCCGGTACGGCCTGCGGCGGTGCCACCAGCCAGCCGAGGCGCCAGCCGGTCATGCCGAAGTACTTCGAGAAGCTGTTCAGCACGAAGGCGTCGTCATCCACCTCCAGCACGCTGGCCGCATCCATGCCGTAAGTCAGGCCGTGGTAGATCTCGTCCACCACCAGGTGTCCGCCGCGGTCCTTCAGCGACTGCGACAGTGCCGCCAGCTGCGCCGCGGGCAGCACCGTTCCGGTCGGGTTGGCCGGCGAGGCCACCAGCGCGCCGACGCTGGCCGCGTTCCAGTGGGTTTCCACCAATCCCGGGGTCAGCTGGTATGCGGTCTGCGGGCCCACCGGCACCAGCTGCGCGGCACCTTCGACCAGGCGCAGGAAGTGGCGGTTGCATGGATAGCCGGGGTCGGCCAGCAACCAGTGCCGGTCCGGGTCGACGAGCAGGCTGCTGGCCAGCAGCAGCGCGCCCGAGCCACCCGGCGTGACCAGGATCCGCTCCGGGTCCAGGTCAAGGTCGTAACGGGTGCCGTAGAACGCGGCGATGGCGGCGCGCAGTGCCGGCAACCCGCGCGCAGCGGTGTAGCGGGTATGCCCGGCGGCCAGCGCGGCCTGACCGGCGCGCACGATCGGTTCGGCGGTGGTGAAATCGGGCTCGCCGATCTCCAGGTGGATGACGTCGTGCCCCTGCTGCTCCAGCGCCTGGGCGCGGGCGAGCAGGGACATGACGTGGAAGGGAGCGATGTCCTGGCTGCGGCGGCTGTAGTTCATGCGGCCCATCATAGGCGAGCGCCCGCGGGCTAGACTGCATCTCCACCATTGCATTCGCGGGCAAGGAGCCTTATTTCGTGAATCCCACCGTCTCTTTCCTGGTTGCCAGCCTGATGACCGCTTCCGTGCATGCCGCCCCCGCGCTGACCCCACCCGACGCCGAGAAGCATCCGCATGTGGTGACGGCCCCGTTCGGTGCCACCCGCACCGATGAGTACTACTGGCTGCGCGACGACAAGCGTGAAGCGCCGGCCATGCTGGCCTACCTGAATGCGGAAAATGCGTACACCGACCAGGTGATGGCGCCGCTCAAGCCGGTGCAGGAGACGCTGTACAACGAGATCGTGGGCCGGATCAAACAGGACGATGCCAGCGTGCCGGCGCGCGAGCGCGGCTACTGGTACTACTCCCGCTTCGAGACCGGCAAGGACTACCCGATCCAGGCACGCCGCAAGGGCAGCATGGACGCGCCGGAGGAGATCCTGCTCGACATCAACCAGATGGCCGCCGGCAAGGGCTACTTCAGTGTCGACGACGCCGAGGTCAGCCAGGACAACCAGCTGCTGGCGTGGGCCGAAGATGACGTGGGCCGCCGCCAGTACGTGATCCGTTTCAAGGACCTGCGTACCGGCGAAGTGCTGCCCGACCGCATCGAGAATGTTTCCGCGAACGTGGTCTGGGCCGATGACAACCGCACCCTGTTCTACGTGGAGAACGATCCGGAGACACTGCTCACGGTGCGGGTGAAGAAGCACGTGCTGGGCACCCCGGTCAGCAGCGACGTGCTGGTCTACGAAGAGGAAGACGACAGCTTCTACATGGGCGTGGGCCGCACCCGTGACGACCGCTACCTCACCATCGAACTGCACAGCACGGTCAGCTCCGAGGCGCGCTGCGCGCCGGCTGCCGACCCCCGTGAGTTCACCGTGCTGGCGCCGCGCGCACGCGATGTGGAGTACGACGCCGACCACTTCGACGGGCGCTGGGTGATCCGCACCAACGACGCAGGCGCGAAGAACTTCAAGATCGTGACCGCACCGAGCGACGCCACCACGCGCAGCCAGTGGACCGACTGGGTGGCGCACGACGACAACGTGCTGGTGGAAGGTTTCGAGCTGTTCGACGGCTTTACCGCCATCGCCGAGCGTTCCAACGCGCTGGAACGGGTGCGCCTGCTGTTTGCGGACGGCCGCCAGGACTACGTCAAGGCCGACGAACCGGCGTACTCGATGGGCCTGGCCGCCAACCCCGAGCCGGACACGCCGTGGCTGCGCTATGCCTATACCTCGCTGACCACCCCGACCACCACCTATGAGCTCAACACCCTCACCGGCGAGCGCCGCCAGCTCAAGCAGCAGCCGGTCATCGGTTACGACCCGACGCAGTACACCACCGAGCGGGTCTGGGTGACCGCGCGCGACGGGGTCAAGGTGCCGGTGTCGCTGGTATACCGCAACGGGTTCCGGAAGGACGGCAGCGCCGCGCTGTACCAGTACGCCTACGGCAGCTACGGCATGTCGATGGATCCGGGGTTCAACCAGACCGTGGTCAGCCTGCTCGACCGTGGCGTGGTGTATGCGATCGCGCACATCCGCGGCGGCGAGGAGATGGGCCGCGCCTGGTACGAAGACGGCAAGCTGCTGAAGAAGCAGAACACCTTCAACGACTTCGTCGATGTCACCCGCGAACTGGTCCGCCAGGGCTACGCGGCCAAGGACCGCGTGGCCGCCTCCGGTGGCAGTGCCGGCGGCCTGCTGATGGGCGCGGTGGCCAACCAGGCACCGCAGGACTATCGGGTGATGGTGGCGCAGGTACCGTTCGTGGACGTGGTCACCACCATGCTCGACCCGACCATTCCGCTCACCACCAACGAATACGACGAGTGGGGCAACCCCGAACAGCGCGAGTACTACGACTACATGCTCACGTACTCGCCCTACGACAACGTCACGCGCCAGGCCTACCCGTCGCTGTTCGTCGGTACCGGGTTGTGGGATTCGCAGGTGCAGTACTGGGAACCGGCCAAGTGGGTGGCGCGCCTGCGCGACAACAATACCGGCCGCCTGCCGATCGTGTTCCGCACCAACATGGAAGCCGGGCACGGCGGCAAATCCGGCCGTTTCCAGCGTTACAGGGAGCTGGCCGAGTCGTATGCGTTCGTCCTCCAGCAACTGGGCGTCGACGCTGCGTCGAACTGACGCAGCAGTGTGCCGGGCGGGACCGTCGCGGTGGCCGTCCCGGCTGGGTATGCTGGGCGCATGACCGCGCACCCGCCCCCCGACGCTGCCGATGCCCCGCCTGCGCGCGTGCCGGAACCGGCGCGCCGCGTGCGCTTCCGCTGGGCCTGGTGGCTGCTGGCCTATGCCAGCCTGGGCACCGGCATCGTCGGCATCTTCGTGCCGGGGCTGCCCACCACGGTGTTCATCCTGATCGCGGCCTGGGCCGCTTCGCGTGGCTCTGAGCGGCTGCACAACCGGCTGCTGCAGGACCCCCGGTTCGGCCCGGCGATCCGCGACTGGCAGGCGCATGGCGCGGTCAGCCGCAAGGGCAAGTGGATGGCCACCCTGACCATGGCGGTCTGCGCCGGGATCATGCTGTGGTGCGTGCCGTTGGCCTGGGTGAAGTGGCTGTCGATCGGCTGCATGACCACCGTGGCGGCGTGGCTGTGGACCCGGCCGTTGCCGCCCTAGCACTGCCTGGGCCGGACAACGGCCGGCGCTACCCGCGGCGGCAGTCACCGGTCCGGGCGCACCGGTCCCATCTGGGCGTTCATTGAATCGGCACACCTGTCCTTTCGCTCGCCGCTATACTCGGGCCATGAGCATCCCCCATCGCAATCGCATCCTGATTCCGTTGGCAGCGCTGGCGCTGCTGTTCCTTTCGGCCTGCGGCAACAAGGGCCCGCTGGTGATGCCGCAGAAGCCGGTGCCGGTGGAAGAGCAGGCGGTCGAACCCGCCAGCGACGCCGACACCGTGCCGGAAGACACCAATGACACCGACGCCCCGCCGGTGGTGCCGGACCCGGTCGAACCGCAGCTCGACAACGCCAGCGACGACGACGGGAATGAGTAAGGCCGCGTCCGCCGCACTGCGCTTCAGCAAGATGCACGGTGCGGGCAACGACTTCGTCGTGCTGGACCTGCGCGATGGCACCCCCGCACCGATCCCGGCACTGGCCGCCCAGCTCGCCGACCGCCACACCGGCGTCGGCTGCGACCAGATCCTGACCATCGAACCGCCACGCGCGGAAGGCTCGGTAGCCGCGTACCGCATCTGGAATTCGGACGGTTCGCAGTCCGAACAGTGTGGCAACGGCGCGCGCTGCGTGGCCGCCTGGCTGGTGCGCGACGGTGCGGCGCAGGGCGACCGCTTCAACATCGACAGCCCGCTGGCCACCCACGCCATCGAACGCATCGGCAGCGACCACTACGCGGTGGCAATGGGCGTGCCGCGCTTCGAACCGGAGCAGGTGCCGCTGCTGGGCTTCGCCCGTGCCCGCGAGGAATACCTGCTGCCGTTGCAGGGCGACACCGTCCGCTTCGGCGCGGTGTCGATGGGCAACCCGCATGCGGTGATCGAAGTCGGCCTGGTCGATGCCGCACCGGTCGAGCGCCTCGGTCCGCTGCTGCAGCAGCACGCCACCTTCCCGCAGTCGGTGAATGTCGGGTTCGTGCAGGTGATCGACCCGCAGCACGCTCGGTTGCGCGTGTACGAACGCGGCGTGGGTGAAACCCTGGCCTGCGGCAGCGGCGCCTGCGCGGCCGCGGTGGTGATGATGCAACGGGGCCGCCTGCAGCGCGACGCCACGGTGTCGCTGCCGGGCGGCGAGCTGCGCCTGCGCTGGCCGGCCGACGACGCCGAGGTGGTGATGTCCGGTCCGGCGTCATTCGTCTTCGAAGGGGAGTGGAACGCATGAGCGACACCGTCGAGAAGATCGGGGCGCATGAAGTCGCCTCCTGGCTGCGCCGGCATCCGGCCTTCCTGAAGCAGTTTCCGGACCTGGCCCTTACCCTGGTGGTGCCGCGCGATGACGGCCCCACCGCGTCGCTGGCCAGCTACCAGCTGGAAGTGCTGCGCGACAAGAACCGCGAACTGTCGCGCCGGCTCGCTGACCTGGCCGCCAACGCACAGGTCAACGAACGTTTGGCCGTGCGCACCCACCAGCTGACCCTGGCGCTGATGAAGCAGGGCACCGCGGCGGACACGCTGCGCGCGATGGCCGCGTCGCTGGAAGAGGACTTTGCCGGCGACCTGGTCCGGCTGGTGGTACTGCAGCCGGTGCCGGGGCTGGAGCAGGCGCCGTGGCTGCAGGTGATCGAGGAAAGCAGCCCGCTGCTGGGCGCGTTCCGCGACTGCCTGAAGGATGGCGAGCCGATCTGTGGCCGCCTGCAGCCGGAAAAGAACGCCGTGCTGTACGGTGGTCGGGTCGACGAAGTGCAGTCCAGCGCGCTGTTGCCGCTGCCCGGCGTCGGCCTGATCGCAGTCGGCAGCCACGATGGCAACCGTTTCTATCCCGGGATGGGCACGCTGTTCCTGCGCATGATGGGCGAAGCGCTGGTCGTGGCGCTCAAGCGGTTCGATCCGGCCTGAGCCTGCCCGGGCGAGCGAGCACATGAACGCCGTCCAGGACTTCCTCGGCTACCTGCAGGTGGAGCGCCGCGCGTCGGCGCATACGCTGGACGCCTACCGGCGCGACCTGGACGCGCTCGGCGCGTGGGCCTCGGCGCACGACGCAGAGGCCGCCACCCTGGAGGGCGCCCAGCTGCGCCAGTTCATCGCCGACGAACACCGCCGCGGGCTGGCGCCGAAGTCGCTGCAACGGCGTCTGTCGGCGTGCCGCAGCTTCTATGCCTGGCTGCTGAAGCACCAGCGCATTGCGGCCAGCCCTGCCGCGGGCCTGAAAGCGCCGAAGGCGCCGCGCAAGCTGCCACAGGTGCTCGATGCCGATGAGGCGGTGCGCTTGGTCGAGCTGCCCACCGATGCGCCGTTGGGCCTGCGCGACCGCGCGCTGCTGGAGCTGTTCTATTCGTCGGGGCTGCGCCTGAGCGAGCTGTGCGCGCTGATATGGCGCGACCTGGATTTCGCCACCGGCCTGGTCAACGTGCTTGGCAAGGGCAACCGCCAGCGCCGCGTGCCGTTCGGTTCGCATGCCCGCGAGGCGTTGTCGGGCTGGCGAGCGGAAAGTGGCGGTGCCGACGGGCAGCCGGTGTTTCCCGGGCGCAGGGGCGGGCCGATCACCCAGCGCGCAGTGCAGATCCGCATCCGCCAGCTGGCCCAGCGCCAGGGCCTGTTCAAGCACGTGCACCCGCACATGCTGCGGCACAGCTTCGCCAGCCACATCCTGGAATCGTCGGGCGACCTGCGTGGTGTGCAGGAGCTGCTGGGCCATGCCGACATCGCTACCACGCAGATCTACACCCATCTGGATTTCCAGCACCTGGCCAAGGTGTACGACGCGGCGCACCCGCGCGCCAAGCGGCGCAAGGCGCCGGCAGCGGACACGCCAGCGGACGGCTGAATGCCCGCTGGCGCTGAACGGCAGCTTCACGTGCGGGGTTGATGGCGGCGACGGACGGCCCCATGTCCCTCGAACAGCAGCCCGGAGGAACCATGGATCCCAGTCAGAACCCCACCGTTTTTCATGCCACCACCATCGTCTGCGTTCGTCGCGGCGATCACGTGGCCATTGCCGGCGACGGCCAGGTCACGCTGGGCCACACGGTGATGAAGGGCAACGCCCGCAAGGTGCGCCGACTGGGCCGAGACGGCCAGGTGCTGGCCGGGTTCGCCGGTGCCGCTGCGGATGCGTTCACCCTGTTCGAACTGTTCGAAGCCAAGCTGGAGAAGCATGGCCAGCTGACCCGCGCCGCGGTGGAGCTGGCCAAGGATTGGCGCACCGAGCGTCGCCTGGGCAAGCTGGAAGCGCTGCTGGCAGTCGCCGACACCGAGACCTCGCTGATCATCAGCGGCACCGGTGACGTGATCGAGCCGGAAGACGGCATCATCGCGATCGGCTCCGGCGGCTCGTACGCCTTGTCGGCCGCACGCGCGCTGATGGCGCACACCGAACTGGACGCACGCACGATTGCCAGCGAGGCGATCAATATCGCCGGCGACATCTGCATCTACACCAACCGCAACGTCGTGGTGGAGGAGCTCTGACGCTTTGCGTCAGAGCTCGTAGAGCCACGCCCTGCGTGGCTGCGGTATCCGTCCAGCCACGCAGGGCGTGGCTCTACCGAACCGTTACGTGTTTGCCGTAGATGCGGACAGCCCCACCATTCTTCCCGGATTTATTTTGTGAGCACCCACCCCATGCCGCACAAGATCGAAGTTTCCTCCGCCACCATGACCCCGCGCGAGATCGTGCAGGAACTGGACCGGCACATCGTCGGCCAGCACGACGCCAAGCGCGCGGTTGCCATCGCGCTGCGCAACCGCTGGCGGCGCATGCAGCTGCCGGCCGAGCTGCGCGATGAAGTCATGCCCAAGAACATCCTGATGATCGGCCCGACCGGCGTCGGCAAGACCGAGATCGCACGGCGCCTGGCAACGCTGGCGAACGCACCGTTCGTGAAGGTGGAAGCCACCCGCTTCACCGAGGTCGGCTATGTCGGCAAGGACGTCGAGCAGATCATCCGCGATCTCGCCGATACCGCGGTCAAGCTGTACCGCGAGCAGGCCAAGGTCCGCGTGCGCAACCAGGCCGAAGAGCGGGCCGAGGACCGGATCCTGGACGCGCTGCTGCCACGCCGTGCCGGTGGTATCGGTTTCGATCCGGAGGCAGCACGCAACGAGCCGTCGGCGCAGGACAACGAAACCCGCATCAAGTTCCGCCGCATGCTGCGCAATGGCGAGCTGGACGATCGCGAGATCGAGCTGGAAGTCAGCGCCAACGTCGGGGTGGACATCATGACCCCGCCGGGCATGGAGGAGATGGGCCAGCAGCTGCGCCAGATGTTCTCCAGCCTCGGCGGCGGCAAGGCGCAGAAGCGCACGCTGAGCATCAAGGCGGCGCGCCCGCTGCTGGTCGAGGAAGAGGCCGGCAAGCTGGTCAACGAGGACGATATCCGCATCGCGGCGATCGAGGCGTGCGAACAGCATGGCATCGTGTTCATCGACGAGATCGACAAGGTCGCCAA
Organism: Stenotrophomonas rhizophila; assembly: GCF_007667275.1. Taxonomy (GTDB): domain Bacteria; phylum Pseudomonadota; class Gammaproteobacteria; order Xanthomonadales; family Xanthomonadaceae; genus Stenotrophomonas; species Stenotrophomonas maltophilia_AE. The sequence goes on from NZ_VDQT01000002.1 coordinate 593,070, forward strand.
GCGTGGCGACAACGTCGGTGGCGGCGATGTCTCCCGCGAAGGCGTGCAGCGCGACCTGCTGCCGCTGGTGGAAGGCTCCAATGTGTCGACCAAGTACGGCACGGTCAAGACCGACCACATCCTGTTCATTGCGTCCGGTGCGTTCCACCTGGCCAAGCCGAGCGACCTGATTCCGGAACTGCAGGGTCGTTTCCCGATCCGGGTGGAGCTGGGCGCGCTGAGCAAGGACGACTTCGTGCGCATCCTGACCGAACCGAAGGCGGCGCTGACCAAGCAGTACGAAGCGCTGCTGCAGACCGAAGGCGTCGCGGTGAACTTCACCACCGATGCGGTGGACCGCCTGGCCGAGATTGCCTTCCAGGTCAACGAACGCCAGGAAAACATCGGTGCCCGCCGCCTGCATACGGTACTGGAACGCCTGCTCGATTCGCTCAGCTACGAAGCCCCGGACCGCGACGGCGAAGCCATCGCCATCGACAAGGCGTACGTGGACAAGCACCTGGGCGAGCTGGTCAAGGACCCGGACCTGAGCCGTTACATCCTGTAACCGGTTCTGCGTATGAACCCATGAAAAGGCGGCACGTCGGTGCCGCCTTTTTTGTTGCGCAGCCACGCGTAGAGCCACGCCCTGCGTGGCTGCCTCGGATTGCATGCAATCCCGTAGAGCCGGGCTCTGCCCGGCTGCTTCGCGCATCTGGGCGAACAGCCGTGGTCTGCGCGCGCTCCTGGTCTGGGCCGACGGGGATGGGTTTGCGGGACACGCCGTAAATCCCCCTCCGGGGCCCGGCCCAGCCGCCAGCGGCTGGGCGTTCAGTCGCACGCGAGGCAGTGCCTCGCAAGCAGTGCGCCTTCACCCATGTAGGCTCGTGGAAAACATCCATGTTTTCTACGGTCCCGCAAACCCACCCCCGCCGACCCTCCGATAGTTGGCTGGTGGCCAAGGGAAACGCGGATGCCGACCGATGTCCGGCATCGCGCCGGTAGGGTTGGTTCCCAAACAACCGCCGTGAACCCATCCACGTCCGGTTACGCATGGACTTGATCGACATCGTCTGACGGCCGACGCCCGTCCCCGCGTTTCCCACGGCAACGACACACTGTCAAAAGGTGGGTCGGGGCGGGTTTGTGGGGGTGTGAGCGGCATGGATGCCGCGACCAAGCCCCCAGGGATGGGTTCACGGCGTCCCCCACAAACCCGCCCCGACCCGCCTTTTGACAGTGTGTCGTTGCATATGGGCTGTTCGCCAAAGTGCATGAAGCAGCCGGGCAGAGCCCGGCTCTACGGGATCGAATGCAATCCAACAGCAGCCACGCAGGGCGTGGCTCTACACGCGGCGTTACGCTTCGTCGTCGGTCGGCAGTGCTTCCGGCGGTGAGCCGGGGACGAACACGCCCGGCACCACGAAGGCGCTGAAGATCGCGTCCAGGGTCTGCGTGCCGTCGCGCTGCAGGTCGAACAGTTCCGGCTCGAGCATCGCGCTGTACAACACGCCGGTCAGGCTGGTGCTGATGATGCGCGCCACCGTATCCACCTCCACCCCTGCGCGCAGCTGGCCCAGGTCGCGCGCGCGCTGCAGGGCTGCGGCGAAGATCGCCAGCTCCTCGCGTGACATCTCGCGCTGCATGTCCTGCATCGCCTGGCTTTCCACCGACAGATCGTTGCGCAGCATGATCTCCAGCATGTTGCGCAGGCGCTCGTCCTCGGCGATCTCCCGGAACGACACCAGCAGCGCCGAACGCAGGTCCCGCACCGGCGTGGAGCGCTTGGACGATGCCGTGCGCCGCAGGCGCTCGATGAACGGAATGCGCTCGCGGTCGATCATCGCCGTCAACACTTCCGATTTGTTCTTGAAGTGCCAGTACACCGCACCGCGGGTATAGCCCGCGCGCTCGCCGATCATCGCCAGGCTGGTCCCGGCGACCCCGAACTCGTGGAAGCAGGTCTGCGCCGCGTCCAGGATGCCTTCCCGGGTGGCCTGCGCCGCTTCTTTGGTTTTTCTGGCCATGGCGCTTGTGCACGTGCTGGATGAAACCGGCATGAATTGTACCCGTTTACAAACAAACATGCATGTATGTATATTTAGCGCCCACTGATCCCCGGTGAGGGCCGCGCGTACCCGCACGCGTGGCCCCGACGGGGGATTGCGCCCCCTTGTACGGCTGACGTGTCGTTGTCCGGTGTCCCGGTTCGTCGATGGCAGGTCGGTCCATTCCTTTCTGCTTGCCGCGAGTTCCCACCATGTCCCCATTCCCGTACCGTCTCCCCGCGTTGTCGCTCGCGGTCGCCCTGGCCCTCTCCGCATGCGGCGGCGGTGAGCAGCAAGGCCCGCAGGGTGGTCCCGGCCAGGTCACCGTGGCCACCCTGAAGCCCGGCCAGGTCAGCCTCACCCGCGAGCTGCCCGGCCGCACCAACGCCTTCCTGGTCGCCGAAGTGCGCCCGCAGGTGAGTGGCATCGTTGCCAAGCGCCTGTTCACCGAAGGCGGCCTGGTCAGTGCCGGCCAGCCCCTGTACCAGGTCGATGACGCCAGCTACCGCGCCGAGGCCAACAGTGCCCGCGCCCAGCTTGCCCGCGCCGAAGCCACGGCCAACGCATCGCGGCTGAGCGCAAAGCGCATCACCGAGCTGGCCAAGGTCGACGCCGTCAGCCAGCAGGACCTGGAAAACGCCGTCGCCGCCCAGAAGCAGGCCGAAGCCGATGTCGGCGCCGCCAGGGCCGCCCTCGACGCCGCCAACGTCACCCTCGGCTACGCCCGCATCACCGCCCCGATCAGCGGCCGGATCGGCAAGTCCTCGGTCACCCAGGGCGCCCTGGTCAGCGCCGGCCAGGCCGACCCGCTGGCCACCGTGCAGCAGCTCGACCCGATCCACGTCGACCTGACCCAGTCGGCCAGCGAACTGCTGCAGATGCGCCGGGACCTCTCCAGCGGCCGCCTGCAGGACAACCAGAGCCTGCCGGTGACCATCCTGCTCGACGACGGCAGCGAGTTCGAACACAAGGGCACGCTGCAGTTCTCCGAAGTCAGCGTCGACCCCACCACCGGCAGCTACGCGCTGCGCGTCACCGTCGCCAATCCCGACCACGTACTGATGCCGGGCATGTACGTGCGCGCGCGCGTCGGCAGCGGCGTGCGCGACAACGCCCTGCTGGTGCCGATGCAGGGCATCGCCCGCGACGCCAAGGGCGACACCACCGCCATGGTGGTCGGCAAGGAGAACAAGGTCGAAGTGCGCCCGGTGAAGGTCAGCCGCGCCGTCGGCAGCGCCTGGCTGGTCGAGGACGGCCTGAAGGCCGGCGACAAGGTCATTGTCGAAGGCCTGCAGAAGATCCAGCCGGGCATGCCCGTGCAGGCCACCGAAATGGGCGCCGCGCCGGCCACGCCCGCGGCACCTGCCGCGGCTGCCGCCCCGGCCGACAAGCAGTAAGCGGAGAACTCCATGGCGCGTTATTTCATTGATCGACCCATCTTTGCGTGGGTGATCGCCATCATCATCATGCTCGCCGGTGCGCTGGCGGTGGTGAAGCTGCCCGTCTCCATGTACCCGGAAGTGGCCCCGCCCTCGGTCGAGATCAGTGCCAACTACCCGGGCGCGTCGGCCAAGGTGGTCGAGGACTCGGTGACCCAGATCATCGAGCAGAACATGAAGGGCATCGATGGCCTGATCTACTTCTCTTCCAACAGCTCGGCCAATGGCCAGGCCACCATCACCCTCACCTTCGAAAGCGGGACCAACCCCGACATCGCCCAGGTGCAGGTGCAGAACAAGCTGCAGTTGGCCATGCCGCTGCTGCCGCAGGAAGTGCAGCGGCAGGGCATCAACGTGGCCAAGTCGAGCAGCGGCTTCCTGCAGGTGATCGGCTTCGTCTCCAACGACGGCAGCATGGACGCTACCGACATTTCCGACTACGTCGGCTCCAATATCGTGGACCCACTGAGCCGCGTGCCCGGCGTGGGCAACATCCAGGTGTTCGGCGGCAAGTACGCCATGCGCATCTGGCTGGATCCCAACAAGCTGCAGACCTACAGGCTGTCGGTGGAGGAGGTGACCGCCGCGATCACCGCACAGAATGCCCAAGTGGCCATCGGCCAGCTCGGCGGTGCGCCCTCGATCAAGGGCCAGCAGCTCAATGCCACCATCAACGCGCAGGACCGCCTGCAGACGCCCGAACAGTTCCGCAACATCCTGGTGCGGGGCGGCACCGACGGCAGCGAGCTGCGGCTCGGCGACGTCGCCCGGGTCGAGCTGGGCGCGGAAAGCTATGACTTCGTCACCCGATACAACGGCAAACCCTCGTCCGGCATCGCCATCACCCTGGCCACCGGCGCCAACGCACTGGACACCGCCAACGGCGTGCGTGCCGCGCTCGACGACCTGAAGCAGAACTTCCCGGCCGGCCTGGAATCGGTGGTGCCCTACGACACCACGCCGTTCGTGCAGGTGTCGATCAAGGGCGTGATCAAGACCCTGATCGAAGCGATCGTGCTGGTGTTCGTGGTGATGTACCTGTTCCTGCAGAACTTCCGCGCCACCCTGATCCCCACCATCGCCGTGCCGGTGGTGCTGCTGGGCACGTTCGGCATCCTGGCCGCGCTGGGCTTCTCGATCAACATGCTGACCATGTTCGCGATGGTGCTGGCGATCGGCCTGCTGGTCGACGACGCCATCGTCGTGGTGGAGAACGTCGAACGCATCATGTCCGAGGAAGGCCTGTCGCCGCTGGAAGCGACCCGCAAATCCATGGGCCAGATCACCGGCGCCCTGGTCGGCATCGGCCTGGTGCTGTCGGCGGTGTTCGTGCCGATGGCATTCATGAGCGGCTCCACCGGCGTGATCTACCGGCAGTTCTCGGCCACCATCGTCTCGGCCATGGCGCTGTCGGTCCTGGTCGCGATCGTGCTGACCCCGGCGCTCTGCGCCACCATGCTCAAGCCGCTGAAGAAGGGCGAGCACCACGTCGCGCACAAGGGCTGGGCCGGCCGTTTCTTCAATGGTTTCAACCGTGGCTTCGACCGCTCCAGCGAAACCTACCAGCGTGGGGTCAAGGGCATCCTGGCACGGCCCTGGCGCTTCATGGCGATCTTCGCCGCGCTGGTGGTGGTGATGGGCCTGCTGTTCGCGCGCCTGCCCAGTTCGTTCCTGCCCAATGAAGACCAGGGCATCCTGATGGCGCTGGTGCAGACCCCGGTCGGCGCCACCCAGGAGCGAACCCTGGAGGCGATGTACAAGCTGGAAGACCACTTCCTGAAGAACGAGACCGACGCCGTGGAGTCGGTGTTCTCGGTGCAGGGCTTCAGCTTCGCCGGCATGGGCCAGAACGCGGGCATGGCCTTCATCAAGCTCAAGGACTGGAAGGAGCGTGATGCCGAGCAGGGCGTGGGCCCGATCACCGGGCGCGCGATGGGCGCGCTGGGCCAGATCAAGGACGCCTTCATCTTCGCCTTCCCGCCGCCGGCCATGCCGGAGCTCGGCATCGGCTCGGGCTACACCTTCTTCCTGAAGGACAACAGCGGCCAGGGCCACGAAGCGCTGCTCAACGCACGCAACCAGCTGCTGGGCGGGGCGGGGCAGAGCAAACTGCTGGCCAACGTGCGCCCGAACGGCCAGGAGGACACCCCGCAGCTGCGCATCGACGTGGACGTGGAAAAGGCCAATGCACTGGGCCTGTCGACCAGCGCGATCAACAGCACGCTGGCCGCCGCGTGGGGCAGTAGCTATATCGATGACTTCATCGACCGCGGCCGGGTCAAGCGCGTGTATGTGCAGTCCGATGCGCCGTTCCGCATGAACCCGGACGACTTCAACCTGTGGTCGGTGAAGAACAGCGCCGGCGAGATGGTGCCGTTCAGTGCCTTCGCCAGCAAGCGCTGGGACTACGGTTCACCGCGCCTGGAGCGCTACAACGGCGTGTCGGCGATGGAGATCCAGGGCGAACCCGCCCCGGGCGTGGCCTCGGGCGACGCCATGGCCGAGATCGAACGCATCGCCAAAGACCTGCCGCCCGGCTTCGAGATCGAATGGACGGCGCTGTCCTACCAGGAACGCCAAGCCGGTTCGCAGACCCCACTGCTGTACACGCTGTCGCTGCTGATCGTGTTCCTGTGCCTGGCTGCGCTGTATGAAAGCTGGAGCGTGCCGACCTCGGTGCTGCTGGTGGCGCCGCTGGGCATCCTGGGCGCGGTGCTGGCCAACAGCATGCGCGGCATGGAGCGCGACATCTATTTCCAGGTGGCGATGCTGACCACGGTGGGCCTGACCAGCAAGAACGCGATCCTTATCGTGGAATTCGCCAAGGAGAACCTGGAAAAGGGTGCCAGCGTGCTCGAAGCCACCATGCACGCGGTACGCGACCGCCTGCGGCCGATCATCATGACCTCGCTGGCGTTCGGCCTGGGCGTGCTGCCGCTGGCCATTGCTTCCGGCGCCGGCTCCGGCGCGCAGCGCGCGATCGGTACCGGCGTGCTCGGCGGCATGATCGTCGGCACCCTGCTGGGATTGTTCTTCATCCCGCTGTTCTTCGTGGTGGTGCAGAAGCTGTTCAACCGCAGGGCGAAGGCGGACAAGGTCGAACATTCCTGATATCTGTCGACGTTGCCTGACGTGACGAACGCCTGGGCCGGCCAACGGCCGGCGCTACCGGGGACGGCGTCGTCCCCGGTGTCCGCATCGCCTCGTAGCGCCGGCCGTTGGCCGGCCCAGGCGATCCAAAACGGAATCCATACAATGAAACCCACGCATCTCTTCCTCTCCCTTTCCGCGCTGCTGCTGTCCGGCTGCGCCATGCTGGAACCGCGCAGCACCGAGGTCGCCCCGGCCATCCCGGCGCAATGGCCAGCCACGACGGACACCGCATCGTCGGTGGAAGTGGCCGACATCGGCTGGCGCGACTTCTTTGTCGACCCGCGCCTGCAGGCCGTGATCGCACAGTCGCTGCAGAACAACCGCGACCTGCGCGTGGCCGTGCTGAACGTGGACAAGGCGCGCGCGCAGTACCGCATCCAGCGTGCCGACCGGGTTCCCGCAGTGGGGGTGCAGGGACAGATGACCCGCAGCGGTGGCGATGTCCCGGTCGCCGAACAGTTCAGCGCCAACCTCGGCGTGGTCGAATTCGAGCTGGACCTGTTCGGCCGCGTGCGCAGCCTCAGCCAGGCCGCCCTGCAGCAGTACTTTGCCGAAGCGGCCAACCGGCGCAGTGCGCAGCTGGCGCTGGTGGCCGAAGTGGCCAACGCGTGGCTGACCCTGGGCGCGGACAGCGAACAGCTGAAGATCTCCCAGGCTACGCTGTCCAGCTACGAAGACTCGCTGCGCCTGAGCGAAGCGCGGCATCGGCTCGGTGGGGTGTCGGCGCTGGAGCTGAGCCAGACCCGCACCCTGGTCGAAACCGCGCGTACCGACGTCGCCCGTTTCCAAGGGCAGCTGGCGCAGGACCGCAACGCGCTGATGCTGCTTGCCGGTGGACCGGTGGATGACGCGCTGCTGCCGGACAGCGAAGCGACCGCGGTCGCTGCCGTGCGCGCGATACCCGGCGGCGTGCCCGGCGACGTGCTGCTGCGGCGGCCCGACGTGATGGCCGCCGAACACACGCTGATGGCGGCCAACGCCAATATCGGCGCGGCGCGCGCGGCCTTCTTCCCCTCGATCAGCCTGACCGGCAGCGTGGGTTCGGCGTCGTCGGAACTGTCGGGGTTGTTCGATTCCGGCACGCGGGTGTGGAGTTTCATGCCGACCCTGAACCTGCCGATCTTCCAGGGTGGCAAACTGCGCGCCGGTCTGGGCGTGGCCAACGCCAACCGCGATATCGCCCTGGCGCGGTATGAACAGGCGATCCAGTCCGGGTTCCGCGAGGCGGCCGACGCGCTGGCGCTCAACGAAAGCCTGGACGCCCAGCTGGTCTCGCAGCAGGCCCTGGTGGCCGCTGCCGAACAGGCGCAGCGGCTGTCGCAGGCACGCTACGACGCCGGCCTGGACAGCTTCCTGACCCTGCTGGATGCGCGGCGGACGGCGTACACGGCGCGGCAGTCGCGGGTGAGCACGCAGCTGGCGCAGCAGTCGAACCAGGTGGCGCTGTACAAGGTACTGGGCGGCGGCTGGTACGAGCGGGGCGAAGTCGCCGCGCGTTGAACGTCCGGTCGGATCCGCAGATCCGACGTAGCGACACGCCATGCGTGTCCCACGCAATGCAGGGAATCGTCAGCCGCCCCCACGCCGCCGCTGCAGCGTCTGCGTCGCTTCTCTGGCCATCGCCTCGTAGGTTCGCCGGATTTCCTCCAGTCGTTCCTCGTCGAGTTCTTCCAGGTCCAGCAGTTCGTTGTTGGCCTCGGCCGTCACCCGGATCAGCTCATCCAGCTTGATCTGGATGGCGGCGGTGTCGGCGTTCTGGCTGTGCTGGATCAGGAACACCATCAGGAAGGTGATGATGGTGGTGCCGGTGTTGATCACCAGCTGCCAGGTGTCGTTGAATTTGAATACGGGTCCGCTCAGGCCCCAGATGACCACGATGCAGAGCGCACCGAGGAAGGTCCATGGGGTGCCCGCGGCATAGGACGCTTTCTTGGCGACCAGGTTGAAGAGGCTGCGGAGTTTCATCGGCACCGGAACGAAGTGGCGTTGCGCCATCATGTGCCGGGGCGGCGTGTAGGCCCCGTGCAGCGAGCGCTCAGGCGCGGGCAGTGAGGCGGGGACGGGCGTTCTGGTCGTGCTGGCTGGTCAGGTACACGTGTTCCCACACCTGCTCGACGAACTCGCGCGCCTCGTCCTCGCTCAAGCGCGGCAGGATCTGGTAGTCGAAATGCTCCTTGAAGGTGCGGGCGCGCTCTCGGTCGTCCGCGTGCGGCTTGGAGATCAACGAGTTGCAGGCGAACTTGACCCACGGCACGTAATTCCCGAACGAGGACAGTTTCAGCTTGCCCTGGGTGTGCTGGGTGCGCCAATAGTTGATCTCGGCGTCGACGTCGATGACGGCGGGAATGGACAGTGGTACAGAGGACATGGTCGCGTCGATTCACAGGGAAGAAGACACCCTGATGATGCGTAACATCCAGTGCATGGGGTGTCATGGCGATGTGCAGCGGGCGTGCGCACCAACCTTCGCGCCTGAAGTGTTCATGACTGCGACCCGCGCTCGCAGGTCGATGGCGACGCCTTCGGCCCGCACCGTGCACAGGTGCGCACGGTGCGGTACGGATCACTCGCCGATGTCTTCGTTCCAGACCTCGGGGTGGGCGGAGATGAATCCGCCCAGCAGGTCGATGCACTCCTGGTTCTGCATGTCGATGACCTGCACGCCGTTCTCGCGCAGCCAGTCGATGCCGCCCTGGAAGGTCACCGATTCACCCACCACCACGGTGCCGATGTTGAACTGGCGGACCAGCCCGCTGCAGTACCAGCAAGGGGCCAGGGTGGTGACCATGATGGTGTCCTGGTAGCGGCGCTGGCGGCCGGCCTTGCGGAAGGCATCGGTTTCGCCGTGCACCGACGGGTCGCCTTCCTGCACGCGGCGGTTGTGGCCACAGCCGAGCAGGCGCCCGTCGTTGTGGTACAGCGCCGCGCCGATGGGGATGCCGCCTTCGGCCAGGCCCTGGCGGGCCTCGTCGATGGCGGTCTTGAGCAGGGCGGCGTAGTCGGGGGTGATGAGCATGGGCAGTCCATGGGGGAGAAGGGGGCATCATAAGGTGCCGCAGACTGGCGAGCGGTGCGATAATCGGGGTCATGAGCGAATCCCCCTACAAGACTGGCACCACCCATTTCGGCTTCCGTGACGTTGCCGCCACGGACAAGCAGAAGCTGGTGGGCGAAGTGTTCACCTCGGTCGCGCGCAACTACGACCTGATGAACGACCTGATGAGCCTGGGCATCCACCGGGCGTGGAAGCGCTACTACGTGGCCACCGCGCAGGTGAAGCCGGGCGACAGCGTGCTCGACCTGGCCGGCGGCACCGGCGACATCGCGGTGCTGCTCAAGGAGCGGGTCGGTGACGAGGGTACCGTCGTGGTGGGCGACATCAACGCGGGCATGCTGACCGTGGGCCGCGACCGCCTGACCAACCGCGGCGTGGTCGCCGGCCTGGATTTCGTGCAGCTCAACGCCGAGGCGTTGCCGTTCCCGGACGCCAGCTTCGACCTGGTCACCATCGCCTTCGGGCTGCGCAACGTCACCGACAAGGACGCGGCGCTGCGCGAGATGTACCGCGTGCTGAAGGTCGGCGGCCAGGCCCGCGTGCTGGAGTTCTCGGAAGTCACCGCGGACTGGTTCAAGCCGATCTACGATTTCCACTCGTTCAAGATCCTGCCGAAGCTGGGCCAGTTGTTCGCACGCGATGGCGCCAGCTACCAGTACCTGGCCGAAAGCATCCGCAAGCACCCGCCGCAGGAAGCGCTGAAGACCATGATGGGTGAGGCCGGCTTCGCCCGCTGCCACTACAAGAACCTGACCGGCGGGATCGTCTCGATCCACTCCGGCTACAAGGTGTAGAGCGGGGCTCTGCCCCGCTGGCTCTGCCCCGCTACGGCGGGGCATTCCGTATTCAGCTTCCGGGAGGGGTAAACTGGCGGTTTCACCCTGATCGGTCCCGATTCATGCGATCCCCGTTCCTGCTGATTCCCCTGGCCGTTGCGCTTGCCGCCGGCTGCTCCAAAGAGCCCGCCGCCCCGACCGCGGCCCCCGCCGCCCAGCCGAGCGCCGACAACGCCGTGAAAGCCGCCAACCGCAGCCACGATGAGAGTTCCTACGCCGAGCCGGACAAGGTCGTCATCAAGGACCTGGCGCTGGACCTGAAGCTGGACTTCGACAGCCGGCAGATCGGCGGTACCGCCACCTACACCCTGGAGTGGAAGGACAAGGCCGCCAAGCAGCTCGTGCTCGATACCCGCGAGCTGACCATTGAAAAGGTCGAAGCCGTGGCAGCCGATGGCAAGACCGCGCCGCTGCAGTTCGCGCTGGCCCCGGCCGACAAGGTGTTCGGCAGCAAGCTGACCATCGACGCCCCGGAACAGCCGGGCAAGGTCCTGGTGACCTACCACACCGCGCCGACCGCCTCGGGCCTGCAGTGGCTGGAGCCGTCGATGACCGAAGGCAAGCAGCTGCCCTTCATGTTCAGCCAGTCGCAGGCCATCCACGCCCGCTCCTGGGTGCCGCTGCAGGACACGCCGAGCGTGCGTTTCACCTACAGCGCGCACGTGACCTCGCGTCCGGACGTGATGGTGCTGATGAGCGCCGACAACGACCCCAAGGCAGCGCGTGACGGTGACTACACCTTCAAGATGCCGCAGCCGATTCCGTCCTACCTGCTGGCCATCGCCGCCGGTGACCTGGTATTCGAACCGATCTCCGGCCGCTCCGGCGTGTGGGCCGAACCGACCATGGTCGGCAAGGCCGCCAAGGAGTTCGAAGACACCGAGAAGATGATCGGTGCGGCCGAGAAGCTCTACGGCGAGTATCGCTGGGGCCGCTACGACATGCTGGTGCTGCCGCCGTCGTTCCCGTTCGGCGGCATGGAGAACCCGCGCCTGACCTTCGCCACCCCGACCGTGATCGTCGGCGACAAGTCGCTGGTGTCGCTGGTCGCCCATGAGCTGGCGCACAGCTGGTCGGGCAACCTGGTGACCAACTCGAGCTGGAAGGACATCTGGCTCAACGAAGGCTTCACCACCTACGTCCAGGGCCGCATCACCGAGGCGCTGTATGGCCAGGAGATGGCCGAGATGGAGCGCGAGATCGACCAGAACGACCTGCTCGCGGAGGTCAAGGACATGAGCCCGGCCGACCAGGCGCTGGCCCTGCCGCCGCTGACCGAACGCGACCCGGACGAAGCGCTGAGCAACGTCGCCTACGTCAAGGGTTCGTGGTTCCTGCAGTTCCTGGAGCAGCGCTTTGGCCGCGAGATCTTCGACCCGTTCCTGCGTGGCTGGTTCGATGACCACGCCTTCCAGAGCGCCAACACCGACCAGTTCGTCGAGTACCTGAAGAAGAACCTGCTGCCCAAGAAGCCCGGCGCCGTCACCGATGCCGAGCTGAAAGCATGGCTGGAAGAGCCGGGCATTCCGGCGTTCGCGGCCAAGGCGCGCTCGCGCAGCTTCAGCATCGTCGACACCGCACGTATTGCCTGGCAGGGCAGCGGCACCCTGCCGAACGCGCAGATCACCGGTGAGTGGGGTACCCAGGAGTGGGTGCACTTCATCGACGGCCTGGGCAAGACACTGCCGGTGGAGAAACTGGCCGCGCTGGACCGTGCGTACAAGTTCACCGGTACCGCCAACGGTGAGATCGCCATGCGCTGGTACCCGCTGGCGATCCGCAGCGGCTATGCCGAAGCCAATGAAGCGGCCGGTGCGTTCATCGAGCGCGTGGGCCGTCGCAAGCTGATCCTGCCGATCTACGCCGAACTGGTGAAGACCCCGGAAGGCCTGGCCTTCGCCAAGGCGGCCTTCGAAAAGGCCAAGCCCAGCTACCACCCGATCACCACCGCATCGGTGCAGGACATGCTGGACAAGGCGAGCCCGGCCGCACCGTAACGGCGGTTGCAGCGCAGGATGCATGGGAAGCGGCGGGGGCAACCCCGCCGTTTTTTTTGCGTTTGCGCTACCGGTACACTCGGAGCCGCACCCGAACCGGACTTCTGCAATGAAACGACTGATCCTCGCCGCTGCCTGCGCGTTCGCCCTGGCGGCCTGCAGCAACCCGGAAGAAGAGCGCAGGGCGCAGGAGGCCGCTGCCGCCGCTGCCAAGGCACAGCAGGAAGCAAAGGCCGAAGGCGTGGCCAAGCAGTACGACATGGCCGTGGCCGCGCAGGATTGGGAGCGCGCGCGCATCCACGGTGGGTCGCTGCTGGACCAGTACAAGGACACCGACGTGGCCGCGCGCATCGAGCCGGGCTACGCCGAGGTCAAGGCCAAGGCCGACACCGCGCGCGAGCTTCGCCGCATGCAGGGCCTGTGGCAGTACAACCAGGTGGCGGTGGGCAGCAAGGGCAACCAGGTGTCGGCCTCGATCTACAGCAGGGAGCGCGTGGACGTGGACGGCAGCGGGCCCAAGCCGGTGCAGCTGATCTTCCGCGACCATCCCGAATGGAAGCGGCACGCCTACCTGGTCCTGCAGGCCGGCGATTTCCGCTGCCCGCAGTGCACCGTCAAGGTCACCGTGGACGACGGCAAGCCGATCAACATGGCTGCCTGGCGCCCGAAGACCGACGAGGCCATCGCCATGTTCATCACCGACCAGAAGGCGCTGTGGAAGCTCGCACGCAAGGCGAAGTCCATCAGCATCGAATTCCCGGTCAAGGCCGGCGGCACCCGCACCGCCGTCTTCGAAACCGGCGGCGTGGACGCCAGCAGGATGCCGAACTGGTGGAATTGATCGCCCGGTGAAGCAGCGTGCCGACCAACGGTCGGCACCTACCGATATCGCACGCCCCGTACGAACCGATGTCGCGGCCCCGGTATCGCACGCTCCGTAAGAACCGATGTCCCGCCCCGGGTATCGCACGTTTCGTACGAACCGATGTCCCCCCCGGTAGGTACCGACCGTTGGTCGGTACGGAAAGCGCCGGTCCCCCCTCTGGGGCAACAGCCCCCTTCTGTTAAGGGGGCGCGCCGAAGGCGCGGGGATAGGTGAAATGCCTCGGGGCCCAGGATTCGCCAAAGGCGAATCCTGGGCGAGCAGTTCAACCAGCAGTTCGATTACGCGCTCAGCGCGTAACCGAACTGCTGTTTGAACTGCTCGTTGAACTCATCAAAGGTGAACCGCTGGTTCTGCGTGCCCGGGTGCTCGACCTTCAGCGCACCCATCAGGTTGCCCATGCGGCCGATGGTCAGCCAGTCGTAGCCCTTCTCGATGCCGTAGATCAGGCCGGCGCGGAAGGCGTCACCACAGCCGGTCGGATCCACCACGCGGCGTTCGTGCGCCGGCGGGATGTCGTAGGTCTTTTCCGGGGTATGGATCACCGCGCCCTTCGGGCCGCGGGTGGTGATGTAGGCCTTGACCCGGCTCACGATTTCCTTTTCGTCCCAGCCGGTACGCTCCTGCAGCAGGTTGGACTCGTAGTCGTTGACCACCACGTAGTCGGCCTGCTCGATGAAGGTGCGCAGCTCCGGCCCATTGAACAGCGGCATCGCCTGGCCCGGGTCGAAGATGAACGGCACGCCGGCGTCGAAGAACTCCTGCGAGTTCTGGATCATGCCTTCACGGCCGTCCGGGCCGACCAGGCCCAGGGTCACCCCCGGCACGTCCTTCACGTGGTTTTCGTAGGAGCGCATCATCGCGCCCGGATGGAAGGCGGTGATCTGGTTGTTGTCGTGGTCGGTGGTGATGAAGGCCTGCGGGGTGAACAGTTCGTCGATCACCTTGACCCGGCTCAGGTCGATGCCCAGGCCCTGGAAATACTCGCGATACGGGCCGAAATCCGATCCCACCGTGCCCATCGGGATCGGGTCGCCACCCAGCAGGTGCAGGTTATAGGCGATGTTGCCGGCGCAGCCACCGAACTCGCGGCGCATGCGCGGCACCAGGAACGACACGTTCAGGATGTGCACCTTGTCCGGCAGGATGTGATTCTTGAACTGGTCCGGGAACACCATGATGGTGTCGAAGGCAAGAGAACCACAGATCAAAGCGGACATCGATTAAGGCCTATGCGAATGGGGTTTGAGGCCCGCCGGGCGGGCAACGAAACGGCGCCCGGAGGCGCCCAATGGCGCAAAGGTTAACGGGTGCGGCGCCGCAGGGCCAGAACCCCGGCTGTCCGGATTCGGCTGAATGGCCGCCAAGGCTGGGTTTGGGGGACATTTCTCCTTGCTCGCGAACAGGGGGATTGCTAGGCTTGTCGACCTCGAATTCTGCCCAATTTTTCGCCATCCCGCGTTGGGCGCGACACCCCTCAGGATCAACTCCCAGATGTTCAAGAAACTGCGTGGCATGTTCTCCAATGACCTGTCCATCGACCTGGGCACGGCCAATACCCTCATCTACGTGCGCGGGCAGGGGATCGTGCTGAACGAACCGTCGGTCGTGGCCGTGCGCCAGGACCGCGCCATCGGCGGCACCCGTTCGGTCGCCGCGGTCGGCGCCGAGGCCAAGCAGATGCTGGGCCGTACCCCGGGCCACATCACCACCATCCGCCCGATGAAGGACGGCGTCATCGCCGATTTCACCTATACCGAGGCGATGCTCAAGCACTTCATCAAGAAGGTGCACAAGTCGCGCTTCCTGCGCCCGAGCCCGCGCGTACTGGTCTGCGTGCCGGCCGGTTCGACCCAGGTCGAACGCCGCGCCATCAAGGAATCGGCCGAGGAGGCCGGTGCCCGTGACGTGTTCCTGATCGAAGAGCCGATGGCCGCCGCGATCGGCGCCGGCATGCCGGTCACCGAAGCCCGTGGCTCGATGGTCATCGACATCGGCGGCGGCACCACCGAAGTGGCGGTGATCTCGCTGAACGGCATCGTCTATTCGGCCTCGGTGCGCATCGGCGGCGACCGGTTCGACGAGTCGATCACCAACTACGTGCGTCGCAACCACGGCATGCTGATCGGCGAAGCCACGGCCGAGCGGATCAAGGTCGAGCTGGGCTGCGCCTACCCGCAGGCGGAAGTGATCGAGATGGAAATCTCCGGGCGCAACCTCGCCGAGGGCGTGCCGAAGATGATCAAGATCAACTCCAACGAAGTGCTTGAAGCACTGCACGAGCCGCTGTCGGGCATCGTCAGCGCGGTCAAGCTGGCGCTGGAGCAGACCCCGCCGGAACTGTGCGCCGACGTCGCCGAACGCGGCATCGTGCTGACCGGTGGCGGCGCCCTGCTGCGCGACCTGGACCGCCTGATTTCCGAGGAAACCGGCCTGCACGTGCAGGTGGCCGACGACCCGTTGACCTGCGTGGCCCGCGGTGGCGGCCGAGCGCTGGAGCTGGTCGACATGCACGGCAACGAGTTCTTTGCGCCGGAGTAAGTCGTACCGTTGCGGTTCCGTGGACGCGCCCCTGCGGCGTGATGCCCGCTGCGTGCCTGCCACGCGGGGCATCGCAGCGCCGGGGCGTTGTCGCATCCCGTCGTCCCCTTCCTTGAACCCTCGAAACGCCTCGTGCCGCCTTACGCCGGTCCTCCCGTAGCCTCCCGCCAGGGCGATGCCAGCAGCCCGCTGCGGCTGCTCGCCTACCTGGCCCTGGCCATCACCCTGATCGTGCTCGACGACCAGGCCGGCTGGCTGGCGCGCGCCCGCGCGCAGGCCAACGTGCTGGTGCAGCCGGTGTGGGCGCTGGCCGGCCTGCCGGGCCGGCTGGGCACCCAGGTCAAGGACAACGCGGCCAGCCATGGCCAGCTGGTGGATGAGAACCGCGAACTGCGCAACCAGCTGCTGATCGCCAATGCGCGGCTGACCCGCCTGCAGACCGCTGCGCTGGACAACGCCCAGCTGCGCGAACTGCTCAACGTGGCCGAGCGCAGCGGGCTGGACGTGCAGCTGGCGCCGATCCTGGACATCGACCTGGATCCGGTGAAGCAGCGCCTGGTGCTGGCCGCCGGCAGCCGCGACGGCGTGCACCTGGGCCAGGCGGTGATCGACGCCGGCGGGCTGATGGGGCAGGTGATCGCCACCACCGGCAGCACCGCCACCGTGCTGCTGCTCACCGACCCCGACCACGCGGTGCCGGTCACCGTGGCCCGCAACGGCGTGCGCCTGATCGTGTACGGCCGCGGCGATACCCTGGAACTGCGTGACATTCCGCTCAGCGCCGGCGTCGAAGTAGGCGATGAGATCGTCACCTCCGGGTTGGGCGGCCGTTTCCCGGCCGGCTTCCCGGTCGGCAAAATCACCGCCCTGCGCCCCGACGACACCCACGCCTTCCTGGTCGGCCAGCTGGACCCGGCAGCCAAGCTCGACCGCGGCCGCGACGTGCTGCTGCTCCGACCGGGTGCCGCGATCCGGATCCCGCCCAACCTCCAGCTTTCCGACAGTACGGGCGGACCGGCAGCGTCTGCACCTGCGTCACCGGTAGCGCCGACTGTTAGTCGGCCCACGGAAACCGTGCCACAAGCGACCCAACCCGCACCCCAGCCATCCCCGACGGAACCCACCCGATGAGCCGCCTGCGCGACAAACCGTGGGTGCTCCCGGTCAGCATCGTGCTGGCGCTGTTGCTGGGCCTGCTGCCGTTGCCCGAACTGCTGCAGCCGCTGCGCCCCTACTGGCTGGCGCTGGTGCTGGCATACTGGGTGATCGAAGCCCCGGACCGGGTCGGCCTGGGCGTGGCGTTCATCTGCGGCGTGATCGCCGACCTGCTGTATGGCGGGGTGCTGGGCGAACAGGCGCTGCGGCTGGTCATGCTCACCTTCATCCTGCAGCGCTTCCGCGCGCGCATCCGCTTCTTCCCGATGTCGCAGCAGGTGCTGGCGATCGGCGGCCTGCTGTTCAACGACCGCATCGTCAGCGCAGTGGTCCACATCGCGGTCGGTGAACCGACCCTGCCCTGGTCGTACTGGTGGGCGCCGCTGCTGGGCATGGGCCTGTGGCCGCTGGTGTTCGTGCTGCTCGACGCGGTCCGCTTCGGACGACGCGGGCGCTGACATGTACGTGCGCCGCCAGGCCAAGAACCCCCACGCCGAGGCCGAACAGTTCCGGCGCCGCGCCGCGCTGGGCTTCCTGGGCGTGCTGGTCTGCCTGATCGGCCTGGGCGGCTGGTACTTCAAGCTGCAGGTGCTCGACCACGACATCTACGCCACCCGCTCCGAGGCCAACCGGATCAAACCGCGGCCGGTGGTGCCCGGTCGCGGCATGATCTACGACCGCAACGGGCGCCTGCTGGCCGAGAACGTGCCCGCGTTCCGGCTCGACATCACCCCGGACAAGGTCAAGGACATGGACGCCACCCTGGCCGGGCTGGCGAAGATCCTGGCCCTCAGCCCGGAAGACATCGAGACCTTCAACAGGTCGCGCAAGGCGCGCCGCAGTTTCCTGCCGGTGACGCTGAAGCTGCGCGTGACCGACGAGGAAATGGCGCGCTTCGCGGTCGACCGCTGGCGCTACCCGGGGGTCGAGCTGGAGCCGTACCTGACCCGGCGTTACCCCTACGGCGACCTGTTCGCGCACGTCATCGGCTACGTCGGCCGGGTCGATGACAAGGACCTGGAGATGCTGGGCGAGGGCAATGCCGCGCTGACCCACATCGGCAAGTCCGGGCTGGAGCGCTATTACGAGACGCAGCTGCGCGGCAAGGTCGGCTACGAGCAGGTCGAAACCAACGTGCAGGGCCGTGCCATCCGCACCATCGGCCGCGTCCCGGCGCAGTCCGGCAGCGACCTGCGCCTGTCCATCGACGCCGACCTGCAGCGCGCGATGGTCGCCGCGTTCGGCGAATTCGAAGGCTCGGCGGTGGCGATGGATCCGCGTACCGGCGAGATCCTGGCCATGGTCAGCCTGCCGTCGTACGACCCCAACCTGTTCGTCAACGGCATCTCGCACACCGACTTCAAGGCGCTCAACGACAACCCGTCGCGCCCGCAGTTCAACCGCCTGGTGCTGGGTGGGGTGGCGCCCGGTTCGACGATCAAGCCGCTGATCGGCCTGGCCGGGCTGGACAGCGGCACCCGCCGCCCCGAAGACCGGATCTACTCCAGCGGCATGTTCTACCTGCCGGGCACCTCGCGCGGCTGGGGCGACGCCAACCGCAGCGGCCACGGCTGGACCGACCTGCGCAAGTCGATCACCCAGTCGGTCAACACCTATTACTACAAGCTCGCCCTGGACATGGGGATCGAGAAGTTCGACCACTACATGGGCTACTACGGCTTCGGCCAGCCGACCGGGATCGACCTGACCGGTGAGATCGGCGGGATCCTGCCGTCGCCGCAGAACAAGGCGAAGTCGCGGAAGGAACGCTGGTACCCCGGCGACACCGTCAACGTCAGCATCGGCCAGGGCGACTGGAAGGTCACCCCGCTGCAGCTGGTGCATGGCGTGGGCGGCATCGGCGACGGCCAGCTGCGCACCCCGCACCTGGTGATGCAGCAGCGCGAAGGCTTCGACGCCGACTGGGTGGCCACGCCGGCCGGCGCCAGCAAGCCGGTCAGCCCCAGTCCCGGCAACCTGCAGGCCGTGCGCGAAGGCATGATGGGGACCATGCGCCCCGGCGGCAGCGGCGCCCGCGCCGCGGCCGGCGCGCCGTACACCATCGCCGGCAAGACCGGCACCGCGCAGGTGATCAGCCGCCGCGGTACCGCTGCGGTGAATCCCAAGAGCCTGCCCATGCACCTGCGGCACCGTTCGCTGTTCGTGGGCTTTGCCCCGGCCGAGAACCCGGTGATCGCGCTGGCCATTGCGGTCGAAGGTGGCGGTTACGGCGGTTCGGCGGCGGCGCCGATCGCACGCAAGCTGTTCGACGCCTGGCTGCTGGGCAAGATGCCCGAAGGCATGGAGCCGCTGGACAGCGCGCGCGGTACCACCGCGATCGGCATCACCGCGGTCGAAGGCGACAGCACCGCGCGCGAGGCCGGCGACATCGCCGCCGCGGCGCTGGACGGGGTGCCGGTGCAGGTCGGCGTGCCCGAACCGGTCCCGGCGCCCGTCCCCGTGCCCGGCACGCCCCTGGCACCTGCTGCCGCCCCCCCGACGCCACCGGAGCGCACCCGATGAAGGTGTTCCTGCGCTGGGCGACCGACATGGCCGTCCGTTTCTGCAGCACTCTGGACTGGGTGCTGTGCCTGGCCCTGGGCGCGCTGATGCTGATCGGCCTGTCGGTGCTCAAGAGTGCCGGTGGCGACGGTCTGGTGTATGCGCAGGCCGCGCGATTCGGCGTGGGCCTGGTCGCGCTGTGGTTGATTTCGCGGGCGTCGATCCTGCGCATCCGCTCGGCCACGCCGTTGATCTATGCGATCTCGATGATTCCGCTGCTGGCGGTGTTCGTGCTCGGCACCGGAAAGTACGGCCGCCAGTGGCTGGACCTGAAACTGTTCTACCTGCAGCCGGCCGAACTGCTCAAGGTCAGCCTGCCGATGATGGTGGCCTGGTACCTGCACCGCATGCCGCTGCCGCCGCGCTTCAATACCGTGCTGGTCAGCGCGGTGATCATCGGCGTGCCGACCGGGCTGGTGATGCTGCAGCCGGACTTTGGCACCGGCGTGCTGATCGCGGCCAGCGGTGCCTTCGTGCTGCTGCTGGCCGGCCTGCCCTGGTGGTGGGTGGGCGTAGCGGTGGGCGGCGTTGCCGCGGCCGCGCCCGTGGCCTGGATCTGGCTGCTGCGGCCGTACCAGAAGGACCGCATCATGATGTTCCTGGACCCCGAAAGCGACGCGCTGGGGGCGGGTTGGAACATCATCCAGTCCAAGATCGCCATCGGGTCCGGTGGCCTGGATGGCAAGGGCTGGGGGCAGGGCTCGCAGTCGCACCTGAACTTCATTCCCGAGCAGACCACCGACTTCGCCTTCTCCGTGCTCAGCGAGGAATTTGGCTGGATCGGCGTGGCCACCGTGCTGGCCCTGTACCTGGTGGTGATCGGGCGCTGCCTGTGGATCGCGTCGCAGTCGCGCGACTCGTACTCGCGCCTGCTGGCCGGGGCCACCGGCCTGGCCTTCTTCGTGTATGTGCTGGTCAACGGCGGCATGATCTCCGGCCTGCTGCCGGTGGTGGGCGTGCCGATGCCCCTGATCAGCTATGGCGGCACTTCGGCGGTTTCGCTGCTGGCCGGGTTCGGCCTGGTGATGGCGGCGCGCAGCCACAACCCGGTGCACGGCGGCTACAGCTGAGGCGGCTGTCCGCGTGATCTCGCGCGGCGGCATTCCGTCGCGACTCGATATGTCTAGTCAAAACAACGGCGACGTTGCCGCCGGATTTTGCGCAAATGCGTGTTTAGAACGATGCGAATATGCCGAAACCGGCACCGTGGGTGTAGGCGCCGTCAACATGTCGGCAACAAAGTGCGATGTCGCTCACAGAACTGAATGCGCTTGATCACGATCAATGGACTTGTCGTAATCGGCCTGCACAATGGCGACCCGCAGCAGCTGCGCAGTCAGCCAAGATGACGCGCCCCAGCGCTGCGGGACGTAGTTGACCTAACGGGTACAGGGGGTGCGACGTTGCGCTGGGGAGTAGCGCGTCGCGCTGGTATCGACCAGGTCGGTGGCGCCGGTCGCGCTCATGGGGATGGGGGCGCGACCGGCTATACCTTGACCCGCGATTTACACGTCGTCTTAACGAACGTGTTCCTGTCTACGCAAATCGTTGGGATTCATGGTCTTAGGGGTTTTATTTCATCTTTGACCTGCTAACCTGCGGCGATGATCCGACGCACTTTGGCCTGCATGCTCACGCTCGGTTTGGTCGCCTGCGCGACCCAGCCGCACTCCCCATCACCGCCGCCGCAGGCGTCGGATGCGCCCAACCGACCGGCCAACCGACCGGGGGTCGCGCACAAGGGGCCGGCCGAGGCCGCGCCTGAAGCCGCCGCCGCCAGCGCACCGCCGGTCGACCTGACCCCGGTGCCGTTCGCGATCGCCCGCGCCAACTTCGTACGCGACACCGCCGCACGCTATGGCATTCCGGCCACACAGATCGATGCGACCCTGGCCCAGGCACAGGTGCGCGACCCGATCATCGCCGCCATGTCGCGCCCGGCCGAGCGGGTCAAGCCGTGGAACGAGTACCGGCCGATGTTCATCAGCCAGGCGCGGATCGACGGCGGGCGGAAATTCCTGGCGCAGCACCGCGATGAACTGATGCGGGTGCAGGAACGCACCGGCGTGCCGGCCGAAGTGATCGTGGCGATCATCGGCGTCGAAACCAGCTACGGCGCCAACACCGGCAGCTACCGCGTGCTCGATGCGCTGTACACGCTGGCCTTCAACTACCCGCGCAGTGGCGATCCGGCCAAGCTCGAACGGGAAGTCCGCCGCGAGCTGTTCTTCCGCGACGAACTTGCGCGCCTGTTCGCGCTTGCCCGCGATGAAAAGCTGGACATCCTGTCGATCAAGGGAAGCTACGCCGGCGCGATGGGCATGGGCCAGTTCATGCCGTCCAGCTACCTCGATTTCGCCGTCGACGGCAACGGCGACGGTCGCCGCGACCTGTTCAACAGCTTCGACGACGTGTTCTCCTCCATCGCCAATTACTTCGTCAAGAAGGGCGGCTGGGTGCGTGGCGGCCCGGTGGCGGTGCCGGCCACGCTGGCCCCGGGGCGCGCGTCGTTCGACCCGACCGACTGGACCCCGACCTGGACCCTGTCCGACCTGGCCCAGCGCGGCTACCAGCCCAGCGTTCCGGTGCAGGCCGGGCTGACCGCGACCCCGATCACGCTCGAAGGCAGCGCCGGCCGGCAGTACTGGCTGGGCTTCCAGAACTACTACGCGATTACCCGCTACAACCTTTCCAAAATGTACGCGATGGCGGTGTACCAGCTGTCCCAGGCCATCGCCGGACAGGAGCTGCCGCCGGCATGAACGCATTCGCACACTGCAGATGGCTGGTTCCCGGCCTGTTGATCCTGGCGTTGGCCGCCTGCAGCAGTGCACCGAAGAAGCCGCCCGCCGCCAGCGTTGGCGCGGGCAAGCCCGGCGGCACCGTGGTGCAGGGCGCAGGCAGGGGCGGGCGCCCGGCGCACTGCCCGGAAGGCTCGCCTTACAAGGCGGCGGCGGAAGACCCCAGCACGCGCGGCGATTACCGCGCCGGCGGCCTGTACAAGCCCGGGGTCAACGACAGCACGCCCACCTACATTCCCAACGTGGCCTGCATTCCCGAGCCGGAGGTGGTCGACCTGCCGCGCTCGCCGGTCGGCAACAGGACGCCGTATGCCGTGCTCGGCAAGCAGTACAAGGTGATGGACGACACCCGCGGCTATGCCGAGAAGGGCACCGCTTCCTACTACGGCGCCAAGTTCCATGGCCGGCTCACCTCCAACCGCGAGGTGTACGACATGTACGCCTTCACCGCCGCGCACAAGACGCTGCCGCTGCCGAGTTTCGCCCGGGTGACCAACCTGGACAACGGCGAATCGGTGGTCGTGCGGGTCAACGACCGCGGGCCATTCCACGATGGCCGGGTCATCGACCTCAGCTACGCTGCCGCCGTGCGCCTGGGCATCACCCAGCGCGGCACCGGCAACGTGGAAGTGCGCGCGCTGAGCCCGGGCGAGGACAACCTGCTGGCCGACAGATCCTCGCGCCGCGAGCGCCGCGCTGCGGCCACGGCCGCTGCGGTGTCCACGCCGCCGCCAGCGGTCGTCGTTGCCACGCCCGCGCGGCGAGCCAGTGAAATGGACCGCCTGGTGGGCGCATTGCCGCCGACCGCTTCGGGTGGCGCGCGACCTGCCGCAACCCAGGCCGCTACGCTGGAGACCGGCCCGGTCACCGTGAGCACCTTGCCGCCGGCAGCACCGGTGGCCGCCGCGCGTCCGCTGCCGAGCGCAGTACACAGCGCGCCGACCGCGGTCCCGGCGCCGTCGCTGCAGCAGCAGGTCGGCAACGTGCTGCTGCAGGTGGCCAGCTTCGCCAGCCGCGAAAACGCTACCAAGGCGCTGGGCCAGCTGTCCTCGGCGGGCATCGTGGGCGCCAGCATCAGCGACATCGTCAGCGGCGGTCGTACCCTGTGGCGCCTGCGCGTGCCGGCGACCGACCATGCCACGGCCTCGGAACTTGCCGGCCGCATTGCCGGTCTGGGATTCGGGTCGCCGCAGATCGTCAAAGAGTAAACGGCCTACAATGGCCCACCCCTGTACCCCCCTTGGCGCCCTTCTGGAGCTTGCTGTCCGATGAAATTCCGCTTTGCCGCTGCTGCCCTGGCCACGACGCTGTTCGTGGGCATGGTCTCCGCCCAGACCCCCTTGCCGACCCCGGCTCCGGCACCCGCGCCTGCCGCGGCCGCCCCGGCGACCGTGGCAACCCCGCCTGCGCCCAAGCCCAGCGTGGCCAAGGCCTGGATCCTGATGGACTACGCCACCGGCCAGGTGCTGGCGGGCGAGAACATCAATGAACAGCTGGCGCCGGCCAGCATCACCAAGGTGATGACCTCGTACGTGGTCGCCGCCGAAGTGAAGAACGGCAAGGTCCGCAACGACGACCAGGTGATGATGAGCGAGCGCGCCTGGCGCGAAGGCGGCGCAGGCACCGACGGCAGCTACAGCGGCTTCCCGGTCAACCAGACCGCACGCCTGGAAGACATGGAAAAGGGCATGGCGATCCAGTCGGGCAACGACGCGGCGATCGCCCTGGCCGAACACGTGGCCGGCAGCGAGGAGGCGTTCGCCTCGCTGATGAACAGCTACGCCGCCAAGATCGGCATGAAGGACTCGCATTTCGTCAACGCCCACGGCCTGAGCGCCGAAGGCCACCGCACCACCGCTTACGACCTGGCGCTGCTGGGCCGTGCGTTCGTGCGCGACTACCCGGAAACCTATGCCTACAACAAGGTGAAGGAATTCACCGTGGGCAGCATCACCCAGCCCAACCGCAACCTGCTGCTGTGGCGCGACCAGAGCGTGGACGGCATCAAGACCGGGCACACCTCCGAAGCCGGTTACTGCCTGATGAGTTCGGCGCAGCGCGGCGACCAGCGCCTGATCGCGGTGGTGCTGGGCGGTGCCTCTGAAAAGCAGCGCGCCGATGACAGCCTGGCGCTGCTCAACTGGGGCTTCCGCTTCTTCGAAACCCATCGCATGTACGAACCGGGCAAGGCCGTGGCCGAGCACAAGGTGTGGAAGGGCAAGGCCGACACGCTGCAGCTGGGCGTGGCCCAGCCGCTGCTGGTGAGCGTGCCGCGCGGCCGCTACAACGACCTCAAGCCGAGCATCGACGTGCCGAAGACCCTGGAAGCGCCGTTCACCGCGGGCCAGCAGGTCGGCACGCTGAAGGTTACCCTGGACGGCAAGGTGGTGGCCCAGGCCCCGCTGGTGGCGGTGGCCGCAGTGGAAGAAGCCGGCTTCTTCAAGCGCCTGTGGGACAGCTTCTGGATGTGGTGGGAATCGGAATAAACGGTTCCTTGGTTCGTCCTGGAAATGCAAAAAAAAAGACCGGCTCGCGCCGGTCTTTTTTCTTTTCGGTGTGCCCACCAACGGTGGGCACCTACCCGCAGATCGCTATAGCGATCTGCTGATCGTGAACGACCCGTAGATCGGCGACTGGTCCTGCAGGTCGAACTCGCGGGTGCTGTGGTAGCGGGCGAGGGCGAACTTCCAGCGGTTGTACATCACCGCCAGGCCGTAGCCGCCCTGGGCGACCCAGTTGCGCTTGTCCACGCTGTGGCTGTTGCGGAAGGTGTTGCCGTCGAGGGTGATGTCCCGGATCACCCAGGCCGCGTCGGTGGTGGCGAACAGGTGGAACGACCAGCCGGTCGGCTTGCCGCCGCGGGTCGGCGCGGTGTTTTCCCCGGCCGGGCGCAGCGGCGTGCTGCCGAAGTCGTCGGGCAGCTTCCAGCCGACGCGGACTTCGCCGCCGGCATTGAGGTGGGTGGCCAGGTTGCCGACCGCACCGCCGTAGTGGCTGATCGCATCCCAGCCCCAGCCGGCCAGGTTGTCCTCGGCATCGCCCCAGCGGTTCATGCGTTCATGGGTGAGCATGATCACCGGCTCGTTGTGCAGCTGGTTGTCCCAGCCCTGGAATTTCTCGTCGCCGAGCAGGTCGTGCACGGCGTCCTGGACTTCCTCGCCCAGCGCCCACGGCCCGACCACGCCCAGGGTCAGCTGGGTGGTCTGCAGGTAATCGCCGCGGCGGGCGTTGTAGCCGAAGCTGCCCACCAGCACGCCGGCGTAGGGACGGTCGTCCTCGATCACGTCGCGGCGGGTGAAATCCTTGGGGGTGTAGATCTGCTGGGCGAAGCTGAAGAGCATGTTCTGCTGCTCGAACTCGCCGGGCGCGAGGCGTTCCAGGTGGCGGTTGACCCAGCGGGCCAGGCGCGGCAGGCAGGGGTCGTCGGTGTAGTCGACCAGGTTGGGCGATACCAGGGTGATCTGCGCCCCGTTGGTATAGCCCTGGTCCTGGTCGGCGCCGCCGAACAGGTCGTTGTCCACGCGGAAGTTGACCTGGGGCGGGTGCTCGCGCATGGCGTCGGGCCCGCATTGGTCGGCGGCCTGCGCCGCAGGGGCGGCAGCGGCAATGACACCGGCAAGGGCGGCCGGCAACGCGTATCGCTTGAGGAGCATAAGGTTCCCGCTTGTGGTTTATTCATTTTTAAGCGGGAGCAGGGTATTCAGCGCGTGATGCCCTGACCAGCGCCGCGCACGCACTGGAGCGTCTTGTTCGTGAAGACCGATTTTCACGTAGCGTTGGGCGCAGCTGTGGCCACGTTCGCGCAGCGCTTGGGTTCAGACGCAACCGTCCCCATAATCGCGGTCATGGAAATCAAGTCTGACAATCCCGAACACGGCTTCCAGTTCCCCGGTCAATTCGAGCTCAGCGCGATGGGCCCGGCGAACAGGGGGCTGGAACATGAGCTTCCTGCCCTGCTGATGAACGCCGGCATCGACGTGGTGAAAGAGCGGATCAGCTGGAAGACCTCGTCCAACGGCAAGTACGTCTCGGTGCGGCTGGTGTTCAAGGCCGAAAGCCGCGAACAGTACGACGCCGCGCATGAAGCCCTGCGCGAACATCCGGAAGTGAAGTGGACGCTGTAGAAACCTGTGCGCTGGACGTCGCTGCCCCCGGGCAGCGGGCGGCGCGCGCGGCCATCGTGCGCGACCTGGGGCGCCAGCCCTACGCGCCGGTCTGGCATGCAATGCAGCGTTTCACGGATGCACGTACCGACGACACCCCGGACGAGCTCTGGGTGGTCGAGCACGATCCGGTGTTCACCCTCGGCCAGGCCGGCAAGGACGAGCACGTGCTGGCGCCGGGCGACATCCCGGTGCTGCACGTGGACCGCGGTGGCCAGGTGACCTACCACGGTCCGGGCCAGATCGTGGTCTACCCGCTGCTGCAGCTGCGCCGGCTGGGCATCGGGGTGCGCGATTACGTGTGCCGGATCGAGCAGGCGATCATCGATACGCTGGCCGAATGGAATATCGGGGCTGAACGCCGGGACGGGGCACCGGGGGTATACGTGGGCGGGGCCAAGGTGGCCGCGCTGGGCATCCGGGTCCGCCGGGGCTGCACCTTCCACGGCCTGGCCTTCAACGTGGCGATGGACCTGGAACCGTTCCACCGCATCAACCCCTGCGGCTACCAAGGGCTGCAGGTCACCTCGATGGTAGACTTGGGGGGACCGTCCGGCATGGCGGCCGTCACGCCGGTACTGCTGGGCCACCTGGCCCGCCAGTTCGGCCTGGACCCCCAGCCTGCCGCGGACCTGCCCGATCTGACAGACCATGACTGAATCCACTGCTCGCATCATTCCCCTGCAGGTCGTGCAGGGCGACACGCCGTCCGCCGCGCCGTTGCAGGCGGGGGTCAAACAGCTGGGCGGCGACAAGATCGGCCGCTCGCCGGTGCAGTTCGCCGACGCGCCGGTGCTGCGCAAGCCGTCGTGGATCCGGGTGCGGATCCCGTCGGGCAACGCGGTGCAGACGCTGAAGGCGAAGTTGCGCGAGAACCGCCTGGTCACGGTCTGCGAAGAGGCGAGCTGCCCGAACATCCATGAGTGCTTCAGCCATGGCACGGCCACGTTCATGATCCTCGGCGAGGTCTGCACGCGCCGCTGCTCGTTCTGCGACGTGGCCCACGGCCGACCGAAGCCGCCGGACGCGGGCGAGCCGGCCAGCCTGGCCCAGACCGTGGCCGACATGGGCCTGAAGTACGTGGTGGTGACCAGCGTGGACCGCGACGACCTGCGCGACGGCGGTGCTCAGCACTTCGCCGACTGCATCGGGGCGATCCGGGCGAAGTCGCCGAACACCCGCATCGAGGTGCTGACCCCGGACTTCCGTGGCAAGGGCCGCATGGAGCGGGCGCTGGACATCCTGGCGACCAATCCGCCGGACGTGTTCAACCACAACATCGAAACCGTGCCCGACCTGTACCGCAATGTGCGGCCGGGCGCGGATTACCAGTGGTCGCTGACCCTGCTGAAGAACTTCAAGGCACAGCACCCGTCGATCGCGACCAAGTCGGGCATCATGCTCGGCCTGGGCGAGGACATGGACCAGGTGCGGGCGACCATGCGCGACCTGCGCGCGCACGACGTGGACATGATCACCATCGGCCAGTACCTGCAGCCGACCGCGCACCACCACCCGGTGCTGCGCTACTGGACGCCCGAGGAATACAAGGAACTGGAGCTCTACGGCTACGAGCTGGGCTTCAGCCACGTGGCCTCCGGCCCGATGGTGCGCTCGTCGTACCACGCCGACGTGCAGGCAAAGGGCGCTGGCGTCGCCTGAAAAGCGGCTGCCGGTGGGGCGAGCGCGGGGCCGCCGTGCCCTTGTGGGCGAATTTCCCCCGGCGTCGGCCTGCGGCCGCCACCTTCCTCCTTTTAATTCGCCCACAAGGGCACGGCGGCCCCGCACTCGCCCCACCGGCGTGGCACCGCGACATCTGCTTTTCCATTGCCAACCGCAAGCCGAGCCCCGTCGCGGCCGGTAGGTCCCTGGCAAAGTAAAGGAGGAGGTGTCGGCCGCAGGCCGGCACCGGGGGACATTTGCATAGGGGCCTGCCGGCCGCGGCGGGGCCCCCCAACGCTCGCGATTGCCCCGCCCGAAGACCGTCGACCCGCTCCGCCCTGAACGCCTACCGACCGCGGAACGCTTCAGGCCGTAGCGCGGTCTTACCCGTAAACCCCATCCCCCACGGCAATCCCGCGTCATTCACAATTTGATACAGCGCCGCGTTTAGGCTGGAAATCCGCGTTCTGTCGCGGCGGATGACAAACCCCGCAACTTTCGGCACTGTCGTGTGGTCTGATCCGCACGCAGTCTCTCCCCTGGCAAGGTGCCATGAGCAAGTTGATGAAATTCAAAGCCCCCGCATTCCTGATGGCCCTGGCGCTGAGCGCCCCCCTGGCGCTGGCGGCGTATGCCGACTCGCCGGCCTTGCCGTCGGCGGCCACGGCCGACCAGGTGACCACCTCCAAGCTGGTCTACGGGCTGCTGTCGGACAGTCGCTACGCCTACCGGCCACGCGCGCTGGATGCGGCCACGTCCAAGGACGTGTTCAAGCGCTACCTGGAGTCGCTGGACGGCAGCAAGCAGTTCTTCACCCAGGCCGACATCACCAGGTTCGCCCCGTTCGAAGCCAACATCTCCTCCGCGATCCGTGGCGGCGAGCTCGAGCCGGCGTTCCAGGTGTTCGCGGTCTACAAGCAGCGCGTGGGCGAGCGGGTGGGCTATGCGCGCAAACTGCTCAAGCAGGATTTCGACTTCAGCAGCGATGAGCGCTTCGAGTACGACCGCAAGGACGTGCCGTGGGCGGCCAGCAGCGCCGAGCTCGATGACCTGTGGCGCAAGTCGGTCAAGAACGATTGGCTGCGGCTGAAGCTGGCCGGCAAGCAGCCGGCGGACATCCGCAAGACGCTGGACAAGCGCTATGCGCAGCTGGAGAAGTCGGTCAACGAGCTGAAGGGCGAGGACGTGTTCCAGTTCTTCCTCAACGCCTACACCAGCGCGGTCGATCCGCACACCGATTACTTCACCCCGCGCACCGCCGAAAACTTCAACCAGGCCATGTCGCTGTCGCTGGAAGGCATCGGCGCGCAGCTGCAGCGCCAGGACGACATGGTGGTGATCCGCGAGGTCATCGCCGGCGGTCCCGCCGCCGTGAACGGCACGCTGAAGCCGGGCGACCGCATCGTCGGCGTCGGCCAGGGCAAGTCCGGACCGGTCGAGGACGTGATCGGCTGGCGCATCGATGACGTGGTCGCCAAGATCCGCGGCAAGAAAGACACCCAGGTGCGGCTGGAATTCATTCCGGCCGAGGAAGGCGTGGACGGCAAGCCGCACATGCTGGTGCTGACCCGTCAGAAGGTGCGCCTGGCCGAGCAGGCCGCCAAGGGCGAAACCCTGACCATCCCCGCGAAGGACGGCGAGCCGGAGCGCCGCGTGGGCGTTATCAAGCTGCCGACCTTCTACCAGGACTTCGAGGGTCGCCGTCGCAATGCCACCGACTACGCGTCGGCCACCCGCGACGTCGCCAAGCTGCTGGCCGGTTTCAAGAACGACAAGCTGGACGGCGTGGTGCTCGACCTGCGCAACAACGGCGGCGGTTCGCTGGACGAAGCGATCGAACTCACCGGCCTGTTCATCGAGCAGGGGCCGGTGGTGCAGGTGCGTGAATCCGGTGGCCGCGTAACGGTCAACAACGACCGCAGCGAAGCGGTGGCCTGGGATGGCCCGCTGGCGGTGCTGATCAACCGCGGCTCGGCCTCCGCGTCGGAAATCTTTGCCGGCGCGATCCAGGACTATGGCCGCGGCCTGGTCATCGGCGAGACCACGTTCGGCAAGGGCACCGTGCAGAACATCGTGGACCTGGACCGTTGGCCGAGCGGCGAAGCCCAGCGCTTCGGCCAGGTCAAGCTGACCATCGCCCAGTTCTTCCGCGTCAGCGGCAGCAGCACCCAGCACAAGGGCGTGGTGCCGGACCTGGCCTTCCCGGCCAGTGTCGACGCCACCGAGTACGGCGAAAGCACCTACGACAATGCCCTGCCGTGGACCCGCATCGCCGCCGTGCCGCACACCCAGTACGGCAACTTCGGACCGCTGCTGCCCAAGCTGGAAAGCCGTCACGCCTCGCGCATCGCCACCGACAAGGAATTCCAGTGGTGGAACGAGGACGTGGAGCAGTTCCGCACCGAAGCGGCCAAGAAGTACATTTCGCTCAATGAGGGCGAGCGGCGTGCCGAGCGCGAGCGCCAGGACACCCAGCGCAAGGAGCGCCAGGCCACCCGCAAGCAGCTGGGCCTGGACCTGGACCCGCTGGCCGACGACAGCAATGACGATGGCCTGACCGGCAACGAGCGCGACATCGTCAAGGATGCGGCGCGCGAGAAGGCCGCCGAAAAGCGCCCTGATCCGTTGCTGCGCGAGTCGGCCGCGATCCTGGCCGACGCGGTGAACCTGCTGGCCGAAGACCGCCCGCTGTCGGCGCAGGTCCTGCCGCAGTCGACCGCAGTGGGCCGTTGGGCGGATTGACGTTCCGGCACCCCGGCGCACGACCAACGGTCGTGCGCTACCGGGTTGCGGTGCCCGCGCCGCCGCCGGTAGGTCACGACCGTTGGTCGTGACCGCGTGAACCCAACAGAAACGAAAGGCCGGCTGAAGCGCCGGCCTTCTGCGTTCTAGACCCCACGCATACGCCGCCGCCCCTATGCTTGGCCGATCTTCCTCCTGCAGGAGCGCCCATGCGGCTGTCCCATGCACTCCCGGCCGGCCTGCTGGCCCTGTCCCTGTCCGCCTGCGGCGGCAAGGCTGCCGACAGCACGCTGCTGCGCGAATCTTTTGATTCGGGCGACACCTACTCGCGCACCGTGCCCGGCACCCCGGCGCAGGCTTGCGAAGCCTCGCGGCGCACCCTGCTGAGCCAGGGCTATGCGATCGCGCGCGCCGACGCCGACGCGGTGGAAGCGAACAAGAATTTCCAGCCCAGCGAGGATTCGCATGAGCAGCTCGTGCTGCGCATCTCCTGCGCGCCGCGCGGCGATGAAGCGCTGGTGTTCATCAGCGCGGTGCAGGACCGCTATGCCTTGAAGAAGAGCCCGACCTCGGCCAGCGTCGGCGTGGGTGCGCTGGGCTCGGTCTCGCTCCCGTTCGGCAGCAACGACGATTCGCTGGTGAAGGTCGCCAGCAGTACCGTGCAGGACGCGGATTTCTACCGCCGCTTCTTCGCGCGCCTGCAGCAATACCTGCCGGCCGCCAAGGCCAGCACGCCGGAACCCGCACCGGTACCGCCGGTGCCCGCACCTCAGGCGCCAGTACCGGAGCCGGCACGCGAGCCTACCGCCGCGCAGCCGGTTCCGGCGTCACCCACGCTTGATCCCGCCACCTCGGCGCCCACACCGTCCACCTCAGCCCCCGCTACCGCCAGCCCGCTGCCGCCTACGCCCGTCGGGGATACGCCGGTTCCGACCCACTGAGCGGCCGCGTCTCCGTGCTGCGCGCGCGCACCTGCCTTCGCGCCCGCCCCCGCGCTGTGGCGACGGTCCTGGCAGCGCTGCTGGCACTGCCGGCGTCCGGCGTGGCCGCAACGCCACCCGGCTGCGTGCAGTCATTGCTGCAGCAGCTCGGCTGGACGCTGGGCGAGGCTGACATTGACGCGCCACGTGTGCACGGTGGCCCCGTCTGCGACCGCGACGACCTGCAGCAGGCGCAGGCCGCCGGCGACCTGCGTGCACAGTGGCCGCGCGCCTGGGCACCGGCACAGCGCGAGCAGTTCCTGCGCGGGCTGCTCGACGATCCAGCAACGGTCTGTGCCTTTGCATTCGAGCTGGGCAAGGCCACGGTGCGCGCGACGAACCGGTTGCAGGACAACCCGGGATTCCGCTTCTCCGGGCTGCAGCTGGGCTGGATCGGCTTCGGCACCGGCGGTGCCCACGCGCAGGGCTGGGAAGGATTCCGCAGCCTGGGACGCGGCTACCAGCCGTCCGGCCGCAACAGCGACGCGCTGCAGGCGTTCTACGCCGGCCGGGTGCGCGGGGAGTGCGGCGTGGGCCGCCAGGTCGCGCAGCTGGCGACCCAGCGGGAGCTGTTCGGAGATGCGGATTTCGATACCGCTTTCAGCCCGGGCGAGCTGTCGATCGGCACCTTCCTGACCCTGCACGGCACAGACAGCATCCTGCTCGGCAGGCACGCCGGCGCGCTGTTCGCCGATGGCAAGGCCGTGCGTACCTCGCGCCTCGGGCGCCAGGCCTTCGTCGGTGCCCCGGGCTTCATCGAGCACGTGTTCGATCGCCAGTTCCTGGACGACATCAACAACCAGGCCGAAAACTTCGTCATCGTGTCAGTGAGTGCGGAGGCGGGCGACGCCCTGCGCACGCACGGCGGCTTCGCCCATTACGACCGCATCAACCGGCGCATCTCGGAGCTGGCCAGCCAGATCCCGGGACCGGGGCCGCGCCGCTTCGAGCGGCTGCTGTTCGAGCGCGACCCGACCCTGCGCGCCGCGCTGCCGGCCCGCCAGCAGCCGTTGCTGGCTGAACTGGATGCGCTGCTGGACGATCCGTTCTACCAGGGGTTCGTGATTTATGTGCATCCGCGCGGTATACGTCCGGTGGGCTATCACGTCGCACGCCTGCTCGACCGCAATCCGCGCACGCCGTTTGCGTTCGAGCTGGGCCTGCACAACCTGCATACCACGCTGTACCACCGCTGGGTCGAGACCCGACTGCAGCGGTGTCCGGCAGCGTTGATCGATTCGCAACCCGAGCAGAGGTGAGTCATGGAAATTGCAATGATTGGACTGGGGCGCATGGGCGCCAACATGGCCGAGCGGCTGCATCGCGGCGGCCACCGCGTGATCGGTGTCGACCCGGGCGACGCGGCGCGCGCCAGCGCTGCCGAGCGCGGCTTCGAAGTCAGCGCGTCGGCCGCCGAGGCACTGGCGCAGCTGTCGGTGCCGCGCGTGGTGTGGTTGATGGTGCCGGCCGGCGAAGTGGTCGACCAGACCCTGGCCGCGCTGTCGCCGCACCTGTCCGAAGGCGACGTGGTGATCGACGGCGGCAACTCGTACTACAAGGATTCGATGCGCCGCGCGACCCAGCTGCGGGAAGAGGACGTTACCTACCTGGACTGCGGCACCAGCGGCGGCGTGTGGGGCCTGCAGGAAGGCTACAGCCTGATGATCGGTGGCGACACCGACGCGGTGCAGCGGGTCGGTGACATCTTCCGCACCCTGGCGCCGGCGCGGGACAGCGGCTGGGCGCACGTGGGGCCGAGCGGGGCAGGGCACTTCTGCAAGATGGTCCACAACGGCATCGAGTACGGCATGATGCAGGCCTATGCCGAAGGCTTCGCGCTGATGCAGCGCAAGACCGAGTTCAACCTCGACCTGGGTGAGGTGGCCCGGGCCTGGCAGCACGGCAGCGTGGTGCGTTCCTGGCTGCTCGACCTCAGTGCCGACGCACTGCAGCGCAATCCGCAGCTGGACGGCATCGCCCCGTTCGTTCCCGATTCCGGTGAAGGTCGCTGGACCGTGGCCGAGGCCATCGACCTGGATGTCTCCGCACCGGTGATCACCCTGTCGCTGCTGGAGCGCCTGCGTTCGCGCGAAAAGAATTCCTTCAGCGACCGCATGCTGTCGGCGCTGCGCAACCAGTTCGGTGGCCACGCCATGATGAAGGAGTAAAGCGGGGCTGCGCCGGTAGGGTCGGTTCCCAAACGACTGCACGGAAGGGTGATCGGCACGTGGACGCATGACCCTGGCCGGAGCGACGTCTCCGATGAGAGTCATGCCCCACCGCTCTGATCATCGGCATCGGCCGTTGATCGGGATGCAACCCAACCGGCAGACCGTGCCGTTGATTCAGGTTCGCAGTTACCGAAGATCCACGCGCCGGCCACTGTCGGCGCTTTCGCGGCCTGCCTCCAGCAGGCGCATCAGCTGCAGCGCCTGCTCGGCGCTCACCGGTGCCTCCTGCCCGCCCAGCACCGCGTCGCGGAACGCGGTGTAGAACTGCCGGTAGTCACCCCGCACATTGTCCACGCTGCGGCGCTGCACCTTGCCGTCATCGTCGATCCAGACGTGCTGCCCGTGTACGGGATCCAATCCCCACCCCGGTGCACCCGGCGCGATGCCCTGGCGCAGCTGGTCTTCCTGCACGTCGCGACCGTCCTTGAGGAAACTGCCGTGGCTGCCATGCACCGCGAAACGCGGCGTCGATGCGGCGACCAGCGAACCGGCATGCACGATCGCGCGCAGGCCGGGGTAGTGCAGGACCGCATGGAAATAGTCGTCGCTGCGCGCGCCGTCGCGTTGCGCCGCGATGTCGGCGCTGATCGCTTCGGGCCAGCCGAACAGCTGCAGCATCTGGTCGAGCAGGTGCGGGCCCAGGTCCATCCACAACCCGCTGCCGGGTGCCTCGCTCTCGCGCCAGCGGTCGCGCACCTGCGGGCGGAAGCGGTCGAAGTGCGAATGGCATTCGGCGATGCGGCCCAGCACACCGGATGCAAGCACGCCGCGCAGGGTCAGGTAGTCGGCATCATGACGTCGGTTCTGGAACACGCTGACCACGCGCTCGGCGCTGCGTGCGGCCTCCACCACGCTGCGCGCTTCGGTCATGTCCAGTGCGAATGGCTTGTCCACCAGTACATGCTTGCCGGCCTGCAACGCGGCAAGCGCGAGCGGCGCATGCTGTTGGTTCGGCGTGGCGATCACCACCGCGTCGATGGCCGGGTCGGCCAGCAGCGGTTCCACCGCCGCATGCACGTGCACGTCGGTAAACGTGCGTAGCAGCCGGTCGCGTTGCGAACTGACGATGCTGTGCAGGGCCAGCCCGGGCGTGTGTTGCAGCAGCGGCGCATGGAACACGCTTCCGGCCAGGCCGTAGCCGATCAGTCCCACCTGCAGGGTCGCGGTCATGGTGTCGTCTTCCGGTGGCGTGGGCTAAGAATAATTGCAATTGATGCACTGCGGAAACATGAATATCAGGCGTTGAAACTGACTGGTTCACGGCGATTTGATGTCATGGCGACGCCTCGTGTACGCAGTGGCGCCGACACTGGGCACACACACTAGGAGACACCGCACATGACCACCACTACGCGTAACCTGCTTGCTGCTTCGCTTGCCTTCGGCATGCTGCTCGGCACCTCCGCGGCGATGGCCAAGGATCCGCCGAAGACCACCGACCACGCCGCCATGACCCATGCCGACAAGCATGATTCCGCCGAGCCGGTCACCGATACCTGGATCACCACCAAGGTCAAGAGCGACCTGCTGGCGAGCAGCAACGTTCCGGGCACCAAGGTAGAGGTGGAAACGGTCAACGGCGTGGTGTCGCTGTCCGGCACCGTGGCCACCAAGGCCGAGCATGACAAGGCGATCACCACCGCCAAGGGCATCAAGGGCGTGAAGAGCGTCGATGCCAAGGCGCTGAAGGTAGCCACCGCCGCTGCCACGCGCTGATTTTCGCAGCACGGAAGACATCGGGGCGCGCCGCAAGGCGCGCCCTTTTTGCTGGGCGGGGGCTTGGCCGCTCCCGTGCCGCATTCACGTTGGTGTGGGGTATATTCACGCCATTGACGAACCCGGCCGGGGAGGCCGAGTAGCCATGCCGCCGATCGGGTCTTCGTTGGGACACCTGCGTATCCTGCTGGTCGAAGATTCGCCTGATGATGCCGCGCTGATGAGCCGGCAGATGCTCGAGGCCGGTCTGCAGGCCAGCTTCGAGCGGGTGGAGACCGCAGCCGAACTGCGCGACGCGCTGTTGCGTTTCGCACCCGACGTCGTGCTCTCCGAACTGGACATGCCCGGCTTCGCCGGCAACCAGGCGCTGGAGATCGTACGCGGCTGGCATGCGGACCTGCCCTTCATCTTCGTCTCGGGAACCCTGGGCGAAGAAAACGCGGTGGCAGCGCTGCACCAGGGCGCCAACGACTACATCATCAAGCACCAGCCGGCCCGCCTGCCGTCGGCCGTGGCGCGTGCGGTGCGCGATGCGCGCGGCTCGGTCGACCGCCAGCGGGTGGAGGCCGAACTGATGCGCGCGCAGCGGCTGGAAAGCCTGTCGCTGCTTGCCGCGGGGCTCAGCCACGACCTTCGCAACATCCTGCAGCCGCTGCTGATCATGCCGGAGCTGCTCAAGGCGCGTACCCAGGACCCCCGGCTGCATCACCTGGCCGACGTGATTGCCGAGTGCGGACGGCGCGGCCACGAGATGGCCGAGTCGATGCTGTCGTTCGTGCGCGGCTCGCGCACTGCCATCGAACGCATCCAGGTCACCCACCTGTTCGAAGCGATCGAGCTGCTGCTGCGCAGCACGCTGCCGGCCCGGGTCAGCCTGCACCTGGAGGTGGCCGATCCGGAGCTGGCGGTGGATGCCAATTACACCGAGCTGCAGCAGGTGTTGTTGAACCTGTCGCTCAACGCCATCCAGGCGATGCCCGAGGGCGGTCGGCTGACCCTGCGCGCCGAGCTCGACACCGACCCGCACGGCCCGGAACGGCTGCGGCTGTCGGTGAGCGACGAGGGCGTGGGCATGAGTGCGGAGGTGATGGCGCACCTGTTCAATCCGTTCTTCACCACCAAGGCCAACGGCACCGGACTGGGGCTGATTTCCTGCAAGCGCATCATCGAAGGCGCGCAGGGCAGCATCCAGGTGGCCAGCACGCCCGGCGTGGGCAGCTGCTTCGTGCTGCTGCTGCCGGTCCGCGCCGAGACCGTCGAGGCAGCGCCGCAGGTGCAGCCGGTGGCTGCCGGTGCGGGCCAGTCGATCCTGGTGGTGGATGGCGAGGCGACCCGCCTGTCGCTGCTGGGCAATGCGCTGTCCAGCCAGGGCTACCACCTGCAGCTGGCCTCCGATGGCGGCGCGGCGCTGCGCTGGATGCAGCAGGAGGCGATGCCGGCGCTGGTGATCGCCGATGCGGGGGACAGGCTGCTTTCGGCCAGCGACCTGCTGGATGAAATGGCCGCGCTGGGGTACCACGGCCCGGCACTGGTGCTGGAAGACGTGGATGAGCCGGTGCCGTTGCAGGGCTTCCCTGCGGGTGTGGAGGTCCACGTGCTGCGCAAGCCGCTGGAGATGCAGCAGGTGTTCCGCTCGGTGGCCGACGCGTTGTCCTGATCGCGGGGAATACCGGCGAACGGTTGGTATCTACCCGGTTTCCCAGGGAAAGCGGGGCAGGCTCGCCACCGCCTGTTCCAGCCGCCGCGACCAGTTGCCGTGGATTTCCGCATACAGCGGGCTATCCCCGGACAGCCGCATGCGGTGGCTGATACGCAGGTCGCCGGTGCGCAGCAGCACCAGGTCCACTGGCAGGCCCACCGACAGGTTGGAACGGATGGTCGAATCCAGCGACACGATAGCGGTCCGCGCGGCGTCGTCCAGATGCGTCTGTGGGCGGATGATGCGGTCCAGGATCGGCTTGCCGTACTTGGATTCGCCGATCTGCAGGAAGGGCGTCTCGGGCGAGGCGGCAATGGCGTTGCCGAGCGGGTAGATCATGTACAGCCCCGGATGCTCGCCGCCCACCTGGCCGCCCAGGATCAGGGTCGCCTGGGTATTGACCCCGTCATGGCCATGCTCGGGCGTGCTGCACTTGACCTGGCTGTCGACCAGCACCCGGCCCACGTACTCGGCGACCTCGAACAGGTGCCGGTAGGCCAGCAGGTTTTCCGGCCGCTGTTCCTCCACATCGCGGTGCAGGCGCGAGATCAGCAGCTGGGTGGTGGCCAGGTTGCCGGCGGCCATCACCACGAAGCTGGCCTTGCCGGGAAACTCGAATTCGTGCAGCTTGCGATGCACGCGAACGTCGTCCAGCGACGCGTTGGTACGGGTATCGGCGGCGAAGACCAGGCCCTCGTCCACCTCGATGCCGACGCAATAGGTCATGTCGGTGTCCTATGATGTGCACCCCGATTCTATGCGGTGGCCCTGTTGACCCCGTGTGGATTCGCCCCACGTACGCTGAATGACCATGACCACTGTGCTCCTGAGCCTGGGCAGCAACCTGCAGCCGCAACAGCATCTTCACGCCGCGGTGGCCGCGCTGCGCCAGCGTTTCGGCGACATCCGCGTGTCCCCGGCCTACCGCACGGCCGCGGTGGGCTTCGACGGCCCGGCATTCCTCAACAACGCGGTGGCGATCGAGACTGATGAGCCACTGGAGGACCTCGACCGGTGGCTGCATGCCGTGGAAGACGCCCACGGCCGCGACCGCAGCGGCCCGCGCTTCAGCGACCGGACCCTGGACATCGACGTGGTGTTCTATGGCGACCTGATCGTCGAGGGCCCCGGCCACCTGCGCATTCCGCGCCCGGAGCTGAAGCATGCCTTCGTGCTGAAACCGCTGGCCGACATCGCCCCGGAGTTCATCGACCCGGTGAGCGGCCTGACCCTCGCCGCCCTGTGGCGGGCGCACCCCCAGTTCGCAGACCCGTTCGAGGTCGTCGAGTTGTGACGACCAACGGTCGTCACCTACCGCCAGGGGGCATTGCCCGGTAGGTATCGACCGTTGGTCGATACGCAGCCGGCATCACGTCAACATCCGCCCCCCATCCACCCGCAGCGTATGCCCGGTCACGAACGGCGCGTCGTTGACCAGCCAGTAAACCGCCTCGGCGATCTCTTCGACCGTGCCGGTGCGGCCCAGCGGTGTGCGCGCCAGCAGCGCCTGCTGGGCGAAGTCGTCCTTGCCCTGCTCGGGCCACAGGATCGCGCCCGGTGCCACGGCATTGACCCGCACTTTGGGCGCCAGCTCCAGCGCCAGCGAGCGGGTCAGCATTTCCAGCGCCGCCTTGGCCGCCGCGTAGACCGGGTGGTCGCGCATCGGCTGGGTGCCGTGCAGGTCGGTCAGGTTGACGATGCAGCCCTGGTGGCGGCGGAGCTGGGGCGCCGCGGCCTGGGCCAGCAGCAGCGGGGCGCGGGCGTTGACCGCGAACAGGTCGTCCCACTGCGCGGCGGTGATCTGGCCGAGCAGGGTCGGGTAGAAATTGGAGGCGTTGTTGACCAGCGCGTCGAGGCGGCCGAACTGGGCCACAGTCTGCTCGACCAGGTCGGGCAGGGCCTCGGCATCGCGCAGGTCGGCCTGCAGGGCCAGTACGCTGCCTGGGCGCAGCATGTCCAGGTCGAAGGCCATCTGCTGCAGTTCGGCGGTGGAGGTGTGCGCATGCAGCACCACCGACCAGCCGCACGCGTGGAACTGGCGGGCGATGGCCGCGCCGATCCGGCGCGCGCTGCCAGTGATCAGCACGACGGGTGTGGTGGCGGTCATCGGGGCTCCTTCCTGCTCGGCTATGCTGTGCATTGTCACCGCAATCGCCTGCACCATGCATTCCTCATTGCCCACGCCCGACACCGACGCCCTGGCCCACAGCGACGAACTGGCCGCCGCGCTGCGCGCGGAGATCCTCGCCAATGGCGGTGCCATGCCGTTCGCCCGGTTCATGGAGCTGAGCCTGTATGCGCCCGGGCTGGGCTACTACAGCGCAGGCTCCAGCAAGTTCGGTGAAGCCGGCGATTTCACCACCGCCCCGGAAATGGGGCCGCTGTTCACCGCCACGCTGGCCAATGCGATCGCCCCGGTGATGCAGCAGCTGGGCCCGCAGGCGCGGTTCCTGGAGCTCGGTGGCGGCAGCGGCGCGTTCGCCGAGATCCTGCTCAAGCGCATGCTGGAGCTGGATGCGCTGCCCGAGCGTTACGCGATCCTGGAGCCCAGCGCGGACCTGCGCGAGCGCCAGCGCGAACGCCTGCAGCGGGCGCTGGTGCCGCCGCTGTTCGCGCTGGTGGAGTGGCTGGACGGCCCGTTCGACGACGACTGGGATGGGGTGGTGTTCGCCAATGAAGTGATCGACGCCCTGCCGACACCGCGCTTCCTGGCGCGCGACGGCATGGTCTATGAGGAAACCGTGGAGCTGGATGCCGACGGTGCGTTCATGCGCGGTGCGCAGCCCGCCGACGCCATGCTGACCGCCGCCGTGCGCCACCTGGAGCGTTATCGCGAAAAGCCCTTTGCCGACGGCTACCGCTCCGAACTGCTGCCGCACCTGCCGTACTGGATCCAGGCCGTGGCCGGTGGCTTGAAGCGTGGCGCGATGTTGTTCGTCGACTATGGGTACCCGCGCAATGAGTTCTATCGCGATGACCGCGACGACGGCACCGTGCGCGCGTTCTACCGCCACCATGTGCACAACGACGTGTTCCTGTGGCCGGGCCTGCAGGACCTGACCGCGTCGGTGGATTTCACCGCACTGGCCGAAGCCGGCACCCATGCCGGGTTCGAACTGGCGGGGTACTGCAGCCAGTCCAGTTTCCTGCTCGGCAACGGGCTGGATGGATTGTTGGCGCTGGCCGAAGGCCGTGCCGACGAGATCGGCAAGGTGCGCCTGCGCGACCAGGTCAAGAAGCTGACCCTGCCCAGTGAAATGGGTGAGCGTTTCCAGGTGATGGGCTTCCAGCGCGACGTGGATCTGGAACCGGCGTTCGCGCTCGGCGACCTGACCTGGCGGCTTTGACATGCGGGCAACAGGGATGTTGAAGCCGCTGCGTTTCCCACGGCTGTGGCTGGGCCTGTGGTGGCTGGCGATCGGGCTGACGATCGTGGTCTGCCTGATCCCGCCGCCGCCGCTGGCGCTGCCGCAGAACAGCGACAAGATCGAGCACTTCCTTGCGTACTTCCTGCTGGCCTCGGCGGCGGTGCAGATCTACCGTACGCGCGCGGCACTGCTGTGCGCCGGCGCCGGGCTGGTCCTGCTGGGCGTGGGTATCGAGTTCCTGCAGGGCGCGTTGACCACCACCCGCATGGCGGATCCGATGGACGCGCTGGCCAACAGCATTGGCGTGGTGGCCGGCATGGCGGTGGTGTTCACGCCGCTGCGCGATCTGCTGCTGCGCCTGCGCGGGTGAGGCGGGTGACGACCAACGGTCGTCACCTACCATCACGCGGTTGAATCGGTAGGTGCCGACCGTTGGTCGGCACGGACTCAACGCGGCACCAGCTCCAGCGTGTCGAGCACCCACATCGTCGGACGGGTGTCGCCGGTGAAGCGCACGCACAGGTCCTGGCGACCCTTCAGCGAACGTGGCAGTGCCGCTTCCAGCGTGATGAACCCATCCTTGCCCGGCGTGGCCGGCAGCGGCACGCTGGCCAACGGCTTGCCATCGCACTGCGCGTTGAGGATGTCCATCTCACCGTGCGCGCTGCGCGCCGGCACGAAGCGCCGCTGCGGCTCGTCATGCGCCAGCTGGAAGTAGTACGGAATCTGCCCGGCCCGCACCCGCAGCGTCGCAATGCCGTCGACGTCCGCGCCTTCCCACAACCAGCACGGGTTGAAGATGTTCACGTTGAAGATCGCGCGCGCGCCATCGGCCGGGCCGTCGTCTTCCAGCCGCAGCAGCAGCTTGCCTTCGCCCGGGCACATTGCCAGGTGCTCGTCGGTACGGCCCAGCAGCGACTGCGCGGTGACGTCGAAGCGGCTGGCCGCCTTGGCCAGCGCCTGCCCGTCGAAGAACGTGGCAGCCTGCACCCCCACCGGCAGCGGCTGGATCAGCGGCGCGGTGTAGCGCGGCGACGCGGCGGTGACCGGGCTGCCGTCCACGCTGTAGCGGATCTCGTAGTTGAGCGGGTTGCGCAGTGCCAACGTCGCGGTGCCGGCCTTGCGGTCGTCGCTCACATCCGCTTCCACCTCGAATGGCGTCTGCGCGTAGGCGATGCCCATGGCCTGCCAGCGCTGCAGCTGCGACGGCAGGCGCGCCAGGAAGTCGGCGAAGTCGCGGCGCTCACGGGGCGACCAGCCGGTTTCGGCGACCGCGGCCAGGCGCGGGAACACGTTGTGGTGCAGGCGCGCGACACTGCGGGTGTGCTCGGTGAACATGTTGGCCTGCAGGCCCAGGATGTGCTGCTGCTTGTCGCGGGCCAGGCTGTCGGGCACCGGCTCGAACCCGTACACGCGGCCCAGCGGAGTGGTCAGCGGGCGGCCCGGCGGCTCGTTCTCCGAGTTGGTCTGCAGGTAATCCATGTACATGTCGGTGACCGGCGACATCACCACGTCGTGGCCTTCGCTGGCAGCCTTCAGGCCGCCCTCGGTACCGCGCCAGGACATCACCGTGGCTTCCGGCGGCAGCCCGCCTTCGAGGATCTCGTCCCAGCCGATCAGGCGGCGATCGTGCTGTTCGAGGAACTTCTCCAGCCGCTTGATCAGGTGCGCCTGCATCTCGTTTTCGGTGCCGGCGCCCACTTCGCGCATGCGTTCCTGCACGCGCGCGGAGGCTTCCCACTGGTCCTTGACCGCCTCGTCGCCGCCGACATGGACGTACTTGGCGGGGAACAGCTGGATGACTTCCTCCAGCACGTTCTCCAGGAACTCGAAGGTGCTCTCTTCGGTGTTGAACAGGTTCGGGAACACGCCCCATTCGCTCAGCGGCTGCAGCGGCGTATCGATCGTGCCCAGCTCGGGGTACGCGGCGATGGCGGCGGTGGCGTGGCCGGGCACGTCGATCTCCGGGATCACCTGGATATGCCGCGCGGCAGCGTAGGCGATCACTTCACGGATCTGGTCCTGGGTATAGAAGCCGCAGTACGGGCGCGGCGCACCGGTGGCCGGGTCGCGGCCGCCATCGCCGGCCGGAATGCGGCAGCTGCCCACCCCGGTGAGCTTCGGGTAGCGCTTGATCTCCATGCGCCAACCCTGGTCATCGGTGAGGTGCCAGTGGAAGGTGTTGAGCTTCTGTTCGGCCATCGCGTCGAGCACGCGCTTGATCTCGTCCAGGCTCTGGAAGTGGCGGGCCGAATCCAGCATCAGGCCGCGCCAGCTGAAGCGCGGCGCGTCGTCGATCTTCAGTGCCGGCACCACGCCGTTGCTGCCGCCGGTGAGCAGCTGCGAAAGGGTGGCCGCGCCGTAGAACAGGCCCGCTTCGGTGGCTGCCTGCACGGTCACGCCGCGCGCATCGCTGCGCAGCTGGTACCCCTCGGCGCCGGTCTTGAGCGCACCGTCGATCACGAAGCGGATGCCGTCGCTGCCACGCCCGGTGGCCAGCGACAGTGCCGGGCCGCCGCTGTGCTGCACCTGGGTGGCGAACAGCGCGGCCACGCGTTGCGCAGCGGCGCCCTGCGCACGCAGCGCGGTTGTGGCGGTGACGGTGTAGCCGGCGCCCTCCAGGCGTTGCAGGTGGGCCGGCGCGGGAATGAGCGGCAGCGAGCCGGGCAGGGCACGCGGGCCTTCCGGTGCCTGGGCGTCGGTGGCATGGGCCAGCGGCGCGAGGGAAAGTGCCAGTGCGAAGGAGAGCAGCGACAGCGAGGTACGACGGGTGCGGGTATGCATCGGGTCATTCCTTTGGTGCGTTCTAAAAAAACGGGCCCGGATGTCCGGGCCCGTCTCGGGAAAACAAGACCGGTAGTGCCGGGCTGTGCCCGGCATACCTTAATACTTGAAGCGGAAGTTCAGGTAGTACTGGCGACCGTTGGAGTAGAACGAGGTCGGGATGGACGCGCTCTGGTAGTACTTGTAGGTCGGGTTGTTGAGGTTCAGGCCGTCCAGGGTGATGCTCATCCACTTGGTCGGGGCGTAGCTCAGCGATGCCGACAGCGTGCCGAAGTCATCCTGGTAGTACGGGTTCGCACCGGACAGGCTGATCAGGAACGAGGAACGGCGGGTGTAGCTGACGCGTGCACCGAAAGTTTCATTCTCGAAGAAGGCGCCCACGTTGTAGGTGTTCTTCGAGGTGCCCAGCAGGTTGTGGCTGCCGTCGGCCCAGGTGTGCGCCGAGCTGCCGTTGGCGTAGGTGTAGTTGGCGTTGAAGCCGAAGTTCTCGCCGATCGGCTGTTCGTACGCCACTT
Source organism: Stenotrophomonas rhizophila (assembly GCF_007667275.1). Classification (GTDB taxonomy): domain Bacteria; phylum Pseudomonadota; class Gammaproteobacteria; order Xanthomonadales; family Xanthomonadaceae; genus Stenotrophomonas; species Stenotrophomonas maltophilia_AE. Next base: position 637,379 of record NZ_VDQT01000002.1, read on the forward strand.
CCACGCCGGTGACCTTGCCGTCGGCGTTGATCGGGGTGGAGACCGCGTAGGTTTCAAGCTGGTTGGTCAGTTCGCTGAAGAGCTGGCGGTTGACCACGTCGAAGGCGACGTAGTCCTTCAGGTCGATGTGGTACGCACCGACCGACAGCAGGCCGCGCGGCATGAAGTACCACTCCAGGTTGGCGTCCAGGTTGCTGCCGATGGTCGGCTTCAGTTCCGGGTTGCCGCCACCGCCGGTCTTGTTCAGGTCCGAACCCCATGCAGACGCACCCAGCGCGGAGTAGTCCGGCAGGGTCTGGGTCTGCGACGCGGCCACGCGCAGCACCAGGTTGTCGTCCAGGTCGAACTTGATGTTGGCGCTCGGCAGCACGCGGTCGTGCTTGTTCTGGAACGCCTGGCGCTGCCACATGCCGAACAGGCTGCTGACGTCGGCACGGGCCGCGTCGCTGACGGCCAGGTAGGTGTCGATGTCCTGCTTGATGTTCACGTAGCGCAGGCCGACGTTACCGCTCCACCAGTCACCGGCGAAGTTGGCCTGCACGTAGCCGGCGAAGTTCTTTTCCTTCACCTTCCACTCGGCGCCATAGTTGTGGCGGCCGGTCGGGCCATCGTTTTTGGACAGCCAGGTGGAGTTGTTGAGGATGGCGGTCTTCAGCGCGTCCGGGGTGTAGTACCAGATGTCGCGCGGGAAGGTGCCACCGATGCCGCTGGCGAAGTTGCTCGGGTACTGGCCAGTAGCGCTGCCCTGCAGGGCCGACCAGATGTCGCCCGGGCTGGCGCCTTCCGGCGACAGCGCTTCACGCTCGTGGTCGGCGAAACGCAGGCCGAAGTCGATCGAGCTCAGTGCACCGCCATCGCTGAAGTACTGGTTGAAGTCCAGCGACGCCCAGTCTTCCTTGTCTTCCGCCTTGACCTGCTGGTTGCCCCAGGTGCCGAAGCTGCTGACGCCGCCCGGGCCGGTGTTGCCGCCCACGTTCCAATCCACCGGCGAACCTGCGCCATGGGTGGCCCAGCTGGCGCCGCCGCCCTGGCCCAAGGTCACTTCGGCAATGAACTGGCGCGGGGTCTCACCGGTGCCCTTGGTGGTGCCGGCCTGGAACTTTGCGCCCAGGTTGTCGTTGATCTGCCAGTCGGCGTCGAAGGTGACGTAGCTAGTCTTGGCCGTCGCCTCACGGTAGATCATGTCGTACACGGCGTAGTTGGTGCCCGGCACGCCCGCGTAGGTGGCATTGGTGAGTACGCCGTCCTTGATCGTGTAGCCCGGGTTCGGGGCCTGCGATGCGGCGAAGTTGCCGCCCCACATCATGTAATTGCGGTTGTAGTTGTTCGCTTCAAGTTCGGAGGTGAAGCCGCTCAGGCCGAGGGTCAGGTCGTCCATCGGCTTCCACTGCAGGGTGACCAGGCCGCCCTTGCGCTCACGGGTCTGCTCGAACAGGGTCGAACCCAGCAGGCCGGGCACGTTGACGCCGATCAGGTCCGGGTTGGTTGCCGCCACCGGATCGGTGGCCTTGATCTTGAAGAAGCCGCCCGGGATTTCCTGCGCTTCGCGGCGCAGCTCACGCTTCTGGTAGAAGCCCTGCACCATCACGCCGAAGGTGTCGTCGGCGTTCTTGTAGTTGAACAGGCCCGAGAACTGCGGGTCGTTGGAATCGGCCTGGTCCGAGCGCACCACGCCCAGCGAGGCTTCGGCACTGAGCTGCTTGGAGAACTGCAACGGCTTGCGGGTGATGATGTTGACGGTACCGGTGGTGCCGCCGTCCTGCAGCTTGGCCTGCGAGGACTTGTTCACTTCCACCGAGCTGACCAGCTCGGACGGCAGCAGCGAGTAGCTCACGCTGCGGCCGACGTTGTTGCCCTGGCTGAGCACGAACCAGTCGGCCGAGCCGACGCTGTGGCCATCGATCAGGGTCTGGGTGAGGCTGGGGCTGGTGCCGCGCAGGCTCACGCGGTCGGCTTCGTCGAAGCCGCCTTCGTCGGCGCTGGCCGAGCTGATGTTCACGCCGGGCAGGCGCTGCAGGGTGTCGGCCACGTTGTGCGCCGGCAGCTTGCCGACGTCTTCGGCGGTGACCACTTCCAGGCGCGCATTGGCATCACGCTTGGTATCGAGGGACTTCTCCATCGAACCGCGGATACCGGTGACGACCACGGTATCCAGGTCGGTGGCGGTGGGCTGTGCGTCCTGCGCATGGGCGCCGAAGGCGATACAGCTGAAAATGGCTGCCGAAAGCAGGCTCTTGCGGTGGTTCATGATGTCTCTCCTCATCAATCGTTTGTGCGCCAGCGACGGCGTGCGGTTTGCGATGCGTGCGACCTTGCCCAGCGACCGTTGCCGGTGCGCGACCTACCTACCTTTCAAAAAGCGTCCGTGCGGCCGAGGTACCAGCTGGCGGCGCCGATGACGCCCAGCTGCCCGTGCTCGACCACCTTCACGGGTATGCGTTCCAGCGCCTCGCGCATCGGCCCCTTGTTGAGGTACCGGGCGACGAAGCTGCTGTTCAACAGGAATTCGCGGATCTGCGGCAGGATCCCGCCCGCCAGGTACACGCCACCGTGGGCGCCATACTGCAGGGCCATGTCGCCGATGGTGCTGCCGAGCAGGCCGCAGAACACTTCAAGGCTCTGCCGCGCCAGCACGTCCTGGTTGCTGACCGCCGCGGCGGTGATCGCATCGGGCGTGGCCAGCACGGCCGGCTGGCCTTCGATCGCGCACAGGGCGCGGTAGAGATTCATCAGGCCTGGGCCGGACAGCGCATGTTCGACCGAGACGTGGGCGAGCTCGCGCTGCATCTGCCGCACGATCGCCATTTCCAGTTCGGTACTCACCGCCAGCGTCGGCTGGCCGGCTTCGGTGGCCAGCACCACCGCGCCATGCGCGGTCGGGATCCACAGCGCCGCACCCAGCCCGGTGCCCGGGCCGACCACCAGGGTCGGGCCGCGCGGGGCGGTGGCCGGGCCGGTCAGCTGCAGTACGCCGCTGGCATCGACCTGCGCGGCGGCGTAGGCCACGGCTTCGAAGTCATTGACGATGTACACCGTTTCCAGGCCGAGGTCGGCCTCGATCTGGCGCGCCGACAGCGGCCACGGCACGTTGGCGGTGATCACCGTGCCGTCTTCGCGGGCATACCCGGCGGTGGCCACCACGCAATGCGCGGGGCGCTCGCCGTCGGCGATGAAGGCCTGCAGGATCGCGCTCAGCCCGGCGTAGTCGGCATTGCGGAACTTGCGGTATTCCAGCAGCTGGACCGGATGGGCCGGATCCTGGCTGGCCTGCACACGGGCCACGCGGACATGCGTGCCACCCACGTCGGCCGCCAGGAACGGCGGCATCGTGAGGGGGGCGTTGGCCGATACGGCGTGGGCGGCTGCGGTCACACGGGCTCCCTTGGGATACGTACGGCCAGGTCTGGCCCCGGCGATTGAGCGGAGTCTGTAATCGTTCTGACAACGATGTCAACGATAACCTCACACTTTCGATGCTGCGCCGCAACGACCTGCGTCACAAGAAAACGTTTTCAGCCCCGCGCCGTCAAGATTTCGTAAAGCCGTTGCAATCACTGGCCGCGTGAAGGCACGGCGGGGGCTGGCGGCGTTTCTGCGCAGGTGCAGCACGGCGTTTTCCGCAGTCGGCGCGGAAACCAGTTGTTGACAAAGCCGGGTAGCCCATCGAATAAATGTGACAACGTTGTTCCCAGCCACTCTTCCGACGTCGCCCGCGTGCCGTCGATGCAGGAGCCTTCCAGATGTCTGTCGTGCCTGCTGCTTCCGCGCGTTCGAGCGTGGCCACCTCGATCCTCATCATCGGGGTGCTGTTCTTCCTGATCGGCTTCTTCACCTGGCTCAACGGCCCGTTGATCACCTTCGTCAAGCTGGCCTTCGAGCTGGACGAGGTGGGCGCGTTCCTGGTGCTGATGGTGTTCTACCTGTCCTACTTCTTCCTGGCCCTGCCGGCCTCGTGGATCCTCAAGCGCACCGGCATGAAGAAGGGCCTGAGCCTGAGCCTGCTGGTGATGGCGGCCGGCGCGGTGGTGTTCGCCCACTTTGCCCAGCAGCGCTGGTACCCCGGTGCACTCAGCGGCCTGTTCATCATCGGCAGCGGCCTGGCCCTGCTGCAGACCGCGGTGAACCCGTACATCAGCATCCTCGGCCCGATCGAGACCGCCGCGCGACGCATCGCGCTGATGGGCATCTGCAACAAGATCGCCGGCATCCTGGCCCCGCTGCTGATCGGTACGCTGGTGCTGCACGGCATCGGCGACCTCTCCGAGCAGGTCGCCGCCGCCGACCCGGTGGCCCGCAACGCCCTGCTGGACACCTTTGCCGCCAAGATCCAGATGCCGTACATGGCCATGGCCGGGCTGCTGGTGGTGCTGGCAGTCGGGGTGTTGTTCTCGCCGCTGCCCGAGCTGAAGACCGCCGAAGCCAATGCAACGCCGGCGCGCGCGCCCGGCCTGGCCGAGCGCACCAGCATCTTCCAGTTCCCGCACCTGTGGCTGGGCGTGCTCTGCCTGTTCGTCTACGTCGGCGTGGAAGTGATGGCCGGTGACGCCATCGGCACCTATGGGCATGGCTTCAACCTGCCGCTGGACCAGACCAAGCTGTTTACCTCCATCACCTTGGGCGCGATGCTGGTGGGCTACGTGGCCGGCCTGGCGCTGATTCCGCACCTGGTCTCGCAGCAGCGCTACCTGAGCATTTCGGCCAGCCTGGGCGTGCTGTTCTGCATCGGCGCCCTGTTCACCCACGGCTATGTGTCGGTGGGCTTCGTCGCCGCGCTGGGCTTTGCCAACGCCATGATGTGGCCGGCGATCTTCCCGCTGGCCATCCGTGGCCTGGGCCGTTTCACCGAAACCGGGTCGGCGCTGCTGGTGATGGCCATCGCCGGTGGCGCGATCATCCCGCAGGCCTTCGCGGTGCTGAAGCAGCACTTCGACTTCCAGTGGGTGTTCGCGGGCCTGATGGTGCCGTGCTACCTGTACATCCTGTTCTACTCCCTGCGCGGCCACCGGATCGGCCTGCCCCGCGACGGGCAGTGATCGGCGATCATGGACGCCCAACCGGTGAGCCAGGAAAAGAGCATGCGTAGAGCGACCATCAAGGATGTCGCCGAACGGGCCAAGGTGTCGTTGAAGACCGTTTCGCGGGTCATCAACAACGAACCGTCGGTGATGCAGGCCACGCGCGCGCGCGTGCTGCGCGCGATCGCCGAGCTCGATTACGAGCCGGATCCCGCGGCGCGCAACCTGCGCACCGGCACCACCCTGGTGATCGGGCTGGTGTACGACAACCCGAATCCGTACCACATCATCGGCGTGCAGAACGGCGTGCTCGCCGCCTGCCGCGAAACCGGCTTCGGGCTGCAGATCCATCCCTGCGATTCCAGCTCGCCGATGCTGGCCGAGGAACTGGCCGACTGGGTGCAGCGTTCGCGCCTGGCCGGGCTCGTGCTGACCGCGCCGATGTCCGAGCGCCGCGACCTGGTCGCGGCGCTGACCGCGCGCGGCATCAAGCTGGTGCGCATCATCGCCGCCACCGCCGATCCGCAGGACGGCGCGTGCGTGTTCGTGGACGACCGCGAGGCCGCCTATGAAATCACCGAACACCTGATCCAGCTCGGCCACCAGCGCATCGGCTTCCTCTGGGGCGGCACCTCGCACCGTTCCAGTGGCGAACGCCATGCCGGTTACGAGGCGGCACTGCGCGATTACGGCATGACCGTGGACAAGCACCTGGTGGTGCAGGGCGACTACACCTTCGACGACGGCTTCCGCGGCGCACGGCGCCTGCTGGCGCTGCGCGAACCGCCCACGGCGATCTTCGGTTCCAATGACGAAATCGCCGCAGGCGTTCTGGCGGCGGCCAAATCGGCGGGCATGAACGTTCCGTACGACCTGTCCATCGCCGGCTTCGAGGACAGCCCGTTCTCGCGCCAGTCGTGGCCACCGCTGACCACCGCCAAGCAGGCCACCGAAGACATCGCCCGCCACGCCGCGCGCCTGTTGATCGCGCAGCTGCGCAGCGACGCCTACGACGATGCGCCCCTGCAGCTGCAGAACCAGGGCTTTGTGCCACAGCTGGTCGTGCGCGGTTCCACCGCGCCGATGCGGCCGGTGGGTACACGGCCCTCCACCCCTGAAACCACCTGAGTCCAGCATGTCCCTGCCAGCCCCGCACGACACCCTGATGTTCCGCGAAGCCGCCGAAGCGGCCGACGTGATCGCCGCACAGTTCGCGCGCAACGAAGCGACCGTGCAGACGCTGGCCGCGACCCTGCGTGCGGCGCCACCGCCGTTCGTGGTGACCTGTGCGCGCGGCAGTTCGGACCATGCCGCCACCTATGCCAAGTACCTGCTGGAAACCAAGCTGGGCCTGGTCACCGCGTCGGCCTCGCCGTCGGTGGGGTCGGTGTATGAATCACCGCTGCAGCTGCGCGGCGCGCTGTACATCGTGATTTCGCAGTCCGGGAAGAGCCCGGACCTGCTGCGCAACGCCGAGGCCGCGCGCGCGGCGGGCGCGCGCGTGGTCGCGCTGGTGAACGTGGAAGACTCGCCGCTGGCACAGCTGGCCGAGACGGTCATCCCGCTCGGCGCCGGCGCCGAGCGCAGCGTGGCGGCGACCAAGAGCTACCTGGCCTCGCTGTCAGCGCTCCTGCAGCTGGTCGCATACTGGAGCCAGGACGCGGGGCTGATCGCCTCGCTGCGCACCTTGCCCGACGCACTGCGCCAGGCATGGAACAGCGACTGGTCCGCCCTGACGGATGGGCTGGTGCCGGCGCACAACCTGTTCGTGGTCGGCCGTGGCCTCGGCCTGGGCGCGGCCCAGGAAGCGGCGCTGAAGTTCAAGGAAACCTGTGGCCTGCACGCCGAGGCCTACAGCTCGGCCGAGGTCAAGCACGGCCCGATGGCCCTGGTCGGTCCCGGCTTCCCCGTGCTGGCGTTCGCGCAGCCGGATGAAACCGGCGCCGGCACCCGCGCGGTGGCGGCCGAGTTCGCCGCACGCGACGCACAGGTGTGGTTGGCCGCTCCCGACGGCGACCTGCCGTTGCCGCAGGCGCCACACCCGGCCTGCGCCCCGCTGCTGGTGGTGCAGGCGTTCTACAAGGCGATCAATGCGCTGGCGCTGCGCCGCGGCCACAATCCGGACCTGCCGCCGCACCTGAACAAGGTCACGGAGACCGTCTGATGAAGTCCGTCCTGCGCAACGCCCGCATCCTCACCGCCGACGGCTTCCGCGATGACCTTGCGCTGGTGATCGAGGACGGGCGCATCACCGCGCTGGTGTCCGATGCTGCGCCGCAGCTGGGCAGCGCGGCCGAACAGGTGGACCTGGGCGGCGGCTGGCTGCTGCCCGGTTTCATCGATGCGCAGGTCAATGGCGGCGGTGGCGTGTTGTTCAACAACACGCCCGATGTGGAGAGCCTGCGCACGCTGGCGGCGGCGCACCGCCGCTTCGGCACCACCGCGCTGCTGCCGACGCTGATCAGCGATGACGCCGAGGTAATGCGCAAGGCCATCGATGCCACGCGTGCGGCGATCGAACAGGGGGTCCCCGGCGTGATCGGCATCCACCTGGAAGGTCCGTACATCGCCCCGGCGCGCAAGGGTACGCACGACGCGAACAAGTTCCGCGTGCCCGATGCCGACGAGATTGCGATGGCGGCCTCGCTCGACAATGGCGTGACCCTGCTGACCCTGGCGCCGGAGCGGGTGCCGCTGGAGAGCATCCGCGCCCTGGTCGAACGCGGGGTGATCGTGGCCGCCGGGCATACCGCGGCCACCTATGGGGAAGCGCGCGCTGGACTGGACGCGGGCATCCGCGGCTTCACTCATCTGTACAACGCGATGTCGCCGCTGACCGGTCGCGAGCCCGGCGCGGTCGGTGCGGCGCTGGAAGACCGCGACAGCTGGATCGGCATCATCGCCGACGGCGTGCACGTGCATCCGGGCAGCCTGCGCGTTGCGCTGGCGGCCAAGCCCTCCGGCAAGGTCATGCTGGTCACCGACGCGATGTCGCCGGTGGGCGCCGACAGTCCCAGTTTCGAGTTGTATGGTGAGGTGATCACGGTCGTCGATGGCGTGGTCCGCAACGCGGCCGGTGCGCTGGCCGGCTCGGCGCTGGACATGGCCACCGCGGTGCGCAACGCGGTGAACCTGCTCGGCCTGCCGCTGGACGAAGCCGCGCGCATGGCCTCGCGCTACCCGGCCCGGTTCCTCAACGTGGACGACCGGCTTGGCGAGATCGCCGCCGGCTACCAGGCCGACCTGGTGCTGCTGGACGACGCGCTGCAGGTGCGTGCGACCTGGATCCGCGGACAGCGCGAGGACGCATGAGCGCATCCTCCGCTGCGCGCATGGGCTCCATCGATGCCCTGCGTGGCCTGACCGTGGCGGCGATGCTGCTGGTCAACAACCCCGGCGACTGGGGTCACGTGTATGCACCCCTGCTGCATGCGGAATGGCACGGCTTCACCCCGACCGACCTGATCTTCCCGCTGTTCCTGTTCATCGCGGGCGTGTCGATGGCCTTCAGCCTGGAGCCGCGCGCCGCCGATGCATCGATGCGGCCCCTGCTGGGCCGTACGCTGTTGACGCGCGCGCTGCGCATCCTGCTCGCGGGGGCGCTGCTGCACGTATTGGCCTGGTGGCTGTTCGAGCTGCCTGCATACCGGCTGTGGGGGGTGCTGCAGCGCATCGCGGTGTGCGTGGCGGTGGTGGGCCTGCTGGCGATCCACACCCGCGCACGTACGCAGTGGGCGGTGCTGGGCGGCCTGCTGCTCGGGTATGCGGCACTGCTGCTGGGTGCCGATACGCTGGCGCCGTGGCTCAATCCGGTCAGCCGGGTGGATACCGCGCTGTTCGCACCGTTTCTGTATAAGTACGACGCCGTGACCCGGCTCGGGCACGATCCAGAAGGCCTGCTCAGCACCACCGGGGCCTTGGCCACCACCCTGCTGGGACTGATCGCCGGCCGCTGGCTGCGCGCCGGACGCCTGGGCACGCTGGGCGGAGTGGCACTGCTGTTGTCGGGTGCCGGCCTGCTGCTGGCACCGCTGCTGCCGTTCAACAAGAACCTGTGGACGCCCAGCTACGTGCTGTGGTGCGGCGGGTTGTCGATCGCCGCGCTGCTGCTGGCGCACCTGCTGGTGGACCGCTGGCACTGGCCCGCGCTGGGCCGACGCTTCGGCGTCAATGCCATCGCCGCCTACCTGGGCTCCTCGGTGATGGCGTTGGTGCTGATCGCGAGTGGGGCATGGTCGGCGTGTTACACGATGCTTTCCAGCGCCGTGCCGGGCCAGCCGGCCTTGGCGTCGCTGCTGTGCGCAGTGGGGTTCGTGGCGTCCTGGTGGATCATCGCGTGGGCGCTGGACCGCCGCCGGATTTACCTGAAAATATGAATACGCTGGCGGCGGTGGCGATTATCCATAAGCCGTCGAAATTTTACCTTCGCCTCACATCCGGACAGTAAAAGTACCCTCGCCGGGCTGCGTTAGGTCACGGGGGACGCATCGGCACACCGTAATTCCCTTTCTGGAAAAGGAACGGTCCATGCGTCCCATGAATGTGACTCCGCCACCTTCCCGTCTGGCGGCAGGCATCGCGCGCAGCCTGCGCGTGGCCTGCGGCGGCCTCCTCCTCGCCACCACCACCGGCCCGGCCTGGGCCGGCTGCGATACCACGGCCCCCACGACCGGGCAGACCGTTACCTGCACGGCAGCGGCACCTAGTCCGCAGACCACGCCCATCGCCAGCGTGCCGGGATCGAGCAATGTCACCGTCAACGTGCAGGCCGGCGCCCAGCTCGGCATCGCCAGCGGCGCAGCTATCGCGCTGGACGGCGGCAGCGGACACCGCATCGACAACAGTGGCAGCATCACCAGCGCCAGCGGCGTCGGCATCCTCACCAACGCGGCGACCACGGTGGTGAACCGCGGCGTCATCAGCGGCAGCACCGCCGGCATCATCTTCGGCGCCGGCGCCGACCGCCTGGACATGTTGGCCGGCAGCATCAGCAGCAGCGTCCTGCAGGGCGCGGGCAACGATGCCATCACCCTCAGTGGCGGCACCGTCGGCAGCATCGACCAGGGCGCCGACGCGGACAGCCTGCAGGTCTCGGGCGGTACCGTGTCCGGCACCGTGCAGCAGGGCTCGGGCATCGATACCTTCCTGATGACCGGCGGCAGCATCGGCGCGTTGCTGCAGGGCGATGGCCTGGACCGCTTCCGCATGACCGACGGGCGCATCGTCGGCGCGTTCGATGACGGCGATTACGGCGAAATGACCGGCGGCCGCATCGGCCGGGTCAACATGAAGCTGGAAGACAACACCTTCCTGATGTCCGGCGGCACCATCGACGGCAACCTGGTCACCGGCTTCGGCAACGACACCATCGTGCTCTCCGATGGCTACATCGGCGGCAACATCAGCGTCAGCGGCGGCAACGACGCGGTCACCATCACCGGCGGCACCGTGCGCGGCGAGATCCGCCTCAGCTTCGGCAACGACCGCTTCGACTGGAGCGGCGGCGGCGTGGTGCACGGCCTGGTCGATTCCGGGGAAGGCGACGACATCGCCACGCTGGCCAACCTCAACGTCTCGCACCTGGGCGCGTTGCCAGGGTTCGACGGCGGTCTGGGCACGGACAGGCTGAACATGGACAACGTGAAGACCAACGGCGTCGCGCGTTTCACCGGCTGGGAATCGATGGCGCTGGCCAACGACAGCCAGCTGACCTTCGACGGCGACCTGCGCTTGGGCGATACCGGCAGCGGCAGTGGCGCACTCGACGTAGACGCGACCAGCACGCTGTTCGGGGGTGGCATCAATGCCAGCGTCGTCGGCTTCAACGCGGCGCTGCCGGTGAACGTGACCAATGCCGGCCGCATCGACCTCACCAACGGCGGCGGCGGCGCCGGCGATGCGTTCACCATCGCCGGCAATTACACCGGCAACGGCGGTGCGCTGTACCTGGACACCGTGCTGGGCGCCGACGACTCCGCGTCCGACCGGCTGGTGATCTCCAACGGCGTGGCCAGCGGCACCACCGGCGTCGGCATCCTCAACGCGGACGGTGCCGGCGCGGAAACCGTGGCCGATGGCATCCTCGTAGTGCAGGCGATCAACGGCGCCAGCACCAGCGCGAACGCGTTCGCGCTGTATGCGCCGGTGGCCGCCGGTGCGTTCGAGTATTTCCTGTTCAAGGGTGGCGTCAGCGCAGGGAGTGGCGAGAACTGGTACCTGCGTTCGACCCTGGTCAACGATGTGGTTCCCGCGCCAGCCGCACCGCCCATCGGTCTGGGCTCGGTGACCCCCGAGCCACCGCCGCCGGAGGCGCTGGGGGCGCCGCCGCCTGAGCTGCCGCCGCCCCCCTCGCCGGATCTCCCCGAAAACCCCGACCCGGTGGCCGCCGAACCTGCGCCGCCGCCGGAGCCGGCCCCGCCACCGCCGGCGCCCCCGCCGCAGGAGGACGTGCCGCCGCCGGTGCCCACGGAGGTGGCTGCGGTGCCGGGGCCGCTGGCCGAGCCGCCGACGCCCGAGGCACGTCCGTCAGAGGCGGCCATCGTGCCCTTGTACCGGCTGGAAACCGGCCTCTACTCGGTGGTGCCGCCGTTGCTGCGCGAGGCCAGCCTGGCCAGCCTGGGCACCTTCCACGAGCGCCAGGGCGAGCAGCGCATCCTGGCCGGGCAGGGTGGAGTGCGCGCCGCGTGGGCGCGGCTGGTCGGGCAGAGCCATGAGCAGTACTGGGAGGGCGACGCCCAACCCGGCTTCGATGGCGACATCCAGGGCGTGCAGGCCGGCCTGGACCTGTACGCAAACGCAGGTGATGGGCACCGCGACCAGTTCGGCGTCTTCGTCGGACGCACCCGCGCGCAGGGCAACGTCAATGGTTTCGCGATCGGCTGGGAGAACGTCGCGGTGGGCCGCACCCGGTTGGACGACAAGCACGTGGGCCTGTACTGGACGCGTGCCGGCAGCGCCGGCGGCTACCTCGATGCGGTGGTGATGCAGAGCCGCTACGACGGCGAGGCCACCTCCGCGCGTGGCATCGGCATCGACCTTGACGGCGACGGCACCACGGCGTCGCTGGAAGTGGGCAAGCCGCTGCTGCGCTTCGGCGAGTCGGCGTGGTGGCTGGAGCCGCAGCTGCAGGTGATCTGGCAGCGCACCTCGGTGGATGACACCGCCGACCGCGTTGCCCAGCTTCGCTTCAATGCCGACAATGCCTGGACCGGGCGGGCCGGTCTGCGCCTGGCCGCCGACTACGACATCGCCGGCAACGGCTGGCAGCCGTACTTCAAGCTCAACTACTGGCAGACGCTCGATGGCGAAGACCGCATCGACTTCGACAGCAACCGCATCACCAACCAGCAGGATTCGCGTGCGCTGGAGGTCGGCTTCGGCGTGGTGGCGCGGTTCAACGCCAACGTCAGCGCGTTCGCGGTGGCCGACTACACGCGCGATCTGGAAAGCAGCCGGCAGAAGGAGCGCAAGGTGATCGAGGGCAACATCGGGCTGCGCTTCGACTTCTAGCCGGCAGGCCCCGCAATGGCGGCCGGCACCGGACTCGCCGTGGCGGCCAGCACCGGTAGGGTCGCATCCCGATCGACCGCCATGGAATCTTCCACGCCCGGTTGTGGCATGACCTACGGTGAAGCCAGGCACCAGGCTTCACCGCAGGTCATACCCTACCGAACGTGGAACCAATCCTCCCTCGGCCTGCGTCCGGTGCGCAGGCGCATTCACCGAGCTGCAGCAATCGCCTTGATGCGGGCCTGCGCAAGTGCTTCACCCACTGCAGGGCCCTGCAGATGGGCAAGGTCGAGGTCGCGTGCCTGCACCGACAGCGCCGCCTGGTGCAGGCGCTTGAGCGTTTCACCCTGCGGGTAAGCGCGATCCTCGAACTCCAGGCGACCGCGCGCATCGGCTTCGCAGCACAGCGCGATCTTCGCGATCCGTTCCGGGCGGCGGAAGCCGTCGCAGCGACCCAGCAATTCCAGCACCGTGCCATCGCGCAGTTCATCGATGCGGTGCACGTTGAGGTGGTCGCGGCAGACCGCTTCGGCCAGCTGCCGGTGGTCCAGCGGCACCTTCAGCCGTTCGCACAGCGCCCGCAACGGTGCCAGCCCGCGCTGCTCGTGCATCACATGGCGCGGCCATTCCGCTTCCGGGGTCAACGCCTTGCCCAGGTCATGGGTGAGTGCGGCAAAGCCGACCTGGTCATCGCCGGGCGCGAGCCGGGCGGCCATGTCGCTGACCATTTCCTGGTGCACGCCGGTGTCCACTTCGGGGTGGTACTCGGCACGCTGCGGCACGCCATACAGCGCCTCCAGTTCCGGCAGCACCGCGCCCAGCGCACCGGCGTCGTGCAGCGTACGCAGGAACGCCGACGGCTGCGCCGAAGCCAGCACGCGGCGCAGCTCCTGCCAGACGCGCTCGGGCACCAGCGCATCCAGTTCGCCACTCTCGGCGATCTGCCGCATCAGCTGCATCGTCTCCGCGGCGACGGTAAACCCCAGCGGGGCGAAGCGGGCCATGAAGCGGGCTGCGCGCAGCACCCGCAACGGATCTTCCACGAACGCCGGTCCCACATGCCGCAGTACCCGCTGTTCGATATCGCGCACGCCGCCATACGGGTCCACCAGCGCGCCGGTGGCTTCATCGCAGGCAATGGCGTTGATGGTGAAATCGCGGCGCTGCAGGTCCTCCTCCAGCGTGACCGAGGGGTCCGCATCGACCACGAAGCCGCGATAGCCGCGGCCGGATTTGCGCTCGGTCCGCGCCAGCGCGTATTCCTCACCGCTGTCGGGGTGCAGGAATACCGGGAAGTCCTTGCCGACGGCCTTGTAGCCCAGCGCTTCCATTTCCGGTTGGGTCGCACCGACCACCACCCAGTCGCGGTCGCCGGGCGGGCGGTCAAGCAGGCGGTCGCGAACCGCGCCGCCAACGAGATAGATTTTCATTGGGGAATCATGCCACGACCGCCCTGGCACCGATCCCCTGGCGCGCCCCTGCCCGCGACGGTAGCGCCGACCGTTGGTCGGCCCAAGCGGCATCGAGAGATCACGTACCCCCGCCGCCCCCATAGCGATGCGGCATTGCCTGGGCCGACCAACGGTCGGCGCTACCGGGGGTCAATCGCCACCCTTGTCTGCGTCGGTCGGGCAGGTGAACGCCTTGCGCTTGGCCTGCAGGCGCCCGTTCATACGGTCGGTGACCGGCAGGGCGTCACCATTCAAGCGCCAGTCGTAGATCACGCTGAAGGCCAGGATGCGCGCAACGTACTCGCGGGTTTCCTTGTAGCTGATGGTCTCGATCCAGATATCCGGGTCGAAGCCGGGACGCTGCGACTGCCAGCGCGCGGTCGGGGTCGGGCCGGCGTTGTAGGCGGCGATGGTGACGTACGGGAGGCCGTCATACTTGTTCATCAGCTGGCGCAGATAGGCGGTGCCCAATGCGATGTTGGTGTCCGGGTCATACAGGCTGGCCGCGCCGCCGTAGCCGCCCAGCCCGATCGACTTGGCCACGCTGGCCCCGGTCGCCGGCAGCACCTGCATCAGGCCCATGGCATTGGCCGGCGAACGCGCCTTCGGGTTGAAGATGCTCTCCGCGCGGATCTCGGCGGCCACCCAGGCCGGGTCGATGGCGTTGCGCGCGGACTCGCGGCGGATCGCCTCGTCGTGGTGCAGCGGGAAGCGCAGGCTGTACAGGCGCTGCTCGTCCGGGGTCCTGCCGAGCGAGAACACCGCGCGGTCGAACCAGCCGTTGTCGCGCGCCACTTCTACCGCGATGCGGCGCTGTGGGGTGTCGAAGCGGGTCAGGGCATCGTTCCACTCCGCCACCGCCCAGCCGGCACGCTCGATCTTGAACAGCTCCATCGCTCGCACGATGGCCGGATCCCGCGCCACCGCAGCCTGCGCCTGTTTGCTGTCGGTCGGCTCGATGGGGCACAGCGTGTACGTGCTCTGACCCAGCTGGTCGGCAGCGAGGAAGCCGTGGAAGGTGGCCGAACGCGCCGCTTCGCGGTACAGCGGCTGCGCCTCGGCGCGCTTGCCGGTCTTTTCCAGCATGCGCGCTTCGAAATAGCGCCAGCGGGAGTCGGCACGCTGGGTCGGGCCCATCTTGCGGATCGCGGCCAGGGTGGCCGGCCAGTCGCCGCGCGACATCGCTTCGCGCGCGCGCCATTCGTGCAGGCGCTCGTCATAGGCCGAGTCCGGCACCGCGTTGAGCCGACGCGCGGACTCCGGGCCGTACGAGGCCACGGTCCACAGTGCGATCTGATAGCGCACCTCGGCCTGCTGGGCCGGGGTCAGCTGCAGCGCATTGGCGTACTGCGGCAGCTGCTGTTCGGTGGCATCCGGGTCGGCCTTGGCCAGCTTGGCCAGGCCGTCGGTGGCGATGCGCCGGCTGCGTTCGTTGCGCGGCCAGTTCAGCGCGCTCGCATTGGGCTTGTCCACGAACGCCGCATAGGTGTTGGCCAAGGCCAGGTCCGCGGCCGGCAGCCCACGCGCGGCGCTGCGCATCACCGCCGGCTGCTGCGCATCGGCGGCCGCATCAATGCGTTCCCAGCGCAGCTCCGCGCTCATTCCACCCTTGGCGTCCAGTACCGCGAATACCGGGTCGCAGGCATCGGGCAGCGACTTGCCGGTGCTGCGCCAGATCGCCTGGGCGTCGCTGGTCCATTGCGCATCGGCCTTGCCGGTGGCCTGGCGCGCGTTGAGCTGCGCGCAGCGCAGGCCGACATTGTCGGTGGGCGCCCAGTTGGCCAGCAGGGTCGGCCAGTCCTCGCGGCGCGCCACCGCCGGCAGCCACACGCTGCGGAAACTGCTGGCCACGGCCTGGCCGTTGTACCGCTTGAGGAAATCCTGCGCCTGCGCGTTGGTCACCGTGTCGATGTTGCGCCGCAGGTTGGCGTATTCCAGCCACCCATACAGCGGGTGCCGCGCCAGGGCGGACGCCTGCGCGGGGTCGAACTGACCGCGCTCGGCATTGTCGATGGCGGCCTTGATCTGCGCGCGCTGCGCGTCGAGGTTCTGGGCACCCGCCGTGGCGCCCAGCCCCAGACCGGCGAGCAGGGTGGTGGCACTCAGGATATGCAGGGGGAATCGGTTCATGCCGGAAGGATAGCGGGCGCCAGTGAACGCCGGTGTCGGCAAGCCCACTCGACCCTGAACGGATCGTATCGCTCCGCTGAACAGGCAGCCGGAGCGGGCGTAATGTCAAAGGCGCCGCAAGGCGCGTAGAGTCGGGCTCTGCCCGGCTGCCCCTGGACCCTCAACGTTCGAACAAGGGAGCACACCATGGCCTTCACCGCAGCAGGAAAGCCCGGCCCGCTGGCCGACATCAACGTCACCCCGTTGGTGGATGTAATGCTGGTGCTGTTGATCATCTTCATCGTGACCGCCCCGATGGTGTCCATGCCCATTCCGGTCAACCTGCCGCAACCCACCACCGTGGTACCGCCGATCAGCCCACCGCCGCCAATCGAGTTGCGCGTGGACGCCAGCAACCAGGTCAGCTGGAATGGTCAGGCGGTGGCCGTCGGCTCTCTGCAGCAGCGCATGCAGGACGCTGCCCAAGCCAACACCGGGAACCTGCCGGAGCTGCGAATCGCCACCGACCCCAACGCCGAATACGACGTGATGGCCAAGGTCCTGGCGGCTGCCAACAACGCGCACATGGAAAAGATCGCCTTCGTGAGTCCGTAGTCGTCCGACCGGCCCGCCCACGGCGGGCCGGTCACGCGTCACCCACGCAAGCTGTGACGTTAGCGGCAATCACCCTCTCTCGGCTTCCACGTCTACTACTCGAGTTGGTGTCCGGAACTTCCGCGCAGCTGGGTGGGGGATCACCCCAACATGGGCGAATCCACGCCAATTCTCCCACCATCGGTGTTACCGGTCACAGTTCCGGACATTGGCGGAAACGCTTCAGTCGCGCATAAACCTCCCTGCCGCTCGGGCTTGGGAGGAGTAAAAGGGATGTTCATTTCATATCCGCGTTGCGCGCGCCGCCGCGCGCTGGCCGTTGCGATCGCGCTCGCCACCGCTCCATTCGCAAACGCGCAGGAAGTGGAAAAGACATGGAGTACGCGCCTGGACGAGCAGCTGTGGGCTACCGAGCGCCAGGCGCAGCGTGCCATCGAGGACCATGTCGCATCGTCCTTTCAGGCCGACCAGCCGTTCGAGTGGTACATCGCGGACAACAAGGTTTCCAGCCAAGTGGTGACGTACTACTACCGGGTCAAGCCCATGCACCTGCTCACCACGGCTTGGAAGTTCCAGTTCGTCAACACGGACTACGACAGTCACGATGCGCTGCTCGATGCGATCAAGCAGCGCTACGCGTCGCCTGCAAACTGCCCTGATACGCAGATCACCCCCGGGGAGTGGCGCGTAAGTTCGACGGGCCCGGACGGCAGTCCGAAGCGCATGTCCGCCAAATACAAGGTGGTCCAGGGATTGATCGCAAACGGGCGATGCTCTGCCTACACATCGACCACCAACATCCATCAGATTCGCGAAGTGAGGTGTCCCAACCCGCGACTGCTGGAATGGCGGCCGGATACACAGGCCTGCGAAATACGACCGGATTACGCGAGTTACGCCGATACGTTGATGACGTATACGAGCATACCGCTCACCAGCCAATGTCCAATAGGCAACCCTTGTGAGCCCACAACGGGCAACAAGTCCCAGTCAGAGCTAGACCTGGACCTCGGCTGGATGCGGTTCGTACGGCACTTCAACTCCATGACTTCGGTTGCCAGAGGTGGATTTGGATCCAACTGGACGCATTCACACAACGTGTCACTATCGCGGCATGCCGACAGCGACGACGCGGCCGAGTTTGGCCTGATCGAGGAGGACGGCACCTATCTCGCGTTTCGTCGCGAGGCGGGTGCATACGAAGCCATCAATGGATCGGGCGACAGGCTTTCGCCACAGGGCGACGGTTGGCAGCTCCATCGGAGCACCGAAGTACTGGCGTTCGGCGCCGACGGCCGCATCCGACAGCGTAACCGCGAGGATGGGACGGCGCTCGTCTACCAGTACGACGCGCTTGACCGCTTGCTTTCCATTACCCACTCGAGTGGTCGGCAGCTGCTCCTGCACTACGACGCCCCTGAACGCGGAGACCTTATAACCTCACTGTCTGTAGCAGGACAGGTGGTAGCGTCCTACGCGTATGGCGCCACCGCGCAGGTGGCCACCGTCACCCATGCAGACGGCAGTACGCGCACATACCACTACGAAGACACCCGCTTCCCGGAGTATCTCACCGGCATCACCGGCGAGGACAACCGCCGGTTCGGCTGGTACGGCTACGATGAAAAAGGCCGGGTAACCTGTAGTCGTCATTCCGGCGATTGCAGCCAGGCCGGTGTCGGGGTCGATGGCACGCGCCTGGTCTATACCGGTGACGGAACCACCGTTGTTACAGATGCCCTTGGCCGCGTCACCACATACGGACTCAGCGGCGTTGCGATCGAGGGCCATCCGCGCAAGGTGACCGCGCTCACGGACAGCCAGGGCACCGCCAGTCGCTCGTACTACCCGGCAGCGCAGGACTTCCGTCGCCGGCTGAACACAGTCATAGACCGCCGTGGCACCCAGACCAGGTATGACTACAGCACCGGTACAGACCCGCTTGGAGGTGAGCCGGTCCGGGTGCAGGCCACGACCGAAGCTGTCGGACTGCCCGAGCAGCGCGTCATCGAGACCCACACTGAGGCAAGCACCAACCGCATGGTATTCAGCCGGGTGGGCAACCGCGAAACCCGCATCACCCGAAACGCGCGCCTGCAGCCGGTCACCATTGCGGTACGCGACATTGTCACCAACGACGTGCGTACCACCGCCCTGAGCTACTGCGAGGATGCAGATGTGGCCGCGGGTGGTACCTGTCCGGTGCCGGGCCTGCTCAAGCAGGTAGATGGGCCACGCACTGACGTGAGCGACATTGTCACCTACGCGTACCATGCGGCCGATGACGCCGGTTGCGTGCCCGACGGACCCGGTACATGCAGGTTCCGCAAGGGCGATCTGCTGAGCGTGACCAATGCAGCAGGGAACACCGCGCAGACGCTGGCCTACGACACCCACGGCAGGCCGCTTTCGGTCGTGGACAGCAACGGCGTCATCACCGAGTTCACCTACCATCCGCGCGGCTGGCCTACCTCGGTGACCGTACGAGGCGATGGCACCGCCACCCACCGCACCACCAGTATCAGCTACTGGCCGACCGGCCAGGTGCAGGAGGTGGTCGAACCGGATGGCGGCGCAGTCACCTATGTCTACGACGCCGCCCAACGCCTGACCGATATTGCCGACAATGCCGGCAACACCCTCCACTACACCTTGGATGACGCTGGCAACCGTCTCAGGGAAGACACGGTCGACGACGCCGGCGCGCTGCGTCGAACCCTTTCCCGCATCTACAACACCTTGGGCGAACTGACCACGCTGAAGGACGCCGGCAATCACGCCACGGTTTTCACCTACGACCCAGAAGGCAATCCTGCCAGCCTGACCGACGCGTTGCAGCACGTGACCACCCAACAGCACGATCCACTCAACCGCCTGACGCGAACCCTGCAGGACGTGGGCGGCATCGGAGCCGAGATCGCCTCCGCGTACAACGCGCTGGACCAGGTTACCCAGGTCACCGACCCGAAGGGTCTGCACACCAGATACGCCTACAACGGCTTCGGAGACCTCATCGGGCAGGTAAGCCCGGACAGTGGTGCCACGGACTTCACTCTCGATGCTGCCGGCAACCGCAAGACCCGCACCGATGCACGCGGCATTACCGCCACCTATCACTACGATGCGCTGAACCGCCTGACCCGAATCGCCTATCCCGACCCGAACCTGGACGTGGGCTACGCCTACGACATTTCGCCCGCTGCCTGTGATGACAGCGAGCGCTTCGCCAAGGGACGACTGGGCCAGGTGCAGCACGCAGCAGGAAGCACCACGTATTGCCATGACTGCTTCGGCCAGGTGACCCGCAAAGTGCAGACCGTGAACGGCGTCAGCAGTACCGTGCGCTACGCGTACACAGCTGGAGGTCGTCTGTCCCAACTGACGTATCCCGACGGCAGTGTGGTCGACTATGTACGTGACAAACTCGGTCGCATTACGGAGATCGGCTTTACTCCCCCCAGCCAAGCGCGGCAGATCGTAGTCACCAATGTCACACACGCGCCATTTGGTCCTCCCACAGGGTGGACTTACGGCAACGGCCGCCAGTTGCTGCGCCCCGTGGATACTGATTACCGTCCGGAAGCGGTTCATGACTCGGCCCCGGGCGGCCTCTCGCTGAGCTTCGGCTACGACGCGGTGGGGAACATCAGCGAATTGAGGAACGGAACCGGCAGTGATGTCCTGGCTAGGTATAGATACGACCCGCTCGGTCGGCTGACCGAGACGCAGGATGGTCCTACCCATGTTTCGATCGAGATGTACACGTACGATTCGAGCGGGAATAGGACTTCTCTGTCTACCTCATCCGAAACAGTCGCCTACACTTATCCAGCCGGTAGCCACCGCCTTACCGAAGTGGACGGCGCGTTGCGCGAGTACGACCCCGTGGGCAATACGGTGAGTCTTAACGGTAAGGAGCTGGTATACAACAGCGCTAATCGGATGAGCCAAGTCAAACTGGCAGGTGAGGTTGTGGAGGCCTACACCTACAACCATCGAGGCGAGCGCGTGATGCGCGCTTCAAGTTCAGATGATTCTAAGATTACGCTGTACGACGAAAACTCCCGGTGGCTAGGCAACTATGGAATCACCGGCAATTCGCTGCAGCAGGCGATCTGGCTGGATGAGCACCCGGTTGCGCTTATCGTCTCGAATGCAGCTGATAGGAGTGAGTTGTCATACATCCAGGCGGATCATCTTGGCACGGCACGTGTCGTCATCGATCCTACTCGTGACGTGGCGATCTGGGAATGGAGCGCCAAGGGGGAGGTCTTCGGTCGCCAGGAGCCAAATGTTGATCCAGACAGAAACGGGGTGGCGTTTGAGCTGGCACTTCGCTTCCCCGGACAGGAGGCAACCGAGGCTAGCGGGCTCTTCTACAACAACCAGCGTGACTACGATCCAGTCGTGGGCCGCTATTCTCAGAGCGATCCGGTCGGGTTGGCCGGGGGGATAAATACTTACGGCTACGTCGGCGGAAACCCGACAGGGTCCAGTGATCGCCATGGCCTACGCGGCACCATGCCGCGCTACGTTCCCTGGCCCATCCATGGTGGCGCGCAACTCGACCAAGATGGCTATCCCATCGCGGATGCTGCATATGGTGGCCCATACATCGGCGCAGAGCCGATTGGCGGATTTCCGACGGCTCCATCGCCCACACTGTTGATTCCAGCTATCTCAACGCTGATGACGAGCGCCGCCCTTTCACCGGGCATGTGGCTCGAGATGCTTAAGCAGCTTTCGCAGAAGCAGGATGAGTGTCCGATTCCTGGCACGACCCCTGAGAATAGAACGAAGGGGAGCACGAACATTGAGAGCAAGCAGGGTGGGTTTGACACTGCAAATAGCGATTTTGATGATCTGTCTCCTAGCGATGTATCCTCTAAGGGCGGCGGCATTAGGGTTGGCACTCTTGACGACGGGCGGACAATCACTGTGCGTCCAAATTCTTCCGATGGTTCACCTACAATAGAAATCCGGTCCGGAAACAGAACGCGGGTGAAGGTGCGCTATGTTAAATAAGTATGAGGTTCTGCTCGGTCTGCTGCCGAGGCCATCAAGTTCCAATGTCCTCTTCGACGATGGCCGTCTGGTGATTCAAGGGAGAGATGGTGGCGGTCGTGTAATTTTGGAAATTGCGTTTTCTTCCGTAGATTTCATCGGCATTTCTGATGAGGGTGCCCGACTGAGGCTTTTCGCTGATATGGGAGAAAGGCGGGGGGCCTTGATTCGTTGTAATGAGGGATCATTGATTAGCTACTACGTTGATGAATCCTTGGGGACTCGGTCCAGCCATCAGTTGGCGCACTTCATTTTCATGATTGGTGAGGAGGTGATCGACGTGATATCTGGTGATGATCCGGAGGTGCTTGTGGGTGAATCATTGAGTTGAAACTGTCGTTTTCCGCAGTCGATGATTCCTTGGAGTTTCCAACACGAAGGGCCGAGAAGGACTGGCAGGCCTCGAGCCGTCAGGACAGGTTGAAGCTCGACGACGGATCGCGGTTGAAGAAGCTAAGGACGATGATCCCGAGATGGTGTTGCTTGCCAATTGTGTCGATCGCCATTTCAGCATGTGCCGGGAGTGAGGGGCGGCACTATGCAACTCTGGCCGAGATGCGCAAGACAAACGATTACTCCATCGTCGCAGGACTTTCGGTGCCGGAGGATGCGCGGATGATTCACGCCAGGCACGATGCAGAGACCGGTCTCTTTTATATTTCTTATAGTACGTCGGATCCCAACTACTCCATTCGAGAGAAGGCCATGTCACATGTCGAGGGGTCTGCTCGCGAGAGGTCAAGAGCTACGCTTGGTTTCGGGCAATCAGTTCCCGCTGATGCGAGTGTTTATGTGTGGTGTCAAGACAAATGGGGAGGTGCGCCGGGCGCAGGGCCCGTGGACAAGGAGCTCCTGTTCTTGGCGAGGGCGAACGATAGGCAACTTCAGTGGAACGAGATCCATAACGCTTCCCTGATCGGAGATTTCTGCAAATAGCAGGGCATTTTTAGGAAGCGCTTCTGGAGATGGACTGGGTCACGCAGGGGGTTGTCCGCCGGGGTCCAGAGGTGGTGGCCGCGCCCATGCTCCGGGTTCAGCACTGTCCATACGGCGCCGGCCGATATCGTTCGGGTGATTGCATTGGCCATGGCCGCTCGTCGGGCGCAATACGCCGTCGACAGCCGCTTTCGTAAAGTCTGCGTGAAACCGCCGATTTCATCACGCCTTCATCTTTACAGGTTGTTTACAAAGGAGACGCTGCCGCGCTTCGAGGGGGAGGCGACGGCGGTCCCAGCTAGCCATTCCTTTGGAGAGAGAGCGAATGAACAACCTGCATTACCGCCCCTTGGCGGCTGCCGTAGCGCTGTGCCTGCTGTCCGTCCCCGCCCTTGCCACCGCGCAGGACAACCCCCGTAGCACCACCGACCTGGACCGGGTGGAAGTCACCGGTACCCGCATCAAGCGGGCCGAGGTCGAAGGCCAGGTGCCGATCCAGACCCTCACCCGCAGCGAGATCGAGCGCACCGGCCTGACCTCCATCGGTGAAGTGCTGCAGCAGCTGACCGGGTCCGGCTCCGCGCTCAATGCCAAGTTCAATTCGTCCGGCAACTTCGGCTTCCCGCCCGACGGCAGCGGTGTCGGCGCCGGTTCGGCGCAGGTCGACCTGCGCCACCTGGGCGCCAAGCGCGTGCTGGTGCTGGTCGACGGCATCCGCTGGGTCAATGAGTCGTCCGCCTCGGGCGTGGGCGCCGCCACCGACCTCAATACCATTCCGCTGGCCATCGTCGAACGCATCGAAGTCCTCGAAGACGGCGCGTCTTCGCTGTACGGTTCGGACGCGATCGCGGGCGTGGTCAACATCATCACCCGCCGCGAATTCGACGGCGGCCAGGTCACCCTGAACTATGGTGAGTACACCAAGGGCGACGGCGCCCAGAAGGGCGTGGACCTGGCCTGGGGCACCAGCGGCGACCGCTACACCCTGTTCCTGGGCGCGAGCTGGACCAAGCAGGACGATGTGAAGGCCAGCACCCGCGAACAGTCGCGCTTCCCGATTCCGGGTACCGGGCTGTCGTTCGGCAGCTCGGCGACGCCGACCGGGCGCTTCATGTTCACCGATCCGAACACCGGCATCGCCTACAACATCACGCCCAATTCCGGGGTGACCAATCCCACCTTCAACGGGGTAGGGGGCTGCGCCCGCACCGACGATTACCACTGCTTCGCCACGGCGGACCGCTTCAACTTCGCCGAATACAACCTGCTGCTGACCCCGTCAGAGCGCAAGGGCGTCTTCGGCCAGTTCCGCTTCGACATCAGCGACGACGTGCAGTGGTACATCAAGGCCCTGGCCAACCGCCGCGAGTCGACCAACCAGGCCGGTCCCGAGCCGCTGTTCTTTGGTCCCGACGGCGCCACCGGCAACCCGCTGGCCGACAACATCGTGATTTCCGCGCTCAACCCGTACAACCCGTTCGGTTTCGACCTGGATTCGTCGAGCAACCTGAGCATGATCGGTCGTCGGCCGGTGGAAGGTGGGCCGCGCATCTTCGAGCAGGAAGTGAACACCACCTACTTCGCTACCGGTCTTACCGGCCTGTTCCAGGCCGCCGACCGCAGCTGGTCGTGGGACATCAACGGCATGTACAGCAAGAACAAGGCCGAACAGACCAACTACGGCAGCTACAACATCTACAACGCGAACATCGCGCTGGGCGATCCGGCGATCTGCGCGGCCACCCCGGGTTGCGTGCCGCTGAACATCTTCGGTGGCCCGGGCACCATCACCCAGCCGATGCTGGACTGGATCCAGCCGGTGGTGCACGACCGCAGCCAGAACGAACTGAGCCTGTTCACCGCCAACCTGAGCAGCGACCTGTTCACCCTGCCGGCCGGCCCGGTCTCCTTCGCCACCGGTTACGAGTACCGCAAGTACGAAGGCGAATACCAGCCGGACCCGATTACCGTGCGTGGCCACTACAACGGCGTGCCCTCGCTGCCCACCTCCGGATCCTATGACGTCAACGAGGCCTACCTGGAACTGGCGGTGCCGATCTACGCCCGCGCCGACCGCGGTGAGCGGCTGGACCTGAGCGTAGCCGGCCGCTATTCGGACTACTCCACCTTCGGTGGCGAGTTCGTGCCCAAGTACGGCCTGCGCTGGCAGGTGAGCAACGACTTCGTGCTGCGTACCAGCTACGCCGAAGGATTCCGCGCGCCGTCGATCGGCGAGCTGTACGGTTCGGCCGCGCGTGCCGACCTGCAGCTGTTCGACCCGTGCTCGGTGGGCCTGGGTGGCACGCCGCCGCGCGGCAGCGCAGCCAACTGCGCCGCACTGGGCGTGCCGGTCGGCTTCCAGCAGGCCAACTCGCAGATCTCGGTGACCACGGGCGGCAACGACCAGCTGGACCCGGAAACCTCGCGCAGCTTCACCGCCGGCTTCGTCTGGAGCCCGTGGTTCGGCAGTGATGCGGCATGGTCCGAGCGCTTCGACGTGGAAGTGACGTTCTATCGCCACACCATCGAAGGCGCGATCCAGGCGATCAATGCACAGACCCAGCTCGACCTGTGCGTGGACACGCTGGATCCGATCTACTGCGGCGGCATCACCCGCGCCTCCACCGGCGCGGTCAGCGGCTTCAACAACCGCCTCACCAACCTGGGTTCGATCAAGACCGACGGCTGGGACGTGGACCTGTTCTGGACCTTCCCGCAGAGCGATATCGGCCAGTTCAAGCTGGGTTGGCAGAACACCTTCGTCGGCCGCTACGAGGCGATCGGTGCAGCGGGCCAGCGCCAGCCGCAGGAGCCGGGCGTGGAAGTCACCGACAGCTCCATCCCGGAATGGACCAGCAACGCCACGCTGAGCTGGACGCTGGGCAACTGGAACGCGTCGTGGACGGTGCGCCACATTTCCAAGCTCACCGAAGAGTGCGGCGATGCGGCGGCGTTCCCGGTGTGCAGCGATCAGGTTGCCGGCACCAACGAACTGGCTGCCACCACGTACAACGACATGCAGGTGGGCTACAAGTTCGACTGGATGAAGGGCCTGCAGCTCAGTGCCGGCCTGAACAACGCCTTCGACAAGGACCCGCCGATCTGCCTGTCGTGCTCGCTCAACGGCTACGACGCGTCCACCTACGACATTCCGCGTGGGCGCTACTGGTACGTGCGCGCGGACCTGCGTTTCTAGGATCAGGTGATCCATGACGCAGAAAGCCGGGCGATGCCCGGCTTTCTGTCTGCTGCCGTGCACCCGACCAACGGTCGGGTGCTACCAGGGATGGCGGTCAGAACGACCAGGTGAACGTGATCGAGCCGTTGCGGCCATCGCCGTAGGCACCGTAGCCGTTGATCTGCGAGAGGTATTCCTTGTCCAGCAGATTGTTGAGGTTGGCCTGCACGCTGAACTGCGGGGCCAGGCGGTAGCGTACGAAGGCACTGACCAGCGCGTAGCTCTCCTGCTCGATGCGGCCGTAAGCCGGCACCGGGTAATAGATGCCGTTCTGCCAGTTGACGCCGCCGCCCACGGTGAGGTCGCTCAGCGACTGCGGGGTGTAGCTGGTGAACAGCTTGATGGTGGTCTGCGGCAGGTTGGTGTTGATGTCCGCGCCGTTGATGTCCTTGGCGACGTAGCGCGAGGCACCGAACGTACCGTTCCAGCCCGGGGCCAGCTCACCGTTCAACTCCAGCTCGAAACCACGGCTCACCGTGCCGCGGGCGCCGATGTAGGCGAACTCGCCCGGACGCGACGGAATCGGCTCATTGGTGATCTGGGCCACGTTGTCCTGTTCGATGCGGAACACCGCCAGAGACGCGTTCAGACGGTTGTCGAACCAGGCGGCCTTGACGCCGACTTCGTAGCTCTTGCCGTCGACCGGATCGAGGTAGGTCGCGTTGCGGTCGCGTGCGGTCTGCGGCTGGAAAATCTCGGTGTACGCCGCGTAGGTGCTCCACGTGTCATTGAGGTCGTAGACCAGGCCCGCGTAGGGCGTGGTTTCCTTGTGCGAACGATCGGAGCCTTCGCCTTCGCTCTTCCAGTCGGTGTACCGCGCGCCGAGGATCAGCTTGAGCGGATCGGCCAGCGCCAGGCGGGCGGCGGCGTAGCCCGCCTTCTGGGTGATGGTGCCCTCGCTCTGCAGCGGCAGGGTGGATACCCAGTTCGGTTCCGGGAAATCGGCAACGCCCGCCAGGTAGTTGTCCAGCGGCGCCCAGCCCATCTGGTAATCGCCGTAGTTGGCGTAGTCGCGCTTGTTGTAGCTCAGGCCGGCCATGACCTGGTGTTCGCGGCCGAACAGCTGGAACGGGCCTTCCACATAACCGTCCACCGCGTCGACCTTGCGCTCGGTGTTGTAGAACCCGGCCGAAGGGGTGACGCCTGCGCCGGTGACCGGGTCGAGGAGCGACGCGCCCGTGGTCCAGTCGTTGTACGCCGGATAGAACAGCTTGTCGTCGGCCTTGGTTTCGTCATGCGTGGCGCCCAAGCGGACCTTCCAGTCATTGGCGAAGCCGTGCTCCAGCGTCGCGAACAGGCGCTTGCTGGTGGTGTCCCAGTAGGTCCAGCCCGGGTTGGCGCTGAAGGATTTGTCGAACGGGGTCGGCGAACCGTCCGAGAACAGCATCGGGAAGCCGCCCCAGGTAGCGCCGTTGGCGCGCTTCTGCTGGTAGTCGTAGCCGACGCTCAGCTGGGTGTCCGGGGTCAGGTCGGCGTCGATCACCGCATAGCCCAGCGTTTTGTGCTGGTCGTAGCGGTCCATCTGCGATTCGGTGTCCAGGTAGCTGCCGATCACGCGGGCGCGCACCGTGCCGCTGGCGTTCAGCGGGGTGGTGACGTCGACGGTGGAGCGGGTGCGGCCCCAGCTGCCTACGTTGACCGACACGCTGCCGGTCAGCTCGGCACTGTCGGCGTGTTTGCGGATCAGGTTGACCGAGGCCGACGGGTTGCCCGCGCCGGTCAGCAGGCCGGTGGCGCCACGCACCACTTCCACGCGGTCGTACAGGGCCAGGTCCAGGCCGGAATCGCCGTAGCTCCAGTTCTGCACCATCTGCGTGGGCAGGTTGTCGTACTGGTAGCTGTCGATGTAGAAGCCGCGCGCGTAGAACTCGGTGCGCTCGGTGTCGGACTGGGTGCTGCTCACGCCGGTGGTGTTGGCCAGCACGTCGATGATGTCGTCGAGGTTCTGGTCCTCGATGCGCTGGTGGCTGATGATGCTGACCGACTGCGGGATCTCGCGCGGGGCGAGGTCGAAGCGGGTGCCGGCCGACGTGCGGCGGACCGAGTAGCCTTCGGCGCGCTCGCCCTTGACCACGATCTTGTCCAGGGTGGTGGCGTCGGCACCGGTGTCCTGCGCGAAGGCGGGAGCCGCAGCCAGCGTGGCCAGGGCGATCAACAGCGCCTGCGGCAGGCGACCTTGCGGCAGGGTGCGGGACGGCACAGCGGTAGTA
Source organism: Stenotrophomonas rhizophila (assembly GCF_007667275.1). Taxonomy (GTDB): domain Bacteria; phylum Pseudomonadota; class Gammaproteobacteria; order Xanthomonadales; family Xanthomonadaceae; genus Stenotrophomonas; species Stenotrophomonas maltophilia_AE. The sequence goes on from NZ_VDQT01000002.1 coordinate 665,526, forward strand.
CGGGTCATCAGGGTTTCCTGGCGGCGGCGCGCACCAGGCGTCGATCCTCGGATGCCGGGCGCTGCGGACAAAGTGGGGGCAGTAGGCGGCTGGCGGGTGCCGCGGAAGCGGCACGGGCGTTGGCAACTGATCGCCGCAGCGCCTCCCTGGCGCGAACGGGATCACCGTATGGTAATGCGAATCAGTCCCATCCGCAATGTCCACCGGGCGCAGGTGTGGGTGATGCGCGGTACCCGACAGGGGCTTAACGAAGGCAGGCCTACGTTGGGCGCACCGGGCCCCGGCCTTGACCGTAGGAACGTTCCGATGATCGCCAAGAACACCCTGTGTCTCTGGTATGACGGCACCGCCGAAGAGGCATCCGCCTTCTACGCGGCCACCTTCCCCGATAGTTCGGTGCAGGCCGTGCACCGCGCGCCGGCGGACTTCCCGTCGGGGAAGAAGGGCGATGTGTTGACGGTGGAATTCACCGTGGTCGGTATTCCCTGCATCGGTTTGAACGGCGGACCGGCGTTCAGGCACAGCGAAGCGTTCTCCTTCCAGATCGCCACCGATGACCAGGAGGAGACCGACCGCCTGTGGAATGCCATCGTGGGCAATGGCGGACAGGCAAGCGATTGCGGCTGGTGCAAGGACAAATGGGGCCTGTCCTGGCAGATCACCCCGCGCGTGCTGACCGCCGCGTTCAACAGCGACGACCCGGCCGTGGCCAAGCGCGCCTTCGAGGCGATGATGACCATGCAGAAGATCGACGTCGCGAAGATCGAGGCAGCCGTCAGAGGGTAGGGGGACACGCACCGCGTGTGGCTACGCGAATGGCTCTTCATGCGGGACGGGGGCGCGCGTATGCTTCGGCGATGTCGACTTCGCGCTTTGCCACGCTGCTCCCCGTCCTGGCCGTCCTTGGTTCGGTGACCTCCCTTGCCGTGGGCACCTCGTTCGCCAAACAGCTGTTCCCGTTGATCGGGGCGCAGGGCACCAGCGCGTTGCGCGTGGGGTTCTCCGCGCTGGTGCTGCTGGCGGTGTTCCGGCCCTGGCGCCGGGTCACCACCCGCGCCGACGCGGCCGCGATCTTCCGCTACGGCATCACCCTCGGGGTGATGAACCTGCTGTTCTACATGGCGCTGCGCACGATCCCGTTCGGGATCGCGGTGGCCATAGAATTCTGCGGGCCGCTGGCGGTGGCGATGTGGTCGTCGCGGCGGCCGGTCGACTTCCTCTGGGTGGGCTGCGCGGCCACCGGGTTGCTGCTGCTGTTGCCGCTGGGCCACGGCGAGCCGCTCGACCCTGGTGGCGTGCTGTATGCGCTGGGCGCAGCGGTGTGCTGGGCGTTGTACATCATCTTCGGCAAGCGCGCCGGCCACCTGCCGGCCGGGCACACGGTGTCGCTCGGGCTGTGCGCGGCGGCGCTGGTGGTGGTGCCGGTGGGCGTGGTGCATGCGGGCATGGCGCTGTGGGACCCGAAGATCCTGTTGTTCGGCCTGGGCGTTGCGGTGGTGTCCAGCTCGATCCCGATGTGGCTGGAAATGGCGGCGCTGAAGCGGCTGCCGAAGGAAACCTTCGGCATCCTGATCAGCATGGAGCCGGCGGTGGCCGCCTTGCTGGCGATGGGGTTGCTGGCCGAGCACCTGACGCCGCTGCAGTGGGCGGCGATCGGGTGCACCGTGTTGGCGTCGGTGGGCAGCACGTTGACGGCGAAGCGGCGGGCGCCGGCGCTGCCGGACCCGGCGGGGTAGCCGAGGGGGTAGAGCCGACTGGGTAGAGCCGACTGTTAGTCGGCTATCGCGCGAAGCGCGATGGTATTGATATCGCCGCGGAAAAGCAGCCGACTAACAGTCGGCTCTACCCAGTCGGACACGCATTCGTGCATCAGCCGCGCACCGGCGCGTCGCCTGCCACGTAATACGTCGCGGTGCTTCGAGCCAATGGCGTGCGGCCACGGATGCGGTCGGCGATCTTCTCGGCGATCATGATGGTGGTGGCATTGAGGTTGCCGGTGATGATGCGCGGCATGATCGAGGCGTCCACCACGCGCAGGCCCTGCATGCCGTGTACGCGGCCCTGGCCGTCCACCACGCTCATCGCGTCGTTGCCCATCGCGCACGAACAGGAGGGGTGGTACGCGGTCTCCGCGCGGGCGCGTACGAAGGCGTCCAGTTCGGCATCGGTGCGGCAGTCGGCACCGGCGCTGATTTCGCGGCCACGGTACTCGTCCAGCGCAGGCTGGGCGATGATCTCGCGGGTGATCCGGATCGCATCGCGGAACTCCTGCCAGTCCTGCGCGGTGGACTGGTAGTTGAACAGGATCGACGGGTGCTGGTGCGGGTCCAGCGAACGCGCATGCACGCGGCCGCGGCTGGGCGTACGCATCGAACCGACGTGCGCCTGGAAGCCATGTTCCTTGACCGCGTTGGTACCGTTGTAATTGATCGCCACCGGCAGGAAGTGGTACTGGATGTTGGGCCACTCGAACTCATCGCGGGTGCGGATGAAACCGCCGGCCTCGAATTGGTTGCTGGCCCCGATGCCGGTTCCTGCGAAGAGCCACTCCGCGCCGATCGCCGGCTGGTTCCACCATTGCAGCGCCGGGTAAAGCGACACCGGCTTGGTGCAGGCGTACTGCATGTACACCTCCAGGTGGTCCTGCAGGTTTTCGCCGACGCCGGGCAGGTCATGCACCAGCGGTACGCCCAGCGTGGCCAGCAGCGCCGGCGCACCTACCCCGGAGCGCTGCAGGATCTGCGGCGAGGCGATCGCACCCGCGCACAGCAGGACTTCGCGGGCGGCGAAAACGTCGGTGGGATCGGCGCTGCCGCCGGCCAGGTAGCGCACGCCCACCGCGCGCTTGCCGTCGAACAGGATGCGGTCGGTGGTGGCGTGGGTGACGATCTCCAGGCCCGGCCGGCCCTTGGCCATGTCCAAGTAGCCGCGTGCGGTGCTGGAACGACGTCCGCGCGGGGTCACGGTGCGGTCCATCGGGCCGAAGCCTTCCTGCTGGTAGCCGTTGAGGTCGTCGGTGCGCGGGTAGCCGGCCTGCACCCCGGCCTCGACCATGGCGTGGAACAGCACGTTGTTGTCGTTCTTCGGCGTGGCCACGCTCACCGGGCCGGTACCACCGTGGTAATCGTTGGGCCCGATGTCGCGGGTTTCGGCCTTGCGGAAATACGGCAGCACATCCAGGTAGCTCCAGTCCTCCAGTCCGTCGAACCGGGCCCACTGGTCGAAGTCGAGCGCGTTGCCGCGGATGTAGCACATGCCGTTGATCAACGAGGAGCCGCCCAGGCCCTTGCCGCGCCCGCATTCCATGCGCCGGTTGTCCATGTGCGGCTCCGGCTCGGTTTCATAGGCCCAGTTGTAGCGCCGGCCCTGCAGCGGGTAGGCCAACGCGGCCGGCATCTGGGTGCGGAAGTCCAGGCGGTAATCCGGGCCGCCGGCTTCAAGCAGCAGCACGCGGATGCCGGCGTCTTCGGTCAGCCGCGCGGCCAGTGTGTTGCCGGCCGAGCCGGCGCCGATGATGATGTAGTCATACTCGCGCTTCATCGCGGGGTCTCCTGGTCAGGCCGGTTCAGAACACCGACGCGTAGCGGTCGAGTTCGATCTGCACGGATTTGGTGCGGGTGTAGGCGCGCAGCGTGGCCAGGCCGTTTTCGCGACCCACCCCGGACTGCTTGTAGCCGCCGACCGGCATCGAGGCGGGCGATTCACCCCAGCAGTTGACCCAGCAGATGCCGGCCTCCAGCTGGTGGATCAGCCGGTGCGCGCGCGCCAGGTCCGGGGTCACCACGCCGGCCGCCAGTCCGTAGTCGGTGGCATTGGCACGACGCACCGCCTCTTCTTCATCTTCGTAAGCCAGCAGGCTCAGCACCGGTCCGAAGATCTCCTCGCGCACGTGGGTCATGTCGTCGCGGCAATCGCTGAAGATGGTCGGGGCGACGTAGCAGCCGTGGCCCAGCGCCCCCTCGGTCAGGCGTTCGCCGCCACACACCAGGCGGGCGCCTTCGGCCTTGCCACGTTCGATGTGCGCCAGCACGCTGCGCATGTGCGCGGCACTGACCAGCGGGCCGAAGTTGGTGTCCACCGCCATCGGGTCGCCGATGCGGATCCGCGCCACACGCTCGCGCAGCGCAAGTTCCAGGTCGGCCAGCAGCGCCTGCGGCACGAAGACCCGGGTCCCGTTGGTGCAGACCTGGCCGGAGCTGTAGAAGTTGGCCATCATCGCCACGTCGGCGGCGAGGTCGAGGTCGGCATCGGCGCAGATGATCAGCGGCGACTTGCCGCCCAGTTCCATCGTTACGTCCTTCAGCGTGGAGCTGGAAGCACTGGCCATCACCCTGCGCCCGGTGGCGGTGCCGCCGGTGAAGGAAATCTTCTCGATGCCGGGGTGTTCGGTCAGGGCCGCGCCGACCCCGGCTCCATCGCCGGGCAGCACGTTGAACACGCCGTCGGGCAGGCCGGCCTCGGTGAATATCTCCGCCAGTTTCAGCGCGGTCAACGGCGTGACTTCGCTGGGCTTGAAGATCATCGCGTTGCCCGCGGCCAGCGCCGGTGCGGCCTTCCACAGGGCGATCTGGATCGGGTAGTTCCAGGCACCGATCGCGCCGACCACGCCCAGCGGTTCCTGCCGCGTGTAGAAGAAGCTGCCTTCGCGCAGCGGCACCTGGCTGCCTTCCAGGCCATGCATCACTCCGGCGTAGTATTCCAGCACGTCGGCGCCGGTCACGATGTCGACGCTGCGGGTTTCGCTGAGCGGCTTGCCGGTATTGAGGCTTTCCAGTTCGGCCAGGTCGTCGTTGCGTTCGCGCAGCAGCGCTACCGCGCGCAGCAGGATCCGCGAGCGCTCCACCGTGGTCAGCGCCGCCCACGCCTTCTGGCCGGCGCGGGCGCTTTCCACTGCGGCGTCCAGGTCGTCGCTGTTGGCATTGTGCACATTGGCCAGCACCTCGCCGTTGGCCGGGTTGACCACCTCGAAGGTGCGCTGGCCCTGGGAAGGCACATGGCGGCCGCCGATGTACAGCAGCTGGTCGGGGAAGGTGGGCATGGCGATGACTCCTTTGCGTAAAGACCAGCAGGGTTCAACGGGTCAGGTGCAGGAACTGCAGGTGACGCTCGTACTGGTCGATGATGTCGTTGATGATCTGCTGGCGGCTGTAGCCGACCAGCTCGTAATCCTGTCCGCCCTCGTACAGGTGGACTTCGGCACGGTAGTAACGCTGGTTGCGGAAGCGCTGGGCGGCGAACGACGGGGTGAGGTAGCCCGTCATCACGACCTGGTAGGTGAACACCTGCTGCTCGCCGTGGTCCACGGTGAGCTGCATGTCGCCCGGTTCGAAGCGGGTTTCCACGTCCAGGCCCTTTTCGCGCAGCTGCGCGGCCACCGCTTCCAATGCCGGGCGGACTTCTTCGTCCATGAAGCGGTAAACCTCGTCGCGCGCCGGGAAGTGCACGGCCTGGGTGATGCGCTGGCGCCAGCCACGCTGGTGCCGCGATTGCCCCACCACCGGAATGGGCGAGTACTGCGACGCCTTCTTCCGCTGCGATTCCTCGCCCAGCGCGCGGGTCAGTCCCCACAGCATCAGCAGCAGCACCACGGAGAACGGCAGCGAGGCCAGCACCACCGCCGACTTCAGCGCATCCATGCTGCCGGCCAACAGCAGCCCGGCCGTGACCAGGCCGGTCATCACGCCCCAGAACACGCGCAGCCAGCGCGGGCCGTCGTCTTCGGGCGCACCGCCGTGCGAGGACAGGGTGGACAGCACCACCGTGCCGGAGTCGGCCGAGGTGACGAAGAAGATGAAACTGACGATGACCGTCACCGTGATCACCGCACGGCTCCACGGGTAGTTGTCCAGCAGCGCGTAGAGCACGGTGGGCGGGTTGTCTACCGCCAGCTGTGCGAGGTGTTCCTGGCCGTGGTGCAGGACCTGGTCCAGCGCGCTGTTGCCGAAGATCGACAGCCACGCCAGGGTGAAGCCCAGCGGGATCAGCAGCACCCCGAACACGAATTCGCGGATGGTGCGCCCGCGCGAGATGCGCGCGATGAACAACCCCACGAAAGGTGCCCAGCCGATCCACCAGGCCCAGTAGAACACCGTCCAGTCGCCCAGCCAGTCGGCGCGGCCGCCGTAGGCATAGACGTCGAAGCTCTTGCCGACCACGCTGCCCAGGTAGTCGCCCAGGTTCTGCATCAGGGTGCTGAGCAGGTACTGGGTGGGGCCGGCGAACAGCATGAACAGCAGCAGCGCGATCGCCAGCAGCATGTTGATGTCCGACATCAGCCGCACGCCTTTTTCCACCCCGGACACGGCCACGCTGATCGCCGCGCCCATCATCAGCACGATCAGCCCCACCTGCACCCACGGCGCGTGCGGGATCGGCAGCAGCGCGTTCAAGCCGGCATTGAGGTGCAGCACGCCAAAGCCCATGTCCGCGCCGATCCCGAACACCGTGGCGACGATGCCCAGTGCGTCCACGGTGTAGCCGATCGGGCCGTTGATGCGCTTGCCGATCAGCGGATACAGCGCCGAGCGCAGCGCCAGCGGCAGGTTGTGACGGTAGGCGAAGTAGGCCAAGGCCATGGCGGCCAGCGCGAACACGCCCCATCCGTGCAGGCCCCAGTGCAGGAACAGCAGCTGCATGGCCTGGCGTGCACTGGCTTCGCCGCCCCCGACCCCGCCCTGCGGCGGCTGCAGGTAGTGGGTGAGCGGTTCGGACACGCAGAAGAAGAACAGGGTGATGCTGATTCCGGCGGCGAACAGCATGCCGGCCCAGGAGAGGTAGCTGAATTCCGGCTCGTCGTGGTCCGCACCGAGCTTGACCTGCCCATAGCCGGACAGCGCCACGCCGACCACGAACACCAGGTACACGGTCATCGCCAGCAGGTAGTACCAGCCCACGTTGCGCGACGCCCAGGTCTGCGCTTCCAGCAGCAGCACGCCGGAGGCCGTCGGAAAGGTAGTGACCAGCACCGCGAAGGCCGCCACCACGCTGGCGGCGAACAGGAAGACGGGTCGCAGCGTGCGCACCTCGCTGGGAGGTGTCTCCGCGGTGTTCATGGATCAAGGGCCCCGGTGCCGTTGCCGGCAGACCGGAGGATTAGCGCACAGGCGCTGTGGATATTCCGTTTAGGTTAGGCGGTCAACGCAGCGCGGCGGCCGGCACGTCGATCGCCATGGCCAGGGCCAGGTGGTCGGAATAGGCGGCCGGTACCGCTTCGGCACTGCGCTGGTGCAGGCCGTTGCTGAGCAGGATGTGGTCGATGGCCCGGTCCGGGCGCCAGCTGGGGAAGGTCGGCACCGCGCAGCCCGGGGGCTGCAGGGTGGTCTTCTGGTACAGCACCTGCATTTCGGGGCGCTCGGCCAGGCAGTTGAAATCGCCCATCAGCACCGCGTTGGGGTGGTCGGACAGCAGGTCGGCAATGAAGGCCAACTGCGACATGCGCGAGTTGGTCCCCAACGACAGGTGCGCCACCGCCACCGCCAGCCCTTCGGCGCCGTCACCGAACTTGGCCAGCAGCACGCCGCGCCCGCCGATCCGGCCGGGCAGGGCGTGGTCCTGGACTTCCACCGGTTCCAGCCGGCTCAGCAGGCCGTTGGCGCTGGAGGCCACTCCGCCCATGCGGCGGTTGGGCTGGTGGCTCCAGTAATTGAAGCCGGCACGCTCGGCCAGGTAGTGGGTCTGGTTGGTGAAGCCCGAGCGCAGGCTGCCGGGGTCGGCCTCCTGCAGGCCGACGATGTCATGGCCACGGGCCAGCTGGGCGATGGCGTCCAGGCTGGTCCGCTTACGCCCCGCCGGCAGCGCATGCGACCAGCTGCGGGTCACATAGTCACTGTAGCGGCGGGTGCTCGAGCCGGCCTGGATGTTGGCCGTGAGCAGGCGCAGGGTCCGCGTGTTGGGGGAAGTCACGACAGGTGCAGGCTCTTGGAAACTCAGTTGCCCTTGGCGGCGCGTTCGCGGGCGATCAGGTGATCGGCGATGCGCAGCATGTCGGGGAAACTCTTGCCCTTGACCAGGTACTTGCCGTTGACGATCACCGACGGGGTGCCCTGGATCTGCGAGTCCTGCGCGAACTTCTTGGCCTTGTTGGTCTGGCCGGTCACGCTGAAGCTGGACATGGCGGCGAGGAACTGCTTCTGGTCGGCGCCGTGCTTGGCGTAGAACGCGGCGATCTCTTCGACCGTATCGCGGCCGCGTTCGCCCTTCAGGCTCTGGTCGACGTGGATGGCCTTGTACAGCGCCTCATGGGTCTTGTCTTCCAGGCCCAGTGCCTGCGCGGCGTAGAAGGCCTTGGCGTAGTTGTCCCAGGTACCGCCGAACATGGCCGGCACGTAGACGAAGTTCACATCGCTGGGCAGGCCCGCCTTCCACGGCCCGATCAGCGGCTGGAACGCGGCGCAGGCCGGGCAGACGAAACCGAACACTTCAGCCACTTCGATCTTGCCGGTAGCCGGCTGGAACGGCTTGCCATTGGCGATGACGACGTAGTCGGTGCCTTCGACCGGGGCCGGGCCGACCGGGGCGCTGGCGCTGGCCGGCGACGGCGCGGGCGCTGCGGTGTCGGCCGACGCCTGGCTGGCGGCTTCGGCGGCGGCCTGCTCGGCGGCAGCGGTCTCACCGCTGGCGGCGGTGGTGTCCGGCGTGGTTGCGGCCGGCGCTTCGGTGGTGGCCGGTTCGGTCGGGGCGGCGGTGTTGGCGGTGCCGTCCTGGGCCTTGCAGGCTGCCAGGAGGGGCAGCAGGGCCATGAGCATGAGGGCGAAACGGGTCTTCATCGAAGCGTCTCCAGCGGTGCATGTTGGGGCCGGCGCGTCGGGCGCCAGCCAGGGGGGAATGATGACACGCGGCCGCCGGGGCGCCGCGTGCAGGGTGCGTGATGGTTCAGCGAGCCTTGGCGCCGGCGCGCTCGCGGGCGATCAGGGCATCGGTATTGCGCAGCATGTCGTCGAAGGAGTCGCCCTTGACCAGGTACCTGCCGTTGACGATCAGGGCCGGGGTGCCGGGCACCCGGGTGCGCTGGGCGAAATCCCGCGCAGCCTTGACCTTCTGTTCTACCGCCGGGCTCTTCAGCGCGGTGGTGTAGGCGTCCTTGCTCACCCCGTATACCGCGTAGAAGCCCGCCAGTTCCTCGGGCGACACGTTCTGCATCGGCAGCGCCTTGTCTTCATGCAACGCTTTGAACATGGCGGCATGGCTGCGCTTGGCCACCCCCAGCTGCTCGGCAGCGTAGTAGGCGCGGGCGTAGGAATCCCAGTAGCCACCGAATGCGGCCGGCACCGGAGTGAAGCGCACGTCCTTGGGCAGTTTCTTCGCCCAGGCTTCCAGGGTGGGCTCGAAATGCGCGCAGTGCGGGCAGGTGTAGCCGAACATTTCCACTACTTCGACCTTGCCGGCCAGCGGCGCGAACGGGCCCGGCGACGCGATCACCTCGTAGTCTTCGCCTTCCACCAGCGGGGCGGCGGCGGGTGCGGCCAGCGCCGACAGGGGTGCCAGGGCCAGCAACAACAGCATCAAACGGGGCATCAGCGTCATCTACATTGCTCTCCATCGGAAAAAACAACGCCGGCCCAGTGCCGGCGTGGGGGGTGAACATACCCCGCCGCGGGGGCGGGGCGCATCTGTCATCGGTCCCGGTGCGCCCCCGGCGTCACTGCCGTGCCGCGCCCGGGCGAGGTGCGGCTGCGGCTGCCGCGACGTCGTCGGCGCGGTTGTGCAGGCCCTGCAGGTAGCTGCCCAGCGCCTGGATTTCCTGCTCGGTCAGCGACTTGGCGATCGTGGCCATGATCTGGAAGTGGGCCTTGTCGGTTTCCTGGGTGACGCCGGCCTGGTACTCCTGCAGCCGGCGCGCCACGTAGGACGCATGCTGGCCGCCGATGTGCGGGTAGGCCGGGCCCGGATTGCCGGCACCGGTGGGGCCGTGGCAGGCCATGCAGGCCGGAATGCCGCGCTGGGCATCGCCGCCGCGGTACAGCTGCTGGCCGATCTCGAAGAACTTCTTGTCCTTGTAGGGGCCTTCGGTGACCACGCCGTCGTCGGCAAGCCCGGCATTGGCCTTCTGCGTCGCGAAGTAGGCGCCGATGTCGCGCATGTCCTGCGGGGTGAGGTCCTGTACGAACGGCACCATCGCCGCCGACGCTCCGGAGGTGCGCTGGCCGTTGGCGATCAGCGCCATCTGCAGCGCGCTGTAGCGCTCGCTCTGACCGGCGATGCTGGGGTACATCTCGACCGTGGAATTGCCATCGGCCGAATGGCAGGCCGCGCAGGCGGCGGCCTTGGTCTGGCCGGCCTTGGGGTCGCCCCAGGTGGTCTTGCTGAAATCGACTTCGAGCGACGCCGTCCTTACCGGCGCGTTGTCCGGCAGCGGGGTCACCGCGGTCTGGGCGACCGCGACGGCGGCCAACAGCGATACAGCAACAGCGGAAACGGCAAGAACGCGAGCATGGCGCATGCGGAAGCTCCGTGTGGACCGGCCTGGCATGTGCAGGATGCACACGCGGGGATCGCCCGATTATCCATGCGCTTTCACGCCAGGGTCAACGCGGCAGTGCGGCAAAACCGGCGGCGTGCGATCCTATGCGCATGTCATTGCTCCTCGAACGCGCCCAATACCTGCTCTCGGCCCACAATATCCGGCAATTGCCGGACGACGTGGGGGCCGAAGTGGCCTTCGCCGGCCGCTCCAACGCCGGCAAATCCAGTGCCCTCAACGCCCTGACCCGCCAGAACAGCCTGGCCCGGGTCTCCAAGACCCCCGGCCGCACCCAGCAGCTGGTGTTCTTCGAGGTCACCCCGGAGGCCAAGCTGGTCGACCTGCCCGGTTACGGGTACGCCAAGGTGCCGCTGGACCTGCAGGCGCACTGGCAGGCCTTCATCGACCAGTACTTCCGCACCCGCGAGGCCCTGCGCGGCCTGGTGGTGGTGATGGACATCCGCCACCCGCTCAAGGACTACGACCGGCAGATGCTGGCCTATGCCGTGCAGCGAGGCCTGCCGGCGCACGCGCTGCTGACCAAGGCCGACAAGCTCGGCCGTGGCCAGCAGGGCATTGCCCTGCAGAAAGTGCGCAAGGAACTGCAGTCGTCCTTCGGCGACACCGTCAGCGTGCAGACCTTCTCCGGCCCGGCACGCCAGGGCGTGGACGAGGCGCGCGGCATCATCGGCGGTTGGCTGGGCCTGAACAAGCCGGCGCCCGAGGCGCCCTGATTCCTGCCACCCGACCAACGGTCGGGTGCTACCGGTAGGTACCGACCGTTGGTCGGTACGCGCTCTGTCGCGCGGACATCGGCGCGGTCAAGTCCCAGCCAATAGGATGCAGAAAACCGTCACGATGGCATGACGGTCTTAACGGCCACCCTATACTGCGCCCTTGCGATGCAGGGCGTTGAGCCCCACATCCCCGTCCAGACCAGAATCCCTGCGAGCCCCCCCTTGTCGAGCCCCAGCCACGTCGCCGAGACGCCGATCACCGACCGTAACGAACTGGTCGCCACGTTGGCCTCCGGCGAAAAGCCCAAGGCGCAGTGGCGCATCGGCACCGAGCACGAGAAGTTCGGCTTCCGCCTGGACGACCTGCGCCCGCCGACCTTCGACGGCGAGCGCGGCATCGAGGCGCTGCTGACCGGGCTGACCCGCTTCGGCTGGGCGTCGGTGCAGGAGAACGGCCGCACCATCGCGCTGCTGCGCGACAACGCGTCGGTGACCCTGGAACCGGCCGGCCAGCTGGAGCTGTCCGGTGCCGCGCTGGAAAGCATCCACCAGACCTGCGTGGAAACCGGCACCCATCTCAACGAAGTGGCCCAGGTGGCCGCCGAACTGCAGCTGGGCTTCCTCGGCATGGGCTTCCAGCCCAAGTGGCGGCGCGACGAGATGCCGTGGATGCCCAAGGGCCGCTACCGGATCATGCGCGACTACATGCCCAAGGTCGGCTCGCTGGGCCTGGACATGATGACCCGCACCGGCACCGTGCAGGTGAACCTGGATTACGCCACCGAAGCGGACATGGTGAAGAAGTTCCGGGTGTCGCTGGCGCTGCAGCCGATCGCCACGGCGCTGTTCGCCGATTCGCCCTTCACCGAAGGCAGGCCGAACGGTTACCTGAGCTACCGTTCGCACATCTGGACGGACACGGACGCGGACCGTACCGGCATGCTCGACTTCGTGTTCGAGGACGGCTTCGGTTACGAGCGGTACGTGGATTACCTGCTCGATGTGCCGATGTATTTTTCCTACCGCGATGGCGTGTACCACGATGCCAGCGGGCAGAGCTTCCGCGATTTCATGGTGGGCAAGCTGCCGGTGTTGCCGGGCCAGCTGCCGACGATGCGCGACTGGTCGGACCACATGACCACCGCGTTCCCCGAGGTGCGGCTTAAGAAGTACCTGGAAATGCGCGGTGCCGATGCCGGCCCGTGGAGCCGGCTGTGCGCGTTGCCGGCATTCTGGGTCGGCCTGCTGTACGACGACGCGGCGCTGGATGCGGCGTGGGACCTGGTGCGCGACTTCAGCCTGGTGGAACGCCACGCGCTGCGCGACGGGGTGCCCAAGCATGCACTGAACCTGCCATTCCGCGGCGGCACGGTGCGCGACCTGGCGCGCGAGGCGCTGAAGATCGCGGTGGCTGGCCTGCAGCGTCGTGCGGCACGCAATGCCGATGGCCAGGACGAAAGCCACTTCCTGGACGTGCTGCAGGAAATCGTCGATTCGGGGATCACCCCGGCCGAACGCAAGCTGGCGCTGTTCCATGGCGAGTGGAACCAGAACGTGGACCCGATCTTCGAGCAGTTCGCTTACTGATCCAACAAAAAACCCCGGCAATGCCGGGGTTTTTGTTGATGCCTTATGCCGCAAGCGTGGCCATGTCGATCACGAAGCGGTACCGCACGTCGTTCTTCGCCATGCGCGCCCACGCTTCGTTGACCGTCTTGATGTCGATCACTTCGACGTCGCTGACGATGTTGTGTTCGGCGCAGAAGTCCATCATTTCCTGGGTCTCGGCCATGCCGCCGATCGCCGAGCCGGTCACGTGCTTGCGGCCGAAGATGACGCTGGAGCCGTTCAACGGCGGGTCCAGTTCGGTGATCACGCCGACCAGGCACATGGTGGCGTCACGCTTGAGCAGCGACATGTACGGGTTGGTGTCGTGGCTCACCGGGATGGTGTTGAGCAGGAAGTCGAAGCTGTTGGCGTGTGCTTTCATCTGCGCCGGGTCACGCGAGACCAGCACCTCGTCGGCGCCCAGGCGCTTGGCGTCGGCACCCTTTTCCGGGGTGGTGGTGATCATCACCACGGTGGCGCCCATTGCCTTGGCGAACTTCACGCCCATGTGGCCGAGGCCACCCAGGCCGATCACGCCGACCTTCTGGCCGGGGCCGACCTTCCAGTGGCGCAGCGGGGAATAGGTGGTGATGCCCGCGCACAGCAGCGGCGCGGCGGCCTTCAGGTCGAGCGTCTCCGACACCTTCACCACGAAGCGCTGCTCGACCACGATGTGGTCGGAGTAACCGCCGTAGGTCAGCTGGTCGCTGCCGCGCTCGGTGCTGTTGTAGGTGTAGGTCGGACCCTTTTCGCAGTACTGCTCCAGGTCGTGGTCGCAGGCATCGCAGTGGCGGCAGGAGTCGACCATGCAGCCGACGCCGGCGAAGTCGCCGACCTTGAAGCGGGTGACGTTGGCGCCGACCTCGGTGACCCGGCCGATGATTTCGTGGCCCGGCACCATCGGGAACTGCGCGCCACCCCAGTCGTCGCGGGCCTGGTGCAGGTCGGAGTGGCAGATGCCGCTGTAGAGGATCTGGATGCGGACGTCGTCGGCACCGACCGCGCGGCGTTCAAAGGAGAACGGCACCAGCGGTGCGGTCTGGTCGTGCACGGCATAGCCATGGGCGAGGGACATGGGGATATCCTGGGATTTATGGAAAGGCGCTTTACAATACGCCCGCTTCCGAGCGGTATACAGTCAATATATCGGCATGATTCATCAAGGCAGACTGCACAATCGTGGCCACTGACAACCTCACCCACCTGGCTGCGTTCGCCGCAGTCGCGCGCCACCGCAGCTTCCGCCGCGCCGGGGCGGAGCTGGCCTTGTCGACCTCGGCGGTGAGCTATGCGATCCGCGCGCTGGAAGAGCGGCTGGGGGTAGGCCTGTTCCACCGCACCACCCGCAGCGTCGCCCTCACCGAAGCCGGGCAGCGGCTGCTGGACCGCCTGCAGCCGGCGCTGGGCCAGGTGCATGACGCGCTGGAAGAGATGAATCACTTCCGCGCGGCACCGGCCGGGCTGCTGCGGATCAATGCCACCCGCGCGGCGGTACACACCCAGCTCGGACCGCGCCTGGCGCATTTCCTGCGCGCGCACCCGGATGTGCGGCTGGAGGTGGCGCAGGACGATGGACTGGTGGACATCGTGGCCAAAGGCTACGACGCGGGGGTGCGCCTGCACGAGTTCGTGCCCGAAGACATGGTGGCGGTGCCACTGGGCCCGGCGTTGCGGGGCCTGATCGTGGCCTCGCCGGCCTATCTGCGCGGGCGCGGCATTCCGCAGCATCCGCGCGAGCTGGTCGAGCACGAGTGCGTGCGCTTCCGCTTCGCCAGCGGGCATCTGTACAAATGGCAGTTCGAACGCGATGGGCAGACCCTGGACATCGACGTGCCGGGCCGGCTCACGCTGGGCGACCAGCACACCATCCTGCAGGCGGTGCTGGACGGCCTGGGCTTTGCCTACGTGCTGGAAGATGCGGCACGGCCCTACCTGGACGATGGCCGGCTGGTGGCGGTGCTGGAGGACTGGAGCGAGCCATTCGCCGGCTGGGTGCTCTACTACCCACGCCAGCGGCAGATGTCCTCGGCGTTGCGCGCGTTCGTGGACATGCTGCGCGATGGCGCTTGAGCGCAGCGCGCGCCGGCGCTTCAGCGTCGTCGCCATTGCAAGGGGCGCAGATGCCGGTAGCGGCTGAGGTGCCCGCAGCGGGGGGCCTTCACTGCGCACCTCCTGTGGCAGGCATGGCCAGCAGGCGTCGGATCTGCGCTTCCGTGGTGGCGTAGTCGCCTTCGCCGAAATGCCGGTAGACGATGCGTCCCTGTTGGTCGATCAGGTACAGCGCCGGCCAGTACTGGTTTCCGTAGGCACGCCAGGTCCGGTAATTGTTGTCCTGGGCGACCGGCCAGGTGACGCCGAGCCGCTTCACCGCCGTTTCCACGTTGCGCGGCAGCTTCTCGTAGCCGAATTCGGGCGTGTGCACGCCGATCACCTGCAGTCCCTGCCCGGCATAGGTGTCATGCCAGCGTTTCACGTGCGGCATGACGTTGAGGCAGTTGATGCAGGAATAGGTCCAGAATTCCACCAGCACGACCTTCCCGCGCAGCTGCTGCAACGACTGCGGTGGACCATTGAGCCAGTGTTCGATGCCGATGAAGTCCGGCGCCTGGGGCGCCGGCAGGTTGGGGCTGGGCTGCACCGGGTCGGCGGCCGCGCCGGGTGTGCAGGCGCTGGCCGAGATGCAGACGGCCAGCAACGTGGCCGCAGTGCGGAGCATGCGCATGGCGGGTCTCCTAGGCGACCGAGATATGGACGTCGATGTTGCCGCGCGTGGCTTTGGAGTACGGGCAGGTGCGATGTGCCGCTTCAACCAGTGCCTGCGCCTGGGCCGGGTCCATCCCGGGCACGCTCACCCGCAGCCGGGCCTGCAGCTGGTAGCCGTCGCCTACCATGCCCAGGTCGACTTCGGCGTCGATGGCCGTTTCCGCCGGCAGGCTGAGCTTCAGGGCGTGCGCGGCCTTGGCCATGGCGCCCTGGAAGCAGGCCGACCAGCCTGCGGCGAACAGCTGTTCGGGATTGGTGCCCGGCCTGCTGCTGCCGGGCGGGGACAGGGTGATGTCGAGCTGGCCGTCATCGCTGCGCGCGCGGCCCTCGCGTCCGCCGACGGTGTGGGTCTTGCCGGTGTACAGCACTTTGTCGATTGCATTCATGGCAACAGCCTCGGAGTTGGGCATCGTGGTGGCACGATGCAGGGGAAGTCAGATGGCCCAGCCGCCGTCGAGGGTCAGGCTGGAACCGGTCATGTAGCTGGCCTCGTCGCTGGCGAGCCACGCCGCAAGCCCGGCCACTTCGTCGGGCTGGCCCATGCGACCCATCGGATTGCGCTGGACCAGCTGGTCGACGACATCGGCGGTGATGTCGGTCTGGATCGGGCCGGGCTGGATGTTGTTGATGGTGATCCGGCGCGGCGCCAGGTCCAGTGCCAGTTCACGCACCAGCGTGGCGACGGCGGCCTTGGTCATGGCATAGACGCTGCTGCCGACCACGCCACTGCGTACCGCGGTATTGCTGCCGATGGTGATCAGCCGGCCGCCCGGATTCAGCGCGGCGGCTGCCGCCTGCACGGCCACGAAGACCCCGCGGACGTTGACCGCCAGCATCCGGTCCAGCAGTTCGAGCGGGAAGTCGGCCAGTGGACGGCCCTGGTAGATGCCGGCGTTGACCACCGCCACCTGCAGCGGTCCGAACGCGTCCACGGCCTGCTGCACCGCTGCGGTGACCGCCTGCGCGTCGGCGCTGTCGGCCTGGATCGCGATGGCCCGACCACCTTCGGCCTGGATCGACGCGACCACGTCGTGGGCCTTGTCGGGCTGGGAAACGTAGGTCAGCGCGACCGGGTGGCCGGCACGGGCCAGGCGTCTGGCGATGGCGGCGCCGATGCCGCGGGAACCGCCGAAAACCAGCGCGGTGTTGGAACGGGGGGAAGCAGATGCGTTCATGCGGAGGTCCTCTGGATGGGCTGCCGACGGAGGGCGCCGGCGTTGGAGGCCATTGGACGCCTGCCGTGTATCCGGACGGTGTCCCCGCACCGGGAGATTTGTCGGCTTTCCGCAGCAGGGGCGCTGCTGATACACAGTCATACAAAAGCATGGGGTGGCCGCGCGGCCGCTCGGCGCCGACGGCGATACCATGCGTGCACCGACCCGTGATGGAGCAGGCATGAGCACCCACACCGACCACATCCTGGTCGTCGACGACGACGCCGATATCCGGCAACTGGTCGGCGACTACCTGCGCCGCAACGGCCTGCGCGTGACCCAGGCGGCCGATGGTCGCGAGATGCGTGCCGCGCTGGACACCAGCGACGTGGACCTGGTGGTGCTGGACGTGATGATGCCGGGCGAAGATGGCCTCGCGCTGTGCCGCACCCTGCGCGCCGGCAGGCACCGCGCGGTGCCGGTGGTGATGCTGACCGCGCGCGATGATGAAACCGACCGGATCATCGGACTGGAGATGGGCGCCGACGACTACGTGGTGAAACCCTTCTCGTCGCGCGAACTGCTGGCCCGCATCTCCGCGGTGATTCGCCGTGCACGCATGCTGCCGCCCAACCTGCAGGTCAGCGAAGCCTCGCGCCTGATCGGCTTCGGTACGTGGCGACTGGATACCAGCGCGCGCCACCTGCTGGACGAAGCGGGCACGGCCTATCCGCTCAGTGGTGGCGAGTTCCGGCTGCTGCGGGTGTTCGTCGACCACCCGCAGCGCGTGCTCAGCCGCGACCAGCTGCTCAACCTCACCCAGGGGCGCGATGCGGAGCTGTTCGACCGTTCCATCGACCTGCTGGTCAGTCGCCTGCGGCAGCGACTGGGCGACGCCGCACGCGAGCAGACGTACATCAAGACCGTACGCAGCGAAGGTTACGTGTTCAGCCAGCCGGTCGTGCTGCTCGGCGACGGCACATGAACCCGGCGACCCTGCCCGCAGGGTTCCGCCTGCTGCCGCGGTCGCTGGCGACGCGGCTGCTGCTCATCCTGGCCGCCGGGATGCTGCTCGCGCAGGGCCTGTCGTTCGCCCTGCTGTTCCATGAGCGGAGCAGTGCCACCCGCGCGATGATGCTGGTCAACATGGAAGACGACGTGCCGCTGAGCGTGGCACTGCTCGAACGCCTGTCGCCCGCCGAACGCGTGCACTGGTCGCCACGGCTGGAACGGCGCACCTACCGGTATCTGTTGCGTCCGGCGCAGCCAGGCGCGTCGCTGGAGGGAGTCCGCGCGCGGCAGGTGGTGGGGCTCATCGACAACGCGCTGGAGCACCGCTACCCGCTGCGCCCCCGCGCGGTATCCACGTCTCCCGAGCGCTATGAGGTCGAACTGACCCTGGCCGACGGCCAGCCACTCACCATCGAGGTGACGCCTGCACCGCTGCCGGTCGCGCGCTGGCTGCCGTGGGTGCTGGGCGTGCAGGTGCTGCTGCTGGTGGGCTGTGTGTGGTGGGCGGTGCGCCTGGCGACCCGACCGCTGCTGACGCTGGCCGCTGCGGCCGAGCGCCTGGATGTGTCCGGCCGCGGCCCCGCGATCAGCGAGAGCGGTCCGCGCGAAGTCGAGGCAGCGGCGCGTGCACTCAACGCACTGCAGTGCCGCGTGTCAGCACACGTCAGCGAACGCATGCAGATTCTCGCGTCGATCTCGCATGACCTGCAGACGCCCATCACGCGCCTGCGCCTGCGTATCGAGGCCCTGGACGAAACCCCCACGCAGGAGCGCCTGCTTGCCGACGTCACCCAGCTTGCGCAGCTGGTGCGCGAGGGGATCGACTACGCACGCAGCGCCACGACCAGCCTTGGCGCAGCTGTCCGGGTGGACCTGCCGGCCTTCCTCGACAGCGTGGTCGGCGACTATGAGGACATGGGCAAGCCGGTGCAGCGGCGCGCAGGTGCCCCCGTGGCGATGAGCACGCATCCCCAGGTGCTGCGCCGGATCGTGCAGAATCTGGTCGACAACGCGCTTGCGTACGCAGGCAGCGCGGAGATCGCCCACACCGCCGAAGCCGACGGGTGGGTGGCGATCGACGTATTGGACCGCGGGCCGGGCATTCCGGACGCAGCCCTGGCGGACGTGCTGCAGCCTTTCCACCGCCTCGAGCCTTCCCGCGGTCGCGCCAGTGGCGGCACCGGACTGGGACTGGCGATCGCCGAACAATTGACCCACGCACTCGGCGGTCGTTTGACCCTGTCCAACCGGCCCGGCGGCGGGCTGGGCGCGCGGGTGACCCTGCGCACGGAAATCCGGGACTGAATCGATCTAAACTCGACCCTCATCTACCGGTTCGGGAGGGCAGGGCATGACGTTTCGCAGCACGATGATGGCCGCGGCATTGGCAGCAAGCGTTTCATTCGGGGCGGGTGCAACCGGCGTGGCGCAGGGCAAGGCACCGGCGATGTCCGGCAACCCGATCCTGCCGGGGTGGTACGCCGACCCGGAAGCAGCCGTATTCAATGGGAAGTACTGGATCTTCCCCACCAGCTCGCGCGAGTACGCCGAGCAGACCGTGTTCGACGCGTTTTCCTCACCCGACCTTGTGACCTGGACGAAGCATCCCGGCGTCCTGAAGGTCGAGGCGGTTTCCTGGGCGCGCGAGGCGATGTGGGCACCCTCGGTGGTGGAGAAGGACGGCCGCTACTATTTCTTCTTCTCCGCCAACGACATCAAGAACGACCAGGAGCTGGGTGGGATCGGCGTGGCCGTGGCCGACAAGCCCGAAGGGCCTTACCGCGACCTGCTCGGCAAGCCCCTGGTGGGCGGGTTCCACAACGGCGCCCAGCCGATCGACCAGTTCGTGTTCAAGGACGACGATGGCAGCTGGTACATGCTCTACGGCGGCTGGAAGCACGCCAATATCGTGCGCCTGAAGGACGACTTTACCGGCGTGCTGCCGCTGGCCGACGGCACCGTGTTCAAGGAAATCACCCCGGCCCCGGAATACGTGGAAGGCCCGTTGATGTTCAAGCGCGATGGCCGTTATTACTTCATGTGGTCCGAAGGCGGCTGGGGCGGCCCGGATTACTCGGTGGCCTATGCCATCGCCGATGCGCCTACCGGCCCGTTCAAGCGGATCGGCCGCATCCTGCAGCAGGACCCGGCCATTGCCACCAGTGCCGGCCACCACTCGGTCATCCACGCCCCGGGCAGCGACAACTGGTACATCGTCTATCACCGGCGTCCGCTGGGCGACAAGGCGCGCGATCACCGCGCCACGGCCATCGAGCGCATGCACTTCGATGAACAGGGCCACGTGCTGCCGGTGCGCATCACCCATGAGGGCGTGCCAGCCGATCCGCTGCGCTGAATTGTGACCCAGGGACAATACCCCCGGGCGCCGGCTTGTGGCAAAGTCGGCCCCGGGGCGTGTCTGCCCCGGCAATCAGGGAGTACCAGGATGATGAAAATCCAGATCACCTTCCGCGAAGGCCGGGTCACCACCATCCGGGAGAACTTCAACTAGCGGATGGCAAAGGCCGGGCAGCGACCTTCATGGGGGGATCGCCGCAGCCTGGCACACCGCACGCGCGGTACCTCCCTTTCGTCCACGGCGCCCCCCCATGCCGCTACAGCGATTCAACGACTTCGAGGCTTACACCGACGCGCTTGCCGGCGTGGATGGTGTCATGCGCCTGGTCGGGCCCGGCAGGGGCGAGTGGACGCTGGAACTGCTGGATTCCGGCGATGTCGTTGCCATGCTGGGCAGCGACGGGGCGCCGGTGCTGTTCAACGGACTGAACGAGCACCATCGCTACCTCGCCTACGTCTCGCTGCCCGGCAGCGACGCGGCCATGCAGGGGCAGGAGACCTCCGATGAGCAGTTCATCTGGTACCCGCCCGGCGGCGAGGTACATGGTTACTCACGCAGGCCGTCGCGCTTCATCGCGCTGAGCATGGACGTGGTCGCGGTGGTGCAGCGTGCGCGCGAAGTGGCCGGCCTGTTCGACGACCACATCGCCCGCATCACCCCGGTCAACATCGGCCGCGAGGAAGTCACCGCGATCATCACCCTGGTGACGCGCGCGCTGGTGATCGACCGCGACGACCCCACGCTGTTCCAGGCGCCCAGCGTGCGCAAGGCGTTCAGCGGCCAGCTCATCCACGCGCTGCTGCGCTGCATGGTGCTGGCCAACCCCGAGGCGGTGCAGCGTGCGCGCGGGCGACCCACGGTGCCGCGCAACGAGATCATCCGCCGCAGCCTCGACCATATCCACAAGAGCATCCGCGGCGAGGCGGTCATCGGCGACCTGATCCTCAGCGCGGGGACATCGCAGCGTTCCCTCAACCGCGCCTTCGATGAAGTGTTCGGCATGGGGCCGCACCAGTACTACATGCTCGAACGCATGCACGTGATCCGCAAGGCGCTGCGCGAAGCCGGCCCGGGCGACACCGTCACCGGCATCTGCACCCGGTTCGGCGTGTGGGACCAGGGCCGCTTCGCCGGCATGTACCACCGCACCTTCGGCCTGCATCCCTCGGTAGAGCTGGCCGCAGCCCGCCCGTAGTGCCACGCCCTGCGTGGCAACCAGGCAGACCCCTCAACGCCCCTCGCCCAACACCGCCCGCACCCGCGTCGCCAGCGTAGCGACGCTGAACGGCTTGCCGATCACCTGCACGCCCGGATCGATGACCCCATCGCGCTCCAGTGCGTTGCGGCTGTAGCCGGTGGTGAACAACACCTTGAGATCCGGTCGGCGGCGCAGCGCTTCGTCGGCCAGCTGGCGACCGTTGACCTCGGGCATGACCACGTCGGTGAACAGCAGCGCGATGTCGGCATGCGCGTCCAGCAACGCCAGCGCGGGTGCCGCGCCTTCGGCGGCCAGCACGTCATAGCCCAGTGCGGTGAGCGCTTCGACCGAGAACTGGCGCACGGCGGGCTCGTCCTCCACCACCAGCACCCGTTCGCGCCGCCCGACCGGGGCCGGGACGTCGCCTGCGGTGGGCGCATCGACGGTGTCGACGGTGGCGGCCAAGCGCGGCAGGTACAGCTTGACGGTGGTGCCTTCGCCGACCGCAGAACACAGCTTCACGTGCCCGGCGGACTGCTTGACGAAGCCATACACCTGCGACAGGCCCAGGCCGGTGCCTTGGCCGACCTGCTTGGTGGTGAAGAAGGGATCGAATGCCTTGGCGATGACCTCCGCCGTCATGCCGGTGCCGTTGTCGGCCACCGTGACCAGGATGTACTGGCCGCGCGGCACCGTGGGATGCGCCTCGGCACTGTCCCTGTCCACCGTGCAGTTGGCGGTGGCGACAGACAGGCGGCCGCCCGCCGGCATCGCGTCGCGCGCGTTGACCGCCAGGTTGAGGATCACGTTCTCCAGCTGGTTGGCGTCGGCGAAGGTCAGCCACAGGTCCGGCGCCAGCGTGGTCTCCAGGCGGATGTTGCCGCCCAGCGAGTGCACGAACAGGTCGGTCATGCCCGCCACCAAGCGGTTGGCATCCACCGGCACCGGCTGCAGCGGCTGCTGCCGGGAAAACGCCAGCAGCCGCTGGGTCAGCTGCGCGGCGCGGTTGGCGCCGTCGATGGCCATGTCGATGTAGCGGGTGACCAGCGGGTCGCTCTCGCCCAGCCGCAGCGATAGCAGGTCGAGTGGGCCGATCACCGCCGCCAGCATGTTGTTGAAGTCGTGCGCGATGCCGCCGGTGAGCTGGCCCACCGCTTCCATCTTCTGGCTCTGGCGCAGCGCGTCCTCGACCCGGGTCCGTTCGGCGACCTCTTCGGCGACGCGGCTTTCCAGCTGTTCGTTGAGTTCGTGCAGCCGCGCCTCGGCGAGTTTGCGCGCGGTGACTTCGATGGCCACGCCGACCACGCGCAGGCAGCGCTCGCCCTCGAAGTGGCCACGGCCCTTCGCCGCTACCCAGCGGACCACGCCGTCCTCCTTGCCGACGGTGCGGTATTCCACGTCGTACAACGCACGCTGCGCCGGATCGGCGGCGGCGCTGAAGGCCGCGTGTACCGCCTCGCGGTCGGCCGGATGCAGGCCGTCGTAGAAGTCGCGCAGGCTGACCGGCACCTGCGGCGAAATGCCGAACATCGCCTTGGTGCGCGGCGGCCAGATCAGGACGTCGTTGACCAGGTCCACGTCCCAGAAGCCCATGTCGCCGGCGTCGGTGGCAAAGCGCAGGCGCTCTTCGCTTTCGGCCAGCGCCGCTTCGGCAGACTTGCGCGCGGTGAGGTCGAGCATCGCGCCGATCATCCGCAGCGGCTCGCCGCCCGGGCCGCGCAGCACCGCGCCGCGGTCCAGTACCTGGGCGTAGCTGCCGTCGGCGCGCTGGAAGCGGTACTCGCCGTACCAGGTGGTGCCATCGCCGTCGATCACCCGGTGGATGTCCAGATCCACGCGGTCGCGATCGTCGGGATGGATGTGGTCAAGCCACCACTGCGCGTCGGACTCCATCAGGGTGTGCCCGAACAGCGTGGCCAGCGCCTCATTCCAGATCACGTGGCCGTCGGTCATGCGCCAGTCCCAGATCGCATCGTTGGTCGCGCGCACGGCGAGGCGGTAGCGTTCCTCGATTTCCTGGTGGCGCGCCTCGACGGCCTTGCGCTCCGTGATGTCCAGCGAGGTGCCGATCAGCCCGACGACGGTGCCGTCGGCGTCGCGCAGCGGCGCCTTGGTCGACAGCCAGTCCGCGCGGCGCCCGTCGGGGAAGCTGATCGATTCTTCCAGCTGCTCGGCCTGGCCACTGGCCATGATCCGTTCGTCGACGGCCATCACCATCGCCGCCTGCACCGGGTCGTTCAGCAGTTCGGCATCGGTGCGCCCGACGTATTGCTCCGGCGGCAGTCCGATCAGCTCGGTGGTGCCATGGTTGCCGATCAGCAACCGGCCCTGGCGGTCCTTTGCATACACCACGCCGGGCGCGGCTTCCACGAACGAGCGCAGCAGGGCCTGGGCCTGGTCGCGCTGCGCTTCCACCTGGCGGCGGTCATCGATGTCGATCAGCACGCCCTGGAAACCCTGCGGGCGCCCGGTATCGTCCAGGTCGACCCGGCCGATGGCCTCCAGCCAGCGGTACTGGCCCTGCGCGTTGCGCGCGCGGTACTGGTGCGCGTAGCGGCCGCCGCGCACCATCGCGTCGTTGATCGCCGCCACCAGTTCGGCATGGTCGTCCGGGTGCACGGCATGCAGCACCTGTTCCAGGCGCAGCTCGTGCTGCGGCGAGGCCGGGTCCAGCCCGAAGGCGTCGGTCAGTGCCTCGTCGACGGTCAGCCGGTCGTTGGCCACGTCCCAGAACCAGGTGCCGACGATGGCGCCCGCCGCCAGCGCCATTTTCATGCGCTCGGTGTCGCGCCGGCTGTGTCCGTCTATGGGGTCCGTCACGTTCAAGGGGTCTCGCAGCCGAAGGCCAGGCAGGGGCCGGGTAGATTATCCGATCGGCCGTGGTGGCCATGAACACACCGCTGGCGGCAGCGCCCGGCCTGCTGAAGGCTTCATCCCGGGTCCCCCAGTGCCGCACGCCGGGCACGGAACACTTCGGGGGTCTGCGGCTTTACGAACAGGGCCACCAGCTCGGGGTATTCGGCCTTCACCGCCCGTTCGATGCGGGTGATGCAGGCCTCGATCTGCGGGGTGGTGCGATCGTCCTCGAATTCGGCGCTCAGCATCGCCACGACCTGGTCCGGTCCCATCTGCATGGTGGTGACGCCGTTGGCTTTGCGCAGGTCGGCATCGGTGTCGGCCACGGCCATGATCCGCCGGGCGACGCTGGGGTGGGCCGGCTCGCCGACCAGCAGGCCCTTGGTCTCGCGCGCCAGCAGGAACGCGGTGAGCGCCAGTACGCCGGCGATGCAGAGCGAGGCCACGCCATCGAGCTCGGGCATGTTCAGCCACTGCGCGGCGGCCAGGCCGATCGCCGCGAACGCCAGCCCGAGCAGGGCGGCGCTGTCTTCCAGCAGCACGGTGAAGGTGGACGGATCCTTGCTGCGCCGGAAGGCTTCGAAATAGCCCATCGACCCCTTGGTGGCCCGGAATTCGCGCAGCGCTACCCACCACGAGCCGCCCTCGAACAGGAACGAGATGCCCAGCACCACGTAGCTCACCGTGTGGTTGGTGGCCGGTTCCGGGTTGCGGATATGCAGGATGCCTTCATAGGCCGACACGCCCGCGCCTGCCGCGAACACCAGCAGGGCGACGATGAAGCTCCAGAAGTACAGCTCACGGCCATACCCGAACGGGTGCACGGTGTCGGGCTTCTTGTCGGCGCGGTGCAGGCCGTACAGCAGCAGGAGTTCGTTGGTGGTGTCCACCAGCGAATGCACGCCTTCGCTGAGCATCGCCGAACTGCCGGACATCCCGGCGGCGACGAACTTGGCGATGGCGATGCACAGGTTGCCGACCAGCGCGGCGTAGACAACGAGACGGGAGCCGGACGGCTTGGCCATGGCGGGCGGTACTGCAGTGGGGTGTCACGCCATCATCGTCGGAAGGCCGTGCCTTCCGCGTGCAGGCAGCGGCTCAGAAGCGGATGGTGACCAGCGGTGCGCTGCGGGTCGGCGCGCTTTCGCGCAGCAGCCGTGTCGGCGCGGCGCTGGCATCCAGGCGCGCGTGGCTGATCGCCTGGTGCGAACCGCACTGTTCGCAGCGGAACAGCGCGCCACCGGGCAGGTGGATCAGCTGGGTTGAGCCGCAGGAGGAGGTCGTGCCGCAGTTGCAGTCCACGGTCAGCGACAGGATACGCTCGACACTGCCGGAGGCGGCGTAGTTGGCTTCAAAGGAGCGGACAACGAAGGAGGGGGCGTCGGGCATCGTCGGTCCGGCTGGGGGTGGGGTTGGAAGGAGCATCCATGGAGCGCCGTGATGGCGTCGTGCAGCAGCATTTCCCGGGTCGTGTATACTGTCCCCCAGTATAGTTCCCTGGTCGCCGTCCCGTGCCGCATTCCCCGGAAGAAAAGAAGAAGGTCCTGGCCCGCGTGCGCCGCATCCGTGGCCAGTGCGACGCGCTGGACCGCGCGCTGGAGGCTGGTGCCGAGTGCGGTCCGGTGCTGCAGCAGATCGCGGCGATCCGGGGTGCGGTCAACGGGCTGATGTCCGAAGTGATGGAAGCCCACCTGCGCGAGGAATTCGGCCAGCCGGCGCAGTCCGATGCGCAGCGCGCCGAGCGCGTGCGCGACATGAGCGCGCTGATCCGTTCCTACCTGAAATGAGCGTGCGGCCGCCCGCGCGCTGTCCTGCCTTGTCTACCGTCCTGGAGTGTTCCCGATGAAATCCCGTGCCGCTGTTGCCTTCGCCGCTGGCGAACCGCTCAAGATCGTCGAGATCGACGTTGCCCCGCCGCAGAAGGGCGAAGTGCTGGTGCGCATCACCCACACCGGGGTCTGCCATACCGACGCGTTCACCCTGTCCGGCGATGATCCGGAAGGCCTTTTCCCCGCGGTGCTGGGCCATGAAGGCGCCGGCATCGTGGTGGAAGTGGGCGAGGGCGTGACCAGCGTCAAGCCGGGCGACCACGTGATTCCGCTGTACACCGCCGAATGCGGTGAGTGCCTGTTCTGCACCTCGGGCAAGACCAACCTGTGCGTGGCGGTGCGCGCCACCCAGGGCAAGGGCGTGATGCCCGACGGCACCACCCGCTTCAGCTACAACGGCCAGCCGATCTACCACTACATGGGCTGCTCGACCTTCAGCGAGTACACCGTGGTGGCCGAAGTATCGCTGGCCAAGATCAACCCGGACGCCAACCCGGAGCACGTGTGCCTGCTCGGCTGCGGCGTGACCACCGGCATCGGCGCGGTGCACAACACCGCCAAGGTGCAGGAAGGCGATTCGGTCGCCGTGTTCGGCCTGGGCGGCATCGGCCTGGCGGTGATCCAGGGCGCGCGCCAGGCCAAGGCCAGCCGCATCTTCGCCATCGACACCAACCCGTCCAAGTTCGAGCTGGCCAGGCAGTTCGGCGCCACAGACTGCATCAACCCGAAGGACTTCGACAAGCCGATCCAGCAGGTCATCGTCGAACAGACCACCTGGGGCGTGGACCATACCTTCGAGTGCATCGGCAACGTGAACGTGATGCGCGCGGCGCTGGAATGCGCGCACCGCGGCTGGGGCCAGTCGGTGATCATCGGCGTGGCCGGTTCTGGGCAGGAGATCTCCACCCGTCCGTTCCAGCTGGTGACCGGCCGCTCCTGGAAGGGCACCGCCTTCGGTGGCGTGAAGGGCCGCAGCCAGCTGCCTGGCATGGTCGAAGACGCGATGAAGGGCGACATCGAACTGGCGCCCTTCGTCACCCACACCATGGAACTGGAGCAGATCAACGACGCCTTCGACCTGATGCACGAAGGCAAGTCGATCCGCTCGGTCGTCCACTTCTGATTGCCGCGGAGCCCGCCCATGGAACGCATTGAACATCGCGCCGCCTTCGGTGGCTGGCAGGACGTGTACCAGCACCGGTCGCAGGTGCTGGGCTGCGACATGAAGGTGGCCGTGTACCTGCCGCCACAGGCCGCCACGCAGAAGCTGCCGGTGCTGTACTGGTTGAGCGGGCTGACCTGCACCGAGCAGAACTTCATCACCAAGGCCGGTGCGCAGCGGTACGCCGCCGAACACGGGGTGATCCTGGTCGCGCCCGACACCAGCCCGCGCGGCGACGACGTCGCCGATGCGGAGGGTTACGACCTGGGCAAGGGGGCGGGGTTCTACCTCAATGCCACCGAGCAGCCGTGGGCGAAGCACTACCGGATGCATGACTACATCGTCGAAGAGCTGCCGGCGCTGGTGGAAGCGCACCTGCCGGCCAGCGCTGCACGCGGCATCAGTGGGCATTCGATGGGCGGGCATGGCGCGCTGGTGATCGCGCTGCGCAATCCCGGCCGTTACCGCAGCGTGTCGGCGTTCTCGCCGATCGTTGCTCCGACCCGGGTGCCGTGGGGGCAGAAGGCGTTCTCGGCCTACCTGGGCGAGGATCGCGCCGGCTGGGCGCAGTGGGATGCCAGCGAACTGGTGGCCACGGCGACGGAAAAGCTGCCCCTGCTGGTCGACCAGGGCGGCGGCGACGAGTTCCTGGACAGCCAGCTGCAGCCGCAGTGGCTGCAGGCCGCGTGCACGGCAGCGGGGCACCCGTTGCAGTTGCGGCTGCAGCCGGGGTATGACCACAGCTATTACTTCATCAGCACGTTCATCGGCGAGCACATCGCGCATCACGCCGAAGCGTTGCACGGCTAGGCAGGGGCAGCCACGCAGGGGTGGCTCTACGCCGGTGAGACCGACGTCTGCCGGTGGGCTTGGTCATCTGCCGGTGGGTACGGTCGTCTGCGGGTGGGTACGGTCGTCTGATCGTGTAGAGCCACGCCTTGCGTGGCTGTACCCCCATCAATCGTCGTCTTCTTCCGCCGCTTCCCGACCCTGCTGGCGGATCAGCGCTTCTTCGCGCGCGTCGTTGATCGCGTGGCGCACGCTGTCCAGGTCGATGGTCGATTCGTCATGCACGAAGGTGCCGGTCAACGGACTGTCCGGCAGCAGTTCACCGGCCTCGAACAGCGCCCACATCTCCTCGCCGTACCAGGTATCCAGCAACTCCGGCGCCGACCGCCCCAGGTACGCGGTGAGGTTGTTCACATCGCGCAGCAGCATGCTGCGCGCGGCATTGTTGCCCCCGGCGCTCACCACCTGCGGGAAATCGATCACCACCGGGCCGTCCGGCCCCACCAGCACGTTGTACGGCGACAGATCGCCGTGGATCAGGCCACAGCACAGCATCAGCACCACCTGGCGCACGAGAATCGCGTGGAACTCACGGGCCTGGTCGGGCTCCAGCTCGACCTCGCCCAGACGCGCGGCGGAGAACCCCTCCGCGTCGGTCACCAGCTCCATCACCAGCACGCCATGGAAATACCCATGGGGTTCCGGCACACGCACGCCGGCGTCACGCAGCTGGTACAGCGCGTCGACCTCGGTGTTCTTCCACGCCGTTTCCTGCTGCTTGCGCCCGTACTTGCTGGCCTTGCCCACCGCGCGGGCCTCGCGGCTGCCGCGCACCTTGCGCCCTTCCTGGTACTGCACGCGCTGCTGGAAGCTGCGCTGGGCCATGTCCTTGTAGACCTTGGCGCAGCGCACATCGTCGCCGCTGCGCACCACGTACACGGCCGCCTCCTTGCCGCTCTTGAGCGGGCGCAGCACTTCATCGATGACGCCATCTTCGATCAGCGCCTGCAGGCTTTCAGGGGTCTTCACGTAGTCTCGGTCACGAGGGCGGCGCCAGTGCGCCAGCCGGAAAGGGAGGGCCGGCGATTCTCGCACCTTCGCGGCGGCCGGGCCAATTGCCCACCCCATCCCGGTTCAGCCACCCGGGCCGGGCAGGGCTCAGGGCAGGGCCTGCTCGCCACGCAGCACCGGGTAGGGGTTCAGCGACTCGCCCTTCCACCACTGCTTTTCCGGGCCCAGCCGGTGGATCTCGAAGTGCAGGTGCGGCGCGTCCGGGCTGGCGTTGCCGGTATGGCCCACGTAGCCGATCACGTCGCCCCGCTTGACCACCTGCTTTTCCGCCAGCCCATCGGCATAGCGCTGCAGGTGGGCGTAGTAATAGCAGTACGTTCCGCCGGGTTCGAACTGGTACACGGTCAACCCGCCGCGCTCGCTGTCGAACAGCTTCTCGATCGTGCCATCGGCCACCGCCAGTACCGGCGTGCCTTCAGGCGCGAGGATATCGATGGCATCGTGCACCCGCCCCTCGCTGCGCGCATCGGTAAACGTGTCCTGCAGCTGCGCGGCGGTGATCCCCTGCACCGGCAACAACAGTCCCGGGGCAACCCCCGCGCTCGGCGCAGGAGCAACAACCTCCCGCGTAGAGCCAGGCCCTGCCTGGCTGCTCTCCACAGGGGCAACCGCCGCCCCGGTAGAGCCAGGCCCTGCCTGGCTGCCCTGCGCAGGAACAACAACCTCCCGCGTAGAGCCAGGCCCTGCCTGGCTGCTCTCCACCACGGGTTGGCCTCCACCCGACGCGGAAACACCACTATCCGACGCCAGCAACCACCAGCCGGCCACGCCCACCACCACGCCCAACGCCAGCAGTCGCATCAGCATCGTCGTTTACTCCTGCATCACTACCGGCACCGACGCATCCACCGCGTCAGCCACCTGCAGCGCGTCCCAGTTGGTCATCCGCACGCAGCCGTGCGATTCGGTCTTGCCCACATGGCCCGGCTCGGGCGTGCCATGCAGGCCGTAATGCGGCTTCGAAATGTCGATCCAGACCGGCCCGACCGGATTGTTCGGGCCCGGCGGCAGGGTAGCCTTGCGGTCGCCGGCCTTCGCATCCCAGAACAATTTCGGGTTGTAGTGGAACGGCGGATTGCGCGAGACACCCAGGATCTTCCACTTACCGATCGGCAGCGGATCATGCTGGCTGCCCGACGACACCGGGAACTGCGCGTACACCTTGCCCGCCGCGTCGTACAGGCGCAGCGTGGAATCCGATTTGTCGATCACCAGCTTGGCCGCCTTCGGCAACGCTGCCGGTGCGATGTTCGGCACCTGGATCGTGCTGCCGGCCTTGCCAAGATCCACACCCGGGTTGAGGGCTTGCAGCAGCTTCGGATCGGCATGGAAGCGTTCGCCCAGGGCCTCGCCCACAGAGGTGAAACCCATCGCCGTGAGCTTGGCCTGCTCGGCGGGCTTCTTCGGAAGCGGCTGGAACGGGCCTGCAACGTCCTCGGCGGTGAGCGTGTAACTCGCCAGCGGCGGCGCGCTGTCCGGCTGCAGGGCCTGCCAGGTGGCATCATCCAGCTCACCGGTCACCTTCAGGCCGCGTGCGGCCTGGAAGCCGGACACCGCGCGCTTCTGGTTGGAACCGGGCAGCCCGTCGATCTGGCCCGGCGAAAAATGCGCGCGGTCCAGCAGCACCTGTGCATGCAGGTCCGAGCGGGGGCCGGTGGCCACGGTGCCGTCTTCAGCGATGGGGGCGGGCAGGGAAGCCGGGGCCTGCGCCAGCGCAGGGGTGGCAGCGGCCAGGGCAAGGGCAAGCAGGGAAGCAGTAGCAGGCAGGCGCAGCGGCATCGGGTACTCCAGGGCGGATTCAAGCCCACGATGCCGGAGCGCGCTGCACGGGCCCCGTGAAATCCCTGACGGGAAGCTGACCGCCCGCGCGACGCGGCGATTACTGCACGTCGCGCATTTCCCAATGATTACCGGCGAGCAGGCGCATGCGCTGCTTGAACACGTCGCTGTCGATCTTGGTGGAGACGGTCAGGTTGATGCGCAGGTCTTTCTGCTCACCGGTCACCGTAGCGCCCGGATCGGTGGCACCCCATTGCAGTTCCACCGCATCCGGGTCTGGCTGCTTGGCCCGCCACCGCTCGAACAATGTCGTGCTGCGCAGCGCATCCTGCAGTTCCTCGGCGAAACCGCCGGCGCTCTGCGAACGGAAGGACAGGTCGGGATCGTTGCCGCGGGCTTTGGCCGGATCCGGCAGGCTGATGCTGTATTGGGTCATGTTGGTCTCCATCGAGTGCGGCAAGGTTCGCAGACGCCGGGTGCAATCGGCGTGCACGAACCGGCCCGATCACTCAGGCCGTAAACGTGTGCGGGCCGTCGGCAAATCCGATGGTCACCGCGCCCTTGCCGACATTGACCATGCCGGTCAGGCTCATCACCGACTCGTACACGTCCACCCCGTGCGCCTTGCAGGTTTCGCGCAGGCTGGCGTAACCGGGCAGCGCCTGCAGGTCGGCCAGTTCGCCGCCGTAGCTCACGCACACGGTCGGGGTCAGCAACCCGGCCCGGACGCGCTGGCCGACGAAGTCGAACAGCTTCTGCACCGCGTTGTCGAAGCCCTTGATCTTCGCCACCGGGCCGGTGCTGCCGCGGTAACCGTGCAGCACCGGCTTGATGTCCAGCGCACTGCCCAGCGCGGCGCTGATCAGGCCCACGCTGCGGTCGCCCTTGTGGCGGGCGCGGGCGCGCATGTAATACAGGTCGCGGGTGACCATGTAGCCGTGCACGTTCAACGCAAGCTCTTCCAGCCGCTCGCGGATCTGCTGCACGCCGGCGCCGCTGTCGCGCAGCCGTACTGCTTCCACCGCGGTCACGCCCTGGGCGGCGAACAGGTTCTGCGTGTCCAGCACGCGCAGTGCGAACGGCGAGTTGTGCCCCGCCGCCTGGCGCACCGGCTTGTAGTCGTTGAGGATCGCGAAGCTGGCCTGCATCGCGTTGTCATGGATCGGACTACGCGTCTTGGTGATCGTCATGCAGAACACATGGTCGTAGTCGATCACCAGCTTGCCCAGGAACAGGTCGCGGATCTGCGCCACGCTGAAGGGAATGGTTTCGGCCTCGGCGCCATGTTCGGCGACGTGGGCATGCAGGAAGCTCAAGGTGGCCTGTTCGTCGCGGTGGTCGGCCAGCACGGCCTCGCCAATCCGGACGGTAATGGGCAGCAGCACGATGTTGTGCTGCTGGATGAAGTCCTGCGGTAGATCACAGGCAGAGTCGACCACGATTCCGATGCGCATCCTGTTTGCCCCCTCCAGGCAGGGTGTTCGTTCGAAAGTGTGAAAGCTATCTCAAAACGCGTCCCGTTGCCTGACCGCGCCGGTCAGCTTGGCCGGCTCCGCTCCACCGCGACCGGCAGCGCCACCACCCGTTCCCACTCCGGCTGCCGCAGCAGGCCCGGGTCGGCCAGCACGGCCGCCATCAGCGCGTGGCTGTCGTTGCCCCAGAACAGCTCACCGTCGATGGCCAGGGTCGGCACCCCGAACACCCCGGCGGCGATCGCCGCTTCGGTGTTCTGGCGCAGCTGTTCCTTCACCCACGGCGCCCCCACGGCGGCGGCCACGTCGGCAATGTCCAGCATCGCGCCGGGCAGTGCCAGTGCCTGTGGGCTGTCGCCGGCGCGGCCGTCGCGCCAGATCCAGTTGAACAGGATGTCCACCGCCGCCGGGGTGGCGTCCGCGGCCAGGCACAGGCGCAGCGCCGCCAGCGGGTTGAACGGGTGGCCGGGCGGGAAGCGCAGCGGCACGCCCTGCTGCTGCGCCTGCCAAAGCGCCTGCCGGTAGGTGAAGCGGCGCTTGGCCGGGATTTCCGCCGGACCGAGGTTGCCCATGTGGTGCAGCACCGCGCCCAGCGCAATCGGCACCGGGGTGATGCGCTCGAACTGCGGCAGCGTTTTCAGCTGCTGCCAGTGCAGGTAGGCGAACGGGGAAACGAAATCGAAATACCAGCGCAGGCTCATGCGACGTTCCTCAGTGCGAATAGGCGCGCGGCTCGCTGCCCGCCGGGGCGGCGTAGCGGTCGCGCAGCTCGGTCTGGCGCGAGCGCATCGGCACCGCGCGGCCGCCCAGCCAGACCTGCTCTGCGTAGTGGCCCACGTCCAGCGGGTCGCCTTCCCACAGCACCAGGTCGGCCAGTTTGCCCGGCTCGATGCTGCCCAGCCGGTCGCCCACGCCCAGCGCCTGCGCCGGCACCCGGGTCAGCCCGGCCAGGCCATCCTGCCAGGGCAGGCCGTTTGCCACCGCATTGCCGGCGAGCTGGCGCATCTTGCGGGCGTTGTGCGACGGGTCGTCGCGCTGGGTGAAGCTGACCGCCACGCCGGCGGCGTGCAGGCGTGCGGCGTTTTCCAGGGTGGCGCCCAGCTGGTCGAAGCTGGCCGGCAGGTTGCCCAGCGCATCGACGAACACCGGCACCGCGGCCTGCGCCAGCTGCGGCGCGACGCGCCACGCTTCGGCACCGCCGGCAATGGCGACCTTGACCTTTTCGCGCGTGGCCCAGCGCAGCAGCTGGCGGATGTCGGCGGCGCGGTCCACTTCCACCACCAGCCGGCCCTGGCCGGCCAGGTAGCGCGCCAGCGTGGCGCGTCCGGCCGGGGTCAGCAGGGCATGCGGCGAATCTACCGCTACCCGGCCACGCGCTTCGCTCACCATCTGCTCCAGCAGCATCCACTGCGCCGCGCGCGAGTTGCCGGTCAGCTCGGCCGCGGCGGACCCGAGGCGCAGGTACAGCGCCAGTGGGCCGATCGGATCGGCGCTGCCGTCCAGCCGCATCACCCCGCCCTGGCCGGCGACGAAGCCGCCGCCGCTGTTGGCGCCCAGCGCGGTGAAGCCGATACCGTCCAGCCGCGCCACCGGAATCAGCACCGACGCCGGGTTGTAGGCCAACGTGACGTCGAACTCCGGGCGCAGCGGCTGGTCGTCCAGCTTCAGCGTGCTGTCCACCGTGGTCGCCTCACCGGAGACCTCCTCGATGCCGATGTCGGTGATGCCGCCAAACAGGGCCGGGGTCAGCGGCCTGCCGTTGGCTTCGACCACGGTCGCCCCCGCCGGCGCGGCCAGGCCGGGGCCGACCGCACGGATCACACCGCCCTGGACCAGCACGTCGGCATGGTCCAGGCTGCCGCGCGCGCTGGCGGTATGCACCGTGGCATTGCGTACCAGCAGGTCCTGTGCCGAGCTGGCCGGTGCAGCGCCCAGCAGCGCCAGCGCCAGCAGGGGAAGCAGCGAACGCGCGCTCATGGGCGGGCCTCCTGGCCGAGCATGAAGTCCGACAGCGGCTGGCGGCGTGCGTCTTGGCGGTCGTACACCTGGTGACCGTCGATGTAGACCTTCTCGGCCAGCGCGTACGAGCTGAAGGGACTGCCGTTCCAGACCACCACGTCGCCCATCTTGCCCACCTCCAGGCTGCCGGTCTGTTGTTCGATGCCCATCGACCGGGCCGGGTTGAGGGTCAGCCAGCCGATCGCCCGCTCGGGTGCGATCTGCATGCCGGCACGGCGTGCGTTGGCGATTACCTTGGCCGCTTCCTGGTTGAGCCGCTGGATGCCTTCGGGCGAATCGGAATGGACGATCGCGCAGCTGTTGGCGGGGCGGTCGACCAGCGCGATGTTTTCGGGAATGCCGTCGAAGGCCTCCATCTTGAAGCCCCACCAGTCGGCCCAGAGCGCGCCGCAGACGCCTTCGGCGGCCAACCGGTCGGCCAGCTTGTAGGCCTCGGCACCGTGGTGGAACGCGGCGACCTTGAAGCCGAATTCCTTGGCCAGGTCCAGCATCGTGGCCATTTCATCGGCGCGGTAGCAGTGGATGTGCACGCGGATGTCGCCATCGATCACCCCGGCCAGCGTGTCCAGCTTCAGGTCGCGCTTGCCACCGCTGTCGCCGGCGCTGTCGCCCTTGTCGCTGCCACTGAACCAGCGCTTCTTCCTGACCTTCTTCGGTGCATTCTTGGCCAGGTACTCGCTGGCATCGATGAACGCGGCGCGGTAGCCGGCCACGCTGCCCATGCGGGTCTGCGGTGCCACGCCCTTGCCGGTGCCGTACACGCGCTTGGGGTTCTCGCCGCAGGCCATCTTCATGCCCCACGGCGCGCCGGGGAACTTCATCGCCTGGTAGGTGGTGGCCGGAATGTTTTTCAGCGTCACCCCGCGCCCCCCGACCAGGTTGGCCGAGCCGGGCAGGATCTGCAGTGCGGTCACACCGCCGGCCAGTGCCGCAGCGAAGCCCGGATCCTGCGGCCATACCGAATGTTCGGCCCACACGTTGGCGGTGACCGGTGCGGTCATTTCATTGCCGTCGGCGTGCGCGCCCACGCTGGGACTGGGGTACACGCCCAGGTGCGAGTGCACGTCGATGATGCCCGGGGTGACCCACTTGCCGCTGCCATCCACCTGCACCGCATCGGCCGGGGCCTGCAGCGCCGTGCCCAGCGCGGCGATGCGGCCATCGCGCAGCAGCAGGTCGGTCCGTTCCAGGCGCACGCCGGTGCCGGTCAGCACGGTGGCATTGCGGATCAGCACCGGTGCCGAGGCGATCGGTGCGTAGGTGCTGGGGTAGGGATCCTGGGTGAAGCGCGACGCCGCCGGCGCCGAGGGCGCAGCCAGGGTGAACAGCGCCAGGCCCAGCCCGGCGGTCAATCGTGTACGCATGTGGTCCCCGATGCGGCGTGAAAGATGTTCCGCGACGCTAGCGGCTGGGCGCGGCCTTGCCAAGTGACCAAACGCACGGTGCGGACCCGCCCGGCTTGCTTATTCGTTCAAGCGCATGACAATTGGTGCGTAAAACGAGCTGCAGGACGGAAAATGGGAATGAAGAGCAAGCAGGACATCGTCGAAAACTGGCTGCCGCGTTACACCGGCGTGCCACTGGACCAGTTCGGGCCGCATGTGCTGCTGACCAACTTCGGCGGCTACCTGCATGTGTTTTCGCACCTCACCGGGGCGCCGGTGCAGGGCATGGACCGGCCGATGGCCAGCGTGACCAGCGACGGCATCACCCTGATCAACTTCGGCATGGGCAGCCCTAACGCGGCCATCGTCATGGACCTGCTGTCGGCGATCATGCCCAAGGCGGTGCTGTTCCTGGGCAAGTGCGGTGGGCTCAAGCGCAAGAACCAGCTGGGCGATCTGATCCTGCCGATCGCGGCGATCCGCGGCGAGGGCACCTCCAGCGATTACCTGCCGCCGGAAGTCCCGGCGCTGCCGGCCTTCGCGCTGCAGCGTGCGGTCTCCACCACCATCCGCGACCTCGGCCACGACTACTGGACCGGCACCGTCTACACCACCAACCGGCGGGTCTGGGAACACGACGAGGCGTTCAAGGAGCGGCTGCGGCTGATGCGCTGCATGGCCATCGACATGGAGACGGCCACCCTGTTCGCGGCCGGCTTTGCCAACCACATCCCGATCGGAGCGCTGCTGCTGGTGTCGGACCAGCCGATGATCCCGGACGGGGTCAAGACCGAGGCGTCCGATGCCAAGGTCAGCTCCCAGTTCGTCGAAAACCATATCCAGATCGGCATCGAGGCGCTTAAGCTTATACGGCGCAACGGCAAGTCGGTCCGCCACCTGCGCTTTGACGAGTGATGGCATTGGCTTGGGTGGGCGCCTGGACGGCGCGCCGCCCGCAGGGGTAGTGAATGGACGTAGCGGCAAACGTAGTGGAATTCTGGCGCGACGCGGGACCGCAGAAGTGGTTCACGCGCGATGACGCGTTCGATGCGCGTTTCCGCGAGGCATTCCTCGACGAGCACTTTGCCGCTGCACGGCGTGCGCGCGAGCACTGGCTGGAGAGCGCCGATGGCGCGCTGGCGTTGATGATCCTGCTCGACCAGTTCCCTCGGAACTGCTTCCGCGACACCGCCCATTCCTACGCCACCGACGGCTTGGCCCGCCACTACGCCATGCGCGCGGTGGAAGAGGGCCTGGACCTGCAGCTGGTCCCCAAGCTGCGCGCTTTCATCTACCTGCCGTTCGAGCATTCCGAAGATCCGCAGGACCAGGAGCGCTCGGTGGCGATGTTCGACGTATTGGGCGACAAGGAATACCTGCAGTACGCCGAACTGCACCGTGACATCATCCGCCGCTTCGGCCGCTTCCCCCACCGCAACGCGGTACTGGGCCGCATGCCGACGCCGGAGGAACTGGATTACCTGGCCGAGGGTGGCTTCGCGGGGTAAATAAAAACGCCGGCATAGCCGGCGTTTTTTTTGAAGCGTTGGTCTTGCGCGCGATCAATACTTCGGCACGCTGTTGTCCACCGCGTCCGACCAGGCGTCGATGCCGCCGGTGATGTTGTAGACCTTGCTGAAACCCAATGCGCGGAACTGCTCGGCCGCCTGCGAGCTGCGGCCACCGTGGTGGCACAGGAACGCCAGCGGGGTGTCCTTGGGCAGGGCTTCCAGGCGGGCGCGGTTGTCGCCGTCGAAGGTCTCGAACGGGGCGTTGATCGCGGCAATCGCACGCTCGTCCGCCGGGCGCACGTCGACGATGGTCACGGTGCCGGCACGGCGCTGGTCGTCAGCGTCGCGAACGGCCAGTTCCTGCACGGCCTTCGGCGCGTTAGGGTTGTCGATGGCCAGGCCCTTGCCGCGGATGTCGTCCACCCAATCGATGGTGATGCCGTCGGCGCGGCGTGCGCTGGCCAGGTCGAACTGCACGCGCAGGCCGTTGGATTCGGCGGCGATGGCGTTGTCGTCGTGCGGGGCCAGCTGGAAGTTCGGCTGGAACTGCGCGTCGATGCCGAGCTGCAGCGCAGCGCCGGGGGCGTCGGCCAGTGCGCCGCGCAGCATCTCCACCGCGGCCGGGGTCACGGTGATGCGCGGCGGGGTGCGGTCCGGCGCGGCCAGGCCAAGCACGCTGCTCAGCTCACCGCTGCCGGCCATCTGCAGGATGATGTCGCTGCCGCCGACCAGCTCGCCGTCGATGTACAGCTGCGGGATGGTCGGCCAGTCGCCGTAGGCCTTGATGCCCTCGCGGATCTCCGGGTCGGCCAGCACGTTGACGTGTGCGAATGCGACGCCCAGGTCCTGCAGCGCGCCCACGGCCTTGGCCGAGAACCCGCACTGCGGCATGGTCGGCTGGCCCTTCATGAACAGCACGACACGGTCGGCGGTGAGGATGGATTCGATGCGCGAACGCAGGGCGGGATCAAGGGACATGACGGTCAGGGTCCGGGGGTATTCGAGCCGTCCATTCTACGCGGCATGGCATCATG
This sequence comes from Stenotrophomonas rhizophila, assembly GCF_007667275.1. Lineage (GTDB taxonomy): Bacteria > Pseudomonadota > Gammaproteobacteria > Xanthomonadales > Xanthomonadaceae > Stenotrophomonas > Stenotrophomonas maltophilia_AE. The sequence continues at coordinate 703,722 of NZ_VDQT01000002.1, forward strand.
GGGCATGACCGTTCCAGAAACGTTGCATCGCATTCCCCGCCGCCCGTGGCGCTGGCTGCCCTGGCTGGTGCTCTCCCAGCTGGCCGTGGCGCTGCTCTGGTGGCGGTATGGCTGGACCCTGGGCCTGCCCCTGATGGTGGCCTCGCACGCCCTGTTCCTGGTGCCGGTGTTCCTGCCCAACAGCCGCTTCTACGCCCCGGTGCTGAGCCGGCTGCCGGCCCCGGCGGGACAGGTCTGGCTGACCCTCGACGACGGTCCGTCGGCCGAGACGCCGGCGGTGCTGGACCTGCTTGACCGCTACCAGGCCAAGGCCACCTTCTTCATGGTCGGCGAGCGCGCCGCCGCCCGTCCCGACCTGGTGCGGCAGGTACTGTCGCGTGGCCACGACCTGGGCAACCACAGCAACACCCACCCGCAGACCCGCTTCTGGCGGCTGGGCCCGGCCACGATGGCCGACGAGATCGCCCGTTGCCAGCAGGCGCTGGCGGATATCGCGGGCGCCCCGCCACGCTGGTACCGCTCGGTGGTGGGCATGACCAACCCGTTCGTCGCCCCGGCGCTGAAACGCTGGAACCTGACCCGGGTGGGCTGGAGCGCGCGCGGTTTCGATGGCGTGAACTGCCAGCCGCAGCAGGTCATCGACCGCATCGTCGCCGACCTGCGTCCCGGCGCGATCATCCTGCTGCACGAAGGGGCGGCCCACGGCCAGAACCTCACAATCATCGAAGCGGTACTGCAGGCGATCCAGGCGCGCGGCCTGCAGGCGACCCTGCCGCACAACCCGTAGAGCCACGCCCTGCGTGGCTTAGCGGTGTTGGACCGGAGAGCAGCCACGCAGGGCGTGGCTCTACGCCTGGTCTGCCGCCACCGGGTGGGCTTGCTCCCACTGCTGGTGCACCCAGCTGCCCAGCGAGGCCTGCGCCCACAGCAACGTGATCGACAGTCCGAGCGCCAGCACTCCGGTGACGCGTCTGCGCTGATGCTGCAGCGCGCAGCCGACGCCCAGCAGCAGGCCAACCACCGTGACCCCCAGGCACACGAACAGCATCACCAGCACTGCCACCGGCACCTCGTGCATGCCCGCGTAGCGCGGGAGGTGGGCGACATGTGCGGTGACCGCGAACAGCACCAGCGCCACCAGGCTCACCACCAGTGCCGCGATGCCGAGCGCGGAATGGCGAGGGCGCGGAGCGTTCACGCCCGCTCCCCACGCACCGCGGTCACCAGCCAGTTGTTGAACGGCGTATTGCCGTACAGCGGTGCCATCGCCAGCTGCAACCCGGCTGCCTCCAGCGGCGCACGCACGCTCGCCGCATCGGGATAGTGGCGCGGGCGCGTGCCCATCCATCCCACCAGATGCGCCAGCATGTCGGTCACCCGGGTCGTGCGGTCGCGGCCGCTGTTGTCGGCCAGCGTGGTGCGGATCACCAGCCGCCCGCCGGGCGCCACCCGCGCGGCCGCCTCACCCAGCAGCACCGGCTGGGCCTCGGCCGGCAGGTACTGCAGCACGTCCAGCAGGGCCACGCTTCCGTGGTGGTCGGGCAGGGCGGCACTCGCGTCCACGCAGTCGAAGCGCGCATCGTGCAGTGCCGCCCGCGCACCGGCGCGCTGTGCGCGGGCGATCTTGTCCGGGTCGATATCCACGCCGATATAAGCCTGGTGGCGCTGGTTCTGCCGCAGCACATGCGCCAGCAGCCCCAGCCCGCAGCCGATATCCAGCAGCGGCCGCGAACACGGCGCCAGCGCGTCCAGCACGCCCGGATACAGCGGATCGCTGCCGAGCTTGCCGCGGCTGTAGTAGTAATCGCGTCGGTTGCCGAAGCGCTGCGTCGGCATGAACGCATCGGCGATGCGGCGGGCCTGTTCCCTGGCCAGTGGTGATGCGTCCGTGCTCAGCGTGTGGCCTCGTCATCCAGGAGGGTACGCGCGACCGGGAAGGCCAGTCGCGTCCATTCGGTATACATCGCCGCCGAAGGATGCAGGCCATCCGCGGCCAGCATGGCCGGTTCCGCGCCACGCGCGCGGCTGACCGCGGTGATGTCCACGAACGCCACCGCGTGTTCCGCGCAGATCGCCTGCGCGGCCGCGTTGTAGGCGTCCAGTTCGCTCGCGATCCGTGCCGGGTCGCGGCCGTTGTCGCGTGCGAACGGGGTCACCCCCCAATCGGGAATCGACAGCACCAGTACCCGCTGCGGACGCTTGCCGGCGAACGCGATGGCGCGCTCCAGCAGCGCGGTAAAGCCCGGACGGTACTCCTCGACGCTGCGCCCGCGGTACTGGTCGTTGACGCCGATCAGCAGGCTGACCAGATCGAAGGGGCCCTGCGGGCCGACCGCATCGATGCCGGCGTCCAGCTCGTCGGTGGTCCAGCCGGTAGTTGCGATGATCTGCGGTGCGCCCACCACCAAGGTCGCCTCCTGCAGGGCCGTGGCCAACTGCTCCGGCCAGCGACCGGCCTGGTCCACCGCTTCACCGATGGTGTAGGAATCGCCCAGCGCCAGGTAACGCAGCGCCACCTCAGGCCACCGCACTGCGCGGCTTGAGCGGAACCACCTTGGTATTGGCCTCGGCGCGGCGCGCCAGCGCGCGGTCGATGCGCGCGAATACATCGCGCATCACCTCGGCTTCGGGCAGCAGGGTCACGCGGAAGTGGTGGCGGTAGGGCACGTTGAAGCTGGACCCGGGCACCACCAGCACGCCTTCTTCATTCATCAGTTCCAGCGCGAAATCATGGTCATCGAAACCGCGTGCGGCCGCGCCCACCACGGCCGGGAACGCATACAGCGCGCCAGCCGGCGCGACCAGCGAGAGGTGCTCGCTGGCGTTGCACGCCTCGATCACCGCGCGCCGGGTTTCGTACAGTCGCCCACCGGGTGCACACAGGGCCGATACGGTGTCCGGGCCATTCACGGCTGCATCAATCGCGTACTGCCCCGGCACGTTGGCGCACAGGCGCAGCGCGCTCAGCAGGTCCATCGCCGCGCGGAACTCACCCAGCTGCGCGGCGGCGCCGGACAGCATCGCCCAGCCCACCCGCCAGCCGCAGGCGCGGTGCACCTTGCTCAGCCCGCTGAAAGTGATGCACGGGTGCTCGCCGGCCAGCGGCGCAACCGGCTGGAATACCGCGTCGTCGTACAGGATCTGGTCGTAGATCTCATCGACCATCAGCAGCAGGTTGTGCCGGCGCGCGATGTCCACGATCTGCTCCAGCAGCGCGCGCGGGTAGCTGGCGCCACTGGGGTTGTTCGGGTTGATCAGCACGATCGCGCGGGTGCGCGAGGACACCAGCGTTTCGATTTCGGCCGGGTCCGGCTGGAAGCCGTTCTCGGGCGCACAGCGGTAGTACACCGGGCGGCCGTCATTGAGGATGGTCGCCGCCGACCACAACGGGTAGTCGGGCGAGGGCACCAGCACTTCATCGCCCGGATTGAGCAGCGCACGCAGCGACAGGTCGATCAGTTCGCTCACCCCGTTGCCGATGAACACCCGGTCCGGGTGCGCGTCGGGTGCGCCGCGGCGTGCGTACGCGGCGGCGATCGCCTCGCGTGCCTCGGGCAGGCCCTGCTGGTGGGTGTACGGATCGGTGCGGCCCATGTCGTCGGCAATGGCACGCTGCAGGTGTTCCGGTGCGCGGAACCCAAAGTTGCCCGGGTTGCCGATGTTCAGCTTGATCAGCTTGCGACCCTGCGCCTCCAGCTCACGCGCTCGCCGCGCCAGTTCGCCCCGGATCTCGTAGCGGACTTCGGACAGGCGCTCGCGGGTGGCAAGCGGCTTCAGCGGGGGCGTGGACATGGCGGGGCCGTGATCGGGCATGGAAATCGCATGGTAGCGGAAATGGTGCGATGCAGGGCGGGCCTTTCCGGGGTGCAAATCCCAATACTGGCGGGCAGTTGCCACCGATGGCTGAGACGCAGGGGGAGCTCGCCCTCTAGAATGGGCCGATGAGCGAACCGATCGACTACCGCGCCCTGCAGACCATGGGCTGGCCCTGGGCAGGCGCCCCCGAGCTGCCGGCCTGGCAGGCCCTGTTCGAACAACACCCGCAGGCCCGCCCCGGCCGGGTGGTCGAACAGCACCGCACCGGCTACGTGGTGGCCGATGCCCCCGGCGCGGCGATCAAGACCGAATCGCCGGCCGAATGGCAGCGCCCGCGCTTCCCCAGCCACGAACGCGCCGCAGTGGGCGACTGGGTGCTGCTGGAAGGGAACCTGATCGTGGCCCTGCTGCCCCGCCGTACCGCGATCAAGCGTGGCGCGGCCGGCGAGCACTACCACCAGCAGGTGATCGCGGCCAACATCGATACTGTTTTCATCGTCTGCGGGCTGGACGCGGACTTCAACCCGCGCCGGATCGAGCGCTACCTGATGCTGGTCGGCGGGGGCGGCGCGCGCCCGGTGGTGGTGCTGACCAAGGCCGACCAGACCGAGTACAGCGAAGACGCCCTGGCGGTGCTGGAAGAGCTGGCCGCGCAGGACATTCCGCTGCTGGCCATCAACGGCCGCGATCCGGCCAGCGCCAGCGCGCTGCTGCCGTGGCTGGGAGCAGGGCAGACCGTGGTCCTGGTGGGGTCCTCGGGTGCGGGCAAGTCGACACTGACCAATACCCTGCTGGGCTACGCGTTGATGAAAACCGCCGAAGTACGCGGTAACGACTCCAAGGGCCGCCACACCACCACCCACCGCGCGCTGATTCCGATGCCGTCCGGCGCCTGCCTGATCGACACCCCCGGCATGCGCGAGCTCAAGCCCACCGGCGAAGAAGCCTTGGGCGAAGTGGGCTTTGCCGACGTCGAAGCGCTGGCCGAACAGTGCCGCTTCCGCGACTGCGCCCACCAGCGCGAACCGGGCTGCGCGGTACGCGCCGCGATCGACTCGGGCGAGCTCGATGAGGAACGCCTGCTGAACTATTTCAAGCTCAAGGAAGAGGTGGCCGCCGCCGCCGCGAAGCTGGCGGTCCGCCAGGCCCAGCAGGCCATCGAACGCCGCCACGTCAGCAAAGGCGCGCAGTGGCGGCCCACGAAAAAGCGCTGACGCACCGCTGACCAGCCCGCGTAGAGCCACGCCCTGCGTGGCTGCCCCAACCCCGCCAGGCGACCCCTAACGCTCCCGGAACAACAGGTTGTACTGCAACCGCCGCGTAGCCTGCGCACGCATCCGCCGGCTGTCCGCATGCTGTGCATTGATCAGCACGATGGTTTCTTCCGGCACGATCGCCGACGGCAGCTCGATGATCGCGTGGGCGCCGCCGGCGTACCAGTTCGATCCGGTGTCGATCGACACCATCCCGTGCGGAATTGCATCCCAGCCCACCGGTAGCGTGTGGACCGAAACGATCAACCGCGCCGCCCACACCTCGTCGGGCACGTCGATCTCGATGACGTACTTGTTCAGCGGCAAGCCGCTGTCGTCGATATGCGCAGCCGTTTCCAGCACCGCCATGGCGAGGCTGGGCGCGGCATAGATCACCCGTTCCCCTTCACGGTTCCAGCGCCCGGGCGAGGTGGCGGCGCCAGCGCCGGTCATGTCGTCCGGTGCCCAGGTGGGCCCGGTGGACCCGATCCGGGCCAGCCTCATTGATAGGCGCCGCTCTGCACCGCGCCCAGTACCCGCATCACCGACGCGCGCCCGCTGGGGGTGTCCATCAGCTCGGCTGGCGCCAGCCCGCCCAAGGCGGGCTGCGGGCGCTGGATCCACTGGCCCACCCACCGTTCCACATCGAAATCTTTGGCGGCGGGGTTGTCCGGTTCCGCAGCGAGCATGTCCTCGACCTTGTTGATCAGCTCCATCAACCCGACCACCGACTGCCCGGTGGTTCCGGCAAACAGCGACTTGTCGCGCATCTTCTTGGTAAAGGTGGCCTTGGGAATCCGGACGAAGGTCTGGAACTCCGTGCTGCTGACAAAGATGTCGTCAATGAGCCCCTTGACCACCTGGTAGGGCACGCCCTCGCGCTCGATGCGCACCCGCTCGGCCAGCGGCGCGGTACGCAGCAGGGTTCGGAAGGCATTCACCCTCGCCGGCGCCTCGTAGGCGGCCAGCGGCTCGCGGACGGAGCCGGTGCTGCGCCTGCGAGTGGCGTTGCCACGGGCGGTGGCCTTGTCAGGATCGGGGCGGCTGCGATCTGTGGGCGACACGGGAATCTCCTTCGGCTACTTCTGTACCAACTATAGGTCAATTATGCTCAAGGGGCCGGAACTGGCTCACATCTCGGCCCAGACCCTGATAAGGTCCATTCATGAACAGCGTCCCACGAACGCCGCCGATGACCGTGGATCGTGACGTCGCCCACCACACCGCGCTGGACGCGCGCCTGGTGAAGGCGGTGGCGGACATCAAGCTGCTTGGGCTGACCAGCTGGCCGGCGTCACTGCAGGGCCCGTTCCTGGCCAGCGTAGCGCGCGGCCAGCCACTGATGCCGGTGCTGGCGTACCCGAAACTGGATTTCGCCGACACCCGCCGGGAGCTGGCCGCGATCAGCGCCCAATGCGACCCCAGCCATCCGATCGGCCTGTACGTCCGCCGCTCCGCGCACAGCTGGGACCTGGCCGCCGGCCTGCTGGAATCCCTTGGCACCGCAGACGTGGACCGCTACTCGGTGGAGCTGTACGGCGCGCCCGAGCAACCGCTGCCGGGCAACGGCCCCAGTACCCGCGACGCTGCGCGCCATTTCATCCAGATCGCCCAGGAGCTGGATCACGAACTGCTGGCGCCGGAGGAACAGGTGCCGGTGTCGGCCACCGCGCTGCAGTTGCAGCTGCAGAGCGACCTGGACGCGTTCTTCGAGTCGCGCATCATCAGCGTGCAGCTCGACCCGGAGCTGATTTCCAAGGCTGCCGCCGGTCCCACCCGCATCCGCCTGCGTACCAGTGCGCGCTTCAGCGCCTACGACCGCGCGCAGCTGTTCCACCATGAGGCCCTGGTGCATTCGCTCACCGCATTGAACGGGCGCGAACAGCCGCACCTGCCCAGCCTGGCGCTGGCCTCGCCACGCGTTACCGCCACCCAGGAAGGGTTGGCCACCTTCGCCGAGCAGATCACCGGCAGCATCGACATCGAGCGTCTCAAGCGCATCAGCCTGCGCACCGAAGCCATTGCCATGGCCCGCGAAGGCGCGGACTTCATCCAGGTGTTCCGCTATTTCTGCGACGCCGGCCAGAACAACGAAGAGAGTTTCGCCTCGGCCCAGCGCGTGTTCCGCGGCGTTCCCGTCACCGGCGGCGCCGCCTTCACCAAGGACACCGTGTACCTGCGCGGACTGGTCTCTGTACATACCTTCTTCCGCCACATGCTGGCCGAGGACCGCCTGCAGAACTGCCGCTGGCTGTTCGCCGGCAAGATGTCGCTGACCGACGCGCTGGATTTCGCCCCGCTGTTCGAAGAAGGCATCCTGCGCCCGCCGCGCTGGCTGCCGCACTGGGTCAGTCGCGCCAACGGCTTGGCGGGCATGCTGGCATTCTCGTTGTTTGCCAACCGTATCCGGATGGATCAGCTGGCTGCGGAATGAGGCGGTCGTACCCGTCGTTGGTGGGCGCGCCGTGATTCCCTTGAATACAGGCACCTCGTCGCACTTTGCGACACGCTTCGGCAACCCGTAAGAATCCTTTCATGTTGCGTCCGCAAGATGGCCGCGCACCTGCATCGCGCAGGCATCTCCATCACGCAACGGACCCTCATGCTCAACCGACCCCTGACGATCGCTGTGGCGATCGCGCTGTGCGCTTCCAATGCGCACGCCGCCGACGTGGACGCCACCCTCGACGCCAACGGCGCGCCCAGCGCCCGCACCCTCGACGCCGTATCGGTGATCGGCCAGGGTGAAACCCGCCAGGTGCAGCGCATCACCGCCGTGGACAAGCAGGTGCTGCCGCCCGGCACCAGCGCGCAGAAGATCCTCGACCGCCTGCCCGGCGTGTCGGTGCAGTCCAATGACGCCTTCGGCGCCAACGAGGAATCGCAGACCATCAGCCTGCGCGGCTTCGACAAGAGCCGGCTGGGCTACACGCTTGACGGCATTCCGCTGGGCGACAACAGCTACGGTAACTACAACGGCCTCAGCATCGCCCGTGCACTGATCGCCGAAAACCTGGCCGGCGCCGAGCTGTCCCAGGGCATCGGCTCGCTGGGTGTGGCGTCCACCAGCAACCTGGGCGGCACCATCCAGTATTTCTCGCAGGACCCGTCCACCGAGTTCGGCGGCCGTGCCAGCGTCACCGTGGGCGACGACAACCAGCGCCGTGGCTTCCTGCGCGTGGACACGGGCGATCTCAATGGCTTCTCCGCCTACGTGTCCGGCGTGCACCAGGACGCGGACATGTGGGCCGAACCGAACCAGAACCAGACCACCCGCCAGTTCAATGCCAAGGCCGTCTGGAACGTGGGCGACCATCGCTTCGGTGCCTTCGCTGCCACCTCGCGGGTCAGCCAGGCCAACTACGCCTACCTGTCCAAGAGCATGCTCGAACGCGGCCTCGGCTGGGACTGGAACATCTACGCGCCCGATTGGGACCGCGCGCTCGCCGCCGCTTACTGCGCGCCGGCTACCTACAACGCGCAGCGCTGCGCCTTCAGCGGTGGCGTCAACAGCATCGACGATGCGTACTACCAGAGCCGCGCGCTGCGCGATGACAACCTGTACTCGCTCGATGCCGACCTTGCCCTGGGCGACAGCGCCCGCCTGAAGCTGCTGGCCTACCACCATGAGAACCGTGGCCAAGGCCACTGGTGGGCGCCGGGGCAGGCGTCCAATCCTGGCACCCCGCAGGCGCTGCCGATCTCCATCCGCAGCACCAACTACACCATCAACCGCCAGGGCATCACCGCTGCCCTGAGCTGGCAGCTGGGCCTGCACGAACTGGAGGCCGGGCTCTGGTACGAGCGCAACGACCACAATGTCGAGCGCAACTTCTACTACATCACCGGTCCGTTCCTGGACGACGGCTACCTGAACTACCCGAACCGTCGCCTGTTCGACCAGGACTACGACATCCGGACCCGCCAGTTCTATGTGCAGGATCGGATGCGCTTCCTGGAAGATCGCCTGACCCTGGACGTGGGCATCAAGAGCCCGAACACCCGCATGACTGCCGTGTCCAAGCCCGGCACCGAAGCCAGCTATGCCTCCGGGACGCTGACCGCCAAGGAATCGGTGCTGCCGCAGGCCGGTATCGGCTTCAAGCTCAGCCCCGACAACGAGGTGTTTGCGTCGTACTCGGAGAACATCGCGGCGTTCGTCGGCGGTGGCAGCGGTGGCCCGCTGCAGGTGTCGCCGGAATCGTTCGCCGCCAGCGTGGACGACCTGGAGCCGGAGAAGTCGCGCTCGTTCGAAGCCGGCTTCCGTACCTTTGGCGAGAAGTACCAGGCCTCGATCGCGGCCTACCACGTGATGTTCGACAACCGCCTGCTGTCGCTCAATCCCTGCACCAGCATCGAAGTCGGCACGCGCCCGGAGTGCATCACCCGCTTCATCAACGTGGGCTCGGTGAAGAGCCAGGGCGCCGAGCTGACCTTCATCCTGAAGCCGGTCGACGGGCTGCAGTGGTACAACGCGGTGTCGTGGAACAAGAGCACCTACGAGGACGACTACACCTCCGGTGGCGCGATCGTGCCGGTGGCCGGCAAGATCACCGTCGATACCCCGCAGCGCATGGCGTCCAGCGAGATCAGCTGGAACCGCGATGGCTTCTTCGCCAGCCTGCGCGCCAAGTACACCGGCAAGCGGTATTACACCTACACCAACGACCAGTCGGTGCCGGGCGTGACCACCTTCGATGCGGGCATGGGCTATGCGTTCGGGCCGGGGCTGGGGTTGCGCGACGTCAAGGTGTCGTTGAATGCGACCAACCTGACCAACAAGCGCTACGCCGGGCAGCTGAGCTCATTCGCTCCGACCGATCCGACCGGAACGCGGTACGCGATCCACGCGAGCGCACCGCGGCAGTTGTTCATGACGGTCAGCGCGGAGTTCTGACGGTGGGTCGCCGCCCGACCAATGGTCGGGCGCTACCGTCCGGGGCGACATCGATCCGGGATGCAGGGTAGGTGCCGACCGTTGGTCGGCACATTGCCCGTCATCCCGACACTGCATCAGAACATATGCAATCCGCCGTTCACGGCGTAATCGGCGCCGGTCACATACGCGGCGTCATCCGACGCCAGCCACGCGCACAGGCTGGCCACTTCTTCCGGCTTGCCCAGCCGGCGGATCGGGACCGAGCCTGCCAGGCGGTCCAGCACATCCGGTGGGAAGCTGCTGATGGACTGGCTGGCGATATACCCCGGCGAAATGGTATTGACCGTCACCCCGCGCGTGGCCACCTCATTGGCCAGGGCCCGGCTGAAGCCGTGCATCGCCGCCTTGGCGGTCGCGAAGTTCACCTGGCCGATCTGGCCCTTGTGCGCGCTCACCGAGCCGATGTTGATGATCCGGCCCCAGCTGCGTGCGGCCATGCCGTCGATCACCTGCTTGGTGATGTTGAACAAAGCATGCAGGTTCGAGCCCATCACCGCGTTCCAGTCGTCCTGGCTCATCTGCCGGAACAGCACGTCGCGGCTGCCGCCGGCATTGTTCACCAGCACATCGATCTCGCCGACCTCGGCCTTGACCTTGGTGAAGGCCGCCACCGTGGACTGCCAGTCCGCCGCGTTGCCTTCGGAGGCGATGAAATCGAAACCCAGTTCGCGCTGCTCACGCAGCCAGCCGGCCTTGCGCGGCGAGTTGGGGGCGCAGCCGGCGACCACGGTGTGGCCGTTGCGGGCCAATTTCTGGCAGATGGCAGTACCCACGCTGCCCATGCCGCTGGTGACGTATGCGATGCGAAGGGTCATGTTGGAATCTCCAGGTCAGGCGGCGAAGGGATACAGCGCGCACAGCAGGCTGCCGGCCATCAGCACCAGCGACACCATCACCGCCCACTTCAGGGTGAATTTCTGGTGGTCGGCGAATTCCACCTTGGCCAGCCCCACCAGCAGGTAGGTGGAGGGAACCAGCGGGCTGAGTAGATGTACCGGCTGGCCGGCGAGCGAGGCGCGTGCCATTTCCACCGGGGTGATGCCGTAGTTGCCGGCCGCCTCGGACAGGATCGGCAGCACGCCGAAGTAGAAGGCGTCGTTGGACATGAAGAAGGTGAACGGCATCGACGCCAGTGCGGTGATGACCGCCAGGTACGGCCCCCATGCATCCGGAATGACCGCCAGGAAGCTGTGCGACATCGCCTCCACCATCCCCGTGTTGTTGAGGATGCCGGTGAAGATGCCTGCCGCGAAGATCAGCGACACCACCGACAGCACGTTGCCGGCATGGTTGACCACGCGGCGACGCTGTTCGGCCAGGTTCGGGTAGTTGATCACCAGCGCGATCGCGAAGCCCACCATGAACAGCACCGGCATCGGCAGCACGCCCATGATCAGCGCGGTCATCAGCGCCAGGGTCAACGCCAGGTTCACCCACAGCAGCTTCGGCCGCTTGGTGTCTTCCGCATCTTCCACGGTCGGCAGCGCGCCGTCGTCGGACACGCTGGAGTCCATCCAGCTGCCGCCCTGCGGCAGCTTCACCACGCCCAGCCGGCGACGTTCCTTCAGGCCCAGGTACCAGGCCAGCAGCAGCACCGAAGCGCAGGCCAGCACCATCGCCGGGATCAGCGGCACGAACACATCGGCCGGGTCCACGTGCAGTGCGGTGGCCGCACGCGCGGTCGGGCCACCCCACGGGGTGAGGTTCATCACCCCGCCGGCGAGGATGGTCACGCAGGTCATGTTGAGAGCATTCATGCCCAGCCGCTGGTACAGCGGCAGCATCGCCGACACGGTGATCATGTAGGTGGTGGAGCCGTCGCCATCGAGCGAGATCAACATCGCCAGCGCTGCGGTGCCCAGCACGATCTTCATCGGATCGCCCTTCACCAGGCGCAGGATGATCCGCACCAGCGGGTCGAACAGCCCGGCGTCGATCATCACCCCGAAGTACAGGATGGCGAACATCAGCATCACGCCGGTCGGCGCGATCTTCTTGATGCCGTCCAGCATCATCTCGTCCAGCCCGTTACCAAATCCGCCCAGCAGCGCGAAGATGATCGGAATGGTGATCAGGGCGACCAGTGGCGACAGTCGTTTGCTCATGATCAAGTACATGAACGTAATGACCATGCCAAAGCCGAGGATGCTCAGCATCATCTGCGGACTCCTTGCAACGTAGAAGAGAGGTTAGAAATCGAACTGCAGCCGGCCGGTCACCGCGCGCGTGTGGTCCACCGTGGTGGCAGTCAGGCGATCACGGTTGCGGCTGTCGATCAGGTTCAGCATGAATCGCAGGTTCGGGCGCAGGTACCAGTTGCCGCCCAGCGTCCAGGCTTCGGTGAGCCCGTCGCGCAGGTCGGGCTGGCCGATCAGGTGCTGCTCACCGCGCATCTGGTCGTAGCGCAGCGCCAGCTCGAAGGCGCCGGCCTTGTGCCGGATGTCCTTGATGCGCGCAAAGCGGCCGGTTTTACGGTCGTAGCCGCGCGACTCGCCGGTCACGAACCAGCTCAGCATGCCGTAGCCGGCCAGCACCGTTCCGCGCTGGCTGCCATCGTTGAAGGTGGCGCCACTGAATTCGCCCTGCCATGACAGCGGGCCCTGCACCTGTGCGTACTCCAGCGACCACTTGTTCACGTCGGTGTCGCGGCCAGCCGAGAAATCGACCAGGGTCAGGCGGCTGTTGTCGGACAGGTGTCCGGCCGGTCGCGGGCGGATCCGCAGCGCCGGCACGCCGTTGGCGCCGGGGCTGTCGTACCGCTCGTGCGCCAGCGACAGGCCCAGGTGCCGCACATCGCCCGCGGTGGCGCCCGGCGCCCAAGTGGCGCGGCCACCGGCCGCACGGCCCTTCACCTGCCACGCATCGATGCTTTCCAGGCTGTAGGCGCTTGCGGACCAGGTCATGTCGCCCCTGGCGGCCTGCCACGAGGCGCCCAGCCGGTACAGCGGCGCCAGCGTCGTACCGGCATTGCCGCGCTCCAGGAAGCTGCCGTAGTTGGAACCGGTGCGATCATCGAGCGAGAAGAACTGCTTGAACTGACCCACGCTGAGCTTGCCCCCGCTGAAATCACGGCTGACGTAGACATCCTTGGCTTCCACCTGGTCGCCGGAGAAGTCCGCTTCCAGCTTGTAGTCCACCACGAAGAACCTGCCGGACATGTCCAGCCAGGCACGGCGGATCTCGGTGTCGTCCTTGTTCGGGGTGCCGCGGTAATCGTTGTCGAAATCCGCGAAATCCAGGTGCAGGCGCCCGCCGAAGGTGGCGGTGACCGGGCGTTCGTCGTCGGCATCCTCGGCGGCCCACAGCGGCAGGGCGGGCAACAGCAGGGTGCAGGCGGCCAGCCCGCGCCAGCGCAGGAGATTGAGAACCATGAACCCTCCCAGGTACATGTGGGCGGATCGGCAGGCCGGGGCCGTGCAGTACCGCAGGTGGTGACAGGAGCGACCCGCACCGTGGGGGAGGTGCGATGGCGCAGCCTAGTGCGGCGAAGCTGTCATCCACCTGTCGGCGCCTGCTGCAGCGCAGCGCAACCCACGAAACACGCCGCTCGCGCTACGATTCCTGCATCGCTCCCCATTCCCGTCCCATGCGCATCCTGCTGGTAGAAGACAACCCGGACCTGGCCGACGCCATCGTTCGCCGCATGCGCCGCAGCGGCCACGCGGTGGACTGGCAGAGCGACGGCCTGGCCGCGGCCAGCGTGCTGCGCTACCAGAGCTTCGACCTGGTGGTGCTGGACATCGGCCTGCCCAAGCTGGATGGCCTGCGCGTGCTGGCTGGCATGCGTGAGCGTGGCGACACCACCCCGGTACTGATGCTTACCGCCCGCGATGGCATCGAGGATCGCGTGCAGGCGCTGGATGTCGGCGCAGACGATTACCTGGGCAAACCGTTCGATTTCCGCGAGTTCGAAGCGCGCTGCCGCGTGCTGCTGCGGCGCACGCGCGGCCAGGCCAGCGAAGTGGTGCAGATCGGCGGGTTCCAGTTCGACAACGCCTCGCACCGGGTCAGCCTGGATGGCCAGCCGATCGAACTGCCCAACCGTGAGTACCGCCTGCTGGAAATCCTGATGGGCCGGCTCGGACATGTGGTGGGCAAGGACGAGATCGGCAACGGCCTGTTCGGCTTCGACGACGAAGCCGGCCCCAATGCCATCGAACTCTATGTCGGCCGCCTGCGCCGCAAACTGGCCGACGCCCCGCTGCGCATCGTCACCGTGCGTGGCAGCGGCTACCTGCTCGAAGCCATCGATGGCGCGCCCGATGCCGAGGGGTGACACTCGTCCGCCCAGCTCGCTGCGGCGCACGCTCACCCTGTACCTCGGCCTGCTGCTGGCGGTGTTTGCGGTAGCCCTGCTGTTCGCCGCACGCGACTACGGGCAGCGCGCCGCCAACCGCTCCTACGACCACCTGCTGGTGTCCTCGGCCCTCTCGATCATCGACTCGGTGGCTCTGGTGGATGCGCAGTGGCAGGTGGACCTGCCGTACGCCTCGCTCGACCTGCTCGCCATGGCGCCTGATGACCGCGTGTTCTACCGCGTCTACGACGCACGCGGGCGCACCGTGACCGGCTACCCGGACCTGCCACCGCCGCCGCGCCCGGCCAGCGACGAACCGCAGCTGTTCGACGCGGCCTACAGTGGCGAAACCGTGCGCTTCGTGGTGGTGTCGCGGCGCGTGTCCTCGCCGTCGGCGCAGGCCGAGGTTCGCGTGCAGGTCGGCCAGACCCGGCGCGCGCGCGAAGCGGTGGCGCAGGACATCGTCAACCGTGCGCTGCTGGCCATTGGCGTGCTCTCGCTGCTGTCGCTCGCGCTGGTCGCCTTCGGCGTGCATCGCGCGTTCCGCCCGCTGGTGAAGGTGGAGCGTGAACTGTCGCGCCGCGAGCCGTCCGACCTGAGCCCGCTGGATGCGCGCGTGCCGCGTGAGATGGACCAGATGGTGGCCGCGCTGAACCGTTTCATGGCGCGCCTGTCCAGCAGCAACGAAACCCTGCGCGCGTTCATGGCCGAGGCCGCCCACCAGATGCGCACTCCGCTGGCCGCGCTGCGTGCGCAGGCGCAGCTTGCGCTGGACGACGAGGATCCTGAAGACATGCGCCGCAGCCTGGTCGCCATCGACCGCAACGCCACCCACATGAGCCGCCTGCTCAACCAGCTGCTCAGCGACGCCAGCGTGATCCACCGCTCCAACCTGCAGCGCTTCGCGCCGGTGGACATGGTGGAAATCGTGCACCAGGCGCTGCACGAAGCGTTGCCGCAGGCCTTGCCCGCACCCCGCGTGCAGCTCGCGGTGGGCGTGGCCTCCTCGCGTGTGCAGGGCGATGCGCTGCTGCTGCGCGAAGCGATCAAGAACCTCATCGACAACGCCCTGAAGTACGGCGGCAACGGCCCACTCCAGGTCGCGCTGACCGAAGAAGGTGCATACAGCGTGGTCACCATCGCCGACCACGGCCCCGGCATTGCCCCTGGCGACGCCGAGCGCGTGTTCGAGCGCTTCGCCCGTGGCGAAGATGCCGCACCGGGCGGGGCAGGGCTGGGCCTGGCCATCGTCAAGCGCGTGGTGGACAGCCACGGCGGCCAGATCGACCTGAGCAACCGCCCTGCGGGCGGGCTGGTCGCCACCATCCGCCTGCCGAGGCTGCACGCATGATGCGCATCGTGATGTTGCTGATGTTGATCCTCGCCAGCCCCGCGCTGGCGGAGCCGGGCGACGTGCAGCGCTTCCCCGCCAAAGGCCCGGCCACCGCCCAGCTGCGCCTGCACGGCTCCACCGACATCGAAGTGTTCGGCACCGTCATCGCCGACTACCAGCGGCTGCACCCGGGCACCGAAATCATCTACGAAGACGTCATCGCACAGGACATGTACGCGCAGTACCTGCGCGACCGGCACGGCCCCACCGGCCCGGACATGCTGATCAGCAGCGGCATGGACCTGCAGGCCAAGCTGGTCAACGACGGCCACGCCCTGCCGCACCGCTCGCCGCAGACCGACGCGCTGCCCGCGTGGGCGCAGTGGCGCCACGAGGCCTTCGGCATCAGCTACGAGCCGGTCGCGATGGTCTACAACACCCGCACCCTGCCGGCCGCCCGCGTGCCCAGGACCCGCCGCCAGCTGCTCGAACTGCTGCGCGCGCCGGACGCCCCGTTGGCCGGCAAAGTGGGCACCTATGACGTGGAACGCAGCAGCGTCGGCTATCTGCTTGCCACCCAGGACGGCCAGCGTGGCAGCATGGCCGGCGCCTTGCTGGGCGCGCTGGGCGACAACCAGGTACAGCTGGAAGAGCGCACCGGCGTGCTGCTGGACAAGGTGAGCAGCGGCCAGCTCTCGCTCGTATACAACGTGCTCGGCTCCTACGCCCAGGCCCGCATCGACGCCGGCGCCCCCTTGGGCATCGTCGAGCCGGAGGACTACACCCTCGTTGTGCTGCGCACCGCCGTGATCCCGCGCACCGCGCCCAATGCCGCTGAAGCCCGCCGCTTCCTCGACTACCTGCTGTCCCCGCGCGGCCAGCAGGTGCTGTCGCGCGAAGCGCGCCTGATGTCCATCCTCCCGACCCAACGCGGCCGCGCCCCGGGCCGCAGCTACCGCCCGATCCTTCTGGGCCCGGGCCTGCTGGTCTACCTCGACGGCCTCAAGCGCCGCCAGTTCCTCGACGCTTGGAAGGGCAGCACCCAGCCACGCTGAGCCACGCGGAAAACAGCGGTCGCGCTCCTTTCCGCGCAGGACACGCGTGGCGTGTCGCTACCCGCAGCCGGCGCCGGGACACGCCACGCGTGACCACCCCCCAGCCAAACAACCGCGTAGGGACACGCCATGCGTGTCCGCTCTTCCCCACCGTCCGCACGATCCCAAACCCCGCGTAGAGCCACGCCCTGCGTGGCTGCTCTTAGCCGCAACCTGGAATCGCCCTACAATGCCCCCATGAGCGAAACCACCATCCTCGTAGCCGACGACCACCCGCTACTCCGCGCCGCCGTCGTCCACTCCCTGCGCCAGGCCCTCCCAGCCGTCCAGGTCATCGAGGTCGCCAGCGCGCAGGCTTTGGAGGCCGCCCTCAACCAGCACCCGGAAATAGAACTGGTCCTCCTGGACCTGACCATGCCAGGCGCCCGAGGCTTCTCCTCACTTCTCCACGTACGCGGCTCCCACCCGGACATCCCGGTGGTCATCGTCTCCTCCAACGACCACCCGCGCGTCATCCGCCGCGCCCAGCAGTTCGGCGCGGCTGGCTTCATTCCGAAATCCGCCCCGGCCGATGCAATCGGCAAAGCCGTGGAAACCGTCCTCGACGGCGGCCTCTGGTTCCCGGCGATGGCCGCAGAGCGCTCCGAATCCGACGCGCTGCTCGCTGCCCGCCTCGCGCAGCTGACCCCGCAGCAGTTCCGCGTACTCCTGTGCCTCGCCGACGGCCTGCTCAACAAGCAGATCGCCTACGAACTGGGCCTGGCCGAAAACACCGTAAAAGTTCACGTAACCGCCATCCTGAAAAAGCTCGAATGCGTCAGCCGCACGCAAGCAGCGGTGCTGGTAAAAGCACTCGAGCCCGAAGGAGACGCAACCGCGGGCCTTGACGGCTGACCGGGCGTGGCACAACTCAAGCCGCACTGGTGTCTTGCGGCTGACACATTGATTCTCAGCGGATTTTCACGCGACGGTTTTTGGGCCGCGCGTAGCTTGCCCGTGGGTACGAATCGCGCCCATATCGTAAGAAAAGTCCTCAACTGTCCTAAGACAAATCCGAAAATAAGCGCCGGCGATACCTCAGATACGTCGAAGGGTGAATCGCAGCACGTTTTCACGCTTGACTGAGGATGCAACGGATTCATACCGTACGCCATTGGCCGCCAACAGTCGGAGTGCTGCACGCGGCGCAGCCAATCTCTGTCATCAACGAGCAGTCCCCTCCAGGAAGGAGTTACGGAATGTCGCGTCCTGCATCTGTCTTCTCGCGCACCAGCGTGCCCGCCCTCCTCATTGCACTGGGTCTTCTTCCCGTGGCGCACGCCCAGGAGGTAGAGCAGAAATGGGAGACGCCTGCAGCCTGGGGTCAGACCCTTGGCAGCGAACGCCAGGCTCAGGTGGCCATCGAGGGCATGTTTTCGTCGCTTGAGCAGGACGGGCCGTTCCCATGGAAAGTGGCCAAGACCAAGGTGGGCAGGAACAAGGTGTCTTACGACTATCGCATTACGCCGATGAAGTTGATCAAGACCGACTGGGAGTACAAGTTCGGGAACACCAGCTTTGCCACTGAAGATGAAATGAAGGCCGCCATACTGGCATCTCTTGCGGTTGAACCGGGGTGCCCCGCCAACGAAGTTACCGCCGGGGAATGGGCCGGCATTCCGGCCGGCGGCGAAGGTAGCGGAGCAGATGGAAGCAACACAGGCGAGCGCGCCGATTACGGCGTCCGCTTCTATGCGCGCTTCTCGAGTGAAGTGCCCTGCACACTGATCCAAAGCACACGGGACGTCAGTCGCACTCGCACGGTGAATTGCCCGAACCCGGGCTTGATGAAATGGCGACCCGAGCTTGAAAGCTGTGGAATGGACCCGATGATGGAGTCCGGGTTCCAACAGATGATGAGCTACTCCAGTACGCCTGTCAGCAACCAATGCTCCATCGGTAATCCGTGTGATCCAACGACCGGCGACAAGCATCAGCCGGAACTCGATCTGGACCTTGGCTGGATCCAGCTTACCCGCCATTATCACTCGTTGATGTCCACGCCAAACGGCGGGTTTGGCGACAAATGGACGCACTCACACAATATCCAACTGGCAATCGGTAGCGATTCGGCCGCTTTACCGCCAAGCAGCGAGCTTCTTGTGGGGCTTGTGGAGGCCGATGGCAGCCAGGTGGCGTTCCACCAGACTGGGAACGGCTACGAGGCGGTAAGTGGAAGCGGGGACCGATTGAGTCAGCAGGGGCCGCAATGGGTGCTTCAGCGTCGGACTGAGACACTGCGCTTTGACGCGGAAGGGCGGATGATCTCGCGGACCCGCGATGACGGGACGGCACTCGCCTACGATTACGACGGCATGGGACGACTTCTGTCCATTGCCCACTCCAGTGGCCGCATACTCCGGTTCCATTACAACGCGCCCCAACGTGCCGATCTGGTCAGTGCTCTCTCGGTGGCCGAGCACGTGGTTGCAACTTACGCGTATGGCGCTTTCAATCAGGTAGCGTAGGTGACGTATGCAGACGGCGCAACGCGTTCGTATCACTACGAGGACAGCCGCTTCCCGCAGTACCTCACGGGTGTCACCGCCGAGGATTCGCGCCGATACGGGTGGTACGCCTATGACGCCAAAGGCCGCGTCACCTGCAGCCGGCACTCCGGTGACTGCAGCCAGGTGGATGTAGGCATCGACGGCACACGTCTTGCCTACACCGCCGCCGGTACCGCCGTCGTCACCGACGCTCTCGGCCATGTCTCCACCTATGGGCTGACCGGCAGTGCCGACGGCGGCTATCCGCGCAAGGTCACCGGTGTGACCGACACGCAGGGTGCGTCTAGCCGTACCTACTATTCCCTCACGCAGGATTTCCGTCGCCGCGTGGATACCATCACCGACCGTCGCGGCACGCAGACCAAGTACACATACGGCGCCGGAATCGATTCGGTGACCGGCCAGCCAGTAGAAGTGCAAACCACCATCGAAGCCGTGGGACTGCCTCAGCAGCGCGACATCGAAACCCACACCGACGCCGCTAGTAATCGGGTGGTGCTCAGCCGGGTCGGCAACCGGGAAACCCGCATTACGCGAAACAGCCGCCTGCAGCCGATCACCGTTGCGGTGAAGGACACCGCCGGCAACAGCCTGCGCACCACTGAACTGATTTATTGCGAAGCGGCGGATGTAGCCGCAGGCGGCAATTGCCCGCAGTTGGGCTTGCTGAAGCAGGTGGACGGGCCGCGCACGGACGTCAACGACATTGTGACCTACAGCTACTACCCTGCGGACGACACTGGTTGCGCCGCCGGGGGCAGCGGAAGCTGCAACTTCCGGAAGGGCGATCTGCAAAGCGTGACCAACGCATTGGGCCATACGGTGACGACGCTGGCCTACGACCACTTGGGTCGTCCGCTCTCGATGTCGGACAGCAATAATGTTGTCACCGACTATAGCTATCACCCGCGCGGCTGGCCAACCGTCGTCATAGTGCGTGGTGACACCGCCGCCAGCGACCGTACCACCTGGATAAGCTACTGGCCAACCGGTCAGGTGCAGGAAGTGACCGAGCCGGACGGCAGTTCGGTCACCTATGTCTACGACGCTGCCCGACGCCTGACCGACATCGCGGACAGCGCAGGAAATACCATCCATTACACTCTGGATGATGCTGGCAACCGTCTCAGCGAGAACACTGTGGATGCCAGTGGGTCTCTACGGCGCACCTTGGCGCGCACTTACAACACGCTGGGCGAGCTGACGGCGCTTGAGGATGCGGGTGGCCACGCCACTGTGTTCAGCTATGACGAAGAAGGAAACCCGGCAACGCTCACCGACGCACTGCAGCGCGTCACCCGTCAACAATACGATCCGCTCAACCGCCTCGCCCGGACATTGCAGGACGTGGGCGGCATCGAAGCGGAGATCAAATCCAGCTACAACGCCTTGGACCAGGTCACCCAGGTAACCGATCCGAAGGGGTTGCATACCACTTACGCCTACAACGGCTTCGGTGATCTGACCGGGCAGGTCAGTCCGGACAGTGGCATCACAAGCTTCACCGTGGATGCCGCAGGCAACCGAAAGACCCGCACCGATGCGCGCGGTATTACTGCCGCGTACCATTACGATGCTCTCAACCGCTTGACTGGGACAGGGTACCCGGATCCGAACTTGGACGTGGGCTACACCTACGATGTTGCACCTGCAGAATGCGCTGCTGAAGAGAGGTTTGCTAACGGGCGATTGGGCAAAGTGCTGCATGCGGGTGGCAGCACCCTCTACTGCCACGACCGTTTGGGCCAGGTCACCCGCAAAGTTCAGATCATCAATGGCGTGAGCACCACGTTGCGTTATGCCTATACGAAGGGTGGCCGACTTGCGCGGCTCACCTATCCGGACGGCATCATCGCCGACTACGTTCGCGACAGCCTGGGGCGTATCAGCGAGATCGGCGTTACGCGACCTGGCCAAGCGCGGCAGGTGGTGGTGACCAATGTCACCTATGCCCCGTTTGGCCCGGCGACAGGCTGGACGTACGGCAATGGGCGGCAACTGCAGCGACCGGTAGACACAGACTACCGCCCGCAGGCAGTGCATGACGGCGCGGCTGGTGGACTATCGCTCGGCTTGGGCTACGACGCCGTGGGTAGAATCACTGGCCTCAAGAATGGCAGCGGTTCAACAATGTTGGCCAGGTATGGCTACGACGCTCTGGGGCGCCTAACCCAGACCCAGGACGGCGTCACCGGCACGCCTATCGAGGTGTACGCCTACGACGCCACCGGCAACCGCACCTCACTGACTACTGCCGGCGGCACCGCAATCTATACCTACCCGGCCGACAGCCACCGCCTGCTGGCAGTGGAAGGTGAGGCGCGCAACCACGATACAGCTGGCAACACCGTCAGCATCGGCGGCAAGGAGTACGTCTACAACGACGCCAACCGCATGAGTCAGGTGAAGCAGGCCGGTGTAGTGTTGGAGGCCTATACGTACAACCACCGTGGTGAGCGGGTACTGCGTGCGCCGACGGCGTCCGATGCTCAGGTCACCCTGTACGACGAGGCGGGCCAGTGGCTGGGAAACTACAGCGGGAGCGGCTCACTGGTGCAGCAGGCGATCTGGCTCGATAACTACCCGGTTGCTCTGATCAGCGCCCCGGCGTCCGGTGTGCCAGAGCTTGCCTACATTCAGCCCGACCACCTGGGCACCCCGCGTGTGGCGATCGATTCGGTTCGGGATGTTGCGATCTGGGAGTGGAGCAACAAGAGTGAAGTGTTCGGTGACCAGGCGCCGACGCTAGACCCCGATGGCGATGGGGTAGCGTTTGATCTCGCGCTGCGGTTCCCGGGTCAGCAGGCCACCGAGGCCAGTGAGATGTTTTACAACTATCAGCGAGACTATGACCCTGCAGTAGGGCGGTACTCACAGAGTGATCCTGTAGGACTCAATGGAGGAATCACAACATACGGTTATGTATCATCTCGTCCTATCAACATGACTGACCCGCTCGGTCTAGCCGCAAAATGCACCTGCGATGGTAAGGGGGGCGTCTCCATTGAGATCCCAATTGATTTTCGAGGAAACCCTGACGCTGACGTGGTGGAAGGCATGGTAGCGGCGATTGAATCGACGTGGTCTACGCGCGGGTTCGAAGTGAAAGTAACGCAAACATCGGCTCGTGGAGCAAATCGTGTTGATATTGTACCGGGAGTCGGCGTATCAACAGTGACTGGTCATAGCCGCGGGAAGTGGTTCGCAGACAACCACAGTTGGGTGGCCGCCCATGAAGCCGGCCATCTCATGAAGTTCAAGTATGGCGGGCGGAATGACATGTACGAGATGACTTCTAGCGAGCCCCGTAGGACTACGCCATTGCCAGGATGGGAAGGAAACATAATGGGCGAATTCCCTGGGGTTCCGGACTCCCGTGTCAGGGATGCGATTAAGGAGAGCCTGAAATGCAAATAGCTTCCACAAAAGCGGCGCAGCTCGCGTCCGTGCTTCTGGCTACCTTGCTGGCGTCATGTGCGACGACCAGTGGTGCCAGACCGCCGTGGGTGGAATCAAACAATGGAAGACTGGCAAGCGCGAAGCGGGTTCCAATCGGTTCGGATCGAATACTGTTGCTTGATGCTGCTGCTGAAGAGGCCGCCGTCAAATGGATGCAGGGCACTGGAGTTGAGTCGGTTCCCATAAAGGACGTCGACGCCGGAATCGTGAGGGGCGTGAGCAAAAGAGGTCTCAGTGATCTCGATTCGTCCTGGTATCTAGTTCGGGCGGTTGGAGACGGTGGCGGAGGCGTGTTTTTTGCCTTTGAGAGTGGCCTCGAGGTGCATGTTGTGTACAACAACCTTGGTCCCTGCAAGCCGCTCTACAATCGAGTGGTTGCTATTCAGCTGAATACTCCGCCAGAGAGGGTTTTTGCGGACTGTGGCGGCGGGCGCTAGCACGGAGCGATCGAGTCGCAGTGTATGCAGCTATTCCTGGTGCGCGCCTTGCGTTCCGTTTAGATCTGCGACCTGCCCTGTAGAGCATGGCCTACGAACTCGGACTCGCCGAAAACACGGTAAAAGTCAACGCAATCGCCATTCTCAAGAAGCTTGAATGCCATAGCCAGTCAAGCAGCAATGCTGGTGAAGGCCCTCGCACCAGAAGGCGACGCAGGCGCGGACCTGAACCAGACCAGGCGCGGGTGGCAACGCGGTGTCAGCCGCGCGTTGGCGAAACGCAAGCGCCGTTGAAATTCGGCCGCCCGTAGACCGCCGATGGGGTCGCATCCCAATCGACCGCCGACATTGTTCGGCATTGCGATTTCGGCATGATCCGAACCGAAGGCGGCGTTTCGCTAGAAGCCAAACACGAATCAACGGCACCAGCGCAGCTCCCGGTTCCAGCCGAGCCGATTAACGCGTCAGCTGGTTCTACGTGCAACGTGGGGAGCGTCCGAGTTCTGTCCGCAAAATGCCTGTGCGGATCGGTCGCCTCCCGTCTCGAAACCACCCAACTCAAACGCAAAAAAACCGCCAGCGGCGGGTTTCTGGAAAAGGACTGGCCCCGCGAGCGGGGCCAGTACGTACCTAGTGTCATCACCAGTAGTGGAGGCTGGGAGAGAACGTGTTCCTAGGGCTGCAAACGCAGGCTACCAGAACCCGCAATGTCGACGAAGTGTCGTTTGCGACGATGAGTAGTGTGCTTCTATCGATACTCAAATATCATTCGAAACAAGCGATTTAACTTTGCGCTCTGTATGGCGCATCGTGTTGCCTCGGAGCTTGAAATCTCCTCGAACACACAATCTGAGGAGGTCCTATGTCGGGAGGGTGGCGGAATACAACACCTTCGCGGGAATACGTCACGCCGTGTGTGTTCGAGCGGATTTCAATCTCCCGACTCCCTTGCCATTCCGGCGAGGGAGACTTCCTCGGAGGTGGTAAATGCGTCGTTCAATACCGGATTCACCCTCAATCGAACAACCGCAGACGGGCATCGGGCTGCAGGTGCCGGAGATGTTGCGGATTGGATCCTTCAAGCATCCCGGAGGCCATCGGTTGCCCGGCGGTGGTCGTATTCCCTGCCTCATCCTGCGTGGCATGTGGTTGGAACGATTCGAGCTGCGGGTGGGTAGTCGTGTGCTGGTGGAAGTGGGGCGCGGGAAGATCACCCTGACGTTGGATGAGACGCCCGTGCCTGTGCCGTATCGGTATCAGGACCATTCGCCGAGGAAGAAGCGGCGGGTGGCGGATACGACAGTTGAAGATGTGTTGGAGTAACACGGATCGGTGCGATGCCGCGGGATGCATCTGGTAGGGTCGCATCTTGATCGACCGCCTACGCCGTTGGAACGTTTGGTAGTGGCATGGGCGTCAGCGAAGAAGCGCATTCTCTTTCAGGGGTCATGCGTTCGTCGCACGTAGCAACGTTGCGTGCAGTCGACCGGGGTCCGACCCTACCTAAGCAGTATTCCTGGCGGGCGGGTTTCGCACTGGTTCATGCCTGGGCATCTGCGTGCCCCTTTACGCGGACCAGCAGTATAGGGGCGGTCCAAAGATCCCTGGAGCGCCAAGATTCTCTATGTCCAGGCCCCAGAATGCATAGAACGTGTCGTCTTCAGGGCGGTACACAAGCCAATACCCGTCCGACTTTGCGACGCAGAATCCGCTGATCCTCACGCCGTCAGAAATATGGGGAAAGCCTGGCGCTACGGCCGTTGCGGACAGCTGAAATGGCTCACATGCGTTACGTTTGATGTCTTCCGCCAGCTCAGAAAAGTAGACGACAGGATCTATGGGGTCATGGACGTATACGCCAGTGCCATCCGCGAGGCGAGACTCTAGTTTTTCAACAATCGGATTCATATGCCGTGCTCTTTCGAGGGAGAGGGCGGTATCGGATACTGCAGAGTCTCACCAGGCTTTTCGCCGTGCCAGGGAGTATCAATGCGAGGTGCCGATCTGGAAGACGCAGGTCGATAGAGTTCCCCATTACCCTACCGAAGCAACACCTGCCGGCGGACGCCCCCCGGTAGGGTCGCATCCCGATCGACCGCCGACCAAACCCGAACGTTCGGTAATGGCACGACCATAAACGAAGAACAGCATTTCGCGCCGGTGAATTGCGCACCGGACTAAGCCCTGTGCCGCACCAGCAGCTGCGTCATCAGCGCACGTAGGGCCGGCGGTCGTACCGGTTTGGACAGGAAGCCCCAGCCGTTTTCCGCGGCATTTTCCTTGAGCGCGTCGTCGCGCTCTGCGGTGACCAGGATCACCGGTGGGCGCGCCTGCCAGAGCTCGCACAGCTGTTCGTACAGGTCCGGGCCGTGCCATTGGCCCATGCGTACGTCCAGCAGCACCAGCTGCGGCACGTTGAACGTGGAGGCAATTTCCAGCGCTGCCTGCGGGCCGTCGGCCAGATCCACGACGCAACCCCAACGCTCCAGCAGCGCCCGGGTGGCCGCGCACACACGGGGGTCGTCGTCGATGCTCCAGACGCGGCATTGGCGCAGGGGGCTGTCATCGCCAGCGTCGGCGGGTACTGCCGGTGCGGGAGCCGGGGCAGGTATCGCCGCCGCGTCGCCCATTGCCACCGTCACCGCGAAAACGCTGCCGCGCCCCAACGTGGAGCGCAGGCTGATGCGGTGGCCGAGCAGGCGGCCGATACGCTCCACGATCGCCAGCCCCAGGCCGGCGCCGCGTTCCTGGTCCACGCCGTCATCCAGGCGGCGGAACTCCTCGAAGATCTCGCCCTGCAGACTTTCCGGAATGCCGGGACCCTGGTCGTGCACTTCGATGCGCAGCTGGTCGCCGACCCGCCGGCAACCGATCAACACACGCCCGCGTGGGGTGTAGCGCAGTGCGTTGGACAGGAAATTCTGCAGGATGCGGCGCAGCAGTGCTTCATCGCTCACCACCACGGCACGGGTGTCCACCCAGTCCAGTTGCAGCCCACGGTTCTGCGCGGCCAGGCCGAACTCGCGGGCCAGCGTTTCCAGCAGCGGCGACAGCGCGAAGGCATGCACGTGGGTCTGCAACGCCCCCGATTCCAGCCGGGAAATATCCAGCAGGCTGTTGAGGATGGAGTCCTGCGCGGCCAGTGCCGCATCCACATGCTCGCTCAGCTCGCGGGCATCGCCACTCAACTTGCCGCGCAGCACGGAAACGAACATGCGAGCGGCGTTCAATGGCTGCAGCAGGTCATGCACCGCCGAGGCCACGAAGCGGGTCTTGTAGCGGTTGGCGCGCTCGGCTTCGCGGCGGGCTTCGTCCAGGTCGCGGGTGCGCTCGGCCACGCGGTGTTCCAACGCGTCGGCCAGCGAGCGAAGTTCGCGTGCGGTGTTCTTGTAGGCGGTGATGTCGGCGTAGCTGGTGACGAAGCCGCCATCGGGCAGGGGATTGCCACGAATCTCAAGTACGGTGCCGTCGTCCTTCTCGCTCTCGCGCATGTGCGGGCGGCCGCTGCGCAGGTGGTTCAGGCGGCGCTCGATGGCTTCATCGATGGGGCCGGGCCCGAGCAAACCGCGGCGCGCGTTGAAGCGGAACGCTTCTTCAATGGGGCGGCCGACCCGGATCAAGTCGGGTGGGAACCGAAACAGTTCCAGGTAGCGCGCATTCCAGGCGACCACGCGCTGTTCGTTGTCGATCACCACCACGCCCTGTGGCAGGTGCGCGAGGCTTCGGCTGAGCCCGCTGTCGGCCTGCTGGGCGGCCTGCAGGATGCCGTCCTGCGCGGTACGCAGCTCCTGCGCATGCTGCTGCAGCACCGTTTCCAGCTCGCGTCGGCTGCGCTGACGGTGCGCGGCCAACCGGCGACGCTGCTGCACGAACAGGCCGAGGAAGCACAGCGCCAGCCAGATGCCACCGGCGGCCAGCGCGGTGCTGCGCCCCACGGCACCGCTGGCGCCGGCATCGTGCAGCAGGTGCAGCTTCCAGTGCGGGTCGTTCAGCACGTAGGTCTGCCACAGCACGGGGCTGGACAGCGACGGCTGCATCACCCGCACCATGCGCCCGCCGTCTTCCAGCAGCGTCAGGGTGAGTGCTTCCAGTGGCTTCAATGAGCGGTCGGCGTACTGCCGGGTGGCCATCATCTCGGCGCGTTCGGCCGGTGCCAGCGGGCGCAGCAGGCGGTAGCGCCACGCATCGCCGTTGGCCAGGAACACCACGTCGTGGGAATCGCTGGCCAGCACGATGTCGGTACTCTGCAGCCATTCCTGCTCGAGCGCACGCAGTTCGATCTTGATCGCGATTACGCCCAGCACGCTGCCGGCGTCGTCGCGGATCGCCTGCGAGAGGAAGTAGCCGGGCACGGCGGTGGTCATGCCGATGCCGTAGAAGCGGCCGCTCCCGTTGGCCATGGCCTGCTGGAAATAGGGGCGGTAGCTGTAGTCCTCGCCCACGTTGGTGGTGGGCTGGTCCCAGTTGCTGGCGGCCACGGCGACGCCATGCCGGTCGATCAGGGTCAGCGTGGACGCGCGGGTGACATTGTTGGCCTGCTGCAGCTTGAGGTTCAGCCGCTGCCGCTCGGCGGCGTCCAGTGGCTGGCGCAGGGCCTGCTGCAGGTCCGGGTCAAGCGCCAGCACCTGGGGCAGGGTGCCGAAACGATCGATCCGCTGCTGCAGGGTCTGCGCGTACAGGTCCAGCTGGCGGCGGACCTGGCTGCTCTCAGCGGCCAGCGCGCGCTGTTGCGCGTAACGTCCGGCAACCAGCGCAGCCAGCAGCGTCCCGCCGATCATGACCAGCAGGGTCAGCAGCAGAGGGCGGTAGCGGGCGGCGCGGTACATGGCACCAGTTTACGGTGCGTTGGCGGGTGCACGTTGCGTGCACCCGCCCAGGTCGATCAGAAATGCACCTGCGCACGCAGCTCGAAGATTTCCGGCTTCGTCCGCACACCACGCCGGCTGGCATCAGCCCACACGTAGTTCGCCTGGAACTTGAAGTGGCTGGTCAGGTACCAGTTCGCACCCACGGTCCAGTCGTGCTGGCGGCCACCGAACACATCGGCGTCGTCCAGGTCGATGCGGCTGTAACGGGCCAGCAGTTCCACCGCGCCGTAGTTGTGGGCCGGCTTCACGTTGGCCACGGCGCCGGCGCTGTACGGGCGCGATTCACCGGTGACGATCCAGCTGCCCATCACGTACTGGCCATCACCGGTGTAATCCGGCTTGCCATCGCGGGTGACGGTGGTGCGCAGCGCTTCGGCCTGTACCGAGAACGGGCCCTTGATGTAGATGCCTTCCAGGCCGGTGCGGCGGATCTGGTCGGCGGTGACCAGTGCGCCCGAATCCACCAGGCGGATGTCGGTCAGGCCGGCTTCCGGGCGCGCGCGCAGGCGGGCGCTGGCGTCGAAATGCACGTCACGGCCATCGCGGTAGCCGCGCGGGTTTTCCTGCGAATAGGCCAGGCCCAGGTGGATCACGTCGCCCGGCGCCTTCACCGGGGTCCACACGCCGCGCACGGCCTGGGTGGTGCCGGGGTTGTCGCCCTGCAGGTCCTTGCCACCGTAGGCGCCCACCTGCATCAGGTAGGCCGGGCGCTCCAGCACCCACTCGGCACCGGTGCGGCGGCCTGCGTAGAAGGCCTGCACGGGCAGGGCGGTTTCCACGAAGCTGCCGGCGCGCGAGGAGGTGTTGGAATCCAGGCCCACCGGGGTCTTCATGTAACCGAAGCGGAAGCGGCCCACATCCTTGCCGAACAGCGCCTTGCTCTCGAAGCGGAAGAACACGTCCAGCCAGGTGTCGGCCTGGAAGTCGTAGTACACCATCGCGTCGTAGACGCCCTTCTTCTTCAGGGTCGCGCCGAACTCCTTGCGGCGCACCGCATCGTCATCCTCGAACGCGTCTGCGCCCGAGAAGTCGTTGAGGTCGTAGGCGATGTTGGCAGTGGCGGCCAGTTCGGTGCCGTCGCTGAAGGACACCTTGGTCGGCCAGTTTTCCCAGTCGGCGGCCGAAGCGGCCAGGGGGGCGGACAGGGCGGTAAGAGCGATGAACAGGGGGGTCAGGCGCATGGAATAGGGTCTGGCTTCGAAAAGTGGGGCAGAACAACAACGGCCGCGAACGGGAAAACTGTTGGGCGACAAGGCCCGGAACGACACGGCCACCCGCCGCCGTGGGGGCGCGGTGCCCGTGCAGTGTAGGCACTGCAGTTGGCTGAACAGGGGGGCTAGTACCAATAGGTTATCTGCGTCTGGATGCAGCGGGCGTAAAAAGGCGACGCCCGATGCCGCCGCCCGCGGCCGGCATCCCCGTGACACTGCCGGAGCTTCCCATGCACGTTCCCACCGCTGCCCCCCTTGCGGCCAAGCCGCTGCCGTTCTACCGCCAGCTGTATTTCCAGGTGGTGGTGGCCATCGTCCTGGGTGCCATCCTCGGCCATTACGAGCCGGCCTTCGCCGAATCGCTCAAGCCTCTGGGCGATGGCTTCATCAAGCTGGTGAAGATGATCATCGCCCCGGTGATCTTCCTGACCATCGTCACCGGCATCGCCGGCATGACCCACCTGCGCACAGTCGGCCGGGTCTTCGCCAAGTCGATGGCCTACTTCCTGTTCTTCTCCACCCTCGCGCTGATCGTGGGCATGGTGGTGGCGCACGTGGTGCAGCCCGGCGCCGGCATGAACATCAACCCGGCCGACCTGGACCAGACCGCGGTGCACAGCTACGTGGAGAAGTCCCATGAGCTGACCCTCACCGGCTTCGTCCTGGACATCATCCCGGCCACGCTGGTGAGCGCGTTCGTGGATGGCAACATCCTGCAGGTGCTGTTCGTGGCGGTGCTGTTCGGCATTTCGCTGGCCCTGGTGGGTGAGCGCGGTCGTCCGGTGCTGACCTTCCTGGAAGCGCTGACCGCCCCGGTGTTCCGCCTGGTGCACATCCTGATGAAGGCCGCGCCAATCGGCGCCTTCGGCGCCATCGCCTTCACCATCGGCAAGTACGGGGTGGGCTCGCTGATCAACCTGGCCTGGCTGGTGGGCTCGTTCTACCTCACCGCGTTCCTGTTCGTGGCGGTGATCCTGGGCGTGGTCTGCCGCCTGTGCGGGTTCTCGGTGTTCAAGCTGGCCCGCTACCTGAAGGCCGAGCTGCTGCTGGTGCTGGGCACCTCGTCCTCGGAATCGGCGCTGCCGTCGCTGATGGAAAAGATGGAAAAGGCCGGCTGCAGCAAGTCGGTGGTGGGCCTGGTCGTGCCGACCGGCTACTCGTTCAACCTGGACGGCACCAACATCTACATGACCCTGGCTGCGCTGTTCATCGCCCAGGCCACCAACACCGAACTGACCCTGGGGCACCAGATCGCGCTGCTGCTGGTGGCGATGCTGAGCTCCAAGGGCGCCGCCGGCGTGACCGGTGCGGGCTTCATCACCCTGGCCGCCACCCTGGCGGTGGTGCCGGAAGTACCGGTGGCGGGCATGGCGCTGATCCTGGGCGTGGACCGCTTCATGAGCGAATGCCGCTCGCTGACCAACTTCATCGGCAATGCGGTGGCCACCGTGGTGGTCTCGCGCTGGGAAGGCGCGCTGGACCGTGACCGCCTGGCGCTGGCGCTGGACGGCCGCGAAGCCGAGCTGCCGCCGCTGGCCACCGACGACCTGCCGTCGCCGCTGACCGCCCCGGCTCGCTGAGGTCTGTGGCCGGGCCCCGGTGCTCCCCGACGGGGCCCCGGGGCCCGGCTTTTTCCGTGCAGTATCCTGATGGTGTCGTCTGTCATCAGGGCCCGGCAGGCTGGCCTTACATACGCCAGCGAAGGGCCTGTTTTGTGCAGTCGCAGCACGATCGCGACAGCGTAGCGACAGGTCCGGCCACGCCAACGGGGGTATGATCCCCTGTTCCTCTCGCCCATTCATCTGCAGAAAGCGATGTCCAACGAAGATTTCAAACAGGCCGCCCTCGACTATCACCGCATGTCGCCGCCGGGCAAGATCAAGGTCACGGCGACCAAGCCGATGCTGACCCAGCGCGACCTGTCGTTGGCCTATTCGCCGGGCGTGGCCCACGCCTGTGAAGCCATCATGGCCGACCCGCAGCAGGCCAGCGAGCTCACCGCCCGCGGCAACCTGGTGGCGGTGATTTCCAACGGCACCGCGGTGCTGGGTCTAGGCAACATCGGCCCGCTGGCCGGCAAGCCGGTGATGGAAGGCAAGGGCGTGCTGTTCCAGAAGTTCGCCGGCATCGATGTGTTCGACATCGAGATCAATGAAAACGACCCGGACAAGCTGGTCGACATCATCGCCTCGCTGGAGCCGACCTTCGGCGGCATCAACCTGGAAGACATCAAGGCCCCGGAATGCTTCGTGGTGGAGCGCAAGCTGCGCGAGCGCATGAACATCCCGGTGTTCCATGACGACCAGCACGGCACGGCGATCATCGTGGGCGCGGCGGTGCTCAACGCCATGGTGGTGACCGGCAAGAAGATCGAAGAGGTCAAGCTGGCCACGACCGGCATGGGCGCGGCCGGCGTGTCCTGCGTGAACATGCTGGTCTCGCTGGGCCTGAAGCCGGAAAACATCCTGGCCTTCGACCGCGAAGGCGTGATCCACACCGGCCGTGCCGACCTGGACCCGGAAAAGAAGCGCTACGCACGCGACACCGACAAGCGCACGCTGGCCGAGATCGTCGACGGCGCCGATATCTTCCTGGGCCTGTCGGCCCCGGGCATCCTCACCGCGGACATGGTCAAGACCATGGCCAAGGACCCGGTGATCTTCGCGCTGGCCAACCCGACTCCGGAAATCATGCCGGAAGTGGCGCGCAGCGTGCGCCCGGACGCGCTGATCGGCACCGGCCGTTCGGACTATCCGAACCAGATCAACAACGTGCTGTGCTTCCCGTACCTGTTCCGCGGTGCGCTGGACGTGGGCGCCACCGCGATCAACGAAGAAATGAAGATCGCCTGCGTGCACGCGATCGCCGCGATGGCGCGCCGCGAGGCCAGCGACCTGGGCTCGGCGTATGGCGATGACACCCCGAGCTTCGGCCGCGATTACCTGATTCCGCGTCCGTTCGACCGCCGCCTGCTGGTGGAGCTGTCGGCCGCCGTGGCGCAGGCCGCGATGGATTCCGGCGTGGCCACGCGGCCGGTCGCCGACATGGGCGCCTACCGCGAGAAGCTGGCCCAGTTCGTCTACCGCACCAGCCTGATGATGAAGCCGGTGTACGACCGTGCGCGCGCCGACAAGCAGCGCGTGGTGTATGCCGAAGGCGAAGAAGAAGTGGTGCTGCGCGCGGTGCAGAACGTGGTTGATGAAGGCCTGGCCTTGCCGATCCTGATCGGCCGCCCGGACGTGATCGAATCGCGCATCGAGCGCATGGGCCTGCGCATGAAGGCGGGCGTCGATTTCGACATCACCAACATCAACGACGATCCGCGCTTCAACGAATACTGGCAGTACTACCACAACCTCACCGGCCGTCGCGGCGTGACGGTGGCGGCGGCCAAGAACCTGATGCGTTCGCGCCCGACCCTGATCGCGGCGGTGATGGTCGCGCGCGGCGAAGCCGATGCGCTGCTCACCGGCGTGGTCGGTCGCTTCCACAAGAAGCTGGGCTACGTGCGCAGCGTGCTGCCGCTGGAGCCGAAGGTCACCTCGACCTCGGCGATGACCGGCGTGATCAACCAGCAGGGCGTGTTCTTCTTCGTGGACACCCACGTGCAGGAAGACCCCACGGCAGAGCAGATCTGTGAAGCCACGCTGCAGGCGGCCTACCGCATGAAGCTGTTCGGGATCGAACCGAAGGTGGCGCTGCTGTCGCACTCCAACTTCGGCAGCCACGATTCCAAGGACGCGTTGAAGATGCGCACCGTGCGCGAGCTGCTGCTCAAGCGCAACCCGCGGTTGAACGTGGACGGTGAAATGCAGGGCGACACCGCATGGGACGAAGCGCTGCGCCAGAAGCTGCTGCCGGACAGCACGCTGAAGGGCCGCGCCAACCTGTTCGTGCTGCCGAACCTGGAAGCGGCCAACATCGCCTACAACCTGGTGCGCGTGTTCACCGACGGCGTGGCGATCGGTCCGATCCTGATGGGCGTGGCCAAGCCGGCGCACATCCTGACCACCAGCGCGACCTCGCGCCGCGTGCTCAACATGACCGCGATCGCGGCCGTGGATGCGCAAATTCGCAAGCAGCTGGAATCAGAGAAGGCGTAAAGCCTTCTCTGCTTCCAGCGCGGGACGCGCATCGCGCAACGCGAATGGGTAGCTACCGACCGTTGGTCGGTAGACCTTGAAGAAGGGACCGGTGCACCGCACCGGTCCCTTTTGCATTTGATGTTTCCCCGTGTACCGACCAACGGTCGATACCCACCGCGCGAGATGGCCGCAACCTCCCCGCAGCCCCGCCGTCACCACCCTGCAACCTGCCACGGGCCAAATACCCCCACGCGGCCCGGCTTGGCGGTGGTCCCCAGGACCCTGCCACCCCGGGCCCGACCACTTCCCCCCCTCTGGAACGACGCCATGCGCACTCGTCCTTCGAAGCGGTACTTCAAGCAGCTGTTCGCGCTGTACGCCGGCCTGGTCGGCGCCCGGTAGAGCCGGGCTCTGCCCGGCTGCTCTTCGTTCCGGCACCGCGAAGCCACGCAGGGCGTGGCTCTACCTTGTGTTCTGGCACCGCGCGGACACGCATGGCGTGTCCCTACGCGGGTTCCGGCACTGCTTGGACACGCATGGCGTGTCCCTACGCGGTTTTGGCGGTGCCTGGATCGGCTGGGCGTGCGCGGATGCCGCGTAGCGACACGCCATGCGTGTCCCACGCGGTCCCGACGCGCCCGATCCGTTACGGCGCCGACGGGGCCAGCAACTCCACTTCGGCCAGCTGCATCCGGCCCGGCCCTTCGATGCGCAAGCGGTACTCGACATAACGGCCCGGCTTGGCAATCCGGAACGGACGGGTCTGCTGCTGCCACTGGAACGTCTCACCGCTGCGCTGGTCCAGGGTGACCCAGCTGCCGCCGGCCTTGCGCGCTTCCAGCGTCCACTTGCCGCCACGGATCGCTGCATTGCCGCTGGTCAAGGTGTACATGGAGGGCGCGCCGTCGGCCACCCTGCTGAACACGACGTTGCCCTTGCCACCGAACGGCACCACGGTGCCCGCATCGTCATCCACCAGCGCGGCCAGCGCCTTCCCATCCTCCAGCTGCGCACGCGCACCCTTGCCCAGCAGGTCATGCAGCAGCGCAGGGCGCTCACCGCGTGCGGTCAGCGAACGCGGTGCGTCGTCCGGGCCGGTGCCCCAGGTGGACGGCGCCGGGCCCATCTCGAAGTCCAGGGTGGCGCCCTTGGCGATCACCTCATGCGGCACCCACGTCTTCGTCCACGGCTGGCCGTTGATCTTCAACGACTGCACGTAGATGTTGCGGTCCGAATTGGCCGGTGCGTTCACCGTGAGCACGGCGCCGCCCTGCAGTTCCACCCGGGCGTGCTTGAAGGCCGGCGAACCGATCGCGTATTCCGGCGACCCCATGCGCAGCGGGTACAGGCCCAGCGAGGCCAGCACGTACCAGGCCGAGGTTTCGCCGTTGTCCTCATCGCCCGGATACCCCTGGCCGATCTCGCTGCCCACGTACAGGCGCGACAGGATCTCGCGCACGTGCTGCTGGGTCTTCCACGGCTGCCCCGCGTACAGGTACATCCACGGGATGTGGTGCGAGGGCTGGTTGCTGTGCGCGTACATGCCCATGCGCACATCGCGCGCTTCGGTCATCTCGTGGATGGTGCCGCCATAGGAGCCGGAGAATTTCGGATCTGCGGTTTCCGGTGTGCTGAAGAAGGTGTCCAGCTTTGCAGCCAGCTTCTCGCGGCTACCGTACAGCCCGGCCAGGCCTTCGCCGTCATGCGCGGCGGTGAAGGCGAAGGTCCAACCGTTGGATTCGGTGTAGTCGTGGCCCCAGATGCGTGCGTCGTAGTCCTTGGCGTCCACGCGCCAGCTGCCGTCGTCGTTGCGGCCCTGGAAGAAGCCGGCGGCCGGGTCGAACACCGTGGCGTAGGTGCCGGCGCGGTGGCGGAAATAGTCGGCCTCCGTGCTGTAGCGTTCGCGCAGGGCGGCAGTGGTGGCACGCTTGGCCAGTGCGTCGGCCATGTTGGCGATGCCGAAGTCGTTGAGCGCGCCTTCCATCGTCCACGACATGCCTTCATGCACGTCGGCGCTGGCGTAGCCGCGGAACGTGCTCTTGTCCATGCCCTTGCGGCCCACGTGACGATCTGGCGGGACCACGGTGGCGTTGCGCAGGGCTGCCTGGTAGGCCTCGGCCGCGTCGAAGCCGGTGATGCCCTTCAGGTACGCATCGGCGAAGGCCACGTCCGAACTGGTGCCCACCATCAGGTCGGCATAGCCCGGCGAGGACCAGCGCGCCACCCAGCCACCGGCGCGGTACTGCTCCAGGAAGCCCTGCACCAGGGCGCCGGCATCGTCCGGGGTGAACAGCGCATACGCCGGCCAGGTGGTGCGGAAGGTATCCCAGAAGCCGTTGTTGACGTAGACCTTGCCGTCGCGGATCGGGGCGAAGCTGCGCACCGCGCTGCCGTCGGTGTTGTCGTCCTCGGCGCTGGCCTGGCTGGCGTAGCGCCAGTCCGGAGCGGCGGCGGTACCGGCGTTTTCATACCCGGAGTTGGGGTACAGGTACAGGCGATACAGGCTGGAGTAAAGCGTGGTCTTCTGGTCGTCGCTGGCCTGGCCGATGTCGAAGCGGGCCAGGCGCTGGTCCCACGCGTCCTGGGCGCGGCCGGCCACCGTGGCCAGGGTGTCACCGGCGGCGATTTCCAGCGCCAGGTTGTGGCGGGCCTGCTCGACCGAAATCAGCGAGGTGGCGATGCGCATGGTCACCCGGCGCTCGCTGCCGGGGTCGAACTTGATGTAGCCGGTGGGGCGGCCGCTGTCGATGCGTCCACTGCTGCGCCACGGCTTGTCGAAGCTGGCTACGACGTACATGCGGGTGGCGCCGTTGGACAGGCCGCTGCGCACATCGGTGTAGCCCGAAAGGGTCTGCGTGCCCGCATCCAGGGTCAGCCCACCGCGCGCGTCGATGTTGTCGAACAGCAGGTTGGCGTCGCCGTCCTTCGGGAAATCGAACTGGAACAGCGCGGCATGGTCGGTCGGCGCGATGGCGGCGGCGATGCCATTGTCGAAGCGCACCGAATAACGGTACGGGCGTGCGCTTTCGTTGTCGCGCGAGAACGACAGCGCGCGCTTGGTGCGGTCGGCTTCCGGCACGCCCCGGGTGGCCGAGGGCATCACCTGGAAGGTCTGGCGGTCGCCCATCCACGGGCTGGGCTGGTGGCTCAGCGCCAGGGCCTGCAGCTGCGGGCGGTTGGCGGCATTGTTCTGTTCGTTCCAGCGGTACAGCCAGTTCAGTGCGCCGGCATCGGTCACCGGGGTCCAGAAGTTGAACCCGTGCGGTACCGCCGTGGCGGGGAAGTTGTTGCCGCGCGAGAAGGTGCCGTTGGCCTGGGTGCCACGGGTGGTCAGCACCCAGTCGGACGGCCGCGCGGGGGTGTTGCGCGGCTGGTTGTCCAGGCGCACGTCATCGATCCAGCCCGACACCGGCGCGCCGTCGGCGCTGGCCAGCGCAAGTTCCACGCCGACCACGCGGCGACCGCGCAGGGCGGCCACGTCGCCCAGGCGCACCGACTTGTGCGCCCATTGCTGCGGGTACAGGGTCTTGGAGTCGCCCTGCGCCTTGGCGCCCAGCGCAACGCCATGCAGGTCGCGCACATCGCTGGCCGAGACGCGGCTGCCGTCGTCCAGCACCAGGTCAAGCGAGACATAGGTGGACGCCACGGTATCGCCGCCCACGATTTCCGGCAGCACCAGCCACGACAGGATGGTATCGGCGTCGATGCTCACGTCGGTGCTGAACAGCCTGGTGCTGGCAGTGCCGCCGGCGCTGGCGTAGTGCAGGGCGCGCAAGCCGCTGTAGCCAACGCCCGGTTTGGCCGCATACGGCGCTTCCGGTCCCTTGCCGATCTTCAGCTGCACGCCGCCGGTGCCGCTCTGCGGGGCCGGTTCGCCGGGCTCGAAGGAGGTCTGCAGGCCCTGCGCGAAGGCAGGCGAGCAGGCCAGGGCAAGCGCGAGCGGAAGCAGGGCGCGGCGGGCAGGGCGGGGGTGCGGCTGGGTCATGCAGGGATCTCCCGGGTGGGACAGGCGGCAGGGCAAGCCCGCATCGGCGACCTCGGCAGACAGCAGCACCCCGGCCGCCCATGGGGGCAGTCGAAGCGATGCAGGTCCGGCGGGGGACGGGCCATGCGATCGGGTGTTTTGATCGGAACGCAGCCGATCCTGCAACAGCCCGGGCGGGTATGGCAAGTGAAATTAGTTCGATCTAAACCCGGAAAAATCGCGGATCGCTGTTCCCGGCAGGGTCGCCCCGCGGCGACCGCCCGCCGCCCGCCCTGCGCCCCGGGTGCTAGAATCGAGCCCTTCGCACCCCCAATCTGTGTCCACGCCATGAGCCATACCGCCACCGCGCCCGCCAATGCCGAAAAGCGTTACACCGTGCACCGCAGCGATCTGCCGCTGAGCTGCCCGACGCCGGAAATGGCGCTGTGGAACTCGCACCCGCGCGTGTATCTGCCGATCGAAGACGAGCCCAACGGCAAAGCCGCGTGCCCGTACTGCGGGTCGGTCTTCGAGCTGGCCGACTGAGCTGGCAGGACCGCACGTGCGCCGACTGACCGTGGTGCAGCTGCTGCCGGCGCTGCACTCCGGCGGGGTCGAGCGCTCCACGCTTGAAATCGCCGCGGCGCTGGTCGCGGCCGGGCACCGCGCGATCGTGGTGTCAGCCGGGGGCCGCCTGGTCGAGCCGCTGCTGGCCAGCGGCGCCGAACACCTCACCCTGGATATCGGCAGGAAGTCGCTGTGGACGCTGCGCCACGTGCGCACGCTGCGCAACCTGCTGGCGGAAACCCGCGCCGATATCGTGCATGCGCGCTCGCGCCTGCCGGCCTGGCTCGGGCTGTACGCCGTCCGCAACCTGCCGGCGGCCGCGCGCCCGCACTGGGTCACCACCGTGCATGGGCTGAATTCGCCCAGCCGCTACAGCGCGGTGATGACCAGCGGCGAGCGGGTGATCTGCGTGTCCAATTGCGTGCGTGAGTTCGTGCTTGCGCATTACCCGAGCGTGCCTCCCGAGCGCCTGCAGGTGATCCCGCGTGGCGTGGATCCTGCCCAGTTCCCGCGCGTGGGCGGCAATGACCGGCGTCCGCGCCTGGCGGTGGCCGCGCAGCATCCGGCACTGGCCGGCGAGGCACCGCTGCTGCTGTTGCCCGGGCGTGGCACCCGGCTCAAGGGCCATGGCCACGCGCTGACCCTGCTGGCCGGGCTGCATGCGGCCGGCGTGCCGGCGCGGTTGTGGATGCCGGGTACCCGCGAGCCCGGACGCGAGCGCTATGTGGAGGAGCTGGAAGCGCAGGCGCGCGCGTTGGGCATCGCCGAGGCGGTGCTGATGACGCCCCCCACCGCGCGCATCGCCGAGGCCTACGCGGCGAGCAATCTGGTCCTGCAGCTGTCGGACAAGCCCGAAGCCTTTGGTCGCACCGTGGTCGAGGCGCTGTCGGTGGGCCGGCCTGTACTGGGCTGGAACCAGGGCGGCGTGGGCGAGCTGCTGCAACAACTGCAGCCGTCCGGCGCGGTACCCTTGGGTGACGCCGAAGCACTGCTGGCGCGCGCGCTGCAGCTGCTGGCGCAGCCGCCTTCGCTGCCGTCGCGTATTCCGTTCACCCTGCAGGCGATGCAACGTGACACGCTCCAGCTCTATACCTCCCTCGCTGGCTGAGCCGCTCACGGCACCGGGTTCGCCGGGCTTCCGTGCCGGCCGCTGGGCGCCATGGTGGGTGATCGCCTACGTGGCGCTGCTGCCGTTGCCCGGCATCGCCGAAACCGTACTCGGGCTCGGTGCGCTGTATGCGGCGGCGCGCATGGTGCAGCTGCGCCTGCAGGGCAAGCAGCGCATGCTGAGCAGCCCGGCGTGGGCACTGACCAGCATCCTGTTCCTGGGCTACTGGCTGCCGCAGGCATTTTCCACCTTCGATGCAATCGACCCGGGCGCGGCATGGCGCAAGACCGCCGCCGGCCTGCGCTACCTGCCTTTCATGTGGCTGGTGGCCATTGCGGTGGCCACCCCGGAGCGGCGTGCGCTGACCTTGAAGGGCATTGCCGCGATCACCGGGGTGTGGACGCTGGATGCCCTGGCGCAGGCAGCGCTCGGCACCAGCCCGTTGTTCTGGTCGATGGACCAGTTGAAGTGGGCGATCAGCGGGTATGGCCTGTGCGCGCCGGCGGAGATGGCAGCGGCCGATCGCCTCAGTGGCGTCCTCGGGCCATGCAACCTGAAATTCGGGCAGGTGCTGGCGAGCCTGTCGCCGTTCCTGTTGTTTGCTGCCGCGGCGCGCTTCGGTCGCTGGGGCTGGGTGGTGGCGGCCCTGGCCGTGGGCGTGGTGCTGGTGCTGGCCGGTTCGCGTGCGGCATGGCTGACCTATGCGCTGGTGCTGGCGTTTTCGGGCTGGCGCCTGCTGGGCGCACGCGGCTTGATGGCCTGCGTCGCATTGGGGCTGGTGGTGGCGGTCGGGCTGGGCGTGGGTTCCAGCCAGGTCCGTGAGCGCCTGGCGCGCACCGCGATGGCCTGGGAAGGCGAAAGCGATGGGGTCAACCAGGCGTTGTCCGGGCGCGCCCAGATCTGGGCGGCGGCGGGCTGCATGATCGAGCAGCACCCGGTCAACGGCGTGGGCGCGCGCGGCTTCCGCGACGCCTACCCGCAGTGCAATCCAACCCCCGAGCACCCGGAAGTGTGGGGCGACGGCCCGGCCCTGCATGCCCATCAGATCCTGCTGGAAATCCTGGCCGAAACCGGCGTCCTGGGCCTGTTGCTGTGGCTGGCCGCCACCGCCCAAGCGTGGCGCGCCTGGCGCTTTGCGCCGATGGCGGCGCGCGAACGCGCGCGCCCGGCAATGCTCGCGCTGGCGGTCACCGTGTTCCCGCTCAACACCCACCTGGCGTTCTATTCCACCTTCTGGGGCGGCCTGACCCTGCTGCTGGCCGCGCTGTACGCCGGCAGCCTGCTGGCCAGCGACGAACCGAACGAAGGGTAAACGCAACGTAGAGCCACGCCCTGCGTGGCTGGCGCCATGCCAGGGCTAGACGCGGATGCCGTTGGCATCGCGCTTGACCTGACACCTCACAGCCACGCAGGGCGTGGCTCTACGCGCAGGTGAGGGATTCGGTGATGCCGGGCTTGCTTCGGCTTGGGCACTCTGTTCGCATGTCCAGTCCCCGACTTCGACGTCATCGCGTTTCCCAAACCGGGTATCTCTACATCCTTACCACTGTGGTGCATGGTCGGCGCAGGCTGTTTGCCGATGCCGCCAATGCGGAGGCGGTCATCGATTCGCTTCGCCATGTCGAGCGCTGCGGCCGCAGCCGGTCCATGGCGTGGGTGGTGATGCCCGATCATGTGCATTGGCTGATGGAACTTCGGCGCGGTACGTTGGCGAGTTGCATGAATGTCTTCAAGTCTTACAGCAGCCGCCGGTTGGGGGGTGGCAAGGTGTGGCAACACGGCTACTACGATCACGCGATCCGTACCGACGAGTCCTTGCAACATGCTGCGCGCTACATCGTAGCCAATCCCCTCCGCGCCGGTCTGGCCGAGAGCATTGGCGAATACCCGTACGCATGGTGCCGCTGGGATCTGTAGAGCCACGCCCTGCGTGGCTGCTCTTCGCTCGGCACCGCGCAGCCACGCAGGGCGTGGCTCTACGGCGGGGCACCGCGCAGCCACGCAGGGCGTGGCTCTACGGCAGGGCACCGCGCAGCCACGCAGGGCGTGGCTCTACGGCGGGGCACCGCGCAGCCACGCAGGGCGTGGCGTTACTTGTAGAAATCGCTTCTGCCGCCGGGCTGGCGCTTGAAGCGGCGGTGGATCCACAGGTATTGGTCGGGGGCTTCGCGCACCATGGCTTCGATGGCCTGGTTCACCCGTGCGGTGTCCGCTTCTACGTCGTCGCTGGGGAAGTTCTCCAGCGGTGCGCCTATCTTCAGGAAGTATTTCCCGCCCTCGCGACGGTGGAAATACGGAATCACCGCACACCCGGTCATCCGCGCCAGCTGGTGGGTGGCGGTGATGGTCGACGCGGTGTGGCCGAAGAACGGCACGAACACGGTGTCCTTGCCGCGCATGTCCTGGTCCGGGGCATACCACAGGAATCCGCCCTTCTTCAGGTGGCGCACGGTGGCGCGGATGTCCTCGTTGGCGTACATCGCCTTGGCATAGCGCAGCCGGCCGAACTTCACCGCCCACTCGTAGACCGGGTTGCGGTGCTTGCGGTACATGCCCGACAGGTCGACGTGGTCGCACAGCAGCCGCCCGCACATTTCCAGGGTCATGAAGTGGCCCGAGACCAGCAGCACTCCGCGGCCTTCGGCCTGCATGCGGTGCAGGTGCTCCAGGCCTTCCACCTGCACCTTCGGGCGGATGCTGTCGATGCTGCCCCACCAGGCCCGGGCGAACTCGAAGATGCCCACGCCCAGCGCATCGAAGCTGTCGCGCAGCAGGCGCTGGCGCCAGGCGTCGTCCTTCTCCGGGAAGCACAGCTTGAGGTTCACCTCGGCCGCGCGCCGGCGGCTGCTGGCCACGTGGTAGGCCACGGTGCCCACGCCCCGGCCGAGCGCGCGCTGCAGGCCCCACGGCAGGCGGGCAATGCCGAAGGCCAGGAAGATGAAGGCGAAGGTCGGCCAATGGCGCGGGTTGCGCAGGGACGGCCGGGTGGCGGTGGAAGCGTTATCGGACATGCCCCGATTCTAAGTCATGCGTCCGTTGCGGTGCGTCGCCCCGTCCCCGCATGTCTTTCCCGGTGCCGCTCCCGTATCCTCTGCGCATGCGTAAAAGCCCTGTCGAATGGATCCTGCGCGGCCTGTATTCGGTCGTGCTGTACCTGCTGTTGCCGATCACGGTGTACCACCTGGTCTGGCGCGGCTTCCGGGTGCGTGAATACTTCCAGCGCTGGGACGAGCGCTACGCCTCCTATCCGCAACCCACCGGCCAGCCCCGGGTCTGGCTGCACGCGGTGTCGGTGGGCGAGGTCAATGCGGCGGCGCCGCTGGTCAATGCCCTGCGTGCGCTGCGCCCGGACATCCGCTGGGTGATCACCACGATCACCCCCACCGGCTCGGAACGGGTGCGCTCGCTGTGGGGCGATGCGGTCGACCATGTCTACCTGCCCTATGACGTGCCTGGCAGCGTCGGCCGCTTCCTCGGCCACTTCAAGCCCAGCCTGGCGCTGATCCTGGAAACCGAGCTGTGGCCGAACCTGCTGTTCGGCTGCCGTGACCGCGGCATTCCGGTGTATATCCTCAATGCGCGGCTGTCGGCGCGGTCGCTGCGCGGCTACCGCCTGCTGCGCCCGCTGATCGAGCGCACCCTGCGCACGGTTACCTGCGTGGCCGCGCAGTCGGCCGACGATGCCGAACGTTTCATCCAGCTGGGCGCGCTGCCCGAGCAGGTGCGGCCGCTGGGCAACCTGAAGTTCGACATCGCCACGCCGAACGTGCGCGAGTTCACCGCGCATTTCCACGCCGCGGTGCCGGGCGCGCGCCCGGTGTGGATCGCCGCCAGCACCCATGAAGGCGAGGAGCAGTCGATCATCGACCTGCACCGGCGCCTGCGTGCCGAGGTTCCCGGCCTGCTGCTGCTGTGGGCGCCGCGTCACCCCGAGCGGTTCCCGCGGGTGGAAGCGCTGGCGCGCGAGCAGGGCTGGAAGGTCAGCACCCGCCGCCAGCAGCAGTGGCCGCAGCCGGACAGCGACGTGTTCGTGATCGATACGCTGGGCGAGCTGATGGCGTTCTACGGCTGCGCACAGGTGGCGTTCGTCGGCGGCAGCCTGCAGCCGATCGGCGGCCACAATCTGCTGGAACCGGCCGCGATGGGCACGGCTACGGTGACCGGCCCGCACCTGCACAACTTCTCCGAGATCTCCCGGCGCATGCGCGAAGCCGGTGCGGTGGTGATCGCCGATGACGTGGCAGGGGTCGGCGATGCCCTGCTGACCCTGCTGCAGGACGCGCAGGAACGCGAGGACATGGCCAGCGCCGGCTGCGCGCTGGTGAGCAACGGACGTGGCGCGTTGAAGCGCACCGTGGAACTGATCGCACCGCAGCTGCCGCCGCCGCTGGAATGAAGGGCCACCGCCCAACCCCGATGCTGGCTCTACGGCCGATTTGCCCGTGGTCCTGGCGCATTAAAAAAAAGCCACCTTCGCAGGTGGCTTTTTCATTTCCGGGTTACCGCTGGATCACTGGCTGTTGACCGTCGTGCTCGGCGCGGCGGCCTGCTGGGTCAGCAGGCGGTTGATGTCCTGCAGTTCGGCGATGTCCAGCACGCCGACCGCCTGGCCCAGCTGCAGGCGGTTCTGCAGGAAGGTGTAGCGGGCGTTGGCGTACTCGAGCTGGGCCGAGAACAGGATGCGCTGGTTCTGGATCACGTCCAGCACGGTGCGGGTACCCACTTCCAGGCCAACCTGCGAGGCGTCATAGGCGCTCTGCGCGGACACCACCGCCAGGCGGCGCGCTTCCACTTCGCTGATGCCCGCCACCAGGGTCTGGTAGGCGTTGCGGGTGTTGCGGTCCAGGGCGCGCTTCTGCTGCTCGTAGCCGTCCTGGGCGATGTCGCGCTGGGCCAGGGCCTGGCGCACGCCGGATTGGGTGGCGCCGCCGGAGAAGATTGGCACGCTCAGGGTCAGGCCGACGCTGTTGCTGCGCGCGTCCGGGCTGAAGTTGGAACCGCTGCCGACCACGTCGCCCCAGCTGGCCTGGCGGCCCACGCTGGCGCCCAGCGACAGGGTCGGGAGGTGGCCGGCGCGCGCTGCCGACACACTGGCTTCGGCCGCGCTC
Organism: Stenotrophomonas rhizophila; assembly: GCF_007667275.1. Taxonomy (GTDB): domain Bacteria; phylum Pseudomonadota; class Gammaproteobacteria; order Xanthomonadales; family Xanthomonadaceae; genus Stenotrophomonas; species Stenotrophomonas maltophilia_AE. Next base: position 747,771 of record NZ_VDQT01000002.1, read on the forward strand.
ACCTGCAGTTCCTGCGCCTTCAGCGCCGGGTTCTGCGCGACGGCTTCGTTGACCAGCTGGTCGACGGTGGCGTACTTGGCCGGCAGTTCCGGACGGAAGTCGGCCGGCAGGGCGCGCAGGTCGGTCACCGGCTGGCCGGTCAGTTCGGTCAACGCCTGGTAGGCGTCGGCCAGGGTGTTCTGCGCGATGATGGTGTTGGCGCGGGCCTGGTCGTACTGGGCGCGCGCTTCATGCACGTCGGTGATCGGGGCCAGGCCTACTTCCAGGCGCTTGTCGGCGAAGTCGAACTGCTTCTTCGCCGCCGCTTCGTTGGTCTGCGCCGCCGACAGCGATTCGATGGCCACCAGCACGTTGAAGTACGCCGCCGAGGTGCGCACGATCAGGTCGTCGTTGGCCGAATCCAGGGTAAAGTCCGCAGCCTTGCTCAGCTCGCGCTGCGCGCGCAGGTTGGCGAACTGGGTGAAGTTGATCAACGTCTGCGAACCACTGATCCCGTAAGTGCGGTTCTTGGTGGTGTACGAGTCCGAGCTCACGTCGTGGTTCGGGTTGGTGCGGTTGCGGGTGAGCGAGGCCTCACCGTTGATCTGCGGCAGCAGCGCCGCACGCGCCTGCACGGCGCCTTCCTTGTCGAACAGACGGGTCGATTCTGCGGCGGACAGCTGCGGATCGCCATTGCGCGCCATTTCGTAGACCTGCAGCAGGTCGGCGGCAGAGGCGGTCATGGGCAGCAGCGCGGCGGCCAGCGCAATAGCGAGGGATCGGCGGATCATTGCGGCTTCCTTGGACTCAGAGATGGAACTGGGGTGCCGGCGCGGCACCGCGCAGGTAGTCGATATCGGTTTCAAACAGGGATTCCTGGCTGCCGTCGGCCTTGACCAGCACCGCTTCCATCACCGGGGCACGGCCATGGATGACGAACAGGCGACCGTTCGGGCGCAGCCATTGGATGAAACGGGCCGGGATGGTGTCCACCGCGCCGGTGACGCAGATGGCATCAAAGCGACGCTCGGTGTCCCAGGTCAATGCGTCGGCCGTCTCGATGCGGACGTTGTTGCCGAGGGAGGCGGCATCCAGGCGCGCACGGGCGGCAGCGGCCAGGGTGGGATCGATTTCCAGGCTCAGCACTTCGCGGGCCAGTTCGCCCATGCAGGCGCTCAGGAAGCCGCTGCCGGTGCCGATTTCCAGCACTTCATCGCCCGCCTGCAGGTTCAGCGCCTGCAGGGTACGGCCTTCGATGACCGGCTTCATCATCTTCGCGCCATTGCCCAGCGGCAGTTCAATATCGGCATAGGCGAGGGCGCGGTGCGCATCGGCGACGAACGCCTCCCGCGGCAAACGTGCCAGTACATCAAGCACGCGGATGTCCAGCACGTCCCAGGGACGGATCTGCTGTTCAACCATCAGTTCGCGGGCGTGGGCGTAATCGATCGTCATGGGGGTTCTCAATCCAGCGCAAGGGGCCGGCCATTTTACCGGTGCCGGGAGCCGGCGGCGCGCTGAGAGCATCGCTGCCGTCGCGCCGGGGTCGCAGTGCCGGAAGTCACCGCGACCTCCGGTCCATTCATGTTGTCATCACCGCAGCGGGCGGGTGGCGTACGCCCTCAGGAAAAATTCAACGCTGGCGGCCACATGGGCGTCGGCGTCGCACTCGGCCGGGGCCGGTCGCAGCCCGCACATCATATGCGTATGCAGCTCGCCTTTGATCAGGGTGAAGAACTGCAGGGCGGCGGTGTGGAAGTCGCTGATCTCCAGCTCGCCGCGCTCGGTGCGCGCACGCAGGAACTCGGCCAGGGCATCGCTGGTGCGCTGCGGGCCGGCCAGCCAGAACATCTCGCGGATCCGGTCGTCGGTGTCCGGCGCCATCATCACCCGCTGCACGGCGACTGCCGCCGGCGAGGTGATCATGGTGAAGAAGGCCCGGCCGATGCCCAGCAGCTGCTCGCGCAGGGCGCCGTCGGCATCGGTGACGAACAGCGCGTCGGGCAGCATCTCAACGCAGGTAGATTTCACAGCTTCGGTGAAAAGGGTCTCTTTGTCGCCGAAATGACTGTAAACGGTCAGCTTGGAGACGCCGGCCTGGGCCGCGATGCTGTCCATGCTGACGCCGCTGTACCCCTGTTCAACGAACAATGCCTTGGCCGCTTCCAGGATCGAGGCGCGCTTGCCCAGATCCTTCGGACGGCCGGGTCCGGCGGCCTTGGCAGCGGGCTTGGACGGGGCGGTAGCGGCAGTGCGGGCAGTCATCCAAACAATACTAGACCAATCGGTTCGATATTTATACTATACCGACTGGTTCACTATTAGCCGTCGTGGAATGGAGTGTTGCCTCCACGCGGTTCCCCCCGGTACTTCAAGGTCCGAGACCTCATGAACAACGTGCGATGGATGAGCGGTGGGCTGCTGGCGTTGATGCTGGCAGCGTGTGGCAAACAGGATGTCGAGCCGGCCGCGCCGACCCCGGTGCTGGTGGTGCAGCCCGGCACCGTGAGCGGGCAGGAAGTGGCGGCATACCCGGGCGAGGTGCATGCGCGCGAGGAAAGCCCGCTGTCGTTCCGGGTCGGCGGCAACCTGGTCAAGCGCCATGTCGATGCCGGCCAGCGCGTGCGCAAGGGCGACCTGCTGGCGGAACTGGATGCGGCCGACTTCGCCTCGCAGGCGAGCGCGTCGCAGGCGCAGCTGGCCGCGGCCGAAGCCGACCTGGTGCGCGCCCGCGACGACCAGAAGCGCTACGCCACGCTCGCCCAGCAGCAGCTGGTCAGCCAGTCCACCCTCGATGCGCAGACCGCCGCGTTCAAGGCCGCGCAGGGCCAGGCCAATGCCGCGCGTGCCAACCTGGCCGTGGCCCGCAACCAGACCGGGTATGCGCAGCTGCGCGCTCCGGCCGACGGCGTGATCGCCAGCCGCCAGGCCGAAGCCGGGCAGGTGGTGGGCGCCGGGCAGACGGTGTTCACCCTGGCGGCCGATGGCGGCCGCGAGGTGCTCATCGCACTGCCGGAAAGCAACATCCGCGATTACAAGGTCGGCCAGCAGGTGCAGGTGGAACTGTGGAACGCGCCGGGCCAGATGCTGCCGGGCACGATCCGCGAGATCGCCCCGGCTGCCGATGCGCAGGGCCGCACCTACGCCACCCGGGTCAGCCTGGCGCCGGAAGCGGCGGCGGAAGTGGAGCTGGGCCAGAGCGCGCGCGTGTTCGCCGCCGCCGGCCGCGCCGGCACCCTGCAGGTGCCGCTGGGCGCGGTGCTGCGCGGTACCGAGGGCAGGGCCAGCGTGTGGGTGGTGAACCCGGCCGACGGCGCGATCAAGGCCACGCCGGTGACGGTGGGCGCTTACGGCCCCGACGCGGTGCCGGTGCTGTCCGGCGTCGCCGCGCAGGACTGGGTGGTAGCCGCCGGCGGCCACCTGCTGCGCGAAGGCCAGGTGGTGACCCCGGTGGACCGGCAGAACCGACCGGTGCTGAAGCCGGCCGCTGCCCCGGCCGCTGGCGCTGCCCGCGGCAAGGGGCACTGACCCCGTGCGCCGCTTCAATCTTTCCGAATGGGCGCTGGGCAACCGCGCGCTGGTGCTGTTTGCCATGCTCGCCTTCGCCATCATCGGCGCCTGGTCGTACAAACACCTGGGCCAGTCCGAGGATCCGCCGTTCACCTTCAAGGTGATGGTGGTGCGCACGATGTGGCCGGGCGCAACCGCCGAGCAGGTCTCGCGGCAGGTCACCGAGCCGATCGAAAAGGCGCTGCTCAATACCGGGCAGTACGAATTCATCCGCTCGTACTCGCGTCCGGGCGAATCGCAGGTGATCTTCGCGGCCAAGGACAGCCTGCGCTCGAAGGCGATCCCGGAGCTGTGGTACCAGGTGCGCAAGCGCGTGGGCGACATCAAGCCGAACCTGCCGCGCGAAATCGTCGGCCCGTTCTTCAATGACGAGTTCGGCGACACCTTCGGCAACATCTACGCGCTTACCGGGCAGGGCTTCGACTACGCGGTGATGCGCGACTACGCCGACCGCATCCAGCTGGAACTGCAGCGGGTGCCGGACGTGGGCAAGATCGAGCTGGAAGGCCTCCAGGACGAGAAGGTCTGGATCGAGTTGTCCAACACCAAGCTGGCCACGCTGGGCGTGTCGCTGCAGCAGGTGCAGCAGGCGCTGGCCGACCAGAATGCGATTGCCGCCACCAGCTTCTTCGAAACCCCCACCGACCGCGTGCAGCTGCGCGTGACCGGGCAGTTCCAGAGCGTGGACGACATCCGCCGCTTCCCGATCCAGGCCGGCGACCGCACCGTGCACCTGGGCGACATCGCCGAGGTCAAGCGCGGCTTCGCCGACCCGGCGTCGCCGAAGATGCGCTTCATGGGCGAGGATGCCATCGGCATCGCGGTGGCGATGAAGGATGGCGGCGACATCCTGAAGCTGGGGACCACCCTGGATGCCGAGTTCGAACGCCTGCAGAAGACGCTGCCCGCCGGCATGCAGCTGCGCAAGGTCTCCGACCAGCCGCATGCGGTGGAAGAATCGGTCGGCGAGTTCGTGCAGGTGCTGACCGAAGCGGTGGTGATCGTGCTGCTGGTCAGCTTCTTCTCGCTGGGCCTGCGCACCGGCCTGGTGGTGGGGGTGACCATTCCGCTGGTGCTGGCGATGACGTTCTTCGTCATGCACTACTTTGACATCGGCCTGCACAAGATCTCGCTGGGCGCGCTGGTGTTGGCGCTGGGCCTGCTGGTGGACGATGCGATCATCGCGGTGGAGATGATGGCCACCAAGATGGAGCAGGGCTACGACCGCCTGCGCGCGGCCAGCTTTGCGTGGGAAAGCACGGCCTTCCCGATGCTCACCGGTACGCTGATCACCGCCGCCGGCTTCCTGCCGATTGCGACTGCTGCGTCCAGCACCGGTGAATACACCCGCTCGCTGTTCCAGGTGGTGACCATCGCACTGGTGGTGTCGTGGATCGCGGCGGTGCTGTTCATTCCCTACCTGGGCGACAAGATGCTGCCGGACCTGTTCAATCCGCAGCCGCCCAAGCCGGGCAGCTTCGCCGCGCGCTGGCACGCCCGCCGCACGGCGTGGGGCGAGCGCTTCCCGGCGCTGGCACGCTGGATCGTGCCCAAGCAGCACGCGCACGACCACGACCCGTACCAGCGCCCGTTCTACACCCGGTTCCGGCGCTTCCTGGATACCTGCCTGCGCCATCGCTGGTGGGTGATCGGTGCCACCGCGGCGCTGTTCGTGTTCTCGCTGCTGATCTTCCGCTTCGTGCCGCAGCAGTTCTTCCCGGATTCGACCCGGCCGGAGCTGATGGTGGACATCGAGCTGGCCGAGGGTGCATCGCTGGAAGCTACCCGGGCGCAGGCGACGAAGCTGGAAAAGCTGCTGCATGGCCGTGAGGGAATCAGCAACTACGTGGCCTACGTGGGCACCGGTTCGCCGCGCTTCTACCTGCCGCTTGACCAGCAGCTGCCCGCCACCAACTTCTCGCAGTTCGTGGTACTGACCGAGAACGCCGAAGCGCGCGAGGCCACGCGCGACTGGCTGATCAAGGAGGTCATCCCGCAGTTCACCGACGTGCAGATGCGCGTGACCCGGCTGGAGAACGGCCCGCCGGTGGGCTACCCGGTGCAGATGCGCATCTCCGGCGAGCACATCGACCAGGTGCAGGCGATCGCGCGCCAGGTGCAGGCCAAGGTGCGCGAGAACCCGCACGTGATCAACGTTAACCTGGACTGGAGCGAGCCGAGCAAGGTGGTGCGGCTGGTGATCGACCAGGACCGTGCGCGCGCGCTGGGCGTGAGCAGTGCGCAGGTGAGCCAGCTGCTGGGTACGTCGCTGTCGGGCATGAGCGTGAGCACGTACCGCGAGGGCAACCGCCTGATCGAGATGCTGCTGCGCGGCCCGGAAAACGAGCGGGTGCGGCTGGACATGCTGGGCAGCCTGGCGATTCCGACCGCCAGCGGCACCTCGGTGACGCTGTCGCAGGTGGCACGGCTGGAGTATGTGTTCGAAGACGGCATCATCTGGCACCGCAACCGGCTGCCGACGGTGACCGTGCGCGCCGACGTCGGCGACGCCACGCAGCCACTGGACGTGGTGCAGCAGATCCTACCGACGCTGGACGGCATCCGTGCCGACCTGCCGTCGGGGTACCTGCTGGAGACCGGCGGCACGGTGGAGGATTCGGCGCGCGGACAGGATTCGATCAAGGCCGGCATGCCGCTGTTCCTGATCGTGGTGGCGACGTTGCTGATGCTGCAGCTGCGCAGTTTCTCGCGCGCGGCGATGGTGCTGGTGACGGCGCCGCTGGGCATCATCGGGGCTACGCTTTTCCTGCTGCTGTTCCGCGCACCGTTCGGCTTCGTGGCCCTGCTCGGCACGATCGCGCTGGCCGGCATGATCATGCGCAATTCGGTGATCCTGATCGACCAGATCCAGCAGGACATCGACGCCGGGCATGACCGCTGGCACGCGATCATCGATGCGACGGTGCGCCGTTTCCGCCCGATCGTGCTCACCGCGCTGGCGGCGGTGCTGGCGATGATTCCGCTGTCGCGCAGTGCGTTCTACGGCTCGATGGCGATTTCGATCATGGGCGGGCTGATCGTCGGCACCGTGCTGACCCTGGTGTTCCTGCCGGCACTGTATGCCGCCTGGTTCCGGGTGAAACCGGGCGAGGCGGAATGAAACTACGCCGACGGCGCCGCAGATGCGGCGCCGTTGAATCGCCTGGATCCCTGGCGCTGCAGACGGGGTAGGGGCGGTTTCCAGACGACCGCCGACGCAGGTGGTCGGTGCTTTGACGCATGGACCCTTTCGGGGACGCGCTCTTCGTTTGGGGTCATGCGTTACCGGGCGTTGCGCGGTTACGTGCGGTCGTTCGGGAACCGACCCTACCGAGTCGGTGTCCCGTGAAACGCAACACGCTACACGCCATGCGTGCGGCGGGCCGCTCTCAGCCCAACCGCGCCAGCACCGCGTCGGTGGCCTGCGTGGTGCTCACCGCCTGGCCCTTCGCAGCCAAGTCAGCAGTAAACACCCCGTCATCCAACGCCGCATGTACGGCCGCTTCCACGGCGGCGGCTTCAGCTTCCAACCCCAACGAATGGCGCAGCAGCATCGCGGCGCTGAAGATCGTGGCGTAGGGGTTGGCGATGCCCTTGCCGGCGATGTCCGGTGCCGAGCCGTGGATCGGCTCGTAGATGCCCACCGCACCGGGCTCGCCCAGCGACGCCGACGGCAGCAGGCCCAGCGAGCCTGCCAGCATCGAGGCTTCGTCGGTGAGGATGTCACCGAACATGTTCTCGGTCACGATCACGTCGTACTCGCGCGGCTTGGCCAGCAGGTGCATGGCCATCGAATCGACCAGCTGGTGCTCCAGCGCGACCTCCGGGAATTCCTCGCGCCCGATCCGCGTCGCCACGTCGCGCCACAGGCGCGAGGTTTCCAGCACGTTCGCCTTGTCCACCGAAGTGACCTTGCCGCGCCGCTGCCGTGCCAGCCGGAACGCACTGCGCAGCACCCGCTCGATCTCACCCACGCTGTAGCTGCACAGGTCGCTGGCGGTGTCGGCGGTGCGGGTCTTTTCGCCGAAGTAAATGCCGCCGGTGAGCTCGCGCACCACCACGAAGTCCACGCCCTCGAGCAGCTCGGCCTTGATCGGCGACGCTCCCAGCGCCGCCGGATGGGTACGCACCGGGCGCAGGTTGGCATACAGGCCCAGCGCCTTGCGAATGGCCAGCAGGCCCTGCTCCGGACGCACCTTGGCGTTCGGGTCGGACCACTTCGGGCCGCCGACCGCACCGAGCAGGATCGCGTTGGCGCCGCGGCAGGCCTTGAGCGTGGCCGCCGGGAGCGGTTCGCCGTGACGGTCGATGGCGATGCCACCGATGTCGTGTTCGCTGAAATGGAAGGTGTGGGCAAAGCGCTCGGCCACCGATTTCAACACCGCCACCGCCGAGGCGGCGACCTCGGGACCGATGCCATCACCAGGCAATACGACAATCTCAGCGTGCATGTTCACTCTCGTAACGTTCGATTTCAGGGGTACGACCCAACAGATACCCCAACTGGTCCACGCCTTCCAGCAGGCAGGTCTGCGAGAAGCCGTCCAGCGGGAAGGCATACACGCGGCCGTCGGGCGTGCGCAGTTCGCGTGCTGCGATGTCGATGGTCAGCTCGTCATCCGGCCGCTGCATCAGGGTCTGCACGTCGGCTTCGTCCAGCACGATCGGCAGCAGGCCGTTCTTCAGCGCGTTGCCGCGGAAGATATCGGCGATCTCGCTGCTGACGATGGCGCGCAGGCCCAGGTCGGCCAGCGCCCACGGCGCATGTTCGCGCGAGGATCCACAGCCGAAGTTGCGCCCGGCCAGCAGGATGCTGCGGCCGGCATTGTGTGGCTGGTTGAAGGCGAAGCCCGGGTTCGGGGTACCGTCGGCCTGCCAGCGCCAGTCGTTGAAGGCGTGCTTGCCGAGGCCCGCGCGTTCGGTGGTGGACAGGAACCGCGCCGGAATGATCTGGTCGGTGTCGATGTTGGTCTCGCGCAGCACCACGCTGGTCGAGGACAGGGTGCGGACGCCGCTCATCAGGCCACCTCCTGCGCGGCATACAGTTCACGCGGGTCGGCCACGCGGCCGTTCACCGCCGCCCAGGCGGCGGTCATCGGCGACGCCAGCAGGGTGCGCGACCCCGGGCCCTGGCGACCTTCGAAATTGCGGTTGCTGGTGCTCACCGCCAGCTGGCCGGGCGCGACAAGGTCGCCGTTCATGGCAATGCACATCGAGCAGCCTGGTTCGCGCCATTCGGCGCCGGCCGCGCGCACGATCGCATCGATGCCCTCCGCTTCGGCCTGGCGCTTGACGATCTCCGAGCCCGGCACCACCAGCATGCGCACGCCGTCGGCGATGCGGCGGCCCTGCAGCACCTGCGCCACCTCGCGCATGTCGCTCAGCCGGCCATTGGTGCAGGAGCCGACGAACACCACGTCCACCGGGGTGCCGGCCAGGGTCTGCCCGGCGCGGAAGTGCATGTAGTCCAGGCCCTTCTGGTCGGCCGCATCGTTGGCCGCCGGAATCGGCGCGTCCACCGCGATGGCGGTACCCGGATGGGTGCCCCAGGTCAGGGTGGGGCGGATGTCGGCCGCGTCGATGTGCACTTCGCTGTCGAAGCGCGCGCCGGCATCGCTGCGCAGCTGCGTCCACTGCGCTACGGCAACATCGAACTCAACGCCCTTGGGCCCGCGCGGAGTGTTGGCCACCCAGTCGAAGGTGACCTGGTCGGGCGCGACCATGCCGGCGCGCGCGCCGGCCTCGATCGACATGTTGCACAGGGTCATGCGCTGCTCCATGTCCATCGCCGTGATCGCGCTGCCACGGAACTCCAGCACATGGCCGGTGCCGCCGTTGACGCCGATCACGCCGATGATGTGCAGCACTACATCCTTGGCACCCACGCCCGGCGCCAGCGTGCCGTCCACGGTGATCGCCATGGTCTTCGCTTTGCGCTGCAGCAGGCACTGGGTGGCCAGCACGTGGCCCACTTCACTGGTGCCGATGCCGAACGCCAGCGCGCCGAACGCCCCGTGGGTGGAGGTATGGCTGTCGCCGCAGACAATGGTCATGCCCGGTTGGGTGAAGCCCTGTTCCGGGGCGATCACGTGCACGATGCCGCGGCTGGCCGACTGCAGGTCGAACAGCTCGATGCCATGCTCGCCGCAGTTGCGCGCCAGCATGGCCACCTGGGCTTCGGAGGCGGCGCTGGCGTACGGCAGCTTGCCGTCGGCCCCGGCCGGCAGGGTCGGGGTGGAGTGGTCCATGGTCGCCTTGGTCCGGTCCGGACGGCGCGGGGAGAGGCCGCGCTCGCGCAGTTCGGTGAAGGCCTGCGGCGAGGTCACTTCGTGGATCAGGTGCAGGTCGATGTACAGCACGGCGGGCGCGCTGTCCGATTCGGGCACGACCACGTGGGTGTCCCACAGTTTGTCGTACAGGGTGCGGGGAGCTGGGGTCATGGAATGGCCTTGCTGTGGTTCATGTGACAAGTCTTTTAACTGTGTATCAGAAGGTGCGCAGCCGCGCATCGAAACGCAGCCGCACGTAGTCGGCGGTCCACTGGCCATGCGCGTCGCGCTGGCTCGGCGTCAGCAGCGCCACGCTGTCGTCGAGGACGCGCTGGCGCTGCACGGCGTCCAGTCCCGCCAGGAACGGCGCGGCGAAGGTGCGCAGCCAGCCGTGCATGCCGGTGGGCAGGACGGTAGGGCGCGCCATTGATTCGATGTGGCGCACCTGGAAGCCGTGCGCGCGCAGGCGCTCGGCGTACTCGTCCTGGTCGGGGAAGTACCACGGAAACGCCGGCACCGCATGGCCGTTGCTGCACAACGCGGCCTGCAGCGCGCTGGTGATGGTGGCCACGTTGCCCTGGCCGCCCATCTCCGCCACGAAGCGGCCGCCGGGACGCAGCGCACGCCGCACGCCGTCGATCACCTTGTCCGGTTCGCGCATCCAATGCAGTGCGGCGTTGCTGAACACCGCATCGAAGCGGCGTTCGAAGGTCATCGCATGGGCGTCCATCAGCTGGGCGTCGATGCCGCGCGCGCGGGCGGCGCCGATCAGCTCGGGCGAGCTGTCCACGCCGGTCACATGCGCACCGCTGAGCGCAAGGTCGAAGCTCAGCACGCCATCGCCGCAGCCCAGGTCGAGGATCCGCTCGCCGCGCTGCGGGTCGAGCAGGCGCGCCACCGCGCCGCCGAGCAGCGGCACGAAGCCGGCGTCGATGGCGTAGTCGTGCGCGTTCCAGGTCTGGGAGGCGTCGGCGGTGTACGGGCTGTCGAAGGCGCTCATGGGATTCCTCAGGCGGCGGCGGTGGCCGCGGGTTGTTCGGCGCTGGCGTGGCGCTGGCGCAGCAGGCGGTTGGCTACGTCCAGCCAGGCCAGCGCGGACGCTTCGATGATGTCGCGGCTGGTGCCGGTACCCTCGTATTCGACGCCGTCGTGGCGCACGCTCAGGTTGGCTTCGCCGCGCGCGTCGGCGCCGATGCCCACGCTGTGCACGTGGTAGCTGTCCAGCATCAGCTGCACGCCGGTGGCGGCCGACAGCGCGCCGAACAGGGCGTCCACCGGGCCGTCGCCCTGCGCGGTTTCGGCCACGCGGTTGCCGTCTGGGTCGGACAACTCGACCAGCGCATTGGCGCGGCTGCCGACGTCGCTGATGGTCATCGAGGCCAGGCGGTACCCGTTCTGGGTGGAGCTGCCCTGCATCAACACCTGCAGGTCGGCGTCGGTGACCACGCGCTGCTGCTCGCACAGGGCCTTGAACTGCTCGAATACCAGCTTCAGCTCTTCCTCCTCCAGCCAGAAGCCCAGGGCACGCAGGCGCGCTTCTACCGCAGCCCGACCGCTGTGGCGGCCCAGCACCATCTGCGAGTTTTCCCAGCCCACGTCCTCCGGGCGCATGATTTCGTAGGTGCCGCGGTGGCGCAGCATGCCGTGCTGGTGGATGCCGGACTCGTGCGCGAACGCATTGGCCCCGACGATCGCCTTGTTGCGCTGGACAGGCATGCCGACCAGACGCTGCAGCAGCTGCGAGGTAGAGACGATGCGCGGGGTATTGATCCGGGTGTCTTCCTCATAGAAGGCGTTGCGCACTTTCAGCACCATCGCCAGTTCTTCCAGCGAGCAGTTGCCGGCGCGCTCGCCGATCCCGTTGATGGTGCATTCCACCTGGCGCGCGCCGCCTTCGATGGCGGCCAGCGAGTTGGCCACGGCCAGGCCCAGGTCGTTGTGGCAGTGCGCACTGAAGATGATGCGGTCGCTGTCGGGAACCCCGGCCATGACCCGCTGGAACATGCCGCGGATTTCTTCAGGGGTGGTGAAGCCCACGGTGTCGGGCAGGTTGATGGTGGTGGCGCCGGCGGCGACGGCCACGCGGGCCACCTCGACCAGGAAATCTTCTTCGGTGCGGGTGGCGTCTTCGGCGGAGAATTCCACATCGTCGATGTAGCTGCGCGCCAGGCTGACATGCTTGTGCACCGATTCCAGTACCTGCTCGCGGCTCATGCGCAGCTTGTGCTCGCGGTGCAGCGGGCTGGTCGACAGGAACACGTGCAGGCGGGCGTTGGCGGCCGCGTCCAGGGCCTTGGCCGAGGTCTCGATGTCGCCGGCCAGGCAGCGCGACAACACGGCCAAGGTCGGGCGGCGCACTTCGCGGCCGATCATCGCCATCGCGTCGCGGTCGGACTGCGAGCTGGCCGGGAAGCCGGTCTCGATGATGTCCACGCCCAGCTCGTCGAGCGCGCGCGCCATCACCAGCTTCTGCTGCGGGCTCATGCTGCAGCCGGGCGATTGTTCGCCGTCGCGCAGGGTGGTGTCGAAAATTCGAATTCGGGGGGAGTTGGGCGTATTCACCAGGAGGTCTCCTCGACGGCAAGGTCGGATGGCAAGGCAGGGGAAGGACGGACGATGGAATTCGGGGGTGGTGCAAGCACGGTCGGTAGCGGCGGCCGGGTCCGCTCGCTGGCGCGGCGGCGCGGTTTGCGCGGCGCGCGCGGGCGGATGTCGGCCAGCAGCTGGGCCAGCACCATCGCGTCGATGTTGCCGCCGGAAACCACCGCGCATTTGCGCTTGCCGGCGACGCGGCGGCCGGCGGCCAGCGCCAGTGCGCCGGCGCCTTCGGCAATGATGTGTTCTTCCAGCGCCAGCCGGACCAGGGTCTCGCGCAGCTCGGCTTCGCGCACGATCACCACGTCATCCAGCAGCGCACTGCACAGGCGGCGGGTGAGGTTGCCAGGGATTTTCACTTTCACGCCGTCGGCCAGGGTGGCCACCGGTGCGATCTCGCGCGCGTCGCCGCGGATTGCGCGGGCCATCGAATCGACGCCCTCGACCTGCGCGCCGACGATGCGCACGCCCTGCGACTTCAGCGCCAGCGCGACGCCGGAGGCCAGCCCGCCACCGCCGATCGGCACGATCACCACGTCCGGCGCAAGTGCGGCCAGTTCGATGCCCAGCGTGCCCTGGCCAGCGATCACGTCGGGATCGTCGAAGGCGGACAGGAAGCGGTAGCCGTGCTGGTCGGCCAGGGCGCGGGCGAAGGCGTAGGCCTCGTCGTAACTGTGGCCGTGCTGGCGCACGGTCGCGCCCCAGTGCGCGACGCCGGCGATCTTGGTCGCCGGGGCGCCGTGCGGCATCACCGTGATGGCCGGGATATCCAGCCGGTACGCCGACCACGCCACGCCCTGGGCGTGGTTGCCGGCGGAAGCGCAGATCACCGGCCGGTCGTCGCCGCGCTCGCGCCCGGCCAGCAGTGCGTTCAAAGCGCCGCGCACCTTGTACGAGCCGGTGCGCTGCAGGTTCTCCAGCTTCAGCCAGGTGCCGAAACGCTCCGCGTAGTGCAGTGGCGTCGGCGGCAGGAAACGGCGCAGCCGAGCCTGCGCCGCCAGCACGTCGGCGACGCTTACGTCGCCTACTTCCGATTCCTGCGGGGCACGGCTAGCCGGCATGGCTACCCCGGTGCCAGCGGCGGCTATCGGGTAGAGCCACGCCCTGCGTGGCTGCGCGGACCACCAGGCCCTCCGGAAGAAGACCCCTCCGTACCGGCACCGGAACCACGGCGCGGGCGTTCATACAGTGACTCCAGTACCCGGCTCCAGCGCGCTGATCCGCACCGAAACACAGTCATAGATCTTCTCGATCTGGCGGCACAGCGTTTCCGGCGGACGGGTGCTGTCCACCACCAGCTGCAGGTGCCAGCGGCCATCGTCGGCGGCATTGGGGGCACCCACGATCGCGCGCGGCGCAAAGCCACGGCGTTCGGCCATGCCGATCACGCGCAACAACGCGCCTTCGGCCGGAACCAGCACCAGGTCAAGCCGGTATTGCATGGGGGAACTCCTGCGGCTGGTGGGCGGGGTTGCTTTCCAGCATGGTGCTGTTGGCATTGTTGGGCGGCACCAGCGGCCATACGTTGGCGCGCGCATCGATGGCCACGTGCAGCAGGGCCGGGCCGGGTTCGGCCAGCAGCGCGGCCAGGCCGCCTTCGACGTCGTCGCGGGCTTCGATGCGGGTAGCCGGGATGCCGAACACCTTGGCCAGCGCGGCGAAGTCCGGGTTGTCGGACAGGTCGATCTCGCTGTAGCGCTCGGCGAAAAACAGTTCCTGCCACTGCCGGACCATGCCCAGCGAGCTGTTGTCCAGCAGCACGATCTTCACCGGCAGGCGGCAGCGGGCGATGGTGGCCAGTTCCTGCACGTTCATCATGAAGCTGCCGTCGCCGGAGACCAGCACCACGGTGCGGTCGGGGCAGGCGAACTGCGCGCCCATCGCCGCCGGCAGGCCGAAGCCCATCGTGCCCAGCGCACCGCTGGTCAGGTGGTTGCGCGGATGGTTGAAGCGGCAGTGCTGGGCCACCCACATCTGGTGCTGGCCGACATCGCAGGCAATGATCGCGTCGGCCGGGGCCAACTCGCTCAACCGCTTCAGCAGCGCCGGTGCGTAGATGTGCGCGCCCGGTGCGTCATAGCGGGCGGCGAAGCGCTCGCGGTGCCCGGCGCAACGCTTGCGCCACGCTTCCTGCGAGGCAGGCGCGCCCGCCAGTGCCGCGGTCAGCGCGCGCAGTGCGCTGCCGACATTGCCCGGCACCGCCACATCGGCGGTGCGCAGCTTGGAGATCTCGTACGCGTCGGCGTCGATATGGATGACCCGGGCGAACGGGGCGAACTCGTTCAACTTGCCGGTGGCGCGGTCGTCGAAGCGGGCGCCGACCACCACCAGCAGGTCGCTCTCCTGCACGGCCATGTTGGCCGCACGGGTGCCGTGCATGCCCAGCATGCCCAGGTAGTGCGGGTGCTGCGCCGGCAGGCCACCCAGGCCGCGCAGGGTCAGCACGGTGGGAATGGCGGTGGCATCGACGAAGGCACGGAAGTCCTCCACCGCATCGCCCAGCGCGACACCGCCGCCGGCGTAGATCACCGGCTTTTCGGCCGCCTGGATCGCGGCGATGGCATCGGTCAGCGCGGCGTCCTGCGGTGCCGCCGGGGGATTCACCGTTTCCGGCACATGCGCAGGCAGGTGGCTGGCGTCGGCGATCTGCACGTCCTTGGGCAGGTCGATCAGGACCGGACCGGGGCGTCCTTCGCGGGCGATCCGGAACGCTTCACGGACCACGCGCGGCAGGTCGTCCACCGAACGCACCAGCCAGCTGTGCTTGACGATCGGCAGGGTCAGCCCGAACACGTCCAGTTCCTGGAACGCGTCGGTGCCCAGCAGCGGGGTGGCGACCTGGCCGGTGATGCAGACCATGGGTACCGAATCCAGCATCGCATCAGCGATGCCGGTGACCAGGTTGGAGGCGCCGGGGCCGGAAGTGGCCACGCACACGCCGACCCGGCCGCTGGCGCGGGCATAGCCGTTGGCGGCCAGGGCGGCGCCCTGTTCGTGGCGCACCAGGATGTGCTTCAGCCCTGAATCCACCAGGGCGTCGTAGAAGGGCATGATGGTGCCGCCCGGATAGCCGAACAGCGTATCGACGCCCTCGGCTTCCAGGGCCTGCGTCAACCAGCGTGCGCCGTTGCGGGGCGCGGTGCTGTGTGCGGAGGTGTTCATGCGGTGACCTTTGCGAAAGCGGTGGGGGAGCCGCGCGGTTACGCGGCTTGACTTTGCAACCAGACCATCTTGGCGCGCAGTTCCTTGCCTACCTTCTCGATCGGGTGCTCCAGGTCGGCCTGCTTGAACTTGTTGTAGTTCGGCAGGCCCGCTTCGTACTCGGCCACCCAGTTCTTGGTGAAGGTGCCGTCCTGGATGTCGGTCAGCACCGCCTTCATGCGCTCCTTGGTACCGGCGTCGATGACGCGCGGGCCGCTCACGTAATCGCCGTACTGCGCGGTTTCGGAGATGAATTCCAGCATGCGGGTGATGCCGCCTTCGTAGAACAGGTCCACGATCAACTTCAGTTCGTGCAGCACTTCGTAATAGGCGATCTCCGGCTGGTAGCCGGCTTCCACCAGCGTTTCAAAGCCGGCCTGGACCAGCGCCGAAGCGCCGCCGCACAGCACTGCCTGCTCGCCGAACAGGTCGGTCTCGGTTTCTTCCTTGAAGGTCGTCTCGATCAGGTTGGCGCGTGCGCCGCCCAGGCCGGTGGCGTAGGCCAGCGCGTACTCGGCGGCCTTGCCGCTGCGGTCCTGGTACACCGCCCAGATGCACGGCACGCCACGGCCGATCTCGTACTCGCGGCGGACCAGCGCACCCGGGCCCTTGGGCGCGACCAGCACCACGTCCAGGTCATCGCGCGGGGCGATCATGTTGAAGTGCACGTTCAGGCCGTGCGCGAACAGCAGCACCGCACCCTGTTTCATGTTCGGCGCCAGCACGTCTTCGTAGAGCTTCTTCTGCACCATGTCCGGGGTCAGCACGGCGACCAGGTCGGCGTCCTTCACCGCCTCGGCCGGCGCCTTGACGGTGAAGCCGTCGGCCTGCGCCTTGACCTCGGTCGGGCCGCCCGGACGCAGGCCGATGACCACGTCGAAACCGGATTCACGCAGGTTCAGTGCGTGGGCGCGGCCCTGGCTGCCGTAGCCGACAACAGCGATCTTGATCTGGGGCAGGTCGTTGGTGCTCATGGGGGAGGTCCTTTGGCGGAAAGAAAATCGAAGGGTTCTGAAACGAAAAAACCCGCACCTAGGTGGGTGCGGGTTTTGATGGATACCTGGCAGTTCTGCTTACACGCCGGTCCGTCCCGCACCTGTTGGTTGGGTAATAAGTACGAGGACAAGGAGCGAGGCGCTCGCGGCCGCACCGGAACCGGTGGGCGGGAAGGAATCGCGAATGGGCGTGTGGCGCTGCAACATGTGATCGAGAAAAACACAGCGGTTTCGGCGCTGTCAACCGTCGCGGGTCGATTTCCAACAGTTTCGCCTGTATCCAGCGCAAAGCCCTGTCCTGCAAGGATGGTTGCGGCTGAAAGCGTTACGGTGAACCCGGATTCAAGTATTGAAACGGGGTTTCCGCGCGGAACATTGGCTTCCACCCGTGTCGTACATGACCATTGTCGGATGTGCGCGAGGGGTGCCTGCGGCGACCATCGGGCAGTTGCTTCCCTCATTGGAACCCTGTCCGTGTCCCGACCCCTTGCCCGTGCCGTCCTGGCCACTGCGCTGCTGTGCGCGCTGCCCGTGTTCTCTTCCGCTGCCGACCGGGTTACCGGCCACGGCTTCGCCACCCGTTCGGAGGTGATTGCGCCGCATGCGATGGCGGCGACCTCGCAACCGCTGGCGACCCAGATCGCGCTGGATGTGATGAAGGGCGGCGGCTCGGCGGTGGATGCGGCGATCGCGGCCAATGCCGCGCTGGGGTTGATGGAGCCGACCGGCAACGGGGTGGGGGGTGACCTGTTCGCGATCGTATGGGATCCGAAGACGCAGAAGCTGTATGGCTACAACGGCTCGGGGCGTTCGCCGAAGTCGCTCAGCCTGGCCGAGTTCCAGCGCCGCGGGCTGAAGGAGATTCCGGCCACCGGGCCGCTGCCGGTGTCGGTGCCGGGTGCAGTGGACGGCTGGTTCGCGCTGCACGAGCGTTTCGGGCGCAAGCCGATGGCGGACAACCTGGCCCCGGCGATCCGCTACGCGCGCGAGGGCCATCCGGTGGCGGAGGTGATCGCGTATTACTGGGACCGTTCGGTACCGAGGCTTTCGCAGTATCCCGGCTTCAAGGAGCAGTTCACGGTCAACGGCCACGCGCCGCGCAAAGGCGAGCTGTGGAAGAACCCGAACCTGGCCAATACGCTGGAACAGATCGCGCAGGGCGGCCGTGATGCGTTCTACAAGGGCGACATCGCGCGCACCATCGGCAGTTACTTCAAGGCCAACGGCGGCTACCTGAGCTATGACGACATGGCCAGCCACCACGGCGAGTGGGTGGAGCCGGTGAGCAGCAACTACCGGGGGTATGACGTGTGGGAGCTGCCGCCGAACAGCCAGGGCATCGCTGCGCTGCAGATCCTCAATGTGCTGGAGGGCTACGACTTCTCGAAGATTCCGTTCGGCTCGCCGGAGCACGTGCATCTGTTCGTGGAAGCCAAGAAGCTGGCGTTCGCGGATCGCGCGCGGTTCTACACGGACCCGGCGTTCCAGCCGGCGCCGGTGGCGAAGCTGGTGTCGAAGGAGTACGCGGCGGAGCGGCGCAAGCTGATCTCGATGGACAAGGCGTTGCGCGAGGTGCAGCCGGGCACGCCGAAGCAGCTGGAGGAGGGCGACACGATCTACATGACGGTGGCCGACGCGGACGGGATGATGGTGTCGCTGATCCAGTCGAACTATCGCGGCATGGGGAGCGGCATGGCCCCGCCGGGGCTGGGCTTCATCCTGCAGGATCGCGGTGAGATGTTCGTGCTGCGCAAGGACCATCCCAACGGCTACGCGCCGGGCAAGCGGCCGTTCCAGACCATCATCCCGGGCTTCGTGACCAAGGATGGCAAGCCGTGGATGAGTTTCGGGGTGATGGGCGGTGCGATGCAGCCGCAGGGGCATGCGCAGATCGTGATGAACCTGGTGGACTTCGGGATGAACCTGCAGGAGGCGGGCGATGCGCCGCGCATCCAGCATGAGGGCTCGACCGAGCCGACCGGCCAGGCGACGTCGATGAGCGACGGCGGCGAAGTGAACCTGGAAACCGGCTACCCGTACGAGACGGTGCGCGCGCTGATGCGCAAGGGACACCGCGTGACGTTCGCCGACGGCCCGTACGGCGGCTACCAGGCGATCATGCGCGATCCGGAAACCGGCGTGTACTACGGCGCCTCTGAAAGCCGCAAGGATGGGCAGGCGGCGGGGTACTGAAAGGGTCCCGGGCTGCACGGCTGCTCATGATTGCGATGTCCACCGTAGAGCCGGGCTCTGCCCGGCTGCCTCACGAATTTGGGCGAACAGCCCTCGGCTGATGCATGCCCCGAGCAGGGCCGGCGGGTGCGGGTTTGCGGGACACGCCGTGAATCCGTCCGTGGAGGCTTGTAGAAAACATCCATGTTTTCTACAGTCCCGCAAACCCGCCCCCGCCGACCCTTGACGGTGTGCTGCTGGCCACGGTAGATCAACGGCGGTGCCGATCATTTCCATGCGTTACCGGACGGTGGTGTGTTCCGTGCGTTCGTTCGGGAACCCACCGCGTAGAGCCACGCCCTGCGTGGCTGCCCTTTGCATCCGCATGCGACCATCTGTCGGGGGCGGCCGGCGGGTAGCCACCGGAGGGACTGTCAAAAACATGGATGTTTTTGCCAAGCCCCCAAGAACGGGTTTCCGGCGTGTCCCGGAGCGTGGCTGGCCGACGGCCGCCCTGCACGGATGAACTGAAACGCTGCTCTTATCCCTTACGTATCCGCCCGCGACGCCTCATCGCGTGTCTCTTCCTGCGCGGCAATCTCGCGCTCGATCCACGCATCCATCATCTGCCGCGCGCGTCTGGCGCGGCGGTGCTGCAACTGGTATTCCGTGTCCAGCACGCGGTACAGCGACCACATCACGGCCAGCATCAACAACGCGAAGGGCAGGGCGGCGATGGTGATCATGCCCTGCAGCGCGTCCAGGCCGCCGGCCAGCAGCAGCACGGCGGCGATCAAGGCAATCGCCACGCCCCAGATGATCCGCCGCGACAAAGGCGGGTCACCGGCCTCGTCGGTGGACATGCTGGCCAGCACCAGTACCGCCGAGTCCGCCGAGGTCACGAAGAAGATCATCAGCAGCACCAGTGCGATCACCGACAGCACCGTGGGCATCGGCAGGCTGTCGAACATGGTGAACAGCACGGTCTCGTAGCCGGTGGCCAGGGCCTGCACCAGGTCGACATGGCCGAAGATCTGCGACCACAGCGCGGTGCCGCCAAAGACCGAGAACCACAGGAAGCCCAGCACGCTGGGCGCGATGACCACGCCGAGCACGAATTCGCGGATGCTGCGGCCGCGCGAGACGCGGGCGATGAACGAGCCCACGAACGGCGCCCAGGCGATCCACCACGCCCAGTAGAAGATCGTCCAGTCGGCCACCCAGGTGCTGCCCGAGAACGGCGACATGCGCAGGCTCATGGTCACCAGCTGGTTGAGGTACGAGCCGATCGTGGTGGTGAAGGTATCGAAGATGAAGGCGGTAGGCCCCAGGACCAGTACCAGCGCCAGCAGGACGGCGGCCAGCCCCAGGTTGAAGTTGGACAGCCACTTGATGCCGCGGTGCACGCCGCTGGCGGTGGAGGCCATGTACAGCACGAAGGCGACCGCGATGATGGTGAGCTGCAACGGCGCGCCGGCGTGGATGCCGAACACGCGCTCCAGCCCGGCGGCGATCTGGATGGTGCCGAAGCCCAGCGTGGTGGCCACGCCGATCGCGGTGGCTACGACAGCGGCCACGTTGACCACGGTGCCGATCCAGCCCCGATGGTGCGTGCCGATCAGGGGCTGCAGCAGGTCGCTGATCAGCCCACGGCCGTTGCGATTGAACTGGAACCAGGCCATCGCCAGTCCGATCAGCGCGTAGATGGCCCAGGGATGCAGGCCCCAGTGGAAGAACGCATAGCGCATCGAGGCGCGCGCCGCGTCCATGCTCTGTGGCGCCAGGCCTTCGGGTGGGGTGACGAAGTGCGAGACCGGTTCGGCAGCGCCCCAGAACACCAGGCCGATGCCCATACCGGCGGCAAACAGCATCGACATCCAGCTGGCATTGGAGAAGTCGGGTTCGGCGTCTTCGCCGCCGATGCGAAGCGACCCCAGCCGGCCGAAGGCGAGGTAGAGCAGGAACGAAAGGGTGATGAACACCACCAGCAGGTACATCCAACCGGCGCTGCGGATGATGTGGACCAGGCCGCCGCGGACGACCTCGTTGAACGGGTCCGGCGCGATGCCGGCAGCCAGCACCAGCAGCACGACCAGCGCGATGGAGAGTCGAAATACCATGCGCGGCAGTCTAGCCAACGGCGCATGACCCCGCTGTTCACATTACCTGGCTGCGCAACCGGGCGTGGCTGTGGTCTAATCCGCCCCGAAGCGGGGGTACCGCGGCCATGTGGCCACGGTTGAGACAGTCCCTTCGAACCTGATCCGGTTGATACCGGCGTAGGGAAGCTTCGCAACAGCCGATGCACCGCGCCGACCCAGCCCCCGCCTGGAAACCGCGCGTCGTGCGCCGGCCGTGCGCCGCCGCTTCGTCCCATGCCGTGCGAACCCTCGCACCGATAACCCAGGACGATGCCCGATGAACGCACACCCTTCCGCCCTGCAGCAACAGGCCCAGCAGCTGTCCGAATCGGTCACGCGACCCATTCCCGGCTCACGCAAGATCCATGTGCAGGGCTCGCGCAGCGACCTGCAGGTGCCGATGCGCGAGATCGCACTGACCCCCACGCCCACCCTGTTCGGGGGCGAAGAGAACGCGCCGCTGACCGTCTATGACACTTCGGGGCCGTACACCGATCCGGACACCCGCATCGACCTCTCCGCCGGACTGCCGCCGCTGCGCGCCGGCTGGGTGGCCGAGCGCGGCGACACCGAACTGCTGCCACGCCTGAGCTCGGCGTTCGGGCGCTCGCGCGAAACCGACCCGCGCCTGGACGCGGTGCGCTTCCCGGCGCGGCTGCAGCCACGGCGTGCCGTGGCCGGTGCGAATGTCACCCAGATGCACTATGCGCGGCGCGGCATCATCACCCCCGAAATGGAATTCGTCGCGATCCGCGAAAACCAGCGCCTGGAGCAGGTCCGCGACAAGGCGTTGCTGGCCCAGCACCCGGGGCAGTCGTTCGGGGCCGCGCTCCCGGCCACGATCACTCCGGAGTTCGTGCGCTCGGAAATCGCGCGCGGTCGCGCCGTGCTGCCCAACAACATCAACCACCCCGAAAGCGAGCCGATGATCATCGGCCGCAACTTCCTGACCAAGATCAACGCCAACATCGGCAACAGCGCGGTGTCCTCGGGCATCGCCGAGGAAGTGGAAAAACTGGTCTGGGCGATCCGCTGGGGCGGCGATACGGTGATGGACCTGTCCACCGGAAAGCACATCCATGAAACCCGCGAATGGATCCTGCGCAACTCGCCGGTGGCAATCGGCACCGTGCCGATCTACCAGGCGCTGGAAAAGGTCGATGGCCGCGCAGAAGAGCTGAGCTGGGAGATCTTCCGCGACACCCTGATCGAGCAGGCCGAGCAGGGCGTGGACTACTTCACCATCCATGCCGGCGTGCTGCTGCGCCACGTTCCACTTACCGCGCGCCGGGTCACCGGGATCGTCTCGCGCGGGGGTTCGATCATGGCCAAGTGGTGCCTGGCCCACCACAGGGAGAATTTCCTCTACACGCACTTCGAGGACATCTGCGAGATCATGAAGGCCTACGACGTGACCTTCTCGCTCGGCGACGGCCTGCGCCCCGGGTGCATCGCCGATGCCAACGACGCGGCGCAGTTCGGCGAACTCGAAGCGCTCGGCGAGTTGACGAAGATCGCCTGGAAGCATGACGTGCAGACAATGATCGAGGGCCCCGGCCACGTGCCGATGCAGCTGATCAAGGAGAACATGGACAAGCAGCTGCACGAATGCGGGGAAGCCCCGTTCTACACCCTCGGACCGCTCACCACCGACATAGCGCCCGGCTACGACCACATCACCAGCGCGATCGGCGCGGCGATGATCGGCTGGTATGGCACGGCGATGCTGTGCTACGTGACGCCCAAGGAACACCTGGGCCTGCCCAACCGCCAGGACGTGCGCGACGGCATCATGGCCTACCGCATCGCCGCGCATGCCGCCGACCTGGCCAAGGGCCACCCCGGGGCACAGGTGCGCGACAACGCGCTGAGCAAGGCGCGCTTCGAGTTCCGCTGGGAAGACCAGTTCCACCTGGGACTGGACCCGGAGAAGGCGCGCGAATTCCACGACGAAACCCTGCCCAGGGACGCGCACAAGCTGGCCCACTTCTGCTCGATGTGCGGGCCGCACTTCTGTTCGATGAAGATCACCCAGGACGTGCGCGACTACGCGGCCGGGCAGGGCCTGCACGAGCAGGAGGCGCTGGCGGCGGGAATGGCCGGGAAGTCCAGCGAGTTCCGTGCGCTGGGCGCGCAGGTCTACCGCAAGGAATGATCGTCATTCCGCGTCGGCGGGGCAGCCGGTAAGCTCCAGCCACCGCAGAGGGGCAGGGGACACCGGGCATGGCAATCGCACGCACCACCAAATGGCTGGCCATCGCCCGCCGGCATCCGTCGGCGTGGCTGCTGGGCGTGCAGCTGCTGGGCGTACTGCTGTACCCGGCGATGGATGAGGCCGGTGCCAGCCGCGCCCTGTTTGGCGCATTCGGCATCGCGGTGTTGGGGCTTGCGCTGTGGGTGGTGCGGCGCAGCCCGCTGGGGATGTGGGTGGCGCTGCTGCTGGCCATCCCCTCGGTGGTGTTTTCCATCAGCGGCGCGCTGCTCGGGCGACCGGCGCTGGCGACCACGGCGCAGTTGCTGGAGTGCCTGCTCTACTTCTATACCGCCGGCAGCCTGATCGCCTACATGCTGCAGGATCACAAGGTCACCCGCGACGAGCTGTTCGCCGCGGGGGCCACCTTCACCCTGCTGGCGTGGGCGTTCGCCTTCGCCTTCGCGGTCTGCCAGCAGTGGTATCCGGGCAGCTTCGTGGCCACCAGTGAAACTGAACTGCGCACGTGGATGGAGCTGCTTTATCTGAGCTTCAGTTTGCTTTCCGGGGTGGGGTTGAGTGATGTGGTGCCGGTTCATCCGCAGGCACGCGCCCTGGTCATGCTCGAGCAGTTCGCCGGCGTGATGTATGTGGCGCTGGTGGTGTCGCGGCTGGTCGGTCTGACCATGATCCGCAATGCACGAAACTGAATGCAAAATAAAACTTTGCTGAATCGCAGATAAAAAAATCGCGCCCGGAGGCGCGAATGGTGCAGCAGATTGTGTGGATTCGTCGGCGAGAGAGGGCCTGATGTCTTCCGGGCGCACAGGCGCCGTTTAACCTGCTTAGGCTAGTATTCGCGCGCTTCGTCGTTTTTGCCCTTTGCGTTGAAGCCATTTGCGGAATCTGGCGGTTCGGTCGCTGCGTTCCAGTTGTTCAGTTGTCGCATGCAGCACCGGAATGAACGTCATAGAGAGTGAGACACCCGCTGCCGACCGTATCCGGATCGGCGAATGCACCATCACGCTGTCCTCGCGTGAAGTGGTGGTGGACGGTGCGCGTCGTCCGCGCCGGCTGACGCCCAAGGCGCTCGGCGTGCTCAAGGTACTGATGCGGGTGCCCGGTGCGGTGGTGACGCGCGATGAGCTGTTTGCCGAGGTCTGGCCGGATACCCTGCCGACCAACGACGTGCTCACCCAGGCCATCACCCAGCTGCGCAAGGCCTTCTCGCGCGACGACGAAGCCGGCACCGCCTACATAGAAACCATTGCCAAGACCGGCTATCGGCTGCTGCAGCCGGTGTCGGCCGTGGTCGAGCCGATGCGCGATGCCGACAGCGCACCGGGCGAAGACGAGCGCGATGCGCTTGCCGCGGTGTTTGCCGCGCCGCGCCCGCGCAGCCGCTGGCGGCGGAATCGGCGCTACGTATTCCTGGCCATCGGCCTGCTGCTGACCATAGCCGTGCTGGTGCTCGCCGCGCTGCTGCTGCAGCGCCCGGCCGCCGTGGCGGCGGGTGGCGGCGTGCTGGAAGACGGCAGCCGCGTAGTCGGCAGTCCGCAGCGTCCCTACCGGCTGATCACTGCCACGGCAGGCTTCGAGACCTATCCCACGGTGTCCCCCGACGGCTCGCAAGTGGCGTACGAAGCCGACGATGGAGGCGGCGGCGGTAGCGCCATCAAGGTGCAGACCTCGGGCAACGCACCGGCGCGACTGCTCACCGATACACCGGCCGGGCATTCGGACCGGTTCCCGAACTGGTCACCGAACGGGCGCGAGATCGCCTTCGCGCGCTTCGGGCCCGAGGCAAGCTGCGAGGTGTTGATCGCCAGCGCCACCGGCGGGGCGGTCCGCCATGTGACGCGTTGCGACGGCACCGAACTGCTCAGCTTCGACTGGACCCCGGATGGCCGCGGGCTGGTGTTCGGCTCGCTGTCCGGTCGCCACGCGCACCGCGGGATCCGGGTGCTGGACATCGCCAGCGGCGCCTGGACGCCGGTGGCCTACCAGGTGGCTGACGACAGTTTCGACTACGCGCCGCGCTTCTCGCCGGATGGACGCTGGATCGTGTTCGTGCGCAACCCGCAGATCGGCGACCTCTGGCGCCTGCCCGCCGCGGGCGGCCAACCCGAACAGCTCACCAGCGACTCGGCCGAGATCCGCGGCTGGGCGTGGCGCGGCGACAGCCGCCACATCGTGTTCGGCCGCCGCGTCGACAGCGAAGCGCGGCTGTACGAACTGGACACCGATACGCGCACGCTGCGCGACGTCGGCCTGGACGATGCACAGTCGCCGGCACTGTCGCGGCACAACAACATGCTGGCGTTCGTGCACCGGAAGGCGCAGTTCGGCCTGTTCCGGGTGCCGGTCACAGATGGGCGCCCCGGCACGCCGGAACGTCTGTTCCCGTCCAACGGCCGCGACGGCCAGCCGATGCTGGCCCCGGATGGCCGGCAGCTGGTGTTCACCTCGGACCGCTCGGGCAACTACGGCCTGTGGTGGGCCGACCTGACCCGGCCGGAGTCGCTGCGTCCGGTGGAAGGATTGCGCCCCGAGACCCGCCAGGCGGCCGACTGGTCGCCCGACAGCCGTCACCTGCTGGTGTCCGGACGCGATGCCGAGGCCCGTCCGGTCATCTACGAAGTGTCCCCGCGCGACGAACAGATCGTGGCGTTGCCGGTGCCGGTAGCGCAACCGCTGCAGGCCCTGTATGCCGGCGACAACGACCACCTGCTGGTAGTCGAGCGTGACCATGACGAGCACATGCGCCTGTCATTGTTCGACCGCCGCGTCACCCCGTGGAAGCTGCTCGGCAGCGTGGACGGGGTGTCGCAGGCGCGGTTGGACCCGGCCCACCAGCGCGTGCTGTTCACCCGGTTGTCGGCGGGCGGGCTGTGGTCGGCCGACCTGCGCCTGGATCCGGCCAGCATCCAGCAGGTCAGCGAGGACCGGCCGTCGCGCTGGCGCTACCGGACCTGGGCGGTAGCCCGCGATGGCAGCCTGGATTACCTGTCCAGCCGTGCCGATTGTTCGACCGTGTTCGCGCGCATCAACCAGCCCTCCGACGGTGCGGAAGTGTGCCTGGACAAGGACCGGCTTGCGGCCGGCAACGGCTTCAGCGCCGAGCCCGATGGCAGCGCCCTGTACCTGGCCCTGGCGGTGGCCGACGGCGCCGACATCGGCGTGATGACCCTGCCGGAGCCGCCGCGCCCGGTCTTCTCGATGGCGTCCAACCTGTTGTTCTGGAAAGGAAAGTAGTCGTCGTACTTTCTTCGTGACGGCGTCGTGGCGAATTCGGATCAATCTCGTCGAAACGTCCTGACCCAGTTGGCCTGATTTGGCAAAACGGGTGCCCCGTAACGGCAAACCCGGTGTACGTCATGCGTCAGCTTTCCCTGGCCGATCGCGGCCAATCGCTCTCCCTGGACAAGATCGTCGACGACGGTCCGCTGCCGACCTGCCTGGGCGTGGCCCGGCTGGGCAGCCTGCAGACTGCCGGCACCACCTTCACCGTGTGGATGCAGCTGCGCGGCAGCGCCTGGGTCGAGTCGAAGGAAGGCCGCTTCCGCCTGCGCCAGCGTGAGTGGATCGCGTTCGAAAAGGAATCCAGGCCGATGATCCAGGCCGGCCGCGACGGCCTCTGCATCGGCCTGAGCCTGACCCCGGACGCGCTGCGCGCGCTGGGCGAGCTGGCCGACTGCAGCCTGTATGCCGGGCGCGGCAGCATGTCGCGCAGCGAAGTGCGGGTCGCCCTGCGCCTGTGGCGCGACGCGCTGGCCAGCGGCCAGCCGGCGCAGGCCCTGCGCCCGGTGCTGCTGCACCTGGCCTCGATGCAGCGTGGCATGGCTACCGGCGTGCAGCGTTGCCCCGGGCGTTCGCGCATCCGCAAGCGCCAGGTGTTCGGGCGCATGCAGCGTGCGCGCCTGTTCCTGGAAGGCAACAGCCACCGCGTGGTGCGCATCGGCGAACTGGCCGAGTTGACCAACTTCTCCAGCTGGTACCTCTCCAAGACCTTCCAGAGCCTGTACGAAGAGAGCCCGCAGTCGCTGTCCGCCCGCCTCCGGCTGGAGCGTGCGGCCGACCTGCTGCGCGATACCGACATGATGATCGGCGAAGTGGCCGCGGCCAGCGGTTTTGACAACTGCTGCAGCTTCGCGCGCGCCTTCCGCGCCCGTTATGGCCAGTCCGCATCGGGTTTCCGCCAGACCGGCGGGACGCTTCCGCCAAAGTCGGCAAACAGTCCGGTGGCATCGCGCAAATAATTAACGGTAACGCAATCGTAACTTTCCGAGGCGGTTTAACACGCTACTAACGTACCTTGGAGAGATTGATGAATTTTCGTACTCCCGCAGTGCGGCTGGGTCTTCTGCCGGCCGGCATTGCGCTGGCGCTCGTGCCGAGCTTCGCTTCGGCACAGGAAGCAGCCTCCGGCACCACTGACCTCGATCGCATCTCGGTCACCGGCTCGCGCATCCGTGGCGCCGACATGGAGACCCAGCAGCCGATCCTGACGATGACCCGCGAATCCCTGGAAAAGCAGGGCTTCTCGAGCGTCGCTGACGTGCTGAACAACCTGACCTCGGCCGGCTCGCCGGCCATTTCGCGTTCGGAGTCGCTGGCTTCGGGCGAAAACGTCGGCGGCTACTACGTCGACATCCGCAACCTTGGCGCCGAGCGCACCCTGGTGCTGATGAACGGCAAGCGTCTTGGCGCTTCCACCGCTGGCCTGCAGGACCTGAGCCAGATCCCGATGTCGGCCGTCGAGCGCATCGAGATCCTGAAGGACGGCGCATCGTCGATCTACGGTTCCGACGCCATTGCCGGCGTGGTCAACGTGATCACCCGCAAGAACTTCGACGGCGGCGAAGCCCAGGTCTATGTCGGCCAGTACGACAATGGCGACGGCGACACCCAGCAGTATTCGATGACCCTGGGCGCTACCGGCGAGCGCGGCAGCCTGACCCTGTCGGCCGAGTACAACAAGCAGGATCCGGTGTGGGCGAAGGACCGTTGGTACAGCCGTGATGGCGGCCTGGGCCCGCTGTCGACTCCGGAAGACTGGAGCCCGATCAGCCAGAACGGCAGCTGGTGCAACCCGCTGGCCTATGACTGCTCGCGCACCTCCAAGACCGCGGTGTGGCAGACCCTGAACCAGGGCGGCAACCCGAACAACCCGGCTGACTACCACGAGCTGACCCCGGCCGAGTACGCCAACTCCAATGAGCAGATGACCCTGCTGACCGGCGTCGAGCGCAAGTCGCTGTACGTCAACGGCACCTACGACTTCACCGACACCATCAGCCTGAACACCGATGTGCTCTACAACGAGCGCAAGACGTTCCAGCAGATTGCCGGTTACCCGTACCAGTCGTCCTCGTTCACCACTCCGCTGACCGCCGGTAGCGCGTTCAACCCGGTTGGTCAGAATGTCGACTTCCGCCGCCGCCTGTGGGAAGTGCCGCGCACCACCGACAGCCAGCTGAAGACCCTGCGCTTCGCGCCGACCGTCAGCGGCTACTTCGAGCTGGCCGGCAAGACCTTCGACTGGGACGTCGGCGCGCTGTGGAACCGCAACGAGTCGGTCAAGTCCAACTACGGCGACATGAGCCTGATCGCCGCCAAGCAGGCGCTGGGCCCCTCGTTCATCGACGGAAACGGCGTTGCCCGTTGCGGCACCGCGGCCAACCCGACCGTGGGCGACTGCCTGCCGTGGAACCCGCTGCTGCCGTACGGCGTCGCTGGCGCAGGTTCGCTGTCGAACCCGGAGCTGGTGAACTTCCTGTTCCCGACCTACACCACCCGTGGTGAAACCAAGACCACCAGCTTCACCGCCAACCTGGCCGGTTCGATCGTGACCCTGCCGGCTGGCGACCTCGGCTTTGCCGTGGGCGTGGAGCACCGCAAGGAAGAAGGCAGCTATGTGCCGGACGCCTTCGCACAGTCGGGCCAGTCCACCGGCCTGGGCCAGAAGCCGACCCGCGGCGAGTACGATCTGAACGAGGTCTACCTCGAACTGAACGTGCCGATCCTGTCGGACATGGCGTTTGCCAAGGAACTGACCTTCAACGCTGCGAGCCGTTACTCGGATTACAGCAACTTCGGCGGCACCACCAACAGCAAGTTCGGCCTCACCTGGCGTCCGATGGACGAGCTGCTGGTCCGTGGCACCTACGCCGAAGGCTTCCGCGCCCCGACCATCAGCGACCTGTACGGTGGCCTGAGCTCGAGCTTCGAGTCGTACATCGATCCGTGCGGCACCACCGCGCCGGGCAGCGTCGCCGGCAATGCCGCCTGCTCCGCCGCTGGCGTGCCGGCCGACTACGTGCAGCTCGGCCAGGGCAACCGCCCGTGCTCGACCCTGCCGTGCCAGTCGGGTGACCAGTTCATCTCGGGTGCCAACCCGAACCTGTCGCCGGAAACCTCCAAGAGCAAGACCATGGGTCTGGTCTGGAGCCCGCGTTGGGTGCAGGGCCTGGACATCTCGCTGGACTGGTACCGCTACGAAATCAGCAACATGATCATTGCTGACAGCGTCGACCGCATCCTGCGCGACTGCTACGTGCTGGGTAACAGCGCCCGTTGCGAAAGCGTCGTGCGTGCCGATGACGGCCACGTCAGTGCGATCACCTACGGCACTGCCAACCTCGGCATGATGGAAACCGAAGGCTACGACCTGGGCATCAAGTACCGCCTGCCGGAGCTGGCCATCGGCCAGTTCAACATCGACTGGCAGACCAGCTACATGTCCAAGTACGACGAGCAGGGCCAGAACGCTGCCGGCGACAACATCATGATCGGTCGCGTCGGCGAAGCCGGCCTGTTCCGCGTGCGTTCGAACCTGGGCGTGAACTGGCAGTACGGCGATTTCGGTGTGAACTACACCGCGCGCTACTACTCGGGCATGAAGGAAGGCTGCATCGACACCGGCGAGTTCTGGTGCAATGCCCCGGATCACATGGCCAATGGTGAAGCCGATCCGCTGCGCAAGACCGGCTCCAACACCTTCCACGACCTGCAGGTCAGCTGGAAGGCGCCGTGGGATGCCACCATCGCCCTGGGCGCGAACAACGTGTTCGACCACAAGGGTCCGCTGATGTACTCGGCGCCGAACTCGAGCTTCGCCTACTACGGCGGCTTCGACATCGGTCGCTTCCTGTACATGAAGTACACCCAGAAGTTCTGATCCATCGGAACCCTGGTGCAGTAAAAGGAGGGCGGACCGCAAGGTCCGCCCTTTTTTCTGATCACGACCAACGGTCGTGATCCACCGATTGCATGGCGCAAAAAAAAATGGCGTGCCGAGGCACGCCATCATCGTTTCTCAAACCATCGCCGGTAGGCAACGACCGTGGGTCGTTGCGCCCTATGCGTCCGCCGTAGCGAGTCCCATCAACCCATTGGCATGGTCGCGCCACTGCGGCAGCTTGCCCAGCACGCCGGCACGCTGCAGGTACTCTTCGTCCACCGGGTCGCCGTTTACCAGCGCCAGCGCCACGTGCACCGCACCGGTCACCCAGAAGCTGCGCGTGTTCGAGCGCTGCGGCTGCAGGTGGAACGCCACTGCCTCGATGATCGGCATCGGCAAACCCCACAGTCCCAGCAGGTAGGCGCCGGCTTCGCTGTGGCCCGGGCGCGGGTCGGCATCGCTCGCCGGCTCGCTGCGTTCGTTGCGCACTCCCGGCAGCAGCAGGCCGATGTCGGCCAGCAGCGCGGCGGTTGCGCCCAGCTCGGCGCTCGACTCCGGCAGCAGCTTGGCGGCCAGCCGCGAGGCCAGCAGCGCGCGCTGCTGCAGCGCGTTGCGCTCGGCACCGGACAGGGCCGAGGCGGAAAACACCTCGCTGGCCAGGACCAGGTCACGCAGCGTGGCCAGGCCCAGCCGGGTCACCGCACTGCGCAGGTCGGAAATGGTCCGGCCGCTGTTGAAGAAGGCCGAATTGGACAGCTGCAGCACTTTGGCGGCGATCGCCGGGTCGGCCGAGACCAGCTTGGCCACGTCGGCAGTGTCGGTGTCGTCGTCGTGCTCCAGCGCCTGGGTCAGGCTCAGGTACAGGTGCGGCGGCGAAGGCAGCTTTTCGATCCGGCCGATGGCGCTGCGCAGGCGCTCGCTGTCGAGCAGCTCACGCAGCTCTTCCAGGCTGGTCAACGCTTCCAGCAGTACTTCCGGTGCCAGTGGCAACGGCAGGAACCGGTGCGCCACGCCGATCAGGCGGGCCGGCGGCGGGCGATTGCCCTGGGCCGCTTCGACCAGCGCAATGCGGATCGTTTCCGGACGCAGCGTCCGGATCTGGCCCAGCAGCGTGGTGGCGGTGAGATCGGGCAGGGCGGGGCAGGCAATGACCGCATCGATCGGCGTGGACGCCACGATGCTCATGGCCGTCTGGCCATCGGCGGCGGTCAACGGCTGCCACTCTTCCCCAAGATCGGCAATGAAATCCAACAGCTCAGCCGACAGGCTGGCTTCGTCCCCAACTAGCAGAATACGCACGACACAATCCCCTGGGTGACCACGGTGGTACGCACCGTGGACGGTGTAGAAGTCGCAATGTACCCAATTCGGCACAAACAGTGATGTGCCTCATTGTAAAAGCGTGATGCCCATCGCTCCGGCGGCGTGCCGGAGCGAGGTCATTCAGTTTCAGCCGCCGTTGGAGAGGTAGCGCTGATGGGCGTCGATCAGGATCTGCTTGGCTTCAGCAGCGCCGCCCCAGCCGTCCAGCTTGACCCACTTGCCCTTCTCCAGGTCCTTGTAGTGCTCGAAGAAGTGGCCGATGCGCTCCAGCCAGTGGCTGGACACCTGCTCGATGTCTTCCACGTGTGCGTAGCCGCTGAAGACCTTGGCAACCGGCACGGCCAGGATCTTTTCGTCGCTGCCGGCTTCGTCGCTCATCTTCAGCACGCCGACCGGACGGCAGCGCACGACCGAACCCGGGATCAGCGGCAGCGGCAGCACCACCAGCACGTCGGCCGGGTCACCGTCGCCGCACAGGGTGCTCGGCACGTAGCCGTAGTTGCACGGGTAGCGCATCGGGGTGGACAGGATGCGGTCGACGAAGATCGCGCCGGTTTCCTTGTCCACTTCGTACTTGACCGGTTCCGAGTCCTTCGGGATCTCGATGATGACGTTGATTTCTTCCGGCGGGTTCTTGCCGGGCGAGACGAGTTCCAGACCCATGGTGTGCTCCGAGAGGGGGGATGGCGCGATAAGACCTCCCATTTTATGCCTTTGCCGGCCGCCGTGCAGGGTGGGTCGCAGCCGACCTGATGCCGCGGCAATCGCCGACCGCCACCCGGGCGCCACGCTGATCGTCCCGGAGGCGGGACCGGCGCAAGGTAGGGCACCTGCCACGGAGTCCGCCCATGACCGCTCGAGCCCCCCGATTCCACCGCGCCCTGCCGCTGTTGGCACCCCTGCTCCTGCTGTCCCTGGCCCTGCCGGCCCTGGCAGGCACCCGTACACCGCGCTACATCGACCTGGCCGAGCGGCTCGGGCCAGGCGAGCCGGCCGACGACACCGCCTACCGGGAACTCAACCGCTGGCTGGTGGACGAATTCACCGATGCCTGCCCGGACGCGTTCTGCGCCGGGGCCGTGGACAATTACCGGCCGCTGCGCCTGGACTGCGTGGTCGATACCCGCACCGACCAGATCCATGCCTGCCGCTTCGCCGTGGTCGCCAGCCAGACCCGGGTCGACCCCGCCAACGGCGCCATCACCACCGAGCTCAGCCAGTGGTACTGCCGGCTGCCGCTGCAGCCGGGCCTGCCTGCGGGCACGTTCCTCGCCCACATGACCACCCTGCAGCCGGACAGCTCCGGCTATCTGTTCAACCGCCTGCCCGGAAGCGGGCTGTCGCTGTTCGACGTCCTCCGCCGCTGCCTGTCCTGACCCGCCTTTCAAGGAGATCTGCCATGACTGTTGTGCCACCCCTGCTCCGGACCTCTCTTCTGGCTGCCGCGCTGACCGTGCTGTGGCCCGGCCCGTCGGCCAGCGCCGCGCCGGTGATTCCGCCGACGCATGTTGATCTGGTCGACTACCCCACGCCGCAGGCGCAGTGGAACGCCTTCCGCGACCTCCGGCACCGCCTGGAAAACGACTTCGATGACGTCTGCGCCGACACCTTCTGCGAGGGCGAATACAGCGATTACCACTCGATGAAGCTGCGCTGCTCGGTGGAGCGGGTGAGCGGGCGGGTCAACAGCTGCGGCTGGGCCTTCGCCGCCAGCGAACTGCAGGTGGACCCGGACACCGGTGCGCTGGTCGCCCGGCAACCCACCTGGCTGTGCCGCTTCCCGATCGGCGCCCACACCACCGTGGAAGCATTGCTGGCCTCGCTGGACGGACCGAAGCCGCTGTTCCAGCCGCTGCCCGGCACGGGCAGGACCGTGTTCGACGCATTGGCCAACTGCCTGCGCTAGCCTGCGGGCATGGATTCACTGCTTGCCGCCGCCGCCCGCGCCCTTGCCGCGGGCGATGTCCTGACCGCGCTGGGCCATGTGGCCCTGCGTGGTGATCCCCCGGCACTGGCGCTGCGTGGCGTGGCCATGGCCCAGCTGGGCGAGCTGGAGCGCGCACGCGAGCTGCTGCGGCTGGCCCGGCGCGGCTTCGGCGCCGACGAGGTCCTGGCCCGGGCGCGCTGCGTGGTGGCGGAGGCCGAAGTGGCGTTGGCGCTGCGCGACCTTACCGGCCCCATCCTTCCCCTGCAGCTCGCCGCTGCCGAACTGGCCCGGCGTGGCGACCCGCATAACGCCTGCCAGGCCTGGCTGATCCTGGCGCGCCGCGGGTTGCTGCTGGGTCGTCGGCAGGAAGCCGCCGAGGCCCTGGCCCGCCTGCGCGGCGGCACATCCATCCCGGCCCTGGCGGCGATGGCCTCCCTGACCGAGGCCGGGCTGGCCGCGTGCGCGTTGCAGATGCCCCGCGCGCTGGCCGCGCTCGAGCATGCCGAGGGAGCCGCCCGCGCATCGGGAATCGCGGCGCTGCAGAGCGAAGTGGCCCAGGCCCGCAGACAGCTCTCGCAGCCTGCCGCTCGCAGGCTTCAGGGCACGAGCGACGCCGCCCTGGACCTTGCCGCCGTACAGCGCCTGCTCGACTCGCCAGCGTGCGTCATCGACGGCTGCCGCCGTGGCGTGTGGTCGGGCGGACGCTGGCGCCCGCTGGCACGTCGCCCGCTGTTGTTCGCCCTGTTGCATGCGCTCGGCCGGGCCTGGCCGGCCGATGTCGACCGCGACCTGCTGATTGCCGAGGTATTCCGCACCGGGGCCGGTGACCACACCCACCGTGCGCGCCTGCGTGTGGAGGTGGGGCGGCTGCGCGTGGCGCTGCAGGACCTGCTGCATATCGATGCCACCGACATCGGTTACCGCTTGCGGGCGCCGCCCGGCGTCGATGTGGCGGTGCTGGCGCCGCCGCAGGAGGGAGAGCCGGCGGCGCTGGAAGCGCTGCTGGGCGATGGTGCGGCCTGGTCCACCTCGGCGCTGGCGCTGGCCGTGGGCGCCAGCCAGCGCACCGTGCAGCGCGAGCTGGCAGCGCTGGAGGCAGCGCGGCGGGTACGCAGCCACGGCCGCGGACGTGCACAGCGCTGGCTCGGTGCACCGCGGGTGGGATTCACGACGATCTTGTTACTCCCAGCTTCGCTGCCAGGCGACTAGTGTCGTTGCCAGGCACCCCTTCCGACGTGCCAGGAGATGCGGGAATGAACACGACCACTGCAGATGTGATCCGGGAGTACGGCCCCTTCGCAGGCGCCGAAGCCGTGCACGGGGTCAGCTTCGATGGCCGCCACGTATGGGCCGCCGTGGGCGCCGAACTGCTGGCGATCGACCCGGAAACCGGCCGCACCGTGCAGTCGCTGGCGGTGCCAGGCGACGCCGGCACCGCCTTCGATGGAACCCACCTCTATCAGATCGCCGAAGCACGGATCGACCGGATCGACCCGCGGACCGGTGAGGTACTGGGCTCGATCCCCGCGCCCGGCGGTGGCGCGGACTCCGGGATGGCCTGGGCCGAAGGCAGCCTGTGGGTAGGGCAGTACCGCAACCGCCGCATCCACCAGATCGATCCGGCCGATGGGCGCGTACTGCGCACGATCGAATCGGACCGCTTCGTCACCGGTGTGACCTGGGTCGATGGCCAGCTCTGGCACGGGACCGACGACGGCGAACGCAGCGACATCCGCCGCGTGGACCCGATCAGCGGTGAAGTGCTCGAGCGCCTGCAGATGCCCGACGGCATGCATGTCAGTGGCCTGGAGTCGGACGGTGGCAGCGTGTTCTATGCCGGCGGCGGGCGCAGCGGAAAGCTGCGTGCGGTACGTCGCCCGCGCGATTGACGTAGGGCGGGGCGGTACTAGCGCGCCACCGAATCGGCATGCAGCGCTTCGTTGAGTTCGTCGACCACGATCGCCCAGTCGGCATCCTCCTTCAACTGTTCGCCGAGGAACTGACGCTGGGCCGCGCTCCAGTAAGTCGCCTCGGTGACCTTGACGTCGGCCGGCAGCTGGTGGCCGAGGATGAACGCGGCGATGGCCTCGTTGCTGGACTCCAGGCCCAGCTGTTCGAACAACGTGGTCATGCGCGATTCGGTGGTGTCCATCATGGCAATCCTGGGTGGGGCGGAAGAATGCGCCATTATCAACACCCCGAAGTGATGATGGCATCGCCGGAATGGGGGAGCAGGCCCACCCGTCCATCCCGCTTGCGGTAGTCTGCTTGGCAGGCGTCTTACCCCTGTGTCGTGCGCTGCGCGGCATTGCCAACTTTTCCTGCCAGAACGCCATGAACGCCCCCGAGACCCTTGAAGCCACCCGCAGCCAACGCCTGAAGGCCGCTACCCGCGACAGCCACGGCGCGCTGGACAAACGCATCATGGCCGGCGACATCTTCGCCGACCGCGACCGTTTTGCCCGCTTCCTGCGCGTGCAGTACCGCTTCCATCGCGATATCGACGCGCTATATGCCAACGCCGCGCTGGATGCGCTGCTACCGGACCTTGCCGAACGCCGGCGGCTGCCGGAGGTGACCCGCGACCTGCGCGATCTGGAACAGATCCTGCCGGAGCCGGTGTCGATGCGGCTGGACCCGGACCTGCCGCTGGCGGCGGCGCTGGGCTGGCTGTACGTGGCCGAGGGCTCCAACCTGGGCGGCACCGTCCTCTACAAGATGGCGGCACAGCTGGGCCTGGACGCGGATTTCGGCGCGCGGCACCTGGCCGCGCATCCCGATGGTGCGGCACGCCACTGGCGTGCCTTCACCGCAGCGCTGGACAGCGTGGAGCTGACCGACGCCGAAGAGCAGCAGGTGATCGAGGCCGCCAACGCGGCGTTCCGCAGCGTGCACGACCATGTCGAACTGGAATTCGCATGAGCGCTGACGGCCAGCCTCGGGCACCCTGACCGCTACAGCAACGGCACCAGCAGCAGCGCCACGATGTTGATGATCTTGATCAACGGGTTGATCGCCGGCCCCGCGGTGTCCTTGTAGGGATCGCCGACGG
This sequence comes from Stenotrophomonas rhizophila, assembly GCF_007667275.1. Lineage (GTDB taxonomy): Bacteria > Pseudomonadota > Gammaproteobacteria > Xanthomonadales > Xanthomonadaceae > Stenotrophomonas > Stenotrophomonas maltophilia_AE. Next base: position 784,369 of record NZ_VDQT01000002.1, read on the forward strand.
TATCGCCGGTCACCGCCGCCTTGTGCGCTTCGCTGCCCTTGCCGCCGAAATGCCCGTCTTCGATGTACTTCTTGGCATTGTCCCAGGCGCCGCCGCCGGTGGTCATCGAGATCGCCACGAACAGGCCGGTGACGATGGTGCCGATCAGCAGCCCACCCAGCGCGCGCGGCCCGAGCAGCAGCCCGACCACCACCGGCACCACCACCGGCAGCAGCGAGGGGACGATCATTTCGCGGATCGCCGAACGGGTCAGCATGTCCACCGCGCGGTCGTACTGCGGCTTGCCGGTGCCCTGCATGATCCCGGGAATCTCGCGGAACTGCCGTCGCACCTCCTCCACCACCGCCCCGGCGGCGCGGCCGACCGCCTCCATTGCCATGGCGCCGAACAGGTAGGGGATCAGGCCGCCGATCAACAGGCCGATGATCACCGTGTGGTCGGAAAGGTCGAAGGCGAATACTTCGCCCGGGTTCGCCGCCTGCAGGTTGTGGGTGTAGTCGGCGAACAGCACCAGCGCGGCCAGCGCCGCGGACCCGATCGCATAGCCCTTGGTCACCGCCTTGGTGGTGTTGCCCACCGCATCCAGCGGGTCGGTGATGTTGCGGATTTCCGGCGGCAGTTCGGCCATTTCGGCGATGCCGCCGGCGTTGTCGGTGATCGGTCCGTACGCGTCCAGCGCCACGATCATGCCGGCCATTGACAGCATCGCGGTGGCGGCGATGGCGATGCCGTACAGCCCGCCGTGCAGGTGTGCCAGCCAGATCGCCAGGCACACCGCGATCACCGGGAGCGCGGTCGACTTCATCGACACCCCCAGCCCGGCAATGATGTTGGTGCCGTGCCCGGTAGTGGAAGCCTGTGCCACGTGCTGCACCGGCTTGTACTGGGTACCGGTGTAGTACTCGGTGATCCACACGATCAACCCGGTCAGGACCAGTCCGATCAGCGCGCAGAGGTACAGGTTGAACGCACCATGCGCGTTGTCCGGCATCAACTGCAGGGTAATCGGGTAGAACGCGATCGCGGCCAGCACGCCCGACACGATCACGCCCTTGTAAAGCGCACCCATGATCGAGCCGCCTGGTTTCACCTTGACGAACAGCGCACCGATGATCGAGGCGATGATCGACACCCCGCCCAGCACCAGCGGGTACAGGATCGCATTGCGCCCGGCCTCGGCGATCATCAGGCTGCCCAGCAGCATGGTGGCGATCACCGTCACCGCGTAGGTCTCGAACAGGTCGGCGGCCATGCCGGCGCAGTCGCCAACGTTGTCGCCGACGTTGTCGGCGATCACCGCCGGGTTGCGCGGGTCGTCCTCGGGAATGCCGGCCTCGACCTTGCCCACCAGGTCGGCGCCGACGTCGGCGCCCTTGGTGAAGATGCCGCCGCCAAGCCGGGCGAAGATCGAGATCAGCGACGAGCCGAACGCCAGCCCGACCAGCGCATGCAGCGCGGCGCCGGTATCCAGCCCCAGGCGCAGCAGCAGCGCGTAGTACCCGGCCACGCCAAGCAGGCCCAGCCCGACCACCAGCATGCCGGTGATCGCACCGCCGCGGAACGCCACGTCCATGGCCGCACCGAGGCCATGGCGTGCCGCCTCGGCGGTACGCACATTGGCGCGTACCGACACGTTCATGCCGATGTAGCCGGCCGCGCCGGACAGCACCGCACCGATCGCGAAGCCGATCGCGGTGTACCAGCTGAGGAAGAACCCGACCAGCACCAACAGCACCACGCCGGCGATGCCGATGGTCAGGTATTGGCGGTTGAGGTAGGCGCGCGCGCCTTCCTGGATGGCGGCGGCGATTTCCTGCATGCGGGCATTGCCGGCCGGTTGCCGGAGAATCCAGCGTGCCGAAACGATGCCGTAGAGAATCGCAAGAATGGCGCAGAACAACGCAAGTGAAAGCCCATGACGTTCCAGCATGTCCCCTCCCGGGTGATGGATGGCATCCAGTCGACGGACGAACCTCACCACGTGGGACACAACGGGCTGCAACGATGGACCAACCCGTTCAGACCGTACCCGGTCATCAAGCGTGTGGCTTTGTTCAGCAATCCTGGAGCGCCCCCCGAGTATGCAATGAAAATATCGCCCCTGCCCAGCGATTGCGCCCAACAGCCCAACGAAGCCCAGATCCAGGGCGCACGAGGCTGTAGCGCCGACCGTTGGTCGGCTCCGCGGTTCGCGCACACCCACCCGCCCCGGCAGCACCCCCTTGCCACACCGTTCATCCCCCCCAAGCCACCCTCACCTCCACCCCAACGGAGGCTTCCCCCATGTCCCCCCGCCACCTCATCCTGCTGGCCCTGCTCCCCTGCGCAACCACGTTCGCCGCCGAAACCCCCGAACTGCAACGCCCGACCGGCACGCCGCAGGCGGTCAATACCGTGCACACCCTGCGCCAGATTCCCGAAGCCTGCGCGCGCCTGGAAGGCAGCTTCACCGGTGACCCCGCCCAGCCCTACCGCTTCAACGTGGTCCGCACCAGCGAGCAGTGCCAGCCGCGCGCCCGTTTCGTCGACTTCGAAAAAGCCCAGCCCAGCGTAGCCAAGGGCTGGAAACTCAACGACGTGATCCGCGTGCCCAGCGCGGCGTGCCCCGCGCAGCAGGCGGTGGTGCGGGTGTGGCGCCTGCCGGTGGAACAGAAGCCGCAGCTCGACGGCCAAGGCCAGTCGCGCATCTACCTGGAGGAGGCGAAGAAGCAGGCCGCCGCCGGCAAGACGGCGCAGATCCCCATGTTCGCCGCGCAACTGGCGGTGGAAGGCGCCGCCTGCCGCTGACCTTACGCCTCGAACGCCGGCAGCTTCTTTTTCACCGCCACGTTCTTCAGCGTCACATACTTCGGCAACCCATCCGCGCCATAGGGCAGCGGGGCCTCGCCCTTGATCAGCGGCGACAGGTAGGCGCGTGCCTTGTCGGTGATGCCGAAGCCATCGCGGCGGATGAAGCCGGCCGGCATCTTCTTCTCGTGGTTGGCGACCTTGTGCAGCGGTGCCGGTTCGATCTTCCAGCGATAGGGCGCGTCGCTGCTGCGCACGATCACCGGCATCACCGCGTTCTGGCCCTTCAGTGCGTACTGCACCGCCGCCTTGCCCACGGCCTGCGCCTGTTCCCAGTCGGTCTTCGAGGCGATATGGCGCGCAGACCGCTGGAGGTAGTCGGGCAGGGTCCAGTGCACTTTGTAGCCCAGCGCGTCCTTGACCCGCGCGGCCAGCTGCGAGGCCACGCCGCCCAGCTGGGTGTGCCCGAACGAGTCCTTGCCGCCGCCGGCATCTGCCACGAAGCGGCCATCGGCGGTCTGGATGCCTTCGGAGGCGACCACCACGCAGTGGCCCACGCGTTCCACCACCTGCTTAACCTTGGCCAGGAACGCGGCCTCGTCGTAGGCGCGCTCGGGCAGCAGAATGATGTGCGGGGCCTCGTCGGGCCCGTTGCCGGCCAGCCCGGCTGCCGCCGCCAGCCAGCCGGCGTGCCGACCCATGGCCTCGTACACGAACACCTTGGTCGAGGTTTCGGCCATGGCCGCCACGTCCAACGCCGCCTCGCGCACCGACACGGCGGTGTACTTGGCCGCCGAACCGAAGCCCGGGCAGGTGTCGGTCACCGCCAGATCGTTGTCGATGGTCTTGGGCACGCCGATGCAGGTCAGGTCGTAGTTGAACGCCTTGGCCAGCTGGGACACCTTCCAGGCCGTATCGGCCGAATCGTTGCCGCCGTTGTAGAGGAACCAGCGCACGTCGTGCGCCTGCAGCACCGCCAGCAGGCGCTCGTAGCGGGCGCGGTCGGCGTCCAGCGATTTGAGCTTGTAGCGGCATGAGCCGAACGCGCCGCCCGGGGTGTGGGCCAGCGCCGCGATCGCCGCGGCCGATTCCTTCGAGGTGTCGATCAGCTCCTCGCGCAGGGCGCCCAGGATGCCGTTGCGCGCCGCCAAGACCTTGATTCCCTTGGCCCTGGCGGTACCGATCACCGCCGAGGCGGTGGCGTTGATGACGGCGGTGACGCCGCCTGACTGGGCGTAGAGCAGGGTACCTTTGGACATGGCTGGACCTTTTTCGGGGGGAAGGACATTGCAGGGACATTACCGGTATGAGGTAAAGTGCGTGTATTGCGGTGCAGCGTGATTGTGAATAATCACGGGGCGCGCGCCCTTCCGTTTTTTACCAAGTTGGAGTCAGGTTGATGCGATTGGTTCTGTTGGGACCGCCCGGTTCGGGCAAGGGGACACAGGCGACGCGCCTGAAGGAACACCTCGACATTGCGCACATTTCCACCGGTGACCTGCTGCGGGCCGAAGTAGCCGCCGGCACCGAGCTGGGCAAGCAGGCCAAGGCCGTGATGGATGCCGGCAACCTGGTGTCCGACGACATCCTGCTGGGCATGCTCGAATCGCGCCTGGGCCAGGCGGACGTGGCCAAGGGCTTCATCCTGGATGGTTATCCGCGCAACGTGGCCCAGGCCAATGCGCTGGACGCCCTGCTGGCGAAGATCGGCCAGCCGCTGGATGCGGTGGTGCAGCTGGATGTGCCAAGCGAACTGCTGGTCGAGCGCATTGCCGGCCGCGCGCAGGAGCAGGGCCGCGCCGACGACAGTCCCGAATCGGTGCGCCAGCGTCTTCGCGTGTACACCGAGCAGACCGCGCCGGTGGTGGACTTCTATGCCGATCGCGGCACGCTGGCGCGCGTCGATGGCGTGGGCGGGCTGGAAGAAGTGGAAGCCCGCATCCACGCGGCGATCAAGGCCTGACAACCTACACGCGCACGCCCGGTCCTATCGGAACCGGGCGTGCGGTGTAGAGCGCCAGCGATCGGGCCTGCTCAGAGCCCCACAATATGAGCCCCCCTGGGGATGGCCTCTTGGGGAGTAGGACCATCGGGGGTACTGCGGCTGGCGCGATGAATTGTGTACGTGTTCACAGTACATCGCTATCGGGAATTCCCTGACAGCGCGCGCGCAAAGCCACGCGCTGTCGTCCCACAGTCTGCTTCGCAAACAGTGGGCCCCATGTCTGCTTCCATACCCCTGACTCAGGGGGCTGTCCCCCAGATGCTTTGCGACTCCCCTTCAGAGTGGGCTTTGGGCGACAATCGGGTGATGAGCACGATCCACATTCTTGGTATTGCCGGCACCTTCATGGGCGGCGTGGCCGCGCTGGCGCGGGAACTGGGCCATACGGTCCGTGGCAGCGACCAGGCGATCTACCCGCCGATGTCCACCCAGCTGGAGCAGCTGGGCATCGCCCTGGATCCGGGCTACCGGGCCGACAGCGTCGGCAGCGACTGCGACGAAGTGGTGGTCGGCAACGCGCTGTCGCGCGGCAACCCGGCTGTGGAAGCGGTGCTGGATGCCGCGCAGCGTTACATTTCCGGTGCGCAGTGGCTCTCCGAACAGGTCCTGCCGGGCCGCGACACGCTGGCCGTGGCCGGCACCCATGGCAAGACCACCACCACCACCATCCTGACCTGGCTGCTGCAGTCCGCCGGCCGCGAACCGGGCTTCCTGATCGGCGGCGTGGCCGAAGATTTCGGTGTGTCGGCACGGGTGGGGCAGGGCCGCGAATTCGTGGTCGAGGCCGATGAGTACGACACCGCCTTCTTCGACAAGCGCAGCAAGTTCGTGCATTACCGGCCGCTGGTGGCGATCCTCAACAACCTGGAATACGACCACGCCGACATCTTCCCCGACGTGGCCGCGATCCAGCGCCAGTTCCACCACCTGGTGCGCACCGTGCCCGCGCGCGGGCGACTGATCGTCAATGGCGAGGATGCCCACCTGGCCGAGGTGCTGGCGATGGGCTGCTGGACCCCGGTGGAACGCTTCGGCTTCGACCCCGGCCTGGAATGGCATGCCGAGCTGGTCAACGCCGACGGCAGCGCCTTCGTGGTGCACCACCGCGGCGTGGCACTGGGCGAAGTGCGCTGGTCGCTGCTGGGCCGCCACAACGTGCTCAACGGCTTGGCGGCGTTGGCTGCCGCGCACGCGGTGGGCGTCGCGCCGGCCAGCGTGATCCCGGCGCTGGCGCAGTTCCGCAGCGTCAAGCGGCGCATGGAAGTGATCGGCGTGGCCGACGAGATCACCGTGTATGACGATTTCGCCCATCATCCCACTGCCATCCAGACCACGCTGCAGGGGCTGCGCGCCAAGGTCGGCGACCGCCGCATCGTGGTGGCGATGGAGCCGCGCAGCAACTCGATGCGGCTGGGGGCACACGCGCACGCGCTGGCGCCTTCGCTGGCATTGGCCGACGCCGTGGTGTTCCTGCACCGTCCCGAGCTGGCCTGGGATGCGGCCTCGGTGATTGCCGCCGTGCGCGGTGAAGCGCACGCCGTGCCCGATACCGACGCACTGCTGGCGCAGCTGGGCACGATCGCGCAGCCCGGCGACCACGTGGTGTTCATGTCCAACGGCGGCTTCGACGGCGCGCCGCGCCGCTTCCTGGCCCAGCTGCAGGCGCGCTGAGCAACCGGCCATGACCGATTCCGTCGCCACGCTGCCGCTGTTCCCGCTGCATGCCGTGCTGCTGCCCGGGGCGGCGCTCGGGCTGCGCGTGTTCGAGCGGCGGTACCTGGACATGCTGCGCGAGTGCAGCCGCAACAACACGCATTTCGGGGTCTGCATGATCCTGGACGGCAACGAGGTGGGCGATCCGGCCACGCCGGCGGCGCACGGCGTCGAAGCGCGCATCGATGATTTCGACATGGGCGCCGACGGCGTACTGGTGCTGCGCCTGCGCGGGCATCGTCGTTTCCACGTGCGCCAGGTGCGCGTGCGCGACAACGGCCTGATCATGGCCGAGGTGGAATGGAGCCCGCCCGATCATGACGACGAACTGCGTCCGGAGCACGCGCTGCTGTCCACCGTGCTGGGTCACATCATCGAACAGGCCGGCACCGCGTTCGCACCGGCGTACCCTGCGCTGATGGACCAGGCCGCCTGGGTGGGCTGGCGGCTGGCCGAGCTGCTGCCGCTGGAAGAAGCGCAGCGCCTGCAGCTGCTGCAGATGGACGACCCGCACCAGCGCCTTGACGCGCTGCTGCGCTGGATGCCCGCCAACGCAACCCCCATCGACGAGAACTGGTAACGCGACAGGGCAATGACCCCCTGGTGGATCACGACCGTTGGTCGTGATCCCTCAATACGTCCGGACCCGCAACACCGGCATGCCGGTCTCCGGATGCGTCCCTACTTCCTGCGGCAACCCGACCAGCGCCTCGCGCACCGCGTTCAACGACGGGTCGATGCCGCGCATCGGTCGCCACATGCCGATCAGGTGGACGTGCTGCTGGTAATGCAGGGTCTGCGCGCTGCCCAGCCACAGCGGCTGGCCGCCCGGCTGCAGCTGGGCCGACGCCGGCCACAGGCGCAGCGCGAAGATCTCATTCGGCGCATTGCCCGGGCGCAGCATCAACAGCGACTCGACCTGGGTGTCCAGGGTGGCCGGCAGCACCGGCACCTCGTCTTCGGTGGCGGACTTGTCCAGCATCACCAGCGCCTGTTCCCAGCCGGCCTGCGGCTGCACGCGCCAGCCCTGGCGTTCCAGCTGCTCGCGCAGCGGTGCCAGCGGCCCGGCCACCTGCACGTCCAGCGGCCAGCGCTGGTCGTCGTCGAATTCATTGCGCCGCGAGGGCAGGGTGCGCCACTGGCCGTCCCACCACGCCTGCGCCGCCAGGTTGGCCGGCGCCCGCTGCGCCGGTTCGAAGCGCTGCAGCTTCAATTCGGTGTTGCGCGGCGCATACCACAGCGCGGCCACCGCGAAGGTGCCGTAGAACAGCCAGGAGACCGGCTTGACCCAGAACGAGCGGTTGAAACGGCGGCGATAGGCGATGCCCAGCACCAGCAGCCAGAACATGCCGAACAGCATGCCGCCGACCACGTCGCTCAACCAATGCGCACCCAGGTACAGCCGCGCGAAGCCGATCAGGCTGACGATGATGCCCGACAGCAGGTACGGCCAGACCCGCGTCCGCCCGGGCAGCTCACGCGCGATAAGCACCGCGAAGAAACCGAAGGTGATGGTGGCCATGGTCACCGACACCGACGGGAAGCCGAAGCCGCTGCTCGCATCCGGCGGCCGCACCACGTCCACCGTGGCGCCCAGCAGCCGGGTCAGGGCCAGGCCGAACGCCAGTGCGGCCAGCCAGTGTGCGGCGGCCATCCAGCGTCGGCGCCAGACCAGGTAGCCCATGGTCACCAGGGTCGGCGGCAGCAGTACCTGCCACGCACCGAGCGAGGCCAGCGCCGCCATCGGGTAGTCGGCCAGCGGGTTGCGCAGGGCCAGCATGGCCTGGTGCACGGCCAGGTCCAGGCTGAGCGGTTCGCCGTGCGCGACCACCACCGTCAACAGCGCGAACCAGCCCCATCCGAGCAGCAGCAGCATCAGCGCCAGCATCGCCAGCGGCACCGACTCGCGGCGTTGCGGGTCGAACACCGACACCGAGTAGCGGCCCAGCGTGGGGTGGCGCTGCGACCACTGCAGCAGGCTGGCCAGCCAGCTGTCCATGCGCGCGGCCGACCAGCGATAGCCATACAGGACGATCGCCCAGACCACGCCCATCAGCACGCCGACCAGGGCCAGCACCAGCACCAGTCGCCCGGCCACGGCGGCCACGGCGTCGTAGGCTTCGCCCAGCACCCAGCCCGGCGCCAGGAACAGCACCGCCCAGGAAATGCTGGCAATGGCACTGGCCTGCATGTAGCGCATTGCCGGCATGTCCATCATCCCGGCAATGGCCGGCACGAACGGACGGATCGCGCCGACATAGCGCGCCACCAGGATGCTCTTGAAGGCGTTGCGGCGGAACATCGTCTCGCCGCGGTCGAGCAGCTGCGGGTAACGGCTGAACGGCCACACCCCGCGCAGCCGGTCGCCCCAGCGCCGGCCGATCCAGTAGCTGATCCCGTCACCGGCGAAGGCGCCCAGCGCCGCGCACGCCACCGCGTACGGCCCGGAGATCTGCCCGAGGCCGATGAAAACGCCCACCGCGAACAGCAGGGGCAGGGCAGGTACGATCGCACCCAGCACGATCACCGCATCGCAGAAGGCGATGAGGAAGATGACCGCGCCGGCGAGTACCGGGTGAGCTGATATCCACGCGAGCGTGGCATCGATCCATGACGAGTCCATCGGGGGATTATAGAGGGGGCAAAGTGACTGACTCCCGGCCAGCGGCAGCCAATGTGCATGGGCTGTCGGCAATGAACCTGATCCGCCGCCTAGAATGGCGGCCATGAATCGACCGCTCCCGCCCGCCTCCCAGGCCCTGAAAGCCGACAGCTTCGGCCGCATCCTGCTGATGGAAGAGGGCGGCCGACGCTTCGTCCGCCGCGACCTGGGCGCCACCCCGTGGTGGCTGCGCCTGCCGGCCTGGTGGCTGGCCCGGCGCGAAGCGCGCGCGCTGGCGCATCTGGACGGCATGCCCGACACTCCGGCGCTGCTGGCGTGGAATGGCCGCTGGCTGGACCGCAGCTTCATGGCCGGCGACGCCATGTACCAGCGCCCACCGCGCGGCGACCTGGCCTACTTCCGCGCCGCGCGCCGGCTGCTGCAGAAGGTGCACCGCCACGGCATCGCCCATAACGACCTGGCCAAGGAAGCCAACTGGCTGGTCCGCGAAGACGGCAGCCCGGCGCTGATCGACTTCCAGCTCGCGGTGATCGGCAACCCGCGCTCGCGCTGGATGCGCCTGCTCGCCCGCGAAGATCTGCGCCACCTGCTCAAGCACAAGCGCATGTACTGCCGCGAATCGTTGACCCCGGTGGAGAAACGGGTGCTCAAACGCCACTCGTGGGTACGCGACCTGTGGTTCCGGACCGGCAAGCCCGTATACCGGTTCGTGACCCGGAAGATCCTGCATTGGGAAGACAACGAAGGGCAAGGCCCGAAAGCGTAAATGCGTGCCGCACAGGGCGCGACCGCTGCGCACCCCGGTAGGTACCGACCGTTGGTCGGTACCCATGCCTGCGGCTCCGCAGGCGCGGCATACTTGGCCCCTCATGAATTCGCGGGAGCAAGGCACGTGGCCAGTCTGCAAGGGAAAACCCTGTTCATCACCGGTGCCTCGCGCGGCATCGGCCTGGCCATCGCGTTGCGTGCGGCGCGCGACGGCGCCAACGTGGCCATTGCGGCGAAGTCCGCGGTGCCGAATCCGAAACTGCCCGGCACCATCCACAGCGCCGCCGAAGCGGTGACCGCGGCCGGTGGCCAGGGACTGGCGCTGAAATGCGATATCCGCGAGGAGGACCAGGTGCGCGCGGCGGTTGCCGCCACCGTGGATACCTTTGGCGGCATCGACATCCTGGTCAACAACGCCAGCGCGATCTGGCTGCGCGGCACGCTGGATACACCGATGAAGCGCTTCGACCTGATGCAGCAGGTCAATTCACGCGGGAGCTTCCTGTGCGCGCAGGCCTGCCTGCCGCACCTGCTGCAGGCGCCCAATCCGCACATCCTCACGCTGGCACCTCCCCCCAGCCTGGACCCGAAGTGGTGGGCGCCGCACACCGGCTACACGCTGGCCAAGATGGGCATGAGCTTCGTCACCCTGGGCCTGGCGGCTGAATTCGGCCCGCAGGGCGTGGCGGTCAACGCGCTGTGGCCGCGCACCGTGATCGCCACTGATGCGATCAACATGATTCCCGGCGTGGATGTGGGGGGTTGCCGCACGCCGGAAATCCTGGCCGACGCCGCGCACGCGGTCCTGACCCGCGACGCCGCCGGGTTCAGCGGACAGTTCCTGCTGGATGACGAGGTACTGGCCGAAGCCGGCATCACCGACCTGAGCGGCTATGCCATAGATCCGACGCGCCCGCTGATGCCCGATCTGTTCCTGGACTGATCGCGCGTCACGGCGTGCTCCGTTTTGGCTGTCGTCATCGTCCTGCGCACGAAAAATGCGGCACGATGCCGGTCACAGACTGTTGACAAACGTCATGACCAATTCCCTGCGACGTTCAGCCACATTCTCGAGAACACGAAGATTGTTCTCTGCAGCGATCAGTCCGTTCATCGCCCGCTCTTTGGTCACAGTCGCCACGTGCAGCATCTCATCGCGTGATTCACCAGCTGGGACGGTTTCAAGCACATCACGCTCCCATTGATTCGTGCGGTCGAGCATGGCCCGCGCGTCGATCAGCGTGGTACGCGCATCGATAACGGCCGAATTGCTCACCGCGATCGGCGCAACTGCACAGGGAGCCAAGGCGGACGAGGTCGATTCGACGCGCGAACCGACCATGGCGCTAGACGAGTGCAGTTTGTGCTGGGTGGAAAGATTGGCAGCTTGCATGAATTCGGCGGTACGAATCAACGGGCACATAGTGTCCGCTGAAGAGTGGCAATAGCCTTCCAGATTCTGATCATTCTTAATCAAGTCGTATCGCGCTGCGGCGGCAAGTGGTGTGGAGCTTTTGCTTTCGCACACCCTTTTGGCGCACCTTGGTATTCGTAGTGCCACGCCATGCGTGGCAACCGCGCGCAGCGCGGCAAAGCGTCCGCAGACGCAGGATTTCCGTTGACAACCGCCCGTCCGACGCCACGACTCCAATACGAAGAGCAGCCACGCAGGGCGTGGCTCTACGTGTTCATCGGCTCCGGTAGCCGCTCACCGCACTGGCGACAATGGCGTGCATCCGGCTCATGTCCTTCCAGCCCGCATGCCGGGCAGCCGCGCGCGTCGCGTTTGGCGGCGCGCTCGGCATCGCGCATGGTATTGGCCAGCTCCGCAGTGTAGATGCCGGTGGGCACGGCAATGATGCTGTAGCCGATCAGGATCAGCACTGAGGTGACGAAGCGGCCCAGTACGGTCTGCGGCACGATGTCGCCGAAGCCTACCGTGGCCATCGTCACCACCGCCCAGTACATCGCACTGGGAATGCTGGTGAAGCCATGGTTCGGCCCTTCGATCACGTACATCAGGGTGCCGGCGATGATCGTGATGGTGATCACCGTGAACAGGAACAGCAGGATCTTGCGCCGGCTGCGCCACAGCGACTCCATCAGCACGCCGCTCTCTTCGATGTAGCGGGTCAGCTTGAGGATGCGGAACACGCGCAGGATGCGCAGCGCGCGCACCACCAGCAGGCTTTGCGCGCCGGGGATGAACAGCGACAGGTAGGTGGGCAGGATCGAGGCCAGGTCGATGATCCCCCAGATGCTGAAGGCGTAGCGCAGCGGGCGCTTCACCACCACCAGCCGCAGCAGGTACTCGGCGGTGAACAGCAGGGTGAAACCCCACTCGACCACGTACAGCCAGCTGGCATGTTCGATGTGGAAGCGCTGCACGCTGTCGAACATCACCACCAGCACGCTGGCGATGATGGCGTACACCAGCAGCAGGTCGAAATTGCGCGACGGCCGGGTGTCGTGCCGGTAGATGATGTCGAACCAGGTCCGGCGCCAGCCGGACTCGGTGGCGGGGTTCAGCTGGGGGGCGCGCAGGGGGTGCATGGGCCGCATTGTGCCCCAGCCGGTGGAGGGGGAGAATGGACCCCCTTCCCGGACCCCTCGGACCCCTGACCGCCATGACCGCTGCTGCCCCCGACCCGCTCCTGTCCCTGTCGCATTACTACCTGCCGGTGTACAAGCCGCGCCAGGTGGTGCTCGAGCGCGGCCAGGGCGCCCGCGTCTGGGACAACCAGGGCCGTGAGTTCATCGACCTGGCCGCCGGCATCGCGGTGTGCGGGCTGGGCCACAACGACCCCGACCTGAAAGCGGCGCTGATCGAGCAGGCCGGCAAGCTGTGGCACACCAGCAACGTGTTCTACAGCGAGCCACCGCTGCGCCTGGCCGAAGAGCTGGTCACCGCCTCGCGCTTCGCCGAGCGCGTGTTCCTGTGCAATTCCGGTGCCGAAGCCAATGAAGTGGCGATCAAGCTGGTGCGCAAGTGGGCCTCGTCGCAGGGCCGTCCTGCCCACCAGCGGGTGATCGTGACCTTCCGTGGCAGCTTCCACGGCCGCACCCTGGCGGCGGTGACCGCCACCGCGCAGCCGAAGTACCAGGAAGGCTACGAGCCGCTGCCCGGTGGCTTCCGCTATGTGGATTTCAATGACGAGGTACAGCTGGAAACGGCGATGGCCGCCGGCGACGTGGCCGCGGTGATGCTGGAGCCGATCCAGGGCGAAGGCGGGGTGATGCCGGCCAAGCCGGGCTTCATGAAGCGGATCCGCGAACTGTGCGACCAGCACGGTGCGCTGATGGTGCTCGACGAGATCCAGGCTGGCATGGGCCGCACCGGTACCCTGTTCGCGCACTGGCAGGACGAAATCAAGCCGGACATCGTCACCCTGGCCAAGGCGCTTGGCGGCGGTTTCCCGATCGGCGCGATGCTGGCCGGGCCCAAGGTTGCCGAGACCATGCAGTTCGGCGCGCACGGCACCACCTTCGGCGGCAACCCGCTGGCGGCGGCGGTGGCGCGGGTAGCGCTGCGCAAGCTCTCCTCGGCGGAGATCGCGCGCAACGTGAGCCGGCAGTCGCAGGCGCTGCGCGATGGGCTGGACAGCATCAATGACGAGTTCAAGGTGTTCAGCCAGGTGCGCGGTCGCGGCCTGATGCTGGGTGCGGTGCTGGACAAGGATTTCGCCGGCCAGGCCGGGGCGATCCTGGACCACGCGGCGGAGCACGGGCTGCTGACGTTGCAGGCCGGGCCGGACGTGCTGCGGTTCGTGCCGGCGTTGAACATCACCGATGAAGAGATTGCCGAAGGCCTGAAGCGGCTGCGGGCTGCGGTGCAGTCGTTCATCGCGACGCGTTGAGGAAGCGCAGCCGACTGACGGCAGCCGACTGACAGCAGCCGACTAACAGTCGGCTCTACTGCGTTGGCTGCCCTGCATCAGGCATCGATGCCGAACCGGTGCATGAGCTTGCCGAAACTACGGCTGTCGTTCGCGGTATCGGCGTGCAGCCCGGCCAGGCGGGCGCCGCGCACATTGACGAACAGATCGTCGACGAACAGGGTGCGGGTGGGACGTGCGTCGAGCCGTTCCACCGCTTTCAGGAACACCGCCGTGTCTGGCTTGCGGCCACCCAGTTCGCCGCTGCACAGGATGCGTCCTTCCAGCATCGGGGCCAGCGTGGGCAGGATGCGCGGAATGGTCTGCGCCATCAGCGTGCCGTTGTTGGTGAGGATGGCGATGGGCAGCGTGCGCGCGATGCGCTCCACGTGTTCGACCACGCCGGCCTGGGGAGGTGACGCGGCAATGCGCGCCTGCTGCCAGTGCGCGATGCTGATCGGGACGCCCAGCGCAGCGCTCAACTGCTGCAGGTAGGTGGCGATGTCCAGGCCCAAGTCGAACTGCCGTTCCAGGCCACTGTCGAACAGCGCGGCGTGCACCTGCGCGGGCGTGCGTCCGCAGGCGTCGGCCAGGTGGCGCACGCGCAGGTGCCTGGCGTAGTTCACCAGTACGCCATCGAAATCCAGCAGCAGGCAGTCCAGCGCAACCGGCATGAGTGCACTCGTATGCGAAGCGGAAGCCGACGTTACCGCACTGGCGGCATTCGCTGCGACATCCCGTCGCACCACGCCGGGGGCGGGGCTGCCTAGAATTGCGGGGACTTGAAGAGGGAGAACGCCGTGAAACTGTTTGTTCCCGTGATGCTGGCAGGTCTGGCGCTGGCGCCGGCCGCGCAGGCGCGCGTATGCGCGATCAACCTGGACAGCACCGACCAGATGAGCTTCAGCAGCAAGGAGATCAAGGTCGCCGCGGACTGCAGCCAGGTGAAGTTGACCCTGCGCCACACCGGCAGGCTGGCCGCCACGGCGATGGGCCACAACTGGGTGCTGACGAAAACGGCAGATTACCAGCCGGTGGCGATGGCCGGCATGCGGATGACCCTGGCCGACAGCTACCTGCCGAAGAAAGACCCGCGCGTGCTGGCGCATACGGCGGTGATCGGCGGTGGGCAGAGCACCAGCGTGACGTTCTCCACCGCAGCGCTGCGCAAGGGCGGGGACTACACCTTCTTCTGCTCGTTCCCCGGGCATTTCGCAATGATGAAAGGAAAATTCATCTTCAACTGAAGATGAATTTTCCGGTAGCTACCGACCGTTGGTCGGTAGACCTTCGCGTGACGACCAACGGTCGTCACCTACCTGTATGAAGATCAATTTTCCGGTAGCTACCGACCGTTGGTCGGTAGACCTTCGCGGGCCGGCCAACGGCCGTCACCTACCCGCAACCACCTTGAACGCTTCGCGGGCGGCTTCGAGCGTCGCTTCGATGATGCTGTCATCGTGCGCGCTGGACAGGAACCCGGCCTCGTAGGCCGACGGCGCCAGGAACACGCCACGTTCCAGCATTGCGTGGAAGAAGCGGTTGAACGCCGCGGTGTCGCAGGCAGTGGCCTGGCTGTAGGTCTCCACCTTCTGGTCGGTGAAGAACAGCCCGAACATCGCGCCCACCTGGTTGGTGGTCACGGCCACGCCGGCGTCGGCGGCCGCCGCTTCCAGCCCCGCGCACAGGCGCGCGCTGGCGGCGGACAGACGGTCGTGGAAGCCCGGTTCCTGCACCAGCTCCAGCATCGCCAGCCCGGCGGCCATGGCCACCGGATTGCCGCTCAGCGTGCCGGCCTGGTAGATCGGGCCGGCCGGCGCGATCTGCGACATCAATTCGCGGCGGCCACCGTAGGCGCCCACCGGCATGCCGCCGCCGATGATCTTGCCGAACGTGGTCAGGTCCGGGGTGATCCCGTAGTGCGCCTGCGCGCCACCCAGGGCCACGCGGAAGCCGGTCATCACTTCATCGAAGATCAGCACCGTGCCGTTCTGCGTGCACAGGTCACGAAGGTGCTGCAGGTAGCCATCGCGCGGCGGGATGCAGTTGGCGTTGCCCACCACCGGCTCGATGATCAGCCCGGCGATGTCCGCGCCCTGTTCGGCGAACAGCGCCGTGGCCGCCTCGAAATCGTTGTAGGGCAGGGTCAGGGTCAGTTCGCTCAGGCCCGCCGGCACGCCGGGCGAAGTCGGCACGCCCAGGGTCAACATGCCGCTGCCGGCCTTGACCAGGAACGAGTCGCCATGGCCGTGGTAGCAGCCTTCGAACTTGACGATGCGGTTGCGGCCGGTGGCGCCGCGCGCCAGCCGGATCGCCGACAGCGTCGCCTCGGTGCCCGAGTTGACCATGCGCACCATCTCGCACGAGGGCACCAGCCGGGTCAGGGTTTCGGCCATGGTGACTTCGGCGGCGCACGGGGCGCCGAACGACAGGCCGTTGTTGATCGCGTGCTTGACTGCCTGGCGCACGGCGCTGTGGTTGTGGCCGACGATCATCGGGCCCCACGAACCCACGTAATCGATATAACGGTTGCCGTCGACGTCGTACAGGTACGGGCCGTCGGCGCGCTCGACGAAGAACGGCTCGCCACCCACTGACTTGAACGCGCGCACCGGCGAGTTGACGCCGCCCGGCAGCAGCGCCTGGGCACGGGTGAACAGGGCGTGGGACTGGTCGTGGTTCATGCGGAAGCTTCCTGGAAACGGGCGAGGTAGGCACGCAGCGTGGCGACCGGGTCGGGCGCGGCGAACACGCCACTGACCACGGCCACCAGGTCGGCGCCGGCGCCGATGAGCGGGCCCACATTGTCCGGGGTCAGCCCGCCGATCGCCACCCGCGGCACGCCAAGTGCGGCGCTTTGCCGCAGCAGGTCGGGGTGGGCGCGGCTGCTGGTGATCTTGGTGGTGGTGGGGAAAAAGGCGCCGAAGGCCACGTAGTTGGCGCCCGCGGCGATGGCGCGGTCGGCGTTGTCCAGCTGGTCGTAGCAGGAGGCGCCGATGATGGCATCCGGGCCGAGCAGGGCGCGGGCGGCACCGATGTCGCCGTCGCTGCCGCCCAGGTGCACGCCCGCGGCGCCGACCTCGCCGGCCAGCGCCGGATCATCGTTGATGATCAGCGGCACCCCGTGGGCAGCGCAGAGCGGCTGCAGGGCGAGCGCCTGTTCCCGCCGCAGGGCGGCGCTGGCGGTCTTGTTGCGGTACTGCAGCCAGGTCGGGCCTGCCGCCAGCAGCGGCGCCACGCGCGCCAGCAGGCGGGCGGTATCGGGCTCGTCGGGGGTGATCAGGTACACGCCGCGCGCGGGCGCGGTCGGGGAAGCAGGGGCTGTCATCGATGGCTACCGGTAGCGCGGCGGGAGTGGGACAATGGCCTATGACCGTACTGCCCAACGCCTGATTATCCGATGACCGACGTCACTGCCACCACCTTCCGCACCTGGATGTGCGTTGTCTGCGGCTTCATCTACCGGGAGGTCGACGGCCTGCCTGAAGAGGGCATTGCCCCGGGCACCGCGTGGGAGGACGTGCCCGACACGTGGACCTGCCCGGACTGCGGCGTGACCAAGGACGATTTCGAAATGGTCGAGATGGATTGATACAAGGCGGGTCAGTGCAGCCGGGGTACCCGGCCGCCGAGTTCCACCAGCTTCTCGCGTACCCACTGGGCATCGTTGGCCTGGCCATTGCGCTGCAGGTACAGCGCCAGGTCGTGGCGCGCCCCCGCTTGGTAATCCAGCTGCAGGTAGGCCAGCCCGCGGTCGCGCAGGGCGTCGTCCTGTTCCGGTGCCAGTTTGAGCAGGCGGTCGGCACTGCGCGCGGCGCGGTCCCACTCGCTGCGCTCCACGTACACCCCATGCAGGTTGCGCAGCATGCGCATCAGGATCGCGCGCGCCGGGGCGGCGTCCAGGATCTGCGCCAGCACCTGGTCGTCGGGCGTTTCGCCGCCCAGGTGCGACCGTGCGCGTTCGCGCAGCTCCTCCACGTCCAGCGGTCGCCCGCCATTGAACGGGTCCATCACCAGCATGCCGTCGTCCACTGGGAGGCGCACCAGGAAATGGCCGGGGAAGGACACCCCGTCCAGCGGGATGCCCAGCCGCCGTGCCACTTCCATCTGCACCATGGCCAGCGAGATCGGGTTGCCCAGGCGGCGTTCGAACACCTGGTTGAGGTAGCTGTTGCGCGGGTCGTAGTACTCGCCATGGTCGCCGCCGTAGCCCAGCTCGTCGAACAGGTGGCGATTGACCGCGGCGATCTTGAGCGGCCAATGCGCGATCGTGTCCACCTCGCCGCGCAGGTGGTCGGCATGGCTCTGCACCAGGGCGTCGTAGACCTGCGGGTCGAGGTCGGGGTATTCGTCGCGTGCGATCAGCAGGGCCGTGGGCAACAGCGGCAGCGCCTCGTCGTCCAGTTCGGCCAGGGAATCCCACGCCGGCAATGTCATGTGCCCCTGCATGGACACAGACTGGCGACAATCGCGGCCCGATTCAAGCGGTGCGGCGTGAAAGACGCCGCACCGGAAGCCCCGGTTCAGGGCTGGTCGGCGATGCCCGGGCCGAAGGTGAGCAGGGCACCGTCCTGCAGGCCCAGTTTCTCGGCCTGGCCGGCGTTGAGCTCCAGCACGTAGCGGGCCGGGCCGCTGCTGGGATAGGGCGGGCACCGGTCGCCGGCCGAGCACGGCGGCACGTCGCGCTGCTGGCTGACCAGCCGGCGCTCGTCGTCGAAGTACAGGATATCCAGCGCGATCCGGGTGTTCTTCATCCAGTAGGCCTGCAGTTCCTCGCGGTCGTGCAGGAACAGCATGCCGTGGTCGACCGGCATCTCGTCGCGGAACATCAGGCCGCGGGTACGGGCTTCGTCATTGGTCGCCAGTTCCACCTGGTAGCGCGCGCCCCCCAGTTCGACCCAGTGGCTGGCCCCGGCGCTGGCGCAGCCGGACAGGGTGAGCAGCAGGAGCAACGGCAGCAGCAGACGCATCAGGGGCATACGCGGACCTCACAGGGGAGCCGGCACGGGCGTGCCGGCGGGAGTATCAGAACACCTTCGGCGGTTCGCCGCCAACAATCACCACGTCGGCCGGGCGGCGCGCGAACAGCCCCACGCAGACCACGCCGGGCAGCTGGTTGAGCTCGCGCTCCAGTGCGACCGGGTCGGTGATCTGCAGGTTGTGGATGTCCAGGATCTGGTTGCCGTTGTCGGTGACCACGCCTTCGCGCCACGCCGGCTGGCCGCCGGTCATGTCCATGATGGTGCGTGCAACCGCGCTGCGTGCCATGGGAATCACTTCCACCGGCAGCGGGAAGCGGCCCAGCACCGGCACCTGCTTGCTCGGGTCGATGATGCAGACGAAACGTTCGCTGGCTTCGGCGATGATCTTTTCGCGGGTCAATGCAGCGCCACCGCCCTTGATCAGGCACTTGTTGCCGTCGCATTCGTCGGCACCGTCCACGTACAGGGACAACCTGCCGGAGTGGTTGAGCTCCATCACTTCGATCCCGTGCTGGCGCAGCCGCGCGGTGCTCTGCTCCGAGCTGGACACGGTGGCCTTGATGCGATGCTGGATGCGGGCCAGGCCGTCGATGAAGTAGGCAACGGTGGAACCGGTGCCGACGCCGACGATCATGTCGTCTTCGACGTATTCCAGGGCTTTTTCTGCGGCAAGGCGTTTGGCTTCGGACATGGCGGGAAACTCGTACGGGAAAGGGGTCAGTGCTTTTCGAGAGACAGCAGCAGCTTCCACTGCGCGGCGGTGACCGGCAGGATCGACAGCCGGTTGCCGCGCGCGATCAGCGGAAACCCTTCGCCCAGTGCGTCGGCGTGCAGCTTGATCTCGTCCAGTGGAATGGTGTCGCGCAGCTTGCGCTCGAAGGCCACGTCCACCAGCAGCCAGCGCGGCGTTTCACGCGTGGCCTTGGGGTCGTAGTAGTCGGACTTCGGATTGAACTGGGTCTCGTCCGGGTACGCCTCGGTGGCCACCGTGGCGATTCCCACGATGCCCGGCACCTTGGTATTGGAGTGGTAGAACAGGACACCGTCGCCGACCTTCATGCCGTCGCGCATGAAGTTGCGCGCCTGGTAGTTGCGCACGCCGTTCCAGGGTTCCTGGCCCACGCGCTGGAGGTCGTCGATCGAGAAGGCGTCCGGTTCGGACTTCATCAGCCAGTAGCGCTTGCGTGCGGTCATGCGTCGTTCTGTTCGGGTAGGTAGCGACCAGGGGTCGGTACGGGGGTGATCGTCGTGGCGTCGGTACAGATCGCATCCACCGCTACGTCCCAGGGCTGCACCGGCAGTGCGTCGACCTGCTGCACCGAAAATCCGACACCGACCAGCCAGGGCGGCGCCGGGCGCGACTGGCGGAAGGCGAAGCTGCGATCATACCAGCCGCCCCCCATGCCAAGCCGTCGGCCCTGCACGTCGAACCCCACCAGCGGGGCCACCACCAGCGCCATCTGCGCTGGGGCGAGGGTGTCGCCAATGGCAACGTCGGGTTCGGGAATGCCGTAACGATTGGCCGTGAGTGGCTGTCCGGGACGCCATGGCGCGAAGCGCAGGGTGTCGCCGGCCAGCACCGGCAGACAATACGTGGCGGTGTCGGGCAGGCGCATCTGCCAACGGTGCAGGGCGATCTCGCCGTCCAGCGCCCAGTAGCCGGCCACGTGCCCGTCAGTGGGCGCGAAGGGCAGGGCCAGCAGCGCATCGGCAAGCTGTTCGGCGGCGGCCAGGCGCTGCGCGGCGGGGATGTCTCGGCGGCGTTGGCGCAGCTGCTGGCGCAGTGCGGAGCGCGGGTCGGTCATGCCTGGGTCCGTAAGAGCCGGATAAAACAAGAGCGACGTCCCGATGGGGCGTCGCTCTTGCCGGAATACTGCATTCTCCGCGGTGACGATGCGTGCGAAACGACCTTGAACCCGGGGTTCAAGTGGGTACGCTGGGACTCCTTCGGGCTTCCCGCTACAAGGCGGACCTGCACTCCCGGCGCCGTCGCGCACCCGTGGTCGTAATTAAGGGACAAGGCGAATGTTTGCACACGCCGTCGTTCACAGCAGAGAACGCACGGCCATTATAGCCAACCCGACCGGATCGGATACCCCGTTCGTCGGTCCAATTACACACCAATTCAGAACCATGAAAACCGCGTATGCATCGATGCACGCGTGCGGATCAGGCCCCGTCGATCGCCCGGTCCAGGCGCCTGTTCAGATCCGCCAGCGTCTGCTGCAGCGCCACCGCCTGGCGGGCGTGGTCGTCGCGCAGCTGCTGCAGCTCGTGCGCCAGGTTGAGCGCGGCCAGCACGGCAATCCGGTCGACCGCCGCCATCCGGTTGCTGCCGCGGATCTCGCGCATCTTGGCGTCCAGCAGGCGCGCGGCGGCGGTAAGGCTTTCGCGTTCGTCGGCGCCCACGCCCACGGTGTATTCGCGATCCAGGATGCGGACACTGACCGGTTCGGTCTGGCTCATGTGTGCTGCTCCAGCGATTTGAGCCGGGTGATCATGGCTTCGACCCGCGAGCGGGCCTGTTCGTTCTTGGCCAGCAGCTGCGAGCGCTCGTTGACCAGCGTCTCCTGCTGGTGGCGCAGGCTGCGGTTTTCCTCGGCCAGGCGCTGGTTGCGTTCCAGCAACGCCTCCACCCGGGCGGCAAAGGCCTGCAATTGGGCGATGGCATCGGCGGGTTCCATGTCCGGCACGATAGGCAAGGGGAGTGGAGGCGGTCAAGCGAATTCACGCGGGTCGACCTGCCCCCCGGTTGCCACCAGTGGATTGATACACTGTGACGCTGCCAACCCAGGGTTGTCGGTTGCGCCGGCACCCCACCTGATCGAGCCCCAAGATGACCGAACTTCCAAGTGTCAATGACGTGAACCAGGCCAGCCAGGCGGCGGGCCTGGGCGCCAGTGCGGCCGAGCTGCACGGCGGCCTGTGCGGCTGGCTGTCGGCCGGCGGTGCGCCGGTGCGCGAATGGCCGGCACGGGTGCTGGCCGACGACAACGCGCCGACCCCGGCGGAGGGCGATGCGCTGGACCAGTTGATGCGTGCCAGCGTGGCGCAGCTGGAGGACCGCGACTTCGCCTTCGAGCTGCTGCTCGGCGAGGGCGATGACACCGCAGCACAGGCCGACGCCCTGTTCACCTGGGCGCGCGCGTTCCTGGGCGGCTTCGGGCTGGGCGCGGGCGGCACCCGTCCGACGCTGTCGGAAGAGGGTGAGGAAGCGCTCAACGACCTGGCCAAGCTGGCCCAGGCGTCGAGCGAGGACTTCGAAAGCGGCAACGATGACGACGAAGATGCGCTGGCGGAAATCGAGGAGTTCATCCGCGTGGCGGTGCTGATCCTGCACGGCGACTGCGTGATGGCGGCGCGCCACCGGCAGCGCCTGAACTGAGATGGACATCCACGCGTTGACCGGCATTTCCGCGGCCGAGTATGCCGCGCGTCGCCAGCAGTTGATGGAAATGGCAGGCGATGACGCCATCCTGGTGCTGCCGGCGGCCGCCGAACGGGTGCGCAGCCTGGATACGCATTACCCGTTCCGCCAGGATTCGGATTTCTGGTACCTGAGCGGCTTCCCGGAGCCGGAGGCAGTGCTGGTGCTGATCCCCGGCCGCCGCCATGGCGAAGTGATCCTGTTCTGCCGCGAACGCGATGCCGCGCGCGAGGCGTGGGACGGTGCGCGTGCCGGGCAGGAAGGCGCGGTGGCGAACTACGGGATGGACGATGCGTACCCGATCGACGATCTGGACGACATCCTGCCGGGACTGCTGGAAGGGCGTTCGCGGGTGTACTACCACTTCGGTCGCGATGCCGAGTTCGACCTGAAGCTGATCGGCTGGGTCAACCGGGTGCGTTCGCAGGTGCGCCATGGCGCGCAGCCGCCGCACGAATTCCTGGAGCTGGGCCACCTGCTGCACGAGCAGCGCCTGTTCAAATCCAGCGCGGAAATCGCGTTGATGCAGCGCGCAGCGGACATCACCGTGCTGGCGCACCAGGCGGCGATGCAGGTAGCGCGGCCGGGCATCCACGAGTACGAACTGCAGGCCGACGTGGAGCGAGTGTTCCGCGCCCACGATGCCTGGGCGGCGTACGGCAGCATCGTCGGCACCGGTGCCAACGCCTGCATCCTGCACTACCGCGCCAACAACGCGCGCAGTCGCGATGGCGAACTGGTGCTGATCGATGCGGGTGCGGAGTATCGCGGCTATGCCAGCGACATCACCCGGACCTTCCCGGTCAACGGCCGCTTCAGTGCGGAGCAGCGCGCGCTGCACGACCTGGTGGGCGCGGCGCAGGCGGCAGCGCTGGCGCAGGCGCGCCCGGGCGTGCCCTATGAAGCGGGTCACCTGGCCGCGGTGCAGACCCTCACCGAGGGACTGCTGCAGCTGGGGCTGCTGAAGGGCACGCTGGAAGAGAACATCGCCGAAGGACACTACCAGCGTTTCTACCGGCACAAGACCGGGCACTGGCTGGGGCTGGACGTACACGACGTGGGCGACTACCGCCTGGCCGGCGATTCACGCCTGCTGGAAGTCGGCATGGCCTTCACCATCGAACCGGGCCTGTACATCGATGCGGACGACACCAGCGTGGAAGCGCGCTGGCGCGGGATCGGCATCCGTACCGAGGATGACGTGGTGATCACCGACAGCGGGCATCAGGTGCTGACGGCTGGGCTGGCGCGAAGTGCTGATGAGATTGAAACGGAGATGGCTTCTGGTCGCTGACTGCTGGGTTTGCGCTTAGAGCAGCGTTTCGGTTGCTACGTGCCGGGGAGGCCGACGGGCAGCCCCTTACGGGACACGCCGTGAATCCATCCATGGAGGCTTGTCAAAAACATCCATGTTTTTGACAGTCCCTACAGGGGCTGCCCGCCGGCCTCCCCCGACAGATGGCAGCGTGCGGATGGCAAGAGCAGACACGCATGGCGTGTCCCTACGCGGCGGGTGCGCGAATGGGGTTGAGGCCGGTTATGCGGTGGGTACGCGAATGGAGCTGGGGGCGGTAGCGTCGGTTCCCGAACGACGGCACGGAACGCCACGTCGTCCGGTAACGCATGAAAATGATCGACACCGCCGCTGATCTTCCGTGGTCACCGACATGCCGTCGAGGGTCGGCGGGGGCGGGTTTGCGGGACTGTAGAAAACATGGATGTTTTCTACAAGCCTCCATGGACGGATTCACGGCGTGTCCCGCAAACCCGCCCCCGCCGGCCCAGCTCAGGCCATGCGATGACCACCGGCTGTTTGCCGAAATGCATGAAGCAGCCGGGCAAAGCCCGGCTGCATGGGAAAGCGTCGACTGCCGTCACGCCTTGGCGAATTCCGGCCGGGTCAGGTTGTCCGCATCGCCTTCGGTGCACAGCACTTCATCTTCAATCCGGATGCCGCCATACGGACGGAAGAAGTCCACGCGGCTCCAGTCGATGCTGTCGCCATGGCCACGCTGCTTCACCTCGTCCAGCAGCATGTCGATGAAGTACACGCCCGGTTCGATCGTGACCACCATGCCCGGCTCCAGCGTGCGGGTCAGGCGCAGGTACGGGTGGCCGTCCGGGCGCTCGATGCGGCCGCCGCGGTCGCTGGCCGCGAAGCCGGCCACGTCGTGCACCTGCAGGCCGATCAGGTGGCCCAGCCCGTGCGGGAAGAACGCCGCGCTGACGCCGGTGGCCAACGCCGCTTCCGGCGAGACCTTGAGCACGCCGAAGTCCTTCAGGATGCCCATCAGCGAGAGGTGCGCGTCCACGTGCAGCTGCTTGTAATCCACGCCCGCGCGCACGCCAGCGCCCATCTGCTGCTGCGCCGCGTCGACCGCATCGACCATCGCCTGGAACTCGTCGTGGCCTGCCGCCGCGTAGGTGCGGGTGATGTCGCTGGCATAGCCGAACGCGCTGGCGCCGGCGTCGATGAGGAAGCTGCGCAGCGGCTGCGGTGCGCTGCGGCCGAGGTCGGTGTAATGCAGCACCGCCGCGTGTTCGTTGAGCCCGATGATGTTGCCGTAAGGCAGTTCGTTCGCGTCCTGGCCGACCGCGCTGCAGTAGGCCATGTGGATCTCGAACTCGCTGGCGCCGGCGCGGAATGCCGTCTCGGCGGCGCGGTGGCCACGCACGCCCAGGCGCTGGGCCTGGCGCATCAGCGCGATCTCGTACGCGGTCTTGTGGGCGCGGTGCCAGTCCAGGTAATGCAGCACCGGCTCCGGATTGTTGGGCACGAACGCGCCCAGCGCGCTCTGCGGCTCGCCCAGGATCGCGCAGCGCGCCGGGTCGCGCGGCAGCAGCGCGCGCGCGTCATCGGCGTTGCGGATGATCTCGATGTCGAAGTGCTCCACCCACCAGCCGTTGGGCGCATCCGGCACCACGTGCCAGTAATCGAACGGCTGGTGGAAGATCACCTTCGGGCGCTGGCCCGGGGTGTACACCAGCCAGCTGTTGGGCACCTTGGTCAGCGGCAGCCAGGCCTTGAAGTTCGGATTCACCGCATACGGGTAATCGCGGTCGTCAAACGCCTGATAGTGCAGGGTGCCGCTGGGAACCACCAGGTGGTCGAAACCGCCGCGTGCCAGCGCCTTGTCGGCGCGTTGGCAGAGCACGCGTACATGCTGGGAATACAGGGCGCCAAGGTCGGGCTGGTTCATCGCGGGGCTCATCAGGCAGTGCGGAATGCAGCCCCTGATTCTGCCGCAATCGGCCGCCGTGCGCTGTGCCGGAACCGGCACTCAGACCGCCGAAGATTCCTCGGCCACCCAGGCCCGCAGCCGGTCGCGGTGTTCGCGGCTGAGAGTGAGGAAGCGGAACCCGGCCCAGCTCTGCCCGGTGACGTGGCTGGGTTCGTTCCACAGCAGGTGCACGCCCACGTCCAGCGGGAACGGCTGGCCGTCCGCACCGGGAATGGCGAAGCGCAGCTGGTACAGCGCGTCGTCGTTCATCGGCACCGAGCACAGCATCAGCATGCCGGTCTCGGACACATTGCCCAGGCGGCCGATCACCGCTTCGGCCACGGTGTCGGTGACCGGGACCTGGTCGTCCACGTTGCGGCGCGGCGCGCGGCGGGTGTCGTCATTCATTGTCGGACTCCGCAGTGGACGGGGTACCGGCCAGCGAGCGCAGCGTGCGCAGGGTCGCCTGCCAGGCGCGATCGATCAGCCGGCTCTTGCCTTCGCTGACCAGGCGCGCCTGGCCGTGCGCCATCAACCGGGCGAGGGCGTCGAGAGAATGCTCGGCCACCTTCTGCCCGCGCGGATTGACGAACAGCGCGTTGTCGGTGATCAGGCTGTACCAGGACAGCCGCTGGCGACGGAGGTCGCCCTGCTGGTTGGTGGTGAATTCGAACCAGGTGCCGAACGGCAGCGTGCGCAGCTGGCGGTAGTAGTCCTCCTCGGCCGGGCTGCGCGCCAGCGGCGCCTCGCGCCGGTGTTCGGCACCGTCGGCCTGCTCGCCCAGCCGTGACCGCGCGCGGATGCGCGCGGTCAGTTCGGTGCGCGAGCTGGTGTCGTCTTCGCCGCCCGGGGTCGACAGTCGCCGGGCGATCGCCGATGCCTCGTCCTGGTGGTAGCCGACCTGCAGCAGCGCCGCTTCGACCTGCTGGCCGAGCTGGCTGTCGCTGTCGGCGCTGCCGGGCGGCTGGCACGTGACCTCGGCGATGCGCGCGGTTTCCTGCTCGCGCGCGTGCCATTGTTCGGAACCCTCACCGCTGCGCAGCAGGGTCAGGGTGAGGACGTCGGACCAGGCCTGCTTGAGCAGCGACTGCACGAAGCGGGGCGGGGCGGCCTGCATGCACAGCTGCTCGATGCTGGCACTGGCCTGCTGCTTGGCCGATTCCAACCGCTCCTTGCCGCGCGCAGCCTCGACATGGCGGCGCTCGGCCAGTTCGGCCTTGTGCGCCAGCGCGCGGAAATGCTGCTGGATCTCGTCATTGGCGGCGTCGAAAACCGCCGCGTCGCCCTGGTAGTCGGTGACCACCTTGTCCACGGCGCGGTCGAGCTTCTGCACCAGCTGCGGGTCGACATCCTCTTCGCCGAGCCAGTTGGCGCCCGCTTCGGCCACCGCGTTGAGCAGTTCGCGCGCCGGGTGCTGGTCGCGGACGAAGAAGGCCGGGTCGGACAACGCGGCGCGCGCCACCGGCACCTGCAGGCGGGTCAGCAGGTCCACCGCGGCCGCGTCGGGGCGGACCTCGCGGTGGATCTGGCCGTACAGCATGTCCAGCAGGTCGAAGGTGTCGGTGTCCTTGACGGTCAGGCTGGCCTGCGGGCCGTGGTCGGCGCGCACCTGCGCCAGCAGCGCGTTGTGCAGGTCGGCCATGCTGCGGCGCATGCCGGCGGTCTGCGCCTGCAGCTTGGCCAGGGTGGCGTGGACGGTGCCGCTGTCGATGGCGACGGCCGGCGGCGCCGGCGAAGCGGGCGGCTCGGTGCCGGCAGCCGGGACAGGCGGCACTGCCGGACCCTCCGCGCCGGCCTCGGCCGGGTGGGTCGCCGCGCCGTCGGCAGCGGGTCCGCCCGCGCCATGGCTGTGGCGGGCCGCGTCCAGCAGCTGGTGCAGCGCGGACAACGCCGGTGCGTTCATGTCGGCCGGGCTGGCCCCGGCCCCCTCGGCGGGAAGCGGCGGCGGGTTTGCGGCGGAACCGGCTGCAGCGGTCGCCCCGATCACCTCGCTGGTCATCGCCGCCCAGTTGCCGGTGCTGGACGAGCCGCTCCAGCCGGTCAACGGGCGGTTGGCCGCGCCCCCCTGTTCGCGGCCCGGTCCGCGCTCGGGCCCGGTCACGATGCGCCGGGTGGTGGCCGAGCGCGCCAGGTACGGGGTGTAGACCAGGCCCGGCAGGATCCCTTCGTGGGTCAGCAGGATGTTGGCGCGCTCCAGCAGCTCGCCCAGCCGCTCGATCAGCTGGCGGTCGAACACCCGGTACAGCGCCAGCTGGGTCTCCAGGCCCAGCGCGAACGACTCGCCCAGTTCACGGGCGATCCGGCACAGCACGTGCGGCCCGAACGGCAGGTCCTCCGCGTCGAAGGCCGGGCCGGCGGCCAGCACGCCGAAGCGCTGCCCGAGCAGCTGCAGCGCACTGGCCGAGCGCTGCGATTCGCGCCGGACGATGTCGGCCAGCACGATGTCGCGGTCGATGTCGGTGTCGGTGACCAAGGTCAACGTGGTCGCCGTGACCGCCTGCGCAGGCGCCGGCACATGGCGGATACGCGGCTCGCGCAGGGTGGCCAGTGCCGTGCCCAGTGCGTCGAGGAAGCGCGGCGCGAACTGCGTATTGACGTCGTGCAGGCGCCGGGCCTGGGCGTAGATGTCGGCCTGGATCTGGCTGTTGCGCGCGCGCTCGGCTTCGCGGAACAGCTCGCGTTCCAGTTCCACGATGGTCAGCTTGAGCGGCGCGTCCAGGGTCTTGCCGGCCAGCGCGTGCAGCGCGGCCAGCAGGCGACGCACGCGCGGCGGCGCATTGACGCCGGCGAACCGGGTCAGGTCGGATGGCGATGTAGGTGCGGACGCAGACATCCGTTGTAGGTTCCGGCTCCCCTGAGAGCAGAGAATCTACCGTCTCCACCGGTTCTACGGTAGTGCCGACCGTTGGTCGGCACCGCACCCTACAGGAACAGTTCCACCACGTCGTTGGTGAAACGCCGGCCCAGTTCGGTCGGCCGGACATGCTCACCGTCCACGGTCATCCAGCCGCGGGCAATCGCGGCCTGCAGGGGCGCGGCGATCCGCGACCGGTCCAGCCCGGTGCGCGATTCAAAGTCCTTGAAGCGGAACCCTTCATGCAGGCGCAGCAGGTTGAGCATGTATTCGAACGGCAGGCGCGCCGCGTCGATCACCTCGTCGCCGCCGATCGAGGCGGTGGTGCCGGCGGTGTCCATGTAGGTCTGCGGGTGCTTGTGCTTCCAGCGGCGCAGCACCTGCTGGCCCGCACCGCTGCTGATCTTGCCGTGGGCGCCGGCGCCGATCCCGAGATAGTCGCCAAAACGCCAGTAGTTCAGGTTGTGCTGGCTCTGCCGCCCCGGCCGCGCATAGGCGCTGACCTCGTACTGCGCATAGCCGGCGTCGGCCAGCAGGCGCTGGCAGTGCTCCTGCATGTCCCAGGCGTCGTCGTCGTCAGGGATGCCCTGCGGCGGTCGCGCGAAGAACACCGTGTTCGGTTCCAGGGTGAGCTGGTAGTGCGACAGGTGGGTAGGCTGCAGTGCGAACGCGCGTTCGAGATCATGTTCGGCCTGGGCCAGGGTCTGTTCCGGCAGCGCGTACATCAGGTCGATGTTGAAGTTGTCGTAGCCCGCATCCTGGGCCAGTTTCACCGCGCGCTCGGCTTCGCCGCTGTCGTGGATCCGGCCCAGGCGCTGCAGCGCCGCATCATTGAAGGTCTGGATGCCGAAGCTGATCCGGTTCACCCCGGCGGCGCGGTAGCGGTCGAAGCGGCCGTGCTCGGCGGTGCCCGGGTTGGTTTCCAGGGTCACTTCCAGGTTCGGGGCGAAACGCAGCCGTGCCGACGCGGCCTGCAGGAAGCGGTCGATCGCCTCCGGCGGGAACAGGCTGGGGGTGCCGCCGCCAAAGAACACGCTGTTGACCACCCGGCCCCAGACCAGCGGCAGGTCCTGGTCGAGGTCGCGGACCAGCGCATCGATGTAGGCCTCGAACGGCAGTTCGCCCTTGGCCTGGTGCGAATTGAAATCGCAGTACGGGCACTTGCGTACGCACCATGGCAGGTGCACGTACAGCGACAACGGCGGCGGTACCAGCGACACGCCGTGGTCGTGGTCGCAGCTTTCGCCCGGAAGGTGGTGGCAATCGTGGTCGGACATCGCGCTCATCGGTAGCGCCGGCCGCTGGCCGGCCCTCGGGAAATCATCAACATTCGATTCAGATCAACGCCGACAGCTTCTGCTTCAACACCTGCAGGGCCTTGCCGCGGTGGCTCATCGCGTTCTTTACGTCCGGCGCCATTTCCGCCGCGGTCTGGCCCAGCACGGTGTCCAGGAACAGCGGGTTGTAGCCGAAACCGTGGCTGCCGCGCAGCTCGTCGAGGATCTCGCCTTCCCAGCTGCCTTCGCAGATCAGCGGCTGCGGGTCGTCGGCATGGCGCAGCAGCACGATCACCGCATAAAAGCGTGCGGTACGGCTGCCGCCGGGCAAGTCGCGCATCGCCTCCAGCAGCTTGGCGTTGTTGGCCGCGTCATCGGTCGGGCTGCCGGCGTAGCGCGCGCTGTACAGGCCGGGCGCGCCTTGCAGTGCATCGACGATCAGGCCCGAATCGTCGGCCAGCGCCGGCAGGCCGGTGCTGGCGCAGGCGTGACGCGCCTTGATCAGCGCGTTCTCGACGAAGGTGAGGCCTGTCTCGGGGACGTCGCTGACGCCCAGCGCGCCCTGCGCCACGATCTCCAGCGGCAGGTCGGCCAACATGGCCTGCAGTTCCTTCAGCTTGCCGGCGTTGCCGCTGGCCAGTACCAGTTTCATCATTTCGGCTCCAGCAGGTCCCAGGTATTGCCGTACAGGTCGCGGAATACCGCGACCGTCGCATAGGCTTCCTCGCGCGGGGCTTCCAGGAACTCCACGCCGCGCGCGGTCATCGCCGCGTGGTCGCGATGGAAGTCGTCGGTGTTGAGGAAGAAGCCGACCCGGCCACCGGTCTGGTTGCCGATGCGGCTGCGCTGCTCGTCGGTGCTGGCGCGGGCCAGCAGCAGTCCGGCGGCAGTGCCGTCGGTCGGGCCCACCACCACCCAGCGCTTGCTGCCCTGGTCGATGTCCTCGAGCAGGGTGAAGCCGAGCTTGCCCGTATACCAGGCGATCGCCTCGTCGTAATCGGCCACCACCAGGGTGACCAGGGCAAGCCGCCGGTTCACGGCTGCGCCAGTGCGGCCTGCTGGGCCGCGAACAGGTCGGTGATGCCCTTTTCGGCCAGGGCCAGCAGCGCGTCCAGTTCATCGCGGCGGAACGCGTGGCCTTCGGCGGTGCCCTGCAGCTCGATGAAGCCGCCGCCGTCGTTCATCACCACGTTCATGTCGGTATCGCAATCGCTGTCTTCGGCGTAGTCCAGGTCCAGCACCGGGGTGCCGCGATAGACGCCAACCGAGACCGCGGCGACCGCGCCGAAGATCGGGTTGCGCTTGATGTCGCCGCGCTTGAGCAGCAGGTTCACCGCGTCCACCAGCGCCACGTAGGCACCGGTGATGGCCGCGGTACGGGTGCCGCCGTCGGCCTGCAGCACGTCGCAGTCCAGGGTGATGGTGCGTTCGCCGAGCGCGCCGCGGTCGATGCAGGCGCGCAGGGTGCGGCCGATCAGGCGCTGGATCTCCAGGGTACGGCCGCCCTGCTTGCCGCGTGCGGCTTCGCGGTCGTTGCGGGTGTGGGTGGAGCGCGGCAGCATGCCGTATTCGGCGGTGACCCAGCCTTCGCCCTTGCCGCGCAGGAAGCCCGGCACGCGGTTTTCCACGCTGGCGGTGCACAGCACGCGGGTTTCACCGAAGCTGACCAGCACCGAACCTTCGGCGTGTCGGGTGAAGGCGCGTTCGATGCGCACTTCGCGCAGCTGGTCGGCCTGGCGGCCGCTGGGACGGGGATCGGACATGGATGGATTCCGGTAAGACGGGGGATACGGTTCCGCGCCCGGCCGGGGACCGGCAGGCGAGGAGGCCTGGAGAAGGCCGCTAGGGTACCATTCCCCCTTTGAGAGCATCGGAAACCCCGAATGATTCGAAGCATGACCGCCTATGCCGGCGGCGAGCGCGCGACGCCGTGGGGCACGCTGGGGTGCGAGCTGCGCTCGGTCAACCACCGCTTCCTGGAAGTCGGCACGCGCCTGCCGGAAGAGCTGCGCGCGCTGGAGCCGCAGCTGCGCGAGCGGATCGCCGCCAGGCTGAGCCGCGGCAAGCTGGACCTGGTGATGCGCCTGCGCGCGCCGGAAACCGGCGCCAGCCTGCAGGTGAACGAACTCCTGCTGGGGCAGCTGGGCGCGCTCGCGCATCGGCTGACCTCCGATTTCCCCAACCTGCAGGTCAGCTTCACCGACCTGCTGCAGCTGCCGGGTGTGACCTTGGGTGAGGCCACCGACGCGCCTGCGCTGCAGGCAGAGGCCCTGGCCCTGCTGGACCAGGTGCTGGACGGCTTCGTGGCCGCGCGCGAGCGCGAGGGCGACAAACTGGCCACGGCGATCAGCGAGCGGGTTGACGCGATCGAGCGCATCGCCGCCGAGGTCACCACCCTGATCCCGCTGATCCGCGACGGACAGCGCAGCAAGCTGGCCGCCCGCCTGGCCGACCTGCCGCACCCGGTCGATCCCGGCCGCGCCGAGCAGGAACTGGTGCTGTGGCTGCAGAAGCTGGACGTGGACGAGGAGCTGGACCGGCTGCGCAGCCACATCGTGGAAATCCGCCGCGTGCTCACCCAGCGCGAGCCGGTCGGCCGCCGCCTGGACTTCCTGCTGCAGGAGTTCAACCGCGAAGCCAATACGCTGGGCTCCAAGTCGGTGGACAGCCGCACCTCCAATGCCGCCGTCGAGCTGAAGGTGCTGATCGACCAGATCCGCGAACAGGTGCAGAACATCGAATGAGCAGCCAGCCCCTCCAGAGTCCGGAACCCGCCCGCGGCACGCTGTACATCGTGGCCGCCCCGTCCGGGGCCGGCAAGAGCAGCATCGTCAACGCCACCCTGGCCCGCGACCCGCAGATCGCGCTGTCGATCTCGTTCACTTCGCGGGCGATGCGCCCGGGCGAAGTGAACGGCGAGCACTACCACTTCGTCAGCGCTCCCGAATTCGAGCGGATGATCGCCGCCGGCGACTTCTTCGAGCACGCCTGGGTGCATGGCGACTGGAAGGGCACCGCACGGCAGTCGGTGGAGCCGCAGCTGGCCGCCGGGCAGGACGTCCTGCTGGAGATCGACTGGCAGGGCGCCCAGCAGGTCCGCCAGCTGGTCCCGGGCACGGTGACGGTGTTCATCCTGCCGCCGTCCCGCCAGGCCCTGCAGGACCGGATGCGCAAGCGCGGGCAGGACAGCGAGGCGGTGATCGCCCAGCGCCTGGCTGCCGCGCGCGAGGAAATGCTGCATTTCAACGACTTCGACTACGTCATCGTCAACGAAGTGTTCGAGACCGCCGTGGACGAGCTGTGCGCCATCTTCACCGCCAGCCGCCTGCGCCGCGAGTCGCAGAAAGTCCGCCACGCCGGCCTGATCCAGGCCCTGCTGACCCAGGATGGCAACGGCAACTGACTGATTCACAAGGGGCGGGTAGCGGGTCGGCTTGATTTTGTCCAGCCCCTGCCGGTACACTCCGTCCCCTTTCCCTCATTCGATTGAGCAGCCCGCGCCGGCTGCCGGGAGCCCGCATGGCCCGCATCACCGTAGAAGATTGTCTGGAAGTCGTGAACAACCGTTTCGAGCTGGTCATGATGGCGTCCAAGCGCGCCCGTCAGCTGGCCAATGGCGTCCAGGCTACCCTGGACAACAGCGAAACCGAAGACAAGCCGACCGTGCTGGCGCTGCGCGAAATCGCCGCGCGCAAGATCGACAACGCGCTGATCGACGAAGTCGAGAAGGCCGAACGCGAGCGCGCCGAGCGTGAAGCACTGGAATGGGCCGCTGCCGAAGTCGTTGCCGACGAAGACATGTCCAAGAACGACGACTGATCGCGCAGGCGATCACCGTTGTCCACGAACAGCCCGCCCCTGGCGGGCTGTTTGCGTTATGGGCGGTCACGACCGTTGGTCGTGACGCGCGGCATCCACGCCCGGTAGGTCACGACCGTTGGTCGTGACGCGCGATCGCAACACGCAATAGTTTGCCGATATCCGCCCGCTGGAATAGTCTTCCAGCCATGAACCCAGGCCCCTCTGCCAAGGTCGCCGCGTCACCCGGCGCGGCCGTACCCGACTATGTCCTCCAGCTTGAACGCGCGGCCCACTACCTGCCGCCCGAGCAGTTGCCGTTGCTGCGCCGTGCCTGGGAAGTCGGCGCCTCGGCGCATGCGGGGCAGACCCGCAAGTCCGGCGAACCGTACATCACCCACCCGGTAGCCGTGGCCCAGGTGCTGGCCGAACTCGGCCTGGACGTGGAAGCGCTGATCGCCGCGATCCTGCACGACACCATCGAAGACACCCCGCTGACCCGGGAGGAACTGGCCGCCGAGTTCGGCGAAGCGGTGGCCGAGCTGGTGGACGGCGTCACCAAGCTGGACAAGCTGAAGTTCCGCGACCGCCAGGAAGCGGCCGCCGAAAGCTTCCGCAAGATGCTGCTGGCGATGTCGCGCGACCTGCGCGTGATCATGATCAAGCTGGCCGACCGCCTGCACAACATGCGCACCCTGGGCGCGCAGAGCAGCGAGGCACGTGGGCGCATCGCGCGCGAAACCCTGGAAATCTACGCCCCGATCGCGCAGCGGCTGGGCATGAGCCTGGTCAAGAGCGAACTGCAGAACCTGGGCTTCAAGGCGCTGTACCCGTGGCGCCACGCGATCCTTGAAAAGCACATCCGCAGCCAGCCGGTGGTGCGCCGCGAGGCCATGGCCCA
Organism: Stenotrophomonas rhizophila; assembly: GCF_007667275.1. Lineage (GTDB taxonomy): Bacteria > Pseudomonadota > Gammaproteobacteria > Xanthomonadales > Xanthomonadaceae > Stenotrophomonas > Stenotrophomonas maltophilia_AE. The sequence continues at coordinate 818,600 of NZ_VDQT01000002.1, forward strand.
GGTGGAGGTGCAGTTGTCGCAGCGGCTGGCCAAGGAAGGGCTGGAGCACCGGCTGGTGAGCCGGATCAAGACCCCGTGGAGCATCTACAACAAGATGCGCGACGAGAACAAATCCTTCGACCAGGTCATGGACGTGTTCGGATTCCGCCTGGTCGTGCGCAGCGTGCCCAACGCCTACCACGCGCTTGGCGCGGTGCACGCCACCTTCAAGCCGCTCGACGGGCGCTTCCGCGATTTCATCGCCATTCCCAAGGCCAACGGCTACCAGTCGCTGCATACCGTATTGTTCGGGCCGTACGGCTCGCCGATCGAAGTGCAGATCCGGACCGAGGAAATGGACCTGATCGCCGAGCGCGGCGTGGCCGCGCACTGGACCTACAAGTTCGGTGGCGACAGCCCCAACAGCGCGCAGAGCCGCGCCCACGCCTGGATCGTCGAGCTGATCGATTCGCAGCGCGCGGCCGGTTCTTCGCTGGAGTTCCTCGACAACGTCAAGGTCGACCTGTTCCCGGACGAGGTCTACCTGTTCACCCCCAAGGGCAAGATCCTGGCCCTGCCGCGCAACTCCACCGCGCTGGACTTTGCCTACGCGGTGCACACCGACGTCGGCAACATGGCGGTGGCTTCGCGCGTGGACAAGAAGCTGGTGCCGCTGCGCACCAAGCTGGTCAGCGGGCAGACCGTGGAAGTGATCACCGCGCGCTCGGCCACGCCCAAGCCGCAATGGCTGGAGTTCGTGGTCAGCTCCAAGGCACGCACCGCGATCCGCCACCAGCTCAAGCAGCTCGAACATGAAGATGCCGTGCAGCTGGGCCATCGCATGCTCGACCGCGCGCTGGAAGCGATGGACAGCTCGCTGGAACGGCTGCCCAAGGGGCGGCTGGACGCGTTCCTGGCCGAGCACCGCTACCCCCGCCTGGAGGCCCTGCTGGCCGAGGTTGCGCTGGGCAACTGGATGCCCAACCAGGCCGCGCAGGCGCTGATGGCCTATGCCGAACTGCGCGGAGGCGCGCATTCGAAGCATTCGCAGGAAAAGATCCTGATCAACGGCAGCGAACGCGGCGTGGTCAGCTTCGCCAACTGCTGCCAGCCGATTCCCGGCGACGAGATCATGGGCTACCACACCGCCGGCAAGGGCATCGTGGTGCACCGCCTGGACTGCCCGAACCTGGCCGAACTGCGCAAGTCGCCCGAACGCTGGGTGCCGATCGGCTGGGATACCACCGTGTCCGGCGACTACGACACCGCGCTGGTGGTGGAAGTGGAGAACGGCACCGGCGTGCTGGCGCAGCTGGCCGCGGCGATCGCGCAGAGCCATTCCAACATCGAGCGGGTCGACTACCTGGACCGCGACTTCAACGCCGCGGTGCTGGCCTTCAACATCCAGGTCCGCGACCGCAACCACCTGGCCGAAGTCATGCGCCGCCTGCGACGTTTGTCAGTAGTCCAGTCCGTGCGACGCCAATGATCGAAACGTATCAATGACGTAGAGCCACGCCCTGCGTGGCTGGCCGCGCAAAGCGCGGCAATGATCGAAACCGGCACCCCGAAGCCACGCAGGGCGTGGCTCTACGCTGGCCTGCGCAAAGCGCGGCAATGATCGAAACCGATACAATGGCCCACCATTGTTCGACATATCGAGGCAACCATGTCCCGCCAGATCATCAACACCGAAAACGCACCGGCCGCCATCGGTCCGTACTCGCAGGCCGTGCGTGCCGGCAACACCGTGTACTTCTCCGGCCAGATCCCGCTGGACCCGGCCACCGGCGACATCGTCGGTGTCGGTGACGTCGAAGCGCAGGCCCGTCGTGCGTTCGACAACCTCAAGGCCGTGGCCGAAGCCGCGGGCGGCTCGCTGGACAAGGTGGTCCGCCTGGGCCTGTACCTGACCGACCTGGCCGAATTCGCCAAGGTCAACGCGGTCATGCAGGACTACTTCCAGGCGCCGTTCCCGGCCCGTTCCACCATCGAAGTGTCCGGCCTGCCCAAGGGCGCCAACTTCGAGGTCGACGCGGTCATGGTCATCGACTGATCGCATCCCGTGGCGCGAAAGACGGCGGTCACCCCGGCGCTGGCGCCGTCCGGTGAAGCATCCCTGGCGATGCTCGCCGGCGTCGGGCCGGCTGTTGCCGCCAAGCTGGCGGCACGGGGCCTGCTGTCGCTGCAGGACCTGTGGCTGCAGCTGCCGCTGCGCTACGAAGACCGCACCGCGCTGACCCGCATCCAGGACCTGCGCAACGGCGTGCCGGCGCAGGTGGAAGGGCAGGTGGTGGCGGTCGAGCGCGGCATGCGCCGCCGTCCGATGCTCAAGGTGGCGATCGAGGATGAAGGGCAGGGCACCCTGGTGCTGCGCTTCTTCCACTTCCGCCAGCAACAGGTCGCGCAGTTCGCGGTGGGGACCCGGCTGCGCTGCTTCGGCACGCCCAGGCCCGGCCAGCTGGGACTGGAGATCGTCCACCCCAGTTACCAGATCCTGGGTCGCCACGAAGACCCGGCGCTGGGCCAGAGCCTGGACCCGGTCTATCCGACGCTGGAAGGGATGGGGCCGGCGACCATGCGCAAGCTGATCGGCCAGGCGCTGGACCGCCTGCCCGACGAGGCGACACTGGAACTGCTGCCCGCCGGCTGGCTGGATGGCCTGTCCCTGCCATCGCTGCGCACGGCGCTGCTCACCGTGCACCGGCCGCCGCCGGACGCCAACCTGGCCGCGTTGGCAGCCGGCACCCACCCGGCGCAACGCCGGCTGGCGCTGGAAGAGCTGCTCGCCCACCACCTGAGCCTGCGCCGCCAGCGGATGGCGCTGCAGGCCCACCATGCACCGCCGCTGGCGGGGCCGGGGCGATTGGCCAAGGCCCTGCTCCAGCAGCTGCCGTTCGCATTGACCGGTGCCCAGCAGCGCGTGTTCAAGCAGATCCGCGAGGACCTGGCGCGGCCCAGCCCGATGCTGCGGCTGGTGCAGGGCGATGTCGGCTCGGGCAAGACCGTGGTCGCCGCGCTGGCGGCCATGCTCGCGGTGGAGCAGGGCAAGCAGGTGGCGCTGGCCGCGCCCACCGAGCTGCTGGCCGAACAACATCTGGTCAACCTGCGTGGCTGGCTCGAACCGCTCGGCGTGCGGGTGGCGTGGCTGGCCGGCAAGGTCACCGGCAAGGCGCGCAGCCAGGTGCTCGAGCAGGTCGCCAATGGCCAGGCGCAGGTCGTGGTGGGCACCCACGCGCTGATGCAGGACGCGGTGGTCTTCCATGACTTGGCCCTGGCCATCGTTGACGAGCAGCACCGCTTCGGCGTGCACCAGCGGCTTGCGCTGCGCGACAAGGGCGCCGGCGGGCACAGCGTGCCGCACCAGCTGGTGATGACCGCGACCCCGATCCCGCGCACGCTGGCGATGTCCGAGTACGCCGACCTGGACGTATCGGCAATCGACGAACTGCCGCCGGGGCGTACCCCGGTGCAGACCGTGGCGCTCAACAACGACCGCCGCCCCGAGCTGATCGAGCGCATCGCGCTGGCCTGCCGCGAAGGTCGGCAGGTGTACTGGGTGTGCACCCTGATCGAAGAGAACGACGAGCTCGACGCCACTCCCGCGCAGGCCACCTACGAATCGCTGCAGGCGCTGCTGCCGGGCGTGCGGGTCGGGCTGGTGCACGGGCGGCTGAAGGCCAGCGAGAAGCTGGCCACCATGGTCGCGTTCAAGGCCGGCCAGATCGACCTGCTGGTGGCGACCACGGTGATCGAAGTCGGCGTGGACGTCCCCAATGCCTCGCTGATGGTGATCGAGAACGCCGAGCGGCTCGGGCTGGCACAGCTGCACCAGCTGCGCGGGCGGGTCGGCCGCGGTTCGGCGGTGTCGCGCTGCGTGCTGCTGTACCAGGCGCGGCTGTCGGCGATGGCGCGCGAGCGGCTGGAAACCATGCGCCAGACCAACGACGGCTTCGTGATTGCCGAAAAGGACCTGGAGCTGCGCGGCCCGGGCGAACTGCTGGGGACGCGGCAGACCGGCCTGGCCGGATTCCGCATGGCCGACCTGGTGCGTGATGCGGATCTGCTGCCGGGGGTGCATGCGCTGGCCGAGCGGTTGCTGGTGGAAGCGCCGGCGGTGGCCGATAGGGTCGTCGAGCGGTGGATTGGATCGGCCGTGCGGTACGCCGGCGCGTAACGACCAACGGTCGTTACCTACCCGTTGCCCTCGTGGGTAGGTCACGACCGTTGGTCGTGACCGGCTTCCGCGCCGGCCTTGTATTTGTCACCTGCGGGTGAGACATTCCGTTGCCGCTAGATAAAGACGGCACGCATGACCAAGAAGATTCCGCTGTTGATCGACACCGATCCGGGTGTCGATGACGCCCTGGCCCTGTTGATGGCCTTTGCCGACGAACGCCACGACGTGGTCGGCCTCACCATTGCCGCCGGCAATGTCGGCCTGGACCACACGGTCCGCAATGCGCTGAAACTGTGTGAAGTAGCCGGCCGCGAAGACGTGCCGGTGTTCGCCGGTACCCCGGAACCGCTGGTGCACCCGTCGGTGGACGCGGCCCACGTGCATGGCGCGGACGGCTTCGGCGACGTCAACCTGCCCGCGGCGACCCGCCAGGCCGAGGCCGAGCACGCGGCGCTCGCGATCCTGCGCCTGTCCCACCAGTACGCCGGCGAGCTGTTCCTGGTCGCACTGGGCCCGCTGACCAACCTGGCCCTGGCGCTGAAGCTCGATCCGACCCTGCCGCAGCGCGTGAAGCGCTTCCTGGTGATGGGCGGGGCGGTGACCTGCCACGGCAACATCACCCCGGCCGCCGAGTTCAACATCGCCTTCGACCCGGAAGCGGCGCACGTGGTGTTCACCGGCTTCCCGCAGATCGAAGTCGCCGACTGGGAAGCCACCGTCGCCCACGGCCTGCTGCACAAGGACGTCGAGCAGTGGCTGGCGGCCGACAGCGACAAGGCCCGCTTCTACGAGCTGATCTCGCGCCAGACCCGGCTGTGGTCCGAAGACAGCCGCGGCGACCGCTGGTTCGCCGCCGACGCCCTGGCCATGGCCTGGGCACTGCAGCCGGAAGGCGCCCTGCGGGTCGAAGCGCGCCCGCTGAACGTCGAACTTTCCGGGGTGCACAGCCGGGGTGCTACCATTGTCGACTGGAACCGCCAGACGGGGCAGCCGGACAACACCCAGCTGCTCATGGCCTACGACCAGGGGCGCTTCGAGGCCCAGGTCCGGGCTGCGCTCGGCGTCGCCTGACGCCGCTGCGGCGGCCCTAGTACTGCGGATGATGGCCCCTGGCTTGCCCTCGACGGCAACCGGGGCTATAATGCCGCTCTTGCGTTTTCCTTACCTATTTCTACGGTGTGCCCCATGAAGGACGATATCCATCCGAACTACCGTGACGTCATCTTTCAGGACGTCACCTCCGATTTCAAAATCCTGACCCGCTCGACCATGGCCACCAAGGAAACGGCGACCTGGGAAGACGGCAAGGAATACCCGCTCGTCAAGATCGAAATTTCCTCGGCTTCGCACCCGTTCTACACGGGCAAGCACAAGGTGATCGACACCAGCGGCCGTATCGACAAGTTCCAGAAGCGTTTCGGCAAGCCGGCGGCGCCGTCTGCTGCCTGAGCTGTCGACACTGCTGCATGAAAACAACGGTCGCCCAGGCGGCCGTTGTTTTTTTTTGCCCGCGTGAACCCTGCTGCCGGATGAACGGCGGTTCAGTTTTTGCCCCGTCTGCGGAAACACAGTGTCCATTCCAGCCCGGTCATGCGCCGCCAGCGCAAGCGCGGACAGGGCGCGGCAGGCGTCGGTCTACGACTTCCGTCCTAGGGCATGGCAAATGTTGCTGTGCGATAATGACGTGATCCACAGCACAGGTTGTGGACTTCATTCACGTGCCCGCCCCATGCGCTTGGGTGGGCGCCTTCCCCTGAGGAGCGCACACAGTGTCCGATCTTGATCAGGTCACGCTCAACGCCGGCGAAAAGTCGGTTGTTCTGCCTGTCATCAAACCCACGCTCGGCAACGATTGCGTCGATATCGCGAAGCTGACCAAGGAAACCGGTCTCTTCACCTACGACTCCGGCTTCACCGCCACCGCCAGCTGCAAGTCCGCCATCACCTATATCGACGGTGACAAGGGCGTGCTGCTGTATCGCGGCTACCCGATCGAACAGTTGTCGGAAAAGTCCAGCTACGTCGAAGTGGCTTACCTGCTGATCAACGGCGAGCGCCCGAGCGCCGAACAGCTGAAGGCCTTCACCGATGAGCTGGCGGCCGAAGCCAACGTCGACGCCTCGATCAACGCGCTGATCGCCAGCTTCGACAAGGACGCCCATCCGATGGCGATCCTGGCAGCGGCCATCGCGCAGCTGTCGGCGAAGTACCACGCTGCGCTGGACCTGTCCGACGCCGAACAGCGCCGCCAGTCCGCGGTGCGCCTGATCGCCAAGGTCCCGACCCTGTCGGCGCTGATCTACCGCCACGGCAAGGGCCTGCCGGCCAACAAGCCGGACACCTCGCTGGATTACGTCAGCCGCTTCCTGAAGCAGACCTTCGAGTCGGCCGATGGCCAGTACGACCTCAACCCGGACGTGGTCAAGGCACTGGACCTGCTGTTCATCCTGCACGCCGACCACGAGCAGAACGCTTCGACCTCGACCGTGCGCCTGGTCGGTTCGACCGGTGCCAACCCGTATGCGTCGGTCGCCGCTGGCGTCACCGCGCTGTGGGGTCCGGCCCATGGCGGTGCCAACGAAGCCGTGCTGAAGATGCTGGAAGAAATCGGTTCGGCCGACAACGTCGAATCGGCCGTGCTCAAGGCCAAGGACAAGACCTCCGGCTTCCGCCTGATGGGCTTCGGCCACCGCGTCTACAAGAACTTCGACCCGCGCGCCAAGGTCATCGGTGAGATGACCAGCAAGGTGCTCAAGCAGCTGGGCGTGCAGGATCCGCTGCTCGACGTCGCGGTCAAGCTGGAGCAGGCCGCGCTGCAGGACGACTACTTCGTCGCCCGCAAGCTGTACCCGAACGTGGACTTCTACAGCGGCATCATCTACAAGGCGCTGCAGATCCCGACCGAAATGTTCACCGTCATGTTCGCCCTGGGCCGTACCTCCGGCTGGGTCGCGCATTGGCTGGAGCAGCAGGTCGACCCGGAAATGAAGATCGGCCGCCCGCGCCAGGTCTACACCGGCAGCGACGTGCGCGATTACGCGGGCTGATCCAACGCCCCGCGTCGCCTGGAAAACACCTCCGCAAGGAGGTGTTTTTTTTTGTCCGCGCCGTCGCCCGCCGTGGGCGACATGCAGCGACGCGTTCGCCACGAACATGCTCGGAATGCTTGCGATGCCGCGGTATCGCGCGCGCTGTCGCAGATCGTGGTGGCGTGCGCCGGGTTTAAGAATGGTTGCGTGTGGGGGGCAGGGCGCCGCTGCCTACCTTGATCGGGTCGCCAGCCCTGCGTGCAGGGCGCAACGACAGCCTCATGCGAGGTGCATTCCAATCAAGGGAGACAAACTCATGTTCCGCACTCTGAAGCAGGCCGCGCTCGGCCTGGCGCTGGTTACCGCCGCACTGTCCGCCCACGCGGCCGAAGCGCACATCACTGTCTGGGCCAACGTCGACCCGACCCTGTCGCTGCTCAAAGCCGATGGCAGCGTGCTTCCCGATGCCGTGCAGATGCCCTACCGCGCCGGGCAGGGGCTCGGCAGCTGGAGCGAGCGGGTGCGCGTGTTCTCCAACGACACCAGCCTCGATGTCGACGTGCGCCTGGCCGAACCGGCCGTGCTGATGCCCAAGGTCACCGCGGCCGGTGCCGTCGACGTACCGCTGGCGGTCAGCCTCAATGGCCGCGAGCTTGGCGTCGCGCCGATCGCCTTCACCGCCGACCAGCTGTTCCTGGGCGCGATTCCCGGCGCCTCCATCGAAATGCCCTTGACCGTCGCCCAGGCCACGCCCGGTCCGATTGCCGCCGCCGGCCTGTACGACGGCCCGGTCAGTCTGGTGCTCGTGCAGCGCGCCAGCAGCCTCTGACCGACCACGCCTGCATCGGCCCCTGAGCGGTCGGTGCAGGCCCCTTCGCCATGCGCATTCCTGCTCCCGCCCTCGTCCGGCTGGCGGTGGCGCTCGCCCTGCTGCTGGCCGCCCTGGTCGCGCAGGCGAGCCCGGTGCCGGCCGGTTTCGAAGACCTGGTCACCGGCCAGCGCGAACGCCTCGACGTGCGCGCGTTCGGCCGCTCGGCCGGGCTGTGGCCCGCCTGGGTCACCCTCGACCACATCCAGCTTGAAGACCCCGCGCCGGTACTGGCCGCGCTGGGCCTTTCCCTGTCCGCCCAGCAGGCCCTGCTGCCGGCACTGTCGGCGCCGTTGCCGCGCGACAGCCACCTGGCCTGCGTCCACGCCCAGCCACAGCCCGGCTGCGGCTGGCGCGCCCCGTCCGAGGATCCCCAGCACGTGCATGCCATCTTCGACGAAGGCGACAGCGCCCTGCTGCTGTTTCCCGCACTGCGCTGGCTGCCGCGCGGGCCGGCGGCCAGCGACGGCCTGCACGCGCCCAGCGAGCAGGCCGAGAACGCGCTGCTGCACCAGCAGGGACTGACCCTCAGTGGCGATGGCCGCGCGTACGCGCTCAACGCGCATGGCAGCGCCGTGCTCGGCGTGCTGCGCAGTGGCCACCTCGGTGGCAGCTGGAACTACGCCCGCCACGCCTGGTCCGGGCAGGCCAGCCGCGATCGTTTCCAGGTCGATGACCTCTACTACCGCCACGACCTCGCACGGCGCCACTACCTGCAGGTCGGGCGCATGGACCGGCGCAACCTGGCCAGCCCGCAGGGTGGGCAGTTCGGGCTGGGGCTGCTTCCGCTGGAGCGTTTCGACGGCGTTCGCGTGGGCACCACCCAGGCCTACGTCGATGTCGACGCCAGCCCCGGCGGCGCGCCGCTTACCGTGTTGCTGTCGCGACCCGCGCGCGTGGATGCCTTCGACGGCGACCGCCTGCTGCAGACCTTCTACCTGCCGCCCGGGGTCAGCGACCTGGATACCCGCCGGTTTCCGGCGGGCAGCTACGACGTCATCCTGCGCATCCATGAAGACGGCCGGCTGGTGCGCAGCGAAACCCAGCCCTTCGTGCGTGGCCAGGACTGGGGCCAGCCCGGGCTGCAGTGGTTCGTGCAGGGCGGGCGGCAACGCGCGCCGGCCAGCGAATTCGCGTCCAGCACGTTCCAGGCCGGGCTGCGGCTGCCACTCGCCCGCCAGCTCGGCATGAGCCTGGGCGTAGCCCGGATAGATGAGCGCGGCCATGCCGAACTGCGGACCGGGCTGCGGCACCGCTTCGGCGCGCACGACCTGCAGGCCGAAATCGGCGTCATCGCGGGCAGCGACGGCAGCCGTGGCGACCAGCAGCAGCTCAGCGTGCGCAACCTTGCGTCCTGGAACCTGTATCGGCAGCGCATGCGCGGCGCCCGCTGCGGCGTGCACACGGCAAGCGACCGCGACCGTCGCGGCTGCGCCGATGCGGTCACCGCGTCGCTGAGCCTGCCGATGGCCGGCGGCAGTCTCTACCTGGGCCATACCCGCCGCCGCAGCGGGCTGCCCGAGCGGCCGGGAGTGCCTGTGGCGCTGGCGCCGACGTCGCGCAGCGTGCAGGCCAGCTACAGCCACACCCGCCAATGGCGCGGCATGAGCATCAGTGCCCGGTTCGGTGTCTGGCGCCAGGCTGGACCGCATCACGACCAGGGCGCGCAGCTCGGCCTCACCCTCTCGCGCCTGCGGCACGCGGCCAGTGCCAGCCTGCTGGGCAGGATCGGCATCGACGCGCGCCACCAACGCCACGACGATCCGGAGCGGAGCCTGCGGCTGGCCCAGTCGTGGCGACAGGAGCAGGATGGCAGCGCACGCGAGGCCGGTGCCGAGCTCAGCGTGCAGGATACCGGCGCCGCCGACGTGCTGCTGGCGCTGCGCAGCGATACGCCGCTGGGGCATACCGCTGCCGTGCTGTCGCGGCAGTGGCGGCCGCGCGCCACCGGCTACAGCCTCAGCCATGGCTCGGCGCTGGCGCTGTCGCCCCGCGGACTGTTCTGGGGAAGTGGCAACGGCGCCGATGCGGGCGTGGCGGTGAGCGTGGCGCAGACCGAGGCGTCGGCGCTCGAAGGCGCCGCCGCCGAAGTACAGGCCGGTGCGCAGCGACGCCAGGTGCTGCGATTCGGCCAGCGTCGCCTGCTGCCGCTGCCGGGCTACCAGCGCCACCGCGTGGACGTGCACGATGCCGCCGCGCACCTGCAGGACGCCGACGTGCGCGTCGCCCACCCCGGCACCGCGCACCGGCCGTTCCTGCTGCCGGGCCGGGTGATCGCGCTGCCGGTGGGGGTGGAGGCGACTTACGCGTACATCGGCAGCGCCCGCGATACCGCCGGCAGCGCACTGGCCGGTGCGCGCATCCTCAACGCGGCACTGCCGCCGCTGGGGCAGGACGGCGGCTTCATCGCCGAGTTCGCGCAGCGCCAGCAGGCGTTGTACCTGCTGCTGCATGGCCAGCTGCTGCACTGCCCGCTGCAGGTGCGCGAACAGCGCAGCGTGGTGCTGCTGGTGGGGCAGGTCGCCTGCGCGCCGCTGGCGCGCGATGCGTTGCCGGCCGCCATCTCCCGGCAGCCGCGGGTACGACGGCTGCTCGACGAGGCGCTGCCGATCGCCTTGGGCAGGCCGTGATCCCGCGCCTGTGCCGATCGTGCGCGGTGCTGCTGGCCCTGCTCCTGGTACCGGCCCTGCCGGCCCTCGCACAGCGACCACCGGTGACCGTTCCTGCGCCGGGCACCACGGTCACCACGCTGCGCCACGCGTTCGACCGGGCCGCCCCGCTGCCGCTGTCGCTGTGGGCGCCGCGCACCGTGCTGGGTTACCAGGAGGTCCTGCACGGCCACGGCCGGCTGCACGTCACCTGCACCGACACCCCGGCGCGCGGGCGCTGTCCGCGCAGCGACACGGGCGAGGGGCCCGGCGTGCGTCGTCCGATCCAGCTCGAATTCCACGAACAGCGCAGCGGACAACGCCGGGAAATCGGCGTCGTCGGCTGGCTGGAACGGGTGGAATGGGAGCGCACCTGCAGCGAGGACTACTGGGAGAAATCCGAATACCCGCTGTGGACCTCGGCGGTGCGCGAGTGCCACGTCGAGCCGGCTGGAACCGCCGCCACGCTGCAGCTGGACGCGGCCGATCTCGGGCTGCTGGTGGCCGGGCGCTGGCACGCCGAACTGCACCTGGACGTGCGCAGCGGCGTGGGCGGTGCCGTGCTCGGCCGGCATGTATTCGCCCTGGAAGTCACCGTCACCGATCCCGGTCGCGCCGCCATCCACCTGCCCGAGCATGGCGGTTCGGCCGCGCAGATGGACCTGCAGCTGCAGCTGCGGACCCAGCCGCCGCCGGCCAGCGTGGGCGGCGAGGCGGTGCTGGACATGTGCCTGTACGACGGCATGGGCTCGACCAGCAGCGAGCTGGTGCTGATCGCGCGCGATGGCGGACCGGCGGTGCCGGGACGCCCGCCGCAGTTTTTCTCGGTCTGGCACCAGGGCGGTGGCCGTGCGCCGCACGACCGCATCGACTATCACCTGCAGGTGCTGCATGCCGGCGCCCACCACGCGCTGCTGCCCGGCGCGCACACCCGCCTGGACGGCATCGACAGCGCCGACCTGCGCCCGGTGCTGCTGCCGGGCATGGACCAGCCGGTGCACTGCGTGCCGACCCCGCTGACCTTTGCCACGACCCGGGTTCCCGCCGCCGACAAACGCGACGGCCGCTACCAGGGCGATCTCACCCTCGAGATGCGCCTGCCCACCCGCCGCCCCTGACGTTCGCGGAGATCCCCATGCACCTGTATCGCCCCGTTGCCGCCCTGTTGTTCCTGCTGCCTGCCGTGCCGGTGTCGGCCAACCTGGACGTGCACCCGATGCGCGTGCATGTCGAGGCCGGTCGTACCACCAGCATCCGCGTACACGCCCAGTCGCCGCGCACGCAGTACGTCCGCGCCACGGTCAAGCGCGTGGTCGCACCGGCCACCGAGGACGAACACGAAGTCGACGAGCCCGCCGGTGCCGATGCCGCGCTGGTGGTCACACCGGCCATGTTCGCCCTGGCCGGGGGCGGAAGCCGGCTGGTGCGGGTGATCGCGCTGGCGCCGGTGGAGCAGGAGACGGCATTCCGGGTGTACTTCGAAGGCGTGCGCGGCGACGACCCCGAGGCCATGCCGGCACCGGCGCCCACCGCCAGCGCCACCATCGGCGTCAGCCTGGTCTGGGGCGTGCTGGCCAACCTGCTGCCTGCTGCCGGGGAGGTCTCCATGCACCTGGAAGGCGACCACCTGCACAACCGCGGCACGTTGCGGCTGGGCATCCGCCGGATCGAGCACTGCCTTGGCGACGCCTGCACCACCCATGACATCGACCGCAGCGTCTACCCCGGCGGTGCGCTGGCCCTGCCGTTCCAGCCCGGCGCCGGCGCGCGCCTGCGCGTGGACTACCGGCTCAGCCGCGACGGCTACCGCGAACACCAGCAGATCCTGCTGCCCTGAGAGGAAATACCATGCAAGTTCTTTACCGCTCGCTGTTGTTGATGCTGCCTGTCAGCGCCGTGGCCACACCATTGCCGGCGGCGCCCGGCAACGCGGAGGTGGTGCAGGGCGAAGCGCTCGCCTCCCCTGCGGCCCGTGCGCTGTCGTTCGCCGGCGGACTTGGCGTCGGCGTGGGCGTGGCCGGGGTGTTCGGCCGCGCGCAGGTCCGCGACCGCGTGGTCCATTGCGAGGCGCCGGCACCGGTGTCGATGTCCCCGCCGGGGTGGGACGATGCGCTCTGGCAGGTCGACCAGAATGACCAGCGGATCGCACGCAACCGGCTGGACATCGACCTGCTGCGCGACGGCGTGCAGGGCGTCAGCGCCGACCTCAGCGACGTGGTGCGCTTCGACAAGGATGCCACCGTGCACCTGCGCGGCGCGCGGCTGCTGGCCCTGGGCGCCGGTGAGATCAGCGCGGAAAGCCAGCACGCGGTCAATGGCGCACAGCTGTTTGCCGCCGAAGCGCGGGTGGCCGCACTCGAGTACGTCCAGCAGTACTTCAAGGTCGGGTCCGACGAACTGAGCCTGCCGGCGCATGCCGGGTTCCTGGCCACCGCGATGGGCGCCGATGCCCGCGCCGTCGCCAACGGGTCCACCGCCTACGGCAGCTACGCCACGGCGCTGGGCCACAATTCGGTGGCCCTCGGGCGCGCGGCGATCGTGCTTGAAGGGGCCGCGGACGGGTTCGCGCTGGGCACGCGCTCCCGCGTGCTGGCCGAAAACGGGATGGCGCTCGGTGCCTCCACCCAGGTCTGGGAGGGCGCCCACGACAGCGTGGCGCTCGGCTTCGGCTCGATCGTGCAGCGCCCGTGGGAAGTCTCGGTGGGCGGGCAAGGCCTGCGCCGGCGCATCACCAATGTCCTGCCGGGCATCGCCGCCGATGACGTGGTTTCGCTGCGGCAGCTGACGGACATGGCCAGCGTGCTCGGCACCAGCATCAACGCCGAAGGCGGCGTGCGCGGCATGCGCTTCGCGGTGCAGGGCAAGTGGCACGGCACCGTGGCCGGGGCGCTGGATGCGCTGGATTACGCGGTGAGCGCGGCACACCGGGCGCTGGGCGACATGGGCGGGCAGGTCGACGCGCTCGCCGCGCAGAACGAGCACAGCCAGCCCGCCAGCGCGGCCGACGCCGCCGAGCCGATCACGGCGTCTGCGGACACCACCCACCCCGCAGCGCCGCAGGCCGCTGCCAGCGCGACCGCCGTCGCGGCCGACGCGCGTGCGGTCGAGCCGGCCGCTGCGGCACCGCCGTCGGCAGCGCCACTGCCGCCGGTCGACACCCGCGCCGTGGACGACGCGGTGCAGCGCGCCAATGCGTACACCGACCAGGCCATGGCCGGCGTCGACCGTCGCTTCGACCGCCTCGACCGGCGCATGAACCGCATGGCGGCGATGGGCAGCGCACAGGCCGCCATGGCCATGAACACCGCCGGCCTGCCCACCTGGAACCGGCTCGGCGCGGGGGTTGGCCATGCCGATGGCGAATCGGCGCTGGCGGTGGGCTACCAGCGCGTGCTGGACCGGCGCACCACCACCACCTTCAGCCTCAATGGGGCTTTCAGCCAGGGCGGCGAAAGCACCGTGGCGGTGGGCGTCGGCATCGGCTGGTAGCGGTTGCGCGGCGCGCTCAGGGGCTGTCCAGATAGCCCCTGATCTCGTCCTCGGCAAGCAGGCTGCGCAGCTGCGCGGCCGAAGCCCGCCGCATCGGTTTCTCGTCGATGCTCGACAGCGGGGGCTGGCGCAGCGCGTCGTAGGGCAGCACCGCCACGTCGAAGGTCAGGCCTTCGGCGGAGAACACCCATACCGGCACGTCCAGTGTGCGTTCGCGGTCCAGCCGCAGGCGGCGCATGCGCGACTCGGCCGGGATGCGGTGTTCTTCGAGGAAACGCTGCACGGCATCGGCGTCGTCGCTGTGCAGCTGCAGCTGCACCGGACTGTTGGCGTCGGCGGTGCCGTCCAGGACCGGCCCACACAGGCGCGGCGCGAAACCGTGCAGGAACTCCAGTGCACGCAGGCCGGCCTCGCGACGCTGGCGCAGTTGCGTGCCATGCCCCGCACCGGCGAACAGGCGTTGGTATTCGCGCAGCGCGTCTTCGATCTCGGTATTTCGCGGCAGCGAGGCATCGTCGTGGATGCCCAGCCGCCCGGCGGCTTTCAGCTTGGCCTGGTGGTAATCGCGGATTCCGCCTTCGGCCATCAACCGGGCCGCCTCGTGGGCGAGCCGGTGACGGCGTTCGCGGGTCTGGCTCTCGGCATGCTGTCGGGCACGATGCATGAGCGATTCTCCCCTGGTGCGACCTGCCTCGACTTTACACCCGCGATGTGACGAGCAGGACACGCATGGCGTGTCCCTACGCAACGTCCCGACCAGGAATGGTCGTTCAACCCGCCCACCCGACCAAAACAGGTCGTTCAACCACAGGCCACCCGACCAAAATCAATCGTTCGACCCCAACATCGCTCGACCCCGGATCGTAGTGACACGCCATGCGTGTCAACGCCATGCCGAACGCAGCCTCACATCAAAAAATATCGAACGCCGCATCATCCGCCTGCTGGGTCTGGGTATTGAAGTCATACTCGGCCAGCTTCTCCATGTCCTCCACCTTGACCCATTCGGTGGCGCCGTTGAGCGTGGCCTGGACCATGCCGGTCGGCGGCTCGTTCTGCGCCACCGGGGTGTCCTTCAGCGCCACGCGCATGTAGTCGATCCAGATCGGCAGCGCCGCGCGGCCGCCGTACTCTCGGTAGCCCAGCGAACGGAAGTCGTCGCGGCCCACCCACACGGTGGTGGCGTACGGACCGCCGAAGCCGGAGAACCACGCGTCGCGGTGGTCGTTGGTGGAGCCGGTCTTGCCGCCCACGTCCTCACGCCCCAGCACCTTCGCCGCGGTGCCGGTGCCGCGCTGGACCACGTCGCGCATCATCGACACCAGCTGGTACGCGGTACGCGCATCGATCGCACGCGGCGCGGTGCGCGCGTTCGGGTCGACCGGCGCGGCCGGTGCGGCTGCCTGTTCGGTCGCGGGCGCGGGCGCGCCGGCCGGTGCGGGGGCTGCCGCAGCGCCGAAGTTGAAGCCGTCCACCACCTGGCTCACCGGCGCACCGCCGCTGGTGCCCACGCAGTCGCGGCAGGCACGGGCCGGGTTCTCCTTGAAGACCAGGTTGCCGTCGCGGTCGCTGACCTGGTCGATCAGCCAGGTATCCACGCGCGAGCCGCCGTTGGCGAACACCGCGTAGCCGCGGGCCACCGACAGCGGGGTCAGCGAGGCCGTGCCCAGCGACATCGACAGGTTCGGCGGCAGCTCGGCCTCGGCGAAGCCGAATTCGCTGATGTACTTGCGAGCGTAGTCCACCCCCATCCCGTCCAGCAGGCGCACCGAGACCAGGTTGCGCGACTGCACCAGCGCCTCGCGCAGGCGCATCGGGCCGCGGAAGCCGCCGCCGTCGTTCTGCGGCTGCCAGGTCTTGCCGCGACGGTCGCGGAACACCACCGGGGCGTCCAGCACGATCGAGGCCGGGTTGAAGCCCTTGTCGAAGGCCGCTGCGTAGATGAAGGGCTTGAAGCTCGAGCCGGGCTGGCGACGGGCCTGGGTGGCGCGGTTGAACTTGTTGCCGGAGAAGCTGAAACCGCCGACCAGTGCCTTCAGCGCACCGCTCTGGGCGTCCAGCGAGACCAGTGCGGACTGGCCGCGCGGGATCTGGTCCAGCAGCCACTCGCCTTCCTTCTCGCCGCTGCGCACGCGCACGATGTCGCCGCGCTTGACCAGCTTGGCCGGGGTCTTTCCGGTCCACTTCGCGGCCGAGGCCGGCAGCACCCGCTCGCTGCGGTCGGCCATCACCACGGTGGCGCTGCCGTCGGCAGCGGTGGCGGCCACGATCGCCGGCAGCAGCCCGGACTGGCCGGCGATGCCGCGCAGGTGGGTGGCCAGTGCAGCGGCATCGTCGCCCGCGCCCAGCGCCACCTGCTGTTCCACGCCGTGCCAGCCATGCCGGTGGTCGTACTGCAGCAGGCCATCGCGGACCGCCAGGTTGGCCGCGGTCTGCATCCCCGCGTTGATCGTGGTGGTGACGTGGTAGCCCTTGTTGAGCACGTCGCCGCCGAAGCGGGCGATCATCTCCTGGCGGACCAGTTCGGCCACGTACGGGGCCTCCACCTGCACCGGCGGCTCATGCGCGGTGGCATGCATCGGCACCGCCTTGGCCGCGTCGGCCTCGGCCTGGGTGATGAAGCCCAGGTTGGCCATGCGCTGCAGCACGTAGAAGTCGCGGCGCTCGCGGGCGCGCTCCGGGTTGCTGATCGGGTTGCCGCTGGAGGGGAACTTGGGGATGCCGGCCAGCGAGGCCATCTCATCCAGGCTCAGCTCGCCCAGCTTCTTGCCGTAGTAGAACTCGGCCGCCGCGGCCACGCCGTAGGCGCGGTTGCCGAAGAAACTCTTGTTCAGGTACAGCTCGAAGATCTCGTCCTTGCTCAGTTCCTGCTCGATCTTGCGCGCCAGCAGGATCTCGGCCAGCTTGCGGGTGTAGCTGTACTCCGAGCTCAGGAAGAACTGCCGGGCCACCTGCTGGGTGATGGTCGACCCGCCCGGGACCCGCTTGTCGTTGGTGGTGGCCAGCAGCCACACCGCGCGCCCGATGCCCTTGTAGTCCACCCCCCCATGCTCGTAGAAGCGGGCGTCCTCGGTGGCCAGGAAGGCCTGCTTGAGGCGCTCCGGGACCTCCTTCATGGTGATCGGGGTGCGCCGGGACTCGCCAAACACCGCCATCAGCTCGCCGTCGGCGGCGTACACGTACATCGGCTCCTGCATCTCGATGTCGCGCAGGGTCTGGACGTCCGGAAGCCGCGCGGAAATGGCGAAGTACAGGCCTCCCGCGACAGCCGCGCCGACCAGGGCCAGGACCAGGAAAACCACCAGCATCCAGCGCAGCCAGCGTCGAAGACGAGTCATCAGTGACAGATTCCGATTGCGAATTTCGTGGCCGCAGAGTATAGATTACGCAAGGGAACGGCTGGGGTTGTTCCCGGGGAGAGCATTTCGGTGACCGTCAGGGGACGGGCGAAACGTGCGCTGCTGCGCGTTTTGCACGTTGATGGTTGCGATTTGCAAAAAAAACGTTATTAATGCGCGGGCGCAGGTTATGCGTCCAAGTGCCCGTCGGCAGGGGAGAAACCGTGGGGCTTATCCCAAAAAGCCAGTCGCCGCTTATTGGCGTCGACATCAGCTCGACTGCAGTAAAGCTCTTGCAGCTTTCCCGCAGTGGCAATCGTTTCCGTGTGGAACACTATGCTGTGGAACCACTTCCGCCGAATGCGGTGGTGGAAAAGAACATCGTGGAAGTGGAGGCCGTGGGTGAGGCCATCCGCCGCGCGGTGAACCGCTCCGGTACCAAGGCCCGGCATGCCGCCGCGGCCGTGGCCGGCTCGGCGGTCATCACCAAGCTCATCCCGATGCCGGCCGACCTGGACGAGAACGACATGGAAGCCCAGGTCGAGCTCGAAGCGGTCAACTACATCCCGTACCCGATCGAGGAAGTGAACCTCGATTTCGAGGTGCTCGGCGCCATCCCCAACAACCCGGAAATGGTCCAGGTGCTGTTGGCGGCCTCGCGCTCGGAGAACGTGGAGCTGCGCCAATCGGCGCTGGAGCTCGGTGGCCTGACCGCCCGGGTGATGGACGTGGAGGCCTTCGCGGTCGAAAACGCCTTCGCCCTGGTCGCCAGTGAACTGCCGATCGCCAGCGATGGCGTGGTCGCGCTGGTCGACATCGGCGCCACCATGACCACCCTGAACGTCCTTCGCGGCGGGCGCAGCCTGTACAGCCGCGAGCAGGTGTTCGGCGGCAAGCAGCTCACCGACGAGGTCATGCGCCGTTATGGCCTGACCTACGAGGAAGCGGGCCTGGCCAAGCGCCAGGGTGGGCTGCCGGAAAGCTACGAGATGGAAGTCCTCGAGCCGTTCAAGGAAGCCACCGTCCAGCAGATCAGCCGCCTCCTGCAGTTCTTCTATGCAGGCAGCGAGTTCAACCGGGTCGACCACATCGTGCTGGCCGGCGGTTGCGCGGCGCTGGCCGGCCTGCCGGAGATGGTGGAGGAACAGCTGGGCGTGGCCACCGTGGTGGCCAATCCGCTGGCACAGATGACGCTGGGTCCGAAGGTACAGGCGCATGCCCTGGCCCAGGACGCCCCGGCGCTGATGATTGCCACCGGGCTGGCGCTGAGGAGCTTCGACTGATGGCAAGAATCAATCTATTGCCCTGGCGCGCCGAACGGCGCAGGCAACGCCAGCGCGAGTTCATGACCATGCTTGGCTTCGCCGCCATCGCGGGTGTCGTGCTGTCGGCGCTGATCTGGTTCTACTACGACCGCCAGATCAGCGGCCAGGGGGATCGCAATGCCTTCCTGTCGGCCGAGATCGCGCGGGTGAAGGAGCAGAACAAGGAAATCGACCGCCTGGATCGCCAGAAGGACCGCCTGCTGGCGCGCAAGAAGGTGATCGAACAGCTGCAGGCCAAGCGCTCGCAGATGGTGCACCTGTTCGACGCGCTGGTCCGGACCATCCCCGATGGGCTGGTGCTGACCGCGCTGAAGCAGGAAGGCGACATCCTCACCCTGGAAGGCCGCACCCAGTCCAACGCCCGGGTTAGCGCCTACATGCGCAACCTGGAAAGCTCGGGCTGGATGACCAAGCCGGAACTGTCGGTGATCGAAGCGCGCAAGCCGGAAGAAGAAAAAGACAAGGTGGCGGGCCCGGTGGCGGACATCTCGGCATTGCCGTACGTGTTCGTGGTCAAGGTGACGCTGCCGGCACAGAGCGAAGCGGTCGACCACCTCGGTCCGGACGGCAGCGTGATCCCTCCAGGCAGCGATCCGGCGGCCACGCCGGCCACTGCCCCGGGCGTAGCACCGCTTGCCCCGGCACCGGCCGACGGCGCACCGGCGACCCCGGCCCCGGCCCCGGCCCCGGCTGAGCCGGCGCCGGCTGGCAGCCGCATCGTTCCCACCCCGGCACCGCAACCGGCGGCGTCCAGCACGCCGCAGAAGGGGGCCGCATGAGCCAGAAGAAAGTGAACCTCAAGGAACTGGACCTCAACAACATCGGCAACTGGCCGCAGCAGGCCAAGATCGTCTTCTGTGCCCTGCTGTCGCTGTTGATCATCATCCTGGCCTGGTTCGTGCTCATCAGCGGAAAGCGCGAAGAGCTCGAAGGGCTGGAGCGCGCCGAAGTTGCCCTGCGTGCCGATTTTGAAACGGAGCAGGGCCGAGCAGTCAACCTGGAGCCGTTGAAGCAGCAGCTGGCACAGATGGAGCAGGTGCTGCAGCAGATGCTGCGCCAGCTGCCCAGCAAGACCGAAATGCCGGACCTGATCATCGACATCTCGCAGACTGCGTTGTCCAGCGGACTGGTCAACGAGCTGTTCCAGCCCGGTGAGGAAGTGCCCAAGGAGTTCTACGCCGAAAAGCCGATCGCCCTGCGCATGGTGGGCAGCTACCACCAGTTCGGTGCCTTCGTCAGCGGCGTGGCCTCGCTGCCGCGCGTGGTCATCCTGACCATGCACGACATCAACCTCAAGCCCAAGGACCCCAAGACCGGCATCACCGCACGCAGTGGCGCGCTGGAGCTGTCCGGTACGGTCAAGACCTATCGGTACCTGGACGACGTGGAAATGGAAGCGCAGGAAAAAGCCGCTGCACAGGCAGCCGGTCCGGACGGAGGCCAGCAATGAACATGGCCCGTACCCTTCGCATCTGTGTGCTGTTGACGTTGGCCCTGCTCGCAGGCTGCGCACGTGACATCTCCAGTACCCCCGGCGACGCGCCGAACCTAGAAAAGTGGGTCGCCGACGTGCGTGCACGCCCGGCACCGCCGCTCGAACCGTTGCCGGTCATGCAGCAGTTCGAGACCTTCGAATACTCCGCGCAGGGCATGCGGGATCCGTTCACCGACGCCTGGGCCAACCCCCAGGGCGGTGGTTCGGGCCTGCGCCCGGATCCGAACCGCCGCAAGGAGCCGCTGGAAGACTTCCCGCTGGACGCCTTGGACATGGTCGGTTCGATCGGCAAGGGCGGCGGACTGGTCGCGCTGGTGATGGCACCGGACAAGGTCACCTATCGGGTGCGTCCGGGGGTCTACATGGGGCAGAGCGACGGTCGCGTGACCGGGGTCTTCGAAGACCGGATCGAACTGATTGAACTGGTGCCGGATGGCGCGGGCGGCTGGCTGGAACGGCCTGCATCGCTTGCGCTTGAAGATCAATGAATGATTATGGGGATAGCACGATGACCTTTTCCAACGCCATGCTGCAGCGTGCCGTCCGGCGCCCGAAGCTGATCCACCTGTGCGCGCTGGGAGTCGCGCTCATGGTGGCCAATGGCACGCTGATGGCGGCCACGCCGGCCGCTGCGGCGACCACCCAGGGGGCCGGCGCTGCGCCGGCCACCGCGCCGGCCTCGCTGGCGGTGTCCAAGATCGACTTCAAGCGCGGTGAAGACGGCAGTGGCCGCCTCATCCTGCAGTTCGACGGCAAGGGTGCCAACCCGGACCTGCGTACGCAGGGCAACAGCGTCGTCGTCGACGTCGGCAACGCGACCCTGCCGGACACCCTGCAGAAGTCGATCAACGTGGTCGACTTCGCCACCCCGGTGCAGCGCATCGACCCGAAGCCGTACGGCGGTGGCACCCAGCTGGTGCTGAACACCAACACGGCCTTCGAGTCGCTGGCGTACCAGACCGACAACGAATACGTGGTCGAGATCAGCCCGCGCAAGAGCGCCCCGGCCACCGGTGCGATCAACGCCACCACCGTGACCCAGGCGGCCGCGGCGGTCGCCCAGCGTGGCTACAGCGGCAAGCCGGTGACCTTCAACTTCCAGGACGTGCCGGTGCGCACCGTGCTGCAGTTGATCGCCGAAGAGTCGAACCTCAACGTGGTCGCCTCCGACAGCGTCGCCGGCAATGTCACCCTGCGCCTGGTCAACGTGCCGTGGGACCAGGCGCTGGACATCGTGCTGCGTGCCAAGGGCCTGGACAAGCGCCGCGAGGGCGGTGTGATCTGGGTCGCGCCGCAGCCGGAGCTGGCCAAGTTCGAGCAGGACAAGGAAGACGCCCGCATCGCGATTGAAAACCGCGAAGACCTGGTCACCGACTACGTCCAGATCAATTACCACAACGCCGCGCAGATCTTCAAAGCACTGACCGAAGCCAAGGGCATTGGCGGCGGAAGTGGCGGTGGCAGTGGTGGCGGCGGCAGCAGCTCGCAGGAAGACAGCGGGTTCCTGTCCTCGCGCGGTCGCCTGGTCGCCGACGAACGCACCAATACGTTGATGATCAGCGACATCCCGAAGAAGGTCGCGCGCATGCGTGAGCTGATCAACGTGATCGACCGCCCGGTCGACCAGGTGCTGATCGAAAGCCGCATCGTGATCGCTACCGATACCTTCGCGCGCGAACTGGGCGCCAAGTTCGGCATCTCCGGTCGTCGCGACAATGTCTGGTTCGGCGGCAACACCGACCAGAACCACAACAACATCGACGACAACGGCCAGGCGGAACAGGAATACGCCGAAGCGGTCGCCGACTGGCAAGCCAATGGCGGTCCGGTGCCGGTGCGGCCGGGTCAGATCTTCAACACGCCGAACTTCAACTGGAACCTGCCGGTGGCAGCGGCCAGCAACCCGGGTTCGCTGGCGCTGTCGATCCTCAACGCCGGCTACCTGCTGGACGTGGAGCTGTCGGCCATGCAGCAGGAATCGCGCGGCGAAGTCATCTCCAACCCGCGCGTGGTCACCACCAACCAGCGTGAGGCGGTGATCAAGCAGGGTAAGGAAATCGGCTACGTGACCATCACCGGCGGCTCCGGCGGTCAGGCGGCAACTCCCAACGTGCAGTTCAAGGAAGTGCTGCTGGAGCTGAAGGTCACCCCGACCATCACCAACGACAACCGCGTGTTCCTGAACATGTCGGTCAAGAAGGATGAAGTCGAAAGCTACATCGTGCTGGACGGCTACGGCCAGGTGCCCTCGATCAACCGCCGCGAAGTGAACACCGCGGTGCTGGTCGACGACGGCCAGACCGTGGTGATCGGCGGCGTGTACGAGTTCACCGACCGCAACAGCGTGAACAAGGTGCCGTTCCTGGGCGACGTGCCGTTCCTGGGCAACCTGTTCAAGAAGCGCAGCCGCAACAAGGACAAGGCCGAACTGCTGGTCTTCGTCACCCCCAAGGTGCTGCGCGTGGCCAAGACCAACTGAGCCACCGCTCCCGTAGCTTGACCAGGATCCGGCGCCCTCCAGGGCGCCGGATTTTTTTTGTTCACCGCAGGGCAAGGTGGTGGAACTATCCTCGTGGCATGACCTCGGCCCCGCATTGTTCCGGCTGCACCGCACAATGCTGCCGGCTGACGGCGGTGCTCGCTGCATCGGAATCCATCCCCTCGCATCTGACCGTCGACATGGGTGACGGGGTGCGCGCCATGGCCAAGGCAGCCGACGGCTGGTGCGTGGCGCTCGACCGGGCAACCCAGGCGTGCGGCATCTATTCCGGGCGGCCGCAGGTGTGCAGGCGATTCAAGATGGCCGGACCTTACTGCAGCGCGATCTTCGATGGCGCCCCTCGAGCGTAGTCACGTTCAGGCAATCTTGATCCCGCTGCCGGTCCCGCCCTGCCATCATGGGTGCGGAACCTTACGCCTGTCGCGTGGTCAGATGGACCCATGAACCTGCCACCCCCCATGCCTGCAACCGACCCCATGTCCGTCACCCCCGCTCCGGAGCACGATCGCCTGCACGCCGGCTTCCGCGCGCTGCGCGAGGCGCTGTCGGCCGAAATCGTCGGCCAGGATGCCCTGGTCGAGCGCCTGCTGACCGCGCTGCTGGCTGACGGCCACCTGCTGGTGGAAGGTGCGCCCGGGCTGGCCAAGACCACCGCCATCCGCGCGCTCGCGGCGCGGCTGGAAGCGGACTTCTCGCGCGTCCAGTTCACCCCGGACCTGCTCCCGGCCGACCTGACCGGCACCGAGATCTGGCGCCCGCAGGAGGGCCGCTTCGAATTCGTACCCGGCCCGATCTTCCACCCGATCCTGCTGGCCGATGAAATCAACCGCGCCCCGGCCAAGGTGCAGTCGGCACTGCTGGAGGCGATGGGCGAACGCCAGGTCACGGTAGGCCGGCATACCTACGCGCTGCCCACGCTGTTCCTGGTGATGGCGACGCAGAACCCGATCGAACAGGAGGGCACCTTCCCGCTGCCCGAGGCGCAGCTGGACCGGTTCCTGATGCACGTGCGGATCGGCTATCCCGATTCCACCGCGGAAGCCGAGATCCTGCGCCTGGCCCGCGAACGTGCCCGCGACGCGCTGGGCACGCCCGCGCCGGCGCCGTCGCGCATGCCGCTGGAGGACGTGTTCGCCGCCCGCCGCGCGATCCTCGAGCTGCACATGGCACCGGCGCTGGAGCGTTATCTGATCGAACTGGTGCTGGCCACCCGCGACCCCGCCCGTTACGACCCCGCACTGGCGCGACGCATCTCCTGGGGCGCCAGCCCGCGCGGCTCGATCGCGCTGGAACGCTGCGCGCGGGCACGCGCCTGGCTGGCCGGCCGCGACTTCGTGACCCCCGACGACGTGCGCAGCGTTGCGCCCGATGTCCTGCGCCACCGCGTGCTGCCGAGCTACGAAGCCACCGCCGAAGGCTGGGACGGCGAACGCCTGGTCGCCGAACTGCTGGCCCGCGTGCCGGTGCCCTGAGCGCGGCATGCACCTTCCCGACGACACCGCTGGCGCGGCGCTGGCCAGCAACGGCGTACAGCCGAGCCTGGCCGAACTGGTCGCCCTGCGCGGCAGCGCGCACCGGCTGGCGCCGGCGCGACGCGGCCGCCTGGCCCACGCCGGCCAGGCGCCGTCGCCGATGCGGGGGCGTGGCATGGAGTACGCCGAATCCCGCGAGTACGTGCCCGGCGACGATGCCCGCCACATCGACTGGCGGGTCACCGCGCGCACCGGGCGCGCGCATACCAAACTGTTCCAGGCCGAACGCGAACGACTGACCCTGCTGGTCGCCGACACCGACCCGGTGCTGTACTTCGGCACCCGCGTGCGCTTCAAGTCGGTGCAGGCGGCGCGGGTCGGCGCGGTCGCGGCATGGTTGGCGCAGCGCCAGGGCGATCGGCTCAGCGCGCTGCGGGGCAGCCGGTCCGAAGCGCCGATCGCGCCGGCCGGCGGCACCCGCGGCGTGCTGCGCGTGCTCGATGCGTTGACCCGCTGGTATGCGGCACCGCCGGCCGACGATGCCGGGCTGGACATGGCCCTGCAGCAGGCCGCCCGCCTGTTGCGACCCGGCGCCCGCGTCGTGGTGCTCGCCGACCCGGCGCGCGCGGCCGCCATCGACATTCCGCGCTGGACCACGCTGGCCATGCACCACGAAGTGCAGCTGCTGCTGATGGCCGACCCGCTCGAACTGGCGCCGCCCGATGCGGTGCTGCCGTTCCTGTCGGAAGACCGGCAGGTCGTACTCGACCTGCAGGACAGTGCGGTGCGTGCGCACTGGCACACGCGCTTCGTCGAACCGCTGGAAGCGCTGCAGCGCAGCCTGGGCGCGCGCCGCATCCAGGTGCACGTGGTCAGCACCGACGATGCCAGCGACTGCTGGCTTGGCCCGTTGCCGTCGGCGGTGGTCGCATGAGCGCCGCCACCTCGCTGCCACTGCGCGACGTGCACCTGCCACCGTACCCGTCGTGGTGGCCGTTGCCGCTGGGCTGGTGGCTGGTGCTGGGCGTGGTGGCGCTGGTTGCGGTGTTGCTGTGGGCGTGGCGCGCGCAACGCCGCCGGCGCGAACGGCGCTGGCTGCAGCTGTTCGATACCGCCGTGGACGATGCCGGGGCGGGCGCGGGGCAGGTTGCCGCCATGGCCGAACTGCTGCGCCGCGCGGCGCGGCAGCGCCAGGTTGGCGCCGAGCTGCTGCAGGGCGAGGCATGGCTGGCATTCCTCGACGCGCCGGGCAGTCGCGCGTTTTCCGAGGGCGATGGACGCCTGCTGCTGGACGGCGGGTATCGCCGCACGCTGGAACCAGCCGCCGTGGAGCGGCTGCGCCAGCTCGCGCGCGCGCGGTTCCTGGCGCTCATGAGCGGGCGGGTCCGATGATGCAGAGCCTCGCCGCTTGGCTGCCGTGGCTGGAAAGCCTCGCCTGGCCGTGGGCGCTGCTGGCGTTGCCGCTGCCATGGGCGATGCGCTGGTGGCCACGCCGCGCCGATGCCGCACCCGCCCTGCGGGTGCCCTACGCGGCGGGGACGCTGGCCGCCCTGGGCCAGGCGGGCGGCGTGGCCGGGTGGCGGCTGGGCCGGCTGCTGCTGTGGCTGGCGTGGGCCAGCCTGTGCGTGGCGTTGGCGCGACCGCAGGCCCTGGGCGAGCCGGTCGCGCCGCCGCAGCAGGGCCGGCAGATGATGCTCGCCGTGGATGTGTCCGGCAGCATGAGCGAGCCCGACATGATGCTCGGTGCGCAGGTGGTGCAGCGGTTGTCCGCGGCCAAGGCGGTGCTGGCCGACTTCCTCGACCGCCGCGCCGGTGACCGGGTCGGCCTGCTGGTCTTCGGCGAACGCGCCTACACCCTGACCCCGATCACCGCCGACCTCACCACCGTGCGCAACCAGCTCACCGACAGCGAGGTCGGCCTGGCCGGCCGCGATACCGCGATCGGCGACGCGATCGCATTGGCGGTCAAGCGCCTGCGCGAACAGCCCGAGGGGCAGCGCGTGCTGATCCTGCTCACCGACGGGGTCAGCAACGCCGGCGTGCTGCAGCCGCTGCGCGCGGCCGAGCTGGCCAGGGCAGAGGGCGTGCGGGTGTACCCGGTGGCGTTCGGCGGCGACGGCGGCATGAGCCTGTTCGGGGTGCAGATCGCTGCCGGCGACGACCCGGTCGACGAAGCGACCCTGCGCCGCATCGCCGAGCTCACCGGCGGCCGCGCCTTCCGTGCACGCAACACCGATGAGCTGGCCGGCATCTACGCCGAGCTGGACCGGCTGGAACCGGTCACCGCCGCCGGTGCCGCGGTGCGCCCGCGCATCGAACGCTACGGCTGGCCGCTGGCGCTGGCCATGCTGCTGGGTGCGCTGGCCTGGCTGCTGCCGAGGCGCTGGGCATGAACATGACCGACCTTCCGCTGCACCTGGCCCGGCCGCACGCGTTGTGGGCGCTGGCCGCGCTGCCGCTGATCGCGCTGCTGTGGCAGTGGCGCCGGCGTCGCGGCAGCGTCTGGCGCCAGAACGTCGACCCGCACCTGCTGCCGCACCTGCTGGCAGCGGGTACCCGCCGCGCCTGGGCCGGCCTGGTCGTGCTGCTGCTGGGCTGGACGCTGGCGGTGCTGGCGCTGGCCGGCCCCGGCTGGCGGCAGCTGCCGCAACCGCTCTGGCAGGCGCCGTCACCGCTGGTGGTGGCGCTGGACCTGTCGTCGCGGATCACCGCCACCGATCTGCCGCCGTCGCGCCTGCTGCAGGCGCGGGCCAAGCTGGCCACCCTGCTGCGCGAGCGCAGCGGCGGCGAGCTGGCCCTGCTGGTCTACGCCGACGATGCCTTCACCGTGGCGCCATTGACCGCCGACCGCGGCAACGTCGCGCTGTACCTGGACGCGCTGGCCCCGGACGTGATGCCACGCGACGGCCAGCGCGCCGACCGCGCCATCGAAGCATCGGTCCTGCTGTTGCAGCAGTCGGGGGCGAGGGGCGGCGACATCCTGCTGCTGACCGACCGCGCCGACGATGCCGCGCGTGCTGCTGCCGCCGTCGCCCGTGCGCAGGGGATCCGGGTTTCCGTACTCGGCCTGGGCACGCCGGCCGGCGCCGCCTACCGCAGCCGTGACGGCCAGATCGAGCGCGCGCAGCTGGAGCCGGGCACCCTGCGCGCGCTGGCCGATGCCGGTGGCGGACGGTACGCGACGGTGGCCGACGGCGATGCCGACCTGCGCGCGCTGGACGTACTGACCCCGCGCAGCGACGTCGGCGGGAACGATGCCCGGCAGGGCGAGGGCCTGGCCTGGCGCGACGAAGGGTTCTGGCTGCTGCCGCCGCTGATGCTGCTGTCGCTGTGGGCCTTCCGGCGTCGCGGTGCCGCCGCCGCGGTCGTGCTGTGCCTGCTGGTGCCGCTGGCCAGCCCCGCGCCGGCCCATGCGGCCGAGGGTTCGTTGTGGCAGCGCGACGACCAGCGCGACCAGCGGCGCATTGCCGCCGGCGTCGATGCCTACCGGCGCGGTGATTTCCCGGGCGCCCAGCAGCAATTCGAGGGCATCGACGGGCCCGAGGCGCACTACAACCTCGGCAACGCGCTGGCGCGCCAGGGCCAGTTCGATGCCGCGATCGCCGCCTACGACGAGGCGCTGCGGCAGCGCCCGGGCATGCCGGATGCGGTGGCCAACCGCGCCGCCGTCGATGCCGCGCGCAAGCGCAAGCCACCGCCGGGCAGCGGGAAGCAGCAGAACCAACAGCAGAACCAGCAGCAGAACCAACAGCAGCAGAACCAGCAGCAGCAGAACCAGCAGCAGAATCCGCAGCAGAATCCGCAGCAGAATCCGCAGCAGCCGGACCCGGCAGGGCAGGGCCAGGCCGATCCCCAGCCGGGGCAGGGCAGGCCGGACCCGGCCGAGCAGGCCCGGGCCGACGCCGCGCAGCGCCAGCGCATGGACGAGGCGATGCAGCGCCAGCAGGCCGGGGACGGAAAGACGCCTGCGCAGCGCCAGCAGGCGGCGGAGACGCCACAGCAGCGTGAGCAGCGCCAGGCCGTCGAAGCGTGGATGCGGCGGGTGCCGGACGATCCGGGCAGCCTGCTGCGGGCCAAGTTCCAGCTGGAAAACGAACGCAGGAAACGGGAAGGACCATGAACCCAGCGACCTCCCCCCGACGTTGGTGGCGCGCCTGCGGCTGGCTGCTGCTGGGCATGAGCAGCCTGGCCAACGCACAGACCCGGGCCTGGCTGGATCGCGACGCGATCAGCGACAGCGATACCGTCACCCTCAACATCGAGTCCGACGCCGGCACGCCGGACTACACGCCATTGCAGGCCGATTTCGAGCTCAGCGGCCAGACCAGCAGCCGCCAGGTGCAGTGGAGCCAGGGCGCGATGCAGTCGCGGTCGCTGTTCGGGGTGGCGCTCAGTCCGCGCCGCAGCGGGGTGCTGACCGTGCCGGCGCTGCAGGTGGGCAGCGCGCGGACCGCGCCGCTGCAGCTGACGGTGTCGGCCAGCAGCAGTGCATCGGCGGCGGTGCCGGGCAACGCCAAGGCATTCGTCGAAACCGAGGTGGACGATGCCACTCCCTACGTGCAGCAGAGCGTGGGGGTGGTGGTGCGTCTCTACTACGCCTCGCAGCTGCTCTCCGGCGAACTCGGCGTGGACACGCCGGACGGAGCTTCGCTGCAGCGCATCGGCGAGGATCGCAGCCTGGTCCGCGAGGTCAACGGACGTCGCTACAACGTGGTGGAGCGGCGCTACCTGCTGATCCCCGAACGCAGTGGCCCGCTGCTGCTGCCGGGCGCGCGCTTCAACGGGCGCAGCGCCGGCGGCTTCTTCGACGACCTGTTCGGCGGCGACGGTCGGCTGCGCGCCAGCGCCCCCGACCGCACCCTGCAGGTGCGTGCGCAGCCGGACGCGGCGCCGCAGCCGTGGCTGCCGCTGCACGACCTGCGCCTGCGCTACACCGCCGCGCCGACCCACGGCCGTGCCGGCGAGGCGATCACGGTGGTGGTCGAGGCGGTCGCCGACGGCGCCACCCGCGCCCAGTTCCCCGAGCTGCCGGCGCTGGATGTCGGTGCCGCTGCGCAGGTGTTCGCCGAGCCGCCGCAGTACGACGAGACCTTCGACGGTAGCACCCCGCGGTTGACCCTGACCCGGCGTTACTCGGTCGTCCCGCGCCAGCCCGGCACCCTGCTCGTTCCGGGCCTGCGCATGGACTGGTGGGACGTGCGCGGCGGTGGCCCGCGCACCGCCACGCTGCCCGACCTGCGGGTGACGGTGGCGGCCGGTGCGTCCGGCCGGGCGCCGGCGCCGCTGGCGCTGGACACCACCTCGGCGCTGCCGGACACCACGGCGGCAGCGGACGACAGCGTGGCACCCGCCCTTGCCGACAGCAGGCCGTGGGGATGGATCGCGGCCGCGACCGCCTTCGCGCTGCTGTGGCTGCTGACCCTGGCCTGGGCGTGGCGGCGCCGTCGCCCAAGCGCCGTTGCTGGCGGCAGCGCGCCCGCCCCCGCCTCCGCTGCACCGGGCGGCCACGTGCCCTCGCGCGCCGACCTGCGGCGGGCGCTGGACCATGAGGGCCTGGATGAGATCGTGACCGTGCTGGCGGCCATGGGCGGGGTGCGGGCCGAGCTGGACGCGGTGCTCGCGCACCTGGCCGACCCGGCCCAGCGCCAGGCCCTGCGCGACATGCAGGCCGCGCGCTGGAGCGCTGCCGGGGGCGACATGGCCCAGGCACGGCAGGCCCTGCGCCGGGCCTTCCATGACCGACCGCACTGGCAGCCGGTCGCCGCGCCGGCGAATACTGCGCTGCCGCCGCTGTATCCGCCGGCCCGCTGAAGGAGCCGGAACGATCGGCTTTGCTAAGCTCTTTTACTTATCTTCAAGGAACGCCGCTCCGATGACCGACGCCGCAACACCCCGGCAGAAGCTGCCACTGCACTGGAAAATGGCTATCGGCTTCGGGCTTGGCCTAGCGCTCGGCCTGATCGTCCACGCCATCGGCGGCGGCATTCCCTGGCTGCCCGACGCGGCCCGCGCGGTGATGACCTACCTGACCACGCCGTTGTCGGGTCTGTTCCTCAACCTGATCTTCATGCTGATCGTGCCGCTGATCTTCTCGGCGCTGGTGATGGGTGTGTCGGAGATGGGCGACATCCGCGCGCTCGGGCGGATCGGCTGGAAGACCCTGGCCTATACCGTCCTGCTGTCGGGTGTGGCGGTCGGCCTCGGCCTGGTCCTGGTCAACTTGCTCAAGCCGGGCGTGGGCGTGGACCCGGCCATGGCCCAGCAGCTGCTGCATGAGAACGTCGAGCGCAGCCGCGAGATCGTGGCCAACATCGGCGAGCAGCCCAAGGGCATGGACATGCTGTTGTCGATCGTGCCCAGCAACGTGCTGGCTGCCGCGTCCAGCAACGGGGCGATCCTGTCGCTGATGTTCTTCGCGCTGATGTTCGGCATCGGCATGGTGCTGTCGCCGGACGAAAAGACCGCCCCGCTGCGCAAGGTCATCGAAGGCGTGTTCGAAGTCTCGATGACCCTGATCAACCTGGTGATCCGCCTGGCCCCCTACGCGGTGGCCTGCTTCATGTTCAACCTGGCCGCGATCTTCGGCTTCGACCTGCTGATCCGCCTCGGCGCGTACGTGGGCGTGGTCGTGCTGGCGCTGGGCCTGCACATGGTGGTGAGCTACGGCGTGGCGGTATGGCTGTCGGGCCGCTCGCCCCTGGCGTTCTTCCGCGACACCCAGGAGGCCACGGTGATGGCCTTCTCCACCGCGTCCAGCAACGCCACCCTGCCGACCGCGCTGCGCGTGGCCGACCAGATGGGCCTGCCGCAGAAGGTCTCGCGTTTCGTGCTGACCGTGGGCGCCACCGCCAACCAGAACGGCACCGCGCTGTTCGAGGGCGTGACGGTGATCTTCCTGGCGCAGTTCTTCGGCGTGGACCTGAGCATCACCCAGCAGCTGATGGTGATGGTGGTCTGCATCCTCGGCGGTATCGGGACGGCCGGCGTGCCCTCCGGCTCGCTGCCGGTGGTGGCGATGATCTGCGCGATGGTCGGCGTCGACCCGATGGGTATCGGCCTGATCCTGGGCGTGAACCACTTCCTGGACATGTGCCGCACCGCACTCAACGTTACCGGTGACCTGGCCCTGACCACGCTGGTGGCGAAGGGCGAGAGTGATGATGGTCACACTTCGGAGCCTGTCGTACCCGGCAATTGATCGCGCACGGAATGCCATGGATACTGACCTCCGCGCATGGAAGGCGTCGGGGTTGGCGTCGTGCGGGGAAAGGAGTACTACAGATGAGGAAGTATCTGATCGCGGCCACGCTTGGCCTGCTGGCCTTCAACGCCAGCGCCAAGTCGGAATGCCCGAACTACAAGCAGGCCGGCAGCTATTTCGCGGGCCGTACGTTCACCAGCTGGGACGTGGTCCCGGTGAGCGCGGAGGTTGCCTACAAGCGGATCAAGATCGAAGGGGTGAAGTCGGGCCTGACCCTGAGGTCGGAAGACAAGGAATCGGGCCTGTTGATGTTCGAGCAGAACACGCAGGGCAGCAAAGGCCAGGTCACCCTGCCGTGGAACGTGGCCATTACCCCGGAAGGCCCGAACGCGTCCAAGGTCGAGGTCACCAAGCTCACTCCCGGTGGTTACATGACCGGCGAGAAGTTCCAGCGTGAGTCCACCTGCGCGGTGATCAACGCGGCCACCGGCGAAAGCTGACCGCCACGGCCGGATCCAAAGCGCCCCGCCTCGCGGGGCGTTTTTGTTGGTGTACGGCAGCCGTCTTCACGACCCTGACCGGCCTGACCCGGCCGGTGGACTATGGGACAATATGCCGCCCGCAGCTCCGCGGCCGCCTCCCGACCCCGACAGAATCATGACGCAGCCCACCCGCCGCCAGTTGGCCAACGCCATCCGCTTCCTTGCCGCCGACGCGGTCGAAACCGCCAAGTCCGGTCACCCCGGCATGCCGATGGGCATGGCGGATATCGCGGAAGTCCTCTGGAACGACTATCTCCGTCACAACCCGAACAATCCGAAGTGGTTCAACCGCGACCGCTTCGTGCTCTCCAACGGCCACGGCTCGATGCTGCAGTACGCGCTGCTGCACCTGAGCGGCTACGACCTGCCGATCGAACAGCTCAAGCAGTTCCGCCAGCTCGGCAGCAAGACCGCCGGCCATCCGGAACACCATGAAACCCCCGGGGTCGAAACCACCACCGGTCCGCTCGGCCAGGGCCTGGCCAACGCGGTCGGTTTCGCGCTGGCCGAAAAGCTGCTGGCCCAGCGCTACAACCGCCCCGAGCACGAGATCGTCGACCACCGCACCTGGGTGTTCCTGGGTGACGGCTGCCTGATGGAAGGCATTTCCCACGAAGCGGCCTCGCTGGCCGGCACCTGGGGCCTGGGCAAGCTGGTCTGCTTCTGGGACGACAACCACATCTCCATCGACGGCAACACCGCAGGCTGGTTCACCGACAACACCCCCGAACGTTTCGAAGCCTATGGCTGGAACGTGGTGCGCGGCGTCGATGGGCATGACCCGGACAGCATCAAGGCCGCCATCGACAGCGCGCTGGCGCAGGGCGACAAGCCGACCCTGATCTGCTGCCGCACCACGATCGGTTTTGGTTCGCCGGGCAAGGCCGGCAAGGAATCCAGCCACGGCGCACCGCTGGGCAAGGACGAGCTGGAAGCCACCCGCAAGCAGCTGGGCTGGAATTACGGCCCGTTCGAGATTCCCGAAGACATCTACGCCGGCTGGCGTGCCGGTGGAACCGGCACCCTGCGCCAGGCCGAGTGGGAACAGCAGTTCGACAAGTACGCCGCGCAGTTCCCGGCCGAAGCCGAAGAGCTGACCCGCCGTTCGGAAGGCGAGCTGCCGGCCGATTTCGTGGCCAAGGCCGACGCCTACATCGCCCAGGTCCAGGCCGAAGGCCAGACCATCGCCTCGCGCAAGGCCTCGCAGCTGGCCATTGAAGCCTTCGCACCGCTGCTGCCGGAACTGGTCGGCGGTTCGGCCGACCTGGCGCACTCGAACCTGACCCTGTGGAAGGCCAGCAAGTCGGTGGCCACCGACGACCCGAACGCCAACTACGTGTACTACGGCGTGCGCGAGTTCGGCATGACCGCCATTGCCAACGGCCTGGCGCTGCACGGCGGTTTCATTCCGTTCGACGCCACCTTCCTGGTGTTCAGCGATTACGCCCGCAATGGCGTGCGCATGAGCGCGCTGATTCCGGCGCACGCCATCCACGTCTACACCCACGACTCGATCGGCCTGGGCGAAGACGGCCCGACCCACCAGCCGGTGGAGCACCTGGCCTCGCTGCGCTACATCCCGAACAATGACGTGTGGCGTCCGTGCGATGCGGTCGAATCGGCGGTCAGCTGGAAGTCGGCCATCACCCGCCAGGACGGCCCGAGCTGCCTGGTGTTCAGCCGCCAGAACCTGCCGCACCAGCCGCGCAGCACCGAACAGGTGGCGCAGATCGCCCGCGGCGGTTACGTGCTGGCCGACGCCGAAGGCGGCGTGCCGGACGTGATCCTGATCGGTACCGGTTCGGAAGTGGGGCTGGCCGTCGCGGCCAAGGCCGAACTCGACGCGGCCGGCATCAAGGCCCGCGTGGTCTCGATGCCGTCCACCGATGTGTTCGATCGCCAGGACGCGGCGTACCGTGAATCGGTGCTGCCGAACGCCGTGCGCAACCGCGTGGCGGTGGAAGCCGGCGTCACCGGTTTCTGGCGCCAGTACGTGGGCCTGGACGGTGCCGTGGTCGGCATCGACACCTTCGGTGCCTCCGCACCGGCTGAAGCGCTCTACAAGCACTTCGGCATCACCACCGATGCGGTGGTCGCCGCTGCGAAGGCGCAGCTGGCCAACTAAGCGCCAGCAACCGACGTAGTCCAGACGGCGCTTCCCGAAACGGAAGCGCCGTTTACATTTGGGAGCCGGGAGCCGGGCGATGGATCTGCCGTTCCCAAACGACTGCCGACACGGGTGGGCGCTGCTGGGACGCATGACCTTCGAACGGAAACGCGCCTTCGTTCGAGGTCATGCGTTACCGGATGGTGCACCGCCATCGGCAGTCGTTTGGGAACCGACTCTACCGGCGCGCGATGCGCGCCGCTTCAATGCCGGGCCACTCTTTCAGCGTTACGCGGTGCGCGCCAATCCAAGCCGCACCAAGCGCGCTTCCACCTTTTCGCCGAACGTCTTCGGTGCGTCCAGTCCCATCCGCTGCAGGTACACCACGTCGCCGTCGCCGGCCTGCTGGGTCAATGCGGCCAGTACAGTGCGCAGCTTGGCGCCGCGCGTCTGCGTGTTCTGCTTCAGCCAGCCCAATGCCTTGACCAGGTGCTGCTCCACCTCGGTGAAATCGCTGCCCAGCGGGTAGTCGGGCAGGGCGCCGGACTGGCGGAACGGCGCCAGCGACGCGCTGACCGCGGCGGCGGTATTGCGACGCGCCCAGTGCTCGGGCGCCACGAAGCCGGTGTCCAGTTTCTTCGAGGCTTTGGCGGTCTGCAGCAGCTCGGCCTGGAACGCGGCATCGGTGATGCCGGCCATGCCGACCACGCAGTCCTCGTCGGTCAGGTTGCGCAGGTCGGCGATGCCGTACTCGTTGATGTAGATGTCGCGCAGGTGGCGCGGGATCGTCGTGTGCCCGTAGTTCCAGCGCACGTTCGACTGCAGCCGGCCCTTGTCCTCGCGCACCGCGCGGAACATCAGCGCGCTGCGGGCCTCGGGCAGCGCATGGGCCATCGCCACGAAGTTGTACTGCCCGCCCACGCCCGACACCACGCGGCCGTCTTCCAGCGCGTCGGAAACCGCCGCACCCAGCGCGGTGGCCATCATGCACGAGTTGAAGAAACGCGCATGCCGGCGCTGCAGGCGTTCGAGCGTCTCATTGCCGCCGTACAGCTGGTTGATCTCGCTGATCCGGCGCATGCCGATCGCGCTGCGCTCCTGGTCCGGCAGCTCGCGCAGCCACTGGTAGAACTCCGGCGAGCCCAGGTAGAACGCACCGTGCAGGTACTCACCCTCGGCCTCGAGCGTGGCGTGGTCGATGGTCAGCGTGCTGCCGCTTTCGATCCGCTCCATCAGTGCCAGGTCGTCGTGCACCTTGCGCCGGATCACCCCGGTCTGCACCAGCCGGCGGAACCCTTCATTGAGCATTTCGCTGCAGCCGTACAGGCCGACCTCGAACGGCTCCAGCCCGCCACATTCCAGTACCGTGGGATGGCTGGCCAGGGTCGGGTCCAGCGCGTGCAGGATCTGCCGGTAGCGCGCGTTGTCGGTGTGGCGCAGCACCAGGGCATGGCTGATCGCATCGGCCAGCGTGCCGATGCCGATCTGCAGGGTGCCGCCGTCGCGCACCAGCGCGCTCGCGTACAGGCCGATCGCGTAGTCGGCATCGGTGACCGGCTGACGCGGCAGCCCGAACAGGGCCGGGTAGGGCGCCGGCGGGGTGATCACCAGGTCGAAGAACGACACATCCACCGTCGCCGACCCGCCCAGGTAGGGCAGCTGCGGATCGATCTCGGCGATCAGCAGCGGCCGCGGCAGTCCGCGCGCCAGCATCGCGTCGATCGTGTCCTGGGTGATGTCGTTGTTGCACGACAGCGACAGCCGCCGGTCGTCGGGACGCATCGCCACCTTCTGCACGATCGCATGCGGCGCGCGTTGTGCCACCGCGTCGGCGGCATGGGTGTAGTTGAGGCTGGTATAACCGCGCTGCGCCTGCGACGAGCCGAGCAGGGCGCCGGACTGCATGTAGAACTCTTCCACCTGCACGTGCGCCGGCAGGCGGTCGCGCACCATTGCGTCGGCATAGGCCAGGCGCGGGAAATCCTCGCCGAAGTGGCGGGCCGCGAACGGCGCCATGAAGCGCGCCTCCAGCCCGCCGCCCGGCTTGGGCGGGTTGAGCGACAACGCGGTGTAGATCTGCAGCGGGCGCGTCGGATCGTTTTCGACCCGCGCATACAGCGCATTGAGCAGCCGATGCGGCTTGCCCAGCGCCAGTGGCGCACCGATGCGCAGCGGCCCGTCCACGCGCTGCAACAACCAGTCGGTGGCCGCGTCCAGATCGGTGAGGTGCTCGGTCATGCGGTGCGTTCCTGCAAAGGCTTTCCGGCATTACAGCATTTCCGGTTTGAACGGCTCTCGACATGGGGGCTTGACACGGTGAAAGATTACGCGCGTAATCGGTTCGTCGATTACGGGTGTAAATGATGAGCCAGATCAGTAAAGCCGAAGCGGTGGTCATGGAAGTGCTCTGGAACCGGCACCCGCTGGGTGCCGATGAGGTGGTGGCCGCGCTGGCACAACGCGACTGGGCCGAGCCAACCATCAAGACCCTGCTCAACCGCCTTCTCACCAAGGGCGCGATCAGCGCCAGCCGAGACGGCCGGCGCTATCTCTACTCGCCGCTGCTGCAGCGCCAGGCCTGGGTCGCCGAACAGAGCAGCGGCCTGCTGGACAAGCTGTTCGCCGGTCGCGTGGCACCGCTGGTGGCGCATTTCAGCGAGCGCGGCGAACTGAGCGCGCAGGACATCGCCGAACTGAAGAAACTGATCCAGGAGCTCGACCATGACTGAGCTGTTGCAGGGCCTGGTGCAGGCGAGCTTGTGGTTGGCGCTGGCGGTGCTGCTGCTGGCCGGGCTGCGCCCGCTGCTGCGTCGCCTTGGGGGCCCGGCGCTGGTGTACCGCAGCTGGTGGCTGGTGCCGCTGGTCGTGCTGGCACCGTTGTTGCCGGTCGCCCCGCTGGCGCTGACCGACAGCACGGCGGTGCTGGCGCTGGGCACGGCACTGCGCGCGCCGCCGGTACCGGACGATGCCCGGCTGTGGCCGCTGCTGCTGGCCGCGCTGTGGGGCGCCGGCGTGCTGCTGTGCGTGGCGGTGCAATGGCGGGCCCAGCGTCGCTTCGAGCGCGGGATGGGGTCGCTCCAGGCACGCGCCGACGGCACCTGGCAGGCCAGTGCCGACCCCGGGCTGCCGGCGCTGGTGGGGCTGTGGGCGCCGCGGGTGGTGGTCGGCCCC
The DNA here is from genome assembly GCF_007667275.1 of Stenotrophomonas rhizophila. Classification (GTDB taxonomy): domain Bacteria; phylum Pseudomonadota; class Gammaproteobacteria; order Xanthomonadales; family Xanthomonadaceae; genus Stenotrophomonas; species Stenotrophomonas maltophilia_AE. The sequence continues at coordinate 855,944 of NZ_VDQT01000002.1, forward strand.
GACTTCGAGCAGCGCTTCAGTGCCGCCGAGCGCGACCTGATCGTGCAGCACGAGCGTCAGCACCGTCGCCATGGCGACCACTGGGCCAATGCCGCGCTGGCGCTGCTGCGCTGCCTGTTCTGGTTCCACCCGTTGCTGCCGTGGGCGACGCGCCGCTTCCTGTGCGACCAGGAGCTGGCCTGCGACGCGCGCACGGTCGACCCGCATCCGGCCCTGCGCCGGCTCTACGCCAACGCGCTGCTGAAGGCGCAGTTGGTCCACCCGGTTGCGCCCATGGCCTGCCACTGGCGCAGCCAACCGATGTTGAAGGAGCGTATTGCCATGTTGAAGGAACAGAAGCGGACGGGGATGCCGTGGTGGTCGGGGCAGGTGCTGGTGGTGGGGCTGTGTGCTGGAATGGCCACCGTGGCGTGGGCCAGCCAGGGCGGGGCAGGCGGGCAGGGGGCACTCGCGGCCGATCCGGCACCTGCGGCCGGGCAGCCCGCCAAGGCCCGCCAGATGGCGCCGCCGGTGTATCCGAAGGCCGCGTTCGACCAGGGCATTTCGGGCCGGGTGGTGCTGCGGGTGGAGGTGCGCGCCGATGGAACGCCGGGCGACATCCGCGTGCTCAGCTCACAGCCTGCCGGCGTGTTCGATGAGGTCTCCGTGGCCGCGGCCAGGCAGTGGACGTTCGACCCCGCGCAGCGGGACGGCAAGGCGGTGGCCGCCGCGCTGAAGATTCCGCTGACGTTCGCGATGAACGATCCGGAGCCTGCCTCGTGAGGCAGGGCGCCGCCTGGCTGGCGGTAACCGCGCTGCTGGCCGGGTGCGCCACCACGCCGCAGCGCACCGTGGTGGACACGCGTGCCGAGAACGTAGGACACCAGCGCCTGCCACCCGCGGCGGGTGGAGGGTCTGGGGTGGTGCAGGCGTATGAGATGCAGCCGGGCGAGGGCTACCGCATGCCGCAGCTGTATGCCGGTCCCGACCCCGTCGTCGGCGCGCGCGACCCGCGCACCGAGCTGGCGCCGACCACGGTGTGCCTGCAGGTGGTGGTGGACGCGGAAGGCAGGGTGGAGCGCAGCGTGCCGTTGAGCGATCGCGAGGTCTGCAGGCCTGGCGTAGCGGCAGAGAACGCGCCCCTGTTGGCGGCCGCGCAGGAGGCGGTGGCGCAATGGCGCTACACGCCGGCGGCGGTATGCCATTTCGCAGCGGGCAAGGTGCCGGACAACCGTGGCGACTGCACCGCGGCCGAGCGGATCGAGCCGGTGGCGGTGAGCCTGTTGTATGCGTTCACGTTCGAGATCGTGCACGGCCGGCAGGTGGTGGAGAGACGGTAGCGCTACGCGCCGCCCTGGATGTTGGCTTTTACGGCGGGGTGCATGAGTTTCGGCTCGGGCAGGGTCGCGTCGCGCGCCTGGCGGGTGGCCACGAACGCGGCTTCGCTGACACCGGCGTGCAGGTGGATGTTGTGGGCGCGCTGCGCGCCGATGGTGGTTTCGTTGGCGACGGGGCGGCCGTCCGGACCGTAGTCGTGGCAGATGAACACCCGGGTGGCGTCCGGCAGCGCGAGGAGGCGCTGGATCGAGCGGTAGAGCACGGCCGCGTCGCCACCCGGGAAATCGCAGCGGGCGGTGCCGCCATCGGGCATGAACAGCGAATCGCCGGTGAACACCGCATCGCCGATGCGGTACGCCACGCTGTCGCTGGTATGGCCAGGCACGGCGATCACTTCGGCGCTGATTTCGCCAAGCGCGAAGCGTTCGCCGTCGTCGAACAGGTGGTCGAATTGCGAGCCATCGGTCGGCATGTCCAGTGCATAGCGGGGCGCGAAGGTGCGCTGCACCTCGACGATTCCCTTGCCCATCGCCAGCCTGGCCCGTGGCCACTGCGACTTCAGCTGGCGTGCGGCGCTGATGTGGTCGGCGTGCGCATGCGTTTCCAGCAGCCAGCGCACGTCCAGGCCGTTCCCGGCGACATGCGCCAGCAACGGCTGCACAGGCGCGGTGTCCGTAGTGCCGGTGTCGGGATCGAAGTCCAGTACCGGATCGATCACGGCTGCCTGCCGCGTGGCCGGGTCATGCACCACGTAGCTGAAGGTGTGGCTGTCGGGATGGAAGAAGCCTTCAACATGCAGCGCCATGGCCGTGTCCTCAGCGGTTGCCCAGGGTGTCGTTGAGCAGCACGGCCAGGCGTTCGCCGGCCAGGCGCAGCTCGCGTTCGGCCACCGGCAGGTAGGTGGCGGTGTAACCGGCATCAAGCGTGCGCTTGTCCGGGTAAACGCCAGGTGCAATGGCGATGCGGCAGCTGGCCTGCGCCCACTGCACCGCATCGGTGGCGATGGCCGAACGCTTGCCCACCTTGGGCCTGGGCAGTGCCGCCAGCCGCGCGGTGTAGGCGTCGTCGTCCAGTTTCAGGGTGTTCAGCAGGCCGCTGTCCCACAGCGAATGCAGGTTGGTACCGCGGCCGTTGAACTGCACCTGGAAGTCGTTGCCGCCCTTGTCGTGGCCGTAGCCGGCGTGCATCGGCTGGTGGATGTCGCCGACGAAGTGCACCACGAACTTCAGCGCCTGTGCGCGTTCGGCGTCGGAACGGCTGCGGTCGCCGAGGATGGCGGTCTGGGCCTTGAGCGCTTCGACCACGCAGTTGCCGTTGCGGCAGTTGCGTTCCACGTCGTACTGGCAGTCGTCTTCGCCGATGTTCACGTAGTGCCAGCCGGCGGAGCGCTTGCCCAGGCCAGGATCCTTGGCGCGCAGTTCGTCGGCCCACGGTGCAATGGCGGCCAGGGTCGGGGTGGGCTCGCTGGCCAGCAGCCGGACCACTTCGGCGCGGGCCTGCGGGGTGAGCTTCGGTTCGGCGACGCGGGCGACCAGGCGGTGGCCTTGGGCGCCCCAGGCCAGGGCGTCGGTGGATACCAGGGTGAGCGCCAGCAGCAGCGCGGACGAGGACAGCAGGGAGGCGATTTTCATCGCCCCATTCTACCGTGCGCAAAATAACCCCGGCTTACGCCGGGGTAATGTCATGCGGCGAGGGGTGGTGCGCGGTGCGGTGCTGATCGTGCGATCAGAACTTGAAAACGTAGGCGACGCCGTAGGCGAGCGGGTCGATGTTGACGGTGCCGAGCTTCTCGCCGTTGAGCTTGACGTCGCTGTCGATGTCGATCCAGCGCACGTCGACGCGCAGGGCACCGTTGCTGCCGATGGCGAAGTCCAGGCCGGCGTGGGCGGCGAGGCCCCACGAGTCGTCCAGCTTCAGCGTGCTGCCGGCCAGCGCGCCGCCGGTTTCTTCACTGAAGAAGGTGGTGTAGTTGAGGCCGGCACCCACGAACGGGGACACCTTGCCGGTGCTGTTGAAGTGGTACTGCAGCGAGACCACGGGCGGCAGGTGCTTGGTGCTGCCGACGCGGCCCAGGCCGTTGATGTTGATGTCGTGCTTGAACGGCAGTGCGGCCAGCAGTTCGATGCCCAGGTTGTCGGCGATGAAGTATTCGCCGGTGATGGTGGGCTTGATGTCGCTGTCGACGTCGACCTGCAGGCCGCCGGCGAGGGTGCCGTTGCTGGACTTGGGGGCTACCTGGTGCACGCCGGCGGCAACGGTCCAGTCGCCCTTGGACTGGGCCATGGCGGGGCTGGCGGCGAGGACCAGGGCGGCGGCGAGGCTGGCGGGCAGGAGGAGGGAGGGGGTGCGCATGGTGCGGTCTCGTTGCGGGGGTGGAATGGGGCCAGTTTTCCCGCTTGCCCGTTGCGCTGCCTTGATCCGGATCAATCCGGGGAGCGGGTGTTGTAACCGCTTCCTGTTTCGATCCCGGGGGCCGGCCGGGGCCGGGCTTTGCTAGAATGGCGTCCCCTTACCATCGGCGCCGCACTGTGGCGGCTGCAGGAGCTTGTGAACATGGCAATCAAGGTTGGCATCAACGGTTTCGGCCGCATCGGTCGCAACGTGCTGCGTTCGGCCGTGCTGAATTTCGGCAATGACATCGAAATCGTCGCCATCAACGATCTGCTGGAGCCGGATTACCTGGCGTACATGCTGAAGTACGACTCGGTGCACGGCCGCTTCAAGGCAGACGTGGAAGTGTCGGGCAGCGACCTGCTGGTCAACGGGAAGAAGATCCGCCTGACCCAGGAACGCGATCCGGCCAACCTGAAGTGGGACGAGGTCGGCGTGGACGTGGTGATCGAATCCACCGGCCTGTTCCTGACCAAGGAAACGGCGCAGAAGCACATCGATGCGGGCGCGAAGAAGGTGATCCTGTCGGCGCCGTCGAAGGACGATACGCCGATGTTCGTGTTCGGTGTGAACGACAAGACCTATGCGGGCGAGGCGATCATTTCCAACGCGTCGTGCACCACCAACTGCCTGGCGCCGCTGGCCAAGGTGATCAACGACAAGTGGGGCATCAAGCGTGGCCTGATGACCACGGTGCACGCTGCGACGGCCACCCAGAAGACCGTGGACGGTCCGTCGAACAAGGACTGGCGCGGTGGCCGCGGCATCCTGGAAAACATCATTCCGTCGTCGACGGGTGCGGCCAAGGCGGTGGGCGTGGTCATTCCGGAGCTGAACAAGAAGCTCACCGGCATGAGCTTCCGCGTGCCGACGTCGGACGTGTCGGTGGTCGACCTGACCGTGGAGCTGGAAAAGGAAGCCACGTATGCGGAGATCTGCGCGGAAGTGAAGGCGCAGAGCGAAGGCGCGCTGAAGGGCATCCTGGGCTACACCGAAGACAAGGTGGTGGCGACTGATTTCCGCGGTGAAACCCACACGTCGGTGTTCGACGCCGACGCCGGTATCGCGCTGGACGGCACGTTCGTGAAGCTGGTGTCCTGGTACGACAACGAATGGGGCTATTCGAACAAGTGCCTGGAAATGGCCAAGGTCGTTGCTGCGAAGTAATCGCTGCGTACTGATGTTGAGAGAACGGCGGACTTTGGTTCGCCGTTTTTTTCTGGCTCTTCGGTTCTTGTTGCTTGGCGCGGGATCTTCTATCAGGTTGGTCGCGAGGGTGGGGGGCCCCGCCGCGGCCGGCAGGCCCCTGTGCAAATGTCCCCCGGCCGACGCCTGGCGGCGACGGCCTCCTCCTTTACTTTGCCAGGAGCCTACCGGCCGCGACGGGGCTCGGCTTGCGGCAGGCAGGAAAAGCGGACGGCACGGTGCGACGCCGGTGGGGCGAGCGCGGGGCCGCCGTGCCCTTGTGGGCGAATTAAAAGGAGGAAGGGGGCGGCCGCAGGCCGACGCCGGGGGAAATTTGCCCACAAGGGCACGGCGGCCCCGCGCTCGCCCCACCGGCAGCCGCGTCTGTATGAGCCCGTACATCCAATTCAGTTAGCATGGGCCCGCTGCTGCTGGCGCCATGATTGTACTGGCTGCCCGTGGCGTCCCCTTGAGGATGACGTGGAATGGAAGCTTTGATTGTCCTGGCGGTGGTGGTGCTCTTAGCCGTGCCGGTGTTGCTGATCATGGCGCTGGTGATGATTTCCGGGCTGCGCCGAAGGGTGGCAGCTTTGGAGCAGGCCCGTGGCGACAGTGCCCAACCGGCGGCCCAGCCTGCCGTGAGTGCTGCATGGGAAGAGCGCCCTTATGCGCCGGCCCCCGTGGCTGCGCCGGCACCTGCGCAAGAGGTTCCGATGGGCGTTGCGGAGCCCGTGCCCGAGCCGTTTGCCGCCGCTGCGCGGGTTGCGCCGCCGCCACTGCCTGCTGCCGCCGCTCCCGAGCCCGAGCCGTTCGTTCCGCCGCCGCCGCGGGGGCCGGACCTGGGCGAACGTGTTCTCGGGACGATCAAGCGTTGGTTCACCGAGGGCAATGTGCCGGTCAAGATCGGCATGCTGGTGCTGCTGGCCGGCGTGGCTGCGCTGCTGAAGTACGCCAGCGACCAGGGCTGGCTGGATGCGCCGATCGAGCTGCGGTTGGCTGCGATTGCCGCCGGGGCGTTGGCGGGGCTGGTGTTCGGCTGGTTGCAGCGCGAGCGTCGGCGACTGTTCGCGCTGGCATTGCAGGGCGGGACGATCGGGATCCTGCTGCTGACCATTTTCGCGGCGTTCAAACGCTATGGGTTGATCGACCCCGGCCCCGCGTTCGTGATGAGCATCGTGCTGATCGCAGGCATCGGCGTGCTGGCGGTGGTGCAGAATTCCCGCACGCTGGCGGTGCTGGGTATCCTGGCCGGGTTCATGGCGCCGATCTGGCTGTCCACCGGCAGTGGCAATCATGTGGCGCTGTTCTCGTACTACGCGGTGCTGAATGCCGCGATCCTGGCGATTGCGTGGTGGCGTCCGTGGCGTGTGCTCAATCTTCTGGGCTTTGCGTTCACCTTCGGCATCGGTACGTTCTGGGGCGTGCTGCAGTACAACGCCGACAAGTTCGCCAGCACCGAGCCTTTCCTGCTGCTGTTCTTCGCGTTCTACCTGGTGATTCCCATCCTGTACGCGCGCCGCCAGCCAGCGGAGAAGCGCGATCTGGTCGATGGCAGCCTGGTGTTCGGCACGCCGTTGATCGCGTTCTCGCTGCAGGCCGGCATGCTGCACGACGACCGCCTGCTGCTGGCGCTGTGCGCGCTGGCGCTGGCCGCGCTGTATGCCGGGTTGGCCTGGGCGCTGATCCGGCGCACGCGGTATGCGGCGTTGGGTCAGTCGCATGCGGTGCTGGCGGTGGGCTTTGCGACGTTGGCGGTGCCGCTGGCCTTGTCCGCGCGCGCCACGGCCAGTGTGTTCGCGCTGGAAGGCGCGGCGCTGGTGTGGCTGGGCCTGCGCCAGCAGCGACTGCTGCCGCAGGTCGCCGGTGCGCTGCTGCAGCTCGGCGCTGCGTTCGGCTTCGTGGTGGGGGCCGATTACTGGTTCAACGACGCCACTGCCATCGCCAACCCGACCTTCATGAGTGGGCTGCTGCTGGCCCTGGCCGGGTTTGCCTCGGCCTTCAGCTACCGGCGTGCTGGCCGCGACGCGCCGGCCATCGTGTACTACCTGTGGGGCCTGCTGTGGTGGCTGGGGGGCGCCAGCCATGAGGTCACCCGCTTCGTTGCCTTCGACAGCCGCCCGGACGCGCTGCTGGCGGTGGTGGCGCTGACGGCGTGGATCGCGGCGGAGGTGCACCGGCGCATGCCGGCGCGCGCGCTGGTGTTCACCACGTTGGCGATGCTGCTGTGCGCGTTCCCGCTGGCGTTGTGGCAGGTGGATATCCATCGCCAGCCGTTCGCCGGCTACGGTGCGCTGGCCTGGGCGGTGTTCGCCGTGCTCGGCGTGCGCAGCCTGTGGTGCCTGCGCGCCGGCCAGGACCGTGCCGCCGTCGCGGCACAGTTCATCTGGTGGCTGCTGTGGCCGACGGTGGTATCGCTGGCCGCGTCGTGGCTGGCCGAACGCTTTGAACTGGCGCAGGGCTGGGCGCTGGCGGCGACGTTGCTGCCGTGGCTGGCGGTGGTGTTCGTCGCGCTGCAGCGCTGGCATTGGCTGACCCTGCCGCTGGGCGAGCGCTTCAACGCCGCGCGCCCCGCGCTGCAGGGCACGTTGTTCGCGGTGCTGGGGCTGGCCTGGGTCGGCTTCCTGTTCGCGCCGGGCGCGGCGCGGCCACTGCCCTGGGTACCCGTGTTCAATCCGCTGGAGCTGGCGCAGCTGGCCGTGCTGGCGCTGCTGGCGCGCTGGTTGTGGCAGGGCGCGGCGCCGACCGCGCTGCAGGTGCGGCGCGTGCCGGTGCTGGCACTGGCCGGCTTCGTCGCGCTGACCAGCATCACGCTGCACGCCGTGCATCACTGGGGCGGGGTGGCATGGAACGGTGTGCTGTGGTCGTCGACCCTGGCGCAGACCAGCCTGACCGTGGTCTGGAGCGTGCTGGGCGTGATCAGCTGGGTGTGGGGATCGCGCCGCGGCCAGCGCGCCCTGTGGCTGGTCGGCGCCGTGCTGATGGGCGTGGTGCTGGCCAAACTGGTACTGATCGATCGCCAGCATCTGGGCAACCTGCTCGGCATTGCTTCGTTCATCGCCTACGGCCTGCTGTGCACGGTCGTGGGTTACCTGGCGCCGGCTCCGCCGCGCGCGCCGGAATCCGCCATGGAGCCGCAACCGTGACCCTTCTTCATCGTGTGATCGCCGCCGTTTCTCTGCTCGTCGCCGTCCCTGCGCTGTACGCCGCCGACGCGCGTGAGGCGTATCGGGAGCAGTGGCCGCTGCAGCTGTCGGCACCGCAGGCCGGCGCCTACCGCCTGACCCTCGGCGAGGACCAGTACCGCAGCGCGGTGTCGCCGTTGCTGGCCGACGTGCAGGTGTTCAATGCGCAGGGCCAGGCGCTGCCGGCGGCGCTGCTGGCCGCCGACCAGCCGCTGGCGCAGCCGGCGCAGTGGCAGGCGCTGCCGTGGTTCCCGCTGCCGGCACAGGGCAGTGGCGCCAGCGACGACCTGCAGCTTCTGACCGAACGCAACACCGACGGCAGCGTGCGCCGGGTCGAGGCGCGGCTCGGGCGCAGCGGCGGCGGCGCGCAGCCGGGCGGCTGGCTGGTGGACGCCAGCGCGCTGGAGAGCGGCGTGCAGGCGCTGCGCCTGGACTGGCAGTCGGCGCAGGCCCTGCAGGTGCGGGTGCGGGTGGAGGCCAGCGATGACCTGCGCGACTGGCAGGCGGTGGCCGAGGGCGTGCCGCTGGTGGACCTGCAGCACGACGGCCAGCGACTGCAGCAGCGTCGCATCGAGATCGGCCGGCAGGCGAAGTACTTCCGCATCCTGCCGCAGGGCAGCGACGTGCTGCCGCCGTTGACGGCGGTGCAGGCCGAGCGCGTGCCGACCGCGCAGGCGATCCAGTGGCAGTGGCGGCCGCTGGCCGGCACGGCGGGCAAGCCCGGGGAATTCGAGTACACGCTGGACGGCCGCTTCCCGATCGCCCAGGCTGACCTCGCCACGAACGACAACAGCGTGGTGCAGTGGACCCTGCTCAGCCGCGATGATCCCGACCAGCCGTGGCAGGTCCGCGCCGGTCCCTGGGTGGCCTACCAGCTGCAGGACGGCAGCGGGCGCAATCAGTCGCAGGCACAGTCGCTGGCGGTACCAACCAGAGACCGCTTCTGGAAGCTCACCGCCTCGCAGGCGCAGGCGGCCACGGCGCCCACCCTCAAGCTGGGCTACCAGCCCGAAGCGCTGGTCTTCCTCAGCCAGGGCGAGGCACCGTTCAGCGTGGCCGCCGGCAGCGTGCACGCGGCGCGCAGCGACGCGCCGGTGGGCACCGTGATCGCGCAGCTGCGCGAACAGCGTGGCGCGCAATGGCAGCCGGCAGTGGCCAGCGTGCAGGGCCCGGCGCAGGTGCTCGGCGGCGACGCGGCGGTGCAGCCGGCCCGCGACTGGAAGCGCTGGCTGCTGTGGGGCCTGCTGGTGCTTGGCGTGCTGGTGGTGGGTGGGTTCGCGATGAGCCTGTTGCGCCAAGCGGGTAGCGCCAGGGAGTGACGACCAACGGTCGTCACCTACCGATCGATGTACCGGTGGCTCCCACGGTAGGTAACGACCGTTGGTCGTTACGCAACCAGATGTACGGGACCGGTGGCTCCCTCGGTAGGTAACGACCGTTGGTCGTTACGCATCCCGGGGGGGCCGTTACAATGGGCGCCTGCGCCGTGCGCGGCGCCCTTTCCTTTTCCGCCAAAGAGTTGCTGCCCCATGTCCATCGTTCGCATGACCGACCTCGACCTTTCCGGCAAGCGCGTGCTGATCCGCCAGGACCTGAACGTGCCGATCGAAGACGGCCGCATCACCTCCGAACAGCGCATCACCGCATCGCTGCCGACGTTGAAGCTGGCCCTGGAAAAGGGCGCGGCGGTGATGGTCACTTCGCACCTTGGCCGCCCGCAGGAAGGCATGTGGAGCGAAGCCGATTCGCTGGCGCCGGTGGCGCTGCGCCTGTCCACCCTGCTGGGCGTGGACGTGCCGCTGGTGCGCGATTGGGTCGACGGCGTGGACGTTGCCCCGGGCTCCATCGTGCTGCTGGAAAACTGCCGCATGAACGTGGGCGAAGGCAAGGACGACGAAGCGCTGTCGCGCAAGTACGCCGCGCTGTGCGATGTGTTCGTGATGGACGCCTTCGGCACCGCGCACCGCGCCCAGGCATCCACGCACGGCGTGATCCGCTTCGCCCCGATCGCCGCCGGTGGCCCGCTGCTGATGGGTGAACTGGATGCGCTGGCCAAGGCGCTGGACGCACCGGCGCAGCCGCTGCTGGCGATCGTGGCCGGCAGCAAGGTCAGCACCAAGCTGGAACTGCTGGCCAACCTGGTCGGCAAGGTCGACCAGCTCATCGTCGGCGGCGGCATCGCCAACACCTTCATCGCCGCCGCCGGCCATGCGGTGGGCAAGTCGCTGTACGAGCCGGACCTGCTCGAGACCGCGAAGAAGATCGTGGCCGACGCCAAGGCGCGTGGCGCCGACATTCCGCTGCCGACCGACGTGGTGGTGGCCAAGCAGTTCCTTCCCGATGCCGAAGCAACGGTGAAGGCCGTCACCGAGGTCGCCGACGACGACCTGATCCTCGATATCGGCCCGCAGACCGCCCAGCACTACGCCGGGCTGATCGCCAAGGCCGGTACCGTGGTGTGGAACGGCCCGGTCGGCGTGTTCGAGTTCGAAGCCTTCAGCCACGGCACCGAAGCACTGGCCCGCGCCATTGCCAGCTCGCCGGCGTTCTCCATAGCCGGTGGCGGCGACACCCTGGCGGCGGTGGACAAGTTCGACATCGCCAACCAGGTCAGCTACATCTCCACCGGTGGCGGTGCCTTCCTCGAGTTCCTCGAAGGCAAGACCCTGCCCGCCGTCGCGGCCCTCGAAGCACGGGGCGCGTGATGGGGGCGGGCACCCCCGACACCCTGTTCTTCGACCTCGACGGCACCCTCATCGACTCCGCACTGGGCATCACCCAGTGCGTGGCGCACGCGCTCACCGAGATGGGCAAGCCGGTGCCGCCGTACGCGGAACTGCTGCGCTGGATCGGCCCTTCATTGCGGATCAGCTTTGCCGCCGTGTTCGACGATCCCGCACGCATCGAGCAGGCGGTGGATTACTACCGCGAACGCTTCGACGTGGTCGGGTGGCGCGAACACGAGGTCTACCCGGGCATCGGCCAGGTGGTGCAGGACCTGCATGCACGCGGGCACCGGCTGGCGATCGTCACCGCCAAGAACGAGCCGCATGCACGGCGCATCGTCGAGCACCTGCCGTTCGGCGCGTGTTTCGATGACGTGATCGGGGCCACCCCGGACGGGTCGCGCAGCAGCAAGCCGGACCTGGTTGCCGAAGCGCTGCACCGCCTGCAGCTGGCGCCGGCGGCGTGCTGGATGATCGGCGACCGGCGCATGGACATCGAAGGCGCACGCCACCACGGCATGCGCAACATCGGCGTGCTGTGGGGCTTTGGCGGCGCCGAGGAACTGCAGGCGGCCGGTGCGCAGCACCTGGCGGAAACCCCGGAAGCCTTGCCCGCGTTGATCGCATGAGCCCGCGGCGGCGTACCGTACGCCGCCGCATGTCGTGATCGCGTCCCACGCTGTCCTGCGCGGTTCGCCTGGACTGTCCGCAAGACAACGGGCAAACCCAGTGCTGCCAACGCTGTAAACGTATTCATGGGACGTGAAGGGTGTGGTAATTTCGATCCTTTCCCGGGAGCCCATCCACCATGATTGAGCGTCAGCGCCGTACGAAGATCCTTGCCACCCTCGGTCCGGCCACCGATCCGCCGGGCGTGCTGGAGGATCTGTTCCGCGCCGGCGTGAACGTGGTCCGCCTGAACTTCAGCCACGGCGACCCGTCCGGCCAGGCCAAGCGCGCCGCCGACGTGCGCGCTGCCGCCGCCCGCGTGGGCGTGGAAGTGGGCATCCTGGCCGACCTGCCGGGTCCGAAGATCCGCATCGAGCGCTTTGCCGAAGGCAAGATCCAGCTCAAGGCCGGCGACCGCTTCGACCTGGTCGCCTCGCCGAGCGCACCGGCTGGCGACACCACCCAGGTGGGCGTGAGCTACCTGGGCCTGCCGCAGGACGTGGCCCCCGGCGACGTGCTGCTGCTCGACGACGGCCTGATGCAGCTGCAGGTGGTGGAAGTGCAGGGCGAGCGCATCATCAACACCGTGCTCAACGACGGCGTGCTGTCCGACCGCAAGGGCCTGAACAAGCAGGGCGGTGGCCTTTCGCTGGGCGCGCTGACCGAGCGCGACAAGGAGCTGATCGGCATCGTCGCCAAGATCGGCGTGGACTTCATCGCCGTCTCGTTCTGCCGCAACGCACAGGACATGAACGACGCGCGTGCGATCGCCGAACAGCACGGCTGCTATGCCGCGCTGGTGTCCAAGATCGAGCGCACCGAAGCGATCGAGAACCTGGAAGAGATCGTCGACGCCAGCGACGTGGTGATGGTCGCCCGTGGCGACCTGGGCGTGGAAATCGGCGACGCCGAGCTGCCGGGCCTGCAGAAGAAGATCATCAAGGCCTCGCTGGCGCAGAACAAGGTGGTGATTACCGCCACCCAGATGCTGCAGTCGATGGTTGAAAGCCCGATCCCGACCCGCGCCGAAGTGCTCGACGTGGCCAACTCGGTCATCGACGGCACCGACGCGGTGATGCTCTCGGCCGAAACCGCGGCCGGTGCCTATCCGGTCAAGGCGGTCGAAGCGATGGCCCGCATCTGCCTGGGTGCCGAGCGCCAGTTCCAGACCGAGACCGATTTCGGCGCCTCGCCGCGCAACCTGGAGCGTGCCGACCAAGCCATCGCCATGGCCACCATGTTCCTGTCCCAGCACGTGGGCGTGCGCGCGATCGTGGCGATGACCGAATCCGGTGGTACCGCGCGCTACCTGTCGCGGTTCCGCGCCTCGGCGCCGGTCTACGCGGTGACCCGCCATGACGGCGCCCGCCGCCAGATGGCGCTGATGCGCGACGTATTCCCGATCAACTTCGACAGCCGCGGCCTGACCCCGCGCGAGGCCGCGCGAGGCAGCATCCGCCTGCTGGTCGAGGCCAACCAGATGCAGGCCGGCGACCGCGTGGTGTTCACCAGCGGCGAGCACATGGAAACCCACGGCGCCACCAATACCCTGCGCCTGCTGGAAGTCGGCGAAGACGGCCGCGCCAGCGGCCTGGGCGACCTGTAAGGAATCGGAGGAGCCGGGCAGTGCCCGGCGCCTCGCGGTAGCGCCGGCCGTTGGCCGGCCCAGGCGGTAGTGATCGACCCAAGGTACATCGGCTGCCCATGAAAGCGGTTCCAACTTCCGTGAACAGCCAGTTCACGGAAGCGGCCCGCTATAATCGTGTTTTTCCCGCACCCGCCACAGGAAATACATGAGCATCGAACAGCTGGCTGAAACCGCCCAGGCCATGGTCGCCCCGGGCAAGGGCATCATCGCCATCGACGAATCCACCGGTACCATCGCCAAGCGCTTCGCCAGCGTCGGCATCGAGAATACCGAAGAGAACCGTCGTGCCTACCGCGAGCTGCTGCTGACCACGCCGAAGCTCAACGAGCATATTTCCGGCGCGATCCTGTACGACGAAACCATCCGCCAGTCGACCAAGGACGGCGTGCCGTTCGCCAAGTACATGGCCGATCACGGCATGATCCCGGGCATCAAGGTCGACAAGGGCGCCCATCCGCTGGCCGGTTGCCCGGGCGAGATGGTCACCGAAGGGCTCGACGGCCTGCGTGAGCGCCTGCAGGAGTACTACAAGCTGGGTGCGCGCTTCGCCAAGTGGCGTGCGGTGATCAACATCGGCGAAAGCATTCCGTCGGGTACCTGCATCGAGTCCAACGCCCACGCGCTGGCCCGTTATGCCGCGCTGTGCCAGGAATGCGGCCTGGTGCCGATGGTCGAGCCGGAAGTGATCATGGACGGCGACCACGACATCGAGACCTGCTACGAAGTCACCGAAGCCACCCTGCGCTCGCTGTTCGACGCGCTGTACCAGCAGAACGTGCTGCTGGAAGGCACCATCCTGAAGGCGTCGATGGTCATCTCCGGCAAGGGCTGCGACGAGCAGGCCGACGTCGAGGAAGTGGCCGAATCGACCGTCATGTGCCTCAAGAGCACCGTGCCGGCGATCCTGCCGGGCGTGGTGTTCCTGTCCGGTGGCCAGAGCGATGAGCAGTCCACCGCCCACCTCAATGCCATGAACCAGATGGGCAACCTGCCGTGGCCGCTGAGCTTCTCCTACGGCCGCGCCATGCAGCAGGCCGCGCTGAAGCTGTGGGCCAAGGACACCAAGGCCAACGTCGCCAAGGCACAGCAGACCGTGTACGACCGCGCCAAGGAAAATGGCCAGGCCGCACTGGGCAAGTGGAACGGCTGATCCGCGCCGCACCTGCGTAACAAAAAACGCCGGCGGTTTCGCCGGCGTTTTTTTTCGCCCGTAGAGCCACGCCCTGCGTGGCTGGCGGGTTGCCGGCCTACGGCAGCCACGCAGGGCGTGGCTCTACCGTGGGGCAGGGCAGTCCTGGGGCCACATCGCCCGGTTGCCCCAACGTAGCCAGTGCCGACTGGTACACCTTGAAGGTCGCCGCGTTGTAGGCCACCAGGATGATCCGCTGGGGCTCGCGGTGCGAACGCTGCCAGGCCAAGGTTTCGGTGGCGGCGATCTGTGCGGCCTGGTGCAGCGGATAGCCGAACACGCCGCAGCTTATCGCCGGAAACGCGATCGAACGCAGGCCCATCTTCTCGGCCAGCTGCAGCGACTTCCAATAGCAGTTGGCCAGCAGCTCGGGTTCGGCGCGGGTGCCATCGTTCCACACCGGCCCCACGGTATGCAGCACGTGACGTGCCGGCAGGTTGTAGCCCGCCGTGGCGCGCACCTCCCCGGTCGGGCAGCGAACGCCCGGGCGGAGCTCCGGCAGCGCCGCGCATTCGGCCAGCAGCTGCGGGCCGGCGGCGCGGTGGATGGCACCGTCCACGCCGCCGCCGCCCAGCAGTGACTCGTTGGCCGCATTGACGATCGCATCCACCGCCAGGGTCGTGATGTCGCCCTGCCACACTTCGATCTTCATGCGTGCCGCTCCTTACTGATACCGGGTCCATACAACGGGATGACTGCCACCTCACACGCTAGCGGCCAGGGCATCTAGGCTGCGTCATCATCGTCTCAGGCAGTGCGACCCGGAAACGCGGACGCCCACCTTGAGGGTGGGCGTCGGAGGGGGGGCATGGATCCCGTTCAGGGCAGGCCGGCCAGCCAGTCGTCGTCCGATCCTTCGTTGATGTCGGCAAACAGCGGCGTGGAGAAATAACGCTCACCGGTATCCGGCAGCATCGCCAGCAGCACGCTGCCCGGCGCGGCCTTGGCGGCCACGTCCAGCGCGCTGGCGACCGTGGCGCCGGCCGAGATGCCGACGAAGATCCCTTCCTCGGCCGCCAGCCGGCGCGACGTCTCGATGGCGCGGGCGTCGTCGATCTTCAGCAGCTCGTCGAAGACTTCGCGGTTCAGCACCTCCGGCACGAAGTCCGGGGTCCAGCCCTGGATCTTGTGCGGCTTCCATTCGGCCCCACCCAGCAGCGCCGCGCCTTCCGGTTCGGTGGCGATGATCCGGGTTTCCGGGCGCGCCACCTTGAGCACTTCGCCCACCCCGGTGAGGGTGCCGCCGGTGCCCCAGCCGGTGACGAAGTAGTCCAGGCGCCTGCCGGCGAAGTCGCGCAGGATTTCAGCCGCAGTGGTGTTGCGGTGGTAGGCCGGATTGGCCGGGTTGGTGAACTGGCTGGCCAGGAACCAGCCATGTTCTTCAGCCAGTTCCCGCGCACGCTTGACCATGCCCGAACCACGCTCGGCGGCCGGGGTCAGGATCACCTTGGCGCCATAGGCGCGCATCAGCTTGCGGCGCTCGATCGAGAAGGTTTCGACCATGGTGGCCACGAACTTGTAGCCGCGCGCGGCCGCGACCATGGCCAGCGCCACGCCGGTGTTGCCCGAGGTCGCCTCGACGATGGTGTCGCCGGGCTTGAGCACCCCGCGTGCTTCGGCATCCAGGATGATCGCCAGGGCCAGCCGGTCTTTCACCGAGCCGCCGGGATTGAACGATTCCACCTTCGCATACAGGGTGACGTGGTCGGGGGCGATACGGTTCAGGCGCACCACCGGGGTGTTGCCGATGGTGTCCAGGATCGAGTTGTACAGGGCCATGGGAAACGCTCCGCGGATTCGATGACGGGCCACGGACGCGCCGCGGCGGGAGGGAAGGGCAGCGCAGGTGGCTTTCACGCGCCGGGCGCGACCGGGGTCCGCCAGACCGTAGCGCCGGCATATGACCGCGCGAAATGACCTGATACCCTTCATAAACAACATTTGGTTATAAGCTGGTGACGGCAACTGGCTTACAGTCGGTCGACCCTCCCTCCCTGCCTGCGCGCACGCCCATGACGCTGACCCAACTTCGTTATCTGGTGGCCATCGCCGACGCCGAGCTCAACATCACGCTGGCCGCCTCGCGGGTGCATGCCACCCAGCCGGGGCTGTCCAAGCAGCTCAAGCAGCTGGAAGATGAACTGGGCTTCCTGCTGTTCGTGCGCAAGGGTCGCAGCCTGGAGGCGGTGACCCCGGCGGGCGTGGAAGTGATCGGTCGCGCCCGCGCGGTGCTGTCCGAAGCCAACAACATCCGCACCTATGCCGCCAACCAGCGCCGGGAAAGCCAGGGCCAGCTGATCCTCACCACCACCCACACCCAGGCGCGCTTCGTGCTGCCGCCGGCCGTGGCGCGGATCAAGCAGGCCTACCCGCAGGTGAGCGTGCACCTGCAGCAGGCCGCCGAAAGCGACGCGCTGGACCTGCTCAGCCAGGGCGATGCGGATATCGCCATCATCAGCACCGCCGGCGCCGAACCCACCGCCGGCATCGCCATTCCGCTGTACCGCTGGCGACGGCTGGTACTGGTGCCGCGCGGGCACGCGCTGGACCGCCCGGGCGCCGCGCCGGACCTGCAGGCGCTGTCCACCCAGCCCCTGATCAGCTACGAATCTTCCACCCGCGGCAGCTCCTCGCTGCAGCGCGCCTTTGCCGCCTCGGGGCTGACCCCGGACATCGCGCTGACCGCGCTCGATGCCGACCTGATCAAGACCTACGTACGCACCGGCCTGGGCGTGGGCCTGCTGGCGGAAATGGCGGTCAATGCCGGCGATGAAGACCTGCGCTCCTGGCCGGCTCCGGCGCCGATCGACGAATGCATCGCCTGGGCGGTCCTGCCGCGCGACCGGGTACTGCGCGACTATGCGCTGGAACTGGTGCACGTACTGGCCCCGCAGATCGACACCCGCGACCTGCGCCGCGTGATCGACGGCAACCAGGAGGCCGATTGGCCGGTGCCGCCGACGTGGGAATCGTTGACGCAGACGATTACGGTCTGACGTCGCCCGACCAACGGTCGGGCGCTACCGGTCCGGAGTCCGGTAGGTGACGACCGTTGGTCGTCACGCCGTCCCTGCGACGCTTGGTCGCAGGTGCCTGTTCAGGCGCGTGCGCGTGGAACCCGACCGCTACAATCTCGCGATGAACCGCCGTCGCAGCCCATACGCCGTCCTGCTGCAGCTCGCCTTCGTGGCGACGCTGCTGATGGCGCTGGCGCCATTGGTGAGCCGCTGGCAGCAGGCCCAGGGCCCGTCGGTGATGCTGATGCCCGGTGGCATGGCGCACGTGATGCCGCCGCATGAGATGGCCGCGCACGCGATGCCGGCGCATCACATGACGATGCACGGTTCGTCCATGCACGACATGTCCATGCACGACATGTCGCGCCACGCCGTCGCACCGGCCGATACCGCCCCCGCCGCGCCCATCGATCCCCACGCCGGACATGGCGAGGCCTGCGAATACTGCATGATGGCCTCGCGGCTGATGCCGTGGCTGGCCGTCCTGATCCTGCTGCTGCCGGCGCTGCGGGTCATCACGCCACCCGTGCTTCGCAGCGTCGCCACCCCGCGCAGCCTGCGCTGGCCCGCCCACGCAGCACGCGGGCCCCCGCTGCACGCCTGAAACCGCCACCTCATTTCCTGCTGCGCGACGCCGTCCCGGCGCCGCGCACCTGTGCGTTTTCCGGAGTTCCACCATGACCTTGACGTCCCGCAGCGCGGGCGCACTGACGCGCCTGTCTGTTTCGCTTTCGTTCGCCCTGGCCGCGCTGCCGCTGCACGCCGCCGAACGCGACCCCGCCCGCACCCTCGACACCCTGGTGGTCACCGCCAGTGCCCCGTCCTCGCCGCTGCAGTGGGTCACCGACCCGCGCCTGCCGCGCCAGCCGGTACCGGCCAGCGACGGTGCCGACTACCTCAAGACCGTGCCCGGCTTTGCCGCCATCCGCAACGGCGGCACCAATGGCGACCCGGTGCTGCGCGGCATGTTCGGTTCGCGCCTGAACATCGTCAGCAACGAAGGCAATCTCATCGGCGCGTGTCCCTCGCGCATGGACAACCCGCTGTCCTACATCGCCCCGGAAACCTTTGACCGCCTGACCATCATCAAGGGCCCGCAGAGCGTGCGCTGGGGCGCAGGCGCCTCGGCGGGCACCATCCGTTTCGAGCGCGACACCCCGCGCTTCGACGCCCCGGGGATCGACCTTGACGCCAGCGCACTGGTCGGTTCGCGCAACCGCAACGACCAGGTGCTCGACCTCACCGCCGGCGCCTCGCAGGGCTACGTGCGGGTCAATGGCAACCGCTCCGAAGCCGACGACTACGAGGATGGCAACGGCGACGTCGTGCCCTCCAGATGGCGCAAGTGGAACAGCGACGTCGCCCTCGGCTGGACCCCCGATGCCGATACCGTGCTCGAGCTTTCCGCCGGTACCGGCGATGCCATCGCCCGCTACGCCGGTCGCGGCATGGACGGCGCCGCCTTCAAGCGCACCAGCTACGCCGCCCGCTTCGAACGCGACAACCTGCCCGGCGCCTGGGACAAACTGCAGGCCAACGTCTACTACAACGACGCCGACCACCTGATGGACAACTACACCCTGCGCACGCCCAACCCGGACAGCAGCATGCCCATGCCGATGGCCGCCAACGTCGACCGCCGCACCACCGGCGGCCGCATCGCCTCCGAGTGGCGCTGGCAGGACATCGCCATCGTCGCCGGCCTGGACGCACTCGACAGCCGCCACCGCAGCCGCAACGGCATGGGCCGCAACACCTACCGCCAGACCCCATGGGCCAGCGACGCGCGCCAACGCAATCGCGGTGTATTCACCGAAATCACCCTCGGCGAAGGCACCCCGCAGCGCTGGGTGGGCGGGCTGCGCATCGACCGCGCCGAGGTCACCGACGAACGCGCCAGCGCCGGCATGATGGCCATGCCCAACCCCACCGCCGGCCAGACCCGCCGCGAAAGCCTGGGCAGTGGCTTCCTGCGCATCGAGCGT
The DNA here is from genome assembly GCF_007667275.1 of Stenotrophomonas rhizophila. Taxonomy (GTDB): domain Bacteria; phylum Pseudomonadota; class Gammaproteobacteria; order Xanthomonadales; family Xanthomonadaceae; genus Stenotrophomonas; species Stenotrophomonas maltophilia_AE. The sequence continues at coordinate 875,253 of NZ_VDQT01000002.1, forward strand.
GACCTGGGCAGCGCACTCACCACCTACGCCGGCATCGGCCACAGCGAGCGCATGCCCGACTACTGGGAACTGTTCTCCCCCGACATGGGCCCGGTCGGCAGCATCAACGCCTTCAGCAGCGTGCAGCCGGAAAAAACCACCCAGCTCGACCTCGGCCTGCAGTACCGCACCGACCGCCTCAACGCCTGGGTCTCGGCCTACGCCGGCCGCCTGCAGGACTACATCCTGTTCACCTACCGCGACGGCGGCATGATGGGCAGCAGCACCCAGGCGACCAATGTCGACGCCCGCATCGCCGGCGCCGAAGCCGGCGCCGACATCGCCCTCGCGCACGGCTGGAAGCTGGGCGGCACCCTGGCCTATGCCTGGGGCGAAAACCGCACCGACGGCAGCGCCCTTCCGCAGATGCCGCCACTAGAAGCCCGCCTGAGCGCCGGCTGGCAAGGCGCGCGCTGGAGCGCCGGCGCACTGGCCCGCGCCGTCACCCACCAGCACCGCATCGCCAGCGGGCAGGGCAATGTAGTGGCCCGCGACCTCGGCCCCAGCGCGGGCTTCGCCACGTTCGCACTGAACGCGGGCTACCGCTTCAGCGACGCACTCCAGCTCAGCGCCGGCATCGACAACCTGTTCGACCGCGCCTACAGCGAACACCTCAACCTCGCCGGCAGCGCCGACTTCGGCTTCCCCGCCGACCCGGTACGCATCAATGAACCGGGCCGCACGCTGTGGATGAAGGTGAATTACAGGTACTGAAGCAGGTGCCGACCGTTGGTCGGCACGCCACACGGGTACGCCACACGGGCACGCCACACGGGTAGGGTCGGTTCCCAAACGACCGCCGTGAACGCTCCAGCACCCGGTAACGCATGACAATGATCGGCGCAGGCTCCGGCTCTTCCACGGCCACCGCAAACGCCAGCTTCGGCCAGGGTCATGCGTTACCGCACCGATCAGCAGGGTCGGCGGTCGTTTGGGAACCGACCCTACCGCCCAGCCCGCTACCGCGTTCCAGCGGAGACGCAAACCGACATGCGCTGACACACGCCGTTACAAGCCCGCAATACCCCAGCACGAAAGGCGTTGCGCCTGCTACCAGGCGATGTGAAGACCCCGGTAAACGCTTGGCACATATGCCTGACAGGTGTCGCCGCTACACTCGGCGGTCGTGGAACATCAAGGGTTGTACTTCATGTCGGGACGCATCACCGCGCGCATCGTAGCTGGCCTCTGCCTGGTTCTCCTGGCCGGCTGTGGCAGCAAGGACGAAGCCGCCCGCCGGCAGGCCGAAATCGTGCCCGTCACCACCCAGGTCGTACAGACCTCGGCCTGGAGCGATACCCTGCAGGCACTCGGCACCGCCAAGGCCCGCGAATCGGTGACCATCACCGCCAAAGTCAGCGAAATCATCGAAACCGTCCACTTCGACAGCGGCCAGCAGGTCTCCGCCGGCACCCCCTTGGTCACCCTGCGCGGCCAGGCCCAGGAAGCCGCCCTCCTGCAGGCCCAGGCCACCTTCGCCGAAGCCGACCAGCTCTACAAACGCCAGCGCGAACTCGCCGCCCAGCAGCTCGTCGCCAGCGCCACCCTCGACACCCAGCGCGCCATCCGCGACGCCGCCGAAGCGCGCGTCCGCGAAATGCAGTCCGACATCGGCGACCGCCGCGTGCGTGCCCCCTTCGCCGGCGTCCTCGGCATCCGCCAGGTCAGCGAAGGCTCCCTGGTCACACCGACCACCGTCATCGCCACCCTCGACGACATCGAACGCATGCACGTCGACTTCCAGGTGCCCGAAGCCGAACTCGCCTCACTGACCGAAGGCGACACCGTCAGCGCCACCAGCGTCGCCTATCCCGGCCGTACGTTCGACGGCAAAGTCGCCACCATCGACACCCGCGTCGACCCCGGTACCCGCGCCGTCACCGTGCGCGCCGACTTCATCAACGCCGACCACAGCCTGCGCCCCGGCATGCTGCTGGATGTACGCATGTTCCGCCCCGAGCGCCAGGCGCTGGTCATCCCGGAAATCGCCGTCGTCCAGGTCGGTCGCGACTCCTTCGTGTTCCGGGTCAAGCCCGACCATACCGTCGAACGCGTCGACGTCGTCAGCGGCGCGCGCCGCTCCGGCGTCGTCGAAATCCGCGAAGGCCTCAAGGCCGGCGAACGCATCGTCATCGACGGCACCGGCAAACTGCGCCCCGGCCTGAAAGTGGACGACAGCGCCGCCCCGGCCGCCACCCCGGCCGCACCGTCCACCAGCCCGGCCGACGAACCGGCTGAAAAGGCGACCACCCCCGCACCGGCCGGCAGCCCCCGTGCACCCGCCGGCGCCACCACCACCGTCGCACCCGCGGGCCGCGCCGGATGAAACTCTCCAACATCTCCATCCAGCGGCCCGTGTTTGCCGTGGTGATGAGTCTGCTGCTGGTCGTGCTGGGCATCATGTCCTTCACCCGCCTGACCCTGCGCGAACTGCCCGCCATCGACCCGCCCATCGTCTCGGTCTCCGTCGACTACACCGGTGCCTCCGCCGCCGTCATCGAAAGCCGCATCACCCAGGTGCTCGAAGACGCCCTCGCCGGCATCGAAGGCATCGACACCATCAACGCCCGCAGCTCCAACGGCCGTTCCCAGGTCAGCATCGAATTCACCTCCAACCGCGACATCGAAGCCGCCGCCAACGACGTGCGCGACGCCGTCAGCCGCGTCGCCGACCGCATGCCTGAAGAAGCGCGGCCGCCGGAAATCGCCAAAGTCGAGAGCGACGCCGACCCGATCATCTGGTTCAACATGACCTCCTCCAGCATGAACACGCTGGAGCTGAGCGACTACGCCGACCGCTACGTCGTCGACCGTTTCTCCAGCCTCGACGGCGTCGCCCAGGTCCGCATCGGCGGCCGCCAGCGCTATGCCATGCGCATCTGGCTCGACCGCGACCAGCTCGCCGCCCGCGGCTTCACCGTCGGCGACGTGGAAACCGCACTGCGCAACGAAAACGTGGAACTGCCGGCCGGCCGCATCGAATCGGCCGACCGCGATTTCACCCTGCGCGTCGAACGCAACTACGTAAAGCCCGAAGACTTCGCCACCATCCCGCTGGGCAAGGGTGCCGACGGCTACGTCGTGCGCATGGGCGATGTCGCGAAGATCGAACTGGCCTCGTCCGAGCGCCGCGCCTACTACCGCAGCAACGGCGAACCCGGCATCGGCCTTGGCATCGTCAAGACCTCCACCGCCAACTCGCTGGACGTCGCCCGCACCGCCCGCGCCGAAGCCGAGCGCGTAGGCCAGACCCTGCCCGAAGGCACCCACATCTTCGTCGCCTTCGACAACACCACCTTCATCGAAGCCGCCGTCGACCGCGTCTACGCCACCCTGGTCGAGGCGATGCTGTTGGTGCTGGTGGTGATCTGGCTGTTCCTCGGCAGCTTCCGCGCCGCGCTGATTCCCGCCGTCACCGTCCCGGTCTGCCTGGTCGCCGCCTTCATCGCCCTGTACGCCTTCGGCTTCTCGATCAACCTGCTGACCCTGCTTGCGCTGGTGCTGTGCATCGGCCTGGTGGTGGACGACGCCATCGTCGTGGTGGAAAACGTGCAGCGCCGCATCGACCTCGGCGAACCCCCGCTGGTGGCTTCCAAACGCGGTACCGCGCAGGTCGCGTTCGCGGTCATCGCCACCACCGCCGTGCTGGTGGCCGTGTTCCTCCCGGTCGGCTTCCTCGAAGGCAACACCGGTCGCCTGTTCCGTGAACTGGCGGTGGCCCTGGCCGCGGCGGTCGCGCTGTCCGCGTTCGTCTCGCTCACCCTCACCCCGATGATGGCCTCCAAGCTGCTCAAGCCGCACACCGGCCAGCCGCCCAAGGGCCTGCACGGCTTCATCAACCGCAACTTGGACCGTGTCTCGGCGTCCTACGGCCGCGTGCTCGACGCCCACGTCGGCAGGATCTGGATCTACGTGGCCGTCATGGTGCTGTCGCTGGCTGCCAGCGCGCTGCTGCTGAAGGTGCTGCCGTCCGAGCTGGCCCCGGCCGAAGACCGTGGCTCGTTCCAGATCATGATCGACGGACCCGAAGGCGCCGGCTACGACTACACCGTCGGCCAGGTGCAGGAAGTGGAAAAGATCGTCGGCGACTTCGTCGGCGAGGGCAAACCCATCGTGCGCGCCAACCCGCGTGTTCCCGGCGGCTTCGGCGCCAGCGAGGAAATGCACACCGGCCGCATCAGCGTGTTCCTGCAGCCCTGGCGTGAACGCGCCACCGCGACCCCCGACGTCGCTGCGGAACTGCAGAAGCACCTGGACACCATGCGCGGCGTGCGCGTGCGCACCCAGGTCGGCGGCGGCTTGGTGCGGAGTGGCGGGCAGCCGTTCCAGATCGTGCTGGGCGGCCCCGAATACGCCGAAATCGCCCAGTGGCGTGACCGCATGCTCGAGCGCATGGCCGACAACCCCGGGCTGGTCGGCGCGGATTCGGACTACAAGGAAACCCGCCCGCAGATGCGCGTGAACATCGACCGCCAGCGCGCCGCCGACCTCGGCGTCTCGGTCACCGCGATCGGTTCGGCGCTGGAAACCATGATGGGCTCGCGCCGCGTCACCACCTTCGTCGACAACGGCGAGGAGTACGACGTGCTGGTGCAGGCCGGACGCGAAGGCCGTGCCTCGCCGGACGACCTGGCCGCCATCCGCGTGCGCGCCAGCAACGGCGAACTGGTGCCACTCTCCAACCTCGTCACCCTCAGCGAAGTGGCCGAAGCCGGCAACCTCAACCGCTTCAACCGCCTGCGCTCGATCACCATCAGCGCCGGCCTGGCCCCGGGCTATCCGCTCGGCGAAGCGATCGCCTGGGCGCAGCAGACCGCGCGCGAAGAACTGCCGCAGCACGCGCAGATCGACTGGAAGGGCGAATCGCGCGAATACCAGAACGCCGGCAGCGCCGTGCTGCTGACCTTCGCCATGGCACTGCTGGTGGTGTACCTCGTGCTGGCCGCGCAGTTCGAAAGCTTCATCCACCCGCTGGTGATCATGCTCACCGTGCCGCTGGGCGTGCTGGGGGCGCTGCTTGGCCTGTACGTCAGCGGCGGCACCATCAACCTGTTCAGCCAGATCGGCATCGTCATGCTGGTGGGGCTGGCGGCGAAGAACGGCATCCTGATCGTCGAATTCGCCAACCAGCTGCGCGACGAAGGCCGCGACGTGCACCGGGCCATCGTCGAATCGGCGATGGTGCGCCTGCGCCCGATCCTGATGACCTCCATCGCCACCGTGGTCGGTGCGATTCCGCTGGTGGTCGCCGGCGGCCCGGGTTCGGCCAGCCGCGGCACCATCGGCATCGTGGTGATCTTCGGTGTCACCGTCTCCACCTTCCTCTCGCTGTTCGTGGTCCCGGCCTTCTATTCGCTGCTGGCCCCGTACACGCGCTCGCCCGAGGCCGTGGCGCGCGAGCTGGAGAAGCAGGAAGCCGACACCCCGTCGGTGGGCGGCCATGCCTGACCGCCCGCTGCGGCTGGAAGGCGACGGATTCGTGCTGCGCCCCTGGCGCAGCGACGACCTCGAGTCCCTGCTGCGGCATGCCAACGATGAGGCGGTCTTGCGCGGCCTGCGCGACCGCTTCCCGTTCCCCTACACCCGCGACGACGGCGAGGCGTTCCTCGGTGGCCGGATCCTGGCCCCCGGTACGCTCAGCCTGGCCATCGAGATCGAAGGCGCCGCCTGCGGCAGCATCGGCGCCCAGCCGGGCGTGGCCGAGCGTGGGCACAGCGCCGAACTGGGCTACTGGCTGGGCCGGGCGCACTGGGGGCAGGGCTGGATGACCCGGGTGGTGGGCCAGTTCGCGCCGTGGGTGATGGACGAACTGCGCCTGTTCAGGCTGCAGGCCGAGGTGCTGGATTTCAACGAAGGCTCGGCCCGGGTACTGCTGGCCAACGGCTTCCTGGAAGAGGGCACGGCCCGCTGCGCGGTGTTCAAGCGTGGCCAGCTGCACGACCTGCGCCGGTTCGCCCGCGTGCGTGAACGGGTGGACTGAGGGCCCTCGAGTTTCGTCCCGACCAACGGTCGGGACCTACCGTAGAGGGGCCGCCGGCGCTAAGCGACACCTGGCGCGGTGATTCTGCCAGCGCCGAGCGATGGTAGGCCACGACCGTTGGTCGTGGCGGCAGCCGCCGGGTTGATCAATCGGCCCTATCGGGCTGGCGCGCTATGGTGGAGAATCGACCGGGTCCCTTCCAGCCGACGGGACGTCCTTCATTTTCCGCCGACTGGAGAGAGCGCGTGGAAGCAGTAGTTGAGTTCATCAATGGCATCATCTGGAGCAAGGCACTGATCTTCCTGTGCCTGGCCGCCGGCCTGTTCTTCAGCGTGCGCACGCGCTTCATGCAGCTGCGCGGATTCTTTGAAATGTGCCGGCTCACCGTGCAGGGCGAAAAGTCCGAAGCGGGCGTGTCCTCGTTCCAGGCGCTGGCGATGTCCATGGCCGGCCGCATGGGCATCGGCAACATCGCCGGCGTGGCCACCGCCATCGCCTTCGGCGGCCCCGGTGCGATCTTCTGGATGTGGGTGATGGGCTTCCTGGGTGCATCCACCTCGTACATCGAGTGCACCCTGGCGCAGATCTACAAGACCAAGGATGCCGAAGGCCGCTACCGTGGCGGCCCGGCGTACTACATCGAAAAGGCCATGGGCCTGAAGTGGTATGCGATGGCCTTCGCCATGGCCACGATCGTCGCGGCCGGCTTCCTGATGCCGGGCGTGCAGGCCAATGCGATCGCCGACAGCATCATCAATTCCTGCCGCGGCGGTTCGCTGTGCGGGCCACTGGATGGCCAGTTCATGGGCATGGAATCGGTGCAGGCCTTCAAGCTGGGCATCGGCATCGTGGTCGCCCTCCTGCTGGGCGTGGTGATCTTCGGCGGCGTCAAGCGCATCGCCAACTTCGCCGAAGTGGTGGTGCCGTTCATGGCCGCCGGCTTCATCCTCATGGCCATCGTCATCATGATCCTCAACTATGACCGCGTGCCGGACATGTTCCGTACCGTGTTCAGCAGCGCCTTCGGCGCCCACGCCGCGTTCGGCGCGATGATGGGCCTGGCGGTGGAGTGGGGCGTCAAGCGCGGCATCTACGCCAACGAAGCCGGCCAGGGTACCGGCCCGCACGCGGCCGCGGCCTCGGAGGTTTCGCACCCGGCCAAGCAGGGCTACGTGCAGGCGTTCGCGATCTATTTCGACACCATGATGGTGTGCACCGCCACCGCGTTCCTGATCCTGGCCGCCGGTACCTACAACGTGTACTCGCCCACCCCGGGTGCCGAGCCGGTGTTCGCCGGGCTGGCCGGTGTCGCCGAAGGCGCGGGCTACGCGCAGGCCGCCGTGGAAACCGTGCTGCCGGGCTGGGGTTCGGGCTTCGTGGCGATCGCGATCTTCTTCTTCGCCTTCACCACCATCATGGCCTATTACTACATGGCCGAAACCAACCTCAGCTACCTCAACCACAACCGCAAGCGCCCGCTGACCGTGCTCGCGCTGCGCCTGGGCATCATCGGCATGGTGGTGTTCGGCGCCTTCCACAACGCCAAGATGGCCTGGGCGCTGGGCGACATCGGCGTGGGCCTGATGGCGTGGTTGAACATCGTCGCCATCCTGATCGTGCAGAAGCCGGCCCTGATCGCACTGCGCGATTACGAGCGCCAGAAGAAGCTGGGCCTGGATCCGACCTTCGACCCCGATGCCCTGGGCATCAAGAACGCCGATTTCTGGCGTCAACGCAAGCTGGAGCCGTCCCGTAGTGAATGATCCCTGGAAAAACGCCCGCCGCCCGTCGTCGCGACCGCCGCGGGCCACCCCGCTGCCGCCGCGCGAAGGTGGCACCCCGCCACCGCCGGGGCGCGGCAACGACGAACTGCGCCTGTACGGCTGGAATGCCGTGCAGGCCATGTTCGCGCGCCGCCCGCAGGCGCTGCGCAAGCTGTACCTGGCCGACGCGCTGATCCCACGCCTGCAGCCGGTGCTGAAGTGGTGCGTGGCCAACCGCGTCGGTTACCGCGTGGTGGAGGAGGGCGACCTCAACAAGCTGGCCGCCACCACCCACCACGAAGGCGTGGTCGCCGACGTGGTGCGGGCGCCGATGCTGAGCCTGCCGGAATGGCTGGATGGACTGCCGGCACGCAAGCCGGTGCTGGCACTGTGGCTGGATGGCGTTGGCAACCCGCACAACTTCGGCGCCATCCTGCGTTCGGCGGCGCACTTCGGCGTGGCCGGCCTGCTGCTGCCTTCCGATTCCACCCTGGCCCTGTCCGGCGCGGCCGCGCGCGTTGCCGAAGGTGGCGCCGAGGCGGTGCCGCTGGTGCGCCTGCCGGCGCTCCCGCAGGCGATGGAGGCCCTGCGCGCCGGCGGATTCGGCCTGGCCGCCACGCTGGTGGAGGGCGGCGACAGCCTGTTCAAGTGCGCCTTGCCGGAACGGCTGGTGTACGTCATGGGCGCCGAAGGCGAAGGCATGGATCGCGCGTTGGCGCAGACCTGCGACCTGCAGGTTTCCATTCCGGGCAGCGGTGCGGTGGAAAGTCTGAACGTTGCCTCGGCAACGGCGGTGCTGTTGTCGCACTGGTACGCACAACGGTAGACGACGACCGTGGGTCGTCGTGCTTTGAACGGGGCAACGCAAACGCGCGCTGCCCCACGTGATGTGATCGACTTCTCCAATGAAGTCACGCTTACACGGGATTCGGATTTTTCGGATGGTGTGCAGCGATCCTGCTGCGCCACAGTGAAAAGCAGCACTGCACTGCGTAGGTGAGGAGAGACACCCACCCAGTGCGGCGCCGTTGTCCGGATCACGGTCTGTCCGTGGCGCTCACCGCGTGGGGTGTGATGAATCCCGGTAGCCCGGCCCTCTGGCCGGGCTTTTTTTTCGCCCGCTGCACGCCTGCGGGTGACATGCGACAAACCACGCCTGGAAATGGGAATTTCCGTGCTTCGACCGAAGCGTCGTTTCGGGCCGTCCGCGATGGATTTCCTGTAGCGCGTGCAGCGCTCTGGTCCTGCTTGCAACCATGTTTGGCGCGATGAGCCTGTTCGCGTGTGCGCCCGTGCACAGAACCCCACAATCGCGTGATTTACCGATATTTAACGGCTTGCTTCCTGTGCAGATTGCCGGTGCGGCGGATTGGCCCGCCGCATCCACCCGTCACCACGGAGGCATTCCATGAAGCCCATTGCGCTGCGCTCCCTGCGCTCATCCCGTTCCGCCCTGATCGCCGCCCTGATCGCCGGCCTGTGCCTGCCTGCCGCCGCGTTCGCCGACGAGCGCACGCTCGACGGTGTCAATTTCATGGGCCCGCTGATCACCCCGAACCCGGCCGGCATGCCCAAGGGCGGGCTGTTCATCGAGCCCTACCTGGTGCGGATCAACAGCGACAGCTACTTCGACGGCGAAGGCCGCCGGCATGACAGCGAAGGCCGCAGCAGCGCGTGGCTGACCGTGGTGCCGATCGCCTACGGCCTGGGCCAGCGTGTCACCGCGCAGGTCAACCTGAGCGCATCGCGCGCCGAGACCGGCAGCGACCGCAGCCGTGGCTTCCGCGCCGGCGATACCACCGCCATGGTGCAGTACCTGCTGCAGGCGCCCAGCGTCGACGGCACGCGCCCGGCGGTGTCGGTGTCGCTCAGCCAGCGCTACGCGACCGGCAGCTACGACCGCATCGACGGCAACCCGCTCAATGCGCAGGGCGACGGCGTGCAGCGCACCACCTTCGGCCTGGGCGTGCAGCAGGTGGTATGGCTGCCCAACGGCCGCCCGTTACGCTGGCGCAGCCAGCTCAGCGCCAGCCCCGCGCCGGCACGCGTGGCGCTCAACGACCACAGCGTCTACGGCACCCCTGAAGGATTCCGCGGCAACATCGCGCCGGGCTCGCTGATCGGCCTGTCCGCGGCCGGCGAATACAGCTTCAACCCGAAGTGGGTGGGGGTGATGGAGGTTGCCGTGAGCCGCCAGAGCGACCGCCACCTCAGCGGCTATGCGCCTGCCGCCGACGGCAGCATGCAACGCTTCGACGAGCGCCGCCCCGGCAGCCGCAACGTCACCCTCGCACCGGCCGTGCAGTACCACTTCAGCCCCAGCGTCGGTCTGATCGCCGGTGTTGAATTCACCGTGGCCGGGCGCAACACCGGCAGTTACATCAATCCGCAGGTCGCGCTGGGCATGTTCTTCTGATGGGCGTCGAGGATATCGTCGCCCGCCTGCTGGGCATCGTCTGGAGTCCCGCACTGGTCGGGCTGTGCCTGCTGGTGGGCCTGTATTTCAGCGTGCGCACCCGCTTCGTGCAGCTGCGCGGCCTGCCTGAAATGCTCAAGCTCATGTTCCAGGGCCGCAGCTCGGCGGCGGGGGTGTCCTCGTTCCAGGCCTTGAGCCTGTCGCTGTCCAGCCGGGTCGGCGTGGGCAACATCGCCGGCGTGGCCATGGCCATCGCCTACGGGGGGCCCGGTGCGATCTTCTGGATGTGGATCGTGGCGTTCCTGGGCGCCTCCAGCGCCTTCGTGGAATCCACGCTGGCGCAGATCTACAAGCAGCGCGACAGCAAGGGCATGTATCGCGGTGGGCCGGCGTATTACATCGAGAAGGGCCTGGGCAAGCGCTGGTATGCGGTGCTGTTCGCGCTGAGCACGGTGGTGGGCTGTGGCCTGCTGTTGCCGGGTACCCAGTCCAACGCCATCGTCAGCGCGCTCGACGAGGCGTGGGCGTTGCCGGGCTGGATCACCGCCGCCGGCATCGGGACCGTGGTGGCGATGGTGATCTTCGGTGGCGTACGCCGCATCGCCCAGGTGGCGCAGGTGATCGTGCCGTTCATGGCGCTGGGCTACCTGCTGGTTGCCGCCGTGGTGATGGCCCTGAACCTGGACGCGGTACCGGAGATGTTCGCCATCATCCTGCGCAGTGCGTTCGGCCAGGACGCCGCGTTCGGCGCCATGATCGGCACCGCCATCCAGTGGGGCGTGCGCCGCGGGGTGATGAGCAACGAAGCGGGCATGGGCAGCGGTGCCCATCCGGCTGCAGCGGCCGAGGTCTCGCATCCGGTCAAGCAGGGTCTGGTGCAGGCCTGCTCGGTGTACATCGACACCATGGTGGTGTGCAGCGCCACCGCGTTCCTGATCCTGTCGACCGGCGCGTACAACGTGTATGACCCGGCGGTGCCGTCGCAGTGGATCGTGGCGAACGTACCCGGGCTGGAAGCTGGGCCGCGGTTCGTACAGCAGGCGGTGGAATCGGCATTGCCCGGGTTCAGGCGCTCGTTCATCGCGCTGGCGATCATTCCGTTCGCCTTCACCACGATCCTGGCGCTGTACTACACCGCGGAAACCAACGTGGTGTACCTGGTGCGCAACCGGCATTCGCCTTGGGTGATGGCGCTGTTCCGCCTCGGCTTCATCGGCGCCATGCTGTATTCGGCGCTGAACACCGCCACCGTGGCCTGGTCGCTCGGCGACATCGGCGTGGGTCTGATGACCTGGCTCAACATCATCGCGCTGCTGCTGTTGCAGAAGCCGGCGTTGGCCGCCCTGCGTGACTACGAAGCCTCGCGCGGCGCGGGCCAGGACCCGGTGTACCGGCCGGACAACGTCACGCTGCCGGCCAGCACCGTATGGCTGAGGTAGCGCGGGGGGTAGAGCCGTCTGTTAGACGGCTGCCGTTGGGTCAACGTGCAGCGGACCAACGGTCCGCTCTACCAGGTGACAGCGCTTTGCGCTGTCACTCGTTCGGCGGGGTGGTGGCCTTTGCTTCGCTGCCAAAGCTGCCATCGGCTTCCGCCGCCAGGTAGGCGAACACCGTGTACGCGGCAACGTTCTGCGCCAGTGCCGCTGGTTCGATCTTGTCGAGCGTGTCGTCGGCGGTGTGGTGCAGGTTGAAGTAGTCGGTTCCGTCCTGTGCCAGCCACGCCCACGCGCCGCCCTTGGCCGCCAGCGGACCGATGTCCGGGCCCGGGCCGCCCTTGTCGGCCACGTACTCGATGCCCAGCGGCTTGAGCACTTCGGCGATCTGGCGGGTGGCCTCGCGCGAGCCCTCCGGGTTCGGCGAGCCGGTGTTGAAGGCATAGATGCGGCCGGCACCGAAGTCGCTCTCGGCGGCCAGCTGGTGCAGGGCGATGTCCTTGGCATGCGCTTCGGCATAGGCCTTGCCGCCGTACAGGCCCTGTTCCTCGTTGGCGAACGCCACCACGCGGATGCTGCGCTTCGGGGCCTGCTTGAGCTGGCCGATCAGGTGGCCGGCGGCCATGGTCAGTGCCACGCCCGCACCGTCATCGATCGCGCCGGTGCCCAGGTCCCAGGAATCCAGGTGACCGCCGATCACCACCACTTCCTTGGGCAGGCTGCGCCCGGTGATCTCGCCGATCACGTTGTACGACGTGGCGGTGCCGTCCCAGCCGCAATCCAGGCTCAGCTTGACCGTGGTCGGGCCCAGCGCGACCAGGCGCGCCAGCTGGTTGGCGTCGGGCACCGACAGTGCCGCCGACGGCACCGGGGTCAGGCCGTCGTCGAAGCGGGTGATGCCGGTGTGCGGGACGCGGTGCGAATCGGTACCGGCCGAGCGCATCACGAAGCCCACCGCGCCCTTGCGGATTGCCTCGGACGGCCCCTTGCTGCGCACCGCGCCGCCCTTGCCGTAGTCACGGCCGTCGCGGTAGGCGGTCATCTGGTAATCGACGAAGGCGATCTTGCCCTTCAGCGAACCTTCCGGCGCGGCCTGCAGTGCGGCCAGGTCGGCGAAGCGCACCACCTCGGCCTCGACCGTGCCGCCCGGGCTGCCGCCCAGTGCGGTGATCGACAGTGGCTGGGCGTGCTTGCCCGTCACCTGCGCGTGTTCGCTGCGGCGCTCCCATTTCGGGAAGGTCACCGGTTCTTTCCAGACCCTGTCGAAGCCGAGTGCCTTGAATTTCGCCTCGGCCCAGGCCACGGCGCGGGCGTCGGCTTCGCTGCCCGCAATACGCGGACCGATTTCGGTGGTCAGCGACTCGACCACCTTCCAGCCGGTGTCGTCCTTGAGGGCCTGCTCGCGGAGTTCAGCGGCGGTGGCCAGCGATTTCGGCGGCAGGGTGGTAGTGCCGGTCGCGGCGAACGCCGGGGCGGCCAGCAGGGCAAGGGAAGATGCGATGGCAAGGACGCGGCGACGCATGGGACGGACTCCGGGGCAGCAGGGCGTAAGCCCCCGAGCTTAGCAGCCTGTCCGCAGCGCACATGGGCGCAAGGTCATGGTTGGGCGGATGCTGATTTCCATCGGTGGTTCGGCGACGACCAACGGTCGTCGCCTACCCGCATATACGCGGCATGCCCGCCAAGGGCCGTACCAACCCGCACGACGCGCGCCGCCGGGTACCCCACGCACGCGGCACGCTCGCCACGAGTGCTGCGCTCACCCGGCACGCCCGTCGACGGGGCACCGCACGAACGCGGCACGCTCGCCACCGGGGCACCGCATGCATGCGGCACGCCCGCCACGGTAGGTACCGACCGTTGGTCGGTACGCCGTCACAACGTTCTTACTTTTTCAGGTTGTCGCGGATTTCGCGCAGCAGCACGATCTCTTCCTTCGGCGCTGCCGGCTCGGCTTCCTTCTTCCGCGCCACGCGGTTGATCACCTTGATCAGCAGGAAGATCGCGAACGCTACGATGATGAACTGCACCAGCGTGTTGAGGAAATCGCCGTAACCGATCACCACGGCGGGGATCTCGGTGCCATCGGCGGCCACGCGTGCCGGCGCCAGGGTCCACGCCAGCTCCGAGAAATCCACCCGGCCGATCAGCCAACCCAGCGGCGGCATGATGATCTTGTCCACCAGCGCGGTGACGATCTTGCCGAACGCCGCGCCGATGACCACACCGACCGCCAGGTCGATGACGTTGCCACGCATGGCGAATTCCTTGAACTCAGTCAGCATTCCCATCGGGTTCTCCTGTAACGGGGATATCAAACGACGCTGCAGCGTAACGCGGTGCGTGTCGTCATCCGGCGATGACGCCGTGGCGCTCGGCCACGTTTTCCAGGCGCGCGCTGAAACGGTCGCCCGGCTTCAGCGCCGCTACGCCGGCCGGCGTGCCCATGAACACCAGGTCGCCGGCGCGCAGCGCCCACAGCTTCGACAGCTCGTGCAGGATCTCCGGCACGTTCCAGATCATCTGGTCCAGCAGCGATTGCTGGCGGACTTCGCCATTGACCTCGAGCGACAGGTTGAGCGCGGCAAGATCGCCCACTTCACCGGCCGGTACCAGTTCGCTGACCGGCGCGGAATAGTCGAAGCCCTTGGCCGGATCCCACGGATGGCCCTTGGCCTTGGCCGCCGCCTGCAGGTCGCGGCGGGTAAGGTCCAGGCCCACGCCGTAGCCGAACACCAGCGCCTCTGCCTGCTCGACCGGCAACTCGCCGGCCGGCGCATCACGGCCGATCGCCACCACCAGTTCCACCTCGTGGTGCAGGTCGTGGGTGGCGGGCGGGTAGGGGATGACATGCACGTCGTCGACCACGATCGCATCGGCCGGCTTGCTGAAGAACATCGGGCGGCCGCGATCATCCGCGGCGGGAACGGCAGCGCCCATTTCCTTGGCATGGTCGGCGAAGTTGCGGCCTACGCAGTACACGCGGCGCACCGGGAACGTGCCGCCACCCGCAACGGGAATGCGGGTCGGCTCGGGCGTGGGGATTACATCAGTCATGCGCGCATCCAGAAGCAGGGGATGCTGGCAGTGTAGTGCCGACCGTTGGTCCGCAACAATGTCGGACGGAGCCGCCCATGTAGTGCCGACCGCCTATGTAGTGCCGACCGTTGGTCGGCAAGAAAGCCTCAACGCGACAGCGGCAGCGCCTGCTTGCGCACCACGCGGTACTCGCCTTCCACGACCTGCGGGTCGGCCGCACGCACCGCCTGGCGGCGGTTGGCCAGCAGCTTCCAGGCCACGCCGGCAATGATCATCGCCGCGCCCACGAACACGCCCACGAACACCAGGGCGGCCAGGATCGCCAGACCGAGCAGACCCACCGCAACGCGCACCAACGGATGGCGCGGCTTGCGCGGCGCAAACAGGGAGCGGAACTGGTTGAACTGGAATCGGTTGGACATGGCGGTTCTTTGGCTGAAGTCAGCGAAGTGCCAGTATCCCGGCACCGTTCTGTCATTGAGTGAAAAATACGTTAATCACGACGCTCGTTCATTTGAAATCAAGCACTTGTGTTCATCGCGGAGCCAGCCAGATGAGGGCGTGCGACAATGCTGCATCCCGTCCTGGATCGCGTTTTCATGTCCGTTTCCGATGCTCCCGCCGCTGCCCTGATCGCCCTGGAACGCATTGCGGATGGGGGATTTGCCGAAGCCGAGGCCTGCATCGACGGCGACCACGAGCCGCTGGTGCTGTACCGCGAGGGTGAGCGCGTGCGGGGCTGGCTCAACATCTGCCCGCACGCCGGCCGCCGCTTGGACTGGGCGCCCGGCCAGTTCCTCAAGAGCAAAGCCGGTGACCTGGTCTGCGCCGCGCATGGCGCGTCGTTCTCGCTGACCGATGGCGAATGCGTAGCGGGTCCGTGCAAGGGCGACCGGCTGCGGAGTGTGGCGCTGGACGTGCGGGACGGGCAGGTTTTCCTGGCGTGAGGCATGCCGACCAACGGTCGGCATCTACCTGTGCCATGCCGACCAGCGGTCGGCATCTACCGGTAGGTACCGACCGTTGGTCGGTACACCACTCAGAACATCAGGTTGATCATCGCCACCACCACGATGGTGTAGATCAACGACAGCGGCGCACCCACCCGCCACAACTCGCGCGGGGTGTAGTTGGCCGGACCGGTGATCATCGAAATCACAGGGTTTGACGCGGTCATCAGGTTGTTGGATGCCGACAGCGCCACGATCAGCGCGAAGGCGGTGGGGCTGCCGCCGGCCGCCAGGGCCAGGTTCACCGCGATCGGCACCATCACGATGGTCGCCCCCACATGGCTGATCACCAGCGAGAACACCGTGGTCAGCAGCGCCAACGCAATTTCCAGCACCCATACCGGGATGCCGGTTGGCAGGCGGTCGATGGTATGCCCGGCCACCCACGCCGCCGCGCCGCTGCTGTCCATCGCCCAGCCCAGCGGGATCAGCCCGGCCATCATGAACACCGTCTTCCAGTTGATCGAGGCGTAGGCCTCGTCCATGCGCAGCACGCCGGTGAGCAGCATGCCGGCCACGCCGGTCATCAGGGTCAATGCCACCGGCAGCTTCGAGGTCAGCGCGATCAGGATGGTGATGGCGAAGATCGACATCGCGATCTTGAACTTGTGCGGCCGCTGCTCGCCCTTCGGGTAGTCGGTCACGACCACGAAGTCACGGCTCTTGGCCGCCTGCGCCAGATCGGTCCAGATGCTGTGGAACACCAGCATGTCGCCGGCGCGCAGCGGCACATTGCGCACGTCTTCGCGGATCACCTGCTTGTCGCGGTTGATCGCCAGCAGGCTGATCCCGCGTTGCTTGCGCAGCCGCAGGTCCGACGCGCTCTTGCCGATCACTTCGGAGGTGGGCGGCACCACCGCTTCGGAAATGCCGGCGCGGCTGGGGTTGAACAGGTCGCCCAGGTGCTTCAGGCGCGAGGACATGCGCAGGAACTGGTTCTGCGCGAAGTCGCTCACCTGCTGGCGGCTGCCCATCACCCCGAGCACGCTGCCCACCCAGATGCGCATTTCCGCCGGCGGCGCCAGCCGGGTGTCGTTGCCCGTCTTCAGCGCCAGCATCAGCGGCGCATCGTGCACGGTTTCGGCCTCGCCCAGGGTCATGCCCACCAGCGGGCTTTCGGCGCTGACCACCAGTTCGAACACGTCGCCCTCGATCCCGTAGGTCTTGGCGAAGTAACTTTCGGTGCGGGCCGGGGTGACCCCGTCGTTGGCCAGGGTTTCCTCTTCCACCAGCTTGCGGTCGCCGAAGTAGCGGAAGTACAGCAGCGACGCGACCAGCAGGGCCAGGCCGATCGGCAGCGGCGCGAACATGCGCAGCGGCTCGATGGTGGCCAGGCCCGAGGGCAGGTTGTTGTTGGCCGATGCGAGCAGATCGTTGAGCAGGATCAACGGTGAATTGCCGACCATGGTCAGCGCACCGCCCATCACGATCGCCGCGGCGATCGGCAGCAGCAGGCGCTGCAGGGTCAGCCCGGTGCGCGCCACCAGCCGCGACGCCACCGGCAGGTACAGCGCCATCACCGACGGGTTCTGCATGAACGATGAGTTCAACCCGGCAATGGCCGTGGTCATCATCAGCAACCGTGTTTCAACGCCATGCCCGCGCCGCAGCAACCATGCCGCCAGCCGGTTCAGCGCGCCGGTGCGGTCCAGCCCGGCGCCGAGGATGGTGGTGGCGATGATGCTCATCACCGCGTTACCGGAAAAACCGCCGAAGATTTCCTCCGGTGCGATCAGCCCGGTCACGCCCAGCACCACCAGCACCACCAGCGCCACAACGTCGGCGCGGATGCGTTCGAACAGGAACATCGCCATCGTGAAGCCGACCAGCCCCAGGACGAGCTTCATGTCGGTGGTCAGCGTCAGCGTGGTGTCCATGGGGTGGTGCGGTTCCTAGTGTGGGATCAGGTACGGTCGTACAGCAGGTCCCACACCCCGTGGCCGAGTTTCTGGCCGCGGGTTTCGAAGTGCGTCTGCGGCCGCCATTCAGGCCGCTCCACCTGGCCACGCGGACCGGCACGGTTGACCAGCCCCGGGGTGGCATCGAGCACCTCCCACATCTGCTCCGCATAGTCTTCCCAGTCGGTGGCGCAGTGCAGCCGCCCGCCCACGCGCAGCTTGCGCACCAGCAGCTCGGCGAACGCCGGCTGGATCAGGCGACGCTTGTTGTGGCGCTTCTTGTGCCACGGATCGGGGAAATAGATCCGTACCTCATCCAGCGCGCCGTCGGCGATTTCCTTTTCCAGCACCTCCACCGCGTCGTGGTGGTACAGGCGCACGTGATCGGAATTGTCGTCGGCCAGTGCGTTGAGCAGGCGGCCCACGCCGGGGGCGTGCACTTCCAGCCCGATGTAGTCGCGGCTCGGATCCTGCTGCGCGGCGAAGCGCAGCGCGGCACCGTTGCCGAAGCCGATCTCCAGCACCTTCAGTGCATCGCGCCCGAAGGTGGCATCCAGGTCGCGCGGCTCGCCGGTGAAATCCAGCCCGAAACGCGGCCAGCGGTCGTCGAACGCGCGCTGCTGGGCCGGGGTGAAGCGGCCCTGGCGCAACACGAAGCTGCGCACCTCGCGGCGGCCTTCGGTGACGGTGAAGGGCTTGGGCGGCGCCTTGGCGCCTGCGCTGTCGAAGGGATTGGTCATCAGCCGATCAACCCGTCCACCGGCGACGATGCACTCGCATAGCGCTTGCGCGGGATGCGCCCGGCCAGGAACGCCTCGCGCCCGGCTTCCACCGCCTTGCGCATGGCGCTGGCCATCAGCACCGGGTTGCGCGCACCGGCAATGGCGGTGTTCATCAGCACGCCATCGCAGCCCAGCTCCATCGCGATCGCCGCGTCGGACGCGGTACCCACGCCGGCATCGACGATGATCGGCACCTTCGCGCTTTCGATGATCTCCAGCAGGTTGTAGCGGTTCTGGATGCCCAGTCCCGAGCCGATCGGCGCCGCCAGCGGCATCACCGCCACGCAGCCGATCTCTTCCAGCCGCTTGGCCAGGATCGGATCGTCGGAGGTGTAGACCATGACCTCGAAACCGTCCTTGACCAGCTGTTCCGCGGCCTTGAGGGTCTGCACCACGTCCGGATACAGCGTCTTCTGGTCGCCCAGCACTTCCAGCTTGGTCAGGTTGTGGCCGTCCAGCAGCTCCCGCGCCAGTCGGCACGTCCGCACCGCGTCTTCGGCGGTGTAGCAGCCGGCGGTGTTGGGCAGGATGGTGTAGCGGTCTGGCGGCAGCACATCCAGCAGGTTGGGCTCGCCCGGGTTCTGCCCGATGTTGGTGCGGCGGATCGCCACGGTCACGATCTGGGCGCCGGCTGCGTCGGTGGCAGCACGGGTTTCATCCAGGTCCTTGAACTTGCCGGTCCCGGTCAGCAGCCGGGAGGCGTAGGTCTTGCCGGCGATCACCAGCGAATCGGGGGAAGAATGAGCAGTCATAAGCGAATTATCACACAGCCCACTGCGGCACAGACCCGGTAGCGCCGGCCGTTGGCCGGCCCACGCGACCCGTCAATCGTCACCCGCCCCCCAACGCGTGCACGATCTCCACCACATCGCCTTCCTGCAGCACATGCGTGCCGTGCAGGCTGCGGGTCACGATCTCCCCGTTGACCTCCACCGCGACCCGGCGCTCCTTGAGGGCATCAACCTGGAGCAGGTCCAGCACGGTGGCACTTTGCGGAAGCTGGCGGTGTTCGCCGTTGAGCGTGATGTTGACGAAGTTCATGGCGCGATTGTCCCCCAAAGTCGTCACTTCTGCGTACCCTTGCGCCCCCACCGATGCCCGTCCCGGCTTGTCCCGCCTGTGTTGCCAGCGCCCCTGGCCCCTGCCATGCCGCAGCGCAGCGTGATGTACCCGGGGTGCAGTGGAACCATGGCACCGTGCGCCGGCGTACGTCGGCTGTCCTCACCCGAAAAGGAGTTTTTTCCATGCTGCTCAGCAAGCGTCCCCTGCGTTCCCTGATGGCCGTGGCCATCGCCTTGGCCGCCGTGCCGGCAATGGCGCAGTCGCCCTATTCGAAGACCGTCTTCATCGGCGACAGCCTGACCGACCAGGGCTACTTCCGTCCGCTGCTGCCGGCCTCGGTGCAGCCGGTGACCGGCCAGTTCACCACCAACCCGGGCTGGGTCTGGGCGCAGTACGTAGCCGACTACTACGGCACCAACGCCACCGCGCACGGCAATGGCCAGAACGGCGACAATTACGCCATCGGCGGCGCCCGCGTCGGCGTCGACAGCACCCAGACCCTGGCCCCGGGCACCCCGGCGATCCCGGTCTATTCGCTCAAGACCCAGACCGCGCAGTATCTGGCCGCCAACGGCGGCAAGGCCGACGCCAACGCGCTGTACACCGTGTGGGGCGGCGCCAACGACCTGTTCGCCATCCAGGCCGGCGCCCCGCTGCAGGCCACGCTGGGCGCGGCCGTGACCGACCAGGTCGGCATCGTCGGTACCCTCCAGGCGGCCGGCGCACAGTACGTCGTGGTGCCGACCCTGCCGGACATCGGCCTGACCCCGGCCGCGCGCGCCGGCGGCGCGGTGGGCATGGCGCAGGGCACCGCCCTGGCCAAGGCCTACAACGACGCCCTGTTCGGAGGCCTGAAGGCCGCCGGCCTGCAGGTGATTCCGGTGGATACCTTCCACATCCTGCAGGAAATCGTTGCCAGCCCGGGCACCTACGGGTTCGTCAACGTCACCAGCCCGGCCTGCACCACGGCCTCGTCGCTGACCTGCAACCCGACCGCCTACGTCAACCCGAACGCGGCCAACAACTATGTGTTCGCCGACGGCGTGCACCCGACCACTGCCACCCACCAGATGCTGGGCCAGTACACGCTGTCGATCCTGGAAGCCCCGCGCAACCAGCAGATCCTGACCCACTCGGCACAGACCGTGGGCCGCGCGCGTGCCGACCAGGTGGGTTCGCACCTGGACGGCCGCCCGGCCGATGGCCTGAGCTGGTGGGGCGGCCTGCGTGGCGACATGCAGCGCTATGACCACGCCGACCTGTACGACGGCATGGCCCCGGCCGGCCTGTTCGGCATCGACTGGGCCAAGGACGGCATGGTCGTCGGCGGCTTCGGCGGCTACGGCCGCATGGATGCCGACTTCGGCAACAGCAAGGGCGACTTCACCCAGTCCGATGCGACCCTGGGCCTGTTCGCCGGCTGGTATGGCGACAACGTATGGGTCAACGGCCAGGTCAGCTACAGCTGGCTGGATTACGACGTGACCCGCCGCGTCCAGCTCGGCCCGGCCGAACGCACCCACACCGGCTCGCCGGAAGGCAGCAACCTCACCGTGGCCCTGAACGCCGGCTACGAATTCGGCACCGAAGGCGGCTTCCGCCATGGTCCGGTGGCCGCCGTGATCTGGCAGCAGGTCAAGCTGGACGGGTACGTCGAATCCAACCCGAGCGCTACCGCGCTGGGCTACGCCGACCAGGACGCCGACTCCACCGTTGGCCGCATCGGCTGGCAGGCCCGCTTCGACGGCGGCAGCGTCAAGCCGTACGTGCAGGTCACCTACGACCACGAGTTCGAGGATGGCAAGCAGGCCAGCGCCTGGCTGCAGACCATGCCGGACGTGGGCATGTACAAGGTGCCGGGCCTGGAGTTCGACAAGGATTACGCCACCGCCGTGCTGGGTGCGCGCATGAACCTGTTCGGCCTGACCAGCAACATCGGCATGAGCACCACCGCCATGCAGAAGCGCCAGCGCGACGTGAGCCTGTTCGCGACCGTCAGCGGCAGCTTCTGAGGTAACGCCGGTCCCACACCGGTAGGGCACGACCGTTGGTCGTGCCGCAAGCAACGGGCGGCTGATGCCGCCCGTTGCCTTTTAACCCCCCGGGCAACTAAACTTCCCCGGCACCAAGCGGGTGTAGCTCAATGGTAGAGCTGTAGCTTCCCAAGCTACTGACGAGGGTTCGATTCCCTTCACCCGCTCCACGGTTTGCTTCGCAACCCGATGGAGCGTGGCGGCATGCCACCTGATCCCCGCGCTGACACTCCGCTATCAATCTCCTTGCGCCGCATTAACCCGGCAGCGGTGACCATCCACCCGTCGGCGTCCTGCGCCATCGGTGGAGCATCCACATGCCTGGTACCAACAAGTCCATCCTGCTGCAGGCCAACGAGGCCATTGTTGCAGGCGACAATGAGGGATTCCTTTCCCACTGCACCGATGACATCCGCTGGACGACGGTGGGCGAGGGCACGCTGGAGGGAAAAGAGGCGGTGCGGCAATGGATGAAGGGCGCCTACGCCACCCCACCGCAGTTCAAGGTCGATCACCTCATTGCCGAAGACGACACGGTGGTGGCGCTCGGCACCATCGTGGCCAGCGGCGATGATGGCCAGCCAACAGCGTTCACCTACAGCGACGTATGGCGGTTCCGGGACCGTAAGATGGCTGAACTGCGCGCGTTTGTTGTCCCAACAGAGAAGTCGCGTCAACCCTGACTGTCACCGTAGTTGAACCGCTGCAGGATTCCCGGCACCTGCAGGGAAATCTCCCGTGCGAGGAAGCCCAGCGGGCCGACCGAGTCAGCAAGCAACCGACCCGCTTCCCCGTGCGTCCACACGCCCCACAACGCGGCGTCCATCGGCGTGGCACCACGCGCGGCGAAGCCGGTGATGAGCCCGGCAAGTGCATCGCCGGAGCCGGAAGTGCCGAGGCCGGGGCCGCCACCTTCGTGAAGCCACGCCTCCCCATCGGGCCCGACGATGAACGTTCGCGGCCCCTTGAGGACCACCACGCTGGACGTGGCACGCGCCATCTCGATGGCGTGCTCCAGCGGGCTGCGCTCAACGTCCTCTTTGCGCCCGCCGCACATGAACGCCATCTCGCCCGCGTGCGGGGTGAGGATGAACGGAGCGCCCGCTCCGGCGCACACGCCACCGTTGAGCGCGCCCGCGTCGAGCACAACGGTCGCCTTCATCTGATGCAGCCGCGCCGTAAATCGGGTCAGGAACGGCGTGGCGCGCATGCCCGGCCCCACGAGGACGGCGTCGCATTGCTCCAAGGCGGCTTGCAGGGCAGGGCTGCCGGGCGCGATCTCGCCGGCTGCGTCCTCGGGCAGGCCGATCACCAGCGCTTCAGGAACCGCCACCCCCAGTGCCGTGGCGCAGGAGCGCACCGTCGCGATCTGCAGCTTGCCTGCCCCGGCGCGCAGCGCCGCCTCCGCAGCCAGCAGCGCCGCGCCGGGAACCTGGAGGGAACCTCCTACGACGCACAGACGCCCCCGGTCCTCTTTGCTGGTCCCCGGCGCAGGCAGGGGCATCGCCTGCAGCGAGGCCGGGGTCAGGTCACGGACAACAGGCCGGTTCATTTCACCGCGCTCCCGCCGGCGTATCCGGCGCGCCGGTGCGGCCCTGCTGCGCCAGCTCGGCAGGAACGAAGTTGGTCGCCACCAGTTCCAGCGCATCACCGGCGTCGGATGCCCGGTATTCGGTCACGCCGCAGTTGGGCACATCGCCTTCGCGGTCGATATCGAGGATCGCGCGCTCATCCAGTCCTTCCAGCAGGTAGCGCATGCAGTTAACGATGACCTGATGGCCCACGACCATCACGTTCGCACCCACATGGCTGCGCTGCAGGTCGGCAATCACGCCGCGCAGGCGCAGGATGACGTCGCACCAGCTCTCGCCACCAGGCGGTCTGAAATAGAACTTGCCCACCAGCTTGCGCTGCTCGGCCAACTCGGGAAACGTCGCCCGGATGCCGCTGGAGGTGTATCGGTCCAGTACCCCGAATTCTTTTTCGCGAAGCCGCTCATCCACGATCAAGGCGTTGCTGGGATGGCCAAGCACGGCCGCAACGGCTTCGGCGGTCTGGCGCGCCCGCACATAGGGGGACACCAGCACGACGGTCGGGCGATCCGCCTCGGGCATCTTCCCGACCCAGTCTGCGAGCGCCGCCGATTGGCGTTCCCCCAAGGCAGACAGGGGAACATCGGCATCGCGGTGCTCCAGTTCGATCAACGTGATGCCCTCGGCCTCGGCGTGGTCGCGCGCCACGTTGCCTGCACTCTGGCCATGCCGGACCACCCAGATGCGGTCCGGCCATCGGGCGGTAACGCCCTCCATCGCACTTTTCTGGTCCACCTGCACCTCCTGGCTGGTTGGGCGATCACCTCGCGGCGTTGATCACACGCTAGAGGGGCCTTTGTTATGCATACGCGTAGCATCGTGAAGACCGGCTACACGGTGCTGGCGAAGCGCCACGCATCGCCGCACATCTCATGGATGTCCCGTTGTGCGGTCCAGCCGAGCAGGGCGGCGGCGCGTGTGGGATCGGCGTAATAACAGGCCACGTCGCCGGCCCGCCGCGCCACGACCTGGTAGGCCAGCGGGTGGCCGCACGCCGCGGCATACGCGCGTACCAGGCCCAGTACCGACACGCCCACGCCGGTGCCAAGATTCGCCACCCGCAGGCCGGGCGCCTGCAGGGCCAGCCGCACGGCCGCAACATGCGCTTCGGCCAGGTCCATGACGTGCACGTAATCGCGCACGCAGGTGCCGTCGCAGGTGGGGTAATCGTCGCCGAACACCCTCAGCAGGGCGGTCTCCCCGGAGGCGACCCGGCCCAGGTACGGCATCAGGTTCTCGGGCACGCCCAGGGGCGACTCCCCCAGCCCGCCCCCGGGATGCGCGCCGACCGGGTTGAAGTAGCGCAGGGTCACCACCGAAGCGTCGGCGTCGGCCGCGCAGACATCGGCCAGGATCAGCTCGACCATCATCTTGCTGCGGCCGTATGCGCTCTCCGGCCGCAATGGATGGCCTTCCTGCAGCGGAAGTGCGTCCGGCTCGCCGTACACCGTGGCCGACGAGCTGAACACCAGGCACGGCGGACCCTGCCGCGTCATGGCCGCAAGCAGCGTCAGCGAGCCGCTGACGTTGTTGTCGTAGTACATCACCGGTTCGCGTACCGACTCGGCCACCGACTTCACTCCGGCGAAGTGGATCGCCGCCAGGGGCCGGTAGCGGTCCACAATGGCATTCATGGCGGCGGCGTCGCGCACATCGGCGTGCTCGAACAACGGGCGGCGGCCGCTGATAGCAGCGATGGCCGACAGCACGTCCTCGCTGCTGTTGCTCAGGTTGTCCACGACCAGCACGCTGAAGCCGGCATCCTGCAGGCAGACGCAGGTGTGCGACCCGATGTAGCCGGTGCCGCCGCTGACCAGGATCAGCGGCGTGGCGGTGGGCTGGAAGGCCAGGCCGGAGTCCGGGCCCTGGGTAGCGCGCGCGGCGATCATGTGGTGCCCGCCCGGCGTACGGTCAACGCGCTGCGCACTTGTCCGGCCGCGCGGCGCCCGGCCAGGAAGGCATGGTCGGAGTTGTAGTACTCCCACTCGCTGTAGCGGCCGGCCAGCACGATGTCGTGGGTGAGCAGCCAGCTGCGGATGGTCTCCACGTTCGCCGCGCGCATGTGGTCGTAGAGCACGTAGGCATATGGCATGTCCACGATCGATGCGGTGAGCACCGTGTCGTCGGCGGTCATCATGCCTACCTCGATGCACTCGCTGATGCAGCGTTCGATCAACGCATCGCCGTCGACCGGCAGCGGCTTGGTCGGCGAGTAGGTGATCTCACAGGTGAGCCCGAAGCCGCCGGGCGGGTTGTTGTGCGGGCTCGCGTTTCCCTGCACGAAGATGCGATGGAAGATCGTGTCTTCCGGGTAGTAGATCCAATGCTTGTCGGTCAGGTTTTCGCGCCCGACGCCCAGGTTCACGCAGCGCACTGAAACATGGCGCAGCCCGGCCGCCGCGGCGCGGACGCGCTCCGGCGCTTCATCGCCGATCAGCCGCACGAACTCGGGCAGGGGCAGGGTGCTCACCAGCTGCTGCCAGCGCATGCGCTGGCCGTCGGCGAAGGTCACCTGGCGGCGGCGCACCGAAATGGCCGCGGCGGTCTTGCCCAGCAGGAGCTTGCCTTCCAGGTGCGGGAGGAATCCGTCCATCAGGGCCTGGAAACCGCCGTGCAGCGGGTAACCGAAGCGCGCGTTGGGGCCAACCGGCGATGCCACCGGTTCCAGCGCACCTTCGATCATTTCCTCCAGGTTCGGCATCGGCACGCGCCCGCCCAGCCACGAGGTCTCCATTTCGCGCAGCGGGACCGTCCACAGCTTGACGTTGTAGGGCACCGCGAAGTGCTTTGCCACGCCCGCGCCCCACACCTGGTAGATGAATTCCTCGAAGTTGGCCGGCGTGCCGCGCCGCGCGAACGGGGTGACCTTGGCCGGGGCGGCCAGGTCCTTCGGATCGCCCACGCCCTCCGCATCCGGCACCACGCCGTCGGCACAGCAATCCATGGCGTCATTGGCGGCCATGGCCGGCAACTCGCGCATCGCCGTGGCCACCGGCCTGGCCGGTGCCGCAGCACTGCCGTCGAGTGCGCCAAACCGCGCTTCAATCGCCCCGACCAGGCATTCCTTCAGCACCGCCGGTGGCAGGCCATGCAACGCCCCCTGGAACGGGTAACGGGTATGCACGCCTTTGCTGAAAACCCACGCTTCGCGGTTCTGCCAATGCAGGTTGTCACCCAGCAGTGTCTCGTAGAGCTTGAGCACGTAGGCGTCGTTGGAAAACATGATGTGGCCCGCATGGTCGAAGCGGAAACCCTGGTCGTCGATCGAGCGGCACCACCCGCCCACCGTCTGCTCGCGTTCCACCAGCACGCTGCCTTCGCCATAGTGGTACGCCGCCGACAGGCCGGTAGGCCCGGCGCCAAGGATCAGGCACGGCACCGGTGCGTCCTCGATCGCCACCACGTGATCACCACCCAGGTACGCCTGGGCGCGGGCGTTGAGCCCATCTGCCATGGCCTGCACCACGCAGGTGGCCATGTCGTCCGCGGTCTGGTCCCAGGAGGTGGCCGCGGTAAGACGGTCCTGCACGGCAATCCGCTGCTGTCGCGCGGGTTCCTGTTCGGCCAGCGCGCTTTCGCACGCACGGATGAAGGCCTCGGGGGTCTCGCCCACCTGCACGCCGGTGGCATACAGCCGCACCACGTCGCGCACCGGCGTGGTCACCACCGGCTTCCGGGCCGCCATGTATTCCAGGGTCTTGGTCGGGCTGATGAAGGCGGTGGAGGCATTCATCGCGAACGGTAGCAGGCAGACATCCCAGCCGGCGACCAGGCCGGGCAGCTCGGCGTAGTCGCGCTGGCCGAGGTAGTGCAGGTTGGCGGCCTGCGGCAGGGTGGCTGGGTCGATCTTGACCACCGGGCCGACCAGGTCGATCTGCCAGTCCGGATGCGAGGCCGACAGCGCCGCCAGCAGCGCCAGGTCCAGGCGCTCGTCGAGCACGCCGAAGAAGCCCAGGCGCGGCGAAGCGCCCTGCGCGGCGGGTGGCAACGCGCGCCGGCCCTGCGCGAAGTGGGCCACGTCCACGCTGCTCGGGAAGCACAGCACCTTCGGGTTGTGTGGCGCCTTGGCATCCTGCAGCGCGGGGCCGCCGGTGAACACCAGATCGGCCACCTCCAGCAGCGTGCGCTCGCGGTCCATCAGGCGCTCGGGCGCATTCTTGAACGCGCCCAGCTCATCCATGCAGTCGTAGATGATCGCGCCCGGGGCCAGCGCGTGCAGCAGGGGCAGCGCCATCGGCGTGTACAGCCACACGGCCATGCCAGGCTCGCCATTTTCGGCCAGCCAGCCCCGCAGCAGTTCGGCCAGCGCAGGGAACTGCGCGTCGGCAAAGCCGGGGTCGGCAATCGGGGTGTGCGGGCGCAGTACGGTCACGCCGATGCAGGGCCGCAGCACCTCCAGCCAGGCCGGGCTGCCGGGGTCATGGACCGGCTCTTCGAAAACCACCACATCCCACCGCTGGGCAAAGCGCGAGAGCAGGTGCTGCGGGCGCTGGTAGACGAAATCCCAGCGGAGATGCGAGAAGACAAGGAGCTGGTGCATGGTCGGGTGTCCTGGGGAAGGTGGTGCGGAAAGGCCGGCGGACCGCGCCGCCAGGTAGGCCTGGGCGTAGTCGCGCACGAGTACGGGTGACGCAGTGGGCGATCGCGCAGGGATGTCCCACAGACCGCTTTGATGCCAATGACCGGGGTCTTCCCAATCCGGACGATCCATCACCGGATACAGGCAGATGCCCTCGATCGGGACGCCGCCTGCAGTGGCGTGTTCCACCTGGGTGACGACCTCGCGCAGCCAGGCCGCGCGTCCGCTGCCCACGTGGCTGGTCTCACTGAGGGTCATCGGCAGCCGGTAACGCTCATGGACCTTTCGCAGCAGCCGTGACAGCGGCAGCCGCAGGGGATCATCGCGGTGCCAGTCCAGGGCGCGGTGGCTGCCGGCCTCCCACTGGTTGCCGTGGTAGTAGTTCAGGCCGATCAGGTCCACGCAGGCGGGATCACCGCCCAGTTCCGGCCGCGTGCGTCCGATCAGCGCGTCCATCACCTCGAACTGGCTTTCGCAGTGCTGCAGGGCCTCGCCGCGCAGACCGGGCAGGTCAGGCGGGGTGGCGACGTGGATCAACGGTTCAACCCACATCATTCGCGCCCCGGCATCGATCTCGCGAAACGCACGGCACCCTGCCAGCGCGGCGCGGATCAATCGTGATTTCAGCCGTCCCGCATCGTCATGACGGTCCCCACGATGTGGATGGATCAACCCCGTCCGGGTCGCTGCCCAGCACAGGAACGACAGTTCGTTGATCGGCGTCACGATGCGCGGCATGGCGTGCGGGTAGCCGCTCAGTGCGACAGCCGTCGCCCTGCAGAACCGCACGAAGCGTTCGACGAAAACATCGTCGTCGCCGTCCAGCAGATCGATATCCGCCGGCGTGCCGTAATGCATCAGCGTCCAGCGGATTTCGATGCGCTGGCGCGCCGCGGCCAGCATGCGTGCATGCAGGTCGTGGAAGTCGAACACCCCTGCGTTGTCGGACAAGCGCCAGCCGACGCTCTCCCTTACTGCCGTGAATCCCATCCGGCGCAGGCGCCGGTAGTCGGCATCCAGCCGACCCAGGTGACCGCTGTCGCGGGCCATCGACAGCGGTCTCCCGCTGCCGTTGACGTGGTCGGCGCCTTCGAAGCCGCCGATCCACTGCACCGTCGTCAACCCAGCAGGGCGTCGGCAGGCTCGTCGCCGCGAACGCGTCCCGAGCCCAGCTCGGCACCGGTAAGCGGGTCGGAATCAGGATCGGAGGCGGTGCGCACCGCCAGCGCGTCCAGCGCATCCTCCTGGGCTTCGGTCAGGCCATCAACGGTGGCTTCGCCGTCGCCGCCGTCCAGCGCGTACTGCTCTTCGCGCGACGAGATCACGGTCCACTGCTCGCCGCTGTTCCACGGCCCTTCCACGTCCCCATCGCCCTGCGACATGTCCATGTACACATCGGTGAACTCCGGATCGCCCGGCAGCTTGCCCGGCGGGAAGTTCGGCTCAATGGCATACAGCGCCTTCTCGAACGACTTCTGGTGCGCGATCTCGCGGGTCATCAGGAAGCGCAGCGCGTCCTTGATGCCGGGGTCGTCGGTGACATTGATCAGACGCTCGTAGACGATCTTCGCGCGCGATTCGGCCGCGATGTTGGAGCGCAGGTCCGCGGTCGGGTCGCCGATCGAATCGATGTAGGCCGCGCTCCACGGCACTCCACTGGAGTTGACCAGCGCCGGCCCGCCGCCATACAGGATGGACTGGGTGTGGCTGGTGCTGTTCTGGGTCAGCCCGCGCATCTCGATCGCTTCGATCATGCCTTCAGAGAGCTCGCCCTTGACGCCCTTGTTGAGCATCGCAATCACCGAGCCGATGATCTCCAGATGGCTCAGTTCTTCCGTGGCCACATCCAGCAGCAGGTCCTTGCGACCGGCGTCTTCCTCGGCCAGGGCCTGGGTGAAGTAGCGCATGGCGGCGGCGAGTTCGCCCTGCGGGCCACCGAACTGCTCGAGCAGCAGCGCGGCAAGCGCGGGGTCGGGGCGTTCGACGTGCACGGTGTACATGAGGCGCTTGTTATGCATGAACATGGGGCGTAACTCCTGGATGGCAGGGGCGTGTGCCGCTGCGTGGGTGGGCGGGTCGGATATCGACCACACCTGCCGGCCCGGTAGTGGGCGTCGTTCGGCGATCTGATGCATTCGACGCTACGCGGCGGCCCGTGAGGGTGGGCAGCGGATGAAGTGAGGGTAGAGAGACAAGCTGCCTATACAGGTGCGCTGCGCGCTGAAGTGTTCAGATCCGCGCTTCTGCTATCGAGCGGAGGTAGTGGCGCCCGATCGGCAGGGCAAGAGAGGGGCTATCAGGTTGTTTGCCGTGTCCAGCCAACCGTCTCCGCGCAGTTGTCGTTATTCGACGCCTGGGAGATGCCGCAACTGTCAATGTTCCTAACTGTGCACTGGGAGCAGTAAGGATCAGAAAACCCTGATCGACAGGCTTCGACCAAGCCGTTCACCCTGTCTTGAACGTCACCACAGAGGAGCAGGCATGCCGGAGCGCGCGTTGGAAGAACAGGGCTACCTTCACTATGTTGCCAAGGCCAGGGACGTCTGCTCGGCGCAGGCGTTTTCGCTACTGCGACGGGAGTTCAGCCTTCTGGAAAGGGACGAGTATTCGCCCCAAAGTACAAATCGCTTCAGGAGGTACGCGAATGGCATCATCCTCCCTTGGCTTGACCAACGCACCGTCAACTGGCTTCCACCCGTAGTGGATAGCGCCGGCGTGAGGCGAGCCGGCTACGGTCAAGGCAGGTTCAATCCTGATCACGCTGGGATGCGGAATTTTCATGCGTTGAGCGATGAGGTGAAGGCATCCCCTGCGCTGCTGGAATTGATCCGGGAGGACTTCGCGCTCACGTTCTGGCCGAACGGCGGCCACCAGTTTCCCATTTACGTGGGCGTTCATTTCATCAAGTTGACCTCGCCTGGGCCGGACAGGCCGGGAGTGAGCTCTCCCGACTGTTTTCACCAGGACGGAGAACCCTTTACATTTGCGCACCTGATTTTTCGCTCGCCGAATTCCGACGGGGGAGTCAATTTCATTGGTCACCCCTGCCTTCGCGATGTTTCGATTGAGAAAGCGCCATCGAGCTCGATCAAGGCCCAGTTCACGTTAGCTGAGCCGTTTGATAGTTTCGCGGTCCATGATCCCAAGGTGACGCACTATGTCAGCCCAATCTTCAAGTCGAAGGGCGTTCCCGGCACGGAGTGCGAGCGCTGCATAATCCTGATCGATTTCTGCCCCACTGTGCAGCAGATATGAGCATGGATGCGGCGCTATCTCTGCTTCCGATACTCGGGGCCGTTACTATTGGCTGGGTGCTCGCTCGTTCTCTCTTCCCCTCAACGCTGGCCAATTCACTAATCCGGTTGATCGGCCCCATGGTGGGGCTTCTTCTGTTCTTGATGGGGATGGAGTTCGCGGGAGCGTTGGCATCCTTGGAGGCGATAGGGTATGTGCTGCGTGTTTCGTCTTTACTTGTCCTGACAACCACCGCATTTCCATGCCTGTTGCTTACCGCCCTTGCCGTGTGGGAGCGACCCGCACGGTTCAGCACAGCTGACGATAAGGTTTCCTTCAATTTTGGAGGTCTGCGCGCTCCATTCTGGCAGTGCGCCAAGGCGCTTGGAATGGTTTGCCTCGGTATCGCGGCCAGTATCGGGCCACCCCAGCTGGGAGTGCATGTGGACACCCCGTGGCTACCGTCCAGCGGCGCCGTGCTGGTTGGGCTCATGGTATTGATCGGGCTTGATCTTGCAAACGTAAAGCTGCGGCGTGAAGTGCTGTCCTGGAGGATGCTCTGGGTGCCGGTAGCCGTAGTCGTTGGCTCTTCCGTCGGTGGCATCGTTGTGCACCTGGCTACCGGTGAAGACCTTCGCGTGCTTTTGGCTCTTTCGTCCGGTTTTGGCTGGTTCACCCTTTCCAGTGCGCTGGTGGGATCGCTGTCGAGCGAGCTCCACGGCGCCACGGCTTTACTGGTGGATCTCGGTCGTGAACTGATCGCCATCGTCCTTCTCTACTTGTCAGGTCGGAACAACCCGAACGTGGGAATCGCCGCAGCGGGCGCCACCGCCATGGATTCGACCCTTCCGATCGTGCGGCAGGCATGTCATCGCGAGGCTGTGCCGGTTGCGCTGATCAGTGGATTCTTTCTGACACTGGCCGCTCCCTTTCTGATCACGTCGTTCCTGGCCTGACCAACCATGTCGAGGTGAGAGGCCGCTGGACCCCGCTGAAGCTTTCTGTGCGGGCATGGAGGCCCGGCACCAAGAAAATCGCGACGGCTCGAAGCCCGTCCGGCGCTGCGTTGTACTTCATGAGGTTCCCACATGGTCCCCACAGGAGTTTGGCAAGTCTCACCCTGGTCAGAGGGCCGCGACCCGCGCCAGTGGTACCAGTACCCTGCCTGGGCCCACGCCCGCCTCGCTGGAGGTGTTTTTGTCGCGTGGTAGCGTCAGGGCAGGTCGCCCAGGCTGTCTATTGGCGTTCACTGCACCGCGCTATGCTGCGCGCTTCCCCCCTCCAAACAACCCGATGAAACTGGCCATCCTTTCCCGCAACAGCAAGCTGTACTCCACGCGGCGGTTGGTGGACGCGGCGCGTTCGCGGGGGCACACCGTGCGCGTGCTGGACCCGCTGCGCTGCTACATGCGCATCGCCGCCAATGGTTTCACCCTGCACTACAAGGGCCGGCCCATCACCGGGGTGGACGCGGTGATTCCACGCATCGGTGCTTCGGTCACCCGCTATGGCACCGCCGTGCTGCGCCAGTTCGAGATGATGGGGGCGGTTACGGCAAATCCGTCCGACGCGATCCTGCGCGCCCGCGACAAACTGCGCGCGCACCAGATCCTGGCCTCCAAGGGCATCGACATGCCGGTAACGGTGTTTGGCGACAACCCCGACGACACCGTGGACCTGCTGTCCATGCTCGGCCCGCCGCCGCACGTGGTGAAGCTCAATGAAGGCACGCAGGGCAGGGGGGTGATCCTGACCGAGAAGGCCAGCGCCTCGCGCGGCATCGTCGAAGCCCTGCGGGGTCTGTATGCCAATTTCCTGATGCAGGAATTCATCGGCGAAGCGCAGGGCGCGGACCTGCGCTGCCTGGTGGTGGGTGACCAGGTGGTGGCGGCGATGCAGCGCCAGGCGCCGGACGGCGACTTCCGTTCCAACCTGCACGCCGGCGGCAGCGCCCGCGCGGCCAAGGCCAGCCGGGCTGAGCAGCAGGTCGCCGTGCGCTCGGCACGCGCGCTGGGGCTGGGTATCGCCGGGGTCGACCTGATCCGCTCCAGCCGTGGGCCGCTGGTGCTGGAAGTGAACTCCACGCCCGGCCTGGAAGGTATCGAGGGCATCAGCCAGGACGATCTGGCGGGGAAGATCATCGAACATGTCGCAGCCCAAGTGGCTGCGGTAAAAAAGCCTGTAAAATCAAAGAAGTGAAAATTAACGGGTCGGTGCGAGCGGGTTTTAACACCTGTTTAATCGCCGCCCGCGTAGGCTTCAACGAACCGCAGCTCTGCCCTCCTCAGCAGATAACGGTAATCGGGAATGACTTCAGGCCCAGGCGGGATCCGTCTGGGCCTTTTTCTTCGGCAGCCGAAGGTCCCTTGTTCCCGCCCGGCCAGACTCGTACAGTTCAGGTTCGTTCATGGAGGATGGAGCTACACATGGTTCGTTACACCCCGATTCTGCTGGCCCTGCTCGCGATGGGCACTGCCAACGCCAAGCCCAAGGACCTGCCCGTGAGCATGACCGGCGATGCGCCGGTAGCGGCCCAGATCCAGAAAGTGGAAGCCGCCCTCGTCAGCGAGGACTACAGTGAGATTTCCCTGGAAGACAAGAGCCGCGTGCAGCAGGCACTGGGCCGGATCAAGCTGAAGATGGACGGACACACCCTGGTCAGCGATCTCAGCCCGCAGGATCGAACGGCCGTGTTCAACGATCAGGAAACGATCAACACCGTGCTCAACCGCGCGCGGGAAGACAGCCGCATGGTGTGCCGCCGCGAGCGCAGCACCGGCAGCAACATGGCCCAGAGCGTCTGCATGACCGTCGCCCAGCGCCGCAAGGCGCAGGAAGACGGCCGCGCGGCGATGAGGAACCAGCAGAACTTCAACAATTTCCAACCGGGTAGTTGATGTTGACGCCGCCAAGGCGCACGTCGATGTCTACTATCAAGAATCGAGCCTGTATCGCTGAGCAGCGGCCGGGCCATCTCTCATGCAATAGAGGTCACAGTGCGAATTCTTGTAATTGAAGACAACAGCGACATCGCCGCCAACCTTGGCGACTACCTCGAAGACCGCGGACACACCGTCGACTTCGCCGCCGACGGTGTGACTGGCCTGCACCTGGCGGTCGTGCATGAGTTCGACGCGATCGTGCTGGATCTCAATCTGCCGGGCATGGACGGCATCGAAGTCTGCCGCAAGCTTCGCAACGAAGCGCGCAAGCAGACCCCGGTGCTGATGCTGACCGCACGCGATTCGCTGGACAACAAGCTGGCCGGCTTCGATTCCGGTGCCGACGACTACCTGATCAAGCCGTTCGCGCTGCAGGAAGTGGAAGTGCGCCTGAACGCCCTGTCGCGTCGCGGCAAGGGCGTGCAGACCCGGGTGCTGGAGACCGGCGACCTGGAATACAACCTGGACACCCTGGAGGTTCGCCGCCAGGGCAAGCTGCTGCAGCTCAACCCGACCGCGCTGAAGATCCTGCAGGCGCTGATGGAAGCCGCGCCGGCCGTGGTCACCCGCCAGGAGCTGGAAACCCGCGTGTGGGGCGAAGAACTGCCTGATTCCGATTCGCTGCGCGTGCACATCCACGGCCTGCGCGCCGTGGTCGACAAGCCGTTCGAGGTGCCGTTGATCCAGACCCGCCATGGCATCGGATATCGCATCGCCGCGCCGGAAGTCTGATCCGGTGAGCGACAGGGGAAGCCGCCGCCGCGCGCCTTACCGGCGCCGGTTGCGCAGCCGCATCATCGTTTCGTTCGTGCTGTTGGGCTTCTGCCTGACCACGCTGTTCGCGTTCGCCACGAACTGGACGCGCGCGCGCGTGGAGAACCAGCTCGTCGAAGATGTGATGAACCGCAACATCGACGAATACGCGCGGCGGTTCCAGCTGGACCCGTCGCGCAGCCCCGACCTGCCCGTGCAGCAGATCCGGGCGTTCGTATATCCCGCCGACAAATTCGACCGGGTCCGCGAGGAGCGCCCCGAATGGGCCGCGTTCTCCAATGGCAACTACAACGTCAGCGGGATGGACGAGGAGAACAACCCCTTCTCCTACAAGTTGGCGGTGCGCAAAACCCCCGAGGCGTGGTTCTTCCTCGCCTACGACATGACCGAAAGCCTGCGTGGCGAAGGCCAGTTGAACCGCGCGCTGTTCTTCTCGGTACTGGTGTTCAGTGCGCTGTCGCTGGTGCTGGGCTGGTGGTCGGCGTCGAAGGTGATGAAGCCTGTTTCGGACCTGGCCGCGCGCCTGCGTGCGTATCGCGGCGGCACCAGCGATCCGGAGCCACTGGCGCCACGGTTTCCGGACGACGAAGTGGGGCAGCTGGCACAGGCCCTGGATGACTATTCCGCGCGCCTGACCGAAGTGGTCCAGCGCGACCGTGAGTTCAATGGCGACGTCAGCCACGAGCTCCGCACACCTCTGGCGGTAATCCGTGGCGCCACCGAGCTGCTGCTGACCCGTCCCGACCTGGACCCGAAGGTGCTGCAGCGCCTGCAGCGCATCCAGCGCGCCGAACAGCAGTGCACCGACCTGATCGGCTCGCTGCTGCTGCTGTCGCGCAATGAGCGCGGGCAGGGCAGCAGCAACGTGGCCCGCGTGGCCGAACAGCTGCTGGATTCGCACCGCGCCCAGCTCGGTGGCAAGCCGCTGGAGCTGATCCTGGAAGGCGACCGCGAGCTGGTCATCGACGCGCCCGAATCGGCCCTGTCGGTGGCCCTGGGCAACTTGATCGGCAACGCCGTGAAGTATTCGCAGGAAGGCTCGGTGCGGGTGGTGGTCACCGGCAACCGGGTGGAAGTGATCGACAGCGGCCCCGGCCTGAGCGCCGAAGACGCGGCCAAGCTGTTCCAGCGAGGTTACCGCGGCACCCATGCCGGCCACTCGCAGGGCGGCGGCATCGGTCTGTCTATTGTCAGCCGCCTGTGCGACCTGTACGGCTGGCAGGTACATGTACGCCCAGGCGAGCAACGCGGCGTAATAGCCACCCTGACGTTCTCCCCAGCGTAGAGCCACGCCCTGCGTGGCTGCTCTTCGCAGCCCACCATCCCATCGGTAGAGCCACGCCTTGCGTGGCTGCTCTTCGCCGCGCAACCCGCAGCCACGCAGGGCGTGGCTCTACGACGCCAGCTGCCGATAAGCCCGGTCCAACCGCTCCACCTCGGCATGCAGCTGCTCCGGGTGCCCATCATTGACCACCACATCATCGGCCAGCGCCAGGCGTTCCTCGCGGCTGGCCTGTGCGGCAATCATCCGATCGGCAAGATCAGCGGTCGTCCCGTCACGCTGCATCAGCCGCGCATGCTGCACGGCCACCGGCGCATCCACCACCAGGATCCGGTCCAGCCACGGGTAGCGTTGGCGGCCACCGGCCTCGGTCAGCAACGGAATGGCCGCAATGGCGTACGGGCTGGCCGCCTCTTCGCAGGTGCGCCGCAGCAGCTCGCGGATGGCAGGGTGGGTAATGGCTTCCAGCGCCTGCCGCTCCAGGGCGGAGGCGAAAATGCGCTCGCGCAGCCTGGCACGGTCCAGCTGGCCATCGGCCAGCAGGATTCCCGAGCCAAAGTACTCCACGATCCGGTCCAGGCCGTCGCTGCCGGGCGCCACCACCGCGCGGGCGGCAACGTCGGCATCAGCCACCACGACGCCCAACGCCTCGAAGCGGCGGCTGACTTCGCTTTTGCCGGCGGCCACACCGCCGGTCAACCCCACCACGAATTGGCTCATCGCCGTGCCCTCAGCGCAGGCCGGACATTCTCATGTACGCGTCGATCAGCGGCTCGCCCCACATGAACACGATCCAGCCGGCAATGGCCAGATAGGGCCCGAACGGGATCGGCGTGGCATGGTCGCGGCCGCGCGAATACAGCCAGATCGAGCCCAGGATCGCGCCGATCACCGACGACAGCAGGATGATCGGCAGGATGCCCTTCAACCCGCACCAGGCGCCCAGCGCGGCCAGCAGCTTGAAATCGCCGTGGCCCATGCCTTCCTTGCCGGTGATCTGCTTGAACAGCCACCACACCGACCAGAGCGACAGGTACCCGGCGATGGCGCCCAGCAAGGCCGGCTTGGCCGGCATGTACAGGTTGTCAATACTGCCTATCAGCCCCAGCCACATCAGGGGCAGGGTGAGCTGGTCGGGCAGCAGCTGGGTGCGCAGGTCGATCCCGGACAGGGCGACCAGGAAGCAGCTCAGCACGATGGCGCCAAAGCCCTGCCAGCCGAAGCCGAACTGCCAGACGCTGGCCACCACCAGCAGCCCGGTAATCAGTTCCACCAGCGGGTACTGGATCGAGATCGGTGCGTGGCAATGGCGACACTTGCCGCGCAACACCAGCCAGCTGAACAGCGGGATGTTCTCGTACCAGGACAGCTTGTGCTTGCAGTGCGGGCAGTGCGACGGCTCGACCACGACCCCGGGCGGGGGTGGCTCGTAGATGTCCGGCAGCTCCAGCACCTCGCGGGCGTCGCGCTTCCACTGCCATTCCAGCCTCTTGGGGAGGCGCAGGATGACGACGTTGAGGAAGCTGCCGATCAACAGCCCCAGTGCGGCCGCGGCGGGATAGCCGAGGCCGGGATGCTGGTCTAGAAATGCCATGGTGTCCTTAGCCGATGACGGCGCCGAGTTTGAAGATGGGCAGGTACATGCCGATCACCATGCCGCCGACGATGGTACCAATGAACACCATGATCATCGGCTCGAGCAGGCTGCTCAGGGCGTCCACGGCATTGTTGACCTCCTGCTCATAATACTCGGCCACCTTGAACAGCATGGTATCGAGCGCACCGGCTTCCTCGCCAATGGCGGTCATCTGGATGACCATGTGCGGGAACAGGTTGATCTGCTTCATGGCCATATTGACCGGATAGCCGACCGACACGTCGTCCCGCATGCGCAGAACGCCTTCTTCGTACACCTTGTTGCCGGTGGCGCCGGCCACGATACCCAAGGCTTCCACCAGCGGCACGCCGGCCTTGAAAGTCACGGCGGTGGTGCGGGCGAAGCGGGCAATCGAGCTGTTGTTCATGATCTCGCCGATCACCGGCACCTTCAGGATCAGGCGATCCATCGTGTGCTGCATGGCGGGCGACCGTTTGTAAGCGAAGATGAGCCCCGCCACCGCGCCCACGGACACGATGAGCATCAGCCACCAGTAGGAGATCATGAAGCGCGACATCGCCACGATCATCTGGGTGAACGCCGGCAACTCCGCGCCGAAGCCCTTGAACACTTCCTCGAACTGAGGAACGACGAAAAGCAGCAGGATCGCGCTGACGATGATGGCCACCAGCACCACCATGGCCGGATAGAACAACGCCTTCTTGATCTTGCCCTTCAGAGCCTCGATGTTTTCCTTGTAGGTGGCCACCGTGTCGAGGACGGTCTCCAGCACGCCCGCGCCTTCACCGGCGCGCACCAGGTTGCGGTACAGCTCGTCAAACTGGACCGGGTGCTTGCTGATCGCTTCATAAAGCGACGAGCCACCCTCGATATCGGCACGGATCCCGTCCACCAGCTTCTTCATGCGGGGGTTTTTGTGCCCGCTGCCGATGATTTCCAGAGCGCTCACGATCGGCACGCCGGATTTCATCATGGTCGCCATCTGGCGACTGAAGAACGAGATGTCCTTGGCCCCCACCGCCTTGCCGGCCGCGCCGAACAGCGGCTTGGGCTTGGGCTTCACCACCCCGGGCATGATGCCCTGGCGGCGCAGCTCGGCGCGCAGCATGTTGGCGTTCTTCGCCACCTGCTCGCCCTTCATCTTCACACCCCGCTTGTCGGTCCCCTCCCAGACAAACGGCTGCATCTCCATGGTGCTACGCGCCACGGGCTCTTTCTTGATCGCACTACGGCTGACAGACATGTAAGGCTCCCCGGCCGCGCCATCCCCAGGCGGGCTTCTGGCCGAATGGTAGCCGGTTCCGGCCCGCAGTGGCATCCCTCTTGCACGGCAGACCGTGACCTGCGGCATGGGCCGGATCCGTCAAAAGGTGACGCGGCGCGTCACTATGCTGGGTGGGTCTCAATTTGTTGCGAGGGGGGTTCCAATCCTGAAGATTGCTGCCATCATTGCGCCGGGGAAATGCTGGGGAGCATGGCCGGACACTTGGCACGCAACCTGCTATCAACCACCCGCACGGTCCTTCGCCTTGCTCAGCCGGCCCGCCGGCCAGGCCTCGTACCGGTGTTCGTTTATTACTTACCTCTAGGGGATGTACACATGAAGAAGCAGCAGGGCTTTACCCTTATCGAACTGATGATCGTTGTCGCGATCATCGCCATCCTGGCCGCCATCGCACTGCCGGCTTACCAGGACTACGTTGTGAAGTCGCGCGTTTCCGAAGCCATGGTTCTGGCGGACGGCCTGAAGGTCGTGGTTGCTGACAATGCTGCGCAGGCCGAAAGCGACCTGGGCAAGGGCGCGACCCTGACCACCAAGACGGACGCTTCGCCGAACGTTGAAACGACCGCAATCACTGGCGGCACCGGTGCGATCATCGTGACCACCACCAGCAAGGCTGGTGGCGGCACCGTCACCCTGACCCCGAAGGCTGGTGGCGCTGCGCTCAAGGCTGGCACCCCGCCGGCAGGCACCATCGTGTGGGCCTGCACCTCCTCGCTGAAGCAGAAGTACCTGCCGAGCAGCTGCACCGGGACCTGATCCAGCTCAGGCTGGTCGGACTGGTGTCGAACAAAGCCCTCGGAAACTCGAGGGCTTTTTTCTTGGCGGGGTTGAATCGAGGACTCTGGCTCAACATCGTATGGGGGGATGTCAGGTGAGCAGGAAAAACAACGGCGGATTCACGCTGATCGAGCTGATGATCGTGGTTGCGATCATCGCGATCCTGGCGGCAGTGGCAATCCCGGCGTACCAGAACTATGTGGTCAAGGCGAGGGTCTCCGAGGCCCTGGTGCTTGCAAGTGGATTGAAGGCGACGGTCATCAGCAACGCGTCCACCAACGCGTCCAACCTGGGCGCAGGTGGTTCGTTGACCACTGCGGCGGACAATTCGCCGAACGTGGCGTCCACCGACATCAATCCGGTCTCGGGGGTCATCACGGTCATCACGACGTCGAAGGCGGGGGGCAGTGAACTCCTGCTGACCCCGACCGGCGCCGGGGGCACGCCGCTGGTGGCGGGCAAGTCGCCTGAAGGAAACATCATCTGGCGTTGCACGTCTACCCTGGAACAGCGGTTCCTTCCGTCCAGTTGCACGGGGCGCTGATCCCGCTGCGATTGCGGTAGCATCGGATCAGCCGCCACGCCACCCGGGTGCCGGCTGGCCGGTGGGGGCCAACCAATTTGTAAGGTGATTGAAGCTATGAACGCAGTGGTGACAGCCAACCTCGTCGGGATCACCGGCATCGCCCGCCGCCTGGTACAGGACGGCGCGCTGGACGAAGCGGCCGCGCGCGATGCCATGGCCAAGGCCGGCGCCGCCAAGCAGCCGCTGCCGCAGTACTTCGCCGAGAAAAAGCTGGTCACCTCCGCCCAGC
Source organism: Stenotrophomonas rhizophila (assembly GCF_007667275.1). Lineage (GTDB taxonomy): Bacteria > Pseudomonadota > Gammaproteobacteria > Xanthomonadales > Xanthomonadaceae > Stenotrophomonas > Stenotrophomonas maltophilia_AE. The sequence continues at coordinate 915,606 of NZ_VDQT01000002.1, forward strand.
TGGCGGCCGCCAATGCACTGGAATTTGGCATGCCCCTGCTGGACGTGGCGGTGTTCGACCCCAGCCAGAGCGCCATCAGCCTGGTCAGCGAAGAACTCCTTCGTAAGCATCATGTGCTGCCGCTGTTCAAGCGCGGCGGCAAGCTGTTCGTGGGCACCAGCGATCCGACGCATTCGCTGGACGAGATCAAGTTCCACACCAATCTGGTGGTGGAGCCGATCCTGGTCGATGAAGACCAGATCAAGCGCACGCTGGAGCAATGGCAGTCCAAGCATGACAGTTTGAGCGGCTCGTTGGGCGGCGACGACGAAGGCATGGGCGACCTGGACGTCTCGGTCGGAGATGAAGACGGCGGCACCACCGAGTCGGGCGTGGATGCAAAGGGGGACGACACCCCGGTGGTGAAGTTCGTCAACAAGGTGCTGGTCGATGCGATCCGCAAGGGCGCGTCGGACATCCACTTCGAGCCCTACGAAGATGATTACCGCGTGCGCTTCCGTATCGACGGACTACTCAAGAACGTCGCCAAAGCCCCGGTCAAGCTCAATCAGCGCATCGCCGCCCGCCTGAAGGTGATGTCGCAGCTGGATATTGCCGAAAAGCGCGTGCCGCAGGACGGGCGCATCAAGCTCAACCTGTCCAAGACCAAGCAGATTGACTTCCGTGTCAGCACCCTGCCGACCCTGTTCGGTGAAAAGGTGGTGCTGCGTATCCTGGACGGCAGCGCCGCCAAGCTTGGCATCGACAAACTCGGCTACGAGCCCGAACAGCAGCGCCTGTTCCTGGAGGCCATCCACAAGCCCTACGGCATGGTGCTGGTCACCGGCCCGACCGGCTCCGGCAAGACGGTGTCGCTGTACACCGCGCTGGGAATCCTGAACGACGAAACCCGCAATATCTCCACGGCCGAGGACCCGGTGGAAATCCGCTTGCCTGGTGTCAACCAGGTCCAGCAGAACGTAAAGCGCGGCATGACCTTTGCCGCTGCACTGCGCTCGTTCCTGCGACAGGATCCAGACATCATCATGGTCGGCGAGATCCGTGACCTGGAAACCGCTGAAATCGCGGTCAAGGCGGCGCAGACCGGCCACATGGTGCTGTCCACCCTGCATACCAATGACGGCCCGCAAACGATCGCCCGACTGATGAACATGGGCATTGCCCCGTTCAACATCACCAGTTCGGTAACCCTGGTCATCGCGCAGCGCCTGGCGCGCCGGTTGTGCAATAACTGCAAGCGGCGGGCAGAGCTGCCCGACAATGCGCTGTTGGCCGAGGGCTTCACCCAGGCCCAGCTGGACGCCGGCATTACCTTGTTTGAGCCGGTTGGCTGCGAAGAATGCACTGAGGGATACAAGGGCCGTACCGGTATCTACCAGGTCATGCCGATGAGCGAGGAGATCTCGGTGATCGTGCTGGAAGGCGGCAATGCGATCCAGATCGCCGAGGCGGCACAGCGTGCGGGAATCAACGACCTGCGGCAGTCGGCGCTCGTGAAGGCAGCGGCGGGTACCACCAGCCTGGCTGAGATCAATCGCGTCACCAAGGATTAGCATCCAGCTACTGCGGCCGACGCCGTCATCCGGCCGCAATCACCTGCTACCATCGTATAGCACTATCGTCCGGCGGGGAGCCGGACTTACTTTTCACTGCCATGCGGTGTCGCGTCTGCGGCGCCGTGTCTGGCTACAGCAGACATCGCTACGGGCGACACCGCCCGTGGCGCAATCGGGGATGCGCGCATGACGTTGGCAAAGAGCAGGGCAGGTACGTGGCTGTTGTGGATCTTCGTTCTGTCCGGGTTTTCCGGGCTGATCTACCAGTCGATCTGGACGCAGTACCTTGGCTTGTTCCTTGGACATTCCTCCTACGCGCAATCGTTGGTGCTGATCCTGTTCATGGGCGGCATGGCAGTGGGTGCCTGGTTGGTAAGCCGCTGGAGCAGCAGGGTGCGTCGCCCGCTGCTTGCCTATGCCGTGATCGAAGTGGCTATCGGTCTGCTGGGCCTGTGCTTTGACGGTATTTACCAAGGGCTTACCGGGTGGGCCTACGACCAGCTGATGCCGATGCTTCCGGCCAGCCAGCTGCAGAATGTGCGCTGGATGCTGGCAGCGGCCATGGTGCTGCCCCAGTGCATAATGCTGGGCGCCACGTTCCCCCTGATGAGTGCGGGCTACATCCGCCTGCAGGAACACGCAGAGGGACGCGTGCTCGCCGGTCTGTATTTCTCCAACAGCCTCGGCGCGGCCATCGGCGCGATCGCTTCGACGTACGTGATGCTGCCAGCCATCGGCATGCCGGGTACCGTGTTCTCTGCCGGCCTGATCAATATCCTCGTGGCCATCGTGGTTTACCCGCTGAGCAAGCGCGAAGTTTCGCTGCCGGCGGCCGACATTGCGCCGCCAGTGACCGCTCCGCAGGGTGAGTTGCTTCCCAAGCCGGTCCTGATTCTGCTGGCAGCGGGCCTGACCGGCGCCGCGTCGTTCGTATACGAAATCACTTGGATCCGGATGCTGTCGTTGGCGCTGGGTACCACCATTCACTCCTTCGAGCTGATGCTGGCCGCGTTCATCCTTGGCATCGCCCTCGGCGGCCTGTGGCTGAAGAATCGTGCGGATCGACTCGTGTCGCCGTTGCAGACCGCAGGCTGGATCCAGGTCTGGATGGGTATCGCCGCGCTCGCCTCGATGTTCGTCTACGCCAACGCCTTTGAATGGGTGGGCTGGCTGATGAAGGTCATCGTGCGCAGCGCCGAAGGCTACGGCCTGTTCAATCTGGCCAGCGCCGCCATCGCCCTGCTCGTCATGTTCCCTGCTGCCTTCTTTGCGGGAATGACCCTGCCGCTGCTGACGCTTGCGCTGTTGCGTCAAGGACACGGTGAAAAAGCGATCGGCCAGGCCTACGCGTTCAATACAGTGGGCGCCATCGTGGGCGTGCTTGCCGCAGTCCACCTTCTGATGCCGGTATTTGGCCTGAAGTACGCGCTGCTGACCGCCGCAGTTGTGGACATCGGCTTGGGGCTCGTTCTGCTGAAGCGCTACACCATAAGTTCAAGCCAAAGCCGCGTGCCGCCGCTGATGTGGGCGGCGGCACCAGCTGCAGCCGCAATTGTTGCCTCGGTCGCCTTGGTGCATTTCGATCCCGCGGTATTAAGCTCGTCGGTCTATCGCACCGGCTTGGCAGCGTTGGACGACGATGCGCGCACGATCTTCTATAAGGATGGCAAGACCGCCACCGTTGCCGTATTCGAGCTCGGCGCGGAGGGCAAAGAGGTCCGCATGATCACCACCAACGGCAAGGTGGATGCTGGATTGGCATATGACGACGCCAGAATTTCCACGCCCGATGAAGCGACCATGCTGCTTCTGGCTGCCATTCCGATGTCCATGCGCGATAGTTATGACCGTGTCGGTGTTGTTGGGTTCGGTTCCGGCATGACGACCCACGCTCTGCTCGGTCACGCAGGCATTGGTCGCGTGGACACAGTTGAGATCGAGCCGGCAATGGTCGAGGGTGCGCGTCATCTCGGTCATCGTGTCGACCGCGCATTCAACGACCCCAGGTCCCACGTTGTGATTGACGACGCGAAGGCCTATTTTGCTTCGGTTCCCAAAAAATACGATCTGATCATCTCCGAGCCGTCGAACCCCTGGATGGGAGGCACAGCCTCGCTGTTCAGCACGGAGTTCTATCAGTACGTACCGCGTCAGCTGAACGACGACGGTCTGTTCGTGCAGTGGCTTCAGCTCTATGAAATTACCCCGGAGCTGGTGAACTCCGTGCTTTCAGCAATGCTGCTCAACTTCAAGGACGTCAAGGCATATCTGGCCAACCAGACGGATTTGATCCTGGTTGCGTCGCCACGCGGCAGCGTGCCCGACCTGGGGCCGTCGATCTTCAAGCAGCCGTTGCTCGTTAGCGACCTTGCCAGAATTGGTATCAAGGATGTTCGCGATTTGCAGGACACCATGGTGATGGATCGCCATGTATTAGGTGGGTACCTTTCGCTTTACCCTTACCAGGTCAATTCGGACATGTTCCCCGTTTTGAAGCTGAAGGCACCCGAGGCGCGCTTCCGGGACGTAAGTGCGGCGGATTTCAACGACCTTGGTGCCGCGCCGTGGCCGCTCATCCGCTACTTTGGTGGTCCCGTGCCACGCACTGCAACGTCGGCGAAGACGTTGGAGAGTTTGCCGCTCATGGGAATTCAACAAGGCAGGGAAGCGGGCCGTGTCTTCGACGCGCTACTTGGTGGCACGTCGGAGCAGGGGGGGGGCATGTCCAACTTCAACAGTCTGCAGGTTGATGCGATCCGGGGTCTGGCCGCCAGTTGCAAACTTGGTGCGCGTCCTGACCGCGATGCGACCGTGATCTTCTCCCTGGCCATCGAGACGGCAGCGCACCTGGATGACGAGCGGTTGCAGCGCATTTGGGGAAAGCCGGAATGGATCAACTGCACCGCCGGAGATGAGACCGTGGACGGTGCGTTGGCACTGATGTCGGCTGTGGCGGAGGGGCGTCATCAGGATGTCCTTCAGCAAGGGCAGGCCCTGCTCGATGGTGCGCACGGGCAATACCTGCTCACTGACGGTGTTTCGGGCCAATACATCTTCGGTGCAATGCAGTACGCAGCACTTGCGGAAGGCAACTCCACGACCGCCCAACGGTTGGTGGAGAGGTACTGGAAGCGACTGGATGACAGATCCCGGCGCAACGCGTCACTCCAGTTGCTGGCGGTGATGGCATCACGGGCAAAGAGCCCGGTATCTCAGTAAATGCGCGCAGGCCGGCGGAATCGCCGGGGGCAGGGCACGACTGGCGTGTGCCGCCCCCGGCATCCCCACGGTAACTGCTGGGCGCAGGAGGCGTTGCAAAGGACAGCCTGGCCGAAACGCAGGAACGGGCCTTACATACGTGGTAACGCAGTCCTCGGGCCGGCCGTTGGCCATAGTGACACGCCACGCGCGTCAACGAGGTGCCCGAAAAAATCCGATGTGAAGGGAGGCCCCGATATACGGGGCCTCTTTATTTGTGAGGCTGGTTCCAAATGATTAACCCCGGGCATGTCATCATCCGCTCCGGCCCTCAAGTGCGCTGTACGGATCGCGGCACCGACGCTATGCCGCCCTAAACGGAATTGGGTATGCGACCTGCGACGAGTTGGAGTGCGAGCGGCAAGGCAATGACACTAGTCGCGCTCGCCGCCGCGGCGACGGTGTTTTCTGCAGGTGCTCAGAATAACGGGAGGCCCACCTGGAGTTTGAAGACATCCACTCCCACCGCCATGCTCGTGGGCGAATGGGAACTGTCGAATCCCCCCGGAGCCGCGACAGCGAGGACCGGCTCCAGCGCCCCCGGAGCAGCGCAGGTCGGCGTGGCCAAAGGTGCTTCGTTCCAGCTCTCGGTCAAGCTTGTGAGCCCGGCCGGCGTCGTTAAAGACGTTACAGGATCTCCGAAGCTCATCTATCGACCGAAGGGCTGCATGTCGATCGGGGCCAACGGGATTGCGACGGTTCTGCGCTCGGCCCCTGCGCCGTGGACATGCAATTCCGGTGATCCAGTGCCGCTCACCATCATCTACGCCGATCAGTCGACCGGTGTTGCGGCCGTCAACATGTACTTGTTCAAGATCAATTGAGATCGCCTGATCTGGCGTGGGCTGGCTTTTGACACGTCAAGTAAAGCCGTCGACCAGATTCCGGTCCGTCACAATGAAAGTCAGGTCAAGCATGGAGTCCGGTCGCCTGGTTGGGTTGTCGTGCGCCTTTGCATTGGGGCTGCTATGGAGTTCGAGCGTCCATGCGCTGGCCGACTGCAAGAGTGCCGAATATCAAGATATTGAAGTTCCGAAGTGCTCCGGTGAGGCGCAGGCATATGCGCGCGCCACTGCGGATGCAAAGAAGCCTTGCCGCAGGTCGGGCTGACGCGCTACTCGTAGAGATGAGCGGGCGGTCTCCTTGCGCGACCAACGTTCGGCGGACTAGCCACACGAGCCGTGGAACTACGCTCGGGCGGAGCTAAGTTTTTCACCATTGGCGTTGGACTAAACGCCCTGGACACTGGTGCCCCTTCGTTGGCCAGCCGGGCAGAGCCCGGCTCTACCTCACGGTCTGGTGCTTTTGCTGCAGCTTCCACCAGAACCATTGCGAGGTGCTGGAGAACGGGGCCAGCCGCTCTGCCAGGTCGAGGTCCACGTCGTGGTCGCCGGCGAGAAAGCATTCGGCCAAGTCCTGGGAAATGCCGATGGCGTGGGCGAAGTCCAGTGTGGACGCGCCCATGGGGGCGAGGATGTGTTCGCGCACCAGCCAGCCGGGGTGTTCGTGTACGACGTCGCTGCCCGGATCTGCGCTACCGAGTTTTTCGATATGCTTTTCGAAGTTCCGCGGCTGCCGGTCGCGGGTTGATTCGGGGTATTCGATCAAGCGGACGATCAACTGGCCGACGCTGGCTTCGACGCTGACGCTTGCACCGGTTCGGAAGCCTGCCTTTTCCAGCCAGTGTCCGTGTATCGAAAGGCACGGTGCGGCGCCGTTGTTGAAGGTGTCCATCCACGCGTAGGTATGCGCGCGCACGGTGTAGTGGCGCGGGCGGGCTGCGGTGGGGAGGTGGACTTCGGGGAAGAGAGGGGTGTTGCGTGCTGAGCGCATGGGGAGCCTCCAAGGGGAAATCTCCCTTGCCGGGTGGGCAAGGGAGCCGGGAGGTTCAAATCCGCGTAAGCGCGTGCGGCGTGGAGTATTTCCCCGGATGAGGGGTCTTGTATTAGCCACCCTCCCGACATGGGACGTCCATAATTTTGCGCCTACTTGGAGATTTGAAGCTCCGTCGCACACCATGCGCGATGATGTGTTGGGCGGCTAGTTGATTGTTTCTGTTGGGTTTGCGGGTTTCGGTAGGCGTTGCCTAAACCGTGTCGCGAGTGGCGCGGGTTTGGGCGGAAGTGCGATGGTGGTGCGGTTTGGGTGGGGTGGTTCGCGTCATGGTTTACGTGGGACACGCATGGCGTGTCGCTACGCGGATCACGCAGTTGGCGTAGTGACACGCCACGCGTGTCATCGCGTCAACAGGCCGAACGTAGTGACACGCCATGCGTGTCATCGCGGTGCGTGGCGAAGCCGGGCCGTGCGGCCGGAAGATATGAACGTTACGATCACCGCGCCCAGCCACGCAGGGCGTGGCTCTACGGGTTTGTTGCCCCACGTGGAATTCAAGCCGGTTTCGGATTCAATCCATTCCCAGCTTTTTCAGCTTGTACCGCAACGCCCGGAAGGTGATCCCCAGCTGCGCCGCGGTCTTGGTCTTGTTCCAGCGGTTCTCTTCCAGCGCCTTCTGGATCGCGGTGCGTTCCATCTGTTCGATATACGAAGGCAGCGCGCCGCTGCCCGCAGGCAGGTCCACCACGGCTTCTTCATGCGCTGCCACCGCTGCGCCGGTCTGGCGCACGGCCCCCGGCTGCGGCAGGCGCAGGTCGCTGGCGCCGATGCTGTCGCCTTCGGCCAGCGCCAGCGCACGCTCCAGGATGTTCTCCAGCTCGCGCACGTTGCCCGGGAAGTGGTATGCGCCCAGCGCTTCCAGCGCCGAGGGCGCCAGCAGCGGAGTGGGGCGGCCGTGGGTGCGCGCCAAGCGGGAAAGAATGGAGGCCGCCAACTGCGGCAGGTCGCTGCGGCGCTCGCGCAGCGGCGGTACGCGCAGTTCGATCACGTTGATGCGGTAATACAGGTCGTGGCGGAAGCGCCCGTCTTCAACCAGATCACCCAGGTCCTTGTGCGTGGCCGACAGGATGCGCACGTCCACCGGCACTTCGGTCGCCGATCCCACCGGGCGGATCTGCTTTTCCTGTATGGCGCGCAGCAGCTTCACCTGCATCTGCAGCGGCAGTTCGGCCACTTCATCCAGGAATAGGGTGCCTCCATGCGCGGCCTGGAACAGGCCAGGCTTGTCGGCATGGGCGCCGCTGAAGCTGCCCTTCTTGTGCCCGAAGAATTCGCTTTCCATCAGTTCCGACGGAATGGCGCCGCAGTTGACCGGCACGAACGCGCCCGGTGCGCGCGCGCTCTGGCCGTGGATGGTGCGCGCCACCAGCTCCTTGCCCACGCCCGATTCGCCCAGGATGTACACCGGCGCCTGGCTGCGCGCGACCTTGGTGATGGTGGCGCGCAGGCCGTCCATGGCGGCCGATTCGCCCAGCAGGCGGGCGGTGGTGTCGCTGGTCAGCGGCGGCGGGGCAGGGCGTTCGGTGTTGTTGAGTTCCAGCGCGTGCTTGACCAGGCCGCGCAGTACCGAAATGTCCACCGGCTTGCTGACGAAGTCGAACGCGCCGGCCTTCAGGGCTTCCACCGCCAGGTCCATGCTGCCGAAGGCGGTGATCATCGCCACCGGGGTGCGCGGGTAGTGCTGGGCGATTTCGGTGACCAGCTCGATGCCGTTGCCGTCGGGCAGCCGCATGTCGGTGATGCACAGGTCGTAGGGGTTGCTGGCCAGCAGCTCGCGCGCTTCGGCAAGGTTGGCGGCGGTGCTGATGCGCAGGCCCATGCGGCCCAGGGTCAGTACCAGCAGTTCGCGGATGTCGCGTTCGTCGTCGACGACGAGGGCGCTGCGGGTTTCGTTCATATGGGGGAAAGATAGCCGAGTGCGGTTGATAACGACAAATTGTTGACGCCTGCAGGGTAACGGGTCATTGCGGCAGCATGGTGTGCGGGCCGGGCAGCACCAGCCGGAAGCACGCACCGCCTGCCGGCACCGACACGTACTCCAGGCTGGCCTGGTTGGCGCGGCACAGTTCGCGGGCGATATACAGGCCCAGCCCGGTGCCGTGCTCGGAGGTGGTGAAGAACGGCCGGAACAGCTGGGCGGCCACCGATTCGGGAATGCCCGGGCCCCGGTCCATCACGTCGATGACCGCTGAGCGGTCCTGGCGCGCCACCCGCAGCCGCACCCGGGCCGGGTCCTGGCCGGTACGGCCGTACTTGAGCGCGTTGTGGACCAGCACGGTGAGGATCTGGTGCAGGTGGCGCGGGTCGACCAGGCCATGCACCGAAGATGCGCTGATGATCGGCTCGATGCTGTCCGTTTCCAGGGTCAGGCTCTGCTTGTACTCCAGCACGAAGCGGCGCACGAACGCGGCCAGGTCCAGGTTTTCCGGATTGGCCCGTTCGCGCCTTGCCAGCCCCAATACGCTTTCGACGATGCCGTTGGTGCGCTGGCACTGCTGGTGGATGATCTGCAGCAGGCGGCGGTCGGTGTCGCCGATGGCGGTGGACTCTTCCAGCAGCTGGGCGGCGTAGTTGATCGCCGCCAGCGGGTTGCGGATCTCGTGGGCCAGGCTGGCCGAGAACCGACCCATGGCCGACAGGGTGAGCGACTCGGCGCGCCGCGAGACCACGCTGGAGTCGTCCAGGAACACCAAGGTGAGGTCGCTGCCGGCCAGCAGGCGGGCGAAGCGCGGCTGCACTTCGGGCTGGTCGGGGGAGAGCTGCAGCGGGGTTTCTTCGTTGGCCCAGCCATTGCGCCAGCGCTGCAGGCGGCGGCTGAGGTCGGGGGCGGCGCTGCCCAGGTCGAGCAGGCCGGTGCCGCTGTTGCCGTCGTTGTCGCCGATCAGGGTGGAGGCCGCTTCGTTGGCCAGGGTGATGCGGTTGGCCGCGTCCACCACCAGCACGCCGGTGCGCATGCGGCGGATGATCAGTTCGTTGATCTGGAACAGGTTGGCCACTTCGTCGCCGCGCTGGTTGGCCAGCTGCTGGTTGCGGCGGGCGCGGCTGCCGACCTGGTAACTGACGAAGGCCAGCGCCAGGAAGCTGCTGATGAACATGGCCAGCTCGGCCAGGGTGCGGGTGGGGTCGCCGGTTTCCAGCAGGTTCCACACATAGCCGCCGGCGGTGGCAGCCCCGGCCGTCAGGGCCAGGCCCATGCCCCACGACAGCGGCAGCAGGGTCGCGGCGGCGGCGATGTTGAACAGCAGGGCCATGGAGAGGCCGGCGCTGGCGCCGGGCAGGGCATGCGCCAGCAGCACAGTGGCGGCGATGTCCACCAGCAGGCTGGTGACCACGGTGCGGCGCAGCCAGCGGTCGTTGCGGCCGAGCATGAGGATGAGCAGCGACGCCACCAGGTAGCTGATGCTGACGATCGCAGCCAGTTCGGGGTGGGTGGACTCCCCCACCAGCCCGCTGAGCGGGCTGAACAACAGCGCGGCGATGACCGCGGCGATCAGCACCCGGTACAGGGCGAAGAAGTACAGCTCCCGCTTCGGCAAGGACTCGATGCGGTCGATCAGTGAAGCGCTGGGTGACACGCCGGAACTCCCCTTCTGGCTGTCGGGTGGTGAAGCCGGGCAGAGCCCGGCTCTACCGGCCCCCCGCCGTAGAGGCGGGCTCTGCCCGGCTGCTCGTATCCTCACAGTATAGGAAACCCACCCGAAGATGGGTGGCCTGCGCCAGGCCGCGCATTCTGCCCGCTTGCGACCCGCGCCCCGCCTGCCCTGGCCGACGCAACTGACTGAATGGCGGTGGAAAAGTTCCACGGCGGGCTGCCGGTTTCACATGCATTTTGCGCCTGCGCGCCGGGTCGTCCACAATAGTGGGCCCGCCGCGGTCCGTGCGTGCGGTCGTTCCTATTCCCACGGTGACGCATGAATTTCCACGAATACCAGTCAAAACAGCTGCTTGCCGAGTACGGCATCCCGGTCCCGGCCGGCAAGGTCGCAGCGACTCCCGAAGAAGCGGTCGAAGCGGCCAATGCCCTGGGCCAGGGCCCCTGGATGGTGAAGGCTCAGATCCATGCGGGCGGTCGCGGCAAGGCTGGCGGCGTCAAGTTCTGCAAGACCACCGATGACGTCAAGGCCGCTGCGGCCAAGATGCTCGGCACCAAGATGGCCACCTACCAGACCGCGGGCGTCGAACTGCCGGTCAACCTGGTGCTGGTGACCACCGCCGGTGAGATCGTCAAGGAACTGTACCTGTCGGTGCTGGTCGACCGTGGCACCAAGACCATCACCTACATCGCCTCTTCGGAAGGCGGCGTGGAGATCGAGCAGGTTGCTGCTGAAACCCCGGAGCTGATCCACTCGCTCAACGTCGATTTCGTTGAAGGCGTGCAGGGTTACCACGGCCGCGATTTCGGCTTCAAGCTCGGCCTGACCGCCAAGCAGGCCGGCCAGTTCGCCAGCATCATGGTGAACCTGTACCGCCTGTTCAACGAAAAGGACCTGGCGCTGGTTGAAATCAACCCGCTGGCGATCCTGGACGACGGCAACCTGTACGCGCTGGACGGCAAGTTCGACAGCGACGACAACGCCGCGTTCCGTCAGAAGGCCCTGGTCGCCATGCGCGACAAGACCCAGGAAGACGAAACCGAAGTGACCGCTTCGGAGCTGGACATCAACTACGTCACCATGGACGGCAACATCGGCTGCATGGTGAACGGCGCCGGCCTGGCCATGGCCACCATGGACGTGATCAAGCTCAACGGCGGCGAGCCGGCGAACTTCCTGGACGTGGGCGGCGGTGCGAACAAGCAGCGCGTCATCGAAGCGTTCAAGCTGATCCTGTCTTCGGACAAGGTCGAAGGCATCTTCGTCAACATCTTCGGCGGCATCGTCCGCTGCGACATGATCGCCGAAGGCATCATCGCCGCGGTCAAGGAAGTGGGCGTCAAGGTTCCGGTCGTGGTGCGCCTGGAAGGCACCAACGTGGAAGAAGGCAAGCAGCTGCTGCGTGACAGCGGCATGGCCATCATCCCGGCTGACAACATCAACGACGGTGCCAAGAAGGTCGTCGAAGCTGTCAAGAACGCCGCCTGATCCGACACCGAAGGAATAACAATGTCTGTTTTGATCAATAAGAACACCAAGGTGATCGTGCAGGGCTTCACCGGCCAGCAGGGCACCTTCCACGCCACTCAGATGATCGAGTACGGCACCCAGGTCGTCGGCGGCGTGACGCCGGGCAAGGGCGGCACCACCCATATCGACCTGCCGGTGTTCAACACCGTGGCCGATGCCGTGCAGAGCACCGGCGCTGACGCGTCGGTCATCTACGTACCGCCGCCGTACGCGGCTGACGCGATCCTGGAAGCTGCGGCTGCCGGCATCAAGGTCATCGTGTGCATCACCGAAGGCATTCCGGTGCTGGACATGCTGCGCGTGAAGAACGTGCTGACCCGTGCGCATCCGGACACCGTGCTGATCGGGCCGAACTGCCCCGGCGTGATCACCCCGGGCGAATGCAAGATCGGCATCATGCCGGGCCACATCCACAAGCCGGGCAAGATCGGCATCGTGTCGCGTTCGGGCACCCTGACCTATGAAGCGGTCAAGCAGACCACCGAAGTCGGCCTGGGCCAGTCCACCTGCATCGGTATCGGTGGTGACCCCATCAACGGCCTGAACTTCGTCGACTGCCTCAAGCTGTTCAACGAAGACCCGCAGACCGAAGGCATCATCATGGTCGGCGAAATCGGCGGCGACGCTGAAGAAGCCGGCGCCGAGTACATCAAGAACCACGTGAAGAAGCCGGTCGTCGGTTTCATCGCCGGTGCGTCGGCTCCGGCCGGCAAGCGCATGGGCCACGCCGGTGCGATCGCCTCGGGTGGCAAGGGCACGGCCGAAGGCAAGTTCGCCGCCATGGAAGCTGCCGGTGTGGTCACCGTCCGCTCGCCGGGCGACCTGGGCGCCGCCATCGCCAAGCTGGTGAAATAAGAGGTCGCACCGTCGACCCTTACCTACGCAAACGCCGCCCCCGGGCGGCGTTTGTGTTTCCGGCACCCGGCGCATGGCGGCGGCGCACGACCAACGGTCGTGCGCTACCGGTGGAACCCGGTAGGTGCCGACCGTTGGTCGGCACACCACGCAGGCGAAAGGCCTAGAATGTGCGCAAAACCACCACAGGCGGCACCACATGACCTCGATCCGCATCGCGATGGCCCAGTTCGATTTCCCGGTCGGTGCGGTCGAACGCAACACCGACACCATCATCGCGATGATCGCCGAGGCGCGCGATGAGTTCGGCGCCGAGCTGGTGGTGTTCCCGGAGCTGGCCATCAGCGGGTACCCGCCTGAAGACCTGCTGCTGCGTCCCCGCTTCCTGTACGACTGCCAGCAGGCAATGGCGCGCATCGCCGCAAGCACGCAGGGCATCACCGCCGTGGTCGGCTGGCCCGAGGCCACCGGCGCGGTGGTCTACAACGCCGCCAGCGTGCTGCGCGACGGCGAGGTGCTGCACACCTACCGCAAGCGCGAGCTGCCCAACTATGCGGTGTTCGACGAACGCCGCTACTTCGACATCGACCCCGACGGCGGCAGCTGCGTGTTCGAGCTGAAGGGCGTGCCGGTGGGCGTGCTGGTGTGCGAAGACCTGTGGTTCCCGGAGCCGCTGGCCGACACCGTGCGCAATGGCGCCGAACTGGTGGTGATTCCCAATGCGTCGCCCTACGAGCGCGGCAAGCACGCCCAGCGCGATGCGCTGCTGGCCGAACGCACCCGCGAAAGCGGTGCGGCGCTGCTGTACGTCAACATGGTCGGCGGGCAGGACGCACTGACTTTCGACGGCGCATCGGTAGTGGCCGACGGCGATGGCACCGTGCACCCGGCCGCCGCGGCCTTCACCGACCAGTGGCTGGTGGTGGACTACGACGCGGAAAGCCGCCGTTTCCTGCCGCGCGAGTGGATGGACGACGGCGACGAAAGCATGGATGCGCTGGCCTGGCGCGCGGTCACCCGCGGCATCCGCGACTACTGCGGCAAGAACGGGTTCAAGAAGGTGTGGCTGGGCCTGTCCGGCGGCATCGATTCTGCGCTGGTGCTGGCGATGGCGGTGGATGCGCTTGGCGCGGACAACGTCACCGCGGTGCGCCTGCCGTCGCGCTATACCGCCGACATGTCCAACGACCTGGCCGCCGAGCAGTGCCGCGCGTTGGGGGTGAAGCTGGAAGCGGTATCGATCGAACCGGTGTTCGAAGGCCTGATGACCGCGCTCGGCCCGATGTTCGAGGGCCAGCCGGCGGACGTGACCGAGGAGAACCTGCAGTCGCGCGCGCGCGGGGTGATCCTGATGGCGCTGTCCAACAAGTTCGGCGGGCTGCTGCTCACCACCGGCAACAAGAGCGAGTACGCGGTCGGCTATGCCACCATCTACGGTGACATGTGCGGTGGCTATGCGCCGCTGAAGGACCTGTACAAGACCGAGGTGTTCGGCCTGTCCAAGTGGCGCAACACGGTGGGCGGTGCGCCGGTGATACCGCCGGCGGTGATCGCGCGGCCGCCGTCGGCCGAGCTGCGCGCCAACCAGACCGACCAGGATTCGCTGCCGGCCTACGACGTGCTTGACGGCATCCTGTACCGCTACGTCGACCAGGAACAGTCGCGCGAAGAGATCGTCGCCGCCGGTTACGCCGCCGAGGTGGTCGACCGCGTCCTTCGTCTGGTACGCACCAGCGAGTGGAAGCGCCACCAGGCCGCCCCGGGACCGAAGGTCTCGCGCCGCGCGTTCGGTCGCGAACGGCGCTATCCGATCAGCAACGGCTACAAAGGCTGAGCGCAGGCTAGCGGAACAGATCGGGTCGCACGTGCTGCGCACGGCTGATGAAGCTGTGCAGCACGTCGAACGGGAGGGATCCTTCCTGGCAGCTATGTCCGGTGTTGCGACCGATCTGGTCGAGTGCGCGCACCAGCAGCTTCTCCGACCGGGCCGACACCAGGCCGTGGTCCGTGTTGGCTGCCAACGACTGCAACAACAGCTTGCGGACATACCGGGTTGATACCTCGTCGCCGTCGTCGAGCACGGGCAGCGCCTGGGTCAACGCGTCGAAGTCCACCGCGACGCGACTGGAGGCCGCCTGCCACGAGTTCGGCGTGCGGCCAACGTCAGGACTATCGGCAAAGCTGACCGTGCGGGCGGGCGGGGTGAACGCCACGGGATTGGTCCGCTGGGCCACCCTGGGCGCCGTCCCCCCGGGTGTTGTCCTGACCTCCTTCAGCGTCTGCGCGATGCAGCGACCGGGCGCTGCAGGAGCAGTCCTCCGGCTTGGGGCGCTGGAAAACAGGCGGTTTTCGATGGCGCTGATGTCGAGCCGTCGCGGCGCCGGGGACGGACGTGACGCGGCGTCGGTGCGGCGCAACTGGAGCGCGGCAGGGGGCGCGGACGGAATACGAGACATGGCGGGAACGGACGACGGGAGTGGGAGCGGAAGATAGCCGGCCTCCGCTGGACATGCGTTCAAGAATTACGCATCCGCGCCCACAAAAAAACGGGCAGCCATGAGGCTGCCCGTTTCATTGTGACTACCGCGCTGGAATCAACGGCGGTTCATGGTCGCATTGCGCTGGCCGGTGCTGGCCGACTTCTCGCCGGCGAACGGGTTCAGCTTGCGCACCATCCACGGGTATTTCGGCCAGTTGCCCTGCAGCCACGGGTGCTCGGGCTGGTTGAGCTCCAGCACGCGGCGGGCGTCGTCGGCCAGGGTCTTGTTGCCCAGGTGGGTATAGGCTTCACCCAGCGCGGCCACGGCGTCGTACTGGAAGGCGCTCTGCGGGTAGGTTTCCAGCAGGTAGTTGGCGCGGCCGGCGGCCGAGACCCAGGCCTCGCGGCGCAGGTAGTACAGGGCGTTGTCCAGCTCGTGCTGGGCGAACACGTCGCGCAGCTCGAGCATGCGGCTGCGTGCGTCGGCGGCGTAACGGCTGTTGGGGTAACGCTCGACCACGATGTTGAAGTCGGCGTAGGCCTGGCGCGGGGTGGACAGGTCGCGGCGGCTCGGGTCCAGCGACCACACGCGGCGCAGGAACACCGTGTTGCGGTTGCTGTTGGCCAGCCCGCGCAGGTAGTACATGTAGGCGATGTTGCGGTGGGTCGGGTAGGTGCGGATGAAGCGGTCGATGCTGGACACCGCGTCATCGTGCTTGCCGGCCTTGTACTGGGCGTAGGCGGTTTCGATCATCGCCTGCTCGGTGTACGGGCCGTACGGGTACTGGGCGATCAGGCGGCGGAAGGTCGCCTCGGCGCCGCTCCAGTTGCCCTTTTCCATCAGGCCATGGCTCTTTTCGTAGATCGTTTCTACCGGCTGGCCTTCTTCCGGGTTGTCACCCTTGGCGCCACGGTGGCAGCCGGTGGAAACGAGGGCCAGGACCAGCATCAGGGCCGCGGTGCGGACGGGCGCGGACAGCAGGGAAGAGCGTCGGATCATGGGGTCAGGGCGGGACGCGGCTGGAATACGAAGGGTCGATGATAGCCTAGTGGCCTGTCCTGCGACTGAAAGTGGTCGCCGGGACCCCCAATTTGTCTTCCTGCGGTGTGCTCCCCATGTCCGATAACCCTTCTGAAACCGACTCCACCCGCCAGGCCACCGTGCCCGATACCGCCGCTGGGCGGCGCTTCGACGCCGTGCTGGCCGAACTGTTCCCCGAATTCTCCCGGTCCAAGCTGACCGAGTGGATCAAGTCCGGCGACGTGCTGCTGGACGGCAACCCGGTGCGCGGCCGCGACCCGGTGCGCGGCGGCGAGGTGGCCAGCCTGCATGTCGTGCTGGACACCCAGACCCATGCCGAGCCCGAAGACATCCCGCTGGACATCCTGTACGAGGATGAACACGTTTACGTGATCAACAAGCCGGTCGGCCTGGTGGTCCACCCGGGCGCCGGCAACCCGAGCGGCACCCTGGTCAACGCGCTGCTGTTCCGCGACCCGGGCCTGTCGGTGCTGCCGCGCGCCGGCATCGTGCACCGCCTGGACAAGGACACCAGCGGTGTCATGGTGGTGGCCCGTACGATCCAGGCGCAGACCGCGCTGGTGGAACAGCTGGCCGCGCGCAACGTGCACCGCCAGTACCTGGCGGTGGTGGTGGGCGCGCTGGTGTCCGGCGGTACCGCCGATGCGCCGATCGACCGCCACCCGCGCGACCGCATCCGCATGGCGGTGCGCGAGGACGGCAAGGACGCGGTGACCCATTACCGCCTGCGCGAGCGCTTCCGCGCCCACACCGCGCTGGAGTGCCGCCTGGAGACCGGGCGTACCCACCAGATCCGCGTGCACATGGCCCACCTCAAGCACGCCATCGTCGGCGATTCGCTGTACGGCGGCGCGCTGAAGCTGCCCAAGGGCGCCAGCGACGAGCTGGTGGCCCAGCTGCGCGGCTTCAAGCGCCAGGCGCTGCATGCCGAAACGCTGGAATTCGCGCACCCGATCACCGGCGAGCCGATCCGCAACAGTGCGCCGGTGCCGGCTGACATGGTCGCGCTGATGGACGCGCTGCGCGAAGACACCAAGCGTATCGCCGAGCTGGAGCGCGGGCGCCGCTGATGGCCACGTCCGCTGCGCCGCTGTCCCTGGCCCACGCTGCCGTGCCGGTGCTGGCGGCGGAGTGGGCGGCCCCGCCCGGGGTGCACGCGGTGACCACCCTGCGCCATGGCGCCGGTGGGTCGCTGCCGCCGTTCGAGCAGTTCAACATGGGCAACCGGTATGCCGCCGACGGCGATGATCCGGCCCAGGTGGAGCGCAATCGTGCCCTGCTGCGGGATGGCCTCGGCCTGCCCTCGGCACCGCACTGGCTGCGCCAGGTGCATGGCACGGGCGTGCTGCGCTTCGAGGGCCCGCCCGGCGCCATCGGCGTGGACGCCGAACCCACTGCCGATGCGGCGGTGACCTCGGTGCCGGGGGTGGTGCTGGCCATCCTCACCGCTGACTGCCTGCCGGTGGTGCTGGCGGCGCGCGACGGCGGCGAGATCGGCGCCGCGCACGCCGGTTGGCGCGGGCTGGCCGACGGCATGCTGGAGGCCACCGTGGCCGCCATGCGGACCGCGCCGGGTCAGTTGCAGGCCTGGCTGGGTCCGGCGGCCGGGCCGGCCTTGTACGAGATCGGCGAGGACGTGTTCACCGCCTTCGTCGACCGCGATGCCGGTGCGGCGGCCGCCTTCAACGCCACCCGCCCGGGGCACTGGAAGGTGGACCTGTACGCGCTGGCACGGCGCCGGCTGGTGGCCGTCGGGCTGGACCCGGCGGCGATCAGCGGCGGGCAGCTGTGCACGCTGGCCGACCCGCAGCGTTTCTATTCGCATCGCCGCGACCGCCGTACCGGCCGCATGGCCACCCTGGCCTGGATGGCCTGACGCCCACGCCTTGCGCGCAGCCACGCAGGGCGTGGCTCTACTGCAGGATCGAGTACTCGATGCGCCGGTTGCGGTCGCGGCCGCTGTCCAGTCGGTTGTCGGCCACCGGCTGTTCTTCGCCATAGCCACGCGGCACCAGCATGCCGGCCGGCACGCCCTGCGCTTCCAGCTCGGCCACCACCATTTCGGCGCGTTGCTGGCTCAGGTGCAGGTTGGTCTCGGCCGCGCCCAGGCTGTCGGTATGCCCGCCCACTTCCAGCCGCAGGCCCGGCTCGGCGGCCAGGATCGCCTGCGCGCTGGCACGCAGCATCTCGTGGCCGTCGGCGCGCAGGGTGGGCGACTTGTGCAGGAAGCGGACCTTGCCCTGGTTCAGGGCGGTCACCAGTTCCTCGGGCGCGGGCGTGGCCGGCAGCTGCGACAGCGCGATCCGGCCGGCGTCCCACAGGCCGCTGACCTGCAGGTGGCCGAAGCCGCGGCGCAACGTGTCGGAGACGGCAATCCGGTCGCGCGGGGACAGGCGGGTCATGTCCACGTGCAGGCGGTCGCCGTTGAACGACAGCGACAGGCCCTGGTGCCTGAGCACCGGGGCCAGGGTGACCAGGCGGTCCAACCAGCGTGGCGCGGCAGCCTGCGGGTCGCGCAGGATGTCGCCACTGACCTTGCCGTGGCCGTACTGGGCCACCAGTGCGCTCCACACCTTGCGCCGGTCGGCTTCGCCGGGCAGGCGGCCGCGGACGTCGATGACACCGTGGTTGTTGACCAGCGACAGCCGGGGCGGGCTCTACTGTTCGGCCTGGGCCGCGGGCACGCCGGGGCTGACCCGGGTCTTCTGGTGGATCCAGCCGGTCAGGCACAGCAGCGCACCGGCCACCAGCACCCACAGCAGGCCGCGCAGGGCGGTGCCCCGCACCAGGCGCAGGGTGGGGCTGCTGCGTGGCGGGCGCGGGGCCCGGGTGGGCACCGGCGGGGTGCGTGCGTCCTGTTCAAGCACGTTCACCAGGCCCGGCAGCAGGTCCGAGGCCACTACCGCGAACATGCCGGTGGGAAACGCGGCCCGGCGCGCGAGCACCGCCAGTTCTTCCCGACCCACCACGCTTTCCAGCTGGCTGGCGAGCAGGCGCGAAGGCCGGCCGTCACCGGGGAACTGCGTCCCCAGGCCCACCGCGTCGAAGCGCCGACGCAGGCCGTGTACGCCGTCGGGGAGGCTGCGGATGTAGTCGACCAGCACGTCCACCAGGCTGCGCGCGCGGTGGCCAAGGCCCATGTGCAGGGCGGTGTCTTCGATGAAGCGTTCCAGCAGTGACATCAATCTGATTCCCGAATGCACGACCCGCGCGGCATGCACGGGTTCTGCGGGCGTCAATGTCGGGACGACCTGTCAATGCGAAATGAAAGTTGCCCGCGCCGAAGGTTACGAATATCGGCACGGTTTCGGCGATTTAGGATGCCTATCGAAACGCGGCGTGTGTCGCGGCGGCGTCTCGCGCTCCACGCGTGCAGGAAACGACATACTCCTAAAAAATGTGCACCACACCGGATGATGCACTGGCCAGGGGAGAAAGCGTGCCGATTACGACACGCTGCAGCCCCTCGGAGATGTCGTTTTCAGCCGTTTTCCAGCGCCTGCAGGTAGGACTGCCGCCAGTGGTTGATGTCGTGGGCCCGCAGGTGCTCCATCATTGCCTGCCAGCGCTCCACGCGTTTGCGCAGCGGCATGGTGGCGGCGGTGGCGATGGCATCGGCCACGCCATCCAGGTCGTGCGGGTTCACCAGCAGCGCCTGTTTCAGCTCGTCGGCCGCGCCGGCCAACAGCGACAGCACCAGCACGCCGGGGTTCTCCGGATCCTGCGAAGCTACGTATTCCTTTGCAACGAGGTTCATGCCGTCACGCAGCGGCGTGACCAGGCCCACTGCTGCGGCGCGATAGAAGCCGGTAAGGGTGGCGTGGGCGAAGTTCTGGTTCACGTAGCGCAGCGGGGTCCAGTCCGGTGCGGCGAAGCCCCCGTTGATATGCCCGGCGATCTGCTCCAGCTGGCTGCGCAGTTGCCGGTACTCGGTGACGTCACCGCGTGAGACCGGTGCGATCTGCAGGTAGGTCAGGCTGCCGCGCTGGTCAGGGTGGCGCTGCAGGTAGCGCTCGAAGCCCAGGAAGCGTTCGGGCAGGCCCTTGGAATAGTCCAGCCGGTCCACGCCGATGGCCAGCTGGCGGTCGCGCAGGCTGTTGCGCAGGTCGCGCACGGCCGGCTTGGCTGCCCCGGCCTTGGCCTGGCGTTCGATGTGCGCGGTGTCGATGCCGATCGGGAACGCGGCGGCGCGGAAGCGGCGCCCGCCCGGTGCCTCGAGCAGGCCGTCGGGAAGCACCTTGCCGCCGGCAAACAGACGCACGTAGGACTGGAACCGGTCCGCGTCGCGCTGGGTCTGGAAGCCCACCAGGTCGTAGGCATACAGGCTGGAGAACAGCCGCAGGTGGTCGGGCATGGCCTGCAGCAGGTCGGCCGACGGCATCGGCACGTGCAGGAAGAAGCCGATGCGGCAGCCGATCCCTCGCTCGCGCAGCAGCGAGGCCAGCGGGATCAGGTGGTAGTCGTGGATCCAGACGATGTCGTCTTCGCGCAGCAGCGGCGCCAGCTTCTCGGCGAACAGGGCGTTGACCTGGCGGTAGGTCTCGCGGGTGGCGCGGTCGTAGTCGACCAGGTCCAGGCGGAAATGCAGCAGCGGCCACAGGGTGCGGTTGGCGAAGCCGTTGTAGTACCCGTCCACGTCACGCTTGTTGAGGTCCATGGTGACGTAGCGGATGTCGCCCTCGGTCTGCTCGTGCAGGGCGCCGCTGTCTTCCTTCACCGACTTGCCGCTCCAGCCGAACCAGACCCCGCCGCGTTCCTTCAGCGCGGCCAGCAGGCCGACCGCCAGTCCACCGGGTGCGGCCACGCCGGGCGCGGCGACACGGTTGGAGACGACGACCAGGCGACTCATGAGGCCTCCTGCCAGCTGCGCGACAGGCGCATGGCCGCAGTGACCAGGCCCACGTGCGAATAGGTCTGCGGGAAATTGCCCCAGGCTTCGCCATTGTCGAAGGCCAGGTCTTCGGACAGCAGGCCCAGGTGGTTGCGGCGTTCCAGCAGCATTTCGAACATGTCGCGGGCTTCTTCCATGCGACCGATCGCGGCCAGCGCGTCGATGTACCAGAAGGTGCAGATGGTGAAGCTGGTTTCCGGTTCGCCGAAGTCGTCGGGCGCCACGTAGCGGTACAGCGCATTGCCGTGCTTGAGGTCGCGGCCGATGGCGTCGACGGTGGCCACGAAGCGGGCATCGGTGGCGCTGATGAAGCCGATGTCGGCCAGCAGCAGCAGCGAGGCATCCAGGCGATGGCCGCCGTAGGTGTCGGTGAAGTGGCCGAGCTCATCGCTCCAGGCTTCCTTCATGATCCGCGCGTGGATGGTGTTGGCGCGGTCGCGCCAGTACTCGGCGCGGTGGTCCAGCTTCAACCGCACCGCGATCTTGCACAGGCGGTCGCAGGCGGCCCAGCACATCGCGCTGGTGTAGGTGTGCACTTCGGTGCGGCCGCGGAATTCCCACAGCCCGGCATCGGGTACGTCGTGCAGGGCGAAGGCCTGTTCGCCCAGAGGTTCCAGCCGCGCGAAGGTGTGGGTGTCGCCCGGGTCCTGCAGGCGGCGGTCGAAGAACAGCTGGGTGGAGGCCAGCACCACGCTGCCATACACGTCGTGCTGGCGCTGTACCCAGGCCAGGTTGCCGCGGCGCACCGGCCCCATGCCGCGGTAGCCGTCCAGCGAGGGCACTTCGCTTTCTTCCAGCTTGGCCTCGAAGCCGATGCCGTACAGCGGCTGCAGGCTGCCATCGGCGGTGGCCAGGTTGAAGATGTAGCCGAGGAACTGCTCCATGGTGCGGGTCGCACCCAGACGGTTGAGCGCGCGCACCACGAAGGCGGCGTCGCGCAGCCAGCAGTAGCGGTAATCCCAGTTGCGGATGCTGCCGGGCGCTTCCGGGATGGAGGTGGTCATCGCGGCGATGATGGCGCCGCTGTCCTCGTACTGGCACAGCTTCAGGGTGATCGCGCTGCGGATCACCGCGTCCTGCCATTCCAGTGGAATGGACAGGTAACGCACCCATTCGCGCCAGTAGTTCTGGGTGCGCTGCAGCGACTCCTGCACGTAGCCGCTGAGCGAGCGGTTCAGCGATTCGTCCACGCCCAGCACCAGGTGCACCGGGTGGTTGAGCACGAACGGAAGTTCATCGCGCACCATGCGCAACGGCACGTCGGTGGTCAGGCGCAGCACGTGGTCGGGCAGGATCCAGCGGATGTGGTTGCTGCCCCAGGTGGCTTCGGGCACGCGTGCGCCCCAGTCGGCCAGCGGTCGCGCGCGCACGATGATGCGCGGATTGCCAGACAGCGGGCGCACCTGGCGGATCAGGCTGACCGGCCGGTAGAAGCGCTCGTTCTGGCGCCAGCGCGGGGCGAAATCGATGATTTCCAGCGAGCCGCCATGCTTGTCATGCAGCACGGTGCGCAGGATCGCGGTATTGGTCAGGTAGGCCTGCTCGCTGCTGACCAGGTCTTCCAGTTCGATGGCGAAATCGCCACCAACCTGCTGGTTGGGCTGCAGCAGCGCGCAGAAGGTGGGGTCGCCATCGAAGGTGGGCAGGCAGCTCCACACCACGCGGGCATTGCGGTCGATCAGGGCGCCGAAGCTGCCGTTGCCGACCACGCCAAGGTCCAGGTTGGAGGGGGTCATCGGGTGGGGGTTCTCTCGCGGATTCATTGGGCGTTCTGCAGCAGCCAGGCGTGCACGTCGCCCACGTGGGGCAGGGCGAACACCGCAGCGCTCGGCTCGCGCTCGCCGACCAGCACGCTCCAGCCGTGCAGGAGGTTGGCGGCCTCGAAGCCGAATTCGTCGGTCAGGTCGTCACCGACGAATACCGGCACGCGGCCACGGAAGGGTGCCTGCTGCATCAGTTGGTGGAGGGCGCGGCCCTTGTCGCTGCCTTCGGGCACGAACTCGACTACGTGGTCGCCGGGTTGCAGCCGATAGCCGGGATGGTTGCCCAGCTGTTGTTCGGCGAAGGCGCGCACATGCGGCTCGGCCAGTGGCGCAGCGCGCCAGTGCAGGGCCAGGCTGCGGCCCTTGTCTTCGATCAGCACGCCGGGATGGCCGTGCGCGAAGCGCATGGCCTGCTGGTGCACGCCGTGCAGCCACTGGCTGGTGTCGGCCGTGTCGTTGGCGCCGGCGGCAGGCGCGGCCTGGCCGCGTCCACGCACCTGGTGGCCATGCAGGCCGGCGGCGGGAAGGTGCAGCGGTGCGAACAGGGCATCCAGCTGTGCAAGCGGGCGCCCGCTGATCAGCGCGACGGCACCGTCGAGGCGGTCGCTGATGCGGCCGATCGCCTCGCGCACGCCGGGCAACAGCACCACCGCGTCGGGGTCGTCGGCAAATTCAATGAGGGTGCCATCCACGTCCAGGAACAGTGCGCACGCAGCGTCCAGCAGTGGCGGCGGCGGACGTAGGGGGAAGTCGTTGGCCATGCGCGCCAACATGCCACCGGGAATGTGAAATCCCGGTGCGGACACTGGGCCGCACCGGCATTTCATTCATCTCCGCCCGCTCTCGTAGAGCCGGGCCCTGCCCGGCTGCCTCAGAACGTGTAACGCACGCGGCCGTAGTAGTAAGCACCATTGCTGCCGATCGGCGACAGCACGTCATACGGCAGGTTGCCGAAGTAGTAAATATCTTCGTTGGACAGGTCCGAATAGTTGTCGGTCAGGTTCTGCCCACCCAGCGCCACGCTCCACTGCGGGGTGATCCGGTATTCCACTTCGGCATCCAGCTGCCACTCCGCCCCGTAGGTCTGGCGCGGTACATAGCCATCGCCGAAATTGAACACCCGGGTCACGCTGCCATAACGACTCAGGCGGCTGCTCAGGGTCCAGCGGTCGTTGGCCCAGCTGGCGGCCAGCTGCGTGCGCGTCCGCGGGGTCGCATCGGTCAGCGTGTTGGTTTCCTCCAGGCCGAACAGCACATAGTCTGGATCCAGCGCGAGCAGGCTGTCCGGGGTATCCAGCACGTTCTTCAATGTGGTCTTGTTGTAGGCGTAGGTGCCGGTCAGCAGCAGCTGGCCGTCGCCCAGTGCCTGTCGCCAGCTGCTCACCAGTTCGGCACCGCGCGTGCGCGTATCGGCGGCGTTGACGAAGAAGTTCGCGCTCTGCAGCCCGGCCACGCCGAACTGCTGCTGCACGTAATCGGTGAGCGCATCGCCGGTGATGCTTTCCGACAGCGCGATGCGGTCATCGATGTCGATCTGGTAGAAGTCCAGCGACAGGTCGAAATGGTCGCCGATGCGGCTGGTGAAGCCCAGGCTGGTGTTGACCGACTTCTCCGGCTTCAGGTCGGTCGCGCCGAGCCCGCGCGCGATCGGGTTGTTCACCGACAGGGTGCGGCCCTGCACGAGCTGGCCGGCGGCGTTGTAGCCGGTGGAGGTGGACTCGTAGCCGATCTGTGCCAGCGACGGCGCGCGGAAGTTGTTGGAGATCGCACCGCGCAGCGCGAACGCCGGGGCGAACTCATAGCGCAGGCCCAGCTTGCCGGTGAGCTCGCCGCCGTAATCGTCGCTGTGTTCGTAACGCGCCGCGAGATCGCTGGAGAAGTGGTCGCCGAACTGGCTGGACAGGCTGGCATACGCGCTGGCGACATCGCGGCTGAGCGAGGTGGCGTCCTGCGGGCTCAGCCCGCCACCGGCCTGCGAGCCGGTCGGGCGGTCGGTGTAGGGGCCAGCGGCATAGCTGGCCGGGTCGCCCGGACGGGTCTGGAAGTGGTCGCGGCGTGCTTCGGCGCCAAGGCCGAGGGTGTGGCTGTTGTTGCCCTGGGTGAACACCCGGCTCAGGTCGAGATTCCCCACGGTGAGTTCATTGCGGTAATCGCCGGTCTTGAACCGGGTCGGGCTGCCCGGGCCGAGCGAAGCGTTGAGCGAATCGCGCAGCCTGTAGGTGAAGTCGTTGAAGCCGTAGTCCAGGCTGGCATCGTAGTTCCACTCGCCCCACTGGCCCTTGGCGCCGGCCACGGCCTGCACGTCGCGGTTCTCGCCTTCGGAGATCGGGCGGTAACCGTTCGGGTACAGCTCGGTCCAGTTGGCGTCGCTGTCGGGGTAGCGGAAGTAGTTGGCGCCTTCGCTGTCGCGCTGGTTGAAGGTGCTGAAGAAGTAGAACTTCGAGGTTTCGCCGAACGGAAGTTCGGTGTTGATCCAGGCGTTGAGGTCCTTGGTCTTGCCATCGCCCAGCACGTAGTTGCGCTGGCCCTGCAGGGCCAGGTTGGTGTCGCTCTGGTCCCACGGCGGAATCTGGTCGAAGCCGGCGCGGTTGGTGCCTTCGCGGTTCTTCAGCTCCAGGCCCACGCGCAGGAAGCCGCCGTCCTCGCCCAGCCGGGTGCCGACCTTGGCGCTGGCGAAGCTGGTCTGGCCGTCGGTAAGGGTGCGGTTGATCGGCTCGAGGTCGGTGTGGTTGGCGCCGAAGCTGGCTTCGATGGCGCCGCCTTCCGGGGCGTCGTCGAGGATCACGTTGATAACACCGGCCACGGCGTCGGAGCCGTACAGCGCACCGGCGCCGTCGCGCAGCACTTCAATGCGCTTGATCGCGCTGACCGGAATCGAATTGAAGTCGACCGGGGTGGTGCCCTTGCCGATCTTGCTGTCGGTGTTTACCAGCGCGCTGGTGTGGCGGCGCTTGCCGCTGACCAGCACCAGCACCTGGTCGGGCGACAGGCCGCGCAGCTGCGCGGCGCGCACATGGTCGGCGCCGCCGGAGTTGGACTGGCGCGGGAAGTTGAACGAGGGCAGCAGCGCCTGCAGCGCGCTGCCCAGCTCGCCATTGACCACGCCGGCTCGGCGGATGTCTTCCGCGGTGAGCACGTCCACCGGCGAGGTGGATTCGAGCACGGTGCGGTCGATGGCGCGGGTGCCGGTGACGATCACCGTGTCCAGCGTGGCGGGGGAGGCGGGCGCGTCCTGCGCGTGGAGATCCTGTGCCAGCAGGGGGGAAGACAGGACCAGGGCAATGGCAAGGCCAAGGCGCGACGCGGACGGACGGGACATGCAGGCTCCAGCAACAAATCGGGGGGAGGGGTAGAGCCGGGCTCTGCCCGGCTGGTCCCAGATGAAACTATTGTTCCATCCGGATGAAGCGATATATTATCTTGGCGTGATCCGCACCTGTGATGCAAGTCCCAGTACTGACGGATATCAGCTGATAACCCGAAGTGATCTGCACGGATCCCGGAATCCCTCACCCTGTCCATTGCGTAGCGACACGCCATGCGTGTCCCACGGAACCCCCCGAAGCACCCGGAGCCCCCGCACCATGAAACTCTCCCCCCTGCTGTTGGCCGCCGTCCTGGCCCTCAGCGGCTGCGCCACCACCACCCCGACCCCGCGCACGCCTGCATCCGCCACCCCCACCGCCACCCTCCAGGGCGACGCCGCCCGTCCGGATGCGGCGACCAACTGGGTGCGCAGCGAGCTGTACTTCGGCGTGGGCGAGGAGAGCGGCACCTCGGATCGCCAGCAGACCGACGCGATCAGCGAGGCGCAATGGCGCGAGTTCCTGGACAAGCAGGTAACGCCCCGCTTCCCGGACGGCCTCACGGTGTTCGATGCCTACGGACAGTGGCTGTTCCGCGGCGCCAAGGAGCCCAATCGCCTGCGCACCAAGGTGCTGGTGGTGCTGCACGAAGACACCCCGCAGCGCCGCGCCGACATCGAGGCGATCCGCCTGGCGTGGAAGCAGGCAACGAAGCACCAGTCGGTGCTGTGGTCGCAGCAGGCGGTGGAGGTGTCGTTCTGATCGCAGCAGGTGAAGTCGTTGCGACGCCTGGCGCGATGTTTTTCTGGAAGCACATGCAATGGGCATGGCAAATGATGGGGAACCATCGATTCCAAGGAGTTGCAGTGCATTCCGTAGGTTCCAGTTCCTCGCAGGCGTCGGTCGCGCGGCAAGCGGTCGCGTCGCAGACCAACGACAAGCAGCAGGCAACGATCGGCACGCAGGCGCTGTCCGTCGCTGAAATCAGCAACCGCCCGGCGGAAGCCGCAGCTGCGACCCCGACGTATCCCGCGCTCCAGGACCCTGTCGGGGTGGCACTGGAACGGTCGTCTCCGCGGGTTTTCCGCACCTTCATGGAACTGATGGTGTCCGAGAAGTACATGCAAAGGGAAATCCAGGCGGCGGTCCAGGTGCAATCCGGCACCCCTCAGCAGGTCGGCATGCTGCTTGCCCAGATTCGGCGCAATTCCGACGCGTTGGACGCCTTCCCCCGGCTGCTCGCCCAGGCAAAGGCAGCCGAACGGGAATAACACCAACGTATGGCCCGGGTACGCGCTGATTCGCACGCCGGTGTCACCTTCGCAGGTCTAGGCTGGTACTTCCCCCGAACGTGGAAGTGCCGTCATGAGCAAGCGCGTTGCCGAAATCGTCGTCGATACCCTGCAGGCCGCCGGTGTGCGGCACTGTTACGGCATCGTCGGCGACACCCTGAACCATGTCACCGATGCGATCCATCGCAGCGACATCGACTGGGTGCACGTGCGCCATGAAGAGGCCGCGGCGTTCGCGGCCGGTGCCGATTCGCTGATCAGTGGCCAGCTCACCGCCTGCGCCGGCTCCTGCGGCCCGGGCGGGTTGCATTTCATCAATGGCATCTTCGAGGCCAACCGCAACCGCGCCCCGCTGGTGCTGATCGCCAGCCAGGTGGTCACCACCGAGCTGGGCATGGAGTTCCCGCAGGAAGTGGATTTCAAGGCGGTGTATGCCAGCTGCAGCGTGTTCTGCGAGCAGGTCTACAACCCGCAGCAGGCGCGCCGGGTGGTGGCGCTGGCCTGCCAGGCGGCGATCAGCCGGCGCGGGGTGGCGGTGGTGATCCTGCCGGCGGACATCGCCGAAGCCGAGGTGAAGGACGACGTGCCGTTCTCGGTGCACCACGCGCAGCCGGTGCTGCGCCCCAGCGACGACGAACTGCAGCGCATTGCCGCGCTGATCTGCGAGGGCAAGCGCGTGGGCATCTACGCCGGCGCCGGTTGCGAACACGCGCATGACGCGCTGGTGGCGCTGGGCGCGCGGCTGAAGGCGCCGATCGCGCACACCTCGCGCGCCAAGGATTTCGTGGAGTACGACAATCCGTACAACATGGGGATGACCGGCATCTTCGGCATCGAATCGGGCTACCACACGCTGATGGCATGCGACACGCTGCTGCTGCTCGGTGCCGACTTCGCCTGGGGCCAGTTCTACCCGGACAAGGCCACCCTGATCCAGGTGGACCGCGACGGCAGCCACCTCGGCCGGCGCCACCCGGTGCAGCTGGGGGTGGTGGGCGACATCGGGCCGACCCTGGAGGCGCTGCTGCCGCTGCTGCCCGAGCGCGAGGACCGCAGTTTCCTGGACGAATGCATCGAGCACCGCGAGAAGGCGCTGGCGACGCGGGCGAAGGAGGAGCATCCCGGCGAGGGCAGCCTGATCCACCCGCAGCACCTCACCGCGCTGGTCGACCGCCATGCCAGCGAGGATGCGCTGTTCACCGCCGACTGCGGTTCGCCGATGGTGTGGGTGCTGCGCCATACGCGCGCCAACGGGCGCCGGCGCACCCTGACCAGCCTGCTGCACGGCACGATGGCCAACGCCATGCCGCAGGCGCTGGGGCTGCAGAAGGCGTTCCCGGGACGGCAGGTGATCTCGCTGTCCGGCGACGGCGGGATTGCGATGTTGCTCGGCGACCTGCTGACCGCGGTGCAGGAGAACCTGCCGATCAAGGTGGTGGTGTACAACAACAGCTCGCTGAACTTCGTCGAGCTCGAGCAGAAGGTGCAGGGCCTGCTGGACAACTACACCGATCTGAAGAACCCCGACTTCGGCCGCCTGGCCGAGGTGATCGGGTTCTACGGGCGCACCGTGACCCGCAGCGAGGACCTGGAGCAGGCGGTGCAGGACGTGCTGGCCCATCCCGGCCCGGCGCTGCTGGACGTGCATACCAGCCCCACCGAACTGGTGATGCCGGCCCAGGTGGAAGCCAAGCAGGTGGCCGGTACCGCGCTGTACGCGGCGAAGGCGCTGCTGCACGGGCGGGTAGGGGACGTGCGCGACCTGCTGGCGAACAATTTCCTCAACAAGCCGTAAGGGTGTCTGACGAACGTCACGACCAACGGTCGTGACCTACCCGCCAACGGCGGCCGCCCCGCCGGTAGGTACCGACCGTTGGTCGGTACGGCCACACGCCGGCCGCCCCGCCGGAG